>NZ_CP152375.1:0-2400000 GCF_051132615.1 Neisseria sp. Ec49-e6-T10 | reverse complement strand
ATACGGGAAAAGGCAAAAAAACACTCAGTGAAGGAAATTTGCCTAGTGGCACCCGTATTTTCGATAATCTTTATGCTGTTGCAGAACATCTGACTGAAGGTCAAATTTAAATTTATGCTCATTATCAGAAACATCTTGTATTGGATTGGCATGATCAGCCTGACTTTTTGTATGGTCATCCCTTTTATCATTGGTTTAATTTTACCTCGTAGGGTTCGTCATCATTTCGGTGTATTTTGGGCGAAAGGAAATATTCGCCTTTTAGAATGGACTGTGGGTTTAAAATACCAAGTTATTGGTCAAGAAAACATGCCAACTGAACCCTCAATTATTTGCTGCAAACACCAATCAGGTTGGGAAACCCTTGCATTACAAGATTTTTTCCCTCATCAAGTCTTTGTGTGTAAAAAAGAGCTTTTCTGGATTCCCATTTTAGGTTTCTTCCTTATGATGATGAGCCCAATTGCTATTAACCGTAAAAAACCAGCAGAGGCAACCAAACAAATTCTCATACAAGGTTTGGCACGCAAAAAAGCCGGTTTTTGGATCAGTGTTTTTCCAGAAGGAACCCGTATCGCACCAGGGGAAAAAGGCAAATACAAACTTGGTGCAGCACGTATGGCCACACAACTACAAATGAACATTGTCCCTGTTGCGGTTAACAGTGGTGAATTTTGGCCAAAAAATTCATTTCTTAAATACCCAGGTCTGATTACAATCAGTATAGGTCCTACAATTGACTACCATATAGGCAGCAATGAAGAAATCATGCAACAATGCGAAAATTGGATTGAAGCCGAACAGAAAAAAATTGATGGTGTTGGGCCTTTTGCAAAAAAACATCAACCAGCTTAATCTTTTTCATATAAAAATCAGATTAAAAATATAACGTCATTAATTTTTATTAATAATAATGATTTAGCTTGACTATTCTTAACACAAGAATAAAAACCTTTAAAAACAAATAAATTATTCATTCTTATTTTATATGCCTGTAAACAATTCAAAAAATTGACTCCATTTTAAATAAAAACAAATATCTTATTTTAAATTAAATAACAAAGATAGAAATAAATTCACATTAATTTGTTAATGAAAATTAATGTAAAATTATTCCATTTTTCAATACTTTGTGTTATTTTAAGTAACAAATACACAAACTAAATTCAACTTAAATAAAAACAAATTACGAAAGGGAATAAATCAGTGCCTCATGACACTCCTCTTATTACCGCAATCTCAGTTGGCCTTGTTTTAGCATTTATATTCGGCTCTCTTGCCCAACGTTTCAGATTATCTCCTTTAGTTGGCTACCTTTTAGCTGGTGTTGTTGCAGGCATCGTTAATGGTATAGCAGGTTTTGGATTTGATCTTGACCCACATCTTATTGAACAATTAGCAGAATTAGGCATTATTTTACTGATGTTTGGTGTTGGCTTACATTTTTCACCAAAAGACCTTATGGAAGTCAAAAAAATTGCGCTACCTGGCGCAATTGTTCAAATAGGCATAGCCACTGTTTTAGGTGCAGCATTAGCGTATTGGGCCTTAGATTACAGCATAGGTGGTGCCATCATTTTTGGCTTGGCCTTATCCGTAGCCAGTACCGTCGTACTGCTTCGAGCACTTGAAGAGCGTTCAGCGGTAATGACTGAACGCGGTAAAATCGCTGTGGGCTGGCTTATTGTTGAAGATGTTGCCATGGTTATGGCCTTAGTTATTTTACCAGCCTTAGCCGGTGTATTAGGTGGTAACAGCGGCGGACAAGAAATTGCGACATCAACACAACCTTTATGGCTCACCATTTCAATTACCATTGGTAAAGTGATTGCTTTTGTCTTCGTTATGCTGACCATTGGTAAGAGAGCCATCCCATGGACTTTAGAAAAAGTAGCAGGTCTTGGCTCAAAAGAACTCTTTACCTTATCAACACTTGCCATTGCTTTAGGCGTTGCTTTAGGTGCAGCCTATTTATTTGAAGTATCCTTAGCTCTAGGTGCATTTTTTGCGGGGATGATGCTTAATGAATCAGAATTAAGCCATGAAGCAGCAGCAGACTCCCTCCCATTACGAGATGCCTTTGCCGTACTATTTTTCGTATCGGTAGGTATGCAACTGAACCTTGCCGTTTTTCTTGAGCATCCTTTCCTAATCATGGTTACCTTCCTGATTATCGTCATTGGTAAATCATTAGGTGCTTATGGCTTGGTAAGAATGTTTGGCTACTCGAAAAAAACAGCACTCACCATTGCCATTAGTCTGGCTCAAATCGGTGAGTTTTCATTTATCTTGATTGGCCTTGGTGTGTCATTTGGCTTAGTAGACGAAACTGGACGTAACCTATTACTTGCATCGGCTATTTTATCCATTTTAGCTAACCCATTCTTATTTATCTGGTTAGATCGCTGGATTGAAGCAAATAAAGAAAAACCAGCGGTTGAAGAAGAAAAAGATGAACCCGTTACCCTCGCGCCCATTCCCACACACGATCATGCAATTGTAATAGGTTATGGTAGTGTTGGCATAGAATTAACCAAAATGCTACAAGCCAAAAATGTGCCTTTTGTGATTATTGAAAACGACCCTTATCAAGCAGATATCGCACAAAAAGCGGGTTTACCTGTTATTGTTGGTAATGGGGCTGCAGAGGATATTCTCCAAAAAGCACACCCAGATACAGCAATACTGGCTTTAATTGCTTCAACGCAACCATACGAGTCTGGGGCAATTGTCGAACGAATCAGCAAAGCCAACCCAGCGGCCATTATTGTAGCACGTGCAGAAACCGATGCAGCTGTTGACTATTTACTCAGCCATGGTGCGCATGGCGCAGTTATGGAGAAAAAAGAGCTGGCATTCAGTATGGCTGAGATGGCCATGGCTGGAGAAAGATTTGCACAAAGAGGATTATGGCCTTTACGTCCAGCAACACCACAAAACGAGACTAATGCCATTAATCAGGAAACAGAGCAACAAACACCACCTACTACTATTACAGAGGAGACCAGTGTAGAAGCAGTTGTTGAAGCTCAATCAGATACTCATCAAGAAAAATTTATTGATGAAAAATCTGAACCTGAAGAAATAGCCACTACAGACAATATTGATACAGATAAAGAAAGTGCCTGATATAACGTTACTCATCTAAAACTACCCCCATTATTTTATAATAATGGGGGTAGTTTCTTAGCTATAATATCAAGGTTCTTTTGCTTATAAGCAATTTATGGTATATTCTCACCTCTTCACGGAGAGGTGGATGAGTGGTTGAAGTCGCACGCCTGGAAAGCGTGTTTAGGGTAATACCCTAACGGGGGTTCGAATCCCCCTCTCTCCGCCATAAACCACATTAAAAATCAAACACTTAACGAAAAAACCTCTAAAATTCGCCAATATTTGCCACCATTTAGACAGCTTTTTTATCATTATGTGTATCACTAACGATATTTTTATCATTTGCAAAAATACTAACCGCTTTTTGTCCAATATCAGGATCAGCAGAAGATATCCATTTTGGTGATATTGAAAAAGCGGCGGGCGTATTTGCTCGTAATGAAATAAAACCCATTCACACAATCATGCGCGCGCTTAATGAAAGATTAAATATACCCGCATTTGATTTTATTGATTACACCATAGCAACCGAACCAACAGAATAAATACAGCACAAAGCCAAACAATTACACCCTAACAAGGGGCGCTTTTTTTGTTCCGTATATTGAAAGAAAATCAACTAAATCTGGCCGCTGGCGCGCGCTCCCCCTCGCCCGCGCATTATAAAAAGGGGGCATATATTATGCAGAGTGTAACAATGGAAAAAGCCCCTTGTATATAGGGGCTAAGACGTTTTTTTGCTGCTGAACTTTTATGCAAAGTTTTAACACGATTCATTTTAACCAAAACCACGGCCACCGCGTTCTTGTTGTTGTGCTAATTGTAGCTGTCTATCTAGCTCTTTTTGTTCTAAATCCCCGTGCAACTGGTTAGCCTCTTGTAAACGTTCGTTTGGGTTCGCCTTTGATGCTTCAATAGCATCAACCGTGGCAAAATCACGCTTATTATTAGCTACAACATAGATTGTATTTTTTTCTTCATTTATGCCCATATGGGCAATTTTATCTGCACTCATGCCTTTTTTTATACATTCATTGGTCATTTCTGCAAGCATGGGAACCGTCCATTTTTCGGCTCCTTTCCCGGCTAATTGTGGCGCTAAACCTTCATATAATTTATCGTAAACGTTTTTTACATCATTATTAATTGTATTTTCACCAAATAAATTCCATGACGATTTTTTAGGCTCTATTGGTGGGCTTGGTTTATCTATACTTGTAGGAAGTTTTTTTTCTAAGGCATTAATACTTTTGGTAAGTTCTCTTGGCGTATCTGTAATTAGGTAATCGCTGGCGTCGATTTTTTGGCCTGTTATATTTGAATATGTTTTACTTGCCCATGAAGCACATGTATTTGTGTATCCCCATTCTACATTCTCTTTTAAAGCTGCCTCTAACTTTTTAGTTTGTTCAGGAGTTAGCTCTACATATCGACTAGCAGTAACAGGAAAACCTTTCTCTATACCAACTCTTATATCTGAACCTTTTCCATTATCTACAACATTATCGTGCTCATCAGGCCAAAGGCCATAATATTCAGTTTTACCATTTTTTGTAACTGATATCCAAGCATGACCATCATCTATATCAGTTGAAGCAGTAGACCCTTTACCAGATAAATAGGTATGAATCCCTAGAATTGTTTTATCTGTCATATATATAATCTCCTATCTACTAAATTCAAGGATACACTTGCTCTTCAGCATCAGAATAAACAATGATAACTTTTTCACCCTTATATGGTACAACAATATCCTTTTTCCATTTATTGTCGTCTGGTACACTTCCTTCAAGCATAGCCCTACTATCAGTTTTGACATTATTTCTAGTCATTACAATTTTCATCACACCATCTTCTACGACATAATTAATACCACGCGAATAATATAAACTCTCTGGCGGCACAGAATATCGAATATTAATGGAACCATCAGAAAGTCTAGTGACAATAACAGGCTGTAAAGATTCTTTAGTATATTGTGCTTTCATAGTTCCCCCACATGAAACACTTATTAATGACAAGAACAATAAAATTACTCTTTTAAAAGTTAGAATATAATTCATGTTTTCCACTAAAAATAAAGTGATAATTGATTTTTTTATTCTACATGAATGACAAATAAGTTACAATAATAAAGATAAAATAGAAAGATATACCAATTTCAAGCACTTAATTTTTACGGTATAATTTTTTATAAAAATAAAATATTTAATAAAACAAAAATCTCTAAAATTCACCAGTTTTCGCCAATATTTGCCACCAGTTAGACAACATTTAGACAGCTTTTTTAGCATTATTTTTGTCATTAACTATATTCTTATCATTTGCAAAAATACTAACCGCTTTTTGACCAGCATCAGGATCCGCGGAAGGTATCCATTTACCGTATATTCTAGTGATCATTGCCTAATCAAAATGCCCCATTTGGGCAGCAACCCACATCGGATTCTCACCAGCCGATAACATCATAGAGGCGAATGTATGCCTAGTTTGATATGGCCGACGATAACGAACACCCGCGAACTTTAAAACAGACACCCAAACCGTACGGATTCTTTGATCACCTGATAAACGCTCATTTGTTTTTGAATCAACAAACACGGGGACGTGTATGGATGTGAGTGGACAAAAAATAGTTTTTTGATTCATGATTATGTGCTTACCGTCGTTAGGGAATCATTGGTAGTATGATTAAAAATATTTAATCTACAATTGATTCTCTGCTTATTAATGTATCTCGTTGAGGTAATATCAAGCTATTTTTTGGACATTTGATTTTCAAACAGAAATTCGATAAACACGCGCACTTTAAGCGGAATATATGTTGAATAAGGATATATCAACATAAAAGGACGTGTTGAACCGCCAAATTCGGTCAAAACCTCAATCAGTTCTCCTTTTTTCAGCTCCTCCTCTACGGCAAATCGATAGACTTGCATCAGCCCTGCTCCTGATTTAGCTAATGTTTGAGTCGCTAAAAAATCATCCTGACAGGTATAGTGACCCGATGTACTCAATTTGATTGGTGTACCATTTTGCTGAAACAGCCAAGGGGCTTTTCGTCCTGTACTGGGCAATTCAAATTGTATGCATTCGTGTTTAGTCAGTTCTTCAAGGTGTGTGGGCTGACCATGCTGTTTTAGATAATCCGGGGCGGCAACAATAATTAACTCTGCGTCCTCTAGTTTGCGTGCAATAAGATTGGAATCGGGAAGAATATTCCCTCTTATTGATAGGTCGTAATTTCCTTCAGCAAAGTCTACGTTTTGATTGCTGATATGAACATCGACAGAGATAGAGGGATAACGCTGGCGAAATAATGGCAACATGGGTAATAATCGGTAATGGGCATAAGGTGTTGGCACACTGATACGCAATATGCCAGACGGGATTTTTTGCTCTTTCATGACGTTGTTTTCAGCTTCCATTAATTGCGCTAACGCTTGATGACAATGTTCATAATAATTTTGCCCTGCATCGGTAAGGCGTATTTGGCGAGTTGTTCGAACGAATAGACGAACGCCTAATCTTTCTTCTGTGCGTGCAATGGAACGGCTCACGGCTGCGGGCGTCACTCCTGCTGTATAAGCTGCTGCCGTAAAGCTTTTTAATTCGGCAGCCAGACAAAATAGTTTAATACTGCCCAGTTGAATATCATCAAAAAAGTGGTTCATATGAAGCCTTATTTATTACATCATGTATCAATTAAAGTAAATAGTAACCTATTTTTCGATATTTTGTTTCAAATTATACTTCTGCCACGTTATTAATTTGATAAAGGAAGGTACATTATGAATATCTCTAAAACGGTTATTGTCACGGGTGCTTCAAGCGGGATTGGTTTTGCTATCAGTGAGGCTTATTTAGCGCGCGGTTATAATGTGGTTGGTAATGCACGCTCTTTGAAACGTCTTCAAGATGCGGCTAAAAAATTAGGCAACCCAAGTAATTTTTTACTTGTTGCGGGTGATATTGCTAAACCGGAAACGGCTGCTAATCTTTTTGAAAAGGCAATTGAGCATTTTGGTCAAGTTGATATTTTAATTAATAATGCGGGTATTTTTATTTCTAAGCTTGTTGAACATTACACTGAAGATGATTTAAATTCGATTATTGATACAAATCTAAAAGGTTTTTTCTATCCCTCTCAAGCAGCAGCGAAACATATGGCGAAAAATGGTTCAGGCCATATCGTTACAATCACGGCATCGATTGCTATGCAGCCAAACACTCAAGTTCCGGCACTTTTACCTGTTATGGTCAAAGGCGGATTAAATAGTGCTGTAAAAAGCTTGGCATTAGAATTAGCCTCTTCTAATGTTATGGTAAATGGTATTGCCCCCGGAATTATTGCAACCCCCATGCATTCACAGGATGAAAAAGTCCAAGCGGTTCTTAAAAATATGGCGCCTATAGGTCGACTTGGTACATCGAAAGACATTGTGGATGCTGTTTTATATTTAACTGATTCAAACTTCGTCACAGGTACTATTCTTGTTGTTGACGGTGGTTCAACTGCAGGTCATTGGTAATGATATGGAAAATAGGCTCGCGTTGATCAGGTTGAAACAACAATAATGGATAAAAAGCATATAAGAGTGAAGCCTTAAATAATATTCAATTCATTACTATTGGTTGTAAATTGAACGTTAATAAAAATAAAGGAAGTATGCATTATGACTACTTTATTAGGCAAGATTTAACAATCTTACCTAATAAGGTAGTTCAACTTAGGTGATTTTATCCTTTCTGAATATTATCTACCCCAAACAGCTTATAATATTATTGGTTATTATGATAATATTTTAGGAAGTCATTATTCAGGAATAAGGAGCATAGTACATGTCTATTGATACTCAATGCTACCCAATAAAATGCGCTTTTTTAAAGGGTGCAAAACAGGGTGTAGGAAAATTCCCAAACCTAAATTCACTTGGAATATTTAATAAAAATCAAATAGTTAAATCACTAAAACGAAAGTCTGTAGGGGACGCCATTTCCCTCCCTTTCTCCGCCAACGCATTAAATATTCACAATCTTTCTTCATCCAAAATTGTTTATTAACTCCTTTACTCTTAATTTCTTACATCAAAAGACAATTACCCTAAATAATACCCAAATCAACAACTCTCTCTCCTTCCTATCCCCTGCCAACACTCAAATGTAGTTGTGGTAAAATTATAATATGAAAAAATTATTCCTCTTTCCACTACTATTTTTATCTTTTGCCCAAGCAGAAACTATTCGATGTAAGGTCATCGGCATTCAAAATGGCGATACAATTACATGCTTAACAGAACAAAAAAAGCAAATTGTTAGTGTTGAACTTTATCAAATAGATGCACCAGAACCAGAGCAGGCTTATTGGTTAGAAGCCAAAAATGCTTTATCTGACCTAATTTTCAACCAAATAGTTGAAGTCAAAACTCATACTAAGGAAGGGAGAATACTTGGATTAATCTATACTACCCCTCCAGAAAACTGCTACTCTAAATTTCTTCCTTTTTCAGAAAAAACATTAGTTTGTTCTTTCTATTCTCGAAACATTAATTCTGAAATGATTAAACAAGGCTATGTTTGGTTTGATAAATCTTTTGGGGAAAACCATGAGTACCAGCAAGAACAGGCAAAAGCCAAACGTGGCCTATGGGTAGACTCTAACCCTACTCCTCCTTGGGAGTGGAGAAAACAGCAAATAAAATAAATCGAGAAGAAAATATTATTTATTTAATACCTAATTCATTTTTAATAACAGCAAACGTAATACCTAAAATTTTAACCAAAACTACGGCCACCACGTTCTTGTTGTTGCGCTAATTGTAACTGTCTTTCTAGCTGTTTTTGTTCGAACTCTTGCGTTAAATCATGATGTATTTGGCTTGCCTCTTGTAAACGTTCGTCCACGTTCACATTGGATACTTTTGTAGAATCAACCGTTGCGAACGGCCAATAATTCTTTGCAATGGTATAAATAACATCGTTTTCTTCATTAATTCCTAGATGCTTGATTTTATCCGCCGTCAGACCTCTAGCAATACTTGCGTATGTGGTTTCAGTTAATAGAGGCGTTACCCATTTATCCCCCGCTTTTTCTGAAATAGTTGGCGCTAATCCTTCATATAATTTATCGTATACTTTTTTTACTTCATTATCGATATCAGGATTATTTAGTATTTGTTCTTTTTCAAATAAAGAACGGGGCAAACTTGGATAAGCTTCGTTGATTTTTTGTAGCTTGTCTATTTCTTCATCTGTATATAGCATTGGCTCTAAACCAGATTTTTTTAATAAGAAATTAACTGAATCTATAGCTTGTTCTATCTTATCCCAACGTTCATCTACTGTTAGATTACGTATAGGTATATTTTGTTCTAACTCAGATGACCAACTATTTAAATAATATGCGTTTAAGTCTAAGTTGTAATCAATACCTAACTTATCCATGAGTAAAACAGAACCGACCTCTGCTCTCCATTCATCAACAACATAATTTGTGTCGCCCCATTTATTTGGCTCTGGTATAGTTTCATCATTAAATTGAGGCGATTTATCTTTTGTCGCATGTATTAACTCATGTGCTAATACTTGCATATAAGCATTTACAGAAACAAAATGTTCTTTTGTTGGTAAGTGAATAGTTTCATAATCAGTAGAAGTTAATTTCTTATCACCAAAGTGACGAATCTCAACACCTATTGATTCTGCCATTTTTTCTAATTGTGCCAATTGTTTTTCTTGTTGCTCCGACAATAGATTTTTAAATTCGTTTACATAGGGCAAAAACTCGTTTTTGTCACTTTCTATTTGATTACCATTGTAATAAGTGGTTAGATATTCTTTTTTTACCTCTTCAAATTTATTGATACGATTTTCTGTTTTATCGGACTTTTCAAACTCCTTTTCTAACTCTCTAAATTTTTCTTTATTTTTTCCATTTTTAATGCCCAACACCCCTATTTCATTTTCTCTTATTTTAAACCCAGCTTGCTCTATTTCTTCTTTTGTACTAATTCTTGGATCCCCATCAAATCGCGAATGTCTAACAGTGCTTGTTAAAAAAGGATCATCATCTATTCTTTTTCCATGAATATCCTGCAACCCTCCAAAAGATGGTTCTTCTGATCTATATTTTTGATTGTCTGGGTTAGTTCTTCTAATCAGCGTCTCTTCTAAATAATTTGACATCTATTTCTCCAGTTTATATTCTTTGTATTTATTTTCATAAAATTCATTTCTTATTTTTTCGAATTTATTTTTTGAACCAAAGAAACCTTGTCTTAATTCATCTATAGTTAACTTATTATAATTATCATGTCCAAGTCTATTTATATAATCGGCAAATCCTGTTTGTTCGTTAAACTCTTTTCTAAAATCATCAGGTGGAGAAGGATACAATACATTAATTAAATCTGCTTTCCATATAGCAAGATACATTTTTTTATAAATTTCATTTAATTGCTTTTCTTGTTCCTTTGTTACTTGAATATTTTGTTCCAAAAAGTACGAATTAGTAATATGACTTTCATCATATATTTTTCTAACTTTGGGAGTCATACTATACCTACTACAAATAACAACACGATCTTTTAACCAATGTTCTTGTGTATCAGGTTCAGGATGTATACGAGGAATACGATGTTTATAATTCAGAACAGAAAAGCACTGATCAACTAGTTTTTCAATTTGAGAAGTATCTATTTTCGCCCATGCAGGAGGGGGTCTTCTAGGGGAATATAATCCCTGAGCAATAACCAGCTGATTAGAATTTAATAAGCTTATTAAACATAGAATCGTTATTTTTTTTAGCATTTGTGGGAGCCTTAATACATTTAAATAATCAGCCATGCTATTTTTTTCCTATACCATATTCGCGCATTTTTTCTTCATAAAAAGCATTTTCAGCTTGCTTTGCTTTCTCTGCCGAACCAAAAAACTTAATCTGCGCTTTTTCGGTATCGACGCTATCAAACTTAAAATCATTCTGCTTTAGCAGCTCATTTAAATATTCCATTAAACCCGTCTTTTTACTGAACTCTTGAGGCCAATCATATGGAGCCCCCGCCCAGAAAACTTCAAGCGCACCAGCATTCCTTATTAAAAGATATATTTTCTTATAAATTTCTTCTAATTGTTTATCCACATTAGCCGTTGTTTTTATATTTTGCCTAGTAAAGTTGTAGCCTAAAATATTTTTATCAAACCATTCCCTTTCCTCAAGAGGTTCGCCATATCTACTACAAATTTTCACTTGCTCATACAAAGGATGATTACTATAGTCATGATCCCGAATAACTCTATGTTTATAACCCATCAAGTTAAAACACTGATCAATAAGCTCTCTAAGTTCATTGGGTGTATCTATTTTCGTCCATTCAGGCGGATTTACTTGACTGTAATATACACCATAAGCGTTAACTAATTGATTACAGCTTAATAAACTTATTAAGCACAGAACAACTATTTTTTTTAACATTTGTGGGGGCCTTGGTATTTCTATATGTTTTCGGCATTATAGCCCACAAAAACAAAATAAAACAATTATCAGAAAAAATACACAATTTAAAAATAAATAGAAATTTTACTCTAAAAAAATTTAGTAAAAAATTAATATATAAAAATAATATTCTATACTTCACACTTTTTATGATACCCATGGTGGCTAGTTTCTGACTCCAAATAACAATAAACCAGCTATTTTAGGCTGGTTTATTGTTATTTACTTTATTTAATTATCTGTTATAACATGAGCAAATGCTTTCTTGTTCGTATGTTTATCTAAACGTCCACTCATATAAATTAAAAGCAAAGCAAACAACACAATAACGGCACCAATCCAAGGTGTTTGTGCCAAACCATAATGTTCAACAGTCTGCCCACCAATAATTGATCCTAGGGCAATACCTATATTGAATGCAGCAATATTTAATCCCGATGCAATATCCACCGCATTAGGTGTATAAATTTCCGCTTTTTGTACAACATATACTTGAAGACCTGGCACATTGCCAAAGGCAAACACGCCTATTACCAGAACAGTTATTAAAGCTGGATAATGCATTGAAGCGGTAAACTGAAAGATAAACAGCAACACAGCCAATGCAGCAAAAATAAATGTCAATGCGGCAACTGCACCATGTTTATCGGCTAATTTACCGCCCCAAATATTACCCAATGCAACAGCCACTCCATACCCTAATAAAATCCAACCAACAGCATTTGCTGAAAACCCTGCCTGATTTTGCATCATAGGGGCTAAAAAAGTAAAGGTGGTAAACACGCCCCCATAACCAAGAGCGGTAATAGCATAAATCATCAGTAAACGTGGATGTGTTAAAACCTCTAACATATCCCGTAAATGAGTATTGTTGCGTCCAGAAATATTATTTGGTAACAAAATAAAACTGCTGACTAAAGCGATAACTCCCAATAAAGAAACTGCAAGAAACGTTTCTCTCCAACCAAAATATTGACCAATGAAGGTTCCTAATGGCACGCCTGTGACTAAAGCGACAGTCAACCCACCAAACATAATCGCTATTGCCGAAGCGGCTTTATCTTTAGGAACCAAACTGGTTGCTATCGTTGAACCAATTGAGAAAAAGACCCCATGTGCCAATCCTGTTAATAAGCGAGCAATGACTAAAATAGTATAATTTGGGGCTTGCCATGCAAGAAGATTGCCTATGGTAAACAAGACCATCAGTGCCAATAAAAGTTGTTTTCGTGGAAATTTAACTGTCAGGGAAGTCAGCACTGGCGCACCAACAGCAACCCCCATTGCATAAATGGAAACCAGTAATCCAGCAGAGGGCAAAGAAACCGATAATTGTTCTGCAATGGTGGGTACCAATCCAACAATAACAAACTCCGTTGTGCCAATGGCAAAGGCACTAATTGTTAAAGCAAGTAACGCTAAAGGCATAATCAACACTCCATAATCATCATATAAGATGACAGATATTATGCACAGGTGGTACGATAACAAAAATAGCCAAAATCTCAATATATTTTTGCTTTAGGAGCAACAATGAAAGCAACATCAGAAGAAATCGCCATTTTTGTAGCAGTCGTAGAAAGTGGTAGTTTTAGTCGTGCAGCAGAACAATTAGGGCAAGCCAATTCAGCCGTAAGCCGCGCCATTAAGAAACTGGAGCTAAAATTAGGCGTCAGTCTACTTAATCGCACAACACGCCAGTTGAATTTAACTGAAGAAGGCGAACTTTATTTTCGCCGAGTTCAATTTGTTCTACAGGAAATGGCTGCGGCTGAAAATGAACTTATGCAAGCTCAACACACGCCTAAAGGGCTGTTACGCATTGATGCAGCAACACCTGTTATTTTGCATATTCTCACCCCATTAGTTCAATCCTTTCTAAAGCGTTATCCACAGATGAATTTATCATTAGTTACCTCCGAAACGTTTATTAATCTTATTGAACGCAAAGTAGATATTGCCATACGAGCAGGTACACTCACTGACTCAAGTTTACGAGCGCGTTCACTATTCATCAGTTACCGCAAAATTGTTGCCTCACCCGACTATGTCAAGCAATATGGCCAACCTGAAACCGTAGAGGATCTCAAAGACCATACCTGTTTGGGTTTTACGGAACCAGTATCATTAAATACTTGGCCAATAGCATGCCACGATGGTCAACTGCACGAAATTAACGTGGGACTTTCATCTAATAGTGGTGAAACGTTAAAACAGCTTTGTCTAAGAGGCAATGGTATTGCTTGCTTATCAGACTATATGGTGGATCAAGAAATTAAACAAGGGACACTTATTGAATTGCTAACAGACAAAATTTTGCCTGTTCAAATGCCTTTTAGTGCCGTTTATTATAGCGATAAGGTTGTTAGCCCAAGGATTCGGGCATTTATTGACTTTTTAAGTGAACATACAAAGCAATCACACGGGTAACTTAACGCTTCCGTGTGATTGAAGATATTAATCCCAAACAGGTGCCAATCCTTCTGGATTAACAAGGCGATCATTACATTCAAGTGCAGCAATTGCTTTTTTATCTTCTTCATCTAGGTGCAAATCAACTGCAAGTAAGTTACTTGCCAAATTTTCGCGTTTGGTTGAAGATGGAATAACAGAATATCCCTCACCCATTGCCCATGCCAAAATGACTTGTGCAGGCGTTGCATGGTGTTTTTGCGCAATCCTCATAATCACATTATCTGTTAAAGCTTTACCATAAGCTAAAGTCATGTAAGAGGTAATATGAATACCGTGTTGCCTTGCCCAATCAACCACTTGGCGATTTTGCAAATAAGGAGATAACTCAATTTGATTTGTGGCAATATTTGCTGCACCAACTGTAGCAATTGCTTTATCCATTAATGCAATCGTAAAGTTAGACACCCCAATTTCACGTGTAAGCCCTTGTTTTTTTGCCTCCAATAATGCTTGCATATACTCCTCAACTGGAACAGCATCATTAGGTGATGGCCAATGGATTAAGGTCAAGTCAACATAATCTGTTTGCAGCTTTTTTAAGCTCTCTTTTAAACTTGGAATGAGTTTGTCTTTACTTAAATTCTCTGTCCAAATTTTAGTTGTGATGTATAGATCGTTGCGTGCGACACCACTATTGGCGATTACTTGACCTATAGCCGCTTCGTTATCATAAATTTGTGCTGTATCAATCGCTCGATAGCCTAATTCCAGCGCAGTTTTAACTGATGAAGTCACGACATCGTCTTTTAGACGAAAAGTACCTAACCCAAATACAGGAATAGCCATTGTATTTCTCCTTATCAATTTCGTTTATTTGGTACCAGTATTATCTTAAATATATTATGATAGAAAAAGGTTAATAAATGCAGAAGATTTTTGCAAAAACAGCAATAATTTGGTTTTATTCTGCTTTACGAAACAGCATCCGTCTGGTAACACTCATAAAAAAGGTTAATATCCTCTTTAACACTTTATTATTTCAAATAAATTTATTTATATGAATTTATATATATAAAATATATATATCAATTAAATTTAAAAATATATAACAAAAAATAGGTATTTTCATTAAGAATAGTGTTTTTCTTACAATGTATATAAATAACTTAAGACCAAAAAGGAAGAACACAAAAATGAATGAAATTATGCAATATATCCATAATCAGAAGAAACAATTTTCTCATTTATCCTTTTTTCAGCAATTAAAAAATCCCTCTATATCACCCAAAAATAAATTGTGCTTTTTACCAACAATGTCACATTTTATTATGAGCTTTGCTGACCTAAATAAATACGTACTTAAATTTCCAGCACCTAAAAACGAATTTGAACAAGCGGTAAACATACATGCCGCTGAAGATGAGAACCACTGGCAATGGTTTATACATGATCTGGAAACATTGAAATTAGACCAAACCTCCACACTTGCTGACCATTTGGTCTCAATTTGGTCACCCGATTCTGCTGCAGTGAGGCAATTAACCTATACCTTAATTGGACTTATTGCACATACTACAGCACAACAACGTTTGGTGATGATAGAAGTCATGGAAGCAACAGGAAATGTGATGTTTCAAGCTTTAGCACCAATTGCTTTAGAAATAAAACAACAAGAAGCCATCGATTTAAAATTCTGTGGACAAACACACCTTGCACATGAAACTGGTCATACAATGGGCAGTGAGGAAAAATTGTTTGATACAATTCATTTTGATGAACAAACCAGAAAAAACTTAAAAGAAGATATAGACCAAGGTTTTGAAGCATTTACTCAATTTATCTATGCTCTTGAAAATACAACGATGGCAAAAAACCCTTAACTTTATGTAATCATAAAGTCATCCTCTTTTTTTGAATCATCATAAAAAAAGCAAGCTTAAAAAAGCCTGCTTTTTTGTAAAAATAGATACAAATTAAAATCCTAAACCACGATATATTTTTAAACTACCGCTCTAATGCTTGTAAAACACTACGAATACGAGAAGCATTTTGTTTATTGAGGCAGTTTATAATTGCTGCTGACTGCCCTCTTGTTTCAATACTGATATAGTCCCAAAACAACCCTGAATGATGGGTAAATCCAGCGACCTTTTCCCAAGGAATTTCTTCATCATGAGAAGTTAAACCAAACAAGCCATAACTGGTGATGATCAGTTTATCCGCGTTAAACTCTGCTTTTTGAGGAAAAAAACGCCAACGTATTAATAAAGTTGCAAGAGAATCAGCTTTGACCTGAAAAGGTTTAAAACTCATTTTTTGATTCACCGCTCGAAATTTATGCTGGCAAAAACGACAAACCTTTGCTTCTTGAGGGCTCAAAGTCAAACAGTCTGGGCAAGACTTGCCCACAATTCGCTGAGTACATACAGGACAAACCATAGCCGCCTGACTAATTTGCGAACAACACTCAGGGCAATTTTTTATCATATCCACTATTTTCAACCTTATGTCTATCAAAACACTAAAATGTTGATGTTATTTATATTATGTAAGTAATTAAAACATCTAAAAATAACACTATAACATTTATTTTGATATCAGAAAATAATAAAAACTTAAGAAATTAAAAGGGTTCAGAATTATTTTCTAGCCCATTGATTATTATTTTAATTTATGTATTTTTGATGACTTATACTGCATATGTTTTTTTATTTTGATTAGTGTTGCACTATCATATTGATTCAATTGTTTGACTATTTTTTTGATTACTTTGTTTTTTTTCTTTTTTTCTTTATTTTTATCTAATTGATCTTTTGAAATTTTTTTGGTTTTACTCATCTTCATTCTCCCAATGGATCATAAACAATAACACACCATCAAAAACTTTTTTTGTTTCTGATGGCAATAGAATATCACCAATAAGAAATTTTTTAAAATATATATGAATACAATACGCTGGATTAGTTTTTTGCTAATCCCTTTACAATCTCAGCCTCTAATAAGGCCTGCGTTTTTTGACACAAGGTAAATCGATCATCTTCTGATTCAGGTGTCACTCTGTCACAAAATACTAATTCTACTTTAGCATTTCTCATCTTCAAAATGACAAATAATGACTCAAATAATGATGTTTCTCCAACATAAGAAGGTAAAGTGCTACGCTGTCCCAGCTCATCATAATATAATAAAGCCAAAGGTTGTATCTGCCCTTTAGATAACAAAACAGACTCAAATAAAGCTGCTTTTAAAGGAAGTAAACTAAAACCATCAGTAGTTGTAGACTCTGGAAAAACAGCGACTGCGCGTTGTTCTTCTAAACGTTTAGCAACATTTTCACTGATTCTCACTGCATCTTTTCGGTCATTACGGTTAATAAATACGGTACCTGCTTGGGCCACCATTCTACCCAACATAGGCCATTTTCTGATTTCTTGCTTGGCCACAAAACAAACAGCATGTTCACTGTTTAATGCAAAAATATCTAACCAAGAAACATGGTTGGCCATCACCAATAAATTACCATAATCTTCTGGAATACTCCCCTTCGCAATAACAGTAAAATTCAGCGATTTCATGACTTTTTTAGACCATCTTTTTATGTGGTCATAGCGTTTGTCTTGATTAATAAATGGAAAACAAAAATTCAGAATCCCAAACCCTAACAGGACTAGTCCAAATAAATGTAAAAAACGTCCTATTCTAACCACTATATTTGTTTGAGCTAAGGGAGCTTGCATATTATATTCACTTGTATTGTTCATACTAGATATAGTGATCAATACAAGTAGGTTCCTCCGAACTAAATTGATTCATTTTGATTTTTAATGGGCTCACACGATAACAGATTTAACTTTCTTTGCAAAGGAATAAGCCTATTTCAATTATTTTATATGTACTGACACACAGCTTTAAAACCACACAATAAAAAATTCTGTGCTTTCATTCAATTTATATTTTGTCAAAACTGAAAAATTTGTTTGATTAGTAGTAAAAACAACATGATTGAGATAAAACCTAACCAAAAGGTTTGCCTTTTTTGTGTATGCAACAGAATTTTATAACCTTCAATAAGATTTTGATGTTTTTGATCATCAAAAAGTTGATTTACCTTACGAGGTAAGCTGGGGAGTATTTTTGCCCAATCAGGCGCCTCTCGTTTTAAATTTTGCCAAAATCCTTTAAGACCAATTTGCTCATTTGTCCATTTAACTAAAAATGGCTTAGCGGTTGCCCATAAATCTAAATCAGGGTCAAGCTGACGCCCTAACCCTTCAATATTCAGTAAAGTTTTTTGTAATAGAACCAGTTGAGGTTGTACTTCGATGTTAAAACGGCGACTTACATCAAACAATCTCATTAACACCAATCCAAATGAAATTTCTGATAAAGGTTTATTGAATATAGGTTCACATACGGTCCGAACAGCAGCTTCTAACTCTTCTGCTCTGGTTCCTTCTGGTACCCAACCCGATTCAATATGAGCAGTTGCAACTCTATGGTAATCTCGGTTAAAAAAGGCCAAAAAGTTAATGGCTAAATAACGTTTGTCGTAATCTGTTAAACTACCCACAATCCCAAAATCTAACGCAATATAACGCCCGTCGTCTGCAATAAAAATATTCCCCGGATGCATATCAGCATGAAAAAAACCATTCTGAAACACTTGAGTAAAAAAGATTTCCACGCCCATTACAGCCAGTTTCTTTAAATCAATGCCTTTTTGTACAAGGTTTTGAATATCTGAAATAGGCGTGCCTTCCATCCATTGTAAGGTTAAGACTTCCTTTGTGGTTAATTCATAGTGTACCTTTGGAATAATCAACATTGTGCTTTGAGCAAATTGACGCCCAATTTGGCTGGCATTGGCAGCTTCATGCATTAAATCTAACTCATCATGTAAGTATTTATCAAACTCATCCACAACTTCTCGTGGACGTAGCCTTCTGCCATCATAAAACAGTTTGGATACAATAAAAGCCAAAATCCGCATTAATGATAAATCTTGTTCAATTACAGAAAGAATATTCGGACGCAAGACCTTAATTGCAACTTTTTCGCCACGAGTGCCATCTTGCTGTTTTAAATAAGCCTGATGTACTTGTGCCACAGAGGCACTGGCAACAGGTTCTGGATTAAAGTCAACATAAACCTCATCAATGGAAGACTTTAAAGATTTCTCTATAATTTGTTTGGCTAACTCACCAGAAAATGGCGGCACCTTATCCTGTAATTTGACTAACTCTTCTGCATAATCATCTGAAAGTAAATCTCGTCTGGTTGACAACACTTGCCCAAACTTAACAAATACAGGCCCCAAACTTTCTAAACTTAAACGTACCCGCATGGGTAAAGGTAATTTCTTACTTTTTGCCGAACGTGGAATAAAATAAACAATAAAGGCCAAAAATCCTTTACAGTGTTTATTGTGCCTAACTAAATCAACCAAGCCAAATCGATATACAACATAGCTGATGGTAAAAAAACGGGTAATCCACTTCATATTATTATGCTTTATCTTGATTTAATTTATTGACTCTTGCCTGTAATCTGGCGACATCATCACGTAATGTTTCTATGTGTTCGGTTAATTGTTCTAAATGTTTATGATGCACAAAAGGAGCATGCTCTTCATAAGCATAATCCGTTATTTGCTCTACTACTCTTTGTTTTAATTCAGAAAAATTTTTGGCACAACGAAATAAACGGTTGGCAATTACAGCACCCAAATCATCTCCAAACAGTCTGATTAAATCATCTTCTGGATGATATTGAAGCGCACCCAATAAAGGTAATAAGGCCAGCCCCAAATGGTGATTTCCTTGTATATGCACATCTGCCACACCTGGTATTTGTTTTTGTGCAACTTTCAGTAATGCACTTTGCTTTAAAGTAATCACAACTTCTGGCTCTTGAGATGATTTTGCTAAAAAACCATCTTCCTTAATGAGTGCTTGTATATTTTGTCCAGCTAAACTGATCATCAAAAAATGCCCATGATAATTTTGCAGGCTCTGCCTAATGTCATCTGACTGATGGATTAAGTGATTCATTACACCCAAATAAAGCATTTTTCTAAACCTATTTAAAATTTAACACCTTTGTGCAAAGCAACAATCCCGCCACTTAAATTATGATAATCAACTTTATCAAAACCTGCATCATGCATTATTTTTTTTAGTGTTTCCTGATCTGGATGCATACGGATAGACTCGGCTAAATACTGGTAACTATCTGCATCTTTAGCAACAAATTTTCCCATCATAGGTAAAACTTTAAATGAGTAAAAATCATATGCCGGTGCCAATGGTTTATATATCTTAGAAAATTCTAATACAAGCAAAGCCCCACCTGGTTTTAATACTCGATACATTTCTTTTAAGGCATTATCTTTATGAGTCATATTGCGCAATCCAAAAGCAACAGAAACCACATCAAAATAATGATCAGGAAAAGGTAGTTTTTCAGCATCGGCCAAAGAAACAGGTAAAATGATTCCCTCATCCAATAAGCGATCTCGACCGACTGTTAGCATTGAAGAATTAATATCGGTTAACCAAACCTCACCCTCTTTACCTACTTTTTTGGCCCAGCCTTTTGCTAAATCACCCGTTCCACCTGCAATATCTAAAACTTTATGACCTTTTTTTACTGGAGCTGTGCTTAAGGTAAAATGTTTCCATACTCTGTGCAGCCCACCAGACATTAGATCATTCATAATGTCATATTTTTTTGCAACTGAATGGAAAACTTCAGCCACTTTATGTGCTTTTTCACTCTCACCAATGGTTTTAAACCCAAAATGTGTTTTATTCTCGTCCATTTACGGCTCCCTAGAAGCATTCTCTTGTACTAACTTTTGCAGGTATTCCTGCCACAGCTTTTGCTGATTGGTAGACAGTTGATATAAATAATCCCAAGTATAAAGGCCACTATCATGTCCGTCATCAAAAATGATTTTTAAAGCATACTGCCCGACCATTTCGATATTATTAATCAGAACATTTTTTTTGCCTGTCTGTAACGTTTCATCCCCTACACCATGCCCTCTGACCTCTGCACTTGGTGAAAGTACCCTTAAAAACTCTGCCTCAAGAATATACTCTTTATCTTGATAAACCAGCTTTAATGCTTTTTTATCTTTATTCAAACGGATTTCTTCTGGATGTATCATGATTTTTTACGCCACAATAACATGGCATCTCCATAACTGAAAAAACGATATCTGTGCTCAATAGCGTGTTGATAAACGTTTTTAATAAACTCAAAACCTGAAAAAGCACTCACCAACATCAATAAAGTTGATTTAGGCAAATGAAAATTTGTCACCAGCACATCAACTACTTTAAATTGAAACCCTGGGGTAATAAATATATTGGTATCTTGACTGCCTGCTTTTAATATACCCGAAGTCGCAGCGGACTCTAATGCACGTAAAGTGGTTGTGCCAACAGCCCACACATTTTTATTGTTTTTTTTGGTTTGTTCTATAGCCACAACTGTTTCATCTGAAATATTAAACCACTCACTGTGCATCACATGATCGGCAATATTGTCCACCTTGACAGGTTGAAAAGTCCCAGCACCAACATGTAAAGTAACATACGCCAAACGTACACCTTTATTTTTTAACCGCGTTAAAATATCATCTGTAAAGTGCAAACCTGCTGTTGGGGCTGCTATGGCACCTTCATATTTAGCATACACTGTTTGATAACGACCTAAATCGGCCTCATCATCTGAACGTTCTATATAAGGTGGCAAAGGCATATGGCCTATTTGCTCTAAAATAGCCCATATATTTGGGGTGTTTTCAAATCGCAAAAGAAAAAGTGCATCTTGTCGTCCAAGCATCACAGCACAAATATTGTGCTCAAATAAAATTTTACTGTTCTGTTTCGGTGATTTAGAAGCTCTAACATGTGCTAATACGGTATGATCATCCAAAACCCGTTCAACCAAGACCTCAACTTTGCCACCAGACTCCTTTTGCCCAAATAAACGCGCTTTAATGACTTTAGTATCGTTAAAAACCAATAAATCCCCTTCTGAGACAAAATCAATAATATTGACAAATTGTGTGTCAATAATATGTTGTTGCTTTGCTACAAGTAACTGGCTATCCCCTCTTTTTTCTGGTGGATACTGTGCAATTAACTCTTCTGGTAAATTAAAATCAAAATCACTGACATGCATACTTAAATCAAGCTTCTGGAAAAAGAAAACATTATACATTTTATTTAAGCACGTAGGCACAAACAGATTTAAATAAACTGACCATAAAAAAAATCAAATGTCTTTACTGATTTAAGTATGTTTTTATTTACCAATAAAACATAGGAAAATGATACACAAGTTGAATAACCTTTCTAAAACAGTTACTATGAAGAGTTATTAATTTAAGAATGTTATGAATACACCTTTTATTGAGTTTCGGCATGTACACTTTGCTTACTCTGATCGTCCAATTTTAAAAGACCTCAATATTTCTATTGAGCAGGGTCGTTTTGTGGCCATTATGGGTGGTTCGGGCAGTGGAAAAACCACTGTATTACGTCTTATTTCTCGTCAATTACAACCTAAGTCAGGGCAAGTTTTAATTAATGGTAAAGATTTAGCCAGTTTTAGTGAGACTGAGCTTTATGAACATCGTCGTAAAATGGGGGTACTTTTTCAATTTGGCGCACTGTTCACCGATTTATCTATCTTTGAAAACATCGCTTTTCCAATTAGGGAACACTCACACTTACCAGAAAAAATGATCAGGGATTTGGTTTTATTAAAACTGAATGCAGTCGGATTACGAGGTATTGAAGAATCTACGCCCAGTGATTTATCTGGTGGTATGGCAAGACGTGTTGCTTTAGCAAGAACCATTGCGTTAGACCCAAGCTTAATGCTCTATGACGAACCTTTTACTGGGTTAGACCCTATTTCGTTAGGCGTTATTGCTCATTTAATCGCTCGGATTAACCGGGCTTTAGAAGCAACCAGTGTGATGGTCACGCATGATTTAACCAAATCTCTGGATATTGTTGATCAAGTCATCTTCTTATCTGAAGGACAAATTAAATTTGATGGTACACCCACTGAATTTAAACAAGACAACTCCCCTTGGGTAAAACAGTTTTTTAATGGTTTACCTGATGGACCAGTTGAATACCGCTTCCCAAATGTACATTCTCTCACAGAAGATTTACTGCAAAGGGAATCGATAAAATGAACTACCTGTTAAATTTTTTCCAAACAATTGGCCAAAAGACCTTAAATTTTTTTGCCTTACTAGGACGGATTACTTTTTTCTTCCTGAGCGTTTTACGCCATTCCCCCACCAGTTTTTTACGAACCCGTTTAACCATACGCCAAATTTATTTTTCTGGGGTATTTTCCATTATTATTATCGCGGTATCTGGGTTGTTTGTTGGTCTGGTACTGGCTTTACAGGGTTATAATTTATTGGTTAAATTTAAAGCAACGGATGCACTGGGGGTTGCTGTTGCATTATCCATTTTACGTGAATTGGGGCCAGTAGTGGCTGCTTTATTATTTGCCAGCAGTGCTGGCAGCGCTATGACCAGTGAAATTGGCCTGATGAAAACAACCGAACAGCTTGATGCAATGAGTATTATGGGAGTAAACCCTATTGCACGTGTTGTCGGACCACGCTTTTGGGCTGGTGTGTTTTCTATGCCCTTTTTAACGGCTATTTTTAATGTAATGGGTATTATTGGCTCTTACCTCATTGGCGTATTGGCACTTAAATTAGATGATGGTATTTTTTGGTCTCAAATGCAAAGCTCTGTTGATTGGTCATATGATGTCGTCAATAGTTTTATTAAAGCCTTTGCCTTTGGTGTAGCCATCAGTTTTATTGCTGTTTATCAAGGTATTCATTGTAAACCAACACCAGAGGGTGTTTTACGTGCCACCACAAATACAGTCGTCACCAGCTCCTTGGTTATTTTGGCTGTAGATTTTATTTTAACCGCATTTATGTTTATGGCAAATTAATATGAAAAGAAATGCTTTAGAAATTTGGGTAGGAATTTTTGTCGCTTTAGGTATCGCTGCTATTGTGTTTTTAGCATTAAACGTAGCCAACTTAACCACACAAACCCCAACACAAACTTATTCTGTCTATGCAGAATTTACAGATATTGGTGGCTTAAAAGTCAAAGCGCCAGTCAAAACAGCAGGTGTTGTTGTTGGACGTGTGACCAACATCAGTTTAGATACTAAAAAATTTGTGGCTAGAGTAGACATTCAACTGGACAAACACTATCGTTTCAGTACAGACGCTTCAGCCGAAATTTTAACTTCTGGTATTTTGGGTGAACAATATGTTGGCCTAGTGCAAGGTGCTGAAGAAGCAGAGTTACAAAATGGTGACCAAATTACCTTAACCAGTTCTGCTTTAATATTAGAACAGTTAATTGGTAAATTTATGACCAGTGTTGCAGAAAAAAATGCAGACTAAAACAGTCAATTGATAATGATATATAAAGGTGAAACGAAATGAAAAAATGGTTAAATGGTGTGTTAATTGGTGCTTTAAGTATTGGTTTTGCAATTGCAGGCCCACAAGAAGCAGCTAACCAACTAAAAGGTAATATTCAACAAGTACTGAATATCTTAGCAAAAGACAATGGTAAAAACACTCGCCAAATCCGTACTCAAGCTGAAAACTATGCTATTCCCTACTTTGACTTTCAACGCATGAGTGCTTTGGCTGTAGGCAGAGAATGGCGTAGTGCCAGCAAGGATCAACAAGCTGCTTTAACAAAAGAATTTGAAACACTGCTTATTCGCACTTACTCTGGCACAATGATGAAATACAAAAATGCCAAAGTGAATGTTAAGGACAACCCAAAATCGAATAATAATGGTCGAGAAATTGTAGTATCTACAGAAGTGGCTTTAGCCAACAATAATAAACCTATTTTAATGGATTACACCATGTACCAAAGTGGTAATAAATATCGTGTTTATAATGTCAGTGTGGAAGGTGCAAGTTTGGTAACTGTATACCGTAACCAATTTAACGAAACCATTTCAAAACAAGGTATTGATGGATTAATTCAAGAGCTAAAAGATAAAAACAACAAAGGCAATAATTAATCATGCATATTCAAGTAAAGGCAGATACATTGGCTCTTCAAGGTGAGCTAACAATAATGAGTATTCAAAGAGACGATGAAAATCAATTGTTGGCAGCTTTGAGCGATCAAATCAATACACTTGATCTGAGTGAAGTAACCCGTGCAGATTCAGCCTGTGTATCTCTTTTACTCTGTGCCTTACGTAAACGACCAATTACAATAAAAAATCTACCCCGATCTGTTCAATTACTTATCGAATTATACGACTTAAGTACTGTTATGGAGCCTAAGAAAAATGCACAATAAATCACTCAAAATTTTAACAGTCAGTATATTATTTGCATGCAGTATGAATAGTGTTCAGGCGGAGAGAAACCCTCTTGATCCATACGAAGGTTATAATCGTTTTATGTTTAAAGTAAACGATAAAGTTGACCGTGCAGTACTCAAACCAGTTGCTAAAGGGTACCGTTTCGTCACACCTAAGCCTGTTCGTAAAAGCGTTTCTAACTTTTTCAATAATTTTCGCGATATGTACAGCGCAGGCAGTAACTTATTAAGAGGCGATATAGAAAAAACCAGTATTGATGTAATGCGCGTGGCGATTAATTCGACTTTCGGTATTTTTGGCATATTTGATATTGCTGGAGAAGCACAGATGCCTGATAACAAAAATACATTAGGAGATACTTTTGCCAGTTGGGGCTGGAAAAACAGTAATTACTTTGTCTACCCTTTACTTGGCCCTTCGACGGTAAGAGATTCAATTGGAACAACCATTATTTTCGCTGCCCCAGCACCATCTGAATTATATTTTCATGGTAAATATGATGTATATGGCGCTGCTGCTGTATCAGCAGTTGATAAGCGAGAACAAATTCTTGATTTAACTGATAGCATTGATGATGCAGCTCTAGACCCATATGCTTATATGAGAGATGCCTATATGACTATTAGAAACAAACAAGTGGGTGGCACAATCCCTGTGGAACAAACAGAAGATATTGATATTGACGATTTAGTCACACCTGAAACAGAACAACAATCGAGCCAAACAGAGCAAACAATCGCCCCCCCCTCTTCTATATCGGAAGAACATGCTCAACACAACCAAACAGGAGAAGAACTTTCTCAAGCAGAGTCTGTTGAACACATGCAACAATTCTATGCTCAGGAAAATTTGAGTGACTCATTAATAAATAGTAGCTTAGAAATTGAATCAACCTATTCTTTAACACAAGAAGACATATTATTGACGGGCTATACAACAAATTAACCAAAACTGAAAATATATGGTAGAAGAAATTATAAAAGAATGGCGTTGTAGTTCAAGCGGACATAAAGCTTGGCATTCTTTAATAGCATTTTTCTTTGCATTAATGGCATTTGGTTCTTTAGCAAATTTATTTGTAGGGGATCCAGATAAAGCTTCTCCTTGGTTATTTTTTCCTGCTTCTGCGATGACTCTATTTATCTTGTATATTAAAAAATCATCCACAGGGAAATTAAAACAAGTACGCTTTACACCTGAATATATCTATGTAGAAAATAAAAAACTACCTATTAGCTTAATTGACTCCATTACCCTTATTGACAAAATACGTTGTAAAGGGAATGCTGTGATGGCGTTTCACTTCAAGTTAAAATTTAAAAAAACACCCTCTTCGGGCAAAAAATAGAGTTTTATATGGAATTATGAATAAATACGACTATCAAAAACGTTTCATAGGTGTTGTTTTAAATTTAGCATCAAAACAGACCAACTCCTTTTCTTAACCTCATTAATTTCTTATCTATTTAATAGAAATTATAAAATAACCAACATATAATTGACACTTTCATTTACGTCTAAATTTTTACTTTTAAATAAGTATATTGTTTAATCTATGTTTTTATTCTATAATTTCTGCGTTTTCATTTTTAAGGTAACACAGCACATTATGGAACCCTCATCGAGGCTCTCATACTTTTTTATAACTAGCCTGCAAAATCAGGTTATGTCTTTATATTCTGTCTAAGCAGTTTTCCTTATTCACTTCTGGATGCCTGCTAAACAGCTAAGGCATAAATCTAGAAGATCTCTTTCTTCTTTCTGTTTTTGTGGTGACTTACTTATTCACATACTCAATATGTGATAAGTTTACTTTTGACTATTGAAAGGAATCCACTATGGACGATGATCCCAGTAATACGACCTTGTTAGGTCAACCAATATTTTATTTTTATTACTTGATTACCACTTACCTATTCATCTTTCCATAGTTCATGGTGCCTTACTCGTGTCTATGTGAAATAGATATGGGTATCAGGAGTATTAACCATGAAAAAACAATATACAAACAGTATTGTTCATCAAAGCGCCTTTCCCAAATATATTTCTTGCGCAGAACACGCCAAAATCAATTTGGATGAAACTTTGGCACGCTTACAAACCAGTAAAGATGGTTTGTTTTTAAGAAACATTGATGAGCGCTTGAGAATTTATGGCGCCAATGAAGTGGCTCATGAAAAAGCCCCTTCTATCTTCACACAGCTACTCAAATCTTTTAATAATCCCTTTATTTACGTATTGGCTATTTTGGCCATCATCAGCTTTATTACAGATTATTGGCTGCCTCGACAGCATAAAGAACCAACTGATATCACAGCAGTCATCATCATCACGACTATGATTTTAATCAGCTCTTTGCTGCGTTTTTGGCAAGAATACCGCTCTAATAAAGCAGCAATGGCACTAAAATCAATGGTAAAAACGACAGCTTCTGTTTTACGTCGTTCTCAAAAAGACAGGCGCACCAAAATAAGGGAAGTACCCATTGCAGGTTTAGTGCCAGGCGATATTATTCAACTATATAGTGGCGATATTGTTCCAGCTGATGTTCGACTCATTGAATCAAAAGATTTATTCATTAGCCAAGCAATTTTAACAGGAGAATCTTTACCTGTTGAAAAATATGACACTATGGGTCATGTTATTCAAAAATCTGCTACTCAAGATATTTCTTCAGAAAAAAACGAGCACTCATTACTGGCGCTCAATCAGTTCTGCTTTATGGGAACAAATGTTGTCAGTGGTACAGCAACAGCAGTAGTGATTGCAACGGCTGAACGCACATACTTTGGCTCTTTAGCTAAATCAATTGTTGGTTCTAGAGCACAAACTGCTTTTGATAAAGGAGTTAATAGTGTTAGCTGGCTATTAATTCGCTTTATGTTGGTGATGATTCCTATTGTTTTATTAATCAATGGGTTCACTAAAGGAGATTGGGGAGAAGCTGCATTATTTGCATTAGCTGTAGCAGTAGGCCTCACCCCAGAAATGTTACCAATGATTGTGAGCGCAAACCTTGCAAAAGGTGCGATGGCAATGGCAAAAAACAAAGTAGTGGTTAAAAGGCTCAATGCTATTCAAAACTTGGGGGCAATGGATGTTTTATGTACAGATAAAACAGGCACACTCACTCAAGATCAAATTATTTTACAACATCATATTAATGTGGATGATGAAACAGATGACTCAGTTTTTCAGTTGGCCTGGTTAAATAGTTTTCATCAAAGCGGTGTTAAAAATTTAATGGATAAAGCCGTTGTTCATTATATGAATGAGCATCCAGAACTCACCATACCAGAGAATTGGTCAAAAATAGATGAGCTTCCTTTTGATTTTGAACGTCGCCGTTTATCTGTAATCGTCGAACACGATGGGCAACAAGTCTTAATTTGTAAAGGTGCCGTAGAAGAAATGATGCGTATTTCTACTCACATTAAGGAAAAAGAAGGTGTTGCTTTATTAACAGAGGAGCGAAAAAAACAACTGTTTATTTTAAATGAACAATACAATACTGAAGGTTTTAGAGTATTGATGCTTGGGATTAAAAGGATTACAAAAGAACAGCTTAAACCACAATACAACAATACTGATGAGTGTGATCTAACCATTCAAGGTTTTTTAACTTTCTTAGATCCACCCAAAGAAAGTGCTAAAGCAGCTATTTGTGCTTTGCAGGAGTATGGCGTCTCAATTAAAGTTCTCACAGGAGACAATGCCATTATTACCAGTAAAATTTGTCGTGAAGTAGGCATTCATGTTGGTACCCCTATGCTGGGCAATGATATTGAGCAACTCACAGATGCCGAACTGTCTACACAAGTAGAACAAAATACTGTGTTTGCCAAACTGTCTCCCATGCAAAAATCTCGTATTCTCAAAGTATTGCAAGCAAATGAACATACCGTTGGCTTTTTAGGTGATGGTATTAATGATGCACCCGCATTAAAAGATGCTGATGTGGGTATTTCTGTAGATACTGCAACCGATATTGCCAAAGAAACAGCCGATATTATTTTGCTGGAAAAAAGCTTAATGGTACTTGAACAAGGTGTCATTAAAGGCCGAGAAACATTTGGTAATATCAATAAATACCTCAATATGACTGCCAGTTCTAACTTTGGTAACGTATTTTCTGTTTTAATTGCCAGTGCTTTTTTACCCTTTTTACCTATGATGACCATTCAATTACTGGTACAAAATTTACTCTACGATTTATCTCAAATGACTTTACCATGGGATAAAGTGGATGAAGAGTATTTACGTCAACCTCGTAAATGGGATGCACCTAATATTGGTCGCTTTATGATTTGGATTGGACCAACATCCTCTATTTTTGATATCTCTACTTATGCTTTAATGTGGTTTGTATTTGGTGCAACCAGTGTTGCTATGGAATCTTTATTCCATTCAGGCTGGTTTATTGAGGGCTTATTGTCACAAACATTGGTTGTGCATATGCTCAGAACCCGCAAAATACCATTTGTGCAAAGTACAGCGACACTGCCTGTCCTTTTGGCAACCATATTGGTTATGTGCATTGGTATTTATTTGCCATTCTCACCATTAGGGCCTATGGTTGGTTTACAAGCATTGCCTTGGTCATATTTCCCTTGGCTCATTGCCACATTATTAAGTTATTGTATTGTTGCTCAACTGATGAAAACCATTTATATCCGCCGATTTGGACAATGGTATTAATCAATACTTTACTCACTAAACTTAGGAAAATAACCGTTTGTTTACGGTTATTTTCTCCTCCCATTCAATTTGAAAGTTAAAAAAATCAGGAGGGCAATATGAAAGCAATACTCTTAATAAACTTAAGCTCCTTACTTAATACATTTATTTGTTTAATCACCGCCTTTATTTTAGGTGGATTAGTTGGATTTGAACGACAATATCGTCAACGAACAGCGGGGTTACGTACCAATGTTTTGGTCGCAATTGGTGCTGCTGTATTTGTGAATATGGCAGGAAACTATGGTACAGAAGGTGTTGCACGTGTGGTGTCTTATGTTGTCTCTGGCGTTGGCTTTCTTGGAGCAGGCGTCATTATGCGAGAAGAAGGCAATGTAAGAGGAATCAATACAGCAGCAACTTTATGGGGCGCTGCTGCAATTGGTGCGTGTGCTGGTGCTCATTTGATATTAGAAGCCATTATGGCAACACTATTTGTTTTAGCGGCCAATACATTATTACGTCCAGTGGTTCACGCTATTAATCGAAGGCCATTTGATATGGAAGCCATTGAAACAACCATTGAAATCCACATGATTACAGAAAAGGAGCAGCAAAAAGAAGCACTGTCTTTATTAAAAGCGGAATTGAAAGCCAATCATTATTTTATTTCTGATATGGATATTCACACTTTTGGAGAAAACGAAGTAGAAATTGAATTAATTTTGACAACCGAATCTGCCAACAGCACCAATCTAGATGAGCTCATACAACGTATATCTGGCCTGACCATGATCAAACAAGCTTTTTGGAGTCCTTCTTTTAGAGATTAGTTTCTTAAGTATAAGATAACAAAAAAACCACCAAATATATTTTTTGGTGGTTTTGATTTTTTCTCAAAAATTAAGCAGATGCTGCTCTTCTCTGAGTGGATGGTTTACCGCTACTGCGTCTTTTATCACCACTAAAAGATGGGCGACTACTTCCTGCAGCGTTAGATGTACCTTTTCGATTAGCTGAACCAGAACGCCTTTCTGTTGAATAGCCTTGAGGTTGCCCACTTCTACCTTGCCCAGCAGAAGAACCTTTACCTTTATAGCCACCGCCATTGCTTCTGCGTTTGTCTTTAAATTCTGGCTTAGGACGGCGACGAGTCGGTTCCATACCTTCAATCACAGCTTCAGGTAGTTTACGGTTTAAATAGCGCTCAATTTTTTGAACTTTAATATATTCTTTTACTTCTGCAAAAGTTATGGCAATACCACTGCGTCCTGCTCGCCCAGTGCGACCAATACGATGCACATAATCTTCTGGCTGTTTGGGTAAATCATAATTGATTACATGAGTAATAGTTGGCACATCAATACCGCGCGCAGCAACATCTGTTGCCACTAATATTTTAATTCGACCAACACGTAAATCGTTTAAAGTACGATTACGCCAATTTTGTGGCATATCACCATGTAAACAGGCTGACGCATAACCTTTTTCATATAGTCGATCAGATAATTCTTCACTATAAGATTTAGTGGCAGTAAAAATAACACATTGGTCAATATTTGCGTCACGCAAAATATGATCCAGTAAACGATCCTTATGGCGAAAATCATCACAATACAACAATTGTTCCTCAATTTTAGCACCGTCTTCTTTACGCTCAATTTCAATGCGGGTTGGGTTATTTGTCAAACGCATGGCCAATTTACCCACAACGCCATCTAATGTAGCAGAAAACAATAAGGTTTGGCGCTCTTTAGGGACAGCGGCAACAATTGTTTCAATATCTTCAATAAACCCCATATCCAGCATACGATCAGCCTCATCCAGAATCAAAACTTCCAGACGACTAAAATCAATTCGGCCTTGTCTCATATGATCCATTAACCGACCAGGAGTAGCGACAATAATATCAATTGGCTTATTGAGCATTCTGGTTTGATGACCAAATGATGTACCACCGACTAAAGAAACTGTGCGTAACCAACGCATATTTTCACCATAAACTTGCGCATTTTTTTCTACTTGTTGGGCTAATTCACGTGTTGGCGTTAGCACCAATACACGCGGTCCCTTACCTGGTTGTTCACTACGTTTTAATAATTTTTCTAATGAAGGTAATAGAAAACCTGCTGTTTTACCACTGCCTGTTTGAGCAGAAACCAGTAAATCTTCACCCTTTAAGGCAGCAGGAATTGCTTGAATTTGAACATCTGTTGGTGTTTGATAATCTGCTTTTTCTAAAGCTTGAATTAATGGTGCACTTAAATTTAAATCTGCAAATGAAACGGTCATAATATTCCTAAAAATACAGCAAAACAGTATCTTTTCAAAAAACACAAAAAACCAATAGAAAAAAATAGATGATCATCTATACTGATTCTAAATTTAGTAAGACTTGGTTTTGCCTAAAGCCTAATGGCTTAATTAATCAACATCGGCGACAACCAAACCAACAAAACAAGCACAATAAGATTTTTTATGAATAGGAATCATTTGTGTGTGACTAGCACAAGGTTGAGGACGATGACTCAAAGAAGGGATGAATCCTAACAGGATTTACTTTTTTTCGCAAGCAGTTGGCCAATTTAGCCTAAAATTTAAATGTAAGTTGATCAACAATACTTGATTAATTTAACAGCTGCTGCAAATGTTTTACTAAAATTTCTGCCACTTCATCCACAGAAGGAGGATTGTGCGCTAAATCCTTTATTTGTACTACCTCTAGCCCAGCATAACCACAAGGGTTAATATAAGAAAAAGGTGTCAAATCCATATTCACATTTAAACTTAAACCATGATACACCGCACCATTTCGGATACGTAACCCTAAAGAAGCTATTTTTTTATCTTCTACATAAACACCTGGTGCTTTTACGTCGCCATGGGCAGTAATACCATATTCAGCTAATGTGGCAATAATACTGTTTTCTAATGTTCTAACCAAATCACGTACACTTATTTTGCGACGCTTAAAATCAATTAACGTGTATACAACCAGCTGACCCGGGCCATGATAAGTCACCTGCCCCCCTCGATCAATTTGCACCACTGGGATATCACTATTCACTAAAATATGCTCTGGTTTTCCTGCTAACCCTTGGGTAAAAACAGCTGGATGTTGAACAATCCACAGTTCATCTTCTGTATGCTGATGTCGATTTAATGTAAAATCTTCCATAGCCTTAAATACAGGTTGATAGTCACTTAACCCTAATTTTTTCACTTTCATTAAAACACAACCTTTACCAATGGGTGGCTTGTTAGGGTTAAATAAACGTTATCTAATTGCTCTTTACTTTGAGCAGTAATGGTAATGGTCGCACTGACAAAATTACCTTTACTGCTTAATTTAAGCGTGACATCTTCAGCAACTGTTTGCGGTGCATGCTCCTGCACCGCGTATAACAGGCGCTCACTAAACTCAGGATGACTTTCTCCCATCACTTTTAAGGGGAAGCGACAAGGAAATACCAATAAGCTTTCTTTTTGTTCCATAATAGTCTTCTAAAATAGCATCTCAATAATCTATGATTAAAATGATTTAAACCATAAGATAATACTGTCCCATATACGACCAAATATTCCCGCTTCTTCCACTGCCTCTAAAGCAACAACAGGACGTTCATACAATAGTTTACCTTGGTAGCTCACTTTTAAAACACCTACTTTTTGCCCTTTTTGTATAGGCGCTAATGCAGGCTGATACGTTTCCAAAACAGGGGAAATCTCCTTAGAAGCGCCCTTTGGCACTGTGGCATAGACATCATCAGTAAACCCTATTGGCAACTCATTTTTTTTACCTTTATAAACAGTTACTTTTGAAATAACCTGATTGGCAGAATAAAGTTTGGGTGTTTCATAAAATTGCAACGCCCAATTGAGTAATTTACTGCTTTCATTCGCCCGCTCAATGGCATTTTTAGTGCCTACAACGATGGACAAGACCCTACGCCCATTACGCTTACTTGAGGCAATTAAATTATAACCCGCACTTTCAGTATGTCCTGTTTTTAAACCATCGACACTTGGGTCTCTAAACAACAATAAGTTTCGATTAGGTTGGGTAATATTATTGTACGTAAATGACTTAATACTATAAATTGGGTAATACTCAGGGAAATCTCTCATAATGGCTTTGGATAAAATAGCCAAATCTGCCAAAGTGGTATATAGCTTGGGGTCAGGTAACCCAGAACTATTGGTAAAATTTGTATGTAACATGCCCAAACGTTTAGCTTGATCATTCATTTTCATCACAAATGCTTCTTCACTGCCAGAAATAGCCTCAGCCAAAGTAATACAAGCATCATTACCAGATTGAACTATCATGCCTTTGACGATATCTTCCACAGTAGCTGGGGTTTTAGGATCTAAGAACATACGCGATCCTTCTGCTGCCCAACCTTTTTCAGAAACCGTCAGTTTTTGCTCTAGTGTCAAATGTCCTTCTTTTAAAGCAGCAAAGGTCAAATAAGCCGTCATCAGTTTTGTTAAAGATGCTGGCTCAATTTGTTGATCCATATCTCTAAAAGACAAAATCTGCCCACTTTGCACATCTTCAATTAAATACGCTTTAGCGGCAATTTCTGGGGCTATTGGCGCAGCCTGTGCAATACTGAACCCACTAAAAAGCACAAGTCCCATACCAATATAGGAACGAATGAACAAATGGTTTATTCTATTAAACTTTATCACTGTAAAGACATCCTCAATTATTTAAGTGTATATTATAGCTTTGATTGGTAAAAATAAGTGAATCAACACCATTATTTACGCAGTTTTCCTGCAAAAGGATTTATTTTACATAAAACCCTTTAAACAGCCTATTAAAAATATGTAATTTACTGTTAAGACCAAAAATAAATTAATATTAAACCAGAAATTTATTAATTTATCTATAAAAAGGATTATTCATGAAAGACGCCACCATTGCCTTACATCATGCATTTCAATCGGATCCAGTCACTAAATCAATTGCAGTGCCTATTTATCAAACAGTTGCCTATGAATTTGATAATGCCCAGCATGGTGCAGATTTATTTAATTTAGCTGTCCCTGGCAACATCTATACACGAATAATGAACCCAACCAATGACATACTTGAACAACGCTTAGCCGCACTAGAAGGTGGTATTGCTGCCTTAGCAGTTTCATCTGGCAGTGCCGCAATAAACTATGCCATCCAAACCCTAGCTCAAGCAGGAGACAATATTGTTTCAACCCCTCAATTATATGGCGGTACCTATACTCTATTTGCCCATATGCTACCCAGTTTTGGTGTAAAGGTACGCTTTGCAGAAAATGATAGCCCCGAAGCGATTGCCAAACTAATTGACCATAAAACCAAAGCTGTGTATTGCGAAAGTATCACCAATCCTTCTGGTAATATCGCTGACTTGGAAGGTTTTGCCCAAGTAGCACATCAACACGGTATTCCTTTAATGGTTGATAATACAGTTGCCTCACCTATTTTATGTAAACCCATCCAATATGGTGCAGATATTGTTGTCCATTCCATTACCAAATATGTAGGTGGACATGGAAACTCCTTAGGCGGTGTGATTGTTGATTCAGGTAAATTTCCATGGATAGAGCATAAAGAACGTTTTGCAATGTTTAATAAACCTGAAGAAGCCTATCATGGAGTGGTGTATACAGAATCATTTGGCCCAGCCGCCTTTATTGCTCGAGCAAGAACAGTGCCATTGCGTAATACAGGTTCTGCTCTGTCACCTATGAATGCGTTTTTATTATTACAAGGTTTGGAAACACTGGCACTCAGAATGGAGCGCCATGTAGAAAATGCATTGAAAGTTGCCCATTATCTAAAACAACATAAAAAAGTTGCTTGGGTCAACTACGCAGGTTTAAAAGACCATCCTCAACATCATCTTGCCAAAAAATATATGTCTGGTACACCATCTGCTATCTTATCTTTTGGTTTAAAAGATGGTTATGAAGCAGGTATTCGTTTTTATGATGCGCTTAAAATCTTTAAACGTCTGGTCAATATTGGGGATGCAAAATCACTTGCTTGCCATCCAGCTTCTACAACCCACCGTCAAATGAGTGAAGAAGAGCAACTCAAAGCGGGAGTTCGCCCAGAAATGATTCGCTTATCTATAGGTATAGAAGCAATTGAAGATATTTTAGAAGATTTGGATCAAGCACTATATCAATAAAAACTTTCAGGAGTATTTTATGTTAAAAGGTAGCTGCTTATGTGGTGCAATTGTATATCAATTAAACCAAGCAATTGAGCAAATTGTTTTTTGTCATTGCCACAACTGTCAAAAAGCAACAGGGTCAGCATTTAATTCAGCCGCAGTGATTCAAACCGATCAGTTCAAACTGATCTCTGGGCAAGACCAATTAAAGTCTTTTTCTTCTTCAGTTGGCGTTAATCGGTACTTTTGTAGACAATGTGGCTCCCCTTTATACAGCAGCAGAGATAATGATAAAAACCATTATCGCCTAAGAATTGGCACATTGGACTCTCCAATTGAGCCAAAGAACAAAAGCCATATTTTTACAACCCATAAAGCGGCATGGTTTGATATTTGTGACGATTATCCACAATATAAAGAACGCCCTTAATCAATCTCAACATAAAAAGCATTGGCTTTTAAGCCAATGCTTTTTACTTAACCAATAATCACTATTTTAATTGATCAATAATCTTAGGCACTATTTTATCTACCGCAACTTTTTCCAACACTTTACCTGCTCTTAGTTGATATTCTACTTCATTGACTTGTAGACCTCTATCCCCAATCACTACTCGATGAGGGATACCCAATAGTTCAGAGTCTGCAAGTAATACACCTGCCCGCTCATCCCTATCATCCAATAAAACATCTACCCCTAAATCAAGCAATTGCTGATACAGTTTATTTGCTGCCTCTCGAACAGAGTCGCTTTTATAGTAATTCATGGGCACAATCACTACAGTAAAAGGGGCCATACTATTGGTAAAAATAATACCTGACTCATCAAAATTCTGTTCTATAGCGGCAGCAACGATTCGAGTAATCCCTATACCATAGCACCCCATTTGCATCACTTGGCTTTTGCCATTTTGATCCAAAAATACAGCATTCATCGCTTGGGAGTATTTGTCTTTTAATTGAAACACATGACCAACCTCAATACCCCTAACCAATTTTAAGACACCTTTACCACAAGGGCTTAAATCTCCATCAACCACATTGCGAATATCTACAAACTCTGGCTCTGGCGCATCACAACCATAATTAAACCCAGTATAATGGTAGTCATCTTCATTTGCACCGACCACCATATCGGTTAGATTTTGGGTTGCCAAATCGGCGTACACCTTACCTCTAAATCCTACTGCACCTAAAGAACCTGGATTCGCACCAAAATGCTCCTTAATGGCATCAGCAGAAGCAAAAGTTAAGGGTACTTTCACTCCTGATAACTTCTCTGCTTTTACTTCATTGAGCTGATGATCCCCTCGAAGCAGTAACAATATGGGGCAAGATCCTTCTTCAGCTTCAAGTACAATTGCTTTTACTGTTTTTTCAACAGGTACATTTAAAAACTGAACCAATGCATCAATCGTTTTTACACCAGGAGTGTGAACTTTAGTTAACTGTTCATTTGCTGAAGATCGATCAAATGGCTCAACAAACGCGCTGGCTTTTTCAAGATTCGCCGCATAATCTGAATCAGGACAAAAAGCAATAATATCTTCACCACTTTCAGCCAATACTTGAAACTCATGAGAACCTGAGCCACCAATGCTGCCATTATCTGCCGCTACTGGACGGTACTTAAGCCCTAAGCGATCGAAAATACGGCAGTATGCGTCATACATTTCTTGATAAGTTACTTGTAAAGAATCTAAATCTGTATGAAATGAATAAGCATCTTTCATAATAAATTCTCGCGAACGCATTACCCCAAAACGAGGGCGAATTTCATCGCGAAACTTAGTTTGAATTTGGTATAAATTAACAGGAAGCTGTTTATAGCTGGACACTTCTTTACGAACAATATCCGTCACAACCTCTTCATGAGTTGGCCCTAAGCAAAAATCACGGTCATGTCTATCCTTAAAACGCAACAATTCTTTGCCATATTGCTCCCAACGGCCAGATTCCTGCCATAGCTCAGCAGGTTGTACGGCTGGCATTAATAATTCAACTGAACCCGCTTTATTCATTTCTTCTCGAACAATTTGCTCAACTTTGCGTAAACTACGTATACCCAATGGCATCCAAGAATATAAACCTGAGGCTTCTCGTTTAATTAAACCAGCGCGTAACATCAACTTATGACTTGGTAGCTCAGCTTCTGCTGGCGCCTCTTTTAAAGTACGAATAAAAAACTGACGGGCTTTCATATAAAATATTCTTTACTAAAATAAAAATTGACCATTATTGTACCGTGTTCTCTTAATAAGTTAAAATGGTTAACGTGACCATTTAACAATAAATTTCACTAAATATGTATCAAATATTAAAGCGTTTCAAACAACAGTAATCAATACACAAATATAATTCAACTGGCTATCTACTTAATCAATAAAAATCACATAAGCTCAATTCAATTTATGTTATATTTTGGCAATAAATTCATAATAGTTAAAAAACAACCACACTTTCATATGATTTAGGAGGAATTGAGTTGCGAATCATTAGCGCCAATGTAAATGGAATCCGAGCGGCTGCTCAAAAAGGATTCTTTGATTACCTATCAAAAAGCAATGCTGACGTTGTTTGTTTACAAGAAGTCAAAGCACACTTATGTGATTTACACGAAAACATTCTTTCACCCCATGGCTACCATGGCGTATTTGAGTGCGCTCAGAAAAAAGGCTATAGTGGCGTAGCCATTTACAGTAAAGAAAAACCCATTAATGTTCAAAATGGTTTAGGTATCCCAGAGTTTGATGCTGAAGGTCGTTTTATTCGTATTGACTTCAAAGATACTGCCGTTTTATCTTGGTACTTACCTTCTGGCAGTAGTTCAGAAGAAAGACAAGAGGCTAAATATCGTGCTTTAGATGCGCTTTTGCCTGTTTTAAAACAAATGATTAATGAGCCTAAAAACATTGTCATTTGTGGCGATTGGAATATTGCCCATCAAAATATTGATCTAAAAAACTGGAAAGCCAATCAAAAAAACTCTGGTTTTTTGCCAGAAGAAAGAGCGTGGCTCAGCCACGTACTAGAAGAAATTGGTTGGGTCGATATTTGGCGTACACTCTATCCAGAAGAGCCTGGTTATACTTGGTGGAGCTATCGTGGTCAAGCCTATGCAAAAGATGTAGGCTGGAGAATAGATTATCAAATAGTCTCGCCCCAAATGGCAAAAAAAGCACAAAGCGCCCATGTATATAAAGATGAACGCTTTTCTGATCATGCCCCTTTAATTGTGGACTACGCCTAAAAATGCTTGATCTTGAAGAGATGACTTTGCTGGCTATTATGGATGAAGATGAACCTACTAAAGGACATTGGTTACGCTTTTGGCAACGAAACTATCCTTTATCTCAAGAAATCATTTGTTCAGCACACAAGCCTATTTCTGAGGCGATTGCTTCTATTTCCCAGACAATAACAAAAATAGAAACCAAAGTATTCATTGTGACTCATGGTTTTGGCGGCATCGCTTTATTAGAGTGGGCAAAACAAGCTTCCTTGTTGGATCAAAAACAAATTTGCTCGTCTTTAGTTGCGGCGCCCACATTAAAGATGCCGTTGCCTGAACATTTTTACCCCATTACCATTAACTTCCCCATGCTCATTGTTGGTAGCAACAATGACACTCTGTGCTCTCTTAGTTGTGCTCAAGATTTAGCCAACAAAATTAATACACGTTTTTATAATGCGGGCAATATTGGCCATATTAATGCCCAATCAAATATTGGCTCATGGGAGCAAGGTATGCGTTTAATGCAAGCCTTACTGTTGACATAATTTTCTTTATCCGTTTCCACTTTAAAAACGGCCTTCTGTCGTAAATAAATCATAAAGAAAATAAAAGTGAACTTGAAATTAACTTAACTTGGCTCCACTTAGATAGAAAATTAACACTGAGGTTAAAAATGTCCGAACAAAACACACCAATTCTAGAAGCATTGCCTGTTTTGCCACTACGAGATGTCGTGGTCTTTCCGCATATGGTACTACCATTATTTGTTGGTAGAGACTACTCTATTGCGGCATTAGAACAAGCTATGGATAATGATAGCCCAGTATTTTTATTGGCACAAAAAAATCCAAATCAAGAAGAACCCAGCCCTGACGATTTATATCAAATTGGTACTGTAGCGACTATTTTACAAATGCTTAAACTACCTGATGGCACAGTTAAAGTATTGGTAGAAGGTCAATATCGTGCCAAACGCACCAATTTAACCGATAACGGCAAATTCTTTGAGTCAACATTTGAACAAATAGAAGAAGTTGAAGTTGACGGCATAGATAAAGATATTGAAGCAATGCGCCGTGCATTGATTAACCAATTTGAACAATTGGTTAAAATCAATAAAAAAATTCCAGTAGAAGTAATCAACAATATCATCACCATTGAAGAAAATGGTCGATTAATTGACACCATTGCGGCACATTTACAATTAAAACTGGATCAGCGCCAAGAAGTACTCGCACTATTGGATACCAAAGACCGTCTAAACTATTTAATTGAACAAATAGAAGCAGAAATCGATATTTTACAGGTAGAAAAACGTATTCGTGGCCGAGTCAAAAGACAGATGGAAAAAAGTCAACGTGACTACTATCTAAACGAACAAATAAAAGCCATTCAAAAAGAACTTGGAGATGATGAAGACGCCAATGAGCTGGATGAACTGGAAAAACAAATCAATTCAGTTGGCTTTAGCAAAGAAGCCAAAGAAAAAGCATTAAGTGAACTGAAAAAACTAAAAATGATGTCCCCCATGTCAGCAGAAGCAACTGTTGTCAGAACCTATATTGACACATTGTTAAATCTTCCTTGGAAAAAAAGAACAAAAGTCAATAAAGACATCAAAAAAGCAGAAGACATTTTAAATCAGGATCATTATGGCCTTGAAAAAGTAAAAGAACGCATTTTAGAGTATTTAGCAGTACAAAAACGAGTAGATAAAATTAAAGGCCCTATCTTGTGTTTAGTAGGCCCTCCTGGTGTGGGTAAAACCTCTTTAGGAGAATCAATTGCCAAGGCAACAGGTCGTAACTATGTACGTATGGCTCTAGGTGGTGTACGTGATGAAAGCGAAATCAGAGGACATAGACGTACCTATATCGGTTCTATGCCAGGGAAAATTTTGCAAAATATGACCAAAGTTGGCGTTAAAAACCCGCTATTCTTATTGGACGAAATCGATAAAATGGCTCAGGATTTTCGTGGAGACCCTGCCAGTGCATTATTAGAGGTTCTTGATCCAGAACAGAATCATTCATTTGTTGACCATTATGCTGAAGTTGAATATGACTTGTCCGATGTGATGTTTATTGCCACGGCCAACTCTTTGAATATTCCCCCTGCTTTAATGGACAGAATGGAAATCATTCGTCTATCTGGCTATGTGGAAGACGAAAAAATCAATATAGCCAGCAACTACCTTGTCCCTAAACAGAAAAAAGTCAATGGTGTACAAGAAGATGAAGCACACATACATGAAGATGCGATTCGAGATATTGTTCGTTACTATACTCGTGAGGCAGGAGTGCGCTCTTTAGATAGAGAAATAGCCAAAATTTTCCGCAAAGTCATCACTAAAGACAGTTTAGCCACCCCCATAGCACCCACAAGAGGCAGAAAAGCAAAAACAGCCACAACAACTGAAATAACCACAAATAACCTAGTTGATTTCTTAGGTGTGCGTCGTTTTGATTTTGGTGTGGCACAATCAGAAAACCGTGTGGGACAGGTAACAGGACTTGCTTGGACAGAAGTGGGGGGAGAATTACTGACCATTGAAGCTGTTGCCTTAAAAGGCAAAGGGCAAATTATTCGCACAGGTCAATTAGGCGAAGTGATGCAAGAATCCATTACTGCGGCTTTAAGTGTTGTGCGTTATCGGGCAGAATCGCTTGGACTTACTGCCGATTTTTATGAAAAACAAGACATTCATGTCCATGTACCAGAAGGCGCAACACCTAAAGATGGCCCAAGTGCAGGTATTGGCATGACCGTTGCCATTGTTTCTGCTTTAACCAATATACCAGTACATGCTAATGTCGCCATGACAGGCGAAGTAACGTTACGTGGAGAAGTTTTACCCATTGGTGGGCTGAAAGAGAAACTACTGGCGGCACAACGTGGCGGTATTAAACATGTTCTGATTCCGAAAGACAATGTAAAGGACTTAGAAGAGATTCCCGATAATATTAAAAACAAGCTGACCATTCATCCTGTCAAATGGATAGATGAGGTGTTTTCACTGAGTTTAGAAAAGCTGCCAACGGCCCAAATTAATATTATTCCGGAGCCTAAAAAAGTGACCAGAAGTAAACTAGCAAGTACACCAAAACACTAAATTAGTGATACTTTTTATGATGAAAAGCGAATTTTACATAAATAAATTTGATTTTATGCATATCGCCGCTTGACACACTGATTTTAGCCTTGCTATAAAGCAACCTGTATCACGTGAGAAGATTTAAGTATTAATCACAAAATTTATTTAATTTTTGTTACAAGCCTAAAATAACCTTAGAGAAAGGGGACTTAAGTGAACAAGTCTGAATTAATTGAAGCAATTGCACAAAATGCTGATATTTCAAAAGCTGCTGCTGGTAAAGCCCTAGATGGTATGATCAAAGCAGTTACTGAAAGCCTAAAAAAAGGTGACAATGTCACTTTAGTTGGGTTTGGTACATTCTATGTTGGTGAACGTGCTGAACGTAACGGTCGCAATCCTAAAACTGGCGCAGCGATTAAAATCCCTGCAGCAAAAACACCTAAATTCCGTGCAGGTAAAGCACTTAAAGACGCTCTATAATTGAGTGCCTAAGGTGTATTCTATAAGGTGAACTGAATTTAGTTCACCTTTTTGTTTATTTGCTTGCTAAAATAGCTGTTTTAACTTAATTAACACAAAGACAATACCATGTTCCATGCCGTAGAAAAATTTCAAACACCCGCCAAGATTATCTTAGGCCTCATTGCACTTACTTTTGTTGGTGGCGTTGGTTATCAGTTTTCAGATATGGGTGGCCCAGAAGGTAGCTATATTACTGCCGTTGGTGACAGTTCTGTATCAACTGAAGAAATCAAAAATATAATCGAAGCACAACAACTTGAACAATCAGATCAAATGAATGAAGCCGTTTATATACAGCTTCTCAGACAAAAATATCTCATTGAAGCTGCAAAAAGAATGGGGTTTGTGGTTTCTCAAGATGAACTGACAAAAAAACTAAAAGAAGAAATTATTGCTATTCAAGCTTTCCAAGAAAATGGCACATTTAGCCAGAAAAAATACGATGAATTTTTAAAATCACGCAATATTACAGAAAGATTGTTTGTTCAAGCACGTCTTAAAGAAATGACGGAACAAGCTTATTTAATGGATATGTTCACCATTTTACAAATGGGACAATTTAGTACAGAACAACAAATTGAACAATTAACCAAAATACAAACCGCCGTTAAAGTGGTTCGTACCACCCTATTTAACCCAGAACGCTATATTGATAAAGTTGTCGTTAACGACAAAGACCTACAAAAATTTTACGACACCCGCAAAGAAGACTTTGCCCAAAAAGCAGCCATAAAAATGGATGTATTAACTTTATCCATTCCTGAATTAGCTGCTAAAGAAACCATCACAGATGCTGAAATCAAAGCCTTTTTCGATGCCAATCAGGCAAGATTCAACCGTCCTGAAAGACAGGTTTCACATATTTTATTGACTGTTCCTGCAGGAGCAGATGAAACAGAAAAAGAAAAAGTTAAAAAAGAAGCCGAAAAAGTACTTGCTGAAGTCAAAGCCAATCCAAACGATTTTGCTGCTTTGGCAAAAAAATACTCAAAAGACCCATCTGCAGCCAATGGTGGGGACTTAGGTTATTTTGCACAAGATGGCACAATGGTCAAAGCGTTTGAAGATGCAGCCTTTTCTATGAAAAAAGGTGAAGTCAGCACTCATTTAGTTGAAACACCCTTTGGTTATCATATTCTGAAAGTAATGAATATCAAGGAAGGAAAAAAAACGGTTCAAGAGGTTAAAGCACAAATTGAGCCCGAATTAAAACTTCAAAAAGCACAAGCTAGCTTTGCGGACAAGCAAAAGAAACTGGTGGAATTAACCAGTAAACACAATACAGAACTGACAACTGCTGCTAAAGAACTAGGCTTAACTGTTCAATCTATTCCTGAATGGATGACAAAAGAACAATTAACTACCTTAAATTTCCCAGAAGCTGCTGTTAATGCCATTTTTACAGACAATGTTTTAAATGGTAAAAATTCTGGGTTGATTACTGTAGATGCCAACACCGTGTTTGTGATGAGAGCAAAAGAAACACAACAAGCAAAAACTTTTACCTTAGCTGAAATCAAACCTAAAGTAGAAGCCGTGTTTAAACTGGAAGAAGCAAAAAAACTGGCTTTAAAAGCCGCGCAAGATGCAGACGCCAAATTGACAAAAGGTGAAACGGTTGAAGGTATTACTTGGGACAAAGAAACAACCGATTTAACCCTAGATAAAATGCAAGCTCTGCCTGAAGAAACAAGAAAAGCTTTGGTTTCACTTCGTGTCAAAAAAGATCAACCAGCTTACTTGGTTTCTGACACAATTCAAGGTCCATTATTAATTAAAGTGGAAAGTGAAAAAGAAGCAGATTCACAAATAAGGGAAATGGTTGCTAATCAGATAAAAGGATTATTAAATAATGTCACCATTGATCGCAATAGTGCTGCTTATTTAAGATATCTTGCGACTATATTAAAAGAAAAATCAGGCGCAGAACCTTCTCCAATTAAAAGTGCTGCTCCAGCACCAGCAACCCCTCCTGTAGCCAAATAATTTCTCATTTTATATTTTTAAATAGCCTTGTATGATAAAAGGCTATTTTTATGTCTGAATACCGACCAATATATTCATATTTTTTTCTTGATCATACTTGAAATAAACAAAACACCCCTTATTTTATAAGTCATTCAGACGAACTATCTTTAAAAGAATTTAGAAGGATTTAATGCATGAAAAAAACCCTAGGATTTCAAACTGAAGTCAAACAACTGTTACAATTAATGATTCATTCTTTATATTCTAATAAAGAAATATTTTTGCGAGAACTGATCAGTAATGCTGCGGATGCAGAAGACAAACTACGTTTTGAAGCATTAAATAAACCTGAATTACTGGAAAATGACGGTGAGCTTAAAATCACAGTCACCACCAATGCTGAACAAAAAACCATCACCATTGAAGACAATGGTATTGGTATGAACGAAGAAGAAGCGATCGAACACTTAGGTACAATTGCAAAATCAGGCACCAAAGCCTTTTTTGAACAACTCACTGGCGACGCTCAAAAAGATGCTCATTTAATTGGGCAATTTGGTGTAGGTTTTTACTCTTCCTTTATTGTGGCAGATGAAGTTACGGTTGAAAGTCGCCGTGCAGGCATAGATGCAGACAAAGCTGTACGCTGGCAAAGTAAAGGAGATGGCGATTTCTCTATTGAAACCATCACCAAAGAGAGCAGAGGCACCAAAGTGATCTTGCACTTAAAAGAAGATGAACAAGACTTTTTATCTGACTGGACACTTCGTCGTATTGTCACAACCTATTCTGACCATATCAGTGTGCCAATTTACATGAAAAAAGCCCCTGAATATGATGATGAAGGTAATGTTAAACCAAGCGATGAATTAGAAATTGTCAATCAAGCACAAGCTTTATGGGCACGAAGTAAAAACGATATTACCGATGAGCAATATCAAGAATTTTATAAACACACCTCTCACGATTTTAGAGAGGCCTTAGCTTGGACACATGCAAAAGTAGAAGGCAAACAAGATTATACTGAATTATTGTATATTCCTAAGCATGCACCATTTGATTTATACGAAAGAGAACGCAAAAGTGGTGTCAAACTTTATGTTCGCCGTGTCTTCATTATGGAAGACACCCAAAAACTCATGCCACAATACTTACGATTTATTCGCGGCGTCATTGACAGTAATGACTTGCCTTTAAACGTTTCGCGTGAAATTCTCCAAGAGAGTAAAGATTTAGACTTAATCCGCTCAGGATGCGTCAAAAAAGTATTGAGTTTATTGGAAGATTTAGCAAGCAACAAACCAGAAGACTATAAAATTTTCTGGCAAACCTTTGGGCAAGTATTTAAAGAAGGTGTCGGCGAAGATTTTGCCAATCAAGAACGTATTGCCAAACTATTACGCTTTAACAGCACATTTAATCAAAACGAAGAATACTCTGTTTCATTTGCAGACTATGTGTCTAGAATGAAAGAAGGGCAGGATAAGATTTATTATATTACTGCAGACTCATATGCTGCAGCAAAAAATAGCCCTCACCTTGAAGTATTCTTACAAAAAGACATTGAAGTATTACTGCTGACTGACCGTATTGATGAATGGGTTGTTGGTTCATTACCTCAATTTGATGACAAAAAACTGGTCAATGTAGCCAAAGGTGATTTGGATCTTGGTCAACTGGATACAGAAGAAGATAAAAAAGCGCAAGAACAGGCGCAAGAAGAAGCCAAGGATGTGCTACAAACCATTAAAAACATCTTAGGCGATAAAGTAGAAAATGTGCGCGCCAGTACACGTTTGACACAAAGCCCTGCTTGTTTAGTGGTGGGGGAACATGATATGAGTGCTCATTTAGCACGCATGCTGGAAGCGGCAGGTGCAGCAAATCAAATTCCTGAAAACAAACCTACCTTAGAAATCAACCCAAATCATGTATTGATTAAACGTTTAGAATCAGAGCAATCCACAGAAAAACAAGCTGATTTAACATGGCTGTTATTTGATCAAGCATTGCTTGCTGAAGGCGGTAAATTGGATGACCCTGCAACATTCGTCAAAAGAATGAATAATCTTTTAATTGAACTTAATTAAAAGATTCAACAAACAATCAGGCTTGTTTAAACATCAGCCTGATTGTTTTTTATCAATAATCCAATATAATGATTGGATTATAGAATTAAAATAATTTAAGGGGAAATGATGCTCAAACAAAAATGGATTCTGGGCAACTGGAAAATGAATGGTCGACAGGAGCAAAATCAAATATTATTAGACGGTTTGGCTCATTTAAACATTGAACAAAATATGCAAGTTGGCATTGCACCACCCTACCCTTATCTTCATCAAAGCGTCAGCAGTTTAAAAAACACAACTCTTTTAACAGGTGCACAAGACATTAGTGCCTTTGCAGAAGATGGCGCTTATACGGGCGAAGTATCCGCAGCGATATTAAAAGACTGTGGCATCAGCTTCACCTTAATTGGCCACTCAGAAAGACGACAATACTTCAAAGAAAGCAATGATATATTGGCAAAAAAACTCACTAATGCACATAATAATGGGTTAACTGCCATATTTTGCGTTGGTGAAGACCTACAACAACGTGAAGCAAACAAGGCATATTCAGTTGTCAGTGCCCAGTTAGATGTATTGGATACTATTGGCTATGATCAACCTATTATTGTTGCCTATGAGCCTGTATGGGCCATTGGCACAGGCAAAGTTGCCACGCTTGAACAAATAGAAGCCATGCACCAACATATTTATAGCCATCTCTTGTCAAAAGGAGCAAACACTGCTAATATCCGAGTCCTTTATGGTGGTAGTGTAAATGTCGAAAATGCGGCGACAATTTTTGCCACCCCCAAGGTAGATGGTGTTTTGGTTGGCGGAGCTTCGCTTAACCTCGACAGCTTTACTCAAATTATTAAGGTTATAAACAAATAAATGGAAGCATTAAAAACCCTATTTTGGATTATCAACATTCTTTCTGCGATTGTTCTGATTGTATTAATTTTAATGCAACATGGTAAAGGTGCAGATGCTGGAGCAGCCTTTGGTTCAGGTAGTGCGCAAGGGGTTTTTGGTGCATCTGGTTCGGCAAACTTTCTTAGCCGTGGTACTGCTGTTGCCGCTATTGCATTTTTCAGTACCTGTTTGATATTAGGCTATATTGCCGCTCATTCTGGTAAGAATATGCTTGGATTACAAGATGGAGAGAAACCTGCGGCGGTGACTCAACCGGCGACACCACAACCCGTGCCAGCGAAACCTGCAGTGATTCCTGAGCAATAACAAAAAAAGCCGATATGGTGGAATTGGTAGACACGCTGTCTTGAGGGGGCAGTGACCGTAAGGTCGTGTGAGTTCAAATCTCACTATCGGCACCATTAATGTTCCAGAAGGGCTCATACCTTACTCTAATAGTTGTTCTATACCTTTATGTTGCCCCCTCATCATATAGAGAGGCAGAATAAGTTATAGGAAAAAACCGTAAAGCTGTGTCTCCAATTTCTAAATAATAGTTACTCTCATTTTCACCATTAACAACTTTGACTAAAAACGGATAACCCTATGATAAAGCTGGACGTTTTGCTTACATTTCTTCTTTAAATTTTTCTAGATAGTGACTAAGGTTACTGTTTGTTCATTATGCACTATGACAAAATATAAATCCTATTTTTTGATCATCACTTAAAATCATCAATTTATTTGGTGTCTAATACATCAACGCCAATTTCAATAATAAAGGCAAAAATTTTAAATCATTTAATAATAGCGATTGATTGTCTTAAAAACAAAAAATGCCTATCATCCATCCATTCCAAACAACTGTTATTTAAAAAGGTAAATAAGTATAAGTATGGTCAGTATAAAAAAACTGCCTTTATAATATAATTCACACAAGAATTCACAATAGTTTTTGATTAAAATATAGGAATAAATAATGAAAAAAACACATGTAGGGATTGTATTTGGTGGAAAATCGTCTGAACATCAAATTTCTTTACTTTCTGCAAAAAATATTATTGAAGCCATCGATCCAAAAATTTTTGACCTGTCTTTAATTGGGGTTGATTCCAAAGGCGTTTGGCGACTATATGACCAACAACATTATTTAGCATATGCGGACGATCCTAATAAAATATCACTGGTTCAATCAGAAAAGATTTTGGCATTTATGCCAACAGAAAACCAAGTAACCATTATTGATACTCAAACACAAGAACCTATTCGTACACCTGATGTAATTTTCCCAATTATCCATGGTGCACATGGAGAAGATGGTACATTACAAGGCTTTTTTGAAATCCTGAACATTCCTTATGTTGGCTCAAAGGTATTAAGCTCGGCTATTTGTATGGATAAAGATATCGCCAAAAAACTGCTACGGGATGCGGGAATTAAAGTGGCTCCTTTTGTCACCCTAACGAATGCTAAAGAAACGGTAAAATTTACTGAGTTAGAAAAATCGCTTGGTGCTTGCTTATTTATTAAACCTGCGAATGAAGGCTCTTCAGTTGGTGTTTCTAAAGCAACAGATCAACAATCTTTAGATGCTGCCATAAAACTGGCATTTTCTTTTGATCATAAGGTGATTATCGAAACTGCAATCAACGGCAAAGAAGTCGAATGTGCTGTACTTGGCTCAACCTTAGCACCTAAAGCCAGTGTATGCGGTGAAGTTGTTTCTCAAGCTGATTTTTATTCATATGAGGCAAAATATATTGATAATCGTTCTAGCACAATTATCCCAGCCCATATTGATGAACATATTCAAGAAAAAATCGGTCAAGCCGCGATTCAGGCTTATCAAACTCTTGGTTGTACTGGTTTAGCCAGAGTAGATTTTTTCCTCACTACTGACAATGAACTGATCCTGAACGAAGTCAATACCTTACCTGGGTTTACTAATATCAGCATGTACCCTAAACTTTGGGAAAAAAGTGGCATCAACTATTCTGATTTAATTACTTATCTCATCAATCAAGCCATAACCAATTGATTTAAATTTAATTTAAAAAAGCCATCATAATTTGATTATGATGGCTTTTTTATTTTTCTTCTTTTAATAACGCCCAACTAAGTTAATAAAGAAACCTTTATATTTATAATCAAATTTAGTCAAATCATCACTAAAATCAGTAAAGTTATAACCTACGCCAATACGGAAATTCTCTGTAATATCACGATCTATACCAACTAACCAACCTTGTTTGGTACCGCCGTTTTTAACATCCAGCCATCTATATTCACCTAAAGCATGCCATTTTCTGATCAAATCATAACGCACCTGACCCGCTGCAAATGTTGTGGCAGAATCAAACCACTGGCCTTCTCCACGACCAAAACGAACCTCTCCTTCTCTTCGCGCTAATTTAGCTGCGAACTCCCATTTTGCATCATGTTTGTAAACACCTTCAAAAGACACTATCTGCGTTCTTTGGTCATAATCTGTACCATTATCTTGACCTGATGTAGAAAGATCATACAAATAGGTATAACGCCCAAAAGCAGCCCAACGATTATTATTCCATGGACGCCAAGCAAAACCTAAGCCACTTTCAATATATTTCGCCCCATTTAAGCTGGATAAATAATCATAGGTATCTGAGTAATTAAAACGGGCAGATAACCTTAGACTTTCATTTAATTTGATAGCAGCACGATTGGTTAATACCCATTGTCTACGGTGCTCTGCGCCAGTATCTTTACGCCACTCTAATTTACTGTTCCAGTCAATGGATTGGGAAATACGGCCTATATTGACACTGGTTGCAACACGATCAACTCTACCACCTGAAGCATTTGTCAATTTACCCTCTTGTACAGTAAACCCACTTGTCCATCCTTCTCCCAACAAATAATCCATTCCAATTGTATTGGATTGACTGGAACCGTCTCCTTTTAGCGCTTGGCTTTCATTAAACATATTTAATCGATCAGTTAAACGCCAACGTTGGCCTATAGTCCAGCCATGTGTTCGATTAGAATTAAATACTGAATCATAATCAGAACTACTTTGTGATAAAGTATAATTACCATAAATAGTGTGATCTGGATTTAAACGATGTTCAGCATACACTTGTGTAGAATGACCACGTGAACCTGTGGTTCCCTCTACCCCAATTGAGGATAAATCACCATATAAATACTTACCACCAAGTGTTAAAGCATCATTTTTATCATAAGCGCCATTATCATCGTCTAAAGTCAATTGACCGATACCATATAGTTCAAGTGACTCGGTGACACGATGTCCATAACGAATGGCACCCAATGTTCCTTTTGCATCTTTGGTTTCTGATTTTGTTTCAATATGACGGACTTCTCCACTTAAAGTCGCATCATCATTAATACGCCATTCACTGGTTAATTGTGTTTGGGTATAACTGTTTTTACCTCGTTCAGCTTTACTATGACGCGCATAAATATTCACATTATTATCAAGCCGTGCAGTGGTTTCTACACCGTACTCAACAATATCAGCACCTAAATCATTGCTGCTGGTTGAATAACCAGAATCGACTTTACGCCACCATGCGCCCGCACTAATATCTTGTTTTATCCAACCGAGTTCTTTGAAATTGATTCTGCCTTCAACTGCTTTGGCCTCACCCTCTCTATCATTTAAGCTTGGGTTTAATTGTGTGAAGCTAAAACCACCATTATCTGAATAAAAAATAGGCACACTAGAAGCTTCGGTTTTGGTGTATTCGGCTTTTAAGTATGTACCATTACCCGCCTTTAAGGTAATATCAGCGCCTTTAATGGTATAGTCTTTACCTGCTTGGTTTTCATCGACATATGTTGCACCAACAGCAACATGATCACCAATCCATTGTTTGGCACGTATACCAGCAGTAACTGAATCAGCTTCAAAGCCTGATGGTACCCATTCATAATCAACAACCAATCTTTGTTCATAACCATCCAACGGTTCATCACGGGTAATACTTGGCGTGTTTTCTCTAACCAATTGAGCCAATGGTCTGGTCAAAGTCAGACGACCTTGAATGCTGTCTATTTCATAGTCTACTCCACGAACCATAGGAACCAGCACTTCAACTCGACCTGTACGTTTATCCCGTACCTCTAATTGAGCCTTATCAGAACCAGACAAGATATTGGCGTGTTTTAAATAATAAAGACTACCACCTGTACCTAAAAATTCGGTATGTCCTGGTGCGCTTTGTGCCTCAGAACCAAAAGCTCGTATTTCAGTACTAGGATCCCCCCATTTATTATTTTTATCTGAATACCAGTTTAATGCGCCACCATAAAGTGAACGGGTATAACGAGCATATTCTGTACCACCGATACCTGTATTATAGTTTCCCCATAACGCCTGATTTTTACCCCAATCGACCCTAAAGTAAAAACGCCCTTGAGTATCCACATCACGATACACTGTTGAATCATCACCATATGTTGGATAATATAAATCAGGGTCTAATGTTCTAAAAAGGTCTTTCGGATCTGCTCGGGTAAAACCTGAAAACAAGTCGCCAATATAACGTTCAGTTGTATCAGCCTGAGCAGTAAATACATATTTACCGTGTAGTTTGCTTTTCATATAAAAAGCCAAACGGGCATCTGTCAGGATGTCTTTATCTTTATCACCCAAGGCAATTGACTGACCTGAACCACTGGCTTTATGTTGATATGCGGTAATATCTGCAATGGCTACCATAAAGAATGAATTACCAGAAATATCTATGTCTAGTTTACGTTCAATACGTTTATTGCCTTCATTTTCAACAGTAATATCAAAACTATGCTGTCCCACTGGCAACAAAAATTCTGAAGAAAACTTTCTATCTTGATCAACAGGGTAAGATTCTTGATTAATTAAAACACTGCCTTTAGGGATATTACTGCCTTGAATACGTATTTTAGAACCATAAATAGGAATATTTTGTTTGGTTAAGTTATTTGAATCAACAACATTATTCAATAAACTTTGAGCAATTGCTTCATCTACACTTAAAGAGACACCTCGATCTTTTGATATTGTGTCTTTAAGGGCAGATGTACCTCGTTCTGCATCTTCTGGGGTAACAAGCTCTAAAACACCAGGAGATGTTTCATCAAAGTTACCCTCTTGATTATATGCTCTTAAAACATAAATTAATTTATCACCTGTACGAAAATTATACTGAGCAGGCAACTGCCCATTCCAAGTATAAGAAGAAATTCCCCCTACTTGTATAGGCAATATGGTTAAAGGTTCAACTAAATCAACATCTGTTGCCCGATAAAGTGATAGTTCATATCGATCAACAAATGCTGAATAATTTGAACGGATAAAAAAGCGTACCGAATCGGTGATCTTTCCACCAGAAAAAGCAGTATAAGAAGGTGCAGAAACAGATAAAGTGGGTTGTCCCGCATTAACGTCTTCTGTCACCCAAATCAACCCTTTATTTGGTAAAGAGATCGTGGTTTTACCTATACCTGCTTGAGCCACACTATTTTGCATATCAGATTCAATGATTCTTTGATGCACTTCATCTGAACTGGGTTTCACTTTAAATAAAGAATGTTCACTATTTACTGTACTCTGAACAGGCATCTCTTCAGGTTGCACAATTGTTGAAGACACTGTAGTGGTATCACTCAACAAAATGCGTTCATTAATATTAGGTTGATCTTGTAATACTGAGTCACTGGTCACAACCTCATTGTTTTTTTCGTTAAGGCAATGTTTTTTCTTGTCTTCACCAAAACATTCTTCCTTATTTTCTTCAGCGACAACATTTGTGCTGACGACGCCTGCTAACAAAGAAGCAATGGCATAACTTAAAAACCGTATTTTAGGAAAATTTATCTTCATTTTCACTTGCTTTCAACCTGATCACTGATCTGAAAAACACTCTTATCAAAGTCCACATTGTTACTTTGCCCTGTAGTTGGCTCTATATTCAATATAATCAAAGATAAGCCTTCAGTTTCTCCAAGTAGTTTCATCAATTGTTTTCTTAACAATTCAATACGTTTTTGTGCCAATGATTCTCCTACTTTTGTTTCTATTACGATTGCTTTAATCTTATTTTCATGGATTAACTTAGCCATTTGTTCTATTGATTGCTCATTTTCAGCAACAATAGTGGCTTTACCCGATTCAAATATCTTATCGCTTAACTCCAAGACCAATGGCTTTTGGCCATTAATCAAATCGTTTGGTAATTTGACACCAAAATCAAAACGCACAGGTATACCTGGAGTAATTCGACGAACCAACGGATTTTCTGTCGTAAAGGTAGAATCCTTAGGTAAAGATGATGGATCTACTTTTAAGATAAAATTACGCCCTCTATCCCACGACCCACCTAATACATCTTCTAAGTGATAACGTCCATATTGATCTGTTTCAATAATCAAACCTTCTACACTTGCAATTCTGACACCGGGAATACCAGGTTCACCTTCATCCTGCATACCATTAGCATTTATGTCGTAATATACGGTACCCAAAATTAAACTATCATCTAACATTGGATCCTTATTCGTAATCACAACATCGGCAGAAGCACGGTTTGAAAGTGATTTATTGGTATGAGAATATGCCTCAGCAACAGTAGTAAATGTCCCTGGGCGAACGCCTGCACCAACTCGTAAAATATAAGTTAGTTTTAGCTCTGTACCTGGGGCAAGATTTAAACCGCTTAAATTTAACGGACTATTACCAATAATACCCAAAGCATCCGATGAACTGGTTGTTGCAGAACCATCAACATAACTTAAGCCTGCAGGTAAAGTATTCAATACAGAGAAATCTTTTGCGGTAGAAGTGCCTGTATTGGTTACTGTCGCTGTATAACGTATTAAATCACCTATTTTTGCTTCTTTTACAGAAGCGGTTAACACAATACGCAATGATGCATCGCTGACATATTGCACGGTAACCGTCTGCGTACCAACTACACCATTTATTGCATAACTGATAGTGCCACTTCCTTCTGCTGTAGGAGCGGTCAAGACAGCTGTATAGGTACCATCTCCATTATCTACAACACTGCTTAAGGCACCTGTACCATTTAAACTCATGGTGATATTTTCACCACCAGTAGTAATGATATTGCCAAAGGCATCTTTCAACTGTACGGTAATAACAGTAGTTGATACACCATCAGCTTCAAGTGTATCTTGAGCAGAAATAATAGATGTGTACTGTGTACTTGCAGCACCTGCAGTAAAGGCAACAGATGCTTTATTTTTACCATCTGCACTATTTATGGTATAGCTTACATCTGCACTACCTACAATAGTTGGTGCAGTTAAAGTTGCAGTATAAGTACCATCACCGTTATCTGTTACAGCTGATAATACTGCTGTTGCACTTCTACTCATGGTCACAACATTCATCGCAACAGTATCACCACCTGTTGTTAGATCATTACCCACAGAATCCCTTAACTGTAATGTAATAATTGATGTGCTCACTCCATCTGCTGTAATACTGGTTGGACTGGCACTGATAACTGACTCACTGGCATTTGCAGCACCAACAACATAATTTACAATTGCTGTATTCGCACTTGTTATCCCCTCCAGTGCAAAACTCACTGTTCCCACTCCAACTGTAGTTGGGGAAGTTAATGTTGCGGTATAGGTACCATCTCCATTATCCACAACACTACTTAAAGTACCAGAGTCAACCAGCATCGTTACAATGCCACCACTTGTTGTTAAATTATTACCCGCAATGTCTTTTAGCTGCACGGTAATAATAGACGTACTGACACCATCCGCAGTGATACTCGTTGGGTTCGCACTAATAACTGAGCTATTAGCATCTGGTGCACCAACAGTATAGGTAACGATTGCCTTATTGCTGCTGGTTACACCACTGACTGTAAAGCCAACTGTTCCAGTGCCAACTGTAGTTGAAGAAGTTAATGTCGCGGTATAGGTACCATTACCATTATCCACAACACTACTTAAAGTACCAGAGTCAACTGTCATGGTTACATTCGCACCACCTGTTGTTAAATTATTACCATGTGTGTCTTTTAACTGTACGGTAATAGTAGATGTACTTGTACCATCTGCTGTAATACTGATTGGATTAGCACTAATAACTGAACTATTAGCATCTGGTGCTCCTGCTGTGTAAGTAACTGTGTCGGTTTTACCTGTAGCCACTGTACCATTATAGCTGAACCCTACTGTCTCACTGCCAGCTGCTGTAGAAGTCAGCTTCGCTGTGTACACACCATTACCTACATCTGTAATGCTGCTTAAGCTACCTAAACCACCACTTAGGCTGATGGCTAATTTCGCTGCCTCGCCTGATATGGGATTGCCATTGGCATCCGATAAGGTAATGGTGACGGTTGCTTCTGTTGTGCCATCTGCAACAATGCTGCTTGGATTCACTGCAATACTTGTGCTCGCATGACCTAAATCAACATCCCCTGCTGTATAGGTGATCGAGGCGGTTTTACCTGTCGCTACTGTGCCATCGTAGCTGAACCCTACTGTCTCACTGCCGGCTGTTGTAGAAGTCAGCTTCGCTGTGTACACACCATTACCTACATCTGTAATGCTGCTTAAGCTACCTAAACCACCACTTAGGCTAATCGCTAATTTACTCGCCTCGCCTGATACGGGATTGCCATTGGCATCCGATAAGGTGATGGTGACGGTTGCTTCTGTTGAACCATCTGCAACAATGCTGCTTGGGCTAACATTTAGTGTCGTATTGCCATGACCTAAATCAACATCCCCTGCTGTATAGGTAATCGGGGCGGTTTTACCTGTCGCTACTGTGCCATCGTAGCTGAACCCTACTGTCTCACTACCTGCTGTTGTAGACGTCAGCTTCGCTGTGTACACACCATTACCTACATCTGTGATGCTGCTTAAGCTACCCAATGAACCACTTAGGCTGATGGCTAATTTACTGGCCTCGCCTGATACGGGATTGCCATTGGCATCCGATAAGGTAATGGTGACGGTTGCTTCTGTTGTGCCATCTGCAACAATGCTGCTTGGGCTGACATTTAGTGTCGTGTTGCCATGACCTAAATCAACATCCCCTGCTGTATAGGTAATCGGGGCGGTTTTACCTGTCGCTACTGTGCCATCATAGCTGAACCCTACTGTCTCACTGCCGGCTATTGTAGACGTCAGCTTCGCTGTGTACACACCATTGCCTACATCTGTGATGCTGCTTAAGCTGCCCAATGAGCCACTTAGGCTGATGGCTAATTTACTGGCCTCGCCTGATACGGGATTGCCATTGGCATCCGATAAGGTAATGGTGACGGTTGCTTCTGTTGTGCCATCTGCAACAATGCTGCTTGGATTCACTGCAATACTTGTGCTCGCATGACCTAAATCAACATCTCCTGCTGTATAGGTAATCGGGGCAGTTTTACCTGTCGCTACTGTGCCATCGTAGCTGAACCCTACTGTCTCACTACCGGCTGTTGTAGACGTCAGCTTCGCTGTGTACACACCATTACCTACATCTGTGATGCTGCTTAAGCTACCCAATGAGCCACTTAGGCTAATCGCTAATTTACTCGCCTCACCTGATACGGGATTACCATTGGCATCCGATAAGGTAATGGTGACGGTTGCTTCTGTTGTGCCATCTGCAACAATGCTGCTTGGGCTAACATTTAGTGTCGTGTTGCCATGACCTAAATCAACATCCCCTGCTGTATAGGTGATTGGGGCAGTTTTACCTGTCGCTACTGTGCCATCATAGCTGAACCCTACTGTCTCACTACCGGCTGTTGTAGAAGTCAGCTTCGCTGTGTACACACCATTACCTACATCTGTGATGCTGCTTAAGCTACCCAATGAGCCACTTAGGCTGATGGCTAATTTACTTGCCTCACCTGATACGGGATTGCCATGGGCATCCGATAAGGTAATGGTGACGGTTGCTTCTGTTGTGCCATCTGCAACAATGCTGCTTGGGCTGACATTTAGTGTCGTGTTGCCATGACCTAAATCAACATCCCCTGCTGTATAGGTGATTGGGGCAGTTTTACCTGTGGCCACTGTGCCATCATAGCTGAACCCTACTGTCTCACTACCGGCTGTTGTAGACGTCAGCTTCGCTGTGTACACACCATTACCTACATCTGTGATGCTGCTTAAGCTACCTAAACCACCACTTAGGCTAATCGCTAATTTCGCTGCCTCACCTGATACGGGATTGCCATGGGCATCCGATAAGGTAATGGTGACGGTTGCTTCTGTTGTGCCATCCGCAACAATGCTGCTTGGATTAACTGCAATACTTGTGCTCGCATGACCTAAATCAACATCCCCTGCTGTATAGGTGATCGAGGCGGTTTTACCTGTGGCCACTGTGCCATCGTAGCTGAACCCTACTGTCTCACTACCGGCTGTTGTAGACGTCAGCTTCGCTGTGTACACACCATTACCTACATCTGTGATGCTGCTTAAGCTACCCAATGAGCCACTTAGGCTGATGGCTAATTTACTCGCCTCACCTGATACGGGATTGCCATTGGCATCCGATAAGGTGATGGTGACGGTTGCTTCTGTTGTGCCATCTGCAACAATGCTGCTTGGGCTGACATTAATTGTCGTATTGCCATGACCTAAATCGACATCCCCTGCTGTATAGGTAATCGGGGCAGTTTTACCTGTCGCTACTGTGCCATCGTAGCTGAACCCTACTGTCTCACTACCTGCTGTTGTAGACGTCAGCTTCGCTGTGTACACACCATTACCTACATCTGTGATGCTGCTTAAGCTACCCAATGAACCACTTAGGCTGATGGCTAATTTACTGGCCTCGCCTGATACGGGATTGCCATTGGCATCCGATAAGGTAATGGTGACGGTTGCTTCTGTTGTGCCATCTGCAACAATGCTGCTTGGGCTGACATTTAGTGTCGTGTTGCCATGACCTAAATCAACATCCCCTGCTGTATAGGTAATCGGGGCGGTTTTACCTGTCGCTACTGTGCCATCATAGCTGAACCCTACTGTCTCACTGCCGGCTATTGTAGACGTCAGCTTCGCTGTGTACACACCATTGCCTACATCTGTGATGCTGCTTAAGCTGCCCAATGAGCCACTTAGGCTGATGGCTAATTTACTGGCCTCGCCTGATACGGGATTGCCATTGGCATCCGATAAGGTAATGGTGACGGTTGCTTCTGTTGTGCCATCTGCAACAATGCTGCTTGGATTCACTGCAATACTTGTGCTCGCATGACCTAAATCAACATCTCCTGCTGTATAGGTAATCGGGGCAGTTTTACCTGTCGCTACTGTGCCATCATAGCTGAACCCTACTGTCTCACTGCCGGCTGTTGTAGACGTCAGCTTCGCTGTGTACACACCATTACCTACATCTGTGATGCTGCTTAAGCTACCCAATGAGCCACTTAGGCTGATGGCTAATTTCGCTGCCTCACCTGATACGGGATTACCATTGGCATCCGATAAGGTGATGGTGACGGTTGCTTCTGTTGTGCCATCTGCAACAATGCTGCTTGGGCTGACATTAATTGTCGTATTGCCATGACCTAAATCAACATCCCCTGCTGTATAGGTAATCGGGGCAGTTTTACCTGTCGCTACTGTGCCATCATAGCTGAACCCTACTGTCTCACTGCCGGCTGTTGTAGACGTCAGCTTCGCTGTGTACACACCATTGCCTACATCTGTGATGTTACCCAATGTACCCAATGAACCACTTAGGCTGATCACTAACTTACTCGCCTCGCCTGATACGGGATTGCCATTGGCATCCGATAAGGTGATGGTGACGGTTGCTTCTGTTGTGCCATCCGCAACAATGCTGCTTGGATTAACTGCAATACTTGTGCTCGCATGACCTAAATCGACATCCCCTGCTGTATAGGTAATTGGGGCGGTTTTACCTGTGGCCACTGTGCCATCATAGCTGAACCCTACTGTCTCACTGCCGGCTGTTGTAGAAGTCAGCTTTACTGTATACACACCAACAGTTGATTCTGAGATTATTCCCTGAATATCTCCTAAACTATTGCTTAGGCTAATCGCTAATTTACTGGCCTCACCTGATACGGGATTGCCATTGGCATCCGATAAGGTGATGGTGACGGTTGCTTCTGTTGTGCCATCTGCAACAATGCTGCTTGGGCTGACATTAATTGTCGTATTGCCATGACCTAAATCGACATCCCCTGCTGTATAGGTAATCGGGGCAGTTTTACCTGTCGCTACTGTGCCATCGTAGCTGAACCCTACTGTCTCACTACCTGCTGTTGTAGAAGTCAGCTTCGCTGTGTACACACCATTACCTACATCTGTGATGCTGCTTAAGCTACCCAATGAACCACTTAGGCTGATGGCTAATTTACTGGCCTCGCCTGATACGGGATTGCCATTGGCATCCGATAAGGTAATGGTGACGGTTGCTTCTGTTGTGCCATCTGCAACAATGCTGCTTGGGCTGACATTTAGTGTCGTGTTGCCATGACCTAAATCAACATCCCCTGCTGTATAGGTAATCGGGGCAGTTTTACCTGTCGCTACTGTGCCATCATAGCTGAACCCTACTGTCTCACTACCGGCTGTTGTAGACGTCAGCTTCGCTGTGTACACACCATTACCTGCTTCTGTGATGTTACCCAATGTACCCAATGAACCACTTAGGCTAATCGCTAATTTCGCTGCCTCGCCTGATACGGGATTGCCATTGGCATCCGATAAGGTGATGGTGACGGTTGCTTCTGTCGTGCCATCTGCAACAATGCTGCTTGGGCTGACATTTAGTGTCGTATTGCCATGACCTAAATCAACATCCCCTGCTGTATAGGTAATCGGGGCAGTTTTACCTGTCGCTACTGTGCCATCATAGCTGAACCCTACTGTCTCACTGCCGGCTGTTGTAGACGTCAGCTTCGCTGTGTACACACCATTACCTGCTTCTGTGATGTTACCCAATGTACCCAATGAACCACTTAGGCTGATGGCTAATTTCGCTGCCTCGCCTGATACGGGATTGCCATTGGCATCCGATAAGGTAATGGTGACGGTTGCTTCTGTTGTGCCATCTGCAACAATGCTGCTTGGGCTGACATTTAGTGTCGTATTGCCATGACCTAAATCAACATCCCCTGCTACATAACCCACATTAACTGTTTGCGAACCTGCTGTTCCACCAACAGCATAACCAACATTATCATTACCTGCTTTAATTGAGGTTAGCTTTGCTGTATAGGTACCATTCCCTCCATCTGTAATTGAACCTATACTACCTAAACTATTACTTAGACTTAATGTAACTGTTTCACCACTGATCGGATTATTATATGCATCAAATAATGAAACCTTAATTTCTGAAAACTCTATCCCATCGGCAGTAATTGATAATTTACTGGCTTCAATTTTTGTTTTTGTAAAATCAACAGGCCCTACCATATAAGTAATATTTGCGGTTTTACCTGTAGCAACAGTATTATCATAGCTAAACCCTATAACTTCACTTCCAGCTTTCGTAGAAGTCAGCTTTACTGTATACACACCAACAGTTGATTCTGAGATTATTCCCTGAATATCTCCTAAACTATTGCTTAGGCTAATCGCTAATTTACTGGCCTCACCTGATACGGGATTGCCATTGGCATCCGATAAGGTGATGGTGACGGTTGCTTCTGTTGTGCCATCTGCCGCAATATTGTTTGGACTCACACTAATGGTGGTTCCTGCATGACCTAAATCAACATCGCCTGCTGTATAGGTGATCGGGGCAGTTTTACCTGTCGCTACTGTGCCATCGTAGCTAAATCCAACCGTCTCACTGCCGGCTGTTGTAGACGTCAGCTTCGCTGTGTACACACCATTACCTACATCTGTGATGCTGCTTAAGCTACCCAATGAGCCACTTAGGCTGATGGCTAATTTACTCGCCTCGCCTGATACGGGATTGCCATTGGCATCCGATAAGGTGATGGTGACGGTTGCTTCTGTTGTGCCATCTGCAACAATGCTGCTTGGGCTAACATTTAGTGTCGTGTTGCTATTACCTAAATCAACATCCCCTGCTGTATAGGTGATTGGGGCAGTTTTACCTGTCGCTACTGTGCCATCATAGCTGAACCCTACTGTCTCACTACCGGCTGTTGTAGACGTCAGCTTCGCTGTGTACACACCATTACCTACATCTGTGATGCTGCTTAAGCTACCCAATGAGCCACTTAGGCTGATGGCTAATTTACTCGCCTCACCTGATACGGGATTGCCATTGGCATCCGATAAGGTAATGGTGACGGTTGCTTCTGTTGTGCCATCTGCAACAATGCTGCTTGGGCTAACATTTAGTGTCGTGTTGCTATTACCTAAATCAACATCCCCTGCTGTATAGGTGATCGGGGCGGTTTTACCTGTCGCTACTGTGCCATCATAGCTGAACCCTACTGTCTCACTGCCGGCTGTTGTAGACGTCAGCTTCGCTGTGTACACACCATTGCCTACATCTGTGATGTTACCCAATGTACCCAATGAACCACTTAGGCTGATGGCTAATTTCGCTGCCTCGCCTGATACTGGGTTGCCATTGGCATCCGATAAGGTAATGGTGACGGTTGCTTCTGTTGTGCCATCTGCAACAATGCTGCTTGGATTCACTGCAATACTTGTGCTCGCATGACCTAAATCAACATCCCCTGCTGTATAGGTAATTGGGGCAGTTTTACCTGTAGCCACTGTGCCATCATAGCTGAACCCTACTGTCTCACTGCCGGCTGTTGTAGACGTCAGCTTCGCTGTGTACACACCATTACCTACATCTGTGATGCTGCTTAAGCTACCCAATGAGCCACTTAGGCTGATGGCTAATTTCGCTGCCTCACCTGATACGGGATTGCCATGGGCATCCGATAAGGTAATGGTGACGGTTGCTTCTGTTGTGCCATCTGCAACAATGCTGCTTGGGCTGACATTTAGTGTCGTGTTGCCATGACCTAAATCAACATCCCCTGCTGTATAGGTGATTGGGGCAGTTTTACCTGTCGCCACTGTGCCATCGTAGCTGAACCCTACTGTCTCACTACCAGCTGTTGTAGAAGTCAGCTTCGCTGTGTATACACCATTGCCTACATCTGTGATGTTACCCAATGTACCCAATGAACCACTTAGGCTGATGGCTAATTTCGCTGCCTCACCTGATACTGGGTTGCCATTGGCATCCGATAAGGTAATGGTGACGGTTGCTTCTGTTGTGCCATCCGCAACAATGCTGCTTGGATTAACTGCAATACTTGTGCTCGCATGACCTAAATCAACATCTCCTGCTGTATAGGTAATCGGGGCAGTTTTACCTGTCGCTACTGTGCCATCATAGCTGAACCCTACTGTCTCACTACCTGCTGTTGTAGAAGTCAGCTTCGCTGTGTACACACCATTACCTACATCTGTGATGCTGCTTAAGCTACCCAATGAGCCACTTAGGCTGATGGCTAATTTCGCTGCCTCACCTGATACGGGATTGCCATTGGCATCCGATAAGGTAATGGTGACGGTTGCTTCTGTTGTGCCATCCGCAACAATGCTGCTTGGATTAACTGCAATACTTGTGCTCGCATGACCTAAATCAACATCCCCTGCTGTATAGGTGATCGAGGCGGTTTTACCTGTCGCTACTGTGCCATCATAGCTGAACCCTACTGTCTCACTGCCGGCTGTTGTAGACGTCAGCTTCGCTGTGTACACACCATTACCTGCTTCTGTGATGTTACCCAATGTACCCAATGAACCACTTAGGCTGATGGCTAATTTTGCTGCCTCGCCTGATACGGGATTGCCATTGGCATCCGATAAGGTGATGGTGACGGTTGCTTCTGTTGTGCCATCTGCAACAATGCTGCTTGGGCTGACATTTAGTGTCGTATTGCCATGACCTAAATCAACATCCCCTGCTGTATAGGTGATTGGGGCAGTTTTACCTGTCGCTACTGTGCCATCGTAGCTGAACCCTACTGTCTCACTGCCGGCTGTTGTAGACGTCAGCTTCGCTGTGTACACACCATTGCCTACATCTGTGATGCTGCTTAAGCTACCCAATGAGCCACTTAGGCTGATGGCTAATTTACTGGCCTCGCCTGATACGGGATTGCCATTGGCATCCGATAAGGTAATGGTGACGGTTGCTTCTGTTGTGCCATCTGCAACAATGCTGCTTGGATTAACTGCAATACTTGTGCTCGCATGACCTAAATCAACATCCCCTGCTGTATAGGTGATTGGGGCGGTTTTACCTGTCGCTACTGTACCATCATAGCTGAACCCTACTGTCTCACTACCGGCTGTTGTAGACGTCAGCTTCGCTGTGTACACACCATTGCCTGCTTCTGTGATGTTACCCAATGTACCCAATGAGCCACTTAGGCTAATCGCTAATTTCGCTGCCTCACCTGATACGGGATTGCCATTGGCATCCGATAAGGTGATGGTGACGGTTGCTTCTGTTGTGCCATCTGCAACAATGCTGCTTGGGCTAACATTTAGTGTCGTATTGCCATGACCTAAATCAACATCCCCTGCTGTATAGGTGATCGGTGCAGTTTTACCTGTGGCCACTGTGCCATCATAGCTGAACCCTACTGTCTCACTGCCGGCTGTTGTAGACGTCAGCTTCGCTGTGTACACACCATTACCTACATCTGTGATGCTGCTTAAGCTACCCAATGAACCACTTAGGCTGATGGCTAATTTACTCGCCTCACCTGATACTGGGTTGCCATTGGCATCCGATAAGGTGATGGTGACGGTTGCTTCTGTTGTGCCATCTGCAACAATGCTGCTTGGGCTGACATTAATTGTCGTATTGCCATGACCTAAATCAACATCCCCTGCTGTATAGGTAATCGGGGCAGTTTTACCTGTCGCTACTGTGCCATCATAGCTGAACCCTACTGTCTCACTGCCGGCTGTTGTAGACGTCAGCTTCGCTGTGTACACACCATTGCCTACATCTGTGATGTTACCCAATGTACCCAATGAACCACTTAGGCTGATCACTAACTTACTCGCCTCGCCTGATACGGGATTGCCATTGGCATCCGATAAGGTGATGGTGACGGTTGCTTCTGTTGTGCCATCCGCAACAATGCTGCTTGGATTAACTGCAATACTTGTGCTCGCATGACCTAAATCAACATCCCCTGCTGTATAGGTAATCGGGGCGGTTTTACCTGTCGCTACTGTGCCATCGTAGCTGAACCCTACTGTCTCACTACCTGCTGTTGTAGACGTCAGCTTCGCTGTGTACACACCATTACCTACATCTGTGATGCTGCTTAAGCTACCCAATGAACCACTTAGGCTGATGGCTAATTTACTCGCCTCACCTGATACGGGATTGCCATTGGCATCCGATAAGGTAATGGTGACGGTTGCTTCTGTTGTGCCATCTGCAACAATGCTGCTTGGGCTGACATTTAGTGTCGTATTGCCATGACCTAAATCGACATCCCCTGCTGTATAGGTAATCGGGGCAGTTTTACCTGTGGCCACTGTGCCATCGTAGCTGAACCCTACTGTCTCACTACCGGCTGTTGTAGACGTCAGCTTCGCTGTGTACACACCATTACCTACATCTGTAATGCTGCTTAAGCTACCCAATGAACCACTTAGGCTGATGGCTAATTTACTCGCCTCGCCTGATACGGGATTGCCATTGGCATCCGATAAGGTAATGGTGACGGTTGCTTCTGTTGTGCCATCTGCAACAATGCTGCTTGGGCTAACATTTAGTGTCGTATTGCCATGACCTAAATCAACATCCCCTGCTGTATAGGTAATCGGGGCAGTTTTACCTGTCGCTACTGTGCCATCATAACTGAACCCTACTGTCTCACTGCCGGCTGTTGTAGACGTCAGCTTCGCTGTGTACACACCATTACCTGCTTCTGTGATGTTACCCAATGTACCCAATGAACCACTTAGGCTGATGGCTAATTTCGCTGCCTCGCCTGATACGGGATTGCCATTGGCATCCGATAAGGTAATGGTGACGGTTGCTTCTGTTGTGCCATCTGCAACAATGCTGCTTGGAGTTACATCAATGTTGGTATTAGTATGCGTTAAGTCTACATCTCCTGCTGTATAGGTAATGTTGACTGTACCTGGTGCTGAAGTTCCAGACACAAAGTAGCTAATTTCATCACTACCTGCTTTTATTGAAGTTAAAGTAGCCGTATAAGTACCATCCCCTTTATCAGTAATATTAGACAAATTACCTAAACTGTTACTTAGACTTAATGTGACGGTTTCACCGCTAACGGGATTATCATATGCATCAAATAACGATACTTTAACAGTTGCAATTTCTGATCCATCGGCAACTATTGAGGGTTTATCGATTTCTATTTTAGACTTACTTATATCGACTGGCCCTGCAATGTAATTAATCGTAACAGTATCTTTACCAGTAACACCATCAACCGTATAAGAAACTATGTCGCTTCCTAAAAAATCCGCATTGATTCCTGCTGTATATGTACCATCTCCATGATCTGAAACTAAACTCATGGCGCCTAAACCATTACTTAATGATAAAGTTACTGTTTTTCCTATAATGGGATTATCATAAGCATCCACCAATGTTACGGTTACTGTCGCTGACTCTAAAGTATTGACAATGATTTCTGTTTTATCAGTTTCAATTTTAGACTTATCAAAATCAATTGAACCTGCTTGGTATGTAATTGACTGTGTCCCAGGCGCACCTACACCATCAACAGAATAACTGATTACCTCAGTGCCTGCTTTTGTTGAGGTTAAAGTAGCAGTATAAGTACCATCCCCTTTATCAGAGATATTGGATAAATTACCTAGATTATTACTTAAGCTTGATGTAACTGTTTCACCACTAACAGGATTATCATGTGCATCGAATAATGATATGGTTACCAACGCTGTATCTGTGTTATTGGCTGTAATTATGTTCTTATCAATCTGTATGGTTGATTTACTGACATCAACCATGCCAGCTAAATAAGAAACTTTTGCTGTACCACTACCTGCAATTGTATTAACAGTATATGCAATTGAATCTACACCAACTTTAGTGGGAGATGTCAATGTTGCTGTATAAGTACCATCCCCATTATCTGCAACCGTACCGAGCGTACCGGCAGGTGTTCCTGTATCACTGCTGATGTTTAAAAGAACAGTATCTCCACCTGTTGTTAAATTGTTTCCACTGGCATCTTTTAATTGAACAGTAATGGTAGATGTGCTCAAACCATCAGCAGTAATCGTAACAGGATCGGCTTTTATTTCAGATTTAGTTGGATCTGCTGGAATAGCAGTATTTGTTAGAGTACAGGTAACATCATCTCCATAACTTGGGGTAATTGTGAATGACTGCCCTGCTCCAGAAGGTAAAACTGTACTACTGCTTGCATTATTATTGATACATGTAATGGCTGAATTATAACGATTTAATGCAGTTTTACTGCCAGCGACCATTTCTTCATCAAAGGTATATATTTTACCCACCGAAGCAGTATAACTTTGTGTTTGTGCGGTTGTGCCTGTTCCAGTCGTTACGGCACTTTCTAATACAGTTGCTTGCTCATCTTTGATTTGAACGGTAAATTGATCATCACCATGGGCTCTACTTGCAACAGATTTGATTAATTTTAATAATGCGCCATTGGTATACGTTAATTCACATGAAATTTCCGCCCCTTCTGTTATATGTACAGGATCAATTGACACAACATTATTAGTAATGGTTGTGGTCAGTTTAGTAGTTGGGTCAGCTGCCGCTAAATTAACACAGCTGACCTCCGATACTGACCAACCTGTCGCTAAGGTAGTACTAATGGTTACAGGTGTGCCCATACTTGCAAAAGCATGAGGTATTTGTGGATCTTGAGAAACAACAGTATTGTCTGCTGTTGTTACTAACTGTTGTGTTGTCGCAGAAGGCGAAACACCAGATATATTGGTTAAGATTTGATTAAAAGTATTAACACCACCAATTGATTTAGCAGAAAGAAGCAATTGCCCTGTAACAACCTGAACACGGTAGTCTTCTACTTCTCCATCGTTTACCCAATAAGAACCAGCTCCCGTTGCGGTTAAATTTTGCTCTGAGCTAAACCGAAAACGAAAATATGCCGAAGAAATAGGTTGTGATGCTGAGCCAGATGGCACAGTATAATCAAAAGTTATTTCACCAGTGTTTGAGTTAAGGTTCGTGGCAATTTGCTGCACAAAACTCATTTGCGGGCCAGAATTATTCCAGCTAACCCAAGCATTTAAATATCCTCTAGCATGGGCATCCCCATTAGTCTGTACTTTAAAGGTATATTTACGACCAACTGTTAATACGACATCCTGTAAATTTACATATGTTCCATTAATATTAACTTGAACACCATCATCATAAGTATCTAAATCAGCTTGAGTACTTGGTTGCCCATCAGGTTCTGTACTGACTTCTGCACCCATATACAATAGTTTGGCAATATCCACATGTGCGGGTCCCGCACCTTTTAATGTGCCAAAAGCAGATGGAGCATCGCCATAATCTGTAGCAGTAGTTATCGCAAAATTCACCTCTGGAACAGCAAGGTCTGTAGTGGTCACCACTTTAGAGAAAGTTTGCCCTTGACCCAATAAATCTGTACCCACACTTCCGGAAGAGTCGCCATCAGTACCAACACGTGCCCCCCTACACACTCCAGAAACATTAGTCTCAATAGCATCTCTTTGACCATCTGTACAATAAGATGTAATAGTGTTATAACCATCGTTTCCAGCATTAGCCCATGTTTGAGCAGCATTAACACCAGCAATTTGTGGTCTTTTTAACCTAATATAATAAGTTGCAGTGGGCTCATTGGTAATAAAAGAATAGCTTCCATCAGCATCTGTTGTCGTTTCACCTTTTAAGGTAACAACACCAGCCTCATCTTTATAGATTTCAACTGTGACTCCCTCAACCCCCTGAGCAGAAGGGTTTCCTTGGCCATTAACATCATGAAAAACAGTTCCCTTAATGACTGGTGCAGTTTGACAACTGGCCAAATCAAAACTTGAAGTCGAAGGTAAAGTACCAATTCTAGTTGTTTGGCCAGTAAAAACATCAATACTCCATAGAATGACATCACCTGTTGAGACATAAAGTGTACCATTTAAAAACGCCATTCCATGGACATCACGAGCCCCTAAACCAGTAATAGTTAACATTTTAGAGTACTGCCAGCCCTTACTACGATCTACCTTTACTAAAACATGATTACCACTTCCACTTCCTCTAAGAATAACATAAGCTGCACCCTCAGCATCAATGGCCATATCTGACATTAAAGTGGTCTGTGGCAAAGCACCACCACCAACAAGAGTTGGCCGCCCTACTTCAACCACCACACCAGTTTTTGGATTAACCACACGAAAATAGGTATTGGTGTTCATGTTTGTATTTAACCCACCAACTTGATACAACTCTCCTGTTTTCGGGTAAACAGCACCACCTGGCCAATCAGTACGTGGAGAAGGATCTAAATTTCCAGAACCTGGCACGCGTACCATTGTTGTCGCACTGGCATTAGATTCTGTTGTATAAAATGAATTTCCATAAGCATAAGACCACATACTCATGGTTAATGGCCCTTTTGGAATGCCAGTAGCCACGTCAATCCCATCAATATAGCCTAACCCTGTGGTTGTTGAATCTGCTCCAGTAGTTGCACCAACCAAACTGAAGGGAAAAGAAGCTGATTGCCCTGGCTCATGAACAACCGCGCGATAAAGGTTTGACGCATTGCCACTATAGACAGTGTTGCAGTTAAACTCTAACGCCCAAGTATGAGCAGCACTCAATATCATTATGCTCACTAACAAGGCAGCAGAAAGTCCTTTAAGACCTTGACGAGCTGATTTTAATAACGCCATTAATAATCGCTTATAAAAAAATTTATTTTGCATAAAAAAACCATCCTTGCAAACATTAGCTGTGTTTACTGGTGTTCGTTTTTGTTCAAATGGGTGTTTTAGATTCATTCTGCTCTTTTAACAATATCTAATGACAAAATTTATTAAATAACTATTTTTGTTATTTTTTTGTAGTTACAGCAAATCAATTAATATTTTTTATATAAAAAAATATTAATTATTTTTAAACAATTATAAAAAAATTACATTTTCAGCTTACTTGCAAATTACATATCTAAATATACCGATAATATAAAATAATGTCATAACAAAAACCGTTATAGCTTTTCCAGATAAGCTCACAACCACTATAAATTAAAAATATACAATTGTTTTTATTCTTATTTTTTAACAAAAAAACAAAAAAAATTTCTAAAGTAGATAACTCAATTGTCCTTTTTTATAATATTATTGTAACAAACAATTAAATATTCTAGAACATATATTTGATGATAAAAATTATATTATTTTATTCAAAAAAGATTTATTTTTATTTTTAAAACCGTCAAAACAATAACTTAATTTAAAGAAATAAATATTTCATCATACGGAACAATAATTTACAATTGTTACCATAGTTACAATAATTTTTACTTATGATTAATATTAAAGAAATAATAAAATATAATTTTGTCAAAAAACTGTCACATTTTTGACATAACATAACCATTAAATTTGATGAGTTAATGACTCTTCAAATTAGAAAAACACCTTAGTCTTTTGATTTTTTAATGCTTTTTATTTAGGAAATAACATATGCTACTTACACAAACGGCAATAAAAGCTTTGAGCATCATGGCTTGTGCCACTGTTTTACTGGCAGGTTGTGATCAAGCTAAGCAACAATCTGATGTTTCAGAAACAGCCAATAAAGAAGCAACACATGGCGCTAATTTAACAGGTGCAGGAGCAACCTTTCCTGCTCCTATTTATACAAAGTGGGCTGATAGCTACTTTAAAGACACAGCAAACAGAATCAATTATCAGGGAATTGGTTCTTCTGGCGGGGTCAAACAAATTGTGGCCAATACTGTGGATTTTGGCGCATCCGATGCGCCTTTAGACGACAAGAGACTCAAAGAAGAAAAGCTGTTTCAATTTCCAACTGTAATTGGTGGCATTGTATTAGCTGTAAACATTGAAGGCATTAAAAGTAACCAACTGGTATTAGATGGTTCAATCATTGCTGATATTTATTTAGGCAAAATCAAAAAATGGAATGATGAAGCCATTAAGAAATTAAACCCTGATTTGAATTTGCCAGATCAAAACATTGCTGTAGTGCGTCGAGCAGATGGTTCTGGTACGTCTTTTGTTTTTACTAACTATTTGGCAAAAACCAGTGAAATATGGAAAAACCAAGTGGGTTCAGGTTCTACTGTTAATTGGCCTGTAGGTGTTGGTGGAAAAGGTAATGATGGTGTGACCGCTTTTGTACAAAGATTATCAGGCTCTATTGGCTATGTTGAATATGCCTATGCAAAGCAAAATAACTTAGCTTATACCAAGTTACGCTCTGCTGATGGAGAAATACTGAGCCCAAGTGTGGATGCGTTTAATGCCTCTGCAATAGAAGCCGATTGGGAAAACAGTTTTGCTCAAGATTTAACTTATCGAAAAGGTAAAAATGCTTGGCCAATTTCGTCTACAACCTTTATTTTGATTCATACCGTACAAAAAGATGCAGCAAAGGCAAAACAAACTTTAGATTTCTTTAATTGGACTTTTTCTGAACACGGTTCTGCAATGGCTAAAGAATTAGATTATGCCCCACTGCCAAATACGGTAATTGAAAAAATTCATACTGCATGGAAAACTCAAATTAAAGATACTCAAGGTCAACCTGTTTACCCTTAACCTTATGAATAAAACAAAAACTCACTTTAAACCGCATTATTCTTTTTGGGATACTGCTTTTGCTTGGCTGGTAAAAGGAGCCGCTTTTACAGTGTTGCTTTTACTGGTCAGTATTATTATTTCACTGATTATTTCTGCCTTGCCGAGTATTCAAACTTTTGGCTGGGGATTTTTATGGCAAAAAGAATGGAACCCGCCTGCTGAAACATTTGGGGCATTAATCCCCATATATGGCACATTGGTGACATCCGCCATCGCACTGATGATTGCTGTACCAGTTAGTTTTGGTATTGCCTTGTTTTTAACAGAGCTTGCGCCTAATTGGCTAAAGCGCCCTTTAGGTATTGCAATTGAGCTATTGGCTGCTATACCCAGCATTGTTTATGGTATGTGGGGATTATTTGTCTTTGCACCTTTATTTGCACAGTACTTTCAAGAACCATTGGAACGTTTTTCAGAAAATATCCCTATACTTAAAACACTGTTTGAAGGCCCAAGTTTTGGTATTGGTATTTTAACTGCTGGCATTATTTTAGCAATTATGGTGATTCCATATATTGCATCGGTAATGCGAGACGTCTTTGAACAAACACCAAAAATGATGAAGGAGTCTGCATATGGCTTAGGTGCAACCACATGGGAAGTGATTTGGCACGTGGTATTGCCTTTTACCAAAACAGGGGTATTAGGTGGCATTATGCTGGGTCTTGGGCGTGCTTTAGGTGAAACAATGGCCGTTACTTTTGTCATTGGCAATACTTACCAATTCACGAATCTTTCACTATTTGCGCCAGGCAACAGCATTACCTCTTCTTTAGCCAATGAATTTGCAGAAGCAGATGCTGGTCTACATACAGCAGCCTTAATGGAACTTGGACTGATTTTATTTGTGATTACTTTTATTGTGTTGGCTTTATCCAAAATGATGATTGCCAAAACCAGTAAATATAAAGGGGCGGCATGATGAGCACACAAATACAAGCAGTGAACCAAACCATTAAACAAAAGAAACAGAAACAAAGACGATTTAAAAATTATATTGCTTTGGCTTTATCTGTTTTTACCATGCTTTTTGGTTTATTTTGGCTTTTATGGATTTTATATTCAACTTTTTCAAAAGGCATCAATGGGTTATCACTTTCTTTATTTACTGAAATGACCCCTCCCCCTAATAGTGATGAAGGAGGCTTACTCAATGCCATTGCAGGGAGTGGTTTATTGATTTTATGGGCAACCATTATTGGCACACCTTTAGGCGTATTAGCAGGTATTTATTTAGCAGAATATGGTAAAAGATCAATACTGGCCTCTGCTGTGCGTTTTATTAATGATATTCTGCTGTCTGCCCCATCTATTGTGATTGGTTTATTTGTGTACAGTGTTATTGTTGCAAGAATAGGTCATTTTTCAGGATGGGCAGGTATTGTTGCCTTGGCTTTAATTCAAATTCCTATTGTGGTACGTACCACAGAAAATATGCTGCTTTTGGTACCCAATACTTTGCGTGAAGCAGCTTATGCCTTAGGTACACCAAAATGGAAAACAATTTTACGCATCACATTAAAAGCGTCTTTGTCTGGCATTATGACGGGTATCTTACTGGCTATTGCCCGTATTGCAGGCGAAACGGCTCCTTTATTATTTACTGCCTTATCCAATCAATTTTGGAGTGTGGATTTGGCAGAACCAATTGCTAACTTACCTGTGACTATTTTTAAGTTTGCCATGAGCCCATTTGAGTATTGGCAAAAACTGGCTTGGGCTGGTGTATTACTGATTACAGTATGTATTCTATTATTGAATATTATTGCAAGAACTTTCTTTTCTACTAAAAAACAAGGCTGATATGACTGAGCTTAATGTACCTAACAGTAAAATTAAAGTAAATAACCTGAATTTTTATTATAAAAAATTTCATGCTTTAAAAAATATTTCTCTTGATATCACAGCAAATGAAGTAACGGCTTTTATTGGCCCTTCAGGTTGTGGCAAATCTACTTTATTACGTACATTCAACAAAATGTACCAACTTTATCCCGAGCAATATGCTGAAGGGGAAATCCTGCTGGATAATGAAAACATCCTAGATAGCCATATTGATACAGCATTACTTAGGGCAAAAGTAGGCATGGTTTTTCAAAAACCCACACCTTTTCCCATGTCTATTTATGACAATATTGCTTTTGGGGTTAAACTATTTGAAAAATTATCCCGAGTAGATTTGGAAGAACGCATAGAATGGGCATTAACTAAAGCTGCTTTATGGGATGAAACCAAAGATAAACTAAAAGAAAGTGGTTATAGTTTATCTGGTGGGCAACAACAACGTTTAAGTATTGCCAGAGCCATTGCCATTCATCCAGAAGTCTTGCTATTAGACGAACCTTGCTCTGCTCTAGACCCAATTTCAACAGGACGGATTGAAGAATTGATTCATGAACTCAAATCTGATTACACCATTGTGATTGTGACACATAATATGCAACAAGCGGCTCGTTGTTCAGATAAAACCGCATTTATGTATCTAGGTGATTTGATTGAATTTGACGACACCAATCAAATTTTTACCAAACCGAAAAATAAACGTACTGAAGATTATATTACTGGTCGTTATGGCTAAGAACAGGATGCTATCTATGGAAAAATTGAATATTAATCAACACATCTCTGCTCAATTTAATGCTGAGTTAGAACAAGCCATGAATCAAGTCATGACCATGGGCGGCATGGTTGAGCAACAATTAAACGATGCCATTAAAGCCATGAACAACAGAGATGGCGTTTTGGCCAAACAAATCATTAAGCAGGATAAAAAAGTCAACCAAATGGAGGTTGAAATTAATGAGTTTTGTATACGTATTATCGCCAAACGGCAACCAACAGCCAGTGATTTACGCTTATTAATTGTGATCATTAAAACCATTTCTGAGTTAGAACGAATTGGAGACGTTGCTCGAAAAATCTGTAAAACAGCTTTAGAGCGTTTTTCACAGGAACACCAAGCTTTACTGGTTAATCTGGAATCCTTAGCCAAACGTTCTATTCATATGTTACATGATATACTTAATGCTTTTGCCCGTATGGATTTAGCCGAAGCTATCCGTATTTATGATGAAGACAATAAGGTAGATCAGGAATACGAAGCAGTCGTCCGACAATTAATGACCTACATGATGGAAGACCCTCGCTCTATCCCTAATATTTTAACCGCGTTATCTTGTGCGCGTTCATTAGAACGTATTGGGGATAGATGCCAAAATATTTGCGAATTTATTGTTTATTTTATCAAAGGTGAAGATGTGCGTTATCGTAGTGATATTGATTTATCTGCTCTGTTGAACGAAGGAGCCATTCTAGAAGATAAACTAGACGACTGAATCACTGTGCACAAAAAATAGATGGATAGGTTTTACTGACCTATCCATTTTCCTTTTAAGGTAAACTGAAAACAACTGCCTTGACCTAAGGTACTTTTGATTTCTAAAACACTGTCATGATTATTTAATGCATGTTTGACTATAGCCAAACCTAAACCTGACCCACCTGTTTTCCTTGAACGGGAAGAGTCAACACGATAAAAACGCTCAGTTAAGCGCATAATATGCTCAGGTGCAATGCCCTGCCCACTATCACAAACAGACAACACAGCCTCACCTTTGTCATTTTTTTGCCAGTTTAATGTGATGCTACTATTGCTTGGTGTATGTTCTATTGCATTAAACAATAAATTGGTAATGGCGCTACGTAATTGCGACTCATCTGCATAAATATGCAATGTTGGGTCAATGGTGATGTTTAAGGTTTGCCCTTTTTGTAAAAAAGCTTCTGCTTCTTTTTGTATACTGTTCATAAACTGTTGAACATTAATTTCTGTATTAAAATCTACTTTAACCATTGCTTCTATACGGGCAAGCGTAGTCAATTGTGCAACCAGATTATTCAATCGAGAAACTTGTTCCTGCATAGATTCTAAAGCGGTGTATTCTGTTGTCTCTTGCATTACATCTTGTGACAATAGTTCTATATACCCTTGTAACACAGTTAAGGGTATACGTAATTCATGGCTGACATTGGCAAAAAAATCCTGACGCATCGACTCATTTTTACGATATTCTGTCACATCTCTGGCAACAATAAGCAATGTATCCGCAACATAAGGATAGACAATTCTAAATTCCACATATCTTTTTTGATTAATAAAAAAAGTAGCGGGTTGCTCAAACTGATCACTTTTAAAGTAAGCCACAAACTCAGGCAGACGAATCAGGTTTAGGATAGATTGCTGGTTGTCTTTTGGCCATTTTAAGCCAAGTAAATCCTGAGCCAGTTGATTACACCAAACCAAATGACCTTCTCTTTTACACAATATAATGCCATCAGGTACCGATTCTGCACCTTGCCTAAACTGTTTTAATAATAAGCTTAATTGATTACGTTGTTCTCTTTGACGTTTACGCATCAAACGTAAACCATGAAATATGGGTAACCAATTACCCCTAACCTCTGGTGGAAACAGTGTGTTTTCATTCCATATCCAATGAGATAATTTAACCAGATAATAATAATGCCAGCACAACAACCCTAAAGTCACCAAAAATAAAAACAATAAAAAGTGACCAAATAACAACGACAAAACAACTGCAATGGCAGCTGTGACACTTAATTCAACCAATAAACGCTTATATGTCAGGGTACCAAGCATTCACCCATTCCTAGCAAGATATAATAATTAATGACATGAAAAACGATAACCTTCGCCACGCACAGTTTGTAATAATTTACCATGACCAGTAGGTTCTAATATTTTGCGTAAACGACCAACCACTACATCAACGGTGCGTTCATCTAAATAAGCATCTGTTCCCCATACATGATCAAGTAATTGTGAACGACTGAATACTCTTTCCATATGGGTCATCAAAAACACCAGCAGTTTATATTCCATCCGCCCAATTTGTACAGACTCTTCATTGATAAACACTCTATGAGCATCAATATCAATACAAATACCTTCTATATTCATTGTTTTTGTTGATAATGCAGACTGTTCATTTTGATTACGCCTAAACACCACCTTAATTCGAGCCAATAGCTCTTTTAGTGAAAACGGCTTAATCATATAGTCTTCTGCGCCAGCCTCTAAACCTATCACCTTATTATCTTCTTCACTTCTAGCGGTTAACATAATCACGGGGATAGATTCTGTTGCTTTATGGGCTTTGATTTGTTTTAACAAATTAATACCAGAACCACCTGGTAACATCCAATCCAGTAAAATCAAATCTGGCAATTGTTGGGTTTCAAGTAATAATAATGCGCTATCGTAATCAGAAGCCAATAAGACTTGAAAACCTTGCTGCTTTAAAAACAAAAGCAACATTTCTTGTATGGCCAGCTCGTCTTCGACAATCAATATACTTTTCATAAAAAGAAACAGGCATTAAATAATTTTTATTATATAACCTTTATGTGACAATATGATGACTGTTGTTGATATAAAAATTTTTCTATAAAGCTAAAATCAATAAAAGAAATTTCTCTCATACAAAAAACCACGCTCGTGAGCGTGGTTTAAAAATAGATACGGTGTTATTTTACTTTACCAAAACCCAACCACCATCTTTATACTCATATAAAGTCACCATTGGGTCTTTAATATCACCAGAAGGCATAAATTCTATTTCACCCGTAATCCCCTGCATTTTTGTTTTGGCAATTTCTGGGCCATACACATCAGGGTCACTACTTTTTGCGCGTTTCATTGCATCAATTAATGTTTTAGCTGCATCATAAGCATAAGGGGCATAAGCAACAATATCTTGTTTAAATGTTGCTTTGTATTTTTCTTTAAATTGATCAAATTGAGGCATATTTTCTACTGGTGCGCTGGTTGTTGAGGCAAAAGTACCAATGGCAGCCTCCCCTGCTAACTCAAGGAATTTTTCGGTTTTAATGCCATCTGCCCCCATAAATTTAGCAGGTACACCTTGACGGCGTAGCTCTTTAATTAATGGCGCAGCTTGTGGATCCATACCACCATAGAAAATCAAATCAGGATTTTTAACTTTAATTGCAGTGACAATGGCACCAAACTCAGTGGCTGAAGTATTGGTGAATTCTTCGCCTACTTTCTGAGCCCCACCTTCTTGCATTTTTTTCGCAAAATCATTGGCTAAACCTTCGCCATAGGCTGTTTTATCATGAATGATAGCAAACGTTTTGATGCCTAATTTTTCAATCGCATATTTTGCCAATGCCTCACCTTGCTGGCTATCGTTAGCAATAATACGGTATACATTTTTTTTGCCACCTTCAGTAAAACTTGGGCTAGTGACAGATGAAGCAATAACAGGAATATTATTTTCAATATAAATTAATGAAGCTGGAATCGCAGCCCCTGAAGTCAAATGACCAATGACTCCTGAAACGCCTTTATCAACAAAACGCTGAGCCACTTGTGTGGCTGTTTTAGGGTCTGCTTGATCATCCTCTGATAAAAGTTGGAATTGAACTTTTTTACCTTCCCAGACGATATTTTCAGCATTGGCTTCATCTACAGCCAGCTGCACGCCATAAGCACTGTCTTGCCCCCAACCACCAAATGGGCCAGTTAATGGGTTAGCTGTACCGATTTTGACCACAATCGTGCCATTATCAGCAGAACCATTATTGGCTACTGTACCTTGTGGATCATTATTTTCCTTATTACAAGCAGCTACTGCCAAAGACAACGCAGCAACTAATCCTATTGCACGTAAAGTGGACATATCTACTCCTGAAATTAAATTTTGTGACTCAAAAATATATTTTTTATAAACAAATAATGGCTAAAAACCACAATAAAGACTTTATATTAATTTAAATAAGCCATATAAGCCATAAAAAAAAGCTGAACTTACATTAAAAAGTTCAGCCTGATGTATTTTAATAAAAAGCCATGATTTAAATAATGATATTCCCTTGCATAAAAGTACGCGCATACCCAGCAAGCCATACACGATCATCTTGTGCATAATCACAATACACCATGCCTCCTCGAGCAGAGACTTGCTGAGCAATTAAGCTATTTTTACCCAACTCATCTGCCCAATATGGCACCAAAGTGCAATGCGCTGAACCTGTGACAGAGTCTTCACTCAAATCTAAACTAAAAAAGCGGGAAACAAAATCAACCTGTTTACCCTTTGCTGTAAAAATAACAGGTTTACCCGTTAACGCAATCAAAGCAGCAACATCAGGCTGAACAGCTTTAACTTGATCTTCATTGTCCAGTACAACCATTAAAGCTTTAGCTTGCCATACAGATTGAGGCTGAATGCCTATGATTTCTTTTAAACCATCAGGGCATTCCATCATCTGCGCTTTACGTGCAGGAAAATCCAAAACCAGTTTACTTAAATCATCGCGATGGCGTTTTACAGTTAACACTCCGCTTAAAGTCTGAAAACTGATTTGTGTTTGTTCCACATAAATATTATTAAGTAAAACATGAGCTGTTGCCAAAGTGGCATGACCACATAAATCTACTTCTCTATTAGGCGTAAACCAACTTAATTGATGTTGACCATTGGCACTATAAACAAAGGCTGTTTCAGGAAGGTTTAATTCTGAGGCAATACGTTGTTTTTCTTGAGCACTTAACTCTTTTGACAGCAAACACACCCCTGCTGGATTGCCTAAACAACCTTGACCAATAAAAGCATCTACATGAAAATACTGCAATGTGGTCAATATACCATCATCTTGAACACACTCTATGTTGGTTTGTTTTGCATCTTGCACCAACACGCCACCATCAACTACCCGTAAATCATTGTCTTTGGCAAAATCCAATATAAATTTAAATACGGCTGGGTTTTGTTCTTTAAGTGCTTTATCAACCAAAACACTTCTGGCACCATCCACAATTAAAGGATGAACACAACGATGATACGCTAAACGGTGATCTTCCCCAAAAGAAGACAAAACACCTGCTAAACGCTCTGCCCAATCACTAGGGCGAAAACGTTTTCCATCCGCATTGATACCTTGAATCACTATTTCATCTGGTTTGCAAATCATATTATTTCTCTTTTTAATGTAGCGCTAAGTTTATTTTTTATTAATTTTTTATTACGGACGTTATTATACTCTTAATTTATAACCGTTTAAATGGTGGTAAACTGGCTAATAGCTTTTTACCATAAGAAGCTGTTTTGATACGGTTATCTAAAATGGTGACTCTACCATAATCACTTTCTGTTCTGATTAAGCGTCCAACTGCTTGAATTAATTTCATACTGGTTTCTGGCACAGTTATTTCTAAAAATGGATTGCCTCCTTTTTGTTCGATCCAACGACTCATGGTTTTATCTACCGGATTATCTGGCATAGAAAAAGGCAATTTGGCTATAATGACATGAACACAAGCAATACCAGGTAAATCTAGCCCCTCGGCAAAACTGTCCAAGCCAAAAATAATACTGCTTTGTTGACGATCCAAAGCATCATAATGCATTCTAAGCAATGCTGATTTTGCCATTTCACCTTGTACCAGCAATCGCTCTATATAATTGGCTGGTAGCCCTGCTGAGACATCCTGCATTTGTTTGCGAGAAGAGAATAAAACCAAAGTACCGACTGCTTCTTGTATATCAATTAATTTGGGCAACCATTCAATTATTTGTGCTGTGTGTGCTTGACTGTCTTTGGGGCTGGCCATAATAGCAGGCAAATAAAGCTCTCCCTGTTCAGCAAAATTAAAAGGACTTTCCAAAGCTAAAGTAGCGGTTTTCGGCATCCACGATAAACCTGTTTGTCTTAGAAATAGGTCAAAATTACCCAATGATTGTAAGGTAGCCGATGTTAATAACACCCCCGCGGCTTTTTGCCACAAACCATGGCTTAAAGCAGAGGCAGCAGAGATGGGAGAAGCCTGAAAAATATAATCGGTTTTATCTGCTTGCCGTCTACTGATCCATTTTGCCAGAGGTGGTGCGCCCTCTTTTACTGACTCTTCCAATAAATCCCACACCGAATTTATTTGTTCAGCTTTGGCAATACTGAATCCTAATTCACTGGATATTCGATCAAATAAAGCATTTTCAGTATTTTTATCTTTACGGCTATTACCCAAGGAATCATTTAAAGCATGTAGATGTTTCACCAACATACGCGCAGCGATCGCAGTATTGGTTGTGATCACCTGTAGCGCCTCTGGTATCTGACCATCCTCCCATAACCAGACAGGCTCCATATTGTCATTGGTCATGCTCAGTTCTGGCACATCATTTAAAACCCATAACCATTCAGCAAAAACTTCAATTAAAGCAGCGCTTGCTTCATCTGCTAAATTGGCTAAGTCTGGCTTATCAGTTAAAGCAGCAACCTGATCTGTTAAATTGGGCAGTTTTTCTAAAAACCATTGTGCTTGAGAAAGACTGTGTTCTGCAGCAAATTGATCTATCGCTTTTTTAGGTAAACGATGAGCCTCATCAATACAGTAAAAACTATTAGCAGGTTCCGTCAAAATAACCCCACCGCCCATACTGATATCGGCCAATAATAAATCATGATTTACCACAATCACATCGACCGTTTCCAATAAGTCTCTAGCTAAATAAAAGGGGCATTCAGCACGATTTGGACAGGCGGCTTTTAAACACCCATGTCGATCATTGGTTAACCTAAACCATAAAGCTTCATCTATGGTTTGTGGCCATGAATCTTTATCACCATTGAAACGACGAGCAGAAAATTCATCCGCAATTTCACGTAATAAACTAATTTCTTCAGGTTTTGGCTTTTTATCCCACACAGCAAAGCTGGCATCAAAGCCAAGCAAATCATCCTGTGCGGTCTCATGTGTTAATTGATATAAGCGATAAGGACATAAATAACGGCTTCTGCCTTTTGCTAAAGCGTAATTAATCTGTAACCCACTTTTTTCAACCACAAAGGGCAAATCCCGATAGACTAACTGTTCTTGTAAGGCTATGGTTGCACTGGAAATAATCAACTTCTTACCATGGGTTTTTGCCATGACGCTACCTGCCAAAAGATAAGCCAAACTTTTACCTACACCTGTTGGCCCTTCAATGACAATAAGGCTTTCACCTTCGCGCTTTGGCTCTTCTTCATGCTCATCTGACTTAGTTAAAGTAAGACTAAAAGCATTGGCTAACGCAGCAATCATTTGCCGTTGAGCCTGACGAGGTTTAAACCCCGTTAAATTTTTAGCAATATTTTGGTAATAATCTTTAATTGCGTTTTTTTCTATGTCTGTCAACATAATAACGTTTTTGTTTGTGCACCTTGTGTTTATTGTGCGTTATTATACCTTTGATTTGTGTACACCACTTAGCTAAAAGATCAACATAAAAATAGACCTTCAATTTATTTTTTCACAAAAAACTTATAAAATATTAGTGACAACATGAATAATATGAGCAAGCCTATTTGTTGCTTTAAATGTGTAAAATTAGATTAAGATAACTGCAAACACACGCAAAAAGTGTGCCAAACAAAATAATCACGGGTATAATTGACTCCATGAATACTTCACAATCAGCTTATTTAAAACAAGCTCAAGATGTCTTAAATATAGAAGCGTCTGCGCTCGTTGATTTGTCTAACCAATTAGATGAATCTTTTACTCAGGCTATAGACCTTATTTTAGGTTGCACTGGGCGCCTTATTGTTACAGGCATGGGAAAATCTGGTCATATTGGCACAAAAATTGCTGCCACCATGGCCTCTACAGGTACGCCCTCGTTCTTTGTTCACCCTGCGGAAGCTGCTCATGGTGATTTAGGCATGATTGTACAAAATGATATTGTTTTGGCGCTCTCTAATTCTGGAGAAAGTGAAGAAGTCATTGCACTCTTACCCGCCTTAAAACGTAAAGGCACAAAAATTATTGCCATTACTGGGCGAACTCATTCTACTTTAGCCAAAGAAGCTGATATTCATTTAAATGCAGCAGTTAAACAAGAAGCTTGCCCTTTAGGGCTGGCACCAACCACCAGCACCACCGCAGCGTTGGCGCTAGGTGATGCTTTAGCTGTTGTATTGCTTAGTGCCAGAAAATTTACCCCTGAAGATTTTGCACTGTCTCACCCAGCAGGTAGCCTTGGTAAACGCTTACTTATTCATGTTGCTGATTTAATGCATAAAGAGGACGACTTACCACAAGTCAAGGAAGGCGCTACCTTACAAAACGCTTTATTGATTATGACCGAAAAAGGTCTAGGAATGACTGCAGTAACCAATGAGCAAGGACAACTGATCGGTGTTTTTACCGATGGTGATTTACGCCGAATTTTCCAAAAGACAGCAAACCTGACTAATATAATGATTGATGATGTGATGTCTAAAAATCCCAAAACCATTAGTGCAAACAAATTGGCCAGTGAAGCATTGCATATGATGCAAACCTATAAAGTCAGTGCTCTACTGATCACCAATGAACAAAATCATTTAATTGGTGCCATCAATATGCATGATTTACTACAAGCTGGCATTATTTAGGAATTTTAAATTTATGTATCAAACCAATCAATTGGCCACACCAGTAAAACTACTGATCATGGATGTAGATGGTGTGTTAACAGATGGACGTATTTTTATTACCGCATCTGGCGAAGAAATAAAGTCATTTCATACACTTGATGGTCATGGCTTAAAAATGTTACAAAAAACAGGGGTTAAATTGGCCATTATTACAGGAAGAGACGCACCTAGTGTCGCCCACCGTGTAAAAGGGCTTGGTATTGATTATTACTTTGCAGGTATTCACAATAAGCAACAAACATTTTTAACTCTATTAGAGCAAACTGGGTTAAACGCTAAGCAATGTGCTTATATTGGTGATGATGTTGTCGATTTACCTGTCATGAATCGTGTTGGATTTTGTGTTGCTGTGCCGCAAGCCCATCCTGAAGTCTTAAAACGTGCCCATTATGTGACACAAGCTGCGGCAGGTGCTGGTGCAGTGCGAGAGTTATGTGATCTGATCATGCACACACAAGGAACCTTAGATAAAGCTCTGGCTGAGTATTTATCATGAAAAATATCTGGGTAGGTAAACTTTTTCCCCTTGGGCTGGTACTTTTACTTTTTGGTACCAGTTTTTGGCTCGATCAGGTTTCCACACTTGATCACAGCAATAGTTCCTTAAACCCCAACAAACCTGAATATATTGTTGATGGTGTACATGCCAAACGTTTTGATGAACAAGGGCTGTTAAAAGAAGACTTTATTGCCAGCCGCACTTGGCAATTTCCTAAAAGTGACGATATGTTCGCCAAAAACCCAAAAGTGGATATTTTCGAAAATGGCATAAAAAAATATCACTTGGTAGGGGAAGTATCCAAATACAATACTCAAACCAAAGTGATTTATTTTGATCGTCAAGTGACTATGGAAAAAATGGCTGACGCTGAACATCCAGAGGCTAAAATCATCACTTCAGCACTAACCGCAGATACTGAAGCACAAACCGTACAATCTAAAAATAAAGTCGATTTTTCCTATGGCACATCTACAGGAAGTGCTGTTGGTTTTGATTACAACCACAAAACAGGTCTATTAAATTTAAATTCAAGAGTGAGTGCCATTTATGAAATTCCGCCCAATAAGTAGCCTTATTTTATTGGCAAGTTTAAGCCATTTAACTTATGCAGAAGATGCTGACCGCAGCAAACCCATTGAGATTACTGCTGATCAAGGCTCTTTAGATCAACAAAATCAAGTGACCACATGGAAAGGCAATGTTGTTATTATTCAAGGAACACTTAAATTTACCTCAGCAGATTTACAAGTGACCCGTAACACCGAAGGCTTTCAAAAAATGGTTGCCACAGGTAAACCTGTTACCTTTCGCCAAAAACTTGAAGGCAAACCACAATATGTCAGTGGCCATGCAAACAAAGTCGAGTACGACAGTAAAACCAATGTGGTCATCTTAACTGGTGCGGCTCAAGTGAAACGTGAAGGAGATGTTGTTGATGGTGCGCGTATCACATACAACACAGCAACAGAAACCTATCAGGTTGATGGCAGTGCAGGTAAACAAGTTAAAGTCATTTTGCAACCTTCAACAACAGAAAAGAAAAAATGAACCAAAACATCAGTGTGTTGACCGTTAAAAATTTAAAAAAGTCCTATAAAAAACGAATGGTCGTTAAGGATGTTTCTCTTACGATTAAAAGTGGCGAAGTTGTTGGTTTACTTGGCCCCAATGGTGCGGGTAAAACCACCAGTTTTTATATGATTGTTGGTTTGGTTTCATCAGATGCAGGAGAAATTCTAATAGATGAACAAAACCTAAGTAAAATGCCTATTCATAAAAGAGCACGTTTAGGCTTAGGTTACTTGCCACAAGAAGCTTCTATTTTTAGAAAGATGACCGTAGAAGAAAATATTCAATCTATTTTAGAAATCAGTAGCAAAAGTAAAAAAGCCATTAAAGAAGAATTACACACCTTATTAGAAGATTTACACATTACCCATTTGCAAAAAAGCAATGCTTTATCTTTATCTGGTGGAGAAAGACGTCGCGTAGAAATTGCCCGTGTTCTGGCAACTAATCCCCGCTTTATTTTATTAGATGAACCTTTTGCGGGTGTTGACCCAATTGCCGTTATTGATATTCAAAAAATTATTTCTTTTCTAAAACAAAAAAATATTGGTGTGCTTATTACAGATCACAATGTGCGAGAAACACTCAGAATTTGTGACCGTGCCTATATTATTAATGATGGCAGTGTACTGGCAACAGGTTTACCTAATGAACTGGTTAATAATGAATTGGTTCGAGAAGTTTATTTAGGTGAGCACTTTGACTTTTAAGGCTTATGAAACAGAACCTTAATTTAAAGCAAACACAACAATTAAACCTTAGCCCTCAACTTAAACACGCCATTAAGTTGTTGCAATGTTCCAATCTGGAGTTTGATCTAGAAGTGGGTAGAATTCTTGCGGAAAACCCATTACTGGAGTTAGAAGAAAATAATCATGAAATCATTGAGACACCCTCTTCAAATAATGACAAGATAGAAGAAACCTCTCAACATTCCGATGAGGAATATACAGACTGGGAATGGTCAGATACACCTAGTCACCAAGCAACATTTGATGATGATTATGACCCAATGCTCAATGTTGCAGCACCTATTTCATTAAGGGCGTCTTTATTGGCACAATTGGCGGAGTACCAATTAAGTCAACGTGATCTAGCCATCATGACCCTACTAATAGAAGAGTTAGATGATCAAGGGTATCTATCAACATCATTAGAAGATATTGCTGAAAACTTACCTTTAGACTTAATGATTGATGAAGAAGAGCTTGCAGCTAATCTTACTTTATTACAGCAATTTGAACCAGTAGGAGTAGGAGCTCGAAATTTACAAGAATCATTATTGGTTCAAATAAAGGCCTTAGAACAAAATGGGGTCAGTATGTTGGCTCAATTTATCGTCAAAGAGCACTTTGATTGTTTAGGTGATGGTCAATTTCATAAGCTCAAAAAAATCTTATCATTACCAGATGCAAAAATTACAGAAGCACTCAATTTAATTTGTTCATTAAACCCCTACCCTGCATTTGGTCTAGACACAGAACAAACACATTATATTAGCCCAGATGTTTTGGTCAAAAAATACAATGGTTCTTGGCATGCTCAAGTCAATACCAAAAACATGCCTAATATCAAACTTAATCAAGTATATGCACAGGCAGTTGCATGTAGCGAAACCAAAACTGAGTTATCCGGAACCTTACAAGAAGCGCAGTGGTTACTCAAAAGTATCGAACAGCGATTTGACACCATTCAAAAAGTGGCGGAACAAATTGTTAACAGACAGCAGGCTTTTTTTGAAGAAGGCGAACTGTCGATGAAACCATTAACCTTAAAAGAAATCGCAACTGAATTAAATATTCACGAAAGTACCGTATCACGGGCATGTACCCAAAAATACCTTCTGTGCAGCAAAGGGTTATTCGAACTAAAATATTTCTTTAGCCAAAAAGTACATCATAACAATGCTGACTCATCCGATGACATCAGCAACATGGCCATCAAAGCTCGCTTAAAAGAAATTATTGCAAATGAAGACCCAAATCATCCTTTTTCAGATAACAAACTAGCGGAACTACTTGAAAGTGAACAAATTTCAATTGCTCGGCGCACAGTAACCAAATATCGTGAAGCTATGCATATTAAATCTGCCCGAGAAAGAAAAATTAGTTAAAATCAATAACCATTCTTTTTTAGCTTGCCTAAGTAAAAGCAAGTAGGTACTATAAGCATACAAGGTCGTTTATAAACATAAAAAAGGAGTGAAAACTATGAGCTTTCAACTTACTGGTGTACATCTTGAAGTAACAGAAACCATCCGCGAATATGTAGAAAAAAAACTCAATCGTTGCACAAAAAATCTGGATGGCATTATTTCTACTTCTGTTATTTTATCAGTAGAAAAACATCAACAAAAAGCGGAAATTAATGTTGATGTCGCAGGCAAAGATTTTCACGTAGAAGCAGCTGACAGCGACCTTTATGCTGCAATTGATGCGGTAACGGACAAACTAAACCGTGTATTGATTAAACATAAAGAAATGACCAGTAACCACCGTAATACACCAACTGGCCGTAAAGAATTCGAAGATGTCGATGCAGATGTTGAAGTAGAATAACCTCTTAACGGTAAAAAAGCACATAGTAAACATGTCATGTGCTTTTTTATCGCTTCAAGTCATTATCTTTTTACCACATTTATGCTTTTTTACGTCCAAATGTCTTTCTTCTTAGCCAATCAAATTAGTTAAACAAATCAAAATTTGTTATCATTAAAGCATGTTCTCGTCTTAATTAGATTTATATTGATTCACATGAATAAACGATATTGGTTCTTAGTTTTTAGCCTATTACTACTGAACACAAACTTTACTTTTGCAGGAGCCCAAAAAGAAGAAACATTAGCAGACAATGTGGCCTCTGCTATGCGCGGTTCCGTCAATAATGCTAATCCACCAAGATTAGTCTTTAAAGATCATAAAGAAGGCCAATTATGGATCAATGAAATGTCTCGGCGACTACAAAAACGCATTCCTGACGATTGGGAAAGACGAAAAATTTTAACATCGGTACACTATGAAGCAACAAGAGCAGGACTAGACCCTCAAATGGTATTGGGTTTAATTGAAGTAGAAAGTGGTTTTAGACGTTATGCTGTTAGTAATGTTGGTGCAAAGGGGCTAATGCAAGTGATGCCCTTTTGGGTTCGCTATATTGGTACAGCAGAACATAATTTATTTGATTTAACCACCAATTTACGCTACGGCTGTACGATTCTGAGACATTATATGAATATCGAAAACGGCAATTTATACCGTGCGTTAGGACGATATAATGGCAGCCTTGGACAAGCTAAATACCCTAATGCCGTTATTGGTGCTTGGAAAAATCGCTGGCACTGGGATAAAAGCAATCCAACCCAAGAAAAAACCAGCTGGTAAATTTATTCCTTCTCTACTTCAACATAAAAAACCCTCAGTATCAAGCAACAACTGAGGGTTAAATTATAGAATTTCAGATACTTAACAATATCTATTTTAAGTGTCTATTTTAATGTTTAATGACCAGCAGAATCTACACGTCGATTAGATTCGAACAAGAACCAAGTTCTACGTTCAGACTCATCAATCCATTCTTCAATGGCACTGGCTGTAGCGGTATCATTATATTGACCACAAATATCATGAGCATGACGTAATTCAGCGACTAATGTTTTATTATCTTCACATAATTGAGCCAACATATCTGAAGGTTGAACAAAATCCTCATTATTGTCAGCGATGGTTTGCAATTTAGCAATATGGCTGATCGAACGTAAAGTTGTTCCCCCTACTTTACGAATACGTTCTGCAATCATATCTGTCATGGCAAACAATTGATCTGCTTGCTCATCAAACATTAAGTGATAGTCTCTAAAATGTGGGCCACTAACATGCCAATGAAAATTTTTGGTTTTAATATACAAAGCAAATACGTCTGCCAATACAGCATTCATTGCTTCACTAATGTCTTTTGTTGCGTCGCCTTTTAAATCAGTAGGATTACCAATAGGGCTATTTTGTATTTTTTTACTCATAATATTACTCCTTTAAGATTACTCTATTAAACAGTATATAAACTGAAACAGACTAGGCTGATTTACCTTAATCACTTTTCAAAATTTTACACAAAAGCAACCAATTTAATCTTGTATTCTAACTAGATGACCATAGATAATGGTATATGTTAGTTTAGACTAAATTTAATGACATGAGTTTCCTATATTATTAATTTTTTCTTTTTAAAAATAGTTTTAATTTATCAAAAATCAATTATTTTCTTCCATATATATATAATTTATATATACTTGGATAAAACCATACTATAAAAAAATATTAACCATCTTTACACTAAGAGGAAAAAAACAGATGAAAAGAGTATCTTTATTTGTCTTAACCAATATGGCCATTATGGTGGTATTGGGGATTTTGATGAATATTATTTTCGGGCTAACGGGTTTTAGACTGGATCAATCCAGCATGGTTAGCTTATTGGTTATTTGTTCTATATTCGGTTTTTCAGGCTCACTCATCAGCCTATTTTTATCCAAAGGTATGGCTAAACGTTCTGTAGGCGCCCAAGTTATTACCGATCCTAGAAATGAAACTGAGAGATGGTTGTATCAAACCATTGAGCGGCAAGCACAAACATTAAATATCAAGATGCCTGAAGTGGCCATTTATCAAGCAGCAGAAATGAATGCTTTTGCAACAGGCGCCACAAAAAATAAATCGTTGGTTGCGGTAAGTACAGGTCTATTGAACCAAATGACTAAAGATGAAGTTGAAGCCGTATTAGCACATGAAATGTCGCATATTCATAATGGTGATATGGTCACCATGACTTTATTACAAGGTATGGTGAATACCTTTGCTATGTTTATTGCACAAATCATTACCATTGCCATTACATCATTTTTACGTGGCAATCAAGATTCTGAACGCTCTTCTGGCAGCATCTTACAGCACCATATGATCTATATGCTGGTACAAATGATTTTCACCTCATTAGGCAGCTTAATTGTTATGTGGTTCAGCCGTCATCGAGAATATCATGCAGATGCAGGCGCAGCACGTTTAGTGGGCGCACCAAAAATGATTGCTGCATTAAAACGTTTGGCTCAACCTTTGGTACAAACAGAAGGCTTACCAGATAAAATCGAAGCTTTTGGTATTAATGGTGTCCAAAAAGATTCTCTTTTGAGTACTCACCCTTCTATTCCAAACAGAATTGATGCCTTAGAAAACCAAAAATACTGATCTCATCAACAACAATAAAGGCGTATGATATGACTCATACGCCTTTATTCACATCAAGAATAAATTAATCTTTAATGACTACTTTTCCTTTTAATGAAAAAGTAAACGCTTCCGTAATCTCTAAATCAACCATCTGATTAATCAAACGTGGATGTCCTTCAAAATTAACCACACGATTATTGGCTGTACGTGCTTGTAACTGACCAGGATCACGTTTAGAAATTCCTTCAACCAAACAACTTTGCACTGAACCAACCATACTTTGGTTGATTCTATTCGTTTCCACTTCAACCAGTTCATTTAGATGTTCCAAACGGCGCACCTTTTCTGATTGAGGCGTGGTATCCGCTAAATTAGCGGCAGGTGTGCCAGGACGTGGGCTATAAATAAAAATAAAACTCAAATCAAAAGCCAAATCCTTAACAAGCTTCGCAGTTGCTTCAAAATCAGCCTCTGTTTCTCCTGGAAAGCCAACAATAAAGTCAGAGCTTAAGCACAAATCAGGACGAATTTCTCTTAACTTACGAATAACCGATTTATATTCTAATACCGTATAACCACGTTTCATTGCAGCTAGAATACGATCTGAACCACTTTGTACAGGTAAATGTAAATGAGAAACTAACTTAGGCAAAGTGCGAAAACAATCGATTAAACGATCAGTAAATTCCCTTGGATGGCTGGTCATAAAACGCAAACGCTCTACCCCTGGAATATCGTGGATATATTCCAGCAACAAGGCCAAGTCAGCAATTTGTCCATCACCCATACGCCCTTGATAAGCATTGACATTTTGTCCCAAAAGGGTAATTTCCTTAACCCCTTGAGCCACAAGGCCTGCAACTTCAGTCAGCACATCTTCAAAGGGGCGAGAAACTTCTTCCCCTCGGGTATAAGGCACCACACAAAAGCTGCAATATTTTGAACAGCCTTCCATAATAGACACAAATGCGGCACCACCCTCAACACGTGCGGGAGGAATATGATCAAATTTTTCTATTTCTGGAAAACTAATATCTACTTGAGAACGACCAGATTGTTTTTTACTTTCAATCATTTGAGGTAAACGATGTAAAGTTTGCGGGCCAAATACAACATCAACATAAGGTGCACGTTGAACAATCACATCACCTTCTTGAGAAGCAACACAACCACCTACCCCAATGATTAAATCAGGGTTACGCTCTTTTAAATGCTTGACTCGACCCAAATCAGAAAATACTTTTTCTTGTGCTTTTTCACGTACACTACAAGTATTAAACAAAATAATATCGGCGTCTTCTGGAGAAGCAGTCATTTGCAGCTCTTCACCTTGTGCCAAAACATCAATCATTTTGTCAGAATCATACTCATTCATCTGACAACCAAATGTTCTAATATAGACCTTCTTCATATTACTTTAGTGTCTCTTTCCTATGAATTATCTCGGATCCCATTCTTGCTCTTTGATTCTTAAAAGATTTTGCTCTACTTCTTCATCAGACAAAATCAATATTTCATTGATTTGTTTTTGCGGGTTAAATCGGATGGCCACAATTTTATTTTTAAAATTCGGCAACTTATTATAAGTTACCCCTCGATTATTCTCATCTCGAATACGTACGGTTTTAGCCACCCTTAATTGATAGGGCTTTTTAATTGCTCGAGTGATGAATCCATCTTTTGCATTGATTAATTTGATTTGCATGGTAGATAAATCGACATCTTTAATTTGCAGCAATGTTAAATAATTGGGAATAATACGCCCAGCAAAAGCAGGCACGACACTCATCATTAACACAAAAAATAATAAAAAACGTTTCATTTTTTTACCCTTTTCGTAAAAAAATCATCATAGCACGCCAAGGAAGCTGAAAAAATGATATCCCACTCCCACACTCTTTTTTTAAGAGGTTTCAAAGAAAAAGCAACAATTTATTTGATGTGAACAAAAAACGGCGAACTGACTCGCCGTTCTTTCATCTTCAACTGAAATTTAAGCACGTTTACGGAATTCATTTGTCCGTGTATCAATTTCAATTTTATCACCGATTTCTACAAATGCAGGAACAGGAATTTCAAATCCATTGCCTTTTAAACGAGCAGGTTTCATCACTTTACCTGAGGTATCACCACGAACAGCAGGCTCTGTGTACTCCACTTCACGGACAACCATTGTTGGCAACTCGACAGAAATAGCACGCCCATCGTAGAAAGTAACTTCACAGACATCGTCCATACCATCAATAATATAGCTGATGGCTTCACCAATGTTTTCTGCTTCAATTTCATATTGGTTAAATTCTGTATCCATAAACACATACATTGGATCAGCAAAATAAGAATAAGTACACTCTTTACGATCCAATACAACCACATCAAATTTTTCATCTGCTTTGTAAACGGCTTCTGTTGCATTACCAGTCAACAGATTTTTCAATTTCATTTTAACCACTGCAGCATTTCGGCCAGATTTATTGTATTCAGTTTTTTGTACCACCATTGGTTCACTACCCAACATAAATACATTACCTGGGCGAAGTTCTTGTGCTGTTTTCATTTATCGGTTTCCTGTTATTTATCAAACAAAACGTGTTATTTTAACGAATTTTTGGCTAAACTGACTAGCTGTTGTGCTAAATTTACATTACTTTCTTGTTCTGAAACCCATTTTTTATTAAAAAAGCACCAATTTTCCAATTGATCAAACAAAATCGACCATGCATTCAAACGCTCTTGTTCAGATAATAAAATGCCACTATTTAACTCTTCACTTAACTGTTGATGGGCTTGAGCAATTTGTCCAGAAAAATGTTGATAAACCTTCCCCCAAAAAGCCTCTAATTTGACTAAATGTGCTTTTTCCTCTTGAGGATAAATATGCCAAAAAAATGGCTTTTGCGCCCAATGTGCTCGAACCAAACTATCCTCACCACGAACAATATTAATGTCTGCCAACCATAAAATTCGATCAAACATTACTTGTTCAACCATAGGTAAAACAAATACACGAACACAACCAATACTGGTCATATCTCCCACCTGAGGTGGTTGTTCAAATAGATAAGCAAGACTATTTAAATTGCGACTGGGGGCAAGCCAAATATCTAAAGGTCGATTCAAAGAACAAAAAGTCTCTATCCACAATGGCAATACCGAACTTTCATAACTGAATAAAAATATTACGGGGTTTGGTTTATCTAAATGTTGTGTCAACACACCTAATTGTTGTTTAAAATCCAGACAAGCCTGTTTGTCCTGCAAAAACTTGACTCGTTCTATTTCAATATTTTTTTCTCTTAATAAACCACCTGTTTTTTGAGTAAAGCCAGGAAAATAAAAATATTTTTTGATACCATTTTTTTGAGGTGAGACCATCAAATGCATTTGCTCAACCCACTTTTCTGCACTTAAGTATTCTAAATTCAACCATAACAAATTATGTTGTGGTTGTTTCAAAATATCTTCTTGCAAGCCTAAGGGAAGCTCACAAGCAAACGCTTCTATCATCATAGAAGGTAAAACCATATGTTCCTCTAGAGCAAAGTTATCGTCCCAATGACATACTTGTACTCCATGGATAAACTGCTCTTGTTTATTGGGGTAGATGTCTGGGCATATTTTAAAAAAACTATCTAGATCATCGACCCACAGGCAAACCTGCATGCCATATTCTTGCTTAAGTTGTCTGGCTAAACGCCAAGTCACACCAATATCACCGAAGTTATCAATAACCTGACAAAAAATCCAACAGGTTTGCTCTTTTTGTTTACACACCATACATTTTCCAATGAAAAAATGGATAAAAGAAAAGCCTTTGTTCTCACAAAGACTTTTTAAGACCAAACAAAATAATTATATATTAATTAAGGCTGGCTGTTTGAGTCGAATTAAAACGCATCACGGCCAATTTTTCATCCAATTTATTGTAGTGGTTGAAAAATGCAGTTAGCTCTTCTGAATTCAATGTTTTTGCAGGTAATGCACTTGTTGCAGGATCAACAGCCTGACCACCAACCCTAACTTCATAATGTAAATGAGGCCCTGTTGAGCGCCCTGTTGAACCAACATAGCCAATAATTTTACCTGCACTGACCTTATCACCTATATTCATGCCTGTTTGAAAACGACTTAAATGGGCATATAAGGTACGCATACCATTGCGGTGTTCCAATGTCACAACATTACCATATCCATTCTGAGTTTCTCTTCCAACAATAACCCCATCAGAAGGCGCCAATACAGGTGTACCAGAAGGAGCAGCATAGTCAATACCACTATGCAAACGGAACGAACCTAAAATTGGATGGCGACGCATCCCAAAACCAGATGAAATACGCGCATTGGCAACTGGCATAATATCAAAACCTTTACTCAACACCCTGCCACTGGCATCATAATAAGTACCTGTTTGATCATTATGAGCAAAATAATAACCTGAGTAAGTTTGACCAGACTTAACGATTTCAGCAGCTAAAATATTACCTGTGGCAACTTCTTGCCCTCTAAAATAAAAACTTTCATAAACCAATCGAATGGTATCGCCTTCTTGTAAATCATTTAATTGAAATTGATCAGAAAAAATTTCGTTTAATGATTCTCTGACATCAGCTGGCACACCTTCTTGTGCTAAGTTACCCCGTGCAGAAGTTTTTACAGGCACAATTTTGACTGTCTGAATGGTTTGGGTATCAAGCTCCCCTGAGGTTGCTTGCCATTTATCACCCTTTTTCTCAATGGCAACCAGAATTTTTTCACCATTTTCATCGTCATTTAAAAACTGAACGGCCGTTAAGCCCCCCTGATCATTGACAAAAACAGATATAGCTTGTCCTATTCTCAATCTTAATAAGTCTTTTGATAATGGGTTACTGTAAATAAATGCTTGCGCTTCTTTACCGTCTTGTCCTAATGCATTCAAAATAGAACCCAATGTATCACCAGGCTTAACGAATTCTTCTCGCCAATAATAGGCACTTTGATCATGTTTTGGTGCATCAGGCGCAGCCAAACGTTCAACGATTTTGCTAATCGGTACAGGTTTTAAATCTACTCTGGTTTGGGTATCAATCGCATAAGCCGTAACCATACCAAGAAAAGGTAAACTGGTTGCTAAAACAATAAGGCGCAAATGTCCGCCAGAAAAATAACGAATACCACTTTGACCTATTTTTTTTGCCAGTGGCACAACCGTTTTAACCACTGTTGTTTGTGAAAATTTATTGAGCTTCTTCAAAATAAAACTAATCCCAATTGATCCGAATAATGCAATATAATAAAGAATATGCTTTGTTTTGCCAAGGCTTTTTAACCAATAACCCTTTGTATTTTACGTAAAAATTTGTTAACTTACGTTAAAGGTCAATCTTTAAAAGACGCTCAGAGAAATACACACTATTGTGTTGATTTATCCCTTTACCTCATCATTTTATGGCAAAATAGTGGTTTTTGATGATTGTTTAAGACGTAATGCATTTAAATTTACTGGTTCCTGGCTTAGCTTGGGCCAAAGAAGATCAATTAGCCACCCTGTTAAATCAACAAAGCTTACCTGCTTTAAACCAAATACTGCGTTTTAGTAATAAGCAACAAGGATTTGACCATTTAAGCTCTTTTTATCATCAATTTCTGCCACAAATTAATGAGCTTGATTACTTAATTCATCATCACCAATTATCAACTGACCAGCATTATATTTTGGCATCTCCTGTTGGCTTACGCTTGAACCGAAATCATATTGATTTAGCAGACAGCGCAGTCCTGAATGTAACCCAACAAGAAGCACAACAAATTTGTGCTGATTTAAATGATTTTTTAATTGAAGAGCAATGGCGGTTTATCCCTGTGACAACTGATTTATGGCTTTTGAACACACCAAAGGCCTTAAATATCAAAACAACATCGCTTTATGATGTCATGGGCAACAATATTGAAGAATATCAACCAAAAGGATCAGACAGTTTCATTGTCCAAAAAATACTGACTGAAATACAAATGGTGTTATTCAATCATTCTGTCAATCAACAAAGAGAACAAACAAACTTACCTGCCATTAATGCAATCTGGCTTTGGCAAACACAACAACATGAGCAAAAAATGCCCTTAGACAGTGTGTATTTTGTTCCTAAGCCTTTATGGCAACAACAATTAAATTGTTTTGACACCCCTTATGATTTTAAAACATGGCAAAATACAGTCACTGAAGAAAAAATCACCCAAACACAACATTATATTTTATTGGAAGATTTATTGGGGGCAACCCAATATCAGGATATATGGGGCTACCAAGATGCCTTGGTTCAATTAGAGCAACATTATCTACAACCAGCATGGCAAGCGTTAAAATCAGGACAATTAGCCAGTCTCAGTTTATACACACATGGCCCATTTGGTGGACACATGAAAATAAAACCCCATTCACATTGGGCTTTTTGGAAAAAGAAACAACAATTTAACGGTCGTATTTTATGAATCAACAAATTACTTTTCGCCCTTTGGATCAGGCATTATATCAACGTCTTTTACACTGCGGCGCAGACCCTTTAATGGCAAGACTTTATGCTTCTCGCTCCGTACATTCAGAAAATGAACTTAAAGACGATTTAAGCCAACTTTTACCTTACCACAATCTTAAAAATATTGATGCTATGGCTGCTCGCTTAGCACAAGCATTACAAAATAAAGAGCGTATTGTTATTGTCGCAGACTACGATGCGGATGGTGCCACCGCTTGTGCTTTAGGGCTATTGGCTCTAGGTAGCATGGGAGCAGTCATTGATTTTGCTGTACCCAATCGTTTTGAAAATGGTTATGGTTTAACACCTGAAGTAGTTAATTTAGTCTTACCACAACAACCTGATATCATATTAACGGTTGATAATGGTATTGCCAGCTTTGCAGGCATTGAATATGCCCAATCTTTAGGTATTGAGGTTCTGGTGACAGACCACCACTTACCTGCTCAAACATTACCAGAGTGTTTGATTGTGAACCCCAATCAACCAGATTGTCCATTTCCCAGTAAAAACCTTGCTGGCGTAGGGGTCATATTTTATGTGTTGATGGCTTTAAGAGCACAGTTAAGAGATTTAAATTATTTTTCTGATCAGTTACCAGAACCGAATTTGGCACAATGGCTTGATTTAGTTGCCTTAGGCACAGTAGCAGACGTTGTGAACCTAGACCATAACAATCGAGTTTTGGTGTCTCAAGGCTTAAAACGTATTCGTCAAAATAAAATGAGCGTGGGTATGAGCGCTCTCTTTAGCGTATCCAAACGTCCCTATCAAAAAGCTGCGCCATTTGATATGGGCTTTGCTCTGGGGCCACGATTAAATGCAGCAGGTCGATTAGACGATATGAGCATTGGTATTCGCTGTTTAATTAGCCAAGACAGTCATGAAGCGATGCAACTGGCACAAGAATTAGATAACTTAAACCAAGAAAGGCGTGCGATAGAACAAAGCATGCATAAAGAAGCCCTCACAATTTTGTCGGAATCCTTTTCGCCTGATCAGTTTAGCCTTGTCGCTTACCAGCCTGACTGGCATCAAGGTGTCGTTGGTATTGTCGCCAGCAGACTTAAAGAGCAATATTATCGCCCAACAATTGTATTTGCACCAGCAGACAATAACCAATTACGTGGCTCTGGCCGCTCTATTACAGGATTTCACTTAAGAGATGCGTTAGATTGGGTTGCCAAACAACACCCTGACTTATTGATTAAATTTGGTGGACATGCCATGGCAGCAGGAGTGACCATAGATGCAACGCGTTTAGAAGACTTTAAAAATGCGTTTGAACAAGCCACGCAAACATTGCTTTTACCAGAAAACCTAAGTAAATCTTACTTAACAGATGGATCACTGAATGCAAATGAAATTAATTTAGAAAATGCCCAAAAAATCAGCCATCAAGTTTGGGGGCAAGGCTTTGGTTTGCCTACCTTTGTTGACCAATTTAGCGTATTATGGCAGCGATGTGTTGGGAAAAACCATAAAAAAATCGGATTAAATAAAGCAGGCACCACAGTAGAAGCCATGTTATTTAATTTTACAGATGATTTACCCAACGAAATTACCGCAGTTTACCGACTGGTTGCCAATGAATGGAATAATCAAACTGAGCTACAACTGTATATTGATTTTTGGCAGCCAGCAAATTGAAAACAGGGTATTTAACTATATATTTTGATTGACCAGATTAAAAAGTAATTGATTGAAGGAATCACAGAATGGAATCTATCAGTATCGGATTAGCCAGCATAATTGCCATAGCCACCCTACTTTTAGGGTGTTTGATTATGTGGTTATGGATGCGTTCAAGAGTTGTGGGTGAAAGAATGGCTGGCCGAGGCGAGGCCAATGCCGAAGTAGAGGTTTTGCGTGAAAAAATCAAAGGCATTGATAGCTTACTTGAAGAAAAACGCAATCGTCATAACATGGATCTAGAAGAACTTGAATTATTGCGTGTTCAGTTTATGAATTTGCAAAAAAATGCCTCAAATTTAGAAGCTAGAGCAGAACGCACCCAACAACTAGAAATGCATTTATATGACAGAGACCAAAACCTACAACGTTTACAAGAAGAACTGCGTAAAAACTCTGCTGAACTGGCGACACGTAGTGAACAAGCCAGCCGTTTAAAAGAAGTTGAAGTGCTTTTAGCCAATGAACGCAGTACAGTTAACCAACTGCAAGAGCAAATCAAACAGGCGGCTACTCGCGAACAACAACTAAAAACCCTTATCGAACAAGAACGTATTTCAGGGCAAGACAAAATTAAATTATTAACGGAAGCGCGAGAAGTTTTATCAAACCAATTTAAAGCGTTGGCCAACGATATTATGGAAGAAAAATCCAAACGCTTTACCGAACAAAATCAACAAAACATGGCGCAATTATTGTCGCCCTTACAAGAGCGGATGCAAAACTTTGGCAAACTTGTACAGGATACGTACGAAAAAGATTCCAAGGAACGTTTAACATTAGAAAATGAATTAAAACGGTTACAAGAACTGAACACTCGCTTAAATGAAGATGCGACAGCCCTAACCAATGCTTTGACTGGCAGCAATAATAAAGCTCAAGGCAACTGGGGTGAAATGGTATTGGAAAGTGTGTTGGAAAGTTCTGGCTTAACGCGTGGACGTGAATTCAGTGTCCAGGTTTCTGATTCAGTAGAAAATGAAGACGGCAGTGTGCGCCGTACTCAACCTGATGTGATCATCAACCTTCCTGAAGATAAACAGATCATTATTGACTCAAAAGTATCATTAAATGCTTATGTACGTTACACCAAAGCAACCAATACGGAAGAAGCCAATAAAGAGCTAAAATCCCATATTAATGCGATGCGTAACCATATTAGATCATTATCAGAAAAACGGTATCAAGATATTTACAAACTCAAAACACTGGATTTTGTGTTTATGTTTGTACCTGTTGAACCTGCTTATTTATTGGCTGTACAACATGATGAGAACTTATTTAGCGAATGTTTTGAAAGACGTATTATGCTGGTTGGCCCAAGCACCTTACTGGCAACCTTACGTACAGTTGCCAGCATTTGGCGCTATGAGTACCAAAACCAAAATGCGGTAGAAATTGCGCGTCAAAGCGGGCAAATGTACGATAAGTTTGTTGGTTTTGTCCAAACACTTGAAAAACTGGGTAAACAATTACAATCTGCCCAAGATGGTTACCAACAAGCTATGCGCCAATTACAAACAGGTTCGGGCAATTTAATTGGACGAGCCGAAAAGTTATTGGCTATGGGTGTTAAAGCGAATAAACGTTTAAACACAGAGTATGAAAAAGAAGAAGACAGTTCAGCAGAAGAATTAATCAATAAGGCAAAAGATACGGTAGACAGCTTACCTTTTTCTATTGCTGAAGATAAATAATCTACTATAAATTTGTTGATATCAACCTAAAGCCTTTCAATAAAGAAAGGCTTTCATTTTATCTGTATCATTTACCAAAATAATACTTAAATGCTATGGCCTACTTTCTTTGATAGAATCACACGATGAAAAAACTATTCCTACTGTCCTTACTATTTTTGTCCTTTACTCAGGCCAAAAGTGAAGCTATTAAGTGTAAGATAACTGAAATCATTGATGGCAACACCTTCATATGTACAAACAAAGAAAACAAACAAACGAAGGTTAAATTTGATGACATATACTCACCAAAGTTGAATCAACATTTTGGGCAAGAAGCTTATGAATTTTTACAAAATAGCCTTAACAAGGATGTACGTATATTAGTTCGTAATATAATTAAACAAAATGGAGAAGAATATATTAGTGGTATTATTTTAGAACCGACACAAGCTGAAAAAATTCCACCCTCTGATGATTGCTGTTTTACAAATTTAAGTGAAAGCATGGTTCATTTAGGATATTCTTGGTGTGCACCTCAAATAGAAGACGAGGATTACACATATTGTTTACATGCACAAAAAAAAGCCAAACAGGCAAAACTAGGCTTGTGGGCAGATACTCATCTCATTCCTCCTTGGGAGTAGAAAAACCAGAAGAGAATAAAATGAAAAAGATATTATTTATTTATTTTATAATTTTAAGCAATCATGCTTTTTCAATGAGGGTTATGCCTAAAGAACTTGACTGTAAAAACTATGGTTGGGCAGAACTTATTATTAGTAAGCATGAGATAAATGGCACAACTCTAAAATATCTAGTGTGTATTTCACCTGATGGGAACTATTATTTGCCACTTGACTTATGGTCAAATCATTATGAATACCAACTTTTGTTGAAGCAATACTCTGGTCAATACCCGACTTTTGAACAAATAGAACACGCTAAAGAACAAATAAGGCAAGATGGTTTCATTTTAGATTAAAAATCAATAACATCAGAATTATTCTGTGCATAAATATTCTAGAATACGTGCCAAACTAGACACATATTTATTATTTGACTACTGTATAAAAGTAATGAAACAGTATAACTAAAATCATTATGCACTCAACACATCAGAAAAACATGGAAGAATATGAATTACTTAAAATAAATAATCCACGTCATATATAAAATAAGATATTAAAATAAAGATATGATTTTTTTATTTATCTATATAGATTTAAATATACGGATCCTTTTTTGATCAATCAATTATCTAGATACAAACCTCTCTCACAATCATTTTCATTATATGTATTCATATTTTTATATTTATCTTACCCCCCATTACTTAATATGCTAAAGGTTTATTTTTATTGATTACTCAGAACTTAGCTTTTATCAAAGAAGCTCCAAGACAAATATGCCAAAATTTATGTATTCAGCTCTACAATAATTGTTTAATTTATTTTTCAGCGACCCTATAAAATGTAAAGATTTTTTCAAAAAGGATATGCTTTGTGCGTGAAAGCAACAATCAAACTACCTCCTCAAACTACGCTTCTCCTTGTCGATTGAATATTCGTTTAGAGAAAGATAAGCAGTCTGTACGGCTGCTGGGGTTAGATTTTGGCTCAACCACAAGCAGTGCCTTAGTAGCGCAAGCACGTATTGTGATGAACAGCACTACAGGTAATTTACAGCTGGGTGACACACAAATCATTTATCGTTCAGAAATTTCTTTTACTCCTTTTAATGAAGACAACACCATTGATGAAACACGTGTCATTGAACTGATGGACAACTGGCTTACTGGTTGTGGTATGCAACCATCTGACTTTTTTTCTGGTGGGGTGATTATCACAGGTTTAGCTGCTCGCCGAAAAAATGCCGAGAAATTGGCAAAGCTGATTGAAGAGCGTATTGGTGATATTGTGGTTGCTACCGCTGATGACCCAAGTTTAGAGTCATGGTTAGCTTTTATGGGGAGCTGCGGTGCGTTAAGTCGCTACCATAAAGAAATTCCCATTATTAATCTGGATATTGGTGGCGGCACAACCAACCCCGCTTTAGGTTTAAATGGCAATGTACTGAGCACAGGATGCCATTTTATTGGTGCACGCCATATTCAATTTGTACCCAGCACCTATCAAATCAGGGCATTAACTGATGATGCTAAACAATTATTCACCACACTGAATATTCATAAACGTGTAGGTGAAGTACTCAACCAAGAAGAGTTAAACCGTTTTATTGGTTTTTACATACAGGCATTAGAACAGATTGTGCAGGGACATACGGCTTTTTTCAAAACAGCACATGATCAATTAATAGAACAAGTACCTTTTGAATTACCAACGCTAAATCAACCAGCAGCCATCACCTTTTCTGGTGGTGTGGGTGAATTAGTATACCAAGCATCCTCAGGTAAAGCCCTACCAGCGACAACTTATTTTGGCGATCTGGGCATTGATTTTGCTAAAGCCATTTTACAGTCCCCTATCCTTTCCAGTTCTTTGAAAACCATTATTCCAGAAAACCATGGACGTGCCACCGTATATGGTTTGGCTTTGCACAGTACAGAAGTGTCAGGTGCGACTTTATTTCTACCCAAACCAGAGGTATTGCCTTTAAGACATTTGCCTATTATTGCGCATTTGTCCGCTTATGACTCTGTTTCAGAATTATCAGCAGCCTTACAGCTAGTCAGCAAACACCCTCAGGGTGCCTGTTTACAAGTGACACTAAAAACCGCAGAACACCCAACTGTAACACTGGATACGATACGTAATTTAGGCCATACACTGGTTGTTATTTTCAAACAACTACAACCACCTGCTGATCAACCCATTGTTTTGCTGATTGATTGCAACGTGGGCAAAAGCCTCGGTTCTTATGCAACTGCTTGGGGGCAATTACCCGTTAACCTCATTGTGATTGATGAGGTCACTATTCCTCAAGCTAATTTTGTCAACATCAGCAAACCTCATCAACAAGTTGTTCCTGTTTCATTTTATGGCATTAAATAATTTAATAATAATCATCTTAAACCTATAGGGAGTATGGATATGGATAACGAAATGAGCCCTCAGCAAATTCAGGATATTGTACAAAGAGTCCTGAGTAACCTGTCGGTAAATAATGCAAACCAACCTGTTACCAGCAACAATATAAGCGCTGTCACAATACCGTCAGATTATGTAGATGATTTGATTCCACTGAATCAAATCCATGTACCCACCCCAAAACCACCTCAAACATACCATATTGAACTTTTAGGTAGAACATATCAGTTTGAAGGTTTAAAACAATTACTGGGTAATGCTGACATCAGCAAAGCGGGGGATCGTGTTGCTAAATTGGCAGCAGAAGACGAAATCACCCGTGAAGCAGCACGTAGTGTTTTATCCGATTTAACTTTGCAACATATTTATGATAATCCATTAACCGATAATCGTGGTCAAGTTGATAGCGTGATGCGTGTGAACTACGCAATTGATTTAACGGTTTTTGCTGAAATTGCCCACTTAACTGTAGGTGAATTAAAAGACTTACTCATGCAATCAACTGGTCGCGAAGTTCGCCGTATTGGTACAGGGTTAACTGGTGTGATGGCCGCAGCAGTAGCTAAATTACTTGATGTACATGAATTGCTTTATATTGCCAGAAAACTTAAAACAGGTGCATCAGCTAAAGCCAGAACCTTATTAGGTCTACCTGGCACATTATCTTCACGCTTACAGCCTAACCACCCTACTGACAACTTAGATGGCATCACTATGTTGGTTTACACTGGCCTAAGTATGGGTTCAGGGGATGCTATGTTTGGCTTAAACCCTGCAATTGACACTGTTGAAAACATCAACAGTATTTTATTCCATTTAGAACGCCTCAGAGAAGAAACTGGCGTGCCGACACAAATATGTGTGTTGTCTCATATCAAAACACAATTACAGTGTTTAGAGTCTGGTGCACCAGTTGAAATCATGTTCCAAAGTATTGCCGGTACGGATGCGACTTTAATTGAAGAGTTTGATGTGACTATTGATCTACTTGATCAAGCTTACTTAACCATGAAAGAAAAAGGTCCATTAGCTGGCAAAGCCGAAAACTGGATGTATTTTGAAACAGGCCAAGGCAGTGAAGTGAGTTACGATAAACACAATGGTATGGATATGGCCACAACTGAAGCACTATGTTACGGTTTAGCGCGTCGTTATCGCCCATTTATGCTAAACAATGTGACCGGTTTTATTGGCCCTGAAACCCATCTTGATAACTTTGAAATGATTTATTCAAACTTACAAGACCACTTTATGGGTAAACTGCTTGGCTTACCAATGGGGATGGCCCCTTGCTTCACGCTGCACTCAAAAGTAACCACTGAAGGCCAACAAATTGCAACAGAATTGCTCACTACAGCAGGCTGTAACTACTATATGGATGTGTATTTAAATACCGACCGTATGTTGGCTTACTTTGACACCAGTGCCCATGATGATCAAACCATGCGTGAGATTCATAACCTCAAACCAGCACCAGAATACCTACGTTGGGCGATTAGTAAAGGTATTTTCATTGAAGACGAGGATGGCAATATCAAAAGAGGCCCTAACTGGGGTAACCCTCGTATCTTCTGTACCTCTGATGGTGAGTTACAACGTTTAAATGAGTCATTACCCGCATCTTATGGTTATGAAAATGCTGGCCCAAGACCATCAAATAAAGTCACCCGTTTGGTTAAAGCCAACCAAGCCATTGCACGTGAGGCTATTTATGCACAGCTTCGCCCAAGTGATTTAGGTTCTGTGCCTATGCGCATTGTGTCTACTGCAGCACCTGATAAAGAAGCACATTTAGGTGATCCAGACTTAGGTAGCCATATGGTCGGTGATTTGGCCATTGAACACAAAGATGTACAAATTGTGATTTCTGATGGTTTAAGCGCAGAAGCCATTCACCATAATATTCCAGAATTATTGCCTGTATTAATTGATGGTTTAAAAGCCAACAATTTAAGCGTTGGCGAAACCATTCTGGCACCATATGGTCGTGTGAAACTGGCAGAGTCAATTGGAGACGCTTTAGAACCAAAAGTGATTGTGATTCTATTGGGTGAGCGCCCAGGAGGAGATGCTTTAGCTTCTCGCAGTATGTCTGCCTATATCCATTATCGTTTAGCAGATGAACAAACTCGTCAAGCTGCTGTTGCTTTTAGTGGTAACCCTGATATTCGCTACGAAAACACAGTTATTTCTAACATCTATTCTGGTGGTCTTGTGCCACTTGAAGCAGGTAGTGTGATTGTAGAAAGAATTATGGAAATGTTGAAATTTAAAGCAGGTGGTAACCGCCTAGAAAAACTAAGACAAAAATAGCTTATTATTTTGTTGAAAAAAGCCATTGGATTCTAACCAATGGCTTTTTTACTCTATGATTAACTGGCTTTAGCATCACTTAAATTCATTGTTCTACCCTACTCACTTTTCAATGATTAAGGTTGGTGGTTTAATGGACGAATTACTCAAATTACCTAATATTGGCAAAATACTGGCTCAAAATTTACTGGCTGTTGGCATTGACACACCAGAGAAATTACGCCAAATAGGCAGTAAACAAGCATTTTTACTGATTAAAACCCAACAAGACTCTGATGCTTGCTTGCATATGTTGTATGGTATTCAAAGCGCCATAGAAGGGATTGCAGACAAGTTTTTAGCAGAAGAAACCAAACTGGATTTAAAAAATTTCTTCATCGCTTTACCCTAATTATTCGCCAGCATATATCCCGTTTGCAATTGATATGATTTTATATAAAATTTATATAATTAAAAATAAAATCAAAAAGTTATATCTAGAAATTTAAGGCAATTAAATATTTATACTTATCTATATATATTTCCCTAAACCAAGCTTGTCTTTTATCTCGAAATAAGCTACCTTAACCTTATTGTCACTCAGGTTATACAATTACTTTAGTGTAAAGGAAATTTTTATGTCACAAGCGAGTGTCTATAAAAGAACCATTCCCAGCAGTTCTTGCTTGGCATTCCAAACCATTACACATGATTTTCGTTCAACTTGGCATGCTCATCCAGAATTTGAGATTGTGTATATTGAATCTGGCTTAGGCTGTTTACAATATGGCGAACAACAAAAGCAATACTCTCAAGGAGATATTCTGGTATTAGGGCCTTGGGTACCACATGAATTTTTAGAAAAAAGCAGTAATCATCAATCTATTTCTTTATTATTTAACTATGATTTTATTACGCCTGGTTTTTTTGATTGTGAACTCACACAGGAAATTAAGGCTTTTTTACACAAAGCATCAGCAGGGATTATTTTTCGCGAAAAAATGAGCCATGCAGAATCAGACATCATCAAACTGATTTTGGCAAAAACAGGCCTAGAACAAGCCATTAATCTGTTATTCTTATTAAAAAAATTATCTATCCAAAAAGAATCAGACGTATTATCTGATCAGCCTAAAGACCCCTTTAAACATAAAAAATACGCAAAACTGCAAGATATTTTATATTTCATCAATAAAAACGCTCATCGTAAATTATTGGTTGAAGAAGTTGCGGAAAACTTTTACCTCTCTCGCAGTCACTTCTCTCGTTTCTTTTATGAACAAACAGGTAAAAATTTTTCACAGTATTTATTATCGATCCGAGTGGAACGCGCCTGCCACTTACTCAAACACACAGAAAAATCAATTACCCAAATCAGCCAAGAAGTAGGCTTTGATTCAATTTCATCTTTTAACCGTGGCTTTTTACAGCAAAAAAGCATGTCTCCCAGAAATTACCGCAAAATCCAGCAAAGTCCTTCATAATATTTTTTGAGCCTGCTTTTTTTATACCCTTTTTAGTTTGACTTTGGTCAAAACCCTTCTCTTTTACTCAAGAACTATTCTCATTTCAAAGAATTTGCACAATTTTGGGTCATTTTTGCGTATTCGCTTTCTTATAAATTATTTATGGTTGATGCAACGATTCTTATTCGGCACTAAATCAGTTTGAACATCATTGGAGCTTGTCATGCAAAAAACCTTACTTATTCACCCTGATGACAATTTAATGGTCGCATTAAAAGACCTAACGGCGGGGCAAACCGTTCACTGGCAAGGACAAGCTTATACCTTAATCACCGACGTGCCGGCAAAACATAAATTTGTGACAGAAGACAGAGCTGTTGGTGATATTGTTTATATGTATGGCGTACCTGTAGGCAAAGCAACCAAACCATTAAAAAAAGGTGAACGGGTCACAACAGAAAACATTAAACATTATGCAAAACAAGTTCAATTAACAGATAACCAACCTTATCATTGGACCGCACCAGATGTGAGTGGCTGGCAAAATCGTACTTTCAAGGGTGTTATACGTGAAGATGGGCGTGTGGGCACAGCTAATTACTGGCTGATTATTCCACTGGTTTTTTGTCAAAACCGTAATGTACAAAAACTTCAAGAGGCATTAGCGAAACCTTTAGGATATAGCCAAGACCAATATAGTGATGTAACTTTATCTTTATTGGGTCAAACTACCCTTGAAAAACCTATAACGCCTAACCGCCCTTTTCCTAATATAGATGGTATTCGTACTTTAACGGTGAATAGCGGCTGTGGCGGTACCGCATATGACTCAAAATCTTTATGTAAAGTATTGGCCGCTTATGCTGATCACCCAAATGTAGCCGGTATTACTGTCTTTAGCTTAGGCTGTGAAAAAGCCCAAGTTTCTATTTTTGATCAAGTGTTAAAAGAGAGAAATCCTCAATTTAATAAGCCTTATTTGTTTTTCAAACAGCAAGAATGGGCCAGTGAAGATGAAATGATGGCACAAGCCATTAAACAAACATTTGAACAACTTAAGCTAGCTAATGAAGTGAAACGTCAGCCTGTGCCTTTATCGAAATTAAAAATTGGGGTCAAATGTGGTGGCTCTGACGGTTTTTCAGGTATCTCTGCCAATCCTGCTATGGGCATTGTTTCCGATATTGTGGTGACACTGGGTGGTGCCTCAGCCTTAGCAGAATTTCCTGAATTATGTGGCGCAGAAGGCAATATGGTGTCTCGCTGTATTCATGAACAAGACAAAGTACACTTTTTAGAACTCATGCAACATTATGAACAAGAAGCCAATAGTTGTGGTGCATCAATTTCTGACAACCCTAGCCCAGGCAATATTAAAGATGGCTTAATTACAGATGCCATTAAATCAACGGGTGCAGCAAAAAAAGCAGGCAATGCCCCTATTAGTGCTGTAGTCGATTACAGCGAACCTATGGCTGAATCAGGTTTATCTTTAGTGTGTACACCAGGCAATGACTTAGAGGCAGTCACAGGCCAAGTAGCAGCTGGAGCCAATGTTGTGATTTTTTCTACTGGTTTAGGCACCCCTACAGGAAACCCGATTGTTCCTGTACTGAAAATTGCCACCAATACACAAGTGGCACAAAAATTACCTCATATGATCGATTTTGACTGTGGGCCTGTTATAGAAGGGGTACCTTTGCAAGAAGTGGCAGAACAATTGCTGGAAAAAGTGATCGCAACGGCCAGTGGCGAATATATTGTTCAAGCAGATCGTTTAGAACAATACGACTTTTTGTTCTGGAAACGCAATGTTTCTTTATAAAACAGGAGGTGCTCAATGACTCATCAAATTAAACGTGTGGATGCGCATCAGCATTTTTGGGTATACCAAGACCGTGATTATAGCTGGATTACGGATGAGATGCCTGCACTGAAACAGGATCGTTTACCAAACGACTTATACCCTCTTTTACAAAAACATGGCTTTGATGGCTGTATTGCTGTACAGGCTCGTCAAACAAACGAAGAAACAGCATTTCTCACCCAGCTAGCACAACAAAACCCATGGATTTTAGGGGTTATTGGTTGGCTTGATTTACGTAGCCCATCATTAGAAAAAGAACTGGAACAATGGCAAGCATATTCAATCATCAAAGGTTATCGTCACATTGTTCAAGATGAGCCCAAACCTGCTGAATTTTTAGCAGACCCAGCATTTAATCGGGGGGTCGATATTGTCCTTAATCAGAACAAAATTTATGAAGTTTTGATTCATGCAAAAGATCTGGCAGCAGCAACAGATTTTTGTCGAAGACATGATCAAGCTATTTTGGTACTGGATCATGTTGGTAAACCCAATATTGGGCACGAAAGTGCAAAAGACTGGCAAAAGCGCTTACAACCATTAGCACAGCAAAAACATGTGTATTGCAAATTATCTGGTTTGATTACAGAAGCTGGTAATCATTGGCAGCAAATAGACATATTGCCTTATATAGAAGTTGCATTAGAACTATTTGGCCCCAATAGGCTCATGTTTGGCTCGGACTGGCCTGTATGTTTACTGAGCGGTCAATACGCCCAAGTATATAGTTTGGTCGAACAGGCTATGAATAACCTAACCCAAGATGAGCAAAATGCTATTTGGGGAATGAATGCAAAAAAAGTTTATCAATTAAGTTAATACGAATGTCCCTTTTAGGAGAAGTAACATGGATTTATTTATTAAAGACAAAGTCTATATTATCACTGGAGGCGGTTCAGGCATTGGTGGCGGAATATCGGTGGCATTGGCACGTGAAGGTGCGATTCCCGTTATTTTTGGACGCAGTGACTTAACAGAAGAAGTTGCCAGTGTGATTTATGATTTACAGCCTAAAACATTATTCATCAAACTGGATTTAGCCAATAACGACTCAGGTATTGAAAATGCCATAAAAGAAGTTGTACACAAATTAGGCCGAATAGATGGTTTAGTTAATTGTGCTGGCGCCAATGATGGTATTGCTTTAGAAGATGAACCTAATGCTTTTAGAAAATCATTAGAAAATAATTTAATCCATTATTTTACCATGGCACATTTTTGTATTGATGAGCTTAAAAAAACCAAAGGCACTATTTTAAATGTCAGCTCAAAAACAGCACTTACAGGTCAAGGAAACACAAGTGCTTATACTGCGGCAAAAGGTGCGCAGCTTTCTTTAACCCGAGAATGGGCGGCTTCTTATTTAAAAGATGGTATCCGTGTCAATTGCCTGATTCCAGCAGAAGTCTGGACGCCACTTTATGAAAAATGGATCAACACTTTTGATGATCCTCAAGCAAAATTAGAAACCATTACCCGCAATATTCCCCTAGAAAAACGCATGACAACAGTGGAAGAAATGGCCGATACCGCAGTATTTATTCTTTCTCCACGTTCCTCTCACACAACAGGTCAATGGATTATTCCAGACGGCGGTTATACACATTTAGACAGGGCCTTAACAGCATGAGCAAAATCACGCGATATTGTCAGGCTTTGGATTTAGTGGATGAGGCTAACCTGATTAAAGAATACGAAACCATTCACCAACAAATATGGCCCGAGGTCGCCCAAAACATTCGCCACAGTGGCATAGTGGATATGCAAATATGGCGTCTTGGTACCCGCTTATTCATGATTATGGATGTTGATGAAACCTTTTCTTTTGAACGCTCTGCACAGCTAAACAACAACCCAACCGTGATCAAATGGGAAGAACAAATGTGGCGGTTTCAAAAGCCTACTCCTTGGACCCCAGATGGCAGCAAATGGGTTTTAATGGAGCAGATATTTGACTTAAGCAAACAACCATAACATCAAAAAAACAGCGACAAGGCATACATAAAATTGTCTGCCTTTGGTCAAACACACACTCAACATTTTTACAAACCCACTCTATTTTACAGATAACGAAGATAGGAAGCGGCTATGAGTGAAACAAACACAACAGAGTCAATTGTCAGCTCTGTAGCAAAAAATACGAACAATAACCAAAAGGATCACACCATGACAAAAGCAAAAATTACTGACCCTAAATATAGAACAGCCTTTATATTGGTAACCACCTTGTTTTTTATGTGGGGTTTATCCTATGGTCTGGTCGATGTGCTCAATAAACACTTTCAAGAAACCTTGCATGTCACCAAAGCTCAATCTGGCTTAATTCAGGCGGCTTACTTTGGTGCTTACTTTGTGATTGCACTGCCTGCTGGTCTTTTTATGGAGAAAAAAGGCTATAAAGCAGGCATTATTATGGGGCTATTACTTTATGCAGTAGGTGCCTTACTGTTTGTGCCAGCAGCCAATGCCAATAGTTTTTATTTTTTCTTGGTGGCGCTATTTGTACTGGCTTTAGGACTTGGCTGTTTAGAAACCGCAGCGAACCCTTATTCGGCTGCGCTGGGAGATCCTAATACAGCAGAAACCCGTTTAAACCTTTCTCAATCTTTTAATGGCTTAGGCCAATTTGTAGGCCCTTTAATTGGCGGGTTACTGTTTTTTGAAGGAGGAGAAAAAGCAGCACAAGCCGTTAGCGATGCAGGCGGTGGACAAACAGCAGTGATGGTGACTTATGTTGTGATTGCCATAGTGGTTTTATGCTTAATGTGCTTTATTGCCAAAACCCCTCTTCCTGATTTAAGAAGCAATGAAGCTCAACTGGATGCGCAAGAATCCACAACAGGCAAAAACTCGATTTGGGCACATAAAGAATTTGTATTTGGTGTGTTTACTCAGTTTGTTTATGTCGCAGCACAAGTTGGTGTAGGTGCCTTCTTTATTAATTTAACCGTTGAATGTTGGCCAGAGGCTACCAGCCAAAAAGGTGCTTACCTATTATCCATTGCCATGTTGTGTTTGATGATCGGCCGCTTTGCCAGTACAGGTATTATGACCAAAGTTGCACCTGCTAAACTATTAACCATTTATGGTGTGATTTGTGTGATTTTATCAGCACTTGCTGCTGCTGCGATTGACTATGTATCGGTTATTGCGGTTGTGGGTATTTTCTTCTTTATTTCAATTATGTTCCCCACCATTTTTGCCATGGGGGTGAAAAACCTAGGCTCAAAAACCAAATTAGGCAGCTCTTTTATGATTATGGCCATTGTAGGCGGTGCCATTATGCCCTTCTTTATGGGTAAGGTTGCCGACAGTAGCCATATTTCTACTTCCTATATTTTGCCTTTATTTTGTTTTGTTGTGGTGGTTATCTATGGTGCCACTTACCACAAACTGCACAAAACACACTAATTTATATTGAAAGGAAATCATCATGGAAACAGCAAAAACCATATACTGGCCAGCCATTAATAATATTGGCCCAGACTCATTAAAACTTGTTGGTCCCCAAGTAAAAGAGCTCGGTTATAAAAAGGCATTGCTTGTCAGTGATCAACCATTAATTGATGCAGGTATTGTAAAAAAAGTAACGGATGTATTAGATGAGTCAGGTATTCAATACCATATTTACAGCCAAATTCAACCTAACCCAACCATGAAAAATGTACATGATGGCTTGGTAGCATATCAAACCGAACAATGTGATTTTATTGTCTCAGTTGGTGGCGGTTCCCCCCAAGATGCCGCTAAAGCAATAGCCATTTTAGTCACCAATGGTGGCGAGATTAAAGATTATGAAGGCATTTTCAAATCAACTAAAAAATCGGCACCAATCGTGGCCATTAACACAACCGCAGGTACAGCCAGTGAAGTGACCATTAACTACGTCATCACCAATGAAGACACACATATTAAAATGGTGATGGTGGATAAAAACTGCCTACCCGCTATTTCAGTTAATGATCCACTGTTAATGTTAAATAAACCCGTTTCCCTAACTGCGGCAACAGGTATGGATGCCTTAACCCATGCAATAGAAGCCTATGTTTCAACTGGTGCATATGGTTTAACAGATGCCATTGCTTTAGAATCCATTCGCCTTATTGCTCAATCTTTAGAAACAGCCGTACAAGATGGACAAAATATCGAGGCACGCAACAATATGGCCTATGCCTCATTTATTGCAGGTTTATCTTTTAACAATGCTGGTTTAGGATATGTACACTCAATGGCACATCAACTGGGTGGAATGTATGACTTACCTCACGGTGTATGTAATGCCATTTTACTGCCTGTTGTTGAAGAGTTTAACGCCAGCCATACAGGCGACAAACTCAGAAAAATTGCCGAAATTTTTGGTGAAGACACAACTCATTTAAGTACCGAAGAAGCCAACGCCAAAGCAATTGCCGCAATCCGTCAACTATCTGCGCGCATTGGTATTCCAAAAGGTTTAAAAGAGTTAAGTGTAAAAGAATCTGACTTTGAAACCATGGCGCAAAATGCCTTAAAAGATGCTTGTGCAGGTTGCAACCCACGGCCTGTTAATTTAGAACAAACAATCGCACTTTATCAAAAAGCAATGTAACCAACCAAATAAAAATAAAGGATAAAAAATGACTCAACAAGAAGCAAAAGCATCGGGCCAACCACTATTTCGTGGGGCTTGGTGCCCCTCGGTAACCCCTTTTAATGAACAAGGGCAAATTGATTTTCATGCACTGGAACAGCATTTTAATCGGCTCACTCAATCGGGGATTGATGGTATTTTGCTCATGGGCAGTATTGGTGAATTCGCCACATTAAGCATGAAAGAGCGTCTTGAGCTGATTAAAACCGCGCGTAAAATGACCAACCTACCCATGATTGCTCATGTTTCCAGCACTTGTGTGGATGATATGGTTCACTTAGCACACACAGCTTATGAGCATAACTATGAGGCAGTCATGGCGCTACCCCATTATTACTATGCCCAAACACCTGTACAGCTATTGGCCTACTATGAAGCTTTAGACCAACGCTTTAATGGTAACTGGTTAATTTACAATTTCCCTGCGCGAACCAATTGTGACTTAACAGCCAATTTGGTTGTTGAACTGGCTAAAAAACTGCCCAAATTTGTGGGCATTAAAGACACGGTTGATTGTGCATCACATACTCGTGCCATTGTACGAGCTATGGCTGAAGTACGAACCGATTTCTCCATTTTTGCTGGATTCGACGAATACCTTGTGCCAAACCTAATGAATGGGGGTTCAGGTGTGCTTTCTGGGTTAAATAATGTGGTACCTGAATTATTTGCGCACATTATTCAGGCTTACCATCAAGGCAACTTAACCGAAGTTGCTAAGCTACATCAAGAAATCGGTCGATTATCCGCCATTTACACAATTGGCGAAGATTTTGTCACCACAATCAAAACCACTGTGGGCAAAATGTACGGTTATATGGGGCCACTCTCCAGAAATTATGGTGGTGCATTAAATCAAACACAATTAAAACAAATTGATGCATTGTTTGATTTATAATTAATCGTGATTTAAAAACGATGACCAAGATACAATCATGGTCATCGTTCTGCTGACACGATCTCGTTTATGTTTCTATTTTGATAACAATAGTCCTATTACTTCTTTAACAGTAAATAATAGAACTGTTATGTGGGCTTTATTATTTCTGGTACTAAATGAAAACTACACTACGACCATTACATATTAAAATATCTTATACAATTTATCTCTAAAACTCAAAAAATCGCTAATTAATTTTTTTTAAAAATTCTTCTAAAATTTTTTTGACTGGATCTGTAGATGATATTAATAATTCTTCAATATTTTTCAATATGCTTTTCTTTTGTATATCCTCCAGTTTTAATAAATCTAAACATCTTAACGAATCAATACAAGCGACAAATAAATCTTTATTTTCAGTGTTTATTATTTTCAAAATTACTCTTAATTCATAAGAGTTATGAAAACTTCCTAAGCATTCAACCAATCTTTTTTTCCAAATATCATTTTCTTTTGGGATATCATCAATTAATTTTTCCCATTCATCAATTGAAAACTCCTCTAAAATATCTTGACAAACAAATAAAGCATTATCATACCAATAATCATCATTTATATTTTTACCTTGTAAATAAATATTTAATTCATTAAATAATTCCATACATTAGGCCTCTTATTTTCTTATAAATCCATCCGATATCCCTTGTACATTACCTCCTGTCGGATATCCACTTACTACATTGTTTCTAATTTTTATAACTTCAATTTCTACACCATCAATTACTTGACGATAAAGTTTAGCTCCGTCACGAGCACGATACCCAATTTCAGTGCCGCTTCCTACTTGTTTTATGGAGTCTATTATTTTCGTATCACTCCAACTTTCAGGAAATACCGTACTATTTTTTATTCTAGCTAAATCACCATCAGGAAATTGAGTAGTGTATTTTATTTTTTTTGTCCCATCAGCATTTACTACTATATCTTCCACCGCATAATTAGGGTGAGTATTATTTATTTTTGATATATGTCCACCAATAATATCATTCCTATTTGGATTTTTTCTCTGTCCCCAAAGAATTTTTTCTTCCATTTCTGGCGTAATTACAGAATTAAGCCCTCTATGTTTCTCAACCTCAATCTTCCCTGTCGACCCCTTCTGCAACAACATATCATCAAATTTTAATTCAATAGCCGATATCTTAAGCTGTGGTTGTTTTGCATATCCACTTTGTGGCGTATAGCCCTTTATACTGAAACTCACCCCATCATGCTCAAAATATTTAACATTACTGATATCTCCTACTTTAATCATATTCTTCGTGATGGCTGAGACCGTCTCATCACCACCTAACTTAAGTAGCCTTGAGAGCTGTTTGCCACCTTTAATGGGCACAAACTCACTTAATACTTCTGCTGAACCAAACAGCAGTGCTGTACCCGCTAAACCATAAGTATCAATATTGCTTTGTCTAATAGATTCTATGCTCTGTTCCATTTGTTTTAAATATGGCGCTAAAAGCTGTCCTATATTCTTTTGTATGATTTCTTGGGTAGAAGCACTTGAGGTATAGGTATAACGCTCTTGGATATCTTTTCGCCTTATACTGAACCAACAATTCATCAATCTGCTTTTGTCGTTCTGGATCAATATTTTTTTGTTGCCCATCAGGCAATTCTGGCTCATGTTGCGCCAACACTTTTTTAATCTCAATATGAGCAGCTAGGCCTTTATCTAAATGGGCACACAAACTACCATTGCTGATGGTGATCTTACCTTCTATCTTTTGCCCTTTTGAAGAACGGGCGACTTCTATTGCCAATGCATCGGCAAGCTGTTTTTGTTGTTCAGGATGATAATCTTTAAGAGGGTTTTCTTGTTGTAACTTTTGTTGAACCTCTTCAGTAGCCTCAGGCAACTTATGAGCAATACGCTGTTGCTCTTCTTGTTCTTGCAGCCAGCGTTGCTGTTGTAGAACCTCTAAATCTATTTCTAGCTTTAGGCGTTCCATAGAAAATAATATGTGTGTTTATTTATTTACGAATAAATTATACCATAATAATAAAAATACAAATAAATTTATTTTAAAAGCATTTAAGCTAAGAATTAAAATACCAACTCTGGTTAAACGATCGCTTAATATAATAGGCTAACGATTGATTGCTATTGTAACGACTTCACTGATTCATTATTCAATGGCAATCATTGTCACAAATGGGTGCTTTTGTTCTGGTAATTGCTGATCTGCTGAAAAATACATTTGAGATATCGTGCCATCTAAAAACAATAAGGTATCACAATCTAAATGATCCAACGCAAACTGGGCAAAATCGTAAAAACTCACTTCTTTTTTGCTCATTAAAAAAAATAATTTATTTTGTTTACTCAAACCAACAGCGCTTCTTATTTTTAACGATTTTGATGTTTTTTTCAGTTGGTCATTCATCAAACCATGTTCAATAAGCAATGGTCCTGATTGAACGGCGTAAAGGATATTCTGATTATATTTAAAACTTCTTGATTCAATAATATAAGGAAGATTATTCTCTATATAAAACACACCATTGGGGTTAAAATAAAAATTTCCCTCTCCTGAATGTAAATTAAGCTCAGAAATAATTTGACCATTTTCTATATACAGACCTTCAGGTGTAAATTCTTTCGAATATATGCCCCCATTAGTCACAAAAACCATATCATTTTGAGTCTGATTCAACAAATTGATAAAATGAGTATAAGGTATTCCGTTTTTGTTTTTCCAGTACATTTTTATTTTTTTTGAACCTGGCATGTACACAATAAAATCATCAATAACCAGTTTCTTATTTTCAGCAACTTTCTTTGAAATCAAATCGTTTACTAATTGAACATCATTATTTTGCCGATTATTTAATATCATGATCACAATCATGCTGAAGATGCTGATCCCCACCAATAAAATTATTTTTTTCATTATGCCTCAGATTCAGTTAAATATAGCGTATGCGATCAATCCATATAATAGCTGTAAAAACACTTAATTAAAAATAACCAGTCATAGATTAAATGGCCTTTTATACAAAAACGTTGTTTAATAAGCCCAAGGCTCAAATCGTTTGCTATTCGCTTTTATCTTTTAAAACCTCTATACTCTTTTACTCGAAAAAACAACAAACACAATATGAATCAATATATAAAATATTTTCACGTCCTTTTAAGCGCGCTCATTTTCAGTCAACATTTATTTGCCACCCCAATTATCAGCAATGATATTACACAAATGAACCCTGTCCAAATTCAACAAATCAGCCAACCGACTTCAACAAAACAGGTTATTGATTTGGTTCAATCACATGCTGGCCCCATTTCTATTGCTGGTGGCAAATACAGCATGGGTGGTCAAACAACAACAGAACAAGCTTTGCAAATAGACATCAAAAAAATGAATCATATTATTTCTTTTGACCCAAACAAAAAAGAAATAACAGTTGAAACTGGCATGACTTGGAGACAAATTCAAGAATTTATCGACCCTTATGATCTATCCATTAAAATCATGCAATCTTTTGCTAACTTTACGGTAGGTGGCTCTTTGAGTGTGAATGTACACGGGCGTTATGTGGGAGAAGGCCCAATTATTTTATCGGTTAAACAAATAAAAATCGTTTTGGCCGATGGTTCTTTAATCACAGCCAGCCCAACAGAAAACAAAGAAATATTTTATGGTGCTATTGGTGGGTATGGTGCATTAGGCATCATCACCGAAGCGACTTTGCTGTTAGAAAATAATGTCAAAATAGAACGCATCAGCAAACTTATGCCAATAGACCATTATAAAGATTATTTTGACCAACACATCAAAAATAATCAACAAGCCATTTTCCATAATGGGGTGATTTACCCGCCAGAGTATCGTAAAGTAAGGGCCGTTACTTATGCTCAAACAGACAAGCCTTTAACCAACACAGAACGATTAACACCAATTCAACCCAATTATCAAAAGCAAGAAAAACAGATAAGGTTTGTTGCTAAATCTAAAATAGGCAAACAATTGCGAAAAAGCCATGATTTTTTCTCACACCAAAAACCACTGGTTCAATGGCGCAACCTTGAAGCAAGCCTTGATGTGGCAGAACTAGGACCTATTTCAAATGAACATAGTAGTTTTGTGTTACAAGAATACTTTATCCCTGTTGCACAATTTGATGAATTTTACCCACAATTAGTGGAAATAATCAAAAAACATAAAATAAACATCATTAATATCTCTATTCGACACACCAATAAAGACTCAGGTTCATTAATGGCATGGGCAAAAGATGAAATGTTTGCTTTTGTTATTTACTATCAACAAGGAACAACACAACAAGATAAATTGGCTGTTCAACAATGGACACAAGAATTAATCGAAGCAACCCTTTCTTTACAAGGCAGTTATTACCTACCCTATCAACCTCACGCAACGCTTGAGCAATTTAATCAGGCTTATCCAAATGCCCAATCCTTTTTAAAACTCAAACAACAAGTAGATCCTACCAATAAATTTAGAAATAAATTATGGGATCTTTATTTACAGTAAAAATATTAGTTTTGATTAATAAATAGCCAAGATAATGATTATTTTGGCTATTTATTGTCTTTAAGCCGCCTATGCGGCGGTTAACAGCAAATTATACGAGTATTATTTTAATCAAACAATATGTTATATATAAAAATAGCCCAATAACCCAAATATTTTATGGCATCTTTAATTAATTGATTTTAATAAAATTTTTAAAAAGCGAAAATATTTGGGCTAAAATAGCCTAAAAATGAATATAAAAGCCAACCCTATTCCATTGTTTTTCTAACCTACAATAAAAACACAAATAATAAGGCACCAATTTTAAAAAATTGGCGCCTTATTATTTAAGACAAAAACGAATTATTTACTGCCACCCACAATCACAACATTTAACTCTTCTGCTTTAATGCGTTTTTGCCATGCCTTTTTAATGTCTTCTTTAGTCAATTTTTCTACTTTTGCAGGATAATCATCTAAAAAAGTTAAAGGCAAATCATATTGACCCATTACACTTAAATAACCCAATAATTTTAAGTTACTGTCAAAACGCAATGGGAAACCACCAATAATATTATCTTTAGCCTGCTTTAGCTCTTCATCTGTTGGGCCTTGTTCGATAAACCCAGCCAATGTTTTTTTGGTTAAATCCAATGCTAACTGAGCTTGATCTTTTTTGGTACTAAACCCAATAGTCAAAGGCCCTTTTTGTTTATAAGGTGCTAAAGAACTGCCTACACCATACGTGAGCCCATTTTGATCCCTGAGCACTTTCATTAAACGACTATCAAAACCACCACCACCCAAAATATAATTACCAACTAATAAAGGATAATAGTCGGGGTCATCACGAGTCAAAACGGGTAAAGCCAAACGCACATGTGCTTGAGATGCAGGATGTGCAATACGCTTATCTTGCCCACCTTTTACATCAACGGCGGCAACAACAGATTTTGCCTCTCCCTTTGGTAGCCCTTTTAAAAGATTCACAGCAATTTCATTTGCTTGCTCTTTATCCACATCACCCACAATAGAAACCACTGCATTCGTCGTCACATAGAATTGTTGGTAAAATTGCACCAAGTCTTCTTGTTTAATTGCTCTGATTGTTTGCTCTGTCTGTTTGGCAGAATAACCATAAGGGTGATTCTCATAATTAAGCAAACTGATGGCTCGTGCAGCTAAAAATCCGGGGTCTGTTTCGCTTTGCTTTAATCCCAATATAGAACGATCCTGTTCACGTTTTAACACATTTGGATCAAAACGTGGTTTGGTTAACACAAGGTTCATTAAAGACAATGCTGGTTTGAGCACCTCTGGCTTACTTAAACTTCTTAACTGAACATCAGCACTTTCAAGAGAAGAAGAACTGCCTAAATTAATAGCCAATTGTGCTGTTTTTTGATTAAAGGCCTCTTCATTTAAATCTGCCGAACCTGTATTCAGTAATTCTGCTGTAAAATTGGCGACCCCTATTTTATTCGGCACATCACGGCGTGTCCCTGCATCAAAACTAATATCAATATCAACAATAGGATTTTGATGCGATTGAACCAACATCACTTTTGCACCATTGTCTAATGTCCATGACTGTACTGGCACTGCATAAGCCACAGGAGCCAACAATGCTGACGATAATAAAGCTATTTTTAATTTACCGAACATGATCACCCTCCACCACTTGTGCTGAAGTAGCTGCCTGAGCATTATTGTTTAAAGGTAACGGTTTTAATGTCACAACAGTCAAATTGTCTTCAATCAGGCTTTGTGCTGCTTTTTTGACTTCATTAGCCGTCACACTGAGTTCATTTTTTTTCATGGTTTCTTCATCTTGATAATTAAGGCCATTAATTTCCAAATAGCCCATGCTCATCGCTTGAGAGAACATTGAATCTTTTTGATAAACATCCCCTGCTTCTATCTGATTAAAAATGACCGATAATTCTGATTCAGAGACACCATTTTGCGCAATATCGGCTAACTGAGCTTTAATGTGTTTTTCTAAGTCTTGAACAGTCACATTTTGTGCAGGCGCAGCAATAATGGTGAATAAAGAATTCCCTCTATTTAAATCATCATAACCAACACTTATACTGGTGGCGACTTGCTTTTCTCTAATCAAGTTTTTACTTAAACGGCTGGCCTCATTGCCATCTAAAATAGACGCCAATACACTTAAAGCATAAGGCTCTTTATCATTCACTTTTTCTAAACGAGGGACTTTATAAGATAAAGCCAAAAGCGGCAGCTCTGATGGCGCACTGATTTGCACACGTTTGACACCTGTTTGTTTTGGCTCTTTGGTTAACTGTCTGGTTGGTAAAGGTTGCGCTTTTAAGCCACCAAACAGCTTTTTAACTGTGTTTAGGGTTTCATCAACCTTAACATCACCAACAATAATAATGGTTGCATTGTTTGGTGCATACCACTGCTTATACCAAGCACGCAATTGGTTGGCTTGTAGATGTTCCAAGTCATCCATCCACCCAATAACGGGGTTGCGAATGGGATTGGCAACAAAAGCATTGGTATACAAAGCGTCATACAGTAAACCTATAGGCTGGTCATCCAGACGTAAACGACGTTCTTCTCGAATGACTTTCATTTCATTGGCAAAATCTTTGTCGCTAAAATTTAAATTAACCATACGATCAGCTTCTAAAGCCAGAGCTTCAGGTAATTTAGATGCAGCCAATCGTTGGTAATAAACCGTTTGGCTATTGCCAGTAAAAGCATTATCTTCCCCACCCATAGCAGCTATTTTTCGGCTGAATTGACCAGCAGGCACCTTTTTTGTGCCTTTAAACATCATATGCTCTAATGCATGGCTTAAACCTGTTTGTCCATTTATTTCATCCACTCCACCCACACGATACCAAACTTGTGAAACTGCAACAGGGGCACGGTTATCTTCTTTAATAATGACTTTTAAACCATTTGGTAAAGTTTCTGATACTGTTTTAGCCGAAGAAAGGGACACTCCTAGGCTTAAAAACAATAATAAAGCAATACTTTTATATCGCATTATTTATCCTCACTCAATTTATCGTTACAATAGCTCTTTTACCCGTCCAACACATACACGAAAGACAAAAGCACAATGTTTAGTTTTTTCAAGCGTAAACAAAACACCCATCATTCTAACTCAGAAAATAACACTGAGCGAACAGAACAAGTACAAACGGATAATGAAAGCGCTCAAGCTGAAGTCGCTGAACTGACTGTGGAAGAGACTTCAAGTCAAACACAGACGGAGCATACTAACGCTGATGATGCCTCAAACACAAGTGATCACACTGAAAAAATGATTGATGAGTCAGCAGAAAATGAACAACCAAAACCTGTTGAAGAGCTTCCCAAAGCAGAAGAAACAATACCCACAACGATAGAAAACACCCCAGAAAAACTCAGTTGGACACAAAAATTAAAACAAGGTTTAAGTAAATCACGCAATAAACTAGGCAAATCATTAGCCAGCTTGTTTGGTGGTGGACAAATTGATGAAGAACTTTATGAAGATTTAGAAGCAGTATTGCTGTCCAGTGATATGGGTATTGAAGCGACTGAATATTTATTGGAAAAAGTCAAAGATAAAGTCAGCTTAAAAGGTTTAAAAGATGCAAGTGAATTGAAAACCGCATTAGAAGAAACGCTGCTGGAACTGGTGGCTCCTTTAGAAAAATCTTTAAACACAAAAGAGCAAGCAGCACCTTTTGTGATTATGATGGTTGGGGTAAATGGTGCAGGTAAAACCACGTCAATTGGCAAACTGGCCAAATATTTTCAAGGGCAAGGCAATCAAGTTTTAATGGCTGCTGGAGACACCTTCCGAGCAGCAGCCAGAGAGCAATTAATGGAATGGGGTACACGCAACAATGTAACCGTTATTAGCCAGGAAAGTGGTGACTCTGCCGCGGTCTGTTTTGACGCAGTAGAAGCAGCAAAAGCCAGAAAAACAGATATCGTGTTAGCAGATACAGCAGGACGTTTACCCACACAGCTACATTTAATGGAAGAAATCAAAAAAGTAAAACGCGTGATTCAAAAATCACTGGATAGTGCACCTCATGAAATCATTCTGGTTTTAGATGCAAGCATTGGGCAAAATGCCATTAACCAAGTGATAGCCTTTGATGAAGCTTTAGGTTTAACTGGTTTAATTTTAACCAAGCTAGATGGCACAGCAAAAGGAGGGGTTATTGCAGCCCTAGCCAAAAACCACCCTATTCCTGTCCGTTTTATCGGTGTTGGAGAAAGCATTGATGATCTACGCCCCTTTGTTGCCAAAGAATATGTAGACGCTTTATTAAACGATTAATATTGTTCTTGAATCATAAAAAGCTTCTTTAAACTAAAGAAGCTTTTTTAAACTAATTAATTTGATTTTTACGCTTAAGAAAGGAAAAAATCCCCAAACCGACAAGCATAATCACAGCTGCAGAATATAACCCAATACGGGCCATAGGTATATTTTCTATTAAAATAGAAACAGAAACCCCCTCTAACACAGGATTCGATAACCGCATAAAAAGATGGTTTAAAAGAGTTTGATTGATCCAAAAACAAACCAGCACATCTACCATATAAAATAGCAAAAACAACCATCCACCTTGAGTAGACAATCCATTTTGCCGCAACAAACCAAACATAAACATAAAAATAGCGCCAGAAAAAGCAAAGGCAAGAGATGAAATGATTTTATGTTCAAACACCATAGATATTGATGTAGAAGCTAAGGTAAATGAATGGTTGGCCATCAATAAAACCAATAGATAATCGTAACTTACCCAACTGACGATAAAACAAAAAAATACCACAATAACTGTCATAAAAACCCAGTATTTTTTTATTGAATATTGTTTATTTGATTGCATGATTATCGTTTTCCTACACTAAAGAACCCATAAAATATTTGTCAGCATACCTTGATTACTTTTATAAAATAAACTAAACAATACTATTGAGTTTTCATCATAATTCAAGTAAATTACATTATCAATCAGTAGGCAATTAATTGCTAATAATTTGTTTAATCAAACAAATTTCAAATATTGGCTATCGTTTAATTTTCACACCAATATTATTTCTTTAACAATCTTATCAGCATTAAAAAATAATCAGACCCTCAAATACAGGACATATATGCAAAAACAATAAAAATCAACACAAACACAAAGGAGATTCAAATTGAATCATATTTCTTCATCTAAAACGACAATAAACAATAAATTAGGCGTAGGCTTAAAGCCTCGACATTTAACCATGATGTCTATTGCTGGCGTCATTGGCGCTGGGCTTTTCGTGGGTTCTGGTGCCATTATTTCAAAAGCAGGACCAGCAGCATTACTGGCTTATGTCATTGGGGGCATATTGGTTGTATTTGTTATGCGCATGTTGGGTGAAATGGCTGTGGCTTCACCCGATACCGGTTCATTTTCCACCTATGCAGATCGAGCCATTGGCCCATGGGCAGGTTTTACAATTGGTTGGCTATATTGGTGGTATTGGGTATTATTAATGCCATTAGAAGCCAATGTAGCAGGGCTCATTTTAAATGGTTGGTTCCCCCAAATTCCCGTTTGGGTTTATGCTTTAGTTGTCACCGTATTGTTAACGGTCACTAATTTATTTAATGTGAAAAATTATGGCGAATTCGAATTTTGGTTTGCTTTAATTAAAGTCATTGCCATTATACTGTTTTTGATTATTGGCTCTTTAGCCGTATTAAACCTATGGCCTTATGGTCAGGTACATGGTTTAAGTAATTTAACCGCCAAAGGCGGCTTTATGCCCAATGGTTTTGGCGCTGTTATTGTCGCCTTATTGGGTGCCATGTTTGCCTTTTTAGGCACCGAAATTGTGACGGTTGCCGCTTCTGAAGCCAAGAATCCAGAGCAACAAATCGTTAAAACCACCAAATCAGTTGTGTGGCGTATTTGTTTATTTTATGTAGGCTCTATCTTTTTAATCGTTGCATTAACACCATGGACTGACCCAGAACTCGGTAAAGCTGGTTATGGAGCTTATCGAAGAACACTTGAGTTATTGGGTATCCCCAGTGCTCGCTGGATTATGGATTTTGTGGTATTGACTTCAGTATGCAGCTGTTTTAACTCCGCCCTTTATACTGGCTCACGCATGGCCTTTTCATTATCAAAACGAGGAGATGCCCCTAAATTTATGCAAATAACCTCAGCAACAGGCACCCCTCGTTTGGCTGTATTGTCTTCTAGCGCGATTGCCTTAATTATGGTTGTTGCCAACTATATTGTGCCTGAAAAAGTATTCAATACTTTGATGAGTACAACAGGTACAATTGCTTTATTTGTATACTTAGTCATTTCTTTATCACAATTAAAAATGCGCCGTAAACTAGAAGCAGCAGGAAACCCTTTACATTTAAAAATGTGGTGCTTTCCTTATATCACCTATGGTTGTATTATTTTTATCATTCTTGCTGTAGCATGCATGATTTACGAACCAACTTTTCGTATTGAAGTATTGTGTACTTCTACTGTAGCAGCATTTGTGGTATTAATTGGCTTTTTACGGCAAAAAAGAACTAAAATACCCAATGAACGTGCTGGAGCCAGTACAATAACCCCTTAAATTTATTTGTGATTAATTTTTTATGATACGTTTTGAACAAGTCACGAAAACCTACCCAGGTGGGTTTTCTGCATTAAAAAATTTAAATTTTTCAATTGATACAGGTGAAATGGTTTTTCTAGCTGGCCATTCAGGTGCGGGAAAATCAACTGTATTAAAATTAATTTGTGGGATCGAAAAACCTACCTCTGGTAATGTATGGCTAAATACCCAAAGTTTAGGCAAACTGACAGATAACCAATTAAGCTATATGCGCCAACATATTGGCATTGTTTTTCAAGACCATAAAATTCTATTTGACCGTAATGTTTTGCAAAATGTGTTATTGCCTTTGTTAATCATCGGTTTTGACAAAAAAGAAGCTGAAAAACGTGCATTGGCAGCCATAGAAAAAGTGGGACTTTATGGTAAAGAAAAAATGATGCCCGTAAGCCTATCTGGTGGAGAACAACAACGTTTGTGTATTGCTCGTGCAGTTGTTCATCGCCCCGGCCTATTGATTGCAGATGAACCCTCTGCCAATCTGGACAGAGCTTATGCTTTAGATATCATGGAATTATTCAAATCTTTTCATCAAGTTGGTGTCACAGTCGTCATTTCTGCCCATGATGAAACATTAATGGCAGACTATGGACATCGTATTTTACGTTTACAAGAAGGGCAGCTAAAAGGATGAAACACATTATCTTTTTAAATTTTTTATCTGCAAAAACTGCCTTAATCAATTTAATCAAACAACCCTTTGGCAGTTTATTGACCTTATTTATGTTGGCCATTGCCATTACTTTGCCTTTAACTTTATATTTGAGTATTCAAAACAGTGAGCCTCTATTGGGTAAATTTAATGAAGCACCTCAAATAACTGTTTTTATGGAGTTAAGTGCAGACGAAGTAGATGCAGCCGCTATAGAAAAAAATCTACAAGGTCACCCTGATATCGCACAGGTAGAATTTGTTCCAAAAAACAAAGCCCTCAAAGATTTACAGGAACGTATGGGTGAAACAGACCTAATCAACTTAGTTGATGAAAACCCTCTACCTGATGCTTTTATTGTGACACCTAAAAATGGCAGTCCAGAAGCACTCAAAAACTTACAAAACAGTTTACAAGGCCTGCCTATGATTGAGCTGGTTCAGGTTGATACAGAATGGGCAAAAACCCTATTTAATATCATGCAAGCAATCAAAAAGCTCACTTTATTTTTAGGCATTACTTTAAGCGTTGCCTTTGTACTGGTGGCTCACAATACCATCCGCTTACAAATTCTGGCTAAGAAAGAGGAAATTGAAATCACCAAACTATTAGGTGCACCCTCCTCTTTTATTCGCCGCCCATTTTTGTATCAGGCATTTTGGCAAGGGATTTTTTCGTGCTGTTTAAGCCTTGCTTTATGTGCTTGGATAACTAAAGAAGCAGAACCCTTATTTAATAATGTTTTGATTCAATACGGAATGAGCTTAAACAGCCGCTTTTTTACCCCTATTGAAATGGGCGTTATTTTCTTAATTATTATTGCTTTAGCCCTAGCAGGCGCTTATCTTGCCACCAGAGAGTTTTTAAAAGCTTTACAAGCTAAAGCTTAATAAATATGGGAAAAGAAGAAAGCATATCTTATGTTTTCTTCTCGTACCAACAACTAAAAAACTCAAACCCAAAATAATCACCACTGTTTGGTTTAACCCATGACACAAAAAACAGCGCAATATTATTTTTCTTCTATTCAAATGCCTTTTCTGGAACTTAGGGCAACCTATCACAGCACCCAAAGCTATAAAGCACATAGCCACAAAACATTTTCTATTGGCGCCATTACCTACGGACAAACTCAGCTGCATCAAAACAATCAGACAACTTTACTGAATGTGGGTGATTTGGTGCTCATTCCTCCAGACATGATCCATAGCTGTAACCCACTACAAAATCAAGCACGCAGTTATTATATGCTGTACCTTGATTACGATTGGTGTTTAACAAAAACCAAACACCTATATGGTCAAAATACCCATGCATTTTATTGCCCAGCACCAAAAATCAGTGAGCCATATTTATTCACACAATATATGGCATTAGTTTCTGCGCTTAAAAATCACAAGTTAACTTTGGCTGAACAAAAACTGGACACCTTCATACACCACATATTTAAACATCATTGTGCACCTTTTGAGCAAACAACTCATACAACACACCATTTCACCCAACACATTAAAAATACTTTTAATCATAATCTGGATTCACCACCTAAGCTGACAGAATTAGCCAAACAATTTAACCTTAGACAAGAAACCTTGATTAGACAATTTAAAAAGAAAACAGGCATTTCGCCCAAAGCCTATCTGAATAACTTAAGGGTAGAGCAAGCGAAAAAATTATTAAAAAACGGCCAACCAATCAGTGATGTTGCTTATCAATTAGGGTTTTGTGATCAAAGCCATTTTCAAAAAATCTTTTCGCTTTACACGGCTTGTACCCCAAGACAATATCAACAAATCCGATCAATTTTTGACAATAAATAAATACAAGCTTACTTTACACTGTTGTGCTCATACTTAACTTGGGTGCACTTATTATATGTTTACTGATTTATTGTCTTATTATTTCCCATCCACTTTTTTAACATTGATTCTTGCTCATTTTGTTGCCTTAATTAGCCCTGGGGCTGATTTTTTTCTGATTATTGGCAACAGCATTCGTCATGGGTTAAAGGGAAGCATATTTATTTGTGTAGGTATTGCTATAGCAAATGGCTGTTATATTGTCTTGGCAATCTTTGGGTTATCGGTTATCAAAAACCATCCGCTGATATTTTTAATGATGGAATATCTAGGCGCAGCTTATCTGCTTTGGTTAGGTTATTTATTGATTCAATCGTCACAAAAAAACCAACAACCATTACAAGAACAATCCGTTTATTTACCTTACCCGAAACAATTTTTAGTAGGATTTCTATCAGCCATACTCAACCCTAAAAACGCCATATTTTATATCAGCTTAATGAGCAGTATTTTAGGCAATCACATTACACTCACCCAACAAATTATCAGTGGTATTTGGTTATTTTTTACCGTCCTGATCTGGGATTGTATGCTTGCCTTAATTATTGGACATAAAAAAATCATGACTTACTTCACCAACAGTATTTATTTAATTGAACGTGGCTCTGGTGTGATCTTGATTGTGATTGGTATGGGCATTGTTTATCACTTATTTTGATCTTAAAATAAAACCTCAGTTAAATGGCTCTTTTTTGATCCATTTTAAAACCATATTTCTATCTAAAATTTTCCCAACAACCCTGTATTTTGAATCATTTAATGGATTTTTACCCATTAACGGTTCAGACATGACCCCAATGTGCGGTTGATAATAATTTGAATGCACAAATGTCATCTTATTATGATAATAATAGATATAACCTACATGGCTATCTAAACCAACTATATAAACCCCTTCACCTTTTGCTTTTAAATACTTAACAACATCATTCATTGGCGCATGACTAAAACGCTTTATATCGCTTGTCATGTGTTTGATCATTGATTCAGAAGCTAACTGAGCCCATTTCACACGAGGCACATTAAAACCCATATCTTTTAACACAGTCGTGACAAAATAACCGCAAGCAATTTCTCCACTCTTTGGATTGCTTGTATACCCGTGAAAAGACCATTTCGTTCCATACCAAGCATTAAAATACTGATCGATGTCTTTTAGTAAAAAATTTGTGGCTTGAATCAGTATTTTCTCTTGCGCTGCTGGATTATTTTTATTTTTCACATACTGTGTTGCAAAAAGACTTCTTTCCTTCGCCGTATTATCTTTAATTTTTTGATAACTTAACTGCTGAGCAAAACAAAGACCAAAAGCATTGAACAAAAATAAAAACAAAAACTTATGTTTCAAATTATGAAGCACTCATCCCCCATCCTTCAACAAAATGACCATACAACATATTTTTATAACCAATTTAATCACATATTCGAATAATTTGGCCCACCGCCCCCTTCAGGGCAGACCCAATGAATATTTTGTTCAGGGTCTTTAATATCACAGGTTTTACAATGAATACAATTAGATGCATTAATCTGTAATTTCACTTCCCCATTTTCTTCTTTGATGATTTCATATACTCCTGCTGGGCAATAACGGGTTTCAGGAGAATCATATATTTTATAATTCACACTGATCATTGCTTTTTCATCATCCACCTGTAGATGACTGGGCTGATTTTCTTCATGATGCACCCCAGACAAATAAATACTGGATAAACGATCAAACGTTAACACGCCATCAGGTTTAGGATAATCAATCAGTTGTGCTTTTTGAGCAGGGATTAAACTCAAATTATCTGCGCCATGGTGTTTAATGGTCCACCACCCTTTACCTCGAAATACATACTCTTCCAACGCAGCATTGATCGTGCCGACAAAAAACCCCCATTTAAATGCAGGTCTGATATTACGTGCTCGAAACAGCTCACGATACAACCAACTCTTGTTCACATTTTCCTCAAAGGACACGGCCTCAAAATTATGATTTTCAGATAAAGGATGAGTCAACAATGCTTGATAAACGCTTTCGGCAGCCAACATACCCGATTTAATGGCCGTATGAATACCTTTGATACGAGGCATATTTAAAAAGCCTGCGCTATCGCCCACCAATACTCCCCCAGCAAAAGAGACTTTTGGTAAACTTTGTATTCCACCTTCGCTTATCACCCTTGCGCCATATTCGATACGTTTGCCATTGGCAAAATAATGCCTTATTGCTGGATGCGTTTTAAAACGTTGAAATTCTTCAAAAGGCGAGAAATAAGGGTTCTGATAATCCAAACCAACCACAAATCCAACAGCAATCTTACAATCTTCCATATGGTATATAAAAGAGCCACCATAGGTTTTAAAATCCAAAGGCCAACCTAAACTATGCATCACCATACCAGGAGAAGACACACTAGGATCCACTTCCCAGATTTCTTTCACCCCTAAACCATAAGTTTGAGGCTGACAATTTTTATCTAAATTGAACTGTTTGATTATTTGACCACTTAATGAACCACGGCAGCCTTCTGCAAATACGGTTTGTCTGGCATGTAGCTCCATACCAATTTGATAATTAGCGGTTTGCTCACCATTTTTCCCCACCCCCATATCACCTGTGGCAATGCCTTTAACAGAACCATCTTCATGGTAAAGTACTTCGCTGGCAGCAAATCCTGGGTATATATCAATACCCAACTCTTCGGCTTGAGTAGCCAACCAACGAGTCAACTGACTTAAACTGATGATAAAATTACCTTCATTGTGCATAGAAGGAGGTGTCGGTAAGGGAAAAGAGCGCGTTTTGGTTAACATCAACACTTTGTCTTTTGTCACACGACAAGTCACTGGTGCACCCTTTTGCTGCCAGTTTGGGATCAATTCATTTAAAGCGATTGGATCTAATACTGCTCCCGATAAAATATGGGCCCCGACTTCTGACCCTTTTTCTACCACACAAATACTTAAATCCTGATTGTCTTGTAGAGCCAATTGTTTTAATTTAATTGCTGTACTTAAACCAGCCACACCAGCACCAACCACCACCACGTCAAACTGCATGCTTTCCCGTTGCATATGTTTTTCTTCCATAAAACCAAAATAAGCTATAATTTGTTTATTATAGTACATTTACCCATAAAATAAGCGACTTACCTAAAGATTATTAAGCTATTTTGATATATACCAAAACATCACTCATAATGCTGAATAATGGCATACACTCCTTGTACCACTTTTGCCATACGCTGATAATCCAAGGTGTCTACTGTGTCGGTGACTTGATGATAATTTTTATTTCGAAAAAAAGCTGTATCTGTCACCATAATGGCATTAAAACCATTTGCCCAATAATTTAGATGATCTGAAAAATCCAAGCCCTTAGTTAATGCAGCAGGCGCATTCAGGGAATAAACCGGTAAATCAGTAGCTCCAGCAAACAAACTTTTGCTTTGACGAATCGGTTTAATATCGGCAAAACGCCCAACAATTGCAATAAAATGACCTGTAGTTGGGTATATTTTACCTAAAAACCCCATTGGGTATTCTTGAGAATTTTCTTCATCACTAAAATAGCCTATCATTTCTAAAGAAATCATTAATTTAATCTTCTGCCCCGCCACCTTTATTGATCGAGCATGTACTGCACTACCCATATTTTCTGTTCGAAAATAAGGCGGCTCTTCCAAAGTATAAGCAATCAGTTGTATTGGGTGCTTGGGCTTATTTTTACCCAACAGTTTTGCTAACTCAATTAACCCAGCAACACCACTGGCATTATCATCAGCACCAGGCGTATCTGTACACGAATCATAATGGGCACCAACAATAATAGGCTCAGCGTTTTGAGGCCCAAAAGAAGCAATAATATTTCTATAAGTCACCCCATCTACTTCAAAAGTTTGTTCTGTTACCTGAGCACCAGTTTGAACAAATTCATTTTTTATATAGTCTGCTGCCAAATTTAAATGATCAATAGAATCAAAGCTACGAGGATAAACAGTTTCTGAGAAAAAATAGACATGCTTCTTCAAACTATCTGCCTGAACCAATGGTGCTTCAGTCACTTTAGGTTGTACATCAGGTTGCTTTAATACGGTGCAAGCACCAATAAAAAAAAGCAACAAAATACTACTTAAAATGGCGGTATATTTAAATAATTTTTTTATGAACATAACGACAGAAACCCCATATCAACATAGAACGATATCATCATAAATAAATTGAGACAAAAAGCCTACCAATATAGGGGTTTTAAGTAATATTTTGATCATATTTTGTGTATTTTGTGTATTTTGTGTATTTTGTGTATTTTGTGTATTTTGTGTAAAAAATAAAAACAAGCATCATGATTGATGCTTGTTTTAAAATGAACACCTTGTACTACTGAGCCACTACTGGCGAGATAAAGATTTCAAAGCAAAACCAAGGGATACAAAAGTCCACCCTTGAAAAACCATATCCACCCCCAAGAACAAACCAATGACCCATAACCAACTGCCATCAATAGACACAATCATCACCCCAGTAATTAAAGTCAATAGCCCAGAAAACACTGGCCATCCCCAACCAGACATCGGTCTTAAAGCAAACCCATTGATTATTCTGACAACACCCCCAACAATCATGGTACAAGCGAGTAATACAGTAAACACATAAGTCGTTAACAATGGGTTGTTCACAACAAAAACCCCACCAAATACATAGAGCAACCCAAATAAAGCCCATAACCATTTATGGCTTCCCTGATAGATCTGAAAACTACTGATTATTTGTAACACACCACCAATAATCATCAAAAACCCAAAAAAATAGGTAATGGTAATGGTGGTTACATACATAAAACTTAATGCCCCCATGCCCAAAATGACCAATAAAACACCTAAACCTATTACTAAGCTGGATTTTTTACCTGATTCTTTGACAAATTTTTTAACGATTTCTTCTTGTTGGCTCATTTTAGTGCCCTTTTCAATTAATTATTTTTTGATGAATAAATTTTCATTATATTTATTAGTTCTTTTTACCCACATTTAGTTCAAAAAACATAGCCAATTATTAAGTAGTTCACCTATTGATATTGAAACTTTTGATATAATATGCCAACATTTCGCCTTTTACACGGACAAGTTCATGAACGGGCAAACCACCAATGGGCAACTGTCTTTTTTAGATCGTTTTTTCAAACTTTCTGAAAATGGCACCAACGTCAAAACGGAAGTTCTAGCAGGTTTAACCATCTTTTTGGCAATGAGTTATATTGTTGTTGCCAACCCAAATATCTTAGCCGGTTCAGGCATGAATCACGAAGCCGTTTTTGTGGCAACCTGTATTGCTGCTGCATTAGGTTCTGCAATGATGGGCATCGTTGCCAACTACCCAGTTGCTTTAGCACCAGGTATGGGACTGAATGCTTATTTTACTTTTTCTGTTGTTAAAGGTATGGGCGTATCTTGGGAAATTGCCTTAGGGGCGGTATTTTTCTCAGGTATTTTATTCATTTTACTGAGTCTATTCAAAATACGTGAAGCTTTAATTAATGCCTTACCCAAATCACTTAAGTTTTCTATTGCAGCAGGTATTGGTTTATTTCTAGGCCTTATTGCTTTAAAAGGTGCAGGTATTGTTAAATCACATCCTGAAACCTATATCACTTTAGGCAATTTAACCGAACCTGCCGCAATTTACGCCATTTGCGGTTTTTTCCTGATTATTGCGCTTGATGCTTTTAAAATTAAAGGGGCAGTGATCATTGGTATTTTGACCATTACCATTGCCGCCGTTTTAACAGGGCATGCCCAATTTGCTGGTATTGTTTCTCCCCCACCTTCTTTAGAACCAACTTTTATGCAAATGGATCTAAAGGGAGCTCTATCTTCAAGTATGTTGGGGGTGATTTTTGTTTTTTTCTTTGTCGATTTATTCGATAGTTCTGGTACACTGGTTGCAGTAGCACACAGAGCCAATTTATTAAAGGACGGTAAACTGCCTCGCTTAAAAAAAGCACTCTTGGCCGACTCTACCGCTATTGTCGCAGGTGCCGCTTTAGGCACGTCTTCTACTGTTGCTTATGTTGAGTCTGCTGCAGGTGCTGCTGTGGGTGGGAAAACAGGGCTAACCGCTTGCGTAGTGGCTATTCTTTTCTTAGCGTGCTTATGGTTTTCGCCTTTGGCAAAAACAGTACCTGAGTTTGCTATTGCACCTGCTTTACTGTTTGTTGCCGTATTAATGGCAAGAGGTTTTGCCGAAATTGACTGGAGCGACTTGACTGAAGCGGCTCCTGCTTTTATCACAGCAATAGCCATGCCTTTTACCTACTCTATTGCCAATGGTATTGCGCTTGGTTTTATTTCTTATACTGTCATTAAAATACTATCTGGACGCATAAAAGATGTCACTCCGACTGTTTTTATCGTTTCTATTTTATGGGTATTAAAATTTGTTATTTTGGGTTAAATAACTATTGGCTCAAATATTTGAGCCAATTATTTGGAGAATATCATGAATGAAATCAGTGATCTTGACTATGCACAGTTTATAGAGAAATCTATTCGAAAAATCCCTAACTGGCCAGCACCAGGCATTTTATTTCATGATATTACCCCACTCTTACAAAACCCAAAAACATTTCGTATTTTGATTGATATTTTTGTTCATCGTTACTTAGGTGAACATATTGACTATATTGTTGGGCTAGATGCCAGAGGGTTTATTTTAGGTTCCGCTATTGCTTATCAACTCAATGTTGGGTTTATTCCCATCCGAAAAAAAGGCAAACTTCCCTTTGATACAGTATCTGAAACGTATGAACTTGAATATGGCAATGCAGCCGTAGAAATTCATTCTGATGCGGTCAAAAAAGGTGATCGAGTGGTATTGATTGATGATCTGATCGCAACAGGAGGGACGATGTTGGCTGGCCATAAATTGTTAAAACGACTAGAGGCCGAAGTTGTTGAAGCAGCCGCTATTATCGAATTTAATGATTTAGCAGGCGGACAAAAAATCAGAGAAACAGGCTTACCATTATTTACTGTATGTCAGGTTAACGGTACATTAAAGTAATGTGATTTTATAGGCTTGGTCTATATGTTTTATATAGACCAAGCCTACACCCTCCAACCATTTGATTTAAAAAATACCAACTATCATTTCTTCTTCATTTCGGGATAAGAAACAAGCATACAATCACTAAAAAACTCATCACAATCCCTATCCTTGCGAAAAAATTTTTTTGAGACTTAAAAAAGAAAACCAAATACAATAAACCACTTAAAACGCCAAATACAAAAGACAATTGATAATGAAATAATTTGCATTGTTTCATCAGCAAACCGCATCATTAAACGTAAAGGATGTAGAATGTAAGCATGTACTCCTTTATCTACCTGATCTTTATGTGCATTTAAAGCAAAAAGCAAGTTGTAATGTAACTTCTATGGTTTATCTTGCATTTTTTTATACCTATACCAATGTAACCTTATTTACCTTGAAAATACTGCTCTTCAGATATTTCATCGCCAAACAATAAAGCTTCATTTAACAATTTATTTGATTGTTCTATTGGTTGCTCAATTTCATCTTTTCCATAAAATTTATGGAATACCTTTTTTATTGAATGATCCCAACGAAACATTACCTCTTCAAAAGGATAATCGATATAAATATCTTCTTCATTAAAACGTTGGCCTTTTTCAATACCCATTATTTAGAACTTTCTCTTACTGATTGGTAATAGTGTTTACTTTTTTCTGCTATTTCTCTCGCTTCTGAACTATTGATGTTTAATATTCTCCATTGTTCATATAATTTATGTCCTTCTCCTCCTGATAAACCTGTTTTAGTTGCCATTTGCTCATACAACTTTTTACCTAAAACGTAAAGGATGCAAAATATAAGCATGCCCTCCTTGACCTATTTACCTTGCTCATATTGCTCTTTGGAAATTTCATCTCCAAATAATAAAGCTTCGTTATATAGTTTATTATCTATAGGAACTGGACTTTCTTTTTCATCATTATAAAATTTCCTATAAGCCTGTTTTTTTAGAAAACTCCATCTAAACATGACTTCCTCTAAATCATAATCTACATATACATCACGTATAGCTAATTCTGCACTACTTTTTATTCCCATATTAATTTTTTCCTCTAATATCGTCATAATACTTACGACTTACTTCCTCTAATTTTACTTTAAGGTTTATATCAGAAGTCACTCGCCATTGTTCATATAATTTATGTCCCTCTCCTCCAGGTAAACCTGTTTTAGTTGCCATTTGCTCATACAGCTCTTTACCTAAAATAGTTTTAGCAACTTCCTCAGACTCCTTCGCATAAATCATAGCTGGAGAGTTTACTTGTATCTCAGCAGTCAAACCTGTTGACGTCTTTATCGTTGAATTCACACCACCATACCCCATAGGGTTATCCACACTATTTATTACCTTAATTTGTGCACCTGAGTTCTTTAAATCTTGAACCACTTGTCCTATATTTTTTTCATCAACAACAATAGTATTTCTAGCTAGGTCTTTAATTCTTAGATAATCTCCATCATACTCATTCACAATTTTCTCTATTGCTCTACTTTCTGATTTTATAGGAGCTTTAGCCACAACCCCATCATATTTGGTGGCAATTTTTTCAGCTATATTGTCAATCTCAATTTTGGCCTCAGGAGCCATTTTATAAAATTTTTGGAAAGACTCAATATCTAATTTATTTGTGAGTTTAGCAAGATCAGCAACCTCATCACCAATTTTTAAACCTTTTTCAACTTTACTTATATCAGCAAGACCATCAGCAACTTTAATACCTTTATTTAATGTAGAAGCTTTCGTAAATGGGATGACTACTGTTGCAATATCAATCCCAACTTTGACCTGTTTTGCTTGTGTATTAAAGTCGCCTGTCAAATACGCTTCCTTGCCTTCTTTTAATTGGTTTGTGCCCCAACTTAAAATTTGCTCGGCTCTTTCATGTTGTCTTTGACTCGCTTGCGCTATCGTATCAAATTTCTTGCCTAAAGTACCAAAGCTATATTGATTTAGATTATCTAAAGCAGCATCTTTACTGTAATTAAGTACTGTCTTACCAATATTTAAAGTCGTTTGAGCTACTTCTGCATTATGTGCTCTAGATTCTTTTACGACATTAGGCATCACCTTTGAAAGTAAGCCAAAACTTAAATTATCTATATTCTGAATTTGAGTTGTTCCTACCGTTTTGGTTAACCCAACAGCAAGGCTCACGGTGCCTGTTACAGTCTCTTCTGCCCATAAAGCAGCACCTTTATTGGCGCCTATTTGGGAAGCCGCATATCTTTTACCATAAGCTAACCAGCTATGATCATTGGCATCAACTTTTAATACTTGAGAAACTTTGTTTTCTAAATGATTATAGTTTTGTACAACCTCATTTTTTAAAGCATTGGCTTTATCTAAGGCTCGGTCAATAAATCCTTTATCTGCTTGAATAGGGGCTCTTTGCGAATAAGGACTACTACTTGGTGTAAATCTAGGGGTCATCAGCCCTAATGTTGCTAACACAATAGTCTGATCATTCTTCGGGTTATTATTCAAATAACTTAAAGGATCAAATTTTTGTTCTTTGCGCATCTGTTGATAATAAGGGTCTTCACTCATTTGCCCTTTATTGAGGTTGGCTTGTTCGGTTTGTTGTTGAACTTTGAGTTGTTCTTCTTGTTTCTTTTGCGCAGCCAGCTCTGCTCTAGCCTGATCTAAGGCTTGATTAAATTGACTCTCTTTGGCTATCGCTAACCCAGCAACCTTACTCAAATCTTGTTTTTGGGCTTGATCATATTGATTAGGATCGTAATGGTAGGCTTTGTCAGGTCTGATATTGGGAATGGCATGACCATCATCACCCCTGATGAGTTTTATCTGCTCTGTCGCCAGTAAATAACCATAAGCTGCTTTGGGGTTCTCTGGATCAAGCTTACGCCCTAGGCTCTCTCCTGTTTCGCCTCTTTGTGCGATAACAGGGAGGCGTTCTCGTTGTGCACAATTTTCAAGGTCTACCTCGCCATTTAAAACAGCTTGGGTGTCTATTTTGAGTTGGTAACCATCAGCAAGTTCTATGTTGATCTGTTTTTCATCTACACGAATATCATTGACTAATGGTGGTGTGCCTGTATGGTTTTGGATACTGTATCCTATGGCACCATATAAAGTATTAAAATGCTTTTGATCAAATTTCTGCTCAAACTGCATATCAACACCATGCGTTTGCATCAATTGATTAATCTGTTTTTGCCGTTCATCAGATAAAGGGGGACGTTCTGCTTGTAACTGATCTTTAAATTGTTCTAGGTATTGTTGAGGATGAAAACTTAAATTTTTATTATTGGCTGTAATGAGTTGTAATTCATCTTTATTCTCCAGATGTCTGATTAAATTAAGCTTAGGTGGATCACCAGCGTGCTTATTAATCAGTTGTACCATAATCTCTTTAAGTAATTCTTGCTGTTTTGGGCTAAATTTGGCTAATTGTTCATCTATTTTAAAAAGAGCCAGTTGTTCATTAATCTGCTTTTGTCGTTCTGGATTAATATTTTTTTGTTGTCCATCGGGCAATTCTGGTTCATGTTGTGCCAGTACTTTTTGAATATCGACATGAACGGGAAGGCCTTTATCTAAATGGGCAAGCAAACTACCATTGCTGATGGTATTTTTGATTTGAGTATTTAGTTAAGTTCATTTTTGGGATATTATTTTCTTCAAACAGAAAGATACCTCTGAATGTCCCTCAATTTATTTGTAGATATCAACGGAAGGCAAAAGAATCAAAGAGAACAAAAATTAATTTAACTCTTTGTTTTTTAAAACCCGAAAGAATTTCATAGAACTCTAAATAATTAAGTTTGGTGGGCCTCTTCTCATTCATTGCTAATGGAGACTTTCTAACATTGTTTTGTGCCAAAAACAAACATTCATACATATTTACCAAATAATCTATCTAGTCAAACAATAATGCAAATAATGATATCTATAAAAGTAAAGATAGCAAGAATCTAATAAAAGCTTTAATCATAATTCTTGTCTTATGGTGAAAACTTAATAACAATATGATCTACTGATCAAACAATAACGGTAAAAAAATTAATGATAACTCCAATTACAATTGACAAACACGCTAGCGCTAATGCTCCTTGGCAATTGAATACAATAATTCCCAATACAGAAACCACCATTTTATTACTCATTAATAACACCTATACACCACATAAAGTTTATCGTAAATTTTTAGGTATTACACCAGAAGGATGTATTACTATTCAAGACTTTTATGTTGATACTAGTGGTTTAAACTGTAGAACTGATCCTTATTTATTGTTAGCCACCGTAAATCCTGCCACTTTTCCTTATCAGAAACCAACTTATGGGATAGAAGGTAATTATTGTGTTTATTACCCTAACTATAATATTGAATCAGAAGCTTATTTTACCCAAGGCTTATTACAGGGAAGTTATATACACCGAAATGACAAAAATCATAGAGTATCTGAAATTTATTATATAAATGGCCAAGTACAAGGTGTTATCACCTATACAAAACAACAAGATATTTTTCAACAGATATGGGGACTAAACTTAATACACGTATACATTTTAAAGATATTTTTTTCTAATAGGACTAGAACCAAAATACTCTGTACTTATAACCGATCTGCCCATATTCTAGTGGGTAGTATCTTGCATGCTTATTGCTCCTAACCCAATATTATATTTAATCAGACCTTGCAACAGAACAATAACATATCAGATAACAGTTAATCTAATTTAATATATAAAATAGGCAAGCTCTCGTTGTCTTGATTGCTTGCCTATCATAATTAAATAAAACTTTGTATTTTATTCTATAATACTATTTTTTAGTGGACGTTTTATCTGCCTTTTTAGCCTTTTCTTCGTCTACCTTTTTCTCTGCTTTAGCCGCTAAACCCAAGCTTTGTTTCCATTGATCTGGCGCTTTAATTAAAGCCAGTGCTTTGGCTAATTGTGGATCTTTGCTTGGGTTGGGTTCTCTGGCATTTTTAATGCGCTCTTCAATAGAGAGTTTGTCATCTTCTTTTGTATCTTTGCTTGTGGCAGAACTGTCTTTAGGTTCGCTGGCTTCTTCTGCTTTTTTCTTTAATGTCGTGACTTCTTCTTCGCCATTAGGGTTGGCCAAATGTCCGCCTAAATCGGCTTCTCTTACTTCAAAGCGGTCATTACTGTCCTTTACTTCTACATCGGGTAAAATCCCCTTAGCTTGAATAGAACGATCATTAGGTGTGTAGTATAAAGCCGTGGTTAATTTAATCCCACCACCACTACTTAATGGTGAAATAGATTGAACAGAGCCTTTACCAAAGCTTTGTGTACCCACTACGACAGCTCGTTTATGATCTTGCAACGCACCAGAAACAATCTCAGAAGCAGAAGCAGAACCTGAGTTAATCAAAATGGTAATGGGAATATCTTTAATATATGCAGGTAAACGGCTATTTGGGTCTTTTACCCTACCAATCAAATAGTCAGAAGCCGTTGCGGTTAAGCGCATTTGCACATCATTACGGCGTCCCTTTGTTGAAACAATCAAAGCGCCTTGAGGTAAGAAAGCAGCAGACACACCTACCGCACCGTTAAGTAAACCACCTGGGTCATCACGTAAATCGATTACTAAGCCTTTTAAGGGCTTTTTGTTTTCTTCTGCCATTTTTACGATGGCATCAACCATGCTTTCTTGCGTACGTTCCTGAAATTGTGCAATACGAACATAAGCATAATCAGGTTCAATTAATTTCGAGCGTACACTCACTGTTTTGATAATTGCGCGTGTGATACTGACCACAATTGGTTTGTTTACATCTTTTCTGGCCAAAGTCAATGTCACTTTGGTTCCAGGTTTTCCCCTCATTAACTTAACTGCTTCATTGGTTGAAATATCACGGGTTTGAGTTTCATCAATTTTGACAATTAAATCCCCGCTTTTTACCCCTGCTCGTTCAGCGGGTGTGCCTTCAATTGGCGCAATAATTTTTACATAACCATCTTCTGGGGCAATTTCAATACCTAAGCCCCCAAACTCTCCAGATGTACCTTCTTTCAATTCTGAAAATTCAGTTGGTGTTAAATAAGCTGAGTGAGGGTCTAAACCTGAAGTCATCCCTTTTACAGCATTTTGAATCAATTTATCATCTGTAACAGGTTCAACATAATCACTTTTAATTTTGCCATATACTTCGGCAAAAGTACGTAATTCAGACACAGGTAAGCTATTTTGCTCGTTATTGGCAAAACTTTGTACACTCACACTGAGCACTACTCCTGTTAGTGCACCAGTACAATAAACGCTTATTTTCTTTAACATTGAAGGTTTCATATTGTTTATATTCTCTGTATTTATTTTTAAAGCAAATCTTGATAAGGCAGTAAGCTTAGTCAATTTTAGATTAAGGGGCAAGTTAAATTGGGTAAAAAATATTTATGAAAGCCAAGGTAAAGGGTTGATTGGCTGACTAATATACCGTATTTCAAAATATAGCCCCGTTTGTCCTGCATTATTTTGCCCCGTTGTGCCAATGCTCTGATTCATTTTAACTGAACGACCAGCACTGACACTCATTGAACTTAGCCCCGTATAAATGCTTAAGTAATTTTCTCCATGATCAACAATCACTGTATTGCCATATCCTTTTAAAGGAGCAGCGTAAATAACATTTCCAGCAAATACACTTTTTACACTCTGTCCAGAAGCAGCGGCAATAAAAATGCCTTTGTAAGTGCCACCATCTGGTTGGGCACTGCCAAATTTACCCATTAAATGACCATTTACTGGCATAGGTAAACGCCCTTGAGCCTGACTAAATAAATGGTTATTTTTATTCGTCGCCACAGCCTCCACTTGGCTTTCTTCTTTTACAGAAGGAGCTGGCTGAGTTTTATCTTCACCTTCAACAACAGTATTTGATTGTCCTTGTGGTGGTGTTGATGTTTTACGCTCTTCTAATATAGCTTGGGATTTTGTTTTATTTTTCAAGCTGGATTTTCTTGCCAAACCTCGAAGCAATTGACTTAAATGGCGCTCATCACTTTTTAACTCAGCTAATTTTTTATTCTGTCTGGCAATGTCTTGATTGATTTTATTGTGTTCTACCAGCGCTTGGCTATTTTTATCCTTAGCCTGACTCACCAATACTTGTTTGGCTTTGACCACTTTATCCAAAGCTTGCAATTGCTGTTTTATTTCCTGCTCATTTTGTGCCAATTCAAGTTGTTGATTTCTTAATTCACCGATTACTTTCTGGTTAGCCTGAGTCATATACCGAAAATAAGTTAAATCTCGCCCTTTTTGATTGGGATCATTATTTTTAAGTAATAAAATCAATGCATCCTGTTGTGGCTTTTTATTTTCAATATTCAACAAACGGGCAATTTGGGCTTTTTTATTGCCAATATCAACCGATAGCTGTGTGAGTTGTTGTTGCAATTTTTGTAGCGAACCCCAGATGGCCTTATGTTCTGAATTAAGTTTACTCAGCTCTTGGCGGCTTTTTTCTAAAGCGGACTGTGTTTGGCTAATTGTTTGGGCAACATCTTTTTTGGTTTGGTTTTTACGCTGAAGATCCTTTTGGACAGACTCAATTGCTTTTTTTACCTGTGTTAAATCTTCCGCGTCATCAGGAGCAGCGAACACAAAAGCATTACTGATGCTGAAAAAACAAAGAATCAAGGCAACATTTCTAAGCAATTTACTCATCGAATTCAATTAAACTCTCTCCAGTCATTTCTTCTGGCTTAGCTAGCCCCATCATGGCTAAAAGTGAAGGTGCAATATCCTTTAATGCACCACCTGATTTAATATGGGCTTTACGACCAATATATAAAAATGGTACTGGGTCTAAAGTATGTTGTGTATGCACTTGATCATGAACATGATCAAACATACGCTCACAATTACCATGGTCTGCCGTAATCAACACTTCAACACCTTCTTGCTTGGCAATATCAACAATACGCCCCACACACTCATCTAAGGTTTCCACTGCTGCTATAGCAGCAGATAGCACACCTGAATGACCCACCATATCGCCATTGGCAAAATTACAGATAATCACATCAAACTGGTGTTTTTCAACTGCTTTAACTATATGATCAGTCACTTCATAAGCACTCATTTGTGGCTGTAAGTCATAGGTTTTCACTTTAGGAGAAGGCACCAAAATACGCTCTTCTTTTGGGTAACACGCTTCGTGCCCACCACTAAAGAAATAAGTCACATGTGGGTATTTTTCAGTTTCCGCAATTCTTAACTGGCTCAATCCTAAACTGCTGACATATTCACCAAAACTATTTTTAATCTGATTTGGGGCAAATAAAACAGGGTAAGGAAATTGATCACCATAACTGGTCATGCTGGCAAAATAAGATAACTGAATTTTGGTGCGATTAAATCCTGAAAAATCTGCGGATAATAGAGCTGATGTTAATTCTCTGGCTCTATCAGCCCGAAAATTTAAAAACAGAACAACATCACCATTTTTAATGGGATGACCGTCTTGAATAATGGTCGGTTGAATAAATTCATCATGTTCATTGCGCTCATACCCCATCTGCAAGGCTTCTAATGCACTTTGCGCATAAAAAGGTGCTTTATTATCCACCAGTGCTTGATAAGCTGGTTCTACCCTTTCCCAACGATTATCCCGATCCATTGAATAAAAACGCCCCATTATGGTACCAATACTGACTTGGGGATGTTTTTGAATATAACTTTCTAATGTTGTTAAATAAGGTTCTGCACTTTGTGGGGGTGTATCACGTCCATCTAAAAATGGATGAACCACAATACTCTTCAAACCAAAGGCAATCGCAGCATCCAATGTGGCAAAAAAATGCGCCATATGACTGTGCACACCACCATCGGAAAATAAACCCAGCAAGTGCAAACTCTGGTTGGCTTGTATTTTTGAAAATGCAGATTGTAAAGTGGGGTTATGAGCAAATTGATGCTGTTCAATTGCGCTATCGATACGGGTTATATCTTGCTCAACCACTCTGCCAGCACCAATATTTAAATGACCTACTTCCGAGTTACCAAACTGCCCCTGAGGTAGACCAACATTACGTTCAGAAGCATTAATGGTGTTATAGGGATATTGTTGTTTGAGTTTATCTAAATGTGGTGTATTGGCCAGTGCAACTGCATTATTTTCTTTTTCTTCTCTATGACCAAATCCGTCTAAAATCAACAAAATAACTTGTTTTTTAAGTTGCATAGTCAAAACCTTAAGTGTGCTTTTAAATGATAGTGTGTATCAAAATTTTACTTGATTTTACCAACAAACTTTCATTAGCTGTAAAATTCTTCTGTATTTTACAAACAATTACGTTAAAACGGTAACTCTTCTTGTTTGGCATCTTGATCAGCAGCAACAACATCCAATGTACTGTCTGCAAAAATAATATGTAATTTTTCGTAGGCCTTAACATGGCTTGCACTATTGACTACTTGTTTTTTCTTATTTTGCACAATAGCAAACCCCCTTTGTAACACATTATGAGGAGCAACGGCTTCCAATAATTGTTCTGTTTGCATCAATTGCTGTTTGGCACGAAACATCGATAACTGCATGGCATCATTTAATATCATGCGCTGACGAGACAATTTTTCCTGTTGCTCTTTCAATAAATTGTTCGGATGAGGCAAGCGCTCTTTTTGTAATGACAACTGGTGTGCTTTGCTTTGTAATAATGCATTTAAAAACAACTGTAATTTTTGCTGATACTGTAATAATTGTTGTTTTTGTTGTTTAAGCTGCTGCCTAGGATGAATCAAATTTTTACTCAGCCAATCTAATTTTTGGCTGGCATTGGCATACAAACGCCACATACTTTGCTGTAAATGATTTTGTTGCTGGGACAAATACTGCATAAGTTGCCCCATATCAAAACTCACCAACTCTGCCGCAGCAGTAGGTGTGGGCGCACGCACATCCGCAACAAAATCGGCAATGGTAAAGTCTGTTTCATGTCCCACACCACTGACTATGGGCAAATCTGACTGAGCAACGGCTCTGGCAACAACCTCTTCATTAAAAGCCCATAAGTCTTCAATGCTGCCACCACCTCTACAAACAATCAATACATCGACTTCTTTTCGCTCATTGGCAATATTAATGGCCTTGGCAATACTGTGTTCACTTAATGCACCTTGAACAGGTGTAGGATAAAGAATGATATTTGGCTTCCCCATTCTTCTTCGTAAAGTTGAAAGCACATCTTTTAAAGCGGCAGCAGCAGGACTGGTGACAATACCTATTTTATGAGCATAAACAGGCAGTTGTTTTTTACGATCAGAATGAAACAAACCTTCGGCCTGTAATTTTGCTTTGAGTTTTTCAAATGCTTCAAACAAACGACCAAGCCCTGAAAATCGAACTTCTGTTACTGTAATTTGAAATTCACCGCGGGCTTCATAAATACTGATGTTCCCTGTCAGCTCTATTTGCGCACCTTCTGTTAAAGGCGTACTCAATTTAGAGGCATAACCTTTAAATAAAGCACAGCGAACCTGAGCCATTTCATCTTTTAATGCAAAATAATAATGACCACTAGCCGCTCGGGTAAGGTTAGACACTTCTCCACTAACCCAAATATTTTTGAAGTTATTTTCCAACAACTGACGTGCTTGGGCATTTAATGCACTGACAGAAATAGCCCCAGCTTGAAACAAATCATCCACAATCGAAGTCTTTAAAATAAAAAGTCTGTTTATTCTACCCTAAAGCTTCAATCTACTGCCAATAAACAAATTTAAAGGCAAAAAGTTAAACAAAGATCATTTGGATAAAATGATTGATCACACCTCCACCAAAAATCAACCAGCAAAATAAAAATAAGGCCAATAAAATGGGTTTTAAACCTGCCTGCTTAATGGCACTGATATGCGTTGTCAACCCTAAAGCCGCCATGGCCATTGCTAAAAAAATACGATCTATATCTAATAAAACAGATACCGTTGATTGAGGTAAAATATGCAATGAGTTAAAACCTGCAATGATGATAAACCAAACAGCAAACCATGGTATTTGCTGCCAAATGGTGTATTTTTGGCTATTACTTTGCCTATCTTTACGGTTGATATAATAAGATAAAAAGACCAAAAATGGTGCCAACATCATGACTCGGATCATTTTGGTAATAACGGCTGTATTACTGGCCTCTTCTCCAATAGAATGCCCTGCTGCAACAACCTGTGCCACTTCATGAATGGTTGAACCTGTATAAATACCAAAGTTTTGTTGTGACACAATCCACCAGTGATATTGCTCATTGAGTTCATAAAGCCAAGGGTATAAAAACATGGCTATTGTGCCAAAAATCACCACGGTTGAGACGGCAACCGCCAGTTTATTTGAATCGGCTTTCACAACAGGTTCCGTTGCCATAACAGCTGCTGCACCGCAAATACTGGCACCAGCACCAATTAACATGGTTGTTTGTGCATCTATATGAAATAAGTGCTTACCTGCCCAACAAGCTAAGGTAAAAGTTGAGGAAATAATGATTAAATCAACAATTATGCTGGATAAACCAATTGTGGCAATATCCTGAAAAGTCAGGTTAAACCCATATAAAATAATCCCAGCCCTGAGCAAGTATTGTTTTGAAAATTGTACCCCCTGCCCACAACGCCCAATCATTTTTGAATATAAGGTATTCCCCACGACAATACCCAATACAATGGCTAAGGTTAAAGCACTTAAACCATATTGTTTCATCAAAGGAAAAGTACTTAAATACAAGGAAAGCATACTGATTAATAAGGTCAAAGCAAGACCATAAAAAGTCAGTTTTATTTTAGGGAAATAATTGGCTATTAATGGGTTGATTGAAAACATAGTATTTAGCCTTTGAACATTACTTGTATATACAACAAGTTTATCATAAGCATGTTACAGCCAACAATGACCTAATTTAGCTAAATAACCAAACATTGATTCAGCACAATCATTATTTGCCATTAAAAATGGATAAAGCAGATTATTTTGATTGAGATGTTTTTACACATCTTCGCTCTCTTATGGGAGTTTTTTCTGGACACGCAGCAACTCTTCTTGTTCTTGCTGTCAGCATTGCTGTTACAAGGCCTCTAGTCGATTTCTAGGCATTGCTGTTCCATTTATTTTCTTTTATGTAAATGAGCACCCATTGCATCATTGTATTGACTGTATAACATTAATTTATATTCTTTGACGGCATTTTCAGTACAGGACACAACAGTATTGATGCCCATAATGAGTTCTTTTATATCTTGAATCATGACGAAAATTTTTTCAGTGACATCTATATCTGCTGGGTTTTGATCATGTTGATATGAAGACATCAGTTCAGATAAAACATCCACGCCATTGGCTAAATTTTGGCGGGTTCTTATGGCTGTCTGATTGATTTGAAAAGCTTCTTCGCCTGACACACAAGGGGGATTAATTAAACACTGTGGGCTGTCGGGTCTGATTGTTCTGTTGTTCAATGTGGTTCCTTCCATAAATGCTCACCACCTTGAAAGGGGTGGCGACACAGAACAGGCGTTGATAAACAGACTAAGGACTGCCCAGCTAACGCTGCACCTGATCTGCGCCACCATAGACAATTATGCGGACAACAAATAGACTACGCAGCGGTATCAAATACCGCTGTGTCGCCTCCTTAGAAGGGTTATCAAGCCCTTGCACTAATGTGCATTTGGAATATAACATGACTTTTGAAATTATTACAAACAAATCTTGCATATTAAATATTTTCGATTTAATTATTGCATAGTCATTAAATTATATTCTATTTGTCATTTGTTGTTTCATCATCACAGATGAAGGTTTAGCGCGAAAACAAATAAAAAGCTGGCGTAGAAACGTCAGCTTTTATTAACAGCGCGGATTTTAACATAGGATATAATGATTGTAAGTCAAAATCTAAAAGCAACTTGTGTCATGTTCAATTGAGCTGATACATATATTCAACTGAGTATGTGCCCTCCCAATGATAGATATGATAGAAAATCCTCTTGATTACATTGGGTGGCAACAGTGCCAATAAATCATTGAATTTTTGGTTACTCTGGTATACCACCCTACTTTGTATCAACTTCCTAATGCTGGTGTTGCTTTACCACAGCCATAAACCCGTTGATGATTTAAATTAAGTTATACGCCACTGGATTCAAAGTTGAGGAAACACGCCGCTTGTATTGTAAGAACAAATTTCTGATATACTGACAAAAAGTAAGCCATAAGATGCAAACAACAAACATACTTGGTAATGTGTAATGAGCAACCAAAACTTAGGCTTAACAAAAACACCCAAAAAATACTGGGTTAATTTTTTGATTTATTTAATAGTACTGAAAAAACAATTATCTTTTGCAGTATAAAACCTTAAACATATATTAGGATACTTAGTGTGGACGTTTTATCCATCATTGAAGAAGCTGGTTGGACAATCTGGGTATTGATTGCCTCTTCAGTTGTCTCTTTAGCCATTATTTTCGAGCGCTTTTGGGCTTTAAGAAAAAGTGCAACAACCCCAAGAAATTTAACCGAAACATTTGAACAAGCGGTTGCTGACGGTCAAACAGACTCTTTAAAAAACCAAATTGATTCTTGCTTAGGCAGAATTTTACTGACTTTAGTCAACAGCAAAAGCCAATCTAAAGAAGATTTGGAAGAAGATATTCAAAATATAGAACGGGCTGAATTGGCTTATTTAGAACGATTTTTGACCACTTTAGGCAGTATTGCTGCTATGGCACCTTTAATGGGTTTGCTGGGTACAGTTATTGGTATGATTGAAATATTCGCTTCACAATCTCCTTCTGGTTCTGACCCACAAATGCTGGCAAGAGGCATTTCTGTTGCACTTTATAACACAGCAATGGGTTTAGTAGTTGCAATTCCCAGCATGTTGTTTTATCGTCATTTCAGAGCAAAAGTAGAAGCCATTTTAATGGATATTGAAGTTTCAGCCAGTCATTTTGCTTATGTACTCAGTAAGCATCGCAATACAAAAAAGTGAAACAGTCATGAAATTTAGACGACATCGCCATTATGAACCACCTGAAATTAACTTTATCCCGTTAATTGATGTGTTATTGGTTATTCTTATTTTTTTAATGGTGACCACAACTTACTCTCGCTTCTCGCAAATAGACATCAAACTGCCTGTGGCAACGACCAACAAAGAAGAAAACCAAACAGAGCGACCTGAACCTGTCTTTATTGCTATTGCAGAATCGGGAGACCTTATGGTGGGCAACATCAGTGTACCCAAACATAACCCACAAGCTTTAGCCAACACCCTGAACCAAATTATTCCAGAACAAAATAAAGGCAAAACCGTTGTGGTGATTAATGCAGATGCAAATACTTCTCATCAAAATGTCATCAAAGTAATGGAAGTTGCTCGTGATATTGGTCTTACTCAACTGACTTTTGCTACACAAAACAAATGAGCATAAGTGAGCGCTTACAAAAACATTGGCAAAAAAGTTGCTGGTATTTAAGCATTGTACTCAAACCTTTAGCAGGGTTATTTTTTATCATCAGTTCTGTACGCCGCTGGCTTTATTGCCAAGGTGTACTCAAACAAAAAGCATTGCCCGTTCCTGTAATCATTATTGGCAATATCAATATAGGTGGTGTGGGGAAAACGCCTATACTCATTTACTTGGTTAAAACCTTGCAAGCGCAAGGCTTTACTGTAGGCGTTATTAGCCGTGGTTATGGGCGTAAAAATAAAGAAACCTTGTTGGTTCAGCAAGAAGGTCAAGCTTCTTTATTTGGGGATGAGCCAATCATGATTGCCAAACAAACGAATGCACCTGTTGCTGTATCTTCTAGCCGTTTTGATGCTGGTTCATTACTCCTTAAAAAATATCCAACGCTTGATCTGATCATCAGTGACGATGGTTTACAGCATTATGCCTTAAAACGTGACTTAGAATTAGTGGTCATTAATAATCAAATGGGGTTTGGTAATGGCTATTTGATGCCCCAAGGCCCACTTCGAGAAAACATTCAACGCTTAAATAAAGCCAATGCACTGCTGATCAGTGATTGTCCTGATCAGCAGCATTTATCTGTAGCGCTCCCCAACCATTTGCCCGTTTTTTATTCCTATTTACACGCTCATTCGTTTTATTCTTTACATGAACCTGATTTAACCCAAGCTGCTTTGGCTTTTAAAAACAAAAAAATTGCTGCTGTTGCAGGGATAGGACGACCAGATAAGTTTTTTACCACACTGAAACAACTGGATTTAAACCCGACATGTTTTGCTTTTCCAGACCATTATGCTTATCATGAAGATGATTTACCCAAAGGTTTTGACGTGATTTTCACCACAGAAAAAGATGCTGTTAAATTAAAAAATCTGCCTGTGAAAAATGTTTGGGTCTTACCAGTTAATGTTACAATAGCACCAGATTTAGCATTATGGGTTACTGAGCAATTACATTTGGCTTAATGACTTTTCTCTATTTTTTAGAACACAAGATCAAACTATGGATATTAAATTTTTAGAAATTTTAGTGTGCCCTATCTGTAAAGGCCACTTAACCTATAAACAAGACGCGCAAGAGCTACTTTGTTACACAGACCATTTAGCCTTCCCGATAAAAGATGGTATCCCTATGATGCTTGAGTCTGAAGCCAGAGAATTAACAGAAGAAGAGGAAGCACAAAAGTGAGCGAACTGGTATTTAGTGTTGTTATTCCTGCTCGCTTAGCTTCTACTCGCTTACCCAATAAAGCATTGGCTGATATTGCAGGTAAGCCTATGATTGTACGCGTTGCGGAACAGGCAAGTAAAAGTTTGGCGACACAAGTCATTGTTGCTACCGATCATCAAGACATTATTCAAGCTTGTGAAACACATAATATTAAAGCATTATTGACCAGTACAGAGCATCCAAGCGGTACAGATCGCATTGCACAGGTCACACAAATGCTAAAACTGCCTGATGAACATATTATCGTTAATGTTCAAGGTGATGAGCCTTTAGTCAACCCAGAATTGATCAACCAATTAGCAGTATTATTAGCCAGTAGCAGCGCCCCTATGGCAACAGCAGCACATCCAATTGATGATGTTGCCCATTTATTTAATCCAAATGTGGTTAAAGTTGTTTTAAACGCACAAAATGAAGCACTTTATTTTAGTCGTGCACCCATTCCATGGGATAGAGACAGTTTGGCACAGGATAAACATATTTTACCCAGTAAATTACCTGTTTTACGCCATATTGGACTTTACGCCTATAGAAGCGGTTTTTTAAATGAATATCAACATTTATCCCCTTCTATTTTGGAACAAACTGAATCACTGGAACAACTACGTGTTTTATGGCATGGCAAAAAAATTGTGGTCACACTCACCAATGAAGCCCCCGAAACAGGCGTAGATACTCAAGAAGATTTGGAGCGAGTAAGACAAATATTTAATCAACAAATACTTTAAAAGCGCAATTTGAATCCTCTTTTGGCTTCAGTTACAATATAAAGTCTATTTTAATAAAATATACTCCTTTGCAGCATTTCAACTTAAGGACAGAAAATGAAAGTTTTACTTCTTGGCGCTCCTGGCGCAGGTAAAGGCACTCAAGCCCAGTTTATTAAAGAAGCGTTTAATATTCCACAAATTTCTACTGGGGATATGCTACGTGCTGCTGTTGCAGCAAACACTCCTCTTGGTATTGAAGCAAAAAAAATTATGGACGAAGGTGGATTAGTCCGTGATGACATTATCATTGCCTTAGTGAAAGAACGCATTAAACAATCGGATTGTGCAAATGGCTTTCTGTTTGATGGTTTCCCACGTACTTTAGCACAAGCACAAGCGATGGTAGATGCAGGTGTTGATTTAGATTATGTTGTTGAAATTGATGTGCCTGATCAAAAAATTATCGATCGCATGTCTGGACGCCGTGTTCATATGGCTTCTGGCCGAACCTATCATATTTTACATAATCCGCCTAAAGTAGAGGGTAAAGACGATGACACAGGTGAAGATTTAATCCAACGTGATGATGACAAAGAAGAAACGGTAAAAAAACGTCTAACGGTTTATCACGAACAAACTCAAGTTTTAGTTAATTTTTACAGTCAATTAGCGCAAACTCAAACAGGTAAAGCACCTAAATACATAAAAGTAGATGGCACAAAATCTGTCGAAGCTGTTAAAAATGATATTTTAAAAACACTTAGTTAATGAATGAAAAAAGGTTGCTACTTAGCAACCTTTTTTACGCCTTAAATGTCATCAAAAATCGCTAAATAATATCTCTGTCAAAAAATCCCCTTTTTTATTAAAGTTTGATTTTTTTCGTATCCAATTTCTTTTATCTTAGGCATGATAGAGTGTATTGTGAAAAATAAACGTTGATCAAACTTCATGCTCATCAAATCCCAAAGCTACTCAACCCTTAGTCTGGTTTGTTTATTGGCTGCATTGTCTACTATTGGCCCATTTACAGTCGTCACTGTTCTACCAACCATGGGCGCAATTGGCCAAAGTTTTAATAAATCACCTGAGCAAGTACAATTTATTATTGCCCTATACAGTATCTGCTTTGGTTTAATGAATCTTTTACATGGTGCGCTATCTGATGCAATAGGCAGGAAAAAAGTTATATTTATCGCACTGACTTGTTATAGCCTAGCGTCTTTTGGATGCGCTTTTGCCCCTAATTTAGAAATACTTATTGCGATGCGTATCCTACAAGGCTTAAGTGGTGGTGCTGGTGCGATTGTCAGCAAAGCCATTATTCGCGATTGTTTTTCAGGAATAAAAGCACAAAAAATCATGGCACATGTCACCATGATTTTTTCCTTGGCTCCTGCGATTGCACCCATTATAGGCGGTCAATTATTAGGCCAATTTGGTTGGCAGGCCATTTTTTTATTCTTGGCATTTTTTGGTCTGACTTTATTGCTTTGTGCTTATAGACAATTATCAAAAGTTTACCCTACTGAACCTAAGAAAAAGCTCAATATCACTCTTTTAAGCAAAAACTACCAGCAGTTATTATTAAAACCTAAATTCCTACTGCTAAGCGGTACACTCACCTTCAGCTTTGTGGGTATGTATCTGTTTATCCACTCAGCCCATCAAATTCTGGTTTATCACTTCCATATTCCCGAAACGCAATTTGCATGGTTATTTAACCCATTAGTCTTGGGCATTATCTCTGGTGCTTTTTGTAGTGGGCGAATAGCTGGTCGTGTATCCGACAAAACAATCGCCATCATTGGCTATGCAATCATGTTAAGCAGCTCATTAAGTATGACTGTTTACCACCTTTATTTTCAGGCTTCTTTATGGATGGTGATTTTACCTTTGGCTTGTTATGCATTTGCTGCCTTCTTTATTGTCCCCTCCTTAACAGTTTCTTTAATGGATATCATACCATCGCTTAGAGGTACGGCTTCTTCTCTTCAAAGTAGCATGCAATCACTTTGCGCAGGTATCATTTCAGGAATCGTTGCACCTTTAGTATGGCATGATATAGCCAGTTTAGCAGGCACTATGCTGTTTTTTTGCTTATTAAGCATTATGATTGGCTTAATCTATTTTTATCTTACCCCAAAAAAAAGCGTCCTTTAAAAAGGACGCTTTTCCCATCAGAAATAAAATATTACATTCTTTCAATCATTGCCTGACCAAATGCAGAACAACTGATTTCATTTGCACCATCCATCAAACGAGCAAAATCATATGTTACCTGTTTATCAGCAATAGCTTTTTCCATAGAGCTAATCACCAAATCCGCTGCTTCAGTCCATCCTAAATGACGCAACATCATTTCGGCAGATAAAATTAAAGAGCCAGGATTCACTTTATCTAAACCAGCATATTTTGGTGCAGTACCATGAGTCGCTTCAAAAACGGCGTAATGGTCAGAAATATTAGCGCCTGGCGCAATACCAATACCACCTACCTGAGCAGCCAGAGCATCTGAAATATAATCACCATTTAGGTTTAATGTCGCAATCACACTATACTCTTCTGGACGCAACAAAATTTGCTGTAAGAATGCATCCGCAATGGCATCTTTTACGATAATTTCTTTGCCTGTTTTTGGATTCTTAAAGCTACACCATGGGCCTTTATCAATGACTTGAGCACCAAACTCTGTTTGGGCAAGCTCATATGCCCAGTCACGGAAACCACCTTCAGTGAACTTCATGATATTGCCTTTATGGACAATTGTCACAGATGGTTTATCGTTATCAATTGCATATTTAATTGCAGCACGAACCAAACGTTGTGTACCTTCTTTAGATACAGGTTTAATGCCAATTCCAGAAGTTTGAGGAAAACGAATTTTCTTCACACCCATATCATTTTGTAAGAAATTAATGACTTTTTTTGCTTCTTCTGATTGAGCTTGCCATTCAATCCCACAGTAAATATCTTCGGTATTTTCGCGGAAAATCACCATATCGGTTTTACTTGGATCCTTTAAAGGAGAAGGCACGCCCGAAAAATAACGTACAGGGCGTACACATTGATATAAATCCAATTCTTGACGTAACGCCACGTTCAATGAACGAATACCACCACCAACAGGCGTTGTCATAGGGCCTTTAATAGAAACCGAGTATTCTTTTAAAGCGGCCAATGTTTCTTCTGGTAACCACACATTTTCACCGTAAACATGAGTCGCTTTTTCACCTGCAAAAACTTCCATCCATTCAATTTTTTTGCTACCAGCATACGCTTTTTCTACAGCTGCATTAATCACAGCAATCATGACAGGGGTAATATCTGCACCAATACCATCACCTTCAATAAAAGGAATTATGGGATTATTTGGAATAGGTTGATTAGGGACAATTTTTTGACCACTTTGGGGAACTTTAATAAAAGACTGACTCATATTTTCTCCTTAATATATTATTTTACATGAGTTTTACATCAAAAATTATGCAAACCTGATATATTTATTATGATCAGGTTTAAATGTAAACCTTCACCATCTCAATGAGAATATTTGTTATTATGCGCTAATTTACACAAAGGTGCCACACCATTAAAACTATATGGACCATTTAATCGCATTTAATAAACCTTATGGCATGATTTGTCAATTCTCAGAACATGAAAAACACCCAACACTGAAAAGCTGTATTAAACAATCAGGCTTTTATCCTGCAGGTCGTCTAGACACGGACAGTGAGGGGCTACTTTTATTGACAAATAATGGTAAATTACAAGCCAAAATTGCAGATCCTAAATTCAAGCTCCCTAAAACTTATTGGGCCCAAGTTGAAGGAATACCGACAAAAAAAGATTTAACCCCTATTTATGAAGGTATTCAATTAAAAAACGATACTTATGCACCTGCAAAAGCACAGCTTTTAGCAGAACCAGAGCAGCTTTGGCCTAGAAATCCACCAATAAGGGAACGCAAAAGCATTCCTGTATCATGGATAGAAATTCAAATATCTGAAGGAAAAAACCGCCAAATACGACATATGTGTGCTCATATAGGTTTTCCATGTTTACGCCTAATACGAGTCAGCATTGGTTCACTTAATTTATTTGATTTAAATTTGGCTCCTGAACAATATCGCTTTATTGATTCAACAAATCTTTTTAGAAGATAAATTTTTACTAAAAGGTTGTTATCTTAATTTTTATAAATTCTAATTTCTTAATTAAAATTTTATTTCCAATACAAACCTTTTCACACCATCAAAAATGACAATAATATATAAAAACAACACACCAATTAATAAATTTATTTAACAAAAAAAACAAAATAAAAAGCCAAACTCATTAAAATTAATAACAAGAAAAATATATATAATAAGTTTTTTTTGGGCATTTGTTATATTTTATTGAGACAATAGCATTTTTATTTGCAAAAAATAAAATACCGATTACATTTTTTTATCAAAAAAGATCAACATATTACAAAAAAGCAAAAAAATCCTTATTCAATATTTTACTGGATTTTGTTGTACTTATATCGAAATTCAACCTACACACCCAAACCTATTTTAATTATTCCATACATTTTTCTGAAAAGCTGTGTTAGTATCCACCTTCCTAAAATAAGTTTGGATCAGTTCGTTCGATTTGAACGGCACTTAAATAGAGAGTACGAATATGGCTAAATTAACCGAACAGGACATTATTAGCTGGAATGGCAAAGAAGAAGACTATATGAATGCCGACCATCTAGAATTTTTTAGGGAGCTTCTCATTAAGCTCCAAGACGAGCTCATTAATAATGCAGCCAATACAACAAATCATCTACAAGAACAAGAATCTACTCCAGACCCTGCTGATAGAGCCACTTTGGAAGAGGAGTATGCTTTAGAATTAAGAACAAGAGATCGCGAACGCAAATTGCTCAATAAAATTCAAGCATCTTTGCGTCAAATTGATGATGGCAGTTACGGTTTTTGTGCTGATACCGGTGAGCCAATTGGTTTAAAACGATTATTGGCTAGACCTACTGCAACCTTATCAGTAGAAGCGCAAGAGCGCCGAGAGCAAATGAAAAAACAATTTGCTGATTAAGTTTTTATAGATTTTATAGGTTCAACTGATAAATAAAAGTTGAACCTATGCTTGTCTGCATGTCATTCATGATCCCCTTTCAATAATTCGTCACCTTATCTTAAAATGATATATTTAAGATAGAGAATATAACTTGACCATTACACTATCACACATCGTTAACTGGTTTTTAATTGGTTCATACTGGTTTTTAGTCGCAACTGTTACCCTAAAAATTCTGATGAAACGCCGCCCTAATGCCACGACAACAGCTTGGTTACTGGTCATTTATATTTTACCTCTGGTCGGCATTATTGCTTATTTATCATTTGGCGAATTAAATATTGGCAAACGTCGAGCAATGCAAGTAAAAACCATTTGGCCAAACACAATCGATCAGCTCAATTTGTTATTAAAACCAAATCAAAACAGCATACAAAAAAACCTAAGCACTACTGCCCAACCCTTATTTAATCTTTGTCAATTCAAACAAGGCATTCCCCATACATACGCAAATGAAATCCATACATTTACTGTTAGCCACGATACTATGGCTCAAATCATTGCGGACATTCACTCAGCCACTGACAATATCAAAATGGTTTTTTATATCTGGTCAGAAGGAGGTTTTGCCAATGATGTTGCAACAGCGTTATGTCTGGCAGCAAAACGAGGCGTAAATTGCCAATTAATGCTTGATTCGGCAGGGAGTCACCATTTTTTCAAAAGCACTTCATACAAAAAAATGAAAAATGCTGGCGTGCACATAACCCAAGCACTTCCTGTGAGTTTACTCAGACTATTTTTTCGCCGAATGGATTTACGCCAACATCGAAAAATGGTTTTAATAGACAACTATATTGTTTATATTGGTAGTATGAACATGGTTGATCCACGTTACTTCAAACAAAGCGCAGGCGTGGGAGAATGGGTTGACTTAATGATTCGCATGGAAGGCAGTATTTGTTTATCAGCTCAAGCCTTATACAATAGTGACTGGGCTATGGAAACCAGACAACCTCATTTACTTTCCTTATCCAATACATTACCAATTGAAACGCCCAGCTATCTCACTCAAATAATTGCATCTGGCCCAGGGTTTTCTGATGACATCATTCAACAAACACTCTTAAGTGCCGTTTATTCTGCACAAAAGCAGTTAATCCTAACAACCCCTTATTTCGTCCCCAGTGATGATCTTTTCCACGCTATTTGTACTGCCGCAGCTCGTGGTGTTATGGTCTATTTGATTGTACCTAAAAAAGGAGACTCAAAACTCACTAATTGGGCCAGCCATGCTTTTTATGCAGACTTATTGGATGCTGGCGTTAAAATCTATGAATTTGAAGGTGGTTTATTGCATACAAAAAGTATCCTTATAGATAAACAACTTAGCCTTGTTGGCACAGTTAATCTAGATAAAAGAAGCCTTTGGCTTAACTTTGAAGTCACTGTTGCAATAGACAGCGCTCACTTTGGCAAAAAATTATCAAAGATACAACACTTTTACTTAGCCCAATCAACCTTGTTATCACCAGAAAAATGGGCCAGTCGTTCATTATTTCAAAGAGTACTAGAACGCCTCTTTTATTTCTTTAGTCCCTTCTTATAATTCATCTTATTTCATTATCATTGCAAAAATTAATGGAAATTTTCTTACATAATTCACCAATAATAGTTTCTGTTATAAACTTACCTAAAAATTACCCATGCTTTTAAAAATATTTTTATCAATTTTTTAAAGCAAAAACCTAAAAACCAAAGTATAATTTAAGAAAAACTATACAAACAAAAAACAAAATTTATAAACAAAAAAGCTAGCTGTAATTTTTTTATTTATATAAAATAATTTTATTTCTTGTTATATTAATAATTTATAGTTTATAAACATATTTATTTTTGATAAGGTCATAAACAAAACAAATATAATTTTTACCATAATGTAGAGAAGATAAGTATTTTTCGAACAATAACCCTACACATTTAAAAAAATTTAGTAAATAGTCTAATTTTTTATGATCTACTTATTTACATTTATTTTATTTTTAAAATATACTTATCCCATGTTTTGATTATGGTCAATAATTTTAAAGTTTTTCGTAATCTTGCTAAATTATATACGTTACATGAAAAATATTTTCAATATTTAAGAGGATAAGGGGTTTGTAAATGCATATTCTACGTTCATTAGCAGTGTTTATGAGTGTTGCAGAAAGCGGTAGTTTTTCTGATGCGGCAAGACGCTTAAGCGTTTCACCAGCAGCAATTAGCCAAAGTATTGCTCGACTAGAGCAAGACTTAGGTGTGCGCTTGTTTAACCGTACAACTCGTAATTTAACCTTAACAGAAGATGGGCGTGCACTTTATGAGCAATGTAAAACGCCTATTGCACAACTTTCATCAGCTATTAGTGGTACACGAGAGCATAATGATGAGCCAGCAGGCACACTACGTGTTAGCCTTCCCAATGCTTTTGGCCAAAACTTTGTTTTACCTCTTATCCATGAGTTTAACCAACGTTACCCTAAAATCAAACTATTCCTAGGTATGGGCGATCACTTTAGTGATTTAATTGAAGACGGATACGATATCGGTATCAGAATTGGTATGTTGCCAGACAGCCGTATGTCTGCTCACCCTCTAGCACCTATCCCTCAATATGTAGTAGCGACACCACAATACTGGCGTGAACATGGCAAACCAGAAACTATTCGTGACCTATTGAACCATAACTGTGTAAATTATCAATTCCCAACATCAGGACGTACCTATAAATGGGAATTTGAAAGAGATGGTGAACGCGTTCCTCAAGAGGTACGTGGCAGCGTAACAGTTAATGAAATCGCTGGTGTAACTAGCTTAGTTTTATCTGGACTTGGTGTAGGCCAATTACCTGGCTTTGAAGTAATCGAATACATTCGTTCAGGCGAACTTGAGCCTGTTTTAGTTGATTTTGTGTCTTCTCATCGACTAATCACAATTTGTTTCCCTCATCCAGATGATTTACCTTTAAGAGCGGAAATATTTGTGAAATTCCTAACAGAAAAACTACAAAATCATCCTGATATTGTGGCAGAACTACCTAAAAAATATCAATCTAAAAAATCTAAAAAATAAAGTAGATCATTAGATTATGGTAGAAACTACTGCATCACAAATGCGTTTAGATAAATGGTTATGGGCTGCGCGTTTTTTTAAAACGCGAGCCCTGGCTCAAAAACACATTGAATTAGGTCGTGTATTGGTCAATGGAGATCGGGTAAAAAACAGCAAACAAGTACAAGTCGGTGATATGTTAGACCTAACCTTAAATAGCCTTCCATTTAAACTCACCATACAAGCATTAAATCACCAACGTCGCCCTGCTCCAGAAGCGCGATTACTTTATCAAGAAGATCAAGCGACGCTTCAAAGAAGAGAAGAATTATCGGCACTAAATCAAGCAGCCCATCATTCACAAGCTCATACAGATGGACGTCCAACGAAAAAGAACAGACGTGATATAGAAAAACTCAAAAAGAACTGGGCATAGTTATTATTCGTGTCATCATGAACCCTTGTTGGCTGATGTTGCCCACCATGTTTCTAATACCCAACTTTGGCCCTGATAAAACTTAGGCAGTTGTTGCGGAGAGCTAAAACGATTCCACCAAGCAATTTTCAACGATGTTGGGTACCAGTTCGGCACAACCAGATATTCATTTAATAATACTCTATCTAAAGCGTGAGCAGCAGTCATCAACTGTGCCCTATTTTCAAAATGGGTGAAATTTTGCAACAATTTATCTACTTGAGGGTTACAATACCCCGCCCAATTATCTGACCCTGTTGTCTTTGCAGCAGCACAGCTATGAAAATTTAATTGTTCATTACCAGGACTTTGACTGGCAGCATAGACGACAATTGTCATATCATAGTCAAAATCATTTAATCTTTGTTGATACACAGCAGGATCAACGACACGCACAGTTAAAGTCACCCCAATTTTGGCTAAATCTTTTTGCCATTTAGCGGAGACCCTCTCATACACACGGCTAAAGCTTACAAACTCTAATTTTAAAGGCACACCTTTAGCATCAACTAAAAGCCCATTCTGATACCGATAACCAGCATCTAATAATAGTTTTCTGGCTTGTAATAAATTAGGTCTAATACCTAATTTTGGATCACTTATAGGAGGCTGTGGCACATCTTCTTCAAATACTTCTTTTGGTAAGCTATTTTTTAAAGGCAATAATAACTTCAGCTCTTCAGCAGTTGGTTTACCCTTTGCAGCCAATTCACTATTGGTAAAATAACTATAACTCCTAACATATAAATTATAAAAAAGTTGGCGATTCACCCATTCAAAATCAAATGCTAAACTTAATGCTTTACGTACATTTCTATCTTGCAAAAAAGGCTTTCGTGTATTAAACACAAAACCTTGTAAGCCTGCCCCATTTTCCGTGACAAAAGTATCTTTAACGATTTTTTTATCATCAAAATTTTTACCGTTATAAGCACGAGCCCAATTTTTAGCAATATTTTCAACAGAAACATCAACCTGTCCTGCTTTAAATGCCTCCATTCTGGCAACATCGTCTTTATAATACTTAAAATGAACTAAATCAAAATTATACATTCCTTTTCTGCTGGGTAAATTTTGAGCCCAGTAACCAATATCTCTTTCAAACTCAATAGATTTACCAAAATTGACCCTTTTAATTTTATACGGCCCAGAACCAATAGGTGCTTGATTGCTTTTTTCAAAGCCATCAGGAAAACTCTTATGTGAAAAAACGGGAAGCTGTCCTAAAATCATGTGTAATTCCGAATTCTTTTGCTTGAATTCAAACCTTACTGTATAGCGATCAACAGCATATGCTTTTTTTACGCCCTCCCAATAAAAGCGAAATAAAGGATTAGCTGCTTGATTTTGAGTCAACAATTGAAAAGAATACACCACATCTTCAGCCAACACAGGATCATTATTATGAAATTTGGCTGTACGATTTAAAGTAAATGTAACAGAAAGCCCATCTGGCGCAAGCACAACATCTTGAGCCAATAAGCCATAAGCAGAAAAAGGTTCATCTTCACTTGCTGTTAATAATGTTTCTACCACTAAAGTATCAACGCCAGAAACCTTATCCCCTTTTAAGGCAAATGGATTCAAACTATCAAACCCACCCACGCTCGGAAAAGTTATGGAACCACCCTTAGGCGCTTGGGGGTTAACATAATCAAAATGGGTGAACCCTGGCTGATATTTAGGCTCATACCCCAACGCAACCCCAAAGTCAGCAAATGCTGCTGTTATTTGACATAGAGCACCGACAAACACACCATACTGAAGCAATCTTTTCATTATGTTAATATATTTTTTACAAAAAAGTGAGCGTAACTTATTTTTAAAAAAAGAACCAGTCAGAAACCCAAAATATATATGATAAAAACGTGAAATGACTTTTCTCTTGAATCAAAAAAACCAAATAACAGCCAAGTAATATAAAAAATATAAAATTACTCTTGGCAATAACTAAAATATAGGTTATCATTCGCCCTCGTTGTACAAATGCGGAAGCGTGGCAGAGCGGTTGAATGCACCGGTCTTGAAAACCGGCGAGGGTGTGAGCCCTTCGTGAGTTCGAATCTCACCGCTTCCGCCATCTCCTTCAAACTCATTTCAAATTTTTTTATCTTCTGTCATCTACAGACATCCATTAAGTCAAAAAAATTCAATTAGTTACAAAAGAAATACGGAACGCTCTGTTTCCATTTTCTGTCTATCTTGGTCCACGTTAAATGATACAAATCTACACCTCGAGTGCAGGTCAACGTATAGGTCAGAAATGAATACTCAATTACATAAATTTTCAGCTTTATTCGTTCTTAAATTAACTAAACCGGGAATGCACAACGATGGAGGAGGACTTTACTTACAGATAAAATTAAATGCAAAAAGTAATACCATTCGAAAATCTTGAATATTCCGCTATAAATTAAACAAGATCACAAAAACAATATGCCTAGGCCCTTTAAGCCTTGTTAGTTTATCTGAAGCACGAAATAAAGCATTTGACTGTAGAAAATTACTACTTGAAGGCGTATGTCCTCATGAGCATAAGTTAAAACAAAAACGACAACAGCAATTAGCGCAATTTAATAAAATTACGTTTGCTGAGTAACGCTCTATATTGATGCTTTTAAAAGTGGCTGGAAAAATGCTAAACATGAACAACAATGGTCATCAACTCTTAATACCTATGCTTTCCCTATTATAGGTAAAGTCATCGTTTCTCAAATTGATACAAACATAGTTTTAGATGTGTTAAATCCAATTTGGTCAACTAAAACTGAAACAGCCTATAGGCTGCGTGGACGAATTGAAAAGATTCTTGATTGGGCTAAGGTAAAAGGATTTCGTGATGGAGAAAAAAATACAACACAGTTATAATATAAAATACTGTGTTGTATCTCTCTAAGTGTTATTTATAACGACCTTAACCTTTTCCTTTGAGAAATTGCTTAATCTAGGCAATATGTTTTTGTCCGGTTTCTCTTTGTTTTTCTTTATTGTTCTGCCGTCAATTTTGTCTTGTATGTGGGTTGTTTATCAATACAAGCAGATTCTTGTGCAGTCTCTTGAGACTCCATGACATACTGAATATCAAGACCAACACTCAAATGAAAAGTACCGCAAGTTGCGTTTGCTGCTAATATTAATAAATATTATGCATGTTGGAACAATAGAAAAAGCTCCTTATATATAGGAGCTAAGACGTTTTTTGCTGCTGAACTATTATGCAGTTTTAGCACAAATTAGGCATTTTTATGCAAAGTTTTAACACGATTCATTTTAACCAAAACCACGGCCACCGCGTTCTTGTTGTTGCGCCAATTGTAGCTGTCTATCTAGCTCTTTTTGTTCTAAATCCCCGTGCAACTGGTTAGCCTCTTGTAAACGTTCGTTTGGGTTCGCCTTTGATGCTTCAATAGCATCAACCGCGGCAAAATCACGCTTATTATTAGCCACCACATAGATTGTATTTTTTTCTTCATTTATGCCCATATGAGCAATTTTATCGGAGTTTATTCCTTTTTTTATACATTCATGGGTCATTTCTGCAAGCATGGGAACCGTCCATTTTTCGGCTCCTTTCTCGGCCAATTGTGGCGCCAAACCTTCATATAATTTATCGTAAACGTTTTTTACATCATTATTAATTGTATTTTCACCAAATAAATTCCATGACGATTTTTTGGATTCTATTGGTGGACTAGGTTTATCTATACTTGTAGGAAGCTTTTTTTCTAAAGCATTAATACTTTTTGTGAGTTCTCTTGGTGTGTCAGTAATAAGGTATTCACTTGCATCTATACTTTGCCCTGTGACATTTGAATATGTTTTGCTTGCCCAAGATGCACACGTATTTGTATAACCCCACTCTACATTCTCTTTTAAAGCCTCCTCTAACTTCTTAGCTTGATCTGGTGTTAATTCAACATATCGACTCGCTGTTGGAGGGTTAAATATTGGCTCAGATTCAATTCCTTTTCGGATATCGCTGGCGGGGCCATTGTCTAGGCTTCTCGTTGGATGATTATCAGGCCACAATCCATAATATTCAGTTTTTCCATTACGCGTTACAGTTATCCATGCGTGACCATCAGTCAATTCTGCCGATGAACCTTGCCCCTGATTATTTGGGTCTAAGATAGTGTGAATACCTAAAACAATTTTATCTTTATCAGCCATTAATTTAATCCTATGGGTAAATTTGTTCTTCCGCATCAAGATATACCATTACAATTTTCTCACCATTATATGGCAAGAAAACTTCAGACATACGAGATTCATCAAGGGGAAGTTTTGTTTCCAGCATAGGTTTACAATTAGAGTTTATATTGCATCTGTCAATATAAACTTTAGTCACTCCACCATTGGTTACATAATTTACCCCTTTTGAATAAAAAACCGTTTCGGGAAACTCTCTATATTTTATACTGAGTAAATTATCTGACACTTTATTTACGATAACAGGTTGGACACTATTTTTTGAATAATGAGGCTTCATTTTAACTCCAGAGCAAGCAAAACAAATACAAGAAACTAATAGTATAAGAATTTTTTTGTAATACATAATATTAATCCCAACGTGTGACTAATTGATTTGTATTGTAGCAGAAAGAATATACCTAAAAAGGATAATTATGTTTCAATTCTATAACAATGACAAAGTAAGTTAAAATAAAAATACAAACTTTTAAGTTCGTTTTGCTAATAATTCTTTTAAATAATCAGACATATACTTACTCCTTTAAACCATATTCAGATAATTTTTGCTTATAAAATATATCTTCTATTTTTTTAAGATTATCTTTTGAACCAAAGTAATTTTCTTCAAATTTTCTGACACTAACCACTTTTTCTTTTTGATTCTTTAATGCCTCATTAAGTCCCGAAAAATCACTAAACTCTTTTATAAAATCATCTGGCGGCGGCGGATATAACACGTCAATTAAATTTTCTTTCCATATAACAAGATATATTTTTTTATAAATTTCATTTAATTGTTTTTCTTGTTCCTTTGATACTTGAATATTTTTACTTAAAAAATAAGAATTAGTAAAACCATTATCATCAAATATCTTTCTACTTTCAGGGGACATACTGTATCGACTACAAATAACAACACGATCTTTTAACCAATACTCTTGTATATCAGGTTCAGGATGTACCCTAGGAATACGATGTTTATAATTCATGATTGAAAAACATTGATCAACAAGCCTTTCAATTAAAGATGTATCTATTTCCACCCAAGCAGAAGGCTTATCTCGAGGAGAGTATAAGCCTTGAGCAATAACCAATTGAGTACAACTTAACAAGTTTATCAAGCATAGAATAATTATTTTTTTTAGCATTTTTGGGCGCCTTTGGCATTTCTATATGTTTTCGGCATTATAGCCCACAAAAACAAAATAAAACAATTATCAGAAAAAATACACAATTTGAAAATAAATAGAAATTCAATTCTAATAAAAAATTTTAACAGTAAATAAAACAGTAAAACTTTAATTAATTTTAAAAATATTATATATTTCAATATACTATAAAAAAATATACGGTCACCGCTTCTGCCAAATCCTCGTAAGCATATCAAATTTTTTATTTACCAAATTCTATGAATATCCATTAATTTATTTTTTTTCAAGCACATGTAAAAGAACCGAGCAGGCTTATTTCCTATTTCATTCTACTGTCTTTCATCAAAAATGATATAAATCCATACCTCAAAAGGAAGTAAATCATGGGGTAGGACATGAACCATAAACTAACTACATCAGCAGTAAAAAATCACTAAGCAAGAACGTATAATGACGGTGGTGATTGATGTCTACAAGTAAAAGCCAGCCATTCTGCTAACATCAGTCAAACATAAATAGTTCGTATTCAACGAAATAGGCAAGGCACTGTAATAGCTCTAGTTAAATAGTAAATGTTGCACCATTTTAAAATGACTCTCTTAGAGTTTTATATATATTTTCTTTTTATATAAAATGTTAGCGATTAGCCAATTTAATCCAATAAATAATAGAGCAAAACAGAATGAGCCTAAATAATTACCAAAATAAGGCTGTAAGCAAGTTATATATATAAATTGCTTCATATCGATAAATTGCTCATGATAAATGAACCTTACCTTTGTCAAAATATTTGAAAGTACTCCAGCAGTCACATAGATAAATAGAGGATTAACACCAAATGGTACAAAAAATGTAGCCCATCGTTTATATCCTTTTGTATCAATTACCCAAATCAATAAAATGATTATATAGATGGCTAATCCACATGTAACCAAAACAAAAGTTGGTGACCATATTTTTTTATTAATTGGACATAAATAATTAAATAAGAAGCCAATGAAAAGCATGATCGTTCCAATAAGAAGTAACATCAAGGTTTGCTTTTGTGATTTATTGGACGTATTTATTCACAACTTTCCGCAATAAAACCCTATTAATACCTGACAGGTTGCGGATATCGTACTTAATATTCCTTCGGGATCAAAAGAGATATTATGATCTTGATACATATGATTAGCACCAAGTACCGCCTGATCAACAATTGCAATAATATTTCGCTCACTTAACTCAAATCCATGACCAAAATACAATAACAAAAAATAGCCCATTAAAGTTAAGATAATAATATGGGGGATATACTTATGTTTAATGAAAAGAACCATTAAACATACTATCCCATAAGAGATGGCTAAACGCTGAAGTACAGCCAAAATTCTTAGATGTTCTAAATTTGTTGTAGCTGATAGAAACCGGATACCCAAATTGAGATTTTCATTAGATAATTGACTAAAATTACGTAATGCGAGAGAGAGCCAACCTAGTATTAGTCCAATTAAAAAGAGGGTAAATGTTCTTTTTGCTACTTTTATTAGTGTGGTCACATCACAAGTAAAATTAGATTTATTCAAAGAAATAAATATTGAAACCCCCATAATAAACATAAAAAAAGGAAAGACAAGATCGGCAAATGTAAGTCCATTCAATTGTGCATGTTTAAGTAGAGGATAAATATATTTTAATGAACCAGGGTTATTAACTAAAATCATGCCAACAATCGTCATGCCCCTAAATACATCTAATGCTAATAATCTCTTGTTTTGTGTTTTGTCCATGCTTCTTTTTCTTATTTAATTACAGCTAATTTGAACCTTTTCTATCAAAAGTTTGTATTGATCGTAACCCCATAAAAAAGCAAGTTTGTTCTACTTTTTAAGAAACATATCCCGTATTTCAAATGATGGAAACAGTACGAGACAGACTCCTTTTAAGAACAAACCAGTAAGTTCTAAGTTTATGAATTTCATTATTTGTAATCAGTTTTTTAAAGCTTTTCTACTTTCCCCAAATAGGAGAATCAACTTGAGCATTAAAAAGCTGAATATACGCAATTTTCCAGCGTTTCCTATCAGCATTATACTTAAGCGTTAATACAATTTTTGGCTCAAGCTCTGAGTCGGTTTGAATCGTTACCTTTGCTTCTTCATTTTTAGTATCAACATGTGCGATTTTAGCTTGTTCTCCAAAAACAAAAGGTAATGCTTTATTTTTCTCAGCAGCCATTAATAAATCATCAATAAATAGATTAAAATCACTCCCATATTCTATAATTGAAGTTCTTTTATTTCCAACAGTCGCTGAAAACATCTCTTTGAAAATAAGCTGTGAATCACCTAAAAACAACCCATCAAACTCAAGGGCCAGCAAGGTTTTACGTATAAGATTAGCTTGTGTTTTTGTATCTAATAAGGCAAAAAAAGTGACATAATCTCTACTTTTCCAAGCAGATATAAATGCTTCTGAAGATGATTGTGGAGAACGGAAATCTATTGCCTGAAAATAGGTTCTGGCATCACTTTTATAAATAGAGTCTTTATTTATAGATTCAGCATAGACTGTTATAGACAAAAATAGTAACGAAAATAAATATACAGCTTTCAGTTTATTCATACTGACCTTTTTCAACAATATTACTGACAATGACAGCCCCCTCTTTCCTAAAAAGGGTTTAAGGCTCAATATTATCATACATCTATATACCATCTTCTGAACAAGATTGGATTTGTCATGTAAGAAATAGTATTAAATAATTTCTTCTTGTAGATAAAAATAGAAATATCTTTCTTTATACAGTAGAGTATGTAGTGTCTTAATAAAAAACACTTTTACCGAATTTAAGGTATTTTTCCAAAAACTACCATTTTTTTGTAGTTACTATATTAATAATCATATTAAAATAACCAACATGTAAAAATTATTACAAATTTAATTTTTTGTTAACATTTCTTTACAACAAGGCTATTAAAATGAAAAAAAATAAGATATTTAAAAAAAATAATATAAAACTGACTCTTGAAGAAAATTTAAATAGAGAAGAACAGATCAAAGAACATAAATTAAATAAAAAAATCAATCAAAAATTAAATATACTTGATTCTGAGTTTTTAAAAAGAGTGAATGCGCGTATTCATTCATATTTTTTCTAAGACCCATTAATTTTGGCCATTTTATAATATGGTTTCATTGCATTTCTTAACCACATAAATCCTAATACATTCAAATATTTAAATTATCAATATTTTAATATGGTCATAAATATTACAAAATATATAACAAAAAAAATAAAATAAAAACATCATCATAAATAAATTTTAACAAATATAATTTCTTATAGATTTTATTATCATAAAATTTCTCAAAAAATAAAATAAAAAGCCAACCCAAATGGGCTGGCTTCGCTTTTAAATTTTAGCTCTTTAAAACAACAATAAATCATCATAAATGATGGTGCAATGATAACACATCCAAATAAAATTAATCCAAAATTAACATAATTTTTCATTAAATAAATATTATTATTTAGAAATAAAATTCTATTAATTTAATATTATTCATTGCTTAGGATAAAATATCTAAAAAAACAATAAAAATATTGTCCATTTTCCTCAATCTTTATTCTATTAATGACAAAAAAATCAATAACAAAGACAGATAAATGATTAAATATTAATATTTTTTTAAGATCATTTAATTCATTCACTATTCAGGTTTTAATTAACATCTACACTGAAGTATAGAAGCCTTAGTTCAAAAAAAAAGAGAAGCTAACTTATTGATTGGTATTAAAACGGCACGTACCACTACCTATAAATTTAAAACCAAAACAATCAATTTCAGCGACTGTATTCCTGATCAATAAAATTTAACTTTTCATAACATATTACAATATATAAAGTTTTTCTACTTTATCGCAATTATTAAGAAGTTTACTCTTTTCAACTGAACAATAATCATCAATTTTAGCAATTACTATTTAATTATGTTGTCGGAAAATATTGTTATAATATGAAAGAAATAGAAAGTAAAACATGCTCTCCAACACACTCAAGAGCTACAATTATTCAATGATAGTGTTACTCATCATTATCAGCATTTTTTGGCTTATGATCACAATTTATTTACATGACGATGTTAAGCCAAACTATTTGGCAACAGGTGTGCTTTACCCCATTTTATTGGGTTGCCTTGGCAACTATATTTACCCTTGGTTCGGCACAGGCAGTGTTGCTTTAATATATCTAAGTGCAATCATACTGATCTTGTATCAAAAAAGCTGATAACAACAATTGGGCACTATTACTTTTAACTTACATCAACATATCAGTATCAAAAACATATGATAAAATATTCATTTTTATTATATAAATAACTTTTTAATTATTATCATTTTCCCTTTATCTATGGCACATAATAAAAAGCTTATTATTTCAGTACAATCTTATTTAAATAAACAACCTACTCTACATTTAAGCTACCTTAACGAGCAGGATGTAAACAATACCCTTGCTGTTAATCACACTTTAATTCGCTTCATTACACAACAATTACCTGAATATGATCAAGATTTTGAAAGACTGCTTCAATTAACAGAATCTAAACAGTACGTCCCAGAACATCCACATATTCCCACTTGGGGACTCAATGGTACATATGTTTGGTTGCAGCAGCCGCAAGCCTTATTTGGTCACATAGGTATTGAAAACGAACACACACAGTATTGTCAAAACAAAGAAAAAGGGATACAACAATTTACATTTGAACAATATCGAACCACTCTAAATTTTTGGCGTACACATGAAGAAATGGTTCAAAGTCAAAATTTATCGACATTGAGCAATCTAACAAAAGAAATCATTTTCCCTAAATAACCAAAAATAAATATTATCATTCACCTAATTTTTTAAAAATCATTTGACATAAATAAATCATACGTCCACAAGCTAAATTATCTGTTTTGGGCTATAATCAACCCCATGATTATTTTCTTTAATTTAAGGTGATAAAACAATGAGCCAGTACGTGTTTTCAATGCTACGTGTTAATAAAACAGTACCCCCACAAAAACAAATTATTAAGGACATTTCTTTATCATTTTTTCCTGGTGCCAAAATAGGATTACTAGGTTTAAATGGTTCGGGAAAATCCACAGTTCTACGAATTATGGCAGGTGTTGATAAAGAGTTTGATGGTGAAGCCATTGCCATGCCTAATATCAATATTGGCTATTTACCTCAAGAACCGGAACTTGACCCAACCAAAACAGTACGGGAAGAAGTTGAGTCGGGAATGGGAGCGGTAGTTGATGCACAAAAACGGTTAGATGAAGTCTATGCGGCTTATGCAGATGAAGATGCAGATTTTGATGCATTGGCAGAAGAACAAGCTCGCTTAGAAGCCATTATTGCCGCTGGAGCAGGTGATAATGTAGAACACCAATTAGAAATTGCTGCAGATGCATTACGCTTGCCTGAATGGGATCAAAAAATTGAACATTTATCTGGCGGAGAAAAACGTCGTGTAGCGTTATGTAAATTATTATTGTCTAAACCTGATATGCTGTTATTAGATGAACCAACCAACCATTTAGATGCTGAATCAGTAGAATGGCTAGAGCAATTTTTGGTTCGTTTCCCTGGCACTGTTGTGGCTGTTACTCATGATCGTTATTTTCTAGACAACGCAGCTGAATGGATTTTAGAGCTAGATCGTGGTCATGGAATTCCGTGGAAAGGAAATTACAGTTCATGGCTAGAACAAAAAGAAGCTAGGCTAGAACAAGAAGGAAAACAAGAAGCAGCCCGTATTAAAGCAATGAAACAAGAACTGGAGTGGGTTAGACAAAATCCTAAGGGACGTCAAGCTAAGTCAAAAGCTCGTTTGGCTCGTTTTGAAGAGCTCTCTAGTATTGAGCATCAAAAACGAAATGAAACTCAAGAAATATTTATCCCTGTTGCTGAACGTTTAGGTAATGAAGTCATTGAGTTTACCCATGTTTCAAAATCATTTGGTGACAAGTTATTAATTGATGATTTAAGTTTTAAAATTCCTGCTGGTGCCATAGTGGGTATTATTGGTCCAAATGGAGCAGGTAAATCTACATTATTCAAAATGACTTCTGGTTTAGAACAGCCTGACAGCGGTGAAGTTAAAGTTGGCAGTACTGTTCAGATGGCCTATGTGGATCAAAGTCGTAGTGAATTAGACAACAACCAAACTGTATTTGATGAGATTGCTCAAGGTAGAGATATTTTACAAGTGGGTAAATTTGAAACCCCTGCCCGTGCTTATTTAGGTCGCTTTAACTTTAAAGGAGCGGATCAAGGAAAAACAGTCGGCAATTTATCTGGCGGGGAACGTGGTCGACTACATCTGGCAAAAACATTAATTGCAGGGGGAAATGTACTGCTCCTAGATGAACCATCAAATGATCTTGATGTTGAAACGTTACGCGCCTTAGAAGAAGCCTTATTAGAATTTGCTGGTAGCGTATTGGTCATTAGCCATGACCGTTGGTTTCTTGACCGTATCGCAACCCATATTCTTGCTTGCGAAGGTGATTCAAAATGGACTTTCTTTGATGGTAATTATCAGGAATACGAATTAGACAAGAAACGCCGTTTAGGTGAAGAAGCAGCAAAACCTAAACGTATTCGTTATAAACCAGTGATTCGCTAAAAATTCGAGCTACAACTCAAATATAATGGCCTATTTTAGTCTTAATAGGCCATTTCTATTATCCCCAAAATCTGTGGATAACTTTGTGGATACAATCATGATAGAACAAAAAAATGCTTATCAGACAAAGGCTTTTATTAAACTGCCTATTTTTTATACAGAAAAATATTTTCTTATAAAACATAGTGTTACAATTAAACAAGCAGTTTCAAGGGTTTAAAAAGTCAAGGCTTTCTTAAAAAAAAATTTGTCGTAAATATCTGTGGAAAACACTTGACTCTTTTGTGAAAGTCTATTTTATTTAAACAAAAATATAATGAAATGCTTTAAGATTAAGTTATATAACAATTTATGTCTAGGTCATTTTAAAAATTTCGTAATACAGCGATATCAATATGGTTAAAACAGTATAATAATTGACCGATCTATCCAGATTATATTCATCGTTACCTACTGTTTTAGATAAATTAAACGATATAGATTAGATAGAATACCACGTATACATCTATATATAATTTATCACTGGAAAACAAAATAGGATTATTTTTGTTTCATCAAGAATAAATTTTTTCAAAAATCAACTAAAATTTATATAAAAATAATCAAATAATACAATTATAAAAATAAATATTTCTTTGAAAAAACGACTTTAACTTAGAAAAAAATACAAAAGCATAAAAAATTCAGCTTGATAATAGAATAATGATTTTATAGGTGAAAAAATATAAAAACCCCCTTATCTCATGCTTTTTTTTATCCCCAAAATCTGTGGATAACTTTGTGGATATAAATAGAGCGAATAAAAAAAAGTCTTATAGGACAAGGGGTTTTCTTAAGCTGCTTATTTTTTAAGCAATATATTTTTTATATAAAAAACAAACAGATACAATAAACAATTGCTTTTCAAGCAGTTAGAAAGTCAAGTTATTTTTATTAATCAACACCACTATTGCCTTTTGGCTGAAATTGTGGAAATCTATTCAATCTTTAAATAAAAATTTAATTTTATAAAAAATATAAATAAAATATCAAATATCATCCATTTTTTAAAAAAATTAACAAATAAATTTATTTTGATTCCGAATTAATAAACTCTTGTTCTAAATCATCAAAAGGTAGTTTTCTACCAATGATAACCAATAATGATTGACGAGATTCATTTTCCAACCAAACAGAACCATAATCAAAACCAACAACTTTATGTACACCTTGGACAATCAGACGACGATCCTCTGCTTGAATAGACAACACGCCTTTATAACGTAACATATCGTTTCCAAAGCGCTCAATAATGTCCTCCATAAACTGGCCAATTAATTTTATATCCATGTCACCAGCTTTAAACACATAAGAACTAATATCATCTTCCCATGATTGTTTGAATGCTTTTCCTTTGGAAAAAGCCTTAAATTGAATTTTATTTTGTTCTTTTGGCTCAATTAAATGAAAACCTGTTGTGATATTCAATGTATCATCTAAATCAAATGCTTGTATCCCTACCCAAGCTTCTCTGGGTAATTGACCAAATTGTGCTTCGTATATCTGTGCACGATTGTTTATTTGAGCTAATCGTTGTAATAATTGTTCTTTGTCCTCTTCGGTTACTCTATCTGCTTTCGTTAAAATCAATCTATCAGCAAAACCAATTTGGGAAGCAGCAACTCTATGTTCATCAAGCTGCTTTAAAACATGTTCGCAATCAACTAATGTCACGACAGCATCCAACACTATTCTTTCCCGAATGGCTTCATCAACAAAAAAAGTTTGAATAATTGGAGCGGGATCTGCCAAGCCTGTTGTCTCTAAAATTAATCGATCTATTTGTAATGCACCTGAATCAATTTGTGCCAGTAAATCATGTAACGCTTCAGTTAACTCCCCTCTTACACTACAACAGACACAACCATTGCTTAACTCAATCACCTCAACATTGGCTTTACCTTTTAGTAAGCCACCATCTATACCTACTGAACCAAACTCATTTTCTACAATGGCAATTTTTTCATTTTGATGATGGTCTAGTAAATAATTGATTAAAGTTGTTTTACCAGAACCCAAAAAACCTGTTAAAACAGTCACGGGCAAAGCTGTCCTCATTTGATCCATATAAGAGATACCTTATTTTAAGAATAAACAGAAAAGATTTTTTTGAAAGAAGATATGTTTTATCTAGGCTATCATTAATTTGCCAACCAAATAAAACTTAACATGATTATATGACTTACTGATTAACAGCAACGACCACCATTTTTACCGTTATAACGAGCTTCTTGACGCTCTCTAAAGAACTCTTCATAGTTCATAGGCTCTTGGTCAGGGTGATTTAAACGCATATGTTGTACATAATTATCATAGTCTGGCATACCTACCATTAATCGAGCAGCTTGGCCTAAATATTTGCCTGCCTTTGCTAAATTTTCAAACATGATGATGCCTCCTACAATAATTTATGTTGTGTATTACACATTATACTACAACCTTTATATTTACCATCAAAAAAATGGCTAATAGAACATACTATTAGCCATTTTCAATCACATCTATTCAAAAAGAACAATTAGTGATGAGAACCTTTCATAATTTCTGCCGCATTTTCAGGCATAGGCTCATAAGGTGTTTCATTTACAGTTGGTTTATCTGCTTTAAATGCAGCTAAAGCTGTTTTAATGCTATAAATAGCCAACACCACAACAACAAGCATAAAGAAAGCTGTTAATACACCGTCTAAACGGTTATTAAACATGACTTGCTGTACCTGTTCTACTGTTTTAAAGGTTCCTTGAGGCACAAAAGGTACATCAATAAATTTGGCTTTAAGATTATTCGCAATAGCAAAGAAACCAATTTTACTGTCAAACACTTTTTGCCAACCAGCTGTCATGGTACAAATAAGCAACCATGCTGTAGGCACTAAAGCCACCCAAGCATATCGTTGTTGTTTCATTTTGAACAGAACCACTGCACACAACATTAAAGCAATTGCAGCAAGCATTTGGTTTGCAATACCAAACAAAGGCCATAAGGTATTAATACCACCTAGTGGATCGACAACACCTTGGTATAAGAAATATCCCCATGCGCCAACCACGAGAGCAGTCGCAACTAGGTTAGCAGGAATAGAATCTGTTTTTTTCATACTAGGATGAAAAATACCCAATAAATCTTGCAACATAAAACGTGCCGAACGGGTGCCTGCATCCACTGCGGTTAAAATGAATAAAGCTTCAAATAAAATCGCAAAATGGTACCAAAAAGACATAGAAGCCAAGCCAGATAAGGCATTATGCAAAATATGTGCCATACCTACAGCTAAAGTTGGTGCACCACCTGCACGAGAAATAATGCTTTCCTCTCCAACATCTGCTGCAATTTGATGCAATAAGTCAGGTGTCACAACAAAACCCCAATTGCTTACGGTTGCAGCTGCGGCTTGTGCTGCATCGGGTAAGTTTGTTGGATTCAATACGGCGATCGGGCTATTCATTGCAAAATAAACACCTGGGTCAATAACAGCTGCTGCAATTAACGCCATAATCGCAACGAAAGACTCCATTAACATCCCACCATAACCAATTAAACGTGCCTGATCTTCATTAGCCAACATTTTTGGTGTGGTACCAGAAGAAATCAAAGCATGAAAACCTGATACAGCACCACAAGCAATGGTAATGAATAAGAATGGGAACATATCACCAGACCATACAGGTCCTGTGCCGTCAATAAATTTAGTCAATGCAGGCATTTTCATATATGGCATCACAATCACAATACCAACTGCTAATGCACCAATTGCACCAATTTTTAAGAACGTAGATAAGTAGTCACGAGGAGCCAACAATAACCATACTGGTAAGACTGCAGCAATGAAACCATATACGACCAAAATCCAAGTTAAAGCTTCACCTGAAAAGTCAAAATAATGCTTCCAGACTTCATTTTGAGCTACTACACCACCTAACCAAATACCAAAAATTAAGCCAATAAAGCCAATGATAGAAATTTCTATGATTCGACCAGGACGAATGTAACGCAAGTACACCCCCATAAATACGGCTAATGGAATGGTAAATGCCACTGTGAAAGCACCCCATGGGCTATGGGTTAGCGCTTTAACGACAATCATAGCCAATACGGCTAAAATAATGATCATGATCATAAAACAGGCAAAAAGTGCAATCACGCCAGGAATCGTGCCCATTTCTTCTTTAACTAATTCACCTAGTGAACGACCATCACGACGAGTAGAAACAAACAAAACCATAAAGTCTTGTACAGCACCAGCAAAAATCACACCTGCCAAAATCCATAACATACCAGGCAGATAACCCATTTGAGCCGCCAATACTGGACCAACTAATGGACCAGCTCCAGCAATAGCAGCAAAGTGATGACCAAATAAAACCGACTTATTGGTCGGTACATAGTCTAAGCCATCATTATGACGAAAAGCAGGCGTCATTCTCGTGCTGTCTACTTTTAGTACTTTATCTGCAATAAACCGACTATAATAACGATAACCGATTAAATATACACAAACAGATGCAATTAAAACCCACATTGCATTGATTGTTTCTCCTCTTTTTAGCGCAACATATCCTAGACATAAAGCCCCAATTACTGCGACACAGGCCCAAGCTAGTTTTGCCATAACGCTAGATCCGTCATTATTTGACGACATAATTATTTCCTCCATTAAGTATTTACATACTAAAAACTACTTACTACATACAACAATAACTGAATGCAAAATTACATCACACTTCGTCCCATCTTATCGAATATTACCAAAATTTGACAAAATTTAACAATATAATAATTTTAAATAAAATAAAGTAAAAATCTATCGATCTTTTCGTGATTGATATTAGTTATTGTTTCCAAAATAAAAAAAACACCAAAAATTTAAATTTTTAGTGTTTTTCTTTACATATTTTTCTTTACATATTTTTCTTTAACGTATTTGATCCAAAGCATTATTTAAGTCAGTTAAAATATCATCGATATCTTCTATACCTATTGAAAGACGTAAAAGTCCTTTACGAATACCCAATGTTTCTTTCAACTGTGCGCTCATATTACTGTGAGACTGGGTATAACTGTGATTGACTAAACTTTCCACGCCACCAAGACTGGATGTTAATAAAAATAGATTTAATGCTTTCACAACAGTATTAGCAGCTTCTTGTGTGTCTTCTTTTAGATAAATAGAAACCACCCCACCAAATCCTCTCATTTGTGTACAAGCTAGTTGATGGTGTTCATGGTCTGGCAACCCAGGATAAAATACTTTTTGCACAGATGGATGCTGTTGTAAGCCTTGAGCAACTATTTGCGCATTTTCACAATGTCTTTGCATCCTTAAGGCAAGTGTTTTTATGCCCCTCAAAACCAAATGACAATCTGAAGGCCCAAGTAAAGCACCTGCTGCAAATTGTACTGATTTAAGTAACATACTGTGTTCTTTATGTTTGGTGACCACAATACCTGCCATCACATCAGAGTGCCCCCCTAAATATTTAGTGGCAGAGTGCATCACAACATCTGCACCTAAATCTAAGGGATTTTGCAAATAAGGTGTCGCAAAGGTATTGTCTATACCGACAACAACGCCTTTATCATGTGCTTTTTTTGCTAAAGCTTCAATATCAACCAAACGCAATAAAGGGTTACTTGGGGTTTCTAACCATAATAATTTCACTTTATCATCTAAAACATTATCTAAAGCAGCTGGATCAGTTAGATCCACAAAAATGGTCTTCACCCCTATTTGGGCATATCCTTCGGTTAATAGACCATAAGCACCACCATAAATATCAGCTACCGCAACAATAGTGTCCCCTGGCCTTAAAAAAGCACGAAAAATAGCATCAATTGCTGCCATACCACTACCAAAAGCAAATCCTGCATCACCATGCTCTAATACAGCCATAGTGTCTTCCAACACTTGCCGAGATGGATTGGCAACTCGGGTATAACCATACTTAAGGGGCTCTCCTATATGTTCATAAGCAAACAAACTTGTTTGATAAATTGGGGGCATAACAGAGCGATTGTGTTCTTTTGGGTCATAGCTTGTATGAATAGCCTGTGTTGCAAATTTCATGGTTTACACACCTAAAGTCGGATAAAAATAATATGAATTCAATATAGCAAAGCCTTTTAAGTAACGCAAAATTTTATTGTTTTAAGGATATTCTTTTAAAATATATATACATATCTATACAATATTGATTATGGCATTCACAAAGCCTTGTAAATCATTTTATAATAACGATTATAGAAATTTTTAATCCCGACAAATTTGATCGGGTAATAATGCTCGCGTATACTAGCGCGCATTATATAAAGGAAAAATATAAAATGAGCACTATTGCTGATGTACAAAGCAGCCACGACACACGAAATTTAGCCATAAATCAAGTTGGCATCAAAAATTTAAGAATGCCACTAAATTTTAAAACTCAGGGTAAAGTACACCATACAGTGGCTCATTTTACCATGACTGTTTTTTTACCCGCTCATTTAAAAGGGACACATATGTCCCGTTTTGTCGAGCTATTAGAAGGGTTAAAAGAACCTTTATCTTTTGAACAATTCAAACAATTAAATTTTGATATGCTCAAAAAGCTAGACTCTACTGCAGGAAAAATTTCTGCGACGTTTCCTTTTTTTAGATACAAAACAGCCCCTGTTTCTGGTGTTGAAAGCCTGTTGGATTATGATGTATCTTTAATTGGTGAAATCATTGATGGTATATTCCATTACACATTAAAAGTATTGGTTCCTGTAACAAGCCTTTGTCCTTGTTCAAAAGAAATTTCACAATATGGTGCGCATAATCAACGATCTCATGTTACATTAACCATTCAGACAACACAGGCAATTGAAGTTGAAGAACTGATCGATGTAGTAGAACAACAAGCTTCTTGCGAGCTTTATGGTTTATTAAAACGTCCTGATGAAAAATTTGTCACTGAACGCGCCTATGAAAATCCAAAATTTGTTGAAGATATGGTCAGAGATGTCGCCGCGCTTTTATTAAAAGATAAAAGAATAGAGAAATTTATGGTTGAAAGTGAAAATTTTGAATCTATTCATAATCATTCAGCCTATGCTTATATTCAACATCCTTAAGTAGAGATATGGGGTCTAATATTGCAACGTTTTATTAAATATTTAGCATTACTGTTTTTCATCATTACTTCTTTACTGGCTAATACAGTTTCTGCACAAATAGACCCTAAAGAGCTTTTACCTGCTCAAGAGGCTTTTGTACCACAAGTATTCAGCACAGACCAAGGTTTAGTTGTTGAATTCGCAATTGCACCTAAATACTATCTTTACCGCGATAAAATCAGCATCAATAGTGAGCCTGCTTTATTAGGTGAAGCCAGATACAGTGAGTCTGTTGAAAAAGAAGATGAATTTTTTGGCAAACAACAGGTTTTCTACCAAAGTGCACGTATTGATATTCCTTTTCAGTTAGAGAAAAATAAACTCCCGCCCCCTTTTACTCTGACCATTTCCTTTCAAGGTTGTTCAGAACAAGGCATTTGTTACCCACCAACTACCACCACTTTTGATATTAATGGCAGTGGTGTTTTTAATCCTTCTTTTGGCGCCGAAAAAAACACTAAAAAAATGGGGGTTTCAGGTTTATTTAAACAACAAACAAACTCAAACTCTTCAAACACACAGCAACTTAACGATGCTTCTTTATTATCCAATTTATTGACATTTTTATTATCTGGTATTGCACTGAGTTTTACTGCCTGCATGTATCCTTTGTTACCTATTTTATCCAGTATCATTGTTGGCAGTAAGGAACAATTAACAAAAACGAAAGGGTTTGCTCTTTCATTTACTTATGTTCAAGGTTTAGCATTAACTTATACCCTTGTGGGTATTATCGCTGGATTAACAGGTGCGCTACTGACTGTCTGGTTACAGCAACCTATTGTGGTTATATCTGCTGCTGCTTTAATGGTGATCTTGGCTCTGGCTATGTTTGATGTCATTCAAATTCAAATGCCTGCAAAAGTACAATCTTATTTTACACAAAAAAGCCAAAAACTTAGTGGTGGCAAAATAAGCTCTGTTTTTGCGATGGGTATGTTTTCTGCCTTAATCATTGGCCCTTGCGTGGCACCACCATTAGCAATTGCATTAGGTTATATAGGTCAAACCAAAGATGCTGTGCTCGGAGGCGCATTACTCTATGCAATGGCTTTAGGAATGGGGATACCTTTAATCATACTGGGCACTTTTGGTGGGCACTATTTACCAAAAGCTGGTTCCTGGATGAACACGATTAAGCATTGTTTTGGTATGATCATTTTAGGGTTTGCGATTTATTTAGCCAGCCCATTTTTACCCATTTGGCTCAGTATCTCATTATATTTATTATTACTGTGCTTTATTGTTATTGTATTAATGATTAAAATTAAACGGCAAACCAGAATTCAAACAAAAGGAATATTAGGGGTATTTTGTTTGGCTTTTATGGGTATCATTGTTTTTTTTACCATAAGCAGCTTACAAAAACAGAGCACTCCTTTGCACCAAATTTTGGGGTTACATTTTGATCATGTACCTGTTGGTAAGCGTTATGATGATGTGGCTACTTTAAAAACAGCCATTATGGCAGCCCAAGAACAATATCCTGATCGTCCTATATTATTGGATTTTTACGCTGACTGGTGCATTACTTGTAAACAAATGGATGCAAATACTTTTAGTCAAGCAAAAGTCAAAGCCTTACTTGAACAACAATATCAGTTTATGCAAATTGATGTGACACAAAACAACCCTGATCATCAGGCACTGTTAAAAGAATATGGGCTCTTTGGCCCTCCTGCTACGATTATATTGGCTAAGGGAAAAACACCCAGTACCCCTTTACTCGGTTATATAGGTCCAGCTGAATTTATTTATTGGTTAGAAAATAATACGCCAAAATAAAGGATGATACATGTCTTACCCCATCACAACGGCTATTCGTTTTTTACGTACCCATAATATTTCTTTTACACCACATGAATATCCTTATTTAGAGCATGGGGGCACCACACACTCTGCTCAAACGTTAGGTGTACCAGAACATAATGTGATTAAAACTATTGTGTTAGAAAATGAGCAAAAAAAAGGGTTAATTGTTTTAATGCATGGTGATCGTCATATTTCTACTCGAAATTTAGCCCGTTTTTTAAGTGCCAAACATATCACCCCTACTTCTGCTGAGCAAGCCCATAAATGGACAGGTTATTTAATAGGCGGCACCAGCCCCTTTGGGACAAAAACCAACTTACCCGTTTATATTGAAGCATCTATTTTAGAGCTGGATACAATTTATATTAATGGTGGCAAGCGGGGATTTTTGGTAGCAATATCCCCTAAAGATTTACAAGCACTTAATCCTGTACTTGTAAATGTTGCAACCTTAGCCTAAAAGGCTTATCCTTATCATCGTAAGATTGTTTAAAGATTGTTTAAAGCTATCGCAATATTAGGCAATTTATATTAGAAAAATTTCATTGAGTTTAATCAATTTAAATACAATTTCTTCTCTTTATAATGCTTGCCAAATATAGTTTAAACAGTCGTTTTATTTTCGTCAGTCAAAGGAGACTTATAGTATGAAAAAATTACTCGTTGTTCCTGCTTTAGCTTTATTTTCAGGTATTGTTTTTGCTGGCCCTTGCGATGTTACGGTAAAGGGTAATGATGCTATGCAATATGATGTTAAAACCATTACTGTACCAAAAACATGTAAAAATTTTACTGTCAATCTGGTTCACTCTGGCAAACAAACAAAAGCAGCAATGGGACATAACTGGATTTTGGCCGAAACAAAAGATGTCAACGCTATTGCTAAAGATGGTTTAAAAGCTGGTTTGGCTAAGGACTACGAAAAACCAAACGATAAACGTGTATTAGCAAGGACTAAAATGATCGGCGGCGGAGAAAAAACTTCTGTTACTTTCGCTGTCAGCGCTTTAAAAGAAGGCCAAGCATACACTTATTTCTGTACTTTCCCAGGCCATGCTTCTGTAATGCGTGGTACTTTAACAGTAAAGTAATATAGCACAGCAATCAAATATTAAAAGGTCACTGTAAAAGTGACCTTTTAATGCTCTAAAATAACCCCATTTGCTATTGGCGTAAATATAACAATCTTAAACCATTAAATACAACAAGCAAAGTCGCACCAACATCAGCAAATACGGCCATCCACATAGTACTATAACCGGTCAAAGCCAATAACATAAAAAGTATTTTAATACCCAAAGCAAAGCTGATGTTTTGAATTAAAATTTGATGGGTTTTATGTGATATTTGAACAAAATCACTTATTTTCCCCAAATCATCATCCATTAATGTCACGTCTGCTGTTTCAATTGCGGTATCTGTGCCCATTTTACCCATGGCAAAACCAATATCTGCTTGAGCCAGCGCAGGCGCATCATTAATTCCATCGCCCACCATGCCTACTTTTTGTTCATGTACTTGTTTATTTTTAATCATTTGTAATTTATCTTCAGGCAACTGCCCACCATATACTTCATCAATGCCTGCTTCTTTGGCAATAGCTTGAGCAACAACAGTGCTGTCTCCTGTTAATATCAAGGTTTTAATATTGTTTTGATGCAAACGATTAATGTCCTCTACAACATTCTCTTTAATGGTATCGGCTACAGCAAAGTAAGCCAGTACAGTTGTTGTGTCACTCAATAGCACAATGGTTTTACCTGCTTGCTCCAGCACTTTTATTTGCTGTAACACTTCTGGTGTATATTGTTTACCTTGCTCGGAGATAAAACGTAGATTGGTCAAAAAGTACGCTTGCTGATTAATCATTCCTTCTGTTCCATACCCAGCAATTGCTTTAAATTTATTGACTTCATACAAAATTTCATTACTCTTCTGAGCCGCTTTTGCCAAAGCTAAAGATACAGGGTGATCTGAGCGTGCTGCCAAACTTGCCGCAATAAAATATGTATTCAATCCCACATGCTCTTCGACCAATAAGAAAGAATCGGTTAACTTTGGCTGTCCATAAGTAATGGTACCCGTTTTGTCTAATGCCAACCATTTCAGTTGACGTCCCATTTCTAAATAGATGCCCCCTTTTATCAGTATCCCCAATTTTGCAGCACGGGTTAAGCCACTGACTATGGTCACTGGAGTGGAAATAACCAAAGCACATGGACACGCAATCACCAGTAAAACCAAACTTTTATAAATCCATTCAAACCAATTTCCAACAAATAAGGGAATAACAAATGCAATAATTAAAGCCAAAACAAAAACAACTGGAATATATATTTTGGCAAACCGATCGATAAAGCTTTGCGTTGGAGAACGAGAACCTTGAGCAGATTCCACTACTTTAATAATACGTGCTAATGTTGTGTCTTGTGCTTTAGCTGTGATTTTATAAATAAAGGAACCTGCCTGATTAATGGTGCCAGCAAAAACCATATCGTTTATTTCTTTATTAACAGGCAAACTTTCTCCTGTAATGGGTGCTTGATTAACTGTAGAACCACCTTCAACCACCACACCATCTAATGCGATACGCTCCCCCGGTTTCACTCTTGCTAACATGCCAGTTGAGGCCTGTTCTACTGGTAACGCGACCCATTCACCCAATTGTTCAACAGTGACCATTTGAGGAGCCAGCTGCATTAAACCCCTGATGGTATTTTTTGCTTTTTCAAGAGAATACGCTTCTAATTTTTCTGCAACAGTAAATAAGAACATAACCATCGCTGCTTCTGGCCATTGTCCAATTAAAATTGCACCAGTAACGGCAACACTCATCAGCATATTGATATTCAATTGCCTATTTTTTATAGCCAAATAACCTTTTTTAAAGGTTTGTACACCACATAAAGCAATAGAAATAAAAGCAGCCAATACAACCCATAACATACTGACTTCATAAGCATGTAATATCTCAGCAATCAAAGCCATTACGCCCGAACCAACTAACGGTAAGGTAATGATTTTTTTATGTTCTGTTGCAAAATTACCTTGATCTGTACTTTGTAACGTCATCCCTATTGATTTGATTGCTTGTTCGATTGCATCTAAATGTTGTGGTTGGTGCACAATACGCAAAGTGCTGGTCATTAAGTTACAATCAATCTCATGTATCCCATTCATGCCTGCAAGCTTTTGCTCAATCATTTGCTTCTCTGTAGGACAATCCATTTCTGGGACAATCCATACAGAATAGGTATAACCTTCAGGTACATTTAAATGCACAGGTTTTTGCTCAAATGTGGCTTGATCGCCTGCTGAGCCACAACAGCTGTGTTTATGCTCTGAATGTTCACTCTTATCATGAGCCATAATCTCACCTCTTTACGTTTTGACCATTTTCTATATTGCTTATTTAACACCCTAAAGTTACTATAGAGTCTAGTCTTTTTTAGGAAAAAACATGAAAATTGGTGAACTGGCGAAAATAGCACACTGTACAGTGGAAACCATTCGCTTTTATGAAAAAGAAGGATTAATGCCCGAACCTATACGGACAGCAAACAATTATCGACACTACACTCAAATCCATGTAGAGAGATTACGCTTTATTCGCAATTGCCGCGCCTTAGACCTTAACCATGAGGAAATTAGAGCCTTACTGCATTTAAGCCAAAATCAAGCGGATAATTGTCAGGCGGCTTTGAGCTTATTAGATGAACATTTATGCCATGTTAAGGATAGAATACAAGAGTTGCAACAACTAGAGAAACGTTTAGAGGAGCTTTACCAAAAATGCCAATTAGAACACCATAATGCTCAATGTGGCATTTTACAAACATTATCAGAACAAGAGGTAGATAGCCAAACCAATGCGCCACCCAATACTCATATAAAACATGATTTCTCTCACCATTAGTTATTACAGAACATCTACTGTACGTGTTTTTGCCAAAAACAATAATGTTTAAATACGAATAGGAATAGAGAAGTGATACACACACTCACAGCAACAGCTAAATAATGTGTACGGGCAAAAATCAGTAAACTAATGATCAATATAATAACCGATAATATATGGGCAATAACAATGGGCTTATCATGCTTTTGTGCATATAAAGCATAATGGGCAATCATACTTAAAGCAATAAAGATATTGCTTAGCAATAAAATAAAAAATACAGCAATATATTGCAGATATAAATCATTATTTAGCCAAAGCACAATAGGGTAAATACCCGTCAAAAGCAAAATAGAAAACAGACCTACGGCTATTAAAGTATGTTTTCTAAATAAACGGTATTCAGTTTGAAAAGCAGCTGGAGACTCTCCTACTGCCTTGATGAGTTTTGGATAGGTAAATGAAAAAATCGTTGCGTCTAAAGCGGTTAATATAGCGCCAGTTAAACTGGCAAAAAAACCATATACCCCAACTAAACTTAAATTAAAATGATTTTCTATCCAATAGCGATCTATCACACTTATTGCATTTAAAGATAAAGTACCTAATAAAAAAGGTAAGGCGATAATCAACCCTTTTTTAATCCATTTAATATCTGGCATGCCCATATACTGAATCGGTAAACCCATCTGATACAATTTATAATAAGAAACAATAATGGCTAAAATCAGGCCTGCGATCCAAAAATAAAACACCATATGCAATGTACGCAAATTTGGGAAAAAAAACATACAGATAATTAATGCCAAACACCATAGACCAGAACGAATAAATAAAATAAAAGAGGCCCAAAGAGGTGCAAATAAATTAATCAATAACCTATTTATTTCCTGAGCTAAATGCTGCAAAATGGCTATGGATAAAAATAAAGGCAGTAAATTCCAAGATAGTTTTCCAGAAAAAAATAGAATCAATAAAAAAGGTGAAATCAGGAAATAAGTAAAAATATATAAAGCTAATTGATTGTATACAATAAAAGGTCTTTTTTGTTCAGAAACCAAAATCATTTCTCGACTAGCAAAAGTATAAAAATCTAATCCATATAAATATAAAACAAAAGTAGTGGTGACAACAATCAGATTATATAAGCCAAAATCAGCCCCAGATAACATTCTGGCTAAAGCAAAAACCAACAGAAATTTACAAGAAAGACTAAGACCTCGTAAGATTAAATTTAATAAGCGATTACCAGAATTCATCGTAAATTGACATCAGCCTTCTTATTCAAAATTTACATTATTTTTGAACGAAACATAAAAAATACCGCACCGATTAAACATAATCCAGCCCAAATATAATCACTTCTAAAAGGTTCTTTTAGAATATACATAGAAAAAGGAATAAAAACAGTTAAACTGATGACCTCTTGAATCACCTTCAGTTGCCCTGCTGAGGCAACTTGGTAACCAATCCTATTAGCAGGAACTTGCAATAAATACTCAAATAACGCAATACCCCAACTAATTAGGGCAGCAACCACCCATACTTTAGAATGAGCATATTTTAAATGACCATACCAAGCAAAAGTCATGAATATATTGCTTAAGGTTAATAAGCCAATTGTAATGAGTAAAGAATGCATAAATATGATTGTCAAAATATATTTTGTTATTCTTTGTCCAATACATCCCAAGTAACAGGCATACCGTACTCTATATCAGTAACCACTTTTTTACCAATAATCGCATCAAAATACTTAGGTTCTAAGCCTAAGCCTGGGCGAATCCTGCGTATATGAGTTTGATTGATCGTTTCCCCTACTTTTAATGGTTTAACAAAATAAATAGATCGGCGAAAAATTTTATTTTGTGCCTCAGCTTGTTGACGTTTAAACCCAGTTGTACCCAAACTTAGCCACGCATCACGTGTTTGCTGACACAATATTTTCAATTCATCAGGCTCAATAGAAAAATCGCTATCAGGGCCTTTATCTTGCCGACTTAAAGTGAAGTGTTTTTCAATCACACAAGCACCAAGTGCTACAGCAGTAATAGATGCAGTTGTTCCTAAGGTATGATCAGATAGACCAACTGGAACATTAAAGCGCTCTGCAATTGTTGTCATTTGACGTAAATTAGCTTGTTCAATCGGTGCAGGGTAACTGCTGATACAATGCAACACAACCAACTGGTGATTACCTGCATCATGTACTGTTTTTATCGCCTCAGCTATTTCTTCTTCTGAAGCCATACCTGTTGACATAATTATTGGTTTACCTGTTCTGGCGATATACTTAATTAAAGGTAAATCTGTCATTTCAAATGATGCAACCTTATAAGCTGGAACATCTAAACTTTCTAATAAATCAACGGCTGTTTCATCAAAAGGAGTTGAAAAAATAGTTATACCTATTTTTTTTGCATAATCAAAAATTGCCTGATGCCATTCATAGGGTGTTTCTGCCCACTTATATAAATCATATAATTTATAACCATCCCAAAGGCCACCTTTAATTAAAAACTCTTCTCTATTGCAATCTATGGTCATAGTATCAGCAGTATAGGTTTGAATTTTAACCGCATCTGCCCCACTTTCATATGCCGCCTTTATTGTTTCAAATGCACGTTCAATTGACCCATTATGATTTGCAGATAATTCAGCAATAATATAAGGTTTTTCATTTATGCCTACACAATTAGACTCGATTGTAAAATTCATAGTATTCTCATCATTAGTTTAATTTTAACTGATAATTAAATTGTTTTTTTTGATAGCCTAAACTCTCAAACATTTTCTGGGAAGCAATATTATTTGCCAACACAACGGCCTCAACTATTCTAATTGAGGGGTAATTCTCCCTTAACCAATTATGTGCGGCTTTTAAAACAAACCGACCTATACCATCTCCTATTTTTTCTGGTGATAGATAAATTGAAACAATAGCCGTTTGTTCTTGAAAATCAAACCTGATACAAGCTGACTCTACTTCATGATGCATAGCAATTAAAATTAACCTCGTTTTTAAGGACAAAGAATGCTTAAACCAGTTCATATGATCAGAAAATAAAATAGTTTGTGTATTAAGTGATCGCTCACGAATCTGAGGCGCATTACGCCAAGAATATAATAATTGAGCATCATCCAAATTTGCTGCTCTGATTGTAATATCGGGTTCAATTAAAGAACGAATAACTCTTTTAACCCCGTTTCCATCACAAAAATTACTGCTTTTTTGAGTCAATGAGATACGAGCATAAGCATCAAAAACAGCATAAAACAGTATATGTTTTAATACCACTGAATAATCAGCCCTCTCAATCCCCCCCACAAACCAATGAATACCTTTTTCAGCTAAAGTTTGCCCAATCAGTATTTGATTTTGTGCCAAAGCAATCGCAATAGTTGGCAGCCCCAAGCAACAGCGCTCCCAAGATGTACTTCCAGCTGCACCAATAGCTAAATCACTTTGAGCCATAATTTGAGCCATCTGATTAGTATTAACAATCACCTCTGTTTCATAAGGCATCTGTTGTGCAATAACCTTTACTTGCGATAAATGAGGAGCTTTTTCACCCATAATGACTTTAATTTGACTATCTTTTGGTAAATTATTACATTCAGCAAGACAATGTAAAACTTCAGAGGTGATATTCTGAGCATCAACACCGCCTAAACTAATCAAAAGTTGTTTGATCTTTGTATGATTATTTCTACGCAGTAAACTTTCTTTACGCCATTGTAAAAATTCTGGCCTAAGCAACGCATATTGGGGACCAATTAACAATTGACAAGAATCTGGTACCAACAATTGATAATCTATTTTTTCTCTACCGAGATTTTGATCCAATAAAAGTTCACATGAATGTGCTCTGTCTGCTAAATCATCAATCACCATTATTTTTTGGACATATCCTCTTAACTGCTCTTCCCAATGTTTATCCAAAGCATAATGGTCTATAATCAACCAATCAATAGTGATTTTTTTTTGTTTCAAATAATTAATGGTTTGTTCTGCATCCTCTTGCCATGTTACACCGAGCCAATGAGTATGGGGTATGCTTTGTTTCTCAGTAGCAATAAAATCTGAACTGACACAAGGTAACTGATGTATCTCAAAGCCTTTTTGGCGAATAAAATCAATCAAATTACCTTGATAAGCTCGACAAATAAAAATATTGTTGATATTTTGTTCTTTTAACGCATCGGCCAAGGTTAAGCAACGCATCACATGGCCACTACCAATATGAAGTGCCGCATCAACACGAAAAACAGCTGTTTTCATGATTGTAATCCCGTCATCGCTGCAAACATATACTCTGCTCTCACCCAATCTTCATGGGTATCAATATCTTGCACTCTATACCTAGGTAAGACAAAAGGTACACTCCCCGAAGAAAAAATACTCTTTTCTTCAAGCCATGCTTTCGTTGTCCCCCAATAAAATTGCCCAGCGTCATGATAAGCTTCTTCTAAATCTTGAGAGCGTTTTACAAACATTTCAGGCTGAAACATTTGTACCCGATTATTTGATGTAATTTTAATGGCTCTTTGGATAGGAAAAGCAAAGCTTGTGACAGAAAACACAAAATCACAATCATTATTATTTAAGACATTAAAGCTGTCGATTAAGTTTTGTGGCTGTACAAATGGAGCAGTAGCATATAAACAGCATACATTCTCAATATCCTGCATTATATTTGAAATGGACCTAACAGCGTGTTTAATCACAGCTGTTGTCCCAGTAAAGTCATCAGATAATTCTGCTGGACGAATAAAAGGAACCTGAGCACCAAATGATTGAGCTACAGATGCAATCTCTACACTATCGGTAGAAACAATAACAGAATCAAAACAATTACTTTCTAAAGCGGCTTCTATTGGCCAAGCAATCATTGGTTTACCACAAAAATTTTTAATATTTTTATGCGGTATTCTTTTACTACCACCTCTAGCAGGAATAATGGCTATATTCATAAATACACTTCTAAATAAAATATTAAAGAAAAATCATTTAATATTTTGGCAAACTTGTTCTATAACATAATTTTGCTCTGTATCACTCAATTGCGCATACAAAGGTAAACTAATGGCTCTTTTATAGTAATTTTCAGCTTCAGGAAAATCTCCCCATTTAAACCCTAACTGTTGATAATAAGGCTGAGTATGAATAGGAATGTAATGTACATTAACACCTATATTAGCTTGACGTAACACATTAAATAAATGTGCACGATCTGTCTGTTCATTGACTAAAATAGGATATAAATGATAACTGGAATATGTCTGGTTATTTTGATATGGTAACTGTAAAGCCACAGATGAAAAAGCCTGATTGTATATTTCAACTTTTTTATGGCGGCTGGCAACATACTGATCTAATCGAGTCAGTTGACTGATACCTAATGCAGCTTGTAATTCAGTCATTCTATAGTTAAAACCCAAATCAACCTGTTGATAAAACCAAGCTCCATGACTTTTTTCTGTCATCAAATTTTCATCGCGAGTGATACCATGACTACGCAATAAATTCATTTTTTGTGCAAGCTTAGGGTCATTTGTTAAAGCGGCTCCCCCTTCAGCAGTCGTAATAATTTTTACTGGATGAAAACTAAATACTGTAATATCGCTATAACGGCAATCTCCCACTGGTAACCCTTGGTATTTAGCCCCAATGGCATGAGATGCATCTTCAATAATTCTAAAACCATATTGCTTAGATAATGCAAAAATAGCCTGCATATCGCATGATTGCCCACACAAATGAACAGGTACCACAATTTTTGGTAAACAATTATTTTTTTGAGCTTCTATTAATTTTTGTTCTAAAGCGACAACAGACATATTATAGGTTTGTGGATCAATATCAACAAAATCGACATGAGCGCCACAATATAATGCGCAATTGCTGGAAGCAACAAAAGAAATAGTGCTCGTCCAAAGAATATCCCCTGCTCCCAATCCTAAAGCTAAGCACGCAATATGCAAAGCAGATGTTGCACTATTAACAGCAAAAGCATAAGAAGCACCAGTATATTGGCATAAATTTTGTTCAAACAAAGGTACTTTTGGCCCTTGAGTTAGAAAATCAGATCGTAATACTTGAACAATTGCCTCAATATCCTCTTGATGGATATCTTGTTTTCCATAAGGAATCATTTGAAACCCTAGCCTTTTAAATTTTAATGAAGTTTGTCTAATAATTGTTCTAAATCCAATTCAGAACCACAATATTTGGCAAATAACGCTTTTTGTGTCTTTGACAAATATAGATTTTCTAAAAAATCACATTTTAATAAATAAGCATCTACACCAAAAATAGCAGATAAGTTAATTAAAGCAGTGCTACAATTTCCAATGACTATATAAGGTTGATCAAATAATAGCTCTAATGGTAACGAATAGTCTTGATCCAATTGAATATTGAGTTTTTCATATTTATCTAACCCCTCTGCTGGATGAGGTCTAAGTTTAATGTAATATCCTTTTTTAATTAGTCCATCAATGATAGACTGTAAAAAATTAATATAAGTATTTTGTTCCACAAAACCTAACTCAACCCATGGTTGCCCTATAAACAAAATCGCTTTTTGTTCACTTTGTTCTAGGCTTTGATAATAGTGATTATGTACCAATATATATTGTTTAATTTCTGGATTAAGCTCTAAGTTTTGATTATATAATTGCCATTGTTCTACTTTAAGAAAAACCTTCTTAAAAAATATACTTAGAATGCCTTTGGTAATTATTTTTCTTATAAAAATAAAAATATTAAATTTTTTCTGTTCTCGTAATGCCACCAAAAACCGAGTCAACAAATTACCAGAAGAACCAATTCCCTCACAAATAATGACATTACGAATTTCTTTATACTGACTAACAAAATCAGAACATAAAATACTTTGAATCGTACAATCAGAAATATGCAAGTAATAAAGTGTCTTATTTTTCTTCTTTTTATTGAAAAAAAAACGAAAACTTAACCTACTATTTTCTTTCAAGTATGACCAATCAGCCCCAAAAAAATCTGTGATATCTTGATCTAATAATCCTTTAAAATTTAAAAACTGCCCTGAAGGCCGAATATAAATTTTTTGTATATCAAATTTCCCCTTCAATTGCGCCAAAAAAGAAGCAATATACAACAAATGGGTCTTGCTAGAAGGTGTATTAATTAACACATCTATTTTCTGAGGCTGTCCATCCATTATCATACAATACGCCTACATCTTTTTCTATTCACTTATGCCTGCTTTTTTATTGACTTCTTTAATCTGTTCAACAGTCAAAAATTGAGCATTATTACCAGAATGATATTCAAATCCTGGTTTTACAGGCTCACCTTTTTCCCCTAAACAATTTTCAACAAAATCATTATTTCTTGCCGTAAACCGGATAGTCGGACGCAATACATAATGATCATCAAACTCTAATGTTAAATGCGAATCATCAGCTGGGCACATAATTTCATGTAATTTTTCACCTGGACGAATCCCAATAATTTTATGAGGTAAATTAGGCGCCATTGCCTTTGCTAAATCGGTAATTTTAACCGAAGGAATTTTAGGCACGAAAATTTCACCGCCGTACATTCTTTCAAAATTCTTCAAGACAAAATCAACACCTTGCTGCAAGGTAATCCAAAATCTTGTCATGTGTTCATCTGTAATAGGTAAAGACTCAGCACCTTCTGCAATCAGTTTTTTGAAAAAGGGCACAACAGAGCCACGGGAGCCAACCACATTACCATAGCGTACAACAGAAAATTGTGTTGTGCCACCAGCCATATTATTAGCAGCAACAAATAATTTATCTGAAGCTAATTTGGTTGCGCCATATAAATTAATGGGATTGGCTGCTTTATCTGTAGATAAAGCAATCACACGATCAACATTATTTTGTAATGAAGCATAAATAACATTCTCAGCACCATATATATTGGTTTTAATACATTCCATTGGATTATATTCTGCTGCGGGTACTTGCTTTAATGCCGCAGCATGAATCACAAAGTCAATGCCATTCATCGCTTGCGTTAAACGTTCTTTGTCTCGCACATCTCCAATAAAATAGCGCATACATGGTTGATCGAACTCTTGTTGCATTTCAAATTGTTTTAATTCGTCGCGAGAGTACACAACAATACGCTTAGGTTGGAAACGACTTAAAATTGTACGCACATATTGTTTACCAAAAGAGCCTGTTCCTCCAGTAATCAAAATACTTTTATTATTAAACATATTTATATTGCCTTAATTAATAAACCAAAATTCTAGAATTGAAATGATATCAAAAATACAGCTGGTACTGCTATCATTATTAATCGCACTTTAAAGCATCACCAACCCATAGCCTGTTTAATCAACTGTTTTTTTATTAATTGGCTTTTATTCACCAATCTCAGCCCTGTATTTCTTACCCATGAAATTCCAGGTAAATGACGAGCTTCAAACAACTTAAATAAACCATCACAACCTAACTGCATTAAGCGCACAGGTTCAACCCGTGTTAAAGCATAACGTTTCAATAATGACAATTGACCAATGTCCTTTTGCCCTTTTAATAATGCACTTAAAGCGATCACATCACCAAAACCTAAATTCACCCCTTGTCCAGCTAAAGGATGAATTGTATGTGCAGCATCCCCAATCAGCACCACGCGATGAGCATAGGTCGTTTGTGGCCGAATTAATCTTAATTCAAAAGCATGAGCAGAAGTAATCACCTCTAACTGACCCAACGTGTGATGCCCACGCGCAGCTACTGTATTGGCTAAAGCTGCTTCATCCATATCCAATAATCTTTGAGGCTCTCTGGTAGACCAAACCATAGACATCCGTTTATTGGGTAAGGGTAAATAAGCCAAAATTTCACCATCTTCAAACCATTGATAAGCAACCCCTTGATGATCTAATTGACATTCAAAATTCGCTACTACGCCATGATGGAAATAATGATCTACTTTAATATCAATATTTAATTCTCTTCGTACCCAAGAATTCGCACCATCTGCACCGACAACCAGTTTTGCTTCAATTTTTTGTTCATTTTCTAAGGTTACAATAGCTTTATCAGGGTATGTCGCAATCTCTTTTGCTCTTTGCCCTTGAATAATAGGGACATTATGTTGTGCTAATTGTGCCCAAATTGATGCAAGCAAGTATCGATTTTCAATAATAGTGGCTAATCGATCAGTCTTAAACTGATCTGCTTCAAATGTTATATACCCACCAGCATCGGCTTTAACATCCATCCCCATCACGGCCTGAGCTCTATCAGCCAAGGGCGGCCAAGCCCCTAAACTTTCCAAGAAAACTTGATTTGCTGGGCTAATAGCATAAATACGAGGATCCCACCCCTTATGTAAGCTCACTGAGTCAATTTTAGGTTGTCCAAGCTCTAATAAAATAACTTTTTTACCCAACAAATGTAATGAAAGTGCTGTTGCCGCACCAACTAAGCCGCCACCAACTATTACAGCATCTACTTCTAAATAGTGATTCATTTATGACCCTTTAAACCAACAAAACCTGATTTTTTAGACACAATTATTTAATTACTTTACACCAAAGACCAAATGTTCCGTAAATTTCTTCCTCAACCACGGAAGGGTATTGAGCATATTCAAAACGACAGAACGACCTTGTTGCAACACCGTATGTTCCTGATCAAACAATGTCACCAAAGCGTGGGTAAAACCCACAATACTATGGGCATCTACTCTACGTGTAGCAGCATATTTTTTCCCTAAAGTATTGTCGACTTGTTCTGTCGCAAAAACCTGTACCAAAGCCATGGCATCGCGCAGTCCTAAATTTAACCCTTGTGCAGCGACTGGATGCATGGTTTGGGCAGCATTGCCGATACAAATCACCCGACCAGAATAGACTTGATTCAATTGTTTTAAATATAGAGGAAATACAGCAATATTGTTTATGTGTTCAATTTTACCTAAACGTGCACCAAAAGCATCGTTCAATTGCGCTTTAAAATTTTCGATTGATCCATTTTTTAATGCTTGTGCATCATCTGGTGTTCTGGTCCAAACTAAACGGCAAGTTTTGTCTGATTGATAAGGTAACAATGCCAATGGCCCTTTTACGGCAAACCGCTCAAATGCACATTGTTGATGTTTTTGTTCAAAGGTAACGCTGGCTACTACAGCACTTTGTTGATAATCAAAGACTCTTCTTTTTAAATTAGGTAAATTCTGTGTCAGCGCCCCACCCTCAGCAAGAATGGTGTAATCTGCTGTTATTTCATAAGAAGCTGTTGTATTTTCTAAAGTAAGAACCGATAAATTTTGGGTGGTTTGTAAAGCTTTTACTTTTGTTTCCCACAATACCGCAATATTTTGATTCATTAATGCTTGATCAGATGCATTAATAACTTTGGCGTAATCAATCACGGCACCAAGATAAGGTAAAGATAAATCAGTCTGTTTCAATAAAGTGCACCCAAATTGGTTTTGGGCGGAAACATGTACCGTTTGAATAACATTTAAATCATGTTCGACAAATTCTATACCAGCATCAGCCAAACCTTGTAAACTTGCATAAGACAAGGCTAGCGTACGGGCGTCAGGCACAGCAACACATGGTTGACGCGATTCAATCAACAAAACCTGCTTACCTTGCTTATGTAAGTTCAAAGCAACTAAGGCGCCTACTGCACCTGCACCCACAACCACTACTTGAACATGACTTGGAATACTCATTTACGGTTGCCTTTAATTATGCAAACACCTATATTTTTAATGTTTATGGATGATAATCGCTAAATTACCGTCCTGATCAAAATACACAGCCAAAAGTTCACTAAACGCTCCTTGCTCCACACCATAAGATAAACAAAGAATCAGTTCACCTAACTCTTCTTGTACAGTCAGTGTTATTGCCTTTAACTTTAAATGGTAAAGCAATTGTTCTGTTTCATAGTCTTCAGCATCAACCATACCCTCTTCTGCCAAATACTCTGCATAGCGCTGGAAATAGACTGCACATGCACCTTCATGGTCATCAAAATAGTCTTGTTCTATTTCAACTAAGGCATTTAAGTTTAATTGATCCAGTTGATCCAATAAATTTTCTGCTGAAGTGATTAAATCGGGATAAGCACTCAACTGTTTATCAATTTCTAAAGAACATTCAATCAGTTGATGATTTAACTCAATCTCACCAGAGAAAAAACTATCTTCTTGCTCTGATAAGATTTGAGTTGGAAAAAAAGCGCTGTCTAACTGCATAAAAATCTCTTAAATTATTGGTTTTTCATCAATGCTTCTATTTGAGCCACTGTTTTAGGTACATCCGCAGTGTATACCTCACAAGCAAGCTCTGTTACCACAACATTGTCTTCTATACGCACCCCTATATTGTGAAAAGCTTTTGGTACATCATCTGCTGCACTGATGTATAAACCAGGCTCAACTGTTGTACACATCCCTTTTTGTAATAACAAAGGCTGTCCTTGTTCATCGAATCGTCCACCAACATCGTGAACATCCAAACCAATCCAATGCCCTATACCATGCATATAAAAGCGTTTATAGGCTCCTGACTCAATAGCACCTTCAACTGTTCCTGACAATATCTTTAAATCTATGAGTCCTTGCACCAAAGCTTTTAATGCGATATCCGAAACTGCCTGCCAACTAATATTGGGTTTTATTGCAGCAATTGTGGCTAATTGCGCATTTAAAACAGCTTCATAAACTTCTTTTTGAGCACCTGAAAACACACCATTTACAGGGAAAGTACGGGTAATATCGCCAGCATAACCTTGAAACTCGGCACCTGCATCTATGAGCAGTAAATCTGAGTCTTTCATTAAACTTTGATTATTCACATAATGTAATGTACAGGCATTTTTACCAGAAGCAACAATGCTTTCATATGCTGGATAACGCGCACCATGAGAAACAAAAGTATGAAGTAACTCGGCTTCTACTTGATATTCATATTGATTTGGCTGGGTTTTTTGCATAGCCACAATATGCGCCTTGGCACTAATCGCCCCTGCTTGCTTTAATAAAGACAATTCATACTCATCTTTGATTAAGCGCATTTGATTTAACACCAAACTTAAATCTGTAAATTGCTTCGGTGCATTTATACCTGCCCACATTTGCGCCTTTGCTTTTTGCCAAAGCTGTAAAACTCTCTGATCCTGATCTGGATAAAGTCCTAATAATAAAGAAACTGTATCTGCCCCTTTTAAATAAGACAACAGTTGCTCATCAAACTCATCAATCGGCAAAGCTTTACTGAAAGCAAAAATTTCCTGTGCTGCTTGTGGACCAAAACGAAAACCATCCCATGTTTCTCTTAATTGGTCTTTGTTCCGACAAAATAAAATACTTTGTCCTGTTTTGCCATCTAAAATTAACGCAGACTCCGGTTCATTAAACCCTGTTAAATAATAAAAATAGCTATCCTGTCTATACGCAAAATAAGTATCATTGCTTCTTCTTTGTTCAGGCGCGGCAAATAATACGGCAACACCATTATTTAAATGAGACAGTACGATTTTTCTACGTTTTTGGTAAACATCTGTATTAATATTCATTGACTTTTTGCCTGATTATTTTTTGTTTTAATTGCATCATATAATTTGCCAAACCTAATGCCAATAATGCGCCAAGAATATCTGCTATGGCATCAAATACATCTGCTGTACGTGTGAGCGTAAACATTCCTTGTATGGCTTCTGTTGCTATGGCCCATATAACAGCGATAATCATCAGCCACTTAAATGGTGGTCTTTGTTGTTCAATTAAATATAATTTACTCAATAACCAGAATTGTCCAAAAAATAAACAACAATGGGTAAATTTATCAAATTGAGGAAACGGTGGTGTACTTAAACCATTTGGGATATATAAAAATAAACCATAAACAGTCAGCATAAACCAAAAAATACTGAACAACAAAAACTTATTCTTAGGCATCACTTGCCTCTTCTTCTAACCATTGTTGGCAAAAATGAGCGTATTTCTCAAATTTACCCCCTCTTTTAGCTAAAATATCACGCCACTGACGTACCTCTGCTACAGGAGGAGACTCTGATATTTCACATTCATACAACCAAAATTCTAAGGTAAATTTCACTACCTCTGAACTTTCGTTATACATGATATCTAGAAAGTCATTTCGTTCACTCATTTTTATCTTACCCTTATTGTCAATCTATTTTGTCAGATCCATTAATCAATTAGGAGAATTTTAACACTAAATGTCTTACCCAACAGGAAAGAATCATCTATTCAATTGATTTGACCTATTCGTAATGCCAGCGGCCAATATACTTGCTTTTGTTCATCATGATGTCCCCATATTTGAGTTAATTGTTGTTGAAACTGCTCAATATCTGCATCACCTTGTTGTTCTTTTAAACACTTGATTGCAGACCACGTTGAAATATAGCCAATTAGCTCGTTTAGTGTCCACTTCACTTCAATAGTAAAGCTGGGCGCCTGAATTTCTTGGAAAGGAAAATATAAATTTTGATAACCTGTTTCAACATGTTGCCGCTCTTTTGGCCAATATGGTTGCAATACAGACCAATAAAAATGCTGAATCAACTCATCCACCTGTCCTTCAACATGCAATACTCCGTAAGAAATTAATGCCAAAATAGCTTTTTTCTTCGCCACACGATTAACTTCCTGATAAAAACAAGGTAGATCAAACCAATGAGCCGCTTGTGCAACCGTAATTAAATCAACTGATTGATTGTCTAAACCCGATTGATGCGCAATTGCTGTTTTATATTCCACCCGCTCATTTTTGTGTGCGTGTGCAATTTGCTGTTCACTGGCATCTGTTGCTACTACTTTTTGAAATTCAGAAGCCAGTAATACTGATAACTGCCCTGTCCCGCAACCACAATCTAAGGCTAACTGCCTTTCAGGTGCCAGCTGAGCCAAAAATTGAATTAAAGAGATTGGATAGGTTGGTCTAAATTGGGCATAATTATTTGATGTTTTAGAAAAATGATCTTGAAACACAGCAGAATGGTTGTAAGACATATCCATATACCTAATTTTAAAATAAACAAAGTAAATAGGCTAATACTATCCTCTAATTTGTAAAGGGAAAATCCTAAATTTTTGATAAAATTTCAGAGAAAAACGAGATGCAGATTTATAGTCTACTTTCTGTAACCACTTGCAAAATAGACCAATAAAAGAAGGCAACCCAATAGGTTTATTTCTTCAACTAAAACAAGCACTTAAAATCCACCATTGGTAATTCAAGCCAGCTTGACCTTATCTAATATGGTATTATTATGGTTGAAAAAACATCATTTAAAAATATTTTTGGAAAGAAATCGATAAAAAACCATATAGTTAAGACCAAAAAGCGCAAATATTAAGTTATTTAAAGAAGAGATATCTACTCAATTTTGACCTCCTCATGAGAAAAACCTTGCTCTAAATACATAAGTAATGACTTCATCGCCACTGTTTGGCCTTTTCTAGATGGATACACAGCATGAACCAAACCATTCAAAGCTTTCCATTCAGGTAATACCACAACTAATTTTTTATCTCTAATATCGTCAACCACCATATACTCAGGTAATTTCACAACCGCAACCCCTTCTAAAGCGGCTTGCTTTAAGGTCAATAAATCGTCAGCCATTAAGCGTGGCGTCATCAACAAATGAACCTCTTCACCATTGTTTTGTAAAAGTGACCATTTATAATGGTTAGCACTTTCTGCAATACATGCACAATCAAACCGTGCCAAATCAGATGGCTCTTTAGGCACACCAAAGCGTTTTAAATACTCAGCACTAGCGACAATAATTTGGCGGGTATCAGCTAAAGGTTTTAAAACTAAATCACTATTTTCTAATGGTGGGAAGCGCACACGTAAAGCAATATCAATACCTTCTTCAATTAAGTCTACTCTGCGATTAGTGACTAATAAATGTACCTTTACCTTAGGAAAATCTTTCATAAATTGAGCAATGATTTTCGCTACATGGCTGTGTACCAAATTGACGGGGGAAGAAATTTTAATTAAACCTGATGGTTCTGATTGACGATTTTCAATTGCATGTTGAGCAGCTACTGCATGCTCTACCATAGCCAAGCAATGTTGAAAATACACTTCACCAGATTCGGTTAAAGATAATTTTCTGGTTGATCGATACAATAGTTTTAAACCCAAACGATCTTCCAATTGGCTGATTCGACGGCTTAAAGTAGCTTTGGGTAAATTCAATGCTCTTGCTGCTGCTGAAAACCCACCGTGCTTAATCACAGACACAAAATAATATAAATCATTCAAATTTTCCATAAACCCACCAAATTGTTCCAATTATGGAACAAATAGTATCAAATTTACCAACTTATGCCTATATTATAACGATGATATGATACGTTCCATCTGGTTTGAATCAAACGAACACACATCAATAGGAGATTATTCATGAAAAATATCGCAATTGTTTTTTTTAGTGGTTATGGTCACACAATAAAAGTAGCACAAGCTGTTCAAGCTGGTGCAGAAGGTATCACCAATACAAAAGTTAACAGCATTCAAATAAGTGCAGAAGGTGACATTGATGAACAAGCTTGGGCAACATTAGAGCAAGCCGATGCGATTATTTTTGGTGCACCCACCTATATGGCTGGCGCACCATGGCAATTCAAAAAATTCGCAGATGCTTCATCAAAACCATGGTTTGGGCAAAAATGGAAAAACAAAATTTTTGCAGGCTTTACCAATTCTGCAAGTACAAATGGTGATAAACACGAAACCATCAGTTATCTTATGCACTTGTCGCAACAACATGGTGGCATTTGGGTGGGCTTAGGTCTATTACCCTCTAACACAAAAGCAGCACAAAAAGATGATGTAAATTTTTTAGGTAGCTCTGCTGGATTAATGACGGTTTCACCATCAGACTCTTCTCCAGAAGAAGGGCCAAGCACAGGAAATTTAGAAACAGCGAAATTGTTTGGTGCTCGTGTGGCAGAAATTACCAGCAAATTCTCAATTTAAAAACTCTAAGTAATTAAAAAAATTTATAAAAAAGGCAACCCAATAGGTTGCCTTCTTCGCCTAAAACAACTACTTAAACATTACCACTGATAATTCAAGCCAGCTTGACCTTCATAACGGGTATAGTTATCGCCTCCCCATTGTGCACCTACCTGACCCCATACCTTCCAGTTCTTCGAGATTGTGCCCTGTAATCCTAACTTCGCTTCCGCTCTGTCTTTCGGTACGCCATCTTTTAGCACTTCTCCATTAAAGCTTAGCTCGTTCTTCGCTGTATGATGTAACCAGTTCGCTTCGATAAATGGTTTCGCACTGTAACCTTCTATTGCTCTACCATAAAGTCTCGCTCCTACTCGGGTAATCACATCATCTGCTTTTGAGCCACTGACTTTTAGCTTGTTTCTGTCTTGGTGATCATCTGCACTATAGTTGTTGTAGGTCACTTGAACTTGCGGTGTCAACATGATTTCTGTGTTACCTCGTGTCGCCAAATGCATGCCATAGCCTGCTTCCAATGATACCGCCCAGTTGTTCGAATCGTACTTCTCTTCTTTCTCTGTTGTTTGACCTTGGCCACTGACTTTGTTTTTGTACCAACCATATTGTGCCCAGCTGTCTACATATAAGCCCTTACCCTGCGCTTCATCTGCAAACCATGTGCTATATAAGCCAACACTATAACCCGTTACTTTGCCTTTGGCTGTCGTCCCTGTCTTCTTCGATCTAACATCTGATTCGGTTTGACCATAAGCACCCATTAAACCTAAATGTAGATTCCCTTCTTGCACCTGCCATTTGCCTATGTCGCCACCCAAATGGATCAGGTTGCTGTCGGTGTCTACCTTCATATTGCCATTAACGCTGTCGTTCTTGGTATTGCTGGTTGCGGCTCTTACCCATACAGAGGATTTCTTCTCACTGCCTCCTGCTATATTGTTCGCATGCCCTTGTCTGTCATATAAGGTATGCATAAATAAGGCTGATGCTGCTGTCTGGTTCGCTAGGTACGCTCCTGTAGCTGGGTTAAACAATGGATTATTCTTATCAAACATATTGCTAAGATACCAGTTTTGATCAGCACTGCCTTGGCCTAATACGTATTCGTATAGGCCTGATACCATTGGCTTAGCCAGTTTAAAGCTATTGGCACTGCTTGTGCCTAAGGTTTCTATGACTTTAATCCCTTCACCTTGGGTCTTTTGCCCTGCATCACTTATAACGTTAATCTCTAATGCTGTCGCACCACCTGCCCCTGCTATACTGTCGTCAATAACAAGTATGTCACTTAGACTGTTTACATCGCCTTCATTGAGTACGGTATCCAGTTTTAAGGTACCGCCATCTGAAACAAACAGACCACCACCGTAAGTGCCTGCTGTGGCACCACCACCAATCACTAAGATATCCCCTGCCTGTTTGTTCTCGGTTAAATCTATTGTGCCTCTGTTCTCAAAGGTGTTTAGGTTGAGTAACTGCCCTTGAACGATCCCTGCATTATTGATGCTTAAAGCGCCTGAGGTTATATATTCGTTTGTGGTGTTTACTGTACTCTCGCCTGTCACCGCAGCTAATCGTACAGTACCTGTGAGTTCATTTTTAAATACGTCATTGCCACCGCCAAAGTTTGAAATCGCTACGGCTTTGGTGTCTCTGATTAAGTCGCCATCTGTATCAGCAAAGTTGCGAATATTGAAGCTGTTTGATGAGTAGTTACTAAAGACGGTGTCTTCTGCTCCTGAGGTTACATAACCCGTTAATGTACCATAGTTATTGATGATTAATTTATTGCCTGAAACAGCATTGGTCATTAAAATAACTTGATCATTTATGGAATCAACAATACCATCGTTATTTAATGTATGTGTCGCTGCTGAACCATTACTTGTAAATAACACCCCTGCTAATGAGCCACCATGAACTTGTGCACCTTGTGCAATATTAATCTCGCCTTTACCATTGTTTCTGATCAATAACCCAGCAGTGCCTTCAGATGCATCAACAGTAGCAGTAGAACCCAAATTGATCACGCCTTCTGTACCTAAAGTAGCAAGATCTTTATCCCAAACGGCAATGCCAATGTTTCTGCCACCACCTGTAGCTGTATTGTCTTTGCCAACAACTTTAATCACACCATCGTTATAATTAACATTAACTTTACCTGCACCACTATAAGCCTCAATACCATGGTTATTTGTTGTGATTGTTGCAACAGCTTGAGCTGTGGTGATATTTCCAGTGGCCCCTATTAAGACATTACCTATATCGGCTCCTGCAAGCATCCCTCTTGAATTTTTAGTTGTAATATCACCTGAGCTTTGAATAGATATATCACCCGTACCCATATGTCTAATCTGAATACCTGCAGCATTGGTACCTTGTGTAAAAAGATCCCCTGTATTGATGATGTTAATATTGCCCGTTCCAGCACTTTGAGCATAAATACCATTTGCATTTTGACCAACAGTATCCATTTGATTTGTATTGAGCACATTAATCTCGCCGCTACCATTATTAAGTGCATAAATTGCACTGGTTGTCACACCTGCACCTGCAGTAGACAGTTCACCATGATTGAAGATATTAATATTACCTGTAGCTGTGGTGCCAACTTGGCGGATATCCATTGCAGCAGCACTCACGCCTAACCCGTCAACACCTAGACCAGTTTTGATTTTAGTGCCATTATTAATAATATTGATGTCACCTTTTGCTGCAGCATACTGATAAGCCATAATACCATTGCTGGTTTCACCACTACCTGCCACGCCATCTAGTACATTAATTTCACCACCATTTGTGGTGATGTTAATATCTAAATCAGACACTTGATTCACATCAGTTGCCCCAGAACCACTACGGACATTGATTCCATCACTTTTACCTGACTTTGCATTGATGATCGCATTTGTTACTTTTATATTAATATCACCCGTTTTTGCTGTTGTATATGCCTGAATCGCGGTAGCATTATAACCAGTTGTATCAATAGTTCCACCAGTATGAGTAATATCAATACCACCACTATCTGCACCCACATTATCAATTATGGCATAAATACCATGCCCATATGTGCTAATAGGTGTATCACCCGTATCAGTGATGATATCACCTGTATTATTAATGGTAATTTTACCAGAAGAGCTTGTATTGGTATTCATCACTGCATATATACCAGTGGAATTTGCACCATTAACAGAAATAGCACCACTATTTCCTATATTAATATTTTTATCGCCATCACTCACAACATTAATGGCATGTGAAGCGCTTCCATTTGTTGTAATAAGACCAGTATTGGTTAATGATACCTTACTAGAAGTTTCAACACTGATCCCATGTGCCTTATTACCTAAAGTGGTTATCTCACCTGCAAATTGACCAATAACAGAATCAACTTGGTTTTTTGTATTAACCCAAACGCCATGTGCTTCATCACCTTGGGTTTTAATGTTACCTGTCACACCAACGACAACTTTACCGGCAGAAGCTGATATTGCGCCATCTGTACCAGTAAGACCTGTACTGATTTCTATACCATAAGCTTTAGCACCCGCGGTGGTGATCAATTGACCTAGATGATTAACGGTTATATCACCAGAACCTAATTGACGAGCAAGAATACCCCGATTACCACTAGCACCCGCTGTTCCAGTTGTTTCAATAGTATTGCCTTTAAAAGTGATGTCTACATTACCTGTTGCACCTGAGTGGGTAATTGCACCATAAATACCTTCGGCTAAAGAGTCACCATTGGTTTTAATATTACCCTCTGCTGTTACAATAATATTGCCACTACTGGCAATACCACCTTCACTTTCACTACCTAAATAGGCATGGATACCTTCAGCTTGTCTACCATTGGTTTCAATTTTGCTATTAGCCCCAGTTGTGATAATGATATCACCTGTAGTAGCTGCTTGATTTTGATCGCCCCTAATTCCTGCTGAATCCTCTCCTTGCGTTGTAATAGTCGCATCACTCACAATAACTGTATTTTGACCATTGCCTTTTGCATAAATACCATTTGCTTTTGAACCAGAAGTGATTAAAGTCGTATCCAAGTCAACATTCACTGAAGCTTCTTTACCAATAGAAGCTATTGCATTACTACCATCACCCGTTGTTTCTATGGTATTTTTTCCTGATAAAACAACTGAAGCTTGCCCATTATTCGCTGTGGCATCAATGCCACTTCTACTGCCTGTTACTTTTATTAAATTATTGCCACCAGTCATCGTGATTAGGGCATTTTTACCTTTTGTCGCCAACGCATGTAAACCGTTGCCGTCGACCTCAATACGAACATTCCCTGTTACTTCAATCTTTGCATTCCCTGAACCAGTTGCATGCGTTACCAATCCCGAAGATTCTTTAATAGGATTAGTAACAGTTTTAATGACACTGTTACGGATAGAAATTGAGGTATCATTAGCATCAACAGTGGCAAGATGAATCAATCCATTAACTGTGCTTGTTCCATTGACTGTAACATTATCTCCATTAAATTCTACTGATCCAGATTGCGCATTAACATATAAGTGCCCACCATTTAAATTCCAATTATTTGCAGTGACAACAGTGGATGTCCCATTAACAGGAAAACTCTGACTCCCAACTGCAAAATTATCTGTTCCTGAACAATTTAGTTTATCAGTACCTGTGGCCACACACTCTGCTAACACTACTGTTGAACCTAACATCAACCCTGCTGTAGCTGCTAATGCTGTTATTTTTTCCATTGTTCGAGAAGATTTTTTTCTCCCCTTCGCTAATTCAGATGTTACCACCCAACCACCAGTTAACTGGCTAAAAACGACTCTATATACTTTATTCATTAAAAATCTTTCCAAACAAATAAAATTAATTAATTTCACAAATCAATTTTATTTAAAAATAAATCGATAAAATAAATCAAAAACAATACTTTTATTTTCTTAATGACCGTTATTATAGTTTAACCAAATTTAAAATATTATCTTTTTTAAGATAAAAATTAATTTAGTTATTAAAAAACATAAACTATACAACACTAATTTTTTTTAAAACTATTTTAATATCGTTATTAAAAATTTGAGTCTGCTTGAATTTACTTGAAGCATAGGACAAAAATAATGAAATAAAAATGCAAACAATTCAAAAGAAATAAAACTATTTATGTTCATATAACAAAACATCACCACACATTCTCAATTTAAAAAATCTAACAATTAAAAAGCAAAAAATATAGATTTGCTTACCATATACAATTTAATTAAAATGGTTCTCGTCTTAAAAAAAGAACTATCTTTTTATCTAAAAATAAAAAATATTTTATAAAAATCATAAATAAGAAAAAATAATTACATAAAAAGAATACACCATTTAAATTATAATTAATTTTTTTTATTGATATTCGAAAAATAATTAACTTTTTAAAATTAGATTTTTATTGCATAATCGTCTCATATTTTAAATTCTCGTCAACAACACAGGGAGACAAACCATGTCCGACAAAACAACATTAACCACAGCTGGCGGTGCACCTATTGCAGATAACCAGAATTCTCGCACTGCAGGGGAAAGAGGCCCTGTTCTACTAGATGATTTCCATCTGGTCGAAAAACTGGCTCATTTTAACCGTGAAAACATCCCAGAGCGTCGTGTACACGCTAAAGGTTCTGGCGCACACGGCACATTCACCGTGACTCAAGATATTACGCAGTACACAAAAGCCAAACTATTCAGCGAAATTGGCAAACAAACACCTCTTTTTACCCGTTTCTCTACTGTAGGCGGTGAGCGTGGTTCGGCTGACACAGCACGTGACCCTCGTGGTTTCGCTGTAAAATTTTATACCGAAGAAGGAAATTGGGATTTAGTTGGTAACAATACACCTGTATTTTTTATTCGTGATGCACTAAAATTTCCTGATTTTATTCATACTCAAAAACGTAATCCCCATACGAACCTAAAAGATCCTCAAATGGTATGGGATTTTTGGTCTCACTCACCAGAAGCATTACATCAAATCACCATTTTATTTTCTGATCGTGGTATTCCCGATGGCTATCGCTTTATGCATGGGTTTGGTAGCCATACTTATAGCATGATCAATAGCGACGGTATTCGTCATTGGGTTAAATGGCACTTTAAAACCATGCAGGGCATTAAAAATCTTCATCCAACAGAAGCAGAACGCTTAGCAGGTGAAAATCCTGACCATGCACAACAAGACCTATTTAACGCAATTGAAAAGGGAGATTTCCCAAAATGGCGTGTATGCATTCAAGTCATGACAGAAGAGCAAGCACAAAAACACCCGCAAAACCCATTTGACGTGACAAAAGTTTGGTCACAAAAACAATACCCATTAATTGAAGTGGGGATTATGGAATTAAATCGTAATCCAGAAAATTACTTTGCTGAAGTAGAACAGGCTGCTTTTGCGCCAAGTAACCTGGTTCCTGGTTTAGGTTTATCACCAGACAGAATGCTACAAGGCCGCGTTTTTGCTTATGCAGATGCACAACGTTATCGTGTAGGGACAAACCATCATCAATTACCTATTAATGCACCTAAATGTCCTTACCATAACTATCAACGTGATGGTGCTATGCGTTTTGATGGCAATAATGGTTCGGCACCAAATTATGAGCCAAATAGTTACAGTAACGCCCCAAAACAAGATGCTGCCTATGCAGAACCACCATTAACAATATCGGGTAATGCAGATCGTTATAATCATCGCTTGGATGAAGACTATTTTAATCAAGCTGGGGATTTATTCCGCTTAATGAATGATGAACAAAAATCTTTATTGATCAATAATATTGCCAGTGGTATGCAAACTGTCACTAAAGATGTTGTGCTTCGCCAACTTGGCTACTTTATAAAAGCAGACAAAGCATATGGAGAAGGTATTGCTAAAGTATTAAACATTAATCCTTCTGAAATCCAATAATATACTGGATAAGGAAAAAGCCACAGTAAGTTTACTGTGGCTTTTTATTACCCTATTTGCTTATTTTAAATGATAAATATTATATATTTATCATTTATATTTTCATACAATTATATATTATTTTATATCTTTCATCTTGGCTATTGCCGTTATCCATAATGATTCGTTCTTATCTATCGTTTCCTGCCACTTTTTATATGCTGCTGTTTCGTGGCCTTCATATACTCTATAGGAGAACTGATACGTTACAACATGGTTATTTCTCATTAATACTCTGTAGATATTGTATTCTGAAATATTGCCCGCATTAATAATCAAGCTCACTATTGTTTCAGTGTCAGCTTTGTTTTCAAAAACTTCTCTTGGTATAATTTTATAAGGCACACTGGGATTATTAACCAGCAATCCAACAAATTTTTTTCTATCCTTAACATTTGGATATTCGAATATAGAAAACATTTTTTCGAATTTCTCTAATGTTTCACCTTTTATCAGGTATTCTGTCACTTTATCAGAAGTCGTCCCATTTCCAGCCTGATAAATCTGTTTATATACCTCGCCACCAAACTTAATTTGTGAAGGTACGTTTACTTCTGCAAACACTGTCATACACAAAAAAGACAAACCAAACAAAAGAATCACTTTTTTAAATTTATTTTCCATTTTTACTTCCTAGATTATTCCAATATATAATTTCTTAATAAAATCCAAATGCCCTACATACAATATGTAGGGCATTTGGATTTTATTTATATAGTATACAGCAAAATATTACTTACTTTAATGAGTAATATTCTCCTGACCTTTCTCGTGTGCTTCTTGCACAGCTTGAACAACGTTCATACCAAAAATATCTGATGCATCCTCTTCATCAAATACATATTGCTTTTGACAAAAATCACAAGCCACTTCAATACTACCTTGTTCTAAAATGGTTAGTCCAACTTCCTGACCACCTAGTAACTTCAGCATGTCACTGACTTTCTCATGTGAGCAAGTACAGGCAAACTCAAACTGTTCTGCCTCAAAAACCCTGACTTGATGTTCATGAAACAATCGATGCAAAATAGTTTGTGCATCTAAAATCAATAATTCTTGTGTAGTTAATGTTTGGCTAAGTAAAGACAAGGTTTGCCATTTTTCTTCATTTTCCTCACTGTACTGAGGTTCAGGTAATTTTTGTAATAATAAACCAGTTGCGGATTGCTCATCACAAGCCAGTTTGATATGTGTAGAAAGCTGCTCTGACTGGGTCATATAGTTCATCAACATTTGTGCGATACTTTGCCCAGAAATAGCCACAATACCTTGCCATGCTTCACCTTGAGTAGGTTGTAAAGTCATGACAAACTGTCCTGCTGAACCAACCAGATCCTGCAATGAGGCTGTATCTGGGAGTGATGATATTAAATCATCTTGCCAACGTGCCGTTGCTCGACAAGTTAAATGAGTATTGACTTCAACAACTAATAATTTTAATGCGCCTTGTCCTTGTACTTGAAGAATAAGGCTACCATCAAACTTTAAATTACTGGATAGCAACACACCAGCAGCAAGCAACTCACCCAAAACCTGTTCTATTACATTTGGGTAATTTTTTTGATTTTTAATTTCTTGCCAAACATGATCAAGCTTAACGTGTACCCCACGCACAGGCACATCATCAAACAAAAAACGTAAGCGAGAAGATAATTGATTATTCATCATCTATTCTTTAACCCTTCATTATGTATTGACTATATATATGGGCAAACCGCTATTTTTCCAGTACCTGTCAAAAGCCAGGAATGACTTACCTGAACCCGACATCCCCCCAACGAGTTTTTCACGAAAAATAGGAATAACCGTATTAATATTTTTAAGATTATCAGTAATGGGCATTACGAATCTCAATATATTTTATTGACATAAACATCTTCTTAATCGACTTTAAAATAAACAGTTTTGGACAAGACACCTAACAATAAACTGTATATTATATTAGTACTTTTAATATATTCAATATGCAAACAACAGTTAAGCATTAATACAATCAGCCAATCAAATAATGCACCTAAAACGACACTAATATATATACTTATAACAATATATAGCATTACAATAATCACTGTTCATAGCTGATAGCTCTAAAAATAGGCAACGGATAAAATATGACTCACGCACAGATAGAACTAGGATTTAAATTAGCCATTTACGGTTGGTTACCATTTTGTTTTTTAGTTTTTATATATTTACTGTATTGCGTTTATAAAAAAATAGCACAAAAACGTTGGATTTTAGAGGCAACTTTAGCAGATAAAAATAAAATTGCACTGGCAACATTATGGTATTCGTTACCCGCAATAGTTACTTTAGTGATTATGGTGATACCCGCAATTTATTTTAATCATTTAGTCAAACAAGAAGATTATTGCCTCACTATTATTAAGGTAAATAAGATAAATACGATAGAAAATCCTTTTTTACAAGACAGATGCAGTAGTTTTGATTTACCAGAACTGATTGAACGAACGAAGCCAAACTGAAATCATTAACTCATGTTTATGCATATATTTAGTCAATAGCATAAAAACTGATGCCAATTTAACAATCAAAAGCAGATAAAAATAGATGGAATAATCTGCTTTTATCGACTGTCTTATAACCTCATTGACAATGTTTTGCTTTATATTGATAACGGTCTAATAAAACAAGGATATTAGGATTTCTTGCTCAATCTAAATGCTCCTATATTCTCTCCCCATGGATTTTATTCTTATTTATTATCTGGTTGTTGAATATCAATTTAAACATATTCGCCATCAAAATCTTCACTCGAATAGTCAATACCCTCGCATATCGATATCATTTGCTTTTACTATTTCTGCTTATCCTTAAAGTTTAGGAGGCAATCATATTGACTTCTCGCCAACCTCTAACACTATTAAAAAATACTATTTGTTTTGCTTGTTTCACTTCATCTCGTTTAATGGTTCGTTCAAGCAGCTTACCTTCTGCTAATAAATGCGCACGCATCACACCAGCCAATAGACCACTTTCAACCGGAGGCGTGAGCCATTGTTCATTTAATAAAATAGCCACATTACCATTAACGAACTCTGTTACTTCATTCTTTTCATTAAAAAGAAGACGCTCTTCGTTTAAAGTGACTTCTGGGTAATGACTGCGTTCTGTAGTCTTATGATATAAAAACACATTATGCTGATTCACTGGCTGATCTGCCCACGTCGCCGTTAACTGCTGGGTATTTTCCATAATGTGTTGGACATCTAACTGTACATGCCCAATTTGAGACAATAACAATCTGACTTTATAATGCCCTTTAGGATACTGCTTGGCAATTTGCTCCAATTGTTGATTAATTTCTTGCAAAGAAAATACAAAACCGAAATATAAGCTTGACTCATACAAGCGCTGTAAATGTAATTCTTTTAAAAAATAATCTCCACTATCCAATAAAATACTTTCTAACAAATGTTCAGGAAAAATCATTTCTTTCAAAATAATGTCTGCTTTATCCAATAACTCCTGATATTCAGCAGCAGATGTTGAATCCCAAGTGATCCCACCCCCTACCCCATAAGTGGCCTCTTTTTGTTCAGAATCAATCATCACTGTACGAATAGGCACATTAAAACAGGCTTCTTTTTGAGGAGTGATATAACCAATTGCACCACAATAAATGTCACGAGGCTCATTTTCAAGCTGATTAATAATATTCATGGTACTCACCTTAGGCGCACCTGTAATTGAGCCACAAGGAAATAATGCTTTAAAGACATCAACAATCCCTGTATGCGCCTTCAATGTTGCGGTAACAGTTGACGTCATTTGCCACACATTAGGATATGGCTCAACATCAAACAAATAAGGCACTTTTACTGTACCAACCTGAGCAATATGACTGACATCATTTCTAAGTAAGTCAACAATCATAATGTTCTCAGCTCGGTTCTTGGTACTATTGTATAATTCGTTTTTATTCTTGATGTCTTCTGTGTATGTTTTTCCTCTGGCGGCAGTACCTTTCATTGGCTTCGTGGTCAATACATTATCTTTTAAATGAAAAAACAGCTCAGGAGAAGCACTAATTATTCTGTAACGACCTATATTTAAATAAGCAGCATAACGTGCTTGTTGTATTTTTTTTAAATGTTGATATAAAAATTGCTCATCAAGTTCTTGATAATTTGTTTTTAAACGAACTGTATAATTTACCTGATAAGTGTTTCCCTGCTCTATTTCATGATGAATACGCTCAATCGCCTGCTCATACTGAGCTTTTGTCGTTTTCGCTTGCCAATGAAACTTCAATGATTGAATATAATCTTTAGGTAAATTAACTTCTTCTGGTTGAGATAAAGCCCGATCAAACAAGCCAAACCATAATAAAGGCATATTAGTGGAAGAAGCACAGCAATAACGTTCATCAAAGGCTTTTGCTGCCTCATAAGATAGAAAACCAGCAGCAAAATAACCTTTTTCTACCCACTCTTCCACCTCTTTTAAACAAGTCAAAACTTGCTGGATATCATCAGTTTGGATAATTTTGGTTGGTTGTTCAAATCGTACCGATTGTGCTAAAAAATCAAAATTAAGTTCAATCACAGACAAACACCTACATATCTAAGAATAACCTATTATAGGCTAATTTAATTGAACATCACCAACCTTACCCCATTAACCTCATCTGTCTAGATTCAAATCAATTTTTTTTATAACTCAGTATTATTAAGCAAAGAAAAACCCAAACAAATTTTTATAATAAATTTAAATATCAAGCTTAGAAAAATGATTGATCTTATTGCCCAAAAAACACATTTATACATATGTCATTATATTTACTCAAACAAAAACACTCCTTTTTTACAACATAAAATCATGAGTAATAATAAAACATTAATCAAAAAAATTACCTTTTCATACAAAAAAATCAATCAAATTCATAAATTTCCATTTTCAAACAATACACCTGTTGTTATACTTTTATTTTTATTAAATCTTTTAAGAGAATATTAAAACCATGAACAAAAAAGTGATTTCCGTTTTATTAGCAAGTTTAGTATTAAGCCTAAGTGCTTGTGATGATAAAAAAAACTCAGAGGGCAATGATAAACAATCAGCCAGCACCACAGCAAATGGGAATGCAGTAGAAAACACTCAAACAAAAGAAGATTCTGTACAAGAAGTATCAGCAACAGACGAGGCTGTTTCAAAAAAAGTGAATGACTACATCAAAACCAATAATACATTGATGGATTTTTGGAAACTAGGCATCACAGAGGCCAGTATTCGTTGGGCAGAAGAAGACAAAGTTAAAGTGTCAAAAGGCGACTTCACTAAAATTAAAAGAAGTGGCGTATTTGACCGAGGTAGCAAAGCACTGGAAAAAACCTTACAAGAAAACACTGTTAATTTAGGTGAATTAGATACTGCGGCAAAAACCCTTTTAGAAACAATTAATACTTATTTACCTAAATGGCAAGAATTAGAAAAATACAATGAAGCCAAAAAATTTGAAGACGATAATGGTGCTAAAGGAAAAGAGCTTTTAGTCAGCTATCAAGAAGGCTTACCAAAAATTGAAGCGGCTTACAAAGCATTTGATCAACTATTAGATGTTTCTATGAAACAAGAACAAGCAAAGCGTATTGCTCTTTATAAAAAAGAAGGTCGTTTACTAGAGCTCTATACCGAAGAATCACTTGGTAGCGCGGAAAAAATGCTGAGCCTATTTGAGAAAACAGATGACTTTAAAAACCAAACCAAAATTGATGAAGCCAACAAAATATTGGCTCAGTTAGATGAAAATTTGGATGCGCTAGATAAAGAATATAATGCTCGTAAAGCAGAACAAGACAGTAGAGTAGACAGTGGTTATGGCTCTGTACATAGAGATTTAACTTCTTTTACTGGTATTTATAGAGAAGCAAGAAAAAACCCTAAAAAAGCCAATGATCTAGTCCGAAAATACAATGATGCAATAAGTTCATACAACCGTATTCGATAATCATTGCTTCAACCAAAAATAGGCACTTTGTATAAAGTGCCTATTTTATTTAGACAACTAATTAAAAATTTATATTTATCAAAAAGTTAAAAAATAATATTTACAAATACCATTTTCCTACATTAATCAATTCTGTCATGCACCATGCTCAATCATAATGAATAAGAAACAACAAATATAACTTATGTTGACATTAATTCAATAATGCTAATTAAATGTATATACATGTATATTTAATTCATTTACAATAATTTTATAAAGGTGCTCAAAGTTTATGTTTTTATATTTTGAGTTAAACGGGAAACAGGTGATGAATCCTGTGCTGCCCCCGCAATGGTAAATAAATGTTAACAAAAGACCTTGCTTGACAAATTATGTCCTAAAAGCAACCACTGCATAAAATTTATGTGGGAAGGTGGTTTTTTGATGAATAAGTTCAGCATTTATAAGCCCAGATACCGGCCTTTAAGTATGACGGAAACTGCGGAAGGCGGTGGAACGTAATTGTTTTTTTCTCGTTTCTGGTGCAAAAATTTAAGCACTAAAGTTCCTTTTTCCCGATTAAATAATTAATGCAAATGAATTATTTAGGAGGTCTACACATGTTAAAAAAATCGCTATCCCTTATAGTGAATCATGCCAATTGTCTTTTAAAAAGGAGTGGATCATGATTAAAAAAATCACTTTTTGGCCAGGTTTACTAACTGCTATTGGCACAGTTATCGGCTCAGGAATATTCTTTAAGAGTGATGATATTCTACGATTAACCAACGGTAATGTTACTACAGCGATTATAGGCTGGATTATTTTTGGTATCAGTTTAACTTTTGCGGGAATCAGTGTGTCAGTTGTTGCTCAACATACTAATAGTCCTGGAGGTTCTGTGGGTTATATTAAAGATATTTTTGGGGAAAAATATGCTTTTTTGGTTGGCTGGTTTGAAGCAATTATTTATATGCCAATACTTATATCCTTATTAAGTATTGTTGCATCAATTTTTTTCTTTCAGTTTATCGGATATGATACGCGCAGCATTTCACCACTGATTATCAATAGTGTTGCCCTTCTTTTTATTTTCATCACTTTTTTTTATAACTATATCAGCACCCGATTATCAGCACTGTTTTCTTCTACATCAACAATTATTAAATTTTTACCTATTATTATTATTGCAGCAGCTGGATTAATCAATTTTGATCACGCATTGATTATGAAAGATTTGAAAGATTTTCAATTCAATGAATTTACATCTCCTTTATTATCTATGTCTTTTAGTTTTGGAGGCTGGATTGTAGTGGCGACACTATCTAAAGATATGGAAAATCCCCAAAGAGATATGGGCAAAATTCTGGCAATTAATGCTCTAATCATTACCATTGCTTATGTCATGTATTTTATAGGCATCACCATGTTGATGCCAGCCAATGAAATTATCAGTTATGGAGATGCGCATGTAGCATTAATTGCAAACAGATTACTTGGTAATTATGGAGAAAAAATACTATTATTCTGTGTATTAATATCAGTTTTAGGGACACTTAATGGCAAAGTAATTGGCGGTTTCCGCTACCCTCATGCCTTAGCACAACAAAAGGACATTCCTTTTTCTTCATTTTTTCGCAAAGAAAGTAAGTTTAAAACTAATGGTACTGCTGCTTTATTGACACTAGTAATTTCACTAATCTGGTTTACCTGTTATACCATTCAAGCAATAGCCAAAACTAATGCCTCTGTTGAAGCATTAGCCACAAAAGAGTATATGTTTTCAGGTATTAGTTTTGAAGATATACCTATTATGATTGTTTCCTTTGAGGCAATTGCACTTATGGTTGGTGGATATCTTCTAGCCAAACGACACAAATTAGGGGTATTCAAAACTTATATTGCACCTTTTGTTGGCATAGTAGGACAAATTTATGTAGTGGTTTCTTTTGTTCACACTAATAGCTCATGGTTATTTTATATGTTTATTTCAGCAATAATCATAGGAATAGGTGTAAGTATCAGAACGTATTTAAAAAGAAAAGACACTTTTCAGTTTATCGTTAACAAAAGTACCGCCTTTCAACATAATCTCTTTTTGCCCTTACCTGTCATGATGACAACATTGGCATTATACGCCATCCCAAATAGCCAGTTCCCATCGCATAAAATGACTTTTTATCAAAAAATGAAGGAGCTTACTTTAACCTTTACATTTATGAAATAAGGCCTTTATATACAGTTTTTATGGACAAAACAAAAATAATCTATACAAATAATAGGTTATTTTTCAAACCATAATACTGAGCATGAATATCCTGACATTTACTTAAGCTGTCAGGATATTCATGCTCATAAAAACAACTATAAAATTACGCATTACCCTTTAAAATAAAAAATCCTATGATATTGAATAATAACTAATTACTAATCAGGTTATTAACTTTGCTTGATACAAAAAAATTCCAAAGGCAAACTGCTATTGACATCAAAAGCAGCACCTGCTTCTACCCCTTTTTGCGCAATCTGAGCTGCATCAAAACCTTGTTCATATAAAGCATACATAGCCCCCATTGCAAATTTCCGTCCACTACCAATGGCCCAAAAGCGTTTAAATTGATACACTTCGCGCATAGGATACACGGCAAAAATGCCGCTTGTATTGGCAATTAACAACACCATTTGGCTGGATTCGTATGGATCATCCTCTTCCTCTTCAGGACGTAAAAAAAAGCGTTCTTTTAATTTAGGGTGTAATTTACAAAAAGTAGCAAAAATACGCTCTCTCCCCATTAGATCGGCATTTTTAACATTCTTTAATGCTTCTTTGAGCACCAAGTCATGTGCGGCACTGCCTGAAACGGCAAGAAAACTGTCACCGTGTCGAAAGATTTTACTGGGAAAAGCATCATCATAAGCCAATAAGCGTTGATCATCCCCAAATGTTGTCTGGGTGTCCGAAGCAATGGCAATTTGCTGATCTTTGTGTACAATAGTAATTGTTGTCATAGAATTTATAAATAAAGAATGTGCGGGAAAAAATATGTGCCAGCTTTTAAGCATGAATTGTAACACACCTACAGATATTGTCTTTTCTTTTGAAGGGTTTCGTCGCCGTGGCGGATTAACAGATGAACATGCTGATGGTTTTGGTATCGCATTTTTTGAAGGCAAAGGAGTACGCCTGTTTCGAGATGATAAACCTAGTGCTCATTCCCCTGTGGCAGATTTGGTTAGACAATATCAAATAAAATCAACCAATGTTATTGCCCATATTCGTAAAGCAACCCAGGGACAAGTTAATCTGGCCAACACCCATCCATTTGAACGTGAACTTTGGGGGCAGTATTGGGTATTTGCTCATAATGGTAACTTAGAAAACTTTCATTTCAGTCATGCAGAGTATTTTAACCCGGTGGGTGAAACAGATTCAGAACAAGCATTTTGCTTTATACTGGAGCAGTTACGACAAAAATACCCAACCCGCCCAAATAATCAAGCCATTTTTCAAGAAGTAAAAATGCTTTCAGAAAAAATTCGCGCCTATGGCACATTCAATTTTATTTTATCCAATGGCGATTGGATGATGGCACATTGCAGCACCAATCTACATTATATTGTTCGCAAAGCTCCATTTGGTGAAGCACACTTAATTGATGAAGATATGAGTATTGATTTTAATAAAGAAACCACACCAAATGATCAGGTTGCTGTCATCGCGACATTGCCCTTAACCCTTAACGAAACATGGACACCTTTTGCAAAAAATACTTTATTATTGTTTCAAAATGGTCAACCCATTCATCTTTAAAATAATGGTTTATCCACTTTATTTTGAGCAAATACCCCCCATATAGAGGCTCAATGAGCGCCAAATACATAAATTGTTTGGCGTTTTAAACAGATGAAGTTAAAATAAATGGTTTATTTACCCAATTTTTCAGGAAAAAAATATGATTGATTTCGCTTTTGCCGACACAGCCGCCGTAGCACAAGAGACTGCTCCAGCATGGATGCAATATGGTCCTTTGGTGCTCATTATGGTTGTTGCTTATTTCTTATTGCTTGCTCCTGCTAAAAAACAACAAAAAGCGGCAGTAAAAATGTTAAATGAACTTGAAAAGGGCGACGAAGTTGTATTGGCTAATGGTATTGCTGGCAGAATCACTAAAGTTGGTGAAAAATTTCTGACCGTTGAAATTGGCAAAGACACTGAAATTAAAATGGAACGACGCCCTGGCATTATTTCAACCAAACTTGAAAAAGGCTCACTAAAAGACCTATAACTTAACCATAGCACGCTTTTTAAGCGTGCTTTTGTGTTCAAAAAGAGTATACAATGAATCGCTATCCCCTCTGGAAGTATATACTGATTGTTGCTGTATTGATTATTGCAGCAATTTACACGGCACCTAATTTTTTTGGTGAAACCCCTGCCGTCCAAGTATCCACGAATCGCCAAGCCATAAAAATTAACGAAGATACATTAACAAAAGTATCTGACGCTTTATCTCAAGCAAAAATCAATAATGAAGGCATTTTTTTAGACAGTGGCAGTTTAAAAGTTCGCTTTAAAAACACAGACAGCCAACTTAAAGCAAAAGATGTCATCGAAAAAACCTTAGGTGATAATTATATTATTGCCTTAAGTCTAATGTCTGACTCCCCGGTTTGGATGAATAAAATCAAAGCCAAGCCAATGTTCCTTGGTTTGGATTTACGTGGAGGTGTCCACTTCTTAATGGAAGTAGACATGAAAGCAGCCAACGACAAACTCATAGAACGTTATTCAGGTGATATTCGCCGTGCACTTAAAGACATCAACATTACTGCAGATAAAATAGAGCGCAATCAAAACACTTTGGTGATTTCTTTAGCTGACCCTCAAACACAAAATGATGTGATGAAAGCTTTAAAGAAAAACTTGCCAGCGCTAACCCTAATACCACGCGGTGATGGTTCAATTGAAGCTACAATTGAGGACAGTATTGTTCAGCAAGTTCAATCTAATGCGGTTACGCAAAATATTGCCACTTTAAACAATCGGGTGAATGGTTTAGGGGTTGCCGAACCCATTATTCAACAATCTGGCGCCAATCGTATTGTTTTACAACTACCTGGCGTACAAAACCCAGGACAAGTAAAAGACATTATTGGTCGTACTGCAACCTTAGAAGTTCATATGGTTGCCTCTGACCCTAGTTTATTGAATCAAGCTATCGCCGGTAATGTGCCTGATGGCTATATTGTACTCTCAGAAAAAGATTCTTCTGGTCAAGAGTATCCTATTTTACTGAATAAACAAGTTGAGCTGACTGGAGATAATATTAATGATGCAGCAGCAAGCTTTGATGGTCAAAATAATCAACCGGGTGTTTCAGTACGCTTTGACTCAGTAGGCACCAAAATATTTGCTGATTTAACCCGCGAATACCAAGGTCAACGCATGGCAATGGTTCTGGTTGAACAAGGCAAAATGGAAATCATTACAGCCCCAACCATTAAAGCCATCATCGATAATGGCAGCACCTTTATTTCTGGTAGCATGAACATTGAAGAAGCCAATGATATAGCCTTATTGTTGCGCTCAGGCTCTTTAGCTGCGCCGATGAAAATCATTGAAGAGCGAACAATTGGCCCAAGCCTAGGACAAGAACAAATCAGCAAAGGTTTTCATTCAGTCTTATGGGGCTTCGTTGCCGTTGGCGCATTCATGGTTCTTTATTATCGCTTATTTGGTGTATTTTCTGCCCTTGCGATGACATGTAACCTATTACTTCTCATTGCTATTTTATCGATGATGCAAGCGACACTGACGCTACCTGGTATTGCTGCTATTGCTTTAACACTAGGCGTATCTATTGATTCAAACGTCTTGATTAATGAGCGAATAAGGGAAGAGCTTCGCGCTGGAGATACACCTCAACAAGCAATCAGCCTTGGTTACCAACATGCTTGGGCAACCATCGTAGACTCCAATGTGACTTCATTCATTGCAGGTCTGGCCTTGCTGATTTTTGGTTCTGGTCCAGTACGTGGTTTTGCAATCGTCCATTGTTTGGGTATTTTAACCTCCATGTTCTCTTCTGTTGTCGTATCACGTGCATTTGTGAACCTTTGGTATGGTCGTCGTCGTCATCTGCAAAGCATTTCTATTGGTCAGATTTGGCGTCCAGATAACCAAATCACATCCACTTCTGTTACAAAGGAATAAACAACATGGAATTTTTTAGAATCAAACGTGATATTCCGTTTATGAGCTATGGCAAGCTCACCACATTTATTTCTTTAGCGACATTTATTCTTGCAGTTTTTTTCCTGATCACTAAAGGGTTAAATTTTTCGGTTGAATTCACAGGCGGTACGGTCATGGAGTTGCGTTATAGCCAAAGCGCCAACTTGCACCAAATCCGTGAACGTGTTGAAACACTTAAACTCGGCGAAGTATCGGTACAAAATTTAGGGACATCTCAAGATGTCATGATTCGTTTACCTAATAAAGAAGGCAAAACATCTGCCCAAGTTTCTGATGAAATCATGAATCTCTTGAAACAAGACAACCCAGATGTGACTTTACGACAAATAGAGTTTATTGGACCTCAAGTAGGTAATGAGTTGGTTACCCATGGCTTACTGGCTATTGCCATGGTTTGTATTGGTATTATTATTTATTTATCCGTTCGATTTGAATGGCGTTTTGCAGTTTCTGCCATTATTGCCAATATGCACGACGTGGTGATTATTTTAGGGTGCTTTGCCCTCTTCCAATGGGAATTTTCACTCACTGTATTAGCAGGTATTCTGGCGGTACTGGGCTACTCCGTCAATGAATCTGTTGTGGTGTTTGACCGTATCCGTGAAAACTTCAGAAAAGGCACCATGCGCAATAGATCTGTACCAGAAGTTATTGATAATGCGATTACCTCTACCATGAGCCGTACCATGATTACTCATGCTTCCACTGAAATGGTGGTTGTGTCTATGTTGATTTTTGGTGGTGCAACCTTACACGGGTTTGCCATAGCGTTAACGATTGGTATTGTGTTTGGCGTATATTCTTCTGTATTGGTTGCCAGTCCTCTTTTACTTTTATTTGGTTTAACTCGAGAAAATCTGTCCAAACCTGTTAAGAAAAAAGAAGAAGCAGTTGTTTAACACTTTAGGCTATCTGAATAACAGATAGCCTAAAAATCATGAGAAACCATGGAATTTTTAACCTCTATCGTTGATTTTTTTCTCCATATTGATCAACACCTAGATACCTTAAGCTCACAGTATGGTTCGTGGATTTATGCCATATTATTCTTGGTGATTTTTTGCGAAACAGGGCTTGTTGTCACCCCATTTTTACCCGGTGACTCTTTGCTTTTTGCTGCGGGCAGTATTGCTGCACTAGGCACAAGTATGGATATCCATATCATGGTACTGTTACTGACAACAGCAGCCATTTTAGGCGACACAGTCAATTACGCAATTGGCCGATTTGTTGGTCTAAAACTGTTTAAACCCAATTCACGTTTTTTCAAACAAAGTCATTTAGATAAAACACATGCTTTTTATGAAAAATATGGGGGCAAAGCCATTATATTTGCGCGCTTTATGCCAATTATTCGTACTTTTGCCCCTTTTGTTGCGGGTGTCGGTAAAATGACATACGGAAAATTTTTCCTATATAATGTCATTGGTGCCATTTTATGGGTGTTTTCATTTAGCTATGCAGGCTATTTCTTTGGCAATTTACCTTTTGTAAAATCCAACCTGACACTTATTATTCTGGCTATTATTGTTGTCTCAATCCTACCGGCTGTTTTTGAATTGATCAAATATCGCCGACAAAAAGGTTAAACCAAATAATGAATCGTATTGCTCCGTTACCCGACCACTTAATTAACCAAATTGCAGCAGGTGAAGTGGTTGAACGTCCAGCAAATGCAATCAAAGAAATCATCGAAAACAGTATTGATGCTGGCGCAGACCATATTCAAATTGAACTGGTTCAAGGCGGCATCAAGCTAATTAGAGTCACAGATAATGGGCAAGGTATTCATGCCGAAGATTTACCTTTAGCATTACATCGACACGCAACCAGCAAAATTAAAAATTTACAGGATTTAGAACATGTACGCAGTATGGGTTTTAGAGGTGAAGGATTAGCCAGCATTGCAGCAGTAAGCCGTTTAACCTTAACCAGTAAACAAACTGACGCAAAACACGCCAGCCAAATTATCGCTATTGATGGTGTCTTACATCCTGTTAGTGCTGCAGCTCACACACAAGGCACCAGTATTGAAGTGGTTGATATTTATTTTAATACCCCTGCCAGACGCAAATTTCTAAAATCAGACTCAACCGAATATGCGCATTGTATGACCGCGATAGAACGCATTGCTTTGGCACACCCGCATATTGCATTTGAAGTCAAACACAATAACAAAAACACACTCAAGTTACCGAAACAAAGCCAATTAGAACGTGCAGGTGCTATTTTAGGGCAAGATTTTCAAAAAGCAGCAATTGAGATCCAAGCAGAACCACACTCTCAATTAAGCATTAGTGGCTATATTTGTAACCCAACCTTTGCAAAAGGGAAAACAGATAAACAATTTTTTTACGTTAATCAACGCTTCGTAAAAGACCGCGTTTTACAACATGCATTAAAACAGGCTTATCAAGATGTATTGCACAATCAATTGACCCCCGCTTTTGTTTTATTTTTAGAGATGCCACCTGAAAATATTGATGTTAATGTGCACCCAACAAAAACCGAGATTCGTTTTCGTGACAGCCAAGCTGTGCATCAGCTGGTTTTTCATGCAGTACAAAAAGCCTTGGCGCAAACAAAAGCCAGTGTGATGCCATCTATCACACAAAATCACTTAGCAACAGAACAAAATCAAACAGAAGCAACATTTTTGACACCAAACCACCTTGATATACCGTTTTCTAACAAACCCACTCAATCAAGCTCAGGTAAGGTCTCCCCTGCTCCGTTTAGATCAACTGGCACAACCCAACGCCCATTAAATTTACAACAAACAAAAGAGGCATTGGCAACTTATCAAACGCTTTATCAACATCCTAAACAGTCAGAACCAACTGCTGAAGAACCACAATACACACAAAAGTCACTCATTAACACAAATGCTGGTTCACCTACTCAGGATGAGTCAACGTCTTACCCACCATTAGGTTTTGCTTTAGCACAATTATTAGGTGTGTATATACTGGCGCAAGTGGAAGATGGTCTTATTTTGGTTGATATGCATGCAGCACACGAACGCATTACCTATGAGCGACTCAAAACACAATTTGCTGATGGACAACTGGCAGCACAAGCCTTATTGCTGCCAATCACCTTTAAAGCCAGCCATCTTGAACTGGCCACACTAAATGAAGCACAATCTGATCTACATACTTTAGGTTTCGATACGCAAAGCAATGATATGAACGAAATCATCATCAACAGTGTGCCTCAGCTACTTAAAAATACAGATCCCATTAAGTTAGTACAAGATATTTTAAAAGACATTGCCCAGCATGGCACAAGCTTTAGTGTCACCCAACACAGTCATGCTTTACTGGCAACTATTGCTTGCCATGGTTCTGTTCGTGCAGGAAGACAACTGACCATTGCCGAAATGAACCAATTATTAAGGGATATGGAACAAACTGAAAGAAGCAACCAATGCAATCATGGTCGACCAACGTGGCTTAAATTAACCCTAACAGAACTTGACCAACTATTTATGCGAGGTCAATAATCGGCATGTTACCCATTATTGCGATCATTGGCCCTACTGCTTCTGGGAAAACCCAACTGGCTCTAGATTTAGCCAAAACACATCCAATTGAGGTGATCAGTTTAGACTCTGCCCTAATTTATCAGGATATGGATATTGGCACAGCCAAGCCCAGCCGTTTAGAGCAGTCACAAGTACCTCATCACCTCATCGACATCATTACCCCACTGCAAAACTATAGTGCAGCCGATTTTGTTCATGATGCAAAAAAATTGATTGCACAAATTCACTCAAAAAATAAAATTCCTGTTATTGTGGGTGGCACAATGATGTATTTTAAAGCGCTAACGGAAGGGTTAAACGACTTGCCACAAGCGGATGAACACATTAGGGCTCAACTACAACAACAAAAAGCACAATTTGGTTTATCATCTTTATACCAACAGTTAAAAGAGGTAGACCCCATCACAGCGGCTCGTTTAAAAGAAAATGACAGCCAACGTATTGAACGTGCTTTAGAAGTTTTTCTCCTTACCAATAAACCAATGAGTGAACACTTTGCCCAAGCACAAAAAAACCATACGCCTTTACCCATAACCACTTTGGCTTTAATACCTGAAAACCGCGCCCAATTACATAAAAAAATAGCCTTACGTTTTGAACAAATGTTGGCTCAGGGGTTTCTTACAGAAGTCACTCATTTAAGAGAAAAATATCCAACCCTAACAGAACATATGCCATCGATGAGATGTGTTGGTTACCGTCAAGCATGGCTCTATTTGGATCAGCATATAGATTATGCACAAATGGTCGAACAAGGTATAATTGCCACCCGACAATTGGCCAAACGCCAACTGACATGGCTTCGCCAATTAAAGAGTCAATATATTGTTGATCCATATAGCCCAGAAGGGCTACAAATCGCCTTAAACACACTTGAGCAACATATTAATTTGTCCTTATGAATAACATCAAACACCCAACGGCTTCATTGACCCGTCGTTTTTTCTCTTTATTATATGAATCATTACTGGTATGTGCTATTTCCTTAATTGCCCTACTTGTCACTATTCCATTTTCCCTGACGATGGGTTCAGATAATATTGTGGTACGAATGATTGCGTTGATTATTTTACTGACCGCATGGGCTTGCTACTTTAGAATAACATGGTTAAAAGTAGGACAAACATTACCCATGAAAGTATGGAGTATTAGGATTGAAAACCTTAATGGACAATTAATTTCTTCTACTCAAGCGTGGGCACGTTTCTTTTGGGCTGTATTATTTTTAGCCATTATTCCAGCATTTTCCTATTATGCTATGCGCTTTTACTATCCACCTAAAATAGCATTTTATGGTTCATTATTATGGTGGATATTGCCGTGGGGCTATGCCTTTTTCGATGTAGATAAACAATTTTTATATGATAAACTTTCAGGCTCTCGTACGGTGTTACATAAAAAAGAAAAAAAATCATAAGCATATCTCTTTTAACAACAATTATTTACTAAATGTCATTAAAAATTTACGTAGCCAATACCCTTTACTTAAGTTATATTGACGGTATTGGCAGTAAAAAATTTTATTGTCATTAAAATTTATTCAAATCAGTTTTCAAATAGAATTTAATATTCTTTTGTTTTTATCTGTATACATAACAATAATAAGACATAAAATGAATCATTTTTTACTCAAAATAATATATTGTGCGCATCAAAATAAATTCTTCCATTTATCTTATCCATAACAGATGTTTTTCATGAATAATAAATTTTCTTTTCGATTGTCTAAAAAAAGTAGAACGCGATTAATGCAAGCCAATCGTATTACCATCACAATCAGCGATTTTCATGGCAGTAGAAGCTTTGTAACCAACCGTAAATTAAAAAAATGGTTTGTGATTTTTTGTTTACTGATTTTTACTTACTGCGCACTCAGTACAGTTACCTCATTGTTATTGGGTAAAGAGTATCGAAAAATGGAGGCACTCAAGCAAGAAAACATAGAATTAGCATTATTCAAACAACAAGTAGAAGACGAACAAGCTCGAGCTCAGGTTCGCTTTGACCTAGACAATATTAATCAAACAGCATCAACCAAAAAAACTGCTTTTTTAAGACTCTTACCCAATGGCTCTCCTATTGTTGGTCAAGAAGCCCAAATCACCAGTGATTTTGGGATGCGCATTCACCCTGTTAATGGAGGCAATAAAGCCCATAATGGAACAGACATCAGAGCGCAAATAGGCACACCCGTACAAACAACAGCAGATGGTATTGTGGTTTTTGCCAATACTCAAAATGGCTATGGGAAAGTCATTAAAATTGAACACGCCTATGGTTTTCAAACTATTTATGCTCATTTAGATGAAATTTTGGTTAAAGAAGGCCAATTGATTACCAAAGATTCATTAATTGCTAAAAGTGGCAATACAGGTATCAGCAGTGGTGCCCACCTACATTATGAAGTACGCTATTTAGGCCAACCACTGGATGCAGCAAACTTTATTTACTGGAACGAACAGCAATTTGACTACGCATTTAAAAACGAAAAGGGAATCAAATGGGCATTTTTCATAAACAAAATAATTTAGGTAATGATAAACAGATGACCACTATTTCAGCCAATACCGAATGTCAGGGCACATTAGACAGCCATAACACTATTCAAATTGATGGTATCTTTGAAGGCAAAGCCACATCCAAAACCAGAATCATCATCAGTGAAAATGGTACAGTAACTGGTGACGTTCATGCAGAAGAAATATATGTATACGGTAAATTAGAAGGACAAATTTATGCAGAAAAGGTTTTAATCGGGGAAAAAGGTCATGTCAACGCCACTATTCATTCCGAATATCTGGTGATTATGGAAGGTGGCCAATATGTTGGTGAAAAGAAAGAAAAAAGCCACTCAACCACCAATAACACCCTAACCAAACCTCAGCCAAACCTATCTGAACAGAATTTGAGTAGCACACAAAAATAATCAATAAATGACCTGAATTCAGACAATCTCATTCAGGCACAATGATTGAAAAAATCAATATATTATAAATACCCTAAACAAAGGCCATATTCTGGCTTTTGTTTGCTTTCAATGCATAATTCTTATATGATACCCATGTTGTGTATACATTCAAAAAAACAATAAGGGAAACAACTCAAAGTAAAGATACCTTATCAATAGGCGTCATTATTTTCTTGATCATAAAACAATCATTTCACATCTACAATTCGAGTACAAAAAATGATGAAAATTAATCGTTATAGCTTTTTTATTGCCTGTCTTATCCTCACCATATTGTCACTATGTTTGACACCATTTTTTAACTGGATATGGGCATTATTTACTATTTTTGGCCTATTATCATTAATAGGCATATATGATGTTATTCAACAAAGACATGCTGTTTTACGCAACTATCCAATATTAGGACATATGCGTTATTTAATCGAGAATATTCGACCAGAAATTCGTCAATATCTAGTTGAAGCAGAAAATGAAGCATTGCCTTTTTCCCGTGCCCAACGCTCTTTAGTATATAGAAGAGCCAAAAATCTTACTGCAGATCAACCATTTGGCACTTTACTGGATACAGACAAACAAGGTTTTGAGTTTATTGGGCACTCCATGACCCCCAAACCAGCCCAACCTATTTCCAGTTATCGTATCAGTATTGGTAATGAGCAATGCCAAAAACCTTACTCAGCATCTTTATTTAATATCTCCGCCATGAGCTTTGGTAGCTTAAGTGCCAACGCGATTAAAGCTTTAAATAAAGGCGCAAAAATGGGTAATTTTGCACATGATACCGGAGAAGGCAGTATCAGTATGCACCATGAAGAATATGGTGGGGACTTGATATGGGAAATTGCCAGTGGCTATTTTGGTTGTCGTGCCGCAGATGGTACATTTGATGCAACTAAGTATGCCCAAACTGCAGCGCATGAACAAATCAAAATGATTGAAGTAAAATTAAGCCAAGGTGCCAAACCTGGCCATGGTGGTATTTTACCAAAAGAAAAAATTACTCAAGAAATCGCCATTACACGAGGCATTCCAATGGGAGAAGATTGTATTTCACCACCTTCTCATTCTGCATTTAGCAACCCAATGGAATTTATGGCTTTTTTAAGCCAATTAAGAGAGTTAAGCAATGGCAAACCTGTCGGTTTTAAATTGTGTATTGGTTACCCATGGGAGTTTATGAGTATCGTCAAAGCCATGCTTAAAACAGGTTTCATCCCAGATTTTATTGTTGTAGATGGAACAGAAGGTGGTACAGGAGCGGCACCATTAGAGTTTAGTGATCATATTGGGATGCCTATGCGTGAAGGTTTATTATTTGTGCATAACACACTGGTTGGCGCTGGCATACGAGACAAAATCAAAATTGGTGCTGCAGGTAAAATCATCAGTGCTTATGACATCATCAGCACCATGGCTATTGGCGCTGACTGGATTAATTCAGCACGTGGTTTCATGATGGCTGTTGGCTGTATTCAATCACAAAGCTGCCACACCAATAAATGCCCAACAGGTGTCGCCACTCAAGATCCGCAACGCCAAAAAGCATTAGTAGTGCCAGATAAAGCAGAACGCGTGTTTAACTTCCACAAAAATACGCTCAAAGCTTTATCTGAAATGGTTGCGGCCGCAGGCCTAGAACACCCAGCCCAAATTACCGCACACCATGTTTCCAGACGTTTTGCAGATGGTAGAATTCAGCCCCTTTCTTCTCTTTATACTTTTATTGAAGAAAATGCACTGATTAATGGCTCAGTACAAGATCCGTTTTATCAAAAAATGTGGGCTGCAGCCTCCCCCGAAAGTTTTAATGCGGATGTGTCTGTTGTTTATTAACTAAATACATCTAAATATCTAAAACGCCTATATCCTATAGGCGTTTTTGGTTTCTTAAATTTCATTCAAAAACACATTATGTCAAATCACTGTATAAAATTTTAAAGAGCTTAATTTTAATTATTCGTCACAAATTTATTTCATCAAATACAAAAAGCTGTTTCAAAATCTATTCCCATGGTAAAATCGCCTGTTAAATTGAATACTGTACAAGCCACTTTTTTATTTTTTTAGAAAAAACAAAAAGTTGCTGTCATCATCTTAAGATTAAAGGGTTCACTAATGGAAGCTAAGTTAGAAAATTTAGAAGGTTTAAAACGTAAATACACATTTTCAATCAAATGGGAAGATGTGAATGCTGAAGTCGATACACGCATTAAAAAAGCGCAAAAAAAAGCAAAAATTCAAGGTTTTAGACCAGGCAAAGCACCGTTAAAAATGGTTGCTTCCATGTATGGTGCTGGTATCAATGAAGAAGTGGTCAACGAAACAGTTCAAAAAGCATTTTTCCAAGTGATCGTTGATCAAAAAATCAAAATGGCAGGTTACCCAAGTTTTGAAGCACAAAAAGAACAACCTGACGAAAAATTGTTAACCATTGATGCCACTTTTGAAGTTTATCCTGAAGTGACTATTGGTGACTTAAGTAGTAAAGAAGTCGAAAAAGTCAGCTGCCAAGTGAGCGATGCTGAAGTGGAAAAAACCATTGATGTTTTACGTAAACAACGTACTCGTTTTGAAAGAGTAGAACGTGAAGCCAAAGAAGGCGATCGTGTCATTATTGACTTTAAAGGCACAGTTGACGGTGAAGCATTTGAAGGTGGTAGTGCAACAAACTTCCCATTTGTATTAGGTGAAGGTCGTATGTTACCAGACTTCGAAACCGGTATTAAAGGCATGAAAGAAGGTGAAACAAAAGACATTAATGTTACCTTCCCAGAAGATTACCATAGCAAAGACTTAGCTGGAAAAAATGCCGTTTTTGCTATTACAGTACATAATGTAGCCCAAGCTGAGTTACCAGAAGTTGATGAGGCTTTTGCAAAATCTTTAGGCATTACAGATGGCAGCGTAGAAAAAATGCGTGAAGAAATCAAAAAAAATGTTGAGCGTGAAGTCAAACGCAGAACAGCAGAAATGACCAAAGAAAGTGCAATGCAAGCTTTATTGGATGCAACCGAAATCCAACTACCCAATGCATTGGTACAAGAAGAAATTGTTCGCTTAATGAACGAAATGCGTCAAAATTTTGCCAATCAAGGTTTGGACCCTAAAACCATGCCACAATTACCAGCAGAGATGTTCCAACAACAAGCTGAGCGTCGTGTTTCTTTAGGTTTAATTTTAGCTCACCTTGTTGATAGTAACAAACTAGAAGCAAAAGATGAGCAAGTAAAAGCTTTAGTTGAAGAATTTGCTGACAGCTACGAAGACCCTGAAGAAGTGGTTCAATGGTATTATTCTGACAAGAAAAACCTACAAGGCCCTACTTCTTTGGTATTAGAATCTAACGTGGTTGATTACGTATTAGAGCAAGCAAAAGTAAATGAGAAAAACATGACTTTTGACGACATTATGGATACACAGGCACGTACAGCTTAAACGCAAATAATCATTTGAAGCACTAAAGCGGCAAAAAGTCGCTTTAGTGCTTTTGTACCATATACACATATTTCAAGGAGCATACTTATGCATAATAAACCAAGCATTGAATCTTTAGGCTTAGTCCCTATGGTTGTTGAGCAAAGTGGCCGAGGTGAGCGTGCTTATGATATTTACTCACGCCTACTTAAAGAACGCATTATTTTTCTGGTTGGCCCTGTCACAGATGAAACAGCCAATCTGGTTGTGGCACAAATGTTATTCTTAGAGTCAGAAAATCCAGATAAAGATATTTCTTTATACATTAACTCCCCTGGCGGTGTGGTCACTTCTGGCTTATCTATTTATGACACAATGAATTTCATCAAGCCTGACGTTTCTACATTATGCCTTGGCCAAGCAGCCAGCATGGGGGCATTTTTACTGTCAGCTGGTGCAAAAGGTAAACGCTTTGCTTTGCCTCATAGCCGTATTATGATCCATCAACCTCTATTAAGTGGCGGTGGCTTATCAGGACAAGTAACTGACATTGAAATTCATACCAAAGAATTAATCAAAATCAAAAGACAATTGAACCAAATCATGGCCGAGCGTGCAGGTAAAACACTAGAAGAGTTAGAACGAGATACTGATCGTGATAACTTTATGTCTGCACAAGACGCTTGCGATTATGGTCTAATTGACCAAGTTTTAGCTAATCATTCAGATATTAAGGCTGCCTCATGAGTGATGATTTACAACACTGTTCCTTCTGTGGAAAATCAGAAGACGAAGTCAACCAACTGATTCAAGGTAAAGATGGCGGCTGCATTTGTAACGAATGTGTTGCAGCCTGCGGCCAAATTTTTGCCCAAGACAATAATCGTGGTTATACAGATGAAGAAGCACCTGCAGCGGATGTGACTAAATTCGAAGATTTACCCACTCCAGAAGAATTGTGCAGCAGCTTAGATGAACACGTGATTGGGCAAGATTCGGTCAAAAAAACCTTATCTGTTGCTGTTTATAACCACTATAAACGCTTACACCATCCTAAAGTAAAATTATTGGATATAGAGTTAGCCAAAAGCAATATTTTATTAATTGGTCCGACTGGTTCTGGTAAAACTTTATTGGCACAAACGCTTGCGCGTCGCCTAGATGTGCCTTTTGTGATGGCAGATGCCACAACACTTACAGAAGCTGGTTATGTTGGTGAAGATGTAGAACAAATCATCACTAAATTGCTGAGCAAATGTGATTTTAATGTTGAAAAAGCACAACGAGGCATCGTGTATATTGATGAAATAGACAAAATTGCCCGTAAAAGTGACAACCCTTCTATCACCCGAGATGTATCAGGTGAAGGTGTCCAACAAGCCTTACTCAAACTGATTGAAGGAACAGTGGCTTCTGTACCACCACAAGGCGGACGTAAACACCCAAATCAAGAATTCATTCAAGTCGACACCACTAATATCTTATTTATTTGTGGGGGTGCATTTGATGGACTGGATAAAATCATTCGCCGCCGCTCAGAAAAAGGTGGCATAGGTTTTGGTGCAGAGATTGTCAGCCAAGATAATAGCAAAGGCATCACTGAACTTTTTGCTGAAGTGGAACCAGAAGATTTAATCAAATTTGGTCTGATTCCTGAGCTGATCGGCCGTTTACCAGTAACGGCAACATTGGCAGAACTCAGCGAAGAAGCCTTGGTGATGATTCTAACTGAGCCTAAAAACGCATTAATCAAACAATATCAAGCTTTGTTTAATTTAGAGGATGTGCAACTAGAGGTCCTGCCTTCTGCTCTACGTAGTATTGCCAAACAAGCAATGGCCAGAAAAACAGGTGCCCGTGGTTTACGCTCTATTTTAGAACGTGCCTTATTAGAAACGATGTATCATTTACCTAGTCAAGATAATGTGTCTAAAGTCATTATCGATGAAAAAGTTATTGATGAAGGCAAACAGCCTGAATTGATTTACAAATAATAATTTTTACTATCTTGTGGGATAACCTTTAATTTAAGGTTATCCCATTATTTTTGTACACAAACATTTCAATGAGCATTGTTTTTTTCAGCTCAAACTCCATTTTCGAAAATTTTGACGGTTATTTCAGTGATACACACAAACACATCATAACCATTTATAATGACCCCCATTTATTTTATTAAAGGCTTTTATATTATGTCGGCTCTTACACGTACCATTAAGGTATTATCATTATCCTGTCTACTTTTAAGTATACAAACTGCTTTGGCTCAAACAAATACCGATCATTCTAAAGCCTTATTCCTACATGCCACAGAACAATTGTGGCAAAACTCCTTTGAATTTGAAGGCAAAAGCACTTATTTACTCAAATCAGACAATACTCAACAATCAGTCTTATCAGCCACACAGCCCCAAGACAAAGAAGATTATTTCTCAGCAATCCTTAGCTCTGCCTTTAAAGTCATAGGTTCTATTTTAGAAACCACTTATAACCTCGCTGGAAACAGCCAAATGTACATAAAAGGCGGAGTTGACAGGAAAAAGGAGAAAATGGGTATTCATATTGATTTGTCTTCACAGTCTCATAATTTAGACACCAAGATCACACTTCCTTTTTTATATGATTATCGCAATCACACTTATATCTTTGGCTTTAATGAAATAAATCCATTCTTAATGGATAAAACAACTATTTCGCCTCAAGAATATCAAAATAAATACATCAGAATTGATGTTGGAGAAGAAATTAATACCATCAAGAAAATAGCCAACATTCAGGATTTTCAACAATATTTTATTCAACAAAACAATACCCTACTCTCAGCTTTACCAGACCGCTTTTTTCAAGAAGTTACCCTATCATCTGAGGACAAAGCACAATCTGGTGTCAAAAAAATCCGAATGATGATGACCGTTACAGAAATGTATGTTCTTCTTGACATGATGATGCCCGAATCATTATCAGAAGAAACAACTAAATTAAATTTTGAAGAACAATTAGAGAAAAAGAAAACAGAGTTGGCAGGTATCTTTGGAGGTCTCTCAGAAGAAAAACAAGATAATGAACAAAATAAAGCTTTTGAAGATTATTTCAATACCCCCATCCAAATGGACTACCTTTTAAATAGTAAAAACCAGTTTATTAAAATAACATCAAACAGCACAACTTCCATGTCCCTGTTTAATCATATACTTAACATTCCTAATACGGCACCTGATTTAATAAGTTCTGCAGAATATTTAATCAAATATACTAATCGCCCAAATTTAGGTTTTGAGCCTAAAGCCTCTCAAATTATTGACCTTCCTAAAAATGAACAACAAAAAGCTGAAATAGACGATAGCACTGATGATGAACAAGAAACAGACGAAACTTTAGTTCTAGAAGAGGCTGTAGATGCTCAATCAACGATAGAAATTAAAGATGAAGATGCTGCGGCCTCAGTTACCCAAGAATAAACCCTGCTCAAGTATGAGTAAACCGATTTACATTTACGAGAAACAACCTATGTCCTATTTAAAAAATTCTATTTATATTGTCTGTTTTAGTACGGTATTGAGCTTAACCGCCTGCCAAAGTATCACACCAGTACAAGACCCAAAAATGGCCTTACAAAAAGGTATCCAGCCTTTGTTATCAAAATCCTATGAATTTGAAACCATTATTGATTTTGACTCTTCTAGTCAAGCAACTTCAAAGCAAGCTAAGCAACAGGAAGAAGGAAAAGAAAGAGCTGAAGATATCATTTTGAGTCATTTATTGGCACATACACAGTTTTATACTAAAGGTGCATATGATCACATACAAAAGAAAACCAGCGCCCAAGCAAACTTAAGGACAAAAACAGATCATATTTATGTCAATATAAAAACAGCAACTTTACTCACAAAAACAGAAAATAAAGAAAACAATATCGTATTAGATGTACGAGACTTTAATCCTCAGTTCTCTTTCCTGATGCCAGAAAAAGAGCGCCTAGCTTACCAGAATAAATACGTTCGTTTTTCTTTACCAAAATCAAGAGAATCCCTCTCAATTGAAGAGATCAAACAACTATTTGATTCAATTGATGAAACAGCTTTTGTCAGTGTTCCTTTAGATAAAAAAGATCGTCAGTTAGGTGGTAAAACCAAAATACGCATTAATTTAAGCCAACAACAGCTTGAAAAGCTGTTTCCTTCTACACGTAATCATGTTCTTCATGAAGAAACATTCCATACAGAGGACGAAGAAGAAACACCTTCTACATCTCAGGCTCAATTAACAGACAACCCTATATTATTTAGTATGAATGTTGTGTTAAATAGCCAAGGTGACATTGTTCGACTCACGAACAACAAATTAGATGACACCATATCATCTGCTGTTTTATCAGAACTTTATTATTTACCCTCACTGACAAAATTACTGAATCAAGCAAAGAATATTAATGTTCAAGTTAATATTACTCAATATGGATCTGTGTCATTACCCTTTAACCCTGATGAAGCTTCTATTGTTGATTTCAAAACAAAAAATCTCGAAACACTTGATCATAATGATTCTGAAGAGGATTTAAGACAAATATATGATAAAATCGCTATGATTAAGATGCCTGTAGAAATGGCTATTTTCGAAGGGAAAAAACCTGTTAGTACTCAAGCGCAAGCAAAAAAAATTAAAAACAGCCAATTCATTGAAAGCCCTTCTGACGAAATACGGCTAACGATCCAACAAAATAGCAAAAAGCCTGATCAAGTGACCGTGACTGCTACTTTCAAAAAGCCAGCAACACAAGCATTCATTGGTACTCGATTTATGTTTAAACGTGACGCCATCGGACAATGGCACTGCACATTTTACACAGGTGGTAAAAAAGAGATTGATACCTCATCAATTGAGTCATTATGTTCAATTAATACCAAATCAGCTAGATAGTTAGCCTAAAACACAATAAAATTGCCTTGGCTGTATATTGCCAAGGCAATTTTTACTTTTATATAAAAGACCTACCCTATTATGTACACACTTACATTATTAAATGAAATCAAACTATTTAATATTATTGAAATAGCAGGCACCATTGCTTTCGCTATTAGTGGTATCCGCTTAGCAGCCAGCAAACATTTTGATTGGTTTGGTGCATTAGTTGTCGGTTATGCAACTGCTATTGGGGGCGGTACATTGCGCGACTTATTACTGGGCATTACCCCTTTTTGGATGCTTTCCAGTCTATATTTATGGTGTACAATTGCTGCATTGGCATTTGTGATTATCTTCCGTCGCTTTTTAGCCAAACTGGACAATACTTTTTTCTGGTTTGACGGTATTGGCCTAGGGCTATTTGTAGTGGTTGGCGTAGAGAAAGCCATGGCTTTTGGTTACACCACATGGATCAGTGTTTTTATGGGTACCATTACAGGCATTGTAGGTGGGATTATCCGTGACATTATGATTAATGAAGTGCCCATTGTATTCACACAAGAACTCTATGCAATTGCCTGTATTATAGGAGGTTGTATTTTCTGCCTATTACACTATTTTGGCGTCATCACCCCAATAAATGAACTTATTACTGCTTTATCTGTCTTCGTTATACGTTTATTAACCACCAAATACAAACTACGACTTCCGACTTTAACATAAGGAAAAACACATATGAATAAATGGGCACACACACTTGCATTCATTGGTTTAATCAGTGCAGCCACAATACAAGCACAACCACTAAATTATAATTTGGTTAATCTAAGCGAATCGGCCAGCCGCTCTGTTGAACGTGACGAAATGACAGCGACACTCATCATTCAAGAAGAAGGCAAAACCCCAGCCGAACTGACTAAAAAAGTCACCTTACAAACCAACCAACTTTTACAAAAAGCACGTCAAAATAAGGCACTTGAGGTTGCTCTAGCTGGGCGTAATAGTTACAGAACAGATACCAAAAGTAATGTTTGGCGAGAAACAGCAACCATTACATTAACCAGTAAAGATTTTAATGCCATCAATACATTTATTGCTGATGTACAAAGTTATGCGCGCATTCAAGATATCTCGTTCACCGTGTCTAAAGACAAACTATTGTCTTTAGAAAATGAACTGACCGCAGAAGCATTACAACGTTTAAAAAATAAAGCACTGTTTATTGGTAAAAATATCGGTTTAAATCATTATCAAATTGTGACACTGGATATTGGTCAACAAGGCATTCAACCTGTTTACCAAAGAATGAGCATGGCAAAGAGCGCTTCAATTTCAATGGATTCAGCACAATCAGCCTATATTCCCGAGGTAGAAGCAGGCAAACAAGATGTTATCTTACGTGTTTCGGCCCAAATTCAGTTAAGTAAATAACAAAAAAGCGACCAATAGGTCGCTTTTTTAGGCTAAAAAAATTATTGACGAATCAAGTAATCAAAAGCACTTAACGAAGCTTTGGCACCTTCACCAATAGCAATCACAATCTGTTTGTAAGGAACAGTGGTCACATCCCCCGCGCCAAAGACACCAGCAACAGAAGTTTCTCCCTTGGCATTGGTGATGATTTCACCTTGAGGACTTAGTTCTACGGTACCTTTTAACCAGTCAGTATTTGGTAACAGACCAATTTGGACAAAAATACCTTCAAGTTCAATATGGTGTTGCTCACCTGTTGCTCGATCAGTGTAATCTAACCCTGTCACTTTTTGTCCATCACCTTGTACTTTTGTAGTTTGTGCTTGCGTAATGATTTTTACATTGTCTAAACTACGCAATTTCTCTTGCAATACAGCATCAGCTCTCAGTGTTTCACCAAACTCAAGTAAAGTCACATGTCCGACTACACCAGCCAAATCAATTGCAGCTTCCACACCAGAGTTACCACCCCCAATAACAGCAACACGTTTACCTTTAAATAAAGGACCATCACAATGAGGACAGTAAGCCACACCACGGGCGCGATACTCTTGCTCCCCTGGTACATTCATTTCTCTCCAACGAGCACCTGTTGAAATGATGACAGTTTTTGCTTTTAATTTCGCACCACTGACACATTCGATTTCATGTAAACCACCCTTTTGTGCAGCTGGTATCAATTTACTCACCTTTTGCAAGTTCATAATATCAACACCATACTCTTTAACATGTTCTTCCAAAGCAACTGCTAATTTAGGGCCTTCAGTTTCTTTAACTGAAATAAAATTCTCAATAGCCATCGTATCCAATACTTGACCACCAAAGCGCTCTGCCACAACACCTGTACGAATACCTTTACGTGCAGCATAAATGGCTGCAGCAGAACCTGCAGGACCACCACCAATCACCAAAACATCAAACGCTTCTTTAGCACTTAATTTTTCAGCAGCTTTTGCGCCAGCATTGCTGTCTAATTTCACCACAATTTCTTCTAAAGTCATACGTCCCTGACCAAACACTTCACCATTCAAGTAAACAGATGGTACCGCCATAATTTGACGCTCATTCACTTCATCTTGGAAAATGGCACCGTCAACCATAGAGTGTTCAATATTAGGGTTTAATAACGCCATAATATTCAATGCTTGTACCACATCAGGACAATTTTGACAGGTCAATGAAATATAGGTTTCAAATTGATATTGCCCATCTAAAGCACGAATTTGGGCAATCGTCTCTTCACTGACTTTGAGTGGATGACCACCTACTTGCAACAAAGCCAAAATCAAAGAAGTAAACTCATGTCCTAGAGGAATACCCGCAAAATGAATATTGGTTGATACATTTGGGGTACTGACTTGAAAAGAAGGCTTACGTACATTGGTACCATTTTCTTTTACAGTCACTTTATCAGACAATACCTCGATTTCTTTTAACAAACCCAACATTTTTTTTGCATCTTCTGAATCATTTAAAGATGCGATTAATTCAACAGGCCTTTGCAAATTTGCCAAATATGTTTTGAGTTGATTGGTCAAGTTTTGATCTAAAATACCCATGATATTCCCTTTAAAATTTATATAACAAGCCCAAACTGCTTAAATTAAGCCGCTTAAAGAAAGATCTTTTTTAGTTGATGAAGACAGCAGTTACAAACGGACTAATTTAAAAATACTGAGTGTTTATTTTGAAGTAACCAGCTAAAGCCAGTTACTTCAAAACATAAATGATGCTTTTGTATAGGAACGCGTTCCTGTTTTGAAACCTTAGATTTTACCTACTAGGTCTAAAGATGGTGCTAAAGTTTCTGCACCTGGTGTCCATTTAGCAGGACATACTTCACCTGGGTGAGCAGCAACATATTGAGCAGCCTGAACTTTACGTAGTAATTCTTTAGCATCACGACCAATACCACCGTCATGCAACTCAATAATTTTGATTTGACCTTCTGGATTAATCACAAAAGTACCACGCTCTGCTAAACCATCAGCTTCAATCATCACTTCAAAGTTGCGGGTAATCACACCAGTTGGGTCACCAATCATTGGATATTGGATTTTACCAATTGTGTCAGATGTGTCGTGCCATGCTTTATGAGTGAAATGGGTATCGGTAGATACAGAATAGATCTCTACACCCATTTTTTTAAATTCTTCGTAGTTGTCTGCCAAATCACCTAATTCTGTTGGGCAAACGAAAGTAAAGTCAGCAGGATAAAAGAAAACAACTGACCATTTACCTTTTAAATCTGCATCAGATACAGGCTCAAATTTACCATTTACATAAGCTGTTGCGTTAAAAGGTTTAACCGTAGTATTAATTAAAGACATAATGTGTTTCCTTCATTCAGTTAGTGGTTAAAAAATCATGTATCCATAATAACAGGTATTTTTAATTTGTAAATTCAATTGATTTAATTATAACAATTGTTTTTTACTATCAAAATGGCGGAAGTGTATGGTGTACTGACCAATTTTTAAGATAAACCTTGTTATTATTTCTTTCAGAAAACTTCTTCTTGATGATAATCAATCACATAAAAAGATTGATTAACACATAACCATACTTAAGCTTTAGAGTATACCCTAATAATCCACATCGAAAAATACCCTAAAAGCACAAATATCCCTATGAGTAACATTGTTTTTCTTAATTCTAATGAACGGCTTGTATTTACTGGATATTTACATTATATTCAAGTAAGAGTTTTATCCATTAAATAATCATTGTTTTTGTTTCAATTTCTTAATGCAATTGCCTCTATTTCAATTTAAAATGTGACTCCATTATATTTCTTATGTGACGTATATTACTGTGAAAATTCTTATTTTAGGTGGCGGTCAAGTTGGTTCATCTGTTGCACAAAATTTAGCAACCAGCAAAAGCAACGACATTACTGTTGTTGACACAAACGATGACGTACTGAAAAAACTTCGTGATCGGCTGGATATACAAACAGTTGAAGGCAACGCTGCGCTCCCTAGTGTGTTAGAGCAAGCAGGTGCTAAAGATACCGATTTATTATTGGCGTTAACCCGAGAAGACAGTATTAATTTAGCTGCATCCAAAATAGCAGCAGATATATTTAATATCCCAACATGTATCACCCGTATCCGCGCTTCTGATTATTTAGAATACAAAGAAGGTTCTGCCTTAACAAGCTTTAGCGTAGATGAATCCATTTGCCCTGAACAACTGGTTACCGATCATCTGTATCAACTATTTGAGCACCCAGGTTCACTACAAGTATTAAGCTTTGCTGATGGAAAAGCGCAAATGGTCGCTGTTTCTGCTCGCTTAGGTGGTAAGTTAATTGGCAAGCCCATTAAAGAAATCCGCAATGACCTGCCAGAAGGAGTAGACGGTAATATTTGCGCCATTTACCGCAACAATCGCTTGATTACACCTGAAGGCGATACGGTCATTATTGAAGGAGATGAAGTTTTTATCATTGGTGCTAAAGATCATATCCCCCTACTTTTAGATGAAGTCAGACATTCAGAACGTAAAGCCAGAAAAGTCATTGTTGCCGGTGGAGGCAATATTGGTTTTCGTTTAGCCAGTCGTTTAGAGCATCATTTTGATGTAAAAGTCATTGAAAACAGACAAACACGAGCAGAATGGTTGTCTGAAAACTTAAATGATTCGCTGGTTTTATTGGGCTCTTCTACTGATGAAACCTTACTCAAACAAGAAAACATTGATGAAACCGATGTTTTTTGTGCCGTCACCAATGATGACGAAAACAACATTATGTCTGCATTATTGGCTAAACGCTATGGGGCAAAACGAGTCATGGCACTGATTAATCGCTCCTCCTATGTGAGCCTGATTGAAGGCAATAGCATTGATATTGTCATCTCCCCACATATGGCAACCATTGGTTCGATTCTGGCTTATATTCGCCGTGGTGATATCGAAGGGGTGTACCCACTTCGCCATGGCAGTGCTGAAATTATGGAAGCCATTATTCATGGAAATAAAGATACCTCTAAATTGATTGGTCGCAGTATTGAAGATATTGCACTGCCCAAAGGCTGTTATATCAATGCCATTATTCGCAATGAGCAAGTATTGATTGCCCATCACGATTTAGTATTAGAAGACAATGATCATGTAATTTTCTTTGTTTCCAGAAATACTGCTGTTAAAGAACTGGAAAAATTAATCCAAGTAAAATTAGGGTTCTTTTGATGAGCAAAGCACAAAAACGACATCAGCCTCCAAAAAGAACGTTTTTTAAACCCTTAAGATCGACTGCATTTAATGTAAAGTACGATTTTAGGCATAAGCTTTACCCTATCTTACACGCACTGTCTAAATTAGGCTTGCTGTTCTCAGCCATTTTATTATTGCCGGCTTTAGTTTCTTACATTTATGACGATGGATTACTGCATACTTATTTAACTTCCTCTGCCTTTGCCGCTTTAATCACAGCATCTACTTGGATCATTACACAAAAATACCAACGTGAACTCAAACCCCGTGACGGTATTACTTTTGTGGTTCTGTTATGGATTATTTTCGCATTGGTCGCTTGCCTACCTTTTTATATCCATTTTCCCTATATTACCTTTACCGATGCATTTTTTGAGTCTATTTCAGGGTTGACCACAACAGGTGCAACCATTATGACAGGGCTAGACAGCCTTGCCCCATCACTGAATTTTTGGCGGCACTTTTTAAATTGGATTGGCGGCATGGGGATCATCATCCTTGCTGTCGCCATTTTCCCATTGCTTGGTCTAGGCGGTGTCCAACTATATAAGGGAGAAATGCCCGGCTTTCAAAGTGACAACAATAAATTGGCCCCCCAAATCACAAAAATTGCCAAACATTTATGGTTTGTTTATGTATTCCTGACGTTTTTGTGTATTTTGTCCCTTAAATTAGCAGGCATGAATTGGCTAGATGCTGTTTGTCATGCTTTATCAACGCTGTCTTTAGGTGGCTTTTCAACGCATGATCACAGTATTGCCTACTTTGACTCAGTTGCCATTGAAATGGTTTTATGTGTGTTCATGTTACTGGCTATTATGAACTTCACCACCCACTTTTTTGCCTTTAAAACCAAAAAACTCTCTTTTTACAAAAACGATCAAGAGGCGAAATACGCATTTGCAATTTTATTCACCAGCATTATTCTGGCTGCACTTTATTTATGGTTAAAAAACATTTACTCATTTAGCGAATCATTCAGGCATGTATTTTTTAATTATGTCTCAATTGGTACAACTGCTGGGTTTATGGGCGCAAACTACACAGTATGGCCACCCGTTATTGCATTATGGATGTTATTTTTGGGCACATTTATATCAGGTTCTGGATCCACTGGTGGAGGCATTAAAATGGCACGAGCCATTGTATTGTTCAAATTTAGTGTACGAGAAATGATCTTGCTGCTTCACCCTAATGCTGTGCGAACAGTGAAAATAAACAACTCCCCCGTCTCAGAAAGAATGGCATTTTCCACTTTAGCCTTTATTTTTGTCTACTTTATCACTATTATATTGTTTAGTTTTGCATTAATGCTTTCTGATCTGGATTTTTTTAGTTCCTTTTCCGCAGCAATTTCCTGTATTACCAACAATGGAACAGGATTAGGGATTATTGATGCGACCCACAACTTTGCCAGTTTAACAGCCTATCAAAAATGGGTCTGTATGCTTGCAATGTTAATGGGCCGCATGGAAATATTCACCATTTTGATTTTATTTACTCCTGCCTATTGGCGCAAATAACCCGATGAAAAAAGGTTTATCTATGTATTTTAGTAAAAAAAACATGGCAATTGGTGTAGGCATCATCACCATTGCCTCTGGTATTATTTATGCAGGCATCAATCAAGACGTGCTCAAAGCACGTGATACTTACCGCAAAAAAACCAGTACCGTACAAGACATTCAGCAAATTGCCGCCACCACGTCTCCAGAAGAATTGCTGGCTGTATATCCTCAATATTGGGCTGCCCTAAAAGCAGCAGAAACCGATGATGATTTGGTTGCAGGTGCTTTTTTACGCCAACAAACTGAAAACAGTTACTTAACAGAAAGAGTACGCAATCAGTGGTTAAAAAGTCTGGCAAAACGAGGACAATGGTCAACATTTAATCAAGAATTTACCAAACTTGACCCTAAAGGTACCGATCAAGAAGTCAGCTGCTACCAACAAATTAACTTGATCAATCAAGGCACAAGTGAGTCTATTTTTATTGAAAACATCATGAAAAGTGATGCTAAACTGCCAGAAGGCTGTAACACCTTATTAGGCTTAGCAGCACAAAATAATCTGATTGATTCAAAACTAGGATGGCAACGCGTTCGCGCTTTACTGGGCAAAAACCAAACCACTGCCGCACGTTCTTTAGCACGTTCACTGGGTAGCCCATTACCTACACAACTGGGTGGTTCTATTGGTTCTGGTACACAGGGAGAAATCGAAGGTGCACTTTTTGCAGCCAGTAATCCAGAAGCCATTAAAAAAGGTACATCTATCAGCCAACTGTCTCGTTTAGGGGGCAATTTAAACTCAGAACAAGAAGGTTTTGTTTGGGGTAAATTAGGCTTAGCAGAAGCAAAAAAACTCAATATGTCCGCTGCATTGAGTTATTTTAATCAAGCAGACTCTGCTCAATTGACCAATGAGCAATGGGAATGGTGGGCAAGAGCAGCATTACGAGGACAAAACTGGGATTCATTGGCACGAATTATTCGCAATATGCCAGTAGATCTTCAACAAAGTAACCCATGGCAGTATTGGCTTGCCAGATGTTATCAAGTACAAGGCAACCTAGCTGCTGCCCAAGAAATATGGCAAAAAATCAGCAAAACAGGACGCAATTACTATGCCGTTTTGTCTACAGAAGAGCTTGGAGGGAAAGTCACCGCACAAAGCAATGTAGGTAAAGCAAGCAATGCTGCTATACGTAAAGTCAATTCAGAGCCTGCCATTGCCCGAGCATTGGCACTGTTTCATGCCTCTAATACAGAAGGCCGTGCAGAGTTAAGAGAAGACGCTCGCAGAGAATGGCGTTTTGCCATGAGAAATAGATCAGAAGATGATTTACTGGCAGCTGCCGCTTTAGCACAGCAAAATGGTTTTTTAGAAATGGCCATTTTTTCTGCGGAACAAACCAATGAAAAACTAGACTATTCCTTACGTTATCTTTCGCCTTATAAAGATGTAACCCAAAGTTACGCTGACCCTCTTGGTTTAGATACAGCATGGGTATATGGTTTAATCCGTCAGGAAAGCCGATTTATTATTGGTGCCCGCTCCACCGTTGGAGCATCGGGTCTTATGCAAATTATGCCAGCAACGGCCAAATGGATTGCAGGCAAAATGGGGATTGGCAGCTATCGCATTGATGACATCAATACCAATATCCAAATGGGTACATGGTATCTTGATCATGTTCATGATACTTTAGGTCACGAAGTATTAGCCACCGCGGGTTATAATGCAGGCCCCGGCAGAGCACGTAACTGGCGTGCCAACAGACCTTTAGAAGGCACAATTTATGCAGAAACCATTCCTTTTAACGAAACACGTGATTATGTGCAAAAAGTGATGACCAACTCTGTTTACTATGCCAGCTTATTCGGTCAGCCACACATCTCTCTTAAACAAAGAATGGGTACTGTTCCTGGTAAATAAATCACCGAAACACTTCACTTATTCAATACCCCTGAATTGATTATTCATTCAGGGGTATTTCTATATAAAAACCAAAAATCACATAAGGTGATACAGGCCATGCTTTAACATTATTTCAAGATAAACATTTAAACTTATTTTCTTAGCTGCCGAACGCATCCACTATGTCAATTGGTGGCCACAAATCAAACGTATTATGCAAATAAACAATCTGGTCATTGTTGATACTAATGCCCTATCCCATCAACAAGAAATACAACCATTATATGATTTGCTTTCCTTCGACCCACAACTGATGAGCAACCAGCTTAATTAATTTGGGCAAAGCTGAATTACTTATCAGCAAGCTTTAACAAAAAAGCAGGCTTACAATTAAGCCTGCTTTTATCAATAAAACCATTGCTTTATCCTTGCATCAGGAAGTGCCCTAAATAAATAAGCGCAACAACAATAATGGCAATAACCCAAGACAAACCTTTTGACGCAAAGCGTAAATTAGGTGTATCACCCTCAATTTTTTTGTATCCAGTAAACATTGGGCCAATTAAGTCTATCCGTTTTAATGCAGCATAAGCCAATATACTGAACACATGTACACAGGCAAAACCAATCAGTACCCAAAATAATCTTTGATGAACAAACAACATCGCATCGCCTACTTTACTGCTAACCAACCCATTCAAATAGCCAGAATAAATATAAGTGTTATTGTCTGGCGAAAACAACCCTGTGATGATCTGTAAGGAAACCAAACTCAGCAAAGCCACAACCATCAAAGCCCCTACAGGATTATGCCCTGGTTGTTCCGCTTCGGTTAACTGCCCTGTCAAATAACGTTTGATTTGTTTTGGCCCTTTAATAAAATGACGAAACTGTGCAGTTTGACTGCCCAGCACACCCCAAAAAAGGCGGAATAAAACCAAACCCAGTAAAAAAACACCTACTTGTAAATGCCTTTCCATCATGCCATTATTTGCAGAGTAGTACATAAAAGCAATACCCAATACCAATGACCAATGAAAAACCCTTGTTGGCAGGTCCCAAACACGTACACGTTGTTTCATTCTATCGTTTCCTGTAATCAATCCGATTGTCTTTTATGTGTATATTCTAACGTTTTTAACATAAATGTGCTATAAAAAAGACCGATTTTACCCTTTTTTCTGTTGATTTTTCTTTTTAAATCATGGCTATTTATTAAAATATTCAATTAAAAAATCAATAAATACTTGTATCCGTAAAGGCAATTGCCTGCCCCGCGTGACAACATATACAGGCCGTTCAGGCATAGAGTATTTTGGTAAAACACAGACCAATCGCCCACTTTGCACATATGGCTGAACAACATTCACACCTAAAGCAACAATTCCACAACCTTCTAAAGCATAATGCAATAATAATTGCTGATTGCCCAATATATGTAATGGGTTTATCTGTATCGATAAAGTTTCTTGATCATTTGATAGCAACCACATTGTTTCTGCTTGGCGCATAGCCAAGCAATTATGTTGATGTAAATCCTCAGGCCTAATCAATTCTGATTTTGATTGTAAATACGATCTAGAAGCATATAGCTTATGTTCAATAGTGGTAATTTTTCGAGCAATCAAACGAGAATCGGGTAATTGCCCTAAACGAATAGCCAAATCAAAGTGTTCCGTAGAAAAATCAATTTGCCTAGGAGACAACTCAATATCCATATGTATTTTTGGGTATTGTTTTGAAAACAAAACCAAGGCATTATTCAAATAACTCAAGCCAAAATCTACAGGAATAGACATCTTCAAATGCCCTGACGCCTCCAACATATGATGGGTTAAAGAAGCTTTGGCTTCAGCAGCTTGTTCTACTAAAACCCTACATTGTTCATAATAAACTGTTCCAGCTTCGGTTAATTCTATTTTTCGAGCACTGCGATGAAACAACATTAACCCCAGCTCTTTTTCTAAAGCAGCAATGCGCCGAGATAAAGATGAATTAGGCATATCCATCGCTTCGGCAGCTTTACTAAAGCTCATATGTTTGGCTACTTCAACAAAAAAAACAATATCACGTAATAGATTATTCATTATATTTCCAAAAATGGAATCATAATTCTTAATTTAAACATTTATTTTCATATATAGCAAACATAAAATATACTTACTGTCACTCATGACTGAACTTAAATCACTTAATAGACGAGGAAACACATCATGAATAAATTTACAATCGAAAACACTGCACTTATTTTAATTGACCACCAAGTCGGTACCATCAACTGGGCAGGTGCTTTAACAAAAGAAGAAAGAGAACAAGTAAAAGTCTGGACCCGTGTATTGGCTCGCTTTGCCAAAAGTGCCGCTATGCCTGTTGTTTTAACCAGCAGCATGGAAGATCAAGCACAAGGTCTGCTGTTACCAGAGTTGAAGGAAATTTTACCAGAAGCCTATGAAAATCGGATACAACGATTTGGCGTCATCAATGCATGGGATGATCCTCATTTTGCCAATGCAGTTAGAACCACAGGCAAAAAAAATCTAATAATGGCTGGGCTCACAACAGAAGTCTGTTTGACACCACCAGCCCTTTCGGCAAAAAAAGAAGGCTTTAATGTCATAACATTAATGGATGCTTCAGGAGGCAATACCCGCTTAGGAGAGCAACATGCAGAACGTCGATTGAACCTGGCAGGAATTGACACATTAACCACCTTTCCTGCCCTAGCTGATATGTTAGGTGACTGGTCTCATCCAGCTTCTGAAGCATTTTTTAATGCTTTATACCAAGAAAATGTTTTTGATCTACTGACTCAAGGAAACATTAGATAATCAAAAACAGCAACCTAACCATTGGTTGCTGTTTTTTGATTAATACAATGAAACAGATTATTTTTTCTTCATTGGTGGCAAATCGGTACACATGCCTAAAGCCACTTCTGCGCCCATACCAATACTTTCACCTAAAGTAGGATGAGGGTGAATGGTTTTACCGATATCTTCAGCATCACAACCCATTTCAATGGCCAAACAAATTTCACTGATCATATCGCCTGCTCCTGTACCCACAATCGCACCACCAATAATCAGCCCTGTTTGTTCATCAAAAATCAGCTTTGTCATGCCTTCATCACGACCATTGGCAATGGCACGACCAGAAGCAGCCCAAGGGAAAACGGACTTGGTGATTTTAATGCCTTCTTTTTTGGCTACTTCTTCTGTTACGCCCACCCATGCAACTTCAGGGTCAGTATAGGCTACACCAGGAATCACACGAGCATCAAAGAAAGCTTTGTGCCCTGCGGCGTTTTCTGCTGCCACATGTCCTTCATGTACAGCTTTATGTGCCAACATTGGTTGCCCTACTAAATCCCCAATGGCAAAAATATGGGACACATTGGTACGCATTTGTTTATCAACATTGATAAAACCTCTTTCTGACACAGCAACACCTGCTTTATCCGCACCAATGGTTAAGCCATTTGGCGCACGGCCAGCAGCAACCAGTACTAGATCATAACATTGAGGCTCTTTAGGAGCATTTTCGCCTTCAAAAGTCACATAAATACCCTCTGTTTTGGCCTCAACGGCAACTGTTTTGGTGCCAGTCATAATATTATCAAAACGATGGGCATTGTATTTTTGCCAAATTTTAACCATATCACGGTCTGCACCTTGCATCAGGCCATCCATCATTTCAACCACATCTAAGCGCGCACCTAAAGTGGAATAAACTGTCCCCATTTCCAACCCAATAATGCCACCACCAATAATCAGCATTCTTTTTGGAACAGATTGTAATTTTAAAGCGCCAGTTGAATCGACAATACGCGGATCTTCTGGAATAAAAGGTAGTTTCACCACACGGCTGCCAGCAGCAATAATGGCCTGTTTAAACTTAATGGTTTGCTTTTCACCTGTTAGCTCTTGTCCTGAACCTTGGGTCAAGGCAACTTCCATATGGTTTGGATCAATAAATTGCCCAACACCTCGAACAAAAGTCACTTTGCGTGCACGCGCCATACCAGCTAGACCTGTCGTTAACTTAGAAATGACTTTTTCTTTATATCCACGTAAAGCATCAATATCAATTTCTGGTTCTGCATATTTAATGCCATTAGCAGCCAAATGCTTCACTTCGTCCATTACCGCAGCATTGTGTAGCAACGCTTTAGATGGGATACAACCTACGTTCAAACAAACACCACCTAAAGTACTGTATCGCTCAACAATAACCGTATTTAACCCCAAGTCTGCAGCACGAAAAGCGGCAGAATAACCACCAGGACCACCACCTAAAACCAGCATATCGTATTCTGTATCTGCACTACCTGAAAAACTGGCAGCAGCTGGTGCAACAACTGCCTCAGGTGCAGATTTGGTTGCCTCAGATGTTGTACTGGTAGTAGCTTGTGCCACTTGTTCACTAGCGGCAACATCAACCAACGCAATCACATCACCTTCACTGACTTTAGAGCCTACGGCAACTTTAACTTCTTTAATCACTCCTGCTTGTTCAGCAGGCACATCCATCGTTGCTTTATCTGTTTCCAAAGTAATCAATGCGTCTTCTAAAGCGACACTGTCACCTGCTTTAACCAGAACATCAATTACATCTACATTACTGTGCCCACCAATATCAGGGACTTTTAATTCAACTAGAGCCATTATTTTTACTCCCAAAATGAGTTCAAACTCATTATTGATATATGAAAAGGCTGCCATACTTACCTAGGCAGCCTTTAAAGCAAATTACTTACAACACCCAACGCTTGATATCACTTAACAATTTAGCAATATATACGGTAAAACGCATACCTGCTGCACCATCAATCACTCGATGATCAAATGATAACGACAATGGACACATTAGGCGCGGTTCAAACTCTTTACCATTCCAAACAGGTTTGATTTGTGACTTACACACACCTAAAATAGCCACTTCTGGTGCATTTACAATTGGGGTAAAGCCTGTTCCACCAATACCACCTAAACTGGAAATAGTGAAACACGCACCTTGCATATCGGTTGGTTTTAACTTACCTTCACGCGCCAAGCCAGATAAACGGGTTAATTCTCCTGAAATCTCACGCACACCCATTTGGTCTACATTTTTAATCACAGGCACAACCAATCCATTTGGTGTATCTGCTGCAAAACCAATATTGTAGTATTTTTTCAATACCAAATTATCGCCATCCAAAGAGGAGTTAAATTCAGGGAAGGCTTTTAAAGCCAACTCAGACGCCTTAATGATAAAAGCCAAAGGAGACAGTTTTTCGCCTGTTTTTTCCCACTCTTTTACCATTAACTTACGGAATGCTTCAAGATCAGTCATATCAGCGTCTTCATTGACGGTAACATGAGGAATCATCACCCAATTGCGACTTAAGTTTTGCCCAGAAATTTTCTTAATACGGCTTAATGGTTGTACTTCGACCTCACCAAATTTAGCAAAATCTACTTTAGGCCATGGCAATAAATCCAAACCACCACCTAATGATGTGCCTGCTGCCGCGCCACTAGCAGTATTGCCTTGTAAAGCAGCTTTTACATAATTCTTGATATCATCTGCAACAATACGGCCTTTACGACCAGTACCTTTTAATTGGCCTAAATCAACACCCAATTCACGCGCCAATGCACGTACTGATGGGCTTGCATGTGCTTTGATAAAGGTTTGCTCATTAAATGGTGTCGCACCAAATGCTTCTCTTTGACGAGGTGCTTGTTGTGGTGCTGGCGCAGCTGTTTGGCTGGCTACAGTCGTTGCTTGTGGTGCTGTAGGTTCTACTTGAGCAGGGGCAGTTTTAACTGAAGATGTTGTTGCTAAAGAAGAAACAACCACAATCGCACCACCTTCGCTGATTTTGTCCCCTACTTTGACTTTGACTTCTTTGACCACACCAGCAGCAGTTGCAGGAACATCCATGGTGGCTTTGTCTGTTTCTAAGGTAATTAACGTATCATCTACATTAATTGTATCGCCCACTTTAACTGCTACATCAATAATATCGACATTATCATGCCCACCAATATCAGGCACAACGAGTGTGATATCTTGTCCATTAGACGAAGCGGTTGGAGCTGCAGTTGCAACTGGTTGTGTTTTAGTTTCTTCTACAGGTTGGGTAGTAGCGGCTTGAGTAGCAGCACTTTCCAGAACCAAAATCACACCACCTTCACTGATTTTATCGCCAGTTGTTACTTTTATTTCTTTTACAATACCGGCTTGTGTTGCTGGTACATCCATTGTTGCTTTATCTGTTTCTAAGGTAATCAGTGTGTCATCTACATTGACACTGTCACCGACTTTTACCGCAACATCAATAATATCTACATTATCATGTCCGCCAATATCAGGCACTTTTTGTTCTATCAGTTGGCTCATGGTCTTTCCTTAATTTTATTCAGTTTGCCATTTGTTTCGTTTATATCGTTAAAACTCAGGCAGAGATACTGCCTGAGTGTTTAATTAACGTTTCCAGCTTGGTTCAACGTCAGCATCAATGCCATATTTTTCAATCGCTTGAGCAACCACATCTTTACCAATCTGACCTTGGTTAGCCAATGCGCTTAAAGCTGCCACCGCCACGTTATAACGATTAACCTCAAAGAATTCACGTAAATTTGCACGTGAATCACTGCGACCAAAGCCATCTGTACCCAATACCACATAATCTCCTGGTACAAATTGGCGAACCTGATCTGCATACTCACGAATATAATCCGTTGCAGCAATAAATGGGCCACTACGACCTTGTAACTGTTCAGTAATAAAAGGCACTTTCGCTTGCGCTAATGGGTGTAAGCGATTATAACGCTCGACCTCACGGCCATCACGGTTCAGTAAATTAAATGAAGTCACGCTCCAAATATCCGCATCTACACCAAAATCAGCTTTTAATAAGTCTGCTGCCGCCATTACTTCAGTTAAAATGGTACCTGAGCCCATTAACTGAACTTTTAATTTGCCTGCTTCGCCTTCTTTTAAGCAATAAATACCTTTTAAGATATCTTCTTTAACTTTTTCACCTTCTGGAATAGCAGGGTGATGATAATTTTCATTCATTACAGTTAAATAGTAGAACACATCTTCTTGCTCAACAAACATGCGACGTAAACCATCTTGAACAATCACAGCAACTTCATAAGCAAAAGTTGGATCATAACTGATACAGTTAGGAATCAAGCCAGCTTGAATATGGCTATGCCCATCTTCATGCTGTAAGCCTTCACCATTTAATGTCGTGCGACCTGCTGTTCCCCCTAATAAGAAACCTTTTGCACGTAAATCTCCTGCTGCCCATGCTAGATCGCCTATACGTTGGAACCCAAACATTGAGTAGTAAATATAAAATGGGATCATGGTAAAGTTACTGTTAGCATAACTGGTTGCTGCCGCAATCCATGAACTCATTGCACCTGGTTCATTAATACCTTCTTGCAAAATCTGACCATCTACCGATTCTTTATAGAACATCAACTGATCATGGTCTTGTGGTACATAAGTTTGGCCTTTAGGGTTCCAAATACCATACTGACGGAACATACCTTCCATACCAAAAGTACGGCTTTCATCTGGCACAATTGGCACAATACGTTTACCAATTTGTTTGTCTTTTAACAAAGTGCTTAACACACGCACAAACGCCATAGTGCTTGAAAACTCACGATCGCCACTATCTTTAAGTTGTGCCTCAAATGCACTTAATTCTGGAATAGGCAATGGTTCATGATTAGGGTGACGTGCTGGCAAGTAGCCACCTAATTGTTTACGCCGCTCTTGCATATATTGCATTTCAGGGCTGTCATCAGCTGGACGATAAAATGGTGGGCACTCTAATTGTTCATCAGTAACAGGAATATCAAAGCGATCTCTAAAGCGACGCAATGATTCAATATCCATTTTCTTGGTTTGGTGCGCTGTATTTTGTGCTTCACCAGAAGCACCCATCGCGTAACCTTTAATGGTTTTTGCCAAAATAACAGTAGGACGGCCATTGGCATTATTGGTGGCTTCATGGTAAGCAGCATAAACTTTATGTGGATCATGACCACCACGGTTTAATGCCCAGATTTCATCGTCACTCATATTGGCAACCATGTCTTTTAATTCTGGGTATTTGCCAAAGAACTGTTCACGTACATAAGCACCATCTTTAGATTTAAATGTTTGGTAATCACCATCAACACATTCATCCATACGTTGTTTGAGGATATTGTCTTTATCTTGAGCCAATAAGCCATCCCAACGGCTACCCCAAATAACTTTTAAGACGTTCCAACCTGCTCCGCGGAAGTTGCCTTCTAATTCTTGAATAATTTTGCCATTACCACGCACAGGGCCATCTAGACGTTGTAAATTACAGTTAATCACAAAAATCAAGTTATCCAAACCTTCGCGTGCAGCAAGAGAAATGGCACCTTGGCTTTCTGGTTCATCCATTTCACCATCACCACAAAATACCCAAACTTTACGACCTTTGGTTTGAACCAAACCACGAGATTCAAGATATTTTAAGAAACGAGCCTGATAAATCCCCATCAAAGGACCAAGACCCATTGAAACAGTTGGAAACTGCCAAAAATCAGGCATTAACCATGGATGAGGGTAAGAAGACAAACCACCACCGTGAACTTCCTGACGGAAATTACTCATTTGCTCTTCTGTTAAGCGACCCTCAACAAAAGCACGGGCATAAATACCAGGAGCAGAATGCCCTTGGATAAACACCATATCGCCACCTTGCTCTGCATTGGCTGCTTTCCAAAAATGGTTAAACCCTACATCATATAATGTCGCAGCTGATTGAAAAGATGCAATATGCCCCCCCAACTCAAGATCTTTTTTACTGGCTCTTAACACCATCGCTATTGCATTCCAACGAATAAACGAGCGAATACGGTGTTCCAGCTCCTGATCTCCAGGTATTTTTTGTTCTTGGCCTACAGGAATAGTATTGATATAAGAAGTTGTGGCATCAAAAGGTAAATGTACGCCTCTACGACGTGTATATTTAACTAAATTTTCCAATAAAAAATGAGCTCTTTCTGGGCCTTCATTTTCTAAAACAGAACTTAATGCGTCTAACCATTCTTGCGTTTCAACTGGATCAATATCATTAGGAAACTGTGTAGGGGTTGACATAATTTAACTCTCCATTCATTAACCATTTATTTGGTATTATTTTTTTCAAAACTAAACATTTAATTGATCATTCATTTACTACGTAATAAACAAGCCCTGAGAAATGTATATATTAGAAACCAAAACAACATTTACCTGTTCACATACGAAAAAAATCACACAATCGGTTATTTTAACCGTTTTTTGATATTACTGTAAGCCCTTAAACAGATAAAATAGTAATGCCCATAATTTACTTTAATTATCGTTATGTTTATTCTATGCATAACAGTCTGTCTTCATTCTACATAATTTTTTATTATAAACAATAGACTAGCATTATTATTTACCATAAAAATTTATTTTTATTTACGTAAAAATATTTACACTCAAATACAGTTTCATTCAAATTAATGAATAAATATTTTTATTTTATGATAATATAGCGCCGCTCTGAATTATTAATGCTTTTATATCATTAAGTTAGCGCCCAAATTTTAAATATTTATCAAAAAAATTTATCAACAATTGCAATAAATTAAATAGAAAATATTTAAAAAAATTAAATACAAAAATAATAAAATCAAACAATTAGATATTCTATATATCGGCAAATGGAGAAAGGCTTCTTATATATGCAAAAAACCCCTTTTTATAAAATATTATATGTGCAAGTCATTTTTGCAATTGTGGTTGGTATCCTACTCGGTCACTATTTTCCTGCACCGGAAAATGTGACAGGAGCAGAAGCTCATTGGTCAGCAGTCGATCTTAAGCCTTTAGGAGACGCTTTTATTAAGCTGATCAAAATGGTGATTGGCCCCATTATCTTCTGTACTGTTGTCACAGGTATTGCTGGGATTCATGACATGAAACAAGTAGGTAAAGTGGGCGCAAAAGCTTTACTATACTTTGAAATTGTGTCAACTTTCGCCTTAGTCATTGGTTTAATGTCTGCTCACTTTTTTGGCCCTGGTGTTGGCATGAATATTGACCCGAGCCATTTAAATACAAAAGATATTGAAAAATATACCCATGCCCAACATGATGGTTCATTGGTTGATTTTTTAATGAGCATTATCCCCAATACCCTATTTAGTGCATTTGTGGATGGCAATATTTTGCAAATATTATTGGTTGCCATTTTATTCGGAGCCGGTTTGTCCCGTATGGGCAAAACAGGTGCAATGGTTTTCGAACTGTTTGAAAAAATCTCTCACGTGCTTTTTGCTGTCATTGGTTTTATCACCAAACTGGCACCAATCGGTGCATTAGGTGCCATGGCCTTTACCATTGGTAAATATGGTATTTCTGCTTTAGGCCCGATGTTAGAACTTATTTTGACTTTCTACTTTACTGCAATTGTATTTGTGATTGTTGTCTTAGGTGCTATTTCATATTATGTTGGCTTTAATATCTTTAAATTTATTGCCTACATAAAAGAAGAATTAATGATTGTATTGGGTACCAGTTCTTCTGAATCTGCTCTGCCCCAACTGATGCGCAAACTGGAACATTTAGGATGTGCGAAACCTGTCGTGGGCTTGGTCATACCAACAGGTTATTCATTTAACTTGGATGGCACCAATATTTACATGACGATGGCGGTTCTTTTTATTGCTCAAGCCACGAATACTGACTTAAGCCTATTACAACAAATTACCATATTGGGTGTAGCAATGATTTCGTCTAAAGGTGCTTCTGGTGTCACAGGTGCTGGCTTCATTACTTTAGCCGCAACTTTAGCTGTGGTGCCGGATATTCCAATTGCAGGGATGGTATTGATTTTAGGTATTGATCGCTTTATGAGTGAATGTCGTGCCTTAACCAATATCACAGGTAATGCTGTGGCTGCTGTAGTGGTTTCTGCATGGGAAAAAGCATTAGACAAAGATCGTATGCATAAAGTTTTGAATAAAGAAATTCCTTTCGAAAATCATTAAGTTTATCTGGACTAAGATATAAGGCCAGTATTTTTGCTGGCCTTATTACTCATAAAAACACAAAAATTACCCAATATTGCATACATTACACTAAACAATGAAAATTAAATTAGGCGATAGAAAATTACTTGAGGGGAAAATATTAGGATGGGCTTGTATCGCTTTTATTATGGGCTGGCCACTTTTCTTCCTGTTATGGATCATTGGTGAACAGTTTACTTATTTTTGCACGGCTGTAATTGGTTTATCTCTATTAATTTATGTCCTCCTCAAAGCTTCAGTTTCAGATATTATTGGTTATACATTAGGAATAATCACAACTGTTATAGAGGGTATATTAACAACCCCTATGGTAATTCTGCCCTTTTTTTTAATGTTATTTATGCTGGCTTACGGAAAATATAGCCCGAGAATGAAGCGCTATCACAATCAAGCATATATTCATCATTCAATTGCTGCAAATCATCCCTTAAATAAACCAATAACAAAAACCCAACAAACAAATACATCAACACAATCTGGCTGCGTATATGTGCTTATTTGTTTTATTTGGCTCCAGTTCATCATCCTTTTCGGCGGAACCATATTTTTTTATCTTTTTATAAATGAAGATCTAACCCAAGTTTGGGGGCTTTTCATCATTATTCCATTGTTTATTGGTAGTTGTTATGGATTTTGGTGGTTTTTTAAAAAAATTTCGTTCAACAAAAAAATAAAAACAAATCAATAATTTAAAAAAATTTAAAAAATAGTATTTTATTCAAAATAATCTCAATAATCATAAATGAATAACTCGTTTATCTAACATTAAAATACAACAATGATGGTCGCTTGATGCTTTTATTCTAGACTGACTACTTTTCTTAGTTTTATGGACTATTGACGAGAACTTTACCTATTATTTTTTTAACCTGATTAAGGATGTTAAATCACCTGAAAATAGATTATTAACGTATGTGCCTATTACCAAGTCGGAGACCTTTTTGCCTTTTACGAATCATTCATAATGATGGGATTCAATAAACTTACCCACAGCCTGAACCACACTTTCCGCAATCGGTGCATTAGGATCTGAATAGGTCATATAATTATCTACCAATGAAGATGAAGCAGTCTGTTTTAGAACATGAGTCACACCAGGTAACACAACCAATTCACCGTTGGGTGCTGCTTTGTACAATTTTTTTGCATCACGTTCTAATGATACTTGAATATCTTCATCACCTTGTATGATTAGAATAGGTAAAGAAATACTGGCGATCAAATTGACTGGATCATAACTCATTTGATCAATTAAAAAATTCTGCACTACTGGATGAAATAAACCATACAAAGGGGTAGGTATTTTTTCTATGCCAACTGTTTGCCCTTTTTCAAGCATTTGAATGATGGTAAAAGCATCGGAGAGTAACGGTGCATTGCTAGGGTTATTCTTGAGTTGCTCTCGTAAAATTTCCCCCGTTTTCCGCCCTGGTGTTGCGGCCAAAATTAACCCACAAATTCCTTCTGGTTGTTGTGCTGTTAACATTGCAGTGAGACCACCTTCACTATGCCCAAACAACCAGACACACTTTATGCCCTTTTCTTTTCTTAAGGCATCAATCCAAAGGCGAGTATCATCAGCATAATCACGCATTGTCACGGCATTTGGGTTTATATTTGGCGCACTACTAGAAAACATACCACGTTTATCTACCCGAAGTGACGATATTCCATAAGCAGAGGAAATACTACGGGCCAAACGTTCATAAATACGGCTTTTCCCAAGTGGAGTATTACCATCACGATCAGTAGGCCCAGAACCAGGGATAATAATCAAGAAAGCAGAAGAATAAGCTGAAGTTATCTCAAGTCCCTTCAAATATCCTATCGATAGCTCTTTACTTTGCTCACCTGCAAAAACGGGGACAGCAAGAACGGCAGTAAAAATAAACCACCATAGAGAAAAAATAATACGGGTAGCTTTCATTAAATCCAACTTGATAAAAATAGATAAGGGGTCATCTTAAATTCAACAATAGTATCTATGTATTCATAAGCTATATAGTTATATTATAAACTAGCTGGGTATGATGAAGAATAAAGGCTATGAACCTTATTACTTTGTTCATAGCCTTAGAATTTGGCTCCCCGACCTGGGCTCGAACCAGGGACCTGCGGATTAACAGTCCGTCGCTCTACCGACTGAGCTATCAGGGAATTGAGCTGAGCATTATGCCAAGCTATTTTGATCCTGTCAAGATATTTATAATAATCCTTGTTACTCTTTAATTTAAGTGCGCCAAAAAATTATGCTTCTAAATATTTTAAAAACTTCATACTCAATATACGATATGCTTCCTCTTCTTCAGGAGTAAAAGCACCATCGTAAATTTCATTTAAACAACGATATTGCTCGGGAAGATTTTCTTCCACAAAATTAATAGCATGCTGTTTTAAAGCTATTTGCATTTTCCTTTTATCTAAAGAGTCACCTGTACTTAAAATAAAATCTTTTTGTTTTAGGCTTTCTATAATACGTGTTGCATTGGTTCGTGAACAATTCAATGACTTTGCCAATTGACTGGGAGAAAACCTCTGATCTCTGACACTGTATAAGAACAATAAAGTCAGCCATTCACTTTGATTCACATTCAATACTTTTAATGACTGAGTAAAATGTTCACTCAGCAATATTGCCAACCTATGTTGCAAACGAACCAATTTAATCCGCTGAACAGGTGCATCGGGGGTACAACCAGCAAGTTGATCAACGGCTTGCTCCGTTAGAGAAAAAGTATCTGTATTCACAATTAAGTCAGCCTAAATAACATTAAACTTCATGGAAGTGTTTATATTATAAAGTATAAATACATTTATTCACAATCACCCATTAAACCCACATCATTTTTAACCCATTGAATAAAAATATCTATTTAACCAACATCAACAAATCATGAAAATTAAATTAAATATTTTGCCTCTTACGTATTTTATATATTGAAAAATATATATATTTTTCATAAAATGCGCCATTAATTTATTTAATAAATCAGTAAGGACACTGGTCATTAAACATCATTTAATCAGGCATGTTCGTCTTTTCCAAAAAATAGCAGTCATCAGCTTCATTTGCCTTATCACAAGCTTATGGAACAATAAAGCTTTGCCTTCTGAATCAAGCCTGTCATTTAGCCTAAATATAGAACCAAAACAAACTGAAACCGTACAAAACGGTTTTTATATTAGCCCTAATAGACGAACGTATTATATTCAACCTGTGTATGAATATGAACTTTATGGTTTGGTTGTCAGCAAATACAATACTAGACGAGCAATTGCAGCCTCATTTGATGCTGATTTTAATGTGACAGATTTATGTGTTGTTTGGGGCCAAAATGCTCTTGACGGTATTTACAAAGACATCAAGTTTTCTAATACTGATAGCACTTGCGAACCTTACTTTCGCACAAGGGAAGCCTATAATGCCTATCTAAAAGGCGAAAAAGGAGCCTTTAAGCCAACACAATTTTCAAATAATCATTTACTGGCCCCTACCTCTGGGTTAGCCAGAAAATTTCGAAACATAAAAGTTGGTGATCAAGTTTATATTAAAGGCTATTTGGTTAATTATGGTCCAAGCCCCCAAAATATTATACGTAAAACCAGTACAACCCGAACAGATAGGGGTAGAGGCTCAGAGGAATCAATTTATGTCACTGAATTTGATATTCTACACCATACCTACTGGTATTATCTGTTTTGGTTCAGTTTAATCTGTTTGGTCATTTTCAGTTCGCTTTGGTACTATACCGATACGCATAAAGAACAAAAAGAATGGCACGATTTACACCGAAAAAATTTTTAACTTAAGCATATTTGCTTCTTCACAAACCGCACCCTCTTTATCCTGAGTATGAGGCGTTCCTTCTTTTTATTTAATCTGCTATAATAAACGGTTTTTATTGGGTTTTTGACTTAAGGAATAAAGCGTGATCAGCACAAGTAATATCACCATGCAATTTGGTGCTAAACCTCTTTTTGAAAATGTATCGGTTAAATTTGGAGAAGGGAACCGTTATGGCCTAATTGGCGCCAATGGTTCAGGTAAATCCACGTTTATGAAAATTTTAGGGGGTGATTTAGAGCAAACCAGCGGTGAAGTCATTATCGAAACAGGTATGCGCTTAGGTAAATTACGCCAAGATCAGTTTGCATATGAAGATATGCGGGTATTGGATGTTGTCCTAATGGGGCATGAGCAAATGTGGCAAGCGATGACAGAACGTGACGCAATTTATGCCAATTTGGAAGCCACAGAAGACGACTACATGCATGCTGCCGAATTAGAAGCCAAATTTGCTGAATATGACGGTTATACCGCAGAAGCACGTGCGGGGGAAATTCTATTAGGCGCAGGTATTGAATTGGCCCTACATGAAGCCAAAATGAGTGAAGTGGCACCTGGTTTTAAACTAAGAGTTCTATTGGCACAAGCTTTATTTTCAAAACCTGACATTTTATTATTAGATGAACCAACCAATAACTTAGACATTAATACCATCCGTTGGCTTGAGCAGGTATTGAATGAATATGAATCAACCATGATCATTATTTCACATGACCGCCATTTTTTAAATGAAGTATGTACTCATATGGCCGATGTTGATTATGGTGAAATTCGTATCTACCCTGGTAACTATGACGACTATATGTTGGCAAGCACACAAGCTCGCCAACAACAGCTGAGTAATAATGCTCGAGCTAAAGAAAAAATTCAAGAACTACAAGAATTTGTGGCACGTTTCAGTGCCAATAAATCTAAGGCAAGACAAGCGACCTCTCGCTTAAAACAAGCGGATAAATTGAAATCAGACATGGTTGAAGTCAAACCTTCTAGTCGTCAAAGCCCATTTATTCGTTTTGAACCTAATGACAAATTTAAATTACACCGCCAAGCAGTTGTGGTGGAACATTTAAGTAAATCTTTTGATAAAACCTTATTTAAAGATATTGACTTCATTATGGAAGCAGGTGAACGTTTGGCTATCATTGGCCCAAATGGTGCAGGTAAATCGACTTTACTCAAACTATTAGCTGGTGCATTTGACCCTGCTGCAAGCAATGGCATCACGGCAGACTCAGGGACAGCCAAATGGGCTGAAAAAGCATTGGTTGGTTACTACCCTCAAGACCATGAAAATGATTTTGATTGCGATGACACCCTAACAGAGTGGATGCGCCAATGGGGACAAGAAGGAGACGATGAGCAAGTCATCCGTGGTACATTAGGTCGTTTACTTTTTGGTGGTGATGATGTCATTAAAAAAGTCCAAGTACTTTCAGGTGGTGAAAAAGGGCGCATGTTATATGGCAAACTAATTCTGCAAAGACCAAATGTTTTGATTATGGATGAACCGACTAACCATATGGACATGGAAAGTATTGAAGCATTGAATATGGCTTTAGAAAAATACCCTGGCACCTTAATTTTCGTGTCTCATGATCGTCAATTTGTCAGTTCATTGGCAACACAGATACTGGAGCTAGATGGGCAAGGCGGTTACGAGTATTACTTAGGTGATTATGAAAGTTACCTGACCAGCAAGGGTCTATCTTAATTTATTAATAAATAAAATTATTTTATTATTAAAACAGCGGCTACAGTCTTTAAACTCTGTAGCCGCTGTTTCATTTTCAATAAAAAGAGACAATTAATTTTTTAATCTTGTTTCAGCACAAGATCTTTTTGCATACTGAAGTTTTCTAAAACAACACCATAGCGCATAACCTGATTTTCCCTTACCACAGTAAAACCTTTTTTTATAAAAAAATTTTTCGCCACTTTTGAAGCATCGACCGACAATCGTTCATTATTACGTGCCAAAGCCAGTTCTTCAACATAATGATACAAATAACTGGCCACCCCCTGACACTGAAAATTTGGATCAACATACAAACAATCAATATAACCCTCTTGATTTAATTCGATAAACCCAGCAATTTTTTCATTAACAAGACAAATATAAGGTTTGCTTTGATCAAATTTTTTTCGCCAAGAATCATAGTCAGGCGATACTGGTGCCCAAGCTTCTCGTTGAACAGCAGTATAAAATTCATCTGAAATACTGTGAACAGCTCTTTGAAAAAGTGTCACAAGAGTTATAGCATCATGCTGATTATAATTTCTTATGTTCATAAGAATAGTGAATATATCTGATCAATTTATATGGTTAACGGTATTCTTGTCTAATAATAACCATCAAACCCATAACCAAAAACAGTAAGGTCGGTAATGTTGCAGTAATGATCGGGTTCCATGCATGTAATAACCCCAAATACCCAAAGAAGCGATCAATAAAATGGAATGCGACCCCCAGACAAATACCAAAAAACAACCGTATCCCCAAAGCCCCCTGCCGACGCTGTTTAGGCGTAAAAGCCAAAGCAATCAGTGCCATAGACACACAGGCTAAGGGGTAAAATAATTTACTCCATAATGCAATTTCATAACGCTTTGTTTGTTGTTGATTATTTTTTAAATGATTAATATAGTAAACCAAATTAAGTGAAGCCATTTGTTCTGGCACAACCAATAGAACATTTAATATTTTGGGTTCCAAAATAGATTTCCATTCAAGCTCATCATAATGTTCAACAACTGTTTTATTTCCTTCCAGCTTAGTTAAACGTACATCTTTTAAACGCCAAACACCTTTATTAATATATGTGGCAGAAGAGGCAAATAAGCTTTGGCTCATGGTATGCTCTTTTGTATCGTTATAACGATAAACTTTAATACCCTCTAAAGTATTATCTGGCATCATTTTAGCGATATTAATAAAATGATTATTGTCTTTTACCCAAATTCCTGTTTTAAAATTCTGTTCAGCAACTTCTGAATTAATTGCCCGCAAACGCATTTTTTCTGCTTTTTCTTGCGTATAGGGTGCAATGACTTCACCAAATAATATCGCCAATAAAGCAAATAATAAGCCAAATCTTAATAACATCCCACCTACTTGCATAATTGAAATACCAGAAGTACGAATCACGGTATATTCACTATGATTGGCTAATTGGCTCATGGTAATCATGGCACCAATCAATACGGCCAAAGGCATTAATTCATAAGCATGACTAGGTAAGGTTAATGCAATATAACCGAGCATAACCCAAGTATTGTAATGACCCTGTCCAATTTTTGAGACTTCTTCTGTAATATCAAAAAAAGCATATAACCCAAGCAAGGCAACTAAGGTAAAAAGGCTTATTAAAATCAGTTGTTTGGCTAGATAACGAGAAATAATTTTCATGATTTAAACGTAAAAGTGGTTTTCAAATTAGTCCAAAATGGCCCTGCTGCCAATGAACGATATCGAATTAAAATAAATGCCAAACACAGCATTGCTAAGTGACCAATTAAAAAACCTGCAATCATAGATATTTTGCCTTCTGCAATCATATTACGTAACAAAGTTAAACCATTTTGGTACACCAAATACACAACTAATGCAAAAAACAAATTATATGTATGACCTGCTCTTGGATTATAATAAGACAATGGGATAGACAATAATGCCAAAATCAGCACACTAATTGGCATAGACAAACGCCACATAAGCTCTGCTTTAAGCTCAGGTTTTGAAGTATGTATCAGTGTGCGAGTTGGTGTTGTTCTGCGATCGTCATCTGGATCAATAAATTTAGGCGCATAACTGACAGCCGCAGAAAATTTTTGAAAAGCCAACTCTTCAAAATTGGCTTCTCCTGCATTACCAGTATAACGATGACCATTTTCCAACACCAGTTTACGCTCACCATTTTCAACCAACAAATATCCTGTTTTAGCAAAAATAACCGTATTGCGACCATCTTCTGTCACATCTTGTACAAAAATATTTTCAGCTGCACCTGTTTGGGCAGAAAATTTTTCGACAAAATAAACACGTTTTTGTTTGCCTACTTCTTTAAACACCCCTGGTGCTACAACAGACAACTCTTCTCGTTGTTTTAAATTCTCCGCATATTCACGGCTGCGTTGTGCCGCCCAAGGTGTTACTAAGGTAGAAACCAAGCCAACAACAATTGCAAAAGGGATCGCAAAACTAAAAACTGGCCGAATCCAGCTACGTAAAGATAAACCACATGATAACCACACAGCCATTTCTGAATCACGCCAATAGCGGGTAAACACTGTTAATAAACCCACAAAAACGGTCAAAATCAATAAAACAGGCGAAAGACTTAAAGCCCAAAATCCTATTAAGGCAAATACAGCATCCATAGCCACCCTACCCTCAGTGGCACGCCCAAGTAAATTAATGCTTTGAGTTGAAACCAAAATAACGAACAACACAATAAATATGCCTATTGCGGTATAGGTAACTTCTTTAATAAGGCTTTTGCGATAAATCATGTAAAATTTCAATAAAATTTAAATTAGGGTATTGTCTTAACCAGCATTGGGTTACAATAAATTGTTATTCATCATCTATTATTTCCCCAAGGGGTAACTTATGGAATTTAGCATAAAAGAACAAATTTTGCAGCCAAACTTGCAAGCTTTAACGATTTTATTTACCGATTCAAACAATCAACTAAGCTCTTTAGGGCAATATTTCAATGAGATTTCTGCGGGGCTTTTACAAAAAGCCATAGAGCAAAACCAAATTGGTTGTGAAGCAGGAAAACGACAATTCATTGAATTTCTTCATGAAGAACAATTAGTCTCACTACTGTTAGTTGGGCTTGGCGCCAAAGAACATAATAAAGTTTCTTTGGATAAAATGTTCCAAAAAATCACCAAATCATTGCCCACAGAACACAAAAAACAAGCCATTGAACTGGATGTTTCCTTTGTTTCTGCGTATGCGCCTAATTTGTCTGAATTTGTAAGCAGTGCTTTATTGAGTATAAACGATGCTTATTACCAGTACAATCAGTTAAAAACTGATGTGACACCAAATACTCTGGAACAAGTGATTGTCAGCAAATCTGCTGTTGACACACAATTAGAACAACTCGTCCAAAACTTAGCCATTACAGCTGATGCCATTAATTTTGCTAAAGATTTAGGTAATGCGCCAGCCAATTTATGTACCCCACAATACTTAAGTGAACAAGCTGAACAATGGGCAAAAAAAGCGGGCGCCAATGTCCATATTCACAATAAAGAAGACATCATCAATATGGGCATGGGGTCTTTTTGGTCTGTTGCCAAAGGCAGCACCCAGTCACCATATTTTATCGAATTAAATTATCAAGGGACAAAAGCTCAAACAGCACCTTATGTTTTAGTAGGTAAAGGCATCACTTTTGACAGCGGTGGCATTTCATTAAAACCTGGAGAAGGTATGGATGAAATGAAATATGATATGTGTGGTGCAGCAACAGTTATTGCCACTTTTTACGCTGCTGCAAAAATGAAACTACCAATTAATTTAGTTGCTCTAGTGCCTACATGTGAAAATATGCCTTCTGGTGGTGCCAACAAACCTGGTGATATCGTCACCAGCATGAGTGGGCAAACCATTGAAGTGCTAAACACTGATGCAGAAGGTCGGCTCATTTTATGTGATGCGCTCACTTATGCTAAAAAATTCAACCCTCAAGCAGTTATTGATGTGGCCACATTAACAGGAGCCTGTATCATCGCATTGGGTCATATAGGCAGTGCGGTTATTGGTAACGATCAAACATTAATTGATCAACTTTTACAAGCATCTCAAAGCAGTAATGATAAAGCATGGCAAATGCCTATGTGGGATGAATATCAAGAACAATTACACAGTAATTTTGCTGATATTGCTAATATTGGTGGCCGTCCAGCAGGTACGATTACAGCTGCTTGCTTTTTATCCCGCTTTACTGAAAATTATGCTTGGGCACATTTGGATATCGCTGGTACTGCTTGGAAAAGTGGAAAAGAAAAAGGCTCAACTGGCCGTCCTGTACCATTGTTATTAGCTTTTTTACAACAAGCTTCATCCCATCATTAATATGCAAAAAGTGAGTTTTTATACTCATATTACAGACCCTTTGCTTTTTGCCTGTAAACTGACGAAAACGGTTTACAACAAAAAGCAAGGGCTATTAATATGGTTACCTGACACTCAATCTGTAATGGATTTTGATAATAGACTTTGGCGCTTTGAAGCAGAAAGTTTTATTCCTCATCAAGTTTTAAATATAAACAAATCTTTAACACTGAACACAACAGACATTATAATTGGATCAGGCTCCCCCCCAAAAGATTGTCCACTTCAAACAGTGTTAAATTTAAGCGATTACTTTTTTGGAAATGACATACAATTTAACAGAATATTAGAGCTGATTGAACACAACGAACAATCCATGAATAATGCAAGAGATCGTTTTAGAGCCTATAAACAATGCGGTTTTGAACTTGAACACTTTAATATGGAACATAAATCATGACAGATGATAATAAAGATATTGCGCTTAACTGGGAAGACAATCTGGAAAAATTAAGACAGGAACGTGCAAAACATAGCCAGGGCATGCTCAAACAAGAGCAACCCAATCAAACAATTGTTCAATTTGAAGAAGCATTTGAAGAGGCAACAGGTGAAAAAGAACGCCTATTGCAAGAATCTAATCCGTTTGATCAAAGTCCAGATGACGACCATGGTTTGCTGGATAACCCATCTTATGATGAACTGTTAAATATCGACATAATAGGTGGTGAAGATTCTGACTTTCTAAAAGAGATCAACAACCCATCCGAAGTGGAAAATAATGTATTTTTCCACAGTTTAGAAAACTTAGGTAATGCAGACAAAATTGTGACCGGTTCAATAGACAGTTTTATGCCTTTTGATATTGTAGAGGACAATCAAATCCTTGATCAAGAACCAACGCCACACACTCAGATAAATCAGACAAAAACAAAGCCACATATAACTTTGCCAATAACAGCTTCTACAGCTTCACTCTCACCCCAAACAACAACGGTTTCTGAATCATCAAGCAAATCTGCGATACAAGTGGACAATAATGGCCCCGTTGTTAAAGCCAATACTCCTCTTGATCTTAATATTACAGAAAAAACGGTAGAACAAAAACCAACACAAAATGACGAGACCATTACCCCTCCTGTTGCATCAGAACAATCTTCTATTATTTCATCTACAACAAAATCGGAACATTCTATAATCAGTCATGAACCTGAGCCCAAAGTTGAAGATTTAACACCAACTGAACTTGAAATTGTAGACGAAATAAATATTTTTCCATTAAATACCCCTACTGCTTTAGCTGAGCAAAATATTGTCAAAGCAGAAGCAGAAGCAGAAGCAGAAGCAGAAGCAGAAGCAGAAGCAGAAGCAGAAGCAGAAGCAGAAGCAGAAGCAGAAGCAGAAGCAGAAGCAGAAGCAGAAGCAGAAGCAGAAGCAGAAATAATAGCGCCTGAAGTAGAACCAAGACAAGTCTCTTTGTCTGCTGAATTTAATCAAGAAGAACAACCGACATCAAATACGCTAATATCAAATAAACCTGAACAAACAACAACAAATTTTGCGATTCAAGTACCACAAAAACAACTTGAACCAATAGTCCAAACAACTGAAACAACAAAAGAGCCATTGACTGTTCAAAAACCAATTAAATCTGTAGAAGAAATTTCAGTAGAGGGAATTTCAATAGACGACATCCAACCTACAGCCATTATTACACCAAAACAAGAGGAAGAAGCACAATCTAAACCAACAGATAACTTATCTCATAACGTATCTGTCGATGTTCAAACCAATACAATTGAAGTTAAAGCAGACAATATTGAAGATGCTCAACCCACATCTGAAATGAAATATGTTGAAGAAAAAATTCCAGAACTCAATTTAGCTGTTCCACAAAATAAAGCTGCTCATGCTGATATTACAGCTGAAATCGTTACTCAAAAACCTGTTTCTTTAGTAGGTGAACATCAACTGATTGAATCTGTTGTGCAACAACTGTCTGTTTCTATTCACCAAACAGTGATGAATTTTGTCAAAGAAGAGCTAGACAAACAAACAGAACAAATAACACAAACCATTAGTCAACAACTGCCTTCTATTTTAACGAATATGCTACAAAAAGAAGTCAAAACTGCAATTGAAAAAACAAAGCAACAATTAAAATAATCTCTTATCCAAAAGCACTGGTGCAACCCTATCTACACCAATACTTTTGGATACCTAAGAGACTTAAAAAAAACTCTTCTAAACCTATATCAACACATAAAAACTCAATTTATGGTACTACTCATACCCAATCTAATGATATACATTTTCAAATGTTTTTTATTGAATAATTTATCATGTTTATTGACATAAATGTAAGCTAGAAAAAATTATCTTACGAAGGTTTCCTAGATTAAAACTTGCAAATAAAAACCATTCTCATTAAAATACTCAACTGAATTTGGCAAACAATATTTTATGACTAAGACCGTAAATTTTTATTATTCTGGTGTTTTTCTTGGTGTAACAGCAATACATATCCTGTTATTGACCTTAATAACGCTTTTCGCCCATCAGACGAATACGCCTAAACCAGAAAAGCCACTGACTTTAGAAATGGTCGAGATATTGCCCTCTACTATGTCGCCTTTCTCACAAGACTCAACAGATGTTGCAACTGAGGAGCAAAAACAAAAAGCACCTAAAAAAAATGAACCGACTAAAACACAACCTAAAGCAACAAAACAACATAAAGAAACATCTATAAAACCAGAAATTAAAATAGAAACCAAAACTGAACCTATTACCCAAGCCCCTGTTAAGACGACACAGACAAATAGTGATACAGCAAAAATTGCGGCTTCAAACACCAATAGTAATACCAGCACAACAACTGAAAAAAAAACTGTTGCAGATAATACCAGCTCGACAAACACGCAAAATAATACTGGTAGCGGCACAACGGGACAGCAAAAAAATGCTTCTTCGGGTAATACACTAGGTGGTGGTGCCATTGTAGGACCAACCCATATTGGCGGGCATACAGGTTCTAGAGAGGCAAAATTTCCAGAAGAAGCAGAATATCTAGGCATACGACATGGTTCTGCTCGTGTTGAAGTGTTAGTTGGTGCAAATGGAAAAGCCAAAAGTGTAAAAGTAACAGAGAGCACACACCCCTATTTTCGAACAGCAGCACGAAAAGCGGCTTCTGGTTGGCGTTATAAACCAGCAACTCGTGGTGGTGTACCTATTGATTATATTTTTGCATTCTCAATCATATACAACCTAAAATGAAAGATTAAACCCTATGGATTTATTAACTGTTTTTAAACAAGGTGACTGGATATTAATGGGTGTTTTCATCACATTAATTATTATGAGTATCTTAACTTGGACTTTAATCATTATTCGGTTAATGAAATTATATCAAGCAAAAAAAGCCAATAAAGAATTACAAACCAAAATTTGGCAAGCTCAAAATTGGGAAGAAGTCCACCATTTAGTTAACAATAATACTGCTCCTGTAGCTCAAATCACGCTCAGTGCTATTAAAGCAAGAGAGCATTATAAAAAATACAGTGGAAAACAATTAGGTATTGCTTGCCCTTTAGATGAATTTTTAACGCGCGCCATCCGCCGCTCACTGACAGAAGAAAACAGTAAATTTGAAAATGGTTTAACCACTTTAGCATCAATTGGTGCGACGGCTCCTTTTATTGGGCTTTTCGGTACCGTTTGGGGCATTTATCATGCTTTAGTAAATATTGGCATGAGTGGGCAAATGAGTATTGCCGCAGTATCTGGCCCAATTGGTGAAGCGCTTATTGCTACAGCAGCAGGTTTAGCCGCTGCGATTCCAGCTGTATTGGCATACAATGCGTTAAGCCGCAGCAATAAAGTATTGTCTCGTGATTTGGATCATTTTGCGCATGACTTACATGCACAAATGATGTTTCCAACTGAATAAATATTGTGTTTGTTGATGATACTAAAACAAACTTAATGCTTAAAAAACTTTGCAGGAGCAGCAACTATGGCTTTTGGTAATTTTAATCAGGATGAAAATCAACCTATGGCAGAAATCAACACCACTCCTTTAGTGGACGTGATGTTGGTACTGTTGGTGGTATTTATGGTGACGATGCCCTTGATTACACATTCTATTCCGCTAAATTTACCTGAATCAAGTAATAAAATTGATATCACGGAGCAAAAAGAACCCATGCGTGTTTCTATTGATGAAAAAGGTGATTTTTTTATTGGTGACAAACAGATTTCAGAAAATGAATTGAAAACAACGTTTCAGAACGCTTTTAAAACAGACAAAGACACAATCGTCGCCATTGCTGCAGACAAACAAGTTGAATATAAATATGTAGCAAAAATGTTGAGCCTCGCCCAAGAAGCTGGCTTGAAAAAAGTAGGCTTTGTTACAGAAGCTCAATAATATTATTGAATTTTATCTTGAGAAACGCAAAAACCAATTCAGGCCATTTTTGCGTTTCTTTTTTTATCAAGGCTCCTTCTTTTGTATGATTTATTTTGTTTCGAACTATTTTTTCCATACAAATTTAAAAAAAAATACTAAAAATGCTTTTTTTGCGTTACAATTTTGCAAATTCTTATAACAACAAAATATTCAATTGGTTTTTTCTTTAAATATCAACAAATAAAAGATTATTTTATTCTATTTGATTATTTTCAAACCTTTTATTCAGTTTAACCTTCTTATGTTTTCTGCAAACAGGGTTAACTGAGTTTTCAATTTGTAAGGAGAATGCTTATGCTTCAATTAGATACTTATAGTACCTTGGTTGCTGCCAGCTTGGTTTTATTAATTGGTCAAGTTATGGTACAACGCCTCGGATTTTTAAATCGATACACCATACCTGCTCCTGTTGCTGGTGGTTTATTGGTTGCATTAAGTTTGCTGATCTTAAAACAAACATTTAATTGGCAAGTGTCTTTTGATATGTCTTTAAGAGATCCATTGATGCTCGCTTTTTTTGCCAGTATTGGGTTAAATGCCAATATTGCCAGTCTAAAGTCTGGTGGCAAAGCATTATTTATTTTCCTATTTGTCGTCATCGGTTTATTAATTATCCAAAATGCAGTTGGTGTAGGGCTAGCCAGCTTACTGGGAATAGAGCCTTTAATGGGTTTATTGGCCGGTTCCATTACACTTTCTGGCGGACATGGTACAGGCGCTGCTTGGAGTAAAGTATTCTCGGAACAATATGGTTTTTCAACAGCAACAGAAGTCGCCATGGCATGTGCAACTTTCGGCCTTGTCTTAGGTGGTTTAATTGGTGGGCCAGTAGCCCGTTTTTTAATCAAAAAAATACCCAATCAAGGCAGTTCAGAAAAAGAACAAGAAACTGTTGATGATATGAGTGCTTTTGAAAAACCTAAAGCTGAACGTTTAATCACAGCTTCGGCCATGATTGAAACCATTGCCATGTTGGCCATTTGTTTAACAGCAGGCAGTTATATTGCTGATTTATTACGTGGAACCAGTTTTGAGTTACCTACCTTTGTTTGTGTCTTGTTTATTGGCGTGATTCTAAATAATACATTATCTTCTTTCAGTAGCTATCAAATATTTGAACGTTCTGTTTCCGTCTTGGGTAATGTGAGCTTATCTTTATTTTTGGCCATGGCTTTGATGAGTTTAAAACTATGGGAATTGGCTTCTTTGGCTATTCCTATGCTGATCATTTTAACTATTCAAGCTTTAGTAATGGCTTTATATGCTATTTTTGTGACATTCCGCGTAATGGGTAAAAACTATGATGCGGCCGTTTTAGCTGCCGGTCACTGTGGCTTTGGGCTGGGTGCCACACCTACTGCAATTGCCAACATGCAAGCGATCACCGAACGCTTTGGTCCTTCTCATGTTGCCTTTTTAGTTGTTCCCATGGTTGGCGCATTCTTTATTGATTTGGTCAATGTGATTGTGATTAAGTTGTATTTAATGCTACCCATATTTGGTGGGTAAATAATCGATTATTAAATCAATAGATTAATCAATATTTCATTAGGCCTGATTATGTATATTCAGGCCTAATATTCTTGCATATCCTATATCAGCCAACCCCATCTTAATTTTATAGCAATAATAAATCACACCAATCTATTATTTTACTTGCAAATAATAATCGTTATTATTATCATATAAAAATATTATTTTTATGATTGATTGCCATATGTTTTTGGTTCCTTTCTTAATCATGCTAAGGGAAGGCTTAGAGGCCGCCCTCATCGTTAGCATTATTGCCAGCTATTTAAAAAAAACGGGTAATGAACAATGGATGCGTTTTGTCTGGTTTGGTATTGTCAGTGCCGTTGTTCTATGCTGTATTGTAGGGTTGATTATGGTAAAAACCCTTGGCGAAATTTCTCAAAGGGAACAAGAATTATTTGAAGGTATTGTCGCCATTATTGCTGTTTTTGTCCTCACTTATATGGTGTTCTGGATGAACAAAGCAGCAAAATCCATTAAAAACTCACTGACTAACTCGATTGATGTGGCAATGAATCGCAGCAAAGGTCAAGGCATTATGCTCGTTGGTATGGCATTTTTTGCCGTTGCCCGAGAAGGCTTAGAATCATTATTCTTTTTATTTGCTATTTTTGAGCAGGATACGGCCAAAATTTCTGCCCCTCTTGGGGCATTTAGCGGTTTATTACTTGCCGTTTTACTTGGACTTGGCATATACCACGGTAGCGTTCGTCTAAACCTAGCAAAATTTTTCCGTTTTACCAGTATTTTTATCCTCTTTGTTGCCGCAGGCCTAGCGGCTAGTGCACTTAAGGCACTACATGAAGCAGGAATATGGAATGCCTTACAAACCATTGTCTATGATGCTTCAGTTGGCCCCTTCTCCACTCATGGTTTCTTGGGCACAATTTTAGCAGGTCTTTTTGGATACAGTGACAGCCCAACACAAGGTGAAGTGATTGTTTATTTTACTTATTTAATCCCAGCGTTACTTTTCTTTTTCTGGCCAAAAAAAACTTTGTTATCAGAAGAAAAAAAAGAATCGACCGTATAACTTTAATTATTTATTAGGAGCTTTACCAAATGATCCAAAAAAAATTTTCGCGTATCCTACTTGTCACTTGTATCTCTTTGGCTTTAGGTGCCTGTCAGGAAAAAGCAAACACCCCTGCCAATAACAGCACATCAGAAACAGTCACAAATGCTGTTGCCTCTGATGCGGCACAAAATACATCAAACACCCTACCCTCAGCAGAAGATTTTGTTCAACCTGTGGCAGACTACAAAGTTTATGTACTCGAAGAATTGGTCGCTTTAGAAGCATCTACCAAAAAATTTACAGATGCCATTAAAGCAGGCAATATAGAAGAAGCAAAAGCATTATATGCACCAACACGTTTGCATTATGAACGTGTAGAACCTGCTGCTGAAATTTTTGGGGATTTAGACCCTGCAATCGATGCACGAGAAGACGACTTCAAACTTAAAGCAGAAGACCCAGATTTCACTGGTTTTCACCGCTTAGAAAAAGCCTTATTTGGCGACAACACAACCAAAGGCATGGAAAAATATGCAGACAAACTGATGGCTGATGTGACTGAATTACACAATCGTTTAAAAAATGAAAGTATTCCTGTTGTTAAAATGGTGCAAGGTTCAGCTGATTTAATGGAAGAAATCGCCCAAACCAAAATCAGTGGTGAAGAAGATCGTTATAGCCGAACAGATTTATGGGATTTTAGTGGAAACCTAGAAGGCTCTATTAAAATAGTTCAGTTATTAACCCCTTTAATTGAAAAAGCCAATCCTGAACTTTTAGCCAAAATCAACCAAAACTATGATGAAGTACAAACTACTTTAAATAAATACAAAACAGCAGATGGCAAAGGGTTTGAGCCTTATACTGCTTTATCAGACACTGATAGAAACACCATGAAAGCACAAATCAATACTTTAGCTGAAGATCTGGCGCAGTTACGTGGCACTCTTGGTCTAGATTAATCATTTATTCTGTTTGCCATCATGACGGATCCACATTGATCTCATGGTGGCATTCTTCTTTTAATGGAGTTACCCATAATGTTGCGTTTGCCTTTCATCAAAAGCATTACCCTTGTACTACCTATAATAATGGTCACAGGCTGTTCAGAGCGAAATCAAACAAGCCCAAATAATGCAACCGATAATATAGAGGAAGTCAAAATTGCCGTACTGGAACACGCTTGCGAGCCAATGAAATTAGAAATTAATGCAGGTAAAACGCGTTTTCTTATCGAGAATAAAACCCAAAGAGCTGTGGAATGGGAAATTTTAAAAGGGGTGCGCATTATTGATGAAAGAGAAAACATTCCTCCTGGGTTTACTCAAAAACTGACAACCACTTTAGAACCTGATACTTATGAGATGACCTGTGGTTTACTCTCTAATCCAAGAGGCACACTCATCGTACACGCAACCAAAGATACTGTATTGAATAAAAAACCCACACCAGTAGAATTGGTTGGGCCTATTGCAGACTATAAAATTTATACCAATACTCAAGTATCGGAATTATTGACTCAAGCGCAACAATTGAATGAAGCAGTCAAAGCAGGTGATTTGAAAAAAGCACAAGCTTTGTATACTGAAACACTTAAGCCTTATGAACATATTGAACCGGTGATCAAACAATTTGCGGCTTTAGATACAGCCATCGGCGCAGATGAAAGTGTCTTTAAACTAAAAGATAAAGACCCTGAATTTATAAGCTTACACCGTATTGAAAAAGGTTTATTTTCTGAACAATCTACAGCAACACTTTTACCCTTAACAGAAAAATTAGTGCTCAATATCCAAGAGCTGCAAACACAAATTAAAACACTGAATATTTCTGCACAGCAAATGGTCAAAAATGCGCAAATGCTGATGTTGGATATTGCACAAATAAAAATTGAAGGTCTAAAAAATCGTTATGCCCATACTGATTTAGCCAGTATTCATGCCAATACCGAAGGCGCTTTAAAAATTACCCAGTTATTACGCCCAATGTTACAAAAATCCAATCCAGAATTGGCAACACATATTGAACAGGATTTTGCACAAATCAATACTATACTGACACAATACCAAAACCCAGAAAAAAATGGATTTGCTGTCTACCAACAATTAACTGCTGAGGATAAAGCACAGTTGAAAAAGCTCAGCATTGACTTAGCTGAAAAACTAACAAATATGCAATCAGCACTAGGATTAGAGTAAATTGAAATATAATAGAAAGTGACCCAATATGGATAATCAACAAGATAAAGGAAAAACACCAGACAATTTGGAACCTATTATTGCCTCTCCTAGTCGCCGCCGTTTATTGACTAATCTGACTCTTGCAGGTGGTGGCGTGGCCTTAGGAGCTTTTGGTGCTTTTTCTGCTTTAAAAAACAATCAAGCACCTGATGTAACCACTGCTTGTGCTCATCTTTGTGATGACCCAAGCTTACAGTCTGTGCCCTTTTTTGGCCAACACCAGTCAGGTATTATTACCCCTGAAACAGCGGAAGCTATTTTTATTTCTTTTAATGTTGTTGGTCGCACTAAAAACGACTTAGTGACTTTGTTTAAAGGATTAACACAAAGAATTGCCTTTTTAACCAAAGGTGGCCCCCAACCAACAGAGCATATTCAAATGCCACCGCCAGACTCTGGCTTATTAGGCACACAAATACACCCTGATAACTTAAGCATTACCGTTGCTGTTGGTGCTTCTTTATTTGATGAGCGTTTTGGGTTACATACACTTAAACCCAAACAACTGGTGGAAATGCCCTCTTTTTCAAATGATGCACTAGATGCCAGTTGGTGCGACGGTGATATTTTATTGCAAATATGTGCCAATTCGCGTGAAACAGTTATCTATGCAATGAGGGATATCATTAAAAATTTTCCTAAATTATTGGTACCACACTGGAAAATGGATGGTTTTTTACCTGCCAGAGCCATCCGCCATCGCAGCACACCAATCAATCTATTTGGCTTTAAAGACGGTACAGGAAACCCATCAACCAAAAGCGAAAAGCTCATGAACGAAATGGTTTGGGTCAATAAACAAACAGGTGAGCCTGATTGGACAGAAGGTGGAACCTATCAAGTGATTCGTCTGATTCGACACTACTTAGAATTTTGGGACAGAACACCTTTAGGTGAACAGCAAGTAGACTTTGGTCGCCAAAAAGCTTCGGGTGCACCATTTGGCAAAGAGAATGAATTTGATGATCCAGAATATGAATCAGACCCAGAAGGCAAAATTACCCCTTTAGATTCACATATGCGCCGTGCGGAACCACGAGGACAAGGACGTCATGATGCCAAACTATTGCGCAGAAGCTATAATTATTCTTTAGGACTCACAAAATCCAGCCAACTGGATATGGGACTGGTTTTTGTTTGTTTCCAATCAGATTTACAAAAAGGTTTTATCGATACGCAAAATCGCTTATCAGGAGAGCCTTTAGAAGAATACATTAAACCATTTGGTGGTGGCTATTATTTCGCTTTACCTGGCATACAAGAAGGTTCATGGCTAGGACAAAGTTTGCTAGAAGCATAATTTTATTTGCTCAAATCAGATAGTCTTTTATAATAAAGGCTATCTGATTTTTTATGAGCACTTAATTTTGATTCGTTTTCAACATCCGCATTTATTGTCACTATATTGCTTATTCATCAGCAACCATATTTATTCCAATGTTTTAGAAAAATTGGATCACCACTATTATTCAGTCACAATTAAACCCAATCAAAGTATTAACCATGCCATCAAACAAGCCAGCCCAATCAAAATCAATGGTCACACCTTTGATGCCTCAACAAATTGGACGATTCGTTGGCAATATGATTGGGAGCAAGAACACTCTACAGGAGAATGTAAAATTGTGCAGGTGAGCGTTTACTTAAACACCATCATTACGATGCCAAAATTAGTAGGTTCACACTCGCAAGGGCAAATTCGTTCATTTAAACAAAAAAATGAAACTTTATATACACATGAATACCTTCACTATAAAAAATCAAGACAAACTGCATATCAATTAAATAATCTTCTGAACAATGCCCCCCCTGCATCAAACTGCACAAGACTAGAACAACAAGTCAATTCAATGGGCCATAAAATGTTGCAAGAGTTAACAAATTGGCATCAGCATTATGACAAAATAACCCAACATGGGGAAAAACAATATTTATGGGAGAAACAAAATCACTAATTTACTTACAGTTAATTTGTCACTCAAATGAAATTACCCATTTCTTTCCTACCAGCTATTTGCCTTGGTTTATTTTTACCACTTATTCTAAGTACCTTACCACCAATAGGGTTCATCGGCTTTTTATGCATTCTGTTGCTTTGTTTTGTAAAGCGCTATATTTGGGTACGCCATCTTTTATTTATATTATTGGGATTTTTATACACTGTTATACGGGTAGAGTCCGCTTTAAACAATCGCTTGCCACTAGAATTAAACAAACAAACTCAAGAGTTGATTATTGTTGTACGAGACCTACCTCAACAAACTGAATATGGCCATCGTTTTATTGCAGAAGTTTTATCAAATACGCCTCATATCCCCAAAAAAATAATTTTGACTGATTATCAGAAACAACAATGGCCAACAGGCAGTAAATGGCGCGTACAGGCTGCATTAAACACACCCGTATCAACAGTTAACTTAACTGGTTTTAATAGTGAAGCATGGCATTTAAGCCATCGAATAGGTGCCACAGGTTCGGTGAAAAAAAACCGCCACTTCTTAGGTTATAAGGCAAGTTTCGCTACCTATTTAGATCAATTTCGTGCTTTTTTGTCAAAACGCATTCATGATGTAGGTATTGAGTATCCAAGAGGTGCTTCTTTAATCGCGGCACTCACAATAGGTGAACAAAGTGCCTTAACACAAAGTGATTGGCAAGCTTTTCGACAAACAGGAATTACGCATCTGGTCAGTATTTCTGGTTTACACGTCACCATGGTCGCCATTTTTGCAGCCATGTGTGCCCATTTTATTTTATCTTTCCTTCAAATAAAACGTTTTCAACCCAAAACCATTATGCTCTGGGCAGGTGTATTGGCTGCCCTAGCCTATGCTTTATTAACAGGGTTTTCTGTCCCCACACAACGCAGTGTGTTTATGTTATTAGCAGCAGCGACAATGATTTGTAGCAACAAGTATTTTACTGCATGGCAAATTTGGTGGACAGCACTCACCTTGGTATTATTACTCGACCCCTTATATGCTTTAACCATAGGTTTTTGGCTTTCATTTGGTCTAGTGGCCAGTTTATTATGGGTCAGCACCAACAGAAAACAACAACAAAATAAATGGCAAACAGCCATTCGTGCTCAAACAGCAGCCACAGTTGCCTCTATTGTGCCACTTAGCTATTTTTTCGGACAATTTCCTATTCTCAGCCCTGCTGTTAATTCAATTGCTATCCCTTGGGTGTCATGGGTTCTGACACCCTTGGCCTTAATCAGTTTGATCATGCCTTTTGATTTACCTTTACTCCTAGCCTGTGCCCTTGCTCAATATAGCTTAGATGGGCTGGATATATTATTGCCTTTGGCCTATGAATACTCAATCAGTAAAGCACCTATATGGTTATTGACAACAAGTTTAATAGGTACCTTATTATTTTTGGCACCAACAGGGACACCTATGCGTTCTTTAGGGTTGTTGAGCATCATCATGGTTTTGGTTTACCAACCTACCCTACTTCAAAAAAATGAGGCAAAAATCACCATTTTGGATGTGGGGCAAGGAACAGCTATACTGGTCCAAACACAAAATCACACTTTATTATTCGATACAGGCATGGGTAGTGGTCACAAAATTGTGTTACCCAATCTTAGGGCTTTAGGGGTTCGCCATTTGGATAAATTGGTTTTGTCTCACAATGATGCAGATCATGATTCTGGTTTAGGTGATATTTTTACCGCCTTTCCCCATGCTGCCATTTTAGCTGGTCAACCTGAAGCTTACCCTGATTATTCAGTACAACATTGTACAGAAGGCGTCAATTGGCAATGGGATGGTGTTTTATTTGAATGGTTAACCCCCAATATAAATGCAAACAATAAAAATGATCAAAGTTGTGTTTTACGTATTTTGGCACAAAAACAAGCATTATTGATTACTGGGGATTTATCCGTAAAAGGGGAAAAACAATTAATTCATCTTTTTGACGATAGCTTATTGAGCCAAACACTGGTCTTGGGGCATCATGGCAGCAAAACATCTACTGATCGACAGTTTTTACAAACAGTGGATCCAGATCATGTCATTGTCAGTGCAGGCTTTGCAAATCGATATCGCCATCCACACCCTGAAGTCATAAACACAGTCACCCAACACGGTGCCACTATTTGGCGCACAGACACACAAGGAGCCATCAGCATTACTTTGGCAGAAGAAACGTCTATTGAACAACAAACACAATATAAACCTTTTTGGCAGTTAAAACCTTTTCATTAATATATCAAAGCGCCAAGTCTAATATACGCCTAAAGTTAGACAAATTTATCCATAAGTTAAAACATAGGCTGATTGAACAACTTAAGTGAGCTGTCAAACAGCACAATTGATGACTTATTTAAATTTAAAAATCATTCCTAAAGTGGTGTACTTTTTAATGATGACCATGGCACAAAAAAACCTCATATTATCATGAGGTTTTTTCATGCTAATGATCAAATAAATCAAGCAAACTTCATGCCCCCATGTTGTTGCTGGTTCATCTGCATTTGTCGATCCAGCTCTTTTTGCTGTGTTTCTATACCCATTTGATCATGCAATTGGTTTGCAGCCAATAAAGTTTGTTCTGGATTCACTTTAGAAGCATCAATAGCGTTGACAGTAGCAAAATCTCTTTTATTTGCTGATATAGCATAAAGGACATTTTCTTTTTCATTAATACCAATATGGGCAATTTTATCTGCACTCATACCTTTTTCAACACAAGCATAAGTGGTGGCTGCAATCATCGGTTCAGCCCATTTACCTGCACCTTTTTCAGTAAGTTGAGAACCTAGGCTAGACTCCAACTTGGCATAAATACTTTTAACATTATCATTCATAATGCTGTTTAAATCACCTTTACTGTCTTTTTCAGCATATAGGGTCGATTTTTCTTGTGAATAATCAGTATTGTCTGAAAACTTATCTTTGATACCTTGCCAAGTATCTTTAGCCTTATCAATACCATTTTCGAGATTATTTAATTTTTTCATGATCGGCTCTCTATTAGCACGAATCTCATCTCGATATTCTTTAATGGTTGCAGCTTCTTTTATTGCCAAATCTTTTGCTACAGAGTTTGATAAAACAGATGGCGATTTTTCATCTGTAAAATTAACCACTCCATGAGCATTATACTTGGTCATTTGCATGCCAGCAGCGCGCCACATATCGTTATTATTGGGCTTACCATCACCATAATCCCAATACTTTAAAGATTCTATTTCTTTAGGACGAGCATAAACCACATTTTTACCAAAATGATTATTGGCTGCACTCACGACATCGCCAGCCATCATATGATTGGTGACTTTACCATTGCTTTGAAGAGGAACTATTTTGTTATGACCAGTAAGGTCAGTGTATTTTAAACCAGCCGCACCATAGGCATTGAAGGTTTCAGCCTTTAAACCATATTCATATGCCGATACTTGTGCTAAAGCCCCTCCTAAAGAGTGACCTGTGACGGTTACTTCAGGTACAGGAACATTGTTTCTTTTAGCATAAGATTGTGCTTTTTCAAGTGCTAAATTAGTCAGCTCTAACGCATGAGGGATCTGAGGGTTGGTAAATTTAGATGCCATTTCATAATCAACAGCAGCATCTTTTTTGTTCCCTTCCGTACCTCTATGGGCAACAATAATTTCACCAGTATCAACTCTTTGATAAATTGTTCCCTGATAATCAGTCGTTTTATCTGAAGAATGCGCTAATACTGCGTATTCGATACCATTAATTGTATGAATATCATCTTTTTTTGCAGGGTTATATGAATGACTAGCTAAATCAGCATATTGTTTTTCAGAAATAGGCAAAATTATAACTCCTCTAACTCAATAATGAATGTGAAGTATTCTTCGGGCTTGAATGCTTCTTTATTAATACCGCTACTCAAATCACCTTTAACCCCTCTGGTCTCAGGGTAATCTTCTTTTAAGTGATTAATTTCAATTTTTTTAGTTTGTAGGTCTTCGGGGCTGATTGAAGCACTAAACTGTGTATTTTGCTCAGAATTTGTAGCAGAAAATAGTGCGATAAGCCGTCTAAAATCCCACTTACAGACCCCTTGACCATAATAATCTTCATCTTTCATTGCATCTACGTAAAAATCACCTCGATACTTGTTATCTGCAATTTTTTTGAACTGAAGAGGAATATTTTTATCTGGATGAGCTGTAGCAGCAGACAAACCTGCAAATTGATAAGTGCAGTTAGGCGCTTCATATGAAATAGACGTTTCTAACTTTTCAAAAGACCCAGGTGCATTTTCAACTGTGATGGTCATTTGATAATGCTTTTGAGGGTTAGGGTTTAACTGGAAACGTTTTTCTTCTGTTTCCTGAGTAGAAATAGGAAGTTGTTTTTCTTCATTCATAAGGATATTCCTGTTATTACAGCCTGCAAGAAGCAATAAAGAGATTGAGAAACAAAAAAATAATGAACGCACCATTGTATCCTTTAAGCTTAAGGCATGTTTATATTAATGGTAGATGGTAGCTTTTTTTATCATAAAAAGCAATTAAAAATGTTAGATGAATTTAAATAATATATTTAACAATGAATTAATGAGCATTATTTTAACTCCTCTAACTCAATAATGAATGTGAAGTATTCTTCAGGCTTGAATGCTTCTTTATTAATACCGCTACTCAAATCACCTTTAACCCCTCTGGTCTCAGGGTAATCTTCGTTTAAGTGATTAATTTCAATTTTTTTAGTTTGTAGATCTTCGGGGCTGATTGAAGCACTAAACTGTGTATCTTGCTCAAAATTTGTAGCAGAAAATAGTGCAATAAGCCGTCTAAAATCCCACTTACAGACCCCTTTCATCTTTCATTGCATCTACGTAAAAATCACCTCGATACTTGTTATCTGCAATTTTTTTGAACTGAAGAGGAATATTTTTATCTGGGTGAGCTGTAGCAGCAGACAAACCTGCAAATTGATAAGTGAAGTTAGGCGCTTCATATGAAATGGACGTTTCTAACTTTTCAAAAGACCCAGGTGCATTTTCAATGGTAATAGTCATTTGATAATGCTTTTGAGAGTTTAGATTTAATTGGAAATGTTTTTCTTCTACCTCTTGAGTAGAAACGGGCAAAATTCGTTCTTCACTATTAATTTTATTTTTAGTCATATAGATATTTTTATTGTTACAACATATAAGGAGTAATAAAAATATTGAGAAACAACAAAATAATGAATACACTATTGTATCCTTTAAACTTAAGTCATGTTTATATTAATAATGCATGATAGTTTTTTTATGCTAAAAACAATTTAAAATACCAAAAGAATTTAAAAAAGGTAAAAAAACAAGGCTGAATTTAATCAGCCTTGTTTCAACCATAACCAATAATAAACACTTATCTTTCTACTTGAGTCACATCCCGCACAGCCCCTGTATCTGCGCTAGTGGTTAACGCGGCATAAGCACGCAAAGCAGTAGAGACATAACGCTGACGTTTCACAGGTTTCCATGCTTGAGCGCCTTTAGCGTCCATCTTGGTGCGTCTTTGTGCCAGTTCTTCATCACTGACTTGTAAGTTAATGGTTCTGTTTGGGATATCAATATGAATAATATCGCCTTCTTCAATTAGACCAATTGCCCCACCAGCTGCCGCTTCAGGAGAAGCGTGACCAATAGACAAACCAGACGTACCACCTGAAAAACGTCCATCCGTTAATAAGGCACACTCTTTACCCAACCCTTTAGATTTTAAGTAACTGGTGGGATACAACATTTCTTGCATACCGGGACCACCTTTAGGGCCTTCATAACGAATCACAACCACATCCTTAGCCTGAATTTGATCACCTAAAATGGCCTCTACGGCTTCTTCCTGACTTTCAAAAACCCTTGCTTTGCCTGTAAAAACCAAAATACTGTCATCTACGCCCGCTGTTTTTACAATACAACCATTAAGCGCAATATTGCCATATAAAGCAGCTAAACCACCATCTTGAGAATAGGCGTGTTCTTTATCACGAATACACCCGTTAGCACGATCTAAATCCAATTGATCCCATTGTTTGTTTTGGCTAAATGCCTGTGTAGTGATGACACCACCAGGGGCAGCCAGATAACGCTCTTTGGCTTGAGTATTGTCTGGATTGATCACATCCCAGTTAGCCAAAGCATCTTTTAAAGTACCACTATGAATATTATTCACACTGGTATCAAGCAACCCTACTCGATCTAATTCAGCCAAAATACCCATTACCCCACCTGCACGATGAACGTCTTCCATATGATATTTTTGGGTAGCTGGTGCCACTTTACATAAGCAAGGCACCTTACGGCTAATTTGATCTATATCTGCCATTTTAAAATTAACTTCTGCTTCACTGGCGGCAGCCAATAAATGTAACACTGTATTGGTTGATCCACCCATTGCCACGTCTAGAGCCATGGCATTTGCAAAAGCAGCTTTAGTGGCAATACTGCGCGGCAATACACTTGCATCGTCTTGTTCATAATAGCGTTTTGCCACAGCAACAATAGTACGCGCCGCTTCTAAAAATAATTCTTTACGATGAGCATGTGTGGCCAATAAAGAACCATTTCCTGGCAAAGACAAGCCCAACGCTTCGGTTAAACAGTTCATTGAATTGGCTGTAAACATACCCGAACAAGAACCACAGGTAGGGCATGCACTGCGCTCAACCTTGGCAACTTCTTCATCAGAAACTTGATCATTACCCGCATCAATCATGGCATCAATCAAATCTAATTTACGTACCACATCACCTGCCACACCAATTACTTTACCTGCTTCCATTGGTCCACCAGAAACAAATATGGTGGGGATATTCAAACGTAAAGAGGCCATTAACATGCCTGGGGTAATTTTGTCACAGTTAGAAATACACACTAAGGCATCGGCACAATGTGCATTGACCATATACTCAACTGAATCAGCAATTAGCTCACGACTGGGTAAACTGTACAACATACCCGAATGCCCCATTGCAATACCATCGTCTACGGCAATGGTATTAAATTCTTTAGCAATACCACCTGCAGCTTCGATTTCACGAGCAACCAACTGGCCTAACTCATGTAAATGCACATGCCCTGGCACAAATTGGGTAAAAGAATTGGCAATAGCAATAATGGGTTTACCAAAATCATTGTCTTTAACGCCAGTGGCGCGCCAAAGCGCACGGGCGCCAGCCATATTACGGCCATGGGTAGAGGTTTTTGAACGATATTGCGGCATGATGGATTCCCTTAATCTGTTTTTATCAAAGCATATAGCTTTAAACTATACACCTTTACATTGCTTACCTAAAAATTTTTGTTTGATTTCAGTACTCGTACAAGTCCAGCCTTCTAATCTTTTATTACTTGGATTAATCACAGGTTTGAGCTGTATTTTTTTGCCTGAAAAATATTGATTCTCTTGATTCATAATAATGGTTATTTTACCAGACTTACGACTGACCTGAACATCAGCAAACTTAAGTTTAGTTTCTGGGCTATTTGGGAAATAACCTTTTTGTTGATAAAAATGACTCATTTGTTCTTGAAGAGGAGCGGTTTCTCTTAGGGTTCTTTCCATTTGTGCTTTAGAAATATAATCATTATAAGCGGGCAACATAATCGCAGCCAACATGCCACCAATAAAAATAAAGCCAAAGACACCGATGCCACAGGCAATCAATACAGCAACCAAATTGCCCCCGCCTTTTTGTTGGCAAAATCGCTTTATTTGCTGTTTATCTTCATAGTAAGACAACTGCTCTACATGATTTTTAGTATATCGATAATACCAACTGTTGCCATATAAACCTGGAATTAAAAATAAGCCAATCACCACAACAAACAGTAAAATTGAAAATATCAAGCCGATACTCTCTTTAAAGAAAGGGGTCAGTATCGCCATGACAATAGATAATAAAATTAATGAAGCTATAGGCACAAAAAAATAAATAACAGCCCGCACCCACATTTTTCTGTAAATCAACCAAAACAGTGTCACAAAACCTGCTGCCCAGTTCCATGAAACAAAAGAGTCTTGCTGATCAAACCGTTTAAATATCTTCTTATAATAAGCCTGATTTGTGCCAACGAATAACCCATATAATGATTCATATGAATAACCCGTTGCTTCATTCATTTGAGGTTGCTGAGCCCTATTTGAAAAATCTTGAGATGCTGTTTGATCCTGTTGCTTCTGATGTAAATCGTGTCCACACTGTCCGCAATTCATCGCAAATTCAGGATTGGCAAAGCCACATTTAACACATTTCATTATTATTTCCCCTTAATTTTTTAAAACCCAATATAGCTATTATTGCTTTAAGACATAACCATATTCAATATAACAAATAAATGCTTCACAAGCATCAAATAATCAAGTTCTTTAACAACCTACTCAAATATTTAAGACAAATCGCTTGATATACTCTTAAAAAAAACAACAAAGCAGCGTATGATATTAGATTCTATTTTCTCTTTTCTGATTCCAAATCTTAAACAAGGAGTGTTAACCATGCAGTTATCCAAACGCGTGTTGTCCATTAAAGAATCCCCAACTCTTGCTATTGCTGCAAAAGCAGCAAAAATGAAAGCAGACGGTTTAGATGTGATCGCTTTGGCAACAGGTGAGCCTGATTTTGATACCCCAGAACATATTAAAACAGCAGCAAAAAAAGCAATGGATGCTGGTTTTACAAAATACACGCCTGTAGGCGGTACACCCACACTCAAAAAAGCAGTGATTGCTAAATTCAAACGAGACAATAATATTGACTATGCCGCCAATGAAATATTGGTTTCTGTTGGTGGCAAACAAGGCATTTATAATTTATGTATGGCTTACTTAAATGCAGGGGACGAAGTCATTATTCCCGCACCTTATTGGGTATCTTATCCAGACATGGTTATTTTGGCTGAAGGAGTACCTGTTGTTGTGGAATGTGGCATTGAACAAAACTTCAAAATGAGTGCAGCTCAATTGGAAGCAGCCATTACCCCTAAAACACGTATGGTGATCATTAATTCACCCTCAAACCCTTCTGGCGCAGTTTATACCTTAGAGGAACTAAAAGAACTGGCCGCTGTGTTGAAAAAACACCCAGAAATACTGATTGCCTCTGATGATATGTATGAACATATTATGTTGGGCGATACTCAGTTTTTTAATATTTTAAATGCTGACCCATCATTAAAAGAACAAACAGTATTGTTTAATGGTGTTTCAAAAGCATACAGCATGACTGGCTGGCGTATTGGTTTTGCTGGTGGTCCAGCAAAATTAATTAAGGCCATGACCGATATCCAGTCTCAATCAACCTCTAACCCAACCTCTATTTCTCAGGTTGCAGCAGAGGAAGCACTCAATGGTGATCAGGGTTGTTTAAAACCAATGCTAGACGCGTTCAACCGCCGTCATCAATATGTAGTTGGGCGCTTTAATAAAATACGTGGTTTAAAATGCTTGCCTGCTGGTGGTGCATTTTATGCTTATGTAGATTGCCGTGAAGCCATTCAAAATCTATTTAAAGAAGGTAAAATCAGCGAAGCTAACGACTTAAGCTTTGGAAATTATCTATTAGAAAAAGAAAATGTTGCGATTGTGCCTGGCTCTGCCTTTGGTACTGAAGGGTACTTCCGTGTATCCTTTGCCACCAGTGACAGCAATTTGGAAAAAGCGTTAGATCGTATTGAAAAAGCTTTGGCATAACAAGAGGAAATATTGTCAAAAAGGATGCTTTAAGCATCCTTTTTTATTTTCCATCATATGTTGTATTAGGAACGGTAATCGGCGTTAATACGCACATAATCATAAGAAAAATCACAGGTATACACAGTTGTATTAACTTGCCCCCGATTAAGCTTAACAGTTACAGTAATCTCATCTTGTGCCATGACCCTAGCACCATCTTCTTCCTGATAACTTAAAGCCCGTCCTCCCTTTTCTGCCACCAAAACGTCATCTAAAAAGAGTTGAATCTGATTCACATCTAAATCATTGACCCCAGCATAGCCGATCGCACACAATAAGCGCCCTAAATTTGGATCACTGGCAAAAAAAGCTGTTTTGACTAAAGGAGAATGAGCAATGGCATAAGCAACTTTTTGAGCTTCTTCCTTTGTTGCTGCATTTTGTGCATTTATGGTCATAAATTTGGTCGCACCTTCACCGTCTCTTACGATTGCCTGTGCAAGCTCTAAGGCTAGCGAACTTAGGGTTTCTTTTAATAATTCATAATCTGCACTGCCTATCTGATCAATAGGTGTATTTTTTGCTGCACCAGTAGCCATAATCACAAAACTGTCGTTCGTACTGGTATCCCCATCTACAGTAATACAATTAAATGAAGTATCTGCAACTTCTTTAACCAGCTGATTCAGAACATTTTGGCTAATAGCAGCATCTGTACCGATAAAACCCAACATTGTTGCCATATTGGGGTGGATCATCCCCGAACCTTTAGAAACACCAGTAAACGACACGCTTGTACCATCACTCAAATTCATTTTTCTGCTGGCAGCTTTAGGTAATGTATCGGTGGTCATAATGGCTTGAGCCACTGTGCCCCATGTTGTTTGTTTAAGAGAAGACAAAGCATTGGTGATTTTATTCACAGGTAATGGTTCTAAAATGACCCCAGTAGAAAATGGCAAAACTTGTTCTGTGATCAATCCAAACTGTTTGGCAACACTTTGACACACAGAACGTGCGTTATCTCGCCCAGTTTGTCCAGTCCCTGCATTGGCGTTTCCTGTATTAATCACCAGTGCTCTAGGCGCAACTGAACCAGCTAAAATTTCTTTGCACAAAACAACAGGTGCCGCACAAAACCGATTTTGGGTAAATACGCCTGCAACAGTTGTGCCATCAGCCAATAAAATCACGGTTAAATCATGATGATCAGGCTTCTTTATGCCTGCTTGACCAACAAATAACGAGATACCATCAATTGCATACAATTGACTTTCTTCTTTCACTGACAAATTTACAGCCATATCACACCTCTTCAATTTATTACTGCATCTCTACCCGTTTAAAATGACGTAATCTAAACCCCAATAAATACAGAGCAACAAAATAGACAAAAGCACCTAAAAGTACCAAAGCAGTCAATTGCATGACTCTCAATCCCATAGAAACATCCCAGCTCAACTGAAGTGCTGTATTGGCAAACCACAAACTGCCCCCCATCAGCACAAGCGCAATGGAAATTTTCATAAAAAAACCACCCCAACCTTTTTGGGGCCGATATATTTTACTTTTAACCAGCAAATAAAACAAAATAGCTGCATTTAAACAAGCACCTAAACCAATTGATAGGGCAAGCCCAGCATGCGCCAACTTCCAGACAAACATCAAATTCATTAGCTGGGTGGCACATAAGGTCACGATGGCAACTTTTACAGGGGTTTTAATATTTTGGCGAGAATAAAAACCAGGTGCCAATACTTTGACCAAAATCAAGCCTGTTAAACCAATTGCATAAGCGATTAAAGCTTGCTGTGTCATTACCGCATCATTCATGGAAAACTGACCACGTACAAATAAAGTAGCAATCAAAGGCATAGACAACACAGCCAAGCCAACCGCTGCGGGCAAACTTAATAATAATGATAGTTTGATGCCCCAATCGAGTAAATGTGAAAACTCTTCAGTAGATGCTTTTGTTGCATGTTTGGATAATGTTGGCAATAAAATGGTCCCTAAAGCAACGCCTAAAATGCCTGTAGGAAACTCCATTAAACGGTCTGCATAATACATCCATGAAACACTGCCACTTTGTAAAAATGACGCAAAAATAGTATTAATCACCAATGAGACCTGTGCAACAGAGACCCCTAAAATGGCAGGTCCCATTTGTTTTAATACCCTAAGGACAGCTGAATCTTTAAAATCTATTTTTGGCCAAACCAATAGACCTATTTTTTTCAAATACGGCAACTGAAAAGCCAGTTGCAAAATACCCCCAATAAATACAGCCCATGCCAATACCAAAACAGGTGGGTCAAAATAAGGAGTCAGGTATAAAGAGCAAACAATAAAAGATATATTTAAAAAAGTGGGGGTAAATGCGGGGATGCTGAATTTATGGTACGCATTTAACACACTGCCCACTAAAGAAGATAAGGAAATCAGAAAAATATAGGGAAACGTAATTCTTAATAGTGAAACGGTCAAATCAAATTTATTTTGATCATCCGTAAACCCTGGTGCAGAAATATAAATAACCCATGGTGCCACCAAAATACCAATAGCGGTCACAACAAAAAGAACTAAGCTTAACAAACCAGCCACTTTGGCTAAAAATGCCTGTGTTTCTTCATGCGTTTTTTTATGTTTATACTCGGTAAAAATAGGCACGAACGCTTGAGAAAATGCACCTTCGGCAAAAATACGCCGAAGTAAATTGGGTAATTTAAACGCCACAAAAAAAGCATCTGTTGCCATACCTGCACCAAAAATGCGTGCAATAATCATGTCTCGAACAAACCCCAGTACACGAGAAACCATCGTCATACTACTAACCGTAGCAAGGGCTTTGAGTAAATTCATAAAAGATCTTTCAACTTAACCATCTCAGAAAATCAGGCATTGTACACCGATAAATGATGGGATAAATATCCCCTTTGACCCAATTTTATAATGACAACAGGCCTTTTTAAAAAAAGAATATGTGTTTATTATTTTTTCATCTGTTGCTTTTTTAATCGTTCTTCTTTTAATTGTATTTCTTTTTCTTTGGCTTTTTTAAGCCATACCACCCATTGCTCGGGTGTTTCCATCGTAATCCGGCCAACGGCGCCACTTCTAAAATCAGTTAAAATAATTTCTGCGGCTTTTTGATAATCAATTCTTCCCCCACTGAGTAAAGCACCGCGTTTTTGGGCAATGGCATCTAACCAATCGGTGTCTTGCCAAGTGTCTAATTGCTGACTACTGACTTCTAAACGAAAACGTTCGACTAATAGCTGAGGATAATAAATACGAACATAATTTAACCATTCCAATGCAACTTCTTCTTCATCCAAAGCATTCCGGCCAACGGCACCACTTGCAGCTAAATTATACCCGCCTTCTTGTACAATAATCTTTGGCCAAAGCATCCCTGGGGTGTCATAAAGCCAAAAATCATCTGCTAAAATCAAACGTTGCTCTGCTTTCGTGATACCTGGCTCATTACCCGTTTTGGCACTTTTTTTACCTAAAAGTGTATTGATTAATGTCGATTTACCTACATTAGGAATACCGCAGATTAACACCCTTAATGGTTTGTCTAAACCAGAACGATTTGGCGCAAGAGCACGACATGCTTTAATCAGCTTTTGTGCTGGCGCGCGCTCAGAAGCATCTAAAGCAATCGCCTGAGTATTAGGCTGACTATTATAAAAATCCAGCCATAAATGAGTACGCGTCTCATCCGCTAAATCTTGTTTATTTAAAATTTTTAACTTATGCTTATGCTGAGAAAGATTTTCTAATAGTGGATTGGCACTTGAACCTGGTAAACGAGCATCCAACATCTCAATCACAACATCTGTACTTTTTAACCGATCAATAATGGCTTTTTTAGCCTTATTCATATGACCAGGATACCATTGTATTGCCATTTTTAATTTTCTTTCAAAGGCTTAATCAAATACATCAAGCCATTAATCTGTAATTCATTCAATAATAAAATCAGCTCACCCAAAGCCCCTTTGGGTAAAGCTTCTCTTACTAAAAAAGCCACATAATGTTCTGGCAAATCGCTCAGTAACAAACCTTTATATTTTCCATAAGGCATTGTTTGCGTCGTTAGCTTTATTAAATCTTCTGGTTGCACAATATTTACTCATAATATTTGATTTTTGGTTTATTTAAACACAATAAAAATATTATAAAATAATTAAAAATCAACAAAATAAACTAAAAAATCATTAAAAAACAAATTTTTTTTATATATCAAGAAAAACCATGATTTAACTCAATTTATTTATCTTCAAGCTTATTTATTATACACTAGTACACGGAAGTATATTTTTACACAGAAACATAAAAATATAATCAATTATATTTTGTTTTTTTAATTCCAAGATTGGGAGATCAACATGTCGAGTCAGTTTTATATTCCACCATTAAACATCATTGGCGAAAACGCTCTAGAAGATGCTTTAGGTTATATTAAAGGTTATGGCTTTAAAAAAGCATTAATCGTATCAGATAAAGGCCTAAGCAAAATGGGCATTGTTGAAAAAATTGCAAAAGCACTTCAAGGTGTTGGTGTTGAAACAGCTATTTTTGACGGTGCACAACCTAACCCAACAGTAGAAAATGTCGCTGATGGTTTAAAAATTTTACAAGACAATAAATGTGACTTTGTTGTTTCTCTTGGTGGTGGCTCTCCACATGACTGTGCAAAAGGCATTGCTTTGGTGGCAACAAATGGCGGCAAGATTGCCGATTATGAAGGTGTTGATCAATCACCTAAAGCACAATTGCCTTTAGTTGCCATCAACACAACTGCGGGTACAGCCTCTGAAATGACCAGATTCTGTATCATTACCGACACCGCTCGTCATATTAAAATGGCGATTGTCGATAAAAACACTACCCCTATTTTATCTGTTAATGATCCTGCTTTAATGAAAGACAAACCAAAAGACTTAACAGCAGCAACAGGTATGGATGCTTTAACTCACGCAGTTGAAGCTTATGTGTCTACCGCAGCAACCCCTATTACAGATGCATGTGCGATTAAAGCAATTGAATTGATTGCCAAATATCTAAAAACCGCTGTATTTGATGGTCACAATATGGAAGCACGGGAACAAATGGCTTATGCTCAGTTCTTAGCAGGTATGGCTTTTAATAATGCTTCTTTAGGTTATGTACATGCAATGGCACACCAATTAGGTGGTTTCTACGATTTACCTCATGGGGTATGTAATGCAGTATTATTGCCTCATGTACAACGCTATAATGCTACGGTCGCAGCTGCACGCTTAAAAGATATCGCTAAAGCCCTTGGTGCGGATGTAACCGATGTTTCTGATGAGCAAGGCGCACAAATGGCTATTGCGGCAATGTATGAATTAGGTCAAGATATCGGCATTCCTGAAGGTATCGCCATGATTGGTGCAAAAGAAGAAGATATTCCTACTTTAGCAGAAAATGCACTTAAAGATGCTTGCGGCTTAACCAACCCACGCCAAGCAACACACGAAGAGATTTGTGCCATCTTTACTGCTGCACTATAATTTTTTCATTTGATTTATTCTAATCATCAGGCAACCATAAAAAAAGTTGCCTGATTTTTTTCAAGCAACCTTTTTTGTATCTCAACAATCACGAAGATTCTGATAAATTAAAAATCTTCATTCACTTCAATTTCGTTTGACACAGGTTCAGAAGTAGATTCTGGCTCAACAGCAGGAGTAGGCTCTGGTACTGGATGGGTCAATGCCCCAATTGTCCATGCTAACGAATGCAAAGAACCAGCTACTTTATTACCTTTTACATTTGTGCAACTGACACACACACCTTGCCCTGTTTTGGCTTTTAGTGTTTGTTCAATACGGGCTTGATTTAAAGTCACCCCACTTTTTTGGGCCCAAGCCTGTAATGTTTCATTTAATTTAGCTCTATTTAGATTTTTTTGGTTATATGGATCTTTATAAGCTGCTAACCACAATTGGCCACTGTCATCTTCATTCACAGCAACTAATTGGTAAATAACAGAAACAGGCATCCCTTTATCCACAAACTTAGCCATTTTCAAAGCATCAGCACTTTTCATCCGAACACATCCATGGCTACGCACACCAGGCACACTAGATGGGACATTTGTACCATGAATACCCAAACCAAGAGATGGTTTACCAAAACGGATAAAAACAGGTCCTAATGGATTATTTGGTCCAGGAGGAATAGATGTAATAGCAGGTAGCCCTGCAGCCGCTCTTTCTTTTTGAATAGATTTTGGAATACTCCAAGTCGGTTTATACGCAACAGGACCAATTTGATATTCTCCAATAGGCGTACGTGTTCTTGCCTTACCGACCGCAATTGGGTAAATATTTTTTAAGTCTTGATCTTGATAGACAAACATTCTTTGCTGTGCCAAATGAATGACAATATGCTTCCCTTCTTCAACTGGTGTCACATCAGGGTTTAAAGTCACTGCCATACCAGAAGTAAAGGATAAGGCAAATAAACTGTATAAAATCGATTTTTTCATGTGATATAGACTTTTCAAATAGTTTAATAGCAATATTTCAAAGGATAACATAAGCGTTATCTATTATCTCAACAAGTCATATGGTTATCACAACAACTTGTTCATTAAAGAGAGGCTGTGTTGTAAGCATGCCAATCTAAATTTTCTACTTATTTATTTTCTGCCCTAATCTATTTTTTAACACATTGATTTATTTTTTAAATTTATTCATGTTACAGCTTACAACTATCCATCAACACATACAACATAGGCAAATAGACTACAAACATCAACTCATTCTATTTTTTCAAAAAAGCTCTTTTTAATATAGAGCACCAATCTTTAAACTGTAAAACAGGCCTATGTTCAAACATATTGTATTTATTTTGATCCAGTTTATATAAAATACGCTGACCTCCTAATACAATCATACGTAACTCAAAGCCAATTCGCCCTTTTAAAGCCAAACCTAATGGAGAGCCAGAAAGTAACATTTTATGTGTTCTATCACATTCAAACCTCATTAAATTTTGAAAATTAAACTGTGCCTTGCCTTGTGCAATTTCTTCTTCTGATACATTAAAGCGCTGTAAATCTTCTTGAGGGATATAGACTCTTTGTTTTTGCCAATCAACCGCCACATCTTGCCAAAAATTAATAAGCTGCAAAGAAGTACAAATAGCATCACTCATGGCAAACTGCCGCTTATCTGTCACACCATACAAATGCAAAAGCAATGTACCTATAGGATTGGCAGAACGTCGACAATAATCAATTAAATCCCCAAAATGTTCATACCGTTTGGTACTGACATCCTGACAAAAAGCCGATAACAAATCATAAAAAGGTTTAAGAGGCAAAGAAAATGGCACTATTGCGTTATCTAACAATTGATTCATCAACTCAGTTTTAGGCTTTTTTCCCTCATCAATCAGGTCTAATTCTTTTTTTAAACCGATTAAAGCTTCAATTCTTTGCTCATCACTGAACTCTCCCTCATCAGCGTAATCATCTGCCGTTCGTGCAAAATGATAAATGGCATGGATGGGCTTTCTTAAACGCCTAGGTAAAAGAACCGAACCAACAGGAAAATTTTCATAGTGATCAACAGACATAATGAGTAACAATTGCGTAAATTAAACAAGGGTTCATTATAAGGGGAATAATAGAAAACGACAAAAAACAAAAAATAAAGGGCTGTTGTCACCCAACAGCCCTTTATTTTTAACATTAATAAAAACTAACCACAGCTACCTACATGTCCACATGCAGTACAAAACTCACAACCATCCTTTTTAATTAATGCATGGCTACCACATTCAGGACAAGGCTTACCCGTTAAAGAAGGCATGATGCTGGCAACTTCACCTTCAAATAAATCACCTTGCTCAGGAACCATGACCCCCATATCTTCCATAGGGTAGCCCTCTTCACTTAAAATACCCAACATGGCATAACGATGGATGGCCAAACGAGCAATATAAGCAACAGTAGAAGGCCAACTTTGTGATTTTTCACTATCTGGCGTACGAGCAAAAAAATCACCTTGTGGCTCAGCATAAGTTAATAATTTACGCAGTTTCATGCCAATCCAAGCAGGATCAATAACCCTCATATCCAAAGATAATAATTTACATAAACCATCTAACTCACGAGGATAATTTCCAGACATCCAGATAGAGTAAGGGCGGCGTTGACCATTTGGTAAAACAAGCTCTTTTAGGAACAGAACAAAGTCATCTCCTGTTTGTGGGTTATACACATCTACAGACCAGCTCATTGTGCCATCTGTGCCAGATTTTGGTTCTTTTCGAGCAAACAGTGCATCAATTACAGGTGTTGGTTTGTTTTCAGCATCATCTAATACACCTAATTGAGCAACACGGTAACGAACAACTTTACCCAATGCCGCTGCTGCTGTAGAAGCATATAAATGCTCACTGCCAATTTCCATATGATATTGTTTATTGCCATTGGTGCGGGATAAAGCGTCTAGCTTGGCGGCTAACCACACGCGATCACGACAACGCATATCCATAGACAAAGTTTTTGCAATTGCGCCTAAACCACGTGTCGCCTCTTCACTGCTATTGACCCAGCATTCGAATGGCAATGTTTCGCCATTTTCAACATGGCCTACCACAACAGCAAAACTTCCTGTTGGGTGTTCAACCATATAAGTCCAAGAAGGATTACCTTCTTTAAGTTTAGGCCGATTTGGCCATTTTAAGCTGGCTAAAGCTGGGCTTGGCGCTGAAACCAAAGTAATGCGTCTATCAGAACCTGCTTCTTGATCAACCAAATCACTTGGTGTTTGTTGAGTAGGCTCTACAGATAACACTGAACTTAATACACTATTCGGACGATAAGTCGTAATTCCTTTTAATCCAGCTTTCCATGCTTCTAAATAAAGATTTTCAAAGTCTGCAAATGGGTAATCTGCTGGAACATTAACCGTTTTAGAAATAGCGGTATCAATAAAAGGTGCAACAGCAGCCACCATTTTCATATGATCTAAAGCAGACATTTCCAAAGCAGATACAAAATAATCTGGCAGATTATTTGTGTCTCCGCCTAATGTACGATATAAACGATAAGCATGGTCTTCTACCACATACTCTTGAATAGAACCATCCACCATACGTTTTTTACGGGTATAGAACCAACTAAATGGTGGCTCAATACCATTAGACGCATTGTCAGCAAACGCTAAAGAAATCGTTCCTGTTGGTGCAATAGATAATAAATGTGAATTACGAATACCATATTGACGCACTCGCTCTTTTATTGAGTCTGGCAAACGGCTGGCACAATGTGGCTCTGCCAAATATTTTTCGGCATCAAATAAAGGAAAAGCTTCTTTTTCAATGGCTAAATCGACAGAAGCATCGTAAGCGCTATTGCGCATAAATTCTGAAACTTTGGCCGCAAACTGACGCCCTTCCTCACTATTATAAGGAATACGCAACATAATGAGGGCATCCCCCAAACCTGTATAACCCAACCCCACCCTACGTTTAGATTGAGCTTCTGCTAATTGTTGTTCCAATGGCCATACGGTTAAATCCAATACATTATCTAACATCCGTATAGATGTTCTGACCACTTGATCAAACAACTCAAAATTAAAGCTTGCCTGTTCAGTAAATGGATTTTTAATAAAACAAGTTAAATTAACAGACCCTAAATCGCAACAACCATAATCTGGCAAGGGTTGCTCACCACAAGGATTGGTTGATTCAATAACCTCACAGTAAGACAAATTATTGTCACGGTTAATTTTTGACATGAATAACACGCCCGGCTCAGCGTGGTCATAAGTAGATGCCATAATTTGTGTCCACAAATCACGAGCTCTTACTGTACGATAAACCCAAAGCCCATCTTCACGTTTAAAACTTTCTGTAAAAACTGTTGGGTCAGGTTCTTCCGCATGAACCAATTGCCATGGCTGATCTTCAACCACTGCATGCATGAACTCATCAAACACACCAACTGACATATTAAAGTTTCGTAAATCACCTTGATCCTTAGCATGGATAAACATTTCAATATCAGGATGATCACAATTGAGCACCCCCATTTGAGCACCACGGCGAGCACCAGCAGACTCGACCGTTTCACAGCTTCGATCAAAAACCCGCATATAAGAAATTGGGCCAGAAGCACGACTATTTGTACCTTTAACATGGGCACCATGTGGGCGAATACGGCTAAAATTATAGCCTACCCCTCCGCCACGACGCATGGTTTCTGCAGCTTGAAGCAATGCCTCATAAATACCTACTTTACCATCTTTAGCTGCGCTGATTGAATCGCCAACTGGTTGAACAAAACAATTAATCAACGTTGCCGTTAAATCCGTTCCTGCCGCAGAGTTAATCCGCCCCCCAGGAATAAAACCATTACTTAATGCAAAATAAAAGTCATCTGCATGCTTATTTGGCTCTTTTTCAGCCTGAGCCAACGCATTGGCAACACGCAGTCGCACCTCCTCTATTGTTTGCTCCCCATTTTTCGCATATTTTTCTAACAATACTTCTCGCGAAATATCTTGTTGGACCATTTGAGGTAGAGACTCTTTCACTTTACATTCCTTGTATTTAAAAATTGATTTTAAAACCGAAACACATTAAAAAATGTTTTAAAAAAACAAAAAATTTTCAACAAAATTAAAAAAATTAATTGTAACAACTAAAAAAAATCAATACAACAACTTGATATAATATTTCCTATACTAATATAAAAGTATAATAGCTAAAAAACAAACAGTATAAGAAAATGAATCAAATTATGTTATAATGGTGAGTTTTCGTTAAGGGCATATCAGTATGCTTAATTATTTGATCCATTATAATATGGATCACCTAAAATAGGCAAAAATAATGAGTAAATATTTAATAAATTTCAAAATAACAGCTTCAACAAAAAGTTGAAAAAATTAAAATTTATTACTGTATAAAACCAAACATTTTTTTATGTTTTTTTTAAGAAAACACCTAAAAAACCAAAAAATATTATTAAATTAAAAATATCATAAAAATATACTATCATTGGTGATAAGCATGAAACTATTCATTACAGGGGGAGCTGGTTTTATTGGCTCAGCTCTTGTTCGTTACCTCATAAAAAACACCAACAATGAAATTATTGTTTTAGATAAGCTCACTTATGCAGGTAATTTATCTTCACTTCAAACAATTTACAACAATCCCAATTTTTCTTTCAAACATATAGATATTTGCCATCAAGAAAAAATCCATTCTCTTTTTAATCAATACAAACCCGATGCAATCATACATTTAGCAGCGGAGAGCCATGTTGACCGATCAATACATGCTCCTGCAGAATTTATGCAAACCAATATATTAGGGACATATGTTCTGTTAGAAGAATCACGAAAATATTGGCAAACCCTACCTGAGCATAAAAGAAAAAATTTTAGATTTCTCCATGTCTCTACTGATGAAGTCTATGGTGAATTAACACAAACAGCCTCTTCTTTTACAGAAGGAAACAATTATCATCCTAATAGTCCTTACGCTGCTTCAAAAGCTTCAAGTGACCATTTAGTAAATGCCTGGCACCAAACATATGGCTTACCCACCTTAATTACTCATTGTTCTAACAATTATGGACCATTCCATTTCCCAGAAAAACTCATTCCAAAAACGATTATTCACGCAATTTTAGGGCAAGCCATTCCTATTTATGGACAAGGGGAACAAATACGTGACTGGCTATATGTTGAGGATCACATTAAGGCACTTTATATTGTTTTAACAAAAGGGAAAATAGGTGAAACATATAATATCGGCGGGAATAATGAAATGAAAAATATTGATGTTGTGAATATTATTTGCGACTTGCTTGATCAACTTACTCTCTCACTCCCTTCTACCTCCACAAGAAACCTGATTCAATTTGTCTCAGATAGACTAGGACATGATTGGCGTTATGCCATTAATACTCAAAAAATTGAGCGCGAGTTATCTTGGTTTCCTCAAGAAACGTTTGAAAGTGGTATACGCAAAACGATCCAATGGTATCAAGATAATCAATTTTGGTGGTCTACTATACTCAATGGTTCTTATAAACAACTGAATTTTGGGGAAATAAAGGAAAACCAAAAATGAAGGGAATTATTTTAGCAGGAGGAAAAGGCACAAGGCTTTACCCAATCACAAAAGGAATATCAAAACAACTCCTACCAATTTATGATAAACCTATGATTTATTATCCTTTATCTGTTTTAATGCTGGCAAAGATTAAGGATATTCTGATCATTTCAACAGCAGTTGATATTGATGCTTTTAAACGGTTACTTGGTGATGGTTCTGCTTTTGGTATTCACCTAAATTATAAAATACAACCTAAGCCTGAAGGTTTGGCACAAGCCTTTATATTAGGGGAAGAATTCATTCAAAATGACAAATGTGCTCTGATTTTAGGTGATAATATTTTCTTTGGTAATGGCTTCAGTGAAATATTAAAAAGGGCTACTCTTTTAAAAGAGGGAGCAACCATTTTCAGCTACCCTGTAAAAGATCCTGAACGCTTTGGCGTGGTTCAATTTGACCAAAATTTTCAACCATTATCAATAGAAGAAAAACCAATCAAACCAAAGTCCAACTGGGCAATCACTGGCCTATATTTTTATGATGAAAAAGCTGTTGAAATGGCTAAACAAATTAAACCATCTGCTCGTAACGAGCTGGAAATTACCACATTAAACCAAATGTATTTAGAATCAAAACAATTAAACGTAGAACGGCTAGGTAGAGGCTTTGCATGGTTGGATATTGGCACACATGAAAGTCTAATGGAAGCATCGCAATTCATCCATACTATTGAAAACAGACAAGGATTTAAGGTCGCCTGTTTAGAGGAAATTTCTTATAGAAATAAATGGATAGAAAAAAAACAATTACAACAATATATTGAACAATTAGGCACTACATCATATAGTCACTATTTATCAAACCTCATAAATGAGGAGTGCTGTTTATGATCGTGGTTTCTACTACAATCAATGATGTCAAAATTATTCAACCAAATATTTTTAGTGATGATCGTGGTTTTTTTATGGAAACCTTTGAAAAAAAACGTTATCAAGAGGCTCTTCAGATAAATCTAAACTTCGTTCAAGATAACTACTCTCATTCAAAAAAAAATGTTTTAAGAGGGTTACATATTCAACAAACAAAACCCCAAGGAAAGCTCATTCGTGTGATCATGGGTGAGATTTTTGATGTATTCATTGATTTAAGAGATCAGTCTCCAACTTTTGGACAATGGAGCAGCATCATTTTATCAGAACAAAATAAAAAGCAACTTTGGATCCCACCAGGATTTGCTCATGGTTTATTTGTATTATCAGATACAGCCAATATTGAATACAAATGTACAGAGTATTACCATCCAGAAGATGAAATATGCTTGCTTTGGAATGACCCAGATTTAAACATCAAATGGCCATCTATGACACCAATCTTGTCAATAAAAGATAAAAATGGTTTATTATTAAAAGACTTTTTAAGTTTAAGAATAAAATGAAAATAATGATTTGTGGCTGCAATGGACAAATAGGACAGTCTTTACTCAAACAAACTGGAATCATCAATCATCAAGTACTTGCCCTAAACCACTCTCAATTGGACATTACAGATAAAAATGCAGCAAAAGGCATAATAGAAACATTTAGCCCAGATATTATTATTAACGCGGCTGCCTATACTAATGTAAATAAAGCACAAATAGAACAAGATTTAGCATTTAAAGTGAATAGAGATGGCGCAATCAACTTGGCGCAGTTGGCAACACAATATAATGCAATACTCATTCATATTTCTTCAGATTATGTATTTTCTGGTCAATCACTTAAACCATATACAGAAGAGGATATACCCTACCCTTGTAATGTTTATGGTGCCAGTAAACTAGCTGGTGAAATTGGCATTGCCCAATATTGTCCCAAACATATTATCTTAAGAACATCATGGGTTTTTGGAGAATATGGACATAATTTTTTCAAAACGATACTTAACTTAGCACAAACAAAAACCCAACTAGATATTGTGGGTGACCAATTCGGAGGACCAACAAGCTCCGATGATATTGCCTCAACAATATTCAAAATAGCAAATCAGATTTATAACCAACCAATCAATTCGTCATTGTGGGGAATTTATCATTATTGTGGGCTACCTTATGCAAATTGGGCAGAAATTACACAAAATATTATTGAGTTAGCCTACGGAAAAATGATCATACATAAAAAACCGATCATAAATCAAATACAATCATTCGAATATGATACTTTAGCCAAAAGACCAGCAAACTCTAGCTTAATATGTTCTAAGGTATTTGAAGAATTTCAAATTGCTCCGTGTAACTGGAAAAAAGCATTAGCAAAAATATTTGACAAATAAATATTTAATATTATTTAAGTATTGATTGATACAACTGGATATATTGATCAACCATTTTTTCTGATGTAAATAATTCATCATAACGTTTACCCGCATTTTCCCCTAGACACGCAGCTAACATGGGATTATGCCACAAAGTATCCATTGCCTCTCTTAAAGCTACAGAATTACTAGGTGGAATAACCAGTCCCGTTTTATCAGCGATATTCACATATGTTGTACCTGTACCTATTTCACAACTAATCATTGGTTTTGAATACATAGCACCTTCTAATAATGTGATACCAAAGGCTTCAGAACGTAAATGCGAAGGAAAAACTACTGCGCCACACAATTGTAGTAATGCTACCTTATCCTCATCAGATAAAGAACCTAAAAAATGAACATTTTGTACACCTAAGTCTGTAGCCTGTTTTTTTAACTTTTCTTCAATAGGCCCCGCTCCAACAATAACTATAGGATAAGAAGTTCCTTGGGCAGCCTCAATTAAAATATTCAAACCTTTATAATAACGAAAGGTACCAATAAATAGGAAAAAACGGTTCCCAAATTTTTCTTGCCATTCCTTCTTCTTTTGTTCTGCTACTTGTGGATAAGAAGCTTTGTCTAAACCAAAAGGCACAACTGTTACTTTATCCTTAAATCGCTGTAAAGTCTGGCTAGTCATCATATAATTTGGTGATGAGGCAACAATGCTATCAACATCAGCAAAAAATTTATACATTAGTGGTTTATATAATCGCAATAAATTTTTTTGTTTTACGATATCAGAATGATAAGTAACAATTGATGGCTTTTTAATTCGACACACAAAATGCGCTAAATCCATAAAAGGCCAAGGAAAGTGATAGTGGATAATATCAACCTGTTGCACTAGTTTAGATAAATCTTGAAATACAGAAAAAGACAATGGAGTAGAAGCAAACTCCACTATCGTTTTTGAAAAATAAGCATCATGGTGACCAACTTGTATATTTTGTGTCTTACCTTGCTCACTCAACGATAATACTCTTGCTTCTACACCTTTGAGCCTCCCCCCTTCAGCAAGTTGATAAACAACCTGTTCAATTCCACCAAAAGTATTGGGATAATAAGTTTTACAAAAATGGAGTACTTTTATCATGAGCGGCTAACCTTTTGATAAACATTTATGGTTTCTTGAGCGCAACGTCGCCAAGAAAATAACTTTGAACGCTGAAGGCCGCGTTCTGTCGCCTGTTTACGCCACTCTTCATCTTCAAGCCCAAATTGTAATAGTTCTGTTAACTTATCAATATCTAAAGCATCACACATGAGTGCTACATCACCTACTACTTCAGGTAAAGAAGCAGCATTTGAACAAATAACAGGTGTGCCAGAAGCCATTGATTCTAAAACAGGCAAACCAAAACCTTCATATAAAGAAGGAAATACAAACAACCGAGCACCAGAAAACAATGCAGGTAAATCATTTGTTGGAGTAAAACCTAAATAACACAACCACCCCTCCGATTCACCTCTATTCATTTGTTCATGAATATCTCCACTTTCCCAACCTTTATAGCCACTAACTACTAATGGATATTGCTTTCTTAAAGGAATAGGTAAGCGCTGATAAGCATGAATCAAAGTCGATAAATTTTTCCTTGGCTCTATTGAACCTATAAATAGTGAGTATTGTTTATAAGTTAAATCATAACGGGCCAATACCGACTGTGCATCCTCTTTCGAATGCTCATAAAAACTACCAGAACTAGCCAATGGTACATTAAATATACGTTCCAGAGGAAAAGCAAAATACGCCGACAATTCTTGACGTGTAAACTCAGAGTCTGTAATCAAAGCATTCGCTCTTTTTATCGTCAAATACAACTCTTTTTGCATGAAACGAACTCTTTCTTTCGTATGACATTGTGGCCATAGAAATACAGATAAGTCATGAAAAGTTGCGACACTTCTTCCAGAAAAAGATGGCAAATAAAAATTAGGGCTATGATAAATAAAATCTGAATATGACTTAAGTTTAAATGTCTTTATTTTAGAGTAAAGCACCCTATAGCACTCAGAAAATAAAACATTCTTTTGAAGACGTAATTTAATACTCTGCTGGAAAGCAGAAGCACTATTCGGTTCCATTGGCAGTGAAGAACAAAACTGATAGCCTGCCATTAATTTTAGCTCTTCAATATCCATGGAACCATTCGCCAGTTCCTTAGCTAACTCATAAGTATACCGACCAATACCTGTCAATGGAAATTTAATAGCGTCTATATTCAAAATGATCTTCATTACAGCTAGTTCCAATAGAATAATATGTGCTTTGCTTAAAAAGAAGAACCAGCTTTATTCCGCTTAATATCAGCAGCTACCATCATTTCGCATAAGCCTTCTAAATTTGTTTTAGGCTCCCAGCCTAAAACTTTTTTTGCTTTTTCTGGATTACCAATAAGTAAATCAACTTCTGCTGGACGATAATACTTCTGATTCACTCGAACCAACACTTTACCTGTAGTTTTATCAATACCTACTTCATTTTCATCGTTTCCTTCATATGCTAATTCTATGCCTACAGCTTTAAAAGCCATCGTTACAAATTTACGGACAGTTTCCGTTCTATTCGTTGCCAAGACGTAGGTATCTGGCTTTTCAACTTGCAACATACGCCACATACCTTCTACGTATTCTTTTGCATACCCCCAGTCACGTTTGGCATCTAAATTCCCTAATTCAAGTATATCTAACTTACCTAATGAAATTTTTGCCACCGAGTCAGTAATTTTACGTGTAACAAATTCTTGACCACGCAAAGGAGATTCATGATTAAATAAAATACCGCTACATGCAAAAATACCATAGCTCTCACGATAATTTATTGTCATCCAGTGAGCATATAATTTAGCCACGCCATAAGGGCTACGTGGATAAAAAGGTGTATCTTCTTGCTGAGGAATAGCTTGTACCTTACCAAACATTTCTGATGTTGATGCTTGGTAAAAACGTATTTTAGGATTAACAATACGAATGGCTTCCAATAAATTAACCGCCCCCAAACCAGTAATTTCTGCGGTGGTAATAGGCTGTTCAAAAGATACACCGACAAAACTTTGTGCAGCAAGATTATATACTTCTGTCGCTTTAGTTTGTTGCAATAAGCGAATATTAGCGGATAAATCTGTTAGATCATACTCAACCAGATGTAAATTGGGATGTTGTTTTATTCCTAATTCTTCAATTCTCCAAAAATTTACAGAACTTGTCCGACGATAAGTACCATATACTATATAATTTTTTTCCAACAAACACTCTGCAAGATAAGCACCATCTTGACCAGTGATTCCTGTAATAACAGCAATATTCATGTAAAACTCCTGAGATAAATTAAAAGCTACATAATCTTGTCTTTTTTAGATAAAAAGAATTCTTCTATATATTTATATGAAACAAAAGCAACAAATAAACTAATTAAAAGGGCAACTAAACCAAATAATGCATAATTCAGACTATTCGAAAAAAATTGTTCTTGGCTAACATTAAAATAATTTTTAACAAATGCAACTAAATAATAATTAATTGAGAGATGCCAAAGATACAGAGAATAACTAACCTTACCAATTAATTTTACCCCTTGAAATTTAAACTTTGAAAGCAAGTTACCATTCAACAGAAAAAACAAAAAGAAAGGATATGCAGAAAAGATAATATAAAATGATTTTACTTTTAAACTACTTTTCCCTAAAACCAAATATAACAACAAAGTTACCCCAACAAATAAGCAAAAATGACCTAAATAAACTCCATAAAGTCTCATCTGTTTGCTAAAATAGTCTTTAATATAATAGGCTAATGCCCCTAACAAAAAAGAAGCATAATAAATGACATCCGATTCCCCTTTAAAAATATCATTAACATCAGTAAAATAAAGTACAAAAATAAAGAATGCCACCAATAAAGTAGTTTTTCTTGGCCAAATTGCTAAAATAGGCAAACACAAATATAAAGACCACTCCCACTTCAATGTCCAAATAACATTAATCCTCAGAAACATATTCTCAGAAAATATATCGTTAACACCAGCAAAAGCAAAACCATAATTTTTCAATATATTCAGCATTTGTTGCTTATTAGGCAACAGGAATCCTGATAAAATCCAATCAATAATTGTAATTATTGAAATAAAAACAATGACCAAAGGCACTAATCTTAAGACTCTTTTTTTATAAAAAGTATTAAAATTAACCGACTTTGTGCAAACTTGCCCCCAAAACAAATACGCTGTCAACATAAAAAAAATACTCACACCAACAGCTCCAGACCAAGCACTTAACATATATTTAGGTGCATACCAACCAAAATACATGGTTGTATGCGCAATAAACACTAGAAAAGCAGCACTGCCTCTTAATATTTCTAGATTGGAGTCAAAACCTTGAGTATATTCTAAACTTAGTTTAAAAAATTTATTAAAAAATACTGCTATATAAGCTGCAATAAAATAAAAACCAACAGATATACAAAGTAATTTAAATTCATGCATTTTATCAACTTTCACAGAGATAAGAAGAATATAGACGCTCTAATATTCCACGTAAAGAAATTTGAATACAATCCTCTCCAATAATCTTTTTCAGTTTTTCTGTACAGCCTACTAATCGCCAAACTTCATTCTTTCTAATAAAACGATCATCAATTATTTTATTTAAAGAATAGTGACTTATCTCCTCAAGAATCGTCAGAATATCTTCACCTCTATAACCTACGCCTGAACAAATATTTAATGCCCCATCAAAATCAATTTCGTCTAATATTAATTTTTCGTATATATTGACACAATCAACAATGTCAACGTAATCTCTAATTGATGAAATATTACCAAGATGAATAACTGACTCTTTATGTGCAAAATGTTTAGTCATTTTGGGAATCAAAAAATACTCCTTTTGACCTTGCCCAATAATATTAAATGGCCTAATGATTTTTATTTTTAAATAATCATTATAATTCTTACTCATATTTTCCATGATCATCTTGCTATAAGAATAATGGTTTTCTGGCTTCATTGGTAGTTCTTCATGCAAATAGTCTTCTTCTTGATTACCATAAATCCCAGCAGTGCTTGTCAAAATAAGTGCTGTACCAGCAGGGCATACACTATAAATACTATCCATCAATATTTCAGAACAAATCACATTTACCTTATATATATCAGATAAATCGCCATGATTCACATTTGCAATAGCACCAAGATGAACTATTTGATCAGGCATAAACTCACTAACCAAATTTTTGACGCAATTAACGTCTAAATAATTCATATATTGAATATGCTCTGAAACAGACTTTGGAGAGGAGGTAACCCCCATTACGATACAATCTTTTTTCTGTAATTGTGACAATAAAGCAGAACCAATAAAACCTGTCGCTCCTGTAATTAGTATGCGCTTACTCATTTATTTGTGCCTTCTGAAAATTTTCTAATTTATTCATTACATCCAAATAAAAATCATGCCAAGTAATTTTTTTCCAGCTCTGTTTGATTCTTTCTTCTTTTTCTAATAAAATTTGATGATTCTGAGCGTAAAACATGATTTTATTAGCCCATCCTTCAATATCCCATGGATGGATATAATCAACCAAATCCCCCCCTACTTCTCTCAGTGGTTTGACATCTGAAACAAGGCAAAATTTACCATATGTTAAACTTTCTGGAAGGGTTAAACTCCAACCCTCATATTGGCTAGCCAATACAGTAAATAAGCAATGACGATACAATACATTCAACTGCTCATCCGATGGTGATAAACGGATAATTTTACCTTTTATGCGTTCATCTTCATCAAAGGAGTCTAAAAAATCATCAATTTTCCATCCTTTATGACCAATAAAAATTAATAATGGGAGCGCCTGTTCTCTACGCTCAATGAGTTTTAAATACGCTTTATATAAACTTTCATGGTTTTTTCTGATTTCTAATGTACCGACAGCGATAATAAAATTTCTATTAATGCCCAAATCGCTTAAAATTTGCTCATCATTATTAGTTATTCTTTTTAAATCATTAGAATAACTAATATCAGAGCCAAACCGTATGGGTAAACTAAAAGGAACTGTCCACCCAAATTTATTTTGATATTGAATACCATCATCCATAGCTGTTTGCCCACCATATAAAATCATATCTGAAATCTCCGTATTTAATTCCAGAAACTTATGGTAACGCTTACTATTTTGTTCAGAATGAAGTTGAGGGTAATTGACAGGAGTAAGATCATAAATAATACTACAATATTTAAAATCCTTTACCGCTTTAGATAATTTTATTGCTTTTAAAGATACTAACGACCAATCCAAACCCACAGACAATACAATGTCATTTTTGTTAAACGGTAAATCTTGAAGTGAATTATCGACCGTACTATTCAAATCAGCTTCAAATATATCACCATTTACTCGATTAGCAAATTTTTTTCCATAACTAAAGATATGTCTTACAATAAAATTACTGAATTTTATTGGAAAGACACTTAACATCAGTAAAACACCTTGAACGATCCGCTGCCTTCTTGAATGACTAACGTCATACGCATCTTGTAATTCTGGAAAAACACCTCTTTCGGTAACCACTTCAGATGCAATTGGCACTCGGAATTCATTTGGGTTCTTTTTCCAATAGTCCTGAAAAGCGGCAAATCCTTCTTCAATTGTTGCTGCTTCAAAAATTAATGCCAGCTTATCTTGATTAATTTCAAAAAATCCTGAGTGATCAATTGCATAATAGATAACATTATAGCCAGAGTAATATAGCTCTTTTGCAAGCATTAGTTCTGTTCTAATAATTCCAGAAATACCTCCGCGGTACATTATATAAGAAGTTGTCATGTCAAACCAAATAGCATTTGATTTTTGTGGGGGAGATATAGAAAAATCTAATGTGGTGATAATTTGATTGATATCTTGAGCACAGTCAAACCATGTAATATTATTCCATTTATTCTTAATAATGGCTTCTTTTTGATAAACCTCACCTAAATTTTTGCTATAAAAAGCTATTTTATCAGCCCATTCAAAGGGGGTTAAAGGATCAATAAAATCAGCGATCCCTTCTCCGATTTCTCGTAGCGGAGGAACATCTGCACATAAACAAAACTTATTGTATCCAAAACTTTCGGGTAAGGTTAAACTCCAACCTTCATACAAACTAGGCAACACAGTAAACAAACAATGACGATATAAACAATCTAATTCTACATCTGTTGGAGAAATCATCATTATATTACCAGCAACCCTTGGATCTCTGGTCATATTATCTACAACATCTTTGGCTCTCCATCCTTGTTTTCCCACTATAACCAACAAAGGGATATCGCCCTCTTGCCTCTCTGACAATAAAGCATATGCCTTATATAAAACATCATGGTTCTTACGCACCTCAATTGTCCCTACAGTCAAAATATAGTTGCGCCTAATCCCCAAACCTGCCAAAATTTTCTTATCTACATCTTCATTGATATGGTCATTTCTAATGATATCAGAACCAAACTTAATTCCCTTCCCTTCTGGAATAGTGTAATGATGAGTTTTTTGAAACGCGTGAGCATCTTTTTTCGCAACTTCACCACCATACAAAACAAAATCACAATGATTAGAGACCCAACGAAAATATTGATTAAATTTCTTGCTCCCCTCTTTAGGGTAAAAATGCTTTGTTTGTTCGTTAATTAAGATTAAATCATAAATAAGATAAACTATTTTAATATCTTTATCTTTTTTTACTTTTGTAAACAATTTTTCTTTATTACTGTCCATCCACCCAACACTTAAAATAATGTCTCCATCTATATATGGAGACTGAACAGTCAACAGTTTTTGTGATTGTGTTAATATTTTCCTAGAACTTTTAAAATTTAACCTTGCATATAAATAAGATAGAATATTTATCAACTTAATCGGTAAGTACGAGAGAATCAGTCCAATCCCTTGTAACCACTGTGGACAAACACTCAACATCAGAAAAAAAGCATCTTTAAATCTTTTACTTCTACCACTACCAGAATACCTTAAGCTATTAATAGAATTTTCAATATTAGCAGATATAGGTCGTTTACCTTTTTGATTTAAATATGCCTCTGTTATATTGCTTGCATTTAATAACCATGCCAGCTCTTCAACGGTCACCTCTCTAAAATGACCATGTTCTTCTACACTAAACTTAATATCCTTATTTATTTTTTTTAAATTGACGGCTATTTCTAGTTCAGCCCTCACAATACCAACAATACCACCTCCCCACTGCATGGAGGTTGTTAAATCAAACCATATCTGCCTATTCATAATTCAACCTTAATCTCTTCAACCTTACCATGTTCTAATTTAAAAATTCGATTGCACATTAACTTAATCATATTAATATCATGGGAAGCTAAGACAAAAAGCTTTGATGATTTTGAAATATGTTTCATTCTTTGAATAGCTTTTTCCTGAAACTCAGCATCTCCAGTTGAAATCATTTCATCAACCAACAAAATTTCAGGTTTAATGCTAGTCGCCACTCCAAACATTAATCGCATAGTCATTCCGCTTGAATATGTTCGAACAGGCAAATTCAAAAAATCACCTAACCCAGTAAAATCAGCGACATTATCAAGTATTGATAATGCCTCTTTGTAGCCTACTCCCTGCAACATAGCCATTCTCAATATATTTTCATACCCACTAAGTTCATAATCTATTCCAGCACCAAGTTCAAATACAGTGGAGACTTTTCCTTCTCTGATTACTTGTCCCCCTGTTGGATGATAAATACCTGCAATTGTCCGTAACAACGTACTTTTTCCTGCACCATTATGACCTATTAGGCCAATACTATCACCATCATCAAACTGAAATGAAACATCATCAAGTGAACGAATAACAATATGTTTACTTGAATCTTGTGATATACGCCCCCCCGTAGTGATTCTAAGTAAATTATGACGTAAAGACATTGTCTTGGCGTTATAAATGGGAAACTCTAAAGAAACATTTTCAAATTTTACAAAAGCCATAATATGCCTATAACCAAAATGCTAGTCTATGTTTTTTAGCATTTAATAAAAATAATCCAAAACCAACAACGACAATAGTAATGATACTAAATCCATATACAATCTCTGCATTAAGTGTGGAGCCTAACAAAGGCTCTCTTATTACAGCAATATAATAAGTCATTGGATTAAAATCAATCACCCATGACGCTATTTTTATTTGTGATGGTTTATAAAAAATAGGAGTAACAAAAAATAACAAAGGCATAATCGATGCAATAGTAGGTTCTAAATCTCTAAACCTAGCACCAATCACGCCAAGAATTAAAGATAAAAATACAAGATTAATTAATACTAAAAAAAGAAAAGGAAAAAATAATAGAATATTTACATTAAATGGCGTCTGATAAAATAATAACACTCCAATTATTATTATAAAATTATGTGCAAAATTTACAAAATATCTTGAGACCAATAATACAGGGTAAAAAATAAAAGGCTGTGGCGAATTTCTTATTACAGAAGTATAACGTACAAAAACACTGGGGGACTCTACAACACAACCCGAAAATAGTTGCCAACAAATTAAACCAATTGTTAAATTTGGTACAAATTCAGCTGATTCAATATTTAAAATTTGACTCCAAATAACACCCAATCCTAAAACCCCGATAACCGTACCTAGCGTCAACCAGAATGGGCCAAGTACACTCCTACGATACCTTGCTTCTGTATCACTTTTAGCAAAATACAAAATTACTTGAAATTTTTTCAATACATTTAGGATATTTTTAGTACTATTCACTAAGAAACCACTATAGATAGTCATATTCACTACTCATATTATTATTTAAAAAACGCAATAACCCTGTTATTTTTTTATCCAATAGACATTTATCATCAGAAATTCTAACATTTAAACGCACAGCGTATATCAGCATTAATTACTTCTATTTCACATTTGTTTCAATAATGGCCTTATTTAAGATTAAACTAATTGATAACTAATTTCTTCTGATTCAGGGTAGTTTTCTACCCTACCTTCGACTAATTTATTAGTTAAAATCCCTATCTAAAGATAATTCCCATTAAAAGATTAATATGCAGTACTATTACATGTCTAAGATAATATTTAAAACAAGTTAATCTTCTTAACTTGTTTTAAAAATGAATACACAATACTTCAGCCATTCAGTTAAAAATAATATAACTAAAATTCATCGTACACGACCATAATCATCACTATAACGAACGATATCATCCTCACCCAAATATTCCCCACTTTGTACTTCGATTAAAACCAATGGAAGAATACCTGGATTTTCTAATCTATGTTTGTGGCCTGCAGGAATAAAAGTGGATTCATTAGTATTAAGCAATTGTTCATGTTCACCATTAATCACTTTTGCCATGCCAGAAACAACAATCCAATGCTCACTTCTATGATGATGCATTTGTAAAGATAAAGCAGCCTGAGGCTTTACTTCAATTCTTTTAATTTTAAAGTGTTCGCCATTTTCCAAAACAGTATAGCTACCCCATGGTCTATAAACTGTTTGATGTAGTTTATAGACTTCATTATTTTCTTGTTTTAACTGTGTATAAATCTGCTTTACATCCTGAGTTTGTTTTTTATCTGCAATCAATAATGCATCGGGAGTATCAACTATAATTAAATCTTTTACCCCAACCATCCCAATGACACGACTGTCAGCATTCACATAACAATTTTGAGTATTAATTAATTTTGTTGCACTGTTATTAATGACCCTGTTTCCATACTCATCAACTCGACCATTCAACTCTCCCATAGCCTCCCATGAACCAATATCATACCATCCGATATCACAAGGAACTACAGCAACATTCTTAGATTTTTCCATAACAGCATAATCAATAGAAATATCAGTTACCTGATCAAACATTTCCTTCGACAATCTAATTTTATTCATATTAACTGCATTAGTTTTCTCTGATACATTTAAGCAGGCATTCACTTCTTGCAGTAACTCAGGACAGAATTTTTCAAGTTCCTGAAGCATAATTTCAGAGGAAAAACAAAATATTCCTGAATTCCATAAATAATCAGGCGACTGAACAAGCTCTTTTGCTTTATCTTTTGATGGCTTCTCAATAAAGCGAACCACATTATAGCCATCAGCTTGAATATAACCATAACCAGTTTCTGGAGTAGTGGGCTTAATACCAAATGTAACTATTTTCCCTTCTTCAGCCAAAAATTTTGCTTTGGAAACAGCTTCATTAAATGCCTGTTCATTTTTAATCAAATGATCTGCAGGAAGCACTAGTAAAATTGCATTACCATATTTTTGTTGAGCATATAATGCAGCGGAAGCTATAGCAGCGGCTGTGTTTTTACCAAAAGGTTCTAGGATATACGTTGTTTCTAACTGGTTTACATTAACTTTTTCAAATTCTTCTTTTGTTTTAAAAAATAAGTTTATATTAGTTACAGTTAAAACATCTGTTACACCTTCGGCTGCATTAATGCCACGAATAAAAGCTTTTTGTAACAATGAATAGCCATCTCCAATTTGTAAAAATGGTTTAGGATGCTCTTCTCTTGAAACAGGCCATAAACGCGAACCCGCGCCTCCACATAATAAAACTGGGACAATTTTAGATACACTATTCATTTTCAAAATTTAACCTGATATTATAGCACTTAAATTAATTCATTATTTTAACATAAGCTTTACAATAAAGTAATACCAATTCAAATGATAAATACCCTAAATTAAAAATGAAATCTAAAACCAAATATCAACAATTCTATTTTTAATAGAATTTAATTAAACACGAGGAGTACTCTTGCTATACATTACACACAAAGACCACCTTATTATAGATATAATTAAGTGGCCTCTTTAGAAATTTAAAATTAATTAACGAAATTATAAGTTATTTTTTATTTTTGCAAATGCATCGGCCATGACTGTACTAACATGACCATCAAAAATTTGGGGGTGCTCATCTTTTCTGTTTTGCTTAATATCTTTCTCTTTAGATTTAGCTGTATCATTACCTAATCTCATACTCAATCCAATTCTCTTCCGAGCCACATCTACGTCCATCACTTTGACTTTAACTACATCACCAGCTTTCACCACTGTATGAGGATCAGAAACATATTTATCAGCTAACGCAGAAATATGCACCAACCCATCTTGATGAACACCAACATCAACAAAAGCGCCAAAATTGGCAACATTAGTGATCACGCCTTCTAAAATCATACCTACTTCTAAATCCTTGATATCCGCAACATTATCAGCAAAAGTGGCTGTTTTAAATTCTCCTCGCGGATCTCGACCTGGTTTTTCCAACTCTTTTAGAATGTCCAAGATTGTAGGCAAACCAAAACGCTCATCCGTGAATTGTGTCGCCTGAATCAATTTTATTTGTTCTGTATTACCCATTATTTGTTTAATCGGTTGTCCCAATTGTTTGAGCATTTTTTCAACAACAGGATAAGCTTCTGGGTGGACACCTGATGCATCTAGGGGCTCATTACCATCATTAATGCGTAAAAATCCAGCCGCTTGTTCAAATGTTTTTTCACCTAAACGTGGTACTTTCAATAATTGTTTACGCTGTTTAAAAACACCATGTTCATCACGATAGGCAACAATATTTTGAGCCAAAGTATGATTAAGTCCAGAAATATGACTTAATAACGCAGTAGATGCTGTATTAACATCAACACCCACTGCATTCACACAATCTTCAACAACAGCATCAAGGCTTCTTACTAACTGATTTTGATTAACATCATGCTGATATTGCCCCACCCCAATGGCTTTAGGATCAATTTTTACCAATTCTGCCAATGGATCTTGTAAACGTCTGGCAATAGACACAGCACCACGTAAAGAAACATCCAAATCAGGAAACTCTTTTGCAGCAAGTTCTGATGCAGAATAAACAGACGCCCCAGCTTCACTCACAACAATTTTGTGGACATTATTTTGAGGTAATAATTTAATTAAATCAGCAGCTAATTTATCTGTTTCTCTGCTGGCTGTACCATTGCCAATAGCAATCAGTGTAACGTTATGTTTCTTAATCAAGCTAGATAGAGTGCTTAATGATTCTTGCCAGTTATTTCTAGGTGCATGCGGGTAAATGGTATCAGTTGCTAATAATTTACCAGTTGAATCAACTACTGCAACCTTTACACCTGTTCGCAGACCAGGATCCAACCCTATCGTTGTATGTGAACCTGCAGGAGCGGCTAATAATAAATCACGTAGATTGCGAGCAAACACACGAATCGCTTCTTCTTCCGCAGCCTCTCTCATTCGATTTAAAGAGTCTAGCTCAAGAGACAAAAATACTTTTGCCCGCCAACATAATCTAACAGTATCTTGTAACCATTTATCAGCAGCTCTGCCCTTTTGCTCAATAGAGAAATGCTGTGCAATCAACTGCTCAAATTCACTGGCTTGTGTAACCGCTGTTTCTTCTGGTTGATATTGTAGATTCAAATGAATAATCCCTTCATTACGAGCCCTTAATAAGGCTAAAGCACGATGAGAAGGGATTGAGGCAATAGATTCTTGATGTTGAAAATAATCAGCAAACTTAGCGCCTGCTTCTTCCTGACCAGAAATAACTTTTGAGGTAATTTGCCCTACTTTCCATAGTTTATCTCTTAACTGACCAATAAGCGCGGCATCTTCTGAAAAAATTTCCATTAAAATGGCTCTGGCACCATCCAAAGCCACCTTAATTTCATTAATATTGTGTTCAGGGTTTAAGTATTGTTCCGCAATCTCTTCTGGAGCATTTTGTGGATTTTGCCACAGCAGTAATGCCAATGGTTCTAACCCAGCCTCTTTAGCCATTTGGGCTTTAGTGCGACGTTTAGGTTTAAAAGGAAGATATAAATCTTCTAAATAGGTTTTATTATCTGCCTCATTAATTTTCTGCAGCAAATCATCTGTCATTTTACCTTGTTCAGTAATACTATTGACAATGACTTTACGTCTATCTTCTAACTCACGCAGATAAACCAAACGTTCGGCCAATAGCCTAAGTTGTGTATCATCTAACCCACCAGTCACCTCTTTACGATAACGAGCAATAAAAGGAACTGTCGCTCCTTCATCTAATAATTCAATAGTATTGGCAACTTGATTTAATTTAACAGAAAGCTCTTGACTTAGGCGCTGTGTGATATCCATAAAAACGTAAACTTTAGAAGAAAAAGATTATAAGGATAAACTTTTTATGGACAACCTGTAAAGTTTCTCTACAATCAAACAAATATTTGTAATAAAACCAAAAAAATTTTAACCAACTGTGGTTTTGGAAAAGACTTGTATCACTAATACACCCACACTAATCAATGTAATACCTGCTACTGCAGCAACATCCAGTTTTTGACCGTACAAAAAAAAAGCCAATAAATTAACCAGTACAATGCCCATACCACACCAAATTGCATAAGCGATACCAGTAGGAATTGTTTTGATAGTCTGACTCAAGCAAAAAAAAGCAATTGCATATCCCAACAACACCAATACTGTAGGAACCAATTTAGAGAAGCCTTCTGTCGCTTTTAAAAAATGGGTAGAAAGCACTTCTGCAACTATGGCAACAAACAACCATAAAAAACCTGTTTTCATCGTATACCTTATGTAAGCTAAATGATTAAATTCAATATATTTTCCATAATCAAATGCTATTAAATTATAATTAAAACACTCATTCATTTTTACCAACAAAACAATTAATTCTTTTTATTTTAAAATAGATCAATGCTCTAAACCAAGAATGAATTATACCTAATTTAATATTGATTTTAAATACTTAAAATACGTCCTACAGGTTGTTTATAACACCATCTTTCTTTATATTGAGCACTAGGATTACCAAATGAAAAACGCATATTTTTATTTTTATTTTTACAATACTGCTCTGCATCAAGAAGGTTTTTCCACATAACCACTGTGCCAACACTTAAGTGAGCTAAAGATTGATCATAACCGATATTTATGTAATCAAAATTAACCCAATCTAGGCTATCAGACTTAATAATTAACTGATATGCACATGGCTCACCTTTAAAAAAAAGAAAACTACCAAAAATGTAATCTTTAAATCGATTAAGAAACAATAAGTTCATTTCTTTATTTTCAGGATATTTACCTCTTCTTTGATAAAATAAAGAACTATACATCTCAAATATCTGCTCAGGAGTAAACTTGTTATGTGAATATATTTCTCCACCAGCATCAAGGAAACGTTGCAATTCTCGATTCCTTGTATTTTGTGATTTCTTTGAAAAGCCATTTTTACCTAGTCCTTTGGCTAAACAAATTTCTCTACCAGAATTTATCCGAAAGGAAGCGTTACATACTTGTTTTTGATGAACCTCGGATAAAACTTTAGTTTTAAACGGTATAATTACATTACTTGCAATCGGCAACAATAATTCATCTGTTTGTACTGGAATGGCCAAATCCTTCACTAACACTCTTGACTCAGGCGTATTAGCAATATATTTCTTATCCCACACACACATAGCGGCAACTATTTGATTATTCTTATCACTCTTAGCAAGATATTTTTCACGACAATCAGCATATTCATGCTGAAAAGCCAAAATATCTGGATGAGAAGAAATATTACCGCCGAATCTTTTATATGCTTGTTGGTAAATATTTAAATCAACCTCTTCCCATTGGCAAACCTTCATTTTAAATTTATACATTATCCTGCTCAAAATCCCTATTTTAAAACACATTGAAATTTTTATGAAAATAAATTTTGAGTTAAATAAATTATTATGATAGTAAAACTACTAAAGCATGATCAAACTAACTTGTAGTTGTAATCAATATATTTGCTCTTCTCAATTAAATCATTATTTCAATAATTAAAATAATACGATTTACAATACACTTAAACCATAGATTGATACATTCTAAATAAATAAGATGGCAACTCAAATTATTTGATCTAAATCAAACAATTTGAAATTTAAAGGCGTATGATTCTAAACAATACAAAGCGAGGTGTGTTATCAAAATTTAACCTGATTTAAAAATATAAATAAAAACAGGTTAAATAATTAGCTTGAGGTGTGGTAGTTTGTGCTCAAATAAACAGGGAGGCATATTATCTCCTTTGGAAATAGCGCAAACAGCAGAAAATACAGGTTACTATAAAGTAAGTAAGTATTCTTTATTTACCTTGTGCTCTGCTATTGTAGCTGGTGTGTTTATTTCCATCGCATTCGCTTTTTATACTACTGTTACAACAGGTACAGCAAATGTGCCCTATGGTTTAGCAAAACTAATTGGGGGTATTTGTTTCTCATTAGGTTTGACGCTAGTTGGTATTTATGGCGTTAACCTCTTCTCATCCATTATTTTGAATATTATTTCAACAGCACAAGGTAAGTTTGCTTGGCTAAAATTGTTATCACCCTATTATCTGGTTTATTTTAGCAATTTTATTGCTACTCTTATCTTTATTGTGATTATCTGGTTCGCTCACCCAAACATATTTGCTAAGGGTTTGTGGAGCTTGAATATTTTGGAAACAGCCTCATATAAATTACAGGAAGTATTTTTTCTGGGGATGGCTGTACCTGATTTTTGGTTATTGGTTAACAACTCTACAGAACATTATCAATATTTAACCAGCAACCAATTTGTAATTAAAAATCTTATTCCTGTCACTTTAAGCAATATCGTTGGCGGGATGGTTGTAGGTTTAACGTTCTGGTGGATATTGTTAAAGAAAAAAACCAGATCGGTGAGTATTAATGAAACACTTTGTTCTTAACTTGTTGTAGCAATTGATTAGTAGTATGAATCTATGGAGATAAAAAAATGACTAAAGACAACAGCTTCGCAGCAGCCTGGAAAAATTTTCATGACGGCCAATGGCAAAATGAAGTCAATGTACGTGACTTTATTCAAAAAAATTACAAACCTTATGAAGGCGATGAAACGTTCTTAGCTGGCGCAACGGAAGCGACTGACTCTTTATGGGATCAGGTATTGGAAGGCATTAAAATAGAAAATCGTACACACGCACCTGTAGATTTTGATACGGATGTTATTTCGACCATTACTTCCCATGAAGCTGGCTATATTAATAAAGATTTAGAAACCATTGTTGGTTTACAAACAGATGCACCATTAAAACGAGCCTTAATTCCTTTTGGTGGCATCAAAATGGTTGAAAATTCATGTAAAGTATATGGACGTGAATTAGACAAAAACGTTAAAGATATTTTCACAAAATACCGTAAAACCCACAACCAAGGGGTGTTTGATGTGTACACACCTGATATTTTACGTTGTCGTAAATCTGGTGTGTTAACAGGGTTACCAGATGCTTATGGTCGTGGTCGTATTATTGGCGATTATCGTCGTGTTGCACTTTATGGCATTGATTACCTAATGGAAGATAAATTCAATCAATTTACTTCATTACAAGGTCAATTAGAAGCAGGTGATGATCTAGAAGCAATTCTTCAATTACGAGAAGAAATTGTAGAGCAACATAAAGCCCTTGGCCAAATTAAAGAAATGGCTGCTAAATATGGTTTTGATATTTCTAAACCAGCAACTAATGCAAAAGAAGCTGTTCAATGGACTTATTTTGCTTATCTTGCCGCAGTGAAATCACAAAACGGTGCCGCTATGTCTTTTGGCCGCGTATCTACTTTCCTTGATATTTATATTGAACGTGATTTACAGGCTGGCACACTAACTGAAGTAGAAGCGCAAGAGTTGATTGACCATTTAGTCATGAAACTACGTATGGTTCGTTTCCTACGTACACCTGAATATGATGAATTATTTTCAGGTGACCCAATATGGGCAACAGAATCTTTAGCTGGCATGGGTTTAGATGGCCGTACACTGGTCACCAAAAACACCTTCCGCTTCTTAAACACACTATACACAATGGGGCCATCTCCTGAACCTAATATGACTATTTTATGGTCAGAAAAATTGCCTCAAGCTTTTAAAGAATATGCAGCAAAAGTGTCTATCGATACTTCTTCGCTTCAATATGAAAATGATGATTTAATGCGTCCAGATTTTGAAAGTGATGACTATGCGATTGCTTGTTGTGTCAGCCCAATGATTGTAGGCAAACAAATGCAATTCTTCGGCGCTCGTGCCAACTTAGCAAAAACCATGCTATATGCCATTAACGGTGGTATGGACGAAAAAATGAAAATGCAGGTTGGTCCTAAAGGCCCTGTCATGACAGATGAAGTATTGGATTTTGATAAAGTCATGAATAGCATGGATTCATTCATGGATTGGCTGGCACAACAATATGTGACTGCCTTGAATATCATTCATTACATGCATGACAAATATAGTTATGAAGCTTCTTTAATGGCCTTACATGACTTAAATGTTACCCGTACTATGGCTTGTGGTATTGCAGGACTTTCTGTGGCAGCAGACTCTCTATCAGCAATTAAATATGCAAAAGTAAAACCGATTAGAGATGAAGATGGTTTGGCTATTGACTTTGAAATTGAAGGTGAATATCCACAATTTGGCAATAACGATGCGCGTGTAGATGATATTGCATGTGACTTAGTTGAACGCTTTATGAAGAAAATTCAAAAACTGAAAACTTATCGTCATGCGATCCCAACACAATCGGTATTAACCATTACCTCTAATGTTGTTTATGGCAAAAAAACAGGCAATACCCCTGATGGTCGTCGTTCAGGCGCACCATTTGGGCCAGGAGCCAACCCAATGCATGGTCGTGACAAAAAAGGCGCCGTTGCTTCTTTGACTTCTGTCGCAAAACTGCCTTTTGAATATGCTCAAGACGGTATTTCTTATACGTTCTCAATTGTACCAAGCGCTTTGGGTAAAAATGAGGAAATGCGTAAAGTAAACCTTGCAGGATTAATGGATGGTTACTTCCACCACGAAGGTAATATTGAAGGTGGTCAACATTTAAACGTTAATGTGATGAACAGAGAAATGCTCTTAGATGCAATGGAGCATCCTGAAAAATACCCTCAATTAACGATTCGTGTATCAGGTTATGCAGTTCGTTTTAACTCTCTAACCCGTGAACAACAACAAGATGTTGTGACACGTACCTTTACAGAAGCTGTGTAATTGTTATTTAATTGATGTTTTATCAGTTTAAAGGCTCCTTAATTGGAGCCTTTCTTACCTAAAAACAACAAAATAACATAAAAATGGAGTACACACACTATGCAATCAGAAGAACCACTAAAAGGACAAATCCACTCTTTTGAATCTTTTGGTACTGTAGATGGCCCAGGTATTCGCTTTGTCGTTTTTTTTCAAGGTTGCTTGATGCGTTGCTTATACTGTCATAACAGAGACACTTGGCGCTTTAAGGGTGGGCAATTTGTGAGCGTTGAAGATTTAATGAAAGAAATCCAAACGTATAAACATTTCATTAAACCCAGTGGCGGCGTAACCGCTTCAGGTGGAGAAGCGATTTTACAGGCACCGTTTGTACGTAATTGGTTTAGAGCCTGTAAGCAAGAAGGTTTTCATACTTGCTTAGATACCAATGGCTTTGTACGTGAATATACTCCCGTTATTGACGAACTACTGGATGTAACCGATCTGGTTATGCTGGATTTGAAACAGTTAAATGATGATATTCATAAAAAACTGGTTGGCGTATCCAATCAAAATACATTAACTTTTGCCAAACATTTAGCCCAACGCAATCAAAAAACCTGGATTCGCTATGTTGTCGTACCTAGTTGGACAGATGACGAACACTCAATACGATTATTGGGCGAATTCACTCAGAACATGAAAAACGTTGAAAAAATAGAACTACTGCCCTATCACGAACTGGGTAAGCACAAATGGACAACCATAGGAAAGCCTTATAAGCTTGAAGGTACACCTACCCCAACAAAAGATGCTTTAGATAAAATTAAAGCCATATTAGAAGAATATGGTTTAACAGTTACTTACTAACAAACCGACTTTGATGATTAAGGAATCATGATTTAATGATTAACTTGATTCCTTATTTATTCAAAACCATCCCCTATTATTTCAGCGAATTTTTATTTCTCTTTCCTTCATTTTTTGAATACTGAATTATTATCTATTTTTATTTAATTTCTAAAGTCATCGCCACATTGTCAACAATATTTAATTTTTTGTTTGACATTAAGCTAAAAAATTGCTAAAAATAACAACAACACAAAAAATTGTCGACAATATATAAAATGCATAATAAAAAATTAAACGAAAAATTAATACCTGACACGCTTACTGAACATGCTTTTCTCAGTATTCAACAAGCAATTGTTACTGGCGCGATTGCACCAGGCACAAAAATTGCTGAAGCTGAATTAGCACGCACTTATGGTATCAGTAGAGGCCCATTAAGAGAGGCCATCCAACGTTTAGAGGGACAACGTTTATTGGTGAGAACACCTCATATTGGTGCCAGAGTAGTTTCATTGTCACAAACAGAATTAATTGAACTATATGAAATCAGAGCATCATTAGAAGGAATGGCTTGCCGTTTAGCTGCGCAAAATATTACACAACAAGAGATTGATGAACTATACCAAGTGTTGGATGCACATGAGCGAGATGCAGATTTTCAAGCCGGATTAGGTTACTACCATCAAGATGGCGATGATGATTTTCATTACAGGATTATCCAAGCTTCAAGAAATCAAATGCTTTATAAAATGCTTTGTGATGAAATGTATCATCTGATTCGTTTATATCGTATTCAGTTTTCCAACACACCAAACCGCCCACCAAAAGCATTTATTGAACATAAACATATTTTAGAAGCCATTGCAGCTGGCGATGGGCAATTGGCTGAAATATTGATGCAACGACATATCAACACAGCAAAGAATAATATCGCTCAGCATTTTATAGAGCACAAAATGGGCCAAAATAAAGGAGAAGTCACATGAATGTATCAGCAGGAAAACGCTTTCGAGATGCTGTTCAAGAAGAACATCCGCTACAAGTTGTGGGCACTATTAATGCCAATCATGCTTTATTAGCTAAACATGCTGGATTTAAAGCCATCTATTTGTCTGGTGGTGGGGTTGCAGCAGGCTCATTAGGTTTACCAGACTTAGGGATCAGCACATTAGATGATGTATTAACTGATGTGCGTCGCATTACCGATGTATGTGATTTACCTTTATTGGTTGATGTTGACACAGGGTTTGGTTCATCTGCTTTTAATGTTGCCCGTACTGTTCGCTCAATGATTAAATTTGGTGCTGCTGCCATTCATATTGAAGATCAGGTTGGCTCAAAAAGATGTGGTCATCGACCTAATAAGGAAATTGTCTCTGAACAAGAAATGGTCGATCGCATCAAAGCAGCAGTAGATGCACGTACTGATGAAAATTTTGTCATTATGGCGCGCACTGACGCTTTAGCTGTTGACGGTTTACAAGCTGCAATGGATCGGGCTTGTGCTTGTGTAGAAGCTGGTGCGGATATGATTTTTCCAGAAGCGATGACAGAGCTGACTATGTACAAGCAATTTGCTCAAGCAGTTAAAGTACCTGTACTGGCCAATATTACCGAATTTGGTGCCACACCACTTTTTACAACTGAAGAATTGGCATCGGCTGATGTTTCTTTGGTACTTTATCCTCTTTCTGCATTCAGAGCCATGAACAAAGCTGCTCAAAATGTTTATCAAACCATTAGACAAGAAGGTACTCAAAAAAATGTCGTCGACACGATGCAAACCAGAAAGGAGCTATACGACAGCATCAATTACTATGCATTTGAAGACAAATTAGACGCTTTATTTGCACAAAAAAAATAATTTTATCAAATATCAATATCAACATAAAAAATTCAAACCAATAATAAAAATCACTGATTTTCAATAATAACAATAACATGGTGCGTTCATAATCAAAAAATAAACGTACCCATGTCTTATTAATGCTTTAAGAATAATTGTTGCAACATTCAACTACTACAAAGGAGAAGCACAATGTCACAAGCAAAAGAACTCAGTGGTGCAGGATTACGCGGTCACATCGCAGGGCAGACCGCACTGTCAACCGTTGGTAAAGAAGGTGCAGGATTAACTTATTGTGGTTATGATGTTCGAGAACTGGCTGCACATGCTAGTTTTGAAGAAGTCGCCTACCTATTATTTTACGGTAAATTGCCTAATGAAATAGAATTGGCTGCTTATCAAAGAAAATTAAGCACTTTACGTGATTTACCTGCCCCATTAAAAGTGGCTCTAGAACAAATTCCGCAAGATGCACACCCAATGGATGTGATGCGTACAGGTTGTTCCGTACTTGGCACCCTAGAGCCAGAAAAAGATTTTAGCCAACAACGAGATATTGCTGATCGGCTGATGTCTGCCTTCCCCGCCATTATGTGTTACTGGTACCACTTTAGCCATTTTGGCCATCGCATAGAATGTGTCACAAAAGAAAAGACTCTTGGCGGCCACTTCCTTGCCTTACTGCATGGTAAATCACCAAGCCAATTACACGAAAAAGTCATGAATGTATCACTTATTCTCTATGCGGAACATGAATTTAACGCCTCTACATTTACTGCACGCGTTTGTGCCTCTACCTTAAGCGACCTTTATTCATGTATCACAGGTGCTATTGGCACACTACGGGGCCCTTTACATGGTGGAGCCAATGAGGCAGCAATGGAAATGATTCAACGCTTTAGTACACCAGAAGAAGCCATTAAAGGCATTTTAAACATGTTGGAAAATAAAGATAAGATTATGGGATTTGGACATGCAATTTACCGTGAATCGGATCCACGCAATGAAGTCATTAAAGAATGGTCACGTAAATTGGCTAAAGAAGTAAAAGACAATGTACTTTACCCAATTTCGGAAGCCATTGATAAAACCATGTGGAATGAGAAAAAATTGTTCCCTAATGCAGATTTTTATCATGCCTCGGCTTACCATTTTATGGATATTCCCACTTCTTTATTTACCCCTATTTTTGTTTGCTCACGAGTAACTGGTTGGGCTTCTCATGTATTTGAACAACGTGCAAATAACCGCATTATTCGTCCTAGTGCCGAATATATTGGGGAAGAGCTACGTCCATTTGTTCATATGAATGAACGCAGCTAAATAAAAAGGGCAGCCACAGCTGCCCTCCTATATTAATTTAATAAGAAAGAAAATTCATTATGAGTGCCAATGTTGAACAAAATATTCGCCCAGAGTACGATCAAGTGCTTCAAGATATAGCAGAATATGTTTTAAATTACCAAATTGAATCAAAAGAAGCACTGGATACAGCACGAAACTGTCTAATGGATACATTAGGCTGTGGCTTACTTGCTTTGCGTTTTCCTGAATGTACCAAACACTTAGGCCCAATTGCCCAAGACACTATTGTTCCTCATGGCGCAAGGGTACCAGGAACTTCTTTTCGCTTAGACCCAGTCAAAGCTGCTTGGGATATTGGTTGTATCATTCGCTGGCTAGACTATAACGATACATGGCTTGCTGCCGAATGGGGACATCCATCAGATAACTTAGGCAGTATTTTGGCTGTAGCCGATTATTTGTCACAAAAAAATATCAGTAAAGGCCAAGCACCATTAACAATGAGAACCGTACTTGAATGCATGATTATGGCACATGAAATTCAAGGTGTATTGGCGCTTGAGAACTCATTTAACCGTGTCGGTCTTGATCATGTCCTATTGGTACGTGTTGCCTCTACTGCTGTTGCCGCAAAACTAATGGGGGCAAATAAAGAACAATTATTGTCTGCTTTATCTCATGCTTTTGCCGATGGTGGTGCCTTACGTACCTATCGCCACGCACCCAATGCGGGTTCTCGCAAATCATGGGCGGCGGGAGATGCCACCAGCCGAGCTGTTCGTTTGGCCGATATTGCGATGCGTGGAGAAATGGGCATCCCAGGAGTATTAACTGCACCACAATGGGGCTTTTATGATGTTTTATTCAGCCATACCAATAAAGATCTTGCAACCAAAGCAGAAGATAAACGTCAATTCAGTATTGCCCAAAAATATGGGACGTATGTGATGGAAAATGTGCTCTTCAAAATCAGTTTTCCTGCTGAGTTTCACTCACAAACGGCCTGTGAAGCAGCAGTAAAATTGCACCCAAAAGTAAAAGATCGCTTACAAGATATTGAAAAAATTGTGATTACAACACATGAATCTGCCATCCGCATCATTTCAAAAGTAGGTCAGCTTGCCAATGCAGCAGACCGTGATCATTGTATTCAATACATGACTGCGGTTCCATTGGCGTTTGGCAACCTTGTTGCTGAACACTATGAAGACAGTTTCCATGCAAGTAATCCCATTATTGATGAACTAAGAGAAAAAATGGAAATCGTGGAAGATGAACGCTTTAGCCGCGAATATTTAGAAGCAGATAAACGCTCTATTGCCAACTCAGTTCAAGTATTCTTTAAAGATGGCACCAGTACTGAACAAATCACTGTTGAGTATCCTGTTGGGCATCGTCGCCGTAGAGCAGAAGGTATCCCTTTATTGGAAGCAAAATTTAAAGCCAATTTAGAAACACGCTTTACAACCAAACGCTCTGAGGTTATTTTTGATTTGTGTAAAGATCAGACTCAATTAGAAAATACCCCAGTGAATACTTTTATGGATTTATTGGTTATCTAAATTGATCCATTCAAAAACAGACAGATAAGCTATACGATGATGCCAGCCTACCTGTCTGTTTTTTTATCAATATGATTCATGTAAATTAAAACAACAAAAATATAGAAAATTGATTTCAAACAACATTTCTAAAAAACAAAACAATTGTATTTTATTTTCATAAAAATAATACAAGTATTCAGCCAGTTCAATTTTGTTACACTACGCAATCTGTTAGAATAGCCGATTATTTTTGCCCTTTATTTTGATTTCAATAATAAAGTAAATAAAGTGTTTGGGATATACGGATGACTCAAAGCGATACAAAAAAAGACCAACCTCATTTAAAACGTGCGCTAAAAGCACGGCACCTTACCATGATCGCAGTAGGCGGCTCAATTGGTACAGGATTATTTGTTGCCTCTGGTGCATCAATCACACAAGCAGGTCCCGCAGGAGCGTTATTTGCCTACGCAATTGTTGGTTTCATGGTTTACCTACTGATGACCAGTTTAGGTGAATTGGCTGCTTATATGCCCGTTTCAGGCTCATTTTCCACCTATGCATCCCGTTACGTCGAAGATGGATTTGGGTTTGCCATTGGCTGGAACTACTGGTACAACTGGGCAGTCACTGTTGCTGTTGATCTGGTTGCCGCTCAACTGATTATGCAGTATTGGTTTCCAGAAACCTCTTCATTTATTTGGAGTGCTTTATTTTTAAGCATCATCTTTTTGCTTAATTATATTTCAGTCAAAGGTTTTGGCGAAAGTGAGTATTGGTTTGCTTTAATTAAAGTAGTAACAGTCATTATCTTTATCGGTGTTGGCTTGGCCATGATCGTTGGCATTTTAGGGGGTACTCATTCTGCCCCTGTTGGTTGGCAAAACTTCACCATTGGAGATGCCCCCTTTGTTGGCGGTGTCCCTGCCATTATTGGGGTAGCCATGATTGTTGGGTTTTCTTTTCAAGGAACAGAGCTCATTGGTATTGCAGCAGGAGAGTCAGAAGACCCAGAAAAAAATATTCCCAAAGCTGTACGTCAAGTATTTTGGCGTATTTTGCTGTTTTACATCGGCGCCATCTTCGTTATTGGTATGTTGATTCCTTATACCGATCCTAACTTATTAAATGATAAGTCAGATATTGCGCTTAGCCCATTTACACTGGTATTTGAACGTGCTGGCTTTGCTTTAGCAGCAGGGGTTATGAATGCCGTCATTTTAACCTCTGTATTATCCGCAGGTAACTCTGGTATGTATGCCTCTACCCGTATGCTTTATGCTTTAGCCACAGAAGGTAAAGCGCCAAAATGTTTTGCTCAATTATCCAAAAATGGGGTACCCAGAAATGCCTTATACGCAACAGTAATCATCGCCATGTTGTGTTTTTTAAGCTCCACATTTAAAAATAAAGAAGTATATGAATGGTTATTGAGTATGTCGGGAATGACTGGGTTTATCGCTTGGCTGGGTATCGCCATCAGCCACTATCGTTTTCGTAAAGGCTATGAAGCCCAAGGCAAAGACCTATCAAAACTACCTTATCGCTCTAAATTCTTTCCCTTTGGTCCTATTTTTGCCTTTTTATTATGTGCCATTATTATCGCTGGACAGGGTGTAGAATCGGTTGAACACGATACCATTAATTGGATGAAATTAACAGCAACCTATATTGGGATTCCATTATTTTTGGTTATTTGGTTTGGCTATAAATTTAAGAAAAAATCCCGTTTAATCAAATATCAAGACATGAAATTTGATGGGCATGTTGATTAACCTCTTAAATAAAAAAGCGATTGTAACCAATCGCTTTTTTATTTACAAAAGACTCAACAATTAAACAGTGAGTTCTTTTACATCCACTGAACCTTCAGAAACCACCAAATAGCCAGCTTTTTCACTATACCAGTCTTGTAAAACATAGCGCTTAAAAGCATGACCAGCAATACTATGCTCATGTATATCTGGACGATGAGTATGACCATGAATAAAAGTAGGTGCACTCGCTTTACCTTCAATAAAAGGCTTCATCAACTGTTCAACCCCAACTTCAGTAGCATCACTAATTGAGGTTTTCCCATTAGCTGCCTTTACCCCCTCACTCATTTGTCTTAACTGCATGGCCAAAACTTTACGCTCTGCCAAAGGCTTACTTAACATCACGCTTTGCCATGCAGGGTTTCTGCTTTGAGCTCTAAACTGTTGATAAGGTAAATCGTCTGTACACAAAATATCACCATGACTTAACACATACTCTTTACCATATAAATTCACCAAACTAGGGTCTGTAATAATCTTGACACCTGTTTTTGCTTCAAACCCATCACCCAGCAAAAAATCCCTATTACCATGCATCACATAAGTTGGGGTATGTTGCGCAAAAGCTTTCAATTGGCTCAGTACTGTTTCAATAAATGGGTTACTGTCATCATCCCCTATCCAATATTCAAAAAAATCACCCAAAATATACAAGGCATCAATTTTACCTTGCCACTCATTCAAACACTGTTTAAACAATTTATTCAATTTTGGGGTTTCTTCTGACAAATGTAAATCTGCCATCAAAATGGTCTGACTCATATTGTTCCCTGACACTTTAATTAATGAAAAATTTGCTGGTATAACTCATCAGTAAAACCAACTTGTACCACTTTATTATCTTTTTCTAAAATGGGACGTTTAATAATACTTGGGTGAGTACAAATTAAAGCAATAGCTGATTGTTCATTTTCCAGCTGGCTTTGCTCTTGTGCATCTAACTTGCGCCAAGTTGTTCCTTTTTTATTCACCAATGTTGATAATGGTACCTCGGTTAACCATTTTTGCACCAATTGTTCTGTTGGTGCATCTTTTTTAAAGTTCACAAACTCAAATTCAATATTCTGCTCATTTAACCAAGTTTGGGCTTTTTTCACTGTTTGACAATTAGGAATACCATAAAGCTTAATCATAAAACCAACCTTCTCTTATATTTAGGGCATTATTGTACTCTATCTTTCCTAAATAACTTTGATTATTTATATTGCTTTTATTGACTCACCCAACAATTTTGCAACTTGCTCATGCCACTTTGCAGGTAAATTTAATGCAGGCATTGCCCTTTTTTCAGGTGCCCAAATAGGGTCAGGAAAACAGCTATCTGTTTGAAAACGAGCAATCACATGCCAATGTAAATGAGGAACTTGATTACCAAAACTGGCCAAATTCATTTTGGTTGGGTGCAAAACCTGTCTCATGGCTGCTTCTACTTTAAACACGCAACTCATTAAATATTGTTGTTCATTAGCAGTTAAATCTGTCATTTCTTGAATATGCTTTTTCCAAATAACCCTGCAAAAAGCGGGGGCTTTAGCATCATCTTCAACCGCCACCACATATAATAAATCAGACTCAAATAAAATATTTTTACCGACAGTTGTACATAAAGGGCAATCCATTTAAATACCTTTTAAATTATCTTATATGAAAAAAATAATCTTTTTTATTTTTACCATAACGTTGACACAACAATTGGTCAACACTTAACCAACCTGCGCCTAAAACCAATATTGGCATTAAAATCAATACATACAGTGGCTCTGGCAAATAAAATAACCAACTATACCATGTAATAAAATCACTATTTATTGGTATTTGATGAATGCCTACAGTCAACAAAGCCACCAGACTAATTGAGAGAAAAGCTAAGGCATTAATCCGAGCTAAAAAACCAATCATCAGTAACAGACCACCAAAGCATTCTACCGATGCCACCAGTTGCCACATAATATCTGGGAAAGGAATACCTGCCTCGTGAATCGTCGCAGCCATCACTTCATTGCCTTTAAACGTAAATAATTTATTGTATCCAGATGCAGCAAAAAAACTCCCAATACAAAATCGATAAATCAATAAAAAAACCCTATCGCTTTTGTTGGGTGCTTGGCAGCGAGTAAACCGAACAAAAAATTATTCATTTTAAATATTTTCCATTTAACAAAAGAAACATAAATATCTTTAAAAAAAGACCCAAGCCCATACTTTGCGTCCCTCACCTTTTAGTACATTAAATGTTCTTAAAGCAGCAGGTGTGACCATTACTTCTAAACCAATTTTGTGTTCAGCCAAATAGGCATGAATTTTTGGGTGTAAAAATTTTTGCAATGGGCCACAACCAATAATAATCAGCTCTGGCTTTTCCATGATTGCTTGCGCAAAAGTCGTCGCTGAAACATCATCAAAAGTTAAGGAATCTAATTGAGTCACACTCGAAAAATTCACGTGAAACGCCTGATGAAATTTTTGTCCATTAATTTCTATAAAATCATCATCATAACTTTTAAAAAAAAGGCCATCCTGTGGCAAACTTAAATCAAATTGCACCTTTATTCTCCCTTTTTGCATGATAAACGATGCAAAAAATACCATTTTCAGCTAGGATTATAAGCCTTTTACTTCCCTTTAGGGCAACTTCACATTTTATGAACAAAGGATTAAGCATGAACCCCATTAATGTCGGATTAGTAGGCGTCGGTACAGTCGGCGGCGGCACAGTACAAGTACTCAAAAAAAATGCAGAAGAAATCAGCCGCAGAGTTGGACGAGACATCCGTTTATTAATGGCCAGCAGTAAAGATTTGGATGCAGCCAAACAAATTTGTGGCGATGACGTTCAAATTGTTGCAGATGCCTTTGAAGTGGTGCGAGCCAAAGATATTGATATTGTGGTTGAACTTATTGGTGGTACGACTATTGCTAAAGAGCTTATATTAGAAGCAATCAACCATGGTAAGCATGTGGTGACAGCCAATAAAAAATTAATTGCTGAATATGGCAATGAAATTTTTTCATTAGCCCAACAAAAACAAGTTATGGTCATGTTTGAAGCAGCCGTTGCTGGCGGTATTCCAATCATTAAAACATTACGTGAAGGTTTAGCGGCCAATAATATTGAATGGATTGCAGGTATTATCAATGGCACATCCAATTTTATTCTGACCGAAATGCGCGACAAAGGGGCTAGCTTTACTGACGTACTTAAAGAGGCACAAAACCTAGGTTATGCAGAAGCAGACCCGACTTTTGATATAGAAGGAAATGATGCTGGGCACAAGATTACTATTATGTCTGCTCTAGCTTATGGTATTCCCATGCAATTTGATGCTTGTTCTTTAGAAGGCATCAGCCACTTAGATGGCAAAGACATAAAATATGCCGAAGAATTAGGCTATCGTGTCAAATTATTGGGTATTACCCGCAAAACTGATCAAGGTATTGAATTACGTGTGCACCCAACTTTGATTCCTGAAAGCTGCCTACTTGCCAATGTAAATGGTGTCATGAATGCCGTCTATGTTAAAGGTAATGTGGTTGGTCCTACTTTATCCTATGGTGCAGGTGCAGGTGCCTTACCTACTGCCTCAGCAGTAGTGGCAGACATTATTGATATTGCTCGCTTAATCAATACCTCCCCCAATAATTGCGTGCCCTATTTGGCATTTAAATCTGATCACATAAAAAATATTCCTATATTGCCTATGGAACAAATTCACAGTAGCTATTATTTGCGTATTTGTGCCAAAGATGAGGTAGGTGTCCTCTCAGAGGTTACTCGTTTATTGGCAGAACAAAATATTTCTATTGAAGCTGTGATTCAAAAAGACGCCAGCAACAAACAAGATGCTGAAATTGTGATTCTGACCCATGGGACTATTGAGCACAATATGAATAAAGCAATTGAAAATATTGAAGCTTTATCAACTACTCATGGAAAAGTCATTCGTATTAGAATGGAACCATTTGATGCGTAAAAAAATCCGCATCTGGTTAATGGTCATTGCAACGCTTTGTGTTTTGGTCTTTTTTATGTCAAAAATGGCTTTAACGAAGGAAGAAACCGTAGCCAAACTGATTGACAGTTGCACAACCAATGCCCCATTTGCACCAACATGGCAGCAAGAACTTAAAGATGCTGGGATTCAAGAACCCACCGACTGGGTTCCTGCTGCTTATTGTCAATGTTATTTTACTGGACTTTTTCATGAATTAACGGATGATGATATTGTTCGTTTTTCTAAAATGACCCCAGAAGAACGTATGGCAAAAATGGGGGGAAAAGACAAGATGAATGAGCGCAGTGTTCAATGTTTAAAGGATATTCAAAATACCCCTAACAAACAATAAGAATGAATCGTTCAATAAGCACTTAAATAAAAAAGCAATACTCTTATATAAAGTATTGCTTTTTTATTGACCCAATTACTGTGCAGTATACCCCCCATCAATTGGGTAAAAAGCACCTGTTGTAAACGAGCTTTCTTCTGACAGTAAAAAAGCCACCGTTTTGGCAACTTCCTTACCTGTTGCCATTCTTTTCATTGGATGAGTATTGGCTAAGTATTCATGTACCGTATCTGTTAACATCTGCATTTTTTGCGTATCAACATATCCTGGGCCAACAGCATTAATACGAACACCCTTCTGTGCATATTCTAAAGCCGCAGCTTTAGTTAATCCAATCACACCATGTTTGGCTGTTGTATAAGGTGCAATGCCTGCAATCCCAACAACGCCATTAATAGCAGATAAATTCACAATGGCACCGCCACCACTTTGAATAATGGCTGGGATACCAAATTTCATCCCGAAAAACACACCACTTAAATCAGTTTCAATAATATTATGCCAATCTTCAATAGCATAATCACAAATCGACACATTATGTGGTCCAGTAATACCTGCATTATTCACAAGATAATGGAGCTTGCCAAACTGTGTCATTGCTTGGTGAATTAATGAGGCAACTGATTGATGATCTTTTACCTCTGTTTGCACAGGAATAACCCATTGCCCAGAAGGATCCATTTGTCTGGCAGCTTCCTGTACTTCGGATAATTTTCTACCCGTAATCAAAACAATTGCCCCTCTATCGAAGAGTTCTCTGGCAATTGCCTCACCTACCCCTGTTGTTGCCCCAGTGACTATGGCGACTTTATCCATAAAGTCTTTCATATTGCTCCTCATCTCTTTAGATTTTCATACCCATATCAAGATTATATTTAATTAACCAAAGTTAATCAAATATAGATAAAAATGTCAATTACAGGCTAAAATAATTAAATAATGAAAACTAATTTACGAAGTCACGATATGAATAAAAACCTTGAAGAGTCTTTAGCACAAGCTTTATCTCTGCTTCAATGTAATCTTGTTGCACAAAGACAAAAACATACGCCAGAAATGATCACATGGGCTCAATACAATGTATTGGATATATTAAGTTCATGTGGACAAGCAACGCCATCTTTACTGAGTACCAAATTAGGTATTTCCAGACAAAATTTATCTAAATCACTACGTACCTTAAAAAAATTAGAATTGGTTCATCAAATAAAATCCGATGATGATGGTAGGGTAATGATTACCCTATTAACTCAAAAGGGATTTGATTTTCTTGAACGTGCAGCCAATGGTAGAACATACATTATGGAACAAGTACAACTTGTACTCACATCGGGGGAACAAGCAATCTTGGTAGAACTATGTAATAAAATTAATGATGCTTTAGAACAAAAACATTAAAAATCATTTCTATGATTCCTCTCACGGCTCTAATTCACAAAAATTTTAAGTACAACCCTATTTTTTCGGGCTATCCTAATCTTATTGTTTCTTCTACAAGATAACGACAATACATACGACGAACAATCATACCTACAATTAGTCCAACAACAGCACCAATCAATACACCTATGGCCAAACCATCTGTCCCCATCAAACCTAAGACAATACCTGAGAGCATACCCAATAAAATGCTAAAAATGATGACAAAAAAACTATTTTTTATATTTGGATTAATAAAGAACTCCATAACAAAAGCATATAAAATTGACTGTAAACCAAATAAAATATAAGCAATGGGTGTAAATAGCACTAAACTTTTTATTAAATTAGGAAACAAATCTACATCAAACCCTCGAAAAAGATCAATACACAATATATAGATGGAAAGAATAAACACACCCAAAGGTGGAGGTAATAATATAGCCACTAAAATGCGTTTTAAACGTTTGGTTGGTTTGTAAATAACATCTATCATGAACTATTTTCCTTATATAACAATATAAATCGAAACAATTAGCTAAATGATCCCATACCATTATTTCCTACAATAATTAGTGAACAAAGTAATAAACATATAAAAATAGCCTTCTACTCTTATTCAAAGCAGAAGGCTATTTTCGAAAATATTATTTATTAATACTTAACCAATGCAGCGCCCCAAGCAAAACCACCACCAATACCTTCCAACATCAAATGCTGACCAGGTTTGATTTGGCCTGATTTGACACCGAAATCCAACGCCAAAGGCACGGAAGCAGCCGATGTATTACCTTGCTCATCTAAAGTCACAATAACTTTATCCATACTCAAACCCAAATGTTTTGCAGTTGACTCTATAATACGCACATTCGCTTGATGAGGAACCAACCAATCAATTTGTTCTTGTTTAAAACCAGATTCATTCAAAACATCTTCGGCAATTTTTGCCAAAGCTTTAACAGCAAACTTAAAAACGCCTTGCCCATTCATCTGCAAAAATGGACGGCCAACTACTTCACCATGAACCACTTGTCCTGGCGTATTTAATAGATGCTGATAACGCCCATCAGCAGCCAATTTTGCATGGATAATGCCTGGCTCGTCTGATTGTCCCAACACAACAGCACCAGCACCATCACCAAACAACACACAGGTACTGCGATCAGTCCAATCCATAATATGGCTAAATGTATCGGCACCAATAACCAACGCTTTTTTCGCCAAGCCACTACTTATATAAGCATTAGCTGTAACCAAAGCATACATAAACCCTGCACACACCGCTTGCACATCAAAAGCAGCAAAACCATTCATACCTAATTTTTCTTGCACAATACAGGCTGTACTGGGAAAAATAACATCCGGTGTAGAAGTCGCCAAAACAATAAGATCAATTTCATCACAAGTAACACCAGAAGTTTCTAAAGCTCTTTGTGCAGCAATAACCGCTAAATCACTGGTATTTTGCTCTACTGATGCAAGATGACGGGCTTTAATACCAGTTCGAGAGTAAATCCATTCATCAGAAGTATCCAAAGTTTTAGACAAATCATCATTCGTGACTCTATTTTCAGGTAAATAACTACCTGTTCCTAAAATTTTAGCGTATCTGGTCATTCTTTATCCTCTAGTGTAGTGTTCTGAGATACAGCCGAAGCGTTTAATTTATTCATTTGCGTGATCATACCTTGCTCCATTCGCTCGATCACATTATTTTTCACTTCTTCATAAGCCTCTTGTAAAGCGAACCCAAATCCAACAGAATCTGTACCACCATGGCTTTTAATCACAATGCCTTTTAAACCAAGGAAAATGGCACCATTATATCGACGAGTGTCTACTCGTTTTTTCAAAGCATTTAACACAGGTAACGAAACTAAAGCACATAAACGCGTAAATAGACTGCGTGTAAACTCTGCTTTTAATGTTTCACTGATCATTTTGGCAATACCTTCAACTGATTTTAAAGCAACATTGCCAACAAAACCATCTGTCACCACCACATCCACATTACCTTTAAAGATATCATTGCCTTCAACATTACCCACAAAATTTAACCCTGATGCCTTTAATAAAGGGTAGGTATTTTTTGTCAATTCATTACCTTTTATTTCTTCTTCGCCTATATTCAATAAACCGATTTTAGGTTCAGGTTTATTCAACACCGCAGATGCTAATTCAGAACCCATAATGGCAAACTGTAATAATTGTTCTGGCGTATTGTCTACATTGGCACCTAAATCCAATACACAAGTGACTCCCTGTTGGGCATTAGGCATAAATTTTGCAATAGCAGGACGATCAACGCCTGTTAAAGTTTTTAATACAAAGCGTGCTGTTGCCATTAAGGCTCCAGTATTTCCAGCAGAAACAATCGCCTGCGCTCTACCCTCTTTAACAAGATTAATGGCAAGACGCATGGACGAATTTTTTTTATTTTTTAAAGCGATTTGTGGCGCCTCATCCATTAATACAACTTCAGTTGAATGTTCAATGGTTACTCGATCTAACACATGCGCAGCGTGTACTTTTACTGCTGCAGACAATTGCTCTTGATCACCAACCATAATCAACTGCACATTTGGATGATTATTTAAAAAATAAGCCGCAGCAGGAACAGTCACCTCTAAACCAAAATCACCGCCCATAGCATCCACTGCAATGGTAATCATGAATCAAACTTCCTTATATTGACAGCCATTTTCTCTTTTATCTTAAAAAACGATAAATCCAGCAAAAAAACCGTATAAAATTGAATAATTTCAAAAATTTTATTGATTAAGCAAATACTTTATGAACAGCACAATGTATTTTAATCAAGAAAAACAATATATCCTTTTATTAAGAATAATGCAAAAAAGAAAAAGCCAGATCAAGAGCAACTGGTGCTTTAATCTGGCTTTTTAATAGTTAGCTTAAGACTTATTCGTCTTTAGATTTAACAACTTTACGTCCACGGTAAAAACCATTTGGACTAATATGATGACGCAAATGTACTTCACCAGTATTGGCTTCAACAGCCAAAGCAGGTGCAGTCAAAAAGTCATGAGAACGATGCATCCCACGTTTAGAGGGAGATTTCTTATTTTGTTGAACAGCCATTGTATTGCTCCTAAAAATAAACCAGTTAGTTTTTTAAATTAGCCAGAACCGCAAATGGGTTTGGTTTATCCTGATTGATTTGATCCAAACTAGGGTTGCCACAGTCTTCATGTTTAGGAGCCAACGGTAACGCCATAATAAGTTGGTCTTCAATCAACGTCTGAATACTGATTTCTGGTTCAACCAGAATACCCTCTAAATCAGGGTCCTGCTCCATCGCCTCATCCAGTTTTTGTTCATTAAAAAACAAGATAATGCGACTTGTTTCATCAATATGAAATGGAACAACATCAAGACAACGCTGACAAATCAAACTCAAATTAGCTTTAACAGTTAAAGCCAAAAAATACCGTTGCAGCTTATCTTTTCCACCTTGCAAGCAAAAATCACACTCACCCTCAGCATCGGCTAAGAATTCGTGTTTGCTTAATCTGCCATCAAGAGAGCTGATCAAAAGTTTATTTTTAATCAAACGCTCTTCTCGAGCAAAAGCAACTGGATCAATCAAATCAGGGGTTAACATAAACCGCGTATGATATAATCTTTTGCATTATTTTGTCAATCAACTTTAAATAAAGACCTGAAACATGTCCAAACCTTCTATTATTCTGGCATCCACATCAACCACAAGAAAACACCAACTCAATTGTTTAGGCATCCCCTTTCAAGCAATTGCCCCTACTTGTGATGAAACACCCCTAATTGGTGAGTTTGCCCCTGATACTGCATTAAGGTTAGCAAAAAATAAAGCGTACTCACTCAAAGCAAAACACAAAAACAGCATTATTATTGGCGCAGATCAAGTTGCACTATTAAATGGTCAACAATTGGGTAAACCCTTAACCATAGATAACGCCAAAATCATGTTAGCCAATATGAGTGAACAAAGCATTGAGTTTTATAGTGCATTATGTGTTTTACACAGCGATTTTGATCACTGTCAAACTCATATTGATTTAACTTGTGTCACAATGCGTACATTAACCTACCAACAAATTGAACATTATCTGGACAAAGAGCCTGATGCCATTTATTGTGCTGGTGCGGCAAAAAGCGAAGGTTTAGGAGCTGCTTTAATTGAACGGATTGATAGCTGTGACCCTAATGCGCTATTGGGACTGCCTATTTTCAAATTAGTTGAATTTTTAAATAATGAAGGTATTGATATTATATGAATTATGGTTCTTTATGGCTGATTCCCGCACCATTAGGTGATGAAAACACACCATGGCTGTTAGAACATGAACGCTTGGCTATTGTGGCAATAAAATACTTTATTGTAGAAGCAGAAAAAACAGCCCGAAAACACCTAAAAGCTTTAGGTGTCACAAGTCCTATTCGAGATTTGGACTTACAGCTTTTAAATGAACACAATCAATCTGATGACTTATCAAAACTCATCCAACCATTGTTACAAGGACTGGATGTTGGCCTGATCAGCGAAGCAGGTTGTCCAGCAGTTGCTGACCCAGGAGCCAACTTGGTTGCCTTAGCGCATACAAAAGGCATTGAGATTAAACCATTAGTTGGTCCGTCCAGTATTTTAATGGCGCTTATGGCTTCTGGTGCAAACGGTCAACGCTTTACCTTTAATGGATACCTGCCTGCAGATACTCTAGGCAGAAAACAAGCGTTAAAAGATTTAGAAAAAAAATCACAATTGTCCAACGAAACCCAAATTTTTATAGAAACACCCTATCGAAACATGAGCTTAATTGAAGATGCACTGCAATCTTTAAACAAACAAACCAGATTTTGTATTGCCTGTGATCTGACCTTACCCACACAAAAAATCATCAGTAAACCTGTGGGACAATGGCCTAAAGACATACCTAATTTACATAAAAAACCATGTATTTTTATATTACATCATGAATGAAATAATATATTTTATCTAATGAGCCACTCTTATATTTTTTATTTATTTATTTATGCAAAAAAGACTTGACTCACGCTTTACAAAGCTTAACAATTCTTCCTTAAATTAACCATTGTTGATAATATAATGTTTGAACTTTTTTCTGATCTAAGCCTTGGACTCATCCTTCTCTTGTTGCTTTCTTTACTGATGGTTTTAGCATTTGAGTTTATCAACGGGTTTCATGATACAGCCAATGCAGTTGCAACGGTCATTTATACCCAATCAATGAAACCAACCCATGCTGTTATTGCTTCTGGTCTGTTTAATTTTATTGGTGTGGCTACAGGTGGCTTAGCTGTTGCGTACTCAATTATTCACCTACTACCAGTTGACGTATTGATTTCAAACGATACCAATCGTATGCTTGCCATGACATTTGCCCTGTTAATTGGGGCAATAACTTGGAACATTGGCACATGGTATTTTGGTTTACCTGCATCCAGTTCACACACTTTAATTGGCTCTATTCTTGGCGTGGGTTTAGTCAATACTTTTTTAGCAGGAGAAGATTTAGCCACTGGTGTTAACTGGAGCAAAGCGATTGATGTTGGTTTGGCTTTGCTTATTTCTCCTTTTGTGGGCTTTATTATTGCAGGCATCATGCTTTTATGTCTCAAACGTTTTGTGCCAGAAGCCAATATTCATAAATCGCCTTATCAGAGAAATGAAGTAGAAGGCAGAAAACACCCTCCTTTTTGGACCCGCTTTTTTCTGATTTTATCTGCTTTAGGCGTCAGTTTTGCTCATGGTTCCAACGATGGACAAAAAGGTGTCGGTTTAGTGATGATGATCTTGATTGCAATTGTGCCAGCTGGCTTTGTGATCAATCTAAATACAACTCAATATGAAATAGAACGAACCCTCCTTGCTGCATCTCGTTTAGAAAGTTTCCAAAATACTTACCAAACACAAATCACACAAAGTTTTTCAGATTACAAACCGCTTAACAAATCCACAACCGATATTTCTTGCCAAATTGGCAATCTCTCTCAAGATGTACACGCCTTAAAAAACACTTTAGCGGGAATCAAAGAATTTAAATCTTTATCTGCCGATACCCGCTGGAAAATACGCAGTCATTTAATGTGCTTAGATGATGCAGCCAAACATTTTCAAAAATTAGAAGGTCTAAGTAAAGCAGATGAAACCTATTTAAAATCTTTGCGTAAGGATTTGGCCTTAACAACAGAATATGCACCTTTATGGGTTATTTTTGCTGTAGCAACTGCATTAGGGCTTGGCACCATGGTAGGTTGGAAACGTGTGGTTAAAACAGTTGGAGAAGGCATTGGCAAAAAAGAAATGACCTATGCCCAAGGTGTTTGTGCACAAGTGACCGCAACCATTAGTATTGGTTTTGCCAACCTATTTGGTTTACCTGTATCCACAACCCAAGTCTTATCCAGTGGTGTCGCTGGCACAATGGTCGCCAATCAATCAGGCCTACAATGGGTCACCATTCGTAATATTTTACTGGCTTGGTTATTTACCTTCCCAGTTGCCATGATTTTATCAGGTGGTTTGTTTTTCCTTCTAGCCACTCTACTGGCTTAATGTATGGGTACACTTTCACCTAAACACTTTATGTAGATAAAAAAATCTATACCTGAGCACAATACTCACGTATAGATTTTTTTAATATTATGAATTTGCAAAATTTATTGACATGGTCATTTATTGACACAGTCATCATTTATTTTAAAGAAAGTTTGTTATGACACATTTACCAACCACCACCAGCATCAGAGAGCTAACCCTTCGTGGGATGATTCTAGGTGCATTAATTACCGTAGTCTTTACGGCATCTAATGTCTATCTTGGTTTAAAAGTGGGCTTAACCTTTTCCTCTGCTATTCCTGCGGCAGTTATTTCTATGGCTGTTTTACGCTTATTTTCAGGCGCTAATATTCTTGAAAACAATATGGTACAAACGCAAGCTTCTGCCGCAGGCACACTTTCTTCTATTATTTTTATTCTACCTGGCCTACTCATGATTGGTTATTGGCAGAACTTCCCATTCTGGCAAACCATGTTAATCTGTGCCGCTGGTGGTATGCTGGGTGTGATGTTTTCGATTCCATTTCGTCACGCAATGGTGGTACAAAGTGATCTACCCTATCCAGAAGGGGTTGCTGCAGCAGAAATTTTAAAGGCGGGCTCCCAAGACAATAAAGACAATGACAACAGTAGTGGACTTAAAGATATTTTATTTGGTGGTTCTATTGCAGCAATCATCAGTTTGGCTACAAATGGGTTCCGCTTATTATCAGACAGCGTCAGTTATTGGTTCACCCAAGGCAAAGCCATATTCCAAGTACCAGTTGGTTTCTCACTGGCTTTATTAAGTGCGGGCTATTTAATTGGCATTACATCTGGTATGGCTATTCTTTTAGGTTTAATCATTGCTTGGGGCGTTTCTATTCCAACCCTGACAGCTCAAGCCACGATACCTGAAGGTATGAGTATTGCCGCCTTTGCAACGGACATATGGAAAAACGATGTACGTTTTATCGGTGCAGGTACTCTGGCCATTGCTGCCATATGGACGTTAATTACCTTGATAAAACCCATGATTGAAGGCATGAAAATGTCATTTCAAGCACTAAACAATACACAACAAGGCATAAGTATCGCTGACACAGAAAGGGATTTATCGCCTAAAACCATTATTCTGTTTAGCCTTATGATGGCTTTAATATTGGTTGCCACATTTTATTCATTTATTGCAGATGCACATTTATCCGCTGGTATCGCATGGACTTTGGTTATTTGTGCAGTACTGTTTTCATTTATTATGGGGTTTTTAGTGGCTGCTGCTTGTGGTTATATGGCAGGCTTAGTTGGTTCTTCTGCCAGCCCCATTTCTGGGATCGGCATCATTGCTATTACCATCGTTTCTTTATTATTGTTAGGCATAGGAGAATTAAATGGTATGCTCAGTACGCCAGAAGGCTCACAATTTGCCACGGCTTTGGCTATTTTCATCACCAGTGTGGTTTTAGCTATTGCAACCATCTCAAATGATAATTTACAAGATTTAAAAACAGGTTATTTAGTTGGTGCTTCTCCATGGCGCCAACAAGTTGCTTTACTGATTGGTTGTGTGGTCGGAGCAATTGTGATTTCTCCCGTATTGGAGCTGCTATATGAGGCTTATGGATTTTCTGGTGCCATGCCAAGAGAAGGCATGGATGCTTCACAAGCTTTAGCCGCACCTCAAGCAACACTGATGACAACTATAGCAAAAGGTATTTTCTCTCATCAGCTTGAGTGGAAAATGATCATTATTGGTTTGATTATTGGTGCAGTTATTATTGTTATAGACTCTATTTTGAGTAAGAAGAAAAGTAAGGTACGTATCCCTGCCCTTGCCGTAGGTATGGGTATTTACTTACCTGCGGCTGTAACAGCACCATTAATTATTGGCGCAGTATTGTCTTGGATCATAAGCCGACAAGTCAAAACCCAAGCTAAAAAACAAAATGTATCAGAAGAAAGTCTAGCCAAACCTGTGGAACGCAAAGGCGCACTGATTGCATCAGGCTTAATTGTTGGAGAAAGCTTGGTTGGTGTTGCCTTGGCTGTCGTGATTGTGATTAGCATCAGTACAGGTGGTACAGATGCGCCTTTATCACTGCTTCCTTTTATAACACCTGTATTAGGTGACTCAATTGACACAATGACTCATTTTGCAGGGTTATTTGCTTTTATTCTTATTTGTATTTTATTTATCCGTCGCACATTAAGTGCTAACAAATCAAAATAATATTTCAAACCCATTCACCAGAATAAACACTACCAGATATTGTATCTGGTAGTGTTTTCTAACTTAAAGTACAATAAGTTTTTTCCATAAAGAAAAAAATATGACAACAATCGAAGAAAAATATACCCAAGAAACCATTTTATGGGTAAAAAACCACACACCTAAACACATCAGCTTTGCCATTACCCGGCCAAAAAATTTTCGGTTCAGTGCGGGACAATTTGCACGATTAGGGTTTGCACAAAACAATGGTTTTATCTGGCGTGCTTATTCTATGGTCAGTGCAGAATACGATGACTTTTTAGAGTTTTATGCCATTTTGATTCCAGGAGGCCCATTTAGCCAACACTTTGAAACAATTAAGACTGGGGACACTTTCTTACTAGAAAAAATAGCCAATGGTTTCTTTTTACCAGAACGCTTTCAAGATGGGCAAGATTTGGTGATGCTCAGCACGGGATCTGGTTTAGCGCCATTCTTATCCATTTTAAAACAACCCTCAATATGGAGCAGATTTCAAAATTTAAGCTTAGTACACTGTGTCAGTTATATCAGTGAGCTGGTTTATCAAGAAACGATCCAAGAACTACAACAACATGAGTTATTCAAAGACATGGGGGCAAAACTTAAATACCAACCTGTTGTGACACGTGAACACCATCAAAATTGTTTAAATGAGCGTTTACCTATATGTATTCAAAATGGCGAATTGGAAAAAGCATTAGAACAAACATTTAATGTACACAGTACCCGTTTTATGATTTGTGGCAACCCTCAAATGGTTACAGATACTCATAAAGTATTAATGCAAAAAGGATTCAGTTTAAATAGGGTAAAACTACCTGGACAAATTTTATTAGAAAATGGATTTTAATCTCCATTTTCTAATATTTATTTATAAACTCATTATTTTTCTTCTACAGAGAAAACCTGACGCAAATAAGCCAAGAATGTTTCATCGCTGCACATAGTCTTACCTGCACTATCCGATATTTTAGCGACTGATTGGCCATTACAACTGATCAATTTGAGCACAATCTGTAATGGCTCTAACCCCATATCATTGGTTAAATTGGTGCCAATGCCAAAGCTGGTACGAATACGGCCTTTAAAATGTTGATGTAAAGCATAAGCACTCTGAATATCTAAGCCATCACTAAACGTTAACATTTTGGTTTCAGGATTAATCCTCAGCTCTTTATAATGGGTAATGGCTTTTTCACCCCACTCATAAGGATCACCACTATCATGACGAAGACCATCAAATAATTTCGCAAAATATAAATCAAAATCACGTAAGAACGCATCCATGCCAACCACATCAGTTAACGCAATCCCTAAGTCGCCCCTATATTCTTGCACCCACGACTCCAATGCTGCCTTTTGAAAATTACGTAAACGAACATCTAAAGCCTGAAAAGCCTGCATGAATTCATGTGCCATTGTACCAATTGGGATAATCCCCAATTCTCTGGCCAAGCCAAGATTACTTGTTCCTTTCACAATACGTGGGGAAGCTTGATGCAAACTCTGTACAACATGTTTATGCCATTTTCTACTGAAACGGCGACGTGTACCAAAATCAGAAACCAAAAATGGGGTTTTCTTATCTTGAATGATTTCAATTTCTTGCAATAAGGCAATTTTCTTTTGTAATCGTTTTTCCCCTTCTTCCAAAATAGCAGGCGTACTTAAACGGCGGAAAAAAAGTTCATTAACAATAGACAAAACAAAAATTTCAAAAAACATTGCCTGTACAAGTGGGCCATGAATTTGAATCGCCAAACGATTTTGCTCATCGACGGAAACTTCAATAAAGCGCCTTTTTAATTGAAAAAGTTCTAAATAATCAACAAAGTCACTTTTAATAAAGCGTAACGTACGCAAAAACTCTAGCTCATCTGCCTTGAATTTTAAGGCACATAAAAAATCAAGTTGTTCTTCTAATTCTTCTTTAATTTGGGTCAATGGATATTGTGTTTGATCATCATTACGGCACCGAAATGCATATTGCCCATAAGCTTGTGGAAATTGATGCAAAACCACCTGCAGCATTGTAAATTTATATAAATCTGTATCCAATAAAGATTCAATGATTGGTTCGTTGACCATGTACAACATCCTTCTTAATGTATTTTTATATCCAACAAATCACGTATTTTGATGCTTTAAAGCAGCATTAAACCATGTTTCTTTCTCTTTTTGTGAGTTTTTAAATAAACCTTTGTTATTACATCTTTATTTAAAGTCTATTTTTTCAAACCAACATCATTTTGCTTGAAATTAGACATATATTCAAAAAATTCAAGGCAGTAAATCACAAGAAAACACAACAAAATGCCGCCAAGCACTTGAGTCAACACCCGATACAGTATTAATATCTATCTACTTAATTCATCCATCCAGAACATAAACTAAAGAATAATACCTATGAAAGCACAAACCCTTTACGAAAAACTATGGCAAAGCCACATTGTTCAAGAAGAAAACGATGGCACAGCCTTATTGTATATTGACCGTCATTTAGTGCATGAAGTCACGAGTCCCCAAGCTTTTGAAGGATTAAAGCTGGCAAACCGTAAATTATGGCGTTCAGACAGTATTGTTGCAACGGCAGATCACAATACGCCAACAGAACACTGGGATGAAGGCATTAAAGACCCTATTTCTCGCTTACAAGTCCAAACACTGGACGAAAACATCCAAACATTTGGCGTTCAAGCCTATTTTCCTTTTAAAGATAAAGGTCAAGGTATTGTTCATGTTATGGGACCAGAAGAAGGCGCAACTTTGCCCGGCATGACAGTTGTATGTGGCGACTCTCATACTTCTACACATGGTGCTTTTGGTGCACTTGCCCATGGGATTGGCACAAGCGAAGTAGAACATGTTATGGCCACTCAATGTTTGGTGGCAAAAAAATCAAAAACCATGCAAATTAATGTCGCAGGTCATTTAAACCCTGGTATCACAGCTAAAGACATGGCTCTTTATATTATTGGTCAAATTGGTACCGCTGGCGGTACAGGTTATGCGATCGAATTTACTGGAGAAGCAGTCAAAAACCTAAGCATGGAAGGCAGAATGACATTATGCAATATGGCCATCGAAGCTGGTGCACGCTCAGGCTTGGTTGCTGTAGATCAAACCACCATTGATTATGTTAAAGGCCGTAAATACGCACCAAGTAAAGATCTGTGGGAAAAAGCTGTTGCCTATTGGCAAACATTAGTCTCTGATCCAGATGCTCAATTTGATTCAATGATTCAGTTAAATGCAGCAGATATTGAACCTCAAGTTACTTGGGGTACCTCACCAGAAATGGTCGTGGGTGTCACCCAAACAATACCTGACCCTGAACTTGAAACAGATCCTGTCAAAAAAGAAAGTATGCAACGAGCACTTAAATATATGGGGTTAACAGCGAATACGCCTATTAAAGATATTTTGATTGATACTGTGTTTATTGGTTCTTGCACCAATAGTCGAATTGAAGACTTAAGAGAAGCGGCAGCTATTGTGAAAGGTAAACAAAAAGCACAAAATGTCAAACGCGTATTAATTGTACCTGGCTCTGGTTTAGTCAAAAAACAAGCAGAACAAGAAGGACTTGACCAAATATTCAAAGACGCTGGCTTTGAATGGCGCGAACCAGGTTGCTCAATGTGCTTGGCCATGAATGATGACAGGCTACAGCCAGAAGAAAGATGTGCCTCTACCTCAAATCGTAATTTTGAAGGTCGGCAAGGCAATGGTGGCAGAACCCACTTAGTTAGCCCAGCCATGGCAGCAGCAGCGGCTATAGCCGGACATTTTGTGGATATTCGTTCTATTTAAAATGATTTAGTTTATTTAAATTTGCTACAAACTAAATTGATCATGAGTCAAACATTTAGGAGAGAACAATGAAAAAAATACTCATACTGATTTGTGGTTTTACATTATTGCTTACTGGCTGCAACACAGTAAAAGGTGTGGGGCAAGATATCCAAAAAGGTGGTCAAGCAATAGAAAGAGTGGGAAGCAAATAAACGATAACCTTATCTGATCAACTTACCTTCAGATGAGTATTTGAATTGTTTTTAGCCACAATTTATTTAAATGCAATAACAATATGTTATTGCCCAATTTTAGTTTTAGGAAAAAAATGAAAGCATTTACCACTTTAACTGGTTTGGTTGCGCCACTTGATCGAGCAAATGTCGACACGGATGCCATTATTCCCAAACAATTTCTAAAATCCATTAAGCGTACAGGCTTTGGTGTGAATTGCTTTGATGAATGGCGCTATTTAGACCATGGCGAACCTGGGATGGACCATCAATCGCGTCCATTAAATCCAGATTTCCCACTGAATCAAGCCAGATATCAAGGCGCACAAATTTTACTGACACAACAAAATTTTGGTTGTGGCTCCAGTCGTGAACATGCACCATGGGCGCTCGATGATTATGGCTTTCGTGCAGTTATAGCCCCCAGCTTTGCCGATATTTTCTTTAATAACTGTTTTAAAAATGGTTTGTTGCCTATTGTCTTACCACAAACTGTTGTGAATGAGCTTTTTAAGCAAACCTTTGCTCAGGAAGGCTATTGTTTGACGATTGATCTGCCCTCACAAACAGTCAGCACACCTTCTAATGAACAGTATCAATTTGAAATAACAGAACACCGAAAACACTGTTTGCTTAATGGCCTAGATGAAATTGGTTTAACCTTAGCGCATACTCAAGCCATTAAAGCGTATGAAACCAAACATAAAGCAGAACAACCTTGGTTATTTCATTAAAGGGTAAAAGCTGCTGACTTGGCAGCTTTTTTAGTAAGATTTTGTACAAAATTATAAAGGAATAAATGCATGAGTATGAACGTTGCCGTTTTAGCAGGTGATGGTATTGGTCCTGAAATTACCACACAAGCAATAAAAGTGCTGGAAGTATTTAAAAAAGAAGGACTTGATTTACAATTTGAATATGCCCCAATAGGTGGAGCAGGGTTTGATGCATATGGTTCTCCCTACCCTGAGGCAACGCAAAATATTTGCCGTAAAGCTGATGCGGTTCTACTAGGTGCCGTAGGTGGCCCACAGTATGATAATCTAGACCGTCCCTTGCGTCCTGAAAGAGGTCTACTTGCTATTCGTAAAGATTTAAACCTTTTTGCCAATTTAAGACCCGCCATTTTATATCCTGAATTGGCCAATGCTTCCTCCTTAAAACCAGAAATCGTTGCGGGTTTGGATATTATGATTGTGCGTGAGCTTACTGGTGATATTTATTTTGGTGAGCCACGAGGCATTCAAACCAATGATAAAGGTGAGCAAGAAGGCATCAATACCATGCGCTATTGCGAAAGTGAAATCAAACGCATTGCTCATATTGCTTTTCAAATTGCACAAAAACGCCATAAAAAAGTGTGTTCTGTCGATAAAGCCAATGTATTAGAAACCACTGAGCTTTGGCGCCAAATTTTTACACAAATCAGTAAAGAATACCCCGATGTTGAATTAAGCCATATGTACGTAGACAACGCAGCCATGCAACTGGTACGTGCCCCAAAACAGTTTGATGTGATTGCAACAGGCAATATTTTTGGTGACATTTTATCTGATGAAGCCTCTATGTTAACTGGTTCTATTGGCATGTTACCTTCTGCTTCTCTGAACGAAACAGGCAAAGGATTATATGAACCAAGCCACGGCTCCGCACCAGATATTGCAGGACAAGATAAAGCCAACCCTTTGGCCACTATTTTATCAGCAGCCATGATGTTGCGTTATAGCTTTCATCAGGAAGATGCAGCCAAACGCATTGAAACAGCCGTACAAAAAGTCTTACAAGCTGGACTGCGCACACCAGATATTCATGAAGATGGTTGCCAGCTAGTCGGTTGTAATAATATGGGAGACGCAGTAGTCAACGCTCTGTAACCTATCGTTTATACTCCTACAAAAACCAACTTACACGTTTAAGTTGGTTTTTTCTACATGTTACACCTTACAATTTACTCTAAAATGCACTAAAACCGTATTTCTTTATAAAATTTACATACATTTTAATGCTTACTTGCATGTATTTACATTAACATCTTTTTAAATTTTTTATTAGTGCTATAATCTCTTCAAGTTTAAATATAGGATACAAATAATGATTAAAAAACTTATCACCGCATCTATTATGGGCACCGCACTGATCAGCACCAGCGTAATGGCTGCGCCTCGAACCTGTGCAGACAAACAAAGAGCCATTGAAACAGAAATCAGTTACGCAAAAGCGCACAACAATACCTATCGTTTACAAGGTTTAAATAGAGCGCTTGCAGATGTAAAAGCTTATTGTACTGATGAAGGGCTTCAAGCCAAAAGACAAGAGAAAGTCACCGAAAAAGAGCATGATGTTGCTAAAGCGGAACGTGAACTCAAAGCAGCACAAGCTAAAAATGACAGCAAAAAAATAGCAAAAAAACAAAAAAAATTGCAAGAAGCATTAAGTGATTTAGCAGAAGCAAAAGCGTCTCTTTAATATTTTGTTCTTTTATAAAAAATCATAAAAAAAGGGCTTAATAGCCCTTTTTTTAATAAGTGTTAGATTTAGTGCACACCTTAACAATCATTTACACAATTAAAAATAGGGTGTGAAATTCCGTAAAAATCCTTTTTTCTATATAAACTTTCATTAAACATGTCAATTTAAATAGATTTTATTCAAACCATAGTTATTTTTATTTCTATAAAAAACATAAAGGTACTATTTTTATCATATAATTAGCCCTTGGCTTGAAACTTGAATAACTATTTTTTGTCTAGCTTTACCTATTCTATAACAGGCTAAATCCTTCACTTGAAAAACAACAAGGAATTTTGTTATATTGAGCCCTTAAATTTGTAACGTACGTTACAAAACCAGTTTTTAACAATATGCTGGATTGACCACATATTGTCCGAAAAATATTTAAGTATTGAAAAAACTATTGTAAAAAAAAACGGAGTCGTAAAATGATGAGCACACCTTTAATAAAAACTGGCTTAAGTGCTTTAGTACTGGCATTAGCACTGACCTCATGTAAAGAAGGAGCAACACAACAACCACAAGCATTACCAGTCACCTTGTTACAAATTAAACCTGAAAATATCCCTGTTTCTTTTGAATATGTTGGTCAAACTGCTGGTTATAAAGAAGTTGAAGTTCGTGCTCGTGTAGGTGGGATCTTACAAAAACGTTATTATGATGAAGGCCAACCCGTACAAGCGGGTGCAGTATTATTTCAAATTGACCCAGCACCTTATCAAGCTGTCGTAGACCAAGCACGTGCGGCACTGGCATTAAGTCAAGCGAACTTAGTCCAAGCGACCCAAGACTTTAACCGTATTGCACCTTTAGCAAAAGAAAATGCCGTATCTAAAAAGAACCTTGATGATGCAGCAGCTGCCATGCAATCAGCAAAAGCCAATGTTGCCGCCAGCAAGGCAAGTTTAGATCAAGCACAAATTAACTTAGGTTATACCAAAGTGACTGCACCTATTTCTGGTGTCACCAGTAAAGAAAGTGTTTCTGAGGGCAGTTTAATTGCCACATCGGCAGAAGCCAGTTTACTGACCAAAATATCACAACTTGAACCGATGTATGTCAATTTTAGTATGTCTGAAAGTGAGTCGACAAAAATCAAACAAATGCTTGCGGCCAAGACGCTAAAAATGGGTAAAGATCAAAACACTTTTGAAGTTGCCCTGCGCTTAGGCGATGGCACCATATACAGCGAAAAAGGGCAAGTAGATTTTACTGACAGTATGGTTGACCCAAGTACAGGCAGCATCAAAATGCGTGCCATTTTTAATAATCCAAGCAAAGATCTGCTTCCAGGTCAATTTGTACGGGTTATTTTAGAAGGTGCGGAACGCCCTAATGTCATTGCCATTCCTCAAAGTGCAGTTCTGAGTTCTCAACAAGGAAAAACCGTTTGGGTACAAGGTAAAGACAACAAAGCAGAAATTCGACCTGTAACACTTGGTCAGGAATCTGGTAACAATGTTATTGTTGAATCTGGTTTAACAGCTGGAGACAAGGTAGTGATTGATAATCTGGTTAAAGTTCGCCCAGGCGCCCTATTAGATAACCAACCCAATCAAAATGCCAATAAAGCACCTGTTCACCAGACATCAGAGAAAAAATAGGAGCTTATAAACCATGTTTTCAGCTTTTTTCATCAGACGGCCGATCTTTTCTACGGTGCTGTCTATTATTATTGTCATTGCAGGTTTAGCTGCAATGAAAGCGCTCCCGATTGAGCAGTTCCCCGATGTTGTGCCCCCAGTTGTTTCAGTATCAGCCAGTTATCCAGGCGCTTCATCTGAGGTTATTGCTAATACAGTGGCAGCGCCTTTAGAGCAGGCTATTAATGGTGTAGATGACATGTTATACATCCAGTCATCTAGCTCTTCCAATGGGAGTATGTCAATCAGTGTCACCTTCAAAATTGGTACAGACCCTGATCAAGCAACCATTAACGTAAATAACCGCGTACAACAAGTCACTTCTTCATTACCAGAACAAGTGCGTCGCTTGGGGGTGACCGTAGCCAAACGCTCAAATAACTTCTTACAAGTATTGAGTATTTACTCACCGGACAATTCCCGTGATGCACTGTTTTTAAGTAACTATGCTTCTTTAAATATTGTTGATGAAATCAAACGTATTGAAGGTGTGGGAGACGCTTCAGGTTTTGGGGATGAGTCTTATTCTATGCGTATTTGGTTGCGCCCAGATAAAATGACTCAACAAAAAATCACCCCAATTGATGTTGCTGCTGCCTTAAATGAACAAAACGTTCAATTTGCTGCTGGTAAAATTGGCGCTACACCTAGCTCGGAAAAACTGGATTTTACCTATACCGTAACCACTCAAGGCCGTTTAACAGAACCTGAAGAATTTGAAAATATTATTGTCCGTTCAAACCCTGATGGTTCATCCGTTCGCATTAAGGACATTGCTCGTGTCGAACTTGGCGCATACAACTATGATGTTATTTCAACATTTAATGGCAAACCTTCTGCTGCTATTGGTATTTATCTGGCTCAAGGTGCAAATCAATTAGCCACAGCAAAGGGCGTGGACGCTGCATTAGAACGCTTGAAACAAGACTTCCCTTCAGGGGTTGACTATGCGGTTGCGTATGACACCACCAAATTCGTTCAAGTTTCTATTGATGAAGTTGTTCAAACATTAGTAGAAGCAATGATCTTGGTGTTTTTAGTGGTTTATCTGTTCTTACAAAACTGGCGTGCAACCATTATTCCGTGTATTGCCGTACCTGTATCGGTTATTGGTACTTTTGCAGGAATGTATGCTTTAGGCTTTACCATTAACACCTTAACCTTATTTGGTCTGGTACTGGCCATTGGTATTGTGGTGGATGATGCAATTGTGGTATTGGAAAACGTTGAGCGTATTATGACAACCGAACATAAATCGCCACGTGAAGCATCATTCCAAGCGATGCGTGAAGTAGCAGGTGCATTGGTCGCAATTGTATTGGTATTGTGCTCAGTATTTATTCCTGTAGCATTCGTAGGCGGTATTGCGGGTGAAATGTACAAACAGTTTGCCATTACCATTGCCATTTCTGTCACCATTTCGGGTATCGTGGCATTAACATTGACCCCTGCTCTTTGTGCCTTACTGCTTAAAGAAGAAGAATTACACCAAAGGGAAGCTCGCCCACATAAATTTAAAATTGTGGCCTTATTTGCACATTACAAAACCCGTTTCTTTAACTGGTTTAATGATGCATTCGAGCGCACAACTCATCGCTATAGTAATGCTGTACGCTTCTTTATCAAAAGAAGTATGCTCAGTATTGCCATATTATTTGTGACAATCTTTGCTGCTTTACAGCTTTTCCAAGCCCTACCTTCTTCTTTAGCACCTAACGAAGACCAAGGGGTATTGATGAGTGCCATTTTCCTACCTGATGCAGCCCATGTACAAAGATCAGCTGAAGCAGTCGAGGAATTCCACAAATTAGCAAAAACAAACCCTAATGTTCAAGATTTCTTTGGTATTGCTGGTTTTGATATTTTGTCCTCTGCACCAAAAAGCAGTTCAGGTATTGCCTTTATTACCCTAAAACCTTGGGATGAGCGTAAAGGCTATGACAATTCATCTTTCAGTGTCAACAAATACCTGTCTGGTAAAGCCATGGGTTTGAGAAACGCCTTTTATCTGGTGATTGACTTGCCGCCAATTTCTGGTATGTCCAATACAGGTGGTGTGGAAGCATTTATTCAAAACAAAGGTGGTGCTTCTGCTGATGAATTGGGTAATGTGATTCAAACATATGTTGCTGAACTACAAAAAAGAGATATTGTTAAAGGTGTGCAAACAACCTACTCTACTAATGTACCGCAAATCAACATCACATTAGACAGAGAAAAAGCTAAAGCTATGGGTGTGACCATTAATGATGTCTTCACAACGATGCAAAGCATGTTTGGTGCTACTTATGTCAATGACTTTAATAAATTTGGCCGTACTTATAAAGTACAAATGCAAGCAGATGCACCATATAGACAACGTATCTCTGACTTAAGCAATATTTATGTTCGTTCAATGAACAACGAAATGATTCCGTTAACTACATTGGTTACCGTAGAACAAACAGTTGGCCCTGAAATCATGAGCCGATTTAATATTTTCCCTGCGGGTAAAGTAATTGCCAGCCCACCAGAAGGTGGCAGTTCTGGTGAAGCCATTGCCGAAATGGAAGCGGTTGCCAAAGAAGTATTGCCAGAGGGTTATTCATTAGCATGGTCTGGTAGTGCCTATCAGGAAAAATCAAGTACAGGTTCATCTGCTGTTGTGCTTGCTTTTGGCTTGTTGATGGTTTTCTTGATTCTTGCCGCTCAATATGAAAGATGGAGCTTACCACTAGCGGTTATTTTGGCCGTACCATTTGCTGTATTTGGTGCTGCTTTAGCCGTATTGATTGTCCGTTTCCTATCGGCATATGTTCCAAGTTATAGCGGTTTGGCTAATGATGTGTACTTCCAAGTGGCCTTGGTGACATTAATTGGCTTAGCAGCGAAAAACGCCATTTTGATTGTGGAATTTGCAGTCCAAAAAATGCAGGAAGGAGAAGATATTATCTCTGCTGCTGCCGATGCTGCACACTTACGCTTCCGCCCTATTATCATGACTTCTATGGCGTTTGTGATGGGTGTCGTACCACTTGCCTTAAGTACTGGTGCGGGTGCCAATAGTCGCCACTCATTGGGGGTCAGTGTGATTGGTGGGATGGCCGCAGCAACATTTATTGCGATATTGTTCATTCCAACTTTCTTTGTATTGATCATGAAAATAAGTGGTAAAAGAAAATCTCATGACGAACAGCAGCCAACGCAAAGGGATGAAAATCCTGTACCAGAAAGTGGTACACTGGCAGCTGTCGATACTGAAAGTGAAAACCATCCAACAGATGTGAACAATCAAGAAACATCGTCGGACGAAGAGAGAGACAAATAAATGAAGAAAATTTTATGCATAAGTATCGTTCTGGCATTAAATGGTTGCGCGTTATTGCCTACATACGAACGCCCTGAAACACAACTACCTGAGAGCTTTAAAGCCAATCAAGCCTCTAACAGTGATGCCTCTCAAACCATCAATCAACAATGGTGGAAAAATTTTGGCGATCCTGTTTTGGACAACATGATTGACAATGCTTTACGGTATAACCAAGATTTGGTTGCGGCACAAGCTAGGGTTAAAGAAGCTGCAGCCAATGCTGGCATTGCACGCAGTGCCCTTTTCCCAAGTATTGATGGAGCGGGTAATTTTACCCGCCAAAGAACATCCCAAGAAACAACCGCGCCTGGCACCCCAATTATTGGGGACGTGCGTACCGCTTATGCTCAATTAAGCTGGGAGATTGATATTTGGGGTAAACTTGCCGCACAAAATAAAGCAGCCAGAGCCCAATTCTTATCCAGCCAATACAATCGTGATGCTTTACAATTGTCTATTGCGGCACAAGTAGCCAACACCTACTTTCAATTAAGAACCGTTGATGAGCAACTGGCCTTAACAGAAAAAACATTGGCCAGTCGTGAAGAAACATTGGCGCTATACCAAAAGCAATTTAAACACGGTTTGATTTCTGCTTTGACACTCAATCAAATGACCGCTTTAACTGCTGCCGCTCGAGCTGATGTGCCCCGATTAAAGCTTTCTAAAGAGCAGACAGAGCATGCCTTGGCTATATTAATTGGACAAACGCCTGAGCAAATGGTCAATGATCAAATTACCCGTGGTGCAGGTGTCTTTGCGCAAAACCTAAAAGATACCATTCCAGAAGGTTTGCCAAGTGATCTTTTGGTACGCCGTGCCGATATTAGGGCAGCAGAAGAAATGCTTATTGCGGCTCATGCTGATGTTGGTGTGGCAAGGGTGGCGTATCTACCCAGTATTGGTTTAACCAGTGCCATTGGTAGCCAAAGCCTCTCTTTAGATAGCCTATTCACTGCCCCAACACGAACATGGAATTTTGTTGGCAATTTAACCACGCCCATTTTTAATGCTGGTCGTATTGGTTATAATATCCGTGCCGCAAAAGCCCGTGAAGAGCAAGCAGTTTCCAGCTACCAAAAAGCCATTCAAACTGCATTTAGAGACACATTGGATGCATTAAGTGAGCACAAAAATGATAAAGATATTGAAGACGCTTTAAGAACACAGCTTAAAGCAACTTCAGAAAGTGCTCGTTTATCGCGTATTCAATACGACCACGGCTACACTGACTATTTGACCGTATTGGATTCTGAGCGCAGTTTATACCAAACACAAATGGCTGTAGTCAATGCGCGCTTGGCCAGATTAAATGCGATGGTGTCATTGTATAAAGCATTAGGTGGCGGTTGGGATGAGAAAAACAGCAAAGCTTATCCTACCAGTACAACTCATTCTCAAAATTAATATTTGAAAACGCTTGCGTTAACTTAGTTAATTTAGTAGAATCTTTCACCTTGAATTGCGAAAGTGGCGAAATTGGTAGACGCACTGGATTTAGGTTCCAGCGCCGCGAGGCGTGAGAGTTCGAGTCTCTCCTTTCGCACCATACATACCTTATAAAATAAGGGTTTTAAAGCGGTTGGTACTCAAAGTGCTAACCGCTTTATTATTTTCTACCAAACTATTCATCAGTTTTTACTAGAATATATTTTTTTATATATTAAAATTGGTTCTTCAACTTCTAATTTCGTAAGTTCTGGCACAATTCTTAGAAAATGTTCTGTTTTTGTATGTGCTTTCAAATGCTCCTAGATGCCCACTCTTCAATTAAAGCAAGATTATTTTCATTATCCGATTGACAAAAAAGTTCATATTTAAGACAACCATTTTCTTCAATCGTTTTATCTATAAGTTCTTTATATAACTCTATCGCCTGACTCCTTGTTTCTTCTGTAACAATACTACGCATAACAACTTTAATCATATCTTTTCCTCTTTATTTCAGCATATATTCATATAAAAAATACTCTTATGCTAAAATCACACCATAAAAAATATTGACTCCACTCTTCCACTATTTTTATCATTTTCATTTGCGCAAGCCAAAAAAACAAACTTGTTACATCCCATGACTTGCTTGGCTTCTTTTCAACTGTTCTGCTTTCATTAAATACTCATAAAGCGGTGCCAATTGTGTAAATCCTTTTTCTAATTGCTTAACAATCTTTACCGTAGAAACATCTTCGACTTTTGGACTCTCATACATAAGGGCAAAACTTTTACGGTTATACCAATTAGCGATCTCTGGATCTTGCTCTTTCACCAAAGGACGTTTATAGCACTCCCCTACCAATTCAAAGGGTGTTTGTGTGCTTTTTCTTACTACAGTTAAAAAAGCTTTTGTGTCCTTCTGAATCAATTGCCGCAACACATCCATCGTCGCACGAGAAGCACAGTAATAGCCTAACCCATAGCGATAAAAATCAGGTGCAATTTCAAAAAAATAAACAGGCGCATCTTTCCAGTCAGGGCTACGACGTTTGAACGTTAACCACATATGACTGCGATACAATGATTTATCATGGGTATAACGTGTGTCTCTATTTAATCTTGATAATGTTTTACCAATAGCGGGGCGTGTTTCAAACTCAGGATCAATAAACATCATGGTTTGGCTTAGCTCTGTGACCAATAAACGAAATGGTGTTAACAACAAAGCATCATAGGTTTGCCTATTTTCGGCAAACCATTCGCGGCTGTTCTGAATACGCACTTCTTGTAAAAAATCCAATGCTTGTGCTGAAAACCCTTGAAAATTCTGTGTCATGATGATGTATCCCAATAAATGACTATTGAAGCAAAATTATCTTAATTAATTTAACACAAAATTATGTTTATTTAAATTAAATAAAAACATTCCTAACCAAATTGGTTAAAAAGATTTATTGTCTATTTTACCAACAGATACACCTTTGCTTCCTGTTCCACACACTCTATTTTACCATGCCATTAGGATGCAAAAACCAAATATTAAAGTGATCCAACTCCTACAACAAGCATTTGATATACCTAAATTATGATTAAATACTCATTTGAATGAAGCAAACAGATAAATAGCTAAATTTAATGATATTAAATATTGATTGAAACCTAATTATGGCTCTTCTATCATATTCAAACTTTTTCTAACCAACTAGGTTTATTTACTATGAAATCAACTGCAGTACTGTCAATCACCATCAGCTTTTTGGTTTTGGCAGCATGTTCGTCTATGGCCAATACTCACACCATAAGAACCATTAAACAAACAGATTCATGTACCCATTTAACACTCAAACTGGGTGAACAAGTTGCTTTTGAATTACCCAGTAACCCAACAACTGGGTACAGTTGGCAAATCACACAATTACCTGCTGATATATTGGCTCCTTTAGATACGGGCAAATATACAGCAAATCAAGCTCAAGCTGAGCAAAAACGTGTTGGCTCTGGTGGAAAAACAACTTGGCGTTATCAAGCCATCAAACAAGGACAAGACACTTTAAAAATGACATACCTGCGTCCTTGGGAAAAAGATGCATCACCAGCCGAGCATTTTGAATGTGCCATTACTGTCCAATAATTGAACAGATAAAGTAAAGGCACAGATATAAAATATGTGCCTTATTTATTTTTCTCTTGAGCCATAAAAAATAAACAATCATGCTGATTAATTTCTACTTAACTCTTAAAATAGCTTATTCTTAGTACAATCAAAACAAAAAAATCGTCTTTTATTTTAGCAAATACTATTTTTCTGATTGATTATTCATATCATGTTTGTGCTAGACTTAGCCTATCTCTTATATGGATTTGACTATGTTACAACGGACACTTGCTCAAGAAGTCAGCGCAACCGGAGTTGGTCTACACTCAGGCGAACGTGTGCGCCTTACTTTAAAACCCGCTGCTGTAAACAGTGGTATTGTTTTTTGTCGCACAGACCTGCCTGAACAACCTTCTGTACGGGTACATCCTAATTTGATTAATGATACTCGCCTATCGTCCACTATTGTGACTGAAACTGGTTTACGTATTGCCACTATTGAGCACATTATGTCGGCCTTTGCTGGTCTAGGCATTGATAACATCAAAGTGGAATTAAGTGCACCAGAGATCCCCATTATGGATGGCTCTAGTCTGCCTTTTATTTACTTATTGGAATCAGCTGGTATTGTCAATCAAGAGCAGCCTAAAAAATTCATCCGAATTTTAAAAGAAGTGACTGTGGTTGAAAAAGACAAAGAAGTCCATTTATCACCTTATGATGGCTTTAAAATTCGCCTAAATATTAACTTTGATCATCCAGTCATCAACAGAGGCAATCAAACCTTTGAAATTGATTTTAAAAACACCTCATACCTAGATGAAATTGCCAGAGCACGCACTTTTGGCTTTATGCAAGAAATTGAGTTTATGCGTAGCCATAATTTGGGTTTAGGAGGCAATTTAAATAACGCAATCGTTATTGATGAAGGTGATGTACTCAATCCAGACGGTTTACGCTTTGATGATGAATTTGTTCGCCACAAAATTTTGGATGCCATTGGTGACTTATATGTAATTGGTCATCCAATTATCGGTTTTTTTGAAGGCATAAAATCGGGGCATGCAATTAACAACAAACTCCTTAGAGCCTTATTAGATCAACCAGATTCATTTGAATATGTCAGCTTTGAAGCAAATGAACAAGTCCCCAACAGCTTTCATGAGCTGCCTAAAATAGCCTAAGCGAAAAACAATAAACCGTGTCAATAGCCAGACAATTACTTATAATGTCTGGCTAATTATATTTGTGATTTTAATAACACCGCCAAGAGATAAATATGAGCCAGTTTGCCCCACCCTCGTCAGAAGCAAAAGCCGCCAGTGATGCATTAATTAAAACCATTCAACACTGTATTGAACAAAATGATGGCTGGATCAGTTTTGCTCAATACATGAATATGGCTTTATATACACCACAATATGGCTACTATACGGGCGGTAGTTATAAAATTGGTGCACAGGGGGATTTTATTACTGCGCCCACACTCAGCACTTTATTTAGTCACACATTAAGCAAACAAGTGGCACAAATACTGCCACATACGCAAGGCAATATTTATGAATTCGGTGCAGGAACGGGCGCTTTAGCGCTTGGCATCATGCAAAAACTTACTCAGGCAAATATTGATTTTGATTGCTATTATATTATCGAAGTTTCTGCTCAACTGGCACAAAGACAAAAAGCGCTGGTTAGTCAACATGCACCAGAACTGCTACACAAATTGGTACATTTATCAGCCTTACCTGAAGAATTTAATGGGGTCATTATTGGTAACGAAGTACTGGATGCCATGCCCTGCGAACAAATCATATGGAATAAAGACTGTATTAAACAACAAGGAGTCACTTATAACCAGCAAGAAGGGTTTGAGCTAGATGCTCGCCCAATAAGTGACCCAAATATTTTAAAAGCAGCACAAGTACTGTCCATAAATCATTTCCCCTATCAAAGCGAACTTCATCTGGCCCAACAAGCATTTATTGGAACTTTGGCACAAAAATTAACAAAGGGGATGATGTTATTTATTGATTATGGTTTTGATGAACAACAATATTATATCCCTGAGCGAAATATGGGTACCCTAATAGGGCACTATCAACACCATACAATACATGACCCTTTTTTCCTCCCTGGGTTATGTGATTTAACCTGCCATATTAATTTCACAGCAATGGCACAAGAGGCCATTGATCAAAAACTGGACTTATTAGGATACACTACCCAAGCCCACTTTTTACTTAATTTAGGCATTACTGAACTCTTAAACCAAGTAGGCGAACCACAAAGCCAAGCTTATATTAAAGAAGCGTCGGCTTGCCAAACGTTATTGGCCCAACATGAAATGGGAGAACTATTTAAAGTGATTGCTTTTGGCAAAAATATTGATGAAGAACTGCTGGGTTTTACACACGGCGATTTATGCCATAAATTATAATCATGATTTAAGGTTATCCCAACACATTCAGCCAAAAAATGCTCTGACATCAACAAAAGGCACTAAACAAAGCAACTGGTATTTAGATGATCTTCGACGAACAGGCGCAACGACCATATTGGTTTTTAGACAAAATGGGGCGCTTTTTGCTTCATCATTATTTTGAATATTTTACCGTTCAGGCAAAGACATTTCACGCCTAAAATCTTCGATAGTAGACAAATCCTTGCCTTCAATCATCTGCAGGCACTCACGCCAAAATTTAAGCACAGTACGATATTGATTAAAGGTGAATTGTTGTGGCTCACCACCACTATCGGGATCGATTGAGTATTCTGTGTTTTCATTGGTAATCGCCATACAGCCCTTTTGTGCTACAGGAGGGCATAACCATATTTCATTTACGTTAATTCCCCAATCACCAAAACGAGGGTCTTCTGGTTGATAAGTACCTTGTTCAGCTTGTTGAAGCAACTCTTCAAATTCTATATCTGCTTTAGGTCTTTGTTGTGTTATAAAATCCAATAAGGTTCTTCCTATCACTTGATTATAGTCATTATTTTCAATACAACTTAACCTAGGTAAATATGATTTTTCTGCAATTTTAGCTATCCTAAAAACAAGCGTTTTATTTTTCATATAAAGGGTAACCTCTCCATTGTGGGATTTTTATATTTGGTGGGTTAAATTGGAATTTAACACCACTTGATTGACCCGTCCAAATCTCACCGTCGAATGTTTTATTCTCAAAAGTATAGCTCATTTCAAGCTTACTTCTGGTAACTGACCAATCAGCAGGCGTTAAGGTCGATTTAGCCCCATTATTGGTTTTTTTAAATATTCTATTTTTCTGGAAAAGGCATTTCGCGTCTAAAACCTTCGATAGTGGATAAATCCTTGCCTTCAATCATCTGCTGGCACTCGCGCCAAAATTTAAGCACAGTACGATATTGATTAAAGGTGAATTGTTGTGGTTCACCACCACTATCAGGGTCAATAGAGTATTCAGTATATTCGTTGGTAATTGCCATATGTCCTGGCAAAGCAACTGGAGAACATAACCAGATTTGTTTTGCATTCATATCCCAATCAGCAAAACGGGGGTCTTGAGGTTGGTATTCCCCTCTTTCAACCTTTTGTAATAGTTCTTCAAAAGAAGCATCTTCTTTTTCGCTGGTTGAATGTTCCGTTATAAAATCCAGCAAGGTTCTTCCTATCGCTTGATTATATTCATTATTTTCAATACAACTTAACCTAGGTAAATATGATTTTTCTGCAATTTTAGCTATCCTAAAAACAAGCGTTTTATTTTTCATATAAAGGGTAACCTCTCCATTGTGGGATTTTTATATTTGGTGGGTTAAATTGGAATGTAACACCACTTGATTGACCCGTCCAAATCTCACCGTCGAATGTTTTATTCTCAAAAGCATGGCTCATTTCAAGCTTACTTCTGGTAACTGACCAATCAGCAGGCGTTAAGGTCGATTTAGCCCCATTATTGGTTTTTAAGTAAAATGGCTCACCTTCTGCTTGTCTCATACCAACCTTAGCTTTAATCGTACCATTACTGCCCACTGGCTCCAACAGTTCCGTAATGACTAAATCAGGTGAGCGCGTAAAATGTCCACCCTGTACTTTACCTCGACCATTTTCATAGATTCTAACATCTGCCTCAATATGCTTAAAATCAATATCCTGTTGATGCTTACGGTAACTTTCTAATGTTTGCTGAAAGTGACTCGGTTCTTTAGCTCGTTCCGCAAACTGGTTATAAACCTGCTTTTCTTTATGTATCGCCAATTGTATATCTTGATGACGCTCAGACCATTGACTAAAGGTTTGCTTATCTTGTGCAATTTTCTGACTAACTTCTGTCACTGTACTGAGGTTTTGTTTAGACACGACTTGTTGTGGCCGTACTGCCTGTAGTTCAAAACCCAATGCCCCTGTTTGATAACGCATCATACCAGTAGGCAAGGCAACAGGCTTGAGTGTCACCCCATAACCACCATATTGGGTTACGGCTTTACCCATTGCCAAACCCGCAGTGACACCACCTACCAATTCTGCAAAGTCTCCATATCGTCCTTGCATCAGCGCTGTGGTACCGTGATAACTGGTTACCCCAATGCCGGTAATGGGGTTACTTTGTAACAAGAGTTCTGTTTGTGAAGTGCCGTTTTTATAGGCTTCTGCTGTGCCACTTTTCATCTCAGGTAACCACATATTGGCACCTTGTTTATTGCCCATATAATTATAGGTTACTGCCGCACCTGCTACCGCCATATCCCTGACTTGTAATACGGGTTCAACCACAAAGCCTTTTGCGCCATTAACAAGCCCACGCCCAAAGCGTTTGCCTATATTCAGTCGGTAAGTATTGGTTGATCAATACACGGTGTTTGAGTTGATCTTCAAAGGAATTACGTGCCAATGATTCTTGTGGTTTAAATAAACCACTTAATAGCTCATTGGTTTTTTGTTGTTCGAGGTTCTGTTTTTGCTGTTGTTGAAGCTGTGCCTGAATACTGTCAATTTGTTGGTTAATTTTGCTTTGGCTACTTATTCGCTGTTTAGCGAGCTGTTCGTTTTCTTTTTGCTGTTCAGGTGTGTAGATACTTGGATCATAGTGATATTCTTTATTTGGCTGAATATTGGGTACCAGATGTTGGTGTGCATCTTTAAGCTGAATATCTTTAACTTGTCCTGAACGGTATAAATGCCCCAAAGCTGCTTCGGGGTGATTGGGGTCTAATTGTTTGGCAATCGTCATGCCACTATCACCACTTTTGGCTATGGCTGTGCGTATGCTTTGTTCTGGCTCTTTCTCTGGTACAGTTTGTTTAATATCTTCTTTAGGCTGATTTTGCGCCAGAATAGCTTGAGGGTCTAATTTAATGCTTTTGTTATAAGCACCGACAATTAAGTGCATTTGTTTATGATTGATATCGACATAAGTGACTTTAGGCGGACGCCCTGCAAAGTCATCAATGGCAAAGCCAACAGCTTGCATTAAAGTTTGCTGCTCTTTGAGGCTAAAAACTGAAAGTTTTTCATATACTTTAAAACCTACCATTATTTTTGTAATGTGTTCTAGTCGTTCTTTTTCAGGATAAAACCGACCAAATGTTTGACTGTAATAAGGATTGTCTTTATTTTGTTGCCGCTCATTCTCAAGTTCTATGTCTGTTTTAGGTTGAGAAATTGTTTTTTGAATATCAATATGGGCTGCCACATTATGGCGAATATGGGCAATCAGATGATTACCATCTTGAGAAAGCCCAAGCCCATCAATTTTATCAAAATGCTTCTTTTTAGCGACTTCTACCGCTAAAGCTTCGGTTAATTGCTTTTGTTGCTCCTCATTAAACCCTTTAAGCAAATTATTTTGATTGAGATGATTTTGCACATCTTCGATTGCTTCTGGCAGTTTTTGCCCTACACGCTGCTGTTCTTCTTGCTCTTGTTGCCAGCGTTGCTGTTGCAAGATTTCTAAGTCGATTTCTAGGCGTGGGCGTTCCATAGGTTAAAATGCAAAACAATATATTAATGACAAACGAGATTGTATCGTAACCCACATGCCAAGTATCTAAAAATAGGGGAAAAAATACAAATTAAATAGATTATGAGAACATGTTACAACACCATTAAATAAAAAATAATGTTGTAACGTTAAAAATAGAATAAATAAACCAAAATATTTGATACATCAGAATAATATAGAAAAATTAAAATATATTTTATAGTCTATATATAATCGGTATGATCTCGAATATTCAGTAAAATATCTTTAATCCTTGATTGTACTTCATTTTCTATTTGACGCTCTAATGTATATTCAGACTCCATGCGGCCGTTCGTATGGGCTTTATAACCAGATGGCACATCGCCAGTATATCTAATTTGTTCTTCTGAAGAGGTAGAATGTAACTTAAATCCATCTTGATACGATACTTTTCCTGCGGCAGTCACCGTAACATCAATTTCATAACGATTGCGCTTTTCCTTCACTACTTTTGTAAAATACCGAACTTTACCGTCAGAGCCTGTTTCCTGTTGTTTGTATTCTCTTACCTTATCTTTGTTGATATGGTACTTCACACTATAACGCACTCTAATGGTCAAATCTTTGCGTGTATTTCTTGTTGCTTGTTGATAATATGAGCTATTAAAGGTTTGCTTAAAAGCTGGATTAATGATGCTTTTTAGGTCTCGTTCTGTTTTTGTCCCATCCCTCTTATGCCCGTCAATATAAAAGTCGATATAAACTGTACCAAGGTCTTTTTGTTTGCTGGCAAAGCTAGATGCATTTTTAAAATCACCATATGGCTTATAATACTCAAAAGCCTCAGTATATTTTTGAGCAGCTTCTCGGTTATCTGCTTTATAACGGGCATTTTGTGCAATTGACTGTGCTTCATCAAATGCTTTTTGTGCAGATTCCGTACGCCATTGCCTATCATATTGAGTAAATAGTTTCTTACTGTCTTTATAATCACCATACGCTTTATAAACATTAATAACTTGAGCAAAGTGTTCACTGGCTTGGAAGTAATCTTTCATTTTTGCTGCATCAACGCCTTTTTTATACCCATCTTCTGCAGCAAGCGTCGCATATTGTTTTGCATATTTTTCCATTAAGGTACGCATATCTTTATATTCAGCATACTTTAACCCTGCCTTATATATATCTGATTTTATTTTGTAATCAATAATCTGCACAGGGTTAATTTCATTGCCTTTTAAATAGTGCAATTGTGCTAACGTAGACCTAAGTTCAGGTAGCTTATAAGAAGCAATAAAATTGGCAAAATGATTACTATAAAACTTATTCTCTAAGAGAACTCTGATATTAAAAATCCCCTCATAGGCATTAATTCTTTCATCATAGTTTTTTTCAGAAGCCATTGATAATTTATTTTCGAAATGCTGAATACTTCGATAAATAATATTACTCATACTGTTGAACGTAGACTGGCTGGGCAATGTTCCAGATTGATCCAACTTATCTGTAATGATTTTAACACTTTCAACATATTGCCCTTTTTCCTGTAATTTATTGGCCTTACCAACAGTGGTACACCCTCCTAAAACCAATAATGCACAGAGCAATAAACATGACTTGAATACCCCATTTAATTTATTATTTATATTCATTTGTTTTAACCTTTATTTTTTATCTTATTGCAATCAAATATTAGTTTGGCCATTTTAAACAACATACCTGTAATAATATTTAAAGCTCAAGTAAATTTAAGTAAACAGTATATTAAAGCCTTTTACCATAATTAATTATTTTTCTGAGTGTATAGTTGCAAGACTTTTGGTGCATCGGGACTGACCAACATATAACGATTCACTTCAACTACAGGTAACATAAAACTGCTTGTGTTTAATCTAGCAAGTCTCATTTTATTGTACATTTCATTCGAATACTGACGAATATCCGTGCTTTTATAAACATATGGTATATTTTTATGATTTAATTGATCAATCATTCTTCTGGTCAACCCACAACTGTCTTTGCCATAAACAATCATATAAGGGTCATTATTGGCTGAGTTTATCTTGCCTTGGTCTTGGCTAAACGTTGGTGTTTTCCCACCAAAAACAAGGAATTCATAAACCTTCTGATTAATGCTGCTATTAACTTGTTCATTAGCACACCCTCCTGTTAGTACAACTGTACAAACAACACATAACATAGATAAATTTTTCATACATACTTTCAATAGTATTTTTATAAAAAAGTTTGGTTTGATTGTCACGAATGCAGTATATTCTGCAAATATGTTAACATTCGTTAATGTTAAATTAATATTTTTTACTATTTGTATACTTGAATTTTTTTGTTTTCAATATCTATAATCCTCATCACATAAATCAAATTCAATTTATGTAAATCACTTTAAATTTTCTAAGGGAAAAATAATGAAGAAAAATAAAAAAATGATCGCAACAATTCTGCTCGCAATAACATTTATAAGTCCTTCAATTAGTTATGCTAAACCAGTGAATATAGCAAAAAAAATTCCAGATACTTTTAAAGAAACATGGGTTGTTATAGGTGATACAAAACTGGAAAAGCAATACTGTAAAAACCCAAAAAAAAATGAAAACCTTATAGCAGAATCCTTTTCTATCAATACTAAAAACAATACATGGGTGCTTGATTTTCCTTCAGATTACACTGTAATTGGTAAAGTACAATCACTAACCGAAGCAACACCTACAAAATTAAAAGGAATGGCACGATATTCGGTTGATTCATATCATGGTACATCTGATTCAGGAAAAGGAAATTTTGAGTTTGTTATTAAAAATAATCGACTTTATTTGCTACAACATCCAAAAGACTTTTTTGAATTACAAGAATCTCGCTTAAAAAGCCAAGGGGCAATACGCTGCACGCAAAATTAAGATTTAATCCCCTATATAAAAAGGGGATTAAATCTCAAAATTATTGATTAATCTATATTTAACTATAGTGATACATTATTTTCATTAGAAAGCTTTTATACAGTTTCATAAATCGTAGATCAACGCCTAAAAACCAACGAAACTTATGCACATCAAACTTGATCACACCTACTATGCTCAAAAAACATTTTCACTGATTTATAACCTTATTTTGCTCTAGCAAAAACAATATTAAGTAATATCCACCACCATAAAGACAAATAATGTCCATCGACACTAAATTAAAGGCCACAATTCCCCATTATTTTTAACCAAAACAATGAAATGTTTTACATTTCTAGGCCATATCCACAAAAACCGATAACCCTTTAAAAACCCGACTGTATTTTTAACATCAAGCAAACTTTTTTGCTGGTCTCTTTTACTATTAAAACAATGATCACAGCAACAATACAATTAGTCACAAGTGTTCACTAGTGCGCCAATAAATTTCTGTTATACTGATATCGTGCATAACATTGAAACAAAAAACCAGCAATTTAAAAACCTAACAAATTAATTTAGTTAACAAATGAAATAATCATTTTTCATACCATAAATTATAGTTTCATTAACTCACTCCTTTAGACAACTGTTTTATTGTAGGGGATCATGATGATCAGCATTTTTGAATTATTTAAAATAGGTATCGGCCCTTCAAGCTCTCATACGGTTGGACCAATGAAAGCAGGCAATCAATTTTGTCAAACCCTACATAAACTTGCCCTAACACCAAAGGTAACCACCATACAGGTTGATATTTATGGCTCCCTTGCCCTAACAGGAAAAGGGCATAGAACCGATATCGCCATTATATTAGGACTAGCAGGTTTTGAACCTGCTACAGTGGATGTTGATGCGATTGATTTTATTATTTCAGATATTGAACATTCACACTCCTTAATGATTGGTGGCAGTGATAAACATATTGCTTTTGATACCGAAAAAAACATCACCTTTCATTATGAAGAAAACTTACCCTTACACGAAAATGGCTTAAAAATAGAAGCTTTTGGCGATACAGGTTTGGTACTGAGCAAAGTATATTATTCCATTGGTGGTGGCTTTATTGTCGAAGAAGAACAATTTAATCAACCTGAAAGCGGCAGACCTACCGTACCTTATCCATTTGATACAGCAGAACATTTACTGCAACTTTGCCAACAACACCAATACACAATTGATCAACTGGTTTACCAAAATGAATTGTCTTACCATACTGCCCAAGAAATTGAAGATTATTTTGTCAAAATCTGGCAAACCATGCAGCAATGTATTCAGCGCGGTATTCACTCCGAAGGTGTTTTACCTGGCCCTTTACAGTTACCTAAACGTGCGGCACCTCTTTATCATCTGCTGATTTCTTCTGAAGAAAGTGCCACGGCCCCATTAAGAGTCATGGATTGGGTCAATATGTTTGCCTTGGCAGTCAACGAAGAAAATGCGGCAGGAGGACGAATTGTCACTGCCCCCACAAATGGGGCAAGTGGCATTATCCCCGCCGTTTTATCTTATTATCACCAGTTTATTCAGCCTTTAACCCCTGAGCTGATTATTCGATTTTTTATGAGCTCTGGTGCCATCGGTACTTTATATAAGAAAAATGCCTCTATTTCTGGCGCAGAAGTCGGCTGCCAAGGAGAGGTTGGCGTTGCCTGCTCAATGGCTGCCGCAGGTCTTGCAGATTTATTAGGGGGCAGCGCAGAACAAATTTGTATTGCAGCAGAAATTGGCATGGAACATAACTTAGGTTTAACCTGCGACCCTGTTGCAGGCCAAGTACAAATTCCATGTATTGAACGCAATGCCATTGCCTCAATGAAAGCCATCAACGCAGCAAGAATGGCGCTTCAACGTACAAGCTCACCCAGTGTTTCTTTAGACAAAGTCATCCAAACCATGTTTGAAACTGGGCGCGACCTTAATGCAAAATACCGCGAAACCTCTTTAGGTGGTTTAGCCAGTATTGTGATTGCTAAAGTGCAATGTTGATTGATTAATGATGATTGAACCTTTTAAAATAGCGGATATAGATGAAATTGCCACAATATGGCTGGAAACAAACATACAAGCACATGCCTTTATTCCTGCTATTTATTGGGAAGCACAATATCCCTTTGTAAAAGAAGCGTTAAAAAATGCAGTCGTTTTTATTTATCGTCACCCCCCTCATATTCAAGGATTTATCGGGTTAATCGATAACCATATTGCAGGCTTATTTGTGTCAACCAACTACCAATCACAAGGCATTGGCACCTGTCTACTAGAATATACAAAAAAATTACACCCTGTTTTGACACTTGACTGTTATGCAGACAATACCAAAACCTTATCATTTTATCAAAAACATGGCTTTCGTATCACCGAAGAAAAAATAGATGCTGATACAAGGAAACAAGAATATCATATGGTTTGGGAAAAATAATAAAAAATAGATGGTTAACAATACTTAAAGTTACTCATCTATTTTTTATCAAATAAAGTAGACTAATATCCTATCATCTACTCTAGCAAAGATTAATGATGATCCCCGATCGAAATAGCAATTCGATTAAAAGCATTCATCAAAGAGATCACTAAAGTCAAATCTGCAATTTCTTTTTCAGAAAAATGGCTATGAAGCTCTGCCAATAAATCATGTCGATTAGGCAAAAACTGAGTCACACTTTCTGCCCATGCCAAAGCGATTTTCTGTTGATCATTAAACGCACTGGATAAAGACCAACCCGATAATCTGTCTAAAACAGTTTGTTCTATACCCAATTGCCTTGCCTCATGAGCATGCATAGCACAGCAATAAGCACATCCATTAATCTGTGAGACTCTCAGCTCAACCAACGCCCTGAGCTGCGGTTCTAGTTCAGATTGAGTCAACATTTCATGTGCTTGATAAAGATGTTTCATCACATCTTTAGAAATCTGTTCATAATTCATTTATGAGCCCTCTCCCATTAACCTCGCCATCGTTTAATGATGGATATTGCTTATAACTTTACCCTATCTATTTTAGGTGGATAAAGATTGATGATCTGCCCTACTATTTTTTGAATCAATTGATCTTTTTGAGAAGGAGACAATGACCGACTGTCATCTACAATTTCTTTTGCACTGCCTCTCCAAACTAATTTATCTGTTTGTCGATCAATCAAATCAATTTGAATGGTTGCCACTTGGTAATACATCGAATAGGTGCGCACATAATCTGGCCCTGTCCAAAAATCATGCCAATATGGATCCCACCCCATATAATGCCCTTCGGCAACATTGGTTTTTCTTGTATCGAGAATCAAATAAGCTTGTACTTTTAAATCTGCTTTCTGGGCAGACTCAACCTTTAACCCCTTACGGGTTAACTCATTGTTTATGGATGCAACAATTCTGCTTTCAGTTAAGTCACTTCTGATATATGACTCATCTGGCTGATAAATTAAAGCTGGTGTATTGAATGCAAAACTTTGATAAAGGCTAAAATCTCGGGCTCGGTCATAATCATTAGCCAATTGAGGCACGCTTTGACATGCACCTAAGCTTAAGACTAATAAAAAAATCATGAAATAACGTTTCATAAGAACCCCAATTAATTATATTATTTTATATATAAGCATAGTATAGAACATTTTTTATTTAGAGCAACACAAAAATAAAAAAATGCCAAACGCCATAAAAAAAACCACTATATCTCATAGTGGTTTTTTAAAATAAAGCTAAAGATATTAATTATTAAGCATCGGGCACACTCAATGCGTTGATGCTGTAACCACCATCAACGTAAGTAATTTCACCTGTAACACCAGAGGCCAAATCAGACAATAAAAACGCTGCAACATTACCCACCTCGTCTGTTGTGACATTACGCCTAATTGGGTTTTGCTCTGCAACATGGCTCAATAGTTTGCCAAAATTACCAATACCAGAAGCGGCTAATGTTTTAATCGGGCCTGCTGAAATACCATTACAACGAATCCCTTCTTTCCCAACAGTAGAAGCCGTAAAACGAATCGACGCCTCTAAACTGGCTTTAGCCAAACCCATCACATTATAGTTAGGGATCGCACGTACAGCACCTAAATAGGTTAAAGCCAATAAAGCCGAATTACGGTTACGCATCATTGGACGGGCAGCTTTTGCCAATGCAGGAAAGCTATAACTAGACACTTCATGCGCGACACTAAATGCTTCACGCGTTAACGCATCTAAGAAATCACCATCTAGAGACTCTTTGGGTGCAAAAGCAATAGCATGAACCAAACCGTCTAAACCATCCCAGTTTTTAGCTAAGTCAACAAATAATTGTTCTATTTCATCATCATTTTGTACATCACAACGGAAGACAAGATCAGAGCCAAACTCTTTGGCCATTTTACGAACACGTTCTTCTAATTTATCTACCACATAAGTAAATGCAAGTTCAGCACCTTGGTTATGACACGCCTTAGCAATACCATAAGCAATAGAACGATCAGAAATCATGCCTGTGATTAAAATCTTTTTGCCTTGCAAGAAACCCATTATGTCTCCCTGTTTCTATTATTTTTGCGTAAAGGCGTAATTATATCGAAAACTTCCTTTAAAAACAAAAAAGCGTATAAAAATTTATGTACATTAACGATAAACTATTGGTCTATTTATTCAAGGAAAACCTTGTTGGGTCAGGATTATTCCCTATTATGTTTAGGGTTTTTATTTTTTTATTACACGCTCAAAAATTGCCACAAAACAGCCTTAAAACATGATGAATAGAGTAAAAGACAGAATTACTTTAATCAAAAAACCATCAAAATAGAACCAAAACCTGAAAAGTAATAAACAGCATCTCGGCTTTTATTTCAAAAAACAATCATTCATCATCTACCACTTATTAATTATAAAAAAAAACTTTAAAAAAATAAAAATATTAAATACTCACTATCAAAAAATAAAAAATCATAATAAGATAATGACATAATATTATTTTTATTGATTATTTTTAAAAAATAATATCCTCTCTAATTAATCTAAAGTTTAATATTTAAACATAAAAATCATTCATATTAAATATAAAATAAATAATTTTTATACCTAAAGAATAAATGGTTTATTTAAAAGAACAATTGTAAAGTTTTTTACTTTTATGAAATGAATTTTACCAATGTAATTGATCTGGGAACATTAACACTCGGTCAACTTAGCATGTCGCTTGCCTATGGCGTATCGAAAGATGATTCTATTATCGTAGGAACATCATTTAATAAGAATAATGCTATGTATACCTTTAAATTTGATGCTCTTAACAACATAAAAAATTAGGCACGCTAAAAGCTGATAATACAGGAAGCTCAACAGCCAATGCTAGAAAAGATCATTGTAAGGCAAACACAAAATGACAATTATAAAAACCATTTAGCTCAATAGACAGAAAGATTCTTTTAGAAATATTATCAACAATTTTAATATCACATATAAATAAATTTTTTATCTAAAATATTGAACTTTATAAAGAAAACAACAATCAAATCTAAAAATAAAAATATTTAGAATAGCTATAAACATGACCATTATTTATAACTTTTTAACCCTCAACACATCTAATGAATGAATAATTGAAAGGCCATCAATGAAGCTAAAACACGTTCAAAGAATAAAAAATAATGTTATCGTAAAAACACCAATAAGTTTTAAGCATAAAACAATAGTTCAGTTATTAATATCAAACTTACTTTTAATTTATACAGCTCAGTCACCAGCCTTGGTTATATCTGAAGACTTTAGAAATGCCGCTACATCCAATGCATGGTTGATCCCACCTATTGGAACAGGGGCTACTTCTAATTGGGCTTGTTTAAGTGCAGGCAATAATGTGGGTGTGGCATCAGGAAATATTGCTGGCTCTCCCCCACAATGCAACAAAAATTATATCTCGCTAGATCAACCCGGCAAAGGAGCCCTCATTTTAACCTATGCCAGAAACTCTGGCGGAGGGGGAATAGCATCAAACTTTACTTTTCCAACCAATGAAGGCATAGAGGTGACTTTCGTTACCCGAACTTATGGTACTACAAGTGCTAGTGGTGCTAATGGCGCTGATGGCATGAGCTTTTTCCTTGCCGATGGCGATAGACCAGCCTCAATTGGAGGGTTAGGTGGAGGCTTGGGTTATGCTTGTGTCGGTAACAGTTTTAATTTCTCAGGTGCTAATAGTGGGGTCGATGGCGGTTATCTTGGGATTGGGATTGATGAATGGGGCAATTTTACCAATCCAAGACATGGCCCAGGAACTGGCCCAGGAGAAATTCGAAACACAATAGGTGTAAGGGGTGGTGGTAATATGAACATCAAGTACTTACAAGAAAAATATGGGAGTACAGGAATTACTGATGCGGAAATTCAAAAAAATTATTGTCGCACGGGTGATATATACCGTAACAGAAATCCAAATATTATTATTGGCAAAGAACTTCATTATCAATATCTAGGGCATAAAACCCTTTCCTCACAGACACCAATGGTTAGTAGTGCATGGAAAACCCGAGACCAAGCTAAACCTCTAACATACAAAGTTAAAATGACACCTGCTGGTATTTTAGGCGTTTGGTTAAGCTACAACGGTGGCGCATTTCAACCTATCATTCAAGATATGAACATTATTGAAAAAAATGGTTACTTACCTAAATCATTTCGTTTTGGTTTTGCGGCATCTACTGGAGGAGCAAATAATGTCCATGAAGTAGCTTGTTTTAAAGCAGAACCTGCCAGTACCGCACAAGGCTCTGTTTCTACAGGCGCACCTGATAGTACCTATAAAACAGACATGAATGTCTACACATCATACTATAACCCTTTATATTTAGATGGCCATTTACTGGCCTATAATATCCGTAAAGACATCACAACAGGCTCGCTTGTTGTGAATGACTACCCAGAATGGGACGCTTCTTGTGGGCTAACAGGAGGGGCTTGTGAAGCTTTAGAAAACACACCAAATGTCTCTGAAACTTCTCCAAATAATCGGGCTTTATGGACTTATTCAGGCGCAGCTGGCACGGCTTTAGAGTGGTCATTGTTACCAACTGATGTACAAAATAGTTTAAATGGGGTCAATGCGTCTAACTTATCAGGTGATGGACATGGTGAGGCTCGATTAAACTTTATTAGAGGGGTACGTACTCATGAAGCCCCTGACGCTTTAGATTTCAGAAAACGCAAAAGTGTTTTAGGCGATATCATTGACTCATCTCCAGCTTGGGTTGGCTCTCCTAGTCAAATTTATGACAATGCTTGGCAAGATAAAAAACACTCAGGAACCCAACCTGAAACGGGACAACAATTATACAGTGCATTTAAAGCGGCTCACAATCAGCGGATGCATATGGTTTATGTCGGTTCTAATGATGGTTTCTTGCATGGCTTCCGTACAGGTGCTTATGATGCATCAGGTCAATTTTCTACAGAGGTACACCCTAATGATGGTAAGGAAATGATGGCATTTATGCCATTGAGTGTTTTAAAACGCATGCATCAGGCCTCAGACACATTGGATTTTAGCAGTACCCAATATGCACATAATTTTTATCATAATGCCAGCCCAAGCACTGGTGATGTATTTTATAACGGACAGTGGCATACATGGTTGGTCAGTGGTTTAGGTGAAGGCGGTGCTACAATTTATGCCCTAGATATTACTGACCCTGCCTCATTTAATCAAACCACTGCTTCTGCCAATAAACATGTTATTGGTGAGTGGTCTTTTAAAAAAGATGATCCTATTTGGAAACATTTAGGCAATACTTATGGTAAACCAGCTATTGGCAGGTTCCATAATGGTCAGTGGGGCGCTGTCTTTGGAAATGGTTGGTGTACGGATACAGATGCGGCAAATGGTAACTGTAGTATAGATGGACTGTCTGGTGAAGCAGGTATTTATGTGATGTCTATTGGTTCATCTGGCACGCCAGAATTTGAGTTTATTGGAACAGGCGTAGGCTCAAGCACTGATCGTAATGGCATTGCCTATACCACACCAGTAGACATTGACGATGACAATACCATTGATTTTGTTTACGCTGGGGATATAAAGGGTAACCTTTGGCGCTTCAATTTAAATAGACAAAACACATCGGGCGCAAAATGGGCAGATTTAAAGCCTCAATTATTGTTTAAAGCAGATACCAATCAAGCAATCACAACTAAAGTGGCCAATTTTTATGATGAAAAGACAGGAAAATTGATGTTGGTTTTTGGTACAGGTCAGCGTAAACCTGGATATTTGGATAGTGCTGACTCTTATGCGACTGGAACTCAAGCTATTTATGGTGTCTGGGATCAGGATATTGCAACTATTGACGCTGACCATCAGCCTACTCATGCAACAAAAGCGCTTTACAGTAAAGCCCAATTGCAACAGCAAACGATTAATACTGGCACCAATCAATTAAGCCAATACTCTGTGTGTTGGGCGGGTAATGCAAATTGTGTCGACACTAAGGCACAGTATGGTTGGTATATGAATTTACCAACATCAGGTGGTGAGTATGAACAGCTTATTTATAATCCAGCCATATATAAAGATACGGTTGTGATTAATACTTATATCAACGACTCTACATCTGTGGCTTCTTGTGATGCGGCAGCGCCAACAGGCTACTCTTATCCACTTAAAGCTGAAACTGGGTCTGGAATTAAAGATTTTTTTGGAAAAACCACTGAAACAGCAACAGGGGCATACCGTGAATCACTGGGTGCGGTAGGGGAATCTAGTTTCCTTGTCTCAGACGGAAGGACATATACGGTCACCAAGAATGATAAGGGACAGCTTATTTTAAAAGAGGTTTTTTTCGATCAAGAAAAAAGAGCTAGACGAATTTCTTGGAGAATCATTGTATAAGATATTCAACTCCTTAGTACCCCTTACGACAGAATTTCAAAGAAAAAATGATTATTTTTGTCGCAAGAGGGTTTTTATATGCACGGACAAAAAAATAATTACAAATGATCAACTTTAAAAACAATTGAGTATTAAAATTGGCAAATGAAACTTGCTCAGAATAAATTCATCCTCATGATAATCGATCACAAACACTCTTGAGTACACAATAAAAAAGCAACCAATCATGGTTGCTTTTTCTGACTTCATTAATAGCTTCAATCTTTACCACTGATAATTGACTCCAACCTGTCCTTCATAACGAGTGTAACCATTTCCGCCCCATTGTGTCCCTACCTGACCCCACACCTTCCAACTCTTCGCTATCGTGCCTTGTAAGCCCAACTTCACTTCCGCTCTGTCTTTTGGGACACCGTCTTTTAAAACTTCACCATTAAAACTTAACTCATTTTTTGCGGTATGGTGTAACCAGTTCGCTTCCAAATACGGTTTGGCTGTGTAACCTGTCACCGCTTTGCCATATAATCTGGCACCCACTCGAGTAATCACATCATTGGCTTTTAAACCACTTACCTTTAAGTTATTGCCATCTTGATGATCATCTGCCTTGTAATGGTTATAAGCAACCTGTACTTGGGGGGTTAAAATTACCTCAGTATTACCTTGGCTAAACAAATGCAGGCCATAACCCATTTCTAACGACACAGCAAAATTATTTGAGTCATACTTCTCTTCTTTATTGACCTGCCCTGCACCTGTGACTTTGTTTTTATACCAGCCATATTGTGCCCAACTGTCTACATACAAACCTTTACCTTGGTCTTGATCAGCAAACCAAGTACCGTAAACACCTACGCTGTATCCTGTCACTTTGCCTTTGGCTCTTGTTTTGGTCGCTTTTGATTGAACCTTTGATTCGGTTTCGCCATAAGCCGCCATTAAACCAAGATGCACATTGCCTTCTTGTACTTGCCAGTTGGCAATGTCTGTACCTAAATGCAACAGGTTACTGTCTGTATCCACATTCATGGAACCATTGATGCTTTGGTTTTTGGTGTTACTCGTTGAGGCTTTCATCCATGCAGATAAACCTTGTTTGCCATCATCTGCCGCATAAACGCTTCCTTGTCTGTCATGTAAGTTATGCATAAATAAAGCAGATGCTGCTGTTTGGTTGGCTAAGTACGCTGCTGTTGAAGGGTTTCTTAAAACGATTTCTGGCTCTTCTGGCTCTTCTGGCTCAGTAGGTCTTAACACATTGCTTAAATACCAGTTTTCATTTAGCTGACCTTTATCTAAAATATATTCGTAAGCACCTGCCGTTAATGGGCCTTTAAGGCTAAACGCCTGATCATCAGAAGTGCCTGAAACAGATATCACTTGAATGCCATCCCCTGTTGTTTTAACGCCTAAACTATTCAAGGTAGGGGTCACTGAAAGTAAGGTTGCCTCTGAACCTAAAACAACATCGCCATTCACAATAAGCTGATCCGATACGCTGTTGTTTCCATTAAGCTCGGTATTGATGTTCAGCTGCCCACCATTGGCTACATACTGTCCATTAATGGTTACAGTATCTCCTACTAAATTGTTTGAACCATTATTTTTACTGGTTAAATCAATCACACCAGAGGCATTATTGTTAAAGGTTGCCACATTAAATACGGCATTGCTTGGTGTTGCAGTATCACCAGCATCTTTATCGCTAAACTTAATCAGGCCATCATTGTTTAAGACGCTATTTGTACCACCTAAATGAAACATGACTTCATCTTTACTGCCTGAAGCGTAGTTTTGTAACTCTAGCGTACCCCCAGCTTGGTTATTTAAGGTTGTGGTGTCATGGACAGAAGAAATATCTATTTGACCAGTAATGATACCTGCATTATTGATTGTGGTTGTGCTGTTGCCACCAGAATCGATCTGGTAAATAGCCATATCATTTAAAGAATACAGTTTGGCGCCACGCTCTAAATTAATGGTATTACGCAAATCAGCAAGGGCCGGATGTAACAAAATACCCGCTGCATTAAACAGCCCATAAGCATAATAATATGGGCTATCATAATCCTGAGTTCCTCCTTGAACAAAAGCACCTTCTTTTAGGGTAATATTATGTGTCCCTTCAGAAGCCAGAATACCAATAGAGTTCGCAGTGATCTGATTGGTTACCGTAATATTAGTGGTGGCTTTACTCTCTAAGGGTGCCTCTGGATCTGACGCATCCGTATAAGTATGGGTAAAAATACCCACATCACTATTGGTAATGGTGTCACTGACGATATTTAAAGTAACCCCCTCAGTTATTATTGTATGAATACCTTTGTTATTATTGGTTTGCCTAACTACATCATTAAAGACGATTTCTTTATTATAAATCGAAACAATATAGGGCGAAGCAGCAAAACTACTGTCAGAAACCAAATTTATGCCATAACCATCATCTTGAGAAGAAAGATAAATGCTGCCATTATTGATGAGTTCTGCGTTTGCGTAGCTGTAAAAGTCAATACCCTTCGCGCTTCCATACAAAGTCCCACCGTTGGGGAGCGTAGTAGTAGCATCAATGGTGATGGTACCGTTGTTGGTTACTGACGCAAATTTACCAGTATGGTTGGCATAGTAAGCTATCCCTATTGAGCTTATGCTCTGAAATAGTGCATCACTAGGTACCTCAGAACCAACTGTAATATTGCCATTAGAAATTAAGGTATTACTACCGATCGTATTGAAATGGATACCAACTGCAGAACCAGCAGAACCGACAGACAAAACATTTATATCAGCACTAATATCCATTATATTCGTGCCTAGTGAATCCATTACAACAATACCCTGTGCGGCTCCTTTTCCTACTACATTAATGCTACTGCCTGCAGTTTTATCATCTGTAAAATGAAAATTATTGGCGGAAATGTAAATACCTGTGGCTTTACCACCAGAATTATTGAGGTTAATATCATATTGCCCCTCAAAGGTAAGAGCAGAGCTAGCCCCTAACGAGAGCATATCAATCCCAACAAGCTCACCATTAAGCTCAGCACTATTAGGATCTTTTTGTATATGAATAGCACTGTCTTTAAAAGATAACCGTACAGAGGCATCCTTTGAAACTGAGCCAATTCGAATACCGTTATTAACAGGACTACTCACAGAATCAATAGTGACATTATTTAATTCAAGGTTAACGTTTCCTATATCATCTATATAGTTACCTGCAGCAATAAAAGCCTTAAGATCATAAAGTGAGTCGGTATAAACATAATTAGGATCTGAATCGTCAATTAATTTATTTTCAATAACCAAATTCCCACCTTCTGGTTGATGGATACTGCTGTCTAAAGCAAAACTATGAGCACTCATCGCCATGAGGGAAAGAGATAAAATATTAAGTTTGTGGTGTTTTGGCTTTTTCATCATAATGGTCTTTCTAATTGCTGTATTTTTAGGTGCACTGAAGTGCAAAAATATAAAGTGGTGCAAATGAAGCTAAATGGTTAATCGGCGTATCCATAAAAAACTCCTTTTAAGGTTTATCAATTTATAGATTTATTCTAATATAAACATTTCCACCAATTTTCAAAATTTAAAATAATGTAATAAAATTTACAAAAAATAACAAAAATTAAAGATAAAAAACCAAATTAGCAATATTATCTAATGGTTATATTTCATGTTATGAGTAAAAATTATAAATTATTCTATAACTTTATATTTTTTATAAATTAATTAAAACTATATTTTTTAATTATAGCAAACACTGAATTCATAGAAAAACCAAAAAATCGGTTTATAGAAATATTTTGAATATTCTGAGAAAAGAATGCGTCATTTATGCCAATTTTATGGCAGACACAAAAAATAAAATCCATTTATTATTTTATTGGTAAACAATACTTTGACCAATTTAGAGGAAAATCATTCAGTGAAGAATATATGCTTGGTTTTCATCATATAGGTAAGATATTTTGACTATTAAAAGCTCAAAAATATGTGATCGGTTATGTCTATTAAGTTTAAAGCTAGAGTCTGCTATGATTTGAAATAATTTGTTATAGAAGGTTTATCTTGCTTAAAAAAATACTGATACTACTTTTCTCCCAATATACTTTCTAAGAAAAACATATACCTATTTTCCCACATATTAATAGAGTCTTTATAAACTACAAATTTACCCCCAACCAGTATTTCACCTTGGGCTTTTAATATATAACCATTTTCTAAATCAAACTGTATAGAAGAATTTGTTCCAGTTATTTTCATTCTTTATTTCTTTCAAATATAATTTTTTCAATATTCGTCTTAGGATCGATGATTGTTATTTTAGTAACAACAAGATTTTTTTCAATAAATTATTTAATAGAAAAGAAAACTAAATTTTTTTGTAAACGAAACAATTTAGTTTTTAAATTTTTCTTTAACAGTTAGATTACCAAAAAACTACTAAACAGGATTTCCTCTATTCGCTCCTGGTTTCAAAATTAATAAATGGTCTAACTTTCTTTGTCTACATAAAACTACAAAATCTAGTGCTAAACTAGGATCATCCAAAAATTCATAATATTGCTTTCTTTCTAGTCTATAATACTCCTCATAGTCAGTGAGATTATTCGCGACTGGAATAGAAAGAAGATGATCGCCTGTTTTAACATTTCTACCTATATAAAATCTATTTACCTGATCTAAGTAATCCACAGCTATATTACTCATGTCCAATACCTTTTAAATTAATTTTTTCTATATAAAAATCTATATTACTTGATAAATCTTTTGCATCAATAACGGCTTCACTCTCCCCCAGAGGTAGTTTTCCACCAGGAATCCATTGAGAATTTGCTCCTGCCTCGTTCCCAGAAGGAACCCTTAAATTTAATTTACTGTTATATGGAATATCTATTTTAATCGCACCAATCAAAGTATACTTAATATCCATTTTTTCCTTATGCTGTTATTTAAAATAATTTGGCATAGGAGTTTTTTCTTCAAATATCTTTTCTACATCCTGTTTTGCTACTGTTTTTACAAAATCATCTCTATCCCGAATGTCAAAATTTAATTTATCTGCAATCGATCTTTGTTCTACCCTTAAAAAATAATGCTTACTATCTTCACCTTCTACAGAACATTTTTCTCCATGATATATCGCATAAGTATTTACATAATAGACTTCATCTATTTCTGAAGAAGTAATATCTTTGACATAAATCTTTGGTTTATTTTTATCTCTATCGGGAAGTTCATACTCAATTCCATTTATTACTATAACTTTAGGTCTTTCATATACATGAAATCCATTTTCCATATCTACTGGATCCATTGACTTAAGCCAATATCTAATTGGTTGATTTTCAAAATTTGACTCTCCAATTCTATATTCTTTTTTCTTATATAAAGTGTAAGTACCATTTCTTATCATTTTTATTTATCCTTTTTTGGGAGCTTCATAAAATATCCTTCCCCATCTTCAATTTCAATATATCTTGCGATTAACTCTTCTTTCCCATCCACAACTCTGTATAACTCAGCACCATCTTGCGGCAAATCATACGCAGCCTTCCACTCTGGAATCACATCTCCATTTCTTGTCGCTGTAAATCCATTTCCTGTACAAGGCGCTTTAATATCTTCTGCTCCCCCTAATACCTTTGAATATGGAATATCTACAGTATCTGGTTTTTGTACCTTAAACTTAATCAAACCATAACTGTTTTTACTCTCTATAAAAGGCGTAGCATCATAATCTAATTGCAAAGTTTCAACCACTTCATCATAGTTCTTTATATACTGCACATCTTCTGCTCGGGCTATTTTTGGCTCCCTTTCTCGTATCAACTTCATCTATTGCTTAAATATTGAGAATTAATAGCTATAAATCTTTCAAAAAGCTATTTATATCCGTCAATTTATCGTGATCGTCGTCAATATAAGTATTTTGTAAACTATGACTTTCAGTCAAAAAATATTTTAAGATTGTTTTGTCAGAATAACTAATTAAATAAAAACTCAAACTATGACTAAAAATATTTTTTAAATATTTCAATTCATTTTCCTCAAAATCACCTTCAATTTCATTATTTTTATCAAGATAAATTCTATCTTTCTCAAATTCAATATTTAGCTTATCCTTTTCAAAAAAAATATTAAAATTACTTTTCTCCCAATCTTGATTTATTTTTTTTAATAAATCATTATCTTCAGAAATGATAATTACTGTTTCCATTAAAAGCTCCTACTTACTTTTTAAATAATCAAGTAAATCTTCTTCTTTAGTAAAAATTTTAAATCCGTTCTGCTCAGCACCTTTTATTATGGAGGGCTTTGCACTTGGCACATATGCTATTGTTTCTTTATTTGTTGCACTCATAGTATTTTTTAGTTGAGTAGTAAGACCTTTTCCACCACCACTTTTTACTTGAATAACGACATTATCCAATTCAATGTCTAAGTCTGTTAATATTCGCCCAGCACTATCTTGTATAACTACATTTACATCTTTTACTTTATCAGGAAATTTTTTTTCTATATTATTTGCTAAATCGCCAACTAGTGGATCTTTTGAAGTAAATGTTCTAGCTTTATTACTAACTATCTCAACTAATTGCTCTTCCAATTCCGTATTCAGTGTCTGCTCTGCAGACTTAAGTTTACTCAGTTGTGTGCCTTGTTGTTCTAATGGCTGAATACTCATTTTAGGGGTGACTTGAGTGGGTTTGTGCGGCTGGGGTTGTGGCCCAAACACACCTTTTTGTTCTACCTTCATCTTCAAGCTTAAATCTAGGGTATTGTCTGCATTCTTGATGTATTTAAGCTCGCTAATCTCCCCTGTTTTTAAGGCGTTTTGCGTCAGTTTAGCTGTCGCTGTTTCCAGTTTGCTTATATCCGCAAGACCATCGGCTGCTTTCATGCCTTTGCTGACTAAAGAACCTTTAGTCATGGGTGCAAAAACGGTCAAAACATCTATACCTACTTTAACCTGTTTCGCTTGGGTATTAAAGTCTCCTGTTAAATACGCTTGTTTGCCCTCTTTTAGCTGATTTGTCCCCCAGTTATAAATCTGCTCCGCCCGTTCTTGTTGTCTTTGGCTGGCTTGAGCGACTGTTTCAAAGTTCTTCCCTAATGTACCAAAGCTATATTTATTCAGGTTATCTAAAGTGGCATCTTTGCTGTAATTTAATACGGTTTTACCAATATTTAAAGTGGTTTGCGCCACTTCGGCATTATGGGCTCTGGACTTTTCAACTAAGTTGGGCGCAACTTTTGAGAGTAATCCAAAGCTTAAAGCATTCAGGCTTTCTACTTTGGTGGCACCCACGGTTTTGGCTGCCCCAACAGCAAGGCTTACTGTGCCTGTGACGGTCTCTTCTGCCCATAAGGCAGCACCTTTGTTCGCGCCTATTTGGGAAGCAGCGTATCGTTTGCCGTAAGCGAGCCAGCTATGGTCATTGGCATCCACTTTTAAGACTTGGGCAAGTTTGTTTTCTAAATGGGTGTAGTTTTGTAATACGTCGTTTTTAAGGTGATTGGCCTTGTCTAATAGGTTGCTGCCACCTTGAATGGGGGATCTGTGTGAATAGGGGCTACTGCTTGGGCTAAATTTGGGGGTCATTAACCCTAAGGTGGCGATAATCACTTCTTGAGTGTTGTTGGGTCTGTTTTTTTGAGCATAACTGAACGGATCAAACTTTTGCTCTTTGCGCATCTGTTGATAATAAGGGTCTTCACTCATTTGCCCTTTATTGAGGTTGGCTTGCTCGGTTTGTTGTTGAACTTTGAATTGCTCTTCTTGTTTCTTTTGCGCAGCCAGCTCTGCTCTAGCCTGATCTAGGGCTTGATTAAATTGACTCTCTTTGGCTATAGCCAACCCAGCAATCTTACTTAAATCTTGTTTTTGGGCTTGATCATATTGATTTGGGTCGTAATGGTAGGCTTTGTCGGGTCTGATATTGGGAATGGCATGACCATCATCACCCCTGATGAGTTTTATCTGCTCTGTCGCCAGTAAATAACCATAGGCGGCTTTGGGGTTCTCTGGATCAAGCTTACGCCCTAGGCTTTCTCCTGTTTCGCCTCTTTGTGCAATAACGGGGAGGCGTTCTTTTTGAAAATACTCTTCAACACTTTTACCTTCTAATATGGCTTGTGGGTCTAGTGTTAAGCGATAACCATCTGTCAACTCTATTTTAATTTGCTCTCCAGTTACTTCAAGATGATTGATTACTGGAGGAGTGCCTGTATGTTGGTGAACACTTTTACCCACTGCATTGGCTAAATAAGGAAAATCTTTTTCTGAAAATTGGGCGGTTATCTTATCATCTATTGCATGATTTTGACGTAATAGCTGGGTAATCTGGTTTTCTCGCTCTTTATATAAGGGCGGACGTTCTGCTTGTAATTCTTCTTTAAATTGTTCTAGGTACTGATTGGGATAAATATGCTGCTGTTCATTACGTTGAGTAACAAAGTATAAATCTTGTTTTTTGTCATCGTAACTTAAAATCTTCAATTGTGGTGGATCACCTGCATATTGATGAATCTGTTTGGCCATTGCATCTTTTAACAGAGCCTGTTGTTTGGGACTCAAGTGATCTTTCAGCTGTTTGTCTAGGTTAAATAGCCCCAATAATTCATCAATCTGCTTTTGTCGTTCTGGATTAATATTCTTTTGTTGCCCCTCAGGCAATTCTGGCTGATGTTGTGCCAGTACTTTTTGAATATCGACATGAACGGGAAGGTCTTTATCTAAATGGGCAAGCAAACTGCCATTGCTGATGGTGATCTTACCTTCTATCTTTTGTCCTGTTGGGCTACGAGCAACTTCTACAGCTAAGGCATCGGTTAATTGTTTTTGGTGTTCAGGGGGATAATCTTTAAGAGGGTTATCTTGTTGTAACTTTTGTTGCACCTCTTCAGTAGCCTCAGGCAGCTTTTGAGCAATACGCTGCTGCTCTTCTTGTTCACGCAACCAGCGTTGCTGTTGTTGAACTTCTAAGTCTATTTCTATTTGTGGGCGATCCATTATATAAAGTTATTTGGTGTATCCGTGTTTAAAATATGCCAATTATATGACAAAAACCAGCAACAAGCAAAAAAATTTAACCGATTTGTCATTTATTTCAAAAATTTACATATTGCTTTATTGTTGAATTTAAATGGCCAAATGTATCAACTATAAATTGCTCAGCTAATGCACTTATGCTAAAAATTCAGCCTGTTTTTTAGGCGTGTTTTTATCTATCAAAATAAGATTGTCGGATTTATTCAAGACAAGCACCTATAAAACCGTTATCTTGTGCTAATCACTCACCTTTAATTGAAACGGAAAAAAATATGAAATTAGGTTACACTATTTTGTATGTTGAAGATGTTAAAAAATCTTTAGCGTTTTATCAACAGGCCTTTAATCTTGATATAAAGTTTCTCCATGACTCTCATGACTATGGTGAATTAGACACAGGCAATACAACCTTATCTTTTTCTTCACGTAATCTGATGAAAAGCTTAAATAAAAACCCAAGCACACCAAATGCTCATGCGCCCAGTTTTGAAATTGCCTTTATTGTAGATGATGTGGCACAAACATTAGAAAAAGCACTGGCCTCTGGTGCCAAATTAATTCAAAATGTTGAACAAATGCCTTGGGGGCAAAACACTGCTTATATTACCGATCCAGACGGTTTCTTAGTGGAAATTTGCACAGCCGTTTCATCTTAACCATAACCAGAATCATGAATATGCTTATGCACCTGTTTATTTGAACGAAATTGAGTAGGGTTCACACCAAACCAACGTTTAAAATCACGGCTCATATGTGCCTGATCGGTATAACCATATTCATGAGCAATTTGAATAAGAGGTACTGTGTTTAATGTAGCACGCGCTGCTTTACGCACACGGGCAAGCGATTTCCAATATATAGGAGAGCGTTTGGTATGCTTTGTTAACAAACGCTCTAAACTACGCTCTGACACGCCTAATTGATTGGCAATAAAAGTGATGCTGTTTAAATGATCTTCAGCCAAAAAAGCCAATGCTTCTGCCACATCAACAGATAAAACCGTAAAATCATCCAATAGATTATAAATATCTGTTTGAGTAATGTCTTTTTTATATTTGATGGCAGTTAACAGCTTATCTTGTGCAATATATACCCCTGGGTATAAACGATACCCATGAAACACTTCTGAACAGACAGCATGAACTGGGTATGCTTGATTACTTAAATCGGAAACGAACCATTGTGGTGCATTATTTGGCACACAATTGACAATAAGATCGCGGCAACCATCTGGCAACACAATGGAACAATCAGGCTTAATACTTTGTGCTGACCATTCTTGTAGTAATGTTTTAGGCACAACCATATATCTACCACTGAACAGTAACGGGGATTGATTTTTATTGAGCAACAAACAACAAAAATCAATCCTAAATATTATTTTTTATCCCAAATACCGGCTTCTAATTTTGCTTGTATTTCTGGATATTTTGTGACATCAAAAGTAGGCAACTTACCTGCTTTTCTTTGTGCATTATAATCTTTAGCCAGTTTAATGGCTGAGCCTGATAATAATGAAATAGCAATTAGATTAGTGATGGCCATGAGCCCCATAGAAACATCCGCTAAATTCCAGACGAACTGTAAAGAAGCAACTGAACCAAAGATCACCATCGCCAATACAGCAACACGGAAAATGGTTAACCCCATTGGGTGATTTTGTTCCAAAAAGACCAAACAATTTTCTGCATAAAAATAATTAGCCACAATGGATGTAAAAGCGAAAAACAAGATAATGACAGCTAAAAAATAACGCCCCCACCCACCAACCTGACTGACCAAGGCATTTTGTACCAATAAAATACCTTCTCCTTCTTGGGCACCAGCCAACAAAATAATGGCAGCAGAAGCCGTACAAATCAAAATTGTGTCGATAAACACACCCGCCATTTGTACGTAGCCTTGTGATGCAGGATGTGGGGGATAAGGAGTAGCAGAAGCGGCAGCGTTAGGTGCAGACCCCATACCTGCTTCATTTGAAAATAAACCTCGTTTAAAACCATTTAAAATAGCGGCACCAAAGCCACCAGCAACAGTCTCTTGTATACCAAACGCATTTTTAACAATCAACACCAAAACATCAAGTAACTGACCAAAATTCATCACAATAATCACAATGGCCATCAATAAATACGCAACTGCCATAAAAGGAACAGCTAATTCAGAAAAACGGGCAATAGAACGTAAGCCCCCAAAGATGATTAACGCAGTTAAAACAACAAGTATAACGCCTGAAATCCATGGATCCAAACCAAAAGCGCCTTGCATCGCATTTGTAATGGTATTGGCCTGAACAGAATTAAATGCAAAACCAAAAGTGATGATTAAGAACACAGAAAATAAAATACCCATCCAACGGGCATTCAAACCTTTTTCCATATAGTAAGCGGGGCCTCCGCGAAACTGCCCTTTTTGATCTCTAATTTTAAATAGCTGTGCCAAAGTTGCTTCAACAAAACCTGTTGCAGCACCTACTAAGGCAATGGCCCACATCCAAAAAATGGCACCAGGGCCACCTAAGGTAATGGCAACTGCCACACCAGCCACATTACCTGTACCTACTCTGGCTGCAAGTGATGTACACAATGCCTGAAATGAGGATATCCCTGACTCATCGGTTTGTCTGCTGCCTTTAAGCACGGTAAACATATGTCCAAAATGGCAAAATTGAATAAATCCTAAACGCAAAGTGAAATACACACCACAACTGACTAAGAGCCAAATAAGAATTTTGCCCCAAATAAGTCCATTAATTATGTCAACAACCTGATTGGCAATATCCTGCATAAACATTTCCTCCTTTGTATTTTGTGTTATTTATTAATTTTGACCATATGTTTGTACCAGTTCTGTGACCAGTTTATCCATATCAGCCAAATACCCACCGCTATTTGGGCTATTGATCATCACCACAATAATTAAATTACGGCCATTTTGTTCAGGCAACCAATAACCAGATAAAGCACGCACATTACGTAACGTCCCTGTTTTCATCTTTAAACTGGAACCTAAATTTTTAAATCGGTTTCTTAATGTACCATCTACCCCAGCAATCGGTAAACTTTTGACAAATGCAGATCGATGAGGGCTGTCGTAGGCACTTTTTAATAATTGCCCCATATAACGTGGTGTGACCCGCTCTCGCCGAGATAATCCTGAACCATTTTCAATCACTAAAGCCTCATCATCAAATAATCTGGCTTGGGCAAAACTACGTCTCATGGCTCGCTCTGCGCTGGCAATGGTATTGGGGCTATTGCTTTCTTCTTGTCCTAAAGTCAAAAAAATGGTTCGAGCAATGGTGTTATTAGAATGTTTATTGACCCCCATTAACACCTCTGCTAAAGAAGGAGAAAGATGTGACACCAACACTTTGGCGCCTTTAGGTACTTTTCCTTCTACTATATTGGCAGGAGGTGTATTACCTGCTTGCGCCCAGTGCGCCAAAAAGCTTTGTTCTGCAAACTCTCGACCTTCCAACACATTCACAAAAGCTTTTTTACCCAAACAAGAAGGTGGAATAGAACCATTCACGTTGATACTCTTACCCAATACTTTAATATTCAAGTACTGACGAATATCGCGGCAGCCCCCTTTGTTTCTACTATTAATATTGGTATTTAAAACTACATTCGGCAATGCTGGTTCTAATTTTAAAGCTGGCTTACCATCCACGCCAACATCGACCCCCAACCAAGCAACTTTAAAAGCCAACATTTGTGGGTCTGGCGGTGTGGTAAAAGCAGCTTCGGCATCTGATTCAAAATTTTCGGCAGTGCCAACATGGCTCCAAACACTTCGATCCAACACAAGATTACCTTTTATGCCACGAATACCTTGCCGATTCAAATCGTGAATCATTTCAATTAAGTCTTTTTGATCAAAGACAGGGTCTCCACTGCCCACCCAATATAAATTACCTTGTAGCACACCATCAACAACTTTAGCATCGCTTTTAAATTCGGTTTTCCATGTATAATTGTCCCCCAGCTCTCTTAACCCAGCATAACTGGTGAGCAACTTCATGGTAGAGGCAGGATTCATGCCTTCATCTGCCCGATGCGATGCGATTTCTTGCCCTGTTTTTAAATCTGCAACATAAAACCCAACTTCACTGGGTTTCATTTTGCCAAAATTAACTGCACAGGCACTGGTACTGATTAATGCAAGTACCACCACCATCCATCTAGCTTGCCATTGGATCGACATCTATTGACCACCTTATATCTTTATATTGTTTACTTTTTACTGTTAATACTGAAATAAATTGTTCAGCCAACTGATGCAAAGCTTTACGATTTTGGCTTTCTAAAAAAAGCTGTGCTCTTTCTCTGGAAGACAAGCGCATCATAAATGCAGGCGCAGGCCCCAATACATTCACATCTGTTGATACAATCATTTCATTTTTGACCTGAGTTAAAAAATGCAGTGCTTCACCAATATGAAAAGCATCCGCTTTAATGGCAATACTGTGGCCAAATGGGCTAAACCCAAATTGTTGACGTTTGTCCAATTCCTCTTGGGCAAAATCAGTAAAGCTGTGTGCTTTTAACGCCAAAAATAAAGCGTGATCTGGCAACTGGGTTTGCAACAAAACAAGCCCTGCGTGTTCTGCCCTACCTGCCCTGCCAGACACTTGCATTAACTCACTAAATAGTCGCTCTGCTGAACGAAAATCTGGGCTATATAACCCACCATCTGCATTTAAAATAATCACCAAACTGAGTTTGGCAAAATCATGTCCTTTTGCCAACATTTGTGTACCCACCAAAATATGTACTTGTTCTTTTTCTATTTGCTGGTACAGTTTTTCCCAGTCATGTTTTCGTGCGGTACTGTCTTTATCAACCCGCGCGACAACCGCTTGAGGAATTAGTGTGGACAAGGTTTCTTCTACTCTTTGTGTGCCTTGCCCTAATGCGCTTAAATCCTGATTGCCACAACTAGGGCAACTATCAGGTACAACTTGAGCAAAATTACAATGATGGCAACGTAAAGTAGGCCCACTTTTGTGTAAAACCATTTTAGCAGAACAATGTGGACAACCAAAACTGAAGCCGCAATCGGTACAAACCAATGCGGGAGCAAATCCACGACGATTTAAATACACCAAGCTCAAACCACCTTTTTGATGATTTTCCCGTAATAAACGAATCGCAGCAGGACTAAACCCTTCTTCTAATTTTTGTCGCCTCACATCTTCAATATGAATTTTTGGCAATTTAGAGCGCTCATTTGCTCTATGTTGTAATAACAATAAACGGTACTGCCCTTGTACCGCTTTATGGTAACTCTCCAAACTTGGGGTAGCACTGCCTAAAATAACGGGACATTGGGCTTGTTTTGAGCGCCATAAAGCCAAATCCCGAGCATGATAGCGCAAGTCGTCTTCTTGTTTAAAAGAATAATCATGCTCTTCATCAACCACAATTAACCCAAGGTTATGCATTGGGGTAAAAACAGCCAAACGCGTACCAATAATCAATTGCTTTTGCCCTGTTAATGCATCCATAAAACCTTGGGTACGCTCTTTATCCGCAATTTGGCTGTGTAAAACAGCATAATGATATTGCCCAAAACGATTTTGTACTCGGTTTAATAATTGTGGTGTTAAGCTGATTTCTGGCAACAAAAACAAAACTTGTTGCCCCATTTTTAATGCTTGTTCAATACAAGAAAAATAAACTTCTGTTTTGCCACTGCCTGTGACCCCAAATAGTAAAAAAGGGCTGAATGTTTGATTAGTGCAACATATGGCCTCTACTGCCTGTTGCTGTTCACTATTGAGTTGTGGTTTATTTTGGGTCGTTGCAATTAAGCTACTTGGGTTCACTTGAATCAACCAGCCTGCTTCCAACCATAAATCGATGTATTTTTTGGCCTGAGGATAAGACTGTTTTAAAGTACTTAGGGCATGGGTTTGCCCTGACAACATTTGCCAAAGTGCGTACTTTTGCTTATGTGCTTGAGCAGGTGCGGGTTGCTGTAGCCCTAATTCACTTAATGTGATGAATACTTCGCTTTTTGTGGTCAGTGGTTTATTTTGACGTAGCCCTGTTGCCAATGCGCAAAAAGCTGTTTGACCAATTGGGTAATGATAATATCGCGCACAAAAATCAATTAAATCACACCATTGCTCATTTAAGATAGGTTCAGACTCAAACACTGTCTCAATGGCTTTGATTTTACTGCGGTCAATATCAGGTGCTAAATTCTCACGCCAAACAAGCGCAACAACTGTTTTATGCCCAAAAGGCACCAAAACACGTTGCCCTCGTTTTAAAGCTTGCTCACTTTTATAGGTAAAGGTGGTATATAAGGGTACATTAACCACAACTTCAAACCAATACACCTGAATCCTTTAATTTATTTATTTGAATACGGTTTTACCTGATATTGTTTGAAGCAGACAATATCAGGTAAAACCTACTGAATTTATTTTTTTGTGGTGGGGGTTATGCCTTTAGGCAGTAATGTCCATACTCGTCCATTTTGTTTCATTTTGCCAGCAGTGGCACCTGCCTCATCACCAAATCCCCAGAAAAAGTCCACCCTTACACCCCCTCGAATAGCACCACCTGTATCTTGCGCCATAATCAAGCGGTTTAATGGCTGATTGCTACTTGGATAAGTTGTGGATAAAAATAAGGGAGAGCCCAAAGTCACATAACGTGGATCAACTGCACCAGAGTAACCATCCGTTAACGGTACACCTAAAGCGCCAATTGGGCCACCGGTTGCATTAGGCAATACTCGGAAAAACACAAAACTTTGATTCACCCCTAAAACTTCATCCAAACGGTGTGGATTTAGCTGTATCCATGCCTTAATACCTTGCATAGACGCTTGCCCTAAAGTCAACTCTCCCTTATCCACAAGATATTTTCCAATAGAAGTATAAGCAAAGCCATTTTGTTCTGCATAACCCAAACGAACAAATTGCCCGTCACGAGTTTGTAAGCGACCCGAACCTTGTACTTGTAAAAAGAATAGTTCAATTGGGTCATTGGCATACCCTAAAATAGGTGCTTTACCGTTTAAGATACCTTGATTAATTTGTGCTCGAGTGTAATAAGGCACAAAACGATTCCCATCAATACGCCCTTTTAATGCTTTGGTTCGGTCATCAATTAAAAACTCAGACGTGCGCACAGTATACTCGCCTACACCTGCGGTTGATTTATCCAACACCTGCATACGGTTATTGGCTATAGGTTTGACAATTAATTGCGCTTTACCCCGTAATGAGGCAGGATAATCGACGACAAAAAAATCATTCGGTATACCATAAATAGGATAGCGAGCTGAGTCACTTTGGCTCAAACCTCCTTTAACAATAGGCTCATAGTAACCTGTGACCATGCCTTCAATTTTACCATTATCGCGAATTTGCCAAGGTTGGAAATTGTTTTCGAAAAATTTTTTAATTTGTGCATTTTCATTTCCTAGCCTTTGCGCCTGTTGGCACACATTAATCCAGCTAGGGTTATTCTGTAATTTAATGCAACCTTGTAAAAAAGAGCTTAATGAAGCTTGAAAGTTTTGTGTCTGCCAATCAGGCAATTCACTAAAACTGGCGGAATGATAACTTATCTGATCATTTTGATGGGTTTGCCCTACCCCACCTGTATTGGTTTTTTTAGTCACCCCACACGCACTTAAAACTAATAAACAACACACTGAAAGCGCCAGTTTTTTCATAAAAACTCTCAACGAAATATAATCAAAGGGTTAATTGTAAACAAATTTGTCTGTATATGCACGAAAAGACGATTCTATATTCAGATTACAAGGAAAATAAGGCTTTTGTAAAGAACAAACCGAAAGCGCCTGCAAAGCACTTTCGGTTGTAAGAAACAACAATGAATAAAGCCTATATTAGAAAGTATATTCTGCTGACAACCACAAACGACGACCTTCTAAAATCTGATAATAGGCATTTGAATAGGTTGTGGCTGTGGCATCAGAGCGACTTGGGCCATATTGTATGAAGTTTTTATTGCCTAAATTATAAATCACAGCAGAGATATTTAAGTTTTTGGTCAAGGTATAATTGATACCTGCATCAAAAACAGCATAAGACTTATAAAAAGACTCATCCGCATGAATCAAACCAGCATATTGTTTTTCACGGTACTGACCTGCAAGCCAAACATTAACAGGTTGATTAATTTGCCATTTTACTTTTGCATTGATAATATTACGTGCTTCTGATCCAATAGGATGCCCTTGCTCAACACCTTCAGATTTTTGTTTGCTGCGTGTATAGGCATAATTACCTGTTAGCTGCCAATCTTGATTAATATTATAACGCATACCCCACTCTAAACCACGTACGCGCACTTTACCCACGTTTGAAATCAAGCTAACCTGTTTAAAACTTGAACCAACACCAGCATTGATACAACCTGCGCTCGAACCACCTGACCACTCACAGTTACCATATCTTTGGCTCTCGATTTTATCTTTGAAATCTGTTTGGTAAACGGTTAAATTGGTTGAGAATCCCTGATTATTATCAAAAATCATGCCTAATTCTGAAGTGGTACTGGTTTCTGGTTTCAAATCAGCATTACCCACCAAAGGCAATTGTCCTTGTTGACCATAATTATAGGTTGTATGAATCATTTTATTTAATTCAGGTGTTTTATAGCCTTTACTCACACCACCTTTAAAAGTAAACATCGGGGTAGCGCTCCACACCAAATACCCTCTAGGGCTCCAATGACCACCAAAAACTTGGTTTTCATCATAACGTACCCCTCCTGTTAAGGCTAAGTCATCCGTTATTTGCCACTTATCTTCAACAAAAAGTGCCCATTGATATTGGTTGAAATAATCTTTTGGTTTTTTTGCCAACGTATCTTTAAGCCTTTGGTGCCAATACTGTCCACCAAATGTGGCTTGATGCGTAAAATCAAAAAGAGGAACCGTCCATTTTGAATCAATGGTTAAAGTGCTGTATTTGATGTCACGTGCTTTTCCATCTGTTGGCGCCGGTTTCTTATCAACGGGGTTAACACGCCCAATGGTTTGGGTTGTATCATATAAAATACTGCTGTCGCTCACCCCCCAACCCCAACGGCCCGTATGACTTAATGAATAGCGGTCTCGTTTAAATTTAACCTGATCGGCATAGCCCCCACCCACTTTACCTTTGACATTTTGGGTACCCAATTGATTTTGGTTGTTTGCAAAAGTCTGCTTGGCATTATCTAAGTCTAAAATAATGTCATGATCTTTGGTTGGTGTAAATGCCAGTCGAAAACCAATATTATAGTCATCCTCTTTACCTAACCCACTAAACCCCAAGCGTTTATCGCTGCCATCCGCTTCTGTATAATGAATTTTATGATTGTCCCTATGATAAACACCGCCACGCAAAGTCAGACCCAATAAGTCTTCTTTAATAGGCCCACTCACGAAAAGGGTACTACTTAAATCGTCACCAAATTTAGACTCTTCCTGTATGGTTGCTGATGCTTTAATGCTGCCAGTCCACTGTTTACCGACCTTACGGGTAATAATATTAATCACGCCACCCATGGCATCAGAGCCATATAAAGTAGACATAGGTCCACGTATCACTTCGATGCGCTCAATGGCGGATAATGGTGGAATAAAACTGGTATCAACATCACTGAATCCATTTGGGCGCGATGCTTCGCCACCTGCACTCATGCGTTTACCATCAATTAAAATAAGGGTATAACTACTGGGCATACCACGAATAGAGATATTCAAACCACCAGCTTTTCCGCCCCTATCCACACTGATTCCTTCTACATTTTTTAACGCATCCCCAATATTATGAAACGATTTTCCTTCTAAATCTTGCCGAGTAATCACTGAAATAGAGGCAGGCGCATCCTTTATTTTTTGCTCAAAGCCTGATGCAGTCACCACTACGTCATCAATTTGAGCAAGCCCTACTTGCTCATTTTGAGCATGGCTTAAACTAAAACAATTTAAACCAAGAAAAACAGACAGCGTTAAGGACTTTAAGCGAAAAGAATAATGATGCATGAAATGGCCTCCTTCAATAACATGATAAAAAGATATGAATGTTAAATAAAATTATTTTTTGTAAATTTTTGTAATGATAATCATTTTTATTTTCATTCGCAAGAATAAACCTTAAAATATTTGAGCATTTCATCAAAAAACACAAAAATATATTAATAATCAAATTATTAAAAAATAAAAAAACGTATTATTTTTTACAATTATGCAATTGTTTTATTTTTTATTTAGATTAGTTATTAAAAATTTATTCACTTTAGATAAAAAACGATCTTCACAGCAATTCTGATGTATAAAAAATCTATTGATTGATTATTTTACATATACACCCGCACGAATCATAAAAAATAAATTTATCTGACCAAGAAGAGCGTTTTAACACCCATGCAGCAACACTTATATAGCAAGCTTCTAGACAATCATATTAATGAGAAAATTTTTTGAAAGACTGTTTGTGGTGAACGATGAATAAACTTAAGATAAGGTAAATTGAATAAAAAAAAGGTGCGAAAAAGAATCGCACCTAAACACACACATCAAGAAGAAAACATTTTAAAACACCAAAATTTACTTAAAATTCGTGTACCAATTGACTATGGACGAATTATATGTGCTCTAAACACTTCTTGAGTTGATTTATATCAAAAAATATTGGGCAAAATGAAAATTAGATTACAAATTTATCCCAAAACTAAAAATATCTTCATTTGCCTTTGATTTATTCTTGTGGTTTTCTCAATAACATAATGGGTATATCAACCTGTTTTAACACACCTTCGGCTACAGATCCCATTAATAAATGCATCACACCAGTCCAACCATGTGTACCCATCACAATTAAGTCACAATGTTTGTTTTTGGCTTCTTTAGCCAAAAGATCTGCAATTTTGTTCCCAATGGTCTCTAAGATATTCTCTTCCACCATCAGCCCATGTTCTTGCGCCATTTGTCGTGCATTTTCCAGCACTTTATCACCTACTGCGCGACTGGCTTCATTGATTTGTGGGGTTTGTACATAAGCATGCCCACCCCAGCTAAATTGGGCAAGATCAACAACATGGACAATATATAACGAAGCACCACAAGACTTTGCAATCTTGCATGCTTCTTTTACAGCCAATAATGAAGCTTGGCTATCATCTACAGGAATCAAAATTTTTTTATACATATGAACACTCCTTTTGCGAAGATCATTATTGTTATGACATGAAAATTTAATTTCATGATTTTTTATTTAAAACAAACAATTCCTGATTCGCTATAACCCCATGTCTAGCTGGAACTATGCATAGGTGTCAGTAATTGTTTTAAAAACTGCTGTGCACGCTCATGTTTAGGATGTGCAAAAAATTCTTCTGGTGCAGCTTCTTCTAATACACAACCCTGATCAATAAAAACGACTTTATCGGCAACTTCTCTGGCAAAGCCCATTTCATGAGTCACCACCATCATGGTCATGCCACTTTTTGCCAAATCGTTCATCACTTTTAATACTTCACCAATCATTTCAGGGTCAAGTGCACTTGTTGGCTCATCAAACAACATCACTCTTGGGTTCATAGCCAAACCTCTGGCGATTGCCACACGTTGTTGTTGTCCGCCAGACAGCTCAGCAGGATACGCATTTTGTTTATGAGCCAATCCCACTCTCTCTAACAAAGCGATGCCATTGGCTGTGGCTTCTGCCTTACTTTGTTTTTTCACTTTCATCGGAGACAATATAATATTTTCTAACACACTCAAATGTGGATATAAGTTAAAGTGTTGAAACACGAACCCTACTTCTGTACGAATACTATTTAAGTCGGTTTTTCTATCTGCAACATTAACGCCATCTACCCAAATCGCACCTTCTTCAATACTTTCTAACTGATTGACTGTTCGAATCAATGTAGATTTACCACTGCCTGACGGCCCACAAACAACCACAACCTCTCCTGGTTTGACATGTAAATTAATATCATTTAATACATGCAAATTTTTAAACCATTTATGGACCTTCTCAAAGCGAATCATGTGAACTTCCTATTTAAACTATGTTTCCAGTTTACCTGAAAATAAAATGAATAAAATTGATTTTCATACAGATTTTTGCACACAAAGCAGATTGCTTAATGCAACATACTGTTGTGGCGAAATATTTTCTGGCCGACTTGTCGGATCAATCTGACAAAGAAGCAATACTGCCTCATCAGCCCAACCTTTTAATGTATTACGAATGGTTTTACGTCTTTGACTAAAAGCCTGAGCCACTATTTTTTGAAAGAACTCAAAGTCAGAGGCCAACCCAATTCTGCCCTGTTGCGGAATCATCCGAACAACGGCAGACTTTACTTTAGGGGGAGGATCAAAAGCTTCAGGCGGAACGGTAAATAGGTATTCCATTTCAAAAAAGTATTGTAACATCACACTTAAACGACCATAGTCACCTGAATTGGGCAAAGCCACCATCCGTTCAACAACCTCTTTTTGTAACATAAAATGCATATCAACCACTTCATCAGCCAATTGAGCCAAATGGAACAATAAAGGGGTAGAAATATTATAAGGTAAATTCCCGACTAATTTCTTTGGGCCAACAATACTTTTAAAATCGAACTTCAACACATCGCCTTCATGAATAATCAGTTTATGTGCGTACTCACTTTGCTTTAAACGCGTAATGATATTGCGGTCAATTTCAATGACGTGTAATTGATTGATTTGAGCAACTAAAGGAGTTGTTAAAGCACCAAGCCCAGGGCCAATTTCAATAACAGTATCATTTTGTGTTGGTTGCACAGCACGAACAATGTCAAAAATGACTTTTTGATCCTGCAAAAAATTTTGCCCAAATCTTTTACGGGCAATATGTTGACTCATAAATCAGCCTTTTGTTAATCTTTCTTTATCCTATTTTACCGTGTTTATCCGGTTTTAATAACCCAAACCCCTAATAAAATAATTATATAACGGGCAATTTTTCCCAAAGCCATAAAAAACAGACAAGGTAAAATGGGCATTTTTAGCCAACCTGCGGCTAAGGGTAAAGCATCACCTACTGCAGGCAAAAAAGCAAAAAACAATGCAGGTGTACCATATTTATGTAGTTTTTGCACAGCAACACTATCAACTTTTTTATTGGGGATAAAAAAAGTCATAAGATATGTGGTTAAGCTACCCAAAGTATTGGCAATACTTACGCCAATCAAGGCAATGAGCCAAGCATCTGGATAAGCCACCAAAAATGTAGTAAATGCTAACTCAGAAGTGCCTGGCAATAATGTTGCGGATAAATAACCGGCACCTACAAGCGCAAAAAATGCTGTCCACATAACAAATTTCTTCTTATATGCATTATTTTGTCGCAAATATACACATATTTTCGGTTAAAACAAATAATATTTCAGTCATTTTTTATATGAACATACACCGAACAACAAATAAATTGGTTTAGACGATTAATATATGGCAAAATACGCCATCAAAAATAATCCAATACCTTTTTGTCTTAATCTGACGCCCAGGAGAAAACATGCTGGTTACATTTTGTCCAAAATGTCATACATCATTTTACATTACCCAAAAACAAATAGAACATGCAAAAGGGAATGTTAAATGTGGACAATGCGGTACTTTATTTAATGCACACGAGCATTTGGAACCTTCTTCTGGCGAAGAAACTACTGGCGGCTATCACACCAATAATCTTACTAATACACAAGAGCGATCAACAGAACAATTTTTTTCAGGCCGTTCATTATTAAACGAAAAAAATCAACAAACTCAAAACTTCACTGACTATACAGCAGAAGTTCAAGCCTCTAAAACGGCTCAAATAAACGATATGCCTTTTAGTCTTGTCCCTGATGACGAAGAAGAAAAATCAAATGAGGCAGAAAAAGCCCAACCAGAAAGTATAACCGAAGCAGAAGCAACAACATCATCTACATTTTTTTCAAAAGAAGACCCTTTTGAAGTTCACCATCAAGACAGTGAAAAAGAAAAACAATTAAACTTATCCATACAAAAACTCAGGCAGTATGCAGATCATAATACGCAAGCTCAACAGCAAGAGCAAAGCCGATCAAAATGGGGCCTTTTTGCTATTGGTTCGATTGTGGCGGTCTTGTGTTTATTGCTTCAATTGGTTGTATTTAATTGGCCTCAATCTAATCAAACGGATCCTATTCAATTGCTTTCTTCTAGTTTACAGGAAGAAGGTAACCGCATTATTTTAAATATTGAAGCACAAATGGAAAAAAATCAGACTCAACTGCCTACTTTATATGTCACTTTACAAGACGAACAAGAAAAAACTATTGTGAATAAAGCTTTTTCTTCAGAACAATATCTAAAACACAGTAAGAATGAAAATGGCAAACTGTCTATTGAGTTGAATATGGATGTAAAAGAACCAATCACCATTGGCAGTCATGAGGTTTTCTGGCAATAAGTTGGCCTTCTAAAAATAATCAAAAAGCGCATGTGAATTCACATGCGCTTTTTGATTACCTTGAGTTGATTTTACTCACTTTCCCAACCTGCATGGTCAGGTAAAACAGCATTTTCAAACTTGGCATACTGTCCCAAAAAGGTCAAATACACTTTTCCAGTTGGACCATTACGATGCTTACCAATAATCGCTTCAGCCAAACCTTTTTGTGGCGAGTCAGGGTTATAGTATTCGTCTCGATACATAAAGACAATAATATCTGCATCCTGTTCAATGGCACCAGACTCACGCAAATCTGACATCATTGGGCGCTTATCTGTACGCTGCTCTACTGAACGTGATAATTGAGATAAAGCCACAATAGGCACTGAAAGCTCTTTTGCCAACCCTTTTAAAGCACGAGAAATTTCACCTAACTCCGATGCACGGTTATCCCCCCTACCAGAGCCACTCATTAATTGTAAATAATCGACTACAATTAAACCCAATTTACCACCAAACTGCCGAGCCAAACGTCTTGCCCTTGCTCTTAACTCTAAAGCAGTCAAAGCGGGTGTTTCATCAATAAACATAGGCGCATCAGATAATTTCACCACAGCAGTATTTAATTTACTCCAATGCTCATCTTCCAAACGCCCAGTACGCAACACATGTTGATCCAAGCGACCAACCGAACCGAGCATACGCAAAACCAGCTGAGCCCCGCCCATTTCCATCGAAAAAACAGCAACAGGCAATTTACATTCCACCGCAACATGTTCAGCAATGTTCATGGAAAAAGCGGTTTTACCCATAGAAGGCCGACCAGCGACAATCACTAAGTCTCCTGGTTGAAAGCCTGATGTTTTGGCATCCATATCCGAAAAACCTGTGGGCACACCTGTGACATCATCTAAATTATCTCGAGCATAAAGCACATCAATACGTTCAACGACTTCTTTTAATAATTTAGGCATATCCAAAAAGCCTTGTTTGGCTCTTTGTGTGCTTTCGGCAATCTGAAAAACTTTATTTTCTGCCTCATCTAATAACTGACTGGCCTCTTTACCTTGTGGGTTATAAGCTGAATCGGCTATTTCAGTGCCTACTTGCGCCAATTGCCGCATAATAGAACGCTCGCGCACGATTTCGGCATAACGACGAATATTGGCAGCAGAAGGTGTTTGTTGTGCCAGTGTCGCTAAATAAGCTAAGCCACCAATACTCTGTAACTCATCGTTCCTCTCCAGCTCTTCTTGTACGGTAATCACATCTGCTGGACGAGCCAACTCAACCAATCGAGCAACGGCTTTAAAAATCAAACGGTGTTCATGTCGATAAAAATCTGTCTCAGTCAAAATATCAGCGACTTTTTCCCAAGCAACATTGTCTAACAACAAACCACCTAGGACAGATTGCTCTGCCTCAAAAGAATTAGGGGGAATCCTAAGTGCTGTTGTGCTTACATCCTCAAATACTTCTTCTTGTTCCATGAATCATGCTCATTTAAATAATAGGCTTATTTTACCCTAATTTAACCCTGATACTTCACAATTCAGGTATTTATTCTTGACTTATATTATGATCAGATGATCTCTTTGATTAAACAAAATCAGTACCGTACTATTGAAGACACAAATAATGTGATATAAACAATAGCACGAGCTCTTCTATGTTGTTCATAGCTAATACTCATTGCGGATACGTCTCAAAAAACAGTACAATGAGGGTAACCAAATTAATGGTTATTGACATACTATTAATAATAATTTTAAAGGAATACACTCATGGAACATAAACTACCACAATTACCTTATGCTTTAGATGCTTTAGCTCCTCATATCTCAAAAGAAACATTAGAATATCACTATGGTAAACACCACCAAACTTATGTGACCAATCTGAACAATCTGATTAAAGGCACTGAGTTTGAAAATGCTTCATTAGAAGAAATTGTTAAAAAATCATCAGGCGGTATTTTTAATAATGCAGCTCAAGTTTGGAACCACACCTTTTATTGGTTTGGTTTAACACCAAAGTCAAGTGGTGCACCAATTGGTGCTTTATTAGATGCCATTAATAAAAAATGGGGCTCTTTTGATGAATTTAAAAAAGCATTCGATACTTGTGCCGCTGGCACATTCGGTTCTGGCTGGGCATGGTTGGTTAAAAATACCGATGGTTCTTTAGATTTAGTTTCTACCAGCAATGCTGCCACACCATTAACCACAAACCAAACAGCATTACTTACTTGTGACGTATGGGAACATGCTTACTATATTGACTATCGCAATAGCCGCCCTAACTATTTAAGCAATTTCTGGGAAATTGTGAATTGGGACGAAGTAAGCAAACGCTTTGCTGCTTAAATAAGTTTTTGCAAATCAATCAAGGTGGGCTAGCTAGCCCACTTTTTTATATCCCCCTACCATTCCCTATAAAATCAGGCTTCTATTAGATATCACCATCTATTCGATAATACAAGGGCACGAGGCTTTTATTATTTGGCTGTTTAAGAAAGGTGACCAATATTGGCGCTAAAAATGGTATTTTATTTTGATATGCAGCTTGTTTTAAATAAACCGCAGCAAAATACTGGCACACAATCTGTGCTTGTTGCTCCATATTAAATTGAGTAAATTGTGTACGCTCATATTTACTGAAATCAATTTGGTATGCAGCTTGCCCTCTTTTGGTGTGCTGATAGCCTTTTTGCAAAAACAATCTAAAGGCAGCCCATACCACATTGTAGCCCATTTGATATTGCCAAACGTGTGTCAACTCATGTATAAACCATTCTTTTTTACGGTCATTGGCTAAAGAAAAATCTTGCTCATAGCAACCTAATGGGAAATAGATGCTTCCCAAAGGAGCCATAGCAGTATGATTATTTTTCAAAAAGAAAAAATGGCGGTTATAAATATAAACTTTCTGGTAATCAATTGCATCTTGAAACAGCAATTGAGCCATTTTTATTTCACCTTGTGTTAATTGGCGCTTTGTTCCAAAAAAACATCTTAACCCCATACGATCACAATCCCTTCCATTCAATTGATAATGGCAAGTTTATTGTAGATTGAGCAAAGCAGCGCCTACATTTTTCTTTCAATATGGTGTTGGCCTTATTCTAGCAGGGCTATTCACACTGATACGTTGTAAAACAAAAGTCACAGGCGAACTACTTGCAATCACTTGCCCATTTTCAACGATTTGCCCCACTACCGTGTGTTCTCCCCGATCGATATTCACCAAAGCAAAACTTGAACTTGATTGTGCGGAGCCATAAACGGCACCATCCAATAAAAGTTGATATTGTGCTGAATCTGGTATTGCCTCACTGGCAGATAAACTAATGGATAAATGACCATCATTACTGCGTATAGCTGCACCATTACTGACACCATTTATGGTTAAACGATAATCAATAGACTTATTTTTTGTTTGATCTGTTAAAGTAGTATTGCCTTGTTCAATAGCTGAATGATCTTTTTGTGTGGGTGAATCAGCAAATTTTAAGGTTGTCGTTGGTATATTAGTGTTAGGTTGAATATCTGTATAAACAGGGTGTTTATTCTGATCTTGATAACGGTAAACATTCTGCTGTGCAAAACCTAAAACAGGCAGCATAACGAATAAAATAAAAGGTATTTTTTGCATAAGTGATTCTCCTTCCTCTTTATTTGACCTTGGTTCTTAAAGAAAACGAACAAGCTCAATCCGTTTGAATCAATACAATCATACTACTGTTTATACTTTACGACACTCAATAAGTTAACAATGGGTATTTTTTGAGCAAATTGAAATAAGCACTCAGTTTTATTTAATAAAAACTGGGTTACTTTATACAATAACGGTGTATAGATACTCCAGGTAAAAGCCATTAAAGCCAAAAAAACACCACCAATATAATTATCGGAAGCCCAATGTGCTCCAGCAACAAGCCTTGGCATCATAAAAAACAAAGTAACCAACCAAATTGCTACCCAATGAGTCCATTTTTTTGCATAAAAACTGACAAAAAAAGCCCACACCAATAACACTGAAGCATGATCACCAGGAAAACTTCTATTAGAAGCATCTTTAGGTTCCAAAACATGCCACCATATGGGGATATGTTCCGTTAAACGAAAAGCACCAGGCACAACTAAAGATGGGCTGGCATGCTGTAATCCAGAAGTATTGACCCATTTATCAAATATGACTCGAACCATTAATAACAATATCATCAAAATCAAACACCCTAAAAATGCTTGTCTGGTTTGTTCTTTTTTAAAAATAAAGTCTCCTTTAATCAAAAAATACAGCATCACACATGCAGATAACAGGTCGCTTAAACGGGTACTAAGTACATCCCAAAAATATGCCCATAAAGGATATTTGGCCAAGGGTTGATTCAATATTAAAAAAAATGCGGAATCTGTTTGCTTGATTATCCCATGAATGGAAGGGGTCAACCAAAGCACAAGGAGGAGTATTGAAATGCTTGTAAACAAGCATAATTGTTTTAACTGCCAAAGACGTTGATACATATGACGATCTATTTACTCTATTAAATAATTAATTGACTGAATCTAAAGAAAGGGATTCTGTAAACAGCAAAAATTTATCTGCTCCATAAAATTTTATGGCCAAATCCTTGTTGATTATCAGTAAATTTAATATTATTTAACGCTAATTGCCAAATAGGCGCTTTAATCGTGCAAGCCATTCGAAAGTGTTCGTAATATTTCTTATATGCAGCCTCAGCAGCTTGCTCCTGTAAAAGCATTGCCTGAGCCTTATATTGGACACCTTGAATGAGAGAAATATTTTTTGACTGTTTACTGATGGTCCCAACGACTTCAGATTGTTGATGCATCATTTTAACATGTTGCGTATCTTCCGTAGACAGAAAATACAAAGCGATTTGCTTTTCATCAAATACATAAAATGCATTCGCCGCCCACATTTGCCCCTGATTATTTTGGGTACATAAAGTTAACACATGATGATCTTTTAAAAACTTGGCAATAATCGGTGGGAACATAATCTATTGCATTCAATATAGATAAACTGTACTTATTTTACTCTAAATATAGGGTAGCAGCACTATCAAAAAATAGCCATATTGTATTCTACACATAAAAAATATAACTTGATGAAAATCATATTATTTAAATAAAAAACCCATAAAAATTATCTTATTTGGATATATTTAAATGTAATTGTTCACCCCAGCGTGGAATATTAGGAATATCAAAACCAAATAAATCTAATGCTCTGGCAACACTGTATGTAACCATATCATCTACTGATTGTATTTGTTGATACATGGCAGGTACAGGCGGACAAATAATAGCGCCCATTTCAGTGGCCAATTGCATATTACGAAGATGCCCAAGATGTAATGGACTCTCTCTAGTCATCAAAACCAATGTCCGCCTTTCCTTTAACACAACATCTGCTGCGCGAGCCAATAAATTGTCTGAGAGCCCATTGGCAACAGAGGCTAATGTATTCATAGAACAAGGGGCAATAAGCATACCCATTGTTTTAAAAGACCCACTGGCAATAGCCGCACCAATATTTTGAACGGGATGCACAACATCTGCTAAAGACTCAATATCTTCTTTGGAAAAAAGCGTTTCTTGTTGACGAGTCAGTTGTGCGGCTTTAGAAACCACTAAATGTGTTTCGATGTGTGGTAACGGCTTCAATAACTCTAAAGCACGAACGCCATATAAAAAGCCTGTTGCACCACTAATCCCGATAATCATACGTTGTGTGTTCATGTTATATTCAACTTATTATTTGCGTCTATTCAAGGCAGCTATTATAAACATACTTAATGGCTTGTGGTTTAACTTGCTGCAATATAAAAATCACTGTAATAATATAGATTATTACAGTGATTGATTGAATAAATTTAATCTGTGTTATTTACTGGTTTTTTTCTTTTTAGCCTTTGCTGGTTCAGCCTCATGTTTATGCATATCCACTACCATACGACCTAAGATTTCTCCCTTTTCCATTTCTTCGAAGATATCATTGACCTCATCTAAACAACGGGTATGCACAATCGGCACCACTTTTCCTTCAGCACCAAACTGAAAAGCTTCTTCTAAGTCTTTTCGAGTACCTACTAAAGAACCGACAATCTCAATACCATCTAACACGGTTTTCACAATAGCCAAATCCATGGTTTCCGGTGGTAAACCAACAGCAACTACTTTTGATGCCGCGCGAACAGAATTAACAGCCTGATTAAATGCCACTTTGGATACTGCTGTTACTACCGCTGCATGAGCACCACCAACATGTTTTTGTATCCATTCACCTGCATCGCCATCTTTTAATGAATTGCACACTAAATCAGCACCAATCTCTTTAGCTAATTTTAGCTTATCATCATTAATATCAACAGCAATTACTTTGGCGTTAAATACATTTTTAGCATATTGAATGGCTAAGTTACCTAAGCCGCCACAACCATAAATAGCAATCCATTGTCCAGGCTTCACATCGGACACTTTAATGGCTTTATAACAGGTCACACCTGCACAGGTAATGCTGCTTGCTTGAACTGGGTCCAAACCATCAGGTACTTTTACCGCATAATTGGCATCAACCACACATTGTTCAGCCATGGCACCATCAACTGAAAAACCCGCATTTTGTACGGTGCGACAAAAGGTTTCTCTACCTGTAATACAGTATTCACATGCACCACAACCTTTATAAAACCAAGCGATGCTGACTCTATCACCTACTTTTAAATTGGTCACATCTGGCCCTAATTCTTTCACAATGCCCACACCTTCATGACCAATAATTCTACCAGGAACGGCACCAAAGTCGCCCTTGGCTACATGTAAATCTGTGTGACAAACACCACAATACTCTACTTCAACTAAGGCCTGACCATGACCAATTTTAGGGACAGGAACCTCTTTAATATCAACTTTACCAGGATTTTTTTTACTGACAACAGCGGCTTTCATCATAAATCTCTCCTTGAACAAAGCAATCTTCGATTAAAGTGGGTGTAAGATATTCTTCATTTTAATCTGGATAAAAATGACTTTTATTTTCATAAAAGCACTGAAACTATAATACGCTTATCTTTCATAAATGAACATTAAAAATATCAACATATTTCAATTAAGTTATTGAACCTATTAATCTCTTACTTCTTCAGCGCTTGTGACACTTCTTGTGCTTGTAAAGCCATGCTTTGCAAACCGTTACCAGATAAGTACCATAAATCTGGGGTCAAATACACAATACGATTTTGCTTAATAGCTTTAATATGTTCGAATGACTCTTGATCGAAAAAGTTCAAATTAAAAGGTGTTTTTCCAATGGCACCACTTCTATCTACAATAAAAATAATATCGGGGTTTATATGATTTAAATATTCCGCATCAACTGTTTTACGGATATTGGCTAATTGAGAATCGGCTTGTTTGACAGATAAGATATGGTGAATGAACTGAGCATAACTACTATTAGACACCATTAATTTACCCTCATTATGTAAAACGACCAAAGCTTTTAAAGATGATTTTTGGGCAACTTTTTTCACGGAATCTAGTTTTTGATTTAATTCACGTAATTGTTGATTGGCTTCTTGTTCTTTTCCAACAATTTTGGCTAATTGTTGAATATTATTTTGTACAGAATTCAAATAGTTTTTTGGGTCGGCTGTGTACTTCATAGTCGGTGCAATTTGTGCCAATTGTTCATAAGCTGCGCCCTGCCGCCCTGAAATAATCATAAAATCTGCCTTTGCAGCTTTTATGGCATCAATATCAGGTGACTTCATCCCACCTACATTAACGTATTGTGCCGTATTGTATTGAGCCAGATATTTTGGCGTGCTGTCTTTTGGTAAACCGACAATACCTTTGACGCTTAATGCATCCAATGTATCTAGAGCACCAAAGTCCATGACCACAATTTTAGTTGGTATTTTTTCAGGTAGTGTAAACGGTGTTGACTCTAAAGATTGTGCATGAATAGCAGATGCACTCAATAAACAACCGAACAACAATATCCATTTTTTCATCAAATCATTCTCCTTTTAAAAGATAATGATTATCATTCATAAAACAAATATTGTCTACTGTCTCTATGCTATTTTAATGCTTAAAATGACCTAGGACTTTCTAAATACTCTTGCAGCCAATAAATTGGCTTTTGCAATAGCATCAGTCACTGCAGATAAGTTTTTCTCCACTAAAAGCAAGTTATGATCTTCTGGTAATTTTTTAATACTGAAGCCTAACTTTTTCATGAATTTTTTCATGTTCTCATTTGTGCTCAATACTTCACCACGCATTACTTTTAAGCCCTGCTCTTTTGCCGCAATAAAAAGTTTATGCATTAAAATAGTGGCAATGCCATTACCTTGCCAATCATCCGCAACTTCCACGGCAAATTCACAGCTTTCATTATCAGGCTCTGCTGTATAACGTGCCACACCAAGCATTTCTTCTTGACCTGCACTATTTTGATACACCATAACAATAGCCATTTCTTTGTCATAATCCAGTTGTGAAAACCGTGCCAGTGTATTTTGAGGTAATTGTTTAATATTGCTTAAATAGCGATTATATCGGCTTTCTTCTGAAAGGTTTTTCACCAGATTTTGTAACATTGTGGCATCTTCTGGTCTAATTGCTCTAATGGTTACATTCGTCCCATTAGGTAATTTATGTGCCATAGAAACATAATCAGGATAAGGCATAATAGCCATATGATTTAAGCGTTTACTCAGTTTTCCTACTTTTTGGACAACTATTCGCACATTAGGGACATAAACACTTTTATCATCCACCCAAACAGAATTTAAACATATTTCTTTTATCTGTGGGAAAGCACACACCATTTTAGATAAACTCAGTAAAACAGCTTTTAAAGCTTTATGATTCACCAATTGTTTGCTTTTAGGCAAATTAGTATTTTTACCAATATACGTTCGGGCAATAAGATCTTGCGCCAAAAAATCATTTAAAGGAGGTAATGCAACGGCATGATTTGGGCGACTTTCACTAGAAAAAACATTTTCCCCAAAACTGATAATAGGGCCAAATTTTGGATCTTGTGTCACACCAATCATGACTTCCTGATTGGCTCGTTTGGCCACAACAGGCTGAATATTAATGCCCAAAAAGGTTCCTTGTTGTGAAAATGTTTTTTTAGCCAGATCAGTCAATTGATTAAATAGACTTTCAAGCTCATCCTGATGATTGGCGATAACACCATACTCTTCCACATCAACCATACCAACCATTTGTGTCGCATCAATCTTAAGCATCAACGGGTAAGTCATCGTCAAGGCAATGGTTTTGGCTTCTTCAAAATTTTGAGCTAATTTACTTTGTGCCGTTGCAATATGAAACGCTGCCAGTAATTCTTGAGCCAAATGTTCTGGCATAATATTGCCAAAATTTTTCAGTGTTGAATCAATAATTTTTTTTGCCAAAGGAATATCAGGTTCAACATAATGTTCCTGTGCCACAGGAATTTGGGACAATAGCTTTTGATTACGTTGATAATTTGCTAAGGTATTAAATGCTTCAATAGCATGTTCTGGCATTCTAAAACACGCCGAATGTGCTTTTGAAAACAAATCATAACTGTCATTAACTTTCGTTTCCCCAAGCCAAGATAAAAATAAAGGTTTTTTGGTTTGCTTTTGCAGATCAATCATCAAACGTGCTGTGGTTAAATGATCTGTGCCCATCTGTGGGGTTAAAATCACCAAAACACCATCTACATTTTTATCATCAATACACAACTTAGCCACACTTTTAAAACGCAATGGGCTGGCATTATCTAATAAATCGATGGGTTCTTTTTCTGCATGTTTAATAGGCAATAAATGATTCAATTCTGTTAATGTATCATTTGCTAAAGGCGCTAAATCCACACCTAACCTTAATGCTCTATCCGCTGCCAGCATACCCACACCAATACCATTACTTAAAATAGCCAGTCGTTTATCGGTTATTTTAAAATTATTGGATAGCGCATTAATACTGGTAAAAATTTCTGAAATTGTATCAATGTGTAAAACACCTGCTCGGGACAATGCACTTTGAAAAACTTCGTGGCTATTCACAATTTGACTACACAAGGTCTGGCCAACAATATCATTTTCAAAAAGCCCTGACTTAATTACCACGACAGGCTTTTCTCTGGCAACAGATCGTAAAGCCGTCATGAATTTACGACCATCATGAACTGTATGAATATGCAATAAAATGGCTTCTGTTGCCGTATCATTGGCTAAAAAATCTAAAATATCACTAAATGTGACATCTGTTTCCGCACCGTCAACTGAAATCAAACTGGAAAACCCAATTTCTTTGCGATCTGCCCAATCAATAATCGCAGTAGCCAAACTACTCGATTGTGTCACTAAAGCAAGAGAGCCTGAATGCATTTGACAAGCATATGAGCTGGCATTAATATTTGAGGCTGGGCGTAACATCCCTAAAAAACTTGGTCCTAAAATACGGATTTTCTTTTCTTGTGCTAATAATAATGCTTGCTCAAAAACTTTTTGTTCTTGCCTACTGGCCACTTTGGCACCATTATTCAACAAGATGCCTTTGATCCCTTTTTGAGCACACTCTTGTATGATATTTAAATAGGTATTAATCGGCGTTAACACGATCGCCAAATCAACTGGCTCTTTTATTTTTAAAACAGAGTTAACTGCTGGTAGACCACCAACAGATTTATGACGAACATTAATGGGAAAGAGCTTACCTCGATAGTCTGCTGCTAATAGGTTTGAAAAGACAATCTGCCCTAAAGTTTGTGCCTGATCACTGGCACCAATAACAGCAATACTACTTGGATTAAACAAAAAATTTAAGTGATGATCCTTCATTGTCTTCCTTTGTTCTTATTAGCCACAAAGCACAACCATTATTTTATTCGATTATAATTTTTTATTTATTTTATTACAATAAATATAATTTTTTATTTTAACTATAAATCCAACCTTTATTTAAATAAGCTGTTTTGTGATCATTTTTTTTAATCTTAATTCTCTATGTCACACGCAATTGGATACTGATCATCAGCACACCATTGACTCCATGAACCTGCATACAGTTGCCCAGAAGGTAAACCAGCATAAGCTTGTGCCAAAATATTAACACATGCAGAAACACCTGACCCACATTGATGAATATGTAAAGCCGAATCACCATAATTTCCCCATTCTTTTTTAAGGGCTTTTGGTGATTTCATCAGACCATTTTCTTGTAAATTGTCTTTAAAACAACGATTTTTTGCGCCAGGAATATGTCCTCCTTTAGGATCCATTGTTTCATTCTCTCCACGAAAACGATCTGCTGATCTGGCATCGATTAATTGATAGGCTTTTTCTTTAATATTGGCGAACACAAATGCAGCATCAACGACCTTTTCCAAACTCGGTTGGATATCAAATTGTCTAACATTCATGACAGGTATGTGTTTTTGTATCGAGCCATTTTGTGCCAACCACGCAGGTAAACCACCATCCAATACTTGTATTGCCTCGTGTCCCACAAACCGTGCAAGCCACCATAAACGTGCAGCATACATCATCGAGCCATCATCATAAGCAATAATATGTGTCTGATTATCGATACCTACCCGACCTAAAGTGTGTACAAAATCCTGTTTGTCTGGCAAAGGGTGGCGTCCATTTTTTCCTGTTTTTTGACCAGATAAATCATGATCCAAATGTAAAAATACAGCATTAGGTATATGTCCTTGTTCATATGCGCTTTGTCCCCAAGTTACATCAGCCAATTGGTGGCGACAATCCACAATAATCAACCGGCTCTTCTGCTGTAGAATTTCTTCTTGTAATGTTTTTGCATTGATTAGTGTAGAAACCATATGATACCCCTTCATTTTACTTTTGCTTGGTCGTATTTTAAATAAACAATTACGTTATAATGGCAGGTTTACATTTATACCAAAATTTTGTACATTCACTTTATTATAACAGTGCAATAAATCATCATTTTATTTTGACACTATAAACAAAAAGGCCTTGTTTGTGTTTTCTATTTTATTTACGTTCAAGCGTTCTCTTTATAGTAGTTATTTTTTGTACTGCTTACGAATCTTTATTGCACTTTCTGGCGTCATTGTTTTTCCATGGCTCACAGGGCAAGCCGTTTTGAGTATTCCGCTTATTTTAGGCGTAGTCGCAGCAGGTTTATCTGATTTAGATGACCGAATTACAGGCCGCTTACGCAATTTACTGATTACCTTAATCTGCTTTTTCACAGCATCCGCATCAGTTGAGCTGTTATTCCCCTACCCTTGGTTGTTTGCATTTGGCTTATTATTTTCTACCTGCGGCTTTATTTTAATCGGCTCTCTTGGGCAACGATACTCAACCATTGCCTTTGGTGCATTACTTATTGCTCTGTATACCATGCTGGGTCACTCTGATCAAAATCACTGGTACACCCAGCCTACTCAATTGGTACTGGGTGCACTTTGGTATAATATTGTGACGTTGGTTTTTTATTTATTTATTCCCATTCGCCCCATACAAGACAACTTATCTCGCTGTTTTGAACAATTAGCCATTTACTTGGAAGCCAAGTCAACCTTTTTTGACCCTGACGAAGAAAACCACTTTACGGCACAAAAAATCAATATTGCTATGGTCAATAAAACCTTAGTTGAAGTATCAAATCTGACCAAAACATCATTGATGTCACGTTTAAAAAGTGACCGAGGTCAGAAAAGCACTCGAAAAATGCTGAGTTTCTTCTTTATTGCACAAGATATTTATGAGAGAACCAGTTCTGCCCATGTAGATTATCAAAAATTAAGTGAAAAATTTAGGTACAGCGATGTTTTATTTCGTTTTCAACGAATACTCATGCAACAAAGTATGGCTTGCACACAAATTGCAGATGCCATTTTAGCCAGACAGCAATATACGCATAACCCCTATTTTGAACGATCATTTAAGCATTTAGAAAACACGCTTAATTTACTGAAACAAGAATATCCTCAAGAAAAATACTTGGTGTATTCTATGCAAAGCCTATTAACCAATTTACGGTCAATAGACCGTCTTTTAGTCAGCTTTGATGAAACAGCGATACAAGAACCTGTCGTCTCATTAAAAGAAAATTTACTCCAAGAAGATCAATCCATGAGTGTGCGTTCTATTTGGATACGCATCACACAAAACCTAACAGCACAATCACCACTATTTCGGCATTCTGTCAGAATGAGTATTGTCCTATTAACAGGTTATCTGATTGCACAACTGACCAAAATGCCCAATGCGTATTGGATTATGTTAACCAGCCTATTTGTTTGCCAACCCAATTATAGTGCAACAAAATACCGTTTAAAAATGCGCTTAATTGGTACCTTTGCAGGCGTACTGGCAAGCTTACCCATCATTTATTTTATTCCCTCAACTCAAGGGCAAATTTTACTGATCATCATCAGTGGCGTTTTATTTTTTAGCTTCAGAAGTATTCAATATGCCTATGCCACATCCTTTATTACCCTAATGATTTTATTAAGTTTTAATGTACTAGATAAAGGCTTTGTTGTGCCTTTTCGGTTACTAGATACGCTCATTGGCTGTACCATTGCATGGGCTGCAGTACATCTGATCTGGCCTGACTGGCAATTTCGTAAATTAAGCGTGATGACACAAAAAATAACCAATGCCAATTGCCAATATTTAAGCACAATCCAAGAACAATACCACACAGGGAAAAATGATCATCTAGCTTATATAACAGCCAGAGACTTTGCTCATACTTGTGACAGTGAAATGGCTTCTGTGGTATCGAATATGACGGTGGAACCCAAAGTTAACAAAGAATTATTAGACAGAGTATTTCGACTGATTTGTTTAAACCATACTTTATTGGGCTATATTTCAGCGCTAGGGGCGCATAGAACAAAAATAAGTTCTGATCATCTTGCTCTTTTTGATGAATCGGTACAAACCATTATTGCTTATCTACAAACAAGTTTTTCTACTCAAACAAGTGCGACAATCGACCAAACGCTGATAAAAAAAATTTCAGAACAAATCCCTCATACAGAAGAGCATCCCGAATGGCAAATTTTCCAACAAATCAATTTGATTCTTGAGTTATTACCAGAACTGACTCAACTGTTACATGAGGTCAACCAAGAACCTTAACAATTTTTTTTCAAAACCATTTGGACAAATACATATTTGTCCAAACTGAACGCTGTTGCTCTACCCATGCTTTTGGTAAACACATATACTGTTTAAAATCACATAAAACATCTATTGTGCTGCCAACCTGTGCTTCAGAATAATCAACATGATCCAATGTCGTCAATAAATCACCATAGACAAGATGTTCATATTTAATAGTTACCGACTTTTGTATGCATTTTGGTTGATTATTGGGACACGCTAACTGAATCGTTTTAACTGCATCAATATGGGCGGTTTGTACGATATTAAATCCGCTTAATAATGATCTGGCCTCTCTGGTTTGCCACAATGCATTACTGAAGTCTGCACCAAGAAAAAGCAAAATCAATAAAAATGGACCCAATAACCACTTCACGGTGATTACCCTTTTTGGTTTTCTATGGCAACCATTTGTTTAATTGGTGAAAAACCTACTCGATGTTCTGCTAAGACACCAAATTTCTGTAAAGCAGCCAAATGTTCTGCTGTCCCATAACCCTTATGACGGGCAAAACCATACTCTGGATGGACTTCATGTAAAGCATACATCTGTGCGTCTCGCGCTGTTTTTGCCAAAATAGAAGCCGCAGAAATAGCTGGCTCGCTCAAGTCCCCCTTCACAATCGCTCTTGCCGCAACAGGTAATTGAGCCGGTACTCTGTTTCCATCAATCAACACTTCATCAACGGTCATTTTTAGCCCTAAAATGGCTCGTTTCATCGCCAACATAGTGGCATGTAAAATATTTAATTGCGCAATTTCCGCCACATCAGCACTGGCAATAGCATAATCCAATGCTTGTTCTTTAATCATTATTGCCAACTGATCACGTTTTTTCTCAGTTAATTTTTTTGAGTCTGTTAGAAAAGGCAAATCATATTGCCCAGGTAAAATCACAGCGGCAGCAAAAACACTCCCAACTAAAGGGCCTCTACCGGCTTCATCCACGCCCGCTATTTGCATCATTTGTACTTAGCCTCTCTAAACACCACTTCAGCAGCCAATTGATCCGTATCCTGTTTGAGTGACTCATGTAGTCTTAAGAAATCCTCTTGTATGGCCATTTGCTTAGGCTTATTTTGATACCATTCGCTCATCGCCTGAGCCAATTTAGTTGGTGTTGCATCCTTTTGCAGCAACTCTGGCACTGCCGCTTTTCTCAATAAAATATTAGGTAACCCAACAAAAGCGGATTTGATTTTACGTTTTACCCATAAATAAGTTAAATTAGACACTCTATAGCTGATTACCATAGGACGCTTACACAAAGCCACTTCTAAAGTAGCTGTGCCACTGGTTACCAACACAATATCGCTGGCAACAATAGCCATTTGGGCATGCCCATTTAAAATTCTTAAAGGCAAACCTTCTGCATTTTCTTTGTTTAGATGATATTTGAAGCGTTGAAGTGATGCAACCGTTGCTAATGGCACCAAAAAATGTGCTAAAGGATACTCTTGTAACAGTAACTTAGCTGTTTTAATGAATATAGGTGCCATATAATCAATTTCACTGACTCGACTACCTGGCATTAACGTAAAAACTGGATCATTTTGTGGTAATTGCAATTGGTTACGTAAAGACACTCGGTCAGGTTGTAACGGAATCATTTGAGCCAAAGGATGCCCGACAAAAGTTGCCTGCCCCCCTTCTTGCCTATATAGATCAGGCTCCATAGGAAACAAACATAAAACCTCATCAACCTGTTTCACGATTTTTTTCACTCGTTCAGCACGCCATGCCCATACAGATGGACTAACATAATGAATCGTTGGAATACCTGCTTTTTTAAACCAAGACTCTAAAGTTAAATTAAAATCTGGCGCATCAATACCAATAAAAACATTAGGTTGTAAATGAGATAACGTTTGAAAGACTCCTTTTCTGATTCTTAAAAGTTCTGGCAACCTCCTTAATACTTCAACCAAGCCACGCACAGCTAATTTTTCTTGGGGATAAATACTTTTAAAACCTAAAGCATTCATTTGAGCCCCACCAATACCAATAAACTCAGCCTTAGGCTCTTTCGCTAAAATGGCCTTCATCAGGTGAGCACCCAGTAAGTCACCTGAAGCCTCACCTACGACAATACCTATTTTTAAAGGGGCATTCTGGGAAAATGAAACAGACATTAACGAATGATGCCTCTATTGGCTTTACCAAAAAAGTCAATAAACGGTGACAGTTCTGGTACCGTTTGTGCCCGTTCAAGAATCTGTGCTTTAGCCTCTTCAAAAGGCAAACCTTGACGATATAATATTTTATATGCTTGTTTCACCTGAGCAATAGCTTCTTTAGAAAACCCTCTACGCTTTAAGCCTTCTGAGTTAATACCAGAAGGCACTGTGCGATATCCAGCGGCCATCACAAATGGCGGCACATCTTGTGCCACGCCACTGGCAAAAGCAGTCATAGCATGTTGACCAATAACACAAAACTGATGAACCAATGAAAAGCCACCTAAAATAACCCAATCTTCTATGGTCACGTGGCCTGCTAAAGAAGCATTATTAGCAAAAATAGTATGATTACCAATTTTACAATCATGGGCTAAATGAACATAAGCCATAATCCAATTATCATCGCCAATACGAGTGACCCCACCACCTTGAACAGTACCTAAATTAAAGCTACAGAATTCTCGAATGGTATTATGATTACCGATGATTAATTCCGTAGGTTCATCACGATATTTTTTGTCTTGAGGAACCGCGCCTAGGGAACAAAATTGAAAAATCTCATTTTGTTCCCCAATAGTTGTATGACCATCAATCACAACATGTGGGCCAATTTTGGTACCAGAACCAATTTTGACATGTGGACCAATGACGGTATACGCCCCTATGCTAACATCCGTTGCAATTTCTGCTTGTTCATCCACTAATGCGGTTGGGTGAATATCTGCCACAATTAAACCTCTACTTCTCGCTTGGCACACATAACTTCAGCCTCAGCTGCCACCTCACCATCAACAGTGGCAACAGCCTTATACTTAGCGATGCCTCGTTTAGCACTAAGCTGTGTAATTTCAAATACCAATTGATCCCCTGGTATCACTTGTCGCTTAAAACGTGCATTATCGATACCCACAAAAAAGTAAATTTCATTCGGGTTTCTTCCACCAAAACTTAAAATCGACAAAGTGCCAGCAGCTTGAGCCATTGCCTCGATAATCAATACACCTGGCATAACAGGTAAAGAGGGGAAATGGCCTTGAAAAAAAGGTTCATTCAAGGTAACGTTTTTAATGGCTTTCAATCGTGTTTCGGACTCAAACTCTGTTACTCTATCCAATAAAATAAAAGGAAAACGATGAGGCAATAATTTTAAAATATCTTTTGCCTGTAAGGGTAATTCAATATTCACTTCACATCCTCCGAATCTTGATTCATTTGTTCTACTTTATGTTCTAACTGTTTAATTTTATCTGCCATATCACTTAAATGACGCAAATGAATCGCATTTTTTACCCATTCTTTATGCTTCATCAATGGGAAAAATGAAGCATAGTGATCAGAAGAGAGTGATTTGGCCACAGCAGTACCACCACCAATTTGTGTATGGTCTTCAATCTCAATGTGACCAGAAAACATAACGGCACCGCCGATAAGACAATGAGAGCCAATATGGGTACTACCAGCAATACCCACGCAACCGGCAACAGCTGTTGATTTACCTATGTAAACATTATGTCCGACTTGTACCAGATTATCAATTTTAGCGTCATTTTCAATGATGGTATCGTCTAATGCACCACGATCAATCGTAGAGTTGGCGCCAACTTCCACGTAATCTCCAATTCGTACACTGCCTGTTTGGGGTATTTTAAACCATTGATCATTTTCCTTATCCCAAGCAAGCCCAAAACCATCTGATCCAATCACACAACCCGCATGAATACGGACATGCTCGCCAAAACGAACACCTTCATAAACCGTTACATTTGGGAAGAAAACACTATTTTGACCAATAACGACATTATCTGCGATCACACACCCTGCCCCAATATGGCAAAACTCTCCTAGCTGTACATGATCCCCTATCACTACATTAGCATCTATTCTACAACTATCTGGAATATGAGTATTTTGGCCAATCACTGCACTAGGATGTTTATAGGCTCTGAGCTCTTCTTTTGGTAAAAAAAACTGAGCCAACTTAGCAAAGTACAAATATGGATCATCTGTAATAATAAAACTGAAATTACCTTTGAGTAATTTAGCCATACGCTCAGTAACAATTAAAGTGCCAGCCTGACAAGAAGCCAATTGTTTTCTATATTTGCTGCTGGATAAAAAACTAATCTGGTTTTCTTGGGCAGTCGATAAAGAAGCAATCCCAATAACCTCTTTATCCTCGCCTTCTAAAAGCCCACCAATCTGGCCAACAATCGTGCTTAATTTATAAACCATCTCTGAGCCTGCCTTAATTATCTAACGCTTTAATCAACTGCCCTGTTAAGTCAAATTTGGGTTTGACATATACAGCATCTTGTAAAATTAAATCGAAGTCACCTTTTTCTGCCATTTCCTTGATCAGACGGTTGGCTCTTTCTTGTATTGCCGCAAACTCTTCATTTCGTCTTAAAGTAAAGTCCTGAGCCAGCTCTTCTGAAGCGGCTCTATAATTACGATCCAGTGCGGCTAGTTCTCTTTCTAAACGCAAACGATCAGATGCAGAAATATTTGATTTAGACAATTCTTTTTGCAAAGAAACGCCTTCAGATTCCAATTTTTTCAGAACATCACGCTTAGTAGCAAACTCCTTTTCCAGTCGCTTTTGTACAGTTTGTGCAGTTTTTGATTCCCGATACACTCTTTCCGTATTCACAAAACCAAATTTTAGTAACTCATCTGCAAAAGTATGTGTACTCATACCCATAATACAAATCATTAAAACAGCATGAAGTCTGATACTCATGATAAATACCTCTTAAAAAGTTGCCCCCATCTGGAACTGGAAGCGCTGAACTTTATCCTGATCTTTTTTATTAATCGGTTGTGCATAACTAAATTTCAAAGGCCCCATGGGAGATAACCATGTCAATCCTAAACCAACAGAATAACGCAACTCGTCTTTAAACCCACCATCTTCTGTTGTTGAGCCATAATTCCATTTTTTATTTTTATCCCACAAGCTACCCGCATCAGCAAAAAGGCTCATACGAACAGAACGTGTATCTTTCAACCCAGGCATAGGGAATAATAGCTCCACATTACCCACAACTTTGCGACTACCACCTAAATACTCGTCATCTGTATCCTTAGGCCCTAAACTGCTGTTCTCATAACCACGCACAGAACCAATACCACCTAAATAGAAGTTTTGGAAGAATGGTAACTCTGATGTTTTACTGTATCCATCAGCATAACCAATTTCCCCATTGACCATCAAAGTAAAACTCTGACTTAAAGGGAAAAACCACGTTTGTTGATGCGTTAGACGGTAATACTGAATATCCCCACCTGGCAGCCCTGCTTCGGCATTCGCTCTCATGATATAACCACGAGTTGGCCATAAAGCACTGTCACGTTTGTCTCTACCCCAACCAATCGTACCAATAAAAGTCGTATTAGAGGCACCATAACGATTCACAAAATCAACATAACGAAATGGGCTATTATCATATAAAGTAACTTTGGTACGTTCTGCCCCTAAACTAAAGTTAATTCGGTCATATTCAGTAATGGGAACACCTAATCTTGCTGCGACCCCTAGAGTATCTGTTTTATAACGACTGGTATCAATATTATTTGGATCATACACACGCCAATAAGCATCATACCCAACGCTGACACCATCCACTGTAAAATATGGATCGGTAAAGGACAATGAAGCATGCTTATTCGCATCCCCCGTTGAAGCAGATAAAGAAACCGCTTTACCAGAACCGAAAATATTAGACTGAGAAATACTGCCAGTAAACTGAACACCCTCACCTTGAACATAACCAATACCCACATTTGCTGTACCGGTATTGCGTTCAGCCACATTGACATTTAGATCAACCTGATCATTTGTATTTGGCACATTAGGGGACTCTACAGTGACATTATCAAAATAACCTAATAATTCAATACGTTCTTTAGAACGCTGAATTTTACTCATATCATAAACAGAACCCTCTACTTGACGAAGCTCTCGACGAATCACTTCATCACGGGTTTTATTGTTACCAGAAATATTGATTTTATTGACATATACTTTAGGGCCTGGATCAACAGCAAAAGTAAAATCCGCTACAGCTGTTTCTTCATTAATATCAGGAATCACATTGATATTAGCCATGGCATAACCATCATTACCAAAACGACCTTGAATGGCTGTCACATTATCAGCCAGTTTTGAACGATTAAATACGTCACCTTCTTTGACAGTCAGCAATTTATCCAAGTCCTGCTGAGGCACTTCTTTTAAATCGCCAATAAATTTGGTTTGACCAATTTTGAATTTTCGACCTTCTGTGACATTGATATTTAAATAAATATCTGCCTTATCTGGGCTTAGCTCTACCTGTGTTGAATCTAAATTAAATTCCAAATAACCATTATTTTGGTATAAAGCTTTAATTTTCTCCAAATCAGCCGATAATTTTTGCTTCGAATATTGATTGCTACCAGAAATCCAAGTGAACATCCCACCTGTTGTCAAAGACATTTCTTTTAAAATTCTACGGTCAGAAAATACACTATTACCAATAATATCAATTTTTTTAATCTTCGCACTTTTGCCTTCAGTAATGGCTAAGCTTACAGCGACACGATTACGCTCTAACTTTGTGACTGTTGGTGTAATCTCAGCAGCATATTTACCACGATTCACATACTCTTGCTTTAATGACACAATCGCATTACTTAATAATGCCTGATCAAATGGTCTTGAAGGTGCTAAACCAGAAGCCTCTAAGCTCTTTTTCACCTGATCATTTTTAAGCTCTTTGGCACCACTGATATTTAACTCTGTCAAAATCGGACGTTCCACAACAGAGATAATGACGTCATTGCCCTCTGTTTCAACACGTACATCATCAAAAAAACCTGTTGCAAATAAAGATTTAATAGATTCACGTGCTTTATCTGATGAAAAGGAATCGCCTACTTTTATAGGCAGATAGTTAAATACCGTTCCTGGCTCTGTTCTTTGTAATCCTTCAACTCGAATATCTTTAATGGTGAAATCACCTTCGGCAAACGCCACAGAAGACAATGACAAACCTAAAAGCGCCGCCGTAACTAACTTTAATTTCATATTTTGTTATCCAAAATAACGGGAAAAATCATTAAAAAAGGCCAATAACATCAACCCAAACATAATCATAAGTCCAAAACGTAAACCCATTTCTTGCACATACAGGCTTAAAGGTTTACCACGAATCCATTCTATTGTGTAATACACCAAATGCCCACCATCTAATACTGGAATAGGCAATAAATTCAACACACCTAAGCTGATGCTGACAAGAGCCAAAAATTCAATATATGCTGAAAAACTTATTTGTATGCTTTTACCTGCAATATCAGCAATGGCAAGCGGCCCTGAAACATATTCCAAGGAGGCTTTTCCTGTCAACATTTTACCAAAAAACTCAACGGTTAATTTGGCAAAACCCCATGTTTTTGAAACAGCCAAATCAAAAGCTTGAACAATAGTTGGCTGATAAGTATATCGAACTTTTTTATCCCATGCTTGATCCATTTTAGGTTCAATGCCCACAATCCCCATTAATTGCCCATTTTCTTTCCTACTTTCTGGACGAATAGAAATTGTTTTCTCTTGCCCTGCTCTTTGAAAAGTCAAGGACAATTCTTTTCCAGGGCTTTGTCTGATTAGATTTGCCCATGTAAACCAATCAGCAATAGGCTTTTGATCAACAGCAATAAGCACATCATCTTTTTGCAAACCTGCTCTATCTGCAGCACTGTCAGGCAGAACCCTCTGTATTTCAGTATTAATCCGAAAAGGCACAATACCTATATTATTGGTTTTTGGCAATAAATCAATTGCCTCTTTCTCAGATTGAATATTAATACGTAACTGTTCTGTGTCTCCTGCCGCCCTTTTTACCTGAATCACGGGTGATTGGTCATTCATTGAAAACAATAAAGCTGTATTGGCATCTGCCCAATCTTTGACCATTTTACCATTGACTGTTTCAATCGTGTCCCCTGCCTGAAAATTTGCCCGAGCAGCAATACTATCAGGCAAAACCATTCCCACAATTGGTTTAAGCTCTGTAACTCCCATCGTAAAACTAAAGGCATACAATAAAACCGCTAAAATCAAATTGGCTAAAGGGCCAGCCACGACCACAGCAATTTTTTTTAATGGGTGTTGTTGGTCAAATGCATAGGGTAGATCTTCTTCTGAAACTTCGCCCTCTCTGGTGTCAACCATTTTGACATAACCACCCAGAGGGATAGGTGCCAAAGCCCATTCTGTATCCCCTTTTTTTCTAGACCAAAAAGGTTTACCAAAACCGATACTAAAACGTAATACTTTTATCCCGCATAATCTGGCGACCCAAAAATGCCCTAACTCATGTAAAGACACCAATATTAATAGAGCCGTTACAAATGCAACTACGGTAATCAATAAGTTAAGCAAACTAGCTAACATACTTATAATCCTTTAATTGTGCCTGAGCAAAGGCACGAGTTTGCTGATCTTTTTCCAATAAAGCTTCTATACTACCACTTGCTTTATAATCAATATAGTCTAAAGAAGAAGCCACAATATGTGCGATGTCTGTAAATGCTATTCGTTTTTCTAAAAATGCAGCAACGGCGACTTCATTGGCCGCATTCAAAATACAAGGCGCATCTTCTGCTTGATCAAGCGCGTGAAATGCCAATTTTAAACAGGCAAAACGCTCTAAATCTGGTTCAATAAATGTTAATTCTGATAGTTTTTTAAAATCCAACTTTTCAACCTGACTGTCTATTCTTTCTGGATAAGCCATACAGTAAGCAATGGGCGTTTTCATATCAGGTGTGCCCAATTGAGCCAAAACAGAACCATCAATATAACGAACCATACTGTGAATCACACTTTGAGGGTGAATAATAACTTCTATTTGGTTGGCTTTGGCACCAAAAAGCCAGTGCGCTTCAATCACTTCTAAACCTTTATTCATCATTGTGGCCGAATCGACTGAAATTTTTTGCCCCATACGCCAATTTGGATGAGCAACAGCTTGCTCTGGCGTAATGAAATTCATTTCATGTTGAGGTTTATGTAAAAACGGTCCCCCTGACGCAGTCAGTATAATGGATTCAACACCACATTGGTGTAAACCTTTAGAAAAGTGTTTGGGTAGTGATTGAAAAATAGCATTGTGCTCACTATCAACAGGTAAAATCGTTGCCCCTTTGTTTTGCGCCATTTGCATAAAAAGCGAACCTGCAACAACCAAGGTTTCTTTATTTGCCAATAAAATTCGTTTACCTTGCAAAACAGCCGCCCATGTAGGCTTTAATCCAGCAGCACCAACAATGGCTGCCATAACCATATCCACTTCAGAAGCAGACGCTACATCGCATAAAGCCTGCTCTCCATATAAAACATCTGTTGAGCAATTTACGCTTTTGAGCCGTTGCTGTAGAGTTTGTGCCAAAGCAGCCGTTGCCATAACAGCATATTTCGGTTGATACTGAACACATTGTTCATAAAGAACATCAATTTGTTGATGACCCGTTAAAGCAAAAACTTGATATTTTTCTGGATATGCTTGAACCAAAGCTAAAGTGCTTTTACCAATACTGCCAGTTGAACCTAATATTGTAATGTTTTGGCTCATGAAAATGTCCACATGGTTAAAAAAGCAAGCATTGCAGCGTAAACACTTAGAACAGAAACCATTGCATCAACCCGGTCAAAGACACCACCATGCCCTGGCAACAAATGGCTACTGTCCTTAATCCCAGCAGAGCGTTTTAACCAACTCTCAAACAAATCGCCCTCTACACTGATTGCTGTAAACACTAATGCAAACAAAGCCCACGAAAATGGTTCAGGAATAACAGGAATAACGAAACTCCACCATCCTATATATTGAATAAAATAAACATAAGCTAAGACACAAAGAAAACCACCAATAGCACCTTCCCAGCTTTTACCTGGGCTGATATTAATGGCCAATTTGCGCTTACCAAATAAACGTCCAAAAACATAAGCACCGATATCAGCAATCCATACTAATACCATCATAGCCAGTAACGATTTGGTATTGTCTGTAAAAATAAGCTCACCATGACTAAAGTCAACAGCGGCTCTTTGTTGCACCAAAACCAACCAAAAAGGAAAAAACAATACCCAACCAACCAAAATACCACTAAAGCCTGGTTTTAAACGCCATTTGAATTTTAACCATAAAGGAACCACAGCTCCCCAAAAAATCACCACAACAATTTGCTCAACCACACCAAACCGAACACCATAACGGTACACAATGAAACCCACCGCAGCGCTCATCGCAATATAGGTGACCCACATTGGCTTAGGCATCCCCACTAAACGACTGTATTCCCATAAACCAATTAAGGCAATTAACCCTACAAAAATAGCCCAAACTGGTGCATTAGCAAAAAAAAGCATGCCCAACATTAAGGGAAGTAAAACCAATGCGGTTAATATTCGAGGCAATAACATAACTTAAGATCGCTGCTTTTCTGTTGGTAGTTGTTCGGAGGTACGGCCAAAACGTCTTTCTCGACGTTTATAAGAACGAATAGCATCATGTAACGCTTCTTCTTCAAAGTCAGGCCACAATAAATCGGTGAAATATAATTCAGAATAAGCCAACTGCCATAATAAAAAATTGCTGATTCGTATTTCACCACCGGTACGAATAAATAAATCTGGCTCTGGTGCATAATGCGCATAAAGTGCCGAACTTAAGCTTTCTTCCGTCACTTCTTGCACACCTTGAGCAATAAGTTGGTTAACTGCCTGTAAAATATCAAAACGACCACCATAATCAGCGGCAATCGTTAAGGTTAAACCCGTATTTTGTGCAGTTAGTGCCTCAGCTTGCTCTATACAATCTACTATTTCTGAAGAAAATCGTTCTCTAGCACCAATGACCTTTAAACGTAAATTATTTTCGTGTAATCGGGAAACTTCTTTTTGCAATGCTTGTAAAAACATACTCATTAAGAAGCTGACCTCCTCTTGAGGCCTGCGCCAGTTTTCCGTTGAAAAGGCAAATAAAGTTAAGTATTCAACCCCTAAATCGGAACACCTTTTAACGGTATCTTTAACAACATCAAACCCTTTTTTATGACCAACCACTCTGGGCAAAAACCGTTTTTTTGCCCAACGTCCATTACCATCCATAATAATAGCGATATGACGAGGAATATCACGAGCCTCTAATACCGTTTGAGTTGTACTGACAAACAATGTTTTCCCCTAGGCTTAAATAGCCATTAAATCCTGTTCTTTATTAGCCAACATCTTATCGGCTTCTGCAATATATTTATCAGTTAGCTTTTGCACATCTTCTTCACCTTTTCGTGCATCGTCTTCTGAAACTTCCTTATCTTTGAGTAAATTTTTAAACTCATTGTTGGCATCACGTCGTATATTACGAATGGCAACCCGACCATTTTCAGCTTCTGCGCGTACAATTTTAATTAAATCTTTACGACGCTCCTCTGTCAACATCGGCATAGGGACACGAATCAACTCCCCTACTGAAGCTGGGTTTAATCCCAAATCTGAATCACGAATGGCTTTTTCAATTTTGGCAACCATTGTTTTTTCAAATGGCTGTACACTAATGGTACGTGCATCTAACAAACTCACATTAGCGACTTGATTAACAGGCACCATCGAGCCATAATACTCAACTTGAATATGATCCAATAAGCCAGAATGAGCACGCCCTGTACGCACTTTTGCCAAATCTGTTTTCAATGCTTCCAATGATTTTTGCATTTTATGCTCAGCATTTTTTTTGATTTCACTTATCATATCGATTCTTCCTTTTTATACCCTATTATATATGGATATATCCTCTTTTATTAACTATAAAACTTAACAGTGTACCAGCGTACCCTCATCTTCGCCAAGCACTACTCGTGTTAACGCGGCTTCTTTAAAAATACTGAACACTTTAATATTTAAATTTTGCTCTCGGCATAAAGCAAATGCTGTTGTGTCCATTACTTTTAAATTTTTATTAATGGCCTCATCAAAGGTCAATGTTTGATAACGAGTGGCATTAGGATTTTTTTCTGGATCATCCGTATAGACACCATCTACCTTAGTTGCCTTTAACATAATATCACAATTCATTTCTGCACCACGCAGAGCAGCGGCTGTATCAGTCGTAAAAAATGGGTTACCTGTTCCTGCTGCAAAAATAACCACTTTTTTTTCTTCTAAATACTGAATCGCTTTACCACGGGTATAGGTTTCTGTTACTTGCTGCATACTCAATGCCGATTGCACACGGGTGGTCACATGAACACTTTCTAACGCATCTTTTAAAGCCAATGCATTCATCACCGTGGCCAACATCCCCATATAGTCGGCAGTTGCCCGATCCATTCCTTGTGCAGCAGGCGCGACACCGCGAAAAATATTCCCACCACCAACAACAATGGCAACCTCAACACCTAAATCAACAACATTTTTTATTTGTCCAACAATTTGCATAATGGTGTGCCGATTAATCCCAAATGGGTCATCACCCATCAGTGCTTCACCTGATAATTTTAATAACACTCTTGAGTATTTCGCTCCAGCGTAAGTCATCTTGCTTTCCTTTTTATGTTGAACCTAAACCAAACTTTAGCACTGACACCCTTTTAGGTAAGAGCACTTGTAAAAATGGCACTCTATATATAGAGTGCCATTTTTATGATTACTTCAATTAAACTTTCGCAGCAGCAGCTACTTCAGCGGCATAATCAACCACTTTCTTCTCAATACCTTCGCCAACTTGGAATACTGAGAAAGCACGAACAGTTGCGCCTTTTTCTTTTAATAATTGCTCAATGGTTACATCGGGATTTTTAACAAACGCTTGACCTAATAATGTGACTTCCGCCAAGAACTTATTCACACGTCCTTCTACCATTTTAGCAATAATATCTGCAGGTTTACCTGATTGAGAAGCTTGCTCAGTATAAATACGACGCTCTTTTTCAATTGTTTCGGCATCAACCTGATCTTTTGATACGCAAGTTGGACGAACTGCTGCAATATGCATAGCAATATCACGACCCAATTGCTCGTCACCGCCAACATAGTCAACCAACACACCAATTTTCGCACCATGCATATAAGCGGCGATATTTTGGTCTGTTTGAACACGATCAAAGCGACGTACAGAAATATTTTCGCCTAATTTTGCAATCACGGCTTTGCGCATCTCTTCTACAGTCTGGTCACCTACTTTTACGTCACCCAAAGCTTCAATACTGTCTGGATTAGCACTGGCCACTGCTTGAGCAGCTGCATTAGCAAAAGCCAAGAAGCTTTCATCTTTTGCCACAAAGTCTGTTTCACAGTTTACTTCAACCAATACAGCAACATTACCTTCAACTAAGTGTGCAATGACGCCTTCTGCAGCAGTACGGCCAGCTAACTTACCTGCTTTTGCACCAGACTTAATACGTAAAAGCTCTTCTGCTTTTTCCATATTGCCTTCTGCTTCAACCAAGGCTTTTTTGCACTCCATCATACCTAAACCTGTTGCTGCACGTAACTGTGCAACCATTTTTGCTGTAATTTCTGCCATGAAATGAACTCCTAAAATTCTATATTAATGGTATTCGTGTTATAAAAAAGGGGCTTAAGCCCCTTTTTATTAGACTTAAATTTACTCTGCTGCTGTGGTTTCTTCAGTACCCACTGCCTTAGCCAACTCTTGCAATGATTGTGCTTTACCTTCTAAAACGGCATCAGCAATACCACGAGCATACAAACGAATAGCCTTAGCTGAATCATCATTACCTGGAATCACATATTTCACACCATCAGGTGCATTGTTTGTATCGACAACAGCAATAACAGGAATACCTAATTTATTTGCTTCAACAATCGTGCCTTTTTGGTAACCTGTATCAATAACAAAAATAGCGTCAGGGATACCCTTCATATTACGGATACCACCCAATGAACGCTCTAAACGAGCCACTTCACGTTCCATATCCAAAACTTCTTTTTTGCTGTAACCACCTTCAGTTGCATTTGCTAATGCAGCTTCTTTTTCTTCTAGACGTTTAATTGACTGTTTCACTGTTTTATAGTTAGTCAACATACCACCTAACCAACGATGGTCTACATAAGGCATACCCGCACGGGCTGCTTCTTCTTTAATGATGTCACGTGCTTGACGTTTGGTACCAACGAATAAAACGGTACCTTTATTTGCAGCTAAGCGACGCACCACTTCTTGAGCTTCCAAGAACATGGGTAGGGTTTTTTCTAAGTTAATGATATGAATTTTATTGCGCGCACCAAAGATATATTGAGCCATTTTTGGACTCCAAAAACGTGTTTGGTGACCAAAATGCACACCTGCTTCCAACATTTGACGCATAGTAACTTGTGTTGACATAAACAAAATCCTTAAAGGGTTAAGCCTAGCGCGCACTGCATAGAACCTTTTTAGGCACCCTTTTGGCAGCGGCGTGAGCGTTATTAAAAAATATTCCTCGTCTGAGAAACTTTTGGATTATAAAGCAAAATACTTATTTATTCAATATCATTTAAGCTTTGATCCTTCTGTAGACGTTTATTTATTCTATTGCGTCTTTTTTTACCCAGAATCCATATTGTGATTGTCAAAGGCACACACACTAAGCATACAAAATAAATCAGCCCTCTAGCTAAAGAATCCTGAACAAGACAAATCATCATCGCCACATACAAGTATGCAATTATAACAATATACATTTAACACCTTCTATCTATAGCTCTCTATATACTTTTATGCTTTGTGCCAAATAATCATACAAATTTTTTCATTCATCTGAAGGAGCATAAAGTACAGACTCAACCTTTTCTCGCGTTAGAGTAGGCGCAAATAATTGTATAAAATGATATGCATACCCTCTTAAATAACAATCATAACGTAATGCTACTTTTGTTGTAGAAGGATGGAACAAATGCTCTGTATTAATCAACTTAATCCCATCATCTCGATCTGGTTCATAAGCCATTGTTGCCAACAACCCAACCCCCAAACCCAGACGGACATAAGTTTTAATCACATCGGTATCCACTGCGGACAACGCTACACTGGGGGTCAGCCCTTCTTGTTGAAAAGCCTGATAAATAGTTGAACTGGGCAAAAAAGCGAATTCATATGTAATGAGTGGGTAAGAAGCAATGTCTTTTAACGTCAATAAATCTTTTTTTAACAATAGTGGATGGCCATCTGGCACAATAACGCTTCGGTTCCAGTCATAACAAGGCAACATCGCTAATTCTTTATATTCATTTAAATCTTCAGTTGCTATAGCAAAATCAACCTCTCCAGCCATAGCCATTTCACAGGCTTCAGCAGGAGAACCTTGCTTGATCGTTAAATGCACTTTGGGATATGCCTTTAAAAACTCTGACACAACTTTTGGCAACACATAACGAGCCTGCGTATGAGTAGTTGCAATGCTTAAAGAACCACTGTCTGTATTGGCAAAATTATCGCCAATTTTCTTAATATTTTGTGCGTTCCTCATCATCTCACCAGCAATACGCAATACTGCTTTACCTGGTTCCGAAATAGAAACAATCCGTTTACCATTACGAATAAAAATCAACACACCAAGCTCTTCTTCTAAAAGGCGAATTTGCTTTGAAATCCCAGGTTGAGAAGTAAATAATGTTTCGGCTGCCTCTGAAATATTTAAATTATGTTTGGCTACCTCTAATATATAACGCAATTGCTGAAGCTTCATGATAAGCAAGACCTTATTCAACTTATAACAAAAAATAATTACTTATGAACATGTTATTCTATTTGATTTTATAAAAAAAGAGTATAGTTATTCTGCATCAAAATAAAAATTTTGTTGATAATCAAGTAAAAACTTTTAAAATCATAACAATAAAAATTTAATTAAAAAAAGAGCATACACAAAAACTAAGGAAGAATCATGTACTGTTATACAGAAGCAGACCAAACACATGTTGATCAAAGAGTTGCTGAGTTTGGCATCCAAACCCAACGTTATTTAGAAGGCAAGTTGACAGAAGACGAGTTCAGACCATTACGCTTAATGAACGGACTGTATATTCAACGCCATGCACCTATGTTAAGAGTCGCCATTCCCTATGGTCATTTATCATCAACACAATTATATACATTAGCAGATATTGCTCAACATTATGATAAAAATTATGGGCATTTTACTACTCGACAAAACATTCAATTTAACTGGCCCAAGCTAGAAAAAGTACCTGAAATTTTAGCATTGTTAGCAAAAGTACAAATGCATGCTATTCAAACTTCAGGCAATTGTGTAAGAAACACCACAACAGATGCTTTAGCGGGTGTTGCCGCAGACGAGGTGCTGGATCCGAGCCCTTATTGTGAAATTATTCGTCAATACAGTAGTGCACATCCTGAGTTTGCTTACCTACCTAGAAAATTCAAAATTGCGGTTTGTGCAAGTCAAGAAGATAGAGCCGCAATTTTGGTACATGATATTGGATTACATATTAAAAAAGATGAACAAGGTCAAATTGTATTTGATGTCTATGTAGGTGGTGGCCTTGGACGTACCCCTATGCTGGGTGAAAAAATACGACACAATCTAGCAGAGGCAGATTTACTCAGTTACATCGATGCTGTTCTAAGGATATATAACCTATTAGGCCGCCGCGACAATAAATATAAAGCACGAATAAAAATTCTGGTTAAAGCACTTACAGCCCAAAGCTTTGCCAAACTGGTAGAAGAAGAATGGCTTGAGATTAAAGACAGCCACCTTAAACTGACTCAAACAGAAATTGAAGCAATGAAAGGACGATTTACCTACCCTGAATTACAGTCAACACCACAACAAGATATTGAACAGTTAAAAGATAAACATAAAGATCAACCAGAGTTTCTTCGTTGGCTCAAACACAATGTCAAAGCACACAGACATCCAAACTATCGCGCAGTCATGATTTCGCTAAAAAGAGTGGGAAAAGCACCAGGCGATGCAACGGGCGAGGAAATGAGAGCAATAGCCAAACTGGCTGATACCTTTAGCTTTGGAGAAATTCGTGTTGCCCATGAACAAAACTTGGTCCTACCCAACGTCGCCATTAATGATTTATATACTTTATGGGTAGAACTGAATAAAGCCCTATTAGCCACACCGAATATTAAATTTCTAACCGACATTATTGCTTGTCCTGGCGGCGACTTTTGTTCCTTGGCCAATGCCAAATCATTACCAGTGGCACAAGCAATTATGGAAAAATTTGATCATATCGACTTTTTATATGATTTAGGTCCAATTGAACTGAATATTTCTGGCTGTATCAATGCTTGTGCTCATCATCATATTGGTCATATTGGTATTTTAGGAGTCGACAAAAACGGACAAGATTTTTTCCAAATTACTTTAGGAGGCAAACAAGGTTTTAATGCCAATATAGGAAAAGTCATAGGTCCCAGTGTTTCACAAGATGAAGTACCCAATATCATTGACAAAATTCTGGGTATTTATCTGGCACAAAGAGAAGAAGGAGAGCTATTTGTCGACAGCGTTGCTAGATTAGGTATTCCTTACTTTAAGGAGCAAGTTTATGCCAACTTACATTGATATACATGATAAGCCAGTTATATTTGGCATAGACCATTTGGAAGAAACCACAGAACCAACAGAGCACATCATTGTTGCAGGGGATTTTTATCCTTTTATACAATGGATTGCCTTTTCGCCAGAACACAAATCACAAACAGGTATGATTCTTTCCGTTCAAGATAATTGGTATGAAATTAAACATCAACTTCAAAACATGCCTATTGCTATTAAAATTATGTTTGATACGATGACAAGCGGACAAGGATTTTCTCTGGCTAATTTGTTGCGCAAAAGGTACAATTACGAAGGTCCCATTTGCGCCAGCAAAAACTACTCTGAAGAACAGATATTTTTGCTAATGCAGTGTGGATTTGATACATTTGAATTAGACAGCAATAAAGATTCAGAACGAGTACAAATGCTTTTAAAACAAACAACCGCATCGACTGCACCGATTAGCCGTGTCGCGTAATGTTCACAGAAGCGAGAGTTTTTGTTGTTTTTTGTTGCGGATAAGTGACAGCTAATTTTTGTTTAGGCAAAATAGAGTTAACTCATTTTTCGCATCATTTTGAGAGTTTTGTGGCAAAATCAGTTGACAGTATTGCGTCACATTTCTATAGTGCGTACTAATATATCCAGATGCTATAGGTTGACTTATATTATGTGGCAGCCTTAAGTTTTGAGCTATCTGTGTGTTTATCGCATAATTTGTGTGTTTATCACATAATTTTTTATTACAAGAGGAAATAACATGACCAAACAGCTAAAACTAAGCGCTTTGCTTGTTGCATTGTTGGCTTCTACTGCTTTTGCAGAAGATCTTTACGACACAACAGCAACCAAAGGCTTGGCTGACCGTCCAGGCTATACAGCTGACCAACCTACTAACAACATTTCTCGTAATAACTACGGTGAATGCTGGAGAACAACATACTTTGACAAAGCCACTCAAGGCGCAGTTGAGTGTGGTGATGCTACTGCAGCTGTTGTAGAACAACCTAGATACACAACTGAGACTTCTAGAGAAGAATTCTCTATCCCTGCTGCTGTGTTATTTGGTTTTGACAAATCTACTTTACGTCCACAAGCCAGCGAACATTTACGTCCTTACGTAGAAAAAGCTGCTGATGTGAACATCACTAAAGTGACTGTAATTGGTCATACTGACTCTATCGGTTCTGACAAATACAATGACGCTTTATCTCTACGTCGTGCAAACACTGTACGCAGCTTCCTAGTAAACAATGGTATTCCTGAAAGCAAAGTATATGCTGAAGGCCGTGGTAAACGTGAAGCTCGTATGACTGCTCAATGTGAACAACAAGTTGCTAAACTTGGTCGCGTATCTGCTGCGAAAAAACGTCAAGCTTTAATCGCTTGTATCGAACCTGATCGTCGTGTAAACATCGTATTTGAAGGCGTTGTTGAAAAAGAAAGACGCGTTCGTGTTGAAGGCGGCAAATAATTCATAAACATCTACCCTATGATGTTTTTAGAAGCCCTCTAAATTTAGAGGGCTTTTCTTATGATGCCAAATAATCATTCATTGTTTGACCCAATTATGTAATGCCTCTAAAATCTAATTATTAAAACAATTAATTTAAAATCACTCTTTATTATGATGCAATGGACACAGCTCTTAAGTACCCAACGTTTTGCAGCCAATCAAAATCAGGTTTATAAAACACAAACCCCATCCAGTGAAGAAGGTAAAGAAGCCCTTCGTTCTGATTTTTTAATTGATTACGATCGAATTGTCTTTTCCAGTGCCTTTCGCCGTTTAGGCCGTAAAACTCAAGTACATCCTTTAGCACAACATGACCATATACATAATAGACTGACACATAGTGTAGAAGTTGCCAGTGTAGGAAGAAGCTTAGGTAATCGTGTTGGTGTGATGCTTTTAAATGGTGGTTTTTTGCCTAAGCACCATACACCTCTTGATATAGGCCAAGTTGTACAAGTTGCCTGTCTTGCTCATGATTTAGGTAATCCTCCTTTTGGGCATACAGGGGAAGATGCATTACGTGACTGGTTTACACAACCTACTCATCAAATATTCTTAGAAGGTTTAACAAACACACAAAAAGCGGATATTCAAACATATGAAGGTAATGCCCATAGCCTACGCATGGTTGCCAATTTGGAGATGTATCAAAATCAAGGGGGAATGCGTTTAAGCGCAGCAACAATAGGCACTTTATTAAAATATCCTTGGACCAGTTCTCATCCTTTAGGAACAAAAAAATTCAGTATTTACCAAACAGAATTGCCTTTTATTCAACATATTGCTAAAGAATTAGGTCTACCTGAACAACAAACTGAAAACCATTGGGCACGGCACCCATTATCTTACTTAATGGAAGCAGCGGACGATATTTGTTATGCCATTCTTGACTTAGAAGATGCTGTTGAAATCGGTTTATTAGAAGAAAAAGAATTGGAAAATATTTTATCGCAAATTGATTTTACAGAAAGAACTTGGCAGGCCAAAGGAAGCAAACAAAGATGTGCCATGCTGCGTGGTATTGCTATTGGCAAATGTATTGAAGAAGTGGCTCAAAAATTTATGATGCATCACGACAGCCTTTTAAATGGAAACCTGCCTGTTAAAGATTTACTGAGTGTATGTAATGCTCAAGTGAGCAATACCTTAGCTGCGGCAAAAGAGCTGGCCTATAACAAAATTTATCGTCATAGGGACAAACTGGTTACAGAAATTGCGGCCTACCCTTGCATTGCCACGATACTGGATTTATTAATTCCTGCCGTTTTCATGAAAGTCAGAAACGAACCTATTCCCGCTCGCTTACAACTTGCACTAGAATTACTGAAAGAAACACCTATTGAACAGGATGATACATTATATAATGCTTATATGAAGGTTTTAGACTTTATAGGCGCGATGACAGACAATACTGCGGCGAAAATGGCCAGAGAACTATCAGGGGTAGGAATCATTTAATGGATGAAAATATAACTGAACCAATGAGGCTTTCCAAAAGAATGGCACAACTTGGTCTTTGTTCCAGAAGAGAAGCGGACAGCTATATAGAAAAAGGCTGGGTCAAAATAAATGGACAAATAGCCATTTTAGGTCAAAAAGTATCTTTAACCGATCGAATTGATCTTGAAAAACAAGTCCATGAACAACAAGCTGCACGTGTGACCATTTTGTTAAATAAACCTGTTGGCTATGTCAGTGCACAGGCAGAACATGACTACAAGCCTGCAATCAGCTTAATCACCGAACAAAACCATTGGACAGAAGATAATAGTAGAACTCATTTTTCCACCAAACAGCTCTCAGGATTAGCGCCAGCTGGGCGATTGGATATTGATTCAACAGGCCTTTTAGTATTAACGCAAGACGGTCGGATTGCCAAACATATTATTGGTGAAACCTCTAACATAGATAAAGAATATCTGGTCAGGGTAAAAGGCAATATTATTGATGGAGGTTTAGCTTTATTAAACCATGGTTTAAGTTTAGATGGTAAAGCACTGCAACCTGCCCACGTAATATGGCAAAATCAGGATCAATTGCGTTTTACCTTAAAGGAAGGAAAAAAGCGACAAATTCGCCGCATGTGCGAACTTGTCGGTTTACAAGTAGTTGGGCTCAAACGTATCCGTATTGGAAAAATCAAGCTTGGTGCTTTACCACAAGGTAAATGGCGTTATTTAGCTGCTAATGAAACATTTTAATGCACAAAAAATTTTAACCTGCTGCTTTTAATGCTTGATCCCAACGTTGGTACCAACGCTGTTTTAGTTTTTTATTTGCTGTATTACTGGTACAAATTGGTAACCTCACTTGTGAATCAGAGCAGTTCCATTTTGATACTCGAATCAATTGTTCTTGATCTGTACTGTAAATAACAATTTTTTGATCAATCAACCCTAAAAGCATAATGGGTGTAGCAGAATAATCTTCACCATTTTGTTGATATACACTGCATTCTTGCTCATTTTTTAATAAGCTATAGTCACCTATCCCCATACGCTTATCACACTCAAAACGGTATTTACTTAAAAAAGATTTAAGTTTATCCACATTATGAATTTCTCCTGAGTTAGATAATTTTTGAAACTCTTTAATGAGTAACTGCGTTTGTCCAGGATCAATGAAACTTTGTGCGTAACCATTGGCACTTAATAATAATGAAAATAATAGGATAATTGTTTTTTTCATACAAATCTGACTATTCTAATAATTGAAATTAAATAAATTATACCCTAACCAACTATTTGGTCAGGGTACTTTATTACTGTATCACGATTACATGCCCATTGAACGCGCAGGTTGTTGAGTTAGCTCCTGTTGTTGAATCTGTTTGTTTTGCTCCTCCATGCTATCAATACTAATCTTAACCATATTATTAATCGCACTAATGGAAACGCTTATTGGCGTATTTGCTGCTGCTTCAATATTAACTGTTGCATGCATAGGTGTCATTTTACCTTTTGGCGTATGTAAAAGGCTGATATCCCCTTTTTTCTCCATTGCATAATCTACACCAGTCATTTTTTTAGCGATACCTTCTTTTGCTAAGGCACAGCATACATTATCTAATTTATCAGCATGAGGCAATTTATTCTTATCATAAAGATCAGTCACTGCCTTTTTAACCAGATCAAGAACTTTTTGATGCTCAGGAGATTGAATTTTTTCTTTCTCGGCTTTCTCTGGTTGTGCTTTTTCGGCTTTCTGATCAATATTTTGCTCTTTACTTTTTTCTACCAACAAGTCTCTTGCCTTTGCAAGAGGATCAGTTAAAAATAATTTTGTGCCCCCTTTTTGTTTCTGAGATAAATAATCATCAACTGATTTTAAATGAACACCTTTGCCACTACTCGATTGGCTGATCATTAAGTCGCCGCTTTTTGGATCTCTAACAACCATTGTAATGTGATCAATACCTCTAAAACGCCCTCGGTCAAACCCCTTGTCTCCATTATCTTCACCGATGACCATGCCTTCTTTTAAAATATCTCGGGTAATCTGTTTGCCTTCAATCAATATACCACTTTGCTCTGAGGCTCGTTTGATGGTTTCTGAGGCACCTTCCATGATCGGATTAAATCTGTCTTTCTGGGTAAAAACTTCCTGCCCTAACAGTTTATTGATATCATCCATGCTATTATTTTGTAAATATGTCACCCAACCTGAACAATCGATACTGCCTTTGGCTGGATCTTTACCACCCATTTTATAGGTTACTGCATCGAATTGAAGGGTTTTATCATATGCAGAACTAAACGCTTGACTGTCTTTATCTACTGCATCTTTATTTTGCTGTACTAATTCTGGTTTATTTTGAAGCTGCTCTTCTAATTTACCATAAGTATTAGGACCTACTTTCCCATCGACTCCCAAGCCATTTTTTTGCTGAAAATCTCGAATAGCTTTTTCTGTTTCTTGACCAAAAATACCATCTTGACCAATTTTGTAGCCTAAAGCATTTAATTGAGTTTGTAGTTGCTTAACATCATCTCCACGACTACCACTCTTCAATAATGCTAACTTTGGTTGATTTAGTTCTGGAGTGTCAGAATTTTTTTCTAATGTAATATCTTTATTTTCTGCCAGTCGCACCAAAGCATTCTTTTCTGCTTCTGCCCGCTTTAATGTGCCAGCCCGAACATCAGCACTTGAACTCCTAAATAAACTTTCATTACGATCCCTTTTATAATTTTGTACACGTTCAACAATCTGACGGTCGGTTAAACTATCAACATCAACCTTATCTAAAGCATTTTTTATTAAATTGGTATTGCCACCAAACTGTACAGAAGTACTCCATACCATATCTTGTACTGCGGGACCACGTTCTTTAAAGTTAATCCCCATGTTGCTTAATTTATTGAGTTGCACATTATAAAAATTATCTTTAGTATGTTGATGTTGCGCCTCAGCAAACCCTTTAGGATCTTTGGCCGCAATTTCTTTCCATTTAGCTTGAAATGATTGACTGTTTACAGTTAAACCAGCAAAATCATCTTTATATTTGCTTTTACTAATAAATTCTTGCAAGCTGCCCTGACTAGATGACAATTGATATATTCCATAAGATATACCACCATGGTCACCTTTACCACTTGAAATCATTCCAGGACCTCTACCCCCCGATTCAAATTTTTCAGAGGTTTGTCCTAACTTCCACTCGTTTGCCATATAAATCTCCAAATACTAAATAATTAATTAACGATATAATTTTAATGCATCAACCCATTCTTCTAACTGATCAGCTCTTTGTGCCAAAGCCTTTAAATATACTTCTTCCGCGATCATCCTTGCTGCATCACCTTCACCATATATTGCCAACATCAAGCTTTTATCTGTACTAGATAAAGCAATCCATTGCCTTTGAGCTGTCAATAAATTTTTCTGTTCCGATTTAGTCAATATTGACATCAGCCGTTTATAGGCTTTATTTAAACGTTGATCCTGAAACTCTGCCTCTGCATCAATACAATTCATTATTGAAGGATGTACCCCCTGTGTTGCATCAATACATTGTTTATATGATTGTTGTATTCCTTTAGCGAATACCCCTTGTGAAGAACTCACTAATAAAAACATAAGAATAAATATTCTCATCTTCATAATCATTCCTTTTATTATGTAAATGATTAATTGAAAAAATACCCCTAACATTATTTTCAAATAATAAGCTAAATATAAAATTAACACAACATATTTTTATTATAATAATAAAAATATGTTGTGTTTTTAAACCTATGTCAAATTTATAAGGCTAAAGGCCTAATTCTTGCCAAATTTTATCTATTTTATGAACAATATCTTGATCTTTTTTAATGATTCTTCCCCACTCACGCTGGGTTTCTCCTGGCCATTTATTTGTGGCATCCAAGCCCATTTTACCGCCTAGACCAGATACTGGGCTAGCAAAATCCAAATAATCAATAGGTGTGTGATCAATCAATACGGTATCCCGCACTGGATCCATACGGGTCGTAATGGCCCAAATAACCTCATTCCAGTCTCGGATATTAACATCATCATCCACAACCACAATAAACTTGGTATACATAAATTGACGCAAAAAACTCCAAATACCCATCATGACGCGTTTGGCATGCCCAGTATATTGTTTTTTAATACTGACAATCGCCATTCGATAAGAACAGCCTTCTGGTGGCAAATAAAAATCAATAATTTCTGAAAACTGTTTTTGTAAAATAGGCACAAACACTTCATTTAAAGCAACACCTAAAACAGAAGGTTCATCTGGTGGTTTTCCTGTATAGGTACTATGATAAATAGCATTTTCTCTCATCGTGATTCGTTCAACAGTAAACACAGGAAAATAATCTTGCTCATTATAGTAACCTGTGTGATCTCCATATGGACCTTCTAAAGCCACCTCATCTGGATAAATCACACCTTCTAAGACAATTTCAGCTTTTGAAGGAATCTGTAAATCATTGCCAATACATTTTGTCAGTTCAGTCCTTTGCCCTCTCAAAAGGCCAGCAAATTGATATTCAGATAAAGAGTCTGGCACGGGTGTGACGGCACCTAAAATGGTTGCTGGATCACAGCCTAATACGACAGAGACAGGAAAGGGTTGAGCAGGAAAAGCTGCTTTATGTGCCTGAAAATCTAAGGCACCACCACGATGTGCTAACCAACGCATAATCAGCTTATTTTTACCTAACAACTGTTGTCGGTAGATACCTAGGTTTTGTCGTGTTTTTGATGGGCCACGGGTGACCGTTAACCCCCATGTCACAAGCGGAGCAACATCTTCTGGCCAACAATGTTGGATGGGCAAGCTGGTTAAATCAACATCATCCTTTTCTATGACAATTTGCTGGCAAGGTGCTTTTTTTACCATATGAGGTGACATATCCCATAAGGCTTTTAGTAATGGAAATTTATTAAAAGCGTCTTTTACCCCTTTTGGGGCTTCTGGCTCTTTTAAATATGCTAAAGTTTTGCCAATTTCCCTTAATTCTTCAAGCGAAGTAGCACCCATGCCCATGGCCACTCGCTCTGTGGTACCAAACAAATTGGTTAAGACAGGGTATTGATAGACTTTATTTGCTGTTTGTGGCTGGGTAAATAACAATGCAGGGCCTTGCTTACGCAAAACTCTGTCACTGATCTCTGTCATTTCCAGTATAGGAGAAATAGGAGTGTGTATTTTTTTAAGTAATTTATCTTGTTCTAAAAAACTTAAGAATTCACGTAAATCTGCATACTTCATAAAATAACCACCACTTATTTTTAATGATGGTTATTTTACATTAATTTTGAATAAGATATATTGGTTCTACTATGTTAAGAATAACCCAATAGAAAATAAAGCCAAAGTACACACATTAATTTTCACAGCCATAGCCAATTGTTTTTGCAATTGAATGGGGTCTTTATGTACCAATACTGCGTAACCATTTAAATAAAATAAAGGTAAAGCAAATAAAAATAACCAAATATAGGGGTTACCTTCTGCATAAAGAGAGGCAAACAATACCAAACAGGAAAAACTGCCAATTAATAAAGACAAATGATAATAACGTACATTTTTAGAACCTAAACGTACAGCCAAAGTACGTTTTCCATTACGTTCATCTTCCTGTATATCCCGCATATTATTGACATTTAAAACCAATGTACCTAATAACCCACATGCTGTTGCTGGTAAAAAACTATAAAGGCCAATATGGTGTGTTTGTAAATAAAAGCTACCCATCACACCTACATAGCCAAAAAACGTTAAGACAGATAAGTCGCCAAATCCTGAATAACCATAAGCTTTTTTACCAACTGTGTAGGTAATCGCTGCAATTAAAGAGACTCCTCCCAAAACAATAAAAGCCAATACATCGCTTAACGTACGGCAGGCTAAAACTATCAATGTAATCCCAGAAACCAAGCTTAAGAAACCAACAAATATGATTGCCCATTTCATTTGAACTGAGGAAATCACACCATATTGCATTCCTCTTTTTGGGCCAATCCGCTGCTCTGTATCACTGCCTTTTTGCATATCACCATAGTCATTGGCCAGATTAGACACCAATTGTAATAATACGGCTGTTAATAAAGAAAAAAGAAACACCCAGCCATTCATTTTAAGCCCTTGAGCGATAACTAAAGCAGTACCCGTTATGATGCCACAACAAGCTAAAGGCAATGTTTTCAGTCGTAAACTGCTGACCCAAGCGTGTGTGATTGATTCTTTTTTTATTGTATTTACCACGTCTTACACCTAACATTATGATCCATAAGCAATACTATACGCCTTTTTTAGAAAACAAGGCTACAAGAAAGACCATTTTAACCATGATTATTTGCGTTAACACAAAAGCGGCTAAAAGAGGGCATTTTTTGATAAAAGAATGCTTAACTTGATTAAACTAAATTGAGCCAGTCTTTTGGTTTCAAATAATAATCTGTTAATTGATATTCTGGGGTATCAGGTTCTGTTTGATAAGCATATTCAAAACGGACCAAAGGTGGCATTGACATTAAAATAGACTCAGTACGACCACCTGACTGTAAACCAAATAGAGTTCCTCTATCCCATACTAGATTAAACTCAACATATCTGCCTCTGCGATAAAGTTGAAACTGCCTTTGTTGTTCAGAGTAAGAGATATCTTTTCTTTTTTGTACAATAGGTAAGTAAGCAGTTAAATAACCATTACCAACAGCTTGAATAAAAGCAAAACAAGTATCAAAATCCCAATGATTCAAATCATCAAAAAATAAGCCCCCTATGCCTCTACACTCTTGCCGATGTTTGAGGAAAAAATAATCATCACACCACTTTTTATACTGTGGATAAACATCTGCCCCAAACGGTGCGCACAAATCAAATGCAGCTTGATGCCAAAAAATAACATCCTCTTCAAATGGGTAAAATGGTGTTAAATCAAACCCACCACCAAACCACCACACAGGTTCTGAATGTTCTGGATAGGAAATAAAAAATCGCACATTGGCATGGCTGGTAGGAACATATGGATTATTTGGATGAATCACTAAAGAAACACCCATAGCTTCAAAAGGAGCACCTGCTAATTCTGGACGATGTACTGTTGCGCTTTGAGGCATTGCCTGCCCACGTACATGAGAAAAATTGACACCTGCGCTTTCAAAAACAGCACCATTTTTTAATATACCGGTTTTTCCTTCACCCAATTGGCTTTGCCATTGATCAAACTGAAAATTTACTTGCCCATCAATATCAGCTAAAGCAGAGCAAATATCGTTTTGTAATGTTAATAAAAAAGCCTTAATAGCGGCAATATTTTGCTGTGTGTTCACTAAAATCTTTCTTCTGATGAATAAATATTTTTATTATTAAATTAATGGGTAGCACAAGCGATTATTTGAATCCTTTGTGTTTTTTTATAAGATCATAAGCTGCATGTATTTCTTGTGTACGTTGTTTGGCCAATTCCATCATTTCTTCAGGTAAACCTTTTGAAGCCAATTTATCTGGGTGGTGTTCTTGCATCAGTTTACGGTAAGCTCTTTTTATTTTTGCTGTATCTGCATTCTCATCAATACCCAATACTTCATAAGCATCCTGCAAAGAATCCTGTTGATATTGCGCTGATGAGCTTGAATCATAACGCTCATCTTGGCCATAACGGTGAGAACCTGATCCATTATAATGATTTTGTTGCTGGTAAGTAGATTGATTGTAAAAGCGCGTGCTACCTTGTATAGAATGAACATAGCGCTCAAATGCTTGCCTAGAAATATTAAATTCTTGCGCAATGGTAAAAAGAATTTCTGCTTCACCTTGTGCCAATTGACCATCATTACATGCAGCACGAATTTGTACTTCAGTAAAAAACTGTAATAAGTAAGGCGCATGTTGATAATACTGGTACAGCAAATTTAACCGTTGATTTAATGGGTAATAAGGGCTTTTTCCTCGTTCAAACGCCTGCTGTGCTTCTTGCCGACTTTGTGCATCCAACTTCATTTGAGCCATTGTTTGAGTTGCAAAATGAATATCATCCTTTGTGACAATACCTTTTGCTTTACTGACATGACCTAATACTTCAAATGTCACTCGAAAAAATAAATCTGGGTTTTGAGGGCGATCGGATTGATCTCCTCTCAATGAAGGAAAGAAGAGATCTGCACAATAAATGATACCGAAAACGGCAATAAAAGCAAAATAACTCTCAAAAAAAATCCCTGCCAATACGGCAAAGACAAATGCTTTAACAAACATGTTTTTTATTTACCTTAAAATAAATGAGCCCCTTATTTTTCAATTGTAACAAGCTTTTTAACAAAAAACTCAATTACACAAATTTTAAGAGCTTTTATCTACTCAAATTCGTAGTATAAAAGCTCTTTTTTCATACAGATATGTTTATTTATTGAACCAAAACTCGTTCATTTAATTGCCCCCATACAGTATAAAGTTCTGCTAAAGAGGCATCAGTAATTTGTTCTGCTTCCGTTTGTGTCATACTCTGCGCCCCTTGATTACCAAATAAAACCACATCATCTGAAGTTTTGATATCAGGAAAATCAGTTACATCCGCCATAAGGGTATTCATGGACACTTTACCGATAACAGGCACACGATGACCATTAATAAACACATATGCTTTATTGCCAAACACACTACGGTAACCATCTGCAAACCCAACAGGAATATTAGCCAATTTAGAGTCTCTTTTCAACGTCGCACTATGGCCTTCTCCTACGGTACTGCCTGATGGGTAATGGTTCACTGCGGCTACTTGTGATTTAAACTGCATGACATTCTTAAATTGGTGAAACATATTAAAAGTATTGCCATAAATCACACTGCCAACTTTGGCGCTATCGAGCTTTGCATCAGGTACAGCTAGGGCTGCAAAATCATTAGCTGCCTGTAATTTTATTTGATTGCGATCTAATTGTGTGTTTTTAAACAACCAGCCTGTTTGTTTCCCAAACTCAATAAAACCTTTCTCGACCTCTTCTTTACTGTTTATAGCATAATCTGTTGTGATACCCACTATTTTCAAATAACGCATTTTAGAAATAGCAATAGCATCTTTTTGACCTGAATCACTATTTAATTCCAAACCATTTTGTCCTAATCCACCTGAGTTTAAGACAAGGTGGACAGGCACAACCTTGTTATCCAAAGACGCTAATTGATCAATATATAACGCAATTTCAAGGTTACCAACCAACTCTTCTATATTGTATTGACGCGCTTCCTTAATTTCCGCAGGTGTGGCAAAACGTGCACGGATAATTTGTCCAGAAAAACGATTGGCTCTGGCAATCTGTGCTTCTTGATTACTGCCAACAGCGATACAATCTATATTCTCACCCAATAATGTTGGCATAATCAATTTAATTCCATGCCCATAAGCATCTGCTTTGACATCAACACACAATTGCGTGCTGTTTAATGCTTTTCGTACTTCTCTAATATTATTGATTAAAGCCCCACGAGATACTTCCACCCATGTAGTATGTTCTTGAGCCTGTTGCTGTATAGATTTCATTACTGGAGGTTGAATCACAACATCCGCCAAAGATGGATAAGCAACCATTCCAATCGATAACATCAATACAGCTTGCTTTATATTCATTTTTATTCCCTTTGCAAAGTAAGAAATTGCTAAAATCATGAAAAATTTAGACCCATATCATACTTGAATCAGAAATAAAAACCAAAACTTTTTGATACAGAAGATCAAATTTTTATGGCTTATTTGCAAAAATCGCGAATTATTGATTAATCGATTTACCTGAATGGCTTATTTGTGACCAACCTCCGCCTAAAGCCTTAATCAATAAAGTCTGAGACGATAACTCTTGACCTATTGTTTGCCATACGGTTTGTTCAGCATTGTTTTGGCTTGTCTGAGCCTGAGCAACAGTCACAAAAGTTGTGGTTCCCGCTTTATACTGATTTAATGCCAATTTTGCTGATATGCTGGCTGCATTTAACGCTTCTTTATGTAATTTTTGCTCTTGAGCTAAAGCCTGAACAGCCGCTAAATTATCTTCTACTTCTTGTAATGCAGTTAATACTGTTAAACGGTATCCTGCAACCGAACCATCATAGGCTGCTTGGGCTGCTTTTACACTAGCAGTCCGTGCGCCACCATCAAATAATACCTCAGCTAAGCTGGCACCAACTGCCCAAACTCTAGAAGGTACATCAAATAAATCAGCCAAATGAGTCGCACTATAGCCACCTGAAGCAGACAACGATAAAGATGGATAATAAGCTGCTTTTGCCACACCAATTTTAGCATTTGCAGCAATAACATTACGTTCAGCTTGTGCAATATCAGGACGCCTTTCTAGTAAGCTACTGGGTAGAGCATTTGGAATGGTTACTGACACAGGTTGCCAGGCTTTATTTTCAGATAAGGTAAATTGTGCAGGCGCTTTACCAATCAAAATCGCAATCGCATGCTCATACTGTTTACGAGACAAATCCAGATCAATCACTTGAGCCTCAGCAGACTTTAACTGACTTTGAGCACTCATAACATCTAATTTTGAAACAACGCCTACTTTATACTGATTTTCAGTAATCTTAAAGGTACGTTGATATAAATTAACAGTATCTTGAGCCAACTGTTTGCGTTTATCCAGCACACGTAAAGCAAAGTAATTTTGTACCAATTGTGCTTCTTGTGATAATTGCGCCACAGCCAAAGCAGCCTCTTCTGAGCCCGCTACTGCGGTTGCTGCCTCAACACTTCTTGCTGTTTTCCCCCAAAAATCAATTTCCCAACTGGCATCTAAAGATACTTTTTTGGTTGTTCCTAAATTATTTTGATTACGTGAAGCGCCTGTATTAGCGCTTAAGTTAGGAAAAAAATCAGCCTGAGCAGACTGTACCTGTGCTTGTGCTTGACGATAATTAGCCAAGGCCTGAGCAATGGTTAAGTTAGCAGAAGCAACTTGGCTGGCCAATTGATTTAATGTGTCATCTTGCCAAATTTGCCACCATTGTCCGCGATAAATTGCATCAGCTGGTTCAGCCATTTTCCAACCAGTAGGTGCTTCTTTAAAAGAGTTAGGGATGTCGATTTGAGGACGCTGATAGTTTGGTCCTACCATGCAACCACTACTTAAACCAGCAATAATCAAAAACAATACGGTTAAACGTGTCGAAGTCACGATATTTTCCTCACTTTTGTATCTGAATATACTGACGCACACCATAAGCGAAAGCGATCAAGATATAAATAAACAATAGGCGTTGTATATAAAGTCAATAATTGGCTAAGCATTAATCCACCAACGATAGAAATACCCAAAGGCACACGTATTTCAGCCCCTTCCCCACTACCCAATGCTAAAGGTAAAGCACCTAATGCCGCAGCTAAAGTCGTCATCATAATCGGTCGAAAACGTAATATTGCCGCTTTATATATGGCTTCTTCTGGTGTCATCCCTTGCTCACGCTCCGCAACCAATGCAAAATCAATCATCATAATGGCATTTTTCTTCACAATACCAATTAACAATAACACACCAATTAATGCAATAATTGAAAACTCTGTATGACAAAGCATCAATGCCAAAAAAGCACCGACACCTGCTGAAGGTAAAGTAGACAAAATGGTAATAGGATGAATAAAGCTTTCATACAATATACCTAATACGATATAAATAGTTAAAATGGCTGCCAAAATTAACCAAGGAATCGTCGCAAAAGTTGCTTCAAAAACCTTTGCTGTTCCTTGAAAACTACCATGCAAAGTCGTGGGCATACCGATACTGGCTAAAGCTTTTTCAACAGCAGCAGACGCATCAGATAAAGCGACACCTGTTGCTAAATTAAATGAGATGGTTGAGGTAACAAACTGTCCTTGATGATTAATGGTATTGGGGGCATTGCCATATTCCCAATGAGAAAAAGCAGATAATGGCGTTGGGGTACCATCACTTCCTTTTAAGTAGATGGTTTTAAGCGCTTCTTCACTTTCTAACCATTCAGGAGCCAAGCCCATGACCACATGATATTGATTGAGTGATTTATATAAAGTCGCTACCTGCCTTTGCCCAAAAGCATTATTTAAGGCACTGTCCACTTGGCTAACTGTTAAACCTAAGCGAGCAATCGTATCTCGATCATAAACCAATTCAACTTGCGGAGTCCCATCTTTTGAATCCGTACTCACATCTGTTAACTCAGGTAAAGCAGCCAATGCTTGCCTGATTTTTGGCTCCCATTCACTTAATTCATTCACATCATCAGCTTGTACTGCATATTGATACAAAGAATTACTTTGCCTGCCGCCAACGCGAATATCTTGAGCTGGCATTAAAAACAATTGAGAGCCCGCAATTTTATTGGTTTTTGCCGAAATTCTGTTGATCACCGTCATCGCATCTACTTTTCTTTCAGATAACGGTTTTAAATTCACATACAAAAACGCACTACCACGACCACTCACATTGGAACCAACAGATTGAACCGCAGGATCCTCTTTAACCAGTTTCGCAAGCTCGGTGACTTTTTGATTTAATGCTTGAAATGAAGATGCTTTATCTGCATCAACCCGCCCCATTAAAACCCCTGTATCTTGCTGAGGGAAAAAACCTTTTTGAATCACAGAATATAAAGCGATATTCGATATGACCGTCACCATCAACAAAAACATCATTAATTTTCGATGATTCAAAGCCCATTTTAATGTATCGGTATAAAACACTTCTAAAGACAAAAACCATCGATAAGTAAAGTTGCACCAACTTTTTTTCTGCCCTTTATCTTCAACCCTTTTTACTCTGGCAAATCGAGCAGCCAGCATTGGTGTAAGCGTTAAAGACACAACCAAGGAAATAAGAATGGCAATAGATAAAGTTAAAGCAAACTCGTGGAACAACCGCCCAACCAAACCGCCTAATAATAAAATAGGTAAAAACACAGCAATCAACGAAATACTCATCGACATAACTGTAAAGCCCACTTCTTTTGCCCCATTAATGGCGGCAATAAATGGCTTTTCTCCTGCCTCAATGTGACGCATAATATTTTCTAATACCACAATGGCGTCATCAACCACAAAACCCGTGGCAACAGTTAAGGCCATTAAGGACAAATTATTTAAAGAAAACCCCAATAAATACATTGCACCAAAAGTGCTCACTAATGACACTGGTACCGCAATGGATGGAATCAATGCAGCACGCCAATCCTGTAAAAAAGCCAAAACAACCAATATAACCAATATAATGGATAAAACTAAAGTAAACTCAACTTCACTTAATGATGCCCTAATCGTTGTAGAACGATCTGACATAATGTTCATATCGATATCTGAATCAATAGAGGCTTGTAACGCAGGCATAGCAGCTTTAATACTTTCTACCGTTTCAATAATATTCGCCCCCGGTTGCCGAGAGATCATCAATAAAATAGTAGGTTCTCCATTAAAAGAACCACCATTACGAATATCTTCTACACCCTCATATACAGTGGCCACATCAGACAACCTTACTGCCGCGCCATTTTGATAGTGAATCACTAAAGGTAAATAATCTTCTGGTTTATCTGCCTGATCATTAGCCATAAGTTGGTAACGATTATCTTCGCTATTGATTGCCCCCTTGGGTCTATTTGCATTTGCCTGATTAATGGCTTGCCTTACCGACTCTAAAGGCACATCATAATTAGCCAGTTGTAACGGATTAATATCCACGCGAATAGCCGGTAAAGAGCTACCACCAACAGTCACATCGCCTACACCATTAATTTGAGCAATTTTCTGAGCCAATATAGTCGATGCTGCATCATACATTTGGCTACGCATTTTGGTTTTAGATGTTAAAGCCAAAATCATAATAGGCATATCAGCAGGGTTGACTTTGCGATAAGTAGGATTCCCCGGCATACCACTTGGTAACATACTGCGAGAAGCATTAATTGCTGCTTGCACTTCACGTGCAGCACCATTGATGTCTCTGTCTAAATCGAACTGCAACGTGATTTGAGTAGAACCTCTCGAACTTCTGGAGGTCATTTCTGTGACACCCGCAATACGTCCTAACGCTCTTTCTAACGGTGTCGCTACAGAGGAAGCCATGGTTTCAGGACTCGCCCCAGGTAAAGAAGCGGACACAGAAATAGTAGGGTAATCAACTTGAGGTAAAGGAGCCACAGGCATTAGGCTAAAGCCTACCACACCAACCAATACTGCACCAATAGTCAAGAGAACGGTGGCAACTGGGCGTCGGATGAATAACTCAATTAGCCCCATAACTATACACTTTCATTGCTTTGTTTTTGTATACCCAAACGCTTTTTTACCGCTATAGACAAGTGATCAAACGCAAGGTAAATAATAGGCGTTGTAAACAAAGTCAGCACTTGTGAAACAACCAAACCGCCAATCATGGCAATACCTAAAGGATTACGTAACTCTGAACCAATCCCCGACCCAAGTGCCAAAGGAATAGCGCTAAATAAAGCGGCCATAGTTGTCATTAAAATGGGTCTAAAACGCAATAAACATGCCTGATGAATCGCCTCAAGAGGTGTTTTACCTTCTTCCCTCTCAGCGGCCAAAGCAAAATCGATCATCATAATAGCATTTTTTTTCACAATACCAATTAACAAAATGATGCCTATAATACCAATAACATCAAGTTCATTACCAGTGATCAATAATGCCAATAATGCCCCCACACCAGCAGAAGGAAGCGTAGATAAAATGGTTACTGGATGAATATAACTTTCATATAAAACTCCTAAAACAATATACATCACCACAATTGCCGCAATAATTAACCATACTTGGGAACTTAAAGAGTTTTGAAATGCCGCAGCAGAACCTTGAAAAGCGGTTTCAATGGTAATAGGTAAATCTAGCTGAGCCTTAGCCTGCTCAATCACACCAACTGCCTCTCCTAAAGAGACACCTTTGGCCAAATTAAAAGAGATTGTAGCCATTGGAAATTGACCTAAATGATTAATGGTCAATGGTGTATTTTGTTCAGATACCTCAACCAAAGACAATAAAGGAACAGAAACAGTTTGGCCAAAATTAGCATCATTCGTGTCCGAAACCGTTCCCTTTAAATATAAAGCATTTAAAACATTGGTACCTGTTTCACCAGCAGCATCGACATCCAAAACCACTCGATACTGGTTAGATTGGGTAAAAATGGTTGAGATTAAACGCTGGCCAAAAGCACTGTATAATACATTATCAATATCTGATACCGAAATACCATAGCGACTGGCAGTTGTTCGATCAATATTCAAATAAATCTGTCTACCTTCATTTTGCAAATCACTGGACACATCTTGTAATTGTTTTTGTTCAGATAAATAGGCAACCATTTTAGGAACCCATGTATTGAGCTCTTCTGCATCTGGAGACTGTAATGTAAATTGATACTGAGAACGACTTGTTGATGTATCAATGGTAATATCTTGAACAGGAGACAAATATAAATTCATATTCTCCATTTTTGTAGACGCACTTTTTAATCTTTGCACAATCTCAGTGGCATTATCTCGACCAGAAGACATAGGTTTTAAATTGATTAAAAAACGCCCGCCATTTAACGTGGTATTGGTACCATCTACTCCAATAAAAGATGACACACTCTCAACATCCTTATCTTGCAAAATAATTTTTGCCATTTCCTGTTGATAGCGCATCATTGCCTGAAAGGAAACAGATTGAGGAGCCTCAGTTATGCCTTGAATAACCCCAGTATCTTGAACAGGAAAAAAACCTTTAGGAATAAAAACATACAGTAAAATAGTCAGTGCAAAAGTAGCCGCTGCCATCATTAAAGTGGCCATTTGATGTTTAAATACAATAGCAAGACCTTTATCATACCAAGCAATCAGCCAATCAAAACCTTTCTCACACATCTGAGCAAAACGCCCTTCTTTGGTTTCATGAGAAGATTTTAATAAACGGGCACACATCATTGGTGTTAAAGAAAGCGAAACAAATGCTGAAATTAAGATGGTCAAAGCCAAGGTAATGGCAAACTCACGAAATAATCGCCCAATGATATCCCCCATAAAAATCAGAGGAATCAACACTGCGATTAAAGAAACTGTTAAAGAAATAATGGTAAACCCAATTTCCCCTGCCCCACGTAAAGCCGCGGCAAAAGGTTTCTCACCTTTTTCAATATAACGAATAATATTTTCAATCACAACAATCGCATCATCAACTACAAAACCTGTGGCAATGGTTAAAGCCATTAAAGTCAAATTATTAATGGAAAAATTCAATAGATACATTACAGCAAATGTACCTATTAATGATAAAGGAACCACAATAGCAGGAATAAAAGTGGCTCTTGCACTTCTTAAAAAAACATAAATAATCAAAATGACCAAAGCAACAGCAAGAAATAATTCTGTTTGAACATCTTTGACTGATGCTTGTATTGTTGTTGTACGGTCAGTTAACACAGTTAATTTTACCGCACCAGGTAAACTTGCCTGTAACTCAGGCAAAATTTTCTGAATTCGATCAACCACATCAATAACATTTGCACCTGGTTGGCGCTGAATATTCAAGATAATGCCTGGCTGATCATCGGCCCAAGCCGCAAGATATTGATTTTCTGGTCCATCCTCAATACTGGCAATATCAGATAACCGAATAGGCGCCCCATCTTTATACGCTAAAATAATAGAACGATATTCATCAACCGATTTGATCTGGCTATTAGCATCAATAGTCGCAGCAATATGTGGCCCATCAAAACTGCCTTTTGCCTGATTGGTATTGGCGCCCACAATTGTTGAACGTACATCTTCTATTGATAACCCTTTAGCAGCAATGGCACGTGTATCCACCGCAACCCTAATCGCAGGACGTTGCCCACCTGCAATACTCACTAAGCCCACACCAGTAACTTGTGACAATTTTTGAGCTAATCGTGTATCCACTAAATCTTGTACACGCGTTAACGGCATAGTGTCTGAAGTAACAGCTAAAGTAAGAATAGGAGTATCAGCAGGATTGACTTTATTGTAAACAGGTGGATTAGGTAAATCACTAGGTAATAGATTATTTGCCGCATTAATCGCAGCTTGGACTTCTTGTTCTGCCACATCTAAAGATACATCTAACCCAAACTTAAGATTAACCACAGATGCGCCAGCAGAACTTTGTGAGGTCATCTGAGTTAATCCAGACATCTGTCCAAATTGTCGCTCTAAAGGTGAAGTAATTGTTGAAGCAGTTACATCTGGGCTTGCCCCTGGATAAAATGTGGTCACTTGTATGGTAGGATAATCTACTTCAGGTAAGGCTGAAATGGGCAATAAGCGATAAGCTGCCATACCAACTAATAAAATAGCAATCATCAGTAATGAAGTGGCAACTGGGCGATCAATAAAAATTTTAGATAAATTCACAAGCATCCCCTAACTTCATTATCCTGAAAACAAATTGATCCATTTACTGTGCTGCCTTTTTATTAGCATTATTTCTATTGCGAGAAGCCTTTTTTTCTCCTGCTGCTTTTTGTGCCTCTTGCTGTGCTGTCTCAGGATCAGTTGGTATCACCAAAGCATCTTCCCTTAATCTCTCTACACCATCCGTTACAACCATCTCTCCAGCTTTTAAACCTGTTAATAACACTGTTTGTTTGCCGTCGCTCGCACCACGTGTAACCGTACGTACATTCACTTTATTTTCTGCATTAATGACCCACACAAAATCACCAACACGGCCATGCTGTACCGCATTATTAGGTACCAATACAGCATCTTGTACATCTTCAACATGCATACGAACATTCACAAATTGATTAGGAAACAACAACCCATCCGCATTATCAAAAACACCCTTAATTTTTACGGTACCTGTACTGATATCTATCTGATTGTCAATTGTACTGACATGCCCTGCTGCCAATTGCATTTTCATACCCTGATCCCATACATCCACAACTGGTTGTTCCCCTGCTTGCAATCTTGACAAAACAGATCCCAATTGGGTTTGAGGTAAAGTAAAAATCACATCAATAGGAGATATCTGTGTAATCACCACTAAGCCTGTTGTATCATTTGCTTTAACCAAATTACCAGGGTCAACCTTACGTAAACCAACCCTACCTGAAATAGGTGCAGTAATACGGCTATATTCTACTTGTAACCGAGCGCTTGAAACTGAGCCTTGTCCTGCTTTCACTGAAGCTTCATATTGTTTAACCAATGATTTTTGTGTATCTAACTGCTGTTTAGAGGCAGAGTCTTGAGCAACTAAAGTTTGATAACGTGCTAAGTCAACCCTTGCATTAGATAAAGCGGCTTGATCTTTGGCCAATTGCCCTTGTGCTTGAGTTAAAGCAGCTTGGAAAGGACGAGCATCAATTTCTGCCAAAAGTTGACCAGCTTTCACTAACTGCCCTTCTTGAAAATGTAGTTTCATTAATTGGCCTTCTACCCTACTGGTTACGGTAACCGTATTACTTGGGGTAACGGTACCTAGACCTGTGAGATAGACAGGCATTGTCCCTTTTACCGCAGTGGCTACAGCAACAGGTTGACCTTGTTTACTGGCTAATTGCCTCATTGTACCAGGACCGCCTTTAACTGCTTGATTTTGTGCAGAGGGTTTCGTACCCCACCATACTAATGCTGCACCAATTAAGACAATGATGATAAAAATCAGTACTTTTATTTTACGATTCACGCTCTTAGTCTTCCTATAATCAATACAAACAGATTAAAAACATATTTTATTACTCTGAAAACACCTGCATTCTACCAGTGAAAATTTATAAAATATTTGCAAAAAACCAATTTTGCATAACTTAACCAAATCTAACCAATCTATGAACAAAGGGCAAACTGAATGATAATCTTTTAAAAAAAATTATAAACAAAAACATACAAAAAAATTTAAAAAACAACAAAATTAAATAATAAAACTTAAAAATTAAGTATCAGTAATTATATCCAATCAAAGTTAAGACAATAAAAAAATAATCTGTCTACTTTACCTTTAACGTTTATTATTGAGTATTAATGATTCCATTCTTAAGCAATAGAAGAGCTAGAAGCTCAAATGAAGGACGGAATACAGATTATAGAAATATAAAGAAGAAGAGCCCAGTTACAGTGTAACTGGGCTCTAAATGGGGAGTTTGGCGGTGTCCTACTTTCACATGGGTATCCACACTATCATCGGCGCTGAGACGTTTCACGATCCTGTTCGGGATGGGAAGGCGTGGGACCATCTCGCTGTGGCCGCCAAACATAAACTTGTACAAATCAGTAAAGCCATATGGCGTTCTATTCAAACACCATACTTCGAAATCTTTCAGGTAATAATTATACCTCAACAACAACCATCCGTCGCGCCTAAGCACTTCAAATGATAGAGTCAAGCCTCACGAGCAATTAGTATCAGTTAGCTACGTGCCTTACAGCACTTCCACACCTGACCTATCAACGTCCTGGTCTCGAACGACTCTTTAGGAGGATTAAATCCTCAGGGAAGTCTCATCTTCAGGCGAGTTTCGCGCTTAGATGCTTTCAGCGCTTATCTCTTCCGAACTTAGCTACCCGGCTATGCTTCTGGCGAAACAACCGGTACACCAGAGGTTCGTCCACTCCGGTCCTCTCGTACTAGGAGCAGCCCCCGTCAAACTTCCAACGCCCACTGCAGATAGGGACCAAACTGTCTCACGACGTTTTAAACCCAGCTCACGTACCACTTTAAATGGCGAACAGCCATACCCTTGGGACCGACTACAGCCCCAGGATGTGATGAGCCGACATCGAGGTGCCAAACTCCGCCGTCGATATGAACTCTTGGGCGGAATCAGCCTGTTATCCCCGGAGTACCTTTTATCCGTTGAGCGATGGCCCTTCCATTCAGAACCACCGGATCACTATGTCCTGCTTTCGCACCTGCTCGACTTGTCGGTCTCGCAGTTAAGCTACCTTTTGCCATTGCACTATCAGTACGATTTCCGACCGTACCTAGGTAACCTTCGAACTCCTCCGTTACTCTTTGGGAGGAGACCGCCCCAGTCAAACTGCCTACCATGCACGGTCCCCGATCCGGATAACGGACCTGGGTTAGAACCTCAAAGTCACCAGGGTGGTATTTCAAGGATGGCTCCATCAGAACTAGCGTCCTGACTTCTTAGCCTCCCACCTATCCTACACAAGTGACTTCAAAGTCCAATGCAAAGCTACAGTAAAGGTTCACGGGGTCTTTCCGTCTAGCAGCGGGGAGATTGCATCTTCACAACCATTTCAACTTCGCCAAGTCTCAGGAGGAGACAGTGTGGCCATCGTTACGCCATTCGTGCGGGTCGGAACTTACCCGACAAGGAATTTCGCTACCTTAGGACCGTTATAGTTACGGCCGCCGTTTACTGGGGCTTCGATCCAGAGCTTGCACCCCTTCACTTAACCTTCCAGCACCGGGCAGGCGTCACACCGTATACGTCCACTTTCGTGTTAGCACAGTGCTGTGTTTTTAATAAACAGTCGCAGCCACCTTTTCTCTGCGGCCCCTTCGCCCTTCGGATGTTCTCCTACAAGCTAATGGGGCATACCTTCTCCCGAAGTTACGGTATCAATTTGCCGAGTTCCTTCTCCTGAGTTCTCTTGAGCGCCTTAGAATTCTCATCCTGCCCACCTGTGTCGGTTTGCGGTACGGTTCGTTATAAGCTGAAGCTTAGTGGCTTTTCCTGGAAGCATGGTATCAGTTACTTCTGATCCTTAGATCATCGTTATCACTTCTCGGTGTTATAGAAGGGCGGATTTGCCTACCCTTCACACCTACCGGCTTGAACAGACACGTCCAACAGTCTGCTAACCTAACCTTCTCCGTCCCCACATCGCACTTATAACAAGTACGGGAATATTAACCCGTTTCCCATCGACTACGCATTTCTGCCTCGCCTTAGGGGCCGACTCACCCTACGCCGATGAACGTTGCGTAGGAAACCTTGGGCTTTCGGCGAGCGGGAATTTCACCCGCTTTATCGCTACTCATGTCAACATTCGCACTTCTGATACCTCCAGCATCCTTCTCAAGACACCTTCAACGGCCTACAGAACGCTCCTCTACCATATGTAATTACTTACATATCCGCAGCTTCGGTTATCAGTTTGAGCCCCGTTACATCTTCCGCGCAGGACGACTCGACCAGTGAGCTATTACGCTTTCTTTAAATGATGGCTGCTTCTAAGCCAACATCCTGGCTGTCTGGGCCTTCCCACTTCGTTTACCACTTAACTGATTATTTGGGACCTTAGCTGGCGGTCTGGGTTGTTTCCCTCTTGACAACGGACGTTAGCACCCGCTGTCTGTCTCCCACGCTCGCACTTTCTGGTATTCTGAGTTTGCCATGGGTTGGTAAGTCGCAATGACCCCCTAGCCATAACAGTGCTTTACCCCCAGAAGTGATACGTGAGGCACTACCTAAATAGTTTTCGAGGAGAACCAGCTATCTCCGAGTTTGTTTAGCCTTTCACCCCTATCCACAGCTCATCCCCTAATTTTGCAACATTAGTGGGTTCGGTCCTCCAGTGCGTGTTACCGCACCTTCAACCTGGCCATGGATAGATCACTCGGTTTCGGGTCTACACCCAGCAACTTGACGCCCTATTAAGACTCGCTTTCGCTACGCCTCCCCTATCCGGTTAAGCTTGCTACTGAATGTAAGTCGTTGACCCATTATACAAAAGGTACGCAGTCACGGATCAAGTCCGCTCCCACTGTTTGTATGCATCAGGTTTCAGGTTCTATTTCACTCCCCTCCCGGGGTTCTTTTCGCCTTTCCCTCACGGTACTGGTTCACTATCGGTCGATTACGAGTATTTAGCCTTGGAGGATGGTCCCCCCATCTTCAAACAGGATTTCACGTGTCCCGCCCTACTTCTCGTACGCTTAGTACCATCACTCAGTTTTCGGATACGGGCCTTTCACCCACTATGGAAGAACTTTCCAGATCTTTCTCCTAACTCAGTCATTATCTCGTACAGGCTCTTGCGCGTTCGCTCGCCACTACTGACGCAATCTCGGTTGATTTCTTTTCCTCCGGGTACTTAGATGGTTCAGTTCTCCGGGTTCGCTTCTCATGACCTATGTATTCAGTCATGGATACCATACATAATATGGTGGGTTTCCCCATTCGGACATCGCGGGATCAATGCTCTATTGCCAACTCCCCCACGCTTTTCGCAGGCTTACACGTCCTTCTTCGCCTGTAATCGCCAAGGCATCCACCTGATGCACTTATTCACTTGACTCTATCATTTCAAATGCCTAAACATCTTACTTAAACAGATTCTCGTTGTTGTGTCACTCCACACGCCTTTTGTCTTCGTGCTTCGTGTATTTCGATACAATCATCACCCAATTTGATACATTTATTCAGTCAGTCAATTCGAGAATGAATCCTCAAATCAACTCCAAAAAAGCTGTATCGCTTTGTTGATTTCGGCTTTACTAATTTGTTAAAGATCAGTGCGCTTTTAATCGCAAATCAAAATACTCTCTCAAGTAAGTTATTCCCTTACTCTTAAAAATCCTTTGATTTTCGATTATGTGGTGGAGGTAAACGGGTTCGAACCGATGACCCCCTGCTTGCAAAGCAGGTGCTCTACCAACTGAGCTATACCCCCATTTAAGATCGTTCAGTTGGTGGGTCTGGGAGGACTTGAACCTCCGACCCCACGCTTATCAAGCGTGTGCTCTAACCAGCTGAGCTACAAACCCAAGGTCTTGCGCATCTTTACTATATTAAACAACCGACAAGTGTGAGCACTGCAACACCTCTTTCTCTAGAAAGGAGGTGATCCAGCCGCAGGTTCCCCTACGGCTACCTTGTTACGACTTCACCCCAGTTATGAAGCATACCGTGGTAAGCGGGCTCCTTACGGTTACCCTACCTACTTCTGGTATCCCCCACTCCCATGGTGTGACGGGCGGTGTGTACAAGACCCGGGAACGTATTCACCGCGGCATGCTGATCCGCGATTACTAGCGATTCCGACTTCATGCACTCGAGTTGCAGAGTGCAATCCGGACTACGATCGGCTTTCTGAGATTGGCTCCACCTCGCGGCTTGGCTACCCTCTGTACCGACCATTGTATGACGTGTGAAGCCCTAGCCATAAGGGCCATGAGGACTTGACGTCATCCCCACCTTCCTCCGGTTTGTCACCGGCAGTCTCATTAGAGTGCCCAACTAAATGATGGCAACTAATGACAAGGGTTGCGCTCGTTGCGGGACTTAACCCAACATCTCACGACACGAGCTGACGACAGCCATGCAGCACCTGTGTTACGGCTCTCTTTCGAGCACCCCTAACTTTCATCAGGGTTCCGTACATGTCAAGGCTAGGTAAGGTTCTTCGCGTTGCATCGAATTAATCCACATCATCCACCGCTTGTGCGGGTCCCCGTCAATTCCTTTGAGTTTTAATCTTGCGACCGTACTCCCCAGGCGGACAATTTCACGCGTTAGCTACGCCACTAAGAGCTTTTAATCTCCCAACAGCTAATTGTCATCGTTTAGGGCGTGGACTACCAGGGTATCTAATCCTGTTTGCTACCCACGCTTTCGAGCATGAGCGTCAGTGTTATCCCAGGGGGCTGCCTTCGCCATCGGTATTCCTCCACATCTCTACGCATTTCACTGCTACACGTGGAATTCTACCCCCCTCTAACACACTCTAGCTTGCCAGTTCCAAACGCAGTTCCCAGGTTGAGCCCGGGGATTTCACATCTGGCTTAACAAACCGCCTGCGCTCGCTTTACGCCCAGTAATTCCGATTAACGCTTGCACCCTACGTATTACCGCGGCTGCTGGCACGTAGTTAGCCGGTGCTTATTCTTTTGGTACTGTCAGCCTCACTAGGTATTAACCAGTGAGTTTTCCTCCCAAACAAAAGTCCTTTACAACCCGAAGGCCTTCTTCAGACACGCGGCATGGCTGGATCAGGGTTTCCCCCATTGTCCAAAATTCCCCACTGCTGCCTCCCGTAGGAGTCTGGGCCGTGTCTCAGTCCCAGTGTGGCGGATCATCCTCTCAGACCCGCTACTGATCGTCGCCTTGGTAAGCCTTTACCCTACCAACTAGCTAATCAGACATCGGCCGCTCGAATAACGTGAGGCCCAAAGGTCCCCCACTTTCATCCTAAGATCGTATGCGGTATTAGCTCACCTTTCGATAAGTTATCCCCCATTACTCGGTACGTTCCGATGCATTACTCACCCGTTCGCCACTCGTCAGCAGGAGCAAGCTCCTCTGTTACCGTTCGACTTGCATGTGTAAAGCATGCCGCCAGCGTTCAATCTGAGCCAGGATCAAACTCTTATGTTTAATCTCTTGCTATTACTAAATTTCTGGTCTGCTTTTTCTCAAATTCTTCAACAGGACTAATGTCCTTGTATACAAATTTAATTTCGCAGTGTGAGGCATTACAGCACTCACACTTTTCGGTTGTCTAATCTTTTAAAGAGCAGCTGCATCAGCAGCGAAGAAAGCGAACTATACAGACACAACTACAACCTGTCAACACTATACACCCCCTGTTTTTGAAAAATTACAATAACCACATGTTTAACATAGGATTTTATTTTATGGTTTATTTTAATCAAAGTTTAATGTTGATTAACCTATGTTGTGCTAACATTTTTTATGCTTCAAACTTTACGATTTATATAATAAGTATTCTGGAAAAACTCTATGCCTATCCTACAAAAACTCAAAGCAATGATTCATCCTCCTGCTCCTGTGTTGTCTGCGACTTTAGAAAAAGATGATGTTCAACTGGCAAAACATTGGTTAGCTCAACCACAGGAGGATTGGTTTAATCCTGCAACCATATCTGAGTGGGAACAACTATTTGCTCATTGGCTTGGTATTGAACATACATTTGCTTTTGCTGGAGGAAGAGCTGCTTTATATCATGCGGTGATGGCATTAGGGCTTTGTGCTGAATCTGAGGTCATTTTACCTGCCTTTACCTGTCAAAGTGTAGTCAATGCCTTTCAATATCAACAAATCAATCCTTTATATGCAGATATTGAAACCGATACCTATGGTTTGGATATTGAATCGGTAAAACAAGTTTATACACCAAACTGTAAAGCTATTATGTTGCAATATACTTTTGGTTTGGTTTCCAGAGATATTGAAGCTTTAATTCAATTTGCTCAGGAAAAGAATCTATATATTATAGAAGATTGTGCTCATGCATTAGGAGCAACCTATAAAGATCGTAAACTAGGTACATTAGGAGATATAGCTGTTTTTAGCAGTGAACGCTCTAAAATCATCAATACAATACATGGTGGCATGGTTGCCTGCCAAAACGATGTTCTGGCTCAAAGATTGGCAAAACAATATGAACAGGCGCCTTTCTCTTCTCCTGAGAAAATAAAAAAATTATTAAACACGTTAATCCAAAACTATTATATTTACAAACATCCTCAACGATTTTTTACAGGCCCATGGGCACAAAAACATTTTAATGAAGTTCTACCTCAAATGTTTCCAGAAGAATTTACGGACACTTTTTGTACCCATTATCTAGAAAAAATGTCTGCTCCTGTTGCCGCTTTATCAATAAATCAATTTCAAAAAATGGAACGCTTCAACACAAAGCGCAGAGCAATAGCAAAACAATGGGATTGTTGGGCTGAAAAACAAGGGTATAAAAAACCTGTTGTCCTCCCCAACTCAACAGCTGTTTTTTTACGCTATCCTGTGTGTGTTCCCATAAAAATGAAACAAAACACTGATTGGGCTTTAGAACAGTTAAATGTACATGCGGGCGTTTGGTTTACATCTGCCGCACACCCTACCCCTTTATTCTTGGAACATTGCCCCAACGGTACACGCGCAGCACAAGAATGTATTAACTTACCTACTTTAATATAGTTTGTTTGTTTTGTTATAATAAGGTAATTTTTTCTTATTTATATAAGTTGCTATATTTAACTAATAATTACTATTTTAAGGAGAACACTTAAATGACAAAGGATAGCACTTTACCTTGGACACTTGATGATATTCATTATGATCAAATTAATCTCAAGTTGATCGAACAAGATGAAACATTGATGTTTCTTTTAGCTGCATCATCCTTTGTTGAAAGTGGCTCTGACTTATATACCAGTAACTTAAGTGAGCATTATAAGGCTCATCCAGAAATTTGTAATTGGCTAAATGCTCACTGGGAAGAAGAAGAGTTGCAACACGGTAAAGCTTTAGCCAAATATGTTACTTCTGTTTGGCCTGATTTCGATTGGCCAAAGGCATTTGAACACTTTATGGCTGAATATGGGCCTACTTGTGCGATTGAGGCTTTAGAAACAGATCGTGGTTTAGAAATGGTGGCTCGTTGTGTGGTTGAGACGGGTACATCCAGTTTATACCGTGCTATTGCAAGCTACACAAAAGAGCCTGTTTTAATTGAGTTAGCCAACCATATTCGTATAGATGAAGTACGCCATTACAAATACTTTTTGCAATACTTCCGAGAGTACAACATTAAACAGCCTATTGGACGTTACAAAACAACCAAAGCAATTTACAAACGTTTAAAAGAAATACGGGATGAAGACAGCACAACAGCACTAAAACATGTCTTTTTAATGCGCTATCCCGATGAAAGTTTAGAGTCTGAACATTTTAAACGTATATGCACCTTATCAACCAAAATTGTTCAACAACATTTACCTATTGATACTGCTGTACGGATGTTATTAACACCATTAGCGTTACCTAAACGGTTACAAAGATGGATTGAAATGCCTGTTGCCAATCTTGTTAAAAAAGCTTTACTTAATTGAACACACTAAAAAAGCATCTGAACCATTATTCCAGATGCTTTTGCTTTAATTTGGTTACATACTGATTTTGACCATATTATTTTGCTGCTCCTGGGCCAAATTATTTTGCATATTTTTTTCCGACTGCTGAGCATTAATTTGAATTGTCACACTTATTTTATTGGCCATATCCAGTTGTTCATTAGGATTTTGCTTACTTGCATGAACTGCATCAACACTTATAAATACAGATTTATTATGTGTTGTCACAAAAAGCTTATTTTGATCATAATTAATACCAACATGGATAATATTTTTTGCATCAATTTTATTTTTAACGCATTCACATGTTGTTGTGGCCACCATTGCATCACTATGTTTAGCAGAAACCCCTGCTTTCGTTAAATCTGGTTTTAGTGAGACATCAAGCCGTTCTTTAATTGCTTGAACTTTAGGTTCTAATGGTATGTGATTCTGATCTTTGGCTTTTTCAGATGCTTCTTGTGTTTTAATATGTCCCCAAGATTTACTATTATCTAGCAAAGGATAAGAAGGTTTTCCTGGATTATTACTTGGGCTAATTTCACGTGTTTTAATTTGCTCATAGCGTTTATCGAAACCTTCTGGTACGCTTTTTGTTAAATCACGAGAAGGATCATAAAAGCTGTCTTTAGGGCGAATAATGCCTACAATATTTTCTGGTTTCCAATAAGCATTGTTAATAGGTGCAACAGCAGGTCCTGTACTTGTTTGAGCGCCATAAAATGCAACTGGCTTGCCATTATTAACCTCCGTAACAATACCCACATGTTGTGTATTACCGTGCTTAAATAAAACAAGATCACCTATTTGTGCTTCGTTCCGTTTAACTGAATCAAAATTCTGTTTTGCATAACCAGTTAGGTTTTCTCCATTGAATAATGCTTTAGTTGTAAAATTAGCGCCATTTAAATTAGGATTTTTAGAATTATTTGTTAAATTAGGATACTGTTGATCAACCCGATAACCCGCATTTTTCAAGGCATAATAAACCAAAGAAGAACAATCAACTTCTTTAAAGTTATCTCGATCTGAATTACCTTTATCTCGACCATTCTGACTATATTCGTATTGTGCATTTGGATTTTTGACTGAAGCGACACTGGGTTTACTTCCTGTACCTAAATCAAATCCTGCAATACCTGATCTTAAAATACGTTCATGCCCGTCTACCTTACTTTCTGTTAAGTGGGCACCTTGAGTTTTTTGATAACTTAATTGCTGCTGATATGCTTGTTCTAATTTTTCAGCTGTTTCTCTTCCAACGACACCATTAACAGTTAGACCATTTTGGCGCTGGAAATTTTCTAATGCAAACTTAGTATTCGAGCCAAAAATATTATCTGTAGATAGATCTCTGCCTTTGGAGTCTTGAAACCCCAATGCTCTTAGTTGTTCTTGAACATGCTCGACTTCTTTTCCTCGTGACCCCATTTGCAAGGACAATTCTGGCTGTACCGCTTGCTGATTAATATTTTGATTGTCTCTAGCTATTTCCACATTTTGTCTGCGTTCGCTAACAAAACCTTCATATTCTTTAAGATAAGGCAATACTTTATTTTTTGCTAAATCCACACCGCCGTATTTAAGTGAAGGACCATCATGATGATATCCATAAATATATTCTTCTGACTGCCCTCTTCGTTTTGCCAAATCTCTATTATCAATATAATGTGCAACTAAAGCTTCAGCCTGCTTTGCAACATCATAACGATTACTGCTGTTTATCCCATAACTTTTACCTGTGTCATTAATGAACTGCCCCAAACCAAAAGCAGAGGTTGTACCTGCTGCTGCATCTGGATTAAAACCTGATTCAATTCTTGCAATTGCAAGGACATAAGCTGTTTCACGGTTATTCAGCCCCTTTGCATCACATGCCGAAATTAAAGTATCAATGACTCTTGACTGAACTTCTGGGCTTGCATCACCCCAAATACGAGAATTACCTGCTAATCGTCCAGCGCTATGATCAATAGGCTCACGATAATGACTATATGACTTAATTTGGCTATCGCGATATGCCGCTCCTCTTTGCTGCACCATATTTGTATAAATATCAGCCATATTATTTTATCTCCTGAATACATAATGGATCATCATTTGAATCAACGTCACCATAAATAGAGCGACATTTAACATAATCAAGCTCTACAAGTTTTAGTTTCAATTGTTCAGTTAATTTAGTAAATTCTTCATTATTTGGTGTTTGATCATCTTGTTCTTTAAAAAAGATGGGCACATTTTTTGTCAGCTGCTGTCCATGAATATCATACAAATAATGCCATTCACACATGTTACAGCCAGTTGGTAATTGCCCATACTCCACAACAAAATAAGGCATATTTTTGGCTTCTGAACGAACACAAGCAGCACCTTTAGCAGTGTAATCTTTTTTCATTTCTTCTGGTTGTGGTACAAATACTTCTTTGCCCTCAGCGTTTTTAAAATATAAAGAAGTTTTTGTACAGTTAGCCTGCTGAGGATCAGCGCTCTCACACTTAAGTGACAATTGAGCATCATCACAAGATACACTTAAAGCGGTTATTTGATTTTGCTGTATCTGTTGTTCTAACTCTGGCGTTTTTTCAATGTTTGGAGAACTTGCAACAGAACTACCTTGTGTTTGCTCTATCTCTTTTGCTTCACACCCTACAAGTACAAACGCAAATAATAGAACCCATGCTTTTTTCAACATTATTGACTCACCTTTTTATGGTAAATATTGTGTATAGACTAATTTCAGTTTACTGTTTTTAAATTCAAAGAAATAGCTCGCTGTTTGTACACAACCGTCCTCAAATGAAGATTTATTCTTTGGGTTATAATCATCACTGGCGCGAACAATCAGACCAAGTTTTCTTTGTAACCATACCGGGTCATCAGCTGTATATTTAAAACCACCTGATATCTCTCTAACACATAATCTTTTTGCACCATCTAATTTAGCGGGCATGAGTATTTGTTTTTTTAAATCGACAGTTACCTGCAATAAGTCATTTAAATTTTTTATGATATTATCTTTACATTGCATGGCTTCTTTTTCTGTCATTTTTGTATTGTTGCTGCCACCTGCAAGACAAAATTCTGGCCCTTTTTCTCCACTAGCAAGGTACCCTGTTCGGTACACAGTTGGATCAATCATTTTATATAATGATTTAATGTCTTTTTGTTTGACTTTATTTTGAAACTCTTGAAATTGCTTAAGTGCCTCTACTCGTTCAGTTTGAGTTAACTCTGGACTCTTGGCATATAAAGTCATGCAGAGACTTGCTAAAAAGCAAAAAAATATTTTTTCCATCCAAACCTCAAAAATTACCTTATCATTTAAACAATTCTAACAGAATTTATAATATCTGCAAACAGAAATTATCGCTTCAACATTAATGACATATATGATTTAATTTTGATTATGTAAGATACTATGAATATTTTTAGCGTTTAAAACTTTAAAACCATTGAATTAGTTTTTCTTGTGCCTTTGCTTTAACATCTTCGTCAATATAAAAAGCAACAGTGGCAACGGCTGCAGCCAATACACTTAAGTCATCTGTATAGCCTACTACTGGGAGGATATCAGGAATCGCATCTAAGGGAAAAACAAAATACGCTAACGAAGTATAAATAATGGCCTTTGCCCATGCTGGTGTTTTACTGCTTCTAGCAGAAAAATACAGCCATAATGACTTTTGAACAACTTCATATCCCGCCTTTTTGGCATATTTTTGAATTTTGCGCCAATAACTTTTCTCATTAAAATCATCAGATGATACAAAATCATCGGGATTAATTTTCTGATTATTCATTGGCGCAACTCCTCATTTAAAGCCTATATCTTAGCAACAATATGTGTTTTGTAAGTTGGATTAAGGATATTCTCTAAAGATAGGATTTCATCTAACTGTTCTTGTGTCAAAAATCCTTTTTCTAACACAACTTCTTTAACACTTTTACCTGTTCTGGCACATTCTTTACCCACGATATCTCCATTGTGGTGACCTATATAGGGATTCAAATAAGTAACCAATCCAATAGAATTAAGAACATATTGGGTACAGACATCTTTGTTTGCAGTGATACCAGAAACACATTTATTCAATAAATTATAGCAAGCATTGCTTAAAATACTGATTGATTCAAACATTGCCTGACCTATAACGGGCTCCATTACATTCAATTGTAATTGACCCGCTTCAGCGGCAAAACAAATACAGTTATCATTGCCAATAACTTTAAAACAAACCTGATTGACTACTTCTGGCACAACAGGATTTACTTTAGCAGGCATAATGGAAGAACCAGCTTGTAATTCAGGCAAATTAATTTCATTAAGCCCTGCTCTTGGACCAGAAGACAATAAACGCAAGTCATTACAAATTTTTGATAATTTCACGGCCAGACGTTTTAAAGCGCCATGAACCATCACATAGGCACCACAATCGGAAGTAGCCTCTACTAGATCCTCTGCTGGTACACAAGACAAACCTGAAACCTTAGCTAAATTTTGTACAGCTAAAGCTTGATATCCTTTTGGTGTATTAATACCTGTACCAATTGCTGTTGCACCCAAATTTACTTCTAGCAAAAGCTGTGCAGTATGAAGAATGTTTTTGATTTCTTCTTTTAAAGAAATACTGAAAGCATGAAATTCTTGCCCCAACGTCATAGGTACAGCATCTTGTAATTGGGTACGCCCCATTTTAACCACATCTTTAAACTCTATATTTTTTTGCTCAAAACCTTCTTTTAATGCTTCAATTGCTGTAATCAATTGTAAAATAGAACGATAAACAGCAATACGAAACCCTGTTGGGTAAGCATCATTTGTAGACTGACTTTCATTAACATGATCATTTGGATGCAGATATTGATATTCCCCTTTTTTATGCCCCATCAACTCTAATCCAATGTTGGCAATAACTTCATTGGTATTCATGTTAACTGATGTTCCTGCCCCTCCCTGATAAACATCCACAGGGAACTGATCCATACACTTACCTTGCTCTAAAATTTGATCACAGGCTTGTACAATAATATCTGCAATTTCTGCTTTTAATGCACCTAACTCTTTATTGGTTAACGCAACAGCTTTTTTAACTGTCACCATACCTCTGATAAATTCAGGCACATCATTGATAGACGTTTGGCTGATCTGAAAATTTTCTATTGCCCTTAAAGTGTGAATACCATAATACACATCATTAGGCACCTCACGTTGCCCCAATAAATCTTCTTCTATTCTTATATTATGTGACATATCTTTCTCTTCATATTTCCTAATTAAGTTAATTAAACTGAATATAGTTTAAATCAGTCTCTTATTTCACAACATACATTTTACAATATAATCTTAAATCAACCCTGTTTTACGTCAATAATCACCCATGATTATTTAAGTTATTAGAACATATAAATGTTATCACTAAAACACTTATTCAATTTTTATAACAAAATTTAACCTATTAATGTATTGAATGCGTATCTGGCTTGCAATCGAAAGCTATATGGCTTGATAATAGTCGATATTGTCATTTCTCTTCAAGGTTCTATACCTTTTACTGAACCTTTTTTTTATTTGAATCATTTTAAAGAGTAAACCCATGTTAAACACTGTATTAAGCTCTGAAAAAGATGTTCCCTTATTAAAAGATGTACAATTATTAAGTCAGGCCTTACACGCCATTATGACTGAGAAGATGAGTTCGCCATCTTTACAAATTTTCAAACTACTCAATCAAACAAATCCAGATAAGGAAAAATTAGCTTCATTATTGGCCACCTTATCTCCCTCACAAACAGAGGAACTGATACATGCGTGCAGTATTTTTGCTCAAGTTTTAAATCTAGCAGAAGACATGCACCATGAACGACGCAGGCGTATTCATGAAAGCTCAGGTTCAACACCACCGACAGGAAGCATTGAAGACGCTTTAAAAAAAATTGAACTGGCTCAAATAGACAAAAAAACGCTACAAGATACACTAAATCATACTCATATTGGCGCCATATTAACGGCACACCCAACTGAAGTACAACGGCAAACCATTTTAGATTTACTGCGCAAAATTCATCATTTACTGGAAGCTTATAACTTACCTAACTTAAGCAAAGAAGACCAAGGCAATATTGAAGAAGCCTTGTTGTCTGCTTTATTGACTCTTTGGCAAAGTGATGAGACGCGTCATTTTAAAATGACCGTATTCGATGAAATCGATAATGGGATTGCTTATTTTCCATTAAGCTTTTTTGAAGCACTGCCTAAACTTTATCGTAATTTAAGTAAAAAGCTGAAAAAAATCTCTACCGACCTGACACTACCTAATATCATCCATATTGGGGGTTGGATTGGCGGAGACAGAGACGGCAATCCTTTTGTTAAAGCAGATGTATTAAATCATGCATTTAAACAACAGGCACAAACCCTTTTCCATTTTTATAGAAAAGAACTTAAGTCATTATATAAAGAGCTGTCCGTTTCTGTACGTAGAGTAGACGTTGATGAAGCTGTATTGGCCTTAGCGGATCAATCACCAGACAAAAGTATCGCTCGTGAAGAAGAACCTTATCGCAAAGCAATTGCATTTATCTTAGCCAGAACAATTGCTACAGGCAAAACATTAGGCGCACAATTAAGCTCTCATTTTGGCTTAGGTAAACCTTATGCGAATGCAGCAGAATTCAAAGCAGATTTAGATACATTAAAAAATTCGCTTATGAATAATGGCAGTACCTTTTTAGCAATGGGACGATTAACCAAGTTGATTCGCAGTGTCAGCTTGTTCGAGTTTTATTTAATGCCTCTTGATTTGCGCCAACACGCTCAAAAACATGCACAAACTGTTGCTGAGTTATTTACCCATTCGGGATTAGAAGATTATTTATCTTTAAATGAAGAAGAAAAACAAGCTGTATTGATTAGAGAGTTAAAAACGACTCGTCCTCTATTTTCTCCTTATACTGAATACAGCGAAGAAGTCAAAACAGAGCTGGATATCTTCCATACAGCATACATCATTAAACAAAAATATGGCCAACAAGCCATCAGGCAAAGCATTATTTCTAACTGCGATTACTTAAGCGATATTTTGGCTTTAGCCTTGATTTTAAAAGAGACTGGCTTATTAAAAACAGACCCAATTGCCCCACAAACCAGTATTAATATAGTGCCACTTTTTGAAACAATTGAAGCACTAAAAAACGCCAGTAATATTATGGAAGCTTTATTTGATCTACCTTGGTATAGAGCTTTATTAGGCAGTGTCCAAAATGTTCAAGAAATCATGCTTGGGTACTCTGACAGTAATAAGGACGGTGGTTATGTGACCAGCCAATGGTCCCTTTATTTGGCAGAAGAAGCACTCGTTAAAACAGCTCAGGCACATCAAGTGACACTACGGTTATTTCATGGCCGAGGAGGCAGCGTTGGTCGTGGAGGCGGACCTGCTTATCAAGCGATTTTGGCTCAACCTGCACATAGCGTAAACGGGCAAATTAGGATCACCGAACAAGGTGAAGTGATTACCTTTAAATACGCTGACTCAAACAATGCACAACGAAATCTAGAAACACTTGTTGCTGCCACATTAGAGGCAACTTTATTACCCGTACAAGGGCAAGAGCCTGATCATAACTTATTGCAATCTTTGTCTGACCATGCTTTTAGTACTTATCGTGCATTGATCACCCATCCTGACTTTATTGATTATTTTTTACAGACCTCTCCAATTGAGCAAATTGCCAGCCTTAATATTGGCTCACGCCCAGCAAGTCGGAAATCCTTGACGAAAATTCAGGATCTACGTGCCATTCCTTGGGTATTTTCTTGGACCCAAAACAGATTAATGCTACCTGCATGGTATGGTTTTGGCAGTGCGGTTGAACAATTAAAAAAAGAACAGCCACACATTATCCAACAATTACAAGATATTTGGTCTCATAGCCCATTTTTCCAAGCCATGCTCTCTAATATGGAACAAGTTCTAGCAAAAGTGGATACCCAAATTGCCAAAGCTTATACCGTATTAAGTAAAAATCCAGAGACCGCAAAAGAGATTTTCTTACGTTTAGAAGCAGAGTATGAGCGCAGCAAACAAGCATTACTGGATATCACTCAAGCGACTGATTTACTACAAGATAATCGTACCTTAGCGCGTTCTTTAGCATTACGTTTACCCTATTTAAACACATTAAACTGGATTCAAATTGAATTATTAAAACGATTAAGAACGGAACCTAACAACGAGCATATTCTAAGCCAAATTCATGCCACCATTAATGGTATTGCCCAAGGTTTAAGAAACACAGGCTAAGCTATTATTTTAAGGACTAAAAATAAGGAGGCAGTAGCTTCCTTATTTTTTATTATTAAAAAAATATAGATTCATAACAAATAAAAAAAATATAAAATATTATAAATTTTATTTAGTTACAGCAAAATTTGGCCCCATCATCTAAATTCTTTTATCATCGAACATAAATAATCCCACAAATGCTTATGTTAACCACAATGGGTAAGTTACAAAAAAAGCCTATTTAGTGGTAGAATCAGCAGCTTTTTGAAAATTCATCAAAAAGCTGAATATATTGTTTTTAAAAAAAATAATATATTTTCTGCTTCAAATAAAAATAAGCTATAAAAAAATAAAGCTTACATAAATAAAAACTGTTCTTAATTTATCGCAAAATGAATAAGTACAGTGTAGGAGCAATCATAATAAAAGGATAAAAATAAGTATGAAAAAAATTTTTAATGCATTTAAAAGAAACCTCGCATGGCAAATCCTATTTGCTTTGGCTTTGGGTATTATTGTCGGTGCGATATTACATGGCATCAATGCAGATGTAAGCCATCCTTTGCATCAATGGTATAAATCAGCTCATGTGAATTTTCTAAAACCACTGGGTGATATCTTCATCAGCATGATCAAAATGATTGTGATACCCATTGTGGTCACAACACTCATTGTTGGTATTGCAGGAATGGACAGTGCAAAAAAATTAGGCTCATTAGGGGTCAAGACCATTCTATATTTTGAAATAGTCACCACCGTTGCTATTGTGATTGGCCTATGTGCCGCCAATATCTTCCAGCCAGGTACAGGAATTGACATCAGTTCATTAGGCCCTGGTGGCGATATTTCTGGTTATGTACAAACCTCACAAGAACTACAAGAGAAACCTCATGGTATTGTGGTGGCTATTTTGTCCATGATTCCAACCAATATCATCAACTCTATGGCAAAAGGTGACATGTTACCTGTCATTTTCTTTTCCGTATTCTTTGGTATGGGGCTGGTCTCTCTTCCCAAAGAACAAAAAGAGCCTTTACTTAATGTCTTAAAAGCCATTTCTGACACCATGTTCAAAGTAACCAATATGATCATGCGTTACGCCCCTATTGGTGTATTTGGTTTAATTTCAGTGACAGTTGCACAATATGGCTTTGAATCACTCTTACCATTGGGTAAATTGGTATTATTGGTTTATGGTGCAATGCTGGTTTTCACATTATTGGTATTAGGTGGCATTGCCAGACTATGTAATTTAAGCATTATTAAGTTAATTCGCATTTTAAAAGAAGAACTGATTCTCGCTTTTTCTACTGCCAGTTCTGAAACCGTATTACCCAAAATCATCCAAAAAATGGAAAGTTATGGCGCACCAAAATCGATTACTGGTTTTGTTGTCCCAACTGGTTATTCATTTAATCTCGATGGTTCAACCCTATATCAAAGTATCGCTGTTATTTTTATTGCTCAATTAGCAGGTATTGATTTAACGATAGTCCAAGAAATCACTATTGTGATCACCCTAATGATTGCCTCTAAAGGTATTGCTGGTGTGCCAGGTGTTTCTTTTGTCGTTTTATCTGCGACCTTAACCAGTGTTGGTTTACCACTTGAAGGTTTGGCCTTTATTATGGGCGTAGACCGTATTTTGGATATGGGTAGAACTGCGGTGAATGTATTGGGTAACTCATTAGCCGTATTGGTTATTGCCAAATGGGAAAAACAATTTGATGTAGAAAAATCAAAACAGTATGAACAAGAAATGCTGGGTACCAAACCTCAAAATTAATATCAATAAAAAAACGCCTGTTTACAACAGGCGTTTTTTATATCTTAAAAATATCCTTAATCCACAACAGTAAAACGAATAGGCACTTGTTCTTCACCATTAATGTTCACATTTAATAAATATGCACCCTTAGGATCAAGCTCTGGATCTAAAAACCAACATCGCTCAATCATTTGTGTTTCATCCAGTTTTTCTGTTTGAACAATAGTCCATGTTTTTTTATCTGCAGATGAAGTAACTTTCATATTAGCGTCTTCAGATTCAAACGAACCTTGGTCTGGTAACTTAAACAGTTCAACAGATTTTATTGGCTTACCAATCAAATGATCACTTAACTGAGCAACCCAACACCACCCCATACCTTCACGTAAAGAGAACTCCTTCGCACTGGTATCAAGCTCCTCATTTGAAACAGCTTTACCAAAATAAAAATCTGAAACCGTTTTCCCTTGTGCAAATACAGGGTTTAAAACACCAAAAAACAATGCTATTGAAACAAAATACCTCATGCTGAATCCTTTAAAAACGCCTTATTAATGAATCATATACCTTATATTGTTTTAATTCATCTTAAACAGGTTTTCTTTGCATTCTTTTACTTTTACCCTGTAGTAACCATGTCTGTAATGCAATAATTGTTTTTGCATCAACAATTTTGCGTTTTTTTAACGCTTGCTTTACTTGTTTTTTTGTCAACAGAACCGTTTCAACAAATTCATCTTCATCGGCACTTAACTGGCTATTTTGCTGTACCCCATTTGCCTGATATAAAAATAATTTTTCATCGCAAAACCCTGGAGCACTATAAAATTCATGCAGCAAAGTCACACTTTGTGCGGTATATGGGGTCTCTTCTGCTAATTCCCTTAAAGCTGCGCCAGCTGCCGCTTCTTTTGGTTTATCTAACTTACCGGCAGGAACCTCTAACATTATTTCCCCAGTTGGATGTCGGTATTGCTTCACCAAAATGACCTTATTGTCAGGGGTAATGGCTAATACACATGCAGCACCATTATGGCGAACAACCTCCCTAGGGGCCTCATGCCCATTTGGCAAAGTCACTTTATCCAATAAAACCCGAATAATTTTGCCAGAAAATAGCTCTTTTGATTCAATTAGTTTTTCTTCCAGTGACACTGCCATCATATTCCTTTACCATATCAGATATTAAAATTTAGCGATACTATATATTACTCTCGTCTATTTTGGAAAAATGTTTGTAATAAATTTTGGCTTTCTTGCGCCAAGACACCACCCAATATAGCAGTATGCGTATTAAGTTTAGAAGAGGCAAATAAATTAACCACACTACCTGCTGCCCCCATTTGAGGTTCCCTTGCGCCAAAAACAACCCGCTTTACCCGAGCCTGTAGTATTGCCCCTGCACACATAGCACATGGCTCTAACGTAACATATAAATCACAGTTTTCAAGTCGACAATGATTCAAAAAAGCCATTGCTTGTGTCATGGCCACTAATTCAGCATGCTGCATGACACTGTTTTTTGCCATACAATGATTAAATCCTGAACCAATAATCTGCCCATCTTTAACAACAATGCAACCGACAGGCACTTCTTGTATACCAAAAGCTTTCTTCGCCTCTTCCAAAGCACACTTCATATAGTGTTCTAAAGTATTTTGTTCAGGGAAAACTGCAACAGGTAGTGCTTGTTTCACCAAATTTTTTAAGCTATTTTTTTTCTCTATACTGATTTGTTGTACAGGAATCCCTGTCGTAATAGATTCTAAAGACCATAATGTTGAAAAAGTTAAAGTTAGTCCTGCTTGCTTTAACAATAAAAAAGCCTTAACGACCCCCATATCCATTAAGTCTTGAACGGTATGAATGTGCCAAGAAGCAAGTTGTGCAACAACTTTAGGAGGCAATGGTGGTGTACTTAAAACAATTGAATTTATTTGAGTTTTTTCTTGAACCATAAAACCAAAGAAACCAAAGAAACAGCTAAAGTCATTTTAATACCACCTTTTCTCTTCCTGAAAAAAGTGGATAAAAGCAAAGCCAATACTTCTGATGAACCTAAAAGAGTCCATAGAAAACGATTTGATTGAATTTTCTGCTTACTGGCATGAACATCCAATAATAACTGAATACGTAATGCTTCCCCTTTTAATAAAAGAAGCTCTTTTTCCTGCTGACGCTTTAATTGTTGAGCCTTAAAAAACATTATTCAGCATCCCTTCCTTCCAAAGCAGCCAAATCTTTTTTGATTTCTTGCAAGGTTTCATAAAAAGGAGGTTTTTGATTTGCTGCATGGCGCGCCAAACAGAAAACCAGAAACAATGCCATAACCAAGAAAAAAGCCACTAAAATAAAGAATACCCAAATTCTTGCTTCAGGGCTCAATACCGCGTTTAGCCCAAACAATAGAGCCACAAAACCAAATAAAACACACACACTCAAAGCAACGAGCAAGATCATCATGGTGATCAATTGCTCTTTTTGAGCCTGTGCTTCTAAACTAAACATTTTGGCTCTTATATAGGCCAAATCCCAAATCGTTTTGGCAATTCTTTTTACCCGAGAAGGTACTGATAATGAAGCGCGTTCAGACATACTGCACTTTCAAATAAATTAAACAGAATAAAGAAACAGCCACATTATCACATTTTATGAATAATATGGCTGATTCATTTGAGATTAACGACGAGAAATTAACAATCCTAATAAAAATGCAATGGCTGCAGCCACACCAATTGCTTTATATGGGTTGTCATGAACATAACCATCTGTTGCTTTTGCTGCACATTTAGCACGGGCAACAACATCATGTTCTACTTCATGTAAATGCGCTTTGGTTTCTTTTAATCTTTGCAACAAACGCTCTTTAAAGACATGTGCTTCTTCATTGCCCTTTTCTGCCGCAGCATCTACTAGCTGTTCGGCATTATTCAATACTTCACGTACTTCGCTCAACAATTTTTCACTTTGTTCTGCAACATTTTTAGCCATAACGACCTCCTTTTATTATTCATTTTTATCAAACATTTATACTTTATATCACCCTAAAGTTATACACGTCAACCTTAAAAGAACTTTATAGTGAATTTAACAAATAATAGTTAAAAAAATAGTTTAATGTTCACTATTTTAATATCTGACACCCTAAAATCATTTTCGTTCCGCTGCATCTATTCTCTATGTTATCTCTCCCTTCTTTCAGTCATAACATCCACATCAAACGACGATTTTTATATATAACCATAAATTGATTTCATGTTCCTTAACCCTTTTACCTTATCGATCTAAAAAACCGCTTGTAATACAGATGAATGAACCAAGTTTAGTAAGCTCAAATCACACAAATTAATTTATTTTATAAATTAAAGTGTTAAATTTAATTTATTGGTCTATACTGAAGAATGTATTGTGCATCTTGCCAATACCTTTTTGGAGTAACAAAGATCATGAGCAAACATAATCAAAGCAATAAAGAAAACAAAAAATCACCCCTTTTAAACGCAAAAGAAAAAAGAGCGAAAAAACAACTCAAAAAACAGGAGTTAAATACATTGACTCCATTAATCACCAGATAACAAAACCATAAATTCGCATTTAGTTGTTAAATGCTATAAGAACAGATACCAGAGAGTAACGATGAACTTTATTCTCTTATCTGTTTTTTATCCCAATTAAAATATTAACCCATAATCCTTTCATTTGAAGACACAATCAAAAATCTTTAAGTCTTTACCCCTAACCATTCACTCTTTTATTCAATTTTAATTGAAATTTACTGACAACATCCTATCTCTGATTGGAGATGAACATGATAGCCTACCTTATTTTGGTACACCGCCTACCAAACCAGTTTAAAACACTTTTCCATGCAATTTATCATCCTGATAATTATTATTTAATTCATATTGATAAAAAATCAGATCCCCAGCTACATATTGAAATTAAGACATTCTTATTAGCATTTTCTAATGCTTCATTATTAGAAAGTAAAGTCACCAATTGGGGCGGTTATAGTTTGGTAGAAACTGAGTTACGGGCAATTCATCAACTACTGGACATGCATCTTAAATGGCAATTTTTTATTAACCTTAGTGGACAAGATTTTCCCCTAAAAACCCAGTTTTATATCCACGACTATTTAAATCAACATAAAAATCAAGATTTCATTAAGGTCATCAACCAAAAAGACATGCGTCCTGAAACGATGAATCGTATAGAAAATTATGTATTTGAATCAGATGACGAAGTGATTTTAGTAGGAGATACAAGGAAAAATCATTATATGGACAATGTGACCCCCTATATTGGTAATCAATGGATGATATTAAGCAGGAAATTTTGTGAATTTGTGACCCATAATAATGAAGTAGAACGTTTTAAAAATTTTTATAAAAACACATTCATTGCAGATGAAGGCTTTTTTCAAACAGTGATCATGAATACCAGCTATGACAACCAAAACATTATCAACAATGACAAACGCGAAATAGATTGGGTACAACTTCCAAACGAAATCAAATTAAGACCAAGAAATTTCATACAAGCTGATCTTTCTTTTTTAATGCACAGTGACCATTTATTCGCACGAAAATTTGATGAATCCGAGGATGAGACCATACTCTCTTCTCTTGAAACATATCTTCTGGAACAAAAAAAGAATGAATTTGTACCAAACATTACTTCAGCCCATGTACACGATCACATATAACTGAACAATTGGTACTTTCTACTATTCAAGACAAGAACCCAAACAAAGGCAATTTGATAGGAGTAATCATAAAAATGATCTCTGAATCAATTGCCTTTTTATTTTTCCTATTATGATGTAATCAATAAAATCCATTTAAAATGTACGACTTGATTTTAGAATAAAGATTTTTTAATAATCACATTATTCTTATCTACAAGAACCAAACACACAGCACCACTCTGAGAAGTACGAATATTTTTCATAAAATGATATTCTTTTTGATTTGAGTCCAACTGTTTAATATAAGGTTCAATGACGATATTACGAAGGGTTAATTCTTTTTCAAAATCCTTTACATTCATCGATATATTTACCGCATCACAAATAGCATCAGCCATATCTCGTTCTGCTTTTGCCACTGAATTGAAATCAGTCTTTATCACATAAATAAACACACTCACCATAATAAGCCAAACAATAACGAACTTAAATCCAAATAATTCAGCAAATTTATAGTACAGATTAAACATTTACATTTTCCAAATTGTGTTTTGTGTATTAACGAGGGCATTTTTTAGTCATGAATAATATAAACATCCCTTATTTAGCTCACTTAACCCCATTACCTGATGCGCGTTTTACAACCACATCCATCATTTACCTCTAAATATAATTCATCATTTTATTCAATCTGCTGACCAATTGTTTCTATTAAAAAATCCATCACTGCTCTTACCCGCTTAGAAGCCTTTAGCTCAACATGGGTAACCAACCAAATTGCTTCACTCAAAACACTCTGACCAACCTGTGCCAAATCAGTATCTGTTTTGGCAAAAAAACAAGGCAGTATAGCAAGCCCCATACTCGCCTTAACGGCAGCAAGCTGTGTCACTAAGCTGCTGGTTTTCAGCGTAAAAGACATATTTGGAACATGCTTGAACAAATACTCAGATGCTGGCAAATGAATATGGGCTTCATCCCATCCCACAAACCGATGACCTGTTAACACATTGTTGACCGGATGCTCTTGAAGATACTGATGGCTACCATAAATAGCAGATGTCATGATGCCAATTTTTTGCACAGTCACATTACCTTTTTGTGGCCTCACTAGTCGTAAAGCAATATCCACCTCATTACCTGCTAAACCAACCATACCAACACCTGTGATCAATTCCAGTGTGATATCTGGATATAAAGCTTTAAACTTGGGTAACGCAGGAATAATAATATGAGTGGCAATGGTATCTGGCGTGGCAAGTCGTACCACGCCAGAAGGGTAATCATTCATGCTGTTTGTTACACGCTCAAGAGCACTTAATTCATGCTCTATCGTCTGTACACGTTCTAATATATTCACAGCTGCATCCGTTAAAGTATAGCCTGTTTGATGCCGAATAAACAAAGGAAGGCCAAGGCCATCTTCTAATGCGCTCATACGTCTGGCAACCGTTGAAATACTCACCCCATATTTCAATGCTGTATTGGTTAAACTGCCTGTTTTGGCAATATGCGAAAAATACTTTAAATCATTCCAATCCATTTTATTTTCCATTTTTGCAAAATATTCTAGCTAAATTGTCTATTTTTAGAAAAAGAATAATTCATTATGATCAAAAGCGCGAGTAAATTAATCAAGAACTTCTAAAAGGAACGCCAATGAACACAAATACCCCTAAACCAAACGCCATTCCACCATCTAAAGTGGTACAAGCCTATTTAACTTCTTTTGGGCAAAAAAATACTGAACAAGCATTGTCATTAATTGACGACAACGCAGTATGGCATATCGATGGTCAGCTCAACGTTTCAACCGTTGGTTTATTAAAAGGCAAGAAACACATACGACACTGGCTGGAAAATTTTCCACAAAATTTTCTGCCCCGTCAATTTACCATTAGCCAAATACTCGAGAAAGAAAACGATGTTATTGTAATAGGTGCTTTTCGCCATTTAATAAAAAAAACAGGCAACACCATTGGCAGTGGTATGGTCATCCACTTTACTGTACAAAATGGTTTAATCAAACGTTATCAAATTTTTGAAGATTCCGCATTACTACAACGCGCCTTTAGTGAACCCACACATGACTGGGTTCAACAAGAAATTCGTATCAACGATACAGTCTATGCCTACTCCGACTTAGGTGAAGGCCCTGTGATAATATTTGCCCATGGTTTATTTGTTGACCGTACCATATTCGAACATCAAGTAAACGAGCTGGCAACAACCCATCGCTGTATTGTATTGGATATGCCTGGTCACAGTAAAAGCGGCTTTAATAAAGCAGGGTGGACATTGGATGATATTGCCGAAGATATCTTATTGATGATAGAAGAGTGCTCTTTTGGTGAACAAATCACCTTTATTGGTCAAAGCCAAGGTGGTATGGTTGGCCTACTGCTGGCTGCTAAAAAGCCAGAACTGATTTCAAAGCTTATACTTATTGGCACAAGCGCGCGAGCTGAATACCCTGAACGAATCGAGTCATGGTTATCATTACGTGAAACACTGCGAACAGGCACCAAAGCACAGCAAGAACAGGCTTTTTTAACAATACAAAACCGAGTCAATACCGCTCATTGGCTTGAGGCTAATCCTGAACTGGCAAAAAAAGAAAGAAACATTATGTTATCGCATCATCAAGAAGGCATTACCCTTGCCCTTGACGCTGCCACGATTAACCGAAAAGACATTCGTTCAACATTTAACCAAATCACAGCAAAAACTTTAGTGGTGTGTGGTGCAGAAGATCAAGCAACACCTTTAGAACTGAGCGAAGAAATTGCTCAAAATATTGCACATGCACAGTTACATATACTAGAAGGTGTGGCACATCACCCCCCCATTGAGGCACCAGAAACATTAACAATGCTCATCACTGATTTTATTAAATCGATCAAAATATTATAATCATCATAAATTAAGATTAGGGGGGTTTTTATGACAGCATTAAACTCATTGATCAATATTGGTAATGAAATGCAAAGAAAATTGCAAACAGCAGGTATTGCCGATGCTGAGCAGCTTAAAGCATTAGGCGCCAAAGAAGCTTTTTATCAATTAAAATTGCGATTTCCTGAAGTTTGTTTGGTCCATTTATATACATTATATGGCGCTATTGAAAATATTGAATATAATAAGTTGTCAGAAGAAACAAAGAAAGAATTAAAAACTTATCACAATGCGTTAAAACAATGACTGAACTTAATTTTAATAATTAAAGGAACAATCCATATGCCTTACACACTTTATATTGGTAATAAAAACTATTCCTCTTGGTCAATGCGTCCTTGGGTTGTCATGAAACATTTTGATATTCAGTTTGAGGAAAAATTAGTTCGTTTTGATAGTTTTGCAGCTGACTCTATTTTTAAACAAACCATTGTACCCCTTAACCAATATGGTACAGTGCCTGTTTTAGTCGACAATGACCTTATTGTGACTGATACACTTGCTATCTGTGAATACCTAGCAGACAAACACCCCGATTTACCCTTATGGCCAACTAATATCAACCAAAGAACACAAGCAAGAATACTTGTTGCCAAAATGTATAGTGGTTATCAACATATCCGTCATCATTTTCCTATGAATATTGAAGCGTCCTTTCCTGAAATCGGGCAAATTGTTCTACGAGACCACCCAGAAGTCAAAAAAGAACGACAACTGTTGGATCAGAGTCTATCAACCGCGCTACAAAAATCAGAGGGTGATTATCTATTTGGTCAATTTAGTATTGCAGATGCCTTTTATGCACCAATGTGCTTAAGATTAAAAAACTTTAATATACCCACATCAGAAACATTGGAACGTTATATTCATACTGTCTGCCAAACAAAAGGTGTACAGGATTGGATTTCAGACGCACTGCTAGAAAAAGATTTTATACCGATGGATGAGCCTTATCGCTTTAGCAGATAACCCTTAACACGGCATTTCTCTCACTATTTTCAGTTAGTCATAAAAGACACATGACATTAGACATTTTTATGACTAACTGAATTTATTATTTAATCTTAAGAAAAAAACAATCAACACAGACTTTTATGTTTCAGTACAACTTAATGCATTAGACGTCAAACAATATTACCCATATCCAATTCAGTACATTGATTAAACGCCGCAAATTTTGTTAATTCTTCTATAAGTTGTTCTCTAAAAGAATCCATTTTGACAGATTGATTCTCATGATAAAAATTGAATACCTTTAAGCATTTTTCTTTCCTATCGGCTTTACAATCAACCCTGCCAACAAATTGATCACCAAATAAAATCGGTAAACAAAAATAGCCAAACGTGCGCTTATGAGCAGCTACATAACATTCAAGACGATAATCAAATTTAAATAAAAGGTTAAGGCGCTCCCGATGAATAATCGCATTATCAAAAGGAGAAAGTATTTTTAATGTGTTTATTGGTTTTTCAGTGTTTTCCAATGCTTGAGCATCAATATAAACATCAGGCATCTTATCCTTATTTAGCACCGAAACCAGCCCTTCTTGAATTTTTTGTTCCAACGCGGTTTTAATCGCCTGTTTCACATTATTTTCTGTACGCAAATGAGTTAATTGTTTCCAAGTAAAAATACCATGTGCTTGAATCATATTATCAATAAGATAATCAGCATATTCTGATAAAGAAGGCGCAGTCAAATTAATATCAGCGGGAATCACCCTTTCAGTCAGGTCATAAATTTTCTCCATGCCCTTTCTTTCCCGAATCGTTAAATCGCCCTGCATAAACAACTTATCCAAGGCATGTTTGCCCTCTCCTCTGCTCCAGCTACGAGTAGTATTGCTGCTCCCTATACCAAGTGCCTTCATGCTGGTTGGGCCATCAATACGAATTCGCTCATAAATTTCATGCATCAATCGAGGGTTCGCATTAGAGAAATACGGATGACTCTTACCCTCACGGACAGACGACATCAAAGGCAAAGCAAATCGATAATCACGCATAGGCAAATAAGAAGCAGCATGAAACCAATAATCAAACACCTTTCGGTCATAAACCAACTGCTGTAAATATTCAGGCGTATAGTCAGGTACTCGACTCCACAAAACATGATGGTGAGCGCGCTCAACAACCGATAAGGTATCTATTTGAATATAACCAAGAGATTCAATGGCGCATTGTGTGCCATCTAGCCCCAGCCCAAACGTTGGTGAAGTTAAGCCTTGACGGGATAAGGCTAAATATCTTAACCATTCTTTCATAACAGCCCTTTAAATTTTTATATTCATTTTTGGCAAACAAAAGTCATAACTTATTATTCACCTATATTTTAATTAAGATAAACAAAATAACTTACCGTTTTCGCTTATATCATTTGCGTACATGCCTTATAATCTGTGTTATATTTTATGCACATTTTTTAAGCCCAAAACCAATATGAATATCAAACTCACCGATCAAGACAAAATTCAAATTCAAGATTCAGACGATATATACGGCATTATGCAACGTATTTTGTTACGTGAGAATAAATTCGATCAAGAGAAAGAACATTTTTGGATTATTGGTTTAAACCAAGCAAGCTATATTTTGTATATTGAATTGGTGAGTTTGGGCAGCACCAAAGCCACCATTGTGGAACCCATGAATGTATTTAGGGTGGCCATTTTAAAAAATGCCACACGCGTGATTGCTGTACACAACCACCCTGCTGGCACCATGAAACCATCGGAAGAAGACAAAGAAATTACCGATAGATTGATTCAAGTTGGGCGGATTATTGATATAAAAGTCGAAGATCATTTAATTATCAGCACCACTAATTATATGAGTTTTAAAGAAGTGGGGTTAATGGATGAGTTAGAGAAAAGCATTAAATATGTGCCCAGTTACCAATTAGCAGAACAGATTCGTAAAGAAGAAAAAGCGGTTGCGAAAGAGGCATTAAAAAATGCTCAAGATGCTCATGAACAAGAGAAAGAAAAAATTTTAACTTCTGCTATTAGCTTTTTAATTGAGAAAGAATTGAAACCTGCACAAATTGCTAAGATACTAGGTCTTTCTACGCAAAAGGTGTCGAGTATTATTCGGAAGATGAAGGATAATTAAAAGATTTTTTGTTATGATAAAGTTTAGTAAAATATTTCATTATTTCAATAATCCCACTTCTCTTCAGCAATCGATGTATCTTTCAATAGTTGCTTATAGGTTTGCCACTTAGGCAGATATTTATCCATTAATGCAATAAAATGATTATTATGGTGCCTTTCTAATAAGTGTACTAACTCATGGACTAGAATATATTCCAAGCATTCAATAGGTTTTTTTGCTAACTCTAAATTAAGCCATATTCTAGCTGTTTTAGGTTCACAACTACCCCATTTAGTTTTCATACGACGCACACCTATAAAACTAGCACTAACACCTAACTTAGTCTGCCATTTGTCAATTAAAGGAGTTAATTGTTTTTTTAACTGTACTCTATAATAATCGCTTAGTACTAGTTGCTTATTTTCTACGGTTGTATTGGGAGAAATATAAAGTCTTAATTTGTTCATGCCTTGCTGAATAATATAATGCTTACCTTTTGCCTCAATTACTTCTAATAAGTACCTTTTCCCCCATAGATAATGGCTTTCACCTGTGAGCATCTCTCTGTCTGATTGCCTAATTTGTGCCTGAAAATCTCTCTGTTGCTTCCGAATCCAAGACAAACGTTGGATAATAGCACTGCGAATAAGATCATCATTTAATTTTTTTGGCGCAGAAACCCTGATCTTACCATCAGGAGGTAATACACTAATATGTAAATTTTTAATGTCTTTTTTAATAACAGTAATAGTCAAACTACCAATAGACATCATCATTAATGGTATTCTCTCTGCATCTTAACTAATTCAAATACTTCTTCTACAGAATAGTTAGTGCCTTCTAAAGCTTGATCAATAACTTGCTTAATTTTCCGCTCTTTCTGCATATGGCCTAACCAATCAGCTTTTTTAGAATTTCTAATAGCTTCATCTAGTCTATTAGCTAACGCTTCATCTTTACCCAGATTATCATAAAAAGCACGTTTAGCTAAGGTATCTATAGAGTCAGGATAATTACAATCTTCTTGCTCCTCAGGTTTAACCGTTTGTTTTGCTAATACAATAATCTCTTCTAAATACTTTTTATATTCAATGGCATTTTTACGACGCAGTTCTATTAGCTCATCCAACAATACAGACATCTTTTCATAATATTTAGGATTAACAGGATTTTCATCTACTATCTTTTTACGAATATTATTTTCAATAGCCTCAGACATAGCTTCTTGATTACCACCCATACCCTTTAATACAGTATCTACACCATCTAACCCTTGATTAACGATTAACTCTATCAATCCTAAATCTTCAAATTTTGCTACTTCTTCTGATTGATCAGCACTAATATACATATCCAATAAACGACGCATAGCAGGCTCTATACTCTTCATATCCAGATAATCACCACTAGCCTGCTGTATTTCTAACTTAAGCTGCCTATATTGCTCTACTTCCTCTCTAATAGTCTTAATCTGCTCAGCTGTATAACCAGCCTCACCCATTTCATTAGCAATATTAATATAAGCTCTGATGACTTTAGAAACTTGTTTATATAAGGTAATTCGTAAAGGCTCTTTATCAGTAAGCGCTTCATTATTTTCACCAGAAATGCCTGTAAAATAATGAATATAATCTTGCTGCGCTCTTGGGGCTGGCACTACTTCACATAATCCTCTAATTGCTTCTAAAGCATCATCTAAATCTTTTTTAGCTTCAATTAAGCGGTCTTTTAATAAGCCCTCAATATCTGCCTTATCATAATGAGCAAAAGCATCAGAGGTATAATCTTTAATGGCTGCTTTTAATGATTTAAATAAGTCTCTATAGTCAATAATATAACCGTAGTCTTTATCATCACCATCCAAACGGTTAACCCGACAAATGGCTTGAAAAAGCGCATGATCTTGCATTTGCTTATCAATATATAAATAAGTGGCTGGCGGTGCATCAAAGCCTGTTAATAGCTTATCAACCACTATTAACAAGCGCATTTGTGCAGGTTGCTTAATAAAGCGTTGTTTTACCTCTTGTTCAAATCGCTCAACTTTATTAGCCGCCTCGTTTTCTGGTTCATCAAAATGCTTAGCTAACATCTTGCGATAAACATCATACTTTAATAATGCTTCATTTTTCCCTTCACCTGTTTCTTCCTCTTTAATACTGTTAGGCGTAGGTTTATAGCTGGTAACAATAGCACAGTGTCCTTCTAACTCTGTATCTTGTAATAATTTAAAAATGGTACAGGCTTGATAAACACTGCTACAAACTAATAACGCATTACCTCTTCTATCTTTTAAACGAGGTCTAAGCTCCATATCCAAAACGATATCATGTACAATTTGTCTTAATCGAGGCTCACTTGAATGAAGCTTTTGCAAGGTTCCCCATTTTCTTTTTAACTCTGTTTTAGCGTAACGGGTTAAATTACTTGTTTTAGACTCAAACCATTGATCTACTCGTTCAGGGCTATTAATAAACTGGTCAATATCCCTAGCCTCATAGCGTAGATCTAGCACTACACCATCCGCTACTGCTTCATCAAATTTATAAGTATGAATATAAGGGCCAAACACTTCTAAAGATTTCTTTTTGTCTGCTTTTAATAAAGGTGTGCCTGTAAAACCGATAAATAATGCTGAAGGTAAAAAGGATTTCATTGCATCATGTAATTTGCCTGACTGAGTACGGTGGCATTCATCCACAAACACAAAAATATCACCTTTAGCTCTAAAATCCTTAGTAATATTTTTTTGTAACTCTGCTATAAATTCCTCTGTAGCTTTTTCACCCTCTTTTTCATTTTGATGTCCAAACTTATGGATTAATGAACAAATTAACCATTCCTCTGAAGTATTTAACCTAGTTATTAAATCTGTACCGCTTTTAGTTCGGTAAATATCTTCTCTAACGCCTTTAAATACATTCTCAATTTGCTCATCTAATTCGGTACGGTCAGTTATAATAACTACCCGTGAATCTTTAATATGCTCTCTAATCCATTTAGCTAACCATACCATGCTAAGGCTTTTACCTGAACCTTGAGTATGCCAAATAATACCGCCCTCTCTTTTAGCAATATATTGTTGTGCTGCTTTTACACCAAAATACTGATTATGACGGCAAGTTTTTTTAGCACCATGATCAAATACAATAAAATCATGAAGTAACTCAAGCAATCGCTCTTTACGGCATAATTGGTGAAGGTGATTATCTAGTAAATTAGTATAAGAGGATTGGTCTAATGGCTCTTTCCATTTTAAATAGTATTTTTCAGGGGTTTCGATAGTGCCATAATAAATACCTACACTATCACTACCAGCCATTACTAACTGCATAGTAGTAAAAAACTGCTGGATGAAGAGTTCTTTTTGATTATCTAAGTTTTGTCGAATACCCTTACCAATTTCAACTGAAGATCGTTTTAATTCTAATACACCTAGTGCAATACCATTAATATAAAGCACTATATCAGGGCGCTTTTTACATTGCCCTTGTACCGTTACCTCCTCAGCAATAGCAAACTCATTATTATCTATATTTTGCCAATCAATTAGCCAGATAGTTTGATTTTGTTCGCCAGCTTCTTGTTTTTCTTTAACACCATAACGCAGTAAATTATAAAACTCTAAATTAGCATCATATAAATATCGGCCACCACCTAAAGCAGTAGTCTGATCTAATCGGCGTAATACCTTATTTATTAAGGTATCACTAATTCCTTGCCTTTTTAACCAAGGTACTAAAATACTGGTTTCAATATTTTTATTATCGCGATCATGCCAATCACCCAAATAACTATAACCTAATTCGGTTTGAAAAAACTCAACCACTCTATTTTGGGTAACGCGTTCTTTTTGACCTATTTGGCTCATTATTATGATCCTTTAAATAAATACTTAATCCTAAATTAAACGGGTTTTACCTGTTAATAATTCTTGCATCATACCCTGTTTAATTAATTCAGTTTTAGCCAAACGCTTCTCAAGGGTTATTATTTCTTTGTCCATATCGGAGAGAATAGCGGCTATGGCTGTTTGTTCTAAATTATTTTTAGGTATGAATAGCTTAAAACTTTTAATATCAATAGGACTAATATGCGGAATAGCAGTAACGGTTTTAACTGTGTCACAATATTGCGTAAAAAAAATACTACAAATCCATTCTTTTAAATAATTTATATTAGTAACTTTTGATCTTACTCGAGCAACCCGTTGTAGCAACAAAGCTGGCAAGTCCGAACATTTAATTTGAGAGAAGCTTTTTCCCACTAGGGAACCATCCATAGAAATCACAATATCTCCTTCTAATAGTTCATATTGTTTAACCGCTGCTGTGATTTCTGACCAATATTCTGTTATATTTTCAGCCCAATCTATGGTTCCACGCTTGATATTTGAGCCTCTTAACAGTCTAACTCCATCTTTACAATATTGCTCACTTGGGAATGGAAAACCTGTTAATATTTCGCAACAATCACCTACTTGGTATATTTCCCAATCCTCAGGAATTTCGCCTAACTCACTTTGTTTAGTTCCTTTTAAACTGCCATCTTCTCGATAAGCAAAAGCAGGTAAGCGGGTTTTACCTGTCAATAATTGCTGCATAGTTGAAGTTTTAATAGCTTGTTTTTTAGCAATTAACTTTTTTAATTGATTAATTAAAGTATCTATATCTGAAAGGGCATTGGCTATGGCAGTTTGTTCTTCCTTTGGTGGAATAGGAATACAAATACTTTTTAAAGCACTCTTTGATAGACCATAAACTTTAAGTCCTGTTGCTAGTTTATCAAAGGACTTTTTAACACTACTAATTGAATGTAAATATGCTTTAAAACCATTGGCATATATATTATTAGTATCCCGTAATAAAAAAGTATGTAATCCAGAAATGATTTTTTTATCTTTTAAACCTAAAATCTCAATGCTCTTTCCTATTCCTTCATAGTCTTCTGAAGCATCAGCCATAATAACGTCACCATCCTTAATATAAGATGCTGCTACTAAAATATTTTTTTTAAGGTAAGGAATTTCAATTTTGTTAACATTTAATAAGAAATTCCATTTAGTATGAATATCACCATAATGAATATATCCGATGTTTCCATTCGTAGTTAAATCATTACGTGAATTATTTGCAGTTGATAAAAAGTTAAAAACAATACCATAAGTTGTAATATCCCAATCCTCAGGTATAACCCCAAGCTCTGTTAACTTATAGCCTTGTGGTATTTGTTGTTGTTTCATTTTACCACTCCAAACCCATGGCTTTTAAATGAGCAACCACTTTATCAGATAACTCTATTACCTCTTGCTCAAGTTGTGGTAAATGTTCAGCATAGCGTTCTTCTAGCTCCTTAATGCGGTTAGCTAGTTGTTGGGTAACCCGTTCTATTTCTGCTTGAATATTGGCTTGTAAGGTTGCTAACCATTTATCTTGTATTACAAGGGTTTTAATTTCTTGTAAGTTTAAGGTTGGATATTTATTTAATACTTTAGTATTTAAAGCAATCTCTGCTTCTTTTACTTCTTTTTTAGCGGCGGCTTCTTGTTCAATTAATTTTTTAGCTTGTTTTAGTATCGTTATTTCTTCTGTATCTGTAGCTGTTTTTAAGCGCTCAGCAACAGAAGTTTTAGTAACTTTATCTTTATCATTTATTGCTTCGGATAATAGTCCCTCGTCACCTGTATGTTCTTCAATGAAACTTTCTAAATTTTGAAGTGCAGTATCGTGCTCAGTTTGCAATTGATTAAGGTATTGTTGCTCTTTCTTAAAGTAAGTACTGATAATAAGCGTAGGGGGAATAATTTCTGCTTTATATTTGGCTTTATCAATGACTAGATCAGGGTTTTCTTTAAGTTTTTCACCTTTTTTAGCTACAAGCAACCTAATTTTATTGGCTATTTGCCAATCTTCCTGTACTAGTAAGTAAATATCATCTTGCATAGTATCTGCCCAGTAATCCATTAGGATTTGGTAAATATCATATTTATCCACTAGCTCACTATTTTGATAAGCTACTAATAAACTTTCTGATAGTTGTTTGATAATAGCTTTAGGGTGATCACCTTTCGCAATAGCCGCTAAATTAGCGTGCTCACTCCATGCCTTAAAAGGTTTTAAAGTACGCTCTGCAAAGGCTATAAACTCTGCATCTTGTAAAATGGTATTTTTGACTTGAGTAGCCTCTACTAAGGGACGGCTATAGTCTTCTCGCTCAAAAGCAAACAGTTTAGCTTTTAAATTAGGAAATACTTGCCAATAGTCCGCTAATGCTTCTATATCTTTGTTAGGTATACCTCCCTTTAAATGAGCAGTTAAATCTTGAATATCCTCAGGCTCGCTAGTATCAATATAACGGGGGATATTAAGGTTATAGTCATTGGTTTCTATTTCTGCCATAGGCACCATACGGCTATAACGTTCGATTTCTAATTGACTATTAAATACGGTAACGATTTTATGAATATCTTGGCTACGTAGGCGGTTTTTATTACCATCTTTTATAAAGCCTTTGCTAGCATCTATCATAAAAATGCCCTTACGAGCATTAGCATGTTGCTTATCAATCACAATAATACAAGCAGGTATACCTGTGCCATAAAATAAGTTAGCAGGCAAGCCAATAATACCTTTAATAAAACCTTGTTTAATTAAGTTTCTTCTAATGGTGGCTTCTGCATTACCTCTAAATAACACACCGTGAGGTAAAATAATTGCTCCTTTACCTGTGCTTTTTAGAGATTTAATAATATGCAGTAAAAAAGCATAATCACCATTTTTCTCTGGCGGAATACCCCATTCAAAACGTTTAAAAGGGTCATCTGTTGGGTTAAGACCACTAGTCCAGTTTTTATTAGAAAACGGTGGATTAGCCACTGCAAAATCAAATTGTTTTAAATTGCCATTACCATCTGTCCACTGAGGACTAGTTAAGGTATTACCTTGGTAAATTGAAGCATCTGAAGCATTATGTAAAATGGTATTCATACGTGCCAAGGCACGAGTTGCATTATCCATTTCTTGACCAAAGATAGTTAACCCTCTTGGCGCTTCGTCATTAGCTTTTAACAACAACGAACCCGATCCACAAGTGGGGTCATAAACTGTAGCATCTTGTGGCGTATTTTCATTAATACCGATAATTTTAGCCAGTATCTGCGATACTTCAGAAGGTGTATAAACTGCCCTTTACTTTTACCAGATTCAGTTGCAAAGTGGCGCATTAAGTATTCATAAGCATCACCTAGTAAATCATCCCCTTCCGCTTTATTGCTAGTTAGGTCTATACCTTCAAAAATACCAATAAGCTTAGAAAGGCGATCAGTCATTTCTTTACCTTTGCCTAGCTTATCTTCGTCATTAAAATCAGCTACATCTATAACGCCTTTTAGATCATTTTCTTCTGCAATACGACCAATGATTTTATTAATTTTATCGCCAAGCTCTTTATCCCCTTTAAGCTTAACCATATCGTCGAAGCTAGCGCCCTCTGGCACTATCAATTCAGCATAACGTTCGCCTTTAAATTTATCAGAGATATATTTAAGAAACAGTAATGTTAGTACATAGTCTTTATATTGCGAGGCATCCATACCGCCCCTTAATTCATCACAACCTGCCCATAATGATGAATAAAGCTCTGTTTTCTTAATGGCCATAATATTTTGTATCCTAAAGTCTTCTGAATTTAAATTAAGGGTTATTTTATATATTCAAAAAAACACATAACAATAATCTTCTGATGATAATTTATTAAACCTATCATAAGCAAAAACCTAGTTGTTCTATAATGATACAACTAGGTTTCATAAAGCCGCATGATATTTTAATATGCTAAAAAACTACCCCCACTTAATATCTTTCCTACTTATTCCCACTCAATCGTCGCAGGCGGTTTACCTGAAACATCATAAACCACACGATTAATACCGCGTACTTCATTGATAATCCGATTCGATACACGCCCTAATAAGTCATAAGGTAAATGCGCCCAATGTGCGGTCATAAAGTCGTTGGTGATTACCGCGCGTAAAGACACCACGTATTCGTAGGTACGACCATCACCCATTACCCCAACTGATTTAACGGGGATAAACACCACAAATGCTTGGCTGGTTTTGTCGTACCAATTTTGTCCATTTTCATCGACGGTATTGCGTAATTCCTGAATAAAAATATCATCGGCACGGCGTAATAGGTCGGCAAATTCGGCTTTAACTTCACCCAAAATACGCACCCCTAAACCTGGGCCGGGGAAAGGATGGCGGTACACCATTTCACGTGGTAAACCAAGGGCGACGCCCAGTTCGCGTACTTCGTCTTTAAACAATTCACGCAAAGGTTCCAATAGGCTTAAATTTAGGGTTTCTGGCAAACCACCTACATTATGGTGGCTTTTAATGGTATGGGCTTTTTTGGTTTTTGCCCCTGCTGATTCAATCACATCAGGGTAAATGGTGCCTTGTGCCAGCCATTTAGCATTGGTTAGTTTACCTGCTTCTGCTTGAAATACTTCAACAAACTCACCCCCAATGATTTTGCGCTTTTGTTCTGGGTCGGTAACACCTGCCAATTTGCTCATAAATTCGTTCGATGCATCGACGCTGATGACTTTAACGCCTAAATGGTCGGCAAACATATCCATCACCATTTTGCCTTCGTTTAAGCGCAATAAACCATGGTCAACAAACACACAAGTTAGTTGATCACCAATGGCTCGGTGAATCAGTGCCGCAGCAACGGAGCTGTCTACCCCACCAGATAGCCCTAAAATAACCTCATCTTGCCCAACTTGTTCGCGGATTTTGGCAATGGCTTCGTCAATATAATTGGGCATGGTCCAACTGGTGTCGCAACCACAAATTTCATGGACAAAGCGGTTGATTAATGCGGTACCTTGTTTGGTGTGGGTGACTTCTGGGTGAAACTGCACCCCATAAAAACGGCGCTCATTATTGACCATAACGGCAACTGGGCAACTGGGGGTTAAACCAATGATTTCAAAACCTTCTGGCGCTTGGGTGACTTTATCACCATGGCTCATCCATACATCAAGAGCAGCCTCTTCGCTGTAGTCGCTGATGCCTTGGGTTAAGGCATTGGTTTTAAGAGATACTTTGGCATAGCCAAATTCTCGTTGATCGCCCTGCTCTACTTTACCGCCAAATTCATAGGCCATCCATTGCATGCCGTAACAAATGCCTAAAACAGGCACGCCTAAATCAAACAAGCCTTTATCGGCATGGTAGTCCGAATCATAAACAGAATTTGGGCTGCCCGACAAGATAATGCCTTTTGGTGCGTATGCTTTTATATCCGCTAAAGGCATATCATAAGGGTGTAATTCGCAATAAACGTTTGCTTCACGTACTCGACGTGCAATCAGTTGAGAAACCTGTGATCCAAAATCAAGAATCAGTATTTTATCCATATTTTTTAAATGCCATTTTAATTAGTTAAAATCTGCGTCACGCTTTTTTGCTACACGACGCTCGTTTTTATAAGGAATAAAGCTTGCACGGGCCAATAATAGACACAAGCCCAAAACCACCATACCCGCTGCGAGAATCACAGATAATCGAATAGATTCTTGATGATTTAAGTAAATGCCCACACCGCAATACATCAAAAAAGGGCCAGCCACGATAGAGGACTTATTAAAGCCATCCATAATAAAAATCAGCACGCCAATGACCATAAAAATGGCGGCAAATAAGGTACTGGTTGCTGGCAGCAAGTCCAGAATATTCAATAACCACAAGCCACCTATGGCAATTAACACCAAAGGAAAAAACGCTGAGGGTTTGTTCATGATGATTAACCTTTATCTCTAATTAAACGTTGTTTTTCACGTTGCCAATCACGTTCTTTCAGTGTTTGGCGTTTATCATGCTGTTTTTTACCTTTAGCTAAGCCTACTTCTGCTTTAATCATGCCGCGGCTAAAATGAAAATTCAGTGGCACTAGGGTATAGCCTGAGCGTTCTACTTTACCAATTAATCGGTTAATTTCGCTTTGTTTGAGCAAAAGTTTACGTTGACGCACTGGGTCGGGGTTAATATGGGTTGAGGCTGTAGGCAATGCGGTAATATGGCAGCCCACTAAATAAAAGGCGCCCTTTTTCCAATGTATGTATGCTTCTTTTAATTGAATGCGCCCAGCACGAATGGCTTTGACTTCCCAACCTTGTAAAACCAAACCTGCTTCTAAACGCTCTTCAATAAAATAGTCATGAAATGCTTTTTTATTATTTGCAATACTCATTTTATACTCCGATTAAGCGCTCATTTTAACAGAAAGTATATGGCAAGTTAAAATCATTCTGGCGTTATGCCAGAATATCTTACTTCTGATAAAACTCTTTCAGAAAGAACTTAAAAAAATGGTTCAATTCATGGCATAATTCGCACTTAAAACATATGGATTCAATTGGCACACATCATGAAAGTTGAAAAAAATATTCTGGTTCCTTACACACCGAAACAAATGTATGAATTAGTGGATCATGCTGAAGATTATCCTACATTCTTACCTTGGTGTGCTCAGGCCGATATTATTTCTCGTACCGCAACAGAACAAGTGGCGACTTTGCATATGAGTTATTTGACTATTAAGCAAAAATTCACCACCAAAAATGTCAACGACCCTTACAACAGCATTCAAATGCATTTGGTTGAAGGCCCTTTTAAAAAATTATATGGTTTGTGGAAATTTACGCCCGTAGGTGATGTTGGCTGTCGCATTGAATTTTCTATCGAGTATGAATTCACCAATGCTTTTTTCGATAAAATTATTGGCCCTGTTTTCAGTCAGGTGAGCAACAATTTAGTGGATGCTTTTATTGAAGAAGCAGAAAAACGATTTGATGATGATTAAATCGCTCTCTTAAAGATTCTATTTATTTTTTTACAATTTAACAGGATAGTTTATGGCAACAGGAAGTTTACTTGCGCTTTTGGATGATATTGCGTCGGTACTGGATGATGTATCGTTGATGACAAAGGTAGCGGCAAAAAAAACAGCTGGGGTACTGGGGGATGATTTGGCTTTAAATGCAGAACAAGTCTCGGGTGTGAGGGCAAATAGGGAACTGCCTGTGGTTTGGGCTGTTGCCAAAGGTTCTTTTATGAATAAGGTGATTTTAATCCCTACGGCTTTGTTGATCAGCTTTTATGTCAATTGGCTCATCACCCCTTTGCTTATGGTTGGTGGGGCTTTTCTTTGTTATGAAGGTTTTGAAAAACTGGCTCATAAGTTTTTACATAAGCCAGATGATCAAGCAAAACACGAAAGTGAAATAGCCTTAGAAAACGAGCATCTTGACTTGGTGTCTTTTGAAAAAGACAAAATTAAAGGTGCCATTCGGACTGATTTTGTTTTATCTGCTGAAATCATTGTGATTTCACTTGGTACAGTACAAGGCCAATCTATTTTAATGCAAACGGCTGTGATTGCTTTAATAGGGGTGATTATGACTGTGGGTGTTTATGGTTTGGTTGCAGGTATTGTTAAATTAGATGATGTTGGTTTTTATTTAATGCGAAAAACCAATATGCTGGCAAAAAAAATAGGGGCTATTTTGGTCAATACCACCCCCTATTTAATGCGGTTTTTAACTGTTGTTGGTACCATTGCGATGTTTATGGTTGGTGGGGGTATTTTGACCCATGGCATTCATATTGTGTCTGATTTTTTTAACCAAATTGCCCAAGGTTTGACCAATATCCCTATTTTAGGCGGTCTACTTGCTGCGCTGACGCCCAGCATTTTAAATGCTGTTTTTGGTGTATTAGCAGGGGCGGTTATTTTATTGATTATGACGCCTTTAACGCGTATATTTAAACCTAAAAATACGCCAGCTTAGGACAAATTTTATGTTAGCAACAAGTTTATCGGTTTTTACTATTGCCCTATTGGGCATGCTTTCCCCTGGCCCTGATTTTTTTCTGGTCGTTAAAAATGCGCTCAATTATCCAAAAAAAGCGGCCATGATGACGGCTTTAGGGGTGATTTTGGGTATTGCGTTTCATATGAGTTATTGTATTGCGGGTTTGGCTCTTGTGATTACCACCACCCCATGGTTATTTAATATTTTAAAATATGCAGGCGCTGCTTATTTAATTTATATTGGCATTCAAGCGTTAAGAAGTAAGGGCAATGGCAAAATGGATTTTCAACAACAGGAAAAAACGCCAATCAGTTTAAAAAAGGCTTTTTACCAAGGATTGTTGTGTAATTTGTTAAACCCAAAAGCCACCTTATTCTTTTTAGCGATTTTCACACAAGTTTTGGCCATAGATTCTACCTTCTCAGAAAAACTTTGGTACGCCTTTATTATTTTAATTCAAGCGGTTGTTTGGTGGCCTTTATTGATTACCATTATTCAAAGCCATTCTGTGCAAACTGCTTTAAATAAAGTGCATAAAGTTTTAGATAAGCTTTTGGGTACGGTATTGGTCGCTTTGGGGCTTAAAGTGGCACTTTGGTAACCCAAAATGATGATAAAAAAGAGGCAGAACAACTGTGTTCTGCCTCTTTTTTATAAAAACATTGCTAGCTCATTTTGTCTGCTTTTTTAACACACTCGGTAATGGCATCAATCACGGCATAACGAAAATTGTGTTTTTCTAATGTGGTAACAGCTTCAATGGTTGTGCCGGCAGGGGAACATACTTGATCCTTTAATACACCTGGGTGTATTTTTGTGTCTCTGGCTAATTTTGCGGAACCTAAAATGGCTTGAGTCACCATTTCATATGCAATTTGACGAGGCAAACCATGACGCACCGCACCATCGGCCATGGCTTCAATAAATAAATCTACCAAAGCGGGGCTTGAGCCTGCCACGGCAGAAGCTGTATTCATGAGATATTCATCAATCACGGCTGTTTGACCAATGGCATTAAAAATAGAACGAACCGTATTCTGATCTTCTTCTGTCACTGGTGCTTCACAAGTTAATGTTGACATCCCCTCACCCACTGCAACAGGCGTATTGGGCATGACTCGAACAAGTTTTATATTGTCACCCAAAATATCTTTATAAAACCGAATGGTTAAACCTACAGCAATGGTCACAATAATTTGATGTGGTTGGATAAGGGGTTTAATTTCAGCCAACACTTTTGCCATTATATTTGGCTTAACCGCCAATACGATGATGTCTTGCTTGGCAATTTCTGTATTGGCTGCATATTGGATGCCCAACTGTTCGGCAATTGCTCTTGCATTTTGCCTATCACTGACCCATATTTTATCTTTGCTGAACAGTTGTTGGTTCAAAATGCCTTTGACAATGGCGCTGCCCATATTGCCACAGCCGATAAATCCTATTGTTTTATCCATATTGATGTACTCTGCTTGATGTAGGTTATTTTATTGTTCTGATATTTCTTCTTGCTTGGCTTTTTTTCGTTTATACAACCACATGCCAATCACAAAACAGGCAACCAAACCTAAAATAACAAATGTGCCCACTTGGAAACGGTGCACCATGATTTTTAACCAATGGATATTTCTGGCACCAATATCACCAAGGTAAACCCAAACGGGAACGGAAATCAATGCGGCTAAGCCATCCATCATTAAAAATCGAGCAAAGGTTACTTTTTGGCTCATACCTGCACTTAAAAACATTGCGGTACGTAAACCTGGCATAAACCGTGCAAAGAATAATACCCAGTTACCATAACGCTCGAATTTCTCCTGCATTTTCTTATAACGCGCGGGGGTAAAGACTCGGGCAATAAGCCGAAACTTGATGACCTTATCGCCATAATGTTTACCTGCCATAAACATGATGCCATCGCCAATGAGCACCCCTGCCATACCAACGATAAACATAATATGAACATTTGCGTACCCAAGGCCAGCAATCACCCCACCTGTAACCAAGGTGACATCTTCAGGAATAGGCACACCAATACTACAAATCAACAAAGCAATAAAAACAGCTAAGTAACCATATTGAATAAAAAATTCTTGCAAAATTGAGAAAAAGTAATCCATTCTTTTTTCTTTATTAAATATTTAACTCTGGGTAATAGAGTCAGCAATCATTTGCGCATATTTTTGCGCCATCTCTTCTGTTTTAGCCTCGACCATTACCCGCACAACAGGCTCTGTACCAGAAGCACGTAAAACCACCCGACCAATGCCTTTTAATGCTTCATTTGCTTCTTTTAAAGCCTGCTCTGATGCAGTTTGCCAGTTTTGACCTTTTTGTATTTGGACATTAATCAAAACTTGTGGAAAAGCTTGCCAATCTCTTAAAACATCCGATAAATTTTGGTTTAAATCCATCAAACCAGAAAACACTTGTAAGGCAGAAATAATGCCATCGCCTGTATTGTGCTTATCTAAACACAATACATGCCCCGATGCTTCTCCACCTAATAACCATTCATGCTGATAAAGTTGTTCCAACACATAACGATCGCCTACTTTGGCACGAGAAAAGGGAATAGACAGTTTTTCTAATGCCTGTTCCATCGCTAAGTTGGTCATTAATGTACCCACCACACCACCGACTTGTTTGCCTGTAACGGCTCTGGCTTTGGCAATAACATACAATAAAGCATCACCATCATAAACTTTGCCGTTTTTATCAACCATCATTAATCGGTCACCATCGCCATCAAGGGCAACGCCATAATCGGCTTCATTCTGTAGCACAGCAGCTTGTAAGGTTTTAGGATACGTTGCACCAACTTTGTCATTAATATTAAAACCATTAGGCTCACAACCAATATTCACCACTTCGGCACCTAGTTCATGAAATACTTTAGGGGCAACGTGGTATGTTGCGCCATTGGCACAATCGACAACAATTTTTAAACCACGTAAATGACGATAATGGGGAAAACTGCTCTTACAAAACTCAATATAACGGTCTACTGCACCATCAATACGGCGTGCTCGTCCTAAATCTTTAGAAGGTTTGGTGACTAAAGGCTCATCGAGCATCGCTTCTATTTCTAGCTCCAGCGTATCATCTAATTTTTTACCGCCTTCGGCAAAAAATTTAATGCCATTATCGGTATAGGCATTATGTGAAGCAGAAATCATCACACCTGCGGACAACCTTAAGGCTCTGGTTAAATAAGCCACCCCTGGTGTGGGCAACGGCCCCGTTAATAAAACGTGTACACCTGCGGCAGTAAAACCTGCTTCTAAAGCAGCTTCAAGCATATAACCAGAAATACGTGTATCTTTACCTATAAGCACTGTGGGGGTTTGCTCATCATGGTTGACCAACACTCTACCAGCAGCATAGCCTAACTTCACCATAAAATCGGGGGTAATTGGATATTGCCCTACCTCACCACGAACCCCATCTGTACCAAAATATTTACGAGACATTCTGTTTTTCTTCTGCGATAAAATTTAAATAAACACACCCATATGTTGCCAAATAGTCAGCGCTTGTACGGTTTCTTTAACATCATGCACCCGTACAATTTTGGCTCCTCTAGCGCAAGCTGCAAGGGCTGCAACCACACTGGCAACCATTCTGTTTTTAGGCTCTGGTTCATTTACCAGCTTACCCAACATATTTTTACGGGAAATACCGATTAAAACAGGCACTTCTTGGTCTTTTGCCCATTGATCTAAGGTATTCATTAAAGCTAGGTTATGAGCCAATGTTTTACCAAAACCAAAACCTGGGTCGACCAATAGTCGCTTGGTATCAATACCTGCCTGTTTACATACCTGCACCCTATCTTGTAGATACTGGCTCACTTCAGCCACCACATCCTCATAATAAGGCTCTTTTTGCATATTTTCAGGATTACCCTGTTTATGCATCAAACAAATTGCGGTATTAGATTGTTTGGCCAATAGCTCAACAGCTCCTTCATCTTCTAATGCAGAAACATCATTCACTAAATCAACCCAACCTTCGGCTAAAGCTTTTTTCATTATAGAGGTACGACGGGTATCTAGGGAAATGGGTACATTAAAGTTTTGTAAAGATGACAAGATAGGTTCTAATCTTGCCCATTCTTCTTCTTCACTGACAAAAGCTGCATTAGGACGGGTTGATTCTGCACCTACATCAATAATATCCACACCTTGCTCAATCATTTGTTTTGCATGTTCTAAAGCCAAATCATGGGCTTTAAACTGACCGCCATCGGAAAATGAATCTGGGGTAACATTTAAAATGCCCATGACTTTAGGTGTCGTTAAATCAAGTTCAAAACGACCACAATTAAGTTGCATGATGATCCTTTTTATAAATGTACTGATAGGAAAAAGGCAGCGTTTGCTGCCTTTGTTTATTTATCTTCTGGTTTTTTTTGCTCAGTTTGATCTGTGTCTACACCTTCAGTAGCTTCAGTATGATTGTCTACAACTTGTTCTACTTTTGTGTCTTCTGCTTTTGGCTCTTGTTCAACCGGACTGTCGGTTTTTGGCTCTTCTGGCGCATTGCCATCAGTTGGCTCTTTAACAGCTGTTTGTTTTGATTGATCAATTTCATCTAAAGCAGCAAGTTCTTCTTCAGTTCTGACATTTTGACTGTAATCTTTTGGTGGGCTAGGCTCTTTTCCAGCCATAATTTCGTCAATTTGGTCTGAATCGATGGTTTCCCAATCCAACAAAGCTTTGGTCATACGCTCTACTTTATCGCGGTTTTCTTCTAATAAAGTACGCGCAAGTTTATATTGTTCATCAATAATACGACGAATCTCTGCATCAACTGCTGCTAAGGTGGTTTCGGATAAGTTTTTGGTAGTGGTTACTGAACGACCCAAAAAGACTTCGCTTTCATTTTCGCCATAAACCATAGGCCCCATCTTGTCACTCATACCGTAACGGGTCACCATATCACGTGCCATTTGTGTCGCACGTTCAAAGTCATTACTGGCGCCTGTTGTCATTTGGTTCATGAATACTTCTTCGGCAATACGTCCACCAAATAAAATGGCAATACGTCCTAGTAAGTATTTTCTGTCATAAGCATAACGGTCTTCTTCTGGCAGTTGCATGGTCACACCAAGTGCTCTACCACGTGGAATAATAGTCACTTTATGAACAGGATCTGACCCTGGAATCAATTTGGCAACAATAGCATGCCCAGATTCATGGTATGCAGTATTTCGTTTTTCGTCTTCAGTCATCACCATGCTACGGCGTTCAGCACCCATAATAATTTTATCTTTGGCTGATTCAAAATCACTTTGATCGACTAATCGCTTATTACGGCGTGCGGCAAATAAAGCAGCTTCATTTATTAAGTTAGCAAGGTCGGCACCACTAAAGCCTGGTGTACCACGTGCAATTGTCGCAAGATTAACTTCTTTATCAATGGGTACTTTACGTGCATGGACTTGTAAAATATGTTCACGACCACGAATATCGGGTAATGGTACAACAACTTGTCGGTCAAAACGACCTGGACGCATTAAGGCAGGATCTAGAACATCTGGACGGTTGGTTGCCGCAATGACGATGACGGTTTCATTGTTATTAAAACCATCCATTTCAACCAATAATTGATTTAATGTTTGTTCGCGTTCATCATTACCACCACCTAAACCTGCACCACGCTGACGACCTACGGCATCAATTTCGTCAATAAATATGATACACGGTGCATTTTTTTTCGCTTGCTCAAACATGTCACGGACACGAGAAGCACCTACCCCAACAAACATCTCCACAAAGTCAGAACCAGAAATACTAAAAAAAGGTACTTTTGCTTCACCCGCAATGGCTTTAGCCAATAAGGTTTTACCTGTACCAGGGCTACCACACAACAAAACACCTCTTGGTAAACGGCCACCCAAGCTTTGGTAGCGTGAAGGAGCTTTTAGGTAATCAACAATTTCACTGACTTCTTCTTTTGCTTCATCACAACCTGCTACATCTTTAAAGGTAATGCTGTTTTTGTCTTTATCCAGTAATCGAGCCTTACTTTTACCAAAAGACATCGCACCATTTTTGCCACCACCTTGCATTTGGCGCATAAAAAACACCCATAAGCCTATTAATAACAAAACAGGCAGCAAGCTGATAAAGATACTGAGCAACATGCTGGGTTTTTCTTCTGGCTTAACATCTAAGCGTACCTTTTTTTCAAGTAAGGTAGGAACCAGCTTGTCGTCTAAAGGAGCATTGGTAAAGAATTCGGTATTGTCTGTGCGTTTACCTTTGATGACATAACCACCTACTACGGAGCCTTCCATGGTCACGTTACTGACTTTACCTGCATTCACATCCACCATAAACTGAGAATATTCAATTTGTTTACTATTCTCATTTTTTGTACTTGTATAATTAAAGACAGTTAAAGCTAAAAAAGCTAAACCGATCCAAAGCACTAAATTTTTAAAATGTAGACCCACGAAATAAGGCTCCTTGCTAATAATTTGTGTGATGACAACATGTGTATTGATACTTTATAAATTTTTTTACCGCAATTTTTTACCAAGCAGGTAAATCTCTGAAGAGCGATCCCTTGATGCTTTTGGTTTACGTACCTGAACTTGACAAAACACAGCGCGCATTGCTTGCATATAACTTTGTTGCTCGCTGCCTTGAAACACTTTGACCAGAAAACCACCTTCTGGTGTTAAATTTTTTTGGGCAAAATCTAAAGCCAACTCTGCCAAATAGTAACTTCTGGCTTGATCTGTGACTGCCTGCCCACTCATATTGGGGGCCATATCGGAAATTACAAGATCCACTGGTCGATTATTTAATAACTCTTCAAATTTTAAGAGTACGTCTTCTTCCCTAAAATCCCCTTGAATAAACTGAACCCCTTCAATAGGTTCCATGGGTAAAATATCCAGAGCAAAAACTTGTCCCTTTTCACCAACTAATTCTTGCGCCACCTGAGACCAACTACCTGGCGCACTACCTAGATCAACAACAATATCACCAGAATGAATCAGATTGTCTTTTTCATTAATTTCTAAAAATTTATATGCAGAACGTGCCCTATAGCCAGCTTGTTTAGCTTGATGAACATAAACATCATGGACGTGTTCGCTTAACCATGCTTTGGATGATTTAGAACGATTAGATTTCAATACTGCTGGCTTTCTTCAAGATGAGTTAACTGTGGCTAATTTTATATTCAAATTCATTTTTCATCAATCAAAGTATTGTCTTCATTCAGAATAAAATAACTATTGAGTCAATTATGAATACTTTATCATTACTTAATTAACTTTAGTAGACACAATTTTCTATGTATTCGAGCCAAGTTTTAAAAAATGATGGTTTGATTCAACACTAATGGTTTTTCAAACTGACCTATTGTCAAACACTTTATCTAATGGTTATTTTTATAATAATCAGCTGTCTTTTTGTATACTTTCACGTACAATACTATTTTAATCGATATATATTTAATGGTATGACTCAAAAAATATTAACACCTAAAGAGCGCCAAGCTTTAAAACAACAGGCACATCATTTAAATGCTGTTGTGATGATTGGACAAAATGGTTTAACGGATGCAATTATTCATGAAGTTGATAGCAGTTTAACTGCCCATGAATTAATTAAGATAAAAGTAATGGGTGATGATAGGGCTGAACGTGAAGCTATTTTTCAAAATTTATGTGACACACTTAATGCCCACCCTGTACAACATATAGGCAAACAGCTGGTTTTATGGCGTCCAAATGAATCTTAAATAAAAAAGCCACTTAAAATATAAGTGGCTTTTTTATTAGATAGAATGAAATCAAATTAATCCGCTCTGCGTGGAACTTGATTCCATATAAGCAATACACCTAATAATGCTTGTAACCAATAAATACTGCTGCTGATCCCATGCCACTTGGCAAATTCTGGGCCTAAACTGCCATGAGCATCAGGCACTCTACCCGCCTTTAACTGTTCAATAATCGGTGTAATCCCAAACTGACTGACCACAACACATACCACCATAATCAGCAACAACCAAAAACCTGCTTTTTTAAAGGTGTGGCTTTGATTCTCTAATAACATCACCAAAAATATCAACACAGCACAAGCAAGATTGACCCATGTTTGAATATCAAAACATTTTCCAGCCAACATACCTGCAGTCATTTTATCAGGTAGATTCATAAACAGAACAGGAGCAACTAAACCACCAATCATAAATAAACCACCAACCCACAAACAAAGTGCCATTATTTTGATTTTGTTTAATTGATTCATGAAATCTACCTATTGAGTAATGTTAAATATACTGTACAGCAATAACCTCAAACTCTCTCACGCCACCAGGCGCCTGAACTTCCGCAACATCACCTTCTTCTTTACTGATTAATGCACGGGCAATAGGAGAGTTAACTGAAATTTTACCTAATTTAATATCAGCTTCATCTTCACCAACAATTTGGTAACGAACCTCTTCTTCGCTATCACAGTCAAGTAGTGTCACAGTAGAACCAAAGACAATGCGCCCTTCGGCATCAAGAGTAGAAGGATCAATAATTTGAGCATTACTTAATTTTGCTTCTAACTCAGCAATTCGCCCTTCAATAAATCCTTGACGCTCTTTTGCTGCTTCATATTCAGCGTTTTCAGATAAGTCACCATGAGAACGTGCTTCTGCAATTGCTGCAATCACAGAGGGACGTTCGACACTTTTTAATCGTTGAAGCTCTTCTTTTAATAAAGCTTCACCAGCTACCGTTAAAGGAACCTTTTTCATTACCTACCTCATATAAAAATAAAAAAGAGCGTAGACTCTTTTTGGCTTTTCACAGGTTTTTGCTGATGCAAAATAAAAATGCAAGCTCCAAAAATGGAACTTGCGAAATCAATTAATTTTCCCCATTGTACCCGAATCTGGTAATATTTCAATGGCTGCTTTCTTGAGCTTAATCAATAACGCTGTTTTCTCTATAGGCAAGCGCTAAACTCTCTTTTATAATCACCGAAAATTGAAAGTTCAATTTATTATTTTAAAGGAACCATTATAATGTCTAATAGTAACAATCTGATTCTTGTTCTTAACTGCGGTAGTTCATCTGTAAAATTCTCAGTTATAGATCCAAAGACAGAAAAAGACGTACTATCAGGTTTAGCCGAAAAATTAAATTTGCAAGATGCATCTGTTACTTTTAAGTTTGACGGCCATAAAGAAACCCGTTTTTTAACCACAAATGATCACACTGGTGCACTAGAAAGTATTTTAGAAAAACTAAAAGCACTGGGTTTATTTGAAAAAGTCACTGCAATTGGTCATCGTTTGGTACATGGAGGCGAAGCATTTAAAGCTTCTGTTGAAATCAACGATGAAGTGCTCAAAACTGTTGAAGCGTGTTCTAATCTAGCGCCATTACATAACCCTGCTAATATTTTAGGAGTAAGAGCAGCACAAAAAGCATTTCCTTCTTTAAAAAATGTTGGGGTTTTTGACACTTCATTCCACCAAACTATGCCTGAACATGCTTATTTGTATGCTGTACCGATGAAACTATATCGTGAAAACCATGTTCGCCGTTATGGTTTCCATGGCACAAGTTATCGCTTTGTTGCTAAAGAAGCAGCAAAAATGCTTAACAAAGACGAGAACAATTTTGCTTTAGTGGTTGCTCATTTGGGTAATGGTGCTTCAGTTGCTTCTATTTTAAATGGCAAATGTATGGATACCTCTATGGGCTTAACACCTTTAGAAGGTTTGGTCATGGGTACTCGTTCTGGTGACATTGACCCAGGTTTATTTTCTTACCTAAATCAAGAGTTAAAAATGGATATTTCTGCCATTAATAACTTATTGAATAAAGAAAGTGGTTTATTAGGTTTATCTGAATTAAGCAACGACTGCCGTGAAGTTGAAGAAGCTGCTGAAAATGGTAACCGTAACGCTCAATTAGCTTTAGAGGTTTTTGCTTACCGCTTGGCTAAATACATTGCAGGTTATGTGGTGCCATTAGGTCGTTTAGATGCTTTAGTCTTCACTGGTGGTATTGGTGAAAACTCTGCTTCTATGCGTGCCAGAGTCATTAATCATTTAAGTTTCTTAGGCTTAAAATTGGATGAAAATGCCAATAATGAAACTTGCCGAGGTAAGGCTGGGGTCATTACCAGCAGTACTGCACCATTGGCATTGGTTGTGAATACCAATGAAGAATTAATGATTGCACAAGATACTGTTAGCGTATTGAACATTGCCATTTAATTGATTGAACCAAAATATCAGGCTGAAAATCAGCCTGATATTTTTATTATGCTGAATAAAGAGCAAACCTGACACGACCGAACTGAATTAAGGTAATATGGTCGCGTTTTATTCACTTTTGATCCGTCTATAATTTATGTCTGAAAACAAGCAAAGCCCTTATCAAGCACCAAACAGCTCCCTTATGTCGGATACAACGGTAAAACAAAATCCAACCAAAAAACCATGGTACCAACAAATTTTTACCCGAAGCATGCTCATTTGTATTTTTACGGGCTTTACTTCTGGCTTGCCTTTATATTTATTGATTAATTTAATTCCTGCATGGCTACGTTCTGAAAGTATTGACTTAAAAGCGATTGGTTTATTTGCTTTAATTCAACTGCCTTTTACATGGAAATTTTTGTGGTCGCCATTAATGGATAAAATTATCCCCCCTTTCCTTGGCAGGCGTAGGGGCTGGATGTTTATCACACAAGTGGTGTTATTGGTACTTATAGCCACCTTTTCATTTTTTTCACCACAAGAAGATTTAAGCAAAATTTCTTTAATTTGCTTAGGTGTGGCTTTTTTCTCTGCCAGCCAAGATATTGTTTTAGATGCATTTAGAAGAGAAATATTAACTGATCAGGAATTAGGGTTAGGTAATTCAATTCATGTGAATGCCTACCGTATCGCCAGTTTAATACCAGGTTCTTTATCATTAATTTTAGCGGATCACTTCCCTTGGTCAACAGTATTCTTAGTCACGGCTTTATTTATGTTACCAGGCGTATTCATGACCTTGTGTCTGGCAAAAGAGCCCCCTTTAAACACCAAAGCCCCTAAAACATTTAGACAAAGTTTTATTGAACCATTTGTTGAGTTTTTTAGCCGTAAAGGTGTGCGTTCTGCCCTACTGATTTTATTGTTTATTTTCTTATATAAATTAGGCGACAGCATGTCAACAGCACTGGCGACCCCCTTTTATATGGATATGGGATTCAGCAAATCAGACATTGGTGTCATTGCCAAAAATGCTGGGCTATGGCCTGCGGTTATTTCTGGCATTTTAGGGGGCATTTGGATGCTCAGAATGGGCATCAACAAAGCACTATGGCTTTTTGGGGTGGTGCAAGTAGTCACTATATTGGGATTTGTTTGGTTGGCTGATCATGGCACATTTGCGACGATTGGTTCTTACGAGCGCATCGCCTTAGCTGTTGTGATTGGTGCTGAAGCTGTGGGTGTGGGTTTGGGCACGGCTGCATTTGTGGCATTTATGGCTCGGGAGACTAACCCTGCTTTTACCGCCACGCAATTGGCTTTATTTACCAGTTTATCTGCGGTACCCCGTACATTTATTAACTCAACAACGGGTTATTTAATTGAAATGCTCGGTTACACCAGCTTCTTTTGGCTGTGTTTTATTTTGGCCTTCCCTGGTATGATTTTATTACATTGGGTCGCACCATGGCATGGCGAAAAAAACAAAACCACCTTTAACTAACATACACAATTTTGCTAAAGAAATAAAGACCAACTTTTTGACGATATATCTTCAAGCATTTTATGTAGATATGTTTATTTTTTAAATGCCAGCACACCAAAAAAAATAATTAAAAATGACCAAATAAACAATATATCAGCAAATTGAAATAAAAATACAAAAGGAGTAGCAAAAGCGGCAAGCCAAATCGATAGAGGGCCAAACCGAGATTGGATAAAGCCATGGTTAAAACATGCTGGAATACCATCAAATGCGGGTTCACATCCAGTTAAAGCAAGTACCTTTCTTGCCATAACTGTACCTAATATGGGAAAACCAAAGAGAAAAGAAAATACAAGAATACCGATCAACAAACTCCAAAATATACTTTTAAAAAATATCTTCCGTTTTTGTTTATACGACTGATGTTGATTAAACAACAGATTTGAAAATTGGTTAAATATAAAAGGTATATTTAGTATGATTTGACTAGGATGAGGCTGCCCATTTGAATATTCTCCAAACCACCTTTCTACAATGATTATGGATAAAAATAACAGTAAAGTTAATCCCCAAAGATAATTATCCATATACATAGATAATAATAAATTAATATTTTTAATATCAATAGTTTGATTCATTAAAGATTCTTTGAGTATATCCGCCAACAGTAATGCGACAAGTGGCATAAAAATACAGCCGATGTACTGAATATATATACCTGTTTTTTTCAATTTTTTTGTATAAAAAATAAATGTGGTACATAAAGCATAAATAAACAACCAGAAAAAAGGATCTACTGAATAAAGTAAGTGTCCATAGAGATAGTCCAATTTAGAGGAATAGGAAATCATAAAGAATAATTCAAATGGTTTACATAGAATTAAAACAAAATGGATGAAACAGCTTATAATCAAAAATAATAATAAAAAAGAACGATTTTGCATTTTATGCTTTTACCACCCAAAATAATATTAAATTAATCATATCATCGTAGCATAAACAACCAAAGATAAATCAAAATATTTAAATAACAAAATTTTAAAATAATAATGGAACAAATCTTATGAAAAAATACTTTTTAATACCCACTATTCTGTCACTTTTTTTAAACACTTATAGCCATGCAGATTATTTTTCTGATTGTCATGTAACAGGTAGTGTGACCATTTATGATTTAAAACACAATCGTTGGTTTTTTTCTGACCCAACTGATGCACTTAAAACAACTGTTCCTGCTTCAACCTTTAAAATTCCAAACTCTGCCATTGCCTTAGAAGAACATATTGTGAAAGATGAAAACGAGACATTACCTTGGGATGGAAAAAAACGGGAATATGAAGCATGGAATCAAGACAATAATTTAAGTATTGCCTATAAAAACTCAACCGTGTGGTTTTATCAACGTTTGGCTCAAAAAATCGGCACAAAAAAATACCAATATTATTTAAAAAAATTACATTATGGTAATGAAAAATTTTCTAATAATATCAATCGATTTTGGCTAGACAGCAGTTTACAGATTTCTCCCAAACAGCAAATTGAATTTTTGACAGCACTTCATCAGGAAACTTTACCGTTTTCAAAACGCACTTATTCTATTGTTAAAAAACTCATCATTGAGGAGCAAAATAACCAATACACCTTAAGAGCAAAAACAGGTTGGGGCGTAACAAAGACTCAAGATATTGGTTGGTGGGTTGGTTATATCGAGAAAAAAGACAACACCTATTTTTTTGCTACTCGCTTGACTCAAGACAAACCGCAGAAAAACCCCGATTTTTTAACATGCCGTAAAACGATTACCTATAATTATCTAAAAGCACAAAAAATATTAGATTGATGAAAACAGGTATTTTAAAAACCATTTTATAACAAGCAATCAATTCATTAAGCGCAACATTCTTATGATTACTGTTATATTTAATATGTACCAAAAGTAGAAGAAAAGAACCATTATTTTGAGCTTGCCTCTACTTTACGCGCTTTATCAACGGATATTGATTGATGGTTGTATTTCCATTGACCAGTTCCAATGTTTAACATCCCCTAAAAATTGTTTCCTGATCGTTTTATAGCAAAAAAAGGCTGCTTAAATAAAGCAGCCTTTTTATTGACACACAGTTACTTAGGAATGATTCCTTTTAACCCTTGTGCCATTTTCAACATTTTGCCCATACCACCACGAGAGAACTGTTTCATCATTTTTTGTGATTGTTCAAACTGGCTTAACATACGGTTGACTTCTTGCACAGAGACACCTGAGCCCATAGCAATTCGACGTTTACGGCTGGCTTTAATTAATTCAGGTTTACGGCGCTCTTGTGGGGTCATTGCGTTAATGATCCCCTCTGTGCGTTTAATGGCTTTTTCTGCTGTGCCTTCTGGTACCGCTTTTGCCATTGCAGCAATATCACCAGGCATTTTCGCCATAAGTGACTCAATGCCCCCCATATTTTTCATTTGCTGAATTTGTAACATAAAGTCATCTAGATCAAATTTTTTGCCTTTATGTAACTTGCGTGCCATTTTTGCGGCACTTTCCTGGTCAATCCCTTTTTGAACATCTTCAATCAGGCTTAATACGTCCCCCATCCCTAAAATTCGGTTAGCTAATCGGTCTGGATGGAAAGGCTCTAAGCCATCTACTTTTTCACCCACACCAATAAATTTAATGGGTTTACCTGTGACATGGCGCACAGACAATGCAGCACCACCACGTGCATCGCCGTCCATCTTAGTTAACACAACACCTGTTAGCGGCAATGCTTCATCAAACGCTTTTGCTGTATTAACCGCATCTTGCCCTTGCATAGAGTCAACCACAAACAACGTCTCAACTGGGTCAACCGCAGCATGAATAGCTTTGATTTCTGCCATCATGGCTTCATCAATAGCCAAACGACCAGCAGTGTCCACCATTAAAACATCAAAGAAGTGTTTTTTTGCATAATCTTTAGCGGCAAGTACAATATCAACTGGTTTTTGTGACACATCTGAAGCAAAGAACTCCACACCAATTTGGGTTGCCAATAATTTTAACTGTTCAATCGCAGCAGGGCGGTAAACGTCAGCAGAAACCACCAAGACTTTTTTCTTTTCGTCATTTTTAAGCAAACGAGACAATTTGCCCACAGTCGTTGTTTTACCTGCACCTTGCAAACCAGCCATTAAAATAACGGCAGGCGGCACTGCTGCCAAATTTAGGGCATCATTTTGTGTCCCCATTAATTCGGTTAACGCATCATTGACCACACCAATAAAGGCTTGACCAGGTGTCAAACTACCAATAACTTCTTGTCCCATTGCCTTTTCTTTGACTTTTGCAATGAAATCTTTTACCACAGACAGGGCGACATCGGCCTCTAATAATGCCATACGTACTTCACGCAAAGCCTCTTGGATATTGTCTTCTGACAAACGGGCCTGCCCACGCATGGTTTTGACCATTTGCCCCAAGCGACTGGATAAATTATCTAACATATACTTTTCCCAAAATCATGACTGAATTTTTGCAAAGCCTCTTTTTAAATTGTTCGTTTATTTATTTTAAACTGTAAAGATAACGATAATAGTTATCGAAATATTAAACGAATCCATGTACACTTCGTAAGAGCTTTATTAAAATACAGTTTATATAAAAAACACTATTTTACACGATAGTGCCGTTTTTGACAGAAACAGTGAGAGATAATATGGGTTTATTCTTAGTTTTGTTGGGAATATATACAGGTTTAAGTGCCTATGTCGTTTATTTTTGGCAAAAAAAATCGACCCACGCTTACCCACTGACAAAGGAACACTGCATTTTAGGCATTACTTTGGTTCTTCAAACTGTATGGGTTTGGCAACACTTAATGCACAATCAACGTCTTTTATTGGGTTTTAGCAGCGCGTTGAACCTGATTACATGGATTATGTTGATCTGGTACTGGTTTTCCAGCTTCTTTTTAAAACTACAAGGCTTACAGCTATTGTTATTTCCTTTAACTGTCATTACCTTGTTAATCAGCTACTTCTTCCCTGGTACCCCTATTGCCTATTTACATGACAATCTACCATTCTTAGTGCATATTGTTGTATCTATTTTGGCTTACAGTCTTTTTGGTATTGCCGCTTTACTGGCATTACTGTTATGGCGTTTAAGTTATGATTTACATCACAGAAAAAACTCAACTTTGATTCGTTTTTTACCCCCTTTACTCAGCCTTGAAAAAATTATGTTTCAAATGATTTGGGTGGGTTTTGCGTTATTAACGTTATCGGTATTAAGTGGTGCTTTATTTTCTGAACATGTGTTTGGACATCCAATAAAATGGTCACATAAAGCAGTATTTGGCATAATTTCGTGGTTAACTTATGCAGCTTTACTTTTTGGTCGAGTTAAATACCATTGGCGCGGAAAGACGGCTTCTCGCTTTGTTTTAATTGGCTTTGTTTTTTTAATGCTCGCTTATATGGGCAGTAAATTTGTTTTAGAATTTATTTTACACCGTTAATAAACCTAAGCAGCATCAACAATAAAGAGGCAGCTTAAAAGCGTGCCTCTTTAATTTTTTGATACGTTTGGTGTAAATCGTTATTTATTTAGATGCTTTGGCAGCTTTCGCTTCTTCAGCCTGACATACCGCAGCGGTGAATAGAACATCAGAAGAAGAGTTTAAAGCTGTTTCTGCTGAATCCTGTAAAACACCAATGATAAAACCAACGGCAACAACCTGCATCGCAATATCATTGTGAATCCCCAACATACTACAAGCCATTGGAATCAATAACAATGACCCACCTGCAACACCCGATGCACCACAAGCACAAACGGCAGCCATAATACTGAGCAAAAATGCGGTTAATAAATCAACCTGTATATTTAAGGTATGCGCAGCGGCTAAAGTCAAAACTGTAATGGTAATGGCTGCACCCGCCATATTAATGGTTGCCCCGAGAGGAATAGAGACAGAGTAAGTATCTTCACTTAAATTCATTTTCTTACACAATTCCATATTGACAGGGATATTGGCAGCTGAGCTTCTGGTCATAAATGCCGTAACACCACTTTCTCGCAAACAAGCCCAAACCAGAGGATACGGGTTTTTATGAGTTTTCCACAATACAATCAAAGGATTTAATACCAAAGCAACCAAGATCATACAGCCAATAAGTACTGCCAACAAATGTGTATATTGTACAAGTGCTTGGAACCCTGTTGTTGCCAAGGTAGATGCCACCAAACCAAAAATCCCTAATGGCGCAAAACGAATCACTACTTGAACAATCAATACAATCGCAGAAGAAACATCATTAATGACATTCTTTGTAGGTTCTGAACTGTGTTTTAATGCCAACCCTAAACCTACGGCCCACACCAAAATACCAATGTAATTAGCATTAATTAAAGCGTCAACTGGGTTAGACACAATATTCATCAACAGGCTTTTTAAAACCTCAATCACACCAGTTGGTGCAGCCATTTCAACTGTATTTTGAACCAAAGTCAACTTAGACGGAAATATAAAACTCATGACCACAGCTGTTAACGCTGCAACAAAAGTACCCAATAAATATAAAAATAGTATGGGACGCATATTGGTTTTTTGACCTGATTTATGATTCATAATAGAAGCCATCACCAAGAATAAAACCAACACAGGCGCAACTGCTTTTAAAGCACTGACAAATAACACCCCTAATAAACCAACTGCTTGAGCTACTGTATTTGAAAGAAAAGCTAAAGCAATACCTGCGATTAACCCAATAAGAATTCGCTTAACCAAATTACCTTGAAGGATAAAACGATGAAATAAATTTGTTTGATTCTCTTGCATATAACTGCCACTTATAAGTTATTTTCTGTTTTAATATTATAAGCTATTTAACAGTGGCAAAACACAACATTAATCAATATATCAGTAGATTTTCATATCATTCAAAAAAGTTGACTCAATACGGCAAAACATTACTCGACAAAAGAGCCATCAATATAAAACCATTGTTCTTGCTCATACACAAACCGACTTAACTCTTGCATTTTTTGTGCTGGCCCACCACCAACACGATAACAAGCGACAAACTCAACATATGCTTCTGTGTCAGAACAGCTATATGTTTGCACTATGGTTAGCCCTAACCATTTTAAATGTGGTTCAGCATTTTCTATAACAACAGGTCTGCTGCTTGGATGCCAAGTTTTTTGGATATATTGATCCAATTTTTGCACATAAGCACTGTATCTTGAACGCATAAGCTCTTCTGCTGTCTGTGCATTTTTAAGCCCAAAATGAAAAGGTGCACAACACTGCTCATATATTTTTGTTGAACCACAAAAACAAAAAGTATTTTTTAATGTTTTAGCCATTATTATGCAACAATTTCTAAAACTTGTTCTGGTGGTCGTCCTATTCTGGCTTGATCATTAACAACCACAATAGGGCGTTCAATTAACTTGGGATTCTGAACCATAGCGTCAATTAATTGAGTCTGAGTTAATGTTTGATCATCTAATTTAAGCTCTTTATATAAATCTTCTTTAGTACGCATTAATTGCCTTGCTGACTGAAACCCCAATTTTATCAACAACTGCTGCAAGGCTGAATGATCTGGTGGATTATCCAAATACAAAACAATTTGTGGCTGAATGTTATTTGCTTGTAATAATGCCAATGTTTCGCGGCTTTTTGAACAACGCGGGTTGTGGTAAATCTGTACCTTTTGCGCAGACATAAAAATTTCCTTTCAAAATTTAATTTACTCTATTTATTGTACCAGCCCATGTGCAGTTTCTCATTAATTGGCTTTATCTTTAATCCATAAAATATTTTTTACATTTAAAATCAAAATAATAAATTTATTTTCCACAATAAAATTTGCTTTTTCACCTAGGCTGTATTAATTTCTCCTCTGTGATATATCACTAATATATTAGATAGGAAAAAATAAATTGAGTTTAACTGACCAAGCTTACAGTTTAATCAAACATAAAATCATTACGTGTGAGTTTTCACCGGGACAGCCATTGATCGAGCAAGACCTGATCAATCAATTACAACTAGGTAGAACTCCTATTCACCAAGCGATTCACCGCTTGGCACAAGAAGGCATGTTGACCATTTTGCCCAGAAAAGGTGTATTGGTTACCCCTATTTCGCTGAATCAAATTATCGACATTATTGAAGTGCGGGTTGCCAATGAAGTGCTTTGTGCCTCATTAGCAGTAGAACATGCCACTAAAGAAGATATTGCACAAATGAACGATATCATCAATCAAACTGAATATTATTTATCGCAACAAAACACTGAAGAACTAATGAAACTGGATTTGCAGTTTCACAAAGCCATTTCTACTGCAGCTAAAAATAAAATTTTGGCAGAACTGTTGGAACGATTACATGAAATGCAAGCTCGTTTTTGGTTCATCACTTTATCGGATCAACAACACAGTGAAAATATTTACCACGAACATCTGCGTATTTTAAAGGCAATCAAGAATAGAGATTTATCCGAAGCCACCAATGCAATACGGGCACATATTAATAACTTTAAACACTCTATTATCCAAAGCATCTGAAAGAGAGAAAATCATGAATCATCTGAAATTTAATATTGTAGGACAAGGTCATTCAACTGTAGAAATTAACCGATTAATCATCGCTGGTTGGGCAGGCAGAAACATTGAGGCCATAGAAGAACACATTAAAGAATTAGAGGAAATTGGGGTCAAACGCCCAAACTCAGTGCCTTGTTTTTATCAAGTATCTGCTCATTTATTAGCAACAGACCAAAATATGCAGGTGATTGAAAAAAATTCATCTGGTGAAGTGGAATGTGTTTTAATCAACAGTGACCAAGGATTATTAGTGGGTATCGGCTCAGACCATACTGACCGTAAAGTAGAAAGCTACAGTGTTGCAGTCTCCAAACAAATGTGCAGCAAACCTGTCAGTCAAAATGTTTGGCTATACGCTGAAGTAGCAGATCATTGGGATGAATTGATTATGCGTTCCTATCGAACCATTAATGGGCAAAAAGAACTCTATCAAGAAGGACAAACCGCCAGTTTACTGCCAATCCCTCAATTGATTCATAAACTCACACAATCTGATGTTTTCCCAACAAACACTGCTATGTTCTGTGGCACTCAAGCAGTATTAACAGAAATTGCTCATGGTGATGAATTTCACTTTGAGTTACATGACCCTATTTTAAATCGCAGCCTATTACACCACTACAGTGTGACTGTTCTAGATATGGTGGAGTAAAAGTCATGACTTTGACCATAACCAAGCAACAAGAACAACTACAACATCGACTCAATGGCTCTGAGCAACTGATTGAGCAAAAATTGGCAAAAATTGAACACTACCAAGCCAATGGTGGCACAGCTTATGTTTCGGTTGACCCGCAATTAGCCTTAAATAGTGCCATTGCGGTAGATAAAAATCGTGCCAGTGGTTTTGTTCCTTCAAGTTTAGCGGGGCTACCTGTTAGCATTAAAGATTTATTTGATGTAAAAGGGCAAGTAAGCACAGCAGGTTCGGTTTTATTCAAGTCTCATACACCAGCAAAAATAGATGCGCCTGTGATACAAAAACTCAGGCAAGCTGGTGCCGTCATGATTGGTCGAACCAATATGAGCGAATTTGCCTTTTCTGGTTTAGGCTTAAACCCCCACTATGGTACCCCTACTTATGCAGATAACTTTACCCGCATTGCAGGGGGATCAACTTCTGGTGGTGCTGTATCGGTTGCTCTAGGCCATGCGGTTGCTGCCTTGGGTTCTGACACAGGAGGTTCCTTAAGGATTCCTGCAGCTTTTTGTGGATTAGTCGGTTTTAAACCAAGTTGCGGACGCATTACGACAACTGGCGCTTTTCCTTTATCTTATTCATTTGATACAGTTGGAGCAATCACTCGTTCAGTAGAAGATTGTGCACTTGTTGATTCTATTTTATCTGGTCAAGAGCATACTCAAAGTTATTCAGCTTTAAACCAACTTAGGTTTGCCATTACCGATGATTATGTATTAGATGACGCAGACGAAACAGTACAGCAAGCGTATCATTCGGCTTTGGATAAATTAAAAGCTTCTGGGGCAGTTATTGAAAAAATTTCTTTTCAAGAACTTTATGATATCCCTAAAATAAATCATGCAGGAGGATTAACTGCTGCTGAGTCTTGGTTTATTCATCGACAATATCTTCAAAATGCAGAACAACAACCACTATATGACCCTCGTGTGGCTAAGCGTATTACCCGAGGCGAAGTAATCAGTGCGGCAGATTATTTAGCGATTCAACTTGCTCGAAAAAATTTAATCAAACAGGCAACTGGAAAACTGGCTCAATACGATGCGTGGCTTTACCCAACTGTTGCGATAGTACCCCCTCTTTTGGCTCCACTAGAACAAAGCGAAGAGCTGTTCTTTGCTACGAATGCACTGGCTCTACGCAATACAACCGTGATGAACTTCTTAAATGGCTGTGCCTTAAGCCTTCCTTGCCATTCGCCAAATCAATTACCTGTTGGTTTATCTGTTGCGGGCTTATACAACCATGACCAAAAAATTATTCATATTTCAAAATTAATAGAAAGGTGCCTTATTAATTTGTAATTCAATATCTGGTTTCAAAACAAAGGAAAAATTTATTATGACTGTTCTAACAAATCAAAATAACTCAGAACAACTGAGTACAAAAGAACAAAAAGAGATATTTCGTAAAGTCACATGGCGTTTAATCCCCTTTTTGGTGTTTTTATTTGTCTTGGCTTGGATTGACCGCGTGAATGTAGGCTTTGCCAAGCTGGCTATGCTGGAAGATTTAAAATTTAGTGAAGCCGTATACGGTTTTGGGGCAGGGATTTTTTTCATTGGTTACTTCTTATTTGAAGTACCCAGTAATTTATTATTGGAAAAAATCGGAGCCCGCCTAACCCTCGCACGAATTACTATTTTATGGGGGATTACCTCAATTGGTATGGCTTATGCCCACTCTGAAATGATTTTTTATACATTAAGATTTTTATTGGGGGTTTTTGAAGCAGGCTTTTTCCCTGGGGTGGTTTTATACCTAACCTATTGGTTTCCCGCAAAACAACGCGCGAAAATCAATGGCATGTTTATGACATCATTTGCCATTGCAGGTGTTGTTGGTGGCCCGATTGCGGGCTTTATTATGGAAACGATGGTAGGTGGTATTGGTGGACATGCTAACTGGCAGTGGTTATTTATCATTGAAGGTATTCCTTCTGTGATTGCAGGTATTTTTGTCTTGCTTTATTTACCCGAAAAACCAGCAAATGCAAAATTTTTAAATCAAAAAGAACAACAATTTATTACAGCAGAAATTGCCAAAGAAGGTAAAGATCCAACTAAACACTCTTCACTCAAAAGTATTTTTACCCAAAAGAAAGTTTGGTACTGCACAGCCATTTATTTTTGTATTGTTAGTGGCAATGCCACAATCGCATTTTGGACCCCTTCTGTAGTGAAATCACTAGGCATTAACAATAATTTAATGATCGGTCTAGTATCCGCTATCCCCTTTATTGTGGGCACAATTGCCATGCTTTTCAATGGTGCCCATTCAGATAAAACAGGAGAGCGTCGCTACCACTGTGCGTTTGCAGCGTTGATTGCAGGTATTGGTCTATTTGCAACAGGCTTATTTATGGATAATATTTATTTAGCGATGTTCTCATTAACTATTGCTTCAGCAGGTATCTTGGCTGCTTTCCCCGTTTTTTGGTCTTTACCAACATTATTCTTAGCTGGTACTGCTGCGGCTGGAGGCATAGCTCTAATCAATTCAGTTGGTAATTTAGCTGGATTTGTGGCGCCTTATATGATTGGTTTTTTAAAAGATACTACTGGTAGTTTATCCAGCGGCCTATTTTTTGTGGCCATGTTGGAAATGATTGCGTGTGTACTGATTGTGTGTTTGATTAAAGAACAAAAGCAGGAAAAAGAAACTACTTCATTTAATGAAATAAGCAAAAATTCAGCTATTTAACCTTACCTTACCTTACCCAGAGAGTATTTAAACTCTCTGGGTAAACATCAACTTTTATACTATAGAAAAATTATCTTCATAAATCATCTAACAGGCACAAAATATTCCACAAATTGCTTATTCAAATATAATTAAACTTATGCAAAAAATATCTGGGTTGAGCTAACCTTTTAGCAGTATCAAAAACTCTTTTTTTCTATACCAGCGCTTATATCACAATAAAATAATTTGAATTTAATATTTGCTTAATATTTACTTGATAACATACGTCCATCAAATACTTTTATTTAAACAAAAAAAGGAAACATACCCATGAACACAAAAAGTAAATTTATTTTAAGCATCATTGCACTATCATTATCAATGACTGTATCTGCAAAAGGTTTATCTTGTGCGGAAAAACAAAAAGCCATAGAAACCGAGATTTCTTACGCAAAAACCCATAATAATACCTACCGTATTGCTGGTTTAAATAAAGCACTTGCTGATGTTAAAGCCTATTGTACCGATGAGGGTTTAAAAGCAAAAAGACAAGAAAAAGTCAAAGAAAAAGAGTTCAAAGTATCAAAAGCGGAACGTGAGCTAAAAGAAGCAAAAGCAAGAGGAGACGCACAAAAAATTGCCAAAAGAGAAAGAAAACTACAAAAAGCGTTGACTGAATTAGCAGAAGCAAAAGCAAGGGTTTAAATCTAACATTTAATTTTAATAAAGAGGGGGCATATTCTTATGCTGCCCTCTTTATTAAATAATCAATTATTCTGACTCTGGGTGAAACACTAATAGATCTCCTGGCTGACAATCTAAATACTGACAGATTGCCTCAAGTGTCGAAAAACGTATCCCTTTCACTTTTCCTTGTTTTAATAAAGATAAATTTTGTTCAGTAATACCAACCTGTAACGCCAAATCTTTAGACTTCACCTTACGTTTTGCCAACATAACATCCAGTTGTATTTCAATTGACATCATTTTATCCTAAATAAACTGTTTATTTTCATGCTCAATAATAGACGCTTGGCGCAAAATATGGGCAATAATGGTAATACACCCAGCAAGAAATAAAGCAACAAGAGATGAAGCGGTAATACTCAATGTGATCAGATGATCACCAGAAGCGGCGTTAATGGTCATCCACATACTCAACAGTGGTTCACAGAGAAAATCCAAAACAACCCATAACATCACTGAACGCCCAACTTTACCTAAATAATTGGCAGATGTAACTGAAAAATACTGTCCTTGACTGAAGTTTTGAAACAATAAATATAATTGATACAAACCGTTTGCCAATATCAATAATGGAATACTGGATAAGACCACCCCACCGATTTTTTGCCACCATGGGAAAGCCAATATATTCACATCGAAACCTGAAATCAACCGATCTGTTAAAGAAAAACTCAAACCATACCCACCTTCAACCGAAGCCAAAATAGGCAAGAACCAACTGAGCGTATTTAAAAGCAACATTGCACCAATTAAAAACAAGGTCACCATTGCCATACGTTGGCTAGCATGTGCAATATTTAACGTTTTCATATATTTAACCTTTCTTAAAGTTATTTATTTGGAAAACATCATATCTTATAAATTATCGTTTTACAATAATTTTTTAGCTTTTAACAATAATATTTTATTTTTGATATTCTTCATATCATATAACCCATTCATTTTATGGCTTCGTCCCCCAATTAAACATATAACAAGCAAAAACCAATCTATAAAATCATTATGTTAAAATAACTTATGAAAACATTATTCTTTACTTTAATATTTTTCGCTTCATTTACCCACGCGCAAACAACAATAGAATGCAAAGTAACCGATATAATCAATGGTCACTCTTTTATTTGTCAAATTGAACCAAAAAATTTAATTACGGTTCAATTGGATCAATTGATCGCACCTGATCTGAAGCAACCCTATGGTGCTGAAGCACAAAAAGAATTAGAGGAGCTCATCCTTGGTAAAAATGTTTTTATTGAAGTTGCAAAAACAGGGCAACATTCTGTTTTGGGTACTGTTTATAATTTTTCAGGTTATCCAGATACCGAATATCAGATAGGGTTTCGTCCTGTTGCTGTCTCTGTTAACCTACACATGATCCTTTATGGAAACGCTTGGTATGACAGAGTATCAAATGATAGACAAAATCAAGAATACCAATTAGCACAAGAAGAAGCCAAACAGGCTAAGTATGGATTGTGGTCTATTTCCAATCCAATTCCTCCATGGGAATGGGCAAATCAATTTCAATCAGACAAAGCATCGCTCAAACGGGCATCGATCAAACTTGAATACCCTTCTCGCGCATTAGAGCTTGGCATTGAAGGTACTGTGTTGATCCAAGCAACAATCAGTACTCAAGGAGATGTGACAACTGCTTTTATCTATAAAAGTAGTGGCGACAAAGACTTAGACTATGCAGCAAAGAATGCTGTATTAAAGAGCAAATTTAACCCAGAGATAAAAAACGGAAAGCCTATTTCAGAAACAATACGCATCCCCATTACATTTAAACTAATACAATAAAACCAGCCTCCTGATACTGTGTATTAAGATTCTAAGATTCATTGGTTACTACAATATATATTTTAATTTAACCTATAATATTGCCGACAATAACTGTGTGAATCTCATAAATAAAGGTTTAAAAAACATATAAATTTAAACCACGAATATATATTTTAATTAAATCTTTCCATATATCAATTGGTTAATTAAGTTTTTTGGATAAAAAATAACCCCAAAAATTTGGGGTTATTTTAAATTTTGGTGGAGGCGGCGGGGATCGAACCCGCGTCCGGAAATCCTCTACAGAGAGTTCTACATACTTAGTCTGATTCATTTAGAATTCTTATCCAATACACGCCAACCGACAGGCTTATATTGAACCAGTTGCCTTAAGTCTTATTCTAAATTAAGCAACCCAACTTAGAACCAGCCTATGTAAAATGACACTGCTGTGAGTTACCCCACACGGCCCATAGGCCAACCGTTGCAGCGTTTAGCTTAAGCAGCTAAAGCGTAAGTTTCGTCGTTTGCGACTATATAATTTCAGTGTTTTACGGGGTAACTGAGATCCCGGTATGCCCTCTTCTGCTTTGCAACCCCCGTCGAAACCAAGGTCGCCCCCAAAAGAACTGTAGGTAACCATTTTAGTGCTTTATGACTATTTTGGCTAGGCATTTCGGTAATTTACACAAAAAGTATTTTATTTAATGCTAAAATCTTAGGCTAATTTGCTTATTGTTATTTTGCTTAGGAGCTATTGTGAATTCATTACTGTCCCGCTTACAACCTTACCCATTCGAACGATTACGCGCCTTAATGTCTTCTTGCCAACCTAAAGCTGGCTTAGCCCCCATCAATTTACAAATAGGTGAACCCAAACACCCCACGCCTCAATTGATTACAGATGCATTGACCAAAAATTTATCTACTTTAGCGCAATATCCCGCCACTTTAGGACTTGAATCATTGCGCCAAACCTGTGCCACATGGCTTAAAAATAGATATCAAATTGATGTATGTCCCAATACACAAATTTTGCCAACCAATGGCAGTCGTGAAGCTTTGTTTGCTTTTGTACAAACAATCATTCATGCTGAACAAAACAAACAAACTAAACCGATTATTATTAGCCCCAACCCTTTTTATCAAATTTATGAAGGCGCTGCTTTTTTAGCTGGAGCCGATACATTTTATGTAAATTGCTTGGCCCCCGATTTTATGCCTAGCTGGGATGAAGTACCCGAAGGTATTTGGACAAGAACACAATTAGTTTTTGTTTGCTCACCAAATAATCCTGCCGGATCAGTGATGCAAAAATTTGATTGGCAAAAGCTTTTTGCTTTACAAGATCAATACCACTTTGTGATTGCTTCTGATGAATGCTATTCTGAAATTTATTTTGAAGAAGCACCCATCGGTTGCTTACAAGCAGCAAAAGAACTGGGACGCTCTTGGCAAAACTTAATGATGTTCACCAGCTTATCAAAACGCTCCAATGTGCCAGGTTTACGTTCTGGCTTTGTTGCAGGTGATGAACAACTGATCAAGCAGTTTTTACTTTATCGAACATACCATGGCAGTGCCATGAGTCTACCCACACAATATGCCAGTATTGCCGCTTGGTCAGACGAAAAACATGTTGAAGAAAATCGTCAACTGTATCAAGAAAAATTTAATACTGTTTTGCCTATATTACAGAGCAAATACACCATATCACGGCCAGATGCTTCATTTTATATATGGCTAAAGGTGCCAGAACAAGATGATTTGGCCTTTACACAAAAGCTGTGGCAAGAAGCCTCAGTGCAAGTTTTGCCAGGTAGTTTTTTGGCTCGGGATACACCGTTAGGCAATGCTGGTAAAGGCTATGTACGTATTGCCCTTGTTGCGCCACTAGAGGAATGTGTTGAGGCTGCAAAACGTATTGTTCAAATAATAAAATAAATAATTTAAATCAAAAAAATCAAATTAATTTCAATTATTTATAGAAAATTAAATCTGGTTTTTGCCTTGCATTACTATTTATTTTTGTGTACAGTACGCCCCACTCATTGGGGAGTAGCCTCATTTCATAAATGAGATACATCAACATACTTAACCATTTAGGTTATGGTGTATCTGACTGTCTTAAATAACAGTTTGGCAAGACCTTTGATACAAGTATTGACTTACCTGAGGCTGGGTAGAATACTGGTATCATTGTCTTTGTTTCTACCCAGCCTCCTTATTATTATGGAAGCTTTCTTAATTTCAACCATTGCCATCACTTTAGGTGAAATTGGTGATAAAACACAATTATTGGCACTTATTTTAGCTGCACGTTTTAAAAAACCTGTGCCTATTATTTTGGGTATTCTCTGTGCAACATTACTAAACCATGCTTTAGCAGGTTTTGTTGGACACTTTATTGGTAACCAAATTCCTCATGATATTTTAAGATGGGTGATGGGTATCTTTTTTATTATTATGGCTTTTTGGACACTTAAGCCAGATGAAATGGATGAGGATGAACAACCAAAAACCAGTCCTTATGGGGTTTTTATGACAACATGTATCGCCTTTTTTCTGGCTGAAATGGGGGATAAAACACAAGTTGTGACTATTGGGTTGGCAGCACAATTTCAAGCATTGTTCTGGGTGATAGCGGGAACGACTTTAGGTATGTTAATTGCCGATATTCCTGCGGTTATTTTAGGTAAAATTGCCTCACCAAAATTTCCTTTTAAATTAGTGCGCTATTGTGCTGCAGCTATTTTTGCTGTTTTAGGTCTACTGGCCTTATTTGGCCCTTATATTGGCTTAGACGTTTCTTGAATTTAAATTTATCTCAACATCAAGTGGCATCTGGTTAACCTTTGTAACAAGCGATATACTACTCACAACACAATAATGGCTTAAGATATTAAGGAGTGTTTATTATGTCACAACCTGCTTTATTTATTTCTCATGGTTCTCCCATGATTGTATTGGAATCTAGCTCAACACATTTATTTTTAAAGCAACTTGGACAAACATTAACACAACCAGATGCCATTATTATTGTTTCTGCTCATTGGCAAACACATGGCTTATGTTTAAATACAGAACCACAACCAGTATTAATTAATGATTTTTATGGCTTTCCTGAACAGCTCTACCATTTGAATTATCCTATTCCTGTACAAACTGAACTAAGCGATATTTTATTTCATCAATTACAGCGATCTGGCTTCAACCCAACAGTCATACAACAAGGTATTGATCATGGTATATGGACTGTTTTAATGTTGATGTATCCTCAAGCCAATATTCCGATTATTTCCATTTCACTTAATGCTGATGAAAATCCTTTATGGCATTTCACTTTAGGAGAACAACTTCGTTCTTGGCGAGAAAAAAATGTGCTTATCATTGGCAGTGGTGGTTATACCCATAATTTAAGGACATTAAGTCATCAAGAACCCACCCCTTCTTGGATTACCGATTTTATAACATGGGCAGATGAAAAATTATTGGCACAAGATCACCAAGCTTTGGTGAACTACGAACAAGAAGCGCCTTTCGCACACAAAAACCATCCAACAAATGAGCACTTTTTACCTTTATTTGTTGCACTAGGTGCGAGTACCCCCAATCAACAACCAATAAAACTACATGATGATATAGAATACGCAACTTTATCTATGGCCTGTTGGCGTTTTGATTAATCATGGTAAATCCTAATTTTTATATCAGTTTATTACTCTGTTTGGTGCTATTTTTCGGTTCCAACAGATTTTTTAATATGATTCATTCCGTATCAAATAAATACCTTTATCTTATTGTCAGTTTTATTTTTGCATTACTTAGCCTCAGCATTCCTGTAGCCTATCTTTCTGATGCAATTGGTGCAAACCCACTTTATGCCCAATTTAGAGCGACACCCTATACAGAATTATTCATTGTATTCTTCTCACCCTTTACTGGCGCACTCAGTAGCTATTTAGCCAACCACTGCAACCATTCTAAGCCAAGGCACATCAGCAGATTAATACTCTGCTTGCTTATTACTTTGTTTTATACAAGCATTCCTTTTATTAAGCCATTGATTAGACCGCTTCCACAACACACTATTGGTCATCAGTGGTTCAAAGGTATTGCATTACAAACAACGCCATCAACCTGTGGCCCATCTTCTTTAGCAACCATTTTGAAGGGTTATGGCACAGTAGATACTGAAGCCAATATAGCAAAACAAGCATTCTCTTCATCTACAGGAACAGAAAACTGGTACTTAGCCCGTTATGCCCATCAACAGGGGTATCAATATCGCTTTTTACATGAACCCGAATTAGGCAAGGTGCCCACACCTTCTATTATTGGTGTAAAACTTGGACGTATAGGGCACTTTATCACTTTACTTGGCCACAATGGTGACACGTACACGATTGCTGACTCGCTTGATGGTTTGCATCACCTAACAACAGAAGAATTTAAACAAAGATATGTCTACAATGGTTTTGTGTTACATATAGAAAAATCTGCTAGATAATGTTTGAATAAAAAAACGACCCTATTGAGGTCGCTTTTTTATTCAACTCATTTTAAACAGAAAAAGACGATCCACAACCACAGGTTGTTGTAGCATTTGGGTTACGAATAACAAATTGAGAACCATGTAAACTTTCAGTATAGTCAATTTCAGCACCAACCAAATATTGGTAGCTCATTGGATCAACCAAAAACGTTAAACCTTCTTTTTCAATTGCAAAATCATCATCATTGGCAATTTCATCAAAAGTAAATCCATATTGGAAACCAGAACAACCACCACCAGTTACAAATACTCTTAATTTGAGTTCTGGATTATTCTCTTCTGCAATTAAATCTTTTACTTTTGTGCAACAGCTTTCAGTAAAAACAATAGGGCCTTCGCTCATGTGTGTGCTCCTTAAATATTAATTCATCACCTTATGGTAGTAAGGCAACATTCGTTAATCCGGTATTTTCTGGAAAGCCAAACATCACATTCATATTTTGAATAGCCTGCCCAGATGCACCTTTAACCAAGTTATCAATTACCGACATAATCACTAATATGGTACTTTCTGGTGCTTTTTGCAAGCCTATTCGACACAAATTTGCACCTCTCACAGATCGAGTTTCTGGGAAAACACCCTCTGGTAACACATCCACACAGGAGTGATCAACATAAAAATCACGATAAAATGTTTCAATTGATGAAATAGGCTCAGTTAACTGTACATACAAATTGGCCTGCATGCCTCGAATCATAGGTGTCAAATGTGGCACAAACACAAAATTTAAATCTTCTTGTTTCATATATACAGATAATGTTTGTTTGATTTCGGGTAAATGTCTATGTCCTGCTACAGCATAAGCTTTAAAGTTATCACCCGCTTCACATAATAATGAGCCAATTTCACCTTTACGGCCAGCACCAGAAACACCTGATTTACAATCAGCAATTAAAGCTTGCTTTGTATCTATAAGACCATTCACCAACAAAGGTAACAGGCCTAATGTAACTGCAGTTGGATAGCAGCCAGGATTGGCAACCAATTGTGCTGTTTTAATTTGCTCTTTGTATAATTCAGGCAAACCATATACTGCTTGTTCGACCCAATTGGCGCTCTCATGCGTCATTTTATACCAAATAGACCATAAGGAAACATCTTTAATCCGATAGTCTGCCGATAAATCAATAACCCTGACACCCTTTTCTAATAAAGCAGGTGCTTCCTTCATGGCCACACCATTAGGTGTCGCAAAAAAGACCACATCACATTGATCTAAACAAGCATTTTCAGGTGCACAAAAAACCAAATCATATACGCCTCTTAAATTAGCGAATAAGTCACTCACTTTTTTACCTACTTCTTGGCGAGATGTTACTGCTTGTACCTGTACGGAAGGGTGTTGCGCCAATAACCGAAGAAGCTCCACACCTGTATAACCTGTGGCACCAACAATACCCACTTTTATTTTAGACTCTGCCATCATATTTTTGCCTTAATTCAAAAAAAACAAAACACACTTTGCTGCATCCAATATAGTTTATGCTTGATTAAGGCTATTGTAATACAAGCGAGAACAAAAAGTCTCTATTGCCTACATTGGTCTGTGCTAAAATCTTGATCATTTTATCATTTTCTTATGGCGACAATAGGATGCATCAATAATGAATCATAGTCATCATCACCATGAACCCGAACATAATAATAGCCCATACAAGGGCAAAACAGGGCTCAAACGTATCATCAATGCTTGGTCATTTTCTCTGGCTGGCCTTCGTGCAGCATTTGAAGAACAAGGTTTTCGGCAATTAATTTACGTTAATTTTGTTTTGATTATTTTGATTTTTGTTCTGAATTTTGGTTGGCTAACAAAGGGTATTTTAATCGCCGCCTCCATTGGCACTCTAATCATAGAGTTATTCAACACCTCTATTGAAGCAGCAGTTGATCACACTTCATTAAAACACCATCCTTTAGCAAAACGAGCAAAGGATACAGCTTCAGCCGCTCAACTACTGGGTTTAATAATTCTGGTTATTTTATGGATATGTGCACTTTTACGCGATACGCCATGGAGTAACTGGTTTGCACAATAAAAAAATTCATTCTATTTAAGGAGAAACACCCATGCGTAATATACATCAGTTGATTAAATTACTCTGTTTTATCTGCTTATTAAATAGCTCTGTAGCCTTTGCAAAAAGAATACCAAATATTGTCATCAATCAGGCTTGGAGTAGAGTCACTGCACCTTCTGTCAAAACAGGAGCCGTGTTTATGGACATAAAAGTTAACCATACAGATGATGTACTTATTGGTGCACAAACAAACAGAGCAAAAAAAGTAGAGTTGCATACCCATATTGATGATAATGGTGTCATGCGTATGCGAGAAGTTAAAGGAGGCATTCCCTTAGTTCATGGGACAACAACCAGCTTAAAACCTGGGGGCTTGCACATTATGTTATTTGATGTTACTTCTCCACTAAAATTAGGAGATACCTTTGAGGTAACATTAAAATTCAAAAACACCCCTGATCAAACAATAACGGTTTTAGTCGATAATGGTCAACAAACATCACATATGAATCATTAAAATCCATCTATATAAATAATAATTTCAATAGTCTATTTCAACAACTTGACTTTTATGTACATATCCTTTCACTTCTGGTTTCTCAAATAGTTGCACATAAAACCAGTTATCAGAAGTGTAAATTTTTTCTAAAAGCTTATCATTTGCTAATTGCATCACCACTTTTGAACATTTTTTAGGTTCTGTTCTTAAATTCACAAAACCATCTTTTGCATATGTTGTATAAACATCAATTGCATATTGTGTAGAACAGCCACTCTTTTTAACCAAAGGCAAATCATTTTTTAATAGTTTTTCAATACTAACCAATTTTGCCTCATAATATCGACTATCACATTCAACATATGTTGTATATTCGTCAAGAATAACTATAGCAGGCTGTTTAATCACACCTTCTTCATATTTAAAAAAATTACTGGGAATATGATTAAAAAAAACTTGGACAAACTGCTTATTTTCCTTATTTAAACGATTTACAATAATTAATCTGCTTTTTGCATTTTCATAATCATCTTGTTTTAATGCAGGTAAAAAAGCCACTTGATCACTTTGCGGATAAAAATGTAACTCTAGATCTTTTACTCTTTGTCCATCCATATCATATTTTGCGACCCAGCCGGCTGTTAATAAACCCTTTAGTTTTATCTGCCCCCTAAACCTATAAGCACCATTTTTACTGTCTACCTCCAATAATTGAACTGTAGAACCAGATGGCAATTCAACATTGTCACTATCAACTAATTTTGCTAAAGCCATTTGACTGAGCATACAACATAAAATAAGCATTACCTTTTTCATCATAATGTTTTAACTTTCTATAATCTCCAACACAATTGTGTTCATCTTTTTCTAAAAAAAGCAATAAATCCTAAAAAACTGCCATAATATTTCTTAACCTAACTAGAACAACCAACATAATGATATAAAGATAAACAAACATTTTGAGAACCATTGTTATTGTATAAATGGCCTAATCTAAGATATCAATACTATTTTTCACAATAAAAACAAATAAAAGCTTGCATAATGGAAGAAATATGACCTAAAATACGCGGTTTACTTGAACATCAAATTTATCAAAGGATAAAAAATGGTAGTGATTCGTTTGTCACGTGGTGGTTCAAAACACCGTCCTTTTTACAACATTGTTGTTACTGATTCACGCAACCGTCGTGATGGTCGTTTTATTGAGCGCTTAGGTTTTTACAATCCTGTCGCCAATGAAAAAGTTGAGCGCGTTCGCATTAGTGCCGACCGTTTAGACCATTGGGTTAAACAAGGTGCACAAGTAAGCGATGCTGTAAGAAAAGTTGTGAAACAACACACAGCAAAAGCTGCATAAATTTTATAAATTCTAAAGATATAAAATATGGCAGATTCTGAACTAGTCAACATGGGCTTTGTGAAGGCTGCCTTTGGTGTGAAAGGCTGGATCAAACTTTCTGCACAGACAGAATACGCCGATAGTTTGCTTGACTTTGACACTTGGTATCTTGGCAAAAATAATGAATTTACCGCCTTTACTTTAAGTGAAGGCAAAGTTGTGCCTGATGGCTTAGTTGCCAAACTAGCAGGCATTGATGACAGGGAAGCTGCCCATAATTTAAAAGGTTTTACGATTGCTGTACCCAGAAGCGAATTTGCACCGGTAGAAGAAGGTGAATACTATTGGGCTGATTTAATTGGGATGCAAGTAAGTACCTTAGACAATATCATTTTGGGCCAAGTCGTTGATTTAATGCAAACAGGTGCACATGATGTATTGGTTATTCATGGTGAACATGGACAAAAACTAATCCCTTTTGTTGGTGCCTATATACATGAAGTAAACACTGAAAATAAAACTATTTTAGTTGATTGGGGACTTGATTACTGATGCATATTCAAGCCATCAGTTTGTTCCCTGAAATGTTTTGTGCCATCACAGAACAAGGTGTCATTGGTCGAGCGTTAAAAAATAAACTGTGGCAGTTTAACTGCATTAATCCTCGCCAATTTACTGATAACCCTTTAGGTTATATAGATGATCGCCCTTTTGGTGGTGGGCCAGGCATGGTTATGATGGCAGAGCCTTTAATTAAAGCCATAGAACATGCCCAAACACAACAAAGCAAACCAGCAAAAGTGCTTTATCTTAGTCCACAAGGCAAGGTTTTTTCACATACGCAAGCCAAACGGCTAAGTAAAGAGAGTGGTTTAATTTTCCTTTGTGGGCGTTATGAAGGTATTGATGAGCGTGTATTGACTTATGTCGATGAAGAAATTTCATTAGGAGATTTCGTTGTATCTGGTGGTGAATTACCCGCCATGACCATGATAGATGCGATACTACGACTCAAACCTGGTGTGTTAGGTGATGAATTATCCGCGCAGCAAGATTCTTTTGCTCAAGGCTTATTGGATTACCCTCACTATACACGACCAGCCAGTTTTCAAAATATGGATGTCCCTGAAGTATTATTATCAGGTAACCATGCTTTGATTAAGCGGTGGCGGCTAGAGCAATCATTACGCCGCACTGTAACCAAAAGGCCAGATTTACTATCTGATCTTGATTTAACAAAAGAGGCATCTGGGCTCCTGAAAAAAATTCAGGAGGAACAAGACAGCCATAAAACGGAGCATAAAAAGTGAATTTAATTGAACAACTAGAGCAAGAAGAAATTGCTCGCTTAAATAAAGAAATCCCAGCTTTTGCCCCTGGTGACACAGTTGTGGTACATGTACGTGTAAAAGAGGGTACTCGTGAACGTTTGCAAGCTTACGAAGGTGTGGTGATCGCACGTCGTAATCGTGGTTTAAACAGTTCAGTGATTGTACGTAAAATTTCTTCTGGTGAAGGTGTAGAGCGTACATTCCAATTATATGCACCAACAGTTGCAAAAATTGAAGTGAAACGTCGTGGTGATGTTCGCCGTGCGAAGCTATACTACCTACGTGGCTTAACAGGTAAACGTGCTCGTATTAAAGAAAAATTACCTGCTCGCAAACAAGCTTCAACAACAAAAGCATAAATTGTTATCTTGTTTTTCAAAAAGCTGCTTAAAGTTAAGCAGCTTTTTTTATAGACCACACAAACAAAACCCAAAGCCAATCAACTTATTATTAATAAGCCCCCTAAATTAAGGTATAATTTAACTGGCTAAAACGAGTAAAACAATAAATCAAATCCTAAAAACCTGACTCAAAAAACATCTATTTCTGTTTAATGTGTCCGTTTATTGTGCCAAGCAAACTCAATGCTAGAGATCACTTTTGAAAAAACAATAAAGTTATTAACATAATGAACAATACCCCTAAATTTATTCCTTTACGCTTACATACAGAATTTTCAATTACTGATGGCATGGTCAGGGTTAAAGATGCCATCAAACAAGCAAAAGCCAACCATTTTCCCGCTTTAGGCATCAGTGACCTAATGAATTTATTTGGCATGGTCAAATTCTATAAAACATGTTTATCACAAGGAATCAAACCTATTATTGGTGCGGATTTGATTTTGAAAAATCCAACAAAACCCGACCGCCCTTCCCGTTTTTTATTGATTGCACAAAACCACACTGGCTATTTGCGCTTATGTGAACTACTGACAAAGGCCTATATAGAAGAACACACTAAAGGCCAAGCACAAATAGACATATCTTGGCTGGAAGAACAAGATAATACGGGGTTAATTTGTTTGTCTGGTGCGCATCTTGGCATTATTGGGCAAACCCTACTCAATGACCAATATGAAGAAGCTAAAGCACTAGCAGCAAAATGGGCGGCTTTATTTCCAAATCGCTTTTATCTGGAACTTCAACGTTTACCAGAGCAATCCAATACGGAACAATGCGTAGGGCAAACATTGGCACTGGCTCATGATTTATCTTTACCTGTTGTGGCCACCCACCCTATTCAATTTTTAAATAAAGATGACTTTGAAGCACATGAAACACGTGTGTGTATTGCAGAAGGGTATGTATTAGGCGACTCTAGACGCCCTAAAAATTTTCACCCCAGCCAGTATTTTATCAGTCATGATGAATTTATTGCCTCTTTTTCAGACATTCCAGAAGCACTTACTAATAGTCTAGAAATAGCCAAACGCTGTAACTTAGAAATTACATTGGGCAAAAACTTCTTACCTCTATTCCCAACACCTGAAGGCATCACCCTTGATGAATATATGATGACTCAAGCTCAGGAAGGGTTAGAAACCAGAGCGGAAATATTATACCCTGATGAAACTGAACGCAATAAAGTTTGGCCAGAGCTACAACAAAGACTAAAATTTGAAATCGATACCATTATACAAATGGGGTTCTCTGGCTATTTCTTAATTGTGGCAGACTTTATTAACTGGGCGAAAAATAACGGCTGTCCAGTGGGTCCTGGCCGCGGTTCAGGCGCGGGTTCCTTAGTGGCTTTCGCTTTAGGCATTACAGACTTAAACCCTCTGGATTATGCTTTGCTATTTGAACGCTTTTTGAATCCGGAACGAGTGTCCATGCCTGACTTCGATATCGACTTTTGTCAGGACAACCGTGGGCGTGTTATTGATTATGTAAGAGAGCGATATGGACATGATGCCGTAAGCCAAATCATCACCTTTGGTACCTTAGCTTCTAAAGCTGTGGTACGTGACGTTGGCCGAGTTTTACAAATGCCTTACAGCATGTGTGATGAGCTGTCTAAGCTTATTCCTGCGGCACCTGGCAAACAATACAGTTTAGATGATGCTGTTCAAATGGAACCACAATTACAGGCAAAACTGGAAGATGAAGAAATTGCTAAGTTATGGTCTTTAGCAAAAAAACTGGAAGGTTTGACCAGAAACGTTGGGATGCATGCAGGTGGAGTATTAATTGCACCAGGTAAATTAACTGACTTTTGCCCACTTTATCAAGCCGATGGTGGTGTGCCAGTTTCTCAATTTGATAAAGACGATGTAGAACAAATTGGCTTGGTTAAATTTGACTTCTTAGGACTACGTAACTTAACCATTATTCAAATGGCTGTAGATTTTATCAAGGGTCTACATCCCGATTTAACCATTGACCTAAACACCCTCCCCCTTACAGATACGGCAGCCTATAAACTACTGGCAAAAGGCAATACCACCGGTGTATTCCAACTAGAGTCAGATGGGATGAAAGGTTATTTAACCAAACTTCATCCAGACCGTTTTGAAGATATTGTCGCCATGCTGGCACTTTATAGACCTGGCCCTTTAGGTAGTGGCATGGTGGAAACCTTTATTAACCGTAAAAAAGGTATTGAAAAACCTGACTATTTTCATCCAGACTTAACCGCTTGTCTGGAACCAACCTATGGCGTGATTGTATACCAAGAACAGGTGATGCAAATTTCGCAGATTATTGGTGGTTATACATTAGGTGGCGCGGATATGTTGCGGCGCGCTATGGGTAAGAAAAAACCTGAAGAAATGGCCAAACACCGTGATATTTTTATCAATGGCGCAAAAGAAAAAGGTTATGATGAAAAACTAGCCGAACATCTATTCGATTTGATGGCGATGTTCGCAGAATATGGTTTTAATAAATCACACTCAGCAGCCTATGCTTTGGTTACTTATCACACAGCATGGCTCAAAGCACATTACCCTGCAGCATTTATGGCTGCAACCATGTCTTGTGAATTGGATAACACAGATCAACTAAAAATATTTTACGATGATTGCTTAGCCAATAAATTAATATTTTTGCCCCCTTCTATTAATCACTCTTTTTATAAATTTACACCTATTAATGACAAAGAAATCCGTTACGCCCTTGGCGCAATTAAAGGTACTGGCGAAGCGGCAGTCAATGAAATTGTAGCAGAACGTGAAGCGAATGGCTCCTTTTCCAGCTTGTTTGATTTTTGCGAGCGTATGGGTAAAACCCATGTTAATAAACGCTCTTTAGAAGCATTAATTAAAGCTGGCGCATTTGATGAAATTGACCCTAATCGTGCCAAATTATTCAATAATATTGCCTTGGCGATGGAACATGCTGATCAAGCTTTGGCGAATAAGAACCAAGGCAGTTTATTTGATTTAGATGAAACCATAACAGAAGAAGTACAAATGGAAGATTATCCTGCTTGGGATGACATTACTTTATTGGCAGAAGAAAAACAATCTTTAGGGTTTTATTTATCGAACCACCCATTTTCAGCTTATGCCAAAGAAGTTAGAGCTTTTATCAAACAGCCTCTGAAAAAAATTGTACCTAAAGAGGGGACTCAAACTTTAGCTGGCTTTGTCACTGCAATTAGAACCAAAGTAGGTAAACGAGGTAAAATGGCTTTTATTACCTTAGAAGACCAAAATGACAAACTAGAAGTATCAGTATTTGGCGAAGTTTATGAACAAAATGCAACCATATTAAAAGCTGATCAAGTGATGATTATTGAAGCTAAAGTCAGTAAAGATATGTTTAATGGTGGAGACAGTGTCCGCATTATTGCCGATAAAATTTATGATCTGGAAAAAGCCAGACTTCGTTTTGCACGTGGTTTATTGTTAAAAGTCAGTCATCAGCATAACGCCACCCAAATTATGTCTTTACTGCAATCCTATCAAGGAAAAGAATATGGTGTTTCATTAAAAATCAATTATCAAAATCAAGAAGCTTCAGGTGATTTAGCACCCAATCATAAATGGCTGGTTACACCCGAATCTACGCTGATTAATCAATTAGAACAAATTTTAGGTAAACAAGCAGTCGAAGTGATTTGGTAAGAAAAAAGGCTCATTAAGAGCCTTTTTTCTTAAGTACATATCATGATCACATATCCAGCATATCAAATAATTTATTAATCATTTATATATCATTTTAATTTTATAAATTATTTTAAATATTAAATAACATATAAATAAAATTTCATTCCAAATATTCAATTATTTCTGTATAATAATCAAGTGTTCATAAAAAGAGGATTATTTAATTTATGCAAAAAAATTTGGAGCAAAAACTGCTCAAACAGTCCATGCTTCTGATGTTTATTGTCGCAATACTCGGTATCACCATTGGTTTTTTTTCTGGCTCACAATCTATTTTATTCGATGGTTTTTTCTCTATTGTTGCAACGTTCATCAAAATTTTGATGGTTGGTACAGCAGTTCTGATCAAAAGAGAGTCTAGTCGTACATTCCAATTTGGTTTTTGGCGTTTAGAGCCATTAGTGCTCATTATTGAAGGCAGTTTTATTTTACTTATTTCTGTCTACGCTTTTTTAAATGGTATTTTTGGTATTTTGGATGGCGGTCGCCAAGTAGAATTTGGCTTGGCTATTGGTTATGCAATTTTCTTCACTGTTGCTGACTTCTCCTATTTTTTCTATGTCAAACACAAAAACCGAACATTAAAATCGCCTTTAGTCCATTTTGATAACATCAGTTGGTTGGTTGATGCCATGTTATCTGTTGGCTTACTGATCAGTTTTATACTTGCTTGGCAATTGTCCAATCATGGCTTAGCACAGTGGTCCGCTTATGTCGATCCCATTATTTTAATTGTTTTATCACTCAGTATGATTCCACCTTCAATTAAAATTTTACACCCTTCAATTAAAGACTTATTGGGGATGGCACCAGACTATTTAAATGAAAAAGTCACCGAAACCATGGAGCACTTCAAACAAAAATACCATTTTAAAGAATATGCTAGCTATGTTCAAAAAGATGGCCGTGCACATGTTATTGAGATTCACATAGTATTAGCTGCAGATTTTCCAATTAACACTGTAGCAACCTTAGACAATATTCGGCAAGAAATTGCAGATGCTCTTGGTAAAGCAAATAGACAACGTTGGTTAACCATTTCCTTTACTGGTGATAAAAAGTGGATTGTCTAAAATAAAAGCCAACTTATAAGTTGGCTTTTTTCAAATAACACATAATTATTTAATCACAAACTCTCCTACCACCACTTTTTCTTTTGCACCTTTTAAACGTAAAATCACTTGTTCATCCTTCTGATTTTTTTGTCCAAAATGGGTTGTTAAAGTCAGCATTAAAGTTGTTGCAGGTGCCACAATTTGCTGATTGTGTCCATAAAACTGAGCTTCTACAATATACTTACCGGGTTTAGCCTGCCTTAAAGAAAACTCTTCTGGCCCATATCCTCCAGTAAAATCGCGTGACATACGCCCCCCTTGATAAGTCAACGGATGGGCATAATAAGCCTTTTCTCCATTAGGATCTGTTACCCATAAATCAATATCTGTATTATCTGCATCCCATGCCAAGATGGCTCGTAAATCTAGAGGCAAATTGCGTAATAAACGTTTATCTATTTGGCTGACATCTAAAGAAGTCGGTGCGGCAGCAACAATTGCATTTAGTTCAGCCAATGCGATTAGTTCTACTTCTGGGAAACGGTCATGCCAAGGTGTGCTCACTACTGCCCACAGCTGATTAATGGCTTCTTGCTTTTGTCCTGCCTGATCTAAGGCCAAGGCTAAATCGCGCCATGACTGTGGTTCATTTGGACTTAATTGTTTTACTCGTTCGAAAATAGGAATGGCTAAAGGGTATTGTTTGGCTTGTAATAAACGATAGCCTAATATCCTTAAAATATGACGATTTTCTAAATTCATTTCAGCTAAATTTGATAAAACACGCAAAGCCAGTTGGTTTTGTCCTTTTTCAAACATGAAATCAGATACATCCAAGAAAAATGCCGTACTATTGGCATAACTTGGCTTTTCATCCAAATAAATAGCATATAGATCTTCTGCTTTAGCTGCTTTTAATCTCTTGATATAAGGTTCATCTGGTGTCCATTTTTTGAGTTGAATAGAAGCACTTTGTTGCGTGTTACCATTTAAACCTAATTGTCTTGCTACAGCTTTATTTGCAGTGGGCACAGGGGGGATAGCTTCTGCCTCCATCATATCAGTCGGTTCTGCCATGGTTGCAGGTACCTCTATAGCTTGAGCTATTATATCCGTTGTACTATCTTCATATGCTTCATTACCGCCTCGCCCTGCTAAATCCTTTCGCTTATTGATGTTAATTTTAGGTATGTTTCCTTTTGGAAATTTTTGATCCCACCAAGCTTGTTTCTGCTTAAACTGTTGTGCCACCCGATCAATATGTTCTTGCTGCGTTTGTTTTTTCTCCTGCACTACATCTGCTAGCCGTTGGCGGTATTCTGTTAATAACTCAGCTGGCGGTTCAATTTCATAACGCACGTAATCTGATACATTATCCAACACAATAAGTGATGTATATTGAGTTAACAATCCAAACTGTTTGCCTAAACGCACGATCTGAGCTTGATTCAAATGTGTATTAGCAGATAACTTATTGACCAACATGCTAGCCCATGCCGCCGCCGCAAAATGATCCTGTTTGAGTTCTTCATTATTCAGTTCAATTGTGCTATTACTAATCGTCCCATCGGGTTGTTGAATCTTTAAATGTAAGCTCGCCCGTGGCTGATTTAAGATACCTGTAACAAGATAATAGCCATTTTCAGCAATTGGACTTAAAATATTCAATTCACTGGCGCCTTCAGCAGATAGCTCAGATACATAAGCTTGCCTTAACTGTAAAGACTCAAGGGCTGCAACAAGAGATATCTTTAATAAATCCAAATAAGCGCCACCATTTTTTTGAGCAAGCTGACGCAATAACCCATCATCCGCACCAGCAGATGCACTCATAGCATATAAAGGTATATTTGTGTCTGGAAAAACACCTGAACCAAAATTAAACAGACCATCTGTAAATAAAAATGCGACATCTACTTTATCTGGTACACGCATAACCTCAGCATTGGTTGCACCATCATAGACCATCTTTTCTAGAGTACGACGAAGCTCACGCCAATTGCCTTGAATAATATCAAAATTTTGAATAGGCTCTGCCTGATCACGCACAACAAGTAATTTTACTTGAACATTCTGTATCTTCTTAAAGTATTGTTCTAATAAATCTAATTCTTTTACATGATTACGTGCTTGTGCTGAAGCGGAAGCATCCCAAATAATGGCTATATTTTTAGGGGCCACTCGTGGTAGGGCATGAACACTTTGTGGTGCTGGAATCTGAGCATAGAAATACGTTTGCCCTTGAAACTCTTGCGTACTGATAATTGGTTTGTTTAAATAGGCTGGAACCTTAATTTGTAAGGACTCAGATGGAGATTTATAATTTTTCTCATTGATCAAAACCTCACTGTTTCCTTTATTTTTAGATACAGTTAAGGCCTTTGCACCTATAGATGCATCAACTCCTTCACTCAATTGATTGATGGTAAATTTTGCCTGTAAATGCTGTACTTGTTCCGAGAACATCAATGGAAACTGAAAAACTAATTGTTTCTTATCCACCACATTTAAGTCTTGTACTATATCTAGGCGAACAGTACGAGCCCCTTTAGCTGGAATAGGATAAACCCGTAATTTATAAAAATTAGTGCTGTTTTTTTCTAATAATGCAGGGTCTACTTTTGTTCGGGTAATGTCTTCAAAGACTTGCTGCCCAACTGCTTTTTCAACAGCGACAGCATCACGCAATTGACCATTAATATCCAATGCAAAGCCATTCACTGTTTGCCCTGCGATTAAGGGGAACTGCAACTGGCCTTCTAAATCAATAGCATTGGGATTATATAAAGTGAATTCAACCTGAGTTTTAGCAACTGAACCTATAATGACACCATTAATTTTAACACTCTGTAATTGAATGTGTTGTTTTGCCTGAGGATTATTGATGACAATATTTATTGGTTCAATCACTGTTTTAGGCATCACCATAGCAGATAACTGCATAGTATAACTTAAAATCAAAACAGAAAACACATAAGCAAACTTTCTGCACAAAGACATAGTACCCCCAAAAAATTTAAAGTGATTTAAATATAATTAAAAATTCTTTTTAAGAATAATATCACGACACCATATATTGATAAACGAGAATCAAACCAGAAATCAAAAATACCTTATCCTAAAACAGATAAGGTATTTATATTTTATAACAAACAATTTTCATTCATGTTTTTGATTATTGCTGGATAGCTGGTACCAATCTATCTTACGTGTAATCAACATAATCACTGCCAATACAACAAATAACAAAATACTGCCTAAAAATAGAGCATTGTCTTCAGACTGTAAAATAAAATAGAGTAATGCATACAATGCCAGTAAACCTGATGTAAACATAAGGCTGTATTTTAAACTTTTTAACACTGCACTTAAATAAAAACCAATTAAGATACTACATGCTAAAGCGGCACAAATGTACGCATAGAAGAAACCAATTTGTTCAGAAAAAGCCAACAAAATCAAATAAAATAGAACCAACGCTGTACCCACTAAACCATATTGAACGGGGTGTACCCGAACTTTGGACATGACTTCAAATAAGAAAAAACCAATAAATGTTAAACCAATAAACAATAAAGCATACTTCACTGAACGTTCGTTTAACTGATACTGATCAACTGTTTCAATTAAATTCACAGCAAAACTAGGCACATCATTTGAATAAGAGTTTTGTTCAAAAACAATACCACCTTGTGCCATTTGCTGTACAAATATTTCATTTAAATTATTGGCATACCAAGTATTTTTCCATTTTGCATCAAATCCCTTTTGAGCATCAACGGATCTGCTTTCAGGTGCAATCACACCATTACCAATAAAACTTGGATGTGGCCAATTACTGGTCAAAGAAAATTCCGACTCCTTACCCAAAGGCACAACAGATAAATTACTGGTTCCCTGTAAAGATAGCACAAAATCAAAATCGTTAGTTGTATTGAGTAATTGAGCTAAAAATGGGGCATGAACGCCTTTACTAAAACGGCTATTATTGACACCTGCATCAAATTTTTGCGCACTTTTATTGAGATTAAAAGTAGATAAACCTATAATTCCTCTTGGGTCAGACACCATAACCATGACATAAGGATCAATTTTCAGATTTTTATATCCTTTTAAATCATCATAATTAATTTGACCAAACTGACCATTAAAACTCAAATCACCTGTATAAAGTTGCCCCTGATAAATACCTAGCTTAAGCGACTTAACTTGTATATCGCCATCTACCGAAAGTTTTTCAGGTAAAACATAACGGGTTTCTGATGTTGGAACCCATCGTTTTTTACCTGTTTTCACCTCAACTTGTTCGAGATCATACTTAAATGGTAACACTAAAATAGGGCCAATAATTCGTTGTGGCCCACTATTACTTTGTGCAATTTTCTCTAATACTGAATTTTTATAATAAGCTCGCTCAGAAATAGTGTGATAAATAATATTACTCAAAACGACTAAAATGATGATAATAACACCAATCACCGCCAACTTAGCCACAACAGAAAGACGCTTCAACATATCAATGCTCCAAAGGTAATTGACCATCAGCATACAAACTGAATATGAAATACAAATGAAGTAAATGTGAAGAATAGGTGAAGTTCGTATTAATCTTTTACAGGCAAAGATAAAATAGCTAAGGCACCACCATCAGGATGATTACTTAATGAAACGCGGCCTTTATGCAGTAATGCCACTTCCCAAACAAAACTTAAACCCAGTCCAGTGCTTTTTGCTTTATGAGGTCTTGGTAAAGAATAAAAACGTTCAAAGATTCTGGCTAAAGCATAATCAGGAATCCCCTGACCAGAGTCATGAATACTGATCTCGTACATGCGGCCATTTTGCTCAATACCTACACGAACAATTCCTGCTTGAGGCGTAAAATCTAAAGCATTATCCAATAAATTACTCAATGCTTGTTGCAGCAATAAAGCGTCACCCCGTACAACTCGTTCTTCCTCAAGAGATGTATTTTGAAATTGAAGCTCAACCTGATTTAACTGATATTGAGGCTCTTTTTCACAAATAACGTTCTCAATCAATTCATTCAAATTAACTGTTTCAAAACTAATATGGGTTAAGCTTTCTACTTTTGCTTGCAACAACATACGATCAATTAATTGCTGCATGCGTTCATTTTGTTGCAAAATATTGGCTAAAAATCTATCTTGCGCTTGTTGTGGTGGATGCTCTTGCAATATTTCAGCCGCCCCTTTTATCGCAGCTAAAGGACTTTTTAATTCGTGAGTTAACGTATGAACATATTGTTCTATATAGCCTTTTCCCTCTAACTTTGTGCGCATTTGTTCTAAAGCTTGAGCAAGCTTATCCAACTCAGGGCTATCCATTTTCGGTACACCTACTTTTTTCCCCTCTGTCACATCAGTTGCATAATGCTCCAATTTTTTAAGCGAGCGATTGATCCACAAAACAAAAAATAACCCTAAAAGCAAAGCAATACACAATAAAATCACACCCGCTACTTTAATACGACGTTCGCCCTCTTTAATCACTAAAGCCATTTCCTTATTCGGTTTGGAAACGGTTAAAGAACCAACAATACGGCCATCCACTTTTATTGGTGCGGCCACATGCATAACCGAACTTGTTTCATCATCAGGATCGCTTTTTGAACTTCTGGCCCCATATTTTCCACGTAAAGTCAGGTATACATCATTCCAACGAGAATAATCCTGTCCTAAGTCCTTATGAGCAGAATCAAAAATCACAATACCTTTTTCATCAGTAATATACACTCGATATTCAGTACGGTTTTTAATTAAACGATCAATCTTGGCACCAATCGGGTATTGATTGAGTTGACTAAATGCCTGAGTAAAACGACCATTTACTAAAGTATGATCCTGCATATCCTGAGCAGCAAACTGTGCCAGCGTATTGGCTGTGTCAACCAAGGTATTTTCTGTTGCACGACGAATACCTGGTTTTATTTCCTGAACAAAAATATTCAAAATAAAATAACCTATGAGCGCAACCAGTAAAAAAAAGAACAATAGAAACCGAAAGCTGATTTTCATTTTCGTATACTCAAGCTGTAACCTAGCCCCCTATGAGTCAAAATTGGATCTTGTTCAGGTGCTATTGCTTTAAGTTTTGCTCTAACGGTTTTAATATGGGTATCAACCGTTCGATCAATACTGTCTTCAGAACCCCAAATTAAATCCATTAATTGCTGACGTGAAAACACCCTATTAGGCGCAAGAATAAGGGTCTTCAATAATAAAAACTCATAACGGGTTAAAGATAAAACCACTTGATGATAAGCAATAGATGCGCCATCTTCATTCAAAACAAAAGCGCCTAAATCTTTAGTACCTGAAGGAGGGGCCTGTCGACTTACCCTGCGTAAAACAGTTCTCACCCTAGCACTGACTTCTCGTGGTGAAAATGGTTTAGCGATATAATCATCTGCACCTATTTCCAACCCTACAATACGGTCTACCTCTTCACTTCTGGCCGTTAAAAAAATAAAAGGGATATCTTTTTGAGTCTGTATTTTTTTACTCAAACTAAAACCATTAATATCAGGTAAACCTATATCTAATATCATTAAATCTGGTTGCTCTTTTTTAAGTGCATCTAATAGGGTTTCTCCACGATCAAACCATCGTACAGAAAAGCCATCCTGCTCTAATACATAAATTAAGGTATCTGCTATAGCTTGTTCATCTTCTACTAGCCAAATTTGATTACTCATCACCCAAACCAATTAAAAAATATTTCCAAATAATAACATCTTTACCATAAAAAAAGCTGCTTGAAATTACACTCAAGCAGCTTTTGATACAAGAAAACATTACCACTGATAATTCAAGCCAGCCTGACCTTCATAACGTGTATAACCTTTTCCACCCCATTGAGCACCAACTTGACCCCATACCTTCCAGTTCTTGGCAATCGTACCTTGCAAACCCATCTTTCCTTCAGCCTTATCTTTTGGCACCCCATCTTTTAACTCCATAGAGCCACCTCGACCACCTTCAAATTGAGCTGAATTTTTTGCTGTATCATGTAACCAGTTAATCTCTAAGTACGGTTTTGCTGAATAACCTTCTAATGCACGTCCATATAAACGTGCTCCTAAGCGTGTATGAATACCGCTGGCTTTGTCTCCTGTGATTTTTAGATTGTTCCCATCTTTATAATCATCCGCACTGTAATTGGTATAAGCAATTTGTGCCTGTGGTGTCAACATGATCTCTGTATTGCCTCGTGTGGCTAAATGTATACCATAGCCTGCCTCTAAGGATACCGCCCAGCTATTAGAATCATATTTATCTTCTTTATTCACTTGGGCTTCACCACTGATTTTGTTTTTATACCAACCATATTGAGCCCAGCTGTCTACATACAAACCTTTACCTTGGGCTTCATCCGCAAACCAAGTGCCATATAAGCCAACGCTGTAACCTGTGACTTTACCCTTAGCTAAAGTATTGGTTAATTTAGAGACCACATCTGACTCAGTTTGACCATAAGCGCCCATTAAGCCTAAGTGTAGATTCCCTTCTTGAATCTGCCATTTGCCTATGTCCCCTCCTAAGTGAATGAGATTACTGTCAGTATCCACATTCATTGTGTTATTCACACTTTGGTTCTTAGCATTGCTGGTTGCGGCTCTTACCCATACAGAGGATTTCTTCTCACTGCCTCCTGCTATATTGTTTGCGTGTCCTTGTCTATCATAAAGGGTATGCATAAATAAACTGGAAGCAGCTGTTTGGTTCGCTAAATAGGCACCTGTGGCTGGGTTAAATATCGGAATATTTTTGTCATACATATTTCTTAAGTACCAGTTTTGATCGGCACTACCTTGTCCCAACACGTATTCATATAAACCATAAGCCATGGGTTTATCTAATTTAAAGCTATTGGCACTGCTTGTACCTAAGCTTTCTATAACTTTAATTCCTTCGCCTTGAGTCAACTGTCCCATTGTCTCTAAATGACTTGTATCGTTCACAACATTAATCTTTAATCGAGTGGCACCACCTGTACCTACTGTACTATCATCTATCACCAATAAGTCACTTAGGCTGTTTATATCGCCTTCATTCAATACGGTATCCAGTTCTAAGGTACCGCCATCTGAAATAAATAGACCACTACCATAAGTACCTGCTGTGGCACCACCACCAATCACTAAGATATCCCCTGCCTGTTTGTTCTCGGTTAAATCTATTGTACCTCTGTTCTCAAAGGTGTTCAGATTGATTAACTGACCTTGAACGATTCCTGCTTTATTGATGCTTAAGGCACCTGAGGTTATATATTCGTTTGTGGTGTCTACTGTACTCTCACCTGTCACAGCAGCTAATCGTACGGTACCTGTGAGTTCATTTTTAAATACGTCATTGCCACCGCCAAAGTTTGAAATCGCTACAGCTTTGGTGTCTCTGATTAAATCGCCATCTGTATCAGCAAAGTTGCGAATATTGAAGCTATTTGATGAATGGTTGCTAAAGGTTGTATCCTCTGCGCCTGATGTGACAAAACCAGTTAGCGTCCCATAGTTATTGATGGTTAATTTGTTGCCCGCTTGTGCCGAAGTCATTAACACTGCTTGATCATTCATAGAATCAACAATACCATCATTATTTAATGTATGTGAAGCAGCTGAACCATTACTGGTAAAAAGTACACCTGTTAATGAACCACCATGAACTTGGGCACCTTGTGCAATATTAATTTCGCCCTTACCATTGTTTCTGATCAATAATCCTGCAGTGCCTTCACTTGCATCAACAGTAGCGGTAGAACCTAAATTAATCAAACCTTCTGTACCCAAAGTAGCAAGATCTTTATCCCAAACTGCAATGCCAATGTTTCTACCGCCACCTGTGGCTGTATTGTCTTTACCAACAACTTTAATCACACCATCGTTATAATTAACATTGACTTTACCTTCACCACTATACGCATTAATACCATGATTTCCTACACTGTCAGAAATTTGCCCAGTTGTAATATTACCTGAAGCCAAGATATCCACATTACCCTTATCTGCTCTAACAACGATACCAGCAGCATCTTTTGTGATAATATTTCCTCTATTAATTAATGTAACATTCCCAGCAACAGATGATGATATAATACCTATTGAATTAGATTTTTCAGTTAAAATATTACCTCTGTTTGTAATATAAATCGGTGCATCTTCTTCTGCTCTAACATGTAATCCATAAGCATCCACCCCATTTGTTGTAATAGTTGAATTGACATCGACAATTACTTTTTTATTTTCTGAGTTTAAACCACTGCTTCTGGCATGTATTCCTATAATTTTATCACCAACGGTGTTTACAGTAGTACCTACATCAGTCGTAATAGTCGCACTACCTGTCCCACCACCTTGACCTACATTATTCCAAGCAACCAAACCATAGCCTGCACTTACTGTACTATTATTGGCTTGTACATTAATCGTACCTTGCTTATAATGAATTGACGCATCTCCTGCAGAGTAGGAAATAGCCTCAATACCATAAATCCAACGTGCAGCACCATTATTCAATTTAACATCAATATTACCTTTTGCTTCAACAGAAGCATTTACTTTACTAGTAATGACACTACCTGAATCTGTTGCCTGTATACCAACCATATAACTAGTGGCTTGATTATTTGTACTGCTGGTTACTGATATACCAGCCCCATCATATTTTACTTTTGCAGATCCTGTAGCATTATTTGTCTTCAATTGAGCCCTAAGACCTACCATACCAGTTACCCCAGTCGCATTACCACTATCTATAGTAAATCGCGAGTTACTTTCAACAGAAGATAATGTCGCTGCAACACCAGACACAGCAGCAATACCCTGTGCACCAGCTCTAATTTCACTATTATTGGTATCAGTTACCGTAACACTTCCATTAGCAGCTTCAGCAATAATTCCTGCTCCATTAAAACCAGTCGCACTAATATCTGCACCATTTTCAATCAGTACATTGCCAGTTCCAGTTTGGTTGGCATGTATACCAAATGAACCTTCACCCAATACAGTAAGCACACCTGAATTATAAATTGAAGTATTATAATTTTTATTAAGAGCAAAGATACCATGGGCAGTATTACCTTTGGTATTAATCGTGCCATAATTATAAATACTGGTATATGCACCAGCATTACTTGCATCAGAAAAAATCCCCATTGAGCCATTTCCAATGGTTTTTATGGTTGCACGAGAAGTCAATGTAACATTTTTTCCTGCACCACCAGTTGTTTGCGCAGAAACGCCATACGCATTATCCCCTGACGTTTCCAACTCAATTCCAGTATTTTTTAGGTCAATAATCGTATTACCACTATTACCCCAGTTTTTTGCATAAACTGCATGACCATTTTTTGTTGAAATTTTACCCGTACCATTATGAATAATTTGGGCATTCCCGTCACCTTGGCTCAACACTTCCAGACCATCTAACTCATTTGGTCTCCCACCAGCAGTATTTCTTAAAGTAAACTCTCCTGAGATTGAAATAGTTGAGTTTCCAGCACTATTAACCAATACCCCTGTATCACCATCATCACCTACAATAATAGTGTTTTTACCATTAAATGAAGCTGTTGCATGGCCTGAAGCACCTCCTGATACAGGGTCTTGAGACTGAACAATCACACCATGAGTGAGTGCACCATTATCATTTTTAATGGTTAAAACGTCTCCAGTAGTATTATTAACCTCTAATGTAGCCGTACCGGTTCCCTTTGCTATGACTTCTATGGTCGAACCTATATTGGTATTATCTACAGAACCATGCCCTGTTAAAGTCACCTTTGCATCTTCATTAGTACCTGTTGCAGTACAACCAATCTCAGCTAAAGATCCCCCACTACCCAGATTAGTACTACAATTAGCGGCCAGAGCGGTATTAGCAGAAGCCAACAAGCCTGCGGTAGCAGCGAGCGTAGCAGCCTTTTTCATCACGTTTGATTTGGTCTTACCCTTCGCCAACTCCGATGTCACCACCCAATGTCCCGTTAACTGACTAAACACGACTCTGTATACTTTGTTCATAACTACCCCTTTACCTTTAATTCTATAAATTCACCATTATCGAATTCAAATATTGATTTAATTCGATAATTTAAATATTAATATTAAATTTATTATACTTTTATTTACGAATAGAAAGCACAGAATTTTAACTAATATTTACATTTCAATTAATAAACAGCTTTAAATACAACATAGTTTAAATATTAATAATATTATATTAATAATATAATCCTTGAATATAAATGTACCAATTAAAGTGAATAAGAAAAATAATCATTCTTAAGCAATAGAAGAGCTAGAAGCTCAAATGAAGGACGGAATACAGATTATAGAAATATAAAGAAGAAGAGCCCAGTTACAGTGTAACTGGGCTCTAAATGGGGAGTTTGGCGGTGTCCTACTTTCACATGGGTATCCACACTATCATCGGCGCTGAGACGTTTCACGATCCTGTTCGGGATGGGAAGGCGTGGGACCATCTCGCTGTGGCCGCCAAACATAAACTTGTACAAATCAGTAAAGCCATATGGCGTTCTATTCAAACACCATACTTCGAAATCTTTCAGGTAATAATTATACCTCAACAACAACCATCCGTCGCGCCTAAGCACTTCAAATGATAGAGTCAAGCCTCACGAGCAATTAGTATCAGTTAGCTACGTGCCTTACAGCACTTCCACACCTGACCTATCAACGTCCTGGTCTCGAACGACTCTTTAGGAGGATTAAATCCTCAGGGAAGTCTCATCTTCAGGCGAGTTTCGCGCTTAGATGCTTTCAGCGCTTATCTCTTCCGAACTTAGCTACCCGGCTATGCTTCTGGCGAAACAACCGGTACACCAGAGGTTCGTCCACTCCGGTCCTCTCGTACTAGGAGCAGCCCCCGTCAAACTTCCAACGCCCACTGCAGATAGGGACCAAACTGTCTCACGACGTTTTAAACCCAGCTCACGTACCACTTTAAATGGCGAACAGCCATACCCTTGGGACCGACTACAGCCCCAGGATGTGATGAGCCGACATCGAGGTGCCAAACTCCGCCGTCGATATGAACTCTTGGGCGGAATCAGCCTGTTATCCCCGGAGTACCTTTTATCCGTTGAGCGATGGCCCTTCCATTCAGAACCACCGGATCACTATGTCCTGCTTTCGCACCTGCTCGACTTGTCGGTCTCGCAGTTAAGCTACCTTTTGCCATTGCACTATCAGTACGATTTCCGACCGTACCTAGGTAACCTTCGAACTCCTCCGTTACTCTTTGGGAGGAGACCGCCCCAGTCAAACTGCCTACCATGCACGGTCCCCGATCCGGATAACGGACCTGGGTTAGAACCTCAAAGTCACCAGGGTGGTATTTCAAGGATGGCTCCATCAGAACTAGCGTCCTGACTTCTTAGCCTCCCACCTATCCTACACAAGTGACTTCAAAGTCCAATGCAAAGCTACAGTAAAGGTTCACGGGGTCTTTCCGTCTAGCAGCGGGGAGATTGCATCTTCACAACCATTTCAACTTCGCCAAGTCTCAGGAGGAGACAGTGTGGCCATCGTTACGCCATTCGTGCGGGTCGGAACTTACCCGACAAGGAATTTCGCTACCTTAGGACCGTTATAGTTACGGCCGCCGTTTACTGGGGCTTCGATCCAGAGCTTGCACCCCTTCACTTAACCTTCCAGCACCGGGCAGGCGTCACACCGTATACGTCCACTTTCGTGTTAGCACAGTGCTGTGTTTTTAATAAACAGTCGCAGCCACCTTTTCTCTGCGGCCCCTTCGCCCTTCGGATGTTCTCCTACAAGCTAATGGGGCATACCTTCTCCCGAAGTTACGGTATCAATTTGCCGAGTTCCTTCTCCTGAGTTCTCTTGAGCGCCTTAGAATTCTCATCCTGCCCACCTGTGTCGGTTTGCGGTACGGTTCGTTATAAGCTGAAGCTTAGTGGCTTTTCCTGGAAGCATGGTATCAGTTACTTCTGATCCTTAGATCATCGTTATCACTTCTCGGTGTTATAGAAGGGCGGATTTGCCTACCCTTCACACCTACCGGCTTGAACAGACACGTCCAACAGTCTGCTAACCTAACCTTCTCCGTCCCCACATCGCACTTATAACAAGTACGGGAATATTAACCCGTTTCCCATCGACTACGCATTTCTGCCTCGCCTTAGGGGCCGACTCACCCTACGCCGATGAACGTTGCGTAGGAAACCTTGGGCTTTCGGCGAGCGGGAATTTCACCCGCTTTATCGCTACTCATGTCAACATTCGCACTTCTGATACCTCCAGCATCCTTCTCAAGACACCTTCAACGGCCTACAGAACGCTCCTCTACCATATGTAATTACTTACATATCCGCAGCTTCGGTTATCAGTTTGAGCCCCGTTACATCTTCCGCGCAGGACGACTCGACCAGTGAGCTATTACGCTTTCTTTAAATGATGGCTGCTTCTAAGCCAACATCCTGGCTGTCTGGGCCTTCCCACTTCGTTTACCACTTAACTGATTATTTGGGACCTTAGCTGGCGGTCTGGGTTGTTTCCCTCTTGACAACGGACGTTAGCACCCGCTGTCTGTCTCCCACGCTCGCACTTTCTGGTATTCTGAGTTTGCCATGGGTTGGTAAGTCGCAATGACCCCCTAGCCATAACAGTGCTTTACCCCCAGAAGTGATACGTGAGGCACTACCTAAATAGTTTTCGAGGAGAACCAGCTATCTCCGAGTTTGTTTAGCCTTTCACCCCTATCCACAGCTCATCCCCTAATTTTGCAACATTAGTGGGTTCGGTCCTCCAGTGCGTGTTACCGCACCTTCAACCTGGCCATGGATAGATCACTCGGTTTCGGGTCTACACCCAGCAACTTGACGCCCTATTAAGACTCGCTTTCGCTACGCCTCCCCTATCCGGTTAAGCTTGCTACTGAATGTAAGTCGTTGACCCATTATACAAAAGGTACGCAGTCACGGATCAAGTCCGCTCCCACTGTTTGTATGCATCAGGTTTCAGGTTCTATTTCACTCCCCTCCCGGGGTTCTTTTCGCCTTTCCCTCACGGTACTGGTTCACTATCGGTCGATTACGAGTATTTAGCCTTGGAGGATGGTCCCCCCATCTTCAAACAGGATTTCACGTGTCCCGCCCTACTTCTCGTACGCTTAGTACCATCACTCAGTTTTCGGATACGGGCCTTTCACCCACTATGGAAGAACTTTCCAGATCTTTCTCCTAACTCAGTCATTATCTCGTACAGGCTCTTGCGCGTTCGCTCGCCACTACTGACGCAATCTCGGTTGATTTCTTTTCCTCCGGGTACTTAGATGGTTCAGTTCTCCGGGTTCGCTTCTCATGACCTATGTATTCAGTCATGGATACCATACATAATATGGTGGGTTTCCCCATTCGGACATCGCGGGATCAATGCTCTATTGCCAACTCCCCCACGCTTTTCGCAGGCTTACACGTCCTTCTTCGCCTGTAATCGCCAAGGCATCCACCTGATGCACTTATTCACTTGACTCTATCATTTCAAATGCCTAAACATCTTACTTAAACAGATTCTCGTTGTTGTGTCACTCCACACGCCTTTTGTCTTCGTGCTTCGTGTATTTCGATACAATCATCACCCAATTTGATACATTTATTCAGTCAGTCAATTCGAGAATGAATCCTCAAATCAACTCCAAAAAAGCTGTATCGCTTTGTTGATTTCGGCTTTACTAATTTGTTAAAGATCAGTGCGCTTTTAATCGCAAATCAAAATACTCTCTCAAGTAAGTTATTCCCTTACTCTTAAAAATCCTTTGATTTTCGATTATGTGGTGGAGGTAAACGGGTTCGAACCGATGACCCCCTGCTTGCAAAGCAGGTGCTCTACCAACTGAGCTATACCCCCATTTAAGATCGTTCAGTTGGTGGGTCTGGGAGGACTTGAACCTCCGACCCCACGCTTATCAAGCGTGTGCTCTAACCAGCTGAGCTACAAACCCAAGGTCTTGCGCATCTTTACTATATTAAACAACCGACAAGTGTGAGCACTGCAACACCTCTTTCTCTAGAAAGGAGGTGATCCAGCCGCAGGTTCCCCTACGGCTACCTTGTTACGACTTCACCCCAGTTATGAAGCATACCGTGGTAAGCGGGCTCCTTACGGTTACCCTACCTACTTCTGGTATCCCCCACTCCCATGGTGTGACGGGCGGTGTGTACAAGACCCGGGAACGTATTCACCGCGGCATGCTGATCCGCGATTACTAGCGATTCCGACTTCATGCACTCGAGTTGCAGAGTGCAATCCGGACTACGATCGGCTTTCTGAGATTGGCTCCACCTCGCGGCTTGGCTACCCTCTGTACCGACCATTGTATGACGTGTGAAGCCCTAGCCATAAGGGCCATGAGGACTTGACGTCATCCCCACCTTCCTCCGGTTTGTCACCGGCAGTCTCATTAGAGTGCCCAACTAAATGATGGCAACTAATGACAAGGGTTGCGCTCGTTGCGGGACTTAACCCAACATCTCACGACACGAGCTGACGACAGCCATGCAGCACCTGTGTTACGGCTCTCTTTCGAGCACCCCTAACTTTCATCAGGGTTCCGTACATGTCAAGGCTAGGTAAGGTTCTTCGCGTTGCATCGAATTAATCCACATCATCCACCGCTTGTGCGGGTCCCCGTCAATTCCTTTGAGTTTTAATCTTGCGACCGTACTCCCCAGGCGGACAATTTCACGCGTTAGCTACGCCACTAAGAGCTTTTAATCTCCCAACAGCTAATTGTCATCGTTTAGGGCGTGGACTACCAGGGTATCTAATCCTGTTTGCTACCCACGCTTTCGAGCATGAGCGTCAGTGTTATCCCAGGGGGCTGCCTTCGCCATCGGTATTCCTCCACATCTCTACGCATTTCACTGCTACACGTGGAATTCTACCCCCCTCTAACACACTCTAGCTTGCCAGTTCCAAACGCAGTTCCCAGGTTGAGCCCGGGGATTTCACATCTGGCTTAACAAACCGCCTGCGCTCGCTTTACGCCCAGTAATTCCGATTAACGCTTGCACCCTACGTATTACCGCGGCTGCTGGCACGTAGTTAGCCGGTGCTTATTCTTTTGGTACTGTCAGCCTCACTAGGTATTAACCAGTGAGTTTTCCTCCCAAACAAAAGTCCTTTACAACCCGAAGGCCTTCTTCAGACACGCGGCATGGCTGGATCAGGGTTTCCCCCATTGTCCAAAATTCCCCACTGCTGCCTCCCGTAGGAGTCTGGGCCGTGTCTCAGTCCCAGTGTGGCGGATCATCCTCTCAGACCCGCTACTGATCGTCGCCTTGGTAAGCCTTTACCCTACCAACTAGCTAATCAGACATCGGCCGCTCGAATAACGTGAGGCCCAAAGGTCCCCCACTTTCATCCTAAGATCGTATGCGGTATTAGCTCACCTTTCGATAAGTTATCCCCCATTACTCGGTACGTTCCGATGCATTACTCACCCGTTCGCCACTCGTCAGCAGGAGCAAGCTCCTCTGTTACCGTTCGACTTGCATGTGTAAAGCATGCCGCCAGCGTTCAATCTGAGCCAGGATCAAACTCTTATGTTTAATCTCTTGCTATTACTAAATTTCTGGTCTGCTTTTTCTCAAATTCTTCAACAGGACTAATGTCCTTGTATACAAATTTAATTTCGCAGTGTGAGGCATTACAGCACTCACACTTTTCGGTTGTCTAATCTTTTAAAGAGCAGCTGCATCAGCAGCGAAGAAAGCGAACTATACAGACACAACTACAACCTGTCAACACTATACACCCCCTGTTTTTGAAAAATTACAATAACCACATGTTTAACATAGGATTTTATTTTAAAATAATCATCAAAAGCCTTTGAGTAACCTATTCTATCTAAAATAAAAGCAAAACAGCAGTCTATAAAAACAAAAATGGTTGCTGAGTTAATTCAGCAACCATTTTACTCGCTATGATTTTATTAAAGCATCAATTAATCATTCACTTCATGACTAACTTCTTGCCCGCCTTCTATCATTGCTTCCAATGTATTATCTTGTTGCGCTGCTCTATTACGATGATACGTTAATCCAGTACCCGCTGGAATTAAGCGACCGACAATCACATTTTCTTTCAAACCACGTAAATCATCACGTTTACCCATTACAGCAGCTTCTGTTAACACACGGGTAGTTTCTTGGAAAGAAGCAGCAGAAATAAAGGAATCCGTAGATAAAGAAGCCTTAGTAATACCTAGGAGGACATTATCAAATCGAGCAGGTTGTTTGCCTTCTTTAAGCATTTTTTCATTTGCTATCATTACCTCTGCTCTTTCCACTTGCTCCCCTGTGATAAAGCTGGTATCACCTGAGTCTACGATATTTACACGACGCAGCATTTGTCTAACAATCACCTCAATATGCTTATCACTAATACGTACACCTTGTAAACGATAAACTTCCTGTACTTCTTGAACAATATATCGTGTTAATGCTTCGATACCTTGTAAACGTAAAATATCATGTGGGTCTACTGCGCCATCAACAATCATCTCACCACGATTCACAACTTGACCATCATGCACCAAAATATTCTTTTCTTTAGATATTAAGGTTTCACTGGCTAAGCCATCTGGATCGGTGATAATTAAACGTTGTTTACCCTTAGTGTCTTTACCAAAAGATACGGTACCTGTTATTTCAGCCAACATACCAGCATCTTTAGGGGTACGCGCTTCAAACAGTTCTGCAACTCGTGGTAAACCACCAGTAATATCACGAGTTTTTGTACTTTCCTGAGGAATACGTGCTAACACATCACCTTTACCAACATCTTGACCATCCCTGATGGTAATAATTGCACCTGTTGGGAAAGCCATTGATACAACAGTATCTGTACCACTTACTTTTACTTCATTACCTGTATCATCAATCAGTTTAATATTTGGACGAAGTAATTTTGACTGACTGCTAGAACGATGTTTTGAATCAATAACAACTAATGTTGATAAACCCGTTTCATCATCTGTTTGTTTTGCAACAGTCACACCTTCTTCTACATTTTCAAAGCGTATACGTCCTGCATACTCAGTAATCATTGGTCGAGTATGAGGATCCCATGTTGCTAAGATTTGGCCTGCTTTAATTGTCATCCCATCTTGCACCATTAAGCTAGCACCATAAGGGACTTTATGACGCTCACGCTCACGCCCCATATCATCATGGATAACAACTTCACATGAACGACCAATAACAATTAATTGACCTTTGTTATTTGTTACATAACGCATTTGGCTAGAAAAACGTACTGTTCCGTTTGATTTTGCTTCTACTTGACTTGCCGCAGCTGAACGAGACGCTGCACCACCAATATGGAAGGTACGCATGGTTAACTGTGTACCAGGTTCCCCAATTGATTGGGCAGCAATCACGCCCACAGCCTCACCAGAGTTCACTCTTTGACCTCTAGCTAAGTCACGTCCATAACAAGTTGCACATAAACCATAACGTGTTTGACAAGTAATTGGTGTACGAACTTTCACTTCATCAACACCAGAACTATCAATTAAATCAACCATTGCTTCGTCAAGTGGTGTACCCGCTTCAATTAGCGTTTCATGTGAGCTTGGATCAACCACATCAACAGCCGTTACACGACCTAAAATACGATCACGCAAAGGTTCAATAACATCACCGCCTTGTACAACAGCCTTCATAATGAAGCCATCATCTGTTCCACAATCATCCTCAACAACTACTAAGTCTTGTGTCACATCAACCAAACGGCGAGTCAGGTAACCTGAGTTTGCTGTTTTTAATGCCGTATCGGCCAAACCTTTACGCGCACCATGAGTCGAAATAAAGTACTGTAATACTGTCAAGCCTTCACGGAAATTTGATGTAATCGGAGTTTCGATAATGGAACCATCTGGTTTTGCCATCAAACCACGCATACCCGCTAGCTGTTTAATTTGAGCAACAGAACCACGTGCGCCAGAGTCGGCCATCATGTAAATAGAGTTAAAAGATTCCTGATCAACTTCTTTACCTTCTTTGTCAATGGTCTTTTCTGTAGAAAGCTCATCCATCATTGCTTTAGCAATCTTGTCGCCTGTCCGACCCCAAATATCGACCACTTTATTATATCGTTCACCTTGAGTAACCAGACCTTGACGATACTGCTCTTCGATTTCTTTCACTTCATTGTGAGCTTCTGCCAATAATGGTGCCTTTTGTGCTGGAACCTGCATATCATCCACACAAATCGAAATACCACCACGTGTTGAATATGCAAACCCAGTATACATTAATTGATCTGCAAAAATAACGGTTTCTTTAATACCACACAAGCGGAAAGAAGCATTAATCAATCGAGAAATTTCTTTTTTCTTCAATGCTTTATTAACATATTCAAAAGGCAATCCCTTTGGTAAAATTTCTGAAATTATTGCTCTACCTACAGTTGTATTATAACGGTTAATAACTGGTGCAAATTCACCTTGTTCATCTAACCGCCATTCTTTAATACGAACAGTGATTTTTGTTTCTAAGTCTACCTGACGTGTTTGATATGCACGATGCACTTCCTTAACATCAGTAAAGAGCATGCCTTCACCACGGCCATTGACTTTTTCACGAGTCATGTAATACAAACCTAACACAATGTCTTGTGAAGGAACAATAATTGGTTCTCCATTAGCAGGAGACAACACATTATTAGAAGCAAGCATTAATGTGCGCGCTTCCATTTGTGCTTCTAAGCTTAAAGGAACATGAACAGCCATTTGGTCGCCGTCAAAGTCGGCATTAAATGCGGCACAAACCAACGGATGTAACTGGATGGCTTTGCCTTCAATCAAAATGGGTTCAAAAGCTTGAATACCCAAACGGTGCAAAGTAGGTGCCCTATTTAACAGTACGGGATGTTCACGAATTACTTCTTCTAAAATATCCCAAACTTCAGGTACTTCTTGCTCTACTAACTTTTTAGCTGCTTTAATGGTGGAAGATAAGCCACGCACTTCCAATTTATGGAAAATGAATGGTTTAAATAACTCCAAAGCCATTTTTTTAGGCAAACCACACTGATGCAAACGTAGGTAAGGTCCAACTGTAATCACTGAACGACCAGAATAATCTACACGTTTACCTAATAGATTTTGACGGAAACGCCCACCTTTACCTTTAATCATATCGGCTAAGGATTTTAACGGACGCTTATTTGCACCAGTCATTGCTTTACCACGACGACCATTATCCAGTAACGAATCTACCGCTTCTTGCAACATACGTTTTTCATTACGAACAATAATATCTGGTGCACGCAATTCCAATAAACGTTTTAATCGATTATTACGATTGATCACTCTACGGTATAAATCATTTAGATCTGATGTCGCAAAACGCCCACCATCCAATGGTACCAATGGACGTAAATCTGGAGGTAAAACAGGCAAAACGTCCATAATCATCCATTCTGGTTTCATACCAGAACGCTCAAATGCTTCTAACACTTTTAGACGTTTTGCAATTTTTTTAATTTTTGTGTCTGAATTTGTAGATTCTAGTTCTTGACGTAAAATATTAATTTCTTGTGGAATATCAAGTTTACGCAATAATTCACGTATACCTTCTGCCCCCATAAAAGCATCGAACTCTTCGCCATGCTCTTCTAACTTAGTATAGTAATCTTCTTCCGTTAAAAGCTGACGAGGTTGCAAAGTTGTCATCCCTGGTTCAGTAACAACAAATGCTTCAAAATACAATACTCGTTCAATATCACGTAAAGTCATGTCTAACACCATGCCCAAACGAGAAGGAAGAGATTTTAAAAACCAAATATGGGCAACAGGTGTTGCTAACTCAATATGCCCCATGCGTTCACGGCGCACTTTTGATAAAGTAACCTCTACCCCACATTTCTCACAAGTGACACCTTTATATTTTAAACGTTTATATTTCCCACATAAACATTCGTAGTCTTTAATTGGGCCAAAAATTTTGGCACAGAACAAACCATCGCGTTCTGGTTTAAAAGTTCGATAATTAATTGTTTCTGGTTTTTTTACTTCACCATATGACCAAGAACGAACAGTATCAGGTGAGGCAATGCCAATTTTAATTGCATCAAACTCATCATCTGCCCCAAGGTTTTGTGGTTGTTTGAATAAATCCAGTAATGCTTTCATGGGTTACTCCGTTTTAGGAGGCAGTCAATTCAACTGCCTCATACTGTTTAATTACGTTCTAAATCAATATCCAAGCCTAGTGAACGGATTTCTTTTACCAGCACATTAAACGATTCTGGCATTCCAGCTTCAATTTTGTGTTCACCTTTAACGATATTTTCATACATTTTTGTACGGCCTGTTACATCATCAGATTTCACAGTCAACATTTCTTGCAAGGTATAAGCAGCACCATAAGCTTCTAGTGCCCAAACCTCCATCTCACCAAAACGCTGGCCACCAAATTGAGCTTTACCACCCAATGGTTGTTGGGTTACTAAACTATATGGTCCAGTAGAACGGGCATGCATTTTATCGTCAACTAAATGATGTAATTTCAAATAATGCATCACGCCCACTGTTACTTTACGATCAAATGCTTCTCCTGAACGTCCATCATATAAGGTAACTTGTGTTTTGGTTTCATTAAAGCCTAATTTTTCAATAGCAGGATCCTCTGCTGGATAAGCTAGGTTTAACATCGCTTTAATTTCTTCTTCTTTTGCACCATCAAAAACTGGTGAAGCAAAAGTAACCCCTCTTCTTAAATTCTGAGCTAAAGCAAGCACCTCATCATCAGAAAATTTTTCTATTTCTTCTGAACGACCTGAAGTGTTATAAAGTTGATTCATCAAACTGCGTACTTCTGAAATTTGACGCTGCTCAGCTAACATAGCATCAACTCGCTCACCAATACCTTTTGCAGCCCATCCCAAATGAACTTCTAAGATTTGCCCGATATTCATACGACTTGGAACCCCTAATGGATTCAAAACAATATCGACAGGACGCCCATTAGCTAAATAAGGCATATCTTCAACGGGCATAATTTTAGAAACCACGCCTTTATTACCATGACGACCAGCCATTTTATCCCCAGCTTGAAGGCGACGCTTAACCGCGATAAAGACCTTCACCATTTTTTGTACACCAGGTGGCAACTCATCACCTTGAGTTAATTTTTTCTTTTTAACTTCATATTGTAAATCAAACTCTTCATGTTTTTGTTGAAGGCTTAGCTTAATCAGCTCTAACTGTTTAGCAACTTCTTCATCAGCCATACGAATATCAAACCAGTCATGTCGTGAAGACAAACCACTCAAATATTCAGCAGTCACTTCTTTACCCTTAGCCAATTTATTAGGACCACCATTGACTACTTTACCAACAATCAATCGTTCAATACGACTAAATGCATCATCAGTAAAAATACGTAATTGATCATTTAAATCTTGTCTATAACGCTTCAATTCAGCGTCAATAATAGATTGTGCACGATCATCGCGTTGAATACCTTCTCTAGTAAACACTTGGACATCGATTACAGTACCACTCATGCCTGTAGGCATACGCAAAGAAGTATCTTTTACATCAGAAGCTTTTTCACCAAAAATAGCTCTGAGCAATTTTTCTTCTGGTGTCAGCTGCGTCTCACCTTTAGGTGTGACTTTTCCAACCAACACATCACCAGCGTCAACTTCTGCACCTATATAGACAATTCCAGAATCATCCAAACGACCTTGCATTCTTTCTGATAAATTTGGAATATCTCGAGTGATTTCTTCTGCACCTAATTTCGTATCTCGAGCAACCACATTCAATTCTTCAATATGAATTGAAGTATAACGATCTTCTGCAACGATTTTTTCCGAAATCAAGATAGAATCTTCAAAGTTATAGCCATTCCAAGGCATAAACGCAATGGTCATATTTTGACCTAACGCCAATTCACCAAGGTCAGTAGAAGCACCATCCGCAATCACATCACCACGCTGAATATTGTCGCCTACTTGTACGATAGGACATTGGTTAATATTGGTACTTTGATTTGAACGAGTAAACTTAATCAAATTATAAATATCAACACCTACTTCACCGGCGACAGCTTCATCATCATGCACACGTACCACAATTCTGCCTGAGTCAACATAGTCAACAATACCACCTCTACGTGCGACAACTGTTGTACCAGAGTCAATCGCCACAGCCCGCTCAATTCCAGTACCCACAAATGGTTTTTCTGGACGCAAACAAGGTACAGCTTGACGCTGCATATTTGCCCCCATCAATGCACGGTTTGCATCATCATGCTCTAAAAATGGAATCAATGAAGCGGCAACTGATACAACTTGTCCAGTGGCCACATCCATATATTGAACACGATCTGGAGTTGAAAGTATGGTTTCACCTTTCTCACGGCAAGTAACCAATTCATCAACTAAACGACCAGCTGAATCTAATGCCGCATTTGCCTGAGCAATAACATAGCGACCTTCTTCAATTGCAGATAAATAATCGATTTCATTTGTTACGGTGCCATCACTTACTCTACGGTAAGGTGTTTCTAAAAAGCCATATTCATTGGTTCGTGCATAAACAGATAATGAATTAATCAAACCAATATTTGGTCCTTCAGGTGTTTCAATTGGACAAACACGACCATAATGTGTTGGGTGTACATCTCGAACTTCGAAGCCTGCACGTTCTCGAGTCAAACCACCAGGACCTAATGCTGAAACACGACGCTTATGCGTAATTTCAGATAGAGGATTAGTTTGATCCATAAACTGACTCAATTGACTTGAGCCAAAGAATTCTTTAATTGCGGCACTAACAGGCTTAGCATTAATCAGATCATGCGGCATCAAATTTTCGGACTCAGCCTGATTCAAACGCTCTTTTACTGCACGTTCAACACGAGCAAGACCTGCTCTAAATTGATTCTCAACCAATTCACCAACTGAACGAACACGTCGGTTTCCTAAGTGATCAATATCATCAACTTCGCCACGGCCATTACGTAACTCTACCAGAGTAGCAATAACAATAACAATATCATCGAAAGACAATACACCAGCATGCTCAGAAGATAAATTTGCTGTAGTTTTTTCTAATAAACGTTTAAACCAATCTGGCGTTTTATCATCTAATTTTTGTTGATATGTTCTTGTATTAAATTTCATACGCCCCACTTTAGATAGGTCATATGAATCTTCATTAAAGAACATCCGATGGAATAATTGCTCTACAGCTTCCTCTGTTGGTGGTTCACCTGGGCGCATCATACGGTAAATGGCCACTTTAGCTTGCAATTGGTCTGTTGTTTCATCAGTACGCAATGTTTGTGAAATGAAATTACCTTGGTCAAGATCATTGATATAAAGGGTATGAATTTCTTTCACGCTATGAATATCTAATTTTGCTAATAGCTCTTCTGTTATCTCTTCATTAGCAGAAGCAATGATTTCCCCTGTATCCGTATTCACTACAGGTTGAGCCAAAATTTTACCAAGCAATGAATCTGGCTCGACATTTAAGCGCTTAATATTTGCAGCAACAATATCACGTACAACTTTGGCATTAATGCGTTTATCTTTAGCAACTAATACTGTGCCATCTTCAGCCAAAATATCTGCTTTAGCAGTTTCACCTTTTAGTCTTTCTGGAATGAGATCTGTTTGCACTCCTTCTTTTGATAAATAATAAGTTTCATTATCATAGAAAGTTTCTAATATTTGCTCTGATGTAAAACCCAATGCTTTTAATAAAATACTAATTGGCATTTTACGACGGCGATCAATACGGAAATATAAAAGATCTTTAGGATCAAACTCTAAATCTAACCATGACCCACGGTAAGGAATAATTCTAGCGGAAAACAATAATTTCCCAGAAGAGTGTCCTTTCCCTTTATCATGTTCAAAAAACACGCCAGGCGAACGATGAAGCTGAGAAACAATCACACGCTCTGTTCCGTTAATCACAAATGAACCACTAGGTGTCATCAATGGAATTTCACCCATGTAAACTTCATTTTCACGTATTTCTTTCACCACAGGTTTAGATGATTCTTTATCCAAAATCACTAACTTAATTCTAGCGCGTAATGGGGCTGCATAAGTAATGCCCCTCAATTGGCACTCTTGAATATCGAATACAGGCTCACCCAATACGTAATGTACGAACTCTAAACGAGCATAACCATTATGGCTGACGATAGGAAAAATCGATGAAAAGGCCGCCTGCAACCCTTTATCTTCACGTTTATCATAAGAAGCGTTTAGCTGTAAAAAGTCAGAATATGAATCCAACTGTGTCGCTAACAGGAAAGGAACGTCTAAAACGTTGGCACGTTTTGCAAAGCTTTTACGAATACGCTTTTTCTCTGTGAAAGAATAACTCATGGAGTCTCCATTTGTAAGTGATTTGCTAGCAATTAACGATAAGCACTTAAATCATTTTAGTGCGTATTGGTAATTACTCAATAACAAGCACAATTGGGCTGGTAGAAAAACTACCAGCCCAAGAGAGGTTATAAAGCTTATTTCATCTCAGCTTTAGCACCAGCCTCGGTAAGTTGTTTAACCATGTCTTCAGCTTCAGCTTTTGATACACCTTCTTTAATTGCTTTAGGTGCACCATCAACCATGTCTTTAGCTTCTTTTAAACCTAGACCTGTAACAGCACGAACCACTTTAATCACATTTACTTTTTGGTCACCAGCAGCAGTTAATACCACATCAAATTCTGTTTTTTCTTCTGCTGCTGCAGCACCGCCAGCTGCAGCGCCACCGCCAGCAACTGCTAGAGCTGCTGCAGACACACCAAATTTTTCTTCAAATGCTTTAACTAGTTCATTTAATTCCATTACAGTTAAGTTACCAACTGCTTCTAAGATATCTTCTTGAGAAATTGCCATATTATAAAACTCCTAAAAATAATTTATTTAAAACAAAAATGATCATTAAGCTGCTTCAGATTCTTTTTTTGCAGATAATGCAGCCAAAGCTCTAGCAAAGCCAGAAACAGGTGCTTGCATAATACCCAACAATTTAGCAAGCAACTCATCCCTACTTGGGATAGAAGCCAACTCAGAAACTTGGGCAGCATCGAGTAAATCCCCATTATAAGAACCTGCTTTAATAACGATTTTCTCATCTTGTTTTGAAAATTGTTGCAATACCTTTGCTGCAGCAACTGGGTCTTCTGAAACTGCATAAACCAATGGTCCGACCATTTGATCAGCTAATGCAGAAAAAGAAGTTCCATCAACAGCACGACGAGCTAAAGTATTTTTTAGTACGCGTAAATATACACCTTGTTCACGCGCTTTAGCACGAAGTGTGGTCATGCTGGCAACACTGATACCACGATATTCGGCAATAACCATAGTCTGTGCATTAGCAATATTTTCGCTAATTTCAGTTACGGCTGCCTTTTTGGCTTCAATATTGAGACTCAAGGTCCACCTCCAATTTACTAAAAAGAAGCTAACGCTTCATTTTCCAGAGCGGCACCACCAAGAAGACAACTTAGCAAGTAAACTTGCTACATAAATCTTAACGTGTTTCCGTCTGCGTAGGGTTTTAGGTAACTAAATTTTAAATTAAAGCAATCCCTACGGTCTTTGACTACCAGTTACCGTAAAGTAACCAGTCCGATTTTCTTACCCAACTTACATCAAATCAGATAAGAAACATTCCTAAATTAATTATTCACACTACCCGTGTCAACTTTTACACCAACACCCATAGTGCTAGAAACAGCAATTTTCTTCACATACTGTCCCTTAGCTGCAGCAGGCTTTGCTTTAACTAAAGCATCTAATAAAGCATTAAAATTAACACGCAAATCGGCTGCTTCAAAAGAGGCACGACCAATAGTTGCGTGAATAATGCCAGCTTTGTCAGTACGATATTGCACTTGACCTGCTTTAGCATTTTTTACAGCTTCTGCAACATTAGGCGTTACAGTACCAACTTTAGGGTTTGGCATTAGACCTCTTGGTCCTAATACAGTACCTAACTGTCCGACAATACGCATAGCATCAGGTGAAGCAATCACAATATCAAAGTCTAAATTACCGGCTTTAACCTGTTCAGCCAAATCTTCAAACCCAACCACATCAGCACCTGCTTCTTTAGCAGCATCTGCATTCGCACCTTGGGTGAATACTGCAACGCGAACTGTTTTACCTGTTCCTTTAGGCAACACAACTGAACCACGAATCACTTGATCTGATTTACGAGGATCCACACCTAAGTTAAAAGACACATCAATTGATTCATCGAATTTTGCTGTTGCAGCCTGTTTTGCCAAAGCAATGGCCTCATCAATAGCATACAATTTATTACTATCAACAGTCGCTTTGATTGTTTTTAGTCTTTTAGATAATTTTGCCATGTTACACGCCCTCCACTTCAATACCCATTGAGCGGGCAGAACCAGCAATAATACGTACAGCAGCATCAAGGTTAGATGCTGTCAAGTCAGGCTCTTTCGCTTTAGCAATTTCTTCCAATTGTGCTCGTGTCACTTTACCCACTTTATCTGTATGTGGTCTTGGACTGCCTTTTTGAATACCTGCCGCTTTTTTCAACATAATTGTTGCAGGTGGCGTTTTCATCACAAAAGAAAATGACTTATCTGCAAAAGCAGTAATCACAACTGGAATAGGTAATCCAGGTTCCATACCTTGAGTTTGCGCATTAAATGCTTTACAAAACTCCATAATATTCAATCCACGCTGACCTAAAGCTGGGCCAATTGGTGGAGATGGATTTGCTTTACCTGCAGGCACTTGCAACTTAATGTAGCCTATGATTTTTTTTGCCACAATTTCACTCCTAAAAAACGGGTCTAACGCAAGCCTTGCTCGCTCCCCAATGAAAAGTTTTTCATAATATCAAAAAAACAGGGATGGCGCAACAAATAATTGTTACGCCATCCCTGTTAGGATTTTATTTAAATTTTTTCTACCTGAACAAAATCTAATTCAACAGGCGTTTCTCGTCCAAAAATTTGAACAGAAACCCTTAACTTATTACGCTCATAATTAACTTCATCAACAGAACCATTAAAATCAACAAATGGACCTTCTGTTACACGTACTTTTTCACCCACCTCAAACTGCACTTTTGGTCTAGGTTTTTCAACGCCCGATTGCATCTGCTGCAAAATTGCGTCTACTTCTCGCTGAGAAATAGGCGTAGGTTTGTTGGCTTTTCCTCCCAAAAATCCACTGACCTTTGGTGTACTCTTAACCAGATGCCATGTATCATCTGTCATTTCCATTTCAACCAACACATAACCTGGGAAAAATTTGCGCTCACTAATGGTTTTTTGTCCATTTTTTATATCTACCACTTCTTCCACAGGCACTAAAATTTGACCAAACAAGTCTGTCATTTCTTCCCGAGTGATACGCTCTGTTAGTGCCCTTTGCACTGATTTTTCAAATCCTGAATATGCATGCACAACATACCATTGTTTTGCCATAATATCACCCGCCCAATATTACTGTATAAATTAACCAACTTAAACCTGAGTCACATAGCCATGTAAAACCAGCCAAGATAAACACGAAAGCGATAACAAATAAAGTTTGTTTTGTAGCTTCATTTCTTGGAGGCCAAACAACTTTTTTCAATTCAATTGTTGCATCACGAACATAACGAGTAAGACGTTTACCCAAATCACACCAGAAAAATATCATAATGAGGGCAACAATCACACCTACAACTGGCACAGCTACTCTAACATAAGTAGGTAAAGTAACAAACTCATAATAAACAACAAAACTCAAAGCCAAAACAAGCACACTAAGGATGAGCTTCACTTTTTCAACAAGTGACTTTCTTTTCTGTTCCTGCATTTCTTTTTGCTTATGCTCCTCTTTTTTAGAAAGAGGTTTTTTTTCTGTTGTTAACTCATTTGTTGGCTTATTAGACATAAGACACCTTCTGTTATAGAAAAAAGACTAACCGACCGATTGGCCGATTAGTCTTGTTTGGCAGGCCAGGAGGGTGTCGAACCCCCAACCCTCGGTTTTGGAGACCGATACTCTACCAATTGAGCTACTGGCCTAAAACTTTTTACTACTAAGAGATAACAGAGGCAACAACCCCTGCACCAACTGTACGACCACCTTCACGAATCGCAAAACGTAAGCCTTCTTCCATCGCAATCGGCGCAATCAATTCTACTGTAATCGCTACATTCTCTCCAGGCATTACCATCTCTACGCCTTCTGACAATGTCACCGCTCCAGTTACGTCTGTAGTACGGAAATAAAATTGTGGACGATAGTTCGCAAAAAATGGAGTATGACGTCCACCTTCTTCTTTTGACAATACATACACTTCTGCTTTGAATTTGGTATGTGGTGTGATTGAACCTGGTTTCGCTAACACTTGACCACGTTCCACTTCTTCACGTTTTGTACCACGCAACAATACACCTACGTTGTCCCCTGCTTGACCTTGGTCTAGCAATTTACGGAACATCTCAACACCTGTACAAGTGGTTTTCAAGGTAGGTTTCAAACCAACAATTTCAATCTCTTCACCTACATTAATGATACCACGCTCTACACGACCTGTTACCACTGTACCACGACCTGAAATTGAGAACACGTCTTCAATCGGCAATAGGAATGGTTTGTCTACTGCACGCTCTGGTGTTGGAATATAGCTATCCAATGCGTCTGCCAATGCAAAAATGGCTGTCTCACCAATTTCTGATGTATCACCTTCTAAAGCTTTTAATGCTGAACCTTTGATTACTGGGATATCATCACCTGGGAAATCATAGCTTGACAATAAGTCACGAACTTCCATCTCTACTAGCTCTAATAACTCTTCGTCATCAACCATGTCACATTTGTTTAGGAATACAATAATGTATGGTACACCTACTTGACGTGCCAATAGGATGTGTTCACGTGTTTGTGGCATAGGACCATCAGCTGCTGAACACACTAAAATCGCACCATCCATCTGTGCTGCACCTGTAATCATGTTTTTTACATAGTCAGCATGACCTGGACAATCTACGTGTGCGTAATGACGTGTTTCTGTTTCATATTCTACGTGTGAAGTATTAATGGTAATACCACGTGCTTTTTCTTCTGGCGCATTATCAATTTGATCGTATGCTTTTGCTGCACCACCAAATTTCTTAGATAAAATGGTAGTCAATGCTGCTGTCAATGTGGTCTTACCATGGTCAACGTGACCAATGGTGCCAACGTTTACGTGCGGTTTACTCCGCTCAAACTTTTCTTTTGCCATGGCAATTCCTAAGTACGTTATATATAAAAATAAGGGCTGGTGCCCATGGGCAGAATTGAACTGCCGACCTCTCCCTTACCAAGGGAGTGCTCTACCCCTGAGCTACATGGGCTAGTTTTGGAGCGGGTGAAGGGAATCGAACCCTCGTCATAAGCTTGGAAGGCTTCTGCACTACCATTGTGCTACACCCGCATTCTAGCTTATACCCAAAGACTCAAGGTGTTGGTGGAGGGAGAAGGATTCGAACCTTCGAAGCCGAAGCAACAGATTTACAGTCTGCCCCCTTTGACCGCTCGGGAACCCCTCCGTAAGAGAGCGAAATAATATAGGCTAGCTCTTCATACGTCAAGCGATTTGCATCATTTTTTTTATTTTTTTCACAACAAGCTGATTTGTAATTGTTTTTTATTTTAAATAAAAAACAATAGCCGTTTACGCTTTGGAAGCCATGATTGTTTTATATTTTTCTTCTAACTGCTCTGGTGTTTCTGGGTTTTCGGTATCAATTAAAATACAATCAACTGGACACACCTGCTGACATTGTGGCTCATCATAATGCCCTACACATTGGGTACATAAATGAGGATGAATTTCATATATTTCTTCACCCTGATAAATAGCATCATTTGGACACTCTGGCTCACAAACATCACAATTAATGCATTCATCAGTTATAAATAGGGACATAGCTCTTCCTTAATATTTCATCTATTATTTATAGTTTTAAAATTTTGTCACTTTATCTTTTTTTAATCAAGCTCTAATTATCAAAAGACTGACTAAATTAATGGCTTAAGAATCAGATTCTACTACATTCAGAAGCCACTGTTTACTTTGCCCTGCACAACCTGATCGGATTACCTCAAAGGAAGCAGGAATTTGTGGTACGAATGGTGCCTCAACATAAATTAATGTGTCAACCTTTACTATTGGCAATAAGGCTTTCCATATTTCATCCCAACAATTTGTATTAAAAGGGGGATCAAGAAAAATGATATTATATGGTGCTATAGGCATTTTCTTCAAAAAACTCAAGGCATCTTGTTTAATAATGTCAATTTGATCAAACTGTAACCGATGTTGATTTTCAAGCAACATCCGAACAATTTGTGCATTACATTCAATTAAAGTCACTTTTTTTGCACCTCTTGACGCTGCTTCAAAGCCAAGTGCACCACTGCCCGCAAATAAATCCAAGATAACTTGCCCTGTTAAATCTTGCCCCAACCAATTAAATAGTGTTTCTCTCACCCGATCAGGAGTAGGCCTCAACCCTTCTATAGAGGGAAAATGGATTAAACTTCTTTTATGAGTTCCACCGATGATTCTTATTTGATTGTTCGATTTCTTTTTTACCATAGAATAGCTTAAATAAAAATGAGCACAATAAAATTAACTCTTGTTTGAAACAAGAGTTAATTTTATTCTTAAATAGTCTGTTAAAAAAATTTATTTTTGTGCCTTCATTTGCCTTCTAGAGAATTGAATACCCAATTGTTTTAATTTCCGGTATAAGTGAGTTCTCTCTAATCCAACCTGAAGAGCGACTTTGCTCATATTTCCTCTTTCTTGAGCAATATGATATTCAAAGTACCGTTTTTCTAATTGTTCCCTCAATTCTCGTAGAGGCAAGTTAAAATCAAAGCCTTCTGCAATTCCTGGCTTTGCCTGGCTAAACAAATTAATGACATTACCAACTTGGCTGGCTGTAATGACACCACCTTCTGCTGTTAATGCTAAACTTTTAATCACATTTTTCAATTGATCAATATTACCTGGCCAATCATGTTGACACAGTAATTCAAGCGCAAGTTCATCTATTTTAACTGGTTTAACTTGTTTATTTTCAATAAGCTCATTCAAAATTCGTTCAGCTAACAGAGGAACATCTTCTATATGCTCACGTAGAGGAGGAATATTGACCATAACGTTAGACAAAGCATTAATGAACCTTGGGTCAGAATTGGGATCCACCAAAAGCTCTTGCAATGGTCGGCTACATGAACAAACCAATCGAACATTGTAACGATCAATTTTAGATAATAAAAACAACAATCCTTGTTGTATTTTTCGAGAATACTGCCCTATTTCAGACAGATACAACACACCATTATTGGCTTTTTGTAACAACTCTAATGGCGCATCAACCAATTGCTCTGCTTTTGTTGGCTCAACCCATGGCATGTTATTTTGATGAAAATAACGTGCAACCAACTCAAAACCAGAGCCAGGTTCTCCCGTTAGTAATACTGGAGACTTGACTTTTGCAATTCGCTCTATCTGACGGCTCAATTCAACTATTTTTTCGCTTTTACCTAAGCTCTCTAAAGTTGCCTGATTATTTAATCTTGCTTCGCCATATTTTAAGCAGCGCTCTACTGTTGTTAATAACTTTTGTAAAGCAATTGGCTTTTCTAGGAAATCTGCTGCACCAATTTTAGTTGCTTCAACAGCAGTATCTATACTGGCATGCCCACTCATCATCACTACAGGCATATTCAATTGACCGGCTTTATCCCATTCTTTTAGGAGTGTAATACCATCACAATCGGGCATCCATATATCCAACAATACAAGAGCAGGTCGCACTTTATTTCTAAGAGCTTTAGCTACTTCGGCATTTTCTGCAAGCGCAACTGTATAACCTTCATCTTGTAGAATTTCAGACAGTAAATCACGGATACCAACCTCATCATCCACAATCAAAATATCGCTACTTCGCATTATGCCTCCACTAATGGTAAGGAGATTCTAATACAGGCTCCGCCTGCTTCTTGATTACTAATCACAATTTTTCCATTATGTTCATCTATAATTTTTTTCACCACCGCCAATCCTAGCCCCGTTCCTGTTGATTTACTCGTTACATAAGGTTCAAAAGCTTTTTGGAGAATACCTTCATCAAACCCTTTGCCATTATCTGTTACCACAATAATGGCTGTATCTTGCTCTGTAAAAGTGGTAATGTCAATTGATGGATCATCAATCTCACTCACAGCGTCTTGAGAATTTTGTAATAAATTATGGAAAACTTGCCTCATCATACCGACATCAACACGTACTTTTATAGGCATCTTACTCAAATTTTGTGTAATTTTACAAGCATAACTTTCATAAAGAACCAAAACTTCGCTTAGAATTTTATTTAAATCAATTTGTTGAAGATTTGTTGCAGGGGATCGTGCATAGTTCCTAAACGCTTCAACCATGCCTTTTAAAGCGTTCACTTGTTTAATTATTGTATCTGTTGATCGAATAAGCATATTGGCATCTTGCTCAGATAATTTACTTTCAAGCTTCATGGCCAATCTTTCAGCAGACAACTGAATAGGTGTTAGAGGATTACGAATTTCATGAGCCAATCGTTTAGCTACTTCACCCCATGCGGCATCTTTTTGTGCTTTAACCAATTCAGTGACATCATCAAACACCAACATAAATCCACCACCTATGTGTTCTGGCAGCAAAATGGACTTTGCTAATAACACACTTTCTTTGTCGTTAACATGATAATCTACTTGAATACCAATTTTATTAGGGTTTGCACTCATGATTGTCTGCATTAAACAAACGAATGAATTGGTTTCGGGTTTTATTGATGTCCACTGCGTCCATGGGTATTCTTCTAACTGAGAAAAAGATAAACCAAGGATTTGTTCTGCACTAAAATTAGCAATCCGAACTTTGTTATCAGGATCAAACGCCACAACGCCAGCGCTTAGACTTGTCAACACATTTTCTAAATATATTCTTGCAGCCTCTTGCTTTTGTTGATTCATTTTGGCAATTTCTTGTGCCTCGGCCAGTTGCTCTGTCATACGATTAAAAGAACTCGATAGCACGCCTAATTCATCTTGCCTGAATATAGGGCTCCTTTGTGAAAAATCACCTTGGGCAACTGCTTTAGTCCCAACAGACAAAGCAAATAGTGGCGCAGTAAACCGTTTGGAAAAGAATAATGCGCAGGTCAATGACAACATAACAGCCAACAATGTTGCAATACTTAACGTCATCAAATAAGTCATTTGCATTGCATCTTTTGCATAGGTTAATTTTGCATAATCTGCACGTGCAGACTCCAATAACAACGCGTTATGCGCGATATCATCTACAACTTTTTGTTCAAACATTAAATAATATTGTGCTGTTCGCCCTTGAGTGGGGAGTAATAACCATATTCTGGAATATAAATGGTCATTCTCATGCTCAGTGCTGGCCACATTTTTTTCTTCTTCTATTTTTTTTTGTGTTTCCTGATCCAATACTGGCGCTAAAATATTACTTTCTCGGCGAGCAAAGGCAATTGGGGCGACTTGGGTAGTCGCATATAACGCGATACTATCTGCCTTATATTTACTCTTTAATTGTTCAAGCTTCGCTTGTATCTCTTCTACTTGAGAATTTTGCTCTAGGGAAAGAAAGCCAGACAGCTCAACTTGCACCCGAAGTGCTTGATTTTTACTTTCCTCCATAAACAAATTCAAAGCAGATTTACTCAATTGCATCCCATACTCAAAAGCGGATTCTGTATTTTTACCAAACCATGATTCAATACTATGAGAAATAAATTGTATTGAAACCATTAGCAACAATATGCTAGGTAAAATAGTCACAAGAGAAAAAACGAGCATTAATTTTCTGGTTAGTTTGGCGCCAAACACATGATGTTTGATATTCTTATGCATTGTCCAAACTTGTTGGAAAACAACTGTTAACAAAGCAAACAGCAAAAGGCTATTTATGCCAACAAACAGCCAAAAATACTCCCCCATTTTGTTTGCATTACCTGTCGCCAACGTCAACAAATATAAGGTAACAACTGATAAAGTGATCAATACTAAAAAAAGGTACTTCATACTTTTTCTCTACTCACTGCTAGGTTAACCCAATCTGTATCTAGATTCCATTTTTTAGAAGTAATACCATTAATTTGGAATGGTTTAGGCAGATCATCCATAGTCAGAGATAAGCGAATACTGGCTTTAACATCATTAGCGGCCACATCTTTTAATGTGCCTTTTGGTAATGTCTGCCAATTTGCGATACCGCCTATGCTACCTAATGCAGAACTCAACGAAGTATGATCTGTAGATAATGAACCGATGCTGACTCTATAGCGGTCCGTGAGTGGATGATAACTAATCTTATAAGACACACTGGCAGCCTCAGAAAACCAATTACTTAACTTTAATTTATACGCAGTATAAGTGGGTGCATCTAAATTAAAAGCCAGTTTAAAATTAAGGCTTACACCTTGTTTCAGTGCATCTTCCAATTGAGCAGGTAACGCGATATTAAATCGACTGCTCACCAACATTTGTCCTTGCGAACCAACAACTGCTCTGGCTCGTACAACACCAATATCTTCGGCATATACGTGATTCATTAAACTCAGCACCACAAGTAATGGCAAAATAAGTTTAATTTTTTTGCAAAAGTGCGTAATAAAAGCCATCATTTTGTTCACAAGGTAAAAGGGTTATTTCTTTAATTAAAGAGGCATCTGAGTGTCTACTTAGAAAAGCTTTGGTTTGCTCTGTATTCTCTTCATGAAAAATAGAACAAGTTGCCAATAACATTCTCCCCCCTGATTTAAGTGTTTGCCATAATGCATCTAATAAAGGCAGCTGTTGTTTTGCTATTGTATGAGCATCTGTTTTTTGACGCAGCCATTTAATGTCAGAATGTCTTCTGATGACACCAGAAGCTGAACAGGGTACATCTGCCAAAATAGCATCAAATTTTTCTCCGTTATACCATTGATTCAATTCAGAAGCATCCACACACTGAATAATGGCTCTTTCTCCTAAACGTTCAAGATTTTCTTGAATTTTTGTTACTCTATTTGGGTCAATTTCTAAAGCAGTCACCTGACAATGTGCAAGTTCAAGCAAATGTCCTGTTTTACCACCTGGGGCTGCACATGCATCTAATATAGACTCATTGTCTTGTGGCTCAAGTAATAAAGCTGCCTGTTGCGCACCGAAGTCCTGAACAGATACCCAACCCAACTCAAAACCAGGCAATATACTGATAGGAATAGGTTTTTGTAATTTAATGGTAAAATCACCTAATTTTTTACCCTCAATACCTTTTTGCCTTAAAGCTTCTAAATAAGTTTGCGTGTCTATTTTTTTCTTATTTATCCTCAAAGTCATAGGTGGATGGCTTTGGTTTGCAGTGATAATATTATGCCACTGTTTAGGGTAAAATTGTTTTAAATAATTCAATAACCACTGAGGGTGATTATACTTTGCCTCGTCATTTTTTTGAGCCAAAATATATAATTTTTCTTTTTGACGCAAAAAATTACGTAGAACCGCATTAACAAGGTTTTTAAATTTTCCTTTGGCCAGCTTTGAAGCTAGGAGGACGGCTTCATTGACCACAGCATGCGGTGCATTTTTTGTATAAGTTAACTGATAAATAGCAACCAATAAAAGATTTTCTATTTCTTTGTCAGTGAGTGGTTTAGGAACCAAATTTCTCAAATAAAATGTTAATGTTCCTAAATACCGTTGGCAACCAAAACATAAATCTTTTAAGGCCCCCACTTGGGCAGAACTCAACTGTTCAACAGATAAAACATCAGAAATACTTTCATCTAAGTTATGTCCTTGTGCCACTTTTTGAGTAATTTGCGCAGATAAAATTTGTACAGACGACAATCCCATTTATTGAGCCTCCCCCAGATACTGCCCTTTGTGCAAAGGATGCCCTTGCAGAAACTGTTTCACACTGAGTTTTTTCCCCCCTTGCAGCTGAAGCTCTGAAATACAAATAACGCCTTTACCTGTTCCAACCATAATGTGGTCACTTAATACATCCACAATTTCACCGGGGTTACCAATTTGATTAGCTGAGGCAGAAGACATCCAAATTTTCAAAATACGATCATTGAGAAAAGTCCATGCACCAGGTACTGGGTTAAATGCTCTGATTTTTCTCGAAATAATTTCTGCATCTTCTTGCCAATTAATTTGAGCTTCGTTCTTTGTCAGTTTTTGTGCGTAAGTAATACCGTCTTCACTTTGAGCAACCGCTGGATATTGAGGCAAGTGACTCAATGTTTCTACTATTGCCTCTCCCCCTAATATCGCCAGACGATCATGCAATGTTTGTGCCGTATCATATTCAAAAATGGGGGTAGTTAACTCAAAAAGTACAGCGCCCGTATCCAACCCTTTATCCATTTGCATAATACCAACACCTGTTTGTTTATCTCCCGCTTCTATTGCCCTTTGTATCGGTGCGGCACCACGCCATCTTGGCAACAAGGATGCATGTATATTTAAACAACCTAAACGAGGTAAAGTCAGTACTGATTCAGGCAAAATCAAACCATATGCTGCCACAACCATAATACCAGCTTGAAAAGATGCCAACATTGCCTGAACTTCAGCCGATTTTAATGTTTCAGGTTGGGCAACAGGGATATTAAGTTGCTCAGCCACCACTTTCACCGCACTTGGTTGCAACTTTAACCCTCTTCCCTTTGGCCGATCTGGCTGAGTCAACACTAGGACGACATTAAAATGGTTAGACACCAAAGCACGTAAAGCTTCGGCAGCAAAATCAGGGGTTCCAGCAAAAATAATATTCATTATAAATTACGCTTCTCACGTTTTTTTAATTTTGTTTTGATTCTGGCTTGTTTAAAGTCAGATAAATATTGAATAAACAATTTACCATTTAGATGATCAATTTCATGCTGAATACAAATAGCTAACAAACCTTCTGCTTCTAGCTCAAAAGGCTGTCCATCAAGCCCTAGAGCCTTAACCTTAATCCGTTCTGCCCTCTTATTAACCACCATTTCATAAATACCTGGGACAGAAAGGCACCCCTCCTCATATTCAACCTGGCCTTCTTTATAGGTAATTTCGGGATTAATAAATGTTTGTAATTGATCTTTTTCTTGGGAAATATCAACCACAATAATTCGTTTTAATGCGTTGACCTGAGGTGCCGCCAACCCTATTCCAGGAGCCGCATACATTGTTTCAGCCATATCGGCAGCAAGCACTTTGATTGATTCATCCACCTTGTCTACAGGTTCTGCCACCTGATGTAAACGTGGATCAGGGTAATGTAATATAGATAAAATAGCCACAAAAAAACTCCTAAAACTGACTAAAAGTGTTGTGTATTGGTTGCTCTTACAGAAAAACAATGCTTTTCTAGTCCATAGAATAAGCAGTTTTTGTTTATTTGGTTTATTATGCGGCAATCAATTTAAAAAAAATAGGGCAATTTGTATTATGCGCAAACTCATTATAACCTTCCTTTTAACTCTTGGCTTGAGTATTCCTGTTACTTTAAAAGCAGAAACATTAAAAATTCGCCCAGATGCACCTTCTCGTTATGTGGTTAAAAAAGGCGACACTTTATGGGGAATTTCTGGGCGATACTTATACCGTCCTTGGAACTGGCCGCAATTGTGGGGTTGGAATAAAGAACAGATCAAAAACCCACATTTGATTTATCCTGGCCAAGCACTTGTCCTAACCTATATTGATGGACAGCCTCGCTTGGGAGTAGAAGGTGGATTTAGAAATGGTCGCCAGATTTTATCCCCTCAAATCCGGCTAGAAGATTCAGGGCAGCCCGTTTCAGGTATATCCCTAGATGTTCTAAAAAAATTCTTTAGCCGACCACAAATTATTTCGCAAGCTGAATTTGAGCGTTTACCACGAATTGTTGCCGGTCCTGATACTAGAGTGATACTAGATATTGGCAACCGTATATACGCTAGAGGGGTAAAGGAAAAAGGCACATACTCTACATTTACAGCTGGCAAGAAAATTATTGACCCTGACACAAACCAGTTTTTAGGCTATGAAATCGTGTATGGTGGAGACGTCGCAGTTCAGAGTTTAGAAGGTGATGTTCAAACCCTAATTGTCACAAAAATAGAAAATGAGATTTTGGTTGGTGATCGATTACTTGAAATCAAAAATGAAGATTTTGACTCCATTATTCCCCATGCTGTAGACAACCAATATGGTAAAATTGTGTCTACCTATAATGGAGCAGGAGAAGTTGGGCAATACCAAAGCATAACCATTAATTTAGGAAAAAATAAAGGAATTGAAACTGGTCATGTTTTTTCTATTTATAAAGAAGGCAAAAAACGTAAGATACATGATGTTGACAACTTAGTTAAAACAGTAGAAATTCCTGCAGAAGAAGTAGGAATAGCAATCGTTTATAGAACTTTTGATAATTTATCTTATGCTTTAGTTATGGTCAGTAAAGAAAACATCAGTTTAGGAAACCGAGTTGGCCCACCTAATCAAGATATGACTTATTTTTTAAGAAAATAGGAAAGCGTACATAAGTGTTTAAGGTAACTTAAAAAATATTTTATGAATCAAGATATTTTATATAACTGGCTCATGCTAGCGTTAACACCTAGTATTGGGCCAGTTAGTTTTTTAAAGCTACTCAAAAAATTTGGATCCATAGAGCAAATAATGGATGCGAACGTTTCAGAATTACAAACAGCCGTTCATTTATCTCAAGCAAATGCAATAAAACAAAAAATTGCCCAACCAGCTGTAGAATTAAGTTTAGAATGGGCAAACACACCAAATTGCCATATTATTACTTTGCTGCATGACAATTATCCAAGCACAATCAGCCAATATACAACTGCCCCCCCCATATTATTTGCTAGAGGAGATATCTCCCTTTTAAGCACACCAATGATTTCCATTGTCGGTTCACGCCACCCATCTGCGCAAGGGATACAAAATGCGAAAATTTTTGCAAAATCTCTATCTCAATCTGGCTTAACAGTTGTATCAGGATTAGCCGCTGGAATTGATACTGCAGCACATGAAGGAGCCCTTTTAGGAACAGGCGCAACCATTGGTGTATTGGGAACAGGCATTGACAGGATATATCCTGCTAACAACAAGGAACTTGCCCATCAAATGTGTCATCATGGTTTATTGATTTCTGAGTTTGCGCTTGGCACTAAACCATTAGCAAGTAATTTCCCACGCCGAAATCGATTAATTGCGGCTCTAGGAGAAGCAACTGTTGTCGTGGAGGCAACAATTGATTCTGGTTCTTTAATTACAGCACAACTAGCATTAGAGATGAATAAAGAGGTTATGGCGATTCCTGGCTCAATTCATAACCCACAAAGCAAGGGTTGTCATAAATTGATCAAAGAAGGAGCAAAATTAGTAGAAACTTTAGACGATATTCTAGAAGATCTACCTAATTTCTCAAATCTTAACCAAAATACTCAAAATTTGGTATCATCTGCTACTTTAAGTAATCATAATGACTTACTGGTTACTATGGGATTTGACCCTGTGCATCCTGACATATTGGCACAAAAACTGAATTTAGAACCTACGGTTATTTTCGAACAATTACTTTTACTTGAAATAGAAGGATTGGTTCAAACAATGCCTGGTGGACGTTATCAACGTCTTTTTAGCGAATGAAAGAAATCATGTTTGATGTATTTGTTTTTTTAATGGAGCACTTTCAAGACCTAGATTCTTGCCCTCAACGTGAATCACTCAATGGAGAGTTAAAGCAAGCTGGTTTTGAACAACAAGAAATTCAACAGGCTCTTGATTGGATGGATAAAATTTCATCCATACTCACGACACCAAACAAAAACCTACTATCAAGTGAAGGTTTTCGTGTCTTTAGTGATCAAGAGTTTGCTTTATTGCCCCAAGAAATATTAGGACTTTTGTCTTTTTTATCTAAAGAAAGTATTATAGATGGATGTCAAAGAGAACTGATTATTGAAGCGCTGCTTGATTACTCACCACTTGAAGTGGATGTACAACACACTAAAATGTTGGTTTTAATTATTTTATGGGCTTATAAAGCAGAACTACCTATTTTAATAGGAGATGATTTATTATCTGCAATACATGGCGAACCTACAAAACAGTAATGATAAAACAAACATTCTGCTATTATTGAAAGACATTTGGTTTATATAATGACAAAAAATTTATTAATTGTTGAGTCTCCCTCAAAAGCAAAAACATTAAAAAAATATCTTGGCAATGATTTTGAAGTCTTGGCTTCCTATGGCCATGTCCGTGATTTAGTACCAAAATCAGGTGCAGTAGATCCAGAGAACCACTTTGCGATGAAATACCAGTTGGTTAGTCGCAATAGTAAACATGTTGATGCGATTGTTCAAGCTGTTAAAAACAGTGATGCTGTTTATCTGGCAACTGACCCTGATAGGGAAGGTGAAGCCATTTCATGGCACTTGATGGAAATTTTAAAAAGCAAAAAAGCGTTAAAAAATATCGAACCTAAACGTGTCGTTTTTCATGAAATCACAAAAAATGCCGTACTTGATGCCATTGCTGACCCAAGAGATTTAAACCAAAACTTGGTTGATGCTCAACAAGCTCGAAGAGCCTTAGACTATTTAGTCGGCTTCAATTTATCCCCTTTATTATGGAAAAAAATAAGACGTGGATTATCGGCAGGCCGAGTACAGAGCCCTGCTTTACGTCTCATTTGTGAACGTGAAAACGAAATAAAAGCGTTTAACTCAGAAGAGTACTGGAGTATTCACTTAGACAGCCATAAAGGAAAACAAAAATTTACCGCAAAGCTCTCTCATTTTGATGGAAAAAAAATAGAACAATTTACCTACAGAACAGAAGCTGAGCAAGCAAAAGTACTGGCTTTGCTGGCAAACCATAATGCAATTGTCAGTAATATTGAAAAGAAAAAGCGCACACGTAACCCAGCGGCGCCCTTCACAACGTCAACTTTACAACAAGAGGCTGTACGTAAATTGGGGATGACAACAGATCGAACCATGCGAACAGCACAACAACTTTATGAAGGCATAGATGTTGGACAAGGGTCCATCGGTTTAATCACCTATATGAGAACGGATTCAGTGACATTGGCCAATGATGCAATCACTGAAATCCGCCATTATATAGAAAACAAGATGGATAAAAATTTCTTACCATCAAAGCCAAACACTTATAAAACAAGAGCAAAAAATGCGCAAGAGGCCCATGAAGCGATTCGACCAACATCAATTTATCGAACCCCTGATTCAGTAAAACCTTTTTTGAGCAATGATCAATTTAAGTTATACCAAATTGTTTGGCAACGCACTCTTGCCTCACAAATGGCTAGTGCTAAATTTGATACCACCAGTGTTGATATTGATGTGGGTAAAGGTGTATTCCGTGCATCAGGACAAGTACTCACTTTTGCAGGTTTCCTATCTGTATATGAAGAGGATATTGATGATGCTGCGGATGAAAATAATAGTAAGCTGCCACTGTTAAACATTGGTGATGAATTGCCTGTAGACAAGCTTTATGGTGAACAACACTTTACACAACCCCCACCTCGGTTTACAGAAGCATCTTTAGTAAAAGCTTTAGAAGAGTTTGGTATTGGGCGGCCTTCAACATATGCCAGTATTATTTCTACTTTAAAAGACAGGGAATATGTTACTTTAGATCAAAAACGCTTTTTCCCAACTGATACGGGAGAAATTGTTAATAAATTCCTGACCGAACACTTTGCCCAATATGTAGATTACCATTTTACGGCAAAACTTGAAAATCAATTGGATGATATTGCCAATGGAGACAGTCAATGGACCCCTGTATTGGAAGGATTTTGGTCTGGATTTTCTTCTCAAGTAAAAGAAAAAGAAAATATACCTCGCGCAGAAATCACTACTCAAATGCTAGAAGAGGCCTGCCCTAAATGTGGACAACCTTTAATGATCCGTTTTGGTAAACGTGGTCGTTTTATCGGTTGTTCTGGCTATCCTGAATGTGATTACACTCGTGACATGAATGAAACAGCCGAACAAGCAGAAGAAGAGCCGACTATAGTAGAAGGACGCGAATGCCCCGATTGTGGTGGGCAACTGGTCTATAAAAAAGGGCGTTATGGTAAATTTATTGGTTGTGCCAATTACCCAAAATGCAAACATATTGAACCGTTGGAAAAACCAAAAGAAACTGGCGTACAATGTCCTGAATGTAAAGCGGGAGAATTGATTGAACGCAAAAGTCGTTATGGTAAGTTATTTTATAGTTGCAATACCTACCCTAAATGTACTTATGCAGTATGGAACCCACCTTTAAATGAACCATGCCCTAAATGTAGCTGGCCTATTTTAACCATTAAGACAACCAAGCGAAGAGGTGTTGAAAAAGTATGTCCACAAAAAGAATGTGGTTTTACTGAGCAAATTACACCACCTGAGGCAAAGTAATTAATATAGTGAAGCATGTCCATTAATAGAAACCATTTGAACACAATAATAAATGAAAAATCCAACCCTTTATATAAATTGGTTGGATTGTGTTGTGGTTTTTTATTGGTTTGGTTTATTTTATTTTGCGTTCATTTAAGTTATACACAATATATTAGCGAAGAAAACTCCTCTAATCATGCTGAATTTTTGGTTCTACAAGAAATAAAAGAGTTACGGGATTTTTCCAATGAGTATTTCCTGAATATCCACCAAAAACTATCCAAAAACCACTCTGATTCTGATGAGAAATTTTCTCAAATCTTAGATATTCCTAAACACAGCGATCTACTTGATGAAGATAGTGAGGATTATTTTACTGTTTTAGTCGATCACAATTGGAAAGTCATTAAGAGCGCTTATAAAGGACAGCAATATAATGGTTTATTACCTAATAACTGGAAAATTTATTCTAAACGTCCAGATTTTATCAGCAATAAAGCCAACAAACCTCAAAGTGCACATGCGTTAGACTTACCCAAGGGCATTTCTGTTGTTGAAATTGAAACTCCAGATAAAAAGAAAATATTTGCGCTATCACATGATTTTCCACTTATATTCACACAGGATCATGAGACAGAAGAAATTTTTCACTTTTTAATTGTGAAGCTTCTAGATACAGATGCCATTCTTCATAAGCCACAAAACCAAATTTTTGAAACCATTGATTTTTTACCTGCATCAACGGCACTTTCAACCCAAGACCTAAAACGCTCTATCATTATTACTGATGTCAATAATGGCCCTCAAGCCTATATCAAATGGGTTGAGAAAAACACCATTTCTGTTACTTTATGGCTGATTTTAATTGGGGGATTTATACTCACTCTTTTATTCAGTTACATATTTTACTTACTGATTAAATCACTTGATAAAGCCAAACAAATTACGACTATTTATATTGAAAATGAAAAGAATCAATTGTCTCGGATGCAAGAACAAAAAGAGATTCTACTCCAATTAAGCGCAAACTCTGCTTATAATTCAGATAAAATCAATAAAGAATATCTACCGCAAATATGTGAAGCTTTAGCGCAAGGTACCAGCCCTTCAAATGTCTTTATTTTTTGCCAAGACGACAAGCAAAAAGCTGTTCAATGCGTGGCTTCATACCCTAATCGCTTGGTTTCTACCTATTTTTTAAGTAATACAGTTACATTAAAACAAGAATGGCCCTTACCACAAATTGAAGAAGAAGCTGCCAAAACATTTTTAATTCAACATTTCCCTAATTTACCTTCTGACCAAAATACAATGGTTGTCAAAGTTGAACATAAAAATAAGCTTCTAGCGCTTATTTTTATCCACCCCCAAGATAAAGAAAAGCATTATTTTGCGGATGAAAAATTATTTATTTATAATGTTGCCAATATTCTGACACTTTATTTTGAATCTAAACAAAAATCTAAAGTAGAGTTTAAATTATTCAAACAATACTATTTTGATGCACCAACACAGCTTCCAAATAAACAACATTTGCATCATCAATTAACTATTTTGATGAATAGCCATCCTGTCGGCGCAATATTACTATTTGAGATTGCCAATTTACTGTCCGTCAACAATATTTACGGCAGACAAACAGGCGATGATCTAGTCTTACACTTAAGCAGAAGATTACAACATAGCATTCAACCAAATGAGTTTATTGCCAGAGCAGCACAGAACCGTTTTGCAATATTATCTTTTGGTGAACATTTAGAAGACATCACCAAACGATTAACCGAACTTTTCCAATACATCAGCCAGCCATTTAAAGTCAAAGGTCAAGAATTAATTGTTCCTCTAGATGGTGGAATTGCCTGTTACCCTAAAGATGCGCAAACACCTCATACCTTACTGGAATGTGCTGAGCAAGCTGTTCAAATTGCCAATCAAAAACAACCTGCGGGAACATTATTATTTTTTGAAAACACACTCAGAGAAACATTAACCCGACAACAAGAAATTGGCCATAGCTTACACAGCGCACTCAAAAAGCAAGAACTATCTGTCCATTTCCAACCCTTTATTAATGCCAAAACATTTTCATTACAAGGAGCGGAAGCTTTAGTGCGCTGGAACAATACTCAATTTGGTATTATTTCACCAGAAGACTTTATTCCTTTAGCAGAAGAAGCTGGGATTATTACCGAAATCGGGCTATGGGTATTAGAGCAAGCCTGCTATCAAGCAGCAAAATGGCAAAACAAATACAGTACTCATTTTACTATTGCCGTTAATGTTTCACCAAAACAATTAGTTGATCCTTTATTTTCAGATAAAGTCATTAATATTCTTGACCAAACAGGTTTACAAAGATCCTTTTTAGAACTTGAAATCACAGAAATGGTCGCTTCTCAAGAGAACCCTGTGATTGACAAAAATGTCAATGAGTTAATTGCTCATGGTATTGGATTTGCCATTGATGACTTTGGTTCAGGTTATGCATCCTTTCACTACATTAAACGGTTCGCAACCAAAAAAATCAAAATTGACCGAAAATTTACTGAAAATATCTGCTTGAATACGCAAGATAAAGACTTGGTTAAAGTCATTGTGGCCATGGGCCACGCACTTAACGCAAAGGTAACGGCAGAAGGTATCAGCACTTTAGAACAACTGCTATTAATGGAAAATATTGGTTGTGATTATGTACAGGGCTATTTTATCGGTAAACCTTTACCTGCAGACGAATTTGAAAATGTATTCAGATCAGTACAATAACCATTTTTAATATCATAAATAAGGCTATGTAAAAATTACATAGCCTTATTTATTTTCATGCAGACACTGCTTGTAACTTATAAAATTGTTGGATTCCATGGTTTATGAGCGGCTGAATCCGAAGATGGCTTTTCTCCACCCCACAAAGACTCTATATCATAATAATCTCGAACAGCAGGTAACATCACATGAATTAAGAGGTCACCAGCATCGACTAAAGCCCATTCCCCAGACTCCATTCCTTCTACGCCAATAATATCAACTCCTGCATTTTTTAATGCTTCTTCTGCATTGCGAGCAAGTGCTTTAACCTGACGGTTGCTGTCCCCTGTGACAACAATTAAACGGTAAAACAAAGAAGTCAGATTCTCTGTTTCCAACACCATAATGTCTTTTCCCTTAACATCCTCTAATGCTGTCACCGCGATATGGACTACATTATTTATTGCATCCTGATTCATATTTTTCCTAAAGATAAAGTTTATGTTGCTTAATATATTGTTCTACTGAAGGACTAATCCATTGACTGACATCAGAAGATGACGATATCGCCTGACGTATTTGGCTTGAAGCAATATTATAAAGCGGCATACTCAAAAAACACATTTTACCGTGATTTACTGTTTTTCCCAAGCGGTAAGCCTGTAATGCTTCTTGCCCTAACTCTTGTACGACTGGATCAAGCTTTGCCCACTCAAAACCTTCTCTTACAGCAACCGCCAAATTTGCCACATGGAAAATTTTTGTAAACTCATGCCATGAGTGTAAATGCAATAAAGAATCAGAGCCCATTAACCACCATAATTCACCTTGCTCCCCAACTTGCTGTTTAAACCTGACTAAGGTGTCTATTGTATAGGTATTACCTGGACGCAAAATATCGCAATCACTCCAATCAAATAAAGGGTTGCCCTCAATTGCCAACTTAACCATAGCCAAACGATCATCCGTTGTAATACGAGTGTCTAATGGCTTATGATATGGTTGACCAGCGGGGACAAAATAGACTTTATTTAACTGTAATTCTTTGGCAAACACCTCTGCCATTTTAAGGTGTCCTAAATGGATAGGGTTAAATGTCCCCCCAAAAATACCTATTCTATTGTGCGGCATCACGATCATGTACAACAGTAGACAGTTTACCTGTAGCAGGATGCATGACTAGCCCATGGACAGGGATATGTTTTGGAAATAATGGGTGTTTTTTAATCATACTGACCGTATGGCGTACACTGTCTTCAACATTATCAAAACCTTTTAACCAAGACTCAAGATCAATACCTGCATTAATCAATGTATCAATTGCTTCTTGTGTGATACCTGCTTCTTTGGCACGATTTAAAATTTCATCAGCATGAAGTGAACGCATACCACAATCCATATGGGCGATGACCAGAATTTCTTTTACTTCTAACTGATAAATGCCTACCAATAAACTACGCATCACAGAGCCAAAAGGATGAGTGACAAGAGCTCCTGCATTTTTAATCAATTTTGCATCACCATTTTTAAGCCCTAAAGCTTTAGGCAACAACTCCACCATACGCGCATCCATACAAGACAAAATAGCAACATGTCTTTCAGGGAATTTATTGGTGATAAACTGTGCATACTCTCCTGAGTCTACAAATTCCTGATTAAAGGCTAAAACTTCATCCAAAACACTCATTTGTTTCTTTCTTTTAATTAACAAAACTTAACAAAAATAGTCATTATATTTTCACACGAATGGGTTAAAAGAGCCATATTCTTGTGCAAAAACATGCTAACATAAAAAACACTATTATTTCTTTTATTTATTCAATGAAACCTCAACCAATTTTTAATAAAAGGAAAGTTGTGAATAAAAAGCTTTTACCCTATTTAATTGTTATTGGTTTTTCTATCGGTACAACACCACTTAGTGTTGCACAAAATTTGCCCAGTATTGGGGATTCCTCACAAACTGTTTTTTCCAGCCAAGATGAAGAGCAAGTTGGCAAACAAGTGTATCAAGAATTACTGAGGAGAGGTGTGGTTACTGACGATATCGCTGTAAACACCTACTTAAATGAATTAGGACTGAAACTGAGCCAAGGTATTCCCAATAACCAGAACACCTTTACTTTATTTGGGGTCAACGACAATAGCATCAATGCGTTTGCCATGCCTGGTGGCTATATTGGTGTGCATAGAGGCCTCTTAATCAATGCCCAAAGCGAATCAGAGTTGGCTTCTGTATTAGGCCATGAAATGGCACATGTTACACAAAGACATTTGGCACGAATGCAAGAAGGCAGCACCATGAACAGCTTGTTGGCTTTGGCTGGTGTCCTAGCTGGTGCTTTGGCTGCCAGCCAAGGTAATGTTGATGCAGCAGGTGGGTTAATTCAAGCAGGTGTTGGCGCCGCTATTGCCAAACAACTGTCTTATAGCCGGGACTATGAAAGAGAAGCTGATCGAATAGGCATGCAATATTTGGCCAACTCTGGCTTTGATGCGCGAGCTATGCCTTTATTTTTTAGCCGTCTACAAAGTGCCAATCGCCATAATGACAATAATTCTTATGCCTTTTTACGTACCCACCCAGTGACTACTGAACGTATTGGTGAAAGTCAAACCTTAGCACAAGCTTACCCAGTTAAATTAAAAGCGGATTCAACTGACTTTGTTTTAATTCGGGAACATTTAAGGGTGGATGCCTTAGGTACAGATAAAGCGGTTCGCTATTACCCAGACTCTCTTCGGGCTAAGCAATACCTAAATGAAGGCGCTCAGCATTATGGTTTTGCCAAAGCACTTTATCTACAAAATAAGCTAAGTGAAGCGACACAACAATTAAATCTGGCAGAACAACAATTGGGGAATCAACCGCTATTTTTAGATCTAGCAGCAAAAATTGCCCTTAAAAACAAGAGCCCCACTCAGGCACAAAATATTTATACTCAAGCTTTACGTACTTACCCAAATAATAAGTTATTGGTTTATGGCCAGATTGAAACTTTATTATCGCTGGACAAAAAAATAGAAGCGCGTTCTTTGATTCAAAAACAATTACAAAACAACAAAAACCGTCCTGAGCTTTATCAGTTATTGGCAACTACTTATGGAGAAGAAGAACCTTTATATTCTTATGCCGCACTAGGAGATGCCTATTATTATCAAGGTTTATATCAAGGTGCATTACAACAATATGAAATGGCACTGAAAGCAAATCAAGAAGATTTTTATTTAAGATCACAAATTGAAGCAAAAATCACACTAATCAAAAACCAAACTTTTAAAAAATAAAAAAGGACAACTCGTTCAGTTGCCCTTTTTCTTTACTTAAAACTAATCTTTACACTATAAAATAAATAGTGCAAATAATTATAGAATTTCGCATGCATTAGGTGCAAATTTGTCTTTCCAACCTGTAGCACCAGCTGCATCAATTTCACACTTCCAACCACCTGCAGCTGCACGTTTTAGCATCAATTTAGTACCTTTTACATCAATACCTGCATTGCCACCCATAGTTAGAGTCAATTCAACATTGTTTGCAGTTGCATTGTCAATTTCTAAACCGCTGGTACCAACACTCTCATCAGCCATATTAGAACCAACCCAACCAATAAACTCTTGTGTTTTAGAATCTTGAACGTCTGATTCTTTTAACACTGGCTCTTTACCATTAAAAATAGCAGCTTCTGTTGCTGTTTTTAATGCAGCCACTTCACCATAAACACGAGTAACTTGTGCGCCACTGATGTAGTCATTGTAAGCTGGTAAAGCAATAGCTGCTAAAACACCGATAATTGCGATTACAATCATCAACTCAATTAATGTAAAACCTTTTTGAATTGCTTTCATTTAAAATCTCCTGAAAAAAATAAAATTTTGGAAAAACAAACTTAAAACTTGCTAAACCAAACTAAAAAATTGTTACTTGCCTAATATACTGCAAAGACCATGCCAAAAATAAAACATTTTAATTACAATAACTTATATTTTTAAAATGAAAAACACAATAAAAAAGTGACATTTATTGTCAACAGCTGACTTTTTATATACTATTTATTTATATTTAAAATTTTCTATACAATTAAATATACTACTACATAAATTACTTAATAAACATCCATCAACACCCTTAAGCGTAAAATACAAATAAAATCCCCAAAAAAAATTCAATGATAAAATTTCTAGAAACAAAAAAAGGGCAACTCGTTCAGTTGCCCTTTTCCTTTACTTAAAACTAATCTTTACACTATAAAATAAATAGTGCAAATAATTATAGAATTTCGCATGCATTAGGTGCAAATTTGTCTTTCCAACCTGTAGCACCAGCTGCATCAATTTCACACTTCCAACCACCTGCAGCTGCACGTTTTAGCATCAATTTAGTACCTTTTACATCAATACCTGCATTGCCACCCATAGTTAGAGTCAATTCAACATTGTTTGCAGTTGCATTGTCAATTTCTAAACCGCTGGTACCAACACTCTCATCAGCCATATTAGAACCAATCCAACCAATAAACTCTTGTGTTTTAGAATCTTGAACGTCTGATTCTTTTAACACTGGCTCTTTACCATTAAAAATAGCAGCTTCTGTTGCTGTTTTTAATGCAGCCACTTCACCATAAACACGAGTAACTTGTGCGCCACTGATGTAGTCATTGTAAGCTGGTAAAGCAATAGCTGCTAAAACACCGATAATTGCGATTACAATCATCAACTCGATTAATGTAAAACCTTTTTGAATTGCTTTCATTTAAAATCTCCTGAAAAAATAAAATTTTGGAAAAACAAACTTAAAACTTGCTAAACCAAACTAAAAAATTCTAAAAAATTGTTACTTGCCTAATACATTGCAAAGACCGTGCCAAAAATAAAATAATTTAATTACAATGACTTATATTTTTAAAATAAAAAATGTAATAAAAAAGTGACATTTATTGTCAATAGCTGACTTTTTAAATAACATTTAATAATATTAAATTTACATTAACAAATAGTCACATTTTAAAATAAATATATTTCCCTATAAGTTGTAACGCAATTAAAATAAAAATCACGTCACAACAAAACAGTATATTTTGAGATATGCTCACCTTTAATTTATACTCCTACCTTAACATATGATTAATACAATAAAACCTCAAACAATGACTATTCCTGACCCACCTTTATTTGAACAAAAAATCTGCCCACCTGGGGAAACTTTATTGAGATTATCAAAGCTTAATCAGACAATTGTCTTGACTAATGGTTGCTTTGATATTTTACATCGAGGGCATGTAACCTATCTTGCTCAGGCTAAAGCATTAGGTGACTATTTGGTTGTGGCCTTGAATACAGATGCGTCAGTTAAGCGTCAAGGTAAGGGAGACGACAGACCCATTAATACTTTAGAAAACAGGTTAGCAGTTATTGCTGCATTAGAAAGTGTGGATTTAGTGACATGGTTTGATGAAGATACTCCTTTTCATTTAATAGAAACGATTCAGCCAGATATTTTAGTCAAAGGGGGTGACTGGGCAACAATAGATATTGTGGGTTCAAAAGAAACACTTGCCCGAGGTGGCAAAGTGTTTTCTATTCCATTTTTACATCAAACCTCCACAACCAAAACACTACATGCTATTCGACATACTGCTTTATGACAGATTTTAAACGACTACAGGCTCTGCTTCGCAATGAGCCAACAATTAATTTGAAAAAAGCAGCTGAACTTTTGGCCTTACCTTATGAAAAGGTATTGTCTTTATATTATTTAGCCAAGCATCCAAGCAAAACTGAAGCTTTTTTTGATGCGGACAAAATCAATCAGAAAATGTCCTACACACCTATTGAAGTCAGTGTATTGCCAGAGTGTGTTTCAACCAATCAATACTTGCTGGATCTGGCGAAAAATAAACAGTTAAATCATGGTCAAGCGGTTTTAACCAATAGACAAACAGGTGGAAAAGGCAGACAAGGCAAGCACTGGAGCACTTCTACTGGAGGGAGCTTACCACTTAGCTTGGCTTGGCATTTTCAAAAACCACAACAACAATTATCTGCCCTACCCTTGGTGGTCGCACTGTCTACATGGCAGGTTTTAACAGCCTTAAATATACCTGCACAAATAAAATGGCCAAATGATTTGATGGTTGAACAGGCAAAAATGGGGGGAATTTTGGTTGAAAGCCTTGCTCTTTTAACAGGCACAATGGCTATTATTGGTATTGGTCTGAATTTATTGGCTCCTACCATAGAAGACAGAACCACTTTGGGCATTTGGGATTTTGCCCCACAATGTCAAGCCAATAATTTAGCCAGTTACCTTTTATTGGCTTTAAACCAATCGGTTACCCAGTTTGAACAAGAGGGTTTTGAACCATTTAAAACCGCTTATTTAAATGCCAACAGAGACCACAACAAAAATGTCACACTGTGGCAGAATGGACAAATATTGGCACAAGGCCTCATGTTGGGGGTGAATAACGATGGCGCTCTTTTATTACAAACATCTCAGGGTGAACGATATTTCACCAGTGGACAAGTCAGTTTACGCAGTGAGTCTTCTGAATGATTTTATTACTTGATGCGGGAAACAGCCATTTAAAATGGGCGCAACTATCTGAAGGGACATTAACACCTTTTGATTTTGGTGTTTGTGCTTATACGCATTTGGACACATTTCAAACACTATTAAAGTCGTTACCCAATATAAAGAGCATCATTGGCGTGGCGGTATGTGGTACAGAAAAACAAACACAAATTGATGATTGCAGCCTACAACCCATTACGTGGCAAAAAAGCCAAAAAAGTGCCCTTGGTATCACCAACCATTATGAACGCGAGGAGGAACATGGCCCCGATCGTTGGTTTAATGTATTGGGTGCCCGTTTATTTTGCCCTGATCAACCCTTAATTGTTGTAAGCAGTGGCACAGCCATTACTGTGGATGCCATTACCGATGATCAGCAGTATTTAGGCGGCAGTATTTTACCAGGGATCCACCTGATGCATCAGTCTTTGACCCACAATACCGCTCATTTGAATAAAGCTTTGGGACAACATCAAGATTTTGCACGAAATACAGCCGATGCTATTGTAACAGGTATTATTGATGCAGCATGTGGTGCAATTGACAAGCAAAAATTACGCTTACAACAATTTTGTCAATCAAACCAAGTAAAAACCATTTTAACAGGGGGCAATGCCACAATTTTGCATCCTTTCTTAGACAAAGATACGCAAACCGTAGATAATCTTGTTTTATTTGGTCTGGCGCGTTGGGTAAATCAGTTATGAAAAAAATGAAGTATCTTTTTCTCCTCTTAATCATCATCAATCTATTGGTGTTGGGTTATTTTTTATTGAAACCCAAGCATGGTCGTGAATCAGGGAGTGCGGTATCCTCTGAACAATTACGGGAAATTCACGCTGACTGGCTGACTTTGGCAGAGCCAAATCAACAAAGCAGCGAACCAATTGTTGAGGAAGTGATAGAAGATAATCAGACATTAATAGCAAGTGAAGCACTTTTACCCCAACAGGCTTCTGAAGTGACACAAGCTTTTGAACCAGAAATTGAAAAAAAAGAAGAACCAGAAGTTAAACTATGCTTTGCTACAGTTGAGCTGGATGAAAAATCTTTTGAATCCATAAAAAAACAATTATCGGCTTTTCCTTATCAAACAAAAAAAATTGAAAAAACGAAAAAAGAAGTACCTGCCTCACCAACTGAACATATTTTATACTGGGTTCATTTACCCGCATCGGGCGATATTGAAGCACAAGTAGCCAATTTAAAAGCAAAAGGTTTTGACACCAGCGTTATTGGCAACCAAATTTCAATTGGGCTTTTTCGTAAAGCCAATGGTGCATTAAGTATTAAAGAAAAAGCGTTTAATGCAGGGTTCACTCAAGTGACGATTACAGAAAAAATAAGTACACAACCAGCTCCCGCACCAGAAAGCAGTATTATTGTTTATCAATTACACTTTAAACCAATGGAAGAAAAAGCAGCACAAAATGTACAAGCCATTTTGAAAAAACATGTAAAAGCCAAAGCAAACAAATGCCCTTAAGCGGTATGATGGACTAACTGGCTCAAATTTATGGATGAAACAAACACCTAATTTAAGGATGAGATAAATGAAAAAAACTGTGTCATTGTGTGCTTTAGCTGCTCTATTAATCACAACAGGGTGTACCAGCATGCCACAAAACCATTCAAACTCGGTGACAACAACGGATCTACAACATCGTAATTTTGCATTGCTTCAATTTAATGGTCAAACGTTACCAACTGACAATAAATATAAAAACCCTAACCTAGAATTTGCAGAAGGGATGCATATTAGTGGCGCCGTATGTAACCGTTTTAATGGACAAGCACAATTAAATAATAATGTGCTCAGTGCGCCTAATCTTGCAGCAACCCGTATGATGTGTGAGCCTACTTTAAATCAAATAGAAAGCGCTTTATTCAAGACTTTATCTGATGGTGCAACAATCAGCTTTGATGGCAAAACCCTTACGTTAAAAAACAGTCAAAATACTTTTGTGTATACCATAGCTGATTATGTAAGATAATTTATCCCCTATCCCACGCAAAACAGCAGATACCATAATCTGCTGTTTTTTATAAACACCTTTTGTTTTTGCCTATTGGTTGTTGCCTTAAGTCATCGAAATGATTCAATACATTAAACTTAATAAAAAAATTGTTTGATTTTTACCCAGAAATTGTCTTTATTTAAAACAATCAGTTAAATCAACTCCCTTTAAATGAATAGACATGTTATGATGCGCCCACGTTTTTAGGAAACGGGAAGTAGGTGCAAAGCCTACACTGCCCCCGCATCGGTAATATGTGTTTAATGTATTCGTTAAACTCAGTGCTCAATCGCCACTGTAAATTTTTTATGGGAAGGCCAGCACTTATGCATACAGTCCGAAGACCGTCCTAAGGAACAATAGCCATTTAGGTTTAATTAAGTATCGCGGGGAGGCGATATCTTGGCTGGTTAAATACATCTCTAACCAATTCTTGATATTCTTTCTGCTCTCGGTATCTATATTTTTATATACTTAGGGTACACACACATGAATCAATTATCTGTTCTCAGTTTAAGTCTATTACTGCCAACTGGATTTGTTTTTGCACAATCAACAACCAGCACCACAACCACATTAGACAACAATGATGTTATTGTGACAGCAACGCGTACAGCACAAAAAGTAAGCAATGCACTATCAGATGTCTCTGTGATCACACAATCGGATATCCAAAATAGTGGTAGCCGCTCTGTTTCAGATTTACTCAATAAAGTCACAGGAGTGGAAACATTTTCTTCTGGTGGTCGAGGCAAAGCAACTAATTTATTTTTACGTGGTACATCCAGTGAACAGAGTATTGTATTAGTTGATGGCGTACGTCTTTTTTCTGCCACAACAGGTTCCGCTGCCATTCAACACATTCCCCTAGAACAAATCGATCGAATTGAAGTGGTAAGGGGTTCAACCAGCAGTATCTATGGTGCGGATGCCATAGGTGGTGTGATTCAAATATTCACAAAAAAACCAAGCAATACACATACACAAAGTGCCAGCATTGGGATTGGCAGTCAAAACACTTATGAAGCATCTGCTGGTGCAAGCGGAAAATGGAACAAATTAGGTTATCAAGCCATGGTCAGCCATGATTATACTGGTGGTTTTTCTACCACCAATAAAGACGCCAGCGCTTATGTTTATAATCCTGACAATGATGGTTACCGAAACACGACATTTACGGGCAAATTGGATTATGAATGGTTAAAGGGACAAACAATAAAAGCATCTGCTTATATTGGCAAAAGCAAAAGTGAATATGATGCTTATAAATTTTCAATGGCTTACCCACCCATACCAGCTGATTACAAACAAGATGAAGAACACAGTAAGCTGACCCAATTTACTGTTGAAAGCAGTAATACGCTGATTGATGAACATTTATTCAGTTCGCTAAAATATTCTAAAAGTCAGGACAAATCGAAAAGTTTTGAAAGTGAACGCCCTGACAATACTGGTTTTTTCAACACGACGACAGACAATGTTTCATGGATTTTAAATGGCAAGATCAATACAATCAATGCCATATTTGGTTTAGATTGGTTACGCAGTAAGGTTGATTCAAGCACAATATATGAGAAAGATTCAAGAGACAACAAGGCTGTTTTTATTGGTGCTGATTGGCAATATAAGAACCACTTACTAGAAGGCAGTGCCCGATATGATGATAATGAGCAATTTGGTTCAGCCAGAACAGGGCGAATTGCCTATGGTTATAAATTCACCCCTACTTTATCGGCTAGAGCAAGTTACGCAACAGGGTTTAGAGCACCAACTTTTAATCAGTTATATTACCCTGGTTGGAGCAACCCTGACTTAAAACCTGAAAAAAGCCATAACACCGAAATTGGTTTAACTTATCATCCAGAAAAATTAAAAATTGACTGGGTTGCTTTTCGCAACAGTATTGATAATTTAATTCAATATCAAAACAACCATACTGTGACCAATAATAAAGTAAAAATTAAAGGGACAAGCCTAAGCGTTGCAGCCTCATTAAGTGACAGCGTCATCCTCAAGGCCAATGCCACGTACCAAGACCCAATCGATAAAAACACCAACCAAGTGCTTAACCGCCGGTCACGTGCATTTGGCAATATTGGTGTAGATTATTTGCCTAATGAAGATTGGACGCTTAATGCCAATGTCTATATAAAAGGCAAAGGATATGATTCTTATAGTGATGATATGACTTGGCAAACGGTTTCTGTACGCAATGCGGGTTATGCAACTTTGGATCTTGGGGTACGCTATCAAATGACACCAAGCATCAGTACAAGCTTTACTGTAGAAAATTTGTTTGATAAAGGGTATACCAATGCTTATGGTTACAATACATCTGGTCAAAGTGTTTTTTGGCGTATTAGTTACCAGAACTAATTGATGATGAAATCTTATCTCGTTATTCGCCCAACACAAGACATGCTTTATACTGCAAAACGAAGCATGTCTTGTTTCAGCAAAAATATAATTGCATGTCTTCTTTTTGGTATTTTTGTCATATTTTCCAACTTAGTGTATGCAACGCCTATTTCGATTAAAGATTCTGAAGGCACTATTGTCCGATTAGCGAAACCTGCTACCCGTGTTGTCTCTTTAACACCACACACAACAGAAATGATGCTCAGCGCTGGCGCGGGAACAAAATTAGTAGGCATTGTCAACAGTGCAGACCTAACCAATCAAACGAAAAACATCCCTAAAATTGGAGCCTACAATACAGTCAGCTTAGAAAAAATCTTGCAACAAAAACCTGATCTGGTTTTGGCTTGGACCCATGGCAATCGACACAATGAAATTAAAAAGTTACGGCAAATGGGCATCCCTGTCTATATATCTAACCCAATGGAGCTAAAAGATATTGCCAAAGAAGTGAACGATATGGGTGTTTTAACCGGCCACACAGATATGGCAAAGAAAAACAGCCAACAATTTTTAAACAGACTACACAACATACAAAACACCTATAAAAACAAACCGACAATACGTATTTTTATCCAAGTCAGTAATGATCCAATTTACACCATCAACAATCAAACGTTTTTAGGAAAAATGCTCAGCATTTGTAGCGCACAAAATGTTTTTGCTACAGCAAAACAACCCGCTTTTCCTGTCAGCATGGAACAAGTTGTCCAAACGAACCCTGATATGATTGTGAGCATTAGCCATCAAAACAACTTAGCTCAGTGGAAAAAATGGCCCATCACTGCCAGCAATAAGAATCATTTACTTTTCTTTACAGGAAAACAATTAAGTCGTCCCAGCATAGGGATACTGGATGATTTAATACGTCTGTGTAAACAAATAGATCAGACAAGGACTTAATGAAACACTAGCGCTGTTGACTTCAAAAAGCCAAAAAGCTATGCTTAGGCACTATGAAAACTGAACTGACCTATTTAGAAACCCGAATCGGCACCTTAGTTGCGCGTTTACGTGAGTTGCAAAGCGATAATGCTGCTTTACAGCAGGCGTTGGTACAAACAAAAGATGAGCATGTTCATTTACATGAGCAACATGCTCAATTTCAAGACTTATTGGCACAAAAAGATGCACAATACCAACAACTCAAGCAACAGAACGATTATTTACAAGGTCTGATTGCGCAAAGTATCCATGATATTCAGGCATTAATGAAACACTTACCTGCTCCCGTTATAGAAACTGAGCCAAAAGAGGCTTCACATGAGTAATACAAAAGTAGATGTGTCTATTTTAGGCAGACGCTTTACCATTAATACACCAGAAAGTGAAAAAGAGACACTTATTGAAGCAGTTGACTTATTAAATAATAAAATCAGTCTAATCGCACAAGGTGGGCAAATTATAGACCATGACAAAATGGTTATTATGGCGGCATTAAATATAACCCACAGTTATTTGAAATTAAAAGTCACTGATGACTTGGAAATCAGCACATTTGAGCGTAAAATGAGACATATGATTGAATTATGTGATGAAGCACTAGGTGCTGATACCACAAATGAACTTTAAAGGTTAAATTTCCTCTGCGATGTTCGCGATGACATACATTTCTTTGAACCAATAAGTTCGTTTTCTGGCTGCTAACGCGTATGGTATGCGTGTCGCTTTTCTTGAAAAAGCGCCCAAAAACCATCCAAGGCGGCCAACCTGGTGATCAGGTTCAAACGAATTAGTCAGGACGGCATTGTGGGGGATCCCCTAAAAATTTGTTTATTTTCCTTATTGTTTATACTAAATCTTATTTAACACTATAAACAATTGTCTAAACTTTGCTAAAATCCCCCAATAATCGAATTTCCCCAATTATTTTTCCTCTGTTATGGGAGCATTAAAAGAATGAGTCGAATTTTACTGGTAGATGATGATATTTTGTTGACCGAACTGATCAGTGAGTATTTGAGTGCAGAAGGATTAATCGTCCATGCTGTTCATGATGGGGAAGCTGGTGTCAAAGCAGTCAATGAACAATCCTATGATGTTGTTATTTTAGACTCTATGATGCCAAAAATGAGTGGATTAGATGTTTTAAAAACCATCAGAAGTACCAGCCATATTCCAGTCATCATGTTAACAGCCAAAGGCGATGATATTGATAGAATCATTGGTTTGGAAATGGGGGCAGATGATTATGTGCCTAAACCTTGTACGCCACGGGAATTATTGGCCAGAATTAATGCTATTTTACGACGAACCCAATCTAAAGCCGAAAGTACTATTGAAAATAAAGAGATCACTGTAGGTGCTTTATGCCTTTCTAGCAGTAAACGCCAAGTTAGCTTTAATGACAAGCCACTTGATCTAACCAGCACAGAATTTAACTTATTAGAAGTCTTGGTCAAACATGCAGGACAAGTGGTCAGTAAAGAGACGCTATCAGAAGAGGCTTTAGAAAGAAAATTGGTTAAATTTGATCGCAGTATTGATGTTCATATTTCCAGCATTCGACATAAATTAGGTATGCCAGAATTGATTCAAACAGTCAGAGGATTGGGTTACCAATATATTGTTGAATAACCATGAGCCGTCTATTTTATAGGGTTTTTGCTCTGTTTTGTGTTGTGATTATCTGCTCAGTTGGTCTGACCAGTGCCTCCTTTTGGTTAGTACAAAATAATATAGATGAAAGCAAAAAAATAGATGAAGCCCATAAAAAATCAGAGCTTTTAGGTAATGCTTTGGCAATCTTTTATCTAGATGGTGAGGACGGCGTGACCTCACTATTACAAACATGGCAACAACGCAAAGTACCCTATAAATTATATGTCATTAACGAAGACAATAAAGATTTATTAGGCAGACCCATTCGTAAACAAGCGATCAAAACAGCGAAAGAAAGAGCGTTAAATCAGCCAGTCTATCCATACGCCAGAATTGCCTATAATGATTTTGGGGAATCCTATTTATTCTTTATTGTTAACCCAACACAGGCGGAGCCTCCCCCACCAGACGTACAAAAACGATGGTTTGCAACCATTATTTTTATTATTGCTGGATTGGTTATGGCTTATTTTCTGGCGCGCTATTTGGAAAAGCCGATCAGCGTTTTACATAATGGTTTTGAGCGTTTGGCTGATGGCCATTTAGATACCCGCATCAAGCCCAATATGGGCAAGCGAAAAGATGAACTGGCATTATTGGCCAATGACTTTGACAATATGGCCAATAAATTACAAACACTGGTTGAATCCCAACAACATTTGTTACACCACGTTTCACATGAAATGCGCTCTCCTTTGGCACGTTTACAGGCAATAGTCGATTTAGCCAGACAGCAATCCACTGAACAACGAGAAAAAAACCTGGGTCGTATTGAAGCTGAACTGATTCGCATGGATACCTTAATCGGAGAGTTACTCACGCTTGCCAGATTAGAAACCGATAGCGCCCATATTCAATTAGAAGAGCTTAATATCAATAAGTTATTTGAACAACTCTTAGACGACTGCCATGAATTGGCACAAAAAAACAATCAAACAATTTCATTAGAACAACCTACTGAGCCCATCTTATTTCAAGGCAATGAGGCCTTATTGTATCGCGCCTTTGATAATATTGTGCGTAATGCTTGTCTTTACAGTGGGCAAAACGGCATAGTTTCTATCCATTTAACCCAAAAAAATCAAAACATTATTATTCAAATTCAAGATAATGGCCCAGGGGTTGATGAAGCAGAGATAGCGCATTTATTTGAACCATTTTATCGTGCAGATGCAACCCAACACATCAAAGGTACAGGGCTTGGACTGGCGATTACTCAGCAAATTATTGAGCGCCATCATGGTACCATACGCGCCCAAAATGTGTCCCCCCATGGTCTGATGATGATCATTACCTTAGTAAATTAAACCCTATCATAAGAAAACAACACTTGATAAAGAAAAACATAAATTACGCTGTAAACAAAAGACAAAAAATAGGTCATCAATTATGATGGCGGGTAATCACGACTACGCCAAAAAATTTAACCCCAAATTAACACACGAAATATAAATAAAATTTACCCTTAATTGTTATGCTTCTTATTTTAATTATTGCTTTTTTTGCCTCAATCAGTTGTGCCATTTTATTGGTACGATTTAAACACGTACATGGCCGTTTTTCCATGGATCAGGATGTAACAGGCGTACAAAAGTTCCACACTACCCCTGTACCAAGAATTGGCGGCGTTCCTGTCATCATTGGTTTTATTGCCACTTTAATTTGCGCCATGCTCAAATGGCACAATATAGCCGTATGGCTATTGCTTCTTTCTGCCTTACCTGCTTTTTTTGCTGGTTTAATTGAAGATTTAACCAAAAAAGTAGGGCCTATGCCACGGCTATTGGCCACATTTGTTGCCGCAGCTTTAGGTTTTTGGTTGCTCAATGCAGGCTTGTCCCGTTTAAGCTTACCCGGTATTGATTATGTTTTACACCAATACTGGGCGTTTTCTTTAATCCTGACTATCGTCGCTGTTGGTGGCATTGCCCATGCACTTAATATTATTGATGGCTACAATGGGCTTGCCAGTATGGTGGCAATGTTAATCTTTTTAGCCTTAGCCTATGTTGCCTATAAAGTAAATGATTCTATTTTATGTGGTGTTTCTCTTGGGCTGGTTGGTGCCATTGGGGGATTTTTTGTACTCAATTATCCTAGAGGTTTAATCTTTTTTGGCGATGGGGGCGCTTACTTAGTGGGCTTTTTAGTTGCAGAAATTTCCGTTTTACTGGTTATGTCTCACGAAAAAGTATCCCCTTGGTTTCCAATGTTATTGGTCATTTATCCAGTTATGGAAACGCTATTTTCCATTTACCGTAAGAAATTTATCCGCAAAATGTCGCCCGGTTTACCAGATGGTCTGCATTTACATATGTTGGTGTATAAACGACTGGTTCGCTGGGCAATTGGTTCGAAGGAAACAAAAGATATGCTGGAGCGCAATAGTTTAACCTCCCCTTATCTTTGGGCTTTAGCAAGTTTATCGGTGGTTCCTGCCTGTTTATTCTGGGATAATACGCCCATATTGATTTTATTTTGCTGTTTGTTTGTCATGGGTTATATATGGATTTATATGATGCTGATTCGTTTCAAAACCCCTAAGTGGTTGATCATCAGAAAAAAATAATTTTATATCGCACTCTTGAAACTCAACTATTTACCCACATCTTGTAAACATCATTTAATTCTGAGCAATTTATTGCTCGTTTTTATTAATACCTAAGCACCTAGAAAAGTGCTTCATTTTTTAGATAATTTAATGGAGAGAGTATATATGGCTATTCGTCCTTTACATGACCGCGTGGTCGTAAAACGTTTAGAAGCAGAAGAAAAAACAGCTTCAGGCATTGTATTACCAGGTGCAGCAGCAGAAAAACCAGACATGGGTGAAGTGATGGCTGTAGGTAATGGCAAAATACTTGAGAATGGTGAACGTCGTCCATTAGATGTACAAGTAGGAAATAAAGTAATTTTTGGTAAATACGCAGGCCAAACCGTTAAAGTTGATGGTGAAGAAGTGATGGTTATGCGTGAAGAAGACATCATGGGTATTGTTGAATAAACAAACACAAAGATTTAAAGAAATATTCTAAAATTCAGGAGACAAAAACATGGCAGCTAAAGACGTACAATTTGGCAATAACGTGCGACAAAAAATGGTTAACGGTGTCAACACACTGGCTGATGCAGTAAAAGTAACATTAGGCCCTAAAGGTCGTAACGTTGTATTAGAGCGCTCTTACGGTGCGCCAACCATCACTAAAGATGGCGTGTCTGTTGCTAAAGAAATTGAACTTAAAGACCGCTTTGAAAATATGGGCGCACAAATGGTGAAAGAAGTTGCCTCAAAAACTGCGGATGAAGCAGGTGATGGTACAACAACAGCAACCGTTTTGGCTCAAGCTATTGTTAAAGAAGGTATGAAATTTGTCGCAACTGGCATGAACCCAACAGATTTAAAACGTGGGATCGATAAAACAGTTATTGGCTTGGTAGAAGAGTTAAGCAAAATCTCTAAACCTTGTACAACATCAAAAGAAATTGCTCAAGTAGGTTCTATTTCTGCAAACTCTGATGAAGACATTGGCAAAATTATTGCAGACGCAATGGATAAAGTAGGCAAAGAAGGGGTGATCACTGTTGAAGATGGCAAATCTTTAAACAACGAATTAGATGTTGTAGAAGGTATGCAATTTGATCGTGGTTACTTATCTCCTTACTTTATTAACGAACCAGAAAAGCAAATTGCTGGAATGGACAACCCATTCATTTTGCTTTTTGACAAAAAAATCAGCAACATTCGTGACTTACTGCCTGTTTTGGAACAAGTGGCCAAATCTAGCCGTCCTTTACTGATTATTGCAGAAGATGTGGAAGGCGAAGCATTAGCGACTTTAGTGGTTAATAATATCCGTGGTATTTTAAAAACCGTTGCGGTTAAAGCACCTGGTTTTGGCGATCGCCGTAAAGCAATGTTAGAAGATATTGCTATTTTGACTGGTGGTACTGTTATTTCTGAAGAAGTTGGTTTAAGTTTAGAAAAAGCGACTTTAGAAGACTTAGGTCAAGCAAAACGTGTTGAAATTGGTAAAGAAAACACCACCGTAATTGATGGTGCAGGGGATTCTGCTGCCATTCAAAACCGCGTTGCTGAAATTCGTCAACAAATTGAAGTGGCAACAAGCGACTATGATAAAGAGAAACTACAAGAACGTGTTGCTAAATTAGCAGGCGGTGTTGCAGTGATTAAAGTAGGCGCAGCAACTGAAGTTGAGATGAAAGAGAAAAAAGCACGCGTAGAAGATGCTTTACATGCAACCCGTGCAGCAGTTGAAGAAGGTATTGTTGCAGGTGGTGGTGTTGCATTGCTTCGTGCACGCACAAACTTAGGCAAAATTGACTACACCAATTCAGATCAAGAAGCTGGTGCACGCATTGTTTTAGCGGCAATTGAAGCGCCTTTACGTCAAATTATTGCTAATGCAGGCGATGAGCCTAGCGTTGTGGTCAATAAAATTTTAGAAGGTAAAGACAACTTCGGTTTCAATGCTGGAACAGGCGAATATGGCGATATGATTGAAATGGGTGTATTGGATCCAGCTAAAGTCACTCGCTCTGCTCTTCAATTTGCCGCTTCTGTTGCAGGCTTAATGTTAACAACTGACTGCATGATTGCGGAAATTCCAGAAGACAAACCAGCAATGCCAGACATGAGTGGCATGGGCGGTATGGGTGGTATGGGCGGCATGATGTAAATCCGATCCCATCAAAAAACAAAAGCAGCTGATTTGTGTCAGCTGCTTTTTTTATATACTTCTTGTTCTGATGAATATTTTTACTCAAAAAATCTTAAGCACAACACCCCTTTTTTAACAATAATTGCTTTATAATGATTTGCTCAATACTTTTCTTATATTCCCCAACTTAAAGGACAGTTATGACTATAAAACGCCATTTAACTGAAACTCGTTTTTCTGAAGCTGTGATTAGCTCAGACCTTATCTTCTTATCTGGTCAAGTTCCCACTAATATCCATGATGATATCAAGGCACAAACAGCCAATGTATTGGCACAGATCGATACACTTTTACATGATTTGGGTTCAGATAAGACTCGATTAATTGATGCGACTATTTTCCTAAAAGATTTTATTGATTATGATGAGATGAATGAAGTATGGGATAGGTGGTTACCAGAAGGATATGCACCTTGCCGAGCCTGTGTACAAGCCAACTTGGCAAAACCCGAATGGAAATTAGAAATTAAAATTATTGCCAAAACAAAATAAAACTTAATTTAATCACGGATAGGACACAATTATGTTGACTCAAAAAAAATGGTTGGCACCAATCATACTGGCCAGTCTTCTTGCCTTAAATGCTTGTCAAAAATCTGAAACCACACAAAATGCCAACAGTGGCGCAAGTGAACCGACAGCGACCAATACAACTATTGAATTTAAAGCGGCCACTGACGCAGCTTATGCCCCATTTGAATTCCAAGACACAGATGGCAAATTAACGGGGTTTTCAATTGAAGTGTTAGAAGCCGCAGGACAAAAAGCAGGCTTTAATATCAAAATGGTACAAAAATCTTGGGAAGGTATATTCAATTCTTTGGATCAAGGTGATATTGATATTGTCGCAGCCAGTGTGACAATCACAGATGAGCGCAAACAAACCATGGATTTTTCTGATCCTTATTTTGAAGCCACACAGCTGATTGCCATTAAAGATGACAATACAAGCGTACACTCTTTTAATGACTTAAAAGACAAAACGGTTTCTGTGCAAAATGGCACAACAGGTGACATTGTGATTCAAAAATTACAAGGGAAAACCAGCACCAATATCAAACGCTTTGAAAGTATGCCTTTGGCGCTAAAAGAAGTCGCAGCAGGTGGTGTAGAAGCCTCGATTGGAGACTTTGGGGTGATGGAAAATTTTGTTAAAAATAACCCAGATATCCATTTAAAAACCATGATGGACAATACTTTTGAAAAAGAGTTTTATGGTTTTGCGGTTAAGAAAGGACGCCCTGACTTAGTGGCAAAAATCAACGAAGGCCTAAAAATAATTCATGACGATGGCACTTACGATGAAATTTATAAGAAATATTTCGGCGAGAAAAAAGCCACAGCACCTTCTGCTCAAGCAGCCTCTGCTGTCTTAGATACGCAATAAACAAATGAAGCGGTACAATTGTACCGCTTGATCCAAATGTATTTCATCAATAATTAATCACAAAAGGAAGCACATGCTGTTGAAACAAAGAAAATGGCTTATGGCCTCTTTATTTGCATTAAGTTTACTGGCATTAACGGCCTGCCAAAAATCAACCACAGATGATCAAACTAAGACAAGCGCATCTGACTTAACCCATAATGTGATTGAATATAAAGTAGCCATTGACGCCAATTATGCCCCTTTTGAATCACAAACAGAAAATGGTGAAATAGTCGGCTTTAGTGTCGATATTCTTTCAGCAATGGCGCAAAAAGCGGGTTTTAAAGTAAAATACATCAACACTGCCTGGGAAGGTATTTTCAATACACTCGAGCAAGGGGATAGTGATATTGTATCCTCTAGTGTCACCATCACAGATGAGCGCAAAAAATCCATGGATTTTTCTGATCCTTATTTCGAAGCCAGCCAACTGATCGCTCTTAAAAGCAACAATACAGACATCACTACTTTGGATGACTTAAAAAATCATGTAATTTCTGTTCAAAATGGCACAACAGGTGATATTGCTGCACAAAAAATTCAAGGGAAAACCAGTACCCACATCAAACGTTTTGAAAGTTTGCCTTTGGCACTAAAAGAGTTAGCAGCAGGTGGCGTTGTTGCCTGCATTGGCGATTTTGGTGTCGTCGAAAATTTCATCAAGAACAATCCTGAAGTATCATTAAAAACCATTTCAGATCCAGCATTTGAACAAGAATTCTATGGTTTTGCAATAAAAAAAGGGCGTCAAGATATACAGGATAACCTTAATAAAGGGCTAAAAATGATCAAAGAAGATGGCACATATGATCAAATTTATCGGAAATATTTTGGTTCTAAAAAAGACAACACACAAACAGCATCAACAGCTTCTCATCAAGAAACGATGGTATCTGACGTTTCTGCCATACAGTGAAAGATCTATTTCGTTGGCTACCTGATACACTCAGGTAGCCTTTTTACATAAGAACATACCGTTTAGCTGTAATCTCAGTTACAATTATCTGTTCATTATCAGGGTCATTATATATTTATGAATAAAGACGAATTTGCGGATAATCATTTTATTCGTACGATTATTGAAGAAGACTTAAAAAATAAAGTATGCGAAAAAATTGCCACACGTTTCCCCCCAGAGCCTAATGGTTATTTACATATTGGTCATGCAAAATCTATTTGCCTGAACTTTGGTCTGGCTACGATTTATGATGGCACATGCAATCTTCGCTTTGATGATACCAACCCAGAAAAAGAATCTGACGAATATGTACGCGCCATAGAAGAAGATGTTCATTGGCTAGGATTTGAATGGCACAAAGAAATACACTTTGCATCCAATTACTTTCAAGCTTTATTTGACTATGCCATCACCTTGATTAAAGAAGGTAAAGCATTTGTATGTGACTTAAATGCAGAGCAAATGCGTGAATATCGTGGAAATTTAAAGGAGCCTGGAAAAAATAGCCCCTATCGTGATCGCAGTATTGAAGAAAATTTAGATTTATTTGAGCGCATGAAAAATGGCGAGTTTGCCGATGGCAGTAAAACACTGCGATTAAAAATCGATATGGCATCAGGTAATTTAAATTTAAGAGATCCTGTTATTTACAGAATCCGCCGCGCACATCACCATCGTACAGGCGATAAATGGTGTATTTACCCCATGTATGATTATACTCATGCCATTTCTGATGCTTTAGAGAATATTACCCACTCTTTATGTACATTAGAATTTGAAGACCATCGCCCTTTATATGACTGGGTCATCGAAAATGTCCATTTACCCAATCATGCTCGCCCACGCCAATATGAGTTTTCTCGCCTAGAGTTATTGTACTCAATCACGTCTAAACGCAAACTCAATCAGTTGGTGCAACAAAACCATGTATCTGGTTGGGATGACCCACGTATGCCAACCATTTCTGGCATGCGCCGCCGTGGTTATACCCCTTCGGGGCTGCGTCTTTTTGCTAAACGAATTGGTATTTCAAAAAGCGAAAATATTATTGACATGAGTGTGCTTGAAGGCGCTATTCGTGAAGATCTGGAAAACAATGCGCCAAGAATGATGGCAGTATTGCGTCCACTCAAAGTGACTTTAACCAACTTTGAAGAAGGCAAAACAAGTTCTCGCGCTGCCCCCTATCACCCTCACCATCCAGAGTTTGGTGAGCGTATAATTCCCATAGCACAAACAATTTATATTGAAGAAGATGATTTTTCACTTGATCCACCCAAAGGTTGGCAACGGTTAACTTTAAATGGTGAAGTTCGTTTACGTTATGGCTATGTAATCAAATGTGATCAAGTGGTACAAGACAACACGGGAAAAGCGATAGAGCTTAAATGCAGTATCGACCATGATACTTTAGGTAAAGCACCAGAAGGCAGAAAAGTTAAAGGTGTGATTCACTGGTTGTCAGCTGAGCATGCTGTTGCGGTAAACGTTAGACTATATGATCGTTTATTTACGGAGGCTCGCCCTGATGCAATAAGAGCTGAAAATGGTCAATATAAAGACTTTACTGAGTTTTTAAATCCTCACTCTCTGGAAGAAATCCAAGCATGGGCAGAGCCTATTGCTGGGGAATTGGCAGCAGAAACACGCTACCAGTTTGAACGTTTAGGTTATTTTGTAACAGACCGCTACGAACATCAAAAAAGTAGCCCTGTCTTTAATCGAACGGTTTCTTTGAAAGACAATTGGAAATAATCAAGTAGCCAGATAATATCAATTATCTGGCTACTTAGCTTTCCATACAAAATAAACTTATGGGAAACGGTTGATGAGTTTAATCATTTGGATTATTTTTTTTACTGCCAATAGCTTATTCTGGAAATGGCTTATTAGCTGGGGCGGTGCAGAAAAACTGAATGATACTTGGTTTGGCGCATTCATGTTTGCACCATTTAGTTGGAATGAAGAACAAATCAAACTATTTGCCCAAATATCGTGGCTGCTTGAAACTATTTGGTTTATTCTGGGATTATTCAAACCTGAATTACGTTTTGCCTAAAGTATGCGATAAAATCCCAATCATCTTAAGTAACTGGGATTTTATAGACAAAGTCTCTTACTGCTCAATAGAATAATCAATCGTCACAACAACACGAGCAACTTTATCAATTGTGGTCTTATCATAAACCCCACCATAGTAATCATCGTTCTCGCTCCCGCCTGGAGGTAAGATATAAAAAGCCCCTTGCGTTGCAGCTTTCATCACACCTACTTTGGCATTACCTGTTTTGGCAAATTCTAGGGCTCGATCAAAAGCATTTTTGGTGGCATCTGATATCAATGACATTTTGATTTCCTCTAAATGAGAAACCAAATAATCAGGACGATTAATCGTCAATTTTAAACCTGACTCATTTAATTTATAAGCTTGCCTAACTGCTTGATCCATCTGCATCACATCTTCAGTTGAAGCAATAAAAGTTTGTTGTGCCAAAAACCCTTTAAAGACCTGCTTGTAATTATCATTGGCATCTTTTTCAGATTCATACACTTCATTGGCAACTTCTGGGTTTTCTAAAATTTGTTCATTGGTAAATTTTTGCTCTTTTAAAAATGCCAGTAATTTTGGCTTATCCGCACGAAGCTGGGCATACGCATCAGCCGCAGTTAACGCATTTGCACGGATGGTTATCTTCCAACTGGCACTATCGGCTTTTACAGGTTTTTCTGCTAAACCTTTAACCGTAATTGATTCTCGTGACGCTGCCACATTTTGTGCTGTTTTTGCCATAATAAAAGCAGAAACCACAATAGCAAGGGAGAGTAAGGCACCAAACCCCATTAATGCTTTACTTGATATGGTTCTTAAATCTGACGACATTGAATACCCTTTTATTTTTAAAGATAAGAAAACACTCTTGAGTGCACCATTACCATACTACCTTATACTTTTCTAAGCAATCGACTGTGTACAAAATATCTCAAAATAGTCATATGTTATAATAAACAGTTACTTTCTAATTTTTACATTGATTGCTTTGAAAAATTTTCATCAAAAAATAAAGGTACCATACCACTCTGAAGGCAAATTCCTCCGCATTGTATTAGCGATGCTCTTGCCTGTATTACTGGCAGTATTCCTATGCACATTTATATATGGGATGAACAGTTTTGTCAGTGGTGGATTTAATGACTTAAATACTATTGATTTTATTGGAATGTTCATCGTAATCAGTTTCGTGGGCTATATATTTATGGGAATTCAATCCATCATTTATGCTTTACTTTTAGAATATCTCGTTAACCAAAAAATAAAAAACAATATCATTACCGTTGCCACCAGTACCATATTAGGCATAGCATCGGGAATGTCATTAATATTTCTAGATGAAGATGCACCTATGCCTATTGTTGGGACAACTGTCGGTCTGATTGTTGGCATAATTATTCGTTTTATGTATCTTCGAGCACAAAAAACACAAATCGATCGTTAAATACAAATATTATTAAAACCGTTATTTAATAGAAATTTGAACAATCAAACTAAGCCAACCAGATAAACGCTTAAGCTGGCTTAATATTGTTAATCATTTTTATGATAATTAGGCGCATCCAACTGGCCTACTTGTACTTGAATATGCACTTGTATGCGGGTAATGCCTTCTTGAAAAGCAGCTTGCGCTTTTTGTAACAAATAGTCACCAACTTGTTTTTTTACTTCATCGGTTCTGCCTGGTAACATACGAAAATCAACAAACAATACAGCGCGTTGCTCATCGGTTTTACCATCACCAACAATAAACTCAGCAACAGGTACAATACGTGTTTTAAAACTGTTCAATTCAGTATTCACTAATGAGGCAATATATTCATGAGCTTCTACAACAAAGCTTTTGATTTTTTGCTTATTCGGTAAATGTTCTGAGTATTGGATACACATTAATGGCATGGTGACAACTCCTTCAATGATGTTAAATAATAATTAATCGATTACCCTATCTTCTGGCTCTCTTCCTGACCAATCGCATACAAATTGCCAAGCCACACGACCCGAACGACTACCTCGAAGTAATGACCAATTCAAAGCGGCCTGACGCGTTGTTTCATCAAACTGAATACCTGCTTGAGACAACCATTTTTGTACAACAGTCAAATACGCCTCCTGATCAAAGGGATAAAAACTCAGCCATAATCCAAAGCGATCAGAAAGGGAAACTTTTTCCTCAACCGCTTCTTGTGGATGAACTTCTCCTTTTTCCCCTTGTGTGGCATAGTTATCAGCCATCATTTCTGGCATTAAATGACGACGATTGGATGTGGCATAAACCAACACATTTTCACAACGCAAAGACAAACCACCATCTAAAGCTGTTTTAAGTGCTTTATAACTGTCATCCCCAACATCAAATGATAAGTCATCACAAAACACAATAAAACGCTCTTGTCGAGTGCTTAAAATTTCCAATAATGCAGGCAGCGCAATTAAGTCTGTTTTATCTACTTCAATTAAACGCAAACCTTCTTGTGCATATTCATGCAAAAGCGCCTTCACCAAAGAAGATTTTCCTGTTCCTCTGGCACCACTTAATAGCACATTATTAGCAGGCTTCCCTGCTAAAAATTGACGGGTATTACGCACCAATTTATCCATTTGTTTATCTACAGAGGCCAATTGCGATAAAGCAAAGGTATGTGGATGAGGTAAACTCATCAAATAACCCGTTGTCCCAATTCTTTGCCAACGATAAGCAATTGCTGTCCAATCAGGGTCTTTTTTCTCTGGTGGTAAAATGGCATCTAAACGGCGTAATACTGATAAAGCCTGAATTAAAAATGCATTAATATCTTGTTCTTTCATCGTCTTATACTCTTTTATTTTTATTCATTCGTTATAACTGAAAATCAATAATTTGCCAATTATGTTTGTTTGCGTGTTGCCGTAAAAAATCATCGGGATTAACTGCAACTGGACTATTGACCAAACTGAGTAGAGGCATATCATTACGTGAATCACTATAAAAATACACCTTATCAAAATCATCTAAATCTAAATTTCTCTCAGATAACCAATGATTTAGTCGAGTAATTTTACCTTCTTTGAAGCTTGGCACACCGACATAATTGCCTGTATAACGCCCATTTTGCTCTTCCAGTTCAACCGCAATGAGCTGATCAATCTCAAACTGAGCCACAATAGGAGCAGTAATAAAACGATTGGTTGCGGTAATGACCAGTACTTCATCCTGATTTTGTTGGTGTGCTTTCACCAAATCACGGGCGCCTTGCGGAATAATCGGGATAATGTAATTTTGTAAAAATTCTTCATGTAATTGATCTAACTGTTGCCGATCAAACCGAGATAAAGGTTCTAATTGAAAAGCCAAAAACTCATCAATATCCATCGTTCCATTTTTATATTGCTCATAAAAATAGTCATTACGTTTATCATAAAACGCTCTGTCTAATAAACCTTTATCCATTAAAAACCGTGGCCATTCAACATCTGAGTCGCCCAATATCAGCGTATAGTCCAAATCAAAAATCGCTAAATTATTCATCTTTTATGTCCTGATCCTGATGATTAATTACCTTTTTGACCAAGGGTAAGGTAATCGGTTTTTTCACGGCCAGTGAATATAAATCCAGTGTATTGAGTAATTGAATCAAACTGTTTAAATCACGGCGCCAATGGTTGAGCAAATAAATAAAAATATCATCTGCAATATGCAGTTGTTTTGCTTGAGCGAGCGCTTGTAACGCTTTTACTTTTTCTTCGTCGCTTAAAGGCGCCACCTCATACACCAAACAATATCCCATTCGGGTGCGTAAATCTTCACGCACGGTTAAATGCCATGGTGCAAACTGAGCAGAAATCAATAAAAACCCTGTTTGTTGGTCTTTAAACTGGTTAAAAATAGAAAATAATCTAATTTGCTCTTCTTCATTTAAGGCTTCTATGTGGTCTAAAGCAATAAAATCATATTCTCGTGTCTTATCTGGTAAACCATTCGTCCTGATATCCAAATAAATGGCCTGATAACCCTTGCTTAAAGCTTCCTGTACCCAAGCTTTAAGCAAATAACTTTTCCCCACACCCTCGTCTCCCCAAAGGTATACAAAGGGTTCTTGTTGGGCTTTTAATACATTAATCAACTCAAGGTTACCCTGCCCCAGAAAATGATCAAACTGGGGATAGGCATCCTGAGTAAAATCAAAAACAGATTGAACCATTTAAATCAATATCCTAAACATTTTTCCTTTTTTTCAGGTAAAAATGCGTACCATAATAAACATTTAAGACTTCTCTTGCCAAAACCAAACAAATTGCAGCTAAAGGTAAAGCCAACAGAATACCCACAAAGCCCATTAACTCACCGAATGCCATTAAAGCAAAAATCACGGCAAGTGGGGACAAACCAATTCGTTCACCCACTAATTGTGGTGTCAAAAAGAAGCTCTCCAAGGGCTGCCCAATGGCAAATACAGACCAAACCCACAAGACAGACAAATAAGAGTCAAATTGTAAAAATGCAGCCAATGTCGCTAAAGCGACGCCTGTAAATGCCCCTAAATAGGGGATAAAAACCAATAAACCAGCCAACATACCAATAGCAAAACCTGAGTTTAATCCAGTTAAAGCCAAACCCGTACCATACACAAAGCCCATGATGATCATCACCAATAACTGACCGCGTAAAAATTCGCTTAAAACGGCATCAAGTTCTTTAGCCACACTGGTCACTTTAGGTAGCCAGCGACGAGGAATCATTCTGGCTACTTTTTCTTCCCATTGGCTCCAATCCAGCAAAAAGTAATACAAAAGGAAAGGCAGCATAAATAAATTGACCAAAACCGTAATTAAACGCGAACCGCTTTGTGCCACAGAAGGCATAATTTCTTGCAAACCACTGCGTAATGTTTGCGCATTATTTTGTAAGAAATGCGTCAATGTATTGCTGTCTAATGCATAAGAGCTGCCTGTTTTGGCATTAATCCATGGAATCACCTGATCTTTGACAAAACTAATGACAGCAGGCATATGCTCAAACAAAGCATCCAATTGGTTAAACAACATAGGGACAATGATTAAAATCATGGTCAACACCATTGCAAAACAAACAAACATCACTACCATGGAGGCAACCGCTCTCTTAACCCCTCTGGCCGTAATACGGGTGACAATGGGATTTAAAATGTACGCTAAAATGGCGGCAATCACAAAAGGGGTTAAAATGTTTGATAAGCCTTTGATCAACAAAAAAGCCAGAACGATGACCAGTGGAATGATTACCCATGGTAAAATCCTGTTTTTTCTTCTTCCTTGATACATAAATCACTCTCCACGACAGATTTTATTTAATTTTGAAGTGAGTATCATACACAAAATTAATCTAAATTTGTGTAAGTACTTAATGAGATGCGTGATTTAGGTTAAAATAGTGTTTTGCTTTTCCCCAAAACCTTTGTATAGAGAATGCATATGAGTACACCTTTAAGTTACCGTGATGCCGGTGTTGATATTGATGCTGGAGATAACCTTGTCGAACAAATCAAACCCTTTGCCAAACGGACCATGCGCCCAGAAGTATTGGCTGATTTAGGTGGATTTGGTGCTTTAGTTGAAATCAGCAAAAAATATCGTGAGCCTGTACTGGTTTCGGGCACAGATGGTGTCGGCACAAAACTTAAACTCGCATTTGAATGGAATACCCATGATACAGTAGGCATTGATTTAGTTGCCATGAGCGTGAATGATATTCTGGTACAAGGTGCAGAACCCTTATTCTTTTTAGATTATTTTGCTTGCGGCAAACTTGATGTCCCTTTGGCAACAGATGTCATTAAAGGCATCGCACATGGTTGCGAACAAGCAGGTTGTGCTTTAATTGGTGGAGAAACAGCTGAAATGCCAGGTATGTATCCAGAAGGTGAATATGATCTGGCAGGTTTTGCTGTAGGTGTTGTGGAAAAATCCAATGTAATTAATGGTCGTACAATTACTGAAGGAGACATTATTTTAGGCTTAGCCTCTAATGGCGTACACTCCAATGGATACTCATTGGTGCGAAAAATTATTGAACGAGCCAATACAAACTTGGATGAGCCTTTTACCGAGGGTAAAACCTTGCGCCAAGCCATTATTGCCCCAACCCGTATTTATGTTAAACCTGTACTTGAACTGTTAAAAACCATTCCAGTTAAAGGCATGGCACATATTACTGGAGGCGGCATTACTGAAAATGTCCCACGAGTATTACCCGAAAATGTTGTCGCGCAAATAAATGCTGACGCTTGGCCTTTACCAAAACTTTTCCAATGGTTACAAAAAGAAGGACAAGTGGCTACACCTGAAATGTACAAAACGTTTAACTGTGGCATTGGTATGGTGATTATTGTTGCCGCAGAGCAAGCCCAAGAAGCCGCCAATTTATTACAAGCACAAGGCGAAACAGTATTTACTTTAGGCACGATACGCCCACGCAATGGTGATGAACATCAAACTCAAGTCGCTTAAACTTAAGATATGGTCTTAGCCTAAAAAACTAAGACCAAAAACTCAAACTTTCGTACTTCACCCACAAATATCTTCATCAAAGCCCTACACAATATGAGTAAAAACATCGTTATTTTAATCTCTGGTCGCGGCAGCAATATGCAAGCAATTGTACAGGCCAATATTCCTGGCATTCATATTGCAGCAATTATCAGCAATGATCCTGATGCTTTAGGCCTTAGGTGGGCAAAAGAGCAAGGTATTCATACCATTGCGTTAAACCATCAGGATTTTCCAACACGTGCTGAATTTGATTTAGCCTTACAACACAGCATTGATCAGTTTTCTCCTGAACTGGTTGTATTGGCGGGTTTCATGAGAATTTTAAGTGAATCGTTTACTCAACACTTTGCCCATAAACTGATCAATATTCACCCATCTTTATTGCCCAGTTTTACGGGTTTACATACCCATCAAAGAGCCATTGATATGGGCTGTAAAATTGCAGGCTGCACTGTACATTTTGTGACCGCGCAACTTGATTATGGACCCATTATTACTCAAGCCGTGGTACCTATATTGCCAGAAGATACAGAAGAATGCCTTGCAAACCGTGTTTTAAAGATGGAACACCAAATTTACCCCCAAGCAATTGCTGATTTTATTGGTGGGCACTTGACCATCAAAGGCATGCAAGTACACAATAGCCGTACCCACCTTCAGGAAAATGGCGCAATTTACTCCTAATATATGAAACACTCAAATAAAGTACTGTACTTTGCACTGGTTGTCTCCCTACTCATTCATATTGTGTTTATTGTGAATGGACACATTACTCATGCCATTGAATCGATTGAGCCTACTCAATTAAAACCAATAGAGTTAACCCTACAAGAATACACTTTAGATGAGCAAACACCTACGATACAAACCGCAGATACTCAAACAATAGAGCAACAAGAACAAACGCAAATTGCCAGACAACAACAAGAAAACCAAGTCATATTGGTGCAATCTCAAACAAAAAAAGAAACACCACAAAACAAAACAACAGTTGATGCCGCACAAGCCAATACAAAAAAAGGCAACTTAAACTTAACTGGCGCAATTAGAGGGCCATTAACCCCTAAAGACCCTAAAAATAATGCTCAGCAACGCACAGCTTCTGATACGATTGTTTCAGAAGAAAATAAATCGGCCAGTGAACCACAAGCCATTAGTGAACCCGTTACCAATACAGATTCCAATCAAGATACACAAGAGGAAAAAGCGCCCACGAACACTGAGCAAAAAAGCATACTCATTACAGAAAAAGATATTGCCCAAAATAAAGGGGTTATTGCACCGAAAGGAAATGAAAAAATTACTTTTCCTCGTTCTGCTCAAATCAAATACACAGGGCCAGTTCCCGGTGAAATGAATTTTCAACGTTCAGGAAGTGATTACACCATTACCGCTAAACTAAAAGTACCCTTTAAGAACTTTCAGTTTAAAGCCGTAGGTTCTATTACCGATGGTCGATTCAAACCCAACCGTTATACAGACACACGAGGCGGAAAATTATACGCCTATGCCAATTTTGATTATGAAAAAAAACTGATTACTTATGGCAAAGATGGGGAAGAAAAAACCAGCCCATTAGACGAAAATGCTCTGGATATTTTTAGCGCTGCATGGCAATTGGCACTCAATAGTGGCACATCATCACCATTACAAATCACCAATGGTAAATCTGTCCGCACTTACACCCCCAGCCAGCTAGGCGGTGTTGGTAGGGAATATAACCAAGGAGAGGGTAAATTACGGATAAAAGTATTTACTATTCCCAATGACAAAAAAATAGAATATGGTTTGGCTGCCGATTTTGGCAATATCCCAGCTTATATTAATTTTGAAGGTTATATACTTGATCCTGTTGGTATTAAGCTAGATGGACAGGAATATTGGAAAGCCGTACAACGTGTTAAATAAAATAAAACCAAATATACTGTTTTACAAAAAAATCATTGTTTTTTTGTGTTTATGGCTGTTTTGTTCCATTCATCTTGCTGTCGCACAAAAGGCCAATCAACCGACACCATATCCCCAAACCATCTTGCTAAAATATCAAGGTATCATACCAGGTGAGATGTATTTTGAACAAAATGGAACAACCTATACTATTCTCACAACGCTACAAATTCCATTTAAAATTTTTACCTTTAAAACGGAAGGTAAAATCATCAATAACCAGCTGGTCCCTTTAGTGTACACAGATACTCGAGGAGGCCAATTATATGCACAAGCTGAATTTGATTATGAAAAGAAACATATTATCTATGGAAAAAGTAATCAGGAAAAACTAATTGTCCCTATGCAGGAAAATGCCTTAGATATTTTCAGTTTGCCTTGGCAATTGGCTTTATCAAATGGGCAGCTGAATGCATCTGTACAGATCACCAATGGTAAATCAGTTTCTATTTATCCATTAGATCAAATGAGTATCTCTTCAAAAATGTATCAAGTATCGCCCAAAAACCTCCATTTAAAATTATTCAGTACAACCAATAATAAACACATAGAATATGGGCTTGCCACTGATTTATACAACGTACCAGCTTATATTTCGTTTGAAGGATACACACTGTACCCCGAACGGATTATTGTCAATGCACAGCAATACTGGCAAAGTTCACAAATTGACCAACTCAAAAAGCCCAATACTCCACCCCCATTTAACATAATATTGAATAAACGATGACCCCAATACAATTACAACATACTGAACACATTGTTACCGAGCTTTTGGCCTTTACCCAACCTGCTGACAGCATTTTGGCTAGCTACTTTAAGAAAAACAGTAAAATTGGTGCAAAAGACAGATACGAAATCAGTGAAGTGGTCTTTGCATTATTGCGCCGCTACGAAACCCTAATGGCTTTTTTTAAGCAAAAAACACAAGCTAAAAACCTTATCCTAGGCACACTGGTTTTAAACAAACAAAAAACACCTGCAGAACTTGCCATCTTCGCCAATGACAAAGAACAACAACAATTACAACAATTATGCCAACAAGCACCAACCATTAGTCAGCTTAACTTAAACACCCAAACCGAATTACCCAATTGGTTACTCGATAAACTGTCCTTTTTTAGCCCACAAGAGTTACACGCCTTTGCATCAAGCTTAACAACCAGTGGCCCATTAGACCTAAGGGTGAACACTTTAAAAGCAAAACGAGACAATATACTTAAGGCATTGCAACAAGAAGGGATTGATGCCATATCAACACCTTTTTCACCTTGGGGTATACGACTTACGCAAAAAAAGGCTCTTAATAAGCACCCCTTATTTACCAATGGCACAATTGAAATTCAAGATGAAGGCAGCCAATTATTGGCTTTATTGACTCAGGCCAAACGGGGCGAAATGATGATAGACTTCTGCGCAGGAGCAGGAGGGAAAACTTTAGCCCTTGGTGCGATGATGGCTAATACCGGGCGAATCTACGCCATTGATGTATCTGATACCCGCTTAAGGAACATTAAACCCAGATTAGAGCGTTCTGGCTTAACCAATGTGACCATCCAACATATTGCACAAGAACAAGACAGCCGTTTACACAAACTCTATGGGAAAGCAGATAAGGTTTTAATTGATGCTCCTTGCTCAGGTTTAGGGACATTAAGACGACACCCCGATTTAAAATACCGACAAAATGACGAAAATCTTGCTAAAATTACACAAATGCAGCAAAACATCCTGTGTGCAGCAGCGCCTTTAGTCAAAAAAGGGGGGAAACTAATTTATGCAACATGCAGTATTTTGCCAGAAGAAAACGAGCAACAAATTGCCCTATTTTTAGCGAATCACCCCGACTTTAGCTTATGCCCCGTGCAAGATATATTGAAACAACAAAAAATAGCATTAGATATGGAACAGTATTTAAATCTTACGCCTCATCAACATCAAACAGATGGTTTTTTTGCCGCAATTTTGGTAAAAAATTAATCTATCGACAGTCATATAAAGGAAAACATCATGACCACTCAAGAAACAATTGATCAAATTGTCAAAACACATAAAGTTGTTTTATTTATGAAAGGCACAGCACAATTTCCACAGTGTGGTTTTTCGGCACGTGCGGTACAACTGCTACAGGAAAGTGGCTGTAAAGATTTTTTTACAGTAAACGTACTGGAAAACAACGATATTCGCCAAGGCATCAAAGAATACGCCAACTGGCCAACGATTCCTCAATTGTATATCAATGGCGAATTTATGGGCGGCTCTGACATCATGACAGAAATGTTCCAAGCCGGTGAACTACAAGAACTATTACAAAACTAATCATAGGTATTCATGATTATATGATCAAACGAACCATTTACTTTATCGGAAAAATTTTCTTTGGTTTAATTGGCTTAGGGGTTGGTTATTTTTTATTGGCATTTTTATTAGGCCTTACCAGTGTCAATAATGATTTTAACCCTACACAAGGCACCATTAAAATTTTTCTGATCAGTAATGGTACCCATGCAGGTATTGCCGTGCCTACGGCACACCCACAAAAAGACTGGCGTACCATTTTTTTACCCACACAAACAAAAAATCCTACACTCAGTCAAAACAAACCTTATATTCTTATAGGATGGGGCAGTAAAACTTTTTATACCAAAGTACCCAACTGGGGAGATTTACGCCCGAGCACAGCCATTAAAGCCATTACATTCGATGATTCAGTCTTACACGGTGACTACATTAACGAGCCAGAATCTTTACATTATGCAAAAGCAATTATGCTCACCTCTACTCAGTATACAAAGTTAATTGAGTCAATTGAATCAGAACTGTCATATGATGGACAAAAACAAACACAATATGTGAATGTCCATTACCACAACACAGATGTTTTTTATAACGCAAAACAGTCCTATACCGCTTGGCGCACTTGTAATCAATGGGTTCGCAACCAATTAAGCATTGCGGGTGTTTCAGTACCAGCTTGGGCACCTTTTGCCCAAACATTATTTTGGCATTTACCTTAGAGATAAAATACGATGAATATTAATATTGTCCAACACCCATTAGTACAACACAAACTTTCTTTAATGAGAGAAAAAGCCTGTAGCACTTATAAATTTCGTACCTTAGCGCAAGAATTAGGCCGTTTACTGGCCTATGAAGCAACACGGGACTTTCCTGTAGAAACATGTCAAATAGAAGGCTGGTGTGGCCAAATAGAAGCGCAACAAATCAAAGGCAAAAAAGTAACATTAGTGCCTATTTTACGTGCAGGTATTGGCATGCTTGATGGCGTTTTGGATATGATTCCTACAGCTAAAATCAGTGTTGTTGGGCTTTATAGAAACGAAGAAACTTTAGAACCTGTACCCTATTTCGATAAATTTGTGGACAACCTCCAAGAACGTACAGCCCTTATTTTAGACCCTATGTTGGCAACAGGCGGCTCCGTTGTGGCAACAATCGATATGCTCAAAGCCAAAGGCTGCCAACAAATTAAAGTACTTGTTCTGGTTGCCGCACCAGAAGGCGTTAAAGCAGTAAACTCAGCTCATCCTGATGTGATGATTTATACTGCATCATTAGACAGCCATTTAAATGAAGCCGGTTATATTATTCCTGGCTTAGGGGACGCAGGTGATCGGTTATTTGGAACTAAATAGTAACCCGAGTATACGATAGATTAGACAAATGTTATAATATTGATATTATATCAAATACGCATTTAGTTCAGATTTTATATTACATTTAAAATCTGAACTAAATGCGTAAAAACATAACTAATGTTTATTAACTTTAATCTATCTGGAACCTGAACAATGTCGTTACCTGAATCTAGAAAAACCAACCCTGAATTAGACACCTTTTTGCGAGTCAGCTGTTTTACTGAAGAGGAAGCTGCACGTTTGGCTCGTTTAGGTACCATTATTAAACCTCAACTACCTGCATTAACTGACCGCTTTTATGAGCAGCTACAAAAAGATGCCACTATGCAACCTTATCTAGAAGGTCGTATTGATGCATTAAAATCGACCCACTTAGCTTGGCTAGAAAGCTTATTCACAGGAAACTATGATGATGCTTTTATTGCTCAACAAGAAAAAATCGGCTTTGTTCATGTTAAAGTAAAAGTACCGCCTTTATTTGTGGCTTCAAGCATGAGTTTTTTACGGGCAGAAATCCCAACAATTTTGACCGATGAACATCTGAATAGTTTAGGTGAATCTCGTGCTATTTGCACAGGCTCCATATTACGTGTACTTGATTTATCCCAATTTTTAATTGATGGCGCTTACTTTAAAAGCATTATGGATGTAATGGGTATTTCAAAAGCATTATTAGATCGTTTAATGACCTTATAAATCCCTATTCATTCGCCAAGAATAGACCTATCAAACAACGATGGGTCTATTTTTTTAATACGGATATTGTGACAACATTCAAACAAAAGAATCATGATGAAGACTGAGCGTAAAACAAACGAAACATAATGAACGCAATTAAAGACAAGCTAGTCCAAGCCAAATTTACAGCTTACCCTGAACAATATAGACAACCATTACTCATCATACGAGCGTTAATATTTGATATTGCTGGCTCTACTGATGGTGTCGGTTCTATTACTGAAACACTTAAATGGTCACAACCTAGCTACTTAACAGAAGAAAGCGGCTCTGGCACAACAATTCGTTTAGACCAGTTTGGGATCAATCAAATCACTATTTTTGTGCACTGCCAAACAACATTAATTGGCTCTTTCAAAACACTTTTCCCTGAACTGCATTACTCAAAAAATAGAGCGATTGTTTTGGATTTAAACAAACCTTTACCCATCGACATCTTAAGCTTATTCATTGAAATGGCATTAACCTACCAATTAAATAAAAAAACACGTACAACAGAAAAATAGAACACACCTTCACTAAGCTATAACTTACACTACCTATACACCAAACCAAATAAATCATTTTTCTATGGTAAAAACCACATGATTAAAACAAGATCATCAATAATTTAAATACAAATACACATCCACTTACCCGAACAAGCACGAAATCCTTTACAATCTTTCTTTTTAGGAGATCAGCCATGTCAAAAAACACTGAGCCCAAAACATTTGAAGAAGCCATGACACAACTGGAGCAAATCACAGCCTCCATGCAAAATAATGACCTGCCATTAGAGCAAGCATTAAATGCTTATAAAGAAGGCGGAAAATTGATCCAATTTTGCCAAAAACGTCTAAGTGAAGTAGAAGAACAATTAAAAATGTTTGACGGAAATAAGTTAGTCGATTTACCTGAAACAGACAATTAGGCTTAAATTATTGTAGAGAAAAATATCATGATCAGTTCCAACGATTTTAACCAATGGCAAACCCGTGCACAGGCACAAACCGAATTAATACTAAACCGCGTATTGCCTACGGCCCAACAAGAACCCATCTATTTACATGAAGCCATGCGCTACGTTACCTTAGATGGTGGCAAACGCCTGCGCCCCTTATTGGTTTTTGCTAGTGCCGCTTTAGGGCAAGCTGATCATGATTTTGCAGAACTTTGTGCTGCGGCAATAGAGTGTATTCATGTCTATTCACTGGTTCACGATGATATGCCCGCAATGGACAATGATTCCTTACGTAGAGGTAAGCCAACATGTCATATTGCTTACAATGAAGCCACCGCTTTACTTGTAGGTGATGCCTTACAAACATTGGCTTTTGACTTAGTCAGCCGACCAAGTCAATTACCGACTGAAACGCAACTACATATTATACAAACTTTAGCACATGCTTCTGGTAGTTTAGGCATGGCAGGCGGCCAAGCAATTGATCTTGCACATGTTGGCAAACCCATGAGTCAAGCTCAATTAGAAAATATGCATCAACTGAAAACTGGTGCACTGATTAAAGCCGCAATTCGTATGGGCGCTTTATGTTGCACAGACATGACATCCGCACAGCTTGCCCAACTAAATGATTATGCCCAATATTTAGGGTTGGCCTTTCAGGTCGTTGATGATGTGCTTGATTGTGAACAAGACAGCGCGACCTTAGGAAAAACGGCAGGAAAAGATGCTCAACAAAACAAACCAACTTATGTCAGTTTAATGGGGCTTGACCAAGCAAAAACTTATGCCCAAGAATTAATTGATGGTGCCATAAATAGTTTAATTTCATTTGATGAACATGCAGACTTATTAAGATCATTAGCATATTACGTCATTAAAAGACAAGCCTAAATATAAAACAGAAAAAACAGCAAACATTTGTTCTCCTTGCTGTTTTTTATAATATATCTTTAAAATTTCTCTCAATATAAATTGATATTTTAAAATCATTTTTTGCAAAATATGAATTTTTATTCATTTTTATGATAAAATAGCTCCCCAGTTTGAATGAAATCACATATTTTTATCGCAGTATTGATACTTTGAACCCCAAAATTTAAAGCACTGCACACATGTATATTTACATATTTCATAAATATGACAACATTGTTGCCATCAATAAAATTTTAGCTTAATTAATCTGGTTATTTTGATAAATAAAGCTTAAATAGCACAAGTCAAAATATACCTTAAGCATAAAAAATTTAAATATACAGCTTTGAATACTGTATTAAAAAGAAGGAAGAATGAATGCCCCAATCCCAGCAAATGAGTTCCAAATTTTTACCCTTTCGTAATAAAATCAACCCTACTGTCTTTTTCATTTCTGCTATTTTTATTATTTTACTGGTCGTTTATACCATTATTGACGCAGAAAATGCCAATACCCAATTCAAGAATATTCAAGACCATCTCACACAACAAGCTGGCTGGCTCTATATTTTGGCCGTGGCCATTATTCTACTTTCAATTACATTTTTAGCCTGTTCTCGTTATGGCGACATTAAATTAGGCCCTAATCACGCCCAACCCGATTTTAGTTATGTTTCTTGGATTGCGATGCTATTTTGTGCTGGTATGGGAATCGGTTTGATGTTTTTTGGCGTGGCAGAGCCCGTCATGCACTATCTTAGCCCACCAGTAGGAGAACCAGGCACACAAAAAGCAGCAACAGAGGCGATGAAGCTAACATTTTTTCACTGGGGACTTCATGCATGGGCAATCTACGCGATTGTTGGACTTATTTTGGCTTTTTTTAGCTTTCGCCATAACTTACCCTTAACACTGCGTTCTGCTCTGTACCCCATTATAGGGGATAAAATATATGGTCCTATTGGTCATGCTGTGGATATTTTTGCCATATTAGGTACTGTCTTTGGTGTAGCCACTACCATGGGATATGGCGTCCTACAAATTAATTCTGGATTCAATTATTTATTCAATTTACCCATTAATACCACTGTACAAGTGGTTCTGATTATTATTGTGACCTGTTGTGCCACTTTATCTGTTGTATCGGGTTTAAATGCTGGGCTTCGGCGTTTATCTGAATTAAATATGGCTTTAGCCATTATTTTATTATTACTCATTGGCATATTAGGCCCAAGTGTTTTATTGATTAAATTATTGGTTCAAAATACAGGCGCTTATTTAAGTGAAATTGTTGGTAAAACATTCAATATGTATGCCTATGGTTCAGAATCAACGACACAATGGCTTGGTGGCTGGACATTATTATACTGGGGTTGGTGGTTATCTTGGTCTCCGTTTGTAGGCATGTTCATTGCGCGGATTTCCCGTGGTAGAACCATTCGACAATTTGTGGTGGGCGCCATGATCATACCCACAGGCTTTACTTTATTATGGATGACTTTTTTCGGGGGCGAAGCCATTCACTTAATCGCCAATGAAGGGGCAACTGACTTAGCCACCGCAGTGCAAGCAGATGTATCCGTTGCTTTGTTTAAATTTTTTGAGTATTTCCCATTTAGTCGGGTACTGTCTATATTTGGCGTATTAATGGTCATTATCTTTTTTGTGACGTCTGCCGATTCTGCCGCCATGGTCGTGGATATGCTCGCCTCTGGTGGGCAGGAAAACACCCCATTATGGCAACGTATTTTTTGGTCTTCTACCATGGGTATCGTGGCAATTGCTTTATTATTTTCTGGGGGGTTATCCGCTTTACAAACCATGACCATAGTCACAGCTTTGCCTTATGCAATGGTATTACTGATCGCTATTTATGGGTTATTTAAAGCATTACAAATTGATACCATTAAACTGAATACCCAACAAATAACCAATCTGGCACCTATTGCCAGCCACAATCCCATTTCTTGGCAACGACGGATTAAAAACATGACATTTTTTCCAAAACGCTCTCATGTAAAACGTTTTGTTGATGAAGTAGTCAACCCTGCCATCCAAATGGTTGCAGACGAATTACAAAAACAAAATATTGCGTCTACCATTACCATGGAAGATGATTTTATTTGTATCGAAGTCAATTTAGGTAATGACCTTAATTTTTCCTATCAAGTGCGTTTAAGAGCATATAATCAACCTGCTTTTTCACTAATGGATGTAGAAGAAGACTATAAAAATGAAGACTATAAATATTATCGTGCAGATGTTCACCTACACGAAGGTGGACAAGACTATGATGTGATGGGTTGGACCAAAGAACAAATCATCAATGATATTCTGGATCAATATGAAAAACACTTACATTTCTTACATCTAGTACGGTAAATAGCAACCTATAAAAAGCATCATGATCAATAAAATCATGATGCTCTATCTGAAGTTTATATGGTTTTTGCTAAAAACGACAACAACGTCTCTTCTGTAGGCATGCCTGTTTGTGCACCATGGGCAGTAACCGATAATGCACCTGCGGCGCAAGCACGTTTGACCGCTTCATTTAAACCCAAATGATAATACACAGCCAATGCCCCATTAAAAGTATCGCCTGCACCAGTACTGTCTACCACATCAACCTGAAAACCTGACTGATACTCAGCTAAGCCGCCATCTTTACAAAAGTAGGCACCTTGTTCACCACGGGTTAACACCACTTGCCCTGACACATATGAAAACAAACTAAAAATATCTGTATCATGGGGTAAATCCAAACTGACAATAAACTCATGTTCGTTTGGCGTGAGCAAGGTCACTTTATGGGTTAATGATTTGGGCAAACGTTTTGCTGGAGCTGGATTTAAAATAAAAGGTTTTTGGTATTTTTCAGCAAGATCAGCGACAGCTTCCACTACATCAAGAGGAATTTCAAGCTGTGACAGAACAACATCAGCTTGCTCAAACAATTTTTCATGTGCCAGAACATCTTCTACGCAAACAAAAGCATTGGCACCTCTGGTGACCACAATATTATTGTGTCCCTTACTCACCATCACAACAGCGACACCAGAAGGACTATTTTCAACTACTTTAACGCCTTGAATATTCACACCGTCATTTTGTAAATTCTGACGCAGTTGATTGCCAAAATCATCATCGCCAACAGCACCAATCAAACTGACCTTTGCACCCAATCTGGCCGCAGCAATGGCTTGATTTGCTCCCTTCCCCCCACAATAGGTCGCAAAGTGCTCCCCTATAAGCGTTTCGCCCGGTTGAGGAAATTTAGGAACAGTTGTGACTAAATCCATATTGACACTGCCAACAACTAATACGTTACGCATACTTTCTTTCTTATTTAAACCCATTACTCAGAAATGAAATTTAACCATGATTCTTCTCGAAAGGAAACACATGATTGATTGGTGACTAAAAAATGGTCCAATAATGTGACATCGATTAACTTTAAGGCATCTTTTAATGTCATCGTAAGCGCAATATCTTCTTGTGAGGGTCTTAACGTGCCAGAAGGATGATTATGCGCCACAATCAAAGCACTGGCATTATGATGTAGGGCACGTTTTACAATTTCACGTATGTAAACCGCACTTTGAGCCACCGTTCCCTGACTCATTTCTTCAATGGCAATAATCTGATTTTGAGTATTTAAAAATAGCGCCATAAACACTTCAATTGGTTTAAAACCTATGTGCAATTGTAAATAGTCTTTGACTTTATCTGGCGAGTTTAAACTTAATGGTGTTTGTAGCTCTTCAACCAAAATGCGTTTAGCTACTTCATTGACGGCTGAAAATTGAGCATATGTGGCACTACCAAGCCCTTTTTGTTGTTTTATTTCAGAAAAAGGGGCATTAAATAACCGACCTAAACTACCAAAATGAGTGAGAAGCTCACGCCCCAACTCTACAGCACTTAAACCATGTGTACCAACACGCAATAAAATGGCAATTAATTCTGCATCAGATAAAACACCTGCACCTTGTTGTAATAATTTTTCTCGAGGCCGCTCCAATTCTGGCCAAGTTTTTATACTCACAGCTTCCCCTTAATCTATTTTTATTTACTTGATCAATACTTTTTTACTTTTGGCTCAGCAATCATGCCGCCCGCATGATTGCTGAGCCATTAAAACCTTAACCAGTTATGTGCACACTTAATTGTCCCAAGCCTTCAATATGAGCCACCAACTGATCATTTATTTTCACAGGTGCAACACCTTCTGGAGTGCCTGTAAAAATCAAATCGCCTGCTTTTAAAACAAAAAATTGAGATAAATAACTGATGGTTTCTGGTATAGACCAAATCATTTCATTCAAATTGCCTGTTTGTTTTAACTGACCATTGACCTGAATACTGATTTGGCCCTGTTCTGGATAACCAACTTCGCTGGCAGGATAAATCTGACTAATAGGCGCAGAAGCATCAAACGCTTTGCCAATTTCCCAAGGACGCCCCCCTGCTTTCATTTGAGTTTGTAAATCACGACGAGTCATATCCAAGCCTATTGCATAACCAAAAATACACTCTTTAGCTTCTTCTACACAAACAGCATTCGCTTCTTTACCCAAAGCAACCACCAATTCAACTTCATGCTGAAAATCTTGGGTTTTTGTGGGATAGGGTAACGATAAGGATGTATTATCTTGTGCACATACAATACTGTCGCTTGGTTTCATAAAGAAAAAAGGGGGTTCTTTATTAGGATCGGAGCCCATTTCACGGGCATGAGAAGCATAGTTACGTCCAACACAATAAATGTGCCTGACTGCAAATTGTTTTTGTGTACCAAATACAGGAATGCTTGTTATCTCAGGAGGGGTGAAAATATAGTCCATTATTTCTCCTTATATTATTGTATGCCTTTCATAAAAGGCAATAAATTAGTCTATATGGTATCTTGATTTTAATATCATATTGAATAAGGATAAACAATTATTTTTCACAAAAAAATGACCTTTAACTGAACCAAACCTGCCAAGCCATACGGGTAGCCACAATCATTAAAAACACACCAAACACCTGTTTTAATCGTTTTGCTGGTAATTTATGCGCAACTTTCACCCCTAAAGGAGCAAGTGCGACAGTGGCAATAGCCAAGATTAAAACAGCAGGAAAATAAACAAAACCCAAACTGCCTTCGGGCAAACCCTGTACTTGCAAACCAGACACGATATACCCTACTGTGCCAGCCAAAGCAACTGGCCAACCTAATGCGGAAGAAGTCCCTATTGCCTGTTGTATCGGCACCCGACACCATACCAAAAATGGTACAGATAAGGTGCCACCACCAATTCCTACCCAACTGGATAATAGGCCAATAACCCCGCCAGCTGTAGACTTAGTCAGTATTTTTATGTCTTCATTTTTAGGTGTAGGGGAAAAAGGAAAGAAATTTTGGAAGGCAACAAAATAGGCAAAAATGACAAAGAATGTTTGTAAGAACCCATTGGAAATGAATTTAGAAGACCAAGCACCAAAGAAAGTGCCCATCACAATCGCCAATGCCATCGAACGGACAAAATCCCAGCGAACCGCCCCACGTTTATTTTGGGCATAGACACTGGACAAATTCGTAAATACCATCACAGCCAGCGATGTTGCAGCAGCAATATGCTGAGCATATTCAAGATTGGGGTCTTGTCTATGCAATAACCACAACACAATTGGCACAATAACCATGCCCCCACCCACACCAAACAAGCCTGCAATAAACCCAGTAAAAGCGCCTGCTGCAATTAGGGGAATGAGTATATCTAATGCCAACATATTTTTACTTTATATTAACTTAAATTTTTCCGAGCAAAATTCAATGCTTTTTGCTCTTCATCACGTGCAAGATCTTTTTTATCTATTTGCTCAAACAGATCTGCTAAAGTTAAATAGCTTTCCAATGAAGGAGAAATAGCAATGCTTGCTTCATAATAGCTTTGCGCTTTACCCCATAACTGATTGGCACAAGCAATCTGTCCTAAAGTAAATAAAAGCTGTGCATCATGTGGTTGCGCTTTTAACCAGCTCTCACCTTGCTCCAACATTTTTTGCTGCTCGGTGTTTTGTAATTGAGCAATACTTTTACCCAAGACAGGCAACAATTCATCATTATGATTTTGTGGATAGTGGGCTCTTACCCACTCAACCGCTTGATCATCTAATCCAAGCTGTTGATACTTTTTAGCAATATCAACACATAGCTGATTATTTTGTAATGTATCTGGTACATTCTTCAACCATTTTTTGATGTCTTTGGTGGTATTTAAAGCGGTCATCTGCTCTAAAAAAGCCCGAACCTGATATTGCTCAACTTCATTTTGTGTAATCGCATCAACCTTGCGTAATTTTTCAACCAACGCCAATACTCTTTCTGCCTGTTTTTCTCGATCACTTAAAACAAGATCTAATTTAAGTGCTTGGGTTAAATTAGGTGCCAGTTTTAACGCTTCATCAAGCATTTGCCTTGCTTGAACATCTTCTTGTTGATTCAAAAACAAATTCGCTTCAAATAAATAACGAGCCAACTGTAAATGATCAGGTAAATTTTTTATTTCGATTAAAGATTCATCACGTTGCGTAATATTTTGGGTTTCCTGAGCGCTTTTACTCACCAACATCAATGCTAATGCTTTATTGGTTTCATCTGCCTCAGTTTTCAACGCTTTTAAAGAAAGATCCAAACTTTTTTGGTAACGTCCTTCTAAAAAAGACAATGCGGAAATATTTAAAGAACGACGTGCCTGTCTTAATTTACGAGCACGTAGTGCTGCTGGCACACGAATAACGCCCCAAATCAAACGAAATAACAAGTAAACACATGCTAAAAAAGCCAGATTAAAAATAACCACAGTATTCAAATTGGCACGATACATTTTTGAGCCAATAACCACCATCACGTCGCCAGCATAATAATGCCCCAATAAAGCCAAACCAACAGCAAGCAAAAATAAAACAATAATCCAGGCAATGGTTCTCATAGTACTTGTCCTCTATTTGAATCAATTTTTGCCGCTTCTTTTTCTGTTTTTTTAGGCTGAACAGGCTCCGCTGTTTTAGGAGCAGAAGCTTCTTGCGCTGTATCTTTACTTTCATTTGCTTCTGGTGCAGATGCAGTCGCTGATGTTTCTTGTTTCATCTGCTCAACAATTGGCATGGGTAAAGTGCTAATAGGTTTGACTGTTTTTTGATAATTTTGTACCGCCTGTAAACTGGTTGAAAGATTATAAGGCTGACGCGTCAAATCTGCTTCTTTTAATGCTTTAAGCTGTTGCACAGCAGTTTGTGTAATAGGCGATTTTAAATCAAAATACTGTTCAATAGAGCGCTCTGCTGCGTTCAAATTACTTTGATAGGCATCATTTTGATGCTGTAATAAAGCCAATCTGGCACTGTTTAATTGCAGCTTAATATTTTCTTTCACAAAATAACTTTGTTCTGGGCTCAAAAATACCACATCATTACTGTCCAAATGACGAACCTCAACTAAACTACTGAATCCTGACTTGGTTTTTTCCCATAAATTTTCCCACCAGTTTTCTGCATTACCCGTTAGTGTCAACTCTGTTACCTTCTCTACTGCATTTTTTTCAGCCGTATTCGTTGCTAAAGAGGCCAACAAATCAGGTAAAGTTGGCACAATAGTATTTAAAGTATCTAATTTAGCAGACAAACCAGCGATATCTGTTTGGGGTTGCTGTTTTAACTGTACTAAATCTTGAGCAATGGCTTGCTTAATTGGCATCAGCTCTGGCTGATCAAACTGGCTTAATCGATTTTGTATGTTTTCAAGCGCCAATATAGCAGTAGGAACATTATCTGCCACTTGCAACTGCTGATTGGCTAGATTTAAATTAAATTCCGTTTCTGAAACAAGCCAATCAAAACGTGTTTGGATTAACTCCTGATAAAGTTTATTTAATTGATCGGATTGGCTGCCAATCATGGCCACCTGAGTTTGTAATTTGACGATTTCTACAGCCAAGGCCTCTTCCCGTGCTTGGCTTTCTTGCAAACCTTTTAATATATTACTGGCTTGAAAATGATCATCATTACTTAAGGATGAAACTTCTTTAATGGAAGAGTCGAGCGTTTGGGTGGTTTCAAGCCCTTTATAAAATAAAAAGCCATTTGCACCTAAAGCAATAACAGCAATAGATAAAGCTAAGATACTTAATCCTTTTGATGAACGGGGTTTCTCAGTTTGGGTATTTAAAACATTATTATTTTGATCTGCCACAGTACTATCCTTTATTGTTATTTGTGGTGCATTCAAGTCAATAGCTTGCTTATTGTCTGCCATTGATTCACCACTGTTATCTGTTTGCATATTCTGCTCAACATCATCTGTTGTCTGTTTGTTTATAGCTGTATCATCATGCGTCACTTTAGATACTGATTCAGCAGAAACTTCATCTATATTCTCACTAGGTGCAGGATCATCAAAAATTTCATTAGGTTCTTGATAAGGATCTGTTTGATTTGTTGATGTATTGTTGGGTTTATCTTGTTGGTCTGTCATAATGGGCCTAATGCTCCTATTAAACTTTTTACCATATTTTCATCACCTGCCGCGCAAGTTATTACTTTTTCAGCGCCCAATCGTTGCAGATGTTCTTGAATACGCACATGTGGTACTAAGTATAACAATTTTTTTAATATCTGTTGTGCCTCTTGCGGTGCATTTTTAAAAAGTAGCTGTGCAATTTCTGAAGAAGTCACACATATTGCAGATAATAAACCAGTTTGTACCCACATAAAAAACTGAGCCCAATCTAATGGGATAGGATGTCTTTGGTACACTTCTTCAATATAAACATGGGCGCCTTTTTCATGTAAAAAATGAGCCATATCCGCTCTCCCACCTTCCCCTCGAATAATCAATACTTTTTTCATGAAGGCTTGCTGAAAAATGGGTAAGCTCAATAATGCCAATGTATCATTTTGCCCCGCTTCTGGATGGTATACATTCTTACCACTGATTACCCTAAGTTTTTCAGCACTTGGCTGCCCAACACAAAATAAGCTGCCGTTAAAACGATGAAAGTTAAGATAAGGTGCTGCCACATCAATGGCACTGGGGCTGACGAAAAACACCCAATCTGCCTGTAAAAAATGCTTATCTAAGGTGAGTAAGCAATCTGTCTTAGGTAAAATGGTGATAGGTGTAAACAATTGTGCATTGGCACCTGCTATTTGTAATAAATGAATCAATTTTTTTGACTGCATTTGTGGGCGAGTCACCAACACAATCTGACCATTTAGTTTCATTGATTTGTCGCCAGTACCTGTTCAATTAATGGTAAAGCCCCTTGTTTAATCAAATCGTCTGCCACACTTAACCCTAAAGCCTCAGCATCGGCAAGCGCCCCTTGTTTATGCGCACTCAATACAACCGTGCCATCAATACTGGCAACCCGTGCTTGCAAAAGAATGTTGTGATCACTTTGAAGCTGTGCATAAGCAGCTAAAGGCACTTGGCAACTTCCACCTAATTTTCTAGACACAGCTCGCTCTGCCAGAACACAAGCATGGCTTTGCTCATGGTTTAAGGGTTCAAGTAGTGCCAGTAAGTCTTGTCGATGTGCGGCAATTTCTATGGCCAAAGCACCTTGCCCTGCAGCTGGTAAACTCTCTTGTGGTGACAAAATAGTTTGTATTCTATCTTGTAAACCTAAACGAATAAGGCCAGAAGCTGCCAAGATAATGGCATCATACTCCCCTTCATCTAATTTACGTAAACGGGTTTGCACATTACCGCGCAAAGGTTTCACCACCAAATGAGGAAATTTTGCCCGAATTTGTGCCTCTCGCCTTAAACTAGAAGTACCCACCACGGCTTGATCAGGCAGTTGACTTAATTGCTGATAACGGTTGCTGACAAATGCATCACATGGGTTTTCACGCTCGGTAATGGCAGCCAAAATAAATCCTTCTGGCAACTGCATGGGCACATCTTTTAAGGAATGAACGGCCAAATCTGCACGGCCATCTAATAATGCCTGCTCTAGCTCTTTTACAAAAAGCCCCTTACCGCCAATTTTAGATAAAGTTTTATCTAAAATTTGATCCCCTTGTGTGGTCATCCCTAAAATAGTGACCGTTTTTTCAGGATATAAAGAACATAAACGACTTTGAATATGTTCGGCTTGCCACATAGCAAGTTGGCTTTCACGACTGGCAATAACGAGTGCATTCATAAATTATTTTCTTAATCAAATAGTCTGTATGTATTTATTTTAACATGGTTTAGCAGAGTGCACATTCAAGAACATCATTCACTTTATTTACCGCATATACTTTCACCTAATGTTAATGCTAGCTTACACATTGTTTATTATTCAATCTAAAAAACAAAAAAAAACACAGCCTAATGTATGAGCTGTGCTTTTAAAAAAATAACTTATATTGATTATTTTCTTAACCAATCAATCTCCATGAAATTCGTCTTGCTATCTGATCGGTAGGACATAGATTTAATCCCATGGAGCCTGTGCTGTCCCCTTCTGTATAAGCAATACTCACTTCTCTTGTATCTGACTTTTTCTTACAGTAGGTAAAAAATGATTTTACTTTTGCGCGACAGCTATCATCTTTACAATAACCATATTCAGGGAAAATTTGTAAATTGGTATTCAAACCTTTTTCAGAAGGGGCGCCATTATACAACCCAAACTGACCATCATTATTCATGAAATATGTTTGATTTGAGTAAACCAATGCTGGTGAAGTAAGGCCATTTGTCAAATAACCATTGATGACGACATCTTTACCATCTACTTTTGCCAACATATGAGTATCTCGCTTAGTTAAAGCACCACCTGTAAGCGCATTAATCAACATAATAGAACCTTCACGCTCAGTTTCATCTCTAAAACATTTTACCTGTACACCAGAGTCAAGATCCGCAAAAGCATCTTGTCTTAACCAAGTTGTAGAAAGCACAACTGTACCATCAACAACACTGATCGATGCATTTGCCTGCTCATTACCAAATTTTCCTGATCTGGTGTAAGTTGGCAAATCAATCTTCCAGCCTTTATGCGTGCTTTGGGGCTTCTTATTGCTTAAGAGACGAAGCGTTCTTTGCGTTTTTTCACCATTAACATACCCTTTGGTACTTTGATCAATTGTTTGTTCCAACAGATCTGTTTCAGTTGCAGCAATTGGGTTCATGTTTTTTAGATCATCAAAAACGCCATAGATAGATTGTTCTGACTCTAACTTCAAATCTTCAGCATAAATTGCACTACCTGTTGTGAAGGTCACGACAGGTTTATCTTTATAACGTGAAAAAGCAGGCGCACTCACTATTGGTTTTTTAGCACTACCTGAGTATATTTTAACCATTTTCCACTGATCTACTGCAGGATAACGCAGATCAATACGATACAAATCCCCATTACGATCACCCGCATAAGCTAAATCTGCAATTCCATCATAATCAATATCAATTAACGCGGGTGCAGATAAACCATAATGACTGGTCAATATGCTCTGTATATCCACTTTTTTAAGCAAATCACCAGGAGCAGTATTGTTTGAACTCTCGCCAATATTAACCCCCAAAGCATCTACAACCAAAAGCGCATTTTCTTGCTTAGGTCCATCATAACCATTAGCAACAAAGGCAGCTTGATAAACATCATCGTATTTAGGCCAACCAGTTTTATTATCGCGCTTTAATGCAACAGGCCCAATAATAGGATTACCTACGGTATAACCAAGATTATCATTTAAATCTGCTAAACTACTTGATTCCCACAAGGGTACAGATTGAGCCCATTTATGTTGCTCTGCACTCATGCCAATAACTTCCTGAGTATCTTCTTTTTTACCCGCGATATTTAGCGCAAACACACCTCGACCACCCTGTCCCATCGTTGCAACAGCAAACAAATGGTCTTTATTGGTATGGCGAGAAGCAATACCCCCATTTACACCAAACACATGTGGGTTATCATCTCGGATAGCATAACCTGGTAAAGCTCGATGATACATTGCTTTGTATAAGGTCTGATGATCATCCCGTGGCATCATACCTGGAATCATCCCTAACTTATAAGAAAATGGCTTTGATGAATCATTTGTTGCCTGATAAACCTTTACCATACCGTCATTTGAACCAAATACCATATACTCAGGAATATTCAATGCACTACTTACATGGCCAACCATAAAAGCATTGGTATTTAACACATCTCCCAAATAACGGTGCTCATTATCCTGTCCTTTACCAGCGCCAGATACACCAGCTAAGGCAACTTCACGATTGCGGTAACCAGTTTCACCATCAGTTTGAGTAGAAGTTGCTAACCAAGGAATATAATGTTTAGCAAAATCATCTGAATTACTTGCTGTGCTGCCAAAACTATTATTGTCAAAATGTGTACTTAAACTGGTCACAGATGCTGTGCTCAAATTAACCCAGTTACCTTTACTTTTAGCAGAACTACCCAATACTGTATGCTGTTTATAATCATATTTAGCAGACACATTTGTTGGCGCAACAACTTGATTTTTACTATTTAAGTAGTTAATTTTCAAGAAAGACAACCATCTATTAGGTTCCATTTGCAAGCTAACTGCCAGTTGTTTACCGGTATCATCCATAACATAGGTTACAGCAGGAGCTGAAGCCGAAAAATAATACTTAGGCCGCCTTTTTTCAATAAACTCCTCGAACCATTGCCCTAATTCATCCGCATCTTCTGATAAAACAAATTCACCGTTACCTCGTTGAGCAAACGTTTCAAATTCTCTCGTTCTCCCCGCAGTTGCACTATCTAAGCCTACAGCAGAAGTAGAAATATATTGATTGGGAAAATCTGTCCCATTATATGGTTTACCATCACCATCTAGTTGTGAACTTGACATAGGATGAATAGTTGCGCCATTGATTGTTGGGTTATAGTTTTTAGCATTTGCGACACGATTGCCATCAGTAAAAACAACAGCAAAGATATCTTGACAACGATATTTAACAAAATCAGGAATAGACAACATGTCCCGATAGCTACCTCTCCTGCCAGTTGCATACGAACGCCACTCTACATTAAGTAATTGAGGGAAAGTATCTTCCATATAGGATGCACTTTCAGTGATGCCGATGCCACGGATTTCATCAAGTAAGGTGGCTTTATTTGTCTCAGAATGATCAGTAGGTGAAAACCGCATGGGTTTCCCAAAAAATTTTGCACTCGTATCGGTATAACGAATTGTGGGCAATGAAGCAACTATATCTGCTGTACCCGCAGAATTATTATTGCTACCTGTATTTTTGATCAAATTTGCCCTACGTTCCGCAGGAAAACTACTCATCCACGAGTAATTAGGGTCAGAATTCCAGATTGGCGTAGCACCATACAAGCCTAAATCACTTTCGGAAAAAGCGTGCCAATTATCTTTTCGCCTTTGATCCACAAGAACAACCAGTCCCCAATCAAAGTCATCATAGTATTTTTCCACCATACCATGTAAGCCACGTTTAACAACATCAAGCCGAGTTGGCCAGCTTTGATTCCTATACGCTGAAGGTACTTTTGTTCGAGAGATGTTCCTGCCAGAATTGTCGCTCATAGAGGCATTATTGTTCATTGTGGTTGAGTTATCCACAAAAGCAAATAATAGCGGGGTTGTTCTATTAATGTAAGGTTGAGAAACAATAGGGTAAACTGGAAATGGATACGTTCCTGGAGCACCTAAGGCAACACCTGACACACTGGTCGTCAGCGCAAGAAAAACAGCCAAGGGTATGATGCTTTTATGCATATACTGTTTCTTGCCATGCCTTCCTAATTTTGTTTTTTTCATGACAATCACTCCTGTACATGTAATTAAAGATTAAATCTTTATAATTTTTACGTTCTGAATAAACTATTAGATAATAATATTGTAATTAACAATTGAAGTAATTTCAAAAAAATAAGTTAAATGAAAAATAATATTAATTATAAAAATTAATATAGATATTGTTTTTTTAAACATAAAAACTTTAAACAAAAAAACAAAAAATCGAAATAACTAAATTTTTAAAAACAAAAAGAAAAATATAATTAAAAAAAAAGAAAAAATATAATCTATTGATACATAAAAAATTTTAAAAAAAACTTTAAATATCATATATAATAAATATCAATATTAAATTAAACAATAAATTATAAAAATGAAAAACAAATTTATCAAAAAAAAGAAAATATCCAGCCAAAATTTATTTCATGACATCAACAAAAAGTGGTAAAAAACATACAAAAAAAAACAAACTAACTGTTTGTTTTTCTTGAAAAATAAAAAAATTTTTATAATTTTATCACAAAAAATAAAACCAATTTAAATATTACATTCTAATAAATTCTATAAATTATATTAACAGAAAACAAAAAATTCAACAATAATTTATAAAATAATTGTTGAATTTCAAACATATAATTATAAAAAAAATGTTTTTATCTTAAAGTTTTTAACGATCTTCGAACCGATCACCTATTAAAGTACACAGGATGGACAGTAATATTGCTAAAGGTAATCCCAACATCCAAGAAAAATACCACATTATGTCTCTCCTTTAATAAGCTGAATGATCATTGGCACGAATATCCGCTTCCGTGACTTTACCCCATAAAACCTTATAGGCCCATCGAGTATAAAAAACAATTAAAGGAACAAATATAACCGAAGCCACCAACATGACCTGTAAAGTAAATAATGAAGATGTACCATCCCATGCAGTCAAACTGGAATTAGGGTGACTGGAAGACGGCATAACAAAAGGAAACATGGCGGCTGCCGCGGTCACAATAATACCGACCATCGCTAAAGAAGACGCAATAACAGCCAAACCTGCTTTTTCTTTAATGGCAAAAACCACACCTAATAGTGCCGCAACTAACCCTAAAACAGGAAAAACCACTGTAAAAGGGTATTTAGTGTAATTAATAAACCATGCTCCTGATTGTATGGCTACTGTTTTGACTAAGGGGTTAGAAACAGCATTAGGGTCTAACCCCGAGACAACAACAAACCCACTAATATTACCCAAATAAAGCCAGATTCCTGCTAAAGCAAACAAAGCAACGGTTAAAACACCAAAAATGACAGCCATTTTTTTGGCACGTTGAAAAATAATGTCTTCTGTTCGGAGCATTAAATAGTTTGCACCATGAAAAGTAATCATTGCGGTACTGACTAAACCACATAATAAAGCAAAGGGATTGAGCAAAGCCCAAAATGAACCTGTGTAAAAAGAACGCAAAGTGTCATCATAATAAAAGGGCACACCTTGTAATAAATTACCAAAGGCCACACCAAAAATTAAGGGGGGAACAGCACTGCCTATAAATAAAAGACGATCCCACCAACTGCGCCAGACAGGGCTTTTTAACTTACTGCGATAATCAAACCCTACTGGGCGAAAGAATAATGCCCAAAGCACAGCCATCATGGCCCAATAAAAACCAGAAAATGCTGCGGCATATACCAATGGCCATGCAGCAAAAATAGCACCACCACCAGTAATAAACCAAACCTGATTGCCTTCCCAGTGAGGACCAATTGTATTAATGACCACTCGACGTTCGGTATCTGTTTTACCCACGAAAGGCAGTAATGTGCCTACCCCCATATCGTGTCCATCCATGATGGCAAAGCCAATTAAAAGTACACCAACCAATAGCCACCAGATGAATTTTAGTGTTGCGTAGTCCATTAGTGTTCTCCTGCTTTTTGTTCATTTTGCTCTAAATGATAACGACCTGTGCCCAAACTGGACGGTCCCAATCTGGCATATTTGATCATCAAATACATTTCAACAATCAGTAAACCAGTATAAAAAGCAATAAAACCTATTAAAGACATCCATACCATACTGGCAGACAAGGATGAAACCGATAAGTGAGTAGGTAACACACCATAAACCGTCCAAGGTTGGCGCCCATATTCGGCAACAAACCACCCCAACTCAGCTGCAATCCATGGCATAGGTATCCACCATAATGCCCAACGTAAAAACCAACGTTTTTGTTCAAAATTATTCTTTAGTGAATAATATAAGGCCAAGGTAAACAAGACTAAAAAGCTAAAACCTAAACCAACCATGATTCTGAAACTGAAAAAAAGTGGCGCAACTTTTGGTACAGTACTGTTTGTTGCCTGCTCAATCATTTGTGGTGTCACCTGACTGAAATCATCAGTGTATTTTTTTAACAGTAAGCCAAACCCTAAATCGGTTTCATATTCACGAAAAGCCGCAATTAATTGTGGATTTTTTGGATCTTTACGTAAAGCTTCCAATGCCAAAACCGCTCTTTGCCCATTCATGACTCTTTGTTTGTTTTTTTCTAAAATTTCTTTAATGCCAGGCACTTCTTTTGTGGCACTTCTTGTGGTCATCAAGCCCCCCACATATGGAATTTCAATTGCATAGTGATTCATTCGTTTTTCTTGATCAGGCCATGCAATCAGTGTAAAAGAAGCAGGTGCAGGTTCTGTTTCCCATATGGCCTCAATAGCTGCTAATTTTGATTGTTGTGACTCTGTGACGGTATAACCAGATTCATCACCTAAGACAATGACAGATAAAGCCGAAGCAAAACCAAATGCTGCCGCCACTCTAAAGGAACAACGGGCAAAAGCCACATCACGTTTTCGTAGCAGATAAAAAGCAGATAAACCCAAAACAAAACAAGAGGCGGTTACATAACCGGCACTGATGGTATGCACAAATTTTGCCTGCGCGGTAGGGTTGAAAAATATATCACTGAAACTTAATAGTTCCATACGCATGGTTTCATAATTAAAATATGACCCTACTGGATCTTGCATCCAACCATTGGCAACTAAAATCCATAAAGCAGACAAATTGGAACCAATAGCCATCAAAATGGTGACCATAAAATGTTTTAATTTTGATAATTTTTGCCAACCAAAAAAGAATAAACCGACAAAGGTAGATTCAAGGAAAAAAGCCATTAAGCCTTCAATGGCTAAAGGTGCACCAAAGATATCGCCCATATAATGGGAATAATATGCCCAATTGGTACCAAACTGAAACTCTAGGGTAATACCAGTTGTCACACCTAAGGCAAAATTAATACCAAAAAGCTTTCCCCAAAATTTCACCATATCCTGATAAATCTGTTTTCCCGTAATCACATAAACGGCTTCCATAATCACCAGTATCCATGCCAACCCCAAAGTCAGTGGCACAAATAAAAAATGGTATAACGCGGTCACGGCAAATTGCAGCCGTGACACATCAACTAAAGCTTCTGTCATGAGTGTGTTTCTCCGTAATATAATGAGTAATGTTGATGACCAAGTAGATGTTGATCCATTTTTTCAGGATCTACTGGTTGTTTATGTCGAAAAAACAAGCTCCAGAGTATGGTTAAGATGATTATTTTGACAATTAAGGTCACAATAATTTCTGTACGATATTGTTTGACCAGATTCATCTGGATTCCTTTTTCTCTTTTTGTCTGTATTGATATTGAACTATTTTTAGCATGGTTCTTTTTTTATTCCTTTAAGTTACAATAGAACCAATAACAAGTAAAATTGATTATTCTTGTATAACTTATCGAAAAAATAGATATGAAAACAAAAATTACGCTAAAACAATTACATATATTTTATGAAATAGCCAAAACAGGGACAACAACTGGGGCGGGTGAATCTATTGCTTTGTCTCAATCGGCCATCAGCGCGGCATTAAAAGAATTAGAAAATAATTTAGAAACAGTATTATTTGACAGGGCAGGTAAAAAACTGGTTTTAAATGATAAAGGTCGGCATTTAATGCCTTTAGCACAACATGTTTTAGACAGCGCAGCGCAAATTGAAAATCAATTTAAGGAAATGGTTCGTACGGGGCAATTTAATACACGTATTTGTATTGGTTCAAGCAGTGTGATTGGCAGCCATTTATTGCCCAATATTTTGTCAGATTTCTATCAAGAAAGACCAGAACAAAATATTGAAGTCAAAATCCGCAATAGTCGCAATATTATGAAACTTGTTGCCCAATATGAAGTTGATTTTGGTTTAATTGAAGAGCCCTGCCATCATAGTGATTTAATCAGTACACCTTGGTTAGAAGATGAAATGATTATTGTTGCCTCTCCTAAACATCCATTAGCTCAACTCAAACAAGTGAGCATTGAGCAATTAAGTCAGGCACGATGGATTATGCGAGAAGCAGAATCTGGTATTAGAGATGAAACCGAGCGTTTACTTTTACCTCATTTAAACCGTTTGCAATACATTAATGAAATGGGTAGCTTTGGTTTAATGAAACGCAGTGTCGCCACTGGTGTGGGCATCAGTTTATTATCACGCTTTGTGGTTATGGACATGCTTCAAAATAAATCTTTGGTTGAGCTGTCTACCACATTACCTCGTTTTAGTAGACGCTTTTTTTTAATTGTACATCATAAAAAATTATTGTCTCAAAACTTAAAATATTTTTTTGAATTTTGCCAAAAATATCAAAACCAGCCATAGTATTTCTTGTTGTGTCAGGATTATTGAATTATTTTTTCGCACTCAAATTTTTATATTGTTGATATTTTTCTTGTCTTTTCGGGGTATTGAGCACTTGCTGTTCAAGTGAAGAAAACACTTGTTGCGCCACTGTTGTTTGCATAAATTCAACAGACATATTCTGTGTTGCTTGACTTAATTCCTGTTTGATTCGATGAATTGTTTGCTGATTATTTAAGTCTTCTTTTAAAATCGCCCCGAGCGCTCTGGCTGATTGCTTCACCGCCTGTTGTTGTGGTTTGCTGATATCAAGATGAGCAATGTATTGATCAACATCATCTCTGATGCCATTTTTATTTTGATCTGCCCCTATTAAATCATTTGCATGAGCCATTTTAATAATATCACCACTATCCTTTAATTGCTCTAACGCTTCATCTAAAGGCTGATGGGTAGACTCTTCTTCTTTTTGGCAAGCACCAAGAAATAGGATACTGCTTAAACTCAAACAAACCAGCCACTTTTGGGTACACATTTTACTCATGATGAATCTCTTTTCTTATAAGCAATGGATATTGACTCAAACAATAACTGATTTGTTTGTTGTTACTGATTTACTCTTCACTAAGATTATATTCTCTTTTTAATGCATCCATATCAGGAGACAAAATAATTTTTTCATCTGGTGCACAAGCAATGTTTGTATCTTTATCAGGGTAAGGTAACACATGTAAAAAATGACGAATACAATTTAAACGTGCCCGTTTTTTATCATCTGACTTAATAATCACCCATGGCGCATCTCCAGTATGCGTATGAAAAAACATGGTATTTTTCGCTTCAGTATAATCATCCCATCTATCTAAAGATTCAATATCAATAGGGGACAACTTCCAATGTTTCAATGGGTCGTCTCGTCTTGAAATAAATCGACGCAATTGCTCGGCTCGGCTGACAGAAAACCAAAATTTAAATAAACGAATACCACTACCAACAAGCATACGTTCAAGTTCTGGTGCTTGGCGCATAAATTGTAAATAATCATGTGGCGTACAAAAACCCATCACTTTTTCTACCCCTGCTCGGTTATACCAAGAACGGTCAAAAAAAATCATTTCACCCTTAGTAGGCAAATGCCCAATATAACGCTGAAAATACCATTGCCCCTGCTCTTTTTCAGTGGGTTTTTCCAATGCCACCACACTGGCACTACGTGGATTTAAGTGCTCCATAAAGCGCTTAATGGTTCCCCCTTTTCCAGCGGCATCGCGGCCTTCAAATAAACAGACTATTTTTTGACCACTTTCCTTGACCCAATTTTGTACCTTTAACAGTTCAATTTGCAATGCGGCTTTTTCTTTTTCATAGTCTGCTCTTTTCATCCGTTTTCTATATGGATAAGAGGCAGGCAATGCAGCGCTGTCGTCAAGCTCTTGCATGGTTTGAGAATCAATTATTTTCTTTAAGGGATTGGTTTTGGTTTTAATCAGAACAGAAGGGGTAATCTTCCCATTATTTTTCTGCTCTACCGTTTGTTTAGGTGTAGCTTTAATTGTTTTTGTCCGAACAGTAGGTTTCTTCTTCTGTTCGACCGTAATGGGCAATGCTTTTTCCTTTAAATGAGGAAGTGTTAATACAGTATCGTTTTTGTCTCTATTTTCCATAATATCGCCTTTGTTAAAATATTCTTTTTTAGCTTATTTTACTATAATTTTGACTAATTGTTTATATGTCATACTTATAAAATACCATTTTTTAGAATATTATTTACGGTCATCATTCATGATGAAACCAAAGACAATAAAAATAAAAAGGCGGCACTTTTATCATACCGCCTTTTTGGAACATTATGATGTTTTTACCATTGATAACCCACACCAGCAGACACACCAAACTCGCTTTGTGTATTACCAGAACCTGTTAGCTTCAATACCCATTTACCATTCGGCAAAATGGTGGAGACACCAACAGCAATAGCAGACTCCCCTCGATAGGACGACATAGAGGCACCAGCCATACTGGCTCCTGGTAAATAAGCTTGAGGGATACCTGACATCGCCATCGCAGCAGCAACCCCTCCACTTAATTTATCATCCAAATCATCAATACGACGATCTAAGTGATTAAAGCGCTCATTATTAATGGTATTGATTCTGGTTAAGCCTTCATTTAACTGGTTAACGTTTACAGCATCCGTACCAGCAGTACCAGCAGCGACATTGGTAATTTGACGCTCAGCACCTTCTGAGCCCACAGAAACGGCATTATCTCGTAAAGCAATAGAATCATCACCCAAAGCAACTGAGTTATTTCCTGAAGCTCTGGAACCAGAACCTAATGCCACGGATCGGCTACCTGTAGCAGAAGTATTTTCACCCAATGCAATTGATTCATCTCCATCAGCAGAAGCACCATTGCCTACTGCTAAAGAATCTCGTCCACTGGATCTGGGTAAACCATACCGACTGGTGTTATTACTTGAAATAGCCGTTGCCGCCTTTACTTGTCCTACAGTTGCTGCATCATTATCTGCCACACCATTTTTAATACCACTTAAAACACGGTCACCTTCTGTACCAGCTATATTCACACTTGTGCCACCTGTATCTTTACCCACTGTAATCTCATTGGTAGTTGAATCCTGTTGAACCAGACCCGCACCATTAGAAATATTATTAATGGCATTATTAAGGTCAGCAATATCATTTGTGTTTTGATCCACTTGATTTTGCACTGAAGCTAATTGCCCACCATTTACAGCATCCGTACTGCCAATAGCCACATTACCATTTGCCACATTTGTAATTGTCACTGGGCCAGTTGAGCTAGCATTACCCAAGGTGACTTTATTTGGGTTATTAGTGTCATACATAACAGCATTACCAGCTGCTGTAGTTTGTTGTTTTAAGGTATTAACAGATTGATCCAAAGCACTTAAGGAGTCACTCAAGTTTTTACTACCACCTTGAATATTGTACATAGACCCCACGATATTACCTGAAGCGTCAAGATTTGCCCCACCTCCTAAACTGGCTAATAATGCTTTTAGCTGAGCTGCATTGGTGGCATCCGAATCATTAATACCTGCACTAATATTGGTTAAAGTACGACTGTTACCAGACATACTGGCAAATGACACTGTTGCTCCCTCCCAATCTGAACCCACAGTAATCGTACCATTCGTTTGACCATCCCAACGTACAGGGCCAGTTGTACCATTACCAATATCTGTGATTTGATTCATAATATTAGTAATATTGGTGGTGTTATTAGTGACCCCCATATCCAATACTGTTAAGGCATCACCCACTGTAGTCACACTACTGCCTTGAACGGTATAGCTTGGTGCAGTAAAGGTGCCATTGGCATCGATACTGGCACCACCGCCTAAACTATTGGCTATAGAACTGATATTCGTGGTGTTAGTAGCTATATCAGTTGTGTTTTGGGTAATAGCAGCGGTGTTGGTTGTAATATTCGCTGTATTTTGCGCAACCAACTCATTGGTGTCATTTAATTGCCCACCTGTAATCGCATCTGTACTGCCTGCTACAACCGATCCATCTTTAATACCTGTTAAGGTACGTACGCCATCTGTACCTGCAAAAGACACATTAGTACCACCTGTAGCCGAAGCCACTGTAATATCCAAACTAGTCGCATCTTGTTGCACCAATCCGACTGAACCACTATTGATGATATTGGTTAAGTTGGTAATATCGGTGGAGTTGGTCGTCACACTGCTATCCAATGCAGTTAAGGCATCGCCTACTGTACTTACACTACTGCCTTGAACGGTATAACTTGGTGCAGTAAAGGTACCATTAGCATCGATACTGGCACCACCGCCTAAACTATTGGCTATAGAGCTGATATTCGTGGTGTTAGTAGCTATATTAGTAGTATTTGTGGCAATATCAGTTGTGTTTTGGGTAATGGCAGTGGTGTTGGTTGTAATATTCGCTGTATTTTGCGCAACCAATTCATTGGTATCATTTAATTGACTACCTGTAATCGCTTCTGTACTGCCCGCCGCAACTGACCCATCTTTAATACCTGTTAAGGTACGTACGCCATCTGTACCTGCAAAAGATACGTTGCTACCACCTGTAGCCGAAGCCACTGTAATATCCAAGCTGGTCGCATCTTGTTGCACCAATCCGACTGAACCACTATTGATGATATTGGTTAAGTTGGTGATATCGGTGGAGTTGGTCGTCACACTGCTATCCAGTACTGTTAAAGCATCACCCACTGTAGTCACACTGCTACCTTGAACGGTATAGCTCGGTGCAGTAAAGGTACCATTAGCATCGATACTGGCCCCTCCGCCTAAACTATTGGCTACTGAACTGATATTCGTGGTGTTAGTAGCTATATTAGTAGTATTTGTGGCAATATCAGTTGTGTTTTGGGTAATGGCAGCGGTGTTGGTTGTAATATTCGCTGTATTTTGCGCAACCAATTCATTGGTGTCATTTAATTGCCCACCTGTAATCGCATCTGTACTGCCTGCTGCAACCGATCCATCTTTAATACCTGTTAAGGTACGTACGCCGTCTGTACCTGCAAAAGACACATTAGTACCACCTGTAGCCGAAGCCACTGTAATATCCAAACTAGTCGCATCTTGTTGCACCAATCCGACTGAACCACTATTGATGATATTGGTTAAGTTGGTAATATCGGTAGTATTTTGATTAATATTAGTAGTGTTCGTTGTCACACTGCCATCCAATGCTGTTAATGCATCGCCTACTGTGGTCACACTACTGCCTTGAACGGTATAACTTGGTGCAGTAAAGGTGCCATTGGCATCGATACTGGCACCACCGCCTAAACTATTGGCTATAGAGCTGATATTCGTGGTATTTGTGGCTATATCAGCTGTGTTTTGGGTAATGGCAGCGGTATTGGTTGTAATATTCGCTGTATTTTGCGCAACCAATTCATTGGTGTCATTTAATTGCCCACCTGTAATCGCATCTGTACTGCCTGCTGCAACCGACCCATCTTTAATACCTGTTAAGGTACGTACGCCATCTGTACCTGCAAAAGACACATTAGTACCACCTGTAGCCGAAGCCACTGTAATATCCAAACTAGTCGCATCTTGTTGCACCAATCCAACTGAACCGCTATTGATGATATTGGTTAAGTTGGTAATATCGGTGGTATTGGTTGTCACACTGCTATCCAATGCAGTTAAGGCATCGCCTACTGTACTTACACTACTGCCTTGAACGGTATAGCTCGGTGCAGTAAAGGTGCCATTGGCATCGATACTGGCCCCTCCGCCTAAACTATTGGCTATAGAGCTGATATTCGTGGTATTTGTGGCTATATCAGCTGTGTTTTGGGTAATGGCAGCGGTATTGGTTGTAATATTCGCTGTATTTTGCGCAACCAATTCATTGGTATCATTTAATTGACTACCTGTGATTGCCTCTGTACTGCCCGCCGCAACTGACCCATCTTTAATACCTGTTAAGGTACGTACGCCATCTGTACCTGCAAAAGACACATTAGTACCACCTGTAGCCGACGCTACTGTAATATCCAAACTAGTCGCATCTTGTTGTACCAATCCAACTGAACCGCTATTGATGATATTGGTTAAGTTGGTAATATCGGTGGTATTGGTTGTCACACTGCTATCCAATGCAGTTAAGGCATCGCCTACTGTACTTACACTACTGCCTTGAACGGTATAACTTGGTGCAGTAAAGGTGCCATTGGCATCTACACTGGCACCACCGCCTAAGCTATTGGCTACTGAACCGATATTTGTAGTGTTGATTGTAATATCTGCTGTATTTTGAGCAACCAATTCATTGGTATCATTTAATTGACTGCCTGTAATCGCTTCTGTACTACCCGCCGCAACCGACCCATCTTTAATACCTGTTAAGGTACGTACGCCATCTGTACCTGCAAAAGATACGTTGCTACCACCTGTGGATGAAGCCACTGTAATATCCAAGCTGGTCGCATCTTGTTGTACCAATCCGACTGAACCGCTATTGATGATATTGGTTAAGTTGGTAATATCAGTGGTATTTTGGGCAATATTAGTAGAATTAGTTGTCACACTGCCATCTAATGCAGTTAAGGCATCGCCTACTGTGGTCACGCTACTACCTTGAACGGTATAGCTCGGTGCAGTAAAGGTGCCATTGGCATCGATACTGGCACCACCGCCTAAACTATTGGCTATAGAACTGATATTTGTAGTGTTGGTTGTAATATCTGCTGTATTTTGCACAACCAATTCATTGGTATCATTTAATTGACTGCCTGTAATCGCTTCTGTACTGCCTGCTGCAATACTGCCATCTTTTAAACCACTTAAAGTACGCACACCTGCTGTACCTTCAACAGTCACAGTATCACCATCAAGCTCGGAGGCTATTCGAATAGCTCTACTATTTGCATCTTGTGTCACCAATCCAATCGCACCATTGGTAATATTATTGGTTAAATTTGTAATATTAGTCGTATTTTGACTGACTATTTGATTGGTTTCATCAAGTTGGCGCCCAGTAACTGCTTCTGTACTACCTGATGATAATACGGCATCTTTTAAACCACTTAAGGTACGTACACCTGCCGTTCCTTCAACAGTTACAGTATCACCATCAACATCTGCCGCAATTCGGATGGCTTTACTATTTGGATCTTGTTTAACCAATCCAATGGCACCTGTATTTAGGTTATTAATAATATTGGTAATATCAGTGGTATTTTGGGCAATATTTGTAGTATTAGTTGTGACACTGCCATCTAATGCAGTTAATGCATCCCCAACTGTATTGACTGTACTGCCTTGAACAGTATAACTTGGCGCAGTAAAGGCGCCATTGGCATCTACATTAGCGCCACCTCCTAAGCTATTGGCTACCTCTACAATAGTGTTCGTATTTTGTGCCACCAATTCATTGGTCGTATTTAATTGGCTACCTGTAATGGCTTCTGTACTGCCTGCTACAACTGACCCATCTTTAATACCTGTTAAGGTACGTACGCCATCTGTACCTGCAAAAGACACATTAGTACCACCTGTAGCCGAAGCCACTGTAATATCCAAGCTAGTCGCATCTTGTTGCACTAACCCAACTGAACCGCTATTGATGATATTGGTTAAATTGGTGATATCGGTTTTGTTGGTGGTGACACTGCTATCCAATGCTGTTAACGCATCACCCACTGTAGCGACAGTACTCCCCTGAACAGTATAGCTCGGCGCAGTAAAAGTACCATTGGCATCTACACTGGCACCACCGCCTAAGCTATTGGCTAACTGGCCAATATTACTTGTATTTTGCGCCACCAGCTCATTGGTGTTATTTAATTGGTTTCCTGTTACAGCTTCTGTACTGCCAGAGGCAATACTGCCATCTTTAAGACCTGCTAAACTACGTACGCCATCTGTGCCTGTAATAGAAACATTAGTACCATTTGTCGTAGCACCAACAGTAATGTTGCCCGCACCATCTTGTAACACAAGAGATGTACCGCCACCGCCTGGGTTTAATTGTGATAACTGATTATAAATATTATTGATGTCACTATTATTTGTCGTGACATAAGAATCTAACCAATTAAACGCATCACCTACATTATTGTATGTCCCGCCTTGAAGCACATATCGTGGTGCAGTAAAGGTGCCATTCGCATCAATCTGAGCACCTGCGCCAAATGCTGATGCTAAAGAAGTTAAATTTGATGTATGTGTCGCCAATGTGGATGTATTTTGGTTGGTTGCCTGAGTCGTGGTGGTTAATGTTGTATCTAGCTTAGTTAAAGCATCCCCTACATTATTATATGATCCATTTTGAATCATATATTGTGGTGCAGTAAAAGTGCCATTGACATCTACATGCGCGCCTGCGCCTAAACTATTGGCAATCCCATCAATATCTTGGGTATTTTTTGTCAGGGTATTTGTATTTGCTGTTATACTCGTGTCTAACGCAGTTAAGGCATCTCCTACATTATTAAATGAACCATTTTGTATTTGATAATTTGGTTTTGTAAACACACCGTTAACATCAATATTCGCACCCGCACCAAATGCTTCAGCCACTTGAGCAAGATTTGTCTCAGTAGAATCAAGTGCGTTAATGTTTAAATCTAAGTCTGCACGTAAGATACCTAAATCGACCCCCAAATTGGCAACGGCTCCAATATTAGTATTTAACAAATTGGTTAAAGAGCCTACATTTACATCTAAATCTGCAAGAGCGCTGACATTTGCATCGACTAAATTACTTAATGAACCTAAATTAAGATTAAGGTCAGCAACAGCCGCAACATTTGTATCAACCAAATTACTTAATGAACCCAAATTAAGATTAAGGTCAGCAACAGCATCAACATTTGCATCAACTAAATTACCTAATGAACCTAAATTCGTATTGATATCCGCTACGGCACCAACATTAGCATTCACTAAATTGGTTAAAGAACCTAAGTTGGTATTGATATCTGCTACGGCACCAACATTGGTATTCACTAAACTGGTTAAGGAACCTAAGTTGGTATTGATATTTGCTACAGCGCCAACATTGGTATTCACTAAATTGGTTAAAGAACCTAAATTGGTATTGATATCTGCTACGGCACCAACATTAGTATTCACTAAACTGGTTAAAGAACCTAAATTGGTATTGATACCAGCTATCGCTCCAACATTAGTATCCACTTTACTGGTTAAATTGGTTAAATTAGTTGTTAATGTCCCAACAGAAGAAACATTCGTATTGACCAATGTTGTTAAAGAGCCTAAAGCACTACTGGTACTGGTCAGTTTTGTATCTACAGCAGTCAACGCTGAACCTATATTATTGACAGAAACACCCTGAATAATATAGTCAGGCAGTGTAAAATTACCCAACAATCCAGTTGCCGCTCCACCACCCAACACATTAGCCAATAAAGCATCACCTGATAAATTAATGGTGATTAATGATTTTGGTTGAATCAATGAGTTAGTTTGGGTATTCGTGGTATTTGTTGGTGTCGTTTCTGTGACAGTATTTGTTACTTGAGTTTCTGCATGTGCCATAACAGCTAAACTACTTAGGGCAATTGCACCTGTAATTTTACTGGCTTTTTTCCCTTTTGCCTTCGTCAACTCTGATACAGCAACCCAAGCATTTAATACGGTGTTCCACACCAGACGGTAAATTTTATTCATGATTTATTCTCCTTGTACGACCAATATTATTTTTGATGTTGTGCAAATTAATTACGGTTTGAATTACTAAAAAATATCGAAAAAAATCAACTGATATGCTCATTTACACCATAAATGCCCCTTACTGATCGCATAGAAATTTATTTACCCTTAATTATTTTTAATAATACATTGAAAATAATATGAATTTATAAATAAAATATTTAAAAAAAGACAAAAAAAAATCCTTAAACTGGTATTTACCAGAGTATCTCTATCCAAGAAAAACAATAACAAACAATCCATTACTCATTACACAACCAAAAGGATAAAAACCATAAATTAATAAAGGAAATTTCAAAAATATAACGATAAAAAACGGATTAAAAGCACAACACATATAAAATATAACTGTTTGATTTATTTCAATCAAAAAAACTGTATTCTCATAAATCCATTATTTATTATTAAATATAATTATTTCTCTTTTATTTTTAAACTTATTTTTGCAAAAATATATTTGATGTCTAAAAACAATGAAAATAAAATATTTTTATTAAACATTTTATTTAAAACTATTGAATTTTTTTAAATAAAATTTGATTAAAATTATACAGCAACAATAATAATATTTTATTAAAAAAAAGAAAAACAACTATATGAAAATAAAGGAATTTTTTTAAATCATTCAAATAAAAATAAAAACAAAAACAATTCTTAACTTTATAAAGAAAATACAAATCATACAAAAAGCATATTGTTTATTTCTTATAAATAATTTCTATCCAAAAAAAATGGCAATTAATTATTTCAAAAAAATATAAATTACTTCATACGCTCCATATAATTTTGACAATGTAATGCATTTAAAATAAGGACAGCAATACCAAATAATTTACTAGACAAAACCGAAAAAATCTTCATTTGATTAATTCAGTTCAATAAGAATTAAATTTTACTTTTTTATAAATTTTTTTACAGGCATCATCTTATTAAATTTTATAAAGTTTTTAATAAAAACGACGCCATACTCCAGATAAATGACTTGAAACTAAGCCGGCTATGTGTTTATATAACAAATTAAGTTTCTATCCTAACAAGGGAACGAAAGAAACATTATTTTAAGCATCTTTGAATAAGGATGCTGATAACACAAAAAGGGAGATACCTAATTATGTCTATTATTCAACCTGGCTCTTACGGCTTTCCTGTTCAACTCAAAAAACGTTATGAAAACTTTATTGGCGGACAATGGGTTCCTCCTGTAAAAGGCCAATATTTTGAAAACATCACACCAGTTACAGGCAAACCTATTTGCGAAATTCCACTATCCACCGAAGAAGACATTGATTTGGCTTTGGATGCTGCGCATAAAGCAAAAGACGCTTGGGGCAAAACCTCTGTAGCAGAAAGAGCTGCTGTTCTTAACCGTATCGCTGATAGAATGGAAGAAAACCTAGAGCTTATTGCTACTGTAGAAACATGGGACAACGGCAAGCCAATCCGTGAAACATTAGCAGCAGATATTCCTTTAGCAATTGACCATTTCCGTTATTTTGCTGGTTGTATCCGTGCACAAGAAGGTGCCATTAGTGATATTGACAATGATACTGTTGCTTATCATTTTCATGAGCCTTTAGGTGTTGTTGGGCAAATTATCCCTTGGAACTTCCCTATTTTAATGGCTTGCTGGAAAATTGCACCGGCATTAGCAGCAGGTAACTGTATTGTCCTAAAACCTGCAAAATTCACACCATTATCTATTTTAATTATGATGGAAGTGATTCAAAAAGAATTACCTCCTGGCACTTTAAATGTCGTTAATGGCCCTGGTGGCAAAATTGGCGAATACCTAGCTAAATCAAAACGTATCTCAAAAATTGGTTTCACAGGTTCAACTGAAGTGGGTGAGCGCATTATGTGTTGTGCCTCTGAAAACGTGATCCCAGTAACACTTGAATTAGGTGGCAAATCTCCTAATATCTTCTTTGAAGATGTTATGGATAAAGAAGACTCTTACTTTGACAAAACTTTAGAAGGTTTTGCCATGTTTGCCCTAAACCAAGGCGAAATTTGTACCTGCCCCAGCCGTGTTTTGATTCAAGAATCAATTTATGAGCGTTTTATTGAAAAAGCAATCAAACGTGTACAAATGATCAAGCAAGGTAACCCTCTAGATAAAACCACAATGATGGGCGCTCAAGTCTCTCAACAACAAGTAGATACCATCAACAAATATATTGGTATTGGTAAAGAAGAAGGTGCGAAATTGCTTACAGGCGGTAATCAAGCAAAACTAGAAGGTGATTTAGCTGGCGGTTACTATATTGAGCCAACCGTTTTTGCTGGCAAAAACGATATGCGTATTTTCCAAGAAGAAATTTTTGGTCCAGTATTGGCTGTAACCACCTTTAAAGATGAAGAAGAAGCTTTAGCGATTGCTAATGATACAATTTATGGTTTAGGTTCAGGCGTATGGAGCCGTAATGGTAATATCGCTTACCGTATGGGTCGTGGCATCCAAGCTGGTCGTGTATGGACCAACTGTTACCACATGTATCCTGCTCACGCAGCATTTGGTGGATATAAACTGTCTGGTATTGGTCGTGAAACCCATAAAATGGTATTGGATCATTACCAACAAACCAAAAACCTATTGGTTAGCTACTCTGAAAAACCACAAGGTTTCTTCTAAGCACTTTGTATTCAATCAAACCTTAACAAAAAGCCGCTTATTCAGCGGCTTTTTTGGTTAATAATTTATCGTGTAACACTAAAAAAACCTGTTCAGTTGAAAAGTAATAGAGTTAAAGTTTACATATACCGATAATAATTTTTCAATAAAGGTTAATTTTATTTTTTTCATATTAATAATCTACTAAAAAAACGGAACAATCGTCCTAATAATATTTCCTAAAAATAGAGCAGGAAAAAAAACAAATAAACTCAAAAGAATAATGATGATATATGCCCTTTTTGGTTGGCTGAATTTTTCCTTTATTATTTGATAAAACAATATCCCTATAATCACTGTCACAACTATTGAAATAATAAAAGAAACAACAGCCAAGGGCACAAACAAAAGAAAATAGACACCACAAGCACTGGCCAACAAACCAATAACGCCCAGAAAAAACAAAATAGCACAAGCCATCATTTTTAAGGTTGCTTCAGAGCCATTTTGATCTTTTTCTGTCGGTTTTTGTTGGCTCTTTGGAGCAGTCCAATCATTAGGTTCCATATACATATTCCTTGTTCAATGAATCATAAGGTTTTTATTTAATTTCATTAATCCAAAAAGCTCCCCATATACTAAAGAAACAATTTCTCTAAAAAAATATTAACAATAAAATAGAAAGTAAAATGATCAAACCAACAATCGTTACAATGACATATACTTTCTTTGGCTGCTGAAATTGATTTTTTAATATTTTATAAAACAATACACCTACAACGACAGAAACAAATAATGATATGGCTAAAGAAACAATGGCAATTTCTGGCACAGAAAAGAGAAAAAGGATCCCACAAGCGCTTGCCAGTAAACCAATAACACCCAAGAAAAACAAAATGACTGAGGCCACTATTTTTAATGTTGAATCAGAACCATTTTGATTATTGTCTGATGTATTTTGTTGACTTTGTGGCGTTTCCCACGGATTAGGTTCCATATATTGCGTCCATTTTTATTAAAATAATTGCTTATTCAAGCATCTCAAAGTACATCTATCCATTATAATATTTGGCTAAAAATACATAACATGAGGAAATAATGAGCCGTTATTGAGTATACAATCTTTTCATTTAAATACGCCATAGCCGCAACATTGAACCAACCCCTACCACAATAATCACCAACACAGGAAAAGCCAAAAATATACACCCCATATTAATGAGTACCAGCACCCATATTCTGGTCTGCTGGGATTTAACAACATGATACAACTGAGAAAACCCCAGACAACCTATAGCTGCAACAAATATGGTCATCCACATTTGCGTATCCATGCCATGAATCACCATAATGGCAATAATCAGTAAAATAATCGCCAAACATAAAACAATCATCGTCATCAACAGCACTTGCCCAACCAACCTAAAAAAGCGAGAAAGCTGTTGATGATGCCCTTGCGTGCTGTCTGTACTTTTTATTGATTCATTCACCATATTCTTTCTTTAATATCCATTAAATTATGCCTTATTTCCCATTTGAAACATATCATCAACCTCTGCTCTTCTTTTATCCAAAACAGCTTTTTGGGCTTCATCTCGATAAAGCAAATTAAAAGATTCAAATGGCACAATACGTCCATCGGGCTGTGCAATATGAACACAGGATTTTTTCATTGCACGCACATCAAAATTAACGGCATCCATAAACGCCATAATCAATACACGAAATACATTTTGATAACTCAATTGCGGTGCCTGTATTTTAGGTAAGCAACACAGTAAATCAGCCAAACAATTACTTTGGCTCTCTGGGCTATGATTGGTCGAAAATAATGTGAATATTTGCTCTTTTAAACGCTGGTCATGTTCAAAAACAATGGTATTTCGCCCACCTTGCAATAACACTTCGGGTTCAATATATCGTGTCAACGGTACAATGCCTTCTTCCGTTTTGAGTGCATAGCCCATGGACAGAGCATCGGGATTACATGGCACAGGGATGATATCTGCACGATCAAAGAAAGCCGTTTGATCCAATAACATTTGTCTGACTTCAGTTTGAGTTAAGCGTTGTGCTTTATGATCTATCCCTTCTATTCGTCCAGCAAATTGAATAGGTTGTATGGTTACCCCACGAACACAAGGCTGTTTTGCCGCATATTCAATGACTGCACCTATTTCATGATCATTCACCCCTCTGGCAACAGTCATCACCAATGTGGTGGATAAGCCAACCCGATTTAAAGCGTCAAGCGCACGTTCTCGTACATGACGCAAATTGGCACCGCGCAATGTTTTTAAGGCATCCTGTTCAAAAGAATCAAATTGTAAATACACCTCAAACCCAGGTGCATATTGAGCCAGCTTTTCTGCAAAGCCTTCTTCATTGGCAATACGCACACCATTTGTGTTGAGCATTAAGTGTTTAATGGGTCTGCTTTTAGCTGCATCCAAAACAGCAAAAAATTGTGGATGGGTTGTGGGTTCCCCTCCAGAAATCTGAACCACATCTGGTTCTATTTCATTGGCCACAATAATGTCAAACATATCTTCTATTTGCTCAAGTGAACGATGTTTTGCGGTGGGGACAGGTGCAGAGTCAGCATAACAAACAGGACAATTTAAATTACAATAATCTGTTATTTCAACAATGGTTAAACAAGAGTGCTGCATATGATCGGGGCACAAACCACAATCATAAGGACAGCCCCAATGTAAAGCAGTATTAAAACGTTCAGGCATTTCTGGAGCTTTCACATACACTTCTCTGCCTAAGCGCCAATAAGTTGCATCCGTAGCAATCAATACTTTTGATTGCCCGTGTTCTGGACACCATTTATGCAACCAAACTTGATCATCTTGAATCACATGTTTGGCTTCTATACGCCGAAAGCACTCCTCACATAAAGAGATTGTTTGGTCATAATAAAGATACGGTCTATTTTTTGCCATATAGTGTAGTGCTTTCGATGGTTTCTATTTTATTTTGTTTTTGCGTTGCAGATAGATATGCCAAATAAAATAAGCGATACCCAATACCGAGGCCCATTGAATAGCAGTTAGGCCAAAATGTAATGCAACAGGCAATAATACTTCTGTCTCTTGCCCAAATGGTGGTTTTAAAAATTCTATCCCTAAGCGAATCATACAATAGCCGATCATCCAACAGTCAAACCGCCTACCTGACACGGCACTTTTAAGCTGACACACACCAAGTGTTAAGACAAAAACCAATATCATCTCATATAAAGCAGTTGGATGACGAGCAATACCGTCTCCATAATCCCAACCCCAAGGCAAACTGGTTGATATACCATAGGTTGAATCCCATAAGCCCGATAACTGACAACCTAAACGCCCAATCATTAAACCAACCGCTAAAGGCACAATCCACACATCTCCTGTTGAATAAGGCCATTTAATGATTTTTTTACCTATTTCAACAAATAACGTGCCCCCTAAGAAACCGCCCAATACAGACTTTCCCCCAAACCAAACACCAGTTGGCTGACTAAGTAAATAAGGCAAATGTTCAAAGATATGCAATAATTTACTGCCTAAAAATGCCCCAAATACAGCAAAAGCCAATAATAAAAAACGATCTATCTTAGGAGGATGCACAGCTTGTTTGGATAAATACCAATAAACTTGGGCACCTACCATATAAGCCAAACTTTCTAAAATAAAATGGGGTAAATGCCCTGAGAATGATTGCAACATAAAATTTTTCACAAACAAATATATATTTTTATAGAAACAAATAATTATTTTTTCTTGACGACTTGACGGTCAAAATAATAGTTATTTTTATCTTCTGCATTATAAATGACACCAGTTACATCTTTTCTTGATTCACCCAAGGCTCTAAACGTTTCAACATCTGCACCTAATATTTTACTGTCTTTCATATAAACCGAATCACCATCTTGGGCAAACTCATCATCCAATACTTCAAAAGTCTTGGCTTTTGCATCGACTATTTTTGAACCAATAAAGTAAGCGTTATTGCTGTCTTTCGCGAAGACCACCTCATGAACACCATCTCCTAAAATCTCAAATGTCAAAATATCCGCGCCCTCTATTTTAGCTTCATGGTAATACACACCATTTCTGTCTTTATTATAATCACCTCCTATTCTTTCAAAAGAAGATGCATCAAAATGGGTTTTAGTATGAAAACGAAAGACTGTATTTTTATCTTTTCCATATCCATTACCCAAACATTCAAAAGTAGCAACATCTACTTCTGTTTTATTTACTTTAATTTCATAACAATTACTACCATCCTTCTCAGCATATCCTTCACACTTAAATATAATCATTTTCTCATCACAACCACCAATACACATCATTAGAAACCAAAGCAAAATCAATTTTTTCATCCAGTTATCCCATTTTTAATCCAAACAACACAGTCCCATATCATCTTATATATGACTAAAAAATACATTGTTTCAATACAAAATAACCTAATTTATCTATCCATGTACTATACGGCAAGACTCTTTAATAGATAAATTTACACTTAAAAATGACTCCGCAAAATATTTTACTCATGTATATTAAGTAAGCGTTCCAATATACAGTCCAGCTTCCTTTATGGTACATTGTGGGACATTATTATTTGTATAAAACACTCAACAATCATGAACACAAAAATCGCTCTATTTCAATTTAATCCTCATGTTGGCAATATTCATAAAAACACACAAGCCATTATTGAAGCAGCAAAAACCGCAAAAGCACAAGGCGCCACGATTTTACTGACTCCTGAATTGGCGCTTAGCGGTTACCCAGCAGAAGACCTATTGTTTCATGAAGCTTTTTGGCAACAAATACAAGCAGGGTTAGACCTTATTGAACAAATTGACGATATTGTGATCGTGGTTGGTCATCCAAGTCGCCAACAAAATCAATACCACAATAGTGCCAGTGTTTATTTCAATGGTAACCGTTTAGGCGTCTACCATAAAATGCTGTTACCTAACGAAAGCGTATTTGATGAAGTACGTTATTTTGAAGCAGGCGTCAATCCATTGGTATTCGAACACAATCAGATTCGTTTTGGTTTAATCATTTGTGAAGATATCTGGCATATAGAACCTGCTGCGGAAGCGGTTGAACAAGGCGCACAAATTTTACTTTGTTTGAATGCTTCACCATTTTACCTAAACAAAGAAAATGAGCGCATACAAAATGTACTTTACCGTATAGAAGAAAACCAAGTACCCCTTATTTACCTCAATATGGTGGGGGGACAAGATGAGTTAATATTTGATGGTGCATCTTTTGCTGTTAATCAAGATGGTGTGATTGCTTTTGAGGCAGAAGCATTTAAAGAAGACATTTATTATCTACAAACAGAACAACACAATCAACATATCCAGATCAAACCAAGTACCATTGCGCCCAAACTAACGGATGAAGCACTGTTGTATCAAGCATTGGTTTATGCACTACGCGATTATGTGCATAAAAGCGGTTTCAAAAAAATATGCCTAGGCTTATCTGGTGGCATTGACTCTGCATTAGTATTGGCAATTGCCGCAGATGCCTTAGGTTCTGACAACTGTGAAGTGATTCTTATGCCCAGTCGCTATACAGCCGATATAAGCGTAACGGATGCTCAAGAGATGGCCATTAAAATGGGTATTAAACACCATACCATTGCCATTACCCCATTATTTGAACAATTTAAGCAAGAGCTTTCCACCATTTTTAATGGTTTAGCAGAAGATGTTACCGAAGAAAACCTACAAGCCCGTATTCGTGGCACCTTACTCATGGCCTTGTCCAATAAAACAGGTGCTTTATTATTGGCAACAGGAAATAAATCCGAACTAGCCACTGGTTACTGTACACTTTATGGCGACATGAATGGCGGTTTTGCCCCCATAAAAGATTTATTTAAAACGCAAGTATATGCTTTGAGCCGTTACCGCAATACCTTATCTGAAATCATACCAACCAGAATCATTGATCGAGCACCATCTGCAGAATTACGCGACAACCAAACCGATCAAGACAGCCTGCCAGAATACCCCATTCTTGATGCCATGTTACAAGCAATCATGCAAGAAAATGCTGACAAAGAACAGTTAATCAAACAAGGTTTCAAAGCAGAAGAAACAGATAAAGTGTTGAAGTTGATTCAAAACAGCGAATACAAACGTCGTCAAGGTGCGATTGGTCCAAAAGTCAGCCCCCGTGCTTTTGGGAAAGACTGGCGTATGCCCATTTGTAATGGTTTTAAGCAATAATGGCTCTTTATTTTAGGTAAAGTAAGCGTAAAATCATGCAAAAACTGCAAACAAAGCATATTAAGCCGATTGACACAGTGATAAACTGAACCTATGTTCATCACTTAAGGACAAAACACATGAAAAAAACCATACTGATACTGACGACCTTTCTTGGACTGAACATGGCTCACGCAGATGGATTAGAAGCTTTAAAAAATTTCAACCAAAATGCCAAGACCATTTCTGGCTCATTCAGCCAAACAGTACAAAATAAAAACAAAACCCAAAAAAGCAGTGGAACATTTCAAATATCCCGACCTAATTTATTTAAATGGGATTACAGCAAACCCTATCAACAAGTGATTGTGGGAGATGGTAAATCTGTGTGGTTATATGATATTGATCTGGCACAAGTGACCAAACGTTCTCAAGCGCAAACATTAGGAGACAGCCCCGCTGCCATCTTAGCCGATCAAGATGCTTTAGAAGATAACTACACCTTAAGCAATGATGGTCAAAGCAATGGTATAACTTACATCAAAGCCATGCCCAAGAAAAAAGACAGTGGTTATGAATCCATTCGTTTAGGGTTTAAAGGGAATGATTTAAATCAGATGGTACTTAAAGACAGCTTTGGTAACACAACAACCTTAACCTTAAATGGTATTAAGTTAAATGGTACGATCAATAAAAAAGTATTTCAATTTACCCCACCCAAAAATGTTGATGTATTGACTGAATAATGGATGATCTGTTTGAACAAAACCCCACCGCGCCACTTGCAGAGAGTTTAAGACCTCAAAATATAGATGAAGTGATTGGTCAACAACATTTAATTGGTGTAGGTAAACCTTTACGTTTAGCCATTGAAAGTGCAAGGCCTCACTCCATGATTCTGTGGGGGCCGCCTGGTGTGGGTAAAACCACCTTGGCCCGTATTTTGGCCAATAGTTTTCATGCCCAATTTTTATCCATTTCTGCGGTATTAGGTGGCATTAAAGATATTAGAGAAAGCATTGAAAAAGCTGGGCGTGCTTTACAGCAAGGCACCAAAACCATTTTGTTTGTGGATGAAGTACATCGCTTTAATAAATCACAACAAGATGCCTTTTTACCTTTTGTTGAAAATGGACTCATTACCTTCATTGGTGCCACGACTGAAAACCCATCCTTTGAAGTCAATTCTGCCTTATTATCACGTGCACAAGTTTATGTGCTTAAATCACTAGAAGCAGAAGACCTAAAAGCGCTGTTCGAACGCGTCCATCAAAAAGCCTTAAGTGAATTTCAATTTGACCAACAAGCAATTGATGCCCTAATTGGTTCAGCTGATGGTGATGCTCGTCGTTTTTTAAACCTATTAGAACAATGTAAAAACAGTGCACTGGCAAAAAAAACAACCCATATCGATCAAGAGCTACTGGAACATGCGCTCACCTTAAATGCCCGACGTTTTGATAAAGGCGGTGAGTATTTTTATGACCAAATTTCCGCTTTACATAAATCCGTACGGGGCTCTAACCCTGATGCAGCACTTTACTGGCTTTGCCGTATGCTAGATGGTGGTGCTGAGCCAAAGTATTTGGCTAGACGAATCATTCGTATGGCTTGGGAAGATATAGGCTTAGCAGACCCACGAGCCATGCAAATCACCAATGATGCCGCGTTAACATATGAACGTTTAGGCTCGCCCGAGGGAGAACTTGCTTTAGCACAAGCAGTGATTTATTTGGCTTGCGCCCCTAAAAGCAATGCTGGTTACAATGCATACAATCAAGCCCGCTCATTTGTTGCCCAAGACAAAACACGAGAAGTGCCCATTCATTTGCGCAATGCACCAACAAAACTCATGAAAGAATTAGGTTATGGGAAAACGTATCGTTATGCCCATGATGAACCCTATGCCTATGCCGCAGGAGAAAACTATTTTCCTGAAGACATAAGTCAGCCACATTGGTACGAACCTGTTGATAGAGGCTTAGAACTTAAAATCCAAGAAAAACTGGCTTTTTTAAGACAGTTAGACGAAAATAGTAAAAAATAATCTATTAAAAAGATGATCCAGCCAGTTCAAAACTGGCTAAATTATTTTTGGGGACACTGTGAAAAATCGAACATTAGGCAGTATTTTTATTGTGGCAGGTACCACAATTGGTGCAGGCATGTTGGCGATGCCCTTAGCTGCAGCAGGCATTGGTTTTGGTGGAACGCTTGTTATGTTAGTTGGCCTTTGGGCCATCATGTGTTACACCGCTCTACTTTTGGTAGAAGCCTATCAACATGTTTCAATCGGAACTGGGTTTGGCTCCTTAGCACATCGTTATTTAGGCACAAAAGGGCAGCTGCTGACCAGCTTTAGCATGATGTTTTTGATGTATGCCTTAACCGCTGCCTATATCAGTGGAGGAGGTGAATTGATGACGGTTACCCTCAGCCAACTTGTTCACCAACCAATTAAACCCTATTGGGGCATCTTACTGTTTGCTTTTATTGGCAGTGCCATTGTAACCATTGGCACGCACTCAGTTGATTTAATCAACCGAATTTTATTTACCCTAAAATTTATTTTCTTAATTTTGGTTTTATCTGTCCTCACCCCCCATATAAACAGCACCAATCTACTCACCTTACCTTTAGAACAAGGCTTCATTCTGACAGCATTGCCTATTTTATTTACTTCATTTGGTTTTCATGGCAGCATTCCCAGTGTTGTTCAATATTTGAATTTTGACATCAAAAAACTACGCAAAGTTTTTATCATTGGCAGCGCGATTCCATTACTGACCTATATTTTTTGGCAACTGGCGATTGTGGGTAGTATTGGTTCAGAAGTCCTCGTACAAATGTCCAGTTTAAATGGCCTACTTGAATCTGTACGCACTGTTGTGGCAACCCCAATTGTAGAAACCGCTTTACACCGTTTTGCAGATTTAGCGCTGGCAACCTCATTTTTAGGGGTGTCTTTAGGTTTATTTGATTTTTTAGCAGATTTATTTAGACGCAACAATAAAACCAGCGGGCGCATTCAATCCGGACTCATAACCTTTACACCACCCTTACTATTTGCTTTATTTTACCCCCAAGGCTTTCAAATAGCGTTAGGTTATGCATCCATTGCCCTGTCTATACTGGCCTTACTGCTACCGACCATGTTGGTTTGGCAAACCCGTAAACAACACACCAATGGCTATCGTGTTCCAGGGGGCACACCATTACTGTTTCTTGTTTTCTGTTTTGGGCTGACCATTATTGGGATTCAACTGGCTATTGTATTTAAGTTACTCTAAAGCCATATAAATATTCAAAAACAATAAAAACCTATATCAAATATGGGTTTCGCTCTTTTTCACGCCCAATTGTGGTCAAAGGGCCATGACCTGTAATAACGGTTGTTTCTTTGGGTAAAACCAATAATTTTTCTTTGATATTTTTTAATAAATCTTCATGGCTTCCCTGAGGGAAATCGGTACGCCCAATTGAATTAAAAAACAACACATCACCTGCAATCAATAAATGACTCTTCTCATGATAAAACACCACATGCCCAGGGGTATGACCAGGAATATGTTTGACTTGTAAAATTTCTTGACCAAGCACCAATTGATCTCCTTCTTCTAACCACTGTTCTGGTTCAAAAAAAGCACATTCCTTTGGAAAGCCAAAACGTTGACTTTGCTCTGGTAATCGACTCAACCAAAAAACATCTGCTTTTTGTGGGCCAGATACTTTAAATTCCGGCATTTTTTGCTTAAGTTCAGGTACGCCACCCACATGATCGATATGACCATGAGTCAACCATATTTGAGTCAGTTTCACGCCCAATTGTGCAACGGTTGCCAGCAACAAATCAATATCACCACCAGGATCAACCACTGCTGCTTGTAGGCTTTGATCACACCAAATAATACTGCTGTTTTGTGCAAAGGCCGTTACTGGAACCACTTGGTAACGTAAAGACATATTTTACCCTTCTTCTTATAATAATATTACTGATATTATTTTAACCCCAAACACCTTTATTGTGCCATTAACCGACTTTTTTATAAAAATGTTCACAAGCATCAACAGAACGATCATAAACCATTTCCAGTTTAGGACAAAACCATAAACTTGCAGGTGTCACTGTTTTTCTGTGCCAAGGAATTTTGCCAAAGAACCAGAATCGCCAGACAGTTAAATTAGCATCTGGGTTGGTTTTCAGTAAATCATTAAAGGTTTCTATTTTACCAAGCTGTATATTAAGCGCATCACTGTAGATTTCATAAACAAATTTTGAACAAAATTGTCGTTTTGAATCCAGCTTAAAACCCGTATGATATAAAACGTTTAAACGCAGTGGCACTTGGCTACAAATAGCTAACTTTTGTTGGTCAGTTAAAGGGGTTGCCAAACGTTTAACCGCAAAATATTGATTATATGAACGTTTAACAAATTCAGTTAAAGTCGTGGTTTGTGAAACAGGTAAACGGCTTTCTGCAACCAAGTAATCATGGCCATCATGCCCAACAATTATGCCTACATGATTACTCCAACACAGAGAGGCTTTTGAGATGTTTCTGAATATATATGCTGACACACAAGTAAAAACAACATCACCTACTTCTAATAAAGGCATATTCTGGATTGCCAACGACATAATGATTCCTTATATTTATTTCTACGTGACAGGAGTATGCAATGATTCTTATCATGAAACAATGAAATCAAATGTTAATGTATGTAAATGAGCTTTTTTGAAGACAATAAACACTATTTTACTGCTGAACATTAAACAAGCATTATTTACTTATTTAAACGTTATTGACTGTGAACTTATGCGATGTCATGGCACGAAAAGTAAGAAACCCCTTCTTCACAAATAAAAGCGTCCAATGCTCTATCCCATGGCTCTTTAGGTAATGAGGCTACTTTTTGACAAGCAAACCCTACACCAATGAGTTTAGGACGAGAGGCTCTATCACAGTAACTTAAACTTTTATCGTAATACCCACCACCTTGCCCCATTCGAATACCTGTTTTATCCACCCCCAACAAAGGCACCAATACCAATTGCATAGATTCTATTCGCCGTTTTTTCCCTGCAAACTGAACAATACCATAAGCGTACTCTTTATTTTTAGCTTGACTCTGATACGCGCTAAACCATAACCTTCGCTGTCTTTTTTCAATATAAGGCATCCATATTTTAGCGCCTCGTTTTTGTGCAATACGGATAAAATCAGACAAGTCCAATTCACTGCCAAAAGCCATATAGGCAGCAATATTACTATTGCGTTTAATCAGGGGTAACAACTGACGGGTAATTTGTTTTTGTATTTGTTGACGCTCAGTTTTACCAATACTTTTACGCTTAGCCCTTAAAGAATGTCGGATGTTTTTTTTATCAGATACAATTGAATTATTCATGACAATCAACAATCACTAAAGTAATGCCCTATCCTAAATCTTAATTCAGTCTGATTCAAGTTATGTTCTCTTTAATTTTGGCAAAAGACCATTAATTTTTGTGTCTATTTCAATTGTTCAATAAAAAACACACAAATCATATAAAAAACACCTGAGAATAATACGTTAAGTTGTAAAAATTCTTGACAGATGGTATTTTCCTCATTAAGATTACGCCTCTTGATTGGAGAAATGGCCGAGAGGTCGAAGGCACTCCCCTGCTAAGGGAGCATACGGGCAAAACCTGTATCGAGGGTTCGAATCCCTCTTTCTCCGCCAGGAATGCACCCGTAGCTCAGTTGGATAGAGTATCTGGCTACGAACCAGAGGGTCGGGCGTTCGAATCGCTCCGGGTGCGCCATTTTTTTACTAGGTCCCCATCGTCTAGAGGCCTAGGACATCGCCCTTTCACGGCGGTAACCGGGGTTCGAATCCCCGTGGGGATGCCACCATAGTTTGATATATGGTCTTTTGATTCAATATTACCAATTATTATATATACTGATCACAAGGATTCTACACATAATAGCAAGTCTATTTGACAGCGCTGTATCCTACTTAAGGGCAATCTTCGCCAACATTACATTTGTTATTACTTTCTCACTTTAACTTAATTTAAAATATAAACGAATATGCACGTATCCGAACTACAACACCAACACGTATCTAAATTACTTGAATTGGCTGCAGAGCATGGTATTGAAAACGCCAACCGTTTGCGTAAACAAGACTTGGTCTTTGCTATAGTCAAACACTTAGCCAAACAAGGGGAAAGCTTTACTGGCAATGGTACATTAGAAATTTTACCAGACGGTTTTGGCTTTTTACGCAGCCCTGATACATCTTATTTGGCAGGCCCTGACGATATTTATGTCAGCCCAAGCCAAATCAGACGATTTAACCTACACACAGGTGACACCGTTGAAGGCGAAGTCAGAACCCCAAAAGATGGGGAACGCTATTTTGCCTTAGCCAAACTAGACAAAATCAATGGCGAAAATCCTGAAGTCTGTAAACATAAAATTCTATTTGAAAACCTCACCCCTCTTTTCCCCACAGAACAATTCAAACTCGAACGAGATATTAAAGCACAAGAGAACATCACCAGCCGAGTGATTGATTTAATCTCGCCTATTGGTCGAGGCCAACGTGCATTACTGGTTGCCCCACCTAAAACAGGTAAAACGGTTATGTTGCAAAATATTGCTCATGCCATCACCAGCAATTACCCTGAAGTAGAAATGATTGTCCTGTTGATTGATGAACGCCCTGAAGAAGTAACAGAAATGACCCGCTCTGTACGAGGTGAAGTGGTCTCATCCACATTTGATGAGCCTGCAACACGCCATGTACAAGTAGCGGAAATGGTCATCGAAAAAGCCAAACGCTTGGTTGAACACAAAAAAGACGTTGTTATTTTACTTGACTCCATTACCCGTTTGGCTCGCGCCTACAATACTGTTGTTCCTGCTTCTGGCAAAATTTTAACAGGTGGTGTAGATGCAAATGCCTTACATCGTCCTAAACGTTTCTTTGGTGCAGCACGTAACCTAGAAGAAGGTGGTTCCTTAACCATTATTGCAACGGCCTTAGTTGAAACAGGTAGCCGAATGGATGATGTGATTTATGAAGAATTCAAAGGTACAGGCAATATGGAATTACACCTTGATCGTCGCTTGGCAGAAAAACGTGTGTTCCCAGCTGTGAATATTAATCGCTCCAGCACCCGTCGTGAAGAGCTATTGGTGCCAAAAGATCAATTACAACGTATGTGGCTGTTGCGTAAGCTCTTACATCCAATGGATGATTTAGAAGCCATGGAATTCTTATTGGATAAAATGAAAGATTCAAAAAACAATGCTGATTTTTTCAATTCAATGAAGCGATAAAATCATATTGATGGCACAAAAAAAGCGAGAAAAAGTATTCTCGCTTTTTTATCGTTTATAACCAATAAACTAACTTCTGGCAACCACTGCCGTTTGGAAATATTTTTTAATGCCATCTGTGAGCGAACTGGCCACTTTTCTTTGAAATGCAGTGGTTTTCAATAAATTTTCCTCTGTCGGATTACTGATGAAGGCTGTTTCAACCAAGACAGAAGGAATATCGGGTGCCTTTAATACAGCAAAATTAGCCTGCTCTAAGCCATTTTTATGTAATTTATTCACTTTACCCAGCTCAGTTAAAATCAATTTACCCAACTTATTACTGTCTTTATTGGTGGCGGTCATGGTTAAATCAATAAGGGTTTGATCTACTGCGGCATTACCTGTTTTGACTTTAACCCCACCAATCAAATCGGCCTCATTTTGTGTACGCGCTAAAAACTTAGCCGCGGTACTACTGGCACCTTTTGTACTGAGCATAAACACACTAGAACCTCTTGGCTCTGGAGTGGTAAAAGCATCGGCATGAATTGAAATAAACAAATCAGCATTCAGTTTACGCGCTTTAGCCACACGCACACTTAAAGGTAAAAACACATCCTCATTGCGGGTAAGATAAGTTTTAATATTGCCAGAGCGATCTAATATTTTTTTCGTTTCACGAGCAATTTTCAATACAACATCTTTTTCACGAATACCTGTTGGACCAATGGCACCTGGGTCTTCACCTCCATGCCCAGGATCCAGCACCACAACTAAAGCACGGTTTCTCCCTTGATTGCTCTTTGGTTGAGAGCCAGAATTATTCCCTTTATTAGGTGTCGTGGTATTTGAATGATTATTTTGTGCTGCTTGGGTTTTATCTGACCCATCAGAAGTAATTTTGCCTTTATTATAATCTTCCAATAAAGCCAATAATGGATCTGTCTCGGCATTGGCATTAGTAGGATATAAATCCACCACCAATCGATGCTTAAATTCAGCGATAGGGTTTAAGGTAAACACCTGTGGATTAATAGGTGTTTTTAATTCAAACACAATACGCGCCGTTTGTGCGTCAAACTGCCCTACCCGTGCCGTTTTGATATAAGGATCATTATCCAGCACTTTGGTACTAATGTCTTTTAGCACTTGATTTAAAGTAGCACCCTGAATATCCACCACTAATCGATTAGGGTTATCCAATAGAAAATACTTAAACTTTAATGAATCGCTTGATTCAATCGTGACCCGTGTATAGGTTTGTGACGGCCATATACGCACTGCCACAATGCTCTCTGGTGTATTGGCAAAGCCTATTCTACTGACACTAAGCAATAAACCAGCTGCGCTGGCACCTAAAAGATGTCGTCGTGTAATGTTAACCATTTTGCAAAATACTGTTCACCATATGTTGAATTGGTAATAATTGTACACACTCTACCTTGATTTTGCACTGAAAAATCGATATTTAAATCACTTAACGGCAAAACACCTGCTGCTTTTTGCGGCCATTCAACCAAAATAATACTCTGTTGAGTAAAAAGTTCATCTAATCCTGAATCCAGCCATTCTTCAGGGTCAACAAAACGATACAAGTCAAAATGATGTACTTTTTTCTGTGCAAATTCATAGCTTTCCACTAAAGTATAGGTTGGGCTTTTTACAATACCATCATACCCTAAACCACGTAAAAAGCCTCGGGTAAACGTTGTTTTTCCCGCGCCCAAATCACCGTTTAAATAAACCACACATGGGCTTTGTAATGCTTGTGCAAACTCTTGACCTAAAGTTAAAGTGGCTGCCTCATCCATCAAGCTTAGCGTATAATCCTGCATATCTCTCATCTTTTCTTCTAAAACATGGATTATGCACAGCTTGCCCAAAAAGTAAAAGAATTCTCTTTAGCGTTAGGCTTTATTGAGGCAAAAATCGCCTCCTGCGACCTACCAGAAGAAAAAATTCACCACATTCAAAACTGGTTAGACCAAGGCTTTTATGGACAAATGGCTTATCTTAAACGCCATGGCACCGAACGCACTCATGCCTCTTACGTACTACCACAAGCCAAAAGTATTATTCTTGTTGCCATGCCTTATTGGCCAGAGACATTATCTCAAAGTGAACATCTATTAAACACCCCTGAACAAGCATATATTTCTCGTTATGCATTGGGTCGTGATTACCATAAAGTACTACGCAGCAAACTCAAACAATTGGGACAGTTTTTAGAACAAGAACAATCTGATGTTATTTATAGAGGCATTGTTGACAGTGCCCCTTTAGCAGAAGTGGCTTTTGCCTCATTAGCTGGTTTAGGCTGGACGGGAAAAAATAGCCTACTTTTACAAAAAAATGCGGGCAGCCTATTTTTTTTAGGCGCATTAATCACCAATTTACCCTTGCCTTTTGATCAACCCATAAAAGAGCATTGTGGTACCTGTAATCGTTGCATGCAATCTTGCCCAACAGGCGCGATCATCAGCCCTTATATTGTTGATGCCACTCGCTGCTTATCTTATTTAACGATAGAATCCCCCAAGCTAATTGATGTTCCTTACCGTAAAGCAATGGGCAACCGAATTTATGGTTGTGATGACTGCCAACTGGTTTGCCCTTTTAACCGTTTTGCTCAAAATAACCAACAAACAGATTTCAAACCAAGGCATGGTTTAGATCAAGTTTCTTTACTGTCCTTACTGAATTGGTCTGAAACCGAATTTAAAGAAAAAATGGCAGGTAGCCCAATTTATCGAATCGGCTATAACAAATGGCAATCTAATATCTTAATTGCTTTGGGTAATGCACCCACTCATTCTCATATCATCTTAGCCTTACAAAATTTTCTGAATCAAGACAATGACCCAATGTGCCAAGAAGCCGCTCTTTGGGCTTTGGCACAACATCAGACACCTTAATATCTGCCAAAAACACCATCAAAATGTTAGAATACCCATCAATTAGCGATTAATATAAATCAGTTTAATCGACACTTTTAACCTTTCACAGAGTACATTATATGAGCAATAACCATAACGACCGCCCTATTGGCGTATTTGATTCAGGAGTTGGCGGTTTAACCGTGGTTAGAGCATTAATGGAGCGTTTACCGCTGGAAAATATTGTGTATTTTGGGGATACCGCCAGAGTGCCCTATGGCGTAAAATCCAGAACAACCATTGAAACATACACCCAGCAAATTGTGCAATTTTTATTGCAACAAGATGTCAAAGCCATGGTCATTGCGTGTAACACAATTGCAGCTGTTGCCGCGGACAAAGTCAAAAACATGGCAGGGAATATGCCCGTGCTGGACGTGATTAATGCAGGTGCAAATGCCGCTCTTAACGCCACTAAAACAGGTAAAATTGGGGTGATTGCCACATCAACAACTGTCAACAGCAATGCCTATGCTCGAGCCATACATGCACAAAGTGCACAAACTCGTGTTGTATCACAAGCATGCCCATTACTGGTACCATTGGTTGAAGAAGGCTGGCTTGACCATGAAGTCACTCGCCTGACCTGCAAAGAATACCTCAAACCCATTTTATCTGAACATGTGGATACTCTGGTTTTAGGCTGTACCCATTACCCTCTATTAAAGCCCCTTATCGCAGAAGAAGCCCCTAATATTACTTTGGTTGATTCTGCCATCACAACAGCAGAAGATACCGCACAAGCTCTTTTGTCTGCTCGCTTATTAAATACAGAACAAAAAGAAGCAGATTATCGTTTCTTTGTATCCGATATTCCATTGCGCTTTCAAACAATTGGAGAGCGTTTTTTAGGCAGAAGCCTTGAACAATTGGAAATGATGAATTTAGGTTAAATAAAGATTAAGATACCGTTTTACTTTGCCCAGCCCAAACAACGGCCCCAATAATCAATACTGCTCCAATAACCATACGTATGCTTGGTACGTCATAAAACAATATCCAAGCAACAATAATAGCGTATACAGGCTCCAAAGCAATAATAATGGCGGCAAGTCTACCTTTTAATACAACCAAACTGCGCACAAAAAGATAATAAGCCAAGCCTGTACAAAACAATCCCAAACACGCCAGCCAAAACCAATTAAGCCAAGACAAACTACTTAACGTATGCCCCGCAAACGGAAACAACACAAGAATTAACGCCAAATACTGCCACCAGCACATTTGAATGCCAGACAAACGTTTTGAACTGAACCGATTGAGCAATGTAATCACTGCATATAAAAACCCTGACAATACACCCCATAATAAACCAATTGTTCCTTGATCTGTTATTTGAAAAGTAGGCGTAACCAACACCAAACCGAGAGAAACACAGACAATTAAAATAGATTCATTTTTTGATAATTTTTCTCGGAAAAAAATGGACTCAAATACCGCAATAAACGCAGGGAAACTGGCAAACCCTAATGTTGCAACAGCAACTCCGCCTGTTTTTACTGCCAAAAAAAACACCAGCCAATGTAAGGTCAGCAAAATACCAACCAAAAGCAATAAAACCAAATCTTTTGCCCTTAAACCCTGCCAAGGAAACACTTTAAAGGGATAGCACATCAAACTCATGGCAATAAAAGCAAATAATCCTCGGCCCAATACAATCGTATTGGTATCCGTTTGAATCAATACCCCAAAAATTCCTGAAACACCAAAAAGCAATGCAGCTATGTGCATGGTAAACAGTGCATTTTTTCTTGTCATAAAATCCCTATAAATAAAGATAAAGCTCGGTATATTGCTATAGTGCATCATAACCGAGTTTCAGAAAAAATAGATAGAAAAATCAAAGAGACTCAAGAAGCATACAGGCAAGATTGGCTTTTTTATGAGATAATCTAAACATTACCCTCATTAAAAATTTTACTGGAGCATTTGATGTCTGAAGACAAAAGCAAAGCCTTAAGCGCAGCCTTGGCACAAATCGAAAAACAATTTGGTAAAGGCTCAATCATGAAAATGAGCGATAGCCAAATCCAAGAAAACCTACAAGTCATTCCAACTGGTTCTTTAGGGCTGGATTTAGCCTTAGGTGTAGGTGGGCTGCCCAGAGGACGCGTTGTTGAAATTTTTGGCCCAGAGTCTTCGGGCAAAACAACACTTTGTTTGGAAGTTGTGGCTCAAGCACAAAAACAAGGTGGTGTATGTGCCTTTATTGATGCTGAAAATGCCTTAGACCCTATTTATGCCCAAAAATTAGGAGTCAATGTAGGAGACTTATTGGTTTCTCAACCTGATACGGGTGAGCAAGCTCTGGAAATTTGTGACATGTTGGTTCGTTCCAGTGGTGTGGATGTCATCATTATCGACTCTGTGGCCGCTTTGGTGCCAAGAGCAGAAATTGAAGGTGACATGGGCGACTCTCATGTTGGTTTACAAGCCCGTTTGATGAGCCAAGCATTACGTAAATTAACCGCTAATATTAAAAAAACCAATACCCTAGTGATTTTCATTAACCAAATCCGGATGAAAATTGGAGTCATGTTTGGTAGCCCAGAAACCACAACAGGTGGTAATGCATTGAAATTTTACTCATCTGTTCGTTTAGATATTCGTCGTACTGGTTCAATTAAAAAAGGCGATGAAATCATTGGTAGTGAAACCCGCGTTAAAGTGGTTAAAAATAAAGTTGCCCCTCCATTTCGTCAAGCTGAATTTGATGTCATGTATGGAGAAGGAATCAGCGCAGAAGGTGAACTCATTGACCTTGGTGTTGACCTAGGCTTTATTGAAAAATCTGGTGCTTGGTATAGTTATGATGGTAAAAAAATTGGCCAAGGTAAAGACAATACTCGCGCCTGGTTAAAAGAAAACACCGAAATAGCACAAGAAATTGACAAAAAAATCCGTGATAAAACAGGGACGAAAGTGGTTATTACAGAAGGCACCATTGACGAAACTGATGGTAAATTGGATGAAGAGGAATAAGATTCAACCATTAATGTAAAGACTAAAATACCGAAACTTGAGTTTCGGTATTTTTTTATCTGTCAGCAAACACCAGCCCAAATAAAAAAGCCTAATCTACATTAGGCTTTTTTACCGAAACAAGTATACGATTTAATTTATACAGACACTTCATTTAACAAAGAATCTGTGCCATTTTCATGGACAAAATAATCTGGCACTGGTGTCATTTTTTGTGCCAAAGCGTTCACTTGTTGATATAAAGATGGGTTATCTTGTAACGCACTATGTAAAGACACTGCCACACGATCAAACACAGCGGAATCATCTTTAATGGTTAAAACTTCAAATAATTTTAAAACCACATCAGTACGGCTTTTATCTTCAATAATGGCTTCTTTAAGTAAACTTAAAGCTTGTTCAACCTGACCATGCGCCACCAAAGCATCTGCTTCAGCAATATAATCAATCGTATCCAAGCTTACCGCTTCTTCATCTAAAAAACTGAGCTCATCTTGTCCATTCTGAGCCATTTGTGTTTGAGCATCATTCTCGAACATTTGTTCTTGCTTTTGTTTTCTACGACGTAACAATACTACACCACCAGCGGCCATAGCCAGACCTAATGCGCCACCGCCCACAGCTAAGGTATTGGTGTCATCTACCAATGCCAATAATGAACTGTCTTGTTCTACTGGAACTGGAGGTGTCACAGCAACAGGTGGTTGAGCTACAGCTTCTTTAGCCACAACAGGGGCTTCTTGAGCCATTGTTTGCGCTTGTTGCTCTGTCATTTCTGTCACTGGAGGCATTTCATCCCCAATTAACTGATCTTCTTCTAACTGAGCAACATTTTCTAAAACAGGAACATCTTGCTCAACTGTCTTTTGTGCCAGAGTTTCAACACGGCTACTGTCATTGTTCACAGCAGTTTGAGTCGGTGCAACATAATGATCCAGCACTTTCCAAGAAGAAGGAAAATTCAATGTTGTTCCAGCAATAATTTTATTGATATTGCCATCAATGAAAGCATGTGGGTTGCTGTCACGTAAATAACGCATTTTTTCACTTAATGGGGCTTTTGCTTTAATTTGTGCGGCAATAGAAGATAAGGTATCACCTTGAGCAACAGTATAAGAGCCTGTATTTAAATTTCTGCGTTTTGAAGAAGCAACTGCTTGCTTTCTTTTCGGTGTGGTGTCTTGCACAAAATAAGAATGATCTGTTTGGTGAATAGGATCCATCATTTTTGGCGGATCAACCAATACAGAATAGTGACGGTTTTCTACATCACCACCAGCCATCACCTCGACCATAATAGGTAACAATGGCTCATTCATAGGTTCGATAGAAGTCAATTGCACACTATAGCGGCCATTCCCTTTTTTAACCACATTGTGTTGCATGGTAGCGATTTCTGTCGCCACTTCTGGAGAAACGACACCTAAAGATAAATCAGGTAAAACTTGTACCCTAATATCTTGCGCATTTTTAATATTTTTACCTGTCACATCAAATTCAAAGGCAAGTTTTTCACCCATTGCTGAATGAACCTTCACATCGCCTACAGCCAATGATTTACCCACAGGTGTCACAGCTGCTTTTGCTGTTTTGGTTTGTGCTTTTGGTGCAGCAACTGTAGATGGTGCATTAGCTGTTGTTGCCGTTAAATTAGGGTCTTCTACTGTATTGTATGCAACATCTTCTACTTCCTGAAACTCAGCCATAGCCAATAAAGCCTCAGGAGAAGGTAAAATCATAGGGGCGATTTCATAGCCTCTCACTAAGCTGCTACCATCTGTTCTTTGCACTTCAACATTAAATGACAACATTTCAGCGCCAGCTTCTGCAGGTCCAGTCAATTTAATTAAATGATTGACACCGCTGCCATCAACATCTTTTGCTACAGATAATTTTAATAATGAATTAATGTCTGTTGCTGGCGTATTGTTTGCGTCCACACCGATTGCTTGCCTATCTTTTAACGCTATAGACGCAATACTATCTGTTGGTTGGTCTTTTAACGCGATGGTGGCTTCAAAACCATTGCCATCGGATTGAATAACCTGTGCAGCGTCTAAATTAGCAGAGGCATAAGCTGCGGTAGAACCCGCACCAAGCACAACTGCGGTCAATACGCTGGTTTGCATAGATGGTGTTAATTTCATGATAATCTACCTTTCACCCTGCTTTAAGGGTTTAATTTTGCCAGCATACTTTCTGCTTCTTGTATTAAAGCAGGGTTTTCAACCTCATCAAGTAGCTCTATCAAGGCTTCTCTTGCGCCATCGATATCACCCATATCTAAGTATACTTTAGCCAGTTCCAATTTTGCAGCAGCAGGATCATTACTGTCATAGCCTGACGTTGTCGCTGCAGGTTCACTTATATCTAAGCTGATATTTTCAATTTCTGGTGTAGGTTCATCAAGTGTACCAGCATCTTTGGCATCATCCAAGACGGCATCCAAATCGAACTCTAAACCAGCCGCACTATCATAACCGCCTGTTACGGTTTCTTGTGTTGTACTGCTGCTCGCAGGTGATATATCCAAACCAGAGAAGTCAAAATCTAAATCATTAGACAATGGGCTTTGTTCTGGCTGAGCAACTTGTGGCTCAGGCTCAGAAATTTCAAAGGCTTCATCAAATGCACGAGCTTTCTCTAAAGCATCTTCCTCTGTTTCAACAACAGGTGCTGATGCAACAGGAGGTACTTCAACTGCTCTTGGTGCAGGTGCAACAGCTGCGGTAGGTGCAGCATTATTATCTGACTGTCTATATAATGGGTTGGTTGGGTCAATCTTACGACCCATTGCAGCAACTTCCTGCCACAAAGCACCGCGACCATCAAATGCATCATAAAGCTCTTTAGCCATATTGGCAAAAGGCAATAGTTCTTGCTTATTGGCATAAATTTCCAATAATTTCTTACGTACTTCATGTTGAGCAGGGTCTTTTGCCAAAGCATCTTTTAAAATTTCTTCTGCTTCATCATTACGGCCGTACGCAATATACACTTCTGCTTCAGACAATGGGTCAATTTCACCAGTATCAATTGCAGCAGACATCCGAGTAAAGTCACTCATAAAGGTCGAAGAAGCCTGTTGTGTGGAACTGCTGCCTTCTGGCCCCACTCCTTGCCCTAAAGCGCTTGGATTAATTTGAGTGAAGGCATCCTGCGCTCTTTGTCCAGCTGCCACAACATTATTAGCTTGCGTGGATACAGCAGGTGGTATAGCTGGCGTGTCGAAACCTTTGCTTAATGAATCCCCAGTAACAGGCGTTGGCATACTGAAGAATGTTTCTCCACTTTCTTCATAATCTTCATCAGGAATTGCTTTATTACCACGGCGTTTAAACCAAACAAATCCACCAACCAATGCCAATATCGCTACTAGACCCCCACCAATTAAAGGCAGTTTTTCCATCAATGTATCTAAGAAAGAAGGCTCAGATACTGGTGGAATGTCTACTGGCGCTGCTGGTGGGGTTACAACAACTTCTTCTTCAGAAACTTCTTCTATAGAAACGATCTCTTCAGCTGAAGCCTCCTCTGCTGATGCGACAGTGTCTACCTCTGATACTTCTTCTGTATCACTCACTATCGTCTCTGCTGATGCAACATTGGTTGCAGGTGGCTCTTCAACTTGAGCAGGTAGTTCTGCTGGAGTAGGTTCAGTTACTGCTGGTGCCGCAGGAGCTGTTTTTGCTTCCTGTTCAGCCGCAGTAAGCTGTTGCTGTAATGTATCAATTTTTTGTTTTGCTTCAGCCAATTGTTTATTGGTTTGTTCTAGCTGCTTATTTTTCTCAGCTAGTTGCGCTTTTAACTCAGATTCACTTTGTGCCAACTGAGTTTTAAAACGGTCTCTTTCTGAGTTTGCTTTACTTAACTCAACATTCAGTTTTTGGACATCACCACCAGTTTTCTTGGCCGCATTTATTTGCGCCTGTAATTCTTTAATGGTTTTTTGTGCGTTATCTAAATCTGCTTTGGTTTTTTGTACATTTTGTTTTAAAGCATTGACTTCTTTTGCCGATGCTGCATCTGTGGCAGCTGTAACAGTAGAAGGTGCTGTAGCTGCTGCTGGTTTTGCTGACGAAGCTTGTTTAGTAGGAGCGGGTTTACTTGTTTTTGGTTTATTTGCTGAAGCCAGTAATGTACGCATACGTGCTTCAGAAGGAATACGAATAGTTGCGCCCACCAGAATTTTTTCTGAGCTACCACGGGCAAAAGCTTTAGGGTTGGCTAAATAAATTGCACGTTTTGTATTGGCCAAGCTCAAGCGAGCTGGTTTATATTGGGAGGCAATAGAGTGTAATGTATCCCCTTCTGAGACGCGAAGGGTATAACTGTTGGCTGCTGCAACACGTTTTTCAGCCGTAGACGTATTCGCATTGTATGGTGCAATATTATCATTTACTTGAGTCTTTTTGGGCGGAATGTATGTCCCTCGTGGATCAAGCATTGCTGAGTATTGGCGAGAAACAGTACCAGAGGCAGATTGTACATTTACACCAAAAGTAAGAATTGGCTCATTAATTGGTGCTCTTGACCTTACCTGAACAAAAGCCTGACCATTTTTATTGCGTACAATTTTGAATTCTAGTGCATTTGCTGCATAAGAGCCTTTTACTTGAATTCTAGCCAAATCACTTTCTTGAGTTAAAGTGGGGCTAACTGCATCTTTAGCTGTCTGTCCAGTTAAAGGGATCGTTGCGTAAAACGGCTCCCCTAAATAAGAATAAACTTTAACATTGCCAAGGCCTGCCCACGCAGAACCTGATAAACCAATTAGCAGCGCTAATGATAAAGCTTTAACTTTACTTGGTGTACTCACAATATGCCTTCCTATACAAATTTCCCTGATTTAACACCATTATGATTAAAAAATGCAATCAATTTAGCACAATAAGTCGTATTCGCTAGGGTTTGGTGCAAACCTACAACGTTTTTGTGTATTTCTAAAGCCATCTATTTCAAATTTTAAACTCTTCTAGAGAAAAATGACCTTATGATTATTTACATGAAAATATTAATTTCAATATGCCATTATGCTCGCTGATCTATAATATGCTTAAAAACAGCATTTATCACTCGACTGAATTTATAAACCAAAAACAAAATTAACGAAATGTTAACAATAAAAATTTCAAGGTCACCATTTTACTCAATGAAACAAATATTTGCACATTTTTTATCATTTATTTTCTATTTTTGCCACAATTTGAAGAAAAAAACTCACGTTCAACATCTGATCATTTTGGTTTATTGATTCAATATTTAAATCACAAAACAGCTATTATTAAGCCCAAATATTAAAAATCTCCCCATAAAGTTTGCATGGCACTGACAGCTGCAATTGCCGCAGTTTCTGTTCGCAAAACCCTAGGACCTAGCGTAACTGGCTCAAAACCTTTATCCATTGCTTGCTGCTCTTCAAGCTCAGTTAAACCACCTTCAGGCCCAACCAACAAACACCAGCTATTTTGATCCAATTCTTTTGAATAATTTTTTAATGACTGCTTTTTCACAACACTAAGCATAATATGTTTGGTTTGTTGGGGCAAATGCTTTAAAAACAGTTCAAATGTTGTAATAGGATGCACAATTGGCACCGTTGTACGACCACTTTGTTCACAAGCGCTGACCACAATATCCTGCCAACGCATGACTCGCTTTTGTGCTCTTTTCTCGTCTAATTGTACAATGCTGCGTTGAGTCTGAATGGGCCAGAATTCATTGACACCAAGCTCTACACATTTTTGTAAAGTAAAATCCATACGCTCCCCACTGGAGATGCTTTGGGCCAAGCCAATATGTAAATTAGACTCATTGTTTATTTTCTCAGATTGTGTAATCAATACCTCTACAGATCTTTTGCTCAAAGAAGTGATGATTGCTTGGTAAACAAACCCGTCACCATTAAACAATTCGATGATTTCATCTTGTTTAAAGCGACGCACCATAACATGACGTACCACTTCATCGGGTAGTGAGTAAAGTGTGTCTATATTTAATACAAAAGGAACAAAAAAACGTGCCATTGTTTGTCTTCTTCGCTATGATACACCTATATAGGTGTATCATTTATTGTGTTTAAAATGGTATATTGTGCCTGTTTTTTCTGATTATTCCAAATTTGCATATAGAGGATTATATTGTGATCAATCAACTATCCAGTCTTATCCGTGAAGTAGCAAAACAAGAAGTGATGTCTCGCTTTTTGAATGTTGGTTCCTGTAAAAAGAAGGATGGTTCTTTATTGTCAGAAGCGGATTTAGCCGCACAAAAAGCATTAAGTTTGGGTCTACCAGATGTCATTAACGCACCTGTATTGGGCGAAGAAATGACATCAGAAGAACAAAAAACTTTGTGGCATCAACATAAAAACTCTGGTTTATGGGTTATTGACCCCATTGATGGTACGACTAATTTTATTAATGGTATTCCCCACTTTGCCTTGTCTATTGCCTTTATAGAAAATGCTCGCCCACAAATTGGTGCGATTTTCAACCCAATCAGTCTTGAGTTTTTCCATGCTCAACGAGGGCAAGGTGCATTCTTAAACGACACACCATTACCCTTAAAACAACACGTTAATCATTTGTCGGAATCTATTTTGGGGGTGGATACAAAATATTTGTGGCCAGGTAAATTAGTTAGTCGCTTGCAAACCGTCTGCCCTTGTGCAAGCCAACGTAATATGGGTTGCAGCACTTTAGACTGGTGTTTTTTAGCGGCTGGTCGCTATGATTTATATTTACACGGTGGTCAAAAACTGTGGGACTATGCTGCTGGCTCTTTAATTTTGGAAGAAGCTGGTGGACAAGTAGCCACCTTAGAAGAAGACGATTTATGGAGCGGCCTACACACATGGAAACGTTCTGTAATTGCAGGATTACAACCTGAACTTTTTCGCTCATGGACAAGGTGGGTAAGACAAAACCAGTAAAAATCAAAAATTTAAATAAAAAGCCCATCCTAAATTTGGATGGACTTTTGTTTTATCGTTCAATAAATAGCTTATAAGCTGTAATACATTTGGAACTCAATTGGGTGAGTGGTCATGCGTAATAAGTTCACCTCTTCCATTTTAAGTTCAATATAGCTTTGAACCCAGTCTTCGCTAAAAACGCCACCCCTAACCAAGAATTCATGGTCTTTTTCCAAAGCCGCCAATGCCTCATCTAAAGAAGCACAAACAGTTGGGATCAATTTATCTTCTTCTGGAGGCAAATCATATAAATTTTTATCTGCTGCTTCACCTGGATGAATCTTGTTTTGAATACCATCTAAACCTGCCATCAATAAAGCAGCAAAACATAAATATGGGTTTGCCATTGGGTCAGGGAAACGCGCTTCAATACGACGCCCTTTAGGGCTAGCCACATAAGGGATACGAATGGAAGCTGAACGATTTTTAGCAGAATAAGCCAATTTGGTTGGCGCTTCATAATGTGGCACCAAACGTTTATAGGAGTTGGTACTTGGATTGGTGATAGCATTTAATGCCTTAGCATGTTTGATGATGCCACCAATATAGTAAAGAGCTGTTTCAGATAAGCCCGCATAGCCTTCTCCTGCAAATAGGTTTTGCCCATCTTTCCAAATTGACTGATGCACATGCATACCAGAACCATTGTCGCCTACAATAGGCTTAGGCATAAAAGTAGCTGTTTTACCAAAATTATGCGCCACATTGCGGATAATGTATTTAGTCATTTGGGTCCAGTCGGCACGTTGGATAATGCTGCTAAAACGGGTACCAATTTCCATTTGACCAGCTGTTGCCACTTCATGGTGATGCACTTCAACAGGAATACCCACTTCTTCCATAATCAAACAGGCAGCTGAACGTAAATCTTGACCTGAATCGACTGGAGGCACAGGGAAATACCCACCTTTCACACCAGGTCTATGTCCCGTATTGCCACCATCAAAACTGTCACCTGAAGACCATGCGGCTTCTTCTGCATTGATTTTTAAGAAAGTGCCTGACATATCGGTTTTAAACTGCACACTATCAAACACAAAAAATTCTGGCTCAGGACCAAAAAAAGCGGTATCCCCAATGCCAGTTGATTTCAAATAGTTTTCAGCGCGTTTGGCCACAGAACGAGGACAACGATCATAGCCTCGACCATCAGCAGGGTCAATGACATCGCAAGATAGAACCAAAGTTGGTTCATCATAAAATGGGTCTAAAAAAGCAGTTTCTGAATCTGGGATCAACAACATATCTGAAGCTTGAATACCTTTCCAACCAGCAATGGAAGAGCCATCGAATGGCTGTCCTGTTTCTAACCACTCTTCAACATCATCCAACGCAACATGAGCAGGAATAGAAACATGGTGTTCTTTACCTAAAGTGTCGGTAAACCGTAAATCAATAAATTTGACGTTATTTTCTTTTAATAAAGTTAAAACCTTGCTTGCAGACATGTACTGTTCTCCTCAGGGAAAGGGCGCAAAAAACAAATATCGATCAATTGATGCAACATGGTTCATTTTGCCATAAAATTGACTCTTGTCGATAGAAATTTTAAATTTTTTTTGCATTTCGTTTTTGTTGTATTATTTTTGATAATGTTCGATTAAACAAAAAAAACAACAAAATTTTGTTCAAAAAAGAAAATAAATTATGAAAGAAGAAAAAATTATGTCCGATTTTTTACAAGAAATTTCCGAAAGAGCGAAAACCAATGGCATACCTTATTATGGTTTAGCTTCAGCTGCTGAAACTTGGGCTGTTTTGCAACAAACTACTGACGCAATCCTGATTGATGTACGCACTCAAGCAGAGTTCCAGTTTGTAGGACATGTTCCCGATTCGGTATTAATTGAGTGGAAATCTTTTCCTGGGATGAAAACCAATGAACATTTTTTAGAACAGTTACAAAAAATAACCAAAAAAGATCAAATCATTTTCTTGTTGTGCAGAACAGGCGCTCGCTCTCATGATGCCGCACTTGCTGCAACTGCCATTGGCTATACTCATCTTATCAATATTGAGCATGGTTTTGAAGGGGATAAAAATGCAGCAGGGCACCGCGGTTGCGTCAATGGTTGGAAAGCATCTGCCTTACCTTGGATACAGAGCTAAATAAGCTTGAAAGTTTTATAAAAAACAGGCAAAGTGTGATTTTTATTTGGTCAGATTGCATAATATGATTTTTAAATATGGTGTTATTGGTCATCCGATTGCGCACAGTCGCTCACCTGATATTCATTTACACTTTGCCAAACAGGAAAATGTTGAGCTGTCTTATGAAAAAATACTTTCCCCACTTGATGGCTTTGCACATACAGCCCAGCAATTTTTTCATCAAGGCGGTTTAGGCGTTAATATTACTGTGCCATTTAAACATGAAGCGTTTCTTTTAGCGGATACCTTGACCGAACGAGCCCAAGCAGCACAATCGGTAAATACATTAAAAAAAATGCCTGATGGCACATTGTTGGGGGATACAACTGATGGCGAAGGGATTATCTGCGATATTCAAGATAATTTAAACTTTTCTATTACCCAAAAACACGTCTTAATTTTAGGTGCTGGTGGTGCAGTAGCCAGTATTATTGAGCCTTTATTACTGCAACGCCCAGCTTCCTTGGTTATTGTCAATCGGACGCTGAATAAAGCGCAAGATTTAGCCAATCGATTCGCACACTGGGGCGCAATCAAAGCCACTTCTTACGATGACTTACCCAAACATAAAGAAGCATTTGATTTGGTGATTAATGGGACATCCAGCAGTTTACATGAAGAACAGCTCCCTTTACCTAATGATCTTTTTGGTTCTACCTCAATGGCCTATGACATGTTTTATGGCAGCAAACCCACTTCTTTTTTAGTTTGGGCGCAACAACATGGTGCGCAATATTTGGCCGATGGCTTGGGTATGTTAATTGAACAAGCGGCAGCTTCTTATTATTTATGGCAAGGCTTTATGCCCAACACACAAAACGTCATTACACAATTACGTGCTCATTTAGCACAAGAGAATTAATATCATGCTACGTAAGCTATTTTGGCTGTGTGTTTCGCCTATTATCTTATTCATATTGTTCAATGTTTACATTTTAGGCAATATTATTTCTTGGCGTGCACTTGCCCCAGAAACAACTTCGTTTATGCGTCATCAAATGCGTGTCTTAAAAACCGAAGATGAAGAAGCGGTTTTACAATACAAATGGGTATCTTATGGCGATATTTCCATTAATTTAAAACGAGCACTGATTGCATCAGAAGATGCCCGCTTTACCCAGCACGAAGGTTTTGATTGGGCAGGCATCCAATATGCCATGAAAAAAAATGCTCAGACAGGTAAAGTGAGTGCAGGAGGTTCAACCATTAGTCAACAATTGGCTAAAAATTTATTTTTATGGGAAGGTAAAAGCTATATTCGCAAAGCAGAAGAAGCGCTCATTACTTTAATGTTAGAAGGCAATATGAGTAAAGAACGTATTTTTGCACTTTATTTGAATGTGATTGAATGGGGACATGGTGTTTATGGCGCGGATGCGGCCAGCGAATATCATTTTGATGGCAAGGCAAAATCTTTAAGTGCTTTTCAAGCAGCACGTTTGGCTGCAATGGTGACCAATCCCCGCTATTATGATGATCACCCTAAAGATAGACGTTTAAGTAATAAAACCAATATTATTTTACGTCGTTTAGGTTCTGCCCAACTTCCCGATGAAGCACAAGAAAAAGCCATTGAACAAACACAGACAAAAAAATCAAAACGCAAAAAAAACCGTAGAAAAACCAATTAGGTTTTAAGATCACCCAATTTATCAATTAATTTAATCAATGATCTAAAAAAAATATAAAATTTATTAAATTATCTACTTACATTTTTAGCTAAAACTGTTATTCTTAAAACAAATATATATTCAGTGTCTCAACCAAGGGGCTATCGCATGAATAGTTTAAAAGAAAAAGGCTTAATCAACGAAGCCGAACAGAACGCACACCAATCGGGTATGACGCGTCGTACCTTATTAACCTCTTTAGGTGTCTTATTCGCGTCTTCTGTTGTGCCATTTGCGTTGGCACAAAAAGACCCCATGAGTATTGTTGCAAATCACGAAGTCAAGTTTCTTGAGCTTTCCCAATTTTTAACGGGCAAACAGTTAGATCCTATTCTGGCAAACAGAGTACTGGAAGCACTCAGCAAAATTGATTCATCATTTCCCAAAAAAGCAAAATTTCTGGAAAAAGAAATTCGATGGGCGCAGCTTCATGATGTGGATGCCTTTAAAACATCTACTCTATTTGAACAACCAGAGCTAAAAGAAACAGCTCTAACCATTATTTCAGCTTGGTATTTAGGTTATGCAGGCACACCCGTTGATCAAGTTGCAACTGACAATACTGTTTTCATCACATACACGCAGGCACTGATGTATTTGCCCACACAAAATGCATTGGTGATTCCCTCCTACATGAAGTGGGGAACAAACTACTGGGTCAACCCGCCTAAATTTGGCTAAACAAAAAAATAATGATATTGGGAGAACACCATGAGTACTGTGTATGACGCAGATGTAATTGTAATTGGTTCAGGCGCTTTAGGCAGTAATGCCGCATATGAGCTGGTTAAACAGGGAAAATCAGTCATTATTTTAGAAGCAGGCGAACGCATTCCCCGCTGGAAAATCGTGGATAATTTTCGCAACTCTTCACGCAAAGGCAATTATAACGATCCTTATCCTAATGAGCCTTGGGCCAGAACATCATATGAGGAAGGTTATATTGAAAACACAGGGTCCTTCAACTTCAAACCGGGTATGCTTAAACTGGTTGGCGGAACCACTTGGCACTGGGCTGCAGCATGTTGGCGTTATCTACCCAATGACATGAAGTTAAATACACTCTATGGTGTTGGTAGAGACTGGCCTTTAGAGTATGAAGAACTTGAACCTTATTATGTCAGGGCAGAAAAGGCATTAGGCGTTGCAGGGAACAATCAAGACGACCAAAGTGGTCAAGGAGGAAAAGCCTTCCCTCCTCGCTCGGAACCTTACCCTATGCCTCCTGAAGGCGAAACATATTTATTCAAACGGTTAAAAGAACGTTTATCACCTCATGGTTTTCATTTTATCCATGAACCTAATGCTCGCCCAACCTTACCTTATGATGGGCGCCCCGCCTGCCAAGGCAACAATAATTGTATGCCAGTATGCCCAATTGGTACGATGTACAGTGGCAACGTGCATGCCGAAAAAGCAGAACAACTAGGGGCAAAACTCATTACCGATGCAACAGCCTATAAACTGGAAAAAGGGGCAAACAATAAAATTGTCGCTGTTCATTACAAATCTTCAAAAGGAGATGATGTTCGTTTAAGTGCCAAATATTTTATTGTCGCAGCACATGGTTTAGAAACACCTAAACTATTATTGATTTCAGATGTAGCCAACTCATCAGATCAAGTCGGGCGCAATTTAATGGATCATACGGGAATGGGCTTACAATTTATGGCAGATGAACCACTTTGGACTGGACGAGGCCCAGTACAACAAGGGGGGATTTTTAATTGGCGTGATGGCCCATTTAGACGACAACATTCAGCCATTAAACATGCTGTCAGTAATGGTGTACCCAATGTTCCTGTGACCAAGCGCTTATTGAGCCAAGGGATTATTGGTTCAGAACTGGATAAAAGAATCACTTTTGATACAGAACGATGGGTTGATATTTCCACTGTATTTGAAATTTTGCCACATGCCAGTAACACGGTCAGACCGAGCGCCACAAAAAAAGATGCTTTGGGTATCCCGATGTTAACGGTTCACTATGAAGTTGATGATTATGTCAAAGCTGCACGAGATGTGGCGATGAAAGATTATCATCAATTTGTCTCACTTATGGGCGGTGAAGTGGTACAAGACAATACGGGTTGGCAAAACCGAGATCATCTTATGGGCTCGGTCATTATGGGCAGTAACCCTAAAGACGCCGTTGTGGACAAACATTGTCGCACCTTTGACCATGACAATTTGTTTTTAGCCACAACAGGAGTGATTCCTGCTTCAGGCGTTATTAACCCCACACTGACAGGTGTCGCACTGAGTATTAGACTGGCTGACACTATTGCTCTTGAACTTTAAAAGAAGGAACAACAACATTATGGCCTATCTTGACCAAATCAAAACCTTCTTAAAAAGCGGCATCATTATCTTAGCTGTACTGAGCCCGCAACTGTCCATGGCAGCAGACCAGCAATTAATCGATAAAGGTACCTATCTTGCTCGTGCAGCAGATTGTATGGCTTGCCATACTGCCAAAGGAGCAGAAAACACACCTTTTGCTGGAGGATATGAGTTTCCCATGCCAATGGGCATCATTGTTTCCAGCAATATTACCCCATCCAAACAATTTGGTATTGGGCAGTATACAGAAGAACAATTTAAAAAAGCAATCAAAGAGGGTATTAGAGCAGATGGTTCTCGCTTGTACCCAGCGATGCCTTATACTGAATACAGTCAAATAACAGATGAAGACATTCATGCTTTATATGCTTACTTTATGAATGCAGTCGAACCAGTTGATGAAGCTCCGCAAGCAAAAAGTAAGCTGTCTTTTCCTTTTAATGCGCCCGGTATGATGGCTGTTTGGGATGGTTTATTTTTAAATAAAGCGTCTTTTAAAAATGATCCAACTGTCTCTAATGAAATTAATCGTGGCCGTTATCTGGTTGATGCCTTAGCCCATTGTGGCACTTGCCATACCCCACGAAACTCATTTATGGCTTCAGACCAAAAGCAATATTTGTCTGGTTCAGTTGTCAATGGCTGGTTTGCACCAAACATTACCTCTGATCCAATCAGTGGCATAGGCGGCTGGACCAATGAAGAGTTAGTGACTTATTTTAAAAACGGACATGTCCCTAATAAAGGACAAGCTGCAGGAGGCATGGCCGAAGCCGTTGAAAAGAGCTTAAAACATTTAACCGATGAAGACTTAAATGCCATCGCCTTGTATCTAAAAACAGTGACACCTATTCACGACAAAAATCAAACACTGGCCTCTTATGCCATTACACAAGCAAAACCTTTAGAGGTGTCATTAATTGAAACAGGCAACAACAATAACCAAAAAGGCAATATAAATGAATTGGATGGTGCGGTTCTGTATAATGCTGCGTGCGCAAGCTGCCATGGTATGAATGGTGAAGGCACTCGTGATGGTCAATTTCCCTCTTTAACACAAAACTCTTCAGTAGGTGCCATGCAACCGAATAATCTGGTTATGGCAATTGCGTTTGGCGTACAAAGAGCAGGACAAGACCAAACCGTTTTAATGCCTGCTTTTGGCGTCGCAAGCAACAGCATTGGCAGCAAATTAACAGATGCACAAATTGCGGCTGTGGCCAATTATGTGATTGATCGCTTTGGGCAAAGTAAAGTTGTCTTAACTGAACGGCAAGTGGCTACCATTAAAAAAGGCGGAGAAACACCTTTTTTAATTAAAGCAGCCCCTGCTTTAGCCGTGATATTTGGCTTAATGGTATTTGCTCTACTGATCTGGTGTATACAAAAATTCAGAAGCCGACGTCGTTAACTTAAGACAAAATTCATCTATTTGATCAAAATGCCCTTATTTTAAAATAAGGGCATTTTGATTGATTAGGCCAAAATAGGGGCTAAATCTTTTTGGGCTTGTTCAATAGACACCCCACGCCGCTTGGCATAATCCGCCAATTGATCAGCCATTATTTTCCCTGTCCCAAAATAATGACCGTGTTTACTGGCCAAATAAAACCCACTAACAGCCGCCGTTGGCAACATGGCATAACTTTCAGTTAAGGTAATACCAACCTTAGGCACATCAAGTAAATCAAACAGAGCCTCTTTTGTTGTATGATCTGGACAAGCTGGATAACCTGGCGCAGGACGAATGCCTTGGTATTTTTCCGCAATTAATTCATCATTACTTAAATGCTCATCAGCAGCATAGCCCCAAAATTCCTGTCGCACACGCTCATGCATACGCTCTGCCAATGCTTCAGCAAAACGATCGGCCAACGCTTTGAGCAAAATCGCACTGAAATCATCATTATTTTGCTCAAAATAAGCCACTTTTTCATCGATGCCTATACCCGCAGTCACAGCAAAAGCACCAATATAATCTTCGCGCCCACTGTCCACTGGTGCCACAAAATCGGCCAAACAACTATTGTATTTACCCGATACTTTTGGCAACTGTTGACGCAAGGTGTGCCAACGCATTTTTTCTTGATGTTGCTCATCAAACACCACAATATCATCATCTGCTGTGCTGTTTGCAGCAAAGAAACCAATCACAGCAGACGCTTTAATCCATTTTTGTGCAATGATATTTTTCAACATTTCCTGCGCATTTTGATATAAGTCTCTGGCTGTTTCACCCACAACTTCATCGTCCAAAATAGCAGGGAAACGCCCAGCCAATTCCCAACTTTGGAAAAAAACAGTCCAGTCAAAATAGGGTAAAAGCTCTTCTAAAGGATAATCTTCAAAATAGGTGACGCCCATTTTTTTGGGTGGCGTAATGGTTTCTTCTGCCCAATTAATCGGCAACTTATTGGCTCGCGCATCAGCAATAGACACAAGTTTGGCACTGCCTTTTTGAGCATATTGTTCGCGAATAAGATGATACTCATCTTTTACCTGTTGCTTAAATTCTTCAACCCCATGCTCAGATAAAAGCTGAGACAATACCCCTACCGTACGCGAAGCATCCAATACATGCATGGCAAAACCAGAAGGATAATTCGGTGCAATTTTAACGGCAGTATGGGCTTTTGATGTTGTGGCACCACCAATCAACAACGGCAGGGTAAAACCTTGGCGCTCCATCTCTTTAGCCACATGGCACATTTCTTCTAAGCTTGGGGTAATTAAACCAGACAAACCAATTAAATCTGCCTTATGTTCTTTTGCCGCATCCAAAATTGTTTGCGCAGGAACCATCACACCTAAATCAATCACTTTATAATTGTTACAACGCAAGACCACTGCCACAATATTTTTGCCAATATCGTGTACATCACCTTTAACGGTGGCAATCACCATAACCGCTTGTGCGGGCTCATCGGTTAACCCTAAATCAATTTTTTCTTGCTCAATAAAAGGCTGCAAATAGGCTACTGCCTGCTTCATCACTCGGGCAGATTTAACCACCTGAGGCAAAAACATTTTACCGTCGCCAAATAAATCCCCCACCACATTCATGCCATCCATTAAGGGACCTTCAATCACATTAATAGGGCGCGGTAACTGTTGACGAGCCTCTTCAGTATCCTCTTCAATATATTGGGTAATGCCTTTGACCAAAGCATGTTCTATTCTTTTGGCAACTGGCCATGTACGCCAAACCAAATCTTCTTGTTTATTTTGAGCAACATCACCTTTAAATGTTTCAGCTAAAGCAATCAAATGTTCTGTGGCATCCCCCCCATCTTTTGGTGTACGCATCAACACCACATCTTCAATACGTTCACGTAAAATAGGCTCTACTTCATCATAGACTTCTAAAGCACCTGCATTGACGATGCCCATGGTCAACCCATTTTTAATGGCATAATACAAAAAGACAGCATGGATGGCTTCTCGAACCTTATTATTGCCTCTAAAACTGAACGACACATTTGAAATACCGCCAGAAGTTTTGGCATAAGGTAAATTGTGCGTAATCCAACCACAAGCTTCAATATAATCAAGCCCATAACGCACATGCTCTTCAATACCAGTGGCAATGGCAAACACGTTTGGATCAAAAATAATATCCGCAGGATCAAAGCCAACTTTATTCACCAAAATATCATAGCTGCGTTTACAGATATTGATTTTACGCTCATAAGTATCTGCTTGACCTTGTTCATCAAAAGCCATGACCACAACTGCTGCACCATAACGTTTGACCAAAATGGCCTGACGAATAAAAGCTTCTTCTCCTTCTTTCATCGAAATTGAGTTGACAATACCCTTGCCCTGAATACATTTCAAACCAGCTTCAATGACTTCCCAACGAGAGCTGTCAATCATAATAGGCACTCGGCAAATGTCAGGCTCCCCTGCCACCAAATTTAAAAACTGCACCATTGCCGCTTTGGCATCCAACATGCCTTCATCCATGTTGATGTCAATAATTTGTGCACCGTTTTCAACCTGATTTTGTGCCACAGCTAAGGCTTCATCAAATTGATTATTCAAAATCAAACGAGCAAAAGCTTTACTGCCTGTCACATTGGTGCGCTCACCCACATTAACAAATAAAGAGTTTTTATCAATATTAAAGGGTTCCAAACCACTTAAACGGCACTGAACAGGCAATTGAGGGATTTTACGTGGTGCAATGGTCGATACAGCCTGAGCAATTGCCGCAATATGCGCAGGCGTTGTCCCACAGCACCCACCCACAATATTAATTAAGCCATCTTTTGCCCATTCAGCAATGCTTTGAGCCATATCTTCTGGCCCTAAATCATAGCCACCAAAAGCATTAGGTAACCCTGCATTGGGATGAACAGACACAAATGTTTCGCAAATTTGGCTAAATGTTTCCACATGAGGACGCAATAAATCAGGCCCTAAAGCACAGTTCAAACCAAAACTTAAGGGTTTCACATGGCGTAAGCTGTTATAAAACGCTTCGGGTGTTTGACCTGTTAAGGTGCGCCCAGACTGATCGGTAATGGTGCCAGAAATCATGATAGGCAATTGAATGCCTTTTTGTTCAAAATAGGTCTCAATAGCAAACAATGCCGCTTTAGCATTAAGCGTATCAAAAATGGTTTCAACCATCAGCAAATCTGCACCACCTTGAACCAAACCATCAATGGCAACAAGATACGCTTCTTTTAATTCATCAAAAGTAATATTGCGTAAGCTTGAATTATTCACATCAGGACTAATGCTTGCGGTTCTATTGGTTGGGCCCAACACACCTGCAACCAGTCTTGGTTTATTTAGGTTGGTTTGCGTCACCTCTTGTGCCACCATTTTGGCCAAACGTGCCGCTTCAAAATTCAGCTCAAACACCAACTCTTCCATACCATAATCAGCTTGGGCCACAGCCGTACTGTTAAAAGAATTGGTTTCTAAAATATCAGCTCCTGCCAATAAGTAATCACGATGCATTTGTGCAATAGCATCAGGTTGAGTCAAAACCAAAAGGTCATTATTGCCTTTAAGGTCTTGTGGCCAGTTTGCAAATCGTGTCCCCCGAAAATCAGCTTCTGTGAATTTTTTTTGTTGAATCAACGTACCCATACCGCCATCTAAAACAAGGATACGTTGTGTCAGTAATTGTTGTAATTCTGAATAAGTCATGCTTAATTTGACCATTAAAAAGAAGGATAAAGGGTTAAGGATACCTTAACTTGTCCTGAAACCAAAAAAAAGAAAACGATTTTTAAATAACCAAAAGGCTTAAACCATCTCCTACTGTGATTTTATCTTACACTCAATATATAAATTTTATGGTTCAATAAGAGCATAAACCCACCAAACTCCTGTCTTAGCTACTTTTATAAAACCATTGATACTGTACTTTACCCTATTTCAAAACAATAATTTTTCATTAGGTTAAAATGTAAAAAGCAATCTGATTAGATTGCTTTTTACATCAAGCCGTTCTGATCAATTTGCTCGTTCTTTTAAAATTTTCACCGCAGGCAATTCCTTGCCTTCTAAAAACTCTAAAAATGCCCCACCACCTGTACTGATATAATCAATTTTATCGGTTACACCGAAGCTAGCAATAGCTGCTAAGGTGTCTCCCCCTCCAGCAATAGAAAAGGCTGAGCTCTCTGCAATGGCCTGAGCCAAAGTATGGGTACCTTCTGCAAATTGAGGAAACTCAAACACGCCAACAGGGCCATTCCACACCACTGTACCTGCTTTTTGAATGATGTCTACTAACTCCTGTGCTGAATTTGGGCCAATATCCAAAATCATATCGTCCGCTTGAACCTCATCAATGGGTTTAAGCGTTGCTTTGGCATCTTCGGCAAAGGCTTTTGCTGTCACCACATCTGTTGGCAAAGGTACACAACCGCCATGCTTACTCATTTGGTTCATCACTTCATTGGCTTCATTCAGTAAGTTTGTTTCAGCTAGGGAGTTACCAACATCATGCCCTTTTGCCAACAAAAAGGTATTGGCAATGCCTCCCCCCACAATAAGCTGATCGACTTTATCTGCCAAGCTTTTTAAAATGGTTAACTTTGTTGATACTTTACTGCCTGCTACAATGGCCACCAATGGTCTTTTTGGTTCTTCTAAAGCAATGCTGAGCGCTTCTAACTCGGCAGTTAATAATAAACCTGCACATGCAACAGGGGCAAACTGTGCAACGGCATAAATAGACGCTTCAGCGCGATGTGCGGTACCAAAAGCATCATTCACAAATACATCACAAAGTGAAGCATAGGCTTTTCCTAATGCTTCGCTGTTTTTCTTTTCCCCTACATTAAAGCGTACGTTTTCCAACATCACGATTTGTCCAGGTTCAACGGACACACCATTTTGCCAATCTTGACACAAAGGAACAGGTTTGTTCAATAAAGCACTTAAGCATTTACTCACAGGCAGCAAAGTGTCTTCTGCTGTAGGTTCGCCTTCTGTGGGTCGCCCCAAATGACTCATCACAATCACCGCTGCCCCTTGAGCCAAGCAATATTCAATGGAGGGCAATGAAGCAACAATTCTTGTGTCATCTGTTATGGCACCATCTTTTAATGGTATATTCATATCAACACGAATAAGGACTCTTTTACCCGTGATGTTTTGTTCTTTAAGTTTTAAAAAAGGCATAATTTAGTGCACCTTAAAAATAAAGGTTGGGAAAATAAATAAAATTCTTATATTATCGTATGAGTTGACTGTTTACGCAAAGATTTAATCCATGAAAAAACTGATTTTAGGTTTATTGACTCTACTGATTGTGGCTGCATCTGGTTATTTTTTCTACCAGTATCAACCTGTACCAGATGTTTTACCCATCGAACAAACAAGCACACCTGTTGATGCGTCTGAGCCACAACAAGTAGACGTTCTAAACAATGACTGGGGGCAAACGCCTGTTGACCAATTGCCAAGGATTACCAAAATAAAGGTTTATAAAGCTCAGCGTTATATGGAGCTTTTAGCCAAAGATCAAATTGTACGACGCTATGCAATTCGCTTAGGTTTTGCACCAGAAGGCCATAAAAAAGAAGAAGGTGATGGCAAAACACCAGAAGGCAACTACATAATCGACTGGCGTAACCCAAACAGTTCTTATTATAAATCTTTGCATGTTTCCTACCCCAATCAGGCAGACACTAAACAGGCGCAAGACAGAGGTGTGAGCGCAGGTGGAGACATTATGATTCACGGCACTATTAACACCAAACAAGGCAAAGAAGGAGAACCTTTATACCGTTATATGCCCAATCGAGATTGGACTTTTGGCTGCATTGCGGTAAGTAATGCGGTGATGGACGAATTATGGATTTTAATTAAAAACAATACCCCAATTGAAATTGTCCCTTAACTATTTTAGTCAATGACGGTTGCCCCTAGGGTATTTTTAAAATGATTCAATGCCCATTCATGTCCAACAGGGTCAAAACTGGCAACCGCATTTTTATGTACGACTATTTGATAGCCAAGGTTATAAGCATCCACGGCTGTGTGTAACACACAAATGTCGGTACACACACCTGTTAAATGAATTTCTGTAATCTGGCGTTCTCTTAGACGAATATCTAAATCTGTGCCACTAAAGGCTGAATAATGGCGTTTATCTAACCAATAAACGGTTTCTTTATTTTGATGTTGTTCATATATATTGGCTAATTGACCATATAATGAACGACCCGATGTGCCAATAAGATTATGAGCGGGAAACAATTTATTTTCTGGATGATAAACATCATGTTGATGATGCGCATCTATGGCAAACACAACAAAATCACCTGCTTGAATAAATTGTTCTGTCAGTAAGGTAAGGCTTTGCTCTATAGCTTGTCCAGGCTTTGCGGTGGTTAACTTACCATCTGTTGCCACAAAATCATAAGTATAATCAATTGATAACAATGCTTTCATTCCACACCTCTTTCGCTATTTTTTGATTGTACAATAAAGTCATACGCTATTTTTTTATTCACACCTGATAATTCACTGGTCAGTTCAGCCGCTTGTTTTGTTGGCAAATGTTTTGCCAAAACCATGGCCATATTTTGTGCTTCTATCGTTAAGTCAGTTTGTTTTTCTGCCTTAACGCCTTCTATTAATAAGACAAATTCCCCTCTACTCTGATTACGGTCATTTTTAACCTGTTCAAGTAATTGGGCTACATCACCATCTAAAATGGTTTCAAATGTTTTGGTTAACTCTCGCGCAAGCACCACTCGTCTTGTACCAAAAACAGTGACCATATCTTCTAAAGTCGCTTCAATACGATGAGGCGTTTCAAAAGCAACAACGGTATAAGAGGCTTTTAACCAGCTTTGCAATACAGTTTGCCGCTCTTTGCTTTTTGGGGGCAAAAAACCCGCAAAGAAAAATTGGGCATCATTCATGCCCGCCACACTTAAAGCACCAACCAAGGCACTGGCACCAACAATGGGAGAAACGCTAAAACCTGCATCTCGTACGCCTTTAACCAAACGCGCACCTGGGTCACAAATGGCAGGAGTGCCCGCATCGGATAACTGCACCACTATTTTGTTCTCTTGTAATGCTTGGATCACTTGTTGCACCATTTGTGCTTCATTGTGTTCACGCACACTGATCAGTTTCCCTTTTAAACCATAAGCGCTCAGTAACTGCGCACTGACTCTCGTGTCCTCTGCACAAATCAAATCAGCTTTTTCCAACACAGCCAAAGCACGTAAGGTAATATCAGATAAATTGCCAATTGGGGTGGCCAGCACATATAAAGTTTGGGTAAGCAAACTCTGTTTGGCCTGATCGATATATTTTTGCACGTTTAAACCTGATGTAATATTATTGACTGGACACTATACCATTTTGCGCCATTATTCACGAGAAATATGAAACTAAACCATCCAACAGGTCAGCAAACAGAAGATGCTGCTTTGGCCTATTTAAAGAAAAAAGGCTTACAATTAATTGAACGAAACTGGCATTGTGCCTTTGGTGAAATTGATTTGGTGATGCGTCAAGGGGACATTTATGTCTTTGTTGAAGTAAAATATCGTAAAAATAATCAATTTGGTGGGTCAATGTACAGCATTTCTGATGCAAAATGCGCTAAACTTACGAAAACGATTGAGCTTTATTTACAAACAAAACGCATTCAGGCACCTTGCCGTGTTGATGCATGGTTACTTCAAGGGCAAAATGAACCTGTCTGGCTACAAAATATTTTAGGCTAATAATATGGATTTAATCGCACGAATTGGCACACATTTTACTGAAAGTATTGAAGTAAAAAAACAATGTGAAGAAATTTTACCCACCAACATTGCCTTAGCAGCAGAATGTCTGGTGGCTTCATTTATGAGCGAAGGTAAAGTTTTGGCTTGTGGTAATGGTGGTTCGGCTGCCGATGCTCAGCATTTTTCGGCTGAATTGGTTGGTCGCTTTGAAAAAGAGCGCCCGGGTCTGGCTTCAATTGCTTTAACAACGGACACTTCTGCTTTAACGGCTATTGGCAACGATTATGATTTTGAATTGATTTTCTCAAAACAGGTTCGGGCTTTAGGCCAAGCAAATGATGTATTAGTGGCGATATCGACTTCTGGCAACTCGGCTAATGTGTTAGAAGCCGTACACGCTGCGCACGAAAAGGGGATGAAAGTCATTGCTCTAACAGGTAAAGATGGCGGACAAATAGCAGCAGCTTTGACCAATCAAGACATTTTATTAAATGTGCCCTATCATCGTACGGCTCGTATTCAAGAAGTCCATATTACTGCGATCCATGCATTATGTGATGCCATTGATTTTATTTTATTAGGAGGCGAATAAGCCTATGTTGAAGAAAACAAAACTCATTGTATTGGTATGCGCTTTATCCATTGGTTTGTCTGGATGCCCCGCATTATTAATTGGTGGTGCAGTTGGTGGTGCAAAAGTTGGGTTTGATAGACGCAGCACTGGTGCACAAACAGATGACAATGCAATTGATCTGAAAGTAGCAGGCCAAATTAATAATAAAATTAATGAAACCCGCACTTCTGACGCACCCAAAGCAAGTGTTACTGTTGTCACCTATAATCGTGCTTCTTTGTTATTGGGCATGGTTCAAAATGAAGAAGAACAACAAATTGCTGAACGCATTGTTCGGGCGCAACCTAATGTACGTAGAGTATACAATCAAATCACCATTTCACCTGATGGTAGAAGCTTTGGTAATATGAGTCGAGACAGTTGGATTACATCAAAAGTCAGAACCACTATTTTAGGCGCAAAAGGCGTTTCACCTAATCACGTTAAAGTGGTCACTTATAATGGGGTTACTTACGTTATGGGTATTTTGACACCTGAAGAACAAGCTGCGGCAACCGCTGCCATCAGCCAAACATCTGGCGTACAAAAAGTCGTGACACTTTTTGAAACATTTACTGAATAAACTGAACAACTGCATTAAAGAAAAGACCAGCATTTAGCTGGTCTTTTTAATCAGATTATTTTGATGATGTTTTTTGTTCTGCCAATGCTTTTTGCACACCTTCATCTGCTTTAAAGCGCTCAAAGTACGCATTTAAATTAGGGTAATCTGTTGCTAACGTTGGCACAAAATTATATGCCCATGAGGTAACCACCCACAAATAGGCATCCACAACAGTTTTTCTACCAGCAAAAGCAAATTGATTTTGCGCAAAATGTTGATCTAACTTAGCCAAATAATGGGTACGCAATAATTCAATGGCTCCTTTTTGTAAAGCTTCTTCGGCGGCTTTGTCTAAGCCAAATCGGGCAGCACCAAATATAGGAGAAAAAGCTTTATGATAATCTGCTGAAACAAATGAAAGCCAGCTTAAAAACTCTGCTCTACTTTCTGGTGTATCGACCGGACCAATATTAGCGCCTGTAGCAGCCCCAGCAATATAATCCAAAATAGCAAGGTTTTGTGCAACACGCCAGTTGTCTTTTTCCAACAAAGGCACTTGTCCATTCGGGTTTTTAGCTAAATACTCAGGTGATTTAATCACATCACGATTGACTACATTTACTTGATAAGGCAAGCCAGACCAAGCTAAAGCAATATGATCAGCCAAGGAACATGCTCCTGGCAAGGTATATAAAGTCAACATCGGGTACTCCTCTTCATTATTTTGGTTTTGATTAAAACGTTAAATGTTTCATTGATTAACTGTGATCAAAAAATGTTTTGACCACAATAAAAACAATCCACTTGTTTTATTAAAATTGCGACAATTTAGATAAAAACAAGTATCAGGATACTGTACTCTTTGTTCTATGATTATGCTCATTTATTCTAAACAAAAAGATACTCTTTTAAACAAAGGTATTCTAAGTCTATAATGAAAAAATCTTTTTCTCTTTTGGAATAATATGAAGCATTTAATCATCTTGGTTTTGCTTATTGTTATCAGTGCCTGTTCACCTCAAACTTCAGAATCCGATAAGCTTCATTTTTTGGGTTCCGATGTTTCAGAGGAACACATAGGTGGACCATTTGAATTACCTGCACACACAGGGCAAACCGTGAAACTGTCTGATTTTCAGGGTAAAGTTGTTGTTTTGGTCTTCGGTTATGCCCATTGCCCAGATATTTGCCCAACAAATCTATTGGATTATTCACGTGCTATTGAATCATTAGGGGATAAAAGTCAGGAAGTCCAACTTTTATTTATTTCTGTTGACCCTGAGCGCGATACCCCTAAAGTGCTGTCCGACTATACCCCTATATTCAATGAACACTTTATTGGTTTGAGTGCACAAAATGAAACGCAACTTTCACCCATTTTAAAAGCCTATAAAATTATGGCGCAAAAACACTACACTGAAGAAGGTAATTATTCGGTTGATCACAGCGCAGGCTCTTACTTAATTGATCGAAAAGGTCTCGTGCGGGTGTATGAGCCTCATGCGGTTCCTTTTAAACAATTAGCCCAAGACATAGAAACCTTGTTAAAATCAGGTCAATAATGACCTCTCATTCCATTATCTTAAATTAAGAATACAATATAATATGACTGACTTAACCATTGCACTTTCTAAAGGACGTATTTTTGAAGAAACTTTGCCATTATTGGCTGCTGCGGGCATCATTCCCAATGAAAATCCAGAAAGCTCGCGAAAATTAATTATTGGCACCAATCATGAACACATTAAACTGGTCATCGTTCGAGCTTCTGATGTCCCAACTTATGTGCAATATGGTGCTGCGGATTTAGGAATTGCAGGTAAAGATGTGTTGATTGAACATGGTGGACATGGCTTATATCAACCTTTAGATTTAAACATTGCCAAATGCAAAATGATGGTGGCCGTAAAAAATGGGTTTAACTATGAGCAATCGGCTCATGCGGGTGCTCGTTTAAGTGTCGCAACAAAATACCCAAAAATTGCTAGAGAACACTTTTCTGCCAAAGGTGTTCATGTAGACATCATTAAATTATATGGTTCGATGGAACTGGCACCCCTTGTCGGTTTGTCTGATGCAATTGTGGATCTTGTGTCCACAGGCAGCACATTAAAAGCCAATAACTTAGTCGCTGTAGAACACATTCAAGATATCGCCAGCAATTTGATCGTCAATAAAGCAGCATTAAAACTAAAATATAATCAAATTGAACCCATTATTGATGCATTTGCATCAGCCATTAAGGAGTCATAATCGTGATGAAGGAAATGAATACTCAGGATGAGCAGTTTTGGACACAACTAACTGAACTGTTGGCTTTTGAAACCGCTCAAGACCCAAAAATTGACGAGACTGTTGCCCAAATATGTGCACACGTAAAAGATAAAGGCGATGCGGCTTTATTAGAATATACAGCTCGCTTTGATGGTTTAACTGCCAACAGCATGGCTGAACTGACCATTACTCAAGAAGAGTTAAAGGCTGCATTTGACAGGCTAGAGCCAAAACTACAACAGGCGCTAAAAACGGCAGCAGAGCGAGTAAAATCTTACCATGAAAGACAAAAACAAACCTCTTGGACTTATACCGATGAAACAGGCACTTTATTGGGACAACAAGTCACACCTTTAGATAAAGTGGGTATTTATGTACCAGGTGGTAAAGCAGCCTATCCCTCTAGTGTGTTAATGAATGCCATGCCAGCACAAGTTGCCGGCGTAACAGAGATTATTATGGTGGTGCCTACCCCAAAAGGGGAACGCAATGACCTGGTCCTAGCAGCAGCTTATATTTCAGGAGTGACAAAAGTATTTACAATTGGTGGTGCACAAGCTGTTGCAGCGTTAGCTTATGGCACTCAAACCATTACCCAAGTTGATAAAATCACAGGGCCAGGAAACGCCTATGTAGCGGCAGCTAAACGCCGAGTATTTGGTGTTGTTGGTATTGATATGGTTGCAGGGCCAAGTGAAATTTTGGTCATTGCTGATGGTTCTACTCCTGCCGATTGGGTGGCAATGGACCTATTCAGTCAGGCCGAACATGATGAAATTGCTCAGTCTATTCTTATTGCAACCTCTCAAGATTATCTGAATGAAGTCAAACAAAGTATTGCCAAATTATTGCCTACCATGCCACGCAAAGACATTATTGAAGCATCATTAAGCAACCGTGGTGCCTTAATTTTGGCTAACAATTTAGAACAAGCGTGCGAAATTGCCAATTATATTGCTCCAGAACATTTAGAATTGTCGGTAGAAGAACCTGAAAAATGGACACCCAAAATCAAACACGCTGGTGCGATTTTTATGGGACGCTTTACCAGCGAATCATTAGGAGACTATTGTGCAGGCCCAAACCATGTTCTACCCACCAGCAGAACAGCCCGTTTCGCCTCTCCTTTGGGCGTTTATGATTTTCAAAAACGCTCTAGCCTCATTCAGGTTTCAGAAGAAGGTGCGCACATTCTGGGCGAAGTCGCTCAGTTACTGGCAACAGGTGAAGGATTACATGCACATGCTTGTTCGGCTCATTTTCGTTTGAAAAAATAGTGCCACCAAACACCACACCCTATACAACCTGTTTTTTAAAACCATAAAAAATATATTCAGGACATTTACATGAAAAAAGCACTTAGCTTTGAGTTTTTTCCGCCCAAAACGGAAGAAGCTCAAGAAAAATTACGACATACCCGTAAACAATTAAGACAATTTCAACCAGAATTTTTTTCTTGTACATTCGGTGCCGGTGGCACAACAAAAGATGGTACTTTAAATACTGTCATGGAAATTATGACAGAAGGCACACCCGCTGCCCCTCATTTATCATGTATTGGAGCAACATATGAGGGCATAGCAGAAATTCTGGAAGAATATAAAAGCCATGGTATCCGTCATATTGTGGCTTTGCGTGGGGACATCCCTTCTGGCATGGTGAGCTTAGGGGACTTTAGATACGCCAGCGAATTGGTTGCCTTTATTCGAGAAAAACATGGTGATTGGTTTCATATTGAAGTTGCCGCTTACCCTGAATACCATCCACAAGCGAAAAATGCACAAGACGACATCAATAACTTTGTGACCAAAGTAAAAGCAGGTGCAAATTCAGCCATTACCCAGTATTTTTTCAATGCCGATGCCTACTTTGCATTTGTGGATGAAGTACAGGCTAAAGGGGTCAATATACCAATAGTGCCAGGCATCCTACCCATTACCAGTTCAAGCCAACTGGTGCGTTTTTCTGATATGTGTGGTGCAGAGGTGCCGCGTTGGCTTAAACTGAAACTACAATCTTATGGGGACGATATTGCCTCAATTAAGGCGCTTGGTTTAGATGTGACCACAGCACTAGCAGATAAATTATTAACTCAAGGGGCACCAAGTCTGCACTTTTACACATTAAATCAGGCTGGTACTGTTTCGACTATTTGCCAACGTTTAGGCTATTAATCACTCAAAGGATCACAAGGCAGTCATTGAGAATAATGGCTGCTTTTGTATCCGTTTCTTCTTTTGGCGATTCCTCCAATCTAAATGCTTATATCACTGAACACCATTACTTTTTCAATCTTATTTTTGTCTCTTTTATACAACTTAATTATGTTTCACGCTATATTTTATTTAACCAAAATCAAATTAAGTAACAAAATATAAAAATTATTTCAATTTACCTTAACCAATCATTTATTTTTTATAAAAACAAAAAAATACATCATCACTCATAAGCTTAAATAAATAGCCAAACATCATTATACCTTCTCAAAACATATTTTCTTACTATAGAAAAATACTAACTACCCGATAATTAAAATATTATTAACTAATAAATATAATAAACAAAATTTAAATATCGATTAAAAAATAAAAAATAGAAAAAACAAAATAAACAATAAATATAAATTTATATTATTCATATAAAAAAATATCGATTTTATTATATATAAATCATAAGAAATCAATCACCTTTTATCAAAAAACAACGCCTTTTATCAAAAAAACAAAAAACAAAAAAACCAATAAAAATGGGCTTAAATACAATATTTCTACTATCATGATAGTCATTAAAAATAATATTAATATTTATGATAGATAAAACAAAACATAAAAACTTCCATTCATTTATTCATATCGTTTTAAATCAAAAACCAACAATTATTTAATTTAATAATATTTAAAAAAATATTCAAAAAATTTGTATATTTTTGTATCAATTTTTAGGGAAAAGCATATGCAGGATATATCATTAAAACAACAACATAACTTACTCAAAAAAATCCCCTCATACACAATAAGCGTCATTTCTTTATCTACTTTATTGATTTTTGGTACAAGTACCCAAGCTTTTGCGCAAAAATATCCTTTCCCCTCAGAACCTGTAAACATGCAACCCTATATCAATAAAACCAAGCCAATACTTTGGTTTTATATTGATAACACCGCAACAATGAACTATTTATTGGGGACAAAATACTTACCTAAAAACACCCCCTCAGCCAATCACCCTACCCGACTGGATATGGTCAAACTGTCCTTATTAAAAGTTGTTGATACTTATTATGATGATTTTAATTTTGGTGTTGTGATCAATAAAGATTACAACCGTGTTGATCATTGGCAAGAATGGTCTGATGAAGAAATCAAACAAGACCCACGTCGTGCACAGTGGGTAAAAAACAAAGGGAAATGGCTGTATACCCAAGGAACAGCAGGCATTATTCCTGGTTTACCTGCTGATAAACCTTACCCTGTGCAATATCACTATGACCGCTGGTTTAGCTGGTATGGTTATATTACCCGTGCCGCACCACAAATCAGTGAAGAGCACCCAGCAGGTAAACGCAGTGAAGAACATAAAGAAGAAATCAAAAACAATATCCGTAAAATTGCCTATGAAACGGGGTTGCTTTGGTATTCTTTGCCGCAATTACTGTCAAATAACTACCAGTTTCTTGGCGAGACAAGAGACATGCCTACAGCCAAGGAAATGGTTCATTATCGCTGCCAAGACAGTTTTGTCATTGTCATGACTGATGGCGATGATTTCTGGAGCCCACATATCAGAGACAGTGTTAAAGAAGCGGCAACCACACACCCAAAAAGCAGTAATCAAAAAGATTTAGATGGTGAGTTTTATAACCAGGAAGATTTTCCTAATCAATACATTACATCTTCTGCTATTGGTTTAACACCTGATATGAAGCCAAAGGAGCTGCAACAATTTGCTTCTATTGGTAAAGGTTTTTCTGCAATTGTCAGCAACACTGGTGAATTAATCGAAGTCATCACCAATTATATTGAATCAATGAAACCCAAAAACAGTTTTTACCCAACTGTGCCAGCAGCCTCTTATGTCACAAATGATAAAGGAGATAAAGTTGTTGCAACATTAAAATTACGTTCAAATAATTGGCAATCTGATTTAAATTTTGACTGGCTCAATGCTCAGGGCAATATGACCAAAATGGGACCTGCCACCTACGACTACGGAAAACATATTGTTTTAGGCAGCCACAATCATGGTTGGGTTAATTTAACGGACAGAAATGAAGTTAAACGTGTTTTTAACAATGATAGTTTTGGTTTAAATACATTAGGTAAAGCTGAAGATGACTATTATCTTAATTTTATGCCATGGCTGACAACTTCTGTAGAGGAAGACAAACAAACAGGCTATCGTAAACGTGCGGTGCTGTCTGCCAATGATGAGCGCCGTTTTTTAGGCGATGTGCTTAATAGTCCATTATTAATGTCTGGCCCAATAGACAAAAAACTTCAGTCACCTAAATATCTGACTCTTGGTTCTAATGATGGCATGTTTAAAATTTACACGCCTAATAAACAATACGGTCAAGAAAAAGAAATTACCTTATCAGATGGCACTAAAACAACCATTACAGACTATTCTCCTTATACCTATACTTTTGGTTATTTTGCTGGTATGTCTGAAGTTGAAGGAAATAATACCCTATATAACTATGCCTACAAACGTGCAGATGCCGATTATGGTACCAATGTTCCTCATCAATATGGGGTAAATGGCGGCACAGCTATCCGTTACACCAACAAAGGGCAGCTATTTGCGGTTGCCTCTCTTGGACAAGGAGGTAAAGGTACTTTTGCCCTGAATATTGGTGGTGTCAGTCAGAAAGATGGCACAACAAAAGTTGGTGTAGATGCAGAGCAGAATACTTGGAAGTCATCCATTCCTTTATGGGATAGCGCAACCAATCCTCAGTTAAAAGATGACCCAGATATAGGCTACACAACGGGCAAGGCAATGATTGCACCTATTGCCATTAATCGCACAAGTAAAGGCAAGCCTGATTTGACCAATATTAAACAAGTTGCCGTTGTGCCTAATGGCTACAGTAGTGAATCAAACGATGGTGCTTTATACATTATAGACACATTGGGGATGAACGCAGGGACAGGCACAAACCCTAATGATCTGACAGAAAAAGGAACAGTATTAAAAAAATTCACCATCAAAAACACCAATAAAGTCAAAGATTATGGCTTATCTTCTCCGACTCCTGTTGACTTGGATAATGATGGCATTGCCGATATTATTTATGTTGGGGACAGAGCGGGCGATATTTATCGTGTTGATTTAAGAAAAGAGGAACCTGATCAATGGACACTGACCAAAATTTATGAAGGCTTAGGCGGCACAAATATTGCGGGTGAATATATCCCTCTTCAACCGATTACAACCGCGCCCCACTTCTCACAGTATAAAAAACGTACTGTCGTGGTGTTTGGTACAGGCAGTGTTTTATACGCTGATGATATCAATGTTCAACACACACAAACTTTATATGGTATTTATGATGATTTGACTGATAGCAGTAGCGCTGCGATCAAACAATCGGAACTGACAGAACAGACCATTTCAACGCATACCGACCAAGATAAAACCTATCGTTTTTTAAGTGAAAACCCAATTGGTGAAACAAAAGGCTGGTACATCAATTTACCTGTCACTGGCGAAAAAATCATCTCTGATTTTTACATCAATGATGGTACAGTTGTTTTATCAACGAATATCGTCAGTAAAGTAAACCTGAATGGTAAAAATAAAGTATGTTTTCGCGACACATCTAAATCGAGCAACTATTTAATGTTTGTGAATGCGGTAACTGGAGGCGCCCTAAAAGGATCAGATACCACTTTTGGCTCAATTAGCATGAACGGACAAACAAGTTATTTAAGTGGTTACAGCTTACCATCAGGTGGTTCCCCCTTAGCCATGATTGGCTATTTTGGTGCAACCAACAACGATGGGGAGTTTAATAACAACAATACCAAAAAAGAGGCTGCTTTTTGTGAACAAGGCTCACCTAGCTGTGAACGACAGGAAAGAGCTTATTGTAAAAAAGGTACAAACATTAAGTACCTGTACACAGATACAAGCGGTATCACTCATGAATTGGTACCAGAATGCAGTATAAACCAAGTGTCTAGGCGTATTGCTTGGCGTTACATATAATCAAATGGCAACGTATAAGAAAAAAATTTCTTATACGTTGTTTATTATGATCATTTTTTATTATCTTGCAACACAATTACGTGCTGTTTTGATGTTTTTTATCACAAAATTTAAAATTTACCCAAAATGTAAATTTTAAATCCAAAAAATTTCTTTCTCATTAAAACAAAAATATCAAATTAAACAAATTCAATCAAAAATAAAATAAAATATTTAATTTTTATTTTAAATAAATAATATTAAAAATAAATTTAATATTTCTTATATAACAATAAGATAAAAACCATTCATCCAAATACACAACCTTTGAGAAAAATATATATTGCTAGAATAAATATTCTTATATAATCATATTATATTAACAATGTTTAACAAATTTAATATTTTATTTTACAAATAAAAAATAAAAACAACATCAAGAAAAAATATAAAAATGGAAACTACTTAGGCAAAAGGTGGGCATCATGAAAAATCAACAAAGCTCTTTTTCACAAAAATATCTGACATTAACAATCTGTGCCCTATTGGCTCCATCACAACTATTGGCAACAGATTTATTTCCGAACCTCCCTCTGTATATGCAAACCAGACAAATCAACAACACCAAACCCAACTTGATGTTGCTCTTAGATAACTCTGGCAGTATGACCACAAAAGACAAACAAGAAGATGGCACATATAGAGCTCGTGATGAAGTGGCAAAAGAAGTCGCTACCTTGATTATTCAGCAAAATAAAAATGATTTTCGCTGGGGATTGGCTTATATGAACAATCAAACAACAAAGGGCAAAGAAATCCAAGGTGCAGGTGTTGCGCTTACCTACTATAACAACAATCGCTCACGTCCTAATGGTGCCATTACCGTTTATATTAAAGACACAACAGATGAGCATATTAATGATCTTTTAGAAAACGTAAACAAATTGACCCCATCAGGAGGCACCCCGCTATACGCAAGTTTGCGTACCATTTATAACTACATGGGTGGCACCAATGGTTTTCAAGGCATAGGCGATAATGTCATGCAATATCGCTGTCAGCAAAATTTTGTATTAGCCATTACCGATGGTGAATCTGGTGATGCCATTGCACAAAATAACATTGATCCTGACAATAAAACCAATGCAAATGGATACAACAGTAATATTGTACAGTTTGCCTCTAATTATGACTACAAACAAGGGGGTAATGATCTTGAGGGGGTGAGTTTTGATGACTCTTTCTTTCCTGTACAAAATATCCGTACATCCGCTGTTGGTATGTATGCCAACTCAACTTCTTTAGCCAACTTAGCCATTTATGGCAACGGTTTTTACGAAGCAGCCACAACCGCTGCTAAGCTGGCAGAAGCACTGACAAAAATTCTAGGTAAACTACAATACCAGCCCCCCAAATATACACCAGGACAATATGGTATTGGTGGTCCAATTAATTCTACCTCCAGTGACAATGTACTGATTGTTACCCCTAAACTGGATCCAGACAAATGGTCTTCTGAGCTGGAAATGACGCTACTCAACAGTAAAACATTACAAACGATAACAGACAATAAAGGCAGTCCAATCATCAAATACCCAATTTCTTCACACGAAACATATCGCACAGCAGTACTCAGCGACCCTTCGGAGGATAGTGGGTTAATTGATTTAAATCGTTATCGCTTATCAAGCTATTCTAAACGAGACGTTGAAATGAATAATAAATTCAACCTTGGCGCTTTAGGTATTGATGTCAATAAAGACTCAACCAAATGGCGCAAAGATCAAGGCTATATGAATTGGCTCACAGGCTGGGAAACGCCTTGCTGCGATGCCAATACAGGGTTCCGTAACCGTTCAACCGTCACCAACAGTGGCACAACAAACGATGCGATGAAACGTCATTTGGGTGAAATTATAGACTCACCCATTAAATTAACTGGTTACACTATTTCAAGAACAGATATGACCAGTTGGGGCAAAATTCAGCTACCTAAATTTATGGTTGTACCTTCAAATGATGGTCAAGTCAGAATCTACACTGCGGCAACCTCTGGGCTGGGGAATTATTATGCAAATCGCCCCTACTCTGAAAAATTTGCCTATATTCCTGGCTCAGCACCAAGAGAAGGTGGTCAAACCCTGATTCAAGATATTGTATTTAGAGCAGCTCCTGGCTATGGCTCAGATATACCACGTACCACATTTATTAATGGCGGAATGACGGATAGAACAACAGCCAATGGTCACACCTTTGTTGTTGGTGCGTTAGGAGAAGGGGGCAAAGCGGCTTATGCCTTAAATATTGGAGGCACTAATGAAGCCACAGGGCAATTTGTTGGTATTGATATCGATCGAGGTACAAATATAGCCAATACAACAGCAAGTGCCGCTGCACATAAAAAATGGCAAGATACTGTCCCTTTATGGGATACAAGTAATAACAAATTTGGTAATGCTTATGTTGGTACTGAAAAAATAGGTTATACCATCAGCACGCCAATGGTGGATCGTTTGGCCTTAAACCGTGATGAGGATCAAGTACCTTTAATAGATAATGACGTCAGACAAGCCACTTTTCTTGCCAATGGTTACCAAAGTCTAGAAGACAAACCTACACTGTATGTCCTAGACACACTGGGTATCAATGTGCGCAGAACCGGTTCGATTACGGGCCCTGATAAACCAGGCACTTTACTTGCAGCTATTCAACCCGATGCAAATGTGCAAGCAGCAGCATTATCTACCCCTTCGCCTGTTGCTTTAAACAACTCAGACGTTATTGATCTAGTATATGCTGGGGACTCAGAAGGGAATCTCTATCGCTTCGACTTTAGAGGAAAAGACTCTTCTGAATGGACAGCAAAACTAATCTATGAAGGAGACCCTTCTCAACCGATCACCACCAAGCCAACTTTGTATATAAAAGGCAATACCGTTATTGTGCTATTTGGTACAGGAAGTGGCATTTTTCAACAAGACTTAGAATCTAAAAATACTCAAAGCATTTATGGTATTTATGATGACATCACTAACCCAAACCCAACACCATTAACTTATGACGATAGAACCAACCAAGATAAATTTTTAAAACAAAGCTTATCTGAACAAGAACAAGATGGTGAAGTTTATTTGATCAACTCCAATAAAATCATGACCAAGACCCAAAAAGGTTGGTTCATAGACTTGGATAGCCCGAACAGCTCACGTGTTATTTATGATCCTGAAATCATAGCCGGAACAATCGCGGTCAGCACAATTAGTTATTCTGGCTTAGCAGATATTGATCCTAACAGTAGTATCAAATGTTTTGGTGCCTCTTCAAATTCAAACAGCAGCTTAATACAACTAAGAGCTATTGATGGTGGAACCCCAAAAAGAAACACTGCTCAGTTAAACATGCTTACTGGATCAGATGGCACTGTTTTTTCAGGGAAAAAATACAATACCTTGATGGGTAGAATGACATTAACCTCGAGTAATAACAGCAATCGAAATGCTTACGGCGCCACTAAAAATACAGGTGTCGAGGCTCCCTATGGAGCACAAGAGAAAGAAGGCAGCAAACAGTGCGAAAATGGCAGCGTCCTGGTGATTTCAACAGGAGATGGTCCAGAGTATCTGGGTATCACTTGCCCATCATCTGTATCCAGACGCATCGGCTGGAGACAAATTATTTAAAAAATAAATCATTTACCCCCTTAAATAAACCAATTATTTAAGGGGATTTTCTTACTATAGGCAATAAACCTAATATTTTATATAACAAGGTCGCAATAAAAAAGCCAGAAATATATTCTGGCTTTTTGTTTCATTTATCCAACGTAGCTTTAAGCAATTTTGCCATGACATTGTTTGTATTTTTTACCACTACCACAAGGACATGGATCATTTCGACCAATAAAGATACCCTGTTCAGCCAAAGCTTCTGGGCTTAAATCAGCACCTTCTGGTAATTGATCAATGCTCATTGCTGCGGCTGCTTGAGCATGTTCTTCAAGTAATGGTGTCACAGCTTCTTGTTCAATATCAGGTGCTTCTTCTTGAATTTGAACAGAAATCAATACAGTCACCACATTACGTTTCACATTTTCAATCATGTCACGGAATAACTGGAATGACTCTCTCTTATACTCTTGTTTAGGATTTTTCTGTCCATAACTACGTAAATGAATACCTTGGCGCAAGTGATCCATAGCCGCCAAATGTTCACGCCAATGTGTATCCATAATTTGAAGCAATATGCTGCGTTCAAACTGGCGCATACCCTCTTCAGAAACAACATCAATTTTATGAGCATAATCATCTTCAATTGCTTTGAGCAAACGTTCTTTGACTTGAGCATTTTCTAAAGAAGGCTCTTTTTCTAACCATTCACGCACAGGCACAGGGAAATTAAAATCAGCGTGTAATACTTTTTCTAAGGACTCTAAATCCCATTGCTCTTCCATAGAATCAGGTGGCATATACACATCCACCAGATCACTGACCACATCAAGGCGCATGTCTTTGACCACATCGCTGACCTGATCACTGTCTAAAATATCATTACGTAACTGATAAATAACCTTACGCTGGTCATTAGCAACATCATCATACTCAAGCAGTTGCTTACGAATATCAAAGTTGCGCCCTTCTACTTTTCTTTGTGCACCTTCTATTTGTCTGGTTAAAAGCTTATGTTCAATTGGTTCGCCAGAACCAGAAGACAATCGGTCTAAAATTGCCGCAGCTCGATCAAGAGCAAATAATCGTAATAAAGAATCTTCAAAAGACAAGTAAAAACGGCTGGAACCTGGATCACCTTGACGGCCAGCACGACCACGCAACTGATTGTCAATACGACGACTTTCATGGCGCTCTGTACCAACAATATGCAAACCACCCGCTTCTAAAACTTTTTGGTGTTCCTCTTCCCAGTCCTGTCTTAATTTTTCCATCTGAGAAACACGTTCAACTCTGGGTATTTCTTCATTATCTTCAATTGCTTGTAATGGCAAACTAATATTACCACCCAATACAATATCTGTACCACGCCCAGCCATATTAGTGGCAACCGTAATCATGCCCAAACGGCCAGCTTGCGCAATAATATCAGCTTCACGCTCGTGCTCTTTGGCATTGAGCACATTATGAAACAGACCTTCTGCTTTTAATAATTTAGAAATGAGCTCTGAATTTTCAATACTGGTGGTGCCCACTAAAATGGGCTGTCCTTTTGCATGGCGCTCTTTAATGTCTGCAACCACAGCATAAAATTTTTCCGCCATCGTACGGTAAATCTGGTCATTCATGTCTTTACGTTGACTTGGACGATTGGTTGGGATAATAACCGTTTCCAAAGCATAAATACTCTGAAACTCATAAGCTTCAGTGTCTGCCGTACCTGTCATACCAGACAACTTGCCATATAATCTGAAATAATTTTGGAAGGTAATGGAAGCCAGAGTTTGGTTCTCTTTTTTGATTTCAACCCCCTCTTTGGCTTCGACTGCTTGATGTAAACCATCAGACCAACGACGTCCAGCCATTAAGCGGCCAGTAAACTCATCGACAATCACAATTTCGTCATCTTGAACCACATAGTGCTGATCTAAAAAGAATAAACTATGCGCACGTAAAGCCGCCATCAAATGATGCATCAATGAAATATTGGTTGCTGAATATAAGCTATCGCCTTCAGCCAACAACCCCATTTCTGCAAGAATTTGCTCGGCTTTTTCATGCCCCTGCTCACTTAATACAACAGTGTGCGCTTTTTCATCAACCCAATAATCACCTTCACCATCTTCTGTTTTTTGTGCCACTAAACGAGGGGGCACAACATTCATGATTTTATAAACTTCAACACTGTCTTCCGCGGCACCTGAAATAATCAATGGCGTACGTGCTTCATCAATTAAAATCGAGTCAACCTCATCCACAACGGCAAAATTCAATTTTCTTTGTACTTTTTCTTCTAAAGAAAACACCATATTGTCGCGTAAATAATCAAACCCAAACTCATTATTGGTACCATAGGTAATATCAGAAGCATACGCCTCCTGTTTTAACTCAGAAGGCATCTGGCTTAAGTTAACCCCCACACTTAAACCTAAAAATTCATATAAAGGAGCCATGGTTGCAGCATCGCGTTTAGCCAAGTAATCATTTACTGTGACCACATGTACCCCTTCGCCAGTTAAAGCATTTAAGTACACAGCCAATGTTGCGACCAAAGTTTTACCCTCACCAGTACGCATTTCAGCAATTTTGCCTTGATGTAAAGCAATACCACCAATAAGCTGCACATCAAAATGACGCATTTTCAAGGTACGTAAACTGGCTTCACGACATACGGCAAAAGCTTCTGGCAATAAATCATTTAAGCTTTCACCTTTTTGCAAACGTTCTTTAAACTCAGCCGTTTTAGCCTGTAATGCTTCATCGCTTAAGGCCTGGATCTCTGGCTCTAATGCATTAATTTTTACAACACTTTTACGATATTCCTTTAAAAGTCTATCGTTACGACTACCGAAAATCTTTTTGACAAAATTAGATAACATATTATATGGGCCCTGGCCTATTTACTGTGGCACGGAAAAAATTTAATTCGTAATTTTAACACATTGCGTTTAATTCGGTAGTTTTGATAAAACTTACACCTAAATCACACAATATGAAGACAATCTTGTTTCTAAAAACATACAAAAGTAACGCTTTTATATAAAGCTGGATAAAAAAGTTCACTTCCTTATATATGGGCATATTTTCATTTAACAATTATTTATTTTCGGCATACTTATTCGAAACCATTTGTTTTTTCTGTTGGCTCTTGAAGTAACCTCATGATATGCCCTACCTTCAACGGCTGATTTTGTTTATAATGATCCGTTTTTAAGATATAACTTTAACATTTTTATGGCTTTTACAGACAACCGCGTCAAGCAATCATTTGTGCTTCCATAAAAAACCACTAAAGAATCTATGCATACGCAAAATAAATTAGATACTCAGATTGTTGTCGAAACACCTGAAGCCATTGATATTATCATTCGCCCAGCGGGCATTTTGCCTCGCTGTGTGGCATTTATTATTGACTTTGTGATTAGAATTGTTTGGTTTCTGATTTCAACATACTTTTTTGTATTTTTAGGTCGCTTTGGCATAGGACTCATTATTCTTAATTTATTTTTTTGTTTATGGCTTTACTTTGTGGTGTTTGAGCTCAGATTTCAAGGCAGAACCCCAGGGAAAATGCTTATGGGGTTAAGAGTCGTTAATGATGATGGCACCCCAGTACAATTTTCTGCCTCACTTTTACGTAACCTTTTAAGGGTAGCAGACTCCTTACCTGTTTTTTATACTTTTGGGATCATAGCCAGTACCGTACATCCGCACTCAAAACGTTTAGGTGATTTGGTTGCGGGTACAATTGTTGTTTATGTTAACAAAGAAAAAGAACGACCTAATATTAAACCTGTACCCGCTATTGCCAGCCCAGTTGTGTTAAACAAAGAAGAGCAATATGCCATTTTATCTTTCGCAGAAAGATCAGAAAAACTCTCACAAGAAAGGCAACAAGAAGTTGCCATGATTATTGCACCCTCCCTTGGGGTCACGCCAGCAGAAGCAGTGCCTACTATTCTTGGCATTGCTCAAAATATTGCTGGAAAATATAAGGAAGAGCATTCAAAATGAAACAAAATACTTTTGAAGCTTTACATCAACCTTTTTGGTATGAGTTTGCACACACCATCACCCAAATGGAGTCAGGAAACAAACTGTCTTCTGAAGAAAAATCCCAGTTTGCCGCAAACTATCGCAGTTTATGTTATCACCTAGCGCTGGCTCAATCTCGTACCTACTCTAGTTCATTGGTTGAGTATTTACAGCTGTTAACCGAACGCGCTCACCGCCAGTTTTATCGTCATAAAACCCATTTTTTAGCCAATATATGGGCCTTTATCCGTAGGGATTTTCCAACTGTAATCAAAGAACAATGGCGTTTTGTCCTTTGCGCACATGTACTTTTCTATGGACCTTTTATCCTATTTGCACTTATCGCCTATTTTTCACCATTGTTGTTACAGGATATGCTCAATATCAACCCTGAAGCACAACAGGCACAATTTGTTAAAATGTACCAAGAAATGGCGGATGCTCAGAAAACAGGAACAAACCGACCATTGGGGGATGACTGGGGCATGTTTGCCTTTTATGTTTGGAATAATATTGGTATTTCATTTCAAATGTTTGCAGGAGGGCTCACACTGGCCGTTGGCACCATATATATATTACTCTTTAATGGCATCATGATTGGCAGCACTTTTGGTTTAATGGTTGGCACTCCTGTATCGACTGCTTTTTTCTCCTTTGTGATTGCTCATGGTGCATTTGAACTGACAGGCATTGTTCTGGCAGGCGCAGCTGGACTCAAAATGGGCTGGATACTGATCAAACCAGGCCCTTATAAACGTTTAGATGCATTTAAAAGGCAAGGTAAGCCCATTATTCAAATCATGAGTGGCGGCTTTTTATTTTTGTTCATTGCAGCCATTATTGAAGGATTCTGGTCACCGATTACCAGCTTACCTTATGCGGTTAAATTTTCTGTTGGCGGTTGCTTATGGGTTCTGGTCTATTTATATTTAATTTTATTGGGAAAACGGCATGAAGCTTAGTGAAGCGAATATTCGTTTTCGCCCTCGTACCCATTGGGAAGCCATTGACTTAGGCTTTAGAATGGTCGCCCCTTTACGGCTTAAATTGGCCTTATTATGGTTATCCATCAGCTTGCCCTTCGTGGCATTAATCACACTCATATTTTGGCAATCGCCAAGTTGGGCTTTTCTATTTATTTGGTGGATTAAACCTATTTTTGAATACGCAACCTTATATGTCTTGTCGATTAATGTGTTTTCAGCAGCACCACCTTTTAAAGCATGCGTTAAAGAAGGATATAAGCTTATTTTTAAGCGTCGCGTTATTGCAGATTTAACTTTGAGAAGATTTTCTCCTTATCGCACAGTTAACTTACCCATTCGTCAATTAGAAGAGTTAAAAGGTCAACAATATCGTCACAGAAGTCAACTTATTGACCATCAAAGTTCAGGCGCCCCTTTTTTCACACTTCTAAGTGCCAATATTGAATTCATTTTATATTGTGGTGTGGGTGCGTTTTTATGGATGATTAGTCAATCAAACGGCTGGGGTGTTTTTGCGCAAGACCATGCCTCATTTTTGCGCTCTATTGAAGCCTTGGTTCGTTTTTTTCAAGAATACAGCGAACAAGAACTCAATACCATGGCACATATCAGCAATTTTGCTTATATCTTTATTTTAGCCTTCTGGGGGCCAATTTATGTTGCAGGCGGCTTCAGTATTTATCTGAATACCCGAAGTCAATTAGAAGCATGGGATGTAGAATTAGTCTTCAAACGAATGGCCATACGATTAGGTCAATCATTGATTGTGTGTTTAAGTTTGGCGTTATGCCTATACCCTGCAACAAAAACTTATGCAGAACCTGCTCCTGACACAAAAAAAATTACCCAGATTAAAGACTCTGTTGTTCATCAAGCCCCTTTCCCTCATTTTAAAGAAGACTATAAATGGGCATGGAAACAAGATACAAAAACAGAACAGCTTGACCCATCAAAACCACCAAAACATCGTAAAAACACTCTAGAAACAGATGTATCTGGCCCTTTAGCAAACATTTTTAGGATCATCTTCTGGATTGTTTTGGCTGCTGCTCTAGGTGCCATTGTTTATTATTTATTCCGTGACCCAACATGGCTTGCTGCTATGACAAGCCGCCATAAAACTGCACCTAAAGTCATGTTTGGCATGGATGTTACCCCTGAGAGTTTGCCTGATGATGTGGGTAAAGAGGCCGCCAAACTATTTGATGTAGACCCAAGAGCTGCATTGAGTCTATTATATCGTGCCAGCTTATCCCAATTGATTCACCATTATGATACTCCTCTTCGTAACGGGCATACTGAAGGCGAAGTATTGTCATTGGCAGCTCAAACAGCACCAAATACACAACCTTATATGCAATTATTGACTACTCACTGGGTTAATTTGGCTTACGGACACCAATTACCCCCCAAAGAAGCAAAACATCTTCTTTGTGATCAATACCGCCACTATTTCCCCCAAGAGGACTCTTTACCAAAAGAGCAACAAATAAGGGGTAACACTAGATGAGAAAAACACTTTTGGTATTGATTGGTGTTTTATTACTGATCATCGCTGCTGTAGCTTGGTACATTAAAGCAAATTTGGTTAAGGAACCCTATAACCATTACCAACGCTCAGAAGAACAATTAATCAACAAAGACTATCTTGCTGCACAAACCATATTGACCAAACTGGGATCATCGGTTTCTGTGCTCACAAATTGGCGCTCTTTTGCCTCTAAAGCAGAAGACAAAAATCAGCTGCTCATGATTTTTGAACAAAATTTACGCTTACAAAAATCACACGATGATCTCCTTAATTGGGTCAATCAAGGAAATCATTTATTCATTACTATGGAAAAAGGGTATTTGGGTACAGACTCCTTTTCTTTTTTTGATGATGATGAGCTTGATGACAAAACAGCGAAAGAATTATCTCAAAGCTCATTAACCGATAAATTGGGTATTCAAGCAGTCACTATGCAACAATCAGACGAAACCCCGTCAAAAAAAAGCAGCAATCCTTTTATGCGTTTAAGAAAAGCGGGCGTCGCAAAACAGCTATTACAAAAAAAATTAAAGGATCTGGATCAGCAAAAGCCTAAAGCACTTTGTGTTCAAAGCATGAAAGCCCGATTAAATGCACAAATGAAAATTGACCCAGACTTCACTATTAAACCAAAACAAGTATGGGCAAAACAGACCATTAGTGAACTCAAGAAACAAACAACTGACGAAAATACAACAAGTAAAGAACCACGAAAAATTACAGAAGAGAGAGAAAATTTAATCAATTGTTCAATCAATCTAACCCAAATACGCTTGCCAGAACATTTTGATCTGTCTTTATTATTAAATCGGTATGGAACACCGGCAAGCGCTTTATTGAATCACAGTAAATACCCAACAATATTTGAGGGTAAAAATGCCTTAGGAACACAAATTGTTCGTCTGGCTTATGGCAAAGGCAGCATCACCGTTCTACCGCAAACTGCAGCTGGTGCCTTTAAAAACCCGGAAGCACCTAATTTAGATCAAAACAGTATTGCCCAATTTGATCATGCAATGCTGTTAGCTTATTTAAGTCAAGGCAAAAGTAAGGTATTGATATTAGATAAAGCCTTGGACTTTTTCCCCAAACAATCCCCAAGTATCCTCAAATGGTTACTGAACGATGCACCCGAGCTTTTTGTGTGTATCATCCTTTTTATCTTATTGTTTATTTGGCAACATATGTATCGACAAGGTCCTATTTTGGCTGAACTTAATCTTGCCAGACGGCAATTAAAAGATCACTTTCATGCCCAAGGAGAATTTTTAAGGCGTCATGCAGGTTTAAATGCCATTATTGAACAATTACGTGATGATATTTGGGCAAAACTACAAAAACGCATTCCCAATATAAGAGCAATGAGTACAGATACTCAACGAGAAGAAATTACCCGTTTAACCCATTTGCACCCATCAGAACTTTGGGCTTTGATGATGCCTTTACCTGAAAAATTCAACCCATTCGACCTCATTAAATATGTTGTCGCTTTGCAAAAAATTAGGAACAAATTATGATGAATCAAGATCAATTTTCAGAAAACCAAACCATGGCCAATAACCCATTTGCCAAAGCAAGTGAATTAACCATTCTGTTACGCAACGAATTAAAAAAAGCCGTGATTGGACAGGATAAAGTCATAGAAGAAGTGTTAATTGCCTTTTTGGCAGGTGGTCATGTTCTGCTAGAAGGGGTACCTGGTTTAGGAAAAACACTGTTGGTGCGCTCCTTAGCCACAATATTTTCTGGCACATTCAGTCGTGTACAATTTACACCTGACTTGATGCCAACAGATATTACGGGGCATTCTATATTTGATATGAAAAGCCAAACCTTTCATTTACACAAAGGCCCTGTATTTGCGAACTTATTGCTGGCCGACGAAATCAACCGTGCACCAGCAAAAACCCAAGCTGCCTTACTAGAAGTCATGCAAGAACAAGCGGTCACGTTAGAAGGAAAAACACAACCTGTCCCTCACCCCTTTATGGTAATGGCAACTGAAAACCCTATTGAGCAAGAAGGAACCTATCCACTACCCGAAGCGCAACTAGACCGTTTTATGTTCAAAGTACTGATTGACTATCCAACAGCGGAACATGAAGCAGAACTGGTTAAACAAGTCACTATGTCCGCACGCGCCGACATTTTAGACCAAGCGAAATTGCAAAAAATCTTATCAATCGAACAAGTTCAGGCACTACAAAAAATTACTGCACGCATGCCTGTAGATGAGCAAATTATTCACTATGCCGTTCGTCTGGTACAAGCTACGCGCACATGGCAAGGTTTAGCAGTAGGAGCAGGACCTCGCGCGACCATTGCACTTATTGCTGGCGCTCGTGCGCGCGCATTGCTTCGAGGCATGAACTTTGTGACCCCAGATGATATCAAAGCCATTTGGTTGCCAACTTTACGTCACAGAGTACGCTTATCACCCGAATTAGAAATTGAAGGTTACTCTATAGATCAAGTGTTAACTGATATTGCTCAACAAGTAAATGCCCCACGCTTATGAAGCCAACTCGATTTTTATTACAAAGTGTCCTCATATTAGGTGCCTATGCTGTATTGCTGGTACTGGATAAGGTATGGAAAATAAATCTGCCCTCTGTTGTTCACGAAGCATTCTGGGCCGTATTGGCCACACTTATATTGGTTGCCATTCTTGATGCCTTAACATCAAGAAGACTACCCGCAGCCCAAATAAAGCGGATGCTACCTGAACAATTTTTTGTTGGTAGAAACAGCCAAGTTGGATTAGAAATCCACCACACTCGAACGCGAGAATGGCTGATCACACTATATGATCACTATCCAAATACATGGCAAGCTAACTCAATACCAGTGACCATAAAATTACAACCTCAAAAGCTGGCGACAATATTTTATAATATTATGCCGCCTGCCAGAGGAGATGCCTTATTTACTGATATCGAACAGATATACTACAGTAAAATAGGTTTTTGGCTGATCACGAAAAAGATACCCGCCACAAGCTTAGTAAAAGTGATGCCAGACTTTGCTCAAGTACTTGGAGCAGACATCACTGGACTTGAGAGATGGATGAATTTATTAGGGGCAAAGCGTACACCTAGAAGAGGATTTGGACAGGACTTTCACCAACTGAGAGAATACCGTGAAGGCGATACCATTAAACAAATTGATTGGAAAGCAACAGCCAGAAAACATGCTTTGGTTTCACGAGAATACCAAGATGAACGCGATCAACAAATTGTTTTTTTACTGGATTGCAGCCGTAATATGCGTTCAACCGATGGTCAATTAAGCCATTTTGACCATGCACTCAATGCCATGTTACTGCTCACTTATACAGCCTTGCGTCATGATGATGCAGTGGGTGTTGTGACCTTTAGTAATGAAACCCCTCGCTTTATTACACCCCGAAAAGGGGTGGCGCAATTAGGACACCTTATTAAAGGCATCTATGATGTGATGCCCACACACCAAACTGCTGACTATTCACAAGCAGTGGATATTCTATTTGCCCAACAAAAACGGCGCGCCTTAGTCATTGTATTAACCAATCTGGCAGAAGAAGGTGAAATTGAACTATTGGCCAACCTAAAACGTATTTCTCGGCGTCACCGTATTTTGGTAGCCAGTTTAAAAGAAGAAGTTCTGGATCAAGTTCGTCATCAAAATATCCAACATTTTGAAGATGCTCTTGATTATGCGGGTGCCGTCTCTTACCAAAGAGATATGGACAAATTATATCAAAAATTAATGGCCTATCGTGTTCCCTTCTTAAACACCTATCCACATAAATTAGGGCCTGAACTGATCAGCCAATATCTTAAAATTAAGCGTGATGGTGCATGGTAATGCCAACACAAGATCAATGTCCTCTGTGGCTCGATGAAAAACAGCACGAAACATCAGCACAACAATTGAGTGCTGATTTTCATTTACCCCTTGTACATACCCAACCTAAAGAAGGCCTATATTTAGCATTTGACCGAATAGGTTTGGCTCTTTGTAAGGTAGGCTCTAACGCTAAAGTGCAAGTCGATTTCACCTCAGGTGGCACACAACATAGAAGAATCTATGGTGGTGGGGAAATGATCACCAAAGCCGTCAACAACAAACAAAATCAATATGTATGGGACTTTACCGCTGGCCTTGGCCGAGATGCTTTTGTTTTAGCAAATACAGGTATGATTGTGCACGCATTTGAACGGCACAAGGTTGTTGCAGCATTATTGTCTGATGGTTTAAAGCGGGCACAACAACACAATGATACGGCGGCCATTATCGCCAATATTCAACTACACCCTATCGACGTAATTACGCAAAAAGATTACTTGACTGGGTTTGACCAAAAACCTGATGTAGTATACCTTGATCCTATGTATCCACAGGCACAAAAAAAGGCAGCAGTCAAAAAAGAAATGGCTTTTTTTCATGAGTTGGTTGGATTAAGTGATGAGGGGCAACAACTGATGGACATTGCTTTGACGCATGCAAAAAAACGAGTCGTTGTCAAACGCCCTCGCTTAGGCGAAACGTTAACCAAAACACCACCCAATTATTGTTATGCAGGCAAAAGCACCCGATTTGATGTATATCTTCCCACCCAAAATCAAGTTGACCGAAAAAAATAAAGGTATGCAATATGATGACATTAAACCCTAATCTAAATTCATTTGATATGCCTTTGCGTACCTTTTTAGATTTAGCATTCATCACTGATCACCAACAATTTTGCCATCTATATTATCAAGATCACCACTTAGGTTATGTTTTACCCCAGTGGCAACAGCAAGCTTTACAAGATGCACCTCATTTATTTACACAAGAACAAGAACGTCTTGTTTTAAATAATTTACCCATTTTAGAACTAGAAGAAGCATTACAGAAGCTGTGTCACAACTGGTATCAACAAGGTATACTGCCCATTTTTCGCAATGAAAAATTTAATGTTCGCTCACCAGATGGACATATTCTGTTTACATTAGAAAGAGGGGCATTTTTGATTTTTGGCTTAGAAAGCCAAGCCATCCATTTAAATGGTGTGACTCAAAATGCTGAAGAAAACTTATTTTGGATTGGGAAACGTGCAGCTCATAAACCCACCGCACCAAATAAATTGGATAATCTTGTCAGTGGCGGCATTGGTTTTAATGAATCCCCAGAGCAAGCCTTAATCAGAGAAAGTTTTGAAGAAGCAGGTTTACCCTCTGATCTAGCGAAAAAGGCAAAAAGCACAGGACACTTTTTAAGTTTTAGACAAGTTCAATGGGGGTTACATAGAGAACAATTATTTGTATTTGACATTGAACTACCTAGTCATTTTACGCCAACCAATCAAGATGGTGAAGTGGCTCTATTTGAACAATACCCACCATTGGCTCTGGTCAAATTGATACTTGAAGGGCAATTTATGAAAGATGCTGCATTAGTCACACTGGATGCATTAATGCGAATGGGTGCACTTGGTCAAACACCTCAATTAACCACTTGGCTCAATAGAGCCCGTATAAAAAAATAAGCTTCAACCCAAACTTATCCAGCCATACAATTTAAATAAACCATTTTCAGCATGATGTTTCTAAAAAATCACCATGCTGGTCAATTGAACACCATACTCTATTGTCTATTGAGTGCTACGCGTTGTACTGTTTACTTTTTTTACAGGCTTTGCCTCTTTTGTTTTTTGATTGGTATTTTTTACAGCACGTACCTTTGTTTTATGGTCATCATTTATAGTGATGTCATTTTTCAAACCATCATATGTTTTCTCACCTATTCCTTTTACTTTTTGCAAGTCTTTGGTCGATTTAAACGCCCCATTTTGTATACGATATACCACAATAGCCTTTGCTTTTGCAGGACCAACGCCTTTTAAAGTAGAGAGCTCTTCTTCCGTTGCTGAATTAATATTCACAACAGCAAAAGACATACTCATACACAAAAACATCAGCAATCCACCTATTATTTTTTTTAACATACCATTCCCCCTGATTCAAAAAACCATTATTAATATCATGCTCAGCTAAACATAATCTTTCTATTTGACATAATAATCTATTGTACCTGATTATTTTTTATTTGTTTATCATTTAATCTATTTTATGTCAAAAATATAAATAAATTTATGCCACAAATTATCTTTAAACAGCGCCCATCCTCCTCATGTTAAAGCTATGTTCAACCTGTTCTTATATTTGAAAAATCCACCTATATGGGTTGGTTTTCTGGCCATTTAAGTGTACAATCGCCGCCAACTACAACCACACGCCTTTTGGCGTTCAACTCAATGGACCTGCCCAGTTTTATATTGACAGTTTCTTTTTTTATGACATTTTTCTAAGTGCCACTTTAGCGGCCACTTAGGCTAGCTGGAGTTTTTATGAGCGCGCTTGAATCTAATAACCTCAATCGCCAACAAGTTGATATTGGCAAAATACATGAGCTCTCAGAGCCCTTAGTGCCTGTATTTGACGATATTCTGTTAAAAAAAGAGCTGACAGAAGAGCAAAACAACAAACTCAATCAATTACTGCTTATTCTTAAAGAGTTACATCCTGCTGATACAGCCATGGTATTAGAGTCTTTACCCTTACAAGAACGTATTTTGGTTTGGAAACTAGCAGAGCCTGAAGATGATGGCGAAGTCCTACTAGAGGTTTCAGATGCAGTACGTGAAACGCTGATTGAGTCGATGGGTAAAAACGAGCTTTTAGCTGCAGTGGAAGACCTTGACGCAGATGAACTTGCCCATTTAGCCCCCGATTTACCGCGAGAGGTTATTTATGAAACACTTGATAGTTTAAATGAAGAAGAACGTGCCCAAGTCACATCTGCCTTATCTTATCAAGAAGACCAAATTGGTAGCTTAATGGACTATGAACTGGTCAACGTGCGTGCTGATGTTACCTGTGAAGTCGTCTTACGTTATTTGCGTCGTTTTGATGTATTGCCTAGCCATACAGACAAAATTTTTGTCATCGACGAACATCGAATTTTACAAGGTGTTTTACCGATTCGAAAACTATTGGTTTCTGACCCAGACGCTTTAGTATCCGAAACGATGGTACAAGATGTTGTGCGCTTTTATCCAACAGATGATGCAGAAGAAAGTGCTTTAGCATTTGAGCGCTATGATCTTGTCAGTGCACCTGTTATAGACAACCATGGCAAACTGATTGGCCGAATTACCATTGATGAAATGATTGACGTTATCCGCGAAGAATCTGAAATTGATATTTTAAATATGGCGGGTTTAAAAGAAGAAGAAGATCTTTTTGCTCCCGTTATTAACTCTGTTCGTAATCGCTGGGCATGGCTGGCTATTAATTTATGTACAGCCTTTATCGCTAGCCGTGTGATTGGTGTTTTTGAAGGCTCGATTGAAAAAATTGTGGCTTTAGCTGCACTTATGCCAATTGTTGCAGGCATTGGTGGCAACTCTGGCAACCAAACCATCACCATGATTGTTCGTGCTTTAGCCACAGGGCAAATGCAAGCAACACAAGCCAAACGCTTATGGAAAAAAGAAGTAGGTGTCGCAATATTTAATGGCCTTATTTGGGGCAGTGTGATGGGCGTTGTGTCTTGGCTGCTATACAAAAATTGGGCTTTGGGCGCCGTTATGGTCAGCGCCATGACACTCAATCTGGTACTTGCGGCAACACTTGGTGTGCTGATTCCAACAACAATGGCCAAATTGGGTAAAGATCCAGCCTTAGGTTCCAGCGTACTGATTACAGCAGTAACAGATTCGGGTGGGTTTTTCATCTTTTTAGGCTTAGCCAGTATTTTCTTATTATGACACCGAATACACAGACAATAAAAAGCTGGCTTATCCAATCCAAATTACCCAGATTAGAAAGTAAAATGTTACTACAAATGGTAACAGGTTACAGTAAAGCACAATTGATCAGTCATGATCAAGAAGCCTTAAATGCACAGACATTACAAGAATTAAACCATTTATCAGAGCAGCGTCTAAATGGTCTTCCCATGGCTTATATTATCCATCATCGTGAGTTTTTTGGACGTTATTTTAACGTGACACCCAAGGTGTTGATTCCTCGTCCAGAAACAGAGCATCTTATCGAGACTGTATTAGAAAAACTTACTGTCCAAGATAAGCCAACCATTTGGGACTTAGGCACGGGTAGCGGTATTATTGCCATTACCCTCAAATTAGAATGCCCTCAAAGCACTGTTTTTGCCAGCGATTTATCCGAAGAAGCACTGGCTATTGCTCGGCAAAATGCTCAGCAACTTAATGCTGATATCCAATTTTTTCAAGGTTCATGGTTTGAAGCATTTCCCCACTCACAAAGTGCCATTACCTTTGACTTTTTAGTGTCTAACCCACCTTATATTGAAGCAAATGATCCACATTTACTTCAAGGAGATCTCCGTTTTGAACCAGCAATGGCATTAACTGATTTTGGCAATGGCTTATCCGCATTTCAAACATTAGTCCAGCAAGGTAAACAGTATTTGAAACCCCAAGGTTGGCTTATTATGGAACATGGTTTTGAGCAGGCTGAAGCAATTAGAGCACTCTTAACACAATATGGCTATCATCATATAGAAACCAAAAAAGATCTAGCTGGTTTGGATCGCATTTCACTTGGCCAACACTTATAAATTTACATTTATTCTATAAAAAATCCACGACATAAAATTCAGTATATTTTGAATTTAAACACGCTTCTTTTATAGGAAGTTTGACGTTTTATTGTGCATAAATCGTGCAACAAATAGATTTAACACCTTTTATTTTAAGAGATAGCAACCCTTTTCATTAGGTAAGTAAAATGATTGCAAAAAAGAAATGGGCAAAACTTTCAACTCTAAATTAAAATAGAAAAAAGCTGCCAAATTGGCAGCTTTTTATATAAATCTTTAGTGCGCTTTATTTGCTTTCACTTCTTTTTTAAGCGCTTTGTACAACTCAGGCTCTTTAGCTTTAAGTAATTGAGCAATATCGATATCATCACCGCTTACTTTAGCCAAGTTAACATGTTCAACATGTACCAAACGCAATAATTCTCTTACTGCTTTTGGCATACTACGGCCAGATTCATAACGAGAACCACCAGACTGAGTCACACCAATTTGACTCCAGAATTCTTGTTGGTTCAAACCTAATTTTTTACGAATATCACGTGGATTCTCAATTACATCAAAAGACTTAAGATTTTTCATTATAAATTTCCTCAAATGGTATAAATAAAATGTAAACAACTAATTTTTTTACTAATCAAAACATATTGTTGCTTTTTTAAAAGAGCATTAAAACTAAAATAATTAAAGTATCTTATCCCGGTGATTTATGCCCTCCCTGTCTGTGGACTTATTGTTAAAATGTCATACCCTGTTTCTGTAACCAGAACGGTATGCTCCCACTGTGCCGATAAAGAGCGATCTTTAGTGACCACTGTCCACTCATCCGACAAAATACGTAAATGCCGTTTGCCCTGATTAATCATGGGCTCTACAGTAAAAATCATTCCCGCCTCCAAAACCAAACCTGTTCCCTTTTTTCCATAGTGCAAAACTTGTGGCTCTTCATGAAAACCTTCACCAATGCCATGTCCACAAAATTCCTGTACAACAGAATAACCGCTATTTTGCGCCAACTGTTCAATTGCATAACCGATATCACCTAATGTTGCCCCTGGCTTAATCTGTTCAATCCCTCTCATCATACATTCATGAGTGATTTTGCATAAACGTTGGGCTTGTGGTGTTGTTTTACCAATTAAAAACATTCGACTACTGTCACCATGATAGCAATCTTTAATCACAGTCACATCTATGTTTAAAATATCCCCACTTTTTAAAACCTGCATCTCATTCGGTATACCATGGCAAATCACATAATTTACTGAAGTACAAATTGACTTTGGGAAAGGAGGTTCACCATATCCCAATGGAGCTGGAACAGTGTGCTGCTCATCCACCATATAATGATGACACAATGTATTTAGCTCTTCGGTACTGACCCCTTCTTTAACAAAAGGAGTAATATAATCGAGCACTTCGGCAGCTAATCGGCAAGCAATCCTCATTTTGTCAATCTGTTCTGCATTTTTGATTATTATACCCATAATATATAAAATGAATCCAGTTATTTTTAATTTTAATTAAATAATTTTATCTAAAATGGCATCAAAATTTATAAAACAAACACCATATCAGTAAAATTATGTTTCATATTTACAGCATCATCTTTTAAACAATTTAACATATTTCGAATAAATATGTCACCCAGCTCTATTAATTTTTTTAATAAATACGGTTAAATTATTTAAACATTTACTTTTCATATAGCTCACGAAGCGCTTTTCCTGGATCAACCTGTTTCATAAATTGTTCACCAATGAGAAAAGTATGGACGCCATTTGCCTGCATCATTTCCATATCTTCCGTCGTTTTGATACCGCTTTCTGTCACAATGATTTTATTTGGGATATCTGTTTTTAAGGAAAGCGTTGTATTCAAATCAACATCAAATGTCCGCAAATTACGATTATTAATACCAATAAGTTCAGTATTAAGCAAAGAACATTTCTCAAATTCTTCTTTATTATGCACTTCAACTAGCACACTCATGTCTAAACTTTGGGCAATTTTTTCAAAATCAAGCAATTGCTGTTCAGTTAGTGCAGCAGCAATCAGCAAAATCGCATCTGCGCCCCAACTTCTGGCCTGATAAATCTGATATTCATCAACAATAAAATCTTTACGCAATACGGGTAAATCACACGCCTCTCTGGCAGCAATCAGATATTCTGGCGCCCCCATAAAATAGGGTTTGTCGGTTAAAACAGACAAACAAGCGGCACCATTTTGAGCATATAATTTTGCCAATACAGCAGGGTCAAAATCTTCTCGAATAATCCCTTTAGATGGGCTGGCTTTTTTAATTTCAGCAATAATAGCAGGCTTATTAATGGCATGCTTTTGTTTAATAGCCGATAAAAAATCACGTACCTTAGGTGCATGAGTTAATTGGTTTTGTATTGCTTGTAAACTTAAAGATGCTTTTTGCTCTGCGACTTCAAGTTTTTTCGTTTGTAAAATCTTCTCTAAAATATCGGCCATCGTTTTTCCGCTACAATCCAAAAAAATTCAATATCGTTTTAGGTAACCATGTAATCTGTCCTGGGAAAGGTCCCATAACAAACCCCACATGACCTCCTTCTTGAGGTTGGTATAAAACAACATCATCAGAAACTTCATCCGCCCTAGGTAAACTTTGCCATGGAACGAAAGGATCATTTTTTGCATTAATGATCAAACAAGGCTTGCGAATATCTTTTAAAAATGGCTGAGCACTTGCTTTTTGCCAATAATCCATCGCACTACTAAACCCATGCAAGGGGGCGGTCACGGCACCATCAAAATCGCTAAAATTTTTCGCCGCTTGCATTTTTTTTAAATCAAATAGCCCTGGGTGTTGTACCCACTGAGCTCGTGCCTTTGGTTTTAAAGTCAGGAAAAAATCTCTGGTATAAAACAATCGGCTTAAGCCATGAGCCAAGGGTACGCTAGCAGCAACTAAGTCTAAAGGTGCGGATATAATGGCTGCCGCTTCACACAAAGCATTCTCTTTAGCATGAGCCATATATCTCGCTAACATATTACCACCTAAAGAGACACCTGCGGCGTAAATTTTTTTACATTTTTTCGCAAATATGTCTAAAATCCATTCAATTTCCGCATAATCGCCTGCATGATACGCTCTTTTACCCATATTGGGAACGCCACCACAGCCCCTAAAGTGGACAACAACACCGTTTAATCTTCTAAACTTGGCTTCATTCATTAAAGATTTAGCATAATGGCTAGAACTACTGCCCTCAAGCCCATGGAAAAGCACGACCAAAGGGGCTTCTTCTATATAGGGTTCAACATAATCTAAAGCCAATTGGGTTTCTTTATCAGGTGTCTCTAATAAGACACGTTTATACAACGGCAGAGGTGTATTAATTACTCTAGCACCCCAAATAGTTTGGGCATGCCCCCCTAATAACCACATTGGTGCACGATAACAACTATTCGTTTGCATTATCTTGTTGTATATTCATCGCATTTGGTTGCATATGCTGCTTTAACAGCTGAAATAACGCACGAAACGCTTTGGGTGGCTTATTTTGAGCCTGTTCTTTTCTTGTATTTCGAATGAGTGTTCTTAACTCTGTGATGTCAACGTGTGGATACTCATTGATAAATGCAACTAATGCGTCGTCATTTTCAATCAACTGTTGCCTTATATTTTCTAATCGTTGTAAAAAAGCATTATGGGCAACATTATCCCCATCCAGTTTGGCCAAAAAATCTTCTATTGATTCAGTAGAATCTAATTCTCGCATTAAACGGCCAATATATTGAGCTTGTCTTTTTAATGCACTATTAGAAGTAATTTTTTTATACATTAATAATGCTTGCAACAAATCATCTGACAAACCAATTTTTTTTAGTGTATCATCAGATAGCTTAGTCAAACGCATACCAAGCCCTTGCAAAGAATGCATTTGATTTTTCTTTTGTGTTTTGCTCAACTCATCGTCTTGAGTTGTTTTAGGTACATCATTCATCATATATTGTGCTCATTTATCCAGTTCCCTTCACTAATCATATCGAATAATACCCAAAATTGCATTAAAACCTGACATTTTGTTTCAAAATACGTCACATTTAACGGTACAATAGCCCAAAATTTAGGAATTTACTTGTATGTTTAATTACTCAGAAAAAAATCTACACTCTTTGGCACACTTTGCGCTCGAACAGGCAAAAAAATATGGTGCATCTGATGCAGAAGTTGATATTAGTGAAAGTTTAGGACAATCTGTCAATATACGCCAGCAAAATATTGAACAAATTGAATATCAACAGAGTAAATCCTTTAGCATGACTGTGTACCAAGGTCATAAAAAAGGGTTTGCCAGTTCAACTAGCTTCCTAGAAAATGACATCATCAACACCATTAAAGCCGCTTTAAATATTGCCCAATTCACCCAAGAAGATGAGTTTGCCAGCTTAGCAGACCCAAACCTAATGGCAAAAAATATCAATGACTTATCTTTATTTCACCCTTGGCACTTATCTGTTGAGGATGCGATTGAAATTGCAAAATCATGTGAATCATCTGCTTTAAAAACAGACTCAAGAATCACTAATTCAGAAGGCGCTTCTGTGTCCACAGCATCCCGTCAATTTGTGTATGCAAATAGCAACGGTTTTATGAATGGCTTTCCAACTACTCGTCATAGTATTGCTTGTTCTGTGATTGCTCAAGAAACAGAACAGATGCAAAGAGATTACTGGTTTACTCAAGCCAGAGACAAGCAAGACTTGCTCTCAGAACAACAAGTTGGTATACAAGCGGCACAACGCGCGTTACAACGTTTAAATGCACGCTCGCTTAAAACAGGGCAATACCCTGTTATTTTTGAAGCTACCGTTGCCAAAACCATTTTGGGCCACGTAATCAGTGCCATCAGTGGGGGCAGTTTATATCGTCAATCAAGCTTTTTATTAGACAGCTTAGGCAAACAAAAATTATCTTCTTGCGTTAATTTATATGAAAACCCACATATACCCAAAGCCTTAGCCAGTAGTTTTTTTGATGATGAAGGTGTGGCAACACATCCCAGAGCCGTTATTCAAAATGGTATCATTGAAGGATATTTTTTAAGCAGTTATTCTGCCCGAAAATTAGGTATGACAACCACTGGGAACGCTGGGGGAGCCCATAATCTGATTTTATCACACACAACAGATTCTTTAGATACACTATTGACACAAATGGGCACAGGCTTATTGGTCACAGAACTTATTGGACAAGGAGTAAACCTACTGACTGGGGACTATTCTCGTGGTGCCGCTGGGTTCTGGGTAGAAAATGGGCAAATTGCCTATCCAGTTGAAGAAATCACGATTGCAGGTAATTTAAATGAGATGTTAATGGGCATACAAGCCATTGCCAATGATTCACCTATTGGTCAAACCCACAAAGTAGGTTCTATACTGATGGACAAAATGACTGTGGCCGGCAATCAAATTTAGCCTTAATTATATTTACGAGAAAGTTTGACATGAAAAACCTTTTTAAACCAAAAAATGTGTTCTGGCTTGTTACTCTAGGAGCAGTTGTGGCAGCCTCAGCATCTTTTTACATTCAATATGGCCTAGGTGCAAAGCCCTGCCCTCTGTGTATTTTCCAACGTGTTGGGGTGATTTGTGTTGGCTTGGTTTCATTGATATTGGCATTGATCTTTACATTATGCCCACCTAAAAAATCATGGAAGAATATTTTGGCCAATTGTATTGCCAGTATCCCAGCCATACTAGGTGGCTCAGTTTCCATTCAACACCTGTATATTCAAAGCCTACCTCCAGAAGAAGTGCCTGCTTGTGGCCCAGGTTTAAATTTTATGATGGACACAATGCCGTTTACAAAAGTACTCAGTACTGTGCTTTACGGCTCAGGAGAATGCGCAGAAGTACAAACTTTTTTATGGGTACCACTTCCCTTGTGGAGTTTGATTTTCTTTGCAGGTGTTCTGTTATTTATTTGGGGCTGTTGGTTCCGTATTGGTCGAAAATAATGAAATAATAAAAAAGCGGGCAATTGCCCGCTTTTTTATTCTCAACAGTTCCAGCGATTAATCTTCGCCTGCCAAGCTCAACAAAATATGAACCAAACTGGAGAAGATATTATAAATAGAGATAAATAAAGTTAAAGCGGCACTGATGTGACTGGTTTCCCCACCATCAATCACTGCTTTAGTTTGCCACATAATCATAACAGAACTAAAAATAACAAAACCTGCACTAAGGGCTAAAGATACAGCAGGCAGTTGTAAAAACATATTAGCTATGATGCCTATGAGCAAAATCACTGCTCCAACACTTAAAAAGCTGCCCACACTGGCCATATTCATTTTAGTACGTGTTGCCAATACAGACATCGTTAAAAAGATACCCGCGGTCATCGCAGCAGCCAAACCAATAATTTTGGGACCAGTAGGACCAATTGCACTGACCATAGAAATCAAAGATCCCAAAAACGTACCCATTAAAAAGGTAAAAACCATAAGTAGAGCAACACCCACATTACTGTAACGATTTTTGTTAATAGCAAACATTAAACCATAGAACACAGCAAAAAACAGGATCAGCCCCATCCAGCCTTTTGAAAACAGAGCCGCCACCATATGAAAATTTAAAAATAATGGTATAGCCGCACCAAGTGCACAAGGAATAAAAGATAGACCCAATAAGCGATATGTTTTTTGTAAAACGGTTCTTTTACTCACGCCCGTATCTAACTCACGCGTATAGTCATAAACTTGATTATCTTGCACTGATACTCCTCCTAATTGATAAAAATACAAAGTCACCAAATTATAACCATAAAATCAAAAATTTCGACAATTTTTTATGTTTATTTTACAAAAAGTTACCATAAATGCTTAAAATGACTTCTTAAATACCAGTTTGAATAAATGATAAAAAAACAAAGTATTAAGAAAATAAAAAACCACTTAAATAAATTACTGTTATAGTATTCAATGTAGCGACTATTTTGTCTCAACAAATATTGCAACACATTGATTAAAAAACAATGAAGTATGCCTATTAATCATATTCATTCTAATGAAAACACAAAAAGGGATAACATGATCGTTCGAACTTGGCATGGTTGTGTCCCACTTGAACACGCAAGTGCTTTTGCCCAACATTTGCAAAAAACAGGTGTAGAACACGCACAAAGTATTGAAGGTCATCTTCATTCTTTTGTCAGACAAGAAAATCAAGCAAATTTCGCCCATTTCTTCTTGGCAACCTATTGGTCTTCTTTAGAGGCCATTAAACAGTTTGCTGGGGAACAATATTTTATTGCGGTTACTTACCCTGATGACGAGCAATTTGAATTGATTTCTGACCCTTATGTATTTCATCATGAAGTGACCCATCTTATGCCTATTGACGCATAACAAAATAATACAATGAACAGACTCGCCCATAGCAAAAAGGCAATGAGCGTAAGAATAAACCTGTTACGATAAAAACAAATGAGCACCAGATCAGTTTATTTCCTGACTTCTCATTCTCAATATAGTACGTTACTATAGTATGTTTTGTTATTTCACCGCTCCCTATGAATACATCTACTTGTGTACCTGAAGAAACACAAACCAATTTATCGTTATTTATTAAAGGGGCTTTAGCCATTTCCCCCTTATGTATTGCCATATTACCTTGGGGTATTCTTGCTGGCTCTATGGCCATTGAAACGAATTTAACCGCAACGGAAGGAATCGGGTTATCCGTTATTGTATTTGCAGGAGCTACTCAACTTGCTGCAATGGGGATGATTAAAGCTGGAGCAGGCTTATTTACTATTTTGCTTTCGTCCTTCTTTATCTCCTCCCAACACTTTTTATATGGCTTAGCCTTACGTGAACATATGTCACGCTTACCTTTTAAATGGCGATTGATATTGGGTTTTTTATTAACCGATGAACTGTTTGCCATAGTAGGCAATCATTCTGTTGAACGTTTTAATCGTTGGTACGCATTTGGCGCTGGCTTCTTTTTTTATATTGTTTGGATTGTATGTACCATTTTAGGCGTGTTCGCTGCTAAAAAAATTCCGAACTTAGGCAGTTATGGACTAGACTTCTCAATAGCCGCAACATTTATTGCCATTGTGATTCCGGTAGTCAAACATAATACCCCTATGTTGGCCTGCATGATCAGTGCTGTTTTCTTTTCTGTTGTTTTCCACTATTTTGATATTGGTGGCGCCTTAATTTTTTCAGGACTCATTGCCATGTTTATTGGTTTACTCACCTCTAACTATTTGGAGAAGGAGAGACAATCATGATTTGGCTGACTATTTTTTGCATAGGCGCTATTGTATTTTTTAACCGTTATCTTTTTCTGGCGCCCAATTTACCCATTAAGCTTAGTCCTAAAATAAAAAAGCTGCTGACTTTTTCTGTACCTGCCATTTTGATGTCTATTTGTGGCCCCCTTATTTTTTTGGATGAGCGTCAATTTAGGCCATTTCCTGATAATCCTTATTTTATAGCGGGCTTATGTGCCGTTATTTTAGCCTATTTTATCCGCAATATACTTGTTTGTATTATATTAAGTATGTTAATCTTTGTTGTTACAAAAAATTTATTCTTTACCTAGATTTTATTAGAATACATTTTAAATCAGAATAAATAATAGCCGAAGGCATATCTTCGCAAAATCATAAAGGAGCATCACATGAGTAAAACCTATAAAATCGCCGTACTTGTTGGTAGTTTAAGAAAAGACTCTTACAACAGAAAAGTGGCATTAGAGTTGGCTAAACTGGCACCAGCTTCTTTACAACTTGAAATTGTCGAAATTGGCGATTTGCCTTTTTATAATGAAGATTTAGATAATGGTACGCCTCCTCAAGCGTGGCAAACATTCCGCAACAACATTAAAAATGCCGATGGTGTATTATTTTTAACACCAGAATACAATCGCTCTGTACCTGCAGCTTTAAAAAATGCACTAGACGTGGCTTCTCGCCCATATGGGCAAAGTGCTTGGGATGGCAAACCTGCTGCTGTCATCAGTGTTTCTATTGGTGCTATTGGAGGCTTTGGTGCAAATCATCATTTACGTCAATCTTTGGTCTTCCTCAATACACCATGTATGGCACAACCTGAAACCTATATAGGTAATATTGGTAGTGCTTTTGATGACTCTGGCAAATTAAATGAGCGTACGGCACAATTTTTGCAAACCATTATCAATGAATACAGCAAATGGGTTGAAAAAATTCTTGCTTAAACACAGCAATAAAAAACCTCTAAATAATTTTTAGAGGTTTTTTATTGGGTCAAACTTGATGGCCCCGATTCATTTGCTGCCATTGATAAGATGTTGCTTGTAGTGCATCAATTAAATAATCTGCCGCTTTTTTCAATAACACATCACCACACATAAATAAATCAACTGCTGCAAAACCATGCTCTGGCCAAGTATGAATACTGATATGCGATTCACTGAGCAATAACACCCCTGTCACACCCTGATTTTCACCAAAAGAGTGAAAATATGAATTTAAAACTGTCGCGCCAACTAACTGCGCAGCATGCAACAATATTTCTTCAATGACTACTGTATCACATGCCACAACAGGGTTAATACCATACAGATCCAATAAAGCATGCTGCCCAATTAAAGACAATTGACTCTTCATTATTTATGCCAAGAACCAGAAGAGCTAGAATAGCCTTTACTCACACCCCATGCACGAAAAGGCCCTGTTCCAGTTGCAGAATAATTAATAAAGGTAGCCACAGAGATTGCTGCAATACAAAACCATAAATATATATTATTTTCCATTTATAACCTGCTCATGCCGTATATTGATTATTAATCATCATCTTCATTTTCTCGAAATGGTGTCCACAACATCACCCAGACCACCATATTAACAAACAAAAGTATCTCAAAATGATCGAAAACCTCACTGAGTTTGGACATCACTGGCAAATTAATTAAAATAAAAATCACAGATAAAATAATGGCATGTGTTTTTGTAAACCCACCAAAATCAAAATTAATGCCAGAAAACTGATTCAGACTTTTTAATTCTGGCCGACCAAACCATTGAGCCAATTCTTGGCCCGAAACTTTTTGACTTCTACTCCACGTCATTTCATGAGCAGTACGCTCACACGTTAATTTTTCATTACCATAAACATAGTCTGTGATAAAAGTCACATCATCTGGTTGCACATGCCAAGAAAAAGCACCCGCTGCATACATCACTTTTGCGCCATAACAAACCGTTGGCTTTAATGTCTTTTTAAACTGTATTGGCTGTCCTTGTATATTTAAGGCAGGCCAATGATCCAATTGATGAGAAATCTCCCACCCTTCTGTGCTTTCAATTAACCATTGAAACCCTACTTGTGGGTGATACAACAAATACTCATACCATCTGTCTGGTAAAACACGAATGTTTTGATTTGAATTAAATATACCATCGACAGCGGAACGTGCTACATGCTCCTCAAGCTCATGCACACACATTAAACCAATTACAACCCAAGTACGCCCACCAATTTTTGCCCGCTCTCCTAACTTAATGGATGCACTGTCTGCTTGAGCTGCCCGCATATTGTATACTTTAGCTACTTTTGCCTGCCCCTCAGTTAAATCAAGGTCAGAATGACAACTAGGGCAAATCACATTTTGAGCAACACCAGGAAACCACGACAAGGAAGAGCCACAATTTGGGCATTCAAGTGCAGCTCTTGAGCCTTTAAGTTTGCCTGCTGATTCTAAAATAGTGTCGTTAGAACGTAAATTTTGACAATGTAAGTTGCTCAGATCAACTGCTTGCCCAATATACACCAACGGTTTTTCTTCGTTCTCACTATAATCAAGCGTCAGAAAATCTGACTGATAACGAAAATCCGCCGCCAATACTTTTTCGTCTTCTGTGAGCAAAAAAGGCAACTCACCTTGAGCATTGGCTTTAATACTGCGTGCTTCACGCACATCAGAAGCCCTAAACTTCAAGTTGCGATAGGTGACTGTTGTGATGCCTGCTTTAACTTCAGAAAAGGGAAGAAGTTGCGTGTCTGGTAAAGGTTCTGCTAAAAAGGTGAACATAAACTGTCCACCAGAATCGCCTAACCAACCACGAGAACCATTGGCAAACAAAACATACCACTCATTCCAAGAACCCTGATCGTATTCAATTTGTAAGCGACCAATAATTTGAAAAGGTTGGCCTTTAAAGGTACCGCTGGTGTAAAGCTGTATGGGAGAAAAGTCTTCAAATAATGCTGATTTTCGCCCAGAATCAATAGCTCTGTCTTCTGAGCGAATAAGGGAACTATGGCAGTACTCACAGACAACCAATACCGAAGTCGCGGAATAAACAGGTACTTTTGCACCACAGCAAGGACAATCAAGGGAAAAAAGAGCATTCACCATTCTGACTTTCTTATCCCATCATTTGCTTTAAAATGGCTGCTTTGACTTCATCATAGTCCTCTTGCGAAATTAAACCTTTATCCAACATTTCTTTCAATTTTTGCAAACGTACCTCTGGCGCATCAACTGTTGGTTCAACTGGTGCCGCGGGTGCCTGCTCAACAATTTGTGCAGGATTTTGGGCTGTCGCTTGAGTCATGGCATTACTCATCATCTGTCCCATATTGACTCCTGCTGCCAATCCAGCACCAATACCTGCTAAGCCACCTTCATTTTGAGCCGCTAAAGGGATACTTTCAGCAGTTTGATATTGCATAAATCGATTCATATCCCCAACCATACCCATGGAAATACGTTTATCCAATGTTTTTTGTAACTCATCTGGTAAAGAAATATTCTCAACCGCAAAGCTGTCTAAGGCCAAACCATAGCGTTCAAAAGCAGGCCTCATGGCATCTGTAACCGTTTGTGACAACAATAACTGATTGGCGGCCATGTCAATAAAAGGCAATTGTGCATTACCAAACGCATTACTTAATGTTGTCACCACCACATTACGTAACTGCTCTTCTAAAGCATCACACTGATATTCACTGCCCACACCACTGATTTGCGTGAAAAAGGCCTGTGGATTAACGATTCGATAAGCATACATACCAAAGGCACGCAACCGCACCATACCAAACTCTTGATCACGAATGGTGATGGGCTGGCTGGTTCCCCATTTTCTGCCTATTTGCAGTTTGGTATTAAAGAAATATACATCTGATTTAAAAGGGGATTCAAATAATTTATCCCAGTTTTTTAAATAAGTCAAAACGGGCAAAGTGCTGGTGTTCAGTTTATACATACCCGCTTCAAATACATCTGCTACCTTACCCTCATCAACAAACAATGCCATTTGTGATTCACGAACAGTTAAACTGGCACCATTTTGAATCTCGTATCCTTCCATAGGAAAACGCCAAACAAGCACATTTTCTTCTGGCTCTGGCCACTGAATCACATCAATAAACTGCTTCTTAACAAACGAGCCAAATTTTCCTAGTACCATAATTTAAAGATCCTTTTTAATCTGTATCATTTAAGGTTTATATCAAGACAAACATGCTGCATTCAAAATACCGATTGCCAATGAAATAGTACAAAATAAACCACCAACAGCAATATTATTGTCTTCCAATGAAGACAAAGCATGAGGGATGAGTTTAATTAAGGCAAAATAAACCAGTAGTTGTACAACTGCGGCGCATAAACTCCATACCATAAAATTCAAAATACCATCTGCATGCAAAATACTGGAAGCAACAGTCAAACAAAATCCCAATACGGCTCCAGCCAACGATAAAGCACAGGACACACAACCTTCGCGAATCAAACGAATTTCTTTTATAGGGGTTAAATGTAAATAGATAAAAATAAAAGCAGCAACGGTTAAACCACCGGCTCCCATGTATTTTAAATAGGCTAAAAACTGAACTAGGGTAATGCTCAATTCTGATCCTTCCTGATTGTAAGAGTAATGATGATAAATTTGTTCATTTACGGATAATTTTATAACAGAATAAAACATTCTTTACCAAGAATACGGACAAAACCAAAATTCCCCCATCATCTATCAACACAAATACCACACTCATGAATTAATCAAGCATGTGACACTTCGCCTATGCTAACATTAACCACTTTTTTTGCCTTATATCCACCATGTCCAACCGTGTATTGATTATCTCTGTTTTTATTGTTGCTTCTTGTGGTCTGGCTTATGAACTTATTGCCAGTGCACTATCAAGTTATTTACTAGGGGATTCAATTTTACAGTTCTCCTCAATTATTGGCTGTTATCTATTTGCCATGGGCATTGGCTCTCATCTATCCAAATACGTTAAAGATAAAGATGTTTTGGCACGGTTTATTGATATTGAATTATTAGTCGGCTTAATCGGTGGTATTTCTGCTTTATTTTTATTTGTCGTTTTTGCTTGGGCGGCAGCACCATTTCGTACTGTTTTATATGCTCTGGTGTTGATTATTGGCACTTTAGTGGGGATGGAAATTCCACTGGTGATGCGCATATTCCATTTAAAAGAGGCTGATTTTAAAGAACTTGTCAGTAAAGTCCTGACCTTTGATTACCTTGGCGCGTTGGCGGTATCGCTTCTTTTTCCGTTGGTATTAGCACCACAACTGGGCATGTCGCGTACAGCATTGTTGTTTGGCCTATTAAACGCGCTGGTGGCTTTAGTTACCTTACATATTTTTCGTAAAGAACTGACTCGGTTCTATTTACAACAAATTCGAGCCCTTATGGTTATTTTCGCCTTAACCATCGCTTTTTCTTTTTCAAACAAAGTGACCACATGGTCTGAGCAAGCTTTTTTTGGTGATCCGATCACTTATACAGCCAGCACACCATATCAACGTATTGTCCTAACCACATGGAAAGATGATACCCGTTTATTTTTAAATGGGAACTTACAGTTTTCTTCCAGAGACGAACATCGATACCACGAAGCTTTAGTATTGCCAGCCATGCAAGCGGCACCTTTTGCAAAAAACATCTTACTTCTAGGTGCAGGTGACGGATTAGCAGCAAGAGAATTGTTGAAATACCCAAGAGTTGAAAAAATTACGTTGGTTGATCTTGATCCAGCTATGACACAACTATTTCGTACTTCCGCCGCTTTAACTAAGCTCAATGAAAACGCATTAAACAACCCTAAAGTACAGGTCATTAATGCTGACGCAGGTAAATGGTTGGAAGAGGCAACCGAAGTATATGATTTAATCATCATTGATTTACCCGATCCATCTAATTTTGCTTTAGGGAAACTTTATTCTGTTCCCATGTATAGCCAAGTTTCCAGACATTTATCTGAAAACGGCTATGTAGTCGTTCAATCTACGTCTCCTTATTTTGCACCACATGCCTACTGGTGTGTTGTTGAAACATTAAAAGCAGCAGGTTTTTACACTTGGCCATACCATGCTTATGTACCTTCTTTTGGCGAATGGGGATTTGTGTTGGCAAGCAAACATAACCGCTTTAGTCTACCTAAAAAATACGATGTCCCAACACGTTTTTTAAATGAGTACACAACCCAATTAATGTTTGAGTTTCCTCCTGATATGAACCCGCCTAAAGTAGAACCTAATTATTTAAACACACAGTCTTTAGTTCATTATTTTGAACAAGATTGGCAAAATACCATCCGCTGATCATGAGTGCCTTTCATCTTTCTAGAAGACGTTTTATTGGCAATACGCTTGGTTTACTAGGCGCAGCTGCCTTGCCTTTATATGGCTATTATTCACGTTTTCCACGCAACAACCCAAGTATACAAGTGCATAGACCCGGTATGCAGATGGGGCATTATCTGCGTGACAAGCAAGCATGGCCTAAGCCATCCAAGCAAATGAACTGTGACGTATTGATTATTGGCAGTGGCGCAGCAGCACTCACAGCAGCATGGAAATTAAGCAAAGAAAATGTTAAGGATTTTTTGTTAATAGAAGGCCCTGAACCTGATGGTAATAATGCGGGGATGTCTTACCAAGAACTCAGCTACCCAACGGGTGCACATTATTTGGCTTTACCCACGAAAGAGTCATTTCATGTCAGAGAAATGCTGACAGATTTAGGGGTATTACAAAAAGACCCTGATTCTGACACACCAACCTATGACGAACGTGTCCTGGTTCATGCACAAGAAGAGCGTCTTCTTAAAAATGATGTCTGGCAAGACCATCTATTGCCTGAAAATGACTCAGATAGCCAACGCTTTTTTCAACAAATCAACAACCTCAGCAATACCAAAGGCAATGATGGTAAACGGATTTTTGTTTTACCCTCAGCTTTATCTTCACAGGACCCAAAATGGCGCGCATTAGATAGGCAAACTTTCGCGCAATGGCTCAAAGACAACCACTACAGCTCGCCCGATTTACTTTGGTATTTAAATTATTGCTGTCAGGATGATTATGGTCAAGGCATTCATCAAGTGTCGGCTTGGGCAGGCTTACATTATTTTGCCAGTCATAATGCTCATGCAAAGCATGCCGAACATGCTGTCTTAGTCTGGCCAAATGGTCTGGCAAATATTTCAGCTCAATTAAGAGAAAAAATACAATTTAAGCGTATTAATTTATTTGATCATACAACACATGATCACATGCAAACACCACTCATCAGTCAAGGCAGTGCGCTGAACATTACTGAACATGACACGCATGTGGAAGTCCTCATCGGTACACATGATTTAGCTGAATTAAAAACCATGAAGATTCATGCTAAAAAAATAATTTGTGCGGCACCTTTATATATTTCATCCCATATTGTCTCGAATATTGAACAATATGGGTTTGTGCCCACAGAACATCTACCTGTTTATGCCCCTTGGCTGGTGTCTAATTTTGTCTTGAATCGTTTTCCCCAAGAAAAAAGTGGGACACCATTGGCATGGGACAATGTTATTCATCAAGGTAAAGGTTTAGGTTATGTTGTTTCCACCCACCAACTCATTCGCGTTGCTCGCCCTGAATTAACCGCTTTTACTACTTATCATGCTTTGGACTCAGAAGAACCAGCTCTAATGCGTGCTTGGTTATTAAATGCATCAGAAGAAGAATTATTGAACCTAGCGGTGAGCGATTTACGTACTGCATACGCAGAAGACTTTTGGCACTATGTTCAACATGTTGACATCAGTGTAAGAGCACATGCAATGGCCTGCCCTCATCAAGGTTTTTTACACAATAAAGGTTTACAAAACTTACAAGCACAACAAGGTCGTGTGTTATTTGCGCATTCTGATTTATCAGGGTTTTCAGTGTTTGAAGAAGCTTCATGGTGGGGATATCAAGCAGCATTGAGGTTATTGTCAGCTTAATTTATTGTATTTGAGCGCTAAATCACTCAAAATAATTATTCTATTTCAAAGAGACAAAAAAAATACTCATTGACTGATCAATGAGTTATTTTTTTATTTGGCGGAGCGGACGACCGCATTTTCTTTTTTTAATAATATGAAATATTTAACATTATTAAAAATAATTAATTATTTACTGTCTTATTTACTGTAAAAAAACTTTGTTTGAAAGAAGTTTCTATTTATTTTTAAATTGTGTGTTTTTTCTGGTAATTGTTTTATTTTGTTTTTATAGGCTATAATGCCGAAAACATATAGAAATACCAAAGGCGCCCAAAGATGCTAAAAAAAATACTTATTCTATGCTTCATAAGTTTATTAAGTTGTAATCAACTGGTTATTTCTCAAAGGTTGTACTCTCCCAGAAACGCCCCGCCTGTATGGATAGAAATAGATACTTCTCAAATTGAAGAGCTTATTGCTCAATGTTTTTCTATAATGGGCTATAAACATCGTATTATTCGTGATCATGAGCCTAGTAACTCACATCCGTTAAAAGATCATGTGGTCATTTGTAGTAGATATAGTATTTCTCCTGAATATAGAAAATCATTAGATGATCGTTTTACTAATTCTTATTTTCTAAAACAAAACATTCAAATTTCCAAGAAACAAGAAAAGCAATTAAACGAAGTATATAAAAAACTCTATCTTGTCATATGGAAAGTAAATTTAATTGATGCGTTATATCCACCAATGCCTGATGACTTTAAAAAAGAGTTTAATCAGCAAACTGGATTTACTGATTATATAAATAGGCTTGGGCAGAAAAACTATAATAAGTTAACTACAGATGAATTAATAAATAATTTTTTTGGGTCTCAAGAAAAATTCAACCAAGCGGAAAATAAATTCTATACAAGTAAATATAAAAAATATAAGTTAGGAAAATAGATGGCAGATTATTTAAAAGAAGTATTAATTAGAAGAACCCATCAAAAAAACCAAAAATATAGACCAGAAGAGCCTACTACTGGTGGTTTGCAAAACATTTATGGAGATCAAATAGAAAGCTCCCCATTCTTAAGAAGTATTATAGACCATCCTCAATTCAATGGTGATCCACGTATAGCAACAAAAGAAGAAATAGAACAATCAGGATTTAAAATAAAAGAAAGTGAGTATGGGGTAGAGGGAGTTAAATACGGAAAAAATAAAGAAGAGTTTCAAAAAATAGAGCAAAAATTTGAAAAATCACAACATTCAGATGAAGATAAGAAAAAATTTGAAGAAATAAAAAAAGAATATCTAACTACTTATTACAATGGCAATCAAATAGAAAGTGATAAAAATGAGTTTAAACCATATATCAATGAATTTGATGTCTATATATCAGAAGAGCAAGAAAAACAACTTAAGCAACTAGAAAGCATGGCAGAATCAATAGGCGTTGAGATTCGTCACTTTGGTGATAAGAAATTAACTTCTACTGATTACGAAACTATTCACTTGCCGACAAAAGAGCATTTTGTTTCACCAAATGCTTATATGCAAGTATTAGCGCATGAGTTAATACATGCAACTAAGTATAAAACACCACAATTCAATGATGAAACCATTCCAGAACCAAAAGCACAAGGTGATACCAATTATGTTGTTGATGAATGGAGAGCAGAGGTCGGTTCTGTTTTACTCATGGATAAGTTAGGTATTGATTACAACTTAGACTTAAACGCATATTATTTAAATAGTTGGTCATCTGAGTTAGAACAAAATATACCTATACGTAATCTAACAGTAGATGAACGTTGGGATAAGATAGAACAAGCTATAGATTCAGTTAATTTCTTATTAAAAAAATCTGGTTTAGAGCCAATGCTATATACAGATGAAGAAATAGACAAGCTACAAAAAATCAACGAAGCTTATCCAAGTTTGCCCCGTTCTTTATTTGAAAAAGAACAAATACTAAATAATCCTGATATCGATAATGAAGTAAAAAAAGTATACGATAAGTTATATGAAGGATTGGCGCCTACCATTTCAGAAAAAGCGGGGGATAAATGGGTAACGCCTTTATTAACAGAAACCACATACGCAAGTATTGCTAGAGGTCTGACAGCGGATAAAATCAAGCATCTAGGGATTAATGAAGAAAACGATGTTATTTTCACCATTGCAAAAAATTATTGGCCGTTCGCAACGGTTGATTCTACAAAAGTATCTAATGTCAACGTAGACGAACGTTTACAAGAGGCAAGCCAAATACATCATGATTTAACGAAAGAGCTCGAACAAAAACAGCTAGAAAGACAGTTACAATTAGCACAACAACAAGAACGCGGTGGCCGTGGTTTTGGTTAAAATGAATCGTGTTAAAACTTTGCATAAAAGTGCTTAATTTGTGCTAAAATTGCATAAAAGTTCAGCAGCAAAAAAACGTCTTAGCCCCTATATACAAGGGGCTTTTTCCATTGTTACACCCTGCATAATATATGCCCCCTTTTTATAATGCGCGGGCGAGAGGGGGAAGCGCGCGAGCGGGCAAAAAGATTTTGATTTTTGTTCATCATACAGAACAAAAAAGCGCCCAATTATAGGGCGCTGAGTTGCTGCAGTTGGTGTGGATTAAATCAATTGTCGTTTTCTTTTATCAAGTATTCTTTGAAGTCAAACGCTTTAATGTTTAGCTGGTTGTTTAGTTCAATCATTAAGAGTTGGATCGGTTCAATTTCATTTACTGAAAACACGTTAGCCGCTTTGATCACGTCGCCAAAGCCGCCCGTATTATTGGGTAAACCCATAAAGCCAAGCCGCCGCCGTCCGCTAATTTATATAGTTTATCTTGGGGTTTGGCGTTGTTAATCTTCAATGTAGATAAGGGTGTAACGATTTTCGGCATGTCTTTTTACAGTAAAAATATAGTGGTAAATAAATTTACTGTAAAGTTTATCAAACGTAAACAAACACGGGCGAACATTCGCGAACGTAGAAAAGATATTAAGTTAAGGTTTTTAAGGGATTTTTTAATTAAATCGAACGTCGAAGAACATCGACGAACGTAGATTTGGCGGAGCGGACGGGACTCGAACCCGAGAAAGTTTTTTTAATATCAATGTGTTACAATAACACACAGCCTAAATCCAGTCTATCAATAATACATGAATCAAAAAATTTGTGATGCCTGTAAATTTTCTTTTTACTCAAATCAACGCCAGACGCTTTGTTGTTCAAAAGCTGAATCAACATATTTTAATCAAGGGAAACAGCATTATTACTGGCTTAATTGTGCTGATATATACAAAAAAAATTGTCAAAATTTTTCTAAAAAAACACATGGTTTTTAACAAGAACTCAACAAAACCTATTTAGTGGTATATTTAAGAGAAAAGCTTTAACAACTCATTTAATAGTTGCTCAATGTTTAGTCCCTTCATTTTCTCTTTTTCTCCAAATTTATAATATGAGAATGTTAATTTCCAATTATCATTATAAATAACAATTTCAGCTTTTGTTTGAGGATTACTCATCAATGCACCTGGAGGAGTATCCTCATTAACATGAAAAACTAAATGAGGAAAATCATCTATCACGGTAACATTTCTTACTAGACTTAACCAATTTAACGTTCCAATATCATTTTTTTCTTTTCCCAGTCTTAACTCTGGATAAGCGAGTCGATAAGAATTATATCGCTTTGTATTTTCTAAGTAATTTTCATCAACTCTGAGTTGTACCCAAATATTATTTATAGCTTTATATTTTTCTACACTTTCGTAAAGTTCATCATAAAAAAGCTCAAGAAGTTGACCTAAATATTGGTCATTAATTAATCGTGTCATTCTATCCCCCTTGTTTATAAGCACTTCGCTTTTCCATATGTTTTATATTGTATCAATACAACAGAAAATAAAACACCTAAAAATACTTTCACGGCCCAGGGAACAAAAAACCGTTTTTTTTCATTGGCAAGGCATACACATTTTTTAAAACCCGTGGGTTTTACGTGATTATTTTTTTAAAGATTTGATTTTATTTGATTTAGTTTTTAAAACGTCCCACGGAATTGGCTATTTATCCACGGTTTCCCCACGGTTTCTTCATTTTTCCCACTTTATTTATTTGTCTTATTATTATTATTTATTTAATTTTTTAAAATAAAAACAATAAACTAAGAAGAAAAAGAGCCTAAAAAAAGAAAAATACAAACCCACGAGAAAACACACTGATTAAAATTTAACCCACGGTTTCCACTGGTTATCCCACGGGTTTTGGTGGGAAATATATTGAGAAAACCTTTTGTTTTTATTGTATAATTTTTTCATATACACCAAATCCACCAAACCACAGGTTATTTTTACTAGTACCCCCCAGAGCCATAAATATAGATAAAAAATTAGTTGACAGTTTTCTAATATTTAAATCAGAAAACGACGGCGTATCGAATAAAACAATATCGCCTATATCATCAACACAAAAAAAGATCTTCTCTAACTGTATTTTTATTCTATACAATGGCATAAAACCCCGTTATCATTCTACTTCGCTTTTCTTTTTTTAGTTTCATTATGGATAGACCACAGATAGAAGTTGACTTAGAGATTCAACAACAGCAACGACAGCTTCGTGAACAAGAAGAACAGCAACGTATTGCTGAGAAACTTCCTCAGGCTATGGAAGAGGTTCAACAACATCTAGAAAAAGACCAAACCCTTAAAGAATATTCACCCGAACAACAAAAACAACTGACCGAAGCATTGGCTATTGAAGTGGCTCGTAGCCCAACAGGGCAAAAAATAGAAGGTAATATCACCATCACCAATGGCAGTCTCATGGCTTTTTTGGATAAAGGCATCCCAGTTCATGTCGATATTCAAAAAGTATTGGCTCAACATCAACCAGAATTACCCGATGGACAACAAAAGAGTATTGATCCAGAACGACAAAAGCAGATTGATGAGTTATTGAGTCTATTTAACGTCGATAATCAACTTAAAGATCACTTTAGCCCCAAACAGCAAGAACTATTAAAGAAGCAATGGCTAAACAGCTTGATGAACATGCAGATGATCCACCAAGCTTGAAGATTTTACTTTACGATGACAAAAAACAAGATTTCTACTTTGTTACCCAACGTAATGAGCATCAGCATATACACCCCAGTCAATACCTAGAACAATTTAAAGAAGAACTACAAGCAGAACGTCCACCTTTATCTGATGAACGGCAAAAACAAATCAATCAATTAATGCAAACGCATGGTGTTGATACTCAGTTTGAGCAGAAATTTGATCAAAAGCATTTTAATACTTTATATGGAGCCATAGGGTACAGTATCCAAAACCATACAGGGACACCACCATTAGTTAATGATATTCGTGTAGATGAAAAACAGATTAAAATAGAACTTACTGATGGTTACCAATTAAAAATAGACACACAAGCTGTTTTAAATGGTGAAGTAAGTTTAGAGGATTGTGCGCAAAGAGAACGAATCCCTGTTATTGCTCAAAGAGGCGAAACAGGTGAAAGTCTAGGACGTAAACTTGATCCTGATAATCCTAGGGCTGCCTATGGTTATTTACTGGCTACAGAACAGGTTAGATTGACCCGTAGCGATGATGGGCATTTAATTCCTAATATTCGACCAGACAGAGCATACAATTATGATCCTAATCAGTACAACGATGACCAAAAGCAAAACTTTAGTCGTTTAGCTGGTACCGCTATTGGTGATGAAAGCCAATACAATAGAGTCTTAGATCAACAAAGAGCACAATTGGCTCAATTGCAGCAACCACAGAATACATTTAATTTTGATATTCCTCATGTTAGCCAACAAACACAACCGCAGAATTCGTTTGAGGATCAATTAAGAAATAGAGTGTTGGTATCTGAATATGTACCTACTGCACAAATGCCCGCTCCAAGTTATGGTCAACGTTTTTGGACAGGTTTAGTAAATGGTGCTAAAAACTTTGTAGTAGAACCAGTATTGCAGGCAAGGGATTTGGCTGTAGCAGGTGCAGCAGTGACCTATAATTATGTGGGTAATAAACAAGGCTCTGATATGTGGCTACCTGAAATGTTCAGTGGTACAGCGGATGCCTATCGTAATGGTACATCTCAAACTGAATTATTGTTAGGAAGTAATCCTATTACAGGTATTGGTGTGACCTCATACCATGCAACCAGAGCAGGAATAGAAGGTCGTTATGGTGATTTGTCAGAAATGGCAGGCAGTTTAACAACAGGCTTAGCCTTTGGTAAGTTAGCAACTCGTTATGGTGGGTATGGGTTAAGGTTGGAATCTGTACCTTTACCTTCAGGGGTACCCATATCACAGATGGGTGCTATTGGGGTAAAATTGCAGATAGTTACCCCTCATCAAGCATTACCCACGCCAAATTTAAGTAGACCTGTTAGAGTAGAAGCACAAATTGCCCAAGAAGCGCAAATATATGCGCGTTGGTCACAAAGGAACCGAGAACCTGATATTAGTCAGGTCATTAATCAAGAACGAGAGGTTTACGCCCGATTTGCTGAACGAGCCAGAGAGCCAAGCCATTTCCAACAAACATTAGAAAGTTACCGAAGATATCAACAAGATATTGATTTTAAACATATAGAGTCTGATGTGCGGATATTTGGGAATGGAACAGGTAAGGTACAAGGTGGACACTTTAGTAACTCACCTGATTTAGTGGTCACTGAATTAGTAAAACCCATCGGGGAAAATGGTGTGATATATGGTAGAGTTGGTATGCGGCAAGCACCAGGAGAACCATTTTACTTTAAAACAAATAATGGGGCAAAATCTACGCTCACCCCTATTGAATGGTCAGTATTAAGAAGCAAGCTTGAAATGAGTCATGCTTTTGAGAATAAAAAATTAGTAGATAGTGTTTGGCAAGGTGAATCTAGTGGCGTGAAATTCCAATTTAATCCACCAAGTCCAAATGTCCCACAATGGAGAGGATTCCCATTATATGAATGATAAAAAAGTAATATGCAAAATATCCGATTATGGAACATTTCAATCTCTTGCATTAATCTGTGTTAATCAAAATATGGAATTTGACGAAGCCATTTGTCGTACACTTTTAGATTTTATTAAACAACAAATCCCCGAAGATGATGCTGAGTTGGAGGAGTTATTTCAGCAAGCAAAAAATGGGACATACAAACCAGATGATCCTCGTTTTGCAGATTATGGGATTAACTCAAATGAAATATGGTTAAGACCACCAATTGCCCTGCCTGATCATATAGCTATCACCAATGAATATACAGAATATTCGATTGATCCAGATAGTGGTGGAGAACCACAACAGTTCACGTTTGATCAATATCGTAAGGTACTTAAATTCTGGCGAGATTGTCAAAAAATGGTAGAAGGAAAAGATTTGTCTACGATAATAGACTTTAGGCAAGAAATACCCTTTCCAGAAGCATAATATATTTAATCTTACGTAAAAACACCAAATAAACCAGTTTAAAAATAAATATAATTGGTAAAGATGCTTGTAATTATTGCAAAGGTGACCAAAGTAAAAACTGCTACCAAGGTGAAAAAAATGAGAACAAAAATATTTGATCAAAATGGCATAAAAATTTATAAAGAAAATAAACATTATTATGTACGATATGACGTTGGTGCACATCAAATTGTGATTCGAAAAGATGAAATAACAGAAGAAGAAGCTTCTAAAATGATGTCTAGCATGGAACAAGCAACTCAAGTGTTATTCAGAATCCAAAAAACTTTAGAAAAAAATGGGGAAAATCCTTATATTTCTAATATAAGGTGATATTGCTACTGTAGAGGCAATCAAGGTAAAAACCGTTTATATTATTGTTCCCTCATTCAGCTTTATCCTCCTTAATTTTGATGGTGTTGTCGCTGAAAATGCCACGCATGCGTAAACATAATCTACGCATCGATGATGCTATCAGCGGGTCAGAATCCATTATGGGTAGCCAATCAAATGGGCCATAGTGACTGAACAATGATTGCGCGAATTTATAAAAAGTGGATTCCAACTGCAGATCATTTGCCAAGTTCTAAAGCTGTGGAGTTATTTTCGGGATATAACGATGAAATACGACAAAAAAATCCAGCCTATTTCATTTTTGGTAACTTATTGATTTCCATAAGAAGATTTGGCGGAGCGGACGGGACTCGAACCCGCGACCCCCGGCGTGACAGGCCGGTATTCTAACCAACTGAACTACCGCTCCAAATCTTTGGTGGGTGATGACGGAGTCGAACCGCCGACATTCTGCTTGTAAGGCAGACGCTCTACCAACTGAGCTAATCACCCCTCGTGAGGAAGACGAATTAAACCATATTTGACGGCCTCTGACAAGTATTTTTATATATTCCTGATTATTTTTTTCATTACACTTTGTTTTTCTTTGAAATATTTTTATGTTATTTTTGTTCTATGTGCAGTAAATGTCCGAGCTTCTCAGCTTTAGTGGCCAAATAAAACTGATTTTCCTGACTTCGCCCTACTTCTAGAGATACTCTTTTGTCGATATTAAAACCCATTTCTTTAAAAGCTTGGATTTTTTGTGGGTTATTGGTCATTAAATCCAATGTTTGAACATTTAAATGCTTTAACATATCGTGAGCAATATTAAAATTACGTGCATCAACAGGTAAACCCAATTGAATATTAGCCTCTACTGTATCCAAACCTTGATCTTGCAATTGATATGCTCTAATTTTGTTGATTAAACCAATACCACGACCTTCTTGACGAAGGTAAAGCACCAAGCCTCTTTTTTCTTGAGCAACTGCTTTTAGTGCTGCTTCTAACTGTGGTCCACAATCACAACGCTTTGAGAATAAAGCATCTCCCGTCAAACATTCAGAATGCAAGCGGGTTAATACGGGTTGCCCATTGTCTATTTGCCCCATACTTAAAGCAACATGCTCTTGCCCTGTGAGTACCTCTTCAAATCCATGTAACAAAAAGACACCATATTCTGTTGGTAACTGGCATGTAGCAACCCATTTAACTTGCACAGGTTGATTATAATTTTTAGTGAATGTGTGCATATTGCTCCATTTTTTATCTCATCTACTTAATTTAATATGGTATCAGTCTCTTTATTTTAAAGTATGTTATGACTCTATTGCATTGTTTTTTAATGTATGGTCCGCCAATTTAATTGTTTTAATAATGATTGTAGAACCAACACTAAAGCAACTAAAGTTGCCTGATGTTCCTGACTAAAACCATTTATTGCCTGCTGCTGTGCCAATAAAACACCCACTATCACACCATGGGCGGTATGAATCGGTAAACACAAGCAGCTACCCATTAAATCATCAAATACCACATCATTATGTAAGCTTTGCCATTTTTTTATGTCTTCAACCACCATTGCCCAACCACTTTGTCCTACCTGTTCCACCTCTTTTATCACCTGATGGCTTTCTTGGATCTTACTGGGATGATGTTGATACAAATTAATCAAATTGACCAAGGTACTGGTCGGTTTTTGTTGTTCTTCAACATCGACATCCGCCTGATTTTCAGGAAACACATACAAAGTTAAATAGTCTTGCCCATACTGGGCTTGGGCTGAATCCAAAACAGCACAGATATTCACTAATAAGGCCTGTTGCTGATCAAATTGCATCAACAAATCAAACACTGAATGATTAATATCACCATGATCAAAGCTATTATTTTGCTCATTTATAGGTAGAGATAATTTTAATGTTTCAGCCTGCTTTTCAGTTGAAACATTCATGACTGTGTGTAAAGCAGCAATAATCACCTGAATATCAAGAGTAGATAATGCCAAATTTTGGGTATCAAGATAATCTTGAATCATTTTTTTATCCATAAGGAATACCTAAACCTACCTATCTTTTAAAATAGACAAACAGCTCTTGTTAGCTAAATACAAGAGCTGCTTTTATGTACAGACAAAAACCAATCAACTAAGTTTCTGGCTAAATGTTTTTAATAGTTTTGTAAACTCTGAACCTACTTCTGGATGGTTGACGCCATAAGCCAGCGTTGCATGCAAATAGCCCAATTTACTGCCGCAGTCATAACGTACCCCATCAAAAGCATGGGCTAAAACAGGCTCTTCCTTTAATAATAAAGCAATACCATCTGTCAATTGAATTTCCCCACCAGCCCCTTTACCAATTTGAGTCAACAGATGGAAAATTCTGGGCGTGAGAATATAACGGCCAACTACCGCTAAATTAGAAGGAGCAACATCTGGGTGAGGTTTTTCTACAATGCTTTTCACATACGAGAATCCAGCACGGCTATCGATTTCCACAATACCATAAGAGCTTGTTTCTGACGGTTCTACTGTCTCTACACCTAAAATACTGCTATTAGGATGGCTTTTATAAACTTCAAGCATTTGTCCCAGAGCACCTTTGGGCGCATCAATCAAATCATCAGCCAATAAAACAGCAAAATTTTCCTCACCCACAGCTGGTTTTGCACATAACACAGCATGCCCTAGCCCCAAAGCCTCAGATTGCCTGATATAAAGTGAGCTTACATTTTTCGGTAAAATATCCTGTATATGTGCCAATAATTGTTGTTTATTGCGATAAGCCAACTCTGTTTCCAATTCATAGGCTTTATCAAAATGATCTTCAATACTGCGCTTATTTCGACCTGTTACAAAAATGATTTCTGTGATACCTGCGGCAACGGCCTCTTCCACCGCATACTGAATAAGCGGTTTATCCACAACAGGTAACATTTCTTTGGGGCTGGCTTTTGTTGCAGGTAAAAACCGTGTCCCCATTCCTGCTACGGGGAAAACTGCTTTACGAATGGTTTGCATATATTTTTATTCCTGTAATAACTCAAGTAATCCTTGTTCATCAAGGATTGCTATAGACAATTCTTGGGCTTTAGCCAATTTACTTCCTGCCGCTTCTCCAGCAACAACATAATCTGTTTTTTTTGAGACACTGCCAATCACCTTACCCCCAGCAGCTTCTATCATTTCTTGAGCTTGATCACGCTTTAATGTAGGCAGGGTACCTGTCAGCACAAAACTTTTACCAGATAATTTTGATGTCGGCTCAATATTTTGATCGGTTAAATGAACTTGGCTCTGAATTTGAATATCGTGTAAAAATTGGGTAATCTGTGTCAATAATACACTATTTTGTTGTTCACTTACCCAATCTTGCCAATAACTAGGTAGTGCTTTATCCGTGATTAATTGATTCCAATGACCTGCCAAAGTTAACAGATCATTTGCCTTAACACGCGATACATTGATATTGGGCAAATGAGTCAGAATATCAATAGGATCCAATAAATCCATCAACTGAGTGGCAACTGAATTTTCTTGTGGTTTGACTCCTACTTGCAATAAATCATCGACCTGTTTAGCATGAATATCTGATGCAAAATAGCTGGCAATAGCCTGAGCAACAACTTCACCAATATCAGGCAAACAAGCCAAAACAGGAGCAGGCGCTCGACGTACATTGGCTAACGTCCCCAAATATTGCGCTAATGTTTTGGCAGTACGTTCGCCAACATGGCGAATACCTAAGGCAAATAAAAAACGGGCCAATGATGGTTTTTTGCTTTGTTTGATCCCTTGTAGAATATTTTCAGCCCAACGAGTTGGTATCTCTTTACGATCAGGAGCAATACCCTCTTGTTCATCTAATTGCTGCTTCATCTGCTGAAGCTCTGTCAAACTTAAACGGTATAAATCGGCAAAAGTGCGCACAAACCCTGTATCCACTAAGTTTTCGATTTGTCTTTGCCCTAACCCTTCAATGTCCATCATTCTACGGGAAGCAAAATGAATCATTCCTTGTGTTCTTTGCGCCTGACAAAACACACCGCCTGTACATCTGGCGATCGCTTCACCTTCTTCTTTCTCTATAGGACTACCACAAACGGGGCAAACAGTCGGCAATTGAAAAGCTTTATAAACGGACTCTGTCTCAGATGAAAACAAATCTGTACCTTGCCTTTCTTGCATAGGGCGCCGTTCAAATAAGACTTTGACCACCTCAGGAACCACATCTCCTGCTCGGCGAATATAAACCGTATCCCCTTGCCTAACATCTTTACGTTTGACCTCATCCTCGTTATGTAAGGTGGCATTGGTAACCGTCACACCTCCTACATATACAGGTTGCAGTCGAGCAACAGGTGTTATTGCACCTGTACGCCCAACTTGTACATCAATGGCTTCTACCACAGTTAATGCTTCTTCAGCTGGAAACTTATGCGCTAAAGCAAAACGTGGAGCTCTGGCAATAAACCCCAATTCCTGTTGCAAAGAAAGTTCATTAACTTTATAGACCATGCCATCAATTTCAAAAGGCAAACTGGCACGAATATCTTGTATTTTTTCGTAAAAATGGAGAACATCATCAATATGAGAAAAAATACCCCAATTTTCCTTTGGTGGAATTGGAATACCTAAACTGTGCACATACTCAAGCTCTTGCGCATGCGTACTTATTTGAACATTATCATCCAACTGGGCAATACTATAAGCAAAAAAGCTAAGAGGTCGAGATGCTGTAATTTTAGAATCTAATTGTCTCAGGCTACCAGCGGCAGCATTGCGCGGGTTTGCAAAAGGCTTTTGCCCTTTTTCTAACTGTGTATGGTTAAGGCTTTCAAAATCTTTTTTAAATAATAATACCTCTCCACGTACTTCTAATCGTTTGGGTATGGATGAGCCTTTTAAGGCTAAAGGAATCTTACGAATGGTACGTACATTGGCAGTCACATCCTCACCAGTGACACCATCTCCTCTTGTTGCCGCTTGTACTAATTGCCCATTTTCGTAAAGTAAACTCATGGCTAAGCCATCAAATTTAGGTTCTGCTGCGATGGTATAGGGTTTGCCTTTTAATTCTTGTTCTATCCGTTTAATAAAAGCAAAAACTTCTTCATGTTTTAAGGACCAATCACTCTTGTCCATATCAGAAAAAGCATTATTTAAAGACAACATTGGTACCTGATGTGTCACAGAGTGAAAATCTTTAAGTGCTTCACCGCCTACTCTTGAGGTGGGTGAGTTGTCTTGCTTAAATTGAGGATATTGTGACTCTAATGCTTGTAATTGCCGAAATACACGATCATATTCGCTGTCAGGCACACTAGGCGCATCCAATACATAATATTCGTGATTATACTGCTCCAGTTGAACAGTCAGCTGTCGCATTTGTTCAACAATAGCTTCATTTGTCATTTTGTTTTTTAACTTAATCAATTAAGAAAATAATCTTTGCGCCAACTCTCCACCTGGTGGGATATCTGCCTGAATCATTTTTTGCTGTTCAACCACAACATATTCTCTGATTTCTTTTAGCCATGTGGTTGATAGCTCCTGACGTTTATCGTCTACCAAATCCAAATGTAACTGGCTGGAAAAACGCACAGCAAGCTCCATAAATTGATTGAAGACTTTCTCCCCATCTGCAATCAAAGCCACACTAAAAAGCATACTGAAACCACGATACGCTTGCTTAGCCAACAATGGGGCAGTAAACGGGCTGTTATCCAACGTCACAATTGTGAACAAAGGCTGCTCCATTGCATCGTTAAAATAAAAGACCCCATCGTGCTCTAAAACAAATCCAGCCTCTTCTAATGCATGGCGCAACTCTGTACCAGGGATAGTAGTGCGAGACACCAAATGGATGGCAATAACTTTATCAACTTCTTCACAAAGATGGTCAATCACCTGAGCTTTTTCTAAAAATGCAGCTTGATCTGTCAATTTCAAACCAGCTTGCATTTGTGTAGCAAATTTTGCTGCTTGTTCGGTAAACTGCTGTAACTCAGCTTCACTGGTTAAGCCATTGCGATCAATTGCCTGCAACCCTAAGACAAAACCTTGATACTGAACACTGGGTACGGCTTCTGCCTCTTGAAAACGATTATTAACCGTACAGCCAACCACACGAAAACGTCGGCGATTACTCAATCGTGGCACCATTGTCAATTCTTGGGCAAAAGGTAATGCAACAAAAGCAAGGTAATCAATTCGTTTATCAAACCACGACAAATTAACTTTGGATAAATCATCTAAATCCAATAACCATTTACCTTCAACTGTGTCAACAACAGGATTAACCACTTCCTCTTGTACCACTTCAACTTGTTCAAAAACAAATTCTTGAACAGGCACATTTTCTTCTTGTGTTAAGACTGGCTCGAATTCCTCATCATCAGGATCATCAAAGGGTACTTCATATACAGCCTGCGCCGAGGCATGTTCTTCATCTAAAATAACAGGGCGCAACAGCTCTTCTTCCGCATCTCGTACCTGATTTTTAGAAACATTAAGCAAAGCGTCCTCTTGAGAGCCGCCAAACTGGGAACGAATTTTCTTACGAAATTGATTTTCTTGATAAATATTATAAGCAAAAATACAGGCAACCACAGCCAAGCCGATAATCAACAAAACCAATATCAGTTGTAAATCACTCATCGTTACGCTTCACTTTAGATCAATCAAAACCCGATTATAACGAAAAACTTAACAAGAGACAGTAGTTTAGCTTGAATCAATCATTATTTTGATTAAAATTTATGGGCAAACTTGCACTTTTGAGTATGTTCCAATCAAAAAAATGACCTGGGTCTGTTTTTCGATCGGGCGCAATATGCTGGTGCCCCGTAATGGCTCCTATCCCATAATGAACACATAACAAATGTAGCATTGGCACCAGTGCTTGATATTGAGCTAAGGTAAAAGGCTCAAAATCACATCCCTCTAGCTCAATACCAATGGAAAAATGATTGCAAGCACTTCTGCCTTGAAAAGATGATACCCCAGCATGATAAGCCATATCTAAAAAAGACACGTATTGAGTCCATTGCCCTTGCCGATTCAATAATAAGTGACTGGACACACGTGCTTTTTCAATCACACAAAAAAACGGGTCAAGATCAACTTTAACCTGATTGGTAAATAAATCATCAATTGCCCATTGCCCATATTCAAATGGGGGCAATGAGATATTATGTAACACAATCAAACTGATTTCAGACTCTTTTCGTGCTTCATAATTAGGCGAAAATACATGATGGGTATTGACTAACCAGCCTTCTTCATTAATGATCATATTAAATAATGTGTCCTTTGCTTATCAATTCATTGTAATGGCTCCATTAAAGCAAGGCAAAAATTATTTCGACCCTATTTAAACTAACCAAATCAATATACACACTCAAAAAAAAGGATCTTCCAGATGAAAGGCATTGGTATTTATGAATACGGCAATGAAAGCAAACTGGTCAGTGTTAACATTGCAACCCCAACATTACAAGACAATGAAGTACTGATTGATATTAAAGCCAGTGGCGTTAACCCTGTTGATTGGAAAATAAGAGAAGGCTGGCTCCAAGATGCTTTACCCTACCAATTGCCTTTAATATTAGGTTGGGATGCAGCAGGTATCATTAAAGCTGTAGGCCAAAATGTGACAGAATTTAAAGTTGGCGATGATGTATTTTTTAGGCCAGAAATCGAAAAACAAGGCACCTACGCAGATGAAATTGTCGTACCCGCCCAGTTTGTGGCACATATGCCGCAAGACATCTCTTATGTAGAAGCAGCCGCTTTACCTTTGGTCGGCCTAACCGTCTGGCAGGCGCTTGTTGAAGTAGGCAAAATCAAAGCAAATGACGAAGTGTTGATTTTGGCTGGAAGTGGCGGAATTGGTTCAACAGCAATACAAATAGCAAAAGCTTTAGGCGCACATGTCACCACAACCACCAGCACAAAAAACATCGACTATGTCCGAAAACTGGGGGCGGATCATGTTATTGCCTACGATCAAGAATCCATAAGAGCAACATCAAAACATTTTGATTTTATGTTGGATACACTAGGTTCTGAAGCATATGAAGAAGCTTTAGAAAAAATGAAACCCAATAGCATTATTGCCACTATTTTTGGCTCACCAACACATAAACGAGCAGATAGGGTTTGTGCAAAAGAACAAGCACTGAACCTGACAATAGAATATGTTTTTACCCGCCCAGACGGGCAAAATTTGGAAAAACTAAAACAACTGGTTGAACAAAAAAAACTGATACCACATGTGAGTGAAGTATATCCAATGACCGTTGAAGGCGTAAGAGAAGCACACTTATCCAATCAAACAGGGCGCACAAAAGGTAAAATCGTCCTACAACAATCATGATTTAACATGGAGAAAACAATCACATGAAACCCATAATATTCGCACTGACTCTTGGTCTTTTTGCATCAACATGGATACCAAACATGGCAAATGCACAAAATACACCTATTGCAAAACAACACACTCAAGCGCCTGGCTTTTATCGAATAAATGTCGCAGATATGGAAGTTACAGCACTTTATGATGGCTACACCAACATCGCTAACAGTAAGCTAAAAAACATCAGCGAACAGGATTTAAATAAATTATTTGATCGCATGTTTGTGCCACACAATAACAGTGTCCAAACCTCTATTAATGCTTATCTGATTAATACAGGAAAGAACCTTATTTTAATTGATACAGGTGCGGCTCAATGTTTTGGGCCAACATCCGGCATGATTGGACAAAATATCAAGGCAGCAGGTTACCGACCTGAACAAATTGACACAATTTTGCTCACCCATTTACACCCAGACCACGCCTGCGGACTTGCCAATAATGGGCGAGCAGCATTTCCGAATGCCTCTATTTATGTGGCAAAACAAGAAGCAGATTTTTGGTTGAATCAAAAAATGGATAAACAACCACCTGAAATACAAGGTTTGTTTAAAATGGCACAAAATGCTGTGGCACCTTATGTTCAAGTAAACAAACTCAAAACCTTTAATATAGGGGACAATATCTTGTCAGAAATCAAAATTGTCTCAACCCCTGGGCATACGCCTGGGCATACTTCTTTCTTACTCAACTCTAAACAAAAAAGTATTTTAATATGGGGTGATGTCTTACATAGCCACGCGGTACAATTTACTCAACCAGATGTAGCGATTGAATTTGATTCAGACCCTAAACAAGCTGTTCTTTCTAGAAAGAAAATATTGGCACAAGCAGCAAAAGATCAATTATTAGTAGGTGGTGCACATCTGCCCTTCCCAGGGCTTGGCCATGTTCGGCCTGAAAAAGAAGGCTATGCTTGGGTGCCCGTTGAATATACACCAGTAGAAAAATAAGACCATAAAAAAGAACCTACAAATTAAAAATAGTAGGTTCTTTTATCTAAGAAAAAATATATTAAATAAGGATGTGTCCCTTATATTGATAAATATAATCTTTACAGGGATAATAACTGGCGCCAATCATATTCATCAGACAGGCATAATCATTTTACTTCACGCCACCAATCAGGAGCTAAGCAGTATGAAAAAATTATTGTCAACCCTACTCACCTTATCCCTATCGGCCATATTATTATCAGCCTGTGGTAATGAGGCTAACAACAATGCCGCCAGCGATCAAAATGCTCAAAACAATACCGCCACAGCCAATACCAAAATTGTGATTGGACTGGATGATAATTTCCCCCCAATGGGTTTTCGTGATGAACAAGGTCAGATTGTTGGCTTTGATATAGAAATGGCACAAGAAGCCGCTAAAAGAATGGGTAACGAAGTTGAATTTAAACCAATCGATTGGAACGCCAAAGAAGCCGAGCTTAATGGAAAACGTGTTGATCTACTGTGGAATGGTCTAACCATCACTGAAGAGCGTAAAAAGAACATCAACTTTACCACACCCTATATGGAAAACCATCAAATCATTATCGTTACCGCCACCTCCCCTATTAAAACCAAAGCAGATTTAGCAAACAAAGTTGTGGGCGTACAAGATGGCAGTAGCGCAGTTAATGCGGTAGAAGCAGACGCTCAAACAGCTGCAACGCTAAAAGAACTTAAAAAATATGGCGACAATGTTACCGCTCTTATGGATCTGACAACTGGACGTATTGAAGCTTTGGTTGTTGATGAAGTTGTTGGTCGTTACTATGTTGCAAAAAAACCAAATGATTATGTTGTACTAGAAGACAATTTTGGTACAGAAGAATATGGTGTTGGCGCCAGAAAAGAAGACACTGAGCTTCTAAGTAAACTGCAAAAAGCCATGGATGACATGAAGCAAGATGGCACTTCCGCTAAAATTGCAACCAAGTGGTTTGGTAAGGATATCATTAAATGATTCGTTGTCCTTTAATACATGACGCTGCTCTACCTTGTGTAAGCAGCGTTTTTCGGTTTTTATCCCCATTATTCATTGGAGCCTAATCAATGGATTATATTATTCAAATGTTAGGCCCGCTTTGGCAAGGCACAACCATTACCTTAAAGCTGTTTTTCATTACCTTAATTTTGTCTATTCCACTTGGTCTGATACTGGCATTAATGCGTTTATCACGTTTTCGTATTGTTGGCACAATAGTCAATGGTTATATATGGCTTATGCGTGGCACGCCACTGATGCTGCAAATGCTCTTCATTTATTATGCATTACCCTTTGTGCCTGTTATTGGTGTGCGTTTACCCGATTTTCCAGCAGCCGTTGTGGCATTTGGTTTAAATTATGCCGCCTATTTTGCCGAAATCTTCCGTGCAGGGATTCAATCAATCAATAAAGGACAATATGAAGCAGCGAAAGTGCTGGGATTAACCTATCCACAAACCATGCGTCGTATTATTCTGCCACAAATGATTAAAAGAGTCTTACCCCCACTAAGCAACGAAACCATTACCTTGGTCAAAGACACTTCTCTTATTTACGTTTTGGCACTGAACGATTTATTACGTGCTGCCCGCAATATTGTACAAAGAGACTTCACCATTACCCCTTTTATTGTTGCTGCCGTATTTTATCTGATCATGACTTTGATCCTGACTTGGGGATTTCAGCGAATGGAGAAACGCTATGCCGTCTACAACGACTAATTTGATGATTCATGCGCAAGATATTCACAAAAGCTTTGCTGGTGTTGAAGTATTAAAAGGCGTCTCATTAGCAATTCATAAAGGAGAAGTTGTCGCCATTATTGGTCCATCAGGTTCAGGGAAAAGTACTTTATTACGTTGTTTAGACCATTTGGAAACCATTGATAGAGGACAAATTGAAATTGAAGGCGAAATACTGGTCAGTACAGATGAAAATGGTCTATGCAAATATGTTGCAGACCACCAAATCCGTAAAATCTGCCGAAAAATGGGCATGGTATTTCAACAATTTAACCTCTTCCCTCATATGAGTGTCTTGAACAACATTCTTGAAGCGCCTATAACCGTAAAAGGGGTAAAAAAAGAAACCATTACCCCCATTGCCGAAAAATTATTGGATAAAGTTGGTTTATTGGCCAAAAAAAATAATTATCCATCTGAATTATCTGGCGGACAAAAACAACGAGTCGCTATTGCCCGGGCATTAGCAATGGAACCAGAAATCATGTTGTTTGATGAACCTACTTCAGCCTTAGACCCTGAACTGACAGGAGAAGTATTGCGTACCATGCAACAACTGGCAGAAGAACATATGACCATGTTGGTTGTCACCCACGAAATGGCCTTTGCACGAGAAGTGGCGGATAAAGTCTATTTCATGGATCAAGGCAAAATCATTGAAGGGGGAGAAGCAAAAGCATTTTTCAATAATCCCACTCATGAACGAACCAAAGCTTTTTTAAGCACCATGCTTTAGCGCGTCAAAAAAGGGAATGCTCAGCATTCCCTAAAACATATAAATTAAATACCCATAATCTTTCGAAAATCTTCAATCCATTTTGCCAATAAATTGTCGGGGTAACGAATGGCTTTAATCAAAACAAACCCAGAAAAAATCAAAAACACAATCAGCAAGAAAACAAACACTGTGATGGGCCAACCAGACATTTGCGACAATTTAACAAAATCATTGGTAATACCAGAGGAGGGATCACTCATATATCGTTCTCGATATGCACTGTCAAAATAGAGCCCATAACAAAACTTACAGACATGACACCAAAGAAACACACCTAACCATAGCAAAATGTTTTTTTCATACTGAGGGCGTTTAACATAGTGACTAAGCCCCAGATAACAACAAATTAAACCAACAAGCACAGACATGCCTTCCCCCATAAAAATGGCAACAGACCGATGCAATGGTTCAATAAAAAAGAATAAGGAAAATGCAATAAAAATCAGAATATTTTTTAGGCTTATGAGCCCCTTATTTAACTGAATCACCTTATAGTAGAAAAATAACAATCCTGTATAAATACATACAGATACAATGATTGAACGAGACATTGTGAATGTTACTCCACCACCATGCACAAAATTAAAAGCGGGAATAGCAGGATAACCAGCAAGCCAACCAAAAACAGCATGCCCTAACTCATGTACGGCAATATTATAATAAGAAGCAATAAAACGACTTAAAGGTGTAGACAGCACAATCAAGTTGACAACAAAAGCCAGCAAGATACGCTTTCTTTGCGCATAAATCATATTTTTTTGAGGGAACAAATCTTCAGTATTTAAAAAATTATTCATCAGTATAGATTCACTCTCGATATATTATATCTTTATCATAAAAAAACAGAAATACTATTTCCTATGATAAACACAATGTGCCATTGTGTATCAAACCAAATGACCAAACAATAAACCCTTTTGTGAGACCTTTGCAAAAATCACATGTAATGATATATAAATTACATGTAACAATCAAGTTCAACTTGATACACTAAAATAAGCAATCTTGTATTAAAACTGATTATTATTGCGACAATAACTCTTGTTTATACAAGTTACTCGGACACAACAGATGAAAAAGTAAAGATTAAAGATTGTTGAGAAAACAGAAACCATTCACTATTTACATGGCGATACAGAAATGACTTTCTTGCAACAATTATTATTTAAAGATACCTATACGATAAAAAAAGAAGATAACAACATGTAAGTCTTTATCTCAAAATATACGCCAAAAGCATATAGATAACACCAAGTTTACATTATTACGCTTAACTTAATTTATAATACTTAATACGAGCATAGATAAAAACCTATTACCGGAAGAGCTTTGAATTATCACCATACCAAAACCTATAGTATATTTTTTACAATTAACAACTTATAGACAACGACTCTTTTATGTTTTTAACTAAATATTTGAACCATTCTGGGAAATAAATTGAATCATTTAGAAGAAAGTACGTTTTTTACAGAAATTATTCAAAATACCGCTTGGCTAATGAACATTTTGACTACACTAAAAGATATTGGACTAACAAATATCTACATTGGCGCGGGCGTCATTCGTGATGTGGTTTGGGGACATTTACATAAAAGACCTATTTTAGAACCAATCTCAGATATAGATGTTGTATTTTTTGATTTAAATAGCCAAGATTCAAAATTAGAAATCAAAATTAAGGAATGTCTTACCACTTTATTTCCCCAGTATCAGTGGGATGTTACGAATCAAGCCAATGTTCATCAATGGTATGCTGAATATTTTAATATCCACGTTTCTCCCCTTTCAACATTACAAGAAATGATTGCCACATGGCCTGAGACTGCAACGTCAATTGCCATAAAACTATCTGAAGATAACACTTTAGATATTATTGCTCCTTTTGGCCTTACAGATCTTCTGAATATGATTATTAGATGGAACCCAACAAGAATAAGCCGTGGATACTATGAACAACGTATTAAAGAAAAACAATATGTAAATCGTTGGCCAAAAGTAACCATCATATATTAAATATTTCAACTATTCATTATACATAAAAAATATTTATGCATATATTCTTTTTCAAAAAACATTGGTACAATGCAATATATTCAAATAGATTATTTTACTAATGGAACGTCCAAAACTAGAAATAGACTTAGAGATATTGCAACAGCAACGCTGGATGCAAGAGCAAGAAGAGCTGGATAGAATAACAAAAAACCTACCTAATGCTCAAAAAGAAGTGGAAGAACAAATAAATCTAAATACCCCAATAGACAAATATTCAAAAGAACAACAAAAACAACTTACGGAAGCTCTGTCTGTTGAAGTCGCCAAAAAAAATAATAGTCATGTTATTCACATTGCCCTTTCTGAAGATAAAAAATCTTTACTGGCATACACGGATAAACGTAGCATTGTTCATATAGATATTGAAAAAACATTGAGTGTTAATAACGCCCTTAAGCGTGATGATTTATTCAATCGAGAATTGCCTGAACCAACAAGACTAAAAAAGATCAATGATTATATTGAAATGTTTCATGTTAATCAGAAACTCAAAGAATTTAATTCAAAAGAGCGTTATCTATTAACTCAGGCCGTTGGTTTTGCAATTGACGATAATGCTGGCACTCCACCAAAAGTGCATTACTTTGATATCAAAAATAATCAAATTCATCTACTCGTTGGCGAACCCCATAAACGCATTATTTTAAATCCACAAAAAATTTTAGAACAGTATTACCCTAAAACATTACACACAACCATCGCCAAAAACGGCGATTCAGCAATAGCTATTGCCAAACAATTAGATCAACATAATCCAAAAGCAGCGTTAGGGCATTTACTGGTGACAGCACAAATTAAATATATAAAAGGAAATAATGGCCATATCATCCCTAATATTCGCCCTGGCAAAGAGTATAGTTATGACTCAACCCTATATAGGGATGCACAAAAAGAAGAACTTAGTTTAATTTCTTCTAAAAAAATAAGTGAGGAGACTTTAATTAATCATAAATTACAAAAACAAACCCAACAAGAGGCTGAAGAAAAAAACTATTTAAGCACCCTATTTAAAAAGCAAGAAGAAGATAAGAAAACTGAATTAGATAAAGAAGCATTATTCAACAAACAAGTTTCCATTCAAAATATGCTGACAATGAAAGTTGATATAATCAACTCTACGCCAAATAAATATACTGGCAACTGTAATGCAAAAAATCCTTATAAATATGATACACCTGAATACTGGATTAAGGAGTGGGCTGGAAATAGTAAAACATGGAAAGACGCTCATTGGTTATCAGTTGAAGAAAAGAAACTGGAAAGAACGCCTGCAAAAACACAGGCCGAACATTATCTTTTTGCTAAAGCAATACAAAATGATGACAATGAACCTATAGCAAGCAAGACATATCATATTGTAGGAATTGCAGCGGCCCCATTGTATTTTGCTTCAAAGAATATTGGTTTATTTAGTACAGCATCACCACCCGACTTCGGACAGCTTGAATATGGCTTAAAAGGCTGGATTGACGGTTTTCCAACCACAAAGGACAATCGCACATTTATTAAAAATATCATTCCAGGTGAATGTATAGAAAGTAATAAAAAATGATAAAAAAGTTATTTCTAGCGATCATTGTGCTGATTGGATGTATAGGGTTATTGTTACTCTTAATTGGTGGTTACAATATAGTTACTGATAGTGTCAGGATTAAAAATGCGAAAGAAGATCGTCAACGTATTTGTAATGAAGCAAAAGCATCAATGAAATTTGAAGATTTTGAAAAAAAATTAAAAAATCTTGGCATAACAGATGGATATATTAAGACTAACCTAGGGAAAAATAAATTACGCTATAGTTATGTCAAACCTATAATGACCTCAGAAGGCACGGGCTTTGTATGTAGGGTAATAGTTGAAAACGGATTAATTGTAGAAGCCAAAGTTGATTAAATTAGTATAGAAAATACAATTTAAATATATAGAAAACAATAAAAATGATAAACAAACAGTTTTTTTGCTATTAAAAATTATTGGTTATTTATCTGCTGCATATGCAATATTCATCGTGGGTATAATTTTATTATTTTGTTACTGATGGCAGCAGACTCGAAAATACAGCAATATAAAGGCAACTAATGTGCAATGAAGCCAAAATTGGCATGCCGTTTGATGATTTTGAAAGTAAGTTAAAAAGCTTAAATATTAAGGAACAACCATTTTCAGATAAATATAGTACATATCAGACGCGATATTCTTATGCAAAAACCTTAATGGCTTCACGTCATGGTGTTCGCTGCACCATATAGTTGATAAAGACAATAAAATTATTAAAACAAAAGTGAATTAGCAGTTATTTTTTTTGGCTTGCCCAGGAGGACAGAAATTACCATTGCCGTGGCCATGTCCCTTACCATTTTCAATAGACACGCCATCAGAATCAATAACCACTTTATTTGGTGTCTTTGCCGTTACCGTACACGCGCTCATAAAAAGCACAAAAAACGAGATAGCCAAATATTTCATTATTTAATCTTCCTTTGTTTTAAACACATAGTTACCTATATCAAATTTTATTGTAACAATCGCAAATTATCAACAAAAACTTTTAAAAAAACAAAATAATTTATAATTTAATATCCCTTCAATATCACTTGGCTATCACATTAATGTATTTAAAAACTTAAGCGGATAGTAATCTACAATATCTATTAACTTGTATTAAAGATAATTAAGACTAAAAGAAAGCAGAACAAGAGAAATCAAAAAATTACTATAGTGCATTATTGATTTTTATTTTTTTCAGCAATTGCCTTTTAAATATCAGATACAACTGATTTTGGTGATACAGGGTCTTTAGATGCTAAATATAAATTTGCATATAACATTGGGTTTTCAAGGTCTTTATGTTGTTGCTTAAAGTGAATTTCATATAAATGGTGATATATAAACCCTATTTTAATAGACATGACAAATTTAATATTAGAAATTTCGTTAAAGGGAACAATATATGAAAAACCTTTTGAGTTTTTAAACAGGCTTCCTTTTTTAGTTTGTACATATAAAGAATCACCATAAACATATACTATTCTTGAATCTAAATATATTTGTGCATTATTTCTTTTATATACATAAATTTTTATAAAATGTATTGCGATACCAATCAAAATGACCATGAATACGGTAAATACTCGCATTATTATATTTTCAATTATCACAATTGGAAATACAATAATTAGTACTAATAACGTATTAATACATACAATGATCGAATCTAATCTTATATAACGATTAGATATATTTTTACTCATTGAAACTCCAAATACGCATCACATACAAAAAATTTATACATCATTTTATCGTATTTTAAATCATCACACCATAAAATTACATGTAACAATTTATTATGTTAAAATTATTTTATTTTATGAATTTTTCATTTAAATTAAAGGTTATAATGTATGAACAAGATCTTATTTTTTATAACAAAATATTTTATTTGGTTTATTGCAATATCAACTCTGGTGACAGGTGTAATAGAAAGTGCCAAAATTTTAAAACTTAATGCATCAAAAAGTACAGGTATTGCCACTATTGGTACAATATATAAAAAAGAATCTGATCCATTATGGAAAAAATTAGATATTTATTGCCCCAAAAACACGACTCTTCACGTTGAATATTATACCCAGGATGGCAAACAATATAAAAGTAAAGTAAATGGCTGTCATATGAACAGCTTGAACTCTATTGGAAAAAAGATTGATATCTTATATAACCCAACCAATCCTCAAGAATTTATTCCAAAAGCAGGGTTAAATTATTATTATCGATTTATTCAAGTCATACTTAGTTTTGGCTTAATTGGAGCAGCTATAAAAGTATCAAGAATGAAACCAGATTTCTGACCTCTCCATATACAAGCGAATAGTATAAAAAAAGAAATAAAAAAACCTTTCTCTTTTGAAAGGTTTAATTTTTTGGTGGGCCTAGTAGAGTTTGAATTAAATTTTTATCTATTTAATTTATATTAACTTTATTTAATTCAATCTAAAAATATACCCCTAAATTTATTTTCTACACTTTTCTATAATTGTAGAAAATATCCATAGGTTTTCAAGATTCTTAATTTTTTTATATATTACATTTTAACTACAAAAAAACATCAAAAAATGGCACCATCTCTACCACTTATGCCCTAAGCCCTTTGTTTTAAAAGTGTTCGTGGAAGGATAGTTAAAAAATATCTATGTAAATTTACACCACTTCTACACCATAAAAATATTAGAGTTACTCTTTATTGTTGGCTCACTTCTTCAAACCATTGTTCAAAGATATCCATGGGAAGAAGCTCTTCTTTATCTGAATAAAGTAAATCATATTGATATTTTGCCTCTAAGCTATTGGCTTTTACATCATAAATTAGTTTCATTTCTGTTGGCATTGGTCGTTCATGTTTTTTACAAACCTCTTTTATGCTTTTCAAATTTTTCAATCCAATATCTAAAACAATCTCCTGTCTTTCATCTGAAGTATCATATTTTTTTTCGATTAAGGTGGCCATATTTAAATTATGTTTTTTTACGATTTTATTATTTATTTTATAAAATAAATCGAAATAATACATATTTGGCTCATATGAGCAGTATATATATATATAATCAGCTTCATTATCTACATATTCCAAAGCAATAGAAACCATATCAGCTTGTAACTCTGAGAAGTAATCTTCAAATACTTTCATAAAATTTTACCTAATTATTATCTATTGAGATTTTGATAATATCTCTATTATCAATTTTGTATTTAACATCAAAACCGCTTGGCCTCACACTAGCACCATCATAGTTAATTTTTACACTAACCGAAACCTCTTTTCCTTCTTGAAGTGCTTTTGCCCAAAGATTTTCCAGTCTTTTATAGGAGCTTAAATTCACTTCACTTAATTGAGAAACAAGATTATCTAATTCTGGAGAACCGCCAAAGCGATCACCAGCTAAATGCCCCGCATGATCTCCCTCCAGTTTACCTAGAGTATTTGAGTTATGAGGTACGCGTTCAGTTCTTTCTGTAAGCTGTAAAGCATCTGTTTTAAACTCTCTGATTCGCCCTAATTCATCTGTTTTATATAAATATTCAAACTCACCAGATTTATAGCGAACATTAGGAACCAATTTACCCTCTGTTAAATGGCTGCCATCCCTAATAATATCAGCTTTAACAGCAATTTCTGCTTTACCTAATTTTCTTTCTAAGTTAATGGTATTGTTTGTGTCATGTAAGACATCAGCAGCTTTAGATATATTCTTAGCATTCTTAGTCATCCCTATAGGCGCGACAGCAGATAATACCTCAAAGCCAATTTTGCCATCGTTTATGCCCAGTTGATAATAATCTCCTGTTTTTTTGAGCTGTTGTACCTGTTCCTGACGATCTACCAGCATCCCATTAACACCTTTGATTAATTCATCAGGATGCGCTGAATAATACATCGTCTGACCTGTAGCAGAACCAGCCAAAAACCCTACTGAATTGAATAGGCTATTAATGCGTTCATTATTCCGATGAATACTTTCACTGGCTGCTGTTTGGTCATATAAGCCACCTAACAGCGAATAACCTACTGTATTGAGGATATCCTTAGACAATAAATTAGCATCATTTACCATCTCTTTTAAGCCACTGAGCATAGACTCATTAGCCCCTTTACTATAGGCTGCTTGTTCTACTTCTGTTAACGGTTTACCCTCATAATTGGTCATTTTCATGATAGGCATCACGCTTGGTTGTGCTGTAAGAGGACGAATATTAGATAAAGGCACATTTTGGGCGGTATTGTTTACCCACTGTAATGCCTCTACTGTATTGATTGATTTATCTGAACGATTAACAGCAGCCTGTAATGTTTCACTCTGACTGAATTTATGCATAGCAGCAACTGAAACACCTTTATTAATTAAACTGTGTTCTTGATAACGAGATAATTGTTCTTTAATAACACTTTCTAGTTCTTGTTTACTTAAACCATTTGCCATATTGGGATTATTGGCTACTTGATTATTGATATTTTGAAAGAGTTGAGTTATTTGGGTTTGTTGCTGTAAGTTAGGATTTCGTTCTCTTTGTTCTTCTAATGCTTGAGCTCTAGCCAGATCAATATGTTCATTGGCTAGGCTTTGACCTGTAACAATTTGACGTCCTGCTTGTTCATTTTTGGCTTGTTGCTCTTCTGTATATTGGCTACGGTCATAGGTATATTCTTTATTGGGTTGAATATTAGGAATAATGTGTTGATTGCCATCTTTGAGCTTGATGTCTTTTATCTGTCCTGATCGATACAAAACCCCTAAAGCTTCATATGGATGCTCTGAGTCTAATTTTTGCGCCAAACTCCAGCCAGTATCGCCTTTTTGGGCAATGATTTTATGTTCAGTATTTTCTGGTTCTAATTGTGTTTCAACAGGTTTTTTTATGCTGTCTTCTAATGGCTCTCCAGCTATAATTTTTGGTGTGGATAGATTGAACTGTTCATTCTGTTTCCCTAAATTAAGCTGAATTTCTTCTTGATTAATCTGTAACTGATTAATTTTAGGCGGATCACCAGCATAATCATGTGTAACAAATCCTACGGCTTCTTTTAAGATGTATTGTTCTTTTGGGGTAAATTCAGATAATTGTTTGTCTACTTGATGATTGTTCATCTGTTGAACAATCTCTTTTAATCTTCCTTTAGGTGGATAGGAACGATTAAAATGTTCACTAATCAGCTCTTGTTCTTTGTTTAGTTTCTCAGGGGCTTTTTCTGGTGCTTTAGCTTGTAATAATTCTTTATCGACACTTAACCCATGTTTTGCTAGAGTTTCTTCTACATTTACAAAGGCATATTTATTGTTGCCTATATTAGCCATTAAACAACCTGTTTGAGGGCTGTAATACATCAATTCAATATCAATATTCTCTTTGCGTCCACTTTTAAGAGCGACATCTTGAGCTAAGCCATCAAAGACAGCTTCTTTTTGTTCTGGATTTAATTTATCTAGATGATGGGTAAATGTGCTTTGGTCAAAGGCATTTTTTACGGTTTCATTGAGTTCAGGAGCCTTCTGTTGTGCCAACTCTAACGCTTCTTTTTGGCGTTGTAATTGTTCTTCTTGCTCTCTCTGTAATCTTTGTTGATCAGCAAAAGATTGATTGAGACTTAACTGAAACTCTTCATCCATGCCAAAGAAACCCAACAAATATATGAAATAGGAATTATACTTTAATATTATATGCTGTAAAGGTACTTCCTAGGAGGTGAGGGGTATACGGGTAGGCAGGGCGTGTTATCTAACCTTTGATGAGCGCAGCAGTATCACTACCCGTGAGATTACAGAGCGCACAAATGAAAAGTTTTGCATGTTCCGTACTCTGTTTGATAATGCTCATATTGTTGCTGGTGTTAATTTTAATGATTTTCCATTCAAAGATTTAAGGACACAAGCTAGCACTGATAAAAAAGAGTCACAAAGAATAGCGGCGGAAAAAAACCAGTTAGGGTATAAAAATGAATCGATGACAGTGCGTTATATGCGATATAGACTAGGCAAAAAAAGCACCCCGACCAAGTAACAACAATATAGAACGATAAATAAAAACCTTCTCGTTTGAAAGGCTTATTTTATATGGTGGGCCTAGTAGGACTTGAACCTACGACCAACGGATTATGAGACAGCCTTACAAACATTTATATACAATAAGTTATATAGGTTATTGTCTAAAAAATTGTAAAATTAGATCCTCGTTTTTATTGGGTTTTTATATTGAGTATTAGACAGATTTTTCTAATTTTTTGTATATTTCTTTGGTATTTTTCTCAGTTTTCTTTTTCAAATAAGTATTCATGTAAAGGAAGATAATGAAAGCAATTACTTTCTTTCCTTTTTTATGTTTGTCATTCACACCTTTTATTTATGCTCAGCCAGTAAATTTTCATGAGCTGGCTAAAAGGTGTGTACCTGATGTGTCTTCTCACACATTAGCGGCAATCGTTAAAACGGAATCAGGATTTAATCCTTATGCAATTGGGGTCAATAGAGGGGCTAAACTTTCTAGGCAACCCAAAAGCCATCAAGAAGCAGTTTCTATCGCTAAATCTTTAATTGCCAAGGGCGCAAACATTGATATGGGCATTGCCCAAATCAACTCTGCCAATCTTGGTGTGGTTAAGATGACTGTTGAACAGCTTTTTGATCCTTGCCAGAACCTAAAAGCCTCTGCCTTGATTCTGAGCAGAAACTATCAAGGGGCAAAGAAGATACATGGTGATGGGCAAAAAGCACTACAAGCGGCTTTATCAGCTTATAACACAGGCTCATTTAGTCGGGGTTTTAATAATGGCTATGTACGTAAGGTACTCGCCAGTGCAGGCAGTAATACAGAACAGGTCACTTTAAAAGTACCTAAGTTAGATCCAAGTTTTTCAACCAAAGCTGTGCCAGTTAAGGCAAAAGCGCAAACAACCAATACAGGAGGAAATAAACCACAAAAGAGTCTTATTGTTTCAACAGTTGAATCAAACAGGGAGGAACCAGTAGAGGGCAGCAAGCCACATCAATCTTGGGATGTCTTCGCCGAGTTCTGACCTGTTGATCATTTTTAATTCACTCAGTCGCTATAGGCGGCTTTTTTTATGTCCGTAAGAAGGAAATTTATTTATGAAAGCATTACAAAAGTCTCAAATATCACAATGGTTATTAGCTGCATTTTTAAGCGTGTTGTGTCCACTGACCATGGCAGCGGGATTTGAAGGTGAAGTCACCTCAATGATCACAATGATTAGAAACGGGATTTATGTCGTTGTTGGTGTTGTCGCCACAATATGTTTACTTTGGCAATTCGCTCAGGGCTTTATGGGACGTAAAACTTGGGGTGATATTCTGGAAACGGGATTATGGATTGTTGGTGCGGGTGCAGGCATTGTGATTGCGACTTGGTTATTTGCCAAAGGTGGCAGCATGACGTTTTAACAGGAGTGGCCATTATATGAAAGAAAATCCTATCGATAGAGAATGCCCGACCTTTAACGCTTTATCTCGTGAAGCAATGGTTTGGGGAATTCCTTTAATTGCTTTGGCAATATCAGGATTTGTGACGGTAATGGCAGTGATGGCAGCGTTGCCTTTTCTTCAAGGAAAGGCAATGTTGTTTTTACTGTTACCTATTCCGTTTTTATTATTCCTTAAAACCATCTCTGCAAATGATGATCAGGCATTCAAGATCATTCTTCTTGAAGTGAAATGGTTTTTTAGAAAGAAAAATATAGCCTTATTTAATGGAACATTAACCATTATCTCTACCAAGTTTGGGAGAAATTTAAATGATTATGAGCGATTTTTTGAGCAGTGTTCTAAAAAAACAGCCAGCTCAATCCGATTTTCTACCGAAAATCTGCCAACACGTCACAGATAATCTAGTCTGGTACAAAGAAGGTTATGTTGGTTTTGTCATCAGAATGGAAGGATTGGCTTTTGATGGTGTGGACGATAAACACCTGTACACCAGTTTTGTTGGGCTAAGAAACCTGTTTGCTGCTTTAGGCAAAACTTTGGGTAATCGGCTTTCTGTTTGGACAACGCTTCAACGTAAAAAGATCAACTTTGATCGGGATTATGCGTTTTCTACTGATTTTTGCGAGCAGTTCGCCAGTAAATACCTCAAGCGATTTCAAGATGAAGATTATTTTGAGAATCTTTTTTATATTACGGCCTTGGTTAAAAGTACGGATATTGATGAAGGAATCAAAGAGGCTGAAGAGCTGATTGATATTATGATGAAGTCCTTAGATGTTTATGATCCGTATTTGCTGACCGCTTATCAGAATCAAGAAGGCACTTTATTTTCTGAAGTGTATGAGTTCTTTGGTTCATTGATTAATGGTACAGAACAAAAAATACCTTTATCCAGTGTCGATGCGTACCAAAACCTAGCCAATGCCAATTTACACTTTGGCTCAGACATATTGGAGATTCGACCCGACCAAGCCAATAGAAAATATGCAGTGATGTTTGATTTAAAGGATTTTGGCTTATCTAAACCCAAGATATTGACCCAGATATTAACATTGTCTTGTGAATTTACCTTGACCCAATCTTTGGTGTACATCAACCCTTATGCTATGCAAGAAAAAATCAACCGACAAATGAATAACCTTCAGTCAGTGGGTGATAAAGCACAAGGACAAATAGATGAGCTGCTTGAGGGACAAGGTAAACTGACTTCAGGAGAATTGATGTTTGGTGAGTATCATGCCGCATTGGTGGTCTATGGTAAAACACCACAGGAAGCGACTTACAATGGTTCCAAAGCCTATGCTGCTTTTTTAAATTCTGGCGGGTATCGTTTTACCAAAGCCACCTTATCCGCTCCTGCAACCTTTTTCAGCCAAGTACCCAATAGTCAGGAAAAACCCAGAAAGTACCCTAAAACAACCGAAAATTTGGCCACCACCTTTGGCATACACAATTATTCCCATGGTAAATCACATGGTAATCCAATTGGGGATGGAACCGCCGTGATGCCACTGCAAACCGTATCCAAAACCGTGTATGACTTTAACTTCCATTTCACCAATCAAAAAGAAGACAACCTTGGAGAAAAAGTGGCGGGCCATACTCTCATTTTAGGGGCAACTGGTACAGGTAAAACCACGCTACAAACTGCCATTCTTTCTTTTGTTGAACGGTTTGATCCCTTTATCTTTGCCATGGATTTAGACAGAGGGATGGAAATTTTTATTCGTGCCATTGGTGGTCAGTATTTTGCACTGGAAGCTGGAGAGCCAACAGGATTGAATCCATTTCAATTACCTGTGACACCAGTCAACAGAGAATTTCTCTATACATTAGTGACTATGTGTGGATCAGATGAAGAGGGCAAAATAACTGCTGTAGAAGAAAAACAAGTTCAATTTGCTGTGGATGCCACACTTGACCTAGATATGGAGAACAGGAACTTCAGTACATTGCTACAAAGTATTCCTCATTCTGATGATCCTAACTCATTGAGAATCCGCTTAAGTAAATGGTGTCGTAGTGAAAACGGTCGTTATGCTTGGTGTCTGGACAACCCAATTAACCTTTTTGACCCTGAAAGCTTTTATCGGATTGGTTTTGATTTAACAGCAGTATTGAAGGATGACTACCCACCCACTGCACCTATTCTGGCTTTTATGTTTCATCTGCGTAATTTAATGATGGTCAGGGTCAGTAAAGTAGACGGCATATTGGCAACCATTATTGAAGAATTCTGGTATGCCGCTCGGTTTCAGGCGTTACAGGAAATCATGCTGAAGATACTCAAAACAGATCGCAAACTGGGTGGTTGGTTAATTCTGGTTTCTCAATCGCCTGAAGATGCCATCAATTGCCCCATATTCCCTGCCATTATTCAACAAACACCCACCAAGATATTTTTACCTAATCCTGATGCAGAATATGAAGGCAGTTATCAAAGGTGTGGTTTAACAGAAAAGGAGTTTAAACAATTATCAGAGCTTTCTACAGACAGCCGTACCTTTTTAGTCAAACAAGGTCGCCAGTCAGCTTTTGCCAAACTTGATCTATATGGCTTTAGTGACGAAATCCCCATTTTATCTGGTTCTGCTGATAACGTAGAAATACTGTATCAGGTGATGAAGGAACATGGAGAAGAGCCTAAACAGTGGCTTGAGCCATTTGTACAAAGGTTACAAGTCAAACGTGCTGAAAAGCGTAAATCTTAAAAATGTGAATATTTATTGATCATTTTTATTCACCACTGCTCATCTGATCATTTTTTACCTACCGCACTATGCGGTTTTTTTTATTATTAATTTATGGAGTTTTATTATGAAAAACCAGAAAAAGTATTTTATCTCGATTATTTTATCTGCTTGTATGCTGATATTGCCTGTCACAAGTTACGCAAGTGGTATCCCTGTTTTTGATGGGGCAAATGCTGCCAATGCCTTACAACAGATTATTCATATGAAAGAGCAAATTGATAATCAGATCCAACAGATTGCTGAGTTAAAAAATCAGGTGTCGGCGTTAACTGGATCCAAGGGGGTTGGTAGTGCGTTCTCTGAAACAGCTTTGGAACAACTGCCTACAGAATGGAAAGATTTGTATGGCAGTATTGCCAATACTGATTATAAAAAAATGATTCAGGGTAAAACCTATACCCCTGACACAGCCATGAAACAGTTGGTGAATAATTATGATTCTTCAGTGCAGGCATTTAATGACACAAAATTACGTTTAAATAATCTGCAAAAGATGATCAAGAAGATTGATTCGACCACAGATATTAAAGCCGCACAGGATTTACAGAACAGAATAGCAGCGGAAAGTGCTATTATTCAGAACAATCAAACCAAATTGGATATGATGGCTAGATTAGCAGAACAGATGGAGAAAATAGAGCACTATAAACGTGCTGATCGCTCAGCCTGCTATGCTAAAAATTTTGAAACCAGAAACTGGGATGCCTGTAAATAATTAATCAAGGAGAGACTTATGATGCGGATAGCACTTACTTTATTGATCCCTATATTTTTACTGATGGGTTGTTCAAATGAACCTGTTGCTTGGGAAGACAAAACACCTGAACAACAACACAAAGAAAGTAGCTGGCTAACAGGTTGTCATGCAAGGCACATCGAAACCAGAGATTGGGACGCCTGTAAAGTGGAGTTTGAAAAAGAGTTTGGCTATCCGTTTAATAGACCTTAATTTAACAAATAGTAGATGATGCCCTTTTATAAAGGGCATTTTTTTATGGGAGTATAAAAGTGGGTTACTTTTCAAATGTAGCGGATGGACTACTTCACGGAATGGGAACAGATTTATTTGCTAAGTCTGCCAATTTAATTTCTGGTATAGCTCCTTTGTTTGCTGCTGGCTTTGGTGTGTATGTTCTACTGGTCATGATTAGTTATTATAACCGAGGGTTAGATGAAAACATCATGGATTTTAGTAAGAGGATGATAGGTTGGCTAGTCATTATCGCCTGCGCTTTTAATGCAGGCACATACAATAAACTAGCAAATCTGATGTATGGAATGCCTGAAGCTATTAGTGGTATGTTTGGGACAGGTGAATATTCTACAGATGCCCTTGATGCTAGTTTTAATAAAATACTGAAGCTAACAACAGAAACGACAGCATATGCAGATAGTCTTCCAGTAACAGAATTTTCAAACACATTAGGACTCTATGGGTTATGTGGTGTAATTATTTTGCTTGCAGGAGTGTTTTTTACCGCTATATTATCATTCTATCTAGTTGCTAAATTATCATTGGCGATGGTGATATTAATTGGCCCCGTATTTATAGGCACCATGTTGTTTCCAGCGACAAGACAATGGGGAATGAATTGGATTGGTCAAGTATTAAATTATGTTGTTACAATAGTTTTTTATGTTATTCTAGGGTCATTGCAACATGATTTTTTTAATAGCCATATAGAGGTTCTAATTGTTAGTAAAGCAGACTCTTTAATTGTGCTATTACCATTAGCTTGTATGTTTATTACCTCAACAATGGTTTTTTTGGTTGTTGCATGGAATGTTTCTAGTATCGCTTCTGCTTTAACAGGAGGTGCAAGTATGGGGGGTATAACAAGAACAATGACATCCATCGGTAATTATATCAAGATGCCTTCTCTTAAATTTGGTGGTGGAGGAAGTGGTAGTGGTGGGAGTATCAAAAGAAATTAAACATTATAGGAGAATAAAAAAATGCCTTATAAATTAAAGCAAATTTATTTAACTGTATCGCGTGTTGTTAATAAGGGTGCAGATATATTAATTTATATTTGGCATACTTTTTTATCTGTATTAAGAATCATAAAAAATACACTAGATGCGATTGGGTATGCAATAGCATGGTCTCTAGGGATATTTATTTTAATTGTCAGATATTCTCTTGGACTTGCCAGTATTGTTGGAATTGTAGGTGGACTAATTGCAATACTCCTAGGGTTTGGTGAAGTTTCATCTAAGCTAGCTATAGTCGGTTTTTTGAGTTTGATTCCTTTTGCCTTTGCTTCTGGAAAAGGTTATTTTGGTACGCCTTATTATGATGATTAATCGTCATCAGTAGTATTGTCAGTAATTTTTATTTCATAAAAGTAATTTAACTCGCCTAGTGCGGGTTTTTTTACGTCTCAATAAAAGGATTTATTTAATGAAAGTATGTATTGCACTCATGATAGCAGTGCTCTTTTGTGCTGCCTGCACCAATAAACCACCTCGTCCTTATGGACAATATTTTCCCATTAATCCACCTGCTCAGGAGGTAAACAAATGACTCAAAAAACATTATCTTCTCAAAAGGCAGCCAGCAAATTCATCCAGTGTGCCAAAGATTTTGAAAAGTCCGAGATTGAACGAGTTCGTCAAAACAGCAAGATTGCTTGGCGGATTACTTGTGCTTGTTTACTGATTATGGGGTTGTCCATTGGGGCAATTGCTGGATTGACTCCACTTAAAACCGTGATCCCTTTTGTCATTCGCGTAGACAATAATACAGGGGCAACAGACATTGTCACTCAGCTTAAAACCTCTGAAAAATCTTATGGTGAAGTGATTAACAAATACTGGCTAGCTCAGTACGTGATTTATCGGGAATCCTATGATTGGCAAACAGTACAGTCTACGTACAATGCCACCAATCTATTATCTACCCCACCTGTACAAGCTGAATTTGCCAAGCTGTATAACAAAAATCCTGCTGCGCCTCACTTGATACTGAAGGATCAATTCAAGGTTATTGTGAAGGTGAATGCCATTAGCTTTGTCGGTGAAATGGCGCAAGTTCGTTTTGAAAAGCACCTTATTCCTTTAACCAATGGTGTGACTAAACCTGCCCCTCAAAAGATGATCGCAACAGTGGCATTTGAATATCAAAACAAACCCCTTCAAGAAGCAGATCGCCTGATTAACCCGTTAGGTTTTCAAGTCACAAGCTACCGTGTTGATCCAGAAGCTGCGCCATAAGGAGAAAAAATAATGTTCAAGAACAAATTATGTGTTTTAGCGGTATTGCTGGGTTGTTCAGTTATGGCCAATGCAGATATTACCCCCAGTACATCGAGCAAAGATGCCCGTATTCAGTATGTGCATTATGACCCTGATAATGTGGTGAATATTCGTGCTCAAGTGGGCAGAACAACCATGATCCAACTGGAGCAAGACGAACGGCTGATTGGGGATAATGCTGCTTTAGGGATGGGGGATGGGCAAGCATGGAACTTATCTGTTAAGGGCAACAACATCATATTTAAGCCCATTGCCCAAAGTCCCAATACCAATATGATCATCACCACCAATAAGCGTACCTATGCGTTTTATCTGTCTTTAGCTCGTCAAGTGAGAAAAGGACAGAAGCATCAAGCACCTACTTATATTTTGCGTTTTTCTTATCCTGATAGTCAAAAAGCTGTGATGCAGGCAGAAAGCCTTAAACAAAAGCAGGCAAAGGACATTTTACAGAGCCTACCCAAACAAAAGGATCAGGCTAACTATAACTATTGGGCTCAAGGGACTAAAGCATTGGTTCCTACTGCTGTTTTTGATAATGGTTTATTTACCTTTTTCAAATTTAATGATGGTCGGGATTTGCCCACGATTTATAAGGTAATGCCTGATGGCTCGGAGATGCTGCTTAATACCCATATTGAAGCAGATACCGTCATTGTGCATGAAACCGCTAAAAAATACATGCTGCGTTTGGGTAACAGTGTACTTGCTGTTGAAAATCGGGGCTTTGATGAAAAAGGACTATTTAATCGCACAGGTACTTCAGATCAAAGTTCTATTCGTATCGTTAAGTAAAGGATCACAATTATGGGTATTTTAAATAAATTCAAAAAGAAAAAAGCTTCAGACTTAGAAATTCCTGAAAACACTATAGAAGAATCACTGGCAGATAAAATTCAGGATGACACTGTGGAAATGGGCATTCCCCAAGATTTAAGCCCAAGCAAAAAGAATAGTAATGTCAATAAAGTGGCTATGGCGGGTATTGGTATTGTTGCTCTTGGTTTAATTGTTTCAGGTTTGATTGCATTTAGTAGTGGCTCAGGTGATACCGTAGCAGAAAACACCCAACCACTTGATGAAATCAAAAACAACCAGCCTAAAGATTTTGAGCAAGATAAGGAAGAGTTGGCGTTAAAAATGCCTGAACAAGCTAGTGAACCTGAAGTAATGGAGATGGCTCAGATTCCAGAACAACAAGCTGAAGCAGCTCCTGAGCAGATGGCACAATCAACGGATCAAAAAGAACCAGAAGAAACCCCAGAGCAACGCAAGATGAGGGGTAATGTTCTGGTGGATTTTGAAGGAGGACGTTCTGCTGGAGAATACACTCAAACTGCTGAAGCACAACCTGTCAGTTTTAATGATGATGGATCAGGTAATAGTACATTGGGGGATAAATTAAAACCAACGGCTACTTATCAAGCCACGGCACAAAAGCGTATCGATTCCACTTACCTACTCTCCAAGGGAACCAATATACCTTGCACATTGGATACACAGATTATTACCACTCATGCAGGATTTACCCGTTGTTTGGTGACTAAAGATGTTTATTCTGCCAATGGTCGGGTATTACTGTTAGAACGTGGCTCTAAACTGGTGGGAGAACAAACTTCTGCCTTGGTTCAGGGGCAAGCTAGGGTATTTGTGCTGTGGAATGAAGTTGAAACGCCTAATGGGGTTAAGGTCAATATCGCCAGCACAGGTGCGGGACAATTAGGTGCTGCGGGACATGGCGCACGGGTCAATTATCATTTCTTTCAGCGTTTTGGTGGCGCAATGCTGATCAGTCTGATTTCAGATCTATCAGAAAACCTGAATAACCGTAACAAAGGCAATGACAATATCACCTTTGAAAACGCCAATGATGCTGCTGAAGAGATGGCAACAGAAGCATTAAAAAACAGCATCAATATTCCACCTACAGGATACGTGAACCAAGGTTCATTAATCAATGTGATGGTGTCTCGGGATGTGGATTTTTCTAAAGTGTATGAGGTAGTCACACCTTATTTTTAATGACTCACAAAGTCAATCAACCCAATCAAAACCAGCTAACCAAAATGAGCTGGTTTTTTTATGTCTTTTTTATAAGGTCAAAACAATGATTCATGATGATATTGTTGTTAGAAATTTACTCAAACAATTGAGTATTGATGATTACCTCAACCGTACAGGCATTACCGAAGTGATGATCAATCGCCCCAATGAGGTGTTTTTAGAAGGCTCTAGTGGTGTTATTCGATTAGAAAATGAGGCATTAAGTTACACCAAGCTGGAGACTCTGGCCAATGCACTAGCGATTTATAACTCAAAATCCATTAATCATCTTCACCCTATGCAATCAGTTACTTTACCTGATGGGGAACGTGGCCATATTATGATGCCCCCTTCTTGTGAAGATAAAACCATAGTGTTTAGCTTCAGGAAACCATCTCATACCCGTTTTAGTTTAAATGATTATTTAAATACCGATAGGTTGCAGTCCTTTACTGATGTTGGCTCATTTGGTAAAGCGCAAACAGATATCGAAATCGACAGTAAACATTACCGTGATATCAGTGACAAAATGCAGCTACCTAATGATGTCCTTCTTCATGATTGGCAACTGGATATGCTGCAAGCTAAAGCGGATCGAAATTTGAATCGTTTTTTTGAATTGGCGGTACAACACAAGCTGAATATTTGTATGGTTGGTGGAACAGGATCAGGTAAAACCACCTTTACTAAAGCCATTGCCGATATGATTCCCCTTGATACTAGGATTCTGACTATTGAAGACACCCACGAGCTGGATTTACCCAATCACCCGAATCATGTTCATCTGTTTTTTAAAGAACATGTGACAGCCAAAGCGGTGATCTCCAGTTGCATGCGACTAAAACCTGATCGCATCTTCTTAACCGAACTAAGAGGAGATGAGGCTTGGGATTATCTTTCGGCATTAAATACAGGTCATGCAGGTGGTTTAACTTCCGTACATGCCAATGATGCTCGTTCAGTCCATTATCGGATCGCACAACTGGCCAAAGAATCCTCTACAGGTCAAACAATGGATTTTAACTATATTCTGAATACGGTCAGAGCCACCATTGATATTGTGTGTTTCTTCAGCAAAACCTATATGACTGAGCTGTATTTTGATCCAGTGGAGAAGTTTTATGCCATGAGTGGGCGAAATTAGTGTAAATTATATTTGATTTTTAAAGCATTTATTGCCACTATTTGCATAGAATTCCAATAAAATAATACAACACAGCTATTGATATGCGGAGAGGAATTGCATGAAGGACTATTATATAATTACACCAAACAATGGTAACTCATTATCTGATTTTTCAAACGTTTTGCTTAGGTCAGGAATTTTAAATGATTATAATTTCCAGCAGTTGGCAGTACCTGTATATTCATTACGAAAAGAAATATTAGAGCATATTTTGGAAAAAGGTTTATCTTCCTTGCTTAATTTTAATATAGCTATGGAAGATGTTCTGTCACAGACTATGTCAATCAATCAAACAGAATATATAGTAGCCAAATTTCTGCAAAAATTCAATAATACTAAGAGAATACTAATAATTGACCCTTATTTGTACAAAAAATCGGATAAACATGATATTCCTAGTTTATTTGGAAGATTGATTGCCCCTTTTGCCTCTACGTTAGAAGAAATTATAATTGTAACCAATGGCAAAGAGTCTGAAATTAAAACAGATATGCATTTGGAGATAGGAAAATTAAATAGTAAGGTAAAAATTAATGACGTTGAAACAAAAGCGTTTCATGATAGGTTTTGGATTGACCCTGATAATAGGACTGGCGTTGTCATGGGGACATCATTAAATGGATTAGGGAATAAAATCTCTCTAATAGATTATATAGGATTTAATGATGTCGATGAACTCATTGAACTTGCTATAAAAAAAGGTGTAAAAATCTAAATTTCTTTATAGATTCGTTACGAAACTTATTGATTCAAAGCAATTAGTACTCATATATTTTAAAATTAAAGTCACTTACAAAAGTGGCTTTTTTTATAACTTTATAAGAAAGGACGTTTTACTATGGGTACACTTACCATTAGAACCACCCCTGAGCAGGATCAGGTTATCAAAGAAATTCAAAATCTATTGAATGAATCGGCAGTTAGTAAAACATTACTGCGTTGTGTGACTGAATACCAAAAGTTATCATCTACTCTTGAGGACAGAAACATCAAACTGAAGGAAGCCCTTAATCGGGTTGATGAGTTGGAAGGCTTGATATTGAACCATCTCAATAGCCAATATGCGCTGATGTCTGTTGTTTCTTCGCGCACAAATAAAGGAGCGAGAAAACAAAATACCGCTTCTTATCAAGTGGCAAAACAACATCTGAATAAGATTCTGGAAACCTTAAGGTAAATCCATTGTTTGAGTAATATCTGCAATTTCATTTGAATATTCAGTATTTTCTAGTATGTCCAGCAATGCTGGTTCACCTTCCAAAAATTGAATCATTTTTTCTTTCATCGTTGCCTTTTGTTCTTCAGTTAAAGAGCCATTGTGCGTGTGGTACGACATCGATAAAAACAGCAGTTTCAATATCCCGCCAGATAAGCTTTGTAAGTTATTGAGGCGGTTTTCTAGTTCAGTGATGCGTTGATCGGTTTCGGTCATCTTTTTTCTTTCAGTGCATTAAATTTCATTTTCAAACTATATTATAGGAGAAGCCTTATGCCATATCTTAATAAAATTTCCGTTATGGGTAACCTCGGTAAAACACCAGAGTTACGTTTCTTTGCAGATGGCACACCCACCACCACAATATCCATTGCTTATTCTGAAAACTGGAAAGACAGTAAATCAGGCGATGCAAGAGAATCAACCGAATGGTTTACTGCCATCCTTTATCGTAAACAAGCAGAACTGGTTTGTCAGCATATGCAAAAAGGAGACTGTATTCAGGTACACGGTAAATTACGTTCTCGCACCTATCAAAAAGACACAGAAACCATCCGTGTGTTTGAAATCATTGTGGATCAGTTGGAAATGATCCGTACCAAAAAACAAACTGAAGCCAAAGAGGAGGCACAATGAGTACCCCTAAAAAAGGCAATATGGCTTTATTGATCTTAATGGTCACTTTGGTGTTTTTAGCCATTGGTCAATTTGCAGGCAGCTTTTTATTGAGTTTTCTGCTGGATATTGAGTTTACATGGTCACCTTTATTGCTGATAGGTGCATTGGGACAGATAGGACGTTATCCTGAAACAGTTCAGCATAATATCTATATCTCACTGGCGGTCTCTGTGGCGATGGGTATTTTGCCGAGCATTATGTTACTGGCAGCTATGCTCATTAAACCCAAAAGAGAGCTACATGGTTCTGCTCGTTTTGCTAACCCAATGGAAATGAATCAATCTGGGTTACTGGCACTTAAGCATGAGAAACCTGATATTTTAGTGGGCAAATACAATGGTAAGTTTTTACGCTGGGGCAGCAATGAATTTGCCTTTTTAGCAGCTCCTACTCGTTCTGGTAAAGGGGTGGGCATTGTGATCCCCAATTGCTTACATTATCGTGATTCTATGGTGGTGTTTGATCCGAAGTTGGAGAACTACTTATTAACGGCTGGCTTCAGACACAAACATGGACATAAGGTATTTTTATTTAATCCTGCGGGCAGAACACCTGAACACGAAACACGACCCCATGCACCACTGGTCAGTCATCGTTGGAATCCATTAACTTATGTGCGCCGTAATCCTGTGTACACCTACAAGGATGCCATGAATATTGCTACTATTTTGTATCCGAAATCGACAAGGGACAGCAGTAACAGTACTTTCTTTACCGAATCAGCTCAAAAGCTGTTTGTGGGTTTGCTGCTGTATATGATTGAGACTGAAGGTGAATCAGGCAGACAGACCACGTTAACCAATCTGTTTCGTTTAACTGTACCTAAAAATGGTGATCCTTTATCTGAATGGATCATCAAAGAGATGGAGAGGCGACATAATAGTGGTCAGTTACTGTCCAGCCAATGCACCACTTTATTATTGGGTTTTGCCAATGGCAATGCCAAAACAGGATCAGATATTCTGGCAACAGTCACAGCTCCTTTATCTATCTTTCTTGACCCTGTGGTTGAAGCGGCAACCAGTAGTGATGATTTTTATTTGGATGATGTACGCAAACAGCGTATGACCATTTATTTAGGGGTGATCCCTACCGAAACAGATACCTTCAGCCGCTTGACCAATCTGTTTTTTAGCCAGCTAATCAGTGTCAATGTGGCTCAAGGGCTACCTGAGAACAATCCAGCATTAAAATATCAGTGTCTTTTATTGATGGATGAATTTACCGCTTTAGGTGCTGTCCCCATTATTGAATCAGGGGTGGCTTATATTGCTGGGTATAACTTAAGACTTCTGTTGATTTTTCAAAGCCCGTCACAGGTAACAAGGTTGTATACCAAAGAAGGGACAAGGACATTCTTTACCAACTTTGGGCTTCAGATATTTTACCCACCAAGGGATCAGCAAGATGCCAAAGAATACAGCGATATGATCGGGTATGAGACCTATAAGGCTAAATCACTGTCGCGCTCAAAAGGCAGAGGTGGAAGCAGTACCAGCCAGTCAGATCAACGCCGTGCGGTACTGAATCCTGATGAATTAAAGATTATGCCTCGAACAGATTGCATCATCAGCATGACCAGCTCTCGTCCGATTCTTGCCAAGAAGATTATTTATTATGAGGATGAGGTCTTCAAACCACGCGTATCAATGGCACTTCCTCAAATACCTGAGTTGTTTGTCAATATTACTCAAGCTGTAGAACAACCTGAACCTATTGCGCCTGAAGAACTGGAGACAGTCGATTTAGCCGAAACCAGCAATGCTTCAGCATTATTTGAGGAAATGATCAAAAGTCTGGTTCGTCCTGATAGCCCACCTGAATTTATCAGTGCATTGGCACAATCAGTTAAAAATAATCTGGGTGTAGATTCCATGCCGATTATTTCTCGTTTGATGCAAACTGGTTAAGTACACAGTATTAACGATTCTTCTTATTTTATTCAGTATTTTTTTCTTAACTAATATATTTTATTGATTAGTGAGGTTCTATTATGACGGGCACAAATGAAATACGTACAGCATTAGATTATGTTGATTCCCATGATCGGGATTTATGGCTCAAAATGGGTGCAGCACTCAAAGATGAGCTGGGTGAAGAAGGTTTCCCCATATGGGATCAATGGTCTTCTTCAGCACAAAACTACAATGCCAGAGCAGCCCAAGCCACTTGGAAGAGCTTAAAACAAGGTCATGTTCGGATCAACACCCTGTTTTACACCGCCATGCAAAACGGCTACCAACCGACAAAGCCAACTGTTGCCCCATCTGCTGAAGAAATCGCCAAAAGACAGGCTGATGCAGAGCAAAAACGCCTTCAGGCGATTGAAGCACAAAAGCAGGCACAAGAAGTCACCAAGCAAAAAGCACAGTATATCTGGCAAAAAGCCGTCTCTGCTCAACTAGCCCATCCTTACTTACAAGCCAAAGGGATTACTGACCCTGAGTGCATTAAGGGGATTAAGCAGAATCTTTACAAAGACAATCAAAATCTGATTATTCCTATGTACCAGAATAAAGAAATTGTTTCTCTTCAGTTTATCAATCAGGATGGTTCAAAACGTTATATGGGCGATGGTCAAAAGGAAGGCAGTTACAGCTTGATTGGCGATGCAAAAAAGATGGCCGCGGGTTTTTATATGGCTGAAGGTTTCGCCACTGCCGCTTCTATCCATGAGGCAACAGGTCAACCTGTCCTTGTGGCTTTTGATGCGGGCAATCTTGTTCGTGTTGCTGAAAACCTCAAACCTCATTACCCAAACACCGAAATCATCTTGGCTGCGGATAACGATCCTGATAATAAGGGGCTGGCAAAAGCAACAGAAGCAGCACAAATACTAGGGGACAACGCCCGTGTGATTTGTGCTCAGTTTACTGAAGAACAGATACAACGTTATGGGCAACAATATGGTGAAGGTAACAAGCCTTCTGATTTTAATGATCTTCACGCACTTGAAGGGCTGGATCAACTTAAACATTTACTCAATAAGGACACAATACCCATTATGGACAATCCAATCAAAAACACTGAACCACAAGCTGCTGAACAAGCAGCTTTTTTAACGCCTTCAGAACCTGAACAAACCAATCAGGAAACAGCGAAACGTACATCAACTAAAGAGGTAATCAACAGTATTGAACCTGATATGGATCGTCTTCAGGAAAAAGTACAAAAAACAGTGGATCAATCCACTGTGTTACCCAGTACTACACCACCGACACCTGAAAAAGAGGTAGACAATCTCCCTGAAAATACTGGCTCACCAAAAGCAAAACAAGCAGAACCTACCTCTGATCCTATACCTAGCCTTGATCCAAATAGCACAGAAGCAGAAAAATCACCATTGAGCCAAGATGAGTTTAAAAAAATCATTACTGATCTGAACTATAAAATGCCGCCTGCTGGATTGGAGAGACGTTATCTGGTGGCAGATGGACAATATCTTTCTGCTGATAATGCCACAACCGTATTATTTGAAGACAAAGGTAAAAAATTATCAACTGCACGTAATGACACCCAAATTGCTCAAGATATGTTGGAAGTGGCTAAAATCAAGGGGTGGGATGCCATTAAATTATCGGGTACTAAAGAGTTCAAACAAATGATGTATGTGTTGGCCGAAAGCCAAGGTATCAAAACATCTGGCTATAAGGCAACTGAAGCTGATCGTGTTTTGGTTGAACGTTTGCGTGAAGATCAAAGTTTAAACAGCATAGAAGAAAAAGCCAGCCTTTATACCCAAAAATCAATGGAAAATAATCCTTTATCTGAAAAAAACAAAGAATCAGGTAATCCTGATCAGCAAAAAATATCCGAACGCTCACAACCAGATGTAGACGCTTTATCCAAAGCAGATAAGATGATGGCTGGTTCCAGTATTCCCACTACAGGGCAGATTGAAACCTCACCCAAGGCAGATACAGATGTTGATGTCCCTCTTCAAGAGATTGGCCAAGGTAAGATTCCCAGTGAAGTGATTTTGCAAGCCAAAAATATTAAGACCCATGCGCTGGATACAGATGTGGTCACCACGTCAAAAGCCACTTATGACAAAAAAGCGGCTAAATTAAGTCAACCTGAAAAGGCCAAACTTCAGTTCTTTGAGCGCAATACCCTAGATGTGATCCGTGATTTAAAGGGAGATGCCAGACAAAATGCCTTAAAGAATTATTATGATCATATGGCTGACAAGATGAATGGTAAAACATTGGATGTACCCACGCCTTTACAAGTCCCTTCCCCTAGAGGTGAACATACTCGAGCATCAACCCAAGATAGAAACCAAGATCAAGAAGTAGAAAGATAATCGAATAGACAATAAACTTCACGATTAGGATTAAAAATGGATATTTCTAAATTTATTTATTATTTTTTTATTTTTGTTTCCTTCTGTTATGTTTTTGGGATCATTATTGCTTTTTTACTCGATTATTTTAGTGAATATAATAAAACATCAACTCAAGATAAAAACCAAGATTAAGAAATAGAAAGGTAATCAGCATGAACAATCAACTCCATATTTTTGAGGATGAAACATTTAATTTTACTGAAGATGAACGTATGGCGTTTGCGCAAATGACAGATGATCAGATCAGTGATTATTGGCAAGCGCAACAGTCTTATGAAGAAATGAAAGCCTATCTGGAGCATCCAGATACACCAGATGTTGTCAAAAACATATTGACCTTATCTGGCTGGCAAGAGCACAACAACCAGTAATTATTCTCCATCAACTTAGCCCCTGATTTTTTATTCAGGGGCTTTTTTTGTTTATTGGAAGGTAAATAAATGAATACCAAAGAAAGCAAGAAAAACAAAGGGCAAGAATATGCCGAAAATGTGGCCAATGAGTTAATCAAGCACCTTCAAGCTGGCACAGCCCCTTGGCAACGTCCTTGGACACCCGATAAAGGATTTGATTTACCCTACAACCATATTACAGGCAATGTTTATTCTGGCACCAATAATTTAATGCTGATGATGCAAATGTATGATGATCCACGTTGGATGACTTACAAACAGGCACAATCGGTTGATGCACAGGTACGTAAAGGTGAAAAAGGCGTAGGTCTAATCAGGCTGATTACTCATGTAGAAAAAACCAAACGAGATGAGCACAATAAGCCTGTTCTTGATACTGATGGCAATACAGTGAAGGAATATGCTTTATTGCCTCAACCCATCATCAAATCATTTACCGTGTTTAATGGTGAACAAATCGATGGTATCCCTGAGTATGACAGAAAACCTGTTCAGTATGATTGGGAACCTAGCGAAAAGGCAGAGGCTATATTATTGGCTTCAAAAGCCCGTATTGATGTACATCCTTTGTACCACCCATCTTATAATCCTGATTCTGACATGATCAACTTACCAGAAAAGGGGCAGTTTCCCAGCCAAGCGTTTTATTACGCGACAGCACTACATGAACTTGGCCATTGGACGGGTCACCCCTCAAGAATGGATCGTGATTTAACAGGGAAATTCGGCTCAGAAAACTATGCAAAAGAAGAACTAAGAGCCGAGATCACCTCTTTGATGCTCTCACGTGAATTAGGTTTACCTCATGATATTGGCCAACATGCAGCCTATGTTAAATCATGGATTCAGGTACTCAAAGATGATCCTATGGAAATTGTTTATGCCTCAAAAGATGCACAGAGAATAAAGGACTATATTCAATCGTTTGAGCGAAACCAAGTTGTTCAACAGGACATACTGAACCTTAAAGAAACATTTCATCAACAAAGTGCCTTACTCCCTGCTAAAGAACAGCAGTACAGGCAAACCTTAGAATCGTTTATGAACAAAGCTACGCTTGGCTTATCAGATACAGCAAAACAGCAATCCCAGCTTAACTTTTATCAAAATCAGATACAAGAGATATCTCAAGGGGCTAAGCAACCGTCTTTATTTGATGTTGATATAGATAGATAACCCATTTATTTTAAACAAAGCCGATAACCACTGTGTTATCGGTTTTTTTATGGTGAGATAAAAATGAGAAAAAGACTAACATTAGATATCATAGGAATTAGTGATTCGGATCGCAATGTCATCAAAAAAATAGCAGTTAAAAAATATGGTAAGCCCAGTATTTCATATTTTGTAAAACAATTACTATGCGATATTTTAAAAGACCATAATCATTATAGTACTTCCCATGATTCTACTCTCATAGAGAAACGAAACAGAATAGAAACACGTTTATCAAAAGAAGAAAAAAAGAAATTGTCTATGCTGGCTAAACCACACCATATGACAGTTAATGCTTTTATTGCCTCTATTATTCGAAATTATTTAAATAAAACTCCATTATTAACGGCTGCTGAAGTAGATGCATTGTATCAATCCAATGCTCAATTATTACGTATTGGTCGAAATTTGAACCAGATTGCCAAGCAGTTTAATTCAATGGAAGGCGGCAATATCACCAGTGAACAGGTCACAGCCCTTCAGAACATCATCAATACCCATACAGAAAAAGTAGGCGAATTATTATTGTCCAATAGGAGAAGAAACAATGAGTGATTTAAATAAACGCGTTGATGATTGGTTTTTAGGGTATAAAACTCGCTCTGTTAAATCAAAATCAGGTGCAGATATTTCTCCTAGAAATCATTCAAAAGTAAAACCACTAAAATCTGGATCAGGTATTGCCAACCTGAAGGCTGCTGCCTTGAAACACCCTGAAGTAATGGTCAAAGTACCTACCCGTAAAAGTACCAACTCAAAAGGTATGAAGGGTATTAGGTCACATGTTGATTATATCAGTCGTAATGGCCAACTTGAGTTGGAGGATCGGGATGGTCATATCATCAAAGGTAAAAAAGAGATTAATCAACATTTAGCGGATTGGAAAAAACTTAATATCCCAGAAAAAAGCAAATATAGAGAAGCTTTAAATGTGGTTTTATCTATGCCTGCTGGTACTGATCCCGTTGCGGTAAAAAATGCAGCTCGAGCATTCGCACAAGAACAGTTTGAGCATCACGAATACCTTTTTACCCAACATCTGGATCAACAGCACCCACATGTGCATATTTGCGTGCTGATGCGTGATGAACTCGGCAAACGGATGAATCCACGTAAAAATGATTTATTTGAGTGGCGTGTCCGTTTTGCAGAGAAACTACGAGATGAAGGTGTCCAATGCGCTGCAACTAAACGACAACATAGAGGACGTACCCAAAAATCAGAAAAACGCCCACTTCGTGAAATGCGTATGAGAGGAGCAGTTGCTAATGTTCATAAACTAGAGGCTCAATTCTTACTTGAAGCATTAAAAAACAATGATCGTCCTAAACACCCCTTTATAAAGGAAACCATGCAAACACGGGGTATTATTGTTGAAAATTATGGCTTAATTGCACGAGAACTATACAAAATGGGTAATAAGGAAGAGGCGCATATTATTAGTCAGTTGGTAAAAGAAGTCAATCAGGCAGGGTTTATAACACAAGCTCAACAAAAATTTGAACATTTAGGCAAAGATTTAGTAGAAATTAATCATAACAATCCCGAGAGGGATTAAATGCTTTTTAGATATAATTTTTAAAAAAATGATATAATTAACTTATTTTTATTAAGTGAGTAGATAAAATGAATGTACCAGATTGGGTAGGAATAATTGGATTTTTGACAACTATTATAGTAGGTATTTATGATAAAAAATTTGTAAATATATTCAAGTCGCTGTTAGGTACATTCAAATCTTTTGGCAATTTTAAAACTCAGACATTATATAGAAAGAAAATGAATTTAGAGCGTGAGTTAATGAATTATAATGAATTGATTAAAAGACCTGAAAAGGCTGCTGTACTTGTAGGGCGAACGATACTTAATCTAATAATAGACATTGTTTTTTCTGCAGCAATGGTCTATTTTGTTATTAGGCTTCAAAATGACTTAGCTGTTGAGCCAAATACTATAATGCTTTTGACTGGTAAAATCATATTGATAGTATTTGTTGTTAGCTTATTTTGTCTATTTTTTGGTATGTTACATATGGTTGTTAAAACTTTAGATATGTTAAATTATGCATATGATCCTATTAAATACGAAAAAAATAGGATCAATTTAGAAAAGGCTAAAGAAAAATTAAACTGGAAAATAAATAATAAACTATCGAAACCTTCTAATTAGAGTGTCATTCTCTAAAAGTGAACTGTGTGAATCCTAACCCCCTCTATATTCTCAATGATTTTTTATAAAATTAGCTATGATAATTTAGACCTGAACTGATGGTTATAATTTAATCATTCAGATCAGGTCTGAGCTACTACATATAAACAAACTATTTAAAATAATTAGGCATAGGTTCTTTTTTTTCAAATAAATAAACCTCATCCCTTGGCACCCATTTCATATAGACTCCACGTTCATCAAATTCAAACTCAAGCTTACTAGCAATCATGGCATCCCCAACACCAAGTAATACCTTATCACCTGTTTTATCATCCATTCTGACACCAACTTCACATCCTTTATAAATGCCGAAGGTATTTATGCCATAAACTTCACTAACTTCTGAAGGCGTAATATCTTTTAAATAAATTTCCTCTTGATCATCTTCTCTAATAAATCCTTTCGATTCATCATCCTTATCATGAGAAACTAAAATATATTTACCATACCTATCACAAAAAATTCTATATTCCACTCCGTCATAAACAGTATAAATTGCATTCCTTATCATAACTAATCCTAATTTTATTCGGGAATAAACCTACCTTTAGAACCACTAAAGGTAGCTGCTAATACTTCTTTTCCATTTACAACCTTATATAGTTCAGCTCCATCTCGTGGAAGTTCATACACTCCTTTTGGATAATTCCATTCAGGAATAGCATCACCATTACGTGTCGCTAAAAAGCCATTCCTCGTAGCTGGAGCCGAGCTGGTATCTGTTCCTCCTAGCTTAGAACCATAAGGTATCTGAATCTTTTCTACTTTTTCCATTTTAAATCTAATGATGCCATAACTTGTACCATCTTCAGCAAACTTCGTATTTGGGTAATCTAGTCTTAATGACTCATATACTTCATCATAATTTTTTAAATGTTTTACATCTTCTGCTCGAGCTATATAACCGCCTATAGTCGTATAAGGGTTTTCTGGATCCAAATACCTATCTATATCACTAAATGAAATCACTTTTTGTAATTCAGTTTCTGTAGTGATGTTAGGAACCATTTCCCTAAGCTGTTTCATCTTTTGTACTTCTAAATCTGTCCAAGTATCAACTGATTTTAGATTAAGGTTTCTAAATTCTTCTGCTGTTAAGCCCACTGTTTTTAAATCTTGTGCAAACTGAGTTTCTTTGTAGCTTAAAGGGCTTGGTACTTCAGTCGGGTAAGTAATCTCTTTTGATGCTCTAGGTAATACAGTATTTTCTACATTGGTTCTGAATTCAAAGTTCGGATCAGCTTTGGTTCCTGTAAACTGCCCTGTTGGCTCTTTAATCAATGGGGCATGTTTTTCAACAAACAAAGGAACGGTTACGTTCTTTTGTATCACAGGTGTTTGGCTAAAATTGCTTGTGGGTTGAGTATGTTTTTTATTAAAACTTACCCCTCCATGCTCAAAATACTTAACATTGCTGATATTTCCTTCTTTAATCGCATTCTTTGTGATGGCTGTAATCGTATCATCACCACCCATTTTAAAGACTTTTGCCAGCTGTTTACCGCCTTTAACGGGTATAACTTCACTTAATACTTCAAAAGAGCCAAATAACAGTGCTGTCCCAGCTAAACCATAAGCATCAACATTACTTTGTCTAACGGATTCTATGCCTTGTTCCATTTGCTTGATATAAGGGGCTAAAGGCTGACCTATATTTTTTTGTATGATTTCTTGTGTACTGGCACTAGGCGTATAGGTATAGCGTTCCTGAATATCTTTTTGTATGGCTACAGCGGCTTCTGTACCATAAATAGCCGCAGCAGGAATTGAGGTTACACCAGCAGCCATTCTACTGCCCATACCTGTGAGCATATTCAACCCTGTTTCGAATGCTGCTTTTTGGTTCAGTACTCTTTGTTCTGTCGCTTGATAAACCTCTACTCCCCAGTGTTTGACTGTATCGGGAATAGGTAGTTTATTTAGATTCACATTACCCAACATACCTAGAACAATTTCATCATCTTTAGCTTTGTATTGTCTAGCGTAACTCAAAGGATCAAATTTTTGTTCTTTACGCAATTGTTGGTAATAAGGGTCTTCACTCATTCCCCCTTTGGCTAAACTGATCTGCTCATTTCGATGTTGAGCCGTTAGTTGCCTTTCTTCCTGTATTTGTCTGGCTTGTTCAGCTCGAGCCTGATCAATACGTGCATTGATCATACCTTGCCCAGAAGTATTTTTTCTCCCTATTTTTTCATTTATAGCTTGTTCTGCTTCTGTATATTGACTGCGGTCATAGGTGTATTCTTTATTTGGCTGGATATTGGGGATAACGTGTTGATGACCATCTTTAAGTTGAATATCTCTTATTTGCCCAGATCGATACAAAGCTCCTAAAGCTTCATATGGGTGTTCTGAATCCAGTTTTTTAGCCAGACTCCAACCAGTATCTCCCTGTTGGGCAATAATTTTACGTCTGGTGTCTTCTGGTTCTAATGAAGGTTCAATAGATTGTTTAACGATATTCTCTAAAGATTCTCCAGCCAGAATTTTTTGAGTTGGTAAACTCAGATGTTCACTGCGTTCACCTAACTGTAGCTGAACTTCGTCTTTGTTGATCTGTAACTGGTGAACTTTGGGTGGATCACCAGCGTGATCATGAACAATAAAGCCTACAGCTTCTTTAAGGATATATTGCTCTTTTTTGTTAAAGCCAGATACTTGTTTATCAAACAAATGTTCATCTAACGCATCGATAATCTGCTTTTTACGTCCTACAGGTGGATAGGCTCTTTGATAAAGCTCACTATAAGGCTCAGATTTTGCTTTCTGATATTCTGTTTTATCTGGATTTTTAGCCTCCAACAATTCTGGATCAACGGTAAGCCCTTTGCCATTTATGGTTTCTTCTACATTTACAAAGGCATATTTATTATTGCCTATATTAGCCATTAGACAGCCAGTTTGAGGATCGTAATACATCAATTTGATATTGGGATGATCGTTATGCCCACTTTTAAAGGCAACGTCCACAGCTAAACCTTCAAAAACAGCTTCTTTTTGTTCTGGAGATAATTGGTTTAGATTATGGGTAAACTCGCTTTGGTCAAAAGCATTTTTTACAGTTTCATTGAGTTCAGGAGCCTTCTGTTGTGCCAACTCCAACGCTTCTTTTTGGCGTTGTAATTGCTCTTCTTGCTCGCGTTGTAATCTTTGCTGATCAGCAAAAGATTGATTTAGACTTAACTGAAACTCTTCATCCATTCTTACTACTCAAAATAAATTTTTTTAGAATCATATCATCTTTTCTGCATAAGCAGAACTTAAATACAAGGTATTTACCGGCTACTGCCTATCCTGCGTTTAGTTTTAAAATTCTTTATTAGTTCATCCTCTGTCTAGTCTTTACTTTAAAGGTGTTTAAGCATTCAAAATTTTTTTATTTTTGTTATAAATTTGTATACTATAATTTATTTGTATTTTTTATAGTTTATTTTTAACTCATTTAAGTATTTTTTTATTATTATGAAAATTCTTTTTAATTTATTTCATGTGTACTTAGTTATTCAGTATTCGGAGTTTAGTTTCAACAGCCCTTTATTCAAAAATAGCTTTTTCCTTCAAAAAAAGAATTGTGACATGGCAAGGTATTCACTTTATTGGATACGTTTACAAGATTTTGATTTCAGAAAAGACTTGTCTGTTCAGAGACTATAGTCAGCTCAGTGCCCAGAGCAGTCATTTCTGAAGGTTGAAAATTTATATAACAATTGATTATTTGGCTACCTCTCAAGATATTACATAAAGTTCGCCATTGGTACTAAAAAGACCAATGATAATTAGAACAATATATTTTCATATTATTCATAGCGCTCCATACTTTCTCATCCCACATTAGAACACCTTCACTGTACTTTGCTTCATTAGCTAATTTATTAAAAACTGTATTCGTAATCCAAAGGGGTTTTCCTGACATGGTTGTAAGTTTTGCTGCGTAATTGGCGGCTCTCCCCACCCAAACAAGATCATTAGAACCCCGCACCCCAATCCTAGAAGCATAAATTTCACTGCAGTCTATACCGATTTTATGTTTAAGCTCAAAGGTAGTGTTTGGATAATGCTTTTTGATTAACGGTCTAATTATATAAATTACAGCATAATTAATATTCATTGCCGCTTTTACTGCATTAGTGTTTTTAGCATTTCCTGTAAAAACAGCCATTATACGATCTCCATCATAAGCGGTAATAACCCCGCCTTTATCTTTTATAATACGGGCAGCACACCGTAAATAAGCTTTATAAATCTCAGCAGAAAACCACCACTTATAATTATCTACCATACTAGTGGAACCATCCAAGTCAGCATAAAGTATTGTTGCCTCTGCGAGTTTTTTAGCGTGGTTACTTAAACGTAAGTGATCGGGATCTGGAATATTGGTAGTTTCCTGCACATCCCATTTCTCAGTAAAAATTTGACCTAACTCACTATTTAGATCTTCTTTTAATCCCATAATAATGTCCTTGTAAATATATTATGATTTGTTAAGTCTTTTGAATGTCATATCACCTATGCTATTTGATTTCGAGTGCATATATGTCCAATATATTCCTTGCAAAGAATCTAACTCATCATAAAAATCCAAAATAGCAGCACCTTCTAATTTACCAAATACTTTAGGCTTATATTCTTTATTAAAGTGACCATTCCACATATATTTTAGTTGATAAACTCCTTCTACTTGAATAAGCCTTGCCATTGTTGATTGTGACATCACTCTATCGCCAGTAAATTCTAAACTAATACTAGACCTAGTTTGCTTAATAATGACTTTCATTATATGAGGTTCTTTATCACTTTTTTTTTGCACAATAGCTAACTATTCGCCATTTAAATTTGGAAGATTATCAAAAAAAGATTTAGTAAATTTAAACTTCCATAAATAATTATCAATAAGCCAAATAATGGCTGTACACAAAAGCACAGAAGGGAGCATAACTTTGAAAATATTTATCCAATTTCCAGTAATAAAAAATATAAAAACTGATGTTACTAACAAACATGAAATAACACCTATTTTTATAACAAAACTATCATTCTTCATTTTATTGTATGGTCTCCATACTCTAATAACATATAATCAATATTATCACATAGTAGAGTAGGCAATTAATATGTTTATCTAATAAAACTTGAAGCGCTATAAGACAACTTGAAAGTGTCCGCTTCTCGCCCAAGCTGTGTGAAAACTCGTTTTTTACTGCGTTTCAATACTATTCAACTCAGAGAGAGTAAAAATATTTATACACTGAGATTCATCTCTAGGAGTGCTCAGAGCCTTTAAAACTGAATATTTAGCGCTATCGGGTTGCGGTGTTTCAATGGCTAATAGTTGTAATCCTCACATAACTTACTCGGTTAGAAATGTTGCAAAAAATGAGTTTTCACACAGCCTGTGCTCTTAGCTGAATGTAATTTGTCATTAATGGAATAGAATAATTTTTATTTAGTAATACTTTCATTAATTATATTTTTAGATTTTTATTTTATTCTTAATACTTCTTTTTTATATTTTATGTTATATTTATACTACTATTTTTATTTCTGAGAGTTTTTATATGATTACACTAGAAGAATTTATGGAAAAAGAAAAAACAGTTGGTCGCTCAAAATTAGAACCATTTAAAAGTGATATTTTGACTCTTAAAAAAAAGGGGTTCACAGAAGTTGCTATTAGAAAATATTTGGCTATGAACGATGTTACTGTTTCTCAACGGGGATTAAATCTGTTTATCAAAAAAAATATTAATATAGAAATAACCCAAAAAACTGAACCTGAAAAAAAAATATCTGAAGAAAAAAACTTGAATAAAGTTTCTTCAAAAAACACAGAACCAAGAAAATTTGATTGGCAAACTCCAGTGAATGAAGAAGATATGATTTAACTTTCTCATTTTTCTATATATTCTTCATTTTTTCTTTTGGATAGAAAGAAATTTTTTTGAGTATTTGATATGCGCTACTAATAGCTAAAACATTTTTTAAACAAACATATTCCAAATATAAAGTAATTCCAAATACTAAACAAAATATTATATTACTTTGTCCTTCGGTAAAAGGGAGAAATTTTTTCCAAAAAATATAGGTTAGAGAGACGATTAAAAATATAATAAACGGGATACAAGTTTTAATTTGTTTGAAAAATCTAAGATTCTTACGCAAGATGAAATCATATTTAGGGTTACATTCAAGTGTATTTTTTACGAGAAGAAACTTTCTTGATAGGCGAAAATTAATAATATCATTTTTTGTCGGGGAATACTTCATAATAAATTTTACATCTTCAAATGATAACCCTCTAAATAAACTTATTTTTGCTACATAAAGCTCACAAACATAATAAGATAGCTCATTATAATCCTCATCAAATTTTTTTAATCGATCAATATCAGAAAACCAAAATTTATCATAAGCACTCTTATACCCAACATAAACAGTAACAATAGATACCGCAACAGCAATAATTGATTTCCAATCAAAAATAATATCAGTCATTTTTACACACTCCTTTTTAAACAAATGACATTATATCTTAATTTGTTTATATATTTATTTGGCAAATAAATATTGATTCTCTATTTTTATATTTTATAAAAAACACCATAAATACACCATCATGTTTATAAGTAACACTACTTGACAATAATATTCTTCTGGATCTGAACTATAACCAACAGTTTGCTCTGTTACATCAGATTCCTATATAGTTAATACCTAACCCAGTAAAGTTTATATGGGATAACAATATTAAAGTTGAAATAATTATTATTTATTAGTCGTATTGGCTATGATATTATACTACAAACCACATTAGCATTTTAGGGAATAGATATGCTAAACAAGAATAAAAAAGACCAAAAAGATATTTTTCTTACAATACCTGAATTAAATATTTTACTTGATAGAACAATTGATTTTATAAAAACATGTGAAAACAAAGTAGCAATAGTCCTTTCAATTTATGGAGTTATACTTGCAATACTTTTTTCTAGTGAGAATATTCAATCGGTTAAAAATGCAACCAAATCAATATTGGTAGCTGATCGTTGTATAGGGATTCTTTTTATTATTTTTTTTATAATTTCCCTTCTAATACTCATACTCGGTATTGGGACATTATTAGCAGTATTATTTGCTAATACAAAATGCCTTGAATACCAATCAAAAATTTTTTTTAATCATATTGCTACCAATTCATCTTGGAAGCAATATAAAGAAGTACTACTGGAATATAGTGAAGAAAATCATAAAGATGATTTAATTTCTCAAATTCATAGAAACTCAACAATTTGCAGCATTAAATTTAAAAGATATCAAACTGGATTGAAAATATCCCTAATTGGTTTTTCTTCTTTTATATTGATGTGGGTAGTCTCAATGTCTGTTTAATAAATGAAAAGTAGAAAACTATGGCAACTTATGATTATAAAGCAGGAAAAAAACGGGTAGATGAAATATTAAATAATAAATTACAAGTTTTTGAACAAGGTAGAGTTCCCTCTGAAGATGCCTTTACTTTTGATAACGCCTATTATGCTTGGGTTACAGGAATTTTTGTAGATATTAGAAATTCATCTAAGCTATTTGCTGATGAAGATAAAGAAAAAGTTTCTAAAATAATTCGTAGCTTTACTTCTGAAATTATAGAAATCTTACGAGATGACGAGAATAGAAGAGAAATAGGAATTCGTGGCGATTGCGTATATGCAGTTTATACTACTCCGTATAAGTCAGATATATATGAATGTTTAGATAAAACATTTTGGATTAATACCTACATGAGAATGCTTAATGAGCTACTAGAAAAAAAAGGGTTTCCTACGATTTCTGTTGGTATTGGTATTTCAACATCTCTGGAGCTAGTTGTTAAAGCAGGAAGAAAAGGAGTTGGAATAAATAGTAAAGTTTGGATAGGAAAAGCAGTTACACAAGCATCCAATTTATCATCATTAGGTAATAAAGGTGGTAACCAACCAATTATTTTATCCAACTTAATATATGACAATATAATCGAACAGCTTATCAAAACAAATGGCGAGCAAGGAAGATCATGGTTCCATTCATTTTATGATAATCAATATAATTTGAACTATAGTGCTGATGTTATTAAATCGGAATTTAACAATTGGATTTCTGATGGAATGAAACCTTAATATGGGTATAGAATTTTCAAAGGTGAACTATGCCAGATTATGATTTATATTATGCATTGGTAAATTGCACTCCCATGTCATTCTTTGATTTGTTTTTCTGGCTTGTTCGGACATACGGTCTTCACATGCTTGATATGCCATAAAATCTCTGTCAATAATAATACCGAGTGTCCGTTTGTATTTGTCTATTCCACGTGTTTCAACAAGCACTTCTTTACCAAAAACAAGATCAGTTAAAGCTTGCTTAGCTTTTTGTCCATAAGCCTGTCCTGATTCTGGGGCATCTATTTGATGTAACCTAACTTTAATCTGTTTTTTTTTGCTTAGTTAAGCATCTGATTGTATCCCCATCAGAAATACCAACTACTTTGCACTGGATTGTTTCTGCTTGCACAAATAAAGGCAAAAACAATATAGGTAAAATCAATAATTTGTTCATGTATTTCTTTCCTAAAAAAGCAAAATGTGGATCTGATGGTTTTTATTAGTTTTTTTAAATAAGTAAGGTGCACCACTATATTTATATGAAGTAACCCTATGTTTGTATTCTATGTATATTATGCCACCTAGTAACAAACTAATTTGTCTTCTATAAACAAACTAATCTGTACTCTATGTACAAAGTAATGATTTTTAAAAGAATAATTTTACTATCAAAAATGACTATATTTGGTACATAAATAGAGGGGTTTGATTGTTTTTAGAAGAAATAACTATTTGTTTGCTTTTTATGCCAAAAATACTAGAAAAATAGGCTAATTTTGACGATTTTATAAATTTTAGGCGCAATAATGCTATAGGAGGAGATTATTTCTTCAAAATATTTGAAAGGATATTCTTTAGGTTCTCTTGAGCTGTTTCTTTTGTTGAACGAGTACCTTTTGGTTCTCTTGCTGCTTTGATTTCTGCATTGATCTGTTCTTGAGTAACTGGAACAGTAAGTGATTTTGCTGCTGGACTAAAGTTTGGTTTATAAAAGGCAGCCCAGCCTTTAATAGCGCTTTCTTCCATAATAAGATGAATATCAAGCTTCTGATCGCGTAATGCCTTTAATTCATTAATGCGTTTTTTCTTATCGATATTCAGCATGGCACGTCCTTTTTTACGTTGACGCATACCAATAAACTGATTCCATAGTTTAATAGGCATCCAGTTAGGTACCCTAAAGCCATCACTATCAAGCTGGTATTCATTAATGTCTTGAGGAATAGGCAGCCCTTTGACCTGATAAACTAATTTTAAGAGTTTTTCAGCGTTGACCCTAAAGTGCATTTTATTGAAGATACCACCCTTTTTAAAATCAAGGACACCAAGCTTGGTTAAATAGGTTCTGGCCACTTCATAGCCTCGTCTGGTAACACCTATTTCTGAAGCTAAGTCTTTACCTGTTTTCCAGAACCAACCATCACGATGAGGGGCTTTACTTTCCACATTTTCAGCCCAATAGAGGAACTTACTTAGTATCCTAAGTGTAGGTTCGTGATTATCACACAACTGCCTTAATTCGCTGTAAACAACGAACTCAGTTGAGAGGGTAGAACGTATCGAATGAATGTTCATTTAATGAATAGGTCTGGTCTTACATCTTCACGTGAAACAGTACCATTTGTGATTTTTTCAATAGATACAGCTATATGGGCAGGAATTTTGTTGCGCTCTTTATACCAACTATTCACTGTAGCTCTTTCTACACCAAGTTTCCTACCTAGTGCTGCCTGAGAACCAAAATAGGAAATTGCTTTTTCCAAAGCACTTTCTTTCTCTTCATTTATCATCATAAAATCCTTACCTAACCATTTTGTTTACCAATAGTATTTATTATTTCAAAATTTGTCAATTATTACTATACGACACAATGCAAAAGCAAGTGTTACCTTTATAAAAAAATATACAAGGTTTATTATTAGTGAACATCCAATTATCTGAATGGGTAAAATCTGCTAGATTACATAAAAATTTAACTCAAGAAGAGTTAGCTTTCGAGGTCGGCTTTTCGACTAAGGCTAGCGTTTCCGCAATAGAGAATGGTAGAAATCAACCATCATTTGAAACAATATTAAAAATAGCAGAGATTTGTTCATATCCTCTACCTTACCAGAATATTTTCCCTGTAAAAGTATCAGACTCAAAAGATGATATTGTTACACTTCCTTTTTATAGAATGGGATTAGATGCTCCTATCATTTTAAAAGGAAGCGAGAATATGAGTCAGATTAGACTAATAAATATCCCGAAATTTATTTTAGAGGCAAACAAAGTAGAAGAAAAATATGTGGTTTGCGTTCAAACAAGGGACAATAGCATGTATCCTAATATCCCTGAAATGACAACCACTCTTATGGATATTTCATCCACTAATATTATTAATGGAAAAATATATAACATCGTGTATGGAGAGTTAAATCTAATAAGAAAATTATATCTATTGCCCGACAATAAAATAAAATTAAGGGCATATAATAATGAAGAATACGAAGATATAATTGTAGAAACAGAATCTATTCGAATATTAGGGCGAGTTTTTAGCTGGATAGTATCGAATCAATAAATCAATTTTTTAACGATAAGCTGCGTAAGGCAGCTTATTTTTTATCTTTATGTATACTATTAATTGACTATATATTTATTTATGGTTATTATAAATATACAAACTTATTTTTACCTGCTCATTAACAATTTAGCCCGAATAACTCCAAAGAATTCTTATGTTCGTTTGGTAACAAGGGAAAGACGCACAGTAATGTGCTACGCAACATTCTGGTCGTTGCGTTATCAGTGAATCGTCCGTCTAGGAGTTTCTTAGACAGTTTTAGACAAAAATCTATTACAGGAAACCAGAACCGCCCAACTGCGAAATCCTAAAGCATGGCTTTAGGGGCTTGGCGGCAATAAAGGCAGTCTTCATCCTTATCTATTATTTATTCTTTGAAAGATGTTCTATGAAATTTAAATTATGTTCTTTTTTTATGGGGATCGGTTTATTTTTAACCTCAACTTTATCTTTTGCTGAAGAGGATATCCTGACAGGGGATACCAGATTATCTTGTGAAGCTATTTTGTGTTTATCCAGTGGTGACAAACCAAGTGAATGCGCACCATCGTTGAAACGTTATTTTGGCATTCACAAGAAAAAAATGTCTGACACAATCAAGGCACGCAAGGATTTTTTAAGTATCTGCCCATCCAGCAAAGAGGAAGGCATGCCTTCTTTAATCAGTGCCATATCAAAAGGTGCAGGTCGTTGTGATGCGGATGAGTTGAATCGGGTCAATCGTAAGCTGGTTAAAGTGCCGAATCCTGAATATCAACAATGTGTTTCAGGGAAAAAGGGGTATCGTACACAGCCTTGTGCAAGTATACCCAGTGTGATCTCAAAATACATTATTCAAAACGCTAGACCATCTTACTGTACGGCGTATTTTAACCATGGGTGGACTTATAACGTTGATTCTGTGAAATATGTTGGTGATCCATACAATGGTGGTAAGTGGGTTAATCAATAACTGAAACAGCCTGATTTTTCAGGCTGTATTTATTTTAAGAGGCATAATATGAAAGAAGTTCATTTAATTACTCAAGGTAAAGGTGGTGTGGGTAAATCACTTGTTGCCTCTTTTATCGCTCAATACTTAAGAGCCACTAATCAGGACACACCTGTTCATTGTTTTGACACTGATCCTGTGAATCCAACATTCAGCCGTTATAAAGCATTGGATGTGTCTGTGGTCAATATCCTGAACAACAATAACAATATCGACTCTCGAAACTTTGATGGGTTGGTTGAACAGCTTGTTGAAGGTGATGGTATTGCTGTTGTGGATAATGGGGCGGCGACATTTGTTCCTTTAATGTCTTATATGGCTGAAAACTCGGTTGATGCTTTACTGGCAGACAGTGAGGTTGAATTGTATATCCACTCAGTTATTGCTGGTGGCCAAGCACAAAAGGATTGTTTGGATGGGCTGTTTAAAACGGTAAAGGGGATACAGGCGCATGTGGTTGTGTGGTTGAATCATCATTTTGGGCAGATTGAAGAATCAGGTAAATCTTTTTCTGAGTTTAAATTTGTGAAAGATCATCGAGATAAGATTATTAAAACTGTTGAGTTGCACCCTCGTAACCCTGACACATTTGGCAAAGATATTCAGAAAATGACTTCTTTAAATCTGACGTTTGATGAAATAGCTAATCATCCTGATTTCACTATGATGCCACGTCAACGTTTGAAACAAGTGAGAAATGATATATGGGGGCAACTAGGACAAGATGAATTATTCAGCAGAGCAGGGAATCAAGAATGATGATATTGAGCATATCATTCAACAGGTGTTTCAGATATCAGGGGTTAAATTAACGGCTGATGACCCGATTGTTGCGGTATTGCTTCTTCAAGAAAAAAATCAGTCTGCTCATTTTTTGGCTCTTCAGGAAGAAACTCAAAAACTCTTGGGTGCTGTTTCTGAAATTAAAAAGTATCGGGAACAGGTTTTGATGGAGCTTATGGGCGAGGCCAAACGCTCTTCTGAACAAGCTGAAGAACAGGTTATTGGTATGGTGAATGCTCATTTGTCTGAGTTTAAATACTCTTTAGCTGATAAAAACATAACCTTAAACAAGATTTATCTTTTAATAATAGGAATCATTGGCATATTGATCGGTATGGTTCTACGTTCTCTTTTTTGAGATCAGCTTAGATGTTTATTGATTGACCCGACAAAGGGTCATTTTTATTTTAAGAGGGAATTGAAATGGCTGAATATCTAAATTCCTGCCTGACTGATGAGGACATACAGGAAATTACAGGGTTGGAACAACCAGCAGCACAATGTAGGGCATTGGATAAATTAGGGGTGAAATACTCCAAACGTCGTGATGGTAAACCTCGGACAACATGGCGATTATATGAAGATGCCATTCAGGATAAACAATATGCTTCAGAGCCTGATTTTTCTATCTTTGCAAAGGATGGCCAATATGGGTAAACCACGTACTAAAAATACAGGTCTTCCCCGATACGTCTATCTGAAGCATGGAGCTTATTATTATGTGCGTCATAATAAATGGACAAGGCTTGCGAAAAAAGGGGATGAATCTGGTATGTATAAAGCCTTATCTAGCATTACTCGAATGGAAAACCAAAAGCCTGTTATGCTCGGTATCTTTGAAAGATATGAACGTGAAGTTTTACCAACAAAAGCTCAAGGTACAATAAAAGATCAAAAGCATCATCTACAAATCCTCAAAGGTGTATTTGGCAAAATGGATCCAACAGCAATACTACCCAAGCACATTGCTCAATATTTGGATAATAGAGAAGCAAAAATTGCGGCGAACAGAGAAATAGCGTTACTTTCTCATGTATTCAGGAAAGCAATACGCTGGGGGCTAGCAGAAAAAAATCCTTGTTTAAATGTTGAAAAGAATCAGGAAAAACCGAGTGATCGATATATTGTAGATTGGGAGTTTTACGCTGTATACCAACAAGCTGCTACACATGTTCAAATTTTAATGGACTTAGCTTATATAACAGGGCAAAGACAGGCTGATTTATTAAAAATCAAGCATTCTGATATCTCAGAAGAAGGAATATTTTTTGAGCAAAATAAAACAGGTACTAAGATTATTGTTATTTGGTCTGATGCTTTACGTGATGTGGTGAATAGAGCCAAAAAAGAGTTTCCCTTTTCATTAGAATATTTAGTAGTTAACTCCAGAGGACAAAAATACAGTTCAAGTGGTATACAAACAGCTTGGCAAAGATTAATTGTTGATTGTATAAAAAGAGGCATTATTCAGGAAAGATTTACGTTCAGAGATATCAGAGCAAAGGCTAGGAGTGATGGTGATGATAAGAAACTACTGGGGCACGCTAACCCTGAAGCAATGGCAAAAATTTACCAAAGAAAACCTGTCAAAGTGCAGCCTGTTAAATGATGATATTAGACAACTGTCTAATATAAAAAAAGAGCTAGCCCATTTTTATTAGCTAACTCGTTGATTTTTTTTGGTGGGCCTAGTAGGACTTGAACCTACGACCAACGGATTATGAGTCCGCTGCTCTAACCAACTGAGCTATAGGCCCGAAACTCTAAAGTTTAGAGGCAGGATTATAACATAAAATTTCGAAATGAACAGAAGAACACTTATTGTTTTTAAGGAACCACACTTAAACCACCATCCACCGCCAAAATTTGTCCTGTCACATAAGGTTGTTGATACAAAGCCCAAACAGCAGTAGCAATATCTTCTGGTACCCCAATCTGCGCCAAAGGAATGCGACTTATAATGGCTTGCTTTTGTAGCGTATCAAAAACATGCTCACTTTCAGGCCAGATATTGGCACCAGGAGAGACACCATTTACTCGAATATCTGGTGCTAAATCCTGCGCTAAAACTCGGATTAATTGAGCATGTGCAGCCTTAGCAAGGTTATACACAACATGGTTTTTTAAGGGAAATTGAGCATGAATATCCACAATACCAATAATGGCTCCTTTTGACGCTTTTAAAAAAGGGGCCGCCGCTTGGCTAAGCAATAAAGGGGCTTTAACATTACTGCCCATTAAATCCTGCCATACTTCTTCAGTAATTTCACCTAAAGGGGTAGGATAAAAACTGGAAGCATTATTCACCAACAAATCCAAACGACCAAATTGCTGCAAACATTGTTCAATTAATAAAGGTAATTTTGTTTCATCCAGTAAATTAGCTGAATATACGGCGGCACTATTAGGGCGAATATGGTTAAGAGAAGCAGCTAATTCATTGGCAGACTCAACCGACTGGTGACAATGAATCAATACATTCATACCTTGGGTATGCAAATGAGTAGCAATGGCTCGGCCTACTCTTAAAGCCGCTCCAGTAATCAAAGCAGTCGAATGTGTATATTGATTCATTAAAATAAAAAAACCTAATCTGTTACTTTAAATTTATTTAAAGCTTCATTGAACATATTCAAATATTGTTCTGATACATAAGGCTGTAATAAGCTTAAGACTTGAACCATGCCGCGCTCTTGTGTATTTTCAGTTAAATGTCCTTGATGTAAAGAAGCATCAAAAGAAAACCAGTATTTGGTAATCAGCCAAATATTAAAAATACATGATTTAACTTGTTCCTCTGTCATCTGAACCACACCCGCGACAATCATGCTATTAAAATGGGCGCGAATAATTGGCCCCATATGTTCTTGCGAAAAATGCTGATACTCATTGGCCAAAGCATCGCTTCTGTCAATCAAAGTAGTTAAATCACTGAATAAAAAACGATAATGCCACATCAGTGCAAAAGCAGATTGAAAATAATCTATCATCATACCAATATCTTCACAGATACCATTTGAAGACAGCCGTTCAATAGACTCTTGACGGTATTGTTTAAATAATTGCAGAATAATTTCATCTTTATTATGGAAATAGTAATAAAGATTGCCAGGGCTAATCCCCAAATGTGCAGCAATATGATTTGTGCTGACATGCCGCTCGCCATCCTGATTAAACAGTTCTAAAGAAGCCGCAACTATTTTTTGATATGTCTTTTTTTGTGAAAGATCTTTTACCATCCCGTCTCCCAACCCCCTTAAGCTGATATTTTGGCAAATGCCAGCTTAGCTTTATCTAATGTTGCTTCAATAATGTCATCTGTATGCGCACTTGAGACAAATCCTGCTTCAAAAGCAGAAGGTGCAAAATATACCTGCTGCTCAAGCATAGCATGGAAAAAGCGACTGAATAATTGTGTATTCGATTGGGTGACTTGCGTATAGCATTGTGGCACTTGAGCACTAAAATACAAACCGAACATACCCCCTACAGCAGCACTGCTGCATTCAATGCCTGCACCCTGAGCAGCATGAACTAAACCTGTTGCTAATTTTTGGGTAGCTGCACTCAATTGTTCATAAAAACCCGTTTCTTGAATCAACTCAAGTGTTGTTTGCCCAGCGGCAACAGCAACAGGGTTACCAGACAATGTACCCGCTTGATACACACCACCTAAAGGAGAAATACAACTCATGATGTCTTTACGACCACCAAACGCTGCTAAAGGCATGCCACCACCTATTACTTTACCTAAAGTCGTTAAATCTGGTTGAATACCATGTAACCCTTGTGCACAACCTAAGCCCACACGAAAACCTGTCATCACTTCATCGTAAATAAGCACTGCACCATGCTTTTCAGTTAACTGACGCAATGATTGCACAAACTCTTGACTAGGTTGAATCAAATTCATATTGCCCGCAATAGGCTCTAAAATCACACAAGCAATTTTATCACCTATCTGGGCAAAGGTCTGAGCCAACTGTTCTGAATTATTGTATTCAAGGACAAGTGTATGCTTGGTAAAATCTTCAGGCACCCCAGCAGAACTTGGATGACCAAAGGTTAATAAACCAGAACCTGCTTTGACCAGTAAGCTATCAGAATGGCCATGGTAGCACCCTTCAAATTTAATGATCATATCTCGCCCAGTAAACCCGCGCGCCAAACGTATGGCACTCATAGTCGCCTCTGTCCCTGAACTAACCAAACGAACCTGCTCAATACTGGGCACTAAATGACAAATAGTTTGTGCAATCACCACTTCTGCCTCAGTAGGTGCCCCAAAAGATAATCCACCTTCTGCTGCTTTTTGTACGGCACTGATGACTTTAGGATGCGCATGCCCAACAATAGCTGGCCCCCATGAACCAATATAATCAATGTATTGGGTTTCGTTTTCGTCCCAAAAATAGGCTCCTTTAGCTCGTTTCACAAAACGAGGGGTACCACCCACGCTACCAAATGCACGCACAGGGGAATTAACCCCACCAGGAATGTACTGTTTTGCCTGTTCAAACAATATTTGATTTTTATCTGTCATCATCATCTCTTTCATTTATTTTTATTATGTTCATACTAAAAAGGTTTAAACACAACAAGGTAAACGGCTAAAAACATCACCAGCACAGGGATTTCATTAAAAAATCGGAACCATTTATCGCTTTTTTGATTTCGCTGTAATTTAAAATTCATCAGTAACTTATAACAATATGCATGATATGCCACAAGCAATACACCACTGGTTATTTTAGCATGTACCCAACCGCCGGCCCAAGAAGCATCCCAAACCAAATACAGTCCTGATAATAATGCCAATACCCCAATAGGCGTCATAAAACGAAATAAACGTCCCGCCATGCCAATTAACAAAGCTTGCTTATCAGGAGAATCTTGTGTCATGGCTAAATTAACAAAAATTCTAGGCAAATAAAACAACCCTGCAAACCAAGAAATCACCATACCAATATGGAAAATTTTTACAATCAAATAGCTCATTTTTGACTAATCTAAATAAGGAAAAAAGGCTACTTTAATACAGATACTGTATTAAAGTGCCTTTTTACAGGTTAAGTTACTGGCGAATGCCCCAAGCTTGATCTAAGTTATGTCCAGCCTCTTTTAAGGCAGTATCTGCTTTTTCTTTAGCAGCAATAAGTTCTTGCAATTGTGCCTCTGCTTTTTCAACTTCTTGTTGCGCCCCTTGTACACGAGCTTTTGCTGTTTCAACTCTTTGCTTGGCAGCTTCTACTTTAGGGCCAATATTATCGTGTTCTTTTAAGGCATTTTGATACTGTATTTGAGCTGAAAGCAATGCTTCTTCTGGGGTAGCAGCAAACAGCACTGAATAACAACCTAACAAGAGGGGAAGTAATATCAAACGTCTCATGCACATCCTCCTTAAATTTTATTTATTGCACACATAATTATACTGTTTTTCTACTGCAGAACCGGGGCTTACCTTCATAAAAGTTCGTTTGGTTGCATCATAATTATAACTGTAAACTGAATTACCTTGTTTGTTGAACAACTGAGTATCTACTAAACTGAATGTACGATTACTGCAATTAACTTGCCAAGTATTAATGGACGTTTTGTATTCAGGTACATTAACAAAATGTTCTTTTGATAAGTTATCAATGGTTTTTCGATCTTTAAAGGTAACAATATTCCCATTTTTTTTAATTGATGCTTTGTCCAATTCGTGTAGAATATTGTTATTGGTTGACACCCCTATATTCACCCAAGAAGCGCCTTGATTAGCTGTATTTAAAGGTGAATTGACAGAAGGACAACCTGCCAACAAGAGTGTGGCACCAATACTGGCTAAAGCAAGTACTTTTTTATTCATTACAACACCTCAAAATCTAAAGAAGCTTAATTTTGGCATAGCTTGCTGTTTTTCTAAAGCATTTTCATGTATTCTTTTTGTTAGAATATGTTAATTTTTTACCTAATTTACCCAAAATCGAGAAAGTTTTGTTTTTTTATCCTTATAAATGAATATATTAACCCCAGAAGAAATTTTACATGATGTTTTTGGTTATACCGAATTTAGGGGATATCAATCAGACATTATTCAAACATTGCTTCAAGGTCATCATGCTTTGGTTCTTATGCCAACAGGCGGCGGAAAATCCATTTGTTACCAAATTCCTGCATTAATACGCCCAGGAATGGCTCTTGTCGTCTCACCTTTAATTGCATTAATGATTGACCAAGTTGCCGCATTAAAAGCCGTTGGCATTCAAGCGGCTTGTGTTCATTCAGGCACCACCAGAGAAGAAATTTTTGACATCGCCAGACAAGCTCAGGAAGACACATTAAAGCTATTATATGTTGCACCAGAAAGGCTCATGACAGATAAATTTAGCCGTTTTTTATCCTCTCTTACCTTAAGCCTGATTGCAATTGATGAGGCACATTGTGTCAGCCAATGGGGACATGACTTTCGTCCTGAATACCAACAGTTACAATTACTCGCTAATCAATTTCCTGATGTCCCTCGTATTGCCTTAACTGCAACCGCTGATACCGAAACCAAAGCAGATATTCGCCATTATTTAGGTTTGGAAGATGCCAAAGAGTTTGTTGATAGTTTTGATCGCCCTAATATTTTTTATCAAGTGATCGAAAAAAATAATGGCAAAAAACAACTGTTACAATTTTTAAAAACCCATGGGCAAAATCAAAGTGGCATTGTGTATTGTTTATCTCGTAAAAGAGTGGAAGATGTGGCTCTTTTTTTACAAGAGCAAGGATTTGATGCCTTGCCTTATCATGCAGGCATGTCGTTTGAGCAAAGGGAAAAAAATCAAAAACGATTTCTACAAGAAGACAGTATCGTCATCGTCGCCACAATTGCCTTTGGCATGGGCATTGATAAACCCGATGTGCGCTTTGTTGCCCATCTGGACTTACCCAAAAGCATAGAAGGTTTTTATCAAGAATCAGGTCGAGCAGGACGAGATGGTTTACCTGCCCATAGCTGGCTTTGCTATGGTTTAAATGATCTAGTCTTACTCAAACAAATGATTATGGAAGGTTCAGCAGCCGACATACAAAAACAAGTTGAATTACAAAAGCTCGATGCCATGCTCAGCTTTTGTGAACTATCCAGTTGTCGTCGGGTACAACTTTTGGCTTATTTTGGTGAACACAGCACCCCTTGCGGCTACTGTGATAATTGTAAAAACCCACCCACTCAATTTGATGCAACAGTACTGGTACAAAAATTGCTTTCTTGCGTGTACCGTGTTGGGCAAAAATTCAGTGCCAGCTATGTCATTGATGTCTTACGTGGCGTTGAAAATGATTGGATTTTAAGCCAAAAACATCATTTACTGTCCACTTTTGGCATAGGCAAAGAACTCTCTGAAAAAGAGTGGCGCGGTCTAACCCGTCAATGTGTGGCACAAAAATTATTGGACATTAACTTACATTTTAATCAAGCATTACAATTAACCGAAAAAAGCAAAGCCGTTTTAAAAGGAGAACAAATCGTCATGATTCGCCCCTTAAAACGAGATAAACCCAAAAACACACCTGTATCTGAAACATGGCTCAGGACCGAACGAGAAGAACAATTATGGCAAGCATTGCGTCTGTGGCGAAAAGACAAAGCACAAGAAGAAAATGTGCCAGCTTATGTTATTTTCCCTGACAGAACCTTACGCCATATTGTGCAAAGTCGCCCAAAATCCATAGAAAATTTGTCTTTAGTTTATGGCATGGGACAAACAAAACTTGAACGTTTTGGGCAAGAAATACTGGGTATTATTCACAAATCTGATCAATAACATCCGATGCATTACAAATCGACACATTATATGAAAATTATTTATCTCAAAGAACAACCAGAATACCAAGAAACCGCTATTGCTTATATTCAAAGCAAATGGCCTATGGTCTGGCCTCAAATGTATCAAGACTGTATTAGCCACAGCCTCCACACTGAACCCCCCTTACCCAGATGGTACCTTTTGCAACAAAACAATCAAATCATAGGTTGTGCAGGTTTAATTACCAATGATTTTATCAGTCGAATGGACTTATATCCTTGGATTTGCGCTTTATTTATTGAAGATTCTTATCGAGGCAATGGCTACAGCCATTTGTTACTGGAAGCGGCGATACAAGATGCATTTAATGCAGGGTTTAAACATGTTTATTTGGCAACTGATTTGATTGGGTTTTATGAGCAATATCATTTTGACTATATGGGTATAGGCTATCATCCTTGGGAAGAAACCTCTCGAATATACGTATTTGATATTTTAAAAAATGTTGGCTTACTCAAAAAAAACAGCTAAGAGAAACTCATCAACTTAGCTGTTTTGATGTTTATTTCAAACAAATAATCAATTAATTTGTTTCTTCTAATGAATGCTCTTCATCTTCATGTTTGTAAAAAGGCAATGGTTTGGTGAATATTGAACTTAAAAAAGCCAAATAAATCAAACCAGCAGCAGCCCAAGCCAAACCAAGCCCCATAGAATGGCTGTCTAAATTAACCCACAACACACCTACAGACAGCGCACCTAAAATAGGCGAAACCAAATAACGAAAATGATCATTTAATGTTTGTCTTTGTTTCTCACGTATATAAAACTGAGCAATCACACATAAATTGACAAAAGTAAAAGCAACCAAAGCACCAAAGTTAATCAAAGCAGTGGCTTTTTCTAAATCAAACCAAGTGGCAGATAAAGCCAACACACCAACCAATAAAATATTGATTACAGGTGTGCGCCAGTATTGATGCAAGTTACCAAAAAACCGTTTTGAAATGACTCGATCGCGTCCCATTACAAACAATAAACGCGACACCCCTGCTTGAGCAGCCATTCCAGAAGCCACAACGGTAACACAAGTTATACACAATAAAATATATTGGAATAATTGCCCACCCACAATTAAAGCAATTTCAGGCAATGAGTTATCAGGGTCAATCACCCCTTGTGTATTGGGGAAATATAATTGAACAAAATAAGACACAATAATAAAAATCACACCACCAATAAAAGCGGTCAGAAAAATGGCACGAGGCACCACTTTTTTCGCATCAACTGTTTCTTCCGTTAACGAGCTAATACCATCAAACCCCAAGAAGGAAAAACACAGAATCGTGGCACCCGCGATCACTGGAATCAATTCAGTTTCTGCTGTAAAAAATGGTTGCGGCGTAAATAAAGTCCCTGTCCCTTGCCCATTCAGCACGCCTTGAATCACCAAACCCGCAAATAACACAATAATCGCAACCTGAACAATCACAATAATACTGTTTAAATTGGCCACGATATTAATGCCTCGAACATTGGCAAAAGTCATGATAAACACTAGCGCAGAAACAAACACCCAGCCAGGAATCATTGGGAACATAGCTGTTAAATAAATCTTGGCCAATAAAATATTAATCATCGGCATAAACAAATAGTCTAGTAATGATGACCAGCCGACCATAAAACCGACATAAGGATGCATTGATTTTTGCGCATAAGTATAAGCGGAACCAGCAGAAGAATAGCGCTGCACCATTTTGCCATAACTTAAAGCAGTAAATAAAATGGCAATTAATGCAAAAATATAGGCTGTTGGGACATGTCCCTTAGAAATATTGGACACAATCCCAAAAGTATCAAACAAAGTCATTGGCTGCAAATAAGCCAAACCAATCATGACCACTTGAAATAAGGTCAATGTTCTTTTTAACTTTACTGCCTGCATAGGGGTGGTGGTTCTGTTAATCGCCATGGCTGTTCTCCTCACTCAAACCAGATAAATATAGTGATAAGCATGTAGCGAAGGTAGGTGGAGGGCAATCAAACGACTGAGACCGAACAAACAATGCCCTATGGGCATTAAACGCATCCCCAACGCCTATATAAGCTGGCATGAAAGAAAGAACATTTTTCATTTAAATTCCTTACAAAACATCATATAGACCATTTTTGGTCTGTATTATCATTTCCAGAAAATTCTGGCCCCTTTTGTTTGATTAAAAATTTGTACCTATAAAAAGAAAAATAACCGAAAGTTGCGTGTGCACATTCGGTTATTCTGACGCAGGGGGCGATTTTGCCCTAAGTACTCTTTGCATGCAAGGTAATTTGCCTATTTATGGATGATATACTACTCTTGTATGACCTCACTACCACAGTCTCAAAAAATACATTTAAAATCAAAATATTACAAATAAATTTTCATTGGGGATTTTAAACTATTTGATTAATGGGCTTCCCCACTTTAAAAGCATTAATATTTTGAATCAATGAATCCGTTAAATTCTTTAAAGACTCTTCACTGGCCCAAGCAATATGAGGGGTAACAATAATATTACTTAAGTCAGAAGCCAATAAAGGATTCGATTTGACTGGCGGTTCTGCGCTTAATACATCAAAACCAGCACCACCTAATTTACCTGATCTTAAAGCATTGGCTAAAGCCTCTTCATTCACCAAACCACCACGGCTAACATTAATGATGATGGCACCCTCTTTCATTTGTGCCATTTCTTCATGATCAATTAAATGATGGGTATGCTCATTTAATGGGCAATGAATAGAAATAACATCTGCCTGTGCCAATACTGTTTGAGCATCTACATAACCCTCACGACAACTCGTGGCACCTTTATGTTCAGCAAACAATACGTTCATATTAAAAGCCTGAGCAAAGCGAGCAAATGCCGAACCAATCTCCCCTCGCCCAAAAATACCCACTGTTTTACCTACTAAATGATAAAAAGGGGTACCAAACACACAAAAAAATGGCGACTTAGACCATGAGTCGAGTCTGGCTTTTTGTTGATATTCAGGTAAACGATGCATCAGCGCGATCATCATCATAAAAGCATGCTCAGCCACAGACACTGTACTGTAACCGCTGACATTACACACACAAATACCCAATTCTTTAGCTGCCACAACATCAATATGGTTATATCCTGTTGCCGCTACCGCAATCATTTTTAATTGAGGATTGGCCAACATATCCTGCCGCGTGATTTTCACTTTGTTGGTAATGGCAATTTCCTGCCCTTCAAGTGCTTTGGCGACTTCATTTTCTGGACATAAGTAATGATCTGTTAAAACAAACGGAAAATTAAATTGTAAATTCGCTTGTGCTAACGTGCCTCTATCTAAAAAAACAATATTGGTCATTTTTTAAAACCCTTTTTAAACCCAGTGAACAAAAACTTAAGTGTACATTAATTAGGTGCACGCGTAATTCTGATTCTCACCTGAGAAGACACCGTTTGATGACGTTGCCCATAACCAAACAGCACCACTTTATCTTCTGTTCCAGACTGATCAATACCCGCTACATCAATCCACTGACCTAATTGCCCCTCAATGGTAGAAGCAACTCTCTGCCCTTGATTTTGGGCCAGTAAGTCGATCACCACATTTTGACCAACCACTCTTGGGCGAACACTGAACCCGATTTGATGTCGTAAACTGCCCTCTTTATATTGCCGAGGATTCAGTTCAATATAACCTTCTGTACCAGACAATAAACGTAAAGTTTGCTGACTGTTATTTTGGCTATTGGTACGGTTCGCATAACCATCTACAATAATGCGTCCATTCACATCAACTTTTGTATTCTGAATATCCACGCCATCAATTCGCACTTGTGCCCCTAAAGCACTATTTTGCCCGCGTCGATTAGCACCTTGTTCAACTTCAATAATCAAAGATTCTTGTTTTTGATCCAAACTTTGGATTAAGGGCACAAGCACCTTAGCCCGCTCAGATGACACATTTAAAATAAGCTTATTATCAATGGTTGTGGCACTTTCGCCTGCTTGTAATAATGCTTGCACATTGGGCAAAACATCTTCAACAACTCGATGATAAAACTGAATAATTTCATATGAGAAAGCCGGAGAAGCAAGCAAAAAAATATTGATAAGCAAAATAAACCATCGGCTAATTTTCCGTTTCATGATGACTCTTTTCCTCTAATTAATATCATATTCATTCATTTATTGAACCATATACATTCAGTGTTTACCTGAACGCCAAATGGCCCAAATTAACCAAAGGCTGTTACAAAAAGCAATGGAATAACCAATAAAACCAAACAAAGACAAACCAAATATTTTTGGCCCCGTATCAACCGTCATCACAATCGATGAGCCAATAATTAAAGAGCCTGTCACAATCCCCATGGTCAAACGATTGGATGTTTTATCCAATTGATTACCAAAATCATCCAGACGTTTTAAATCTAAATTGATATTAAATCGACCACTGCGTAAATGCTTACCCAGATATAAAGCATTTAACGGAAAATCAGATAGCACCCGTTTTAAAAGATTCCCTTGAGCCTTACCTTTTCGCCACAATTGAGAAGGAGAATGACGCTCTTTTAGAATGTTCACCACCAGTGGCTTCGTATGCTCTAATAATTCAAAATCCTCATCTAATGCCCTAACTACAGACTCTAACATAATCAAGGTCTTAAACAACATCACCAAATCTGCGGGCAGTGTTAACTGATGTTCTCTGACCAAAGAAGTAATATCATTAATGACTTCACTGATTTTTAAATTTTTTAAAGATACATGCTCATAATTGAGCATAATATCCATCACATCCTCTCCTAAGCGCTCTTCATTTGGGATACTGCCCTGAGCCCAACTACTGAGAATCAATTGCATACTGAATTGATCATGTTCAATCAAAGCCTGAATCAGGCCAATAATTTCTTCCTTCCTTTTCGCCGTTAACCGCCCAACTAACCCAAAGTCAATAAAGGTGATTTCACCACAGCTATCCACAAAAATATTACCCGGATGCGGATCTGCATGGAAAACACCATGAATCAAAATCATACTCAAAATGGCATCTGCTACATTTTGGGCAACTGTTTGTTTTTGGAGCTTGGTCAACCCCAAATCGTTAACATCTTTTAACAAACACCCATGCACAAAATCCTGTACCAGTATTTGTTCATTGCTGTATTCAGGGTATACTTCGGGGACAGTTACTTCAGGATTATTGATGAAGTCTTGCCTAAAGCGTTGCAAAAGCTGCAATTCATTATTTAAATCAAGCTCTTGCTTCAAGCTTCTGGTAAAATAAATAAACATTTGTTTTGGTTGATAACGACGTATTTCAGGCAACTCTGACTCAATCAGTGTCACAACACGAGTTAAGATGCGCAGGTCAGCCTGAACTTTTTCATCAATATTGGGTCGTTTAACCTTCACGGCCACTTCCCGACCACTGTGTAGCACTGCCCTGTGTACTTGAGCAATGGAAGCACTGCCAATAGGAATAGGGTCAAATTCTCTAAATAGAGCCTCTAATGGCTGATTAAGAGATTGCTCAATTAAAGCAACAATTTCATCCTGATTGACGGGTTTTACATTATTTTGCAATTGCGAAAACTCATTAATCCACTCAGGAGGAAAAATATCGATACGGGTAGATAAAATCTGCCCTAGTTTGACATAAGTTGGGCCTAGCTCTTCAAATGCCAAACGAAAGCGCTTTTGTATGGGAATATAACGTGCTTTTTGAATTTCGTTTGCCTTACTGCGTGCACTTAAACGCCCAAATAGTTTAATGCGTTGCATAAAGCCACCTAGGCCATATTTGGCCAATACAGTGGCAATTTCGCGCATTCGGGGTAAATCACGTAAAGCAACAAAAGTATATCTGAACATGTATACACGCTTTCGAAAAGCATAATGAATTAGATTGCAGAATAACATACCCTTGCTGAGCAATAAATATCAACAAGGATAAGGAGTTTGAGTTACATGAAAAAAATATGGCAATTGTGCCTGATGTTGAGTCTAAGTTGTTCATTTAGCTATGTTGCGCAAGCAGATGAATTAGACGACATTATTATTGTAAAAACCAACAAACAAAGAATAGACGAAGAAAAAATAGAAACCAATAAAAAACAAGCTGGCGATGTCATCATGAACGCCATGGGGTTATTGGGTGTGCCTTACGTCTTTGGTGGCTCTACCCCAAAAGGGCTAGATTGTAGTGGTTTCATTCAATATGTATTCAAACAATCGGTTAAAGTAACCTTACCTCGAACAGCAGCACAAATGGCAAAGACAGGACAATCCATTGAGCGCAGTGAATTAAAGCCTGGTGATTTGGTTTTTTTTAATACTCGAGGCTTTGCTAATTCACATGTTGGTCTGTATATCGGCAACAATAAATTTATGCATGCCCCTCGGACAGGAAAAACCGTGGAAGTAGCTCTAATGACAAACAAATACTGGAATGCGCGTTATAACGGTGCGCGCCGTGTCGATTCAAGTAGTGGTAAAGCGGCCAGTTTCGTTACAGCTGAAAGTAAGCCTCTGAATACTTCAACCAATACCCAGACTAAAAAAGCCACACCATCATCTGAACCCAAAAAGAAAACAGATGCGGTCAAACCCAAACAGCCCCAAAAAACAGACAATAAAAAATCATCTGCTAAAAAAGTAGAAACCAAAAATAACAAGAAAAAAGAAACTAAAAAGACTGAAACTAAAAAAGCAACAACCACGAAAAAAAGTACAGACAAAACCAAAAATAAGAAAAAATCTTAAAGAATCTTCAAAGTAGGCTGAAGATCAGCCTACAATATAGATAAAAAGATAGTCAGGAAAACGTATGCAAAAGCCGAAAATGCCCATTTGGCACGATGATCAAGGAAATAATTTATCTTGTACAGAAAAAGTAAAAGTCATGTCCCAAAATATGGACGAATTGTGGCAAATGCTGCAAGACGCTTATGAAGATGCTTTACTTATGGGGTGTAATGATCAACAAATTAAAATGTATCTAGAAGATATGGTCAAAAGCTTACACAACCCTTATCAAAAATAAGCAACATATATATTATTCTCTTTTTGATACTTGAAGCCATTTTCCTTCTGGTAAGCCATTCAATGAGTACGAGCCAAATTGGGTTCTATGCAGTTTTTCTACTCTATTAGAAGCAGCAGCAACCATTCTCTTAACCTGATGATACTTACCTTCTTGTATTTCTAATGACAATAATCGCTCATGAATCAAAAAAGCCTGCTTTGCCACCGTTAACTGTGTTTCATCTTTTAGCAACACCCCCTGACGCAATTTATCGCAGAACAAATCATCAGCAGGATGTTTTAAAGTCACTTCATACACTTTACTGACATGTCCTTTAGGAGAGGTCATGTCATGGTTAAATTGCCCATCATTGGTGATCAACAATAACCCCGTTGTATCGGCATCTAAACGCCCAACTGCCTGAGGTTTCAATGCACGGATATTGTCAGGAAACAAACTAAACACACTGGGATAAACAGACGGATTATGTGATGTTTCATAATAAGCTGGCTTATGCAAAACAAAATAAAAATAGGGCAATGGTACATGAAGAACCAGCTCATCAAATAAAGATAAATGTTCAACTTCTTCAGAAATCACTTCTGCTTTTGGATCACATAAAACCTTTTGGTTCACACACACAGCTTGTTGTGCGATATAGGCTAAACACTGTTTTTTACTGCCAAGCCCCTGAGATTGGAGATAACGAAATAATTGCATTTAAAACCACTTTATGAACCACATATGCTCGCTCGTATTAACCCTATATTAAAGATATTGACCGAAAACAAACAAAAACATTAACCAAACTGTTGTATTTTGTACATACAACAATCTAAACATTTATTCAAATTTTATAGATCAACTTATGGCAGAAAAGTTGCTCTCCATCAATTAAATGGATGCTTCCCTCTTCTGTACTGGTACGTTCAAAATAATAACGGTTTTGTTTATACTCAATCCACTCAAAAATATCAATATCACCAAGTTTACCAATGATATCTTCAGAGACAGTCACATCTTTTAAAGACAAAGAAACCACTTCTGGCTCCACCGCAACAGAAGGCTGTAAGGTCGCTGGCAACTTTTTATTGTGTAATAACCCCAATGCTCTTTTCCGCAAAGTACGCCTAATCCACCATTTCATCATGGTAATAGGCAAAGGGACTTTAACCACCTGTTTGGTATCTGTCACAACACAGCATATAGAAAATATACAATGACAATGGGTACAACGGGCATGAGCAGCGATATAAAGATGTTCTTCTACACCAGCAGCGATCCCCCTCATATTAGCTGATTCAAGTACCTGACCACATTTCGGGCACGCCTTAGCAAAACGACGAATCGTCACACCATTAGCGAAGGTGTACGGTAAGAAATTGGTTAACAATTTAGGATGGGCCATAAGAAATTGTACATTTATCACACATAATTGTGGTTTTATTGTACATCTAATCAGAATGACATGTTGAATTATTTTGGTTCAAATTAAAATAAGTTATAATTGAAAGGTTACCATATAAAATGGTATTCTTGTCATGTGTCATTGTACCATTCATAAGTCAAGCAACAAAAACATCACTGGTAGACAAAATGACAAAGCTTCACCTGATGCACCCTATTATTTAATGAGATATTGTTTGTGGATAATTACCTATTTTTGAGATATAACTGTGACTTGAATGCAAAAGCTGTTGAGCCTAAGATAGAAAACTATCAAGACTGGCTAGATGGTTTATCTCAAGGGAAGGCACAGGTGTGTGCTGAGCGTTTATTACAATCCATGAATAATTTTAATCGGATTGAAATGGATGTTGCCCAAAGGCACAAAGCATTGATCCAGTATCTGCAAAAAGTCAAACTGATTCTACCAAGTTTAGAAATGGAACTTGAGCGTCAAGAAGGCTTAGGTCACGAAATCACCCGAAAAGCAGTCACCACAATGGTGGCTTTGTATGCAACTTTGTTTCAAGGCTTAAGGATTTGTCTGGCTCAGCGTATCAAAAAGCCACCTTTACTGAATAGAGAACAAAACAAAGTCGAAATTTTGGCGCAAACTTTACAAGCGGCAAAAGAAGTGCTGATTTTGTCAGGCAAGTACCATGTCGTTTTCCCTAAAAATGTGTGGTTACTGTGCCATAATATCTTTACCTATATAGAACACGAAAAATTACAAACCAAAACCCATAAAAACTATCCACCATTAGAAGTACTTTATACCCATATTATTTTATTGGGGATGATTCCACAAAGTAGAATGAATGCCTCTGCTTTTGATTGGTTATACACACAGCTATTCCAATTTGCGCCTAAAGTAAAAATATTGCCCATAGAAGGCTTGGTACAAAAAAATCCAGCAGGTTTTTACTTTGATAGAACAACTGATTTTGCCCCTAGATTCTTCTCTAAAGCCCCAATCAACGACAAAGCAAACTGGCGCAAAGTTGACTGCCAAGTCATCATAGACAACTTCAATAACACCATTGAAGAACAAGATAATCTAGGTAAAGCATTTGCAGACGATGTTGTCTTAATGAGACTGATTGTTTTAGAGTGGTCATACACAGCACATCGCCGTACTTCAAGAACCAAAACGCAAGATCCTGTTTGGTTACAAAGCAGAATCGGTTCTGTATGGGAGCTGCTAAACAATCGAGATTGGCATCCAGGTGATGTATTAGTTGGCGGGCGCTTTGCTACCCACCCAGCACTCATGACCCGAACAGACATCAGCAACACAGGCTATAAAATCAGTGGCGACCCACAAGGCGCTTGTATGCAAATTGGGGAAATTGTCGTTACCCGAGCAGAATCAGACCCAAACTGGAGCTTAGGTGTTATTCGCTGGTTGATGATTGAAGCAGACGCAGAAACCATTGACTGTGGTATTGAGCACTTTACTTATGAAGCCAAAGCAGTTGAAGTCATGCCTGTCATTGGCAAAGGGAATTCTTACTATATGCCGGCCTTGCAACTACCTGCCCAACCTAAATTAGGTAAAGGCCCTTCATTGGTGTTAACAGGCCGTGTCTTTAGTCGTCTAAGAGAATTTAAAATTAAAGATACAGAAGGTAATGAACGCTTAGTCAGATTATCGCGTTTAACCCTACAAACGCCTTTTTATCAGTTTGTTGAATTCCTGGACAGTGCTGATTTATAAAACTCTTTTCAATAAAAAGCCTGATAAGCGTGTACATACTTATCAGGCTTTTTATTTTTTACAACTTATTGCGTAAACAAAATCATCAAAATGGGTGAACAGATATTCACAATCAACCCAAAACTAATGGCAATTGGTACGACAGCCATACCACCTGAGCGTTGAATAACAGGTAAAGTAAAATCCAATGATGTTGCTCCGCCAATGCCAATAGCGGCACAAGGCCTTTTCACCATAAGGATTGGAATAAAAGCCAAAGCAAAAAACTCTCTGATTAAATCATTAAAAAAGGCTACACTGCCCAACACTGGCCCAAAAGCATTTTGGATCACAATACCAGAAAGACTATACCAACCAAAACCAGAAGCAATCGCCAATCCTTGTTTGATAGGCAAACCCAAAATTAAAGCAGCAATCATACCGCCTAATAAAGAACTGAGCATAAACCAACAAGCAGTCATTGTGCCCTTTTTGTTCAATAACGCACTCCTTAAAGGAATACCATTATTACGCAATTGTACGCCCACAAAAAAGAGTAAAAGCATCAATACATAAGTGCTATTGTGATGATCTGGTAACCATTTTTGTGGCACAAACATGCCAAGTAAAAAACCCAACAAAACAATCAAAACCAATTGAGATGAAGACAAAATCATACGCCATATCGATGTAGATTGCCCTTGTGCGCCGTTTTGTTTAATGGGGCCAATTTTTTTATCGTATAAAGACAAAACCAAGATATTACTCAAATTAATGACCAACACAAAACAAACGACATACCCCACAATTGTGCTTAATTTTTTTGCTAAATCAGGTACCTGTGCCAACCCCAGCCCCATCAAAAACAAAATAAAATAGACAAGAAAACTCAATAGCTTATCAACGATCCGATGCATCCATACACGTCTAACCTGAAATAGATAGCCAATAAATAAAGGCGCCAATATCAACAACAAATCCCATAAACCACTAAACATATCAACTTCTCGTTCACTCTAAACTTAAATTGTAATCAGACAATAAAAAGCAGCCTAATTTAAGGCTGCTTTTTATGATAAAAGTCAAAAAACTAAATACCGCGCAGCAGCTCGTTGATCCCTACCTTACCACGTGTTTTCTCATCCACTTTTTTCACAATCACGGCACAATATAAACTACATGAACCATCTTTTGACGGTAAACTGCCAGAGACCACAACAGAACCTGCAGGCACACGGCCATAAGTGATTTCGCCTGTTTCTCGGTCATAAATTTTGGTTGACTGTCCAATGAATACCCCCATTGAAATGACACTATGCTCTTCAACGACCACACCTTCAACAATTTCAGAACGTGCGCCAATAAAACAATTGTCTTCAATAATAGTAGGTGTCGCTTGTAAAGGTTCTAGAACCCCGCCAATCCCCACACCACCAGACAAATGAACATTTTTACCAATTTGCGCACACGAGCCCACGGTAGCCCATGTATCCACCATGGTTCCTTCATCAACAAAAGCACCAATATTCACAAAAGAAGGCATCAAAACTGTATTTTTAGCAATATAAGAACCTTTTCTGACCACAGCACCAGGTACCGCTCTAAAACCTGCCTGAGCAAAATCAGCAGATTGCCATTGGTCAAATTTAGTGGGTACTTTATCAAAATAACGATTGACCCCATCATCCATCAATACATTATCTTGTACCCTAAAAGACAATAAAACGGCTTTTTTCACCCATTCATTCACCACCCATACACCATTTTGCTTTTGGGCAACCCGTAATGAACCGTCATCCAAAGCTTTAAGAACCGTATTAATCGCACTGGCTAAAGTTGGATTAACCGTACTTGGGGTAATATTCGCTCTGTCTTCAAAAGCCAATTCTATAGTTTCTTTTAGTTGTTGCATATTTCATTTCCTTTTCACTTAACTTGAGAACATTACCTATTCTTAATGAATGTTCTCATACAAAATACCTGAAGTAATTGGCTGTAATAATGGTAAAACACTATTGATCGCTAGTTGCTGTTTGAACACAGAAAATTCAATTTCACTTGCACCAAAACGGGCTAAATGATCCGTATACATCTGACAATCAATCAAAGCCACACCACTATTTCTTAAAAAATCAACCGCATGAACAAATGCAATTTTAGAAGCATTATCCACTAGAGCAAACATAGACTCACCAAAAAAAACTCGTCCTATTTGTACCCCATATAATCCGCCGAGCAACTGATCATTTTGCCAATACTCAAACGAATGCGCATTACCATGAAGATACATCTGCCGATAAGCGTCTTCCATCTCTGCATGAATCCAAGTGCCATTTTGCCCTTTTCGTTTTTTTTGCGCACAACAGGCAACCACCTGCTCAAAGGCACAGTTGACCTTGACACAATAACTTTGAGAGCGAATAGACTTTTTTAAAGAGCGACCGACATACAACTCTTGTGGATACAAGACCATTCGTGGTGATAAAGCCCACCAACAAATTGGATCTTTTTTATTATACCAAGGAAATATACCTAAAGAATACGCCACCAATAACCGCTCATAAGACAAATCTCCCCCAATTGCCACTAATCCATCCCGATAGGTGATTGCCTCATCAATATCTGGAAAATCCAGCCGATTTTCATCAAGCAATGGCGGAAAAATTCGTTTGTCGATCATTTAAGATTTTTTCTGGCACACCTTACAAACACCATATAAATATAAAGCGTGATCCATGATTTTATAGCCCTTTTCGTTGGCTATTTTTTCTTGTAAGACTTCCAAGTCATGATCAAAAAATTCAGTTACTTTGCCACACTGAATACAAACCAAGTGATCATGATGCGAACCTTTATTAAGTTCATAGACCGCTTTACCTGTTTCAAAATGATGTTTCACCAGAATTTCTGCCTGCTCAAATTGAGTCAGCACACGGTAAACCGTTGCCAATCCAACATCAAAGCCCTCATCAATCAACATACGGAACACATCTTCCGCTGTTAAATGTCCGTTTCGTTTGTTCTCAAAAAGCTCCAGAATTTTCAGCCTTGGTCCTGTAACTTTCAAGCCATTGTCTTTTAAATGTGTAATATGATTCATAGAAATCGTACTCAAATATGAATTAAAGGTTATAATACCGACTTTTAATAGCCTTGCCCACCCAAAAAAGAGTTTTTAACCGTTTTGGTTTATTTTTGGTTCACACCAAACAAGCAAGAATGATTGCAAAAGGTTATACACCGTGAAAAAATTAATTTTTATTATTATCTGTACTTTAACACTAGCCGCTTGTAATAGCCACCGTGTTTCTCAATTTCCGTCCTATAAGTTGACGATTGAACAAGGAAATGAACTTGATCCACAAGCCTTGTCTCAACTTCAAGCAGGTCTTACCCGGAATCAAGTTAGAGCCTTACTTGGTTCGCCATTACTCACGGATATTTTTCATGCCAACCGTTGGGACTATGTTTTCATGATCACCCGCAATGGTGTTACCAAAGAGCAAAGGAACCTCACCATTTTCTTTGACAATGATATGGTCAACCGATTTGAAGGGGATGCATTGCGTGAATTGGCAAAAGAAAGCAAACAAGACCAACAAACAGAAAATGAACAAGCCCAAAAAGAAGCAGTAGAGGATGAACACAACAAATGAGTACATTAAAAGTAGCCATTGTTGGCGCCAGCGGTAGAATGGGTCGAACACTGATTGAGGCAACCCAAGCCCATCCTAGCTGCCAATTAACTCATGCCATTGATCAACCTGACAGCCCCTATATTGGTCAAGATGCTGGTTTGTTTATTGGCAAACCAACCAATGTAAACATTCAAACTGATATTGAACAGGCCATAAAAGAAGCAAATGTGCTTATTGATTTTACCAGACCACAAGGCACACTTGAGCATCTGGCGCTTTGTACACAGTATCAAACCAATATCATTATTGGCACAACAGGTTTTGACGAAGCGGGCAAACAAGCCATTCAAAACGCAGGGCAAACTATTGGGGTAGTTTTTGCCCCCAATTTTAGTATTGGGGTCAATTTAAGCTTCGCATTATTAGACATTGCAGCAAAAGTATTGCAACCTGACTACGACATCGAAATCATTGAAGCACATCACCGTCATAAGATTGATGCGCCTTCTGGCACAGCTTTACGCATGGGCGAAGTGATTGCTCAGGCAACCAATCGCAACTTAAAACAATGTGCTATTTATGGTCGAGAAGGCGTAACAGGCGAGCGTGATCCTAATACGATCGGTTTTAGCACAATCCGTGCAGGAGATGTTGTTGGAGACCATACAGCCTTATTTGCAACCGATGGCGAACGTTTTGAAATCACCCATAAAGCATCAAGCCGCATGACCTTTGCTTCAGGTGCTGTGCGTGCAGCCCTATGGTTGGGCACACAAAAAGGTGTTTTTGATATGCAAGATGTATTGGGATTAAAAAATTTAGGCTAATTACCCCATTAATTATCGTTACCGTATAAAGGGCTCATCATTTTTACCATGATCAGCCCTTTTATTTATTCAATACATAGATAGGCATATTGTTATGAGTAGACGTTTATCAATCGATATTCCACTAACCACTTTATTTACCACACAAATCCCCGTTTGCATCAGTGACATTAATTATGGTCAACACCTTGCTAATGATGCTGTTTTACGCTTAGCCCACGAAACCCGTTTACGTTTTTTACATACATTAGGTTACAGTGAAACAGATATTGAAGGCACAGGATTGATTATGACTGCCGCCCAAATACAGTATATCAATCAGGCATTTCATGCCGACAGTTTACAGATTACATTAAGCTTGACCAATCAAAGCAAAATTGGCTTCGATTTGATCTATCATTTTTTTAATCAAACCAGACAAGAAGAAACAGCCCGAGTATTGACCAGCATGGCTTTTTTTAACTATAAAACCCAAAAAGTCAGTAAAGCGCCTGAACGATTTTTTCAACAAACCGATCAGCTTGCCACATCCGCCACCATTCGTTGTGCCGCTTTAGTTGAACTGGATAAAGACAACAAACAATTACTGGTTGTGCGCGTACGAGACAACCCTTTGTGGTATTTACCTGGTGGCAAAATCGAGGCAAACGAAACCCCGAAACAAGCATTAATCAGAGAATTAAAAGAAGAACTGGATATCCAACTCATTGATCAGAGCATTCATTATTTGACCACCATTCATGCACCAGCCTATAAAGAAAAAGCACAATTAGAGCTTATTTGTTTTACTGCAAATTGGCAAGGCAACATAACCGCTTGTGCCGAAATTTCAGAAGTATGCCCACAACCCATAAACCATACTCATTTATTTGCCCCAGCAGTTATACAACTGATTAAAGAACAATGTCCTTTTGATTAAAAAACACCCTATAGTAAATTATTTTGAATGAGATAAAGCCAAACGAGACAAGGCTTGAGCCAATTCTGGATGATGGCTTAATTTTTCAGAAGCAGACAATAGCTGAGTTTGGGCTTCTTGCCCCAAAACAGCCTTTTTATACTTGGCATGCACATGTTCTTGTGGCGAAACTTTGACAAGAACCTTAATAATACGCGCATCCATCCCCTGTAATTGTGGAACCAAAGCAGGCATAATCATTTTTAAACGAGAAGCCACCATAGCATTATGGGCAAATACCACCAATGCCCCTTGCTCATTCACACAGGAAATCTGGTAAAAATCAGCTAAATTAAGCGGCAACATCTTTTTAACTTGTAGCTCTAATCTTTGCCAAAGTCGCACTTGTTGGGTTAAAGCGTTTAACCGTTGATCTTTCTTACTTAAATGAGATAAATTCATTCTTTTTCCAGATAGGCTGTCACAGGGGCATGATCACTGGGACGCTCCCATGCTCTAGCCTCAGTATCCACCACAACTTTTTGGACAGATCCGATTAAAGGGTTGGAAACCAAAATATGATCAATACGCATACCCAATTTCCGTTTGAACATATTCATGCGGTAATCCCACCAAGTATACTGTGCTTCTTGTGGATTTAATTGACGCAAACTGTCATTTAAACCCAATGCCAACAACTGATTAAACCATGAACGCTCTTCAGAAGAACACAAGACCTTTTCATGCCATGCTTTAGGGTCATAGACATCTAAGTCAGCAGGGGCGATATTAAAGTCCCCCAATAAAATAAGATTAGGATACTGTTTCAATGCTTCTGCAACATAATGAGTTAACGCAGCAAACCATTTTGCTTTATAAGCAAATTTGTCGCTACCAACCGCTTCCCCATTAACACAATACACATTAATCACACGAGTTTGCCCAAATGTTGCCGCAATCACCCGCTTTTGTTCATCATCAAACTCTGGAATGCCACACACAATATCCTGTGCAGGTGTTTTACTGATTAAAGCCACACCATTATACGTTTTCTGCCCAAACCAAGCTGCCTGATAACCTTGTTCCATCAACGCCGCTTCAGGAAACTTATCATGATCCAATTTTAATTCTTGTAATGCCAAAACATCTACCTCTTGGTGTGCTTGCAACCATTGCAAGACATGGGGCAAACGCACATTTAAAGAATTGACATTCCAAGTTGCAATATTCATAAAAAACCTTTAACACAAAAAATAACGACACTACCCTAATAACTGGGCTCTAACACGCATAATAGCAAAACCCATTAAGTTTTGCCCCTTCCAAAGCAGAGGATTGACAATTCTTGGGTCTTCTTCCACCAAACCAACACCCCATATTTTATCAACAGGGCTCGCTTCCACCAAAATTTTATCATTCGTTTGCAAAAGGTAATCTTTTAATAAAGCGTTTTGTGAAAACTTATGAAAATTACCTTCTTGTACAATACGTTCACGGTGTGTTTTCCATATTTTTTCATCAAAACCTGACACCTCTCTGCCTAACTGTTTAGCAACTGACGGATGATCTGCTTCTATCACCTTTTGATGGGTCTGATGATCTTGAAACAATAAAGCCTTTTGCGCCATCATCCAATGTTCTGCTGTTGGGTAACACACACCATCAACCGTAAAATTTGCCACAAACCACTGGCTTAAACAATTTTGGTTAATGTCAACACCAGGGGTGTCTCCTCCCCAAAAGAATAAAAAATGCAAACGGCGCTTTTGACTAAAAGCCGCTTTTAAATCAGAAAGGCAATAGTAACTCGTCATTTCCCTACCCCTTTTTTAGATCATCAATCAAGTTTAACATTTTTATGGTGTGCCTCAAAGCATCCACCAAACAGAAGCAACTGAGCTTAAGCTACACACTTATTTTTATCAAAAGAACAACGCCTATTAGTCAATTTGGCACCTAGCATGAATAATAATCCATCTGCGTATTATTCATCATACCCTGTTATTTCAATTAATTTATTATTTTCAATCAATATTTTTATTTAAGCCATATTAAACGACAAGGCTCTATCTTCATTGATGTATACAAACATTATTTTCGTAATTTCTCTATTGACAGAAATTACGAAAATATAGAAAATAAAAAGAGGAGAATAAAAACCATGAATCGAATTCTAATATTAGGGGGTACTGGATTAATTGGGCGGCAACTTAACCTTGCCTTATCTGAATGGGCAACCGTCACCATAAGCAGCAGACACACACAAGAATGTCCACTTAATTTAGAACAGCTACCCAAAAATTTAACCCAGATGCTCAGCCAATTTGATACGATCATCAATGCAGCAGGTATTGCGCCAGCCTACCCCAAACAGCAACAATACCGCATCCATTACGATGCAATAAAAACCATCGCCCAAGCAGCCATCCAAGCAAAAGTCAGCCGTTTTATTCAAATTTCCGCACTCAGCCAAGCCCCTTGTGTAGACAGTGCTTATTTAGACAGCAAATACAAAGCAGACCAATACTTACTCTCCTTACCCATAAATACCTGTATCTTACGCCCCTCACTTGTTTATGCACCAAACGGTATCAGTACCCGTTTATTTAAACTCTTAGCACAAAGCCCTATTTGGTGTTTACCCCAGCAAACAGGCATCATTAACCCCATACATATCCTTGATGTCATCAAGTTTATCGAATATACCGTGGCACACCCAGAACTCAAGGGTATTTTTGACATAGCAGGGCATCCACTGACATTTGAACAATACTTAACTTTACTGAGTAACTGGCCAAAAGCCCATATCAGTTTAAAAGTATCCGATGCCTTTATTCAACAAAGCCTACGCTATCTCAAATACCTGAACCCACAGCTCATCAGCCAAGAAAGTTACCGACTCTTGCTCGCAGGCAGCACCAGTGAACAAAAAACCATTGAAAAGTATCTGCAAAGGCCCCCTATTGCAGCCACAGATTTTGCCCAATACGACAAAACACTTTAGGAGAACATCATGTCATCCAAACCTCTAATCCAACAAATTGACCAGATAGGTCGTTACAGTGTTGCCATTATTTTTATTTGTGCTGGGCTGATTTCATTTATTTGGAACGATCACACCCTAGCCATCAATAAGCTCACTCCACTTAACTTATCACCCGTTTCGACCCATTTTCTATTTTATGGCCTGATTGTTATGGATATATTATTTGGGCTATTACTGCTGTTCACAAAAAACCCCATTATCCCCATTTTATGTTTTTGTATTGTTACCGGCTACACCTTAGTAATCAGTTTCATTATGCCTTCCCTATTGCTTGATCCATTTGGCATCTTACTTAAAAACATCCCTATTTTAAGTTGGCTGATCACACTCATCCTTATTCAAAAAGAAAGGGCATAAAATGGATTATCTTATTCTTAAAACCATTCATATTCTCTCATCAGTCATTATGGTTGGCACAGGCTTCGGTAGCGCGTTATACATGTTTTGCGCCAATCGCTGGGGCAACTTAGAACAAAAACGATTCGTTAGCCAGATGGTTGTGATGGTGGATTGGATCTTCACCACACCCTCCGTCATTATTCAACCATTAACAGGCTATTTAATGATGAGACAAGCTGGTTTTGGCTTTCATGACCCATGGTTACAAAACGTACTATGGCTTTATATCCTCGTTGGCTGTGCTTGGATCCCTGTGGTTTGGATACAAATAAAAATGAGTGCCTTAACACGCATTGCTGTGCACACGCAAACCACTTTAAACCCCGTTTACACTATTTATCAAAAAGTGTGGGAAACGCTCGGTTATATTGGTTTTAGTGGCACAATGGCGATTTTTTATATTATGACCACCAAACAAGCATTATGGTAAACATACAATGTGTGGGGAAAAAATGGCGGTTTTGATACAGAAAAACAACATTCAATAGTTGACAAAACGAATGCAAATAGCTATATTACGTCCTCTTGGCGAATTAGCTCAGTTGGTTAGAGCGACGGAATCATAATCCGCAGGTCCGGGGTTCGAGTCCCTGATTCGCCACCAGAATATAGAAGCCTTTCACAATGTGAAAGGCTTTACTTTTTCAAGCTAAGCTTTCTTTAAAAACTCTGACTTTAACTGTAAACTGATACCATCTACCTTACAATCAATATCATGGTCTCCCTCAATAATGCGAATCCCCTTAACCTTAGTACCCTTTTTGAGCACCAAAGAAGAGCCTTTTACCTTTAGGTCTTTCACCAAAATCACACTGTCACCATTAACCAGTACATTTCCATTGGCATCTTTAACCGTTTTTTCCGTTTCACCTTCTAAAATAGCCTCATCATTTGCCGACCATTCATGTGTGCAATCAGGGCAAATATATTGAGAACCATCAGGGTATGTATTTTCCATGCCACATACTGGACATGTGGGAATATGATCCATTGTCTATCCTTTTTTATTCAAATAAATACTGAGCATGAAAACGCAAATGCTCTTCTATAAACGAAGCCACAAAATAATAACTGTGATCATAGTGTTCTTGAAAACGAACCGTAATCGGCCAGTTTTTTTGTTGTGCCACTTGTGCAAAAATTTTTGGTTGTAAACTAACTGGCATTAAAGGGTCTGCCAAGCCTTGATCAACCAATATCGGTAACTGATTTTCAGCCACAGCATGTGCCAACAAATAGCAACTGTCATATTGTTGCCATGCTTGTTCATCCGAGCCTAAATATTGGCTGAGCATCGCCCGCCCATTTTCTGTTTGCGTTGGATTAACCACAGGGGCAAAGGCAGAAGCCGAACAAAATCTTTTAGGGTGACGCAATGCCATCATTAACGCACCATGCCCGCCCATAGAATGCCCTGCAATAGATTGCTTTTTTTGTGTTGGGAAATGCGCATGAATCAAATCAGGAAACTCCTGGCTGATGTAATCAAACATTTGATAATGCGCTCGCCAAGGCGCTTGCGTTGCATTGACATAAAAGCTGGCACCTTGCCCAAGCCTTTCTGACTCATCATCTGGCACATGTGCTCCACGTGGGCTGGTGTCTGGTATGGCCAAAATCAATCCAAGTTCAGCAGCAACTCTTTGTGCACCTGCTTTAAAAGTAAAATTTTCATCAGTGCAGGTTAAACCAGACAACCAAAACAACACAGGACATGCTTGTTGTTTGATTTGTGGCGGCAAAAAAAGTGAAAACTTCATGTCACATTGCAATGTTTCAGATGCATGCTCAAAACGATACTGCTCACCTGAAAAACATAAGTGACGTTCTAACTCAATTAAGAGAGACATAATAATATGCTATTTAAAAAAATAAGCCTTAAAGTATACCCTGTATCAGCTGTTTTGTCTGATACCATCATTTAAGCGATTAAAAAGTTGAAGATGAAACGAACAAAAAAAGTGGCAAGCTGGGAGGCTTGCCATAAATCCATCGGAAGAACAACTACAGGGAAACTATAAAAGTAAAGACTTTTGACTGACCTACTTTCGAGTTGAATTAACTATACATTAAACGATAATGATTATCAATAACATTTATAGAAAAATTTATAAGAAACTGAAAAATAAGGGAATAAAAAAATATCAGATATAAAAAGCCCATCCAGAATCAACCAGATGGGCCTGTATCATGCGAGAAATTACAGTATAGCCTTATTTATTAGAGTAAAAAACATTATTGTTTATAAAAAATTTTCATATTCTTAATATAAAATAATATAAGATCACACCATATACCCAATAAATATAAATTCATATATTTAATTAAATAATTTTTTAATTAATAAAACACATTATTCCCCAAAATACGACTCATATTTAAAATTTCTATCATTTCCTTACCAGACTTTACAGAGTCGACCAGACCATTAACATTCAAATGAGGTATATTAGCCCTTAATTTATCAATAGGAGGTTTATTATGAAAAAAAATAATTTAATCGTTTTAATGTTATTCGGGGTAACCAGTTTATCCTATGCGGGTACCGCAAAATACCCGCATGAGCAAACAGCAAGCAATCGTTATCATAACCAATGCTATAACGCCAAAGGCAAAGTTGGCAGTTGCAGAGCAGCCAAACTAGAATGTAAAAAAATAGCCAACTCAAAAGAGCGTGGTTTATGTTTTTCAAAAGTGAGAAATGTAAAGTCTGGAGCTTATCGATAAGAACCCCAAATGCATCAAACCATAAAATCCCCTTAACTACTTAAAGGGGATTTTATTTTAAACATTCACCCAATAGGCATATACCACAATGAAACCGCTCACAAATATAAAATAAGCCAGTTTACATGCTTCTTGCACAAGCCTCTTTTATGCGACTTTGATTCTGTCACCCTAAATTAAGTTGATCTTTCACTTTCCACCATTTAAAATCAGCCACAATATTTAAGTTTTATTTAAAAGTTAAATATTTAGTCTAAACTTGAGCCAATATCGTTGCATCAGCACTCAAACATAACTGGACCCAATATGGATTATTTTGATATTTACGCCGCCCTGATCTTTTTAGGCACCATCATCATCCTAACTGCGTTATCCCTTATTGGCAGAGAAATGGCCAAAAGGAACAAAGTCAACAAAGAAGATGCTTTACTTAATTTAATTTTAAACACCGTACTTTCTTTTCTGGCATTACTGTTAGGTTTTTGCATGTCCATTGCCATATCTGGGTTTGATGAAAGCCAAGCGGCGGAAAGAAACGAAGCTTTAGCCATACAAAGTGCCTATATGTATGCAGATTTACTTGGCGAAAAAACACCAAGCGCCCAAAATATGATCAAAGAATACTTAGACTTAAGAATTCAATACTACAAAGATGGCGACAGCACAATCAATGAACACTCACAACAACAGCAAATGTTGCTTTGGCAGATTGTGGCAGAAGAGCTGAACAAACATAACCCAGCGCCCATCAATTCGACCCTTGATGCCATTAATCATATGATGACAACACAAAAAATAGCCGTTTCATTATGGGGCAATACCGTGCCCATACTGGCTTGGTTTATAATCTATTTTTTAGCAGGCATTGCCTGTGTGATTTTGGGTTGTAATATAAAAATTCACAGACATATTTTGGCTTATTGCATTTTCCCCATTATTCTGTCTACTGCATTTTTTATTATCCAACAAATCGACAGCCCTGGGAAAAGCCTTGTTAAAGTGAGCACCAAAGACTTAATCAATTTAGCTCAGGAAATCAAATAAAAATAGTCCACATAAAATTAAGAGCCATATAAAACAAGCTAATAAATATAGAGAAAAATAAAGCTTCTCAAAAAAGAGAAGCTTTATTTTTGTTCTGCCTAGGGTCGGACTCGAATCAACACACCTTACTGATGAGGATTTTTATTTCACAAAATCATTAAATATCAATAATTCAAACACAAAGCACTCTTGTACATTCAAAAAAGCCAAATTTTAATTTTTAAAAATCAAAAAACTAAAAGTAAAGTGTGGGAAAATTTTAATCCCAAATCTTAACCAGCTTAAATTCTCAACAGTAATCGACAATAGACTAATAAATACGCTCAAATGAAAAAAACTTCAGCAGTTTTTTATTTTGTAATTAGTTATAGTGATACATACACTAATGTGCTCATATAACAGTATTAAAGGGTATCCAAACATATAGGACTTTTAAACAATATTTCCCAAAAAAAATTAATAAATTTTTAATTTATCTTTTTTTGTTATATTATATGTTATAGGATTTTTATTTAAGGAGGATTTATTATGAAACGACCTATAGCTGTAGGGTTTATATGTTTATTTTTATCTAATTTTTCAATGGCAAATGCAGTAAAAAACTATGTTGAGGGGGCTGCATGTGAGACTTACCTCTGTTTAGGAGGTGCAGTATTGACGGGGGAAGGGGTTAAAACATGTCTTCCAGCTATGCGTAAATTTTTTGATATTCGATTCTATTCACAAAGAGGTTTTGAGCCTCAAATAACACAAGGACTTCGTGCTGTTTATTTAGAGTCATGTAAAACATCAGATAAAAAATTAGCACGAGCCGTCTTATTAAAGTTTGGAGATCAAGAATATTTAAATATTCCAACGTCTAATTTTTAATTATCATACAAGCAAGCACTTCAAAATCTACACAATCGAAGGCATGTCTATGCTAGGCATGCCTTACCTTCTTTATCTATTGTGCGATTATTTGTTACATTCATTTTCGACGCTTTGAGTGCTGTCTAAATACATTGAACTACACTTAAAACCTATTTCTGAGCAGATCACACCATCGACTAACAATAACACAGCAAAGACAATACCCTTATTGTCCACCATTCCAAACCTTTACTTAAATAATCTCAATATCGTAATATTTTTCAAAGTCATGTCTTTTTACTGCCAGCAAATCTATAACTCAGCATAATGTAAGCAAATCAGAAAAAAAGAACAACTACATAGTATATATATGGGGAAAGTATAAAAACCTAGAAAAAGAAACAAAAAAAGCTTCTCTTTTTGAGAAGCCTAATTTTTGTGGTGCCCAGGGTCGGACTCGAACCGACACACCTTGCGGCGGGGGATTTTGAGTCCCCTGCGTCTACCAATTTCGCCACCTGGGCAGGCATGTAAGAGCGCTATTATAACTGAGTTTTGGTTTAAGTAAAGTTTTTTTATTCAGAATAAACAACCTAAAATGAATATCAGCACTATTTTCAGCAAATAATCAACAACCAATGCCACATAACCCTTATTAAACCAATCCTACTATTTGTTCAAATTTAAATACTTGGGTTCTAAACCACATGATGCAGAAAGCCATAATGCACAAGTATATTCTCCTTTAACGCCTATTTTCCTCAATAACTTATTAAAATCATCCCGTTACATAATACCAATAATGACAAGACCGTCTTCATCCATTATCACTAATACTTTAAAAGTACCATAAATCGGGCTTTAAAAAACAGAAACTTAAATCATGACCCTTTAAATAGAGCGCACTTCGCTGGTACCCATAATACACAATCTTCAACTACCCCTGAGGATCTAGCTTTCGAATTACAACTTTTTAAAGCTGCTGCATCTGTATCTGCTCTTAATTGTCTTGTTTCCGCTACCCATATATCTGTAGCCTTTGAGGCTGCGACAGCTCCACAATTATTCCAAGTATATGTCACAACAGTTTTACAAGTTTTTGAGTCTTTTTTGCATATATTTATAGCCTGCTGCTCAGCATCTTTCTGACTTTTTTTACTATTTGCCCATGCTGATGCCTTAAAAGTTTTAGTATCTATTGCAATAGCACCCCATACTGTGGGAACCCTATAACCTCCCTTACCTGAAGAACTAGACCTACCTGGGTCATACATCCCCCCTGATTGATGCTCTCTTGCTATTCGATCTTGCTCCGACTCTCCCCCATAACTATACGGAGACTGCCCATAAACCAATCCGCTACACAATACCAATAATAACAATACCTTCTTCATCCTATTATCCCTAATACTTTAAAAGCCCTATTAGTAGGGCTTTTTCTTCAGAATCTAAAGAACCTAACTTACGAACCGCCAAACAAAGCACACTTTGCTGGCATCCAAAGACTACAGTTCCCTTTTATACCTTCTGCTTTTAACTTCATATTACAGCTTTTTAATGCTGCCGTATCTGCATCTGCTCTCAATTGCCTTGTCTCTGCTGCCCAAATATAAGTACCTTTTACTGCATCAACTGGGTTTGTCGATGCTGCAACTGCACCACAATTATTCCAACCATATGTCAAAACAATATTGCAATTTTTTGAGTGTTCTTTGCAGAACTTAATTGCTTTCTTCTCAGCATCTTTTTGACTTTTTTCGCTATTAGAATAACCAGATCCTTTAAAAGTTTTATAATCTATCGCAATAGCACCCCATACTTTAGGCATACTATATCCTCCACCTCCAGATGGATTATTTGGATTATAGATTCCACCTGACTGATGTTCTCTCGCAATCCGATCTCGCTCTGACTCTCCCCCATAACTATACGGAGACTGCCCATAAACTAACCCACTACACAATACCAATAATAACAATACATTCTTCATCTATTATCCCTAATTCTTTAAAAGCCCTTTATGATAGGGCTTTTTAAAGATAACACTTAAACTATGCCCCCTCAAATAGAGCACATCTTGACGGTACCCAAAAAACACAGTCTTCCTTTATTCCTGCTGCACGTGCCTTTTTTCTACAACTATTTAATGTAGCTTCCGCTGCATCTACCCTAAAAGGTTTCGTTTCTGCTGCCCAAACAATTTTATCTCCATCACTTGCAACAGCAACGGCCCCACAATTCATCCATGTATACGTTAAAACGACCTCACAATTATTCGATCTCTTTTTACATAAAGCTAAAGCTCGATTTTTTGCATCATTTGAACTTTTTTCACTATTTGCAGAACCAGTTCCTTGAAATGTTTTATGGTCTATTGCAATAGCTCCCCATACATTTGCTTGAGCACTTCCTCTACCACTACCATTACTGGGATTCGGGTTGTACATCCCCCCTGATTGATGCTCTCTTGCTATTCGATCTTGCTCCGACTCTCCCCCATAACTATACGGAGACTGCCCATAAACCAATCCGCTACACAATACCAATAATAACAATAGCTTTTTCATCCATTATCCCTAATACTTTAAAAGCCCTATTAGTAGGGCTTTTTCTTCAGAATCTAAAGAACCTAACTTACGAACCACCAAATAAAGCACACTTTGCTGGTACCCATAACGAACAATCTGGGGTTTTTCCTTGCTTTTTCATCTTTTCATTGCAACTCTTCAATGCTGCTTCATTTGCATCTGCCCTTAATTGCATCGTCTCCGCCATCCATATAGCAGTGGAGTCTGATGCTGCAACTGCACCACAATTATTCCAATTATAAGTTATGACAACCTTACATGTATTTGATCTTTTTTTACATAACTTCAGAGCCTCATTCTTTGCACTATTTAAGCTCTCTTCACTATTTGATGAACCCCATCCCTGAAATTTTTTATAATCTATTGCAATGGCTCCCCATACTGTGGGAACCCTATAACCTCCTTTACCTGAAGAACTTGGCTTACTTGAATCATAAATTCCCCCTGGTTGATGTTCTCTCGCAATCCGATCTTGCTCTGACTCTCCCCCATAACTATACGGAGACTGCCCATAAACTAATCCGCTACACAATACCAATAATAACAATAACTTCTTCATCCATTATCCCTAATTCCTTAAAAGCCCTATTAACAGGGCTTTTTCTTCAGAATCTAACTTACGAACCACTAAATAATGCACATCTACCTGGAATCCATAAAGTACAATCTGGAGTCTTCCCTAACTTCCTAACTTTATCATTACAACTCTGTAAAGCCGCAGCATTGGCATCTTTTCTTAAACGCCTCATCTCTGCTGACCAAACGTCTGTGCCCTGAGAAAGAGCTACAGCGCCACAATGATCTAGTGCATAATTCACCACCACTTTACATGATCTTCCTGCCCGCTTTTTACATTCACTTAATGCTAATTTTTTTGCGTCACTTAAACTATTCTCACTATTTGCAAAACCACCACCTTGAAAAGTTTTACTGTCAATTGCAATAGCCCCCCAAACAAGTGGTAATTGAAAACTTCCATTACCATTGCCGCTATTGCTTTTATCATATAGACCACCAGGCTGATGCTCTCGTGCTATCCTATCTTGTTCAGATTCCTGAGCAAACCCGAATATACTAAAAGAGAACAATAAAATACCAAGTAACATTTTCTTCATTATTTCTTCACCATTCTTTAATAGAAAGAATTATTCAACTGTAAAATTAACATCTCTATGTATTTGCGGTATTCGTTGAACTATTAACACCCTTTAGCCCTGTCTGAGTAGCAATACTTTTATCAGAGGTACTAGGCGTAGTAAACTGAGCACCTACATTTTTCCCCGCTGCTACATTCCCAATAGCATTACCATCAGAGGCTCTATCTCTGTTTTGCTGTTTCATAACTTCATACATCTCTTTCATAGCTTGTCTGTCTTCTTGAGATATAAGACCACCTCCACCGCCGCCACTACCACCTTCTTTTAAAGCCTGCTCAGGCGATTTAGAACCAGAAGTAAAAGGAGAATAACCACTAACCGCACCACCTAAGTTGGCACTAAAGAACTGCATCACCATGGGTGGAACCGTTAAAATCAATACTGATAGAAATAAACCTAAACCTGCTTGTTGGGTCATTGTTGCATCTAAGGAAACAATAGTTTTACCACCGATACCTATATCCAAAATTTGGGCCAAAACAGCTGTACCCACAACTGTTCCATAGGCATATACAATTTTCAACGCAATACTGCACATAACCGAAAGAATAGCCATACTGAACATCACCCCAACAGTATAGCGAATCCAGTTCCAAAATAGGTTTTTGGTTTGCTCAAATAACAACGACAATATAAATAAAGGCCCAAACATAACGGCCATAGCCATTGCTATTTCATTTAAAATAGAAACTGTACCACCAATCACGGCAGGGCTTGCCATACCTATTCCAGAAAGTAACTGCAATTTTTTTGACGCTTCTGCAGTTTCTTTAGAAGTCCCACTTGCCTGATAAGCCACCAAAGCTTTTACACCTGCAATAATACCTTGCATTTTCAGTAAATTTTGATCCACCATGGTGTATACGTCTTTGTCTTCTTCACCCGTTACTACATAGGTAATGTATTTCTGAAAGCTTTGGGTATGATCATAGATATCTTTGCCAAAAATACTGCCTGATGTGGCTACAGCCAAAATCACAAACACTTTGGCTGCTTTAACAATAAAGGCAAGCATCGATGCTTTACTTTCACCCGTAATGATTTTATAACCTTGTACCATCACCCAAATCGTCGCCACCGTTAACCCAATCAAGTTAACAAAACCACACATACGTTTAAAACCACCGGTCATAAAACTTTTAATACGATCACGAATAATTTTACGTATAACGACGAAAAAAGCCATCGCAGCAGCATCAGCTATTGCAGAACTACCCGCAGCGTTCCAACTTGGTGTTGGTGATGTTCCATCAATAAAAAACCGAATAAAATCGACAGAACTAAAGGAAAAATCAAATAAGCCACCCAGACTCGATAAGATTATACCTACAATATCTTCAATGCCCATAGATTGACCTTTTAATCCCAGTTAAGCGCACTAAGCGCTTTATCCATGTCAACGGGTTTACCATCACCATTGCCATAGATCGCTTTAAATCCTGCATCAGCACGTTTTTGGCTCATTAACTCTTCACGTTGTTTGTACATGGCCATGCTTAATTGCATCCGTGCCATATCATTTTGGATTTGTGCTTGTAACGAGCTTATTTTAAATTGCAGGCTTTGCATTTCGCCTGGTTCCATCTTAGCGCTCCACTTTTTGGTCAAGGCTGTTAATTCTTCTTGACGTTTATCAAAGCTCTTTAATAACTTTTCCATTTCAGTTAAACGTTCTGCTCTGATATTGCGCTCTTTAACACAGGTTTTATAATAATCGCCACCATTGGGTAAGCCACAGCTATTATCGTCCTCACCTAAGAATTTTTTAGCGGAAGCATCATCTGTGCCTGCTTCTGCACCAAGGAGCGCACCAGCTGTAACCATTAATGGTTGTAATAATGCACCATAATTTTGTGATTTTAAGGCATCAACATAACTTTTCCACTGTTCTGCTTCTTTAGCCCATTGCATGCCTTGTTTAATTGCATTAATCACTGTTTCAGAAATATGTACTCCATCAACAACTGGTACACCTGATGCATGAACGGGCCCAGCCAAAAAGCTACCAATAATGACTGTAGCTAAGAAATTTTTTTGCATTTTTTTCATAACGATACCTCTTTAATCTTTTAATTCATCAAAATAATATGACTGCTTTATCTACTTAATTGGCTAAACCTTCTTGCCCCAGCGCTGTTGGCGGAGCATTTTTACCCATGCCTTTACGGTTGGCTTGGAATTCGGGCAACCATGTATCTGGGTGCACATCCTCTGGGTATTTTGCTAAAATTTCATGCAGTATTTCAATGTTATCGGTACTGGCGGAAATAACGGCCAAGCCATCATTTAGCCCTCTTAAATTTAATTGACACACTGCACTAAAATGTCCTTGTTTCACCAAAAAGCAACGACTTCTTTCATCTAAATTGGTTACTACTTCGTATTCTGCCTGAGTTAGTTTTAATCCGTCAACATAATCTTTTCGGTCTGCATTGGGGTTTGGCAACAAAACCAGCGTAGCGGTTTGTTCTATAAGGGCTGCAGAGATATCGCTCTTTAATGCGTCTTCTGGGCTTTGTGTTGCAAATATGCCTAACCCATTTTGTTTACGAATGGTTTTTTGTTTGTTTTTGGCAAAATCTTTTAAGCCACCTTCGCCATCTAAAATTTTCCAAAACTCATCCATCACGTAAATTAAGGGGCGACCATCAATGAGTTCTTCTAGGCGATGAATCAAATAGTTAATCACTGGGGTACGCACTTGATCGTTGTCAATGATATCGGTGTAATCAAAACCAATGATATTGGCACCTTCAAAATTAATTTTGTCTTCGGGGTTATCGAACACCCATGCCAAGGCACCATCACCTGTCCATTTACGTAATCTGGCATAAAGGCTGTCGTCCCCTTGATTGGGCAAACTGGTGCGTAAGTTACTTAAACGGCGCAAATGGACTGGGGTATCAAGCATGGCGCGAACGGCGCGTAAAATATCTTCTTCTTCACTTGGGCTGTATTCTTTTTTAGCCCCCAGCAATTTAATTAAATCACTTAAAAATTGTACATTCGCTTGGGTATTTTCGCATTGCAAGGGGTTAAAGCCTGTTGGCATACCGTTGTCTAAGGCCATATAACGCCCACCACAAGCTCGAACAAATATTTCTGCACCACGGTCTTTATCGAAAAAGAAAATGGTTGGTTTTGGATCGTATTTTTGAACTTGTGACAATAAAAAGTTAATTAAAGCGGTTTTACCTGTACCTGATTTACCAATGACCATGGTATTGCCAATGGCTTTTTCGCCAAGGGAGTTTTCACCAGGATGGGTTGCATGGAAATTAAAATAGTACGGCTGACCATTTAAGGTTTGCAATACGGTAATGGCATCGCCCCATGGGTTGTATTTGCGTTTACCACCAGAAAAATTATGTAAGGGGCTTAACCCTAAGAAATTTAATGAGCTGACATTGGCCATACGGGTACGGTATTTCCAGTTGCCTGGCAATTGTGCATAAAAACTGGCGGCAATGGCAATATCTTCTTTGGCAGAAACAAAGCCTGAGTTGGATAATTCTGCTCGAGCTAAAGGTAAATTGGCCATTAATTCGGCATGGGTATTGCCATAAATAGCCATGGTTAAGTGGTAAGAACCCAATACGAAGTTACCTGATGATACTTGATCCATCGCCACATCAAGTTCGCCAATTTGGGTATAGGATTTATCCCCTGAGGAAACCATCATGTTTTTTGTTCGATCAAGGGTACGGATCGCATCTTGTTTGCCAATAGGTGAAAAACTATGGGTGATGACATATTCAAAATTCAGATACTTCAACCCGTTTAAAATCCCTGGGAACGTAGCATCTGGATATTCTTTTATGTTTAACATGGCACCATAATGGTCGGCACCATTACTGGTACGAATCACATAGTCGCCTGTTTTGGTACCAAACATATGACGACTGGTTGCTAGGTATTCATAAACAGGGGCTTTTAATACGGGAACAGGTTCATCTGCTCGATTAATTAGGTAACTGAAAAATTCTAATGTTTCTGAAAAAACAATGCCATTAGATGCTTCATACATACCCATACGGTATGGTGAATAATCATGTAGTACGGCTTCAACGTTACTGGCTAAATCTGTAATTTGGCTGATTGCCGATTCTTGCTGTTCTTTAAGAATGTCTATATTTGATGATTTTTCTGCAAAACGTTTACCACTGACAACTGGTCGATAAATCATGGTAAGGTATAATTCGTTTTGCATGATGTTTTGTGATGACAATAAGTGAAAATAGTCATCATTCAATTCTTGATTAAATGTTTCTTGAAATTTTGAGGGTAATTGGATTTTACGGCGACGACGCACATCATGCACCCAAAAAGCGACATTGGTATAATCTGGCGCACGTAGGGTTTGCAATAACCGATTGAAGGTATTGTGTTTGTGTTCTAGTTCCCAGTCTTCACGCCCCACAAATGGCAGTCCACCTAAATTCCAGGTGATCATATAGTCCCCCCCAACTGTTTTAATCACATGGGGGCTAACATGGGTACTTAGGGTTATAAATTCACTAATACTGGTGTCTGGTGTAATCATTTATCCATCTCAGTTTAATTACAGTTTATTCTTCTGCTTTTCTTTTTATATAAATTAATCTATGCCTGACATAGGATCATCAGCCATTATTTTTTATTATCTTTACGACAAAGGTTTGGCGAAAAGACCCACATACCTTTGCGTAGTTCTCTATTTTTGGTTTTAAACCAAAACTGCCACTTTAAGCCAACTAGTCGAAAAATCATTTCATCTTGTTTGGCAATTGCACGGAGTATTAAAATGACAATTGGCAACAAAAACAGCAAAAAGATACTGACATATGCCGCAAGCATCATACAGGTTCCGGCACCGATAAAAAAGGGTGTATACGGCACGCCCATAAACATAGCGGGCCGTGTACATCCTCGAAACAAAACATTTTTTCGCATATTAATAACCAAATCTATGGATTATATTTTGTTTAACTACCTACAATCATTTTGGCAAACTCAAGCGCACCGCCTACTAATAAAGCACCAAATAGTACTGGCGCCACGTCAATAAAACGACTACCACCAAATGCCAATTTATATCCAACCCAAATAAAGGCAATAGTAACTACAGAAATAGAGGCAATACTGAGCAAGCCTTCAATGTTTTGGAAGAAGCCTTGTACTTCGTTTTGTGCTCCGCCACCGCCTTGTGCATATGCCATTTCTGGTGATACCACAAAAAATACGGCCATTACTGCCAACATTACAAAATAGGGTAATGTGTTCATTAATCTATCTTGGATCATGTGAGTTTTTTTCATTTTTCCTTCATCCTTAAAATAATTAAAATTTAAAATAAAACAAAGTTACTGCTATATTTATTCTACATAATATTATGCAGATAGTAAAAATTTAAAAAACAAAAGCTGAGTCACCTTGAGAAGGTTGTTGTTTCTTCACACTCGGTTCAGTTGAAGTTGCCATCCCGCCCTTTGGTGCTGGTGCTTTATTCTCTAAACCGTTATTCTGTGATAATACGGTGGCAGGTGTTGGTATCCCAAACCAATCAGTACTGTTACTTTTGCCATTTGTTGGCGGTAACCTGACGCCACTTACTGCTTGAGTCGGCTGAACAGTTGGTGTATTGATTTGCCTAGTATTAACCACTTTATTATTTGCTGTTGCTTTATTGGGGGTGGCTACAGCTCTATTATTTAACTGCACAGGTACTGACTGCGTTTGTTGCTGAGCTCTTTTTAATGATGCCAGTATTTTTTGTACATAACCATGTTTAAAACCTGTCACAAAATTACCAGAATAATAACAACTAAACGCTTTTCCCCAATCTTTACCAGAACGTTCGTAACATTCTCGTAAAATTTTGGCACCTGCTTGTAAATTGCGACAACGATCAAAAGCCTGACTATGAGAATTGATCTGATACCGTTTAAAATTGCTTTGATTCACCTGAGCCAAGCCAACAGAATAGTTATAGCCTTTTTGGCGTAACATCTCGGCGGTTGCTATTGCTTCTTGCAAGTTTCTGGGCTGACGCACAAGACGACCACCCACAACCCCTATCGCAAAAGGGTTGTGGCTGGATTCAACATAAACAACATGTTGCATAATTTCCGCAGGAACGGCTAAATTAGGGCAATCAAGCATTTTGTTTCACTTATTATTCACACGCTCTATTTGTTTGATAAATTCGGTTTGTATCATCATTACACACCTCTTCACCATATAACCGCGATCTGAGTGATAGCTTATGGTTCACGTAAGAATCAACAACAGCTGGGCTTTTACGATACGGTAACCAAGTAATATTGTTAAATCGATGTACTTTAACCCACTGGGTACACTCACCTCTGATCTCTTTTTCCAAACAGAATCTTGAAATTACAGGTGTTTCACTCTTCGGCACGCATGCTAAAGCAGTATATGGTGGTTGATTAGAGGTGTTCATGAGTATAGGACGATTACCATCTGCAACTACATATCCACCTGATCCCGGAGCAGGGTTGTAACGGCTTGCTAGCACATTTTTTTCATTTAATGGTATGCCATTTTTCATTAAGTACTCAATTTTACCCATTGTACGGGTGTCTTTCATACCATTTGGGCAAATTTGATAATGGTCTTTTCTTAATTTATAGCCTGTCCCCTCTGCTTCTGCTTCTTTGCAGCTTGGTACAAAAGGGCGTTTACTGGCTAACTGTTTATACATTTCTCTGACATCTTTTTTACAGTCAGAAGATTTCATTCCTTCACCTGGATTAACCAAACATAAAACTAGACGACAGCCACTATTATTATCCATATAAGATCCTGGACGATCGGCATAAGCCTCACTAATTACAAGTGTAGGTAATAATAAGATTAATTTGACCAATAATTTTTTTTGCATGACACCTCCTCAATATATGTTTATTTTTTAAACCAACTCAAAGCGTTTTTGTGGGTCAAAGTCTATTCCCGTAATAAAACGTTGGCCTGAATGGGCAGCAATATGCACAACCACATCGATGGTTAACATTAATAATCTTTTAATTACATTAAACTCTAAACCTGAACCTTCTGGTGAAGCTTTAACCATTAAAGCCAATTGATCCCAAGTCTGATCCGTGCTACCAGCATGACAACTGGTAATTGAGCCTGGATGACCAGAAGCACAGTTACGGATAAAATAAAAAGACTCGTCCCCTCGCAACTCAGCCAAAATGATTCTGTCTGGTTTCATCCGTAAACATGCTTCCATACAGCTTTTGGCTGTTACATTGGCTTGCCCTTGCCCACCTTTTGAGTACAACAAATGCACGACATTTTCTTGAGATAAAAATAATTCGCGTGCATCTTCAATAGTCACAAGCCTTTCTTTCATCGGAATATGATTGACTAAAGATTTCATAAAAGTTGTTTTTCCACTACCTGTGGCACCAGAAACAACAATATTTTTCTTATAAGAAACGGCCTTTTTGAAAAATTCAGCATAGTTTCTACTGTTTTTTAATTCTATTAACTCCTGATCATGCTCACTTAATACACCTTTTGTTTCGACAATCTGGGCAAAAAAACCATCTGCGTCATATTGTTCTAAGGATTTATTGTATTTTGATGGCAAACGAATGGTAATAGAAACCATCCCTGCCTCACATGCAGGAGGAATAACAAACTGTGCACGTTGCCCCGTTGGGAAGGTGAGCGAAACAACGGGATCAACGTCTGTGATACGCTGTCCTGTATTACTCTCATTCACAACGGTGGTACAAAACTGACGTGCTCGATCAAAGGTCAGTTCTGGCACTTCCACCCGCTCCCAGCCGCGAACTGTTTCTAAATAAAGCTCCCCTGGCTTATTGACGCAAATTTCAGTTACTTCTGGATTTTTTAGATAATCGGCAATACCTAAAACCTGATATTGATACTCTAAAAAATCAGTTGAAATATTTGCAATTGGTTCATCTAAAGCCATGATTTAATCCAATACTGTAGCAAAATCTATGTCTTTGCTTGCATAAATATTGATTAAAGCGCCTTGATTAACGGTTACTGTAGCTGGTTTATTCAGTGTTCTGGCCAACATTTGTTCAGGCATTTGCGAAATAACATCGGCAGCCTTACTTTCAAATGGTTGTTCTTCTGTAATAATGGAACCATCTTGTACAATTGTTCGTTTGACTGTTGGACCATATTTAATACCAGCATAATTAAACACGTCAGCTGTTAAGCTCACTAATAATGCCGCACCTAAACGCCGACCCCAATAGGCTCTGTATTTACCTGGATGTCCTGAACTACCAAGCTGATCTATACCAATACCACCTAAGTTAATGTCTAAACCATTAGGGGTAATAACTCTATCCCATACAACGGCAACACGATCATTTAATCCAGAAGCATCTAAATCATAAGTGCCTAATACTTTTGAACCACGAGGAATCAATAGTTTTCGACCAGATGCAGAATAAATAGGATTGGTTACAACGCATGCTGTAGGACCTGCTAACGTTGAAACAATTTTGGTTTCTAAAATACAGCGAATATATGTACCTCTTAACATCACTGTATCTCGATTGTTCATTCTTCTGATATCAGGTTTTGTCGATCCAGCAGCTTGAATAGGATTTCCATCTGAACCAATACCATATTTTTCACTCAAATAGGCTGCAGCCATATCTTCTGGATTGCCTGAGGTATTATTCGCGCCTAAACCGCCTGGTAATAAATTATCAAGCATCCCATTACTTGAATTTTGATTTCCCCCCTGATTATTGCTAACTACAGAACCACTATTACCCATTACCCTTCTTTCTGCCAAGGTAGGTGGTTTTTCAGCAAAGGATAAATTATTATTAGCAGGCACTGGCTCTGATGCCATATTCAAATCCAACGGGTCCTCCAAAGGTACATCTAGAGGTTCTTGTTGTGCTTGGTTAAATAATGGAGGAGGGGCAATGCCTGTAGGTTTATCTGGAATGAAAAGCTCTTCCTCTTTTTCTACCTTTACTTCAGTTGCACCACCTGTTAAATTTTTATAAATCAAGAAAATACCCGTCAAGACACAAAGCCCAACAACACCAATAAAGGCAAGTGCTTTCTTGTTAACGTTACTTGAACCACCTCGCGACAAACTGGGCAAAGAATCGCTTAATACAGGATCATCTTGCTCATTTTCTTGCATAAACTCTGGTTCTGCATCGAAATCTTGCCCAACCTCTGACTCTTGTTCATCATCAAAAGAAGGTGGCTTACCAAAACCATGGAAATCTTGATTATCGTCATTTTGTGCCATTATTTATTTCTCCGTAAGCCAACAACACTATCACCATGTCTGAGTATTAAATAAGGGTGTGTACCATGCACGATGATGACGTTACCCTCCACAGTAGTATTTAATACATATTCGGACCCTTTTCCTTTGTTCTTACGCCCATATACAGCAGGACTACTGGTCAATTTAGGCATATGAATATAGGTAAAATAATTATCATCATAAACTTTAACTGGTTTTAACCATGCAGAAGACTCTCCTGCAGAATAATCATATTTCATATTGTATTCAGTAAAACCTGTTATACTAGTTGATGCTGAAGTTGATGAGTTTCCTTGTTGAGCGCCCTCTGCTGTTTTTCCTACAGCAATTGCCTCTGGTGGATAAGTAAAAACAATACGATAATTTACCCCTGCAGATTTGGCTTGCTCCAATTTTTTCCAATCTTTAGAAATCACTTTTAAATCAAATAAATATACATGTTTATTTGTTCTAATATACATATTGGTGTCAGCGTCTAAATCTCTTGGCTTTAGATAAAACACATTTTCTCGTCTTGCTAAATCCCAAGCACTTGAAAAACCTGTACCAAAATCTTTTACTTCTTCTTTAGGACTGATCTCAATTTGGGTCGCAATTCCTGCCCCAGTATGAATGGGATAAATTTTACCTTCTTCATAAAAATACTCTTTAACTGGTGCGGCATAAGCTTTTAAAGCCAAAACACTAAATAAAATACTGAATATGCCAAAATATTTCTTCACACTCATTGTGCGGCTCCTTGCTGAGTAGATGGTATAACCTGCTGTTGGTTAGGAACATGATTACTGTTTACTTGTCCTGTTTGAGGCACGTTTGGATCTATTGTTATTGGTTGAGGTGCTGAATTTGCAGGTGTCGTTCTATCTTGCTCAGGTAAATTATTCGCATAAGGTTGTGTTTCTTGCATTAAATGTTCACCTAATGCTGAAGGAGCAGGGCCTGCACCATCAGTATCAACCCGGTATGAAATCACACGGAAACCAAGTGGGTTTAAGGTTCTATACTGATCACTCATCGCTAAATTATTTTTGTATTCGAAGACAACGGATGCAATATGACTACTGCTTTGTTCTATTTTTGGGTCTATTTTATCGATCACTAAACGATCAAAATTTACGGTTGCTCCTGTTGGCCCATGTTCTGCCGTTGCACCATTTAAAATAATTGACTTAATTTTAATGCGAACAGATTTTTTACGGCCAAAAATCACATCTGGATTCATTGGGTTTGTATTTGCAAACAGTGCTCTATACTCTCTTGTCACATTTTCAGAACCCATAGAGTAAACTGTATCCCAGTCTCTTCTACTGATTAAATCCCAATCATAAGACTCTCTGGCTGTCACAAATTGTGCAACATTACTTTTTATTACAGCCTCATTACTTGTTAATGATTCTCCTGCATAGTCTGTAATTTTAGATACTGTTGCGCGACCACTATATGGGTCTGCCATAACAATATAAGGCACCCTCTCTTTAAGAGGCATAACCAACAAATAACCAGCGGCCAATAACACTGACATACAGACAGACAAGAGTGCAACTGTCCAAGCACGACGTTCATTTTTCCTTCGGATATCAACTAAAGTAACCTCAAAGTCACATGATTGTTGTATGGCTTTATCAATATTACTGTTGCCTTTGGTATTATTCTTTGCTATTTTTTTCATATTCACTGTTACATATCTATAATCAAATTAACGATAACCGTCTGTTTTCGGGAAAACCCCTGTCAAAGCTGGTTTTTCTTTAGGGCTTTCCACTACAAAATTAGTCACAGTAACTAAATAGTCACCTTCCTGACGAATCACAACACCTTTATTTGCATAAAATTGGTTTAACCATGCAATGGCTTGTGGAAGGTCATGTTCTTTAATTTGTCCAACTGATCGAGGAAGTGTGTAGTCAAAAGTGCTTTGATAACTCAGCATAATTTTACTATCTGCAGTCCAACGCTCTAACAATGCCTTCAACGTTTTATCAATTGGTAACACTGTATATTCATATGGTTTTGCTAATGGGATTTCCTCTATTTGGCTAGAATAGGTATTGAGTGGTTTCCAAGATCCCGAATAGTTTGGCGCATGTCCGCAACCAAATAAAGTCAGAATCATACAAAATGTTAATAATCGATACATTAATCATCCCCTATTAGGTCTTTAAGATTATCCAACCTAAATTTCAAACATTGCTTACAACAAATTAAAATCAGGCTTTGACATTATAAATAGACCAGGTTATGTCCTGGTAATATTTTATGCCTTTGCACAACTAAGGGCAGCAATTCTATTTGCAAACTCCATACTTGTAAAGGTGGATTATAATATGCTTAAAAAAAATCTGTTTAATTTTGGTTAAAAATTATAAAATATCGATCATTTGTTATAATTTAGCAACATAACATAATCAAAAAATCAAAAAATCTTTATTAATTAAAAAGATATAAAAAATTAACAAAAATTAACATTTTTTGTTAATTTTAATAAAAATAACATTGTATTACCCATTAGAAATACAATATTTTATTTAAAAAATAAACAAAATTAATCAAAATTACTTAAAAAATTTATTCAATATTTATTTCAAATAAATAAGACCATCTTTTTCCTGTCACATAAAAGTTTCTACTTACAGGATTATAGGCAATCCCATTCAGAACATCTTCTGTAGGTTCTTTTACAATAAACTCTTTGTTTGTTCTGACAAAAAGATCACTTAGATCTAAAACACCTACAACTTCAGCCGTTTTTGCATCAATTTTAATCAGATGGTTTGTTAAATATTGATTGGCATAGATATAGCCATCTACATACTCTAATTCATTAATCATTGAAATAGGTTGACCTTTGAATAAAACTTGCTTTTTGCTGACTACAGAGAAATCTTCTGGATTGACCCAATACAAATAGCTTTCTCCTGTACTGATGATTAAAGAATGGGCATCATTTGTTAACCCCCAACCTTCTAATGGCCAAAAATACTCTTTTATTTTTTTAAAATCATTCAAGCCATATACATAAACTATGTTCTCCCTCCATGTTAATTGATATAATTTATTAGAAAAAACAGTGATCCCTTCACCAAAGACTCTAGGGGAATTGTGTGTCTGTTTTATTGCCTGACCCGTTAGAAGATCAACCTGAGCAATTTTACTGTGACCATACAAACCTGTCCCCTCATAAAGTTGATTTTTATGCCACAACAATCCCTGCGTATATGACAGTTGATCATGAGGATAAATATTTTTGACTTGATAATTTAATTTAGGTGCATCGGCTAATGAGGCAGATAAAGATAACTGGGTATGAATAGTCAGGAACAAAACAATACTGACAAAAGAAATTATCATTATATATTTCATTGCTACTTTTAATCTCATCATTCACTTTCGAATTTATCTATTTTATTGCTATGGTACGATGCTAAATTTAGTATAGTAAGATATAATTGAGCATTAGCCAATTTACATATAGCAGGTTATTTTTCTGGGATAGATGCTTACATTATATCCAAACTTAGTATGTTATTTTCAATCAAATGACTCAAGCGATATACAGACCTTTATTTAAACACGATTTATGGCAATCAATAGAAGAATTTTTCTTAAAAGCATTATTGGCGCTGGTTTAACGTCAAGCCTCATTACTGAACCACTTTTAGCTTATGCTCAAGCAACTGATGTTGTGGATTTCTGGTATAAAAATCGCACCATTGAATTGGTTAGAGCAGACAATAGAGAAAAAATGTCTCTACCTTTTTTTAGAAATGGACAATACGATACTGAAGTATATAAAGCAGCATGCTGGCTTTTAAGAGATGCTAAAGATATGAATCAGATGATTCAAATGGATATTGGGGTAATGAACTTAATGTATGCTCTACAAGAATGGGCTAGGCTAGCAGGCGTTTCTAACCCTTTAATTACGGTCAACAGTGCATATAGAACCGCCAGAAGAAATGCCACAATTGAAAATGCGGCAAGAAATTCTATGCATATTAGGGGACAAGCTGTTGACATTACAATGAGAGGCATTACGATAGAACAACTAGCCACTATGGCAAAATATTTTCAAGTTGGCGGAGTGGGTACTTATAACAGCTTTGTTCACATTGATACTGGGCGTATTCGCAATTGGCGTGGTTAATAATTAAGGAACTCTTCAGATAAGAAGCTCCAAAAATTGAAAACAGACCATATAATCTACTCTTTTAAATAAAAAAAACGTACAATTCTACCTTTAAGTGCTGAATGTATCTGTAAATAACATGAAAATCGGTGATTTTGTATTAAATTCAAATGTGTTACTTGCCCCTATGGCAGGTATCACAGATAAACCCTTTCGCAAATTATGCCGATTTTTTGGCGCTGGTTTAACAACCAGCGAAATGATCACATCAAACAAAGCATTATGGCATACAAAAAAAACTTTATTACGCTCTGAACATGACTTAGGTGAGTATCCGGTGTCTGTTCAAATTGCAGGAAGTAATCCACAAGAAATGGCTTTGGCCGCACAAATTAATGTAGAAAAAGGCGCCCAAGTGATTGATATTAATATGGGGTGTCCCGCAAAGAAAGTATGTAATGTTTTAGCTGGCAGTGCGCTACTTAAAGACGAAGTGTTGGTTCAAGAAATTTTAGAAGCTGTTGTTCAGGCAGTTAATGTGCCGGTTACCCTTAAAACTCGCCTTGGCTGGGATGATGAGCATAAAAATATCATAACTATTGCGCAAATCGCGGAACAAACTGGTATTAAGGCTTTAACAATACATGGTCGAACACGCACACAAATGTATAGAGGCAATGCGCAATATGAACTTATTGCTCAGGTAAAAAAACAATGTAACTTGCCAATTATTGCTAATGGTGATATCACTGATGAGCACAAAGCCAAATTTGTTTTTGACACAACAAATGCAGACGCGATTATGATTGGCAGAGCGGCACAAGGTGCTCCTTGGATTTTTCAGGAAATTTTGTCTTTTTTACACACAGGCGCATTACCAGAACCGATATCTGTACAATATGTTATTGATGTTATCCTCGAGCATTTACAGGATATTTATTCTTTTTATGGTGAGTACTCTGGTTGTAGAATTGCGCGAAAACACATCGCATGGTACACAAAGTCTTTGGAAAGCAGCAATGAATTTAGGCAAGAAGTCTACCAGCTAGACAATACATTAACACAATTTAAATTTGTTGAGCATTTTTTAAAAAGCCACACACATACAATAAACAAATGGCCAAATACGCTATCTGCACACATCTAAAAAGCTTATAAAAATTTATGGAGTTTATATGTCGAAAACTGATCCTATTAGTGAAGCGATTCATCATGCGATTGAACAATACTTTGCCGATTTAGAAGGAGAATCACCTAGCTTTGTTTATCAAATGGTTTTGAGCAAAGTTGAAAAACCTTTGCTGGAAGTAGTCTTAAAACACACGGAAGGAAATCAAAGTAAAGCTGCAACTATTTTAGGTTTGAATCGAAACACCTTACGCAAAAAAATCAAACAATATCAATTAGATTAGGCTATTGTTAATTGATCACTCAAACAGTAGATAACCATTTTTAAGGAATTTAATATGGCAAAAATTAGTCGCGCATTATTAAGTGTCTCAGACAAAACAGGTATTATTGATTTTGCAAAAAATCTGGTTGGGCTTGGTATTGAGATTTTGTCTACGGGAGGTACGGCTAAACTTTTAGCTCAAGAAGGGATTTGTGTCACGGAAGTATCTGACTTTACAGGTTTTCCAGAAATGCTCGATGGAAGAGTAAAAACCTTACACCCTAAAATACATGGTGGTATTTTAGGTAGAAGAGATTTACCTGAACATTTAGCTCAAATGAGCAATCACCATATACAACCAATTGATTTGGTGTGTGTAAATCTATACCCCTTTACTCAAGCCATAGAAAAAGAAGCATGTACTTTAGAAGATGCGATAGAAAACATTGATATTGGTGGTCCAGCTATGGTTCGTTCTGCAGCAAAAAACTGGCAAAGTGTTGCAATTGTGACCGATACAAATGACTATCAAATTATCACCGATGAATTAACTAACCAAGCCAATACGCTTACAGATCAAACTCGATTCAATTTGGCAAGAAAAGCGTTTACTCACACAGCAGCATATGATGGTGCAATCAGTAATTATCTAACGGCACTTTCGGATGAATGTTTATCAGGGAAACCTGTTGTGAATGAATTTCCAAATTATTTAAATCAACAGTTTGTCAAAGTTCAAGATATGCGTTATGGTGAAAATCCCCATCAACATGCTGCTTTTTATAAAGACATAACACCTGCAGCTGGCTCTTTATCCAATTACATACAGCTACAAGGTAAAGAGCTATCTTACAATAATATTGCCGATGCAGATGCTGCTTGGGAAACGGTTAAGTCATTTGAGCAAACCGCTTGTGTGATTGTCAAACATGCTAATCCATGTGGTGTTGCCATTGCCTCTACAACGCTTACCGCTTATCAATTAGCACTTGCGACAGATACAACCAGTGCCTTTGGTGGAATCATTGCTTTTAATAGAGAAATTGACGAAGAAACGGCAACAAAAGTCAGTAATCAATTTTTAGAGGTTTTAATCGCACCCAGTTATACAGAAGGTGCTTTATCCATACTCTCACAAAAACAAAATGTACGTGTGCTTAAAATTAGCTTAGGGACAAAATACAATAAACTTGAGTTTAAACGTGTGGGTGGAGGGCTACTGGTTCAAACACCAGACATCAAAAATATTAATCAAGCAGACTTAAAAATTGTCAGCAAAAGACAGCCTAATCAGCAAGAATGGGCAGATTTATTATTTGCTTGGCGTGTCGCTAAATATGTCAAGTCTAACGCTATTGTATTTTGTAAAAATGGGCAAACAGCTGGCATTGGTGCTGGCCAAATGAGTAGGGTAGACTCTACTCGTATCGCGGCAAGAAAAGCTGAAGATGCGCATTTAAGTTTAATGGATGCGGTAGCGGCCTCTGATGCTTTTTTCCCATTTAGAGATGGTATAGATGTTATTGCGCAACAAGGCATTAAGGCGATTATTCATCCAGGTGGGTCAATGAGGGATGAAGAAGTGATACAAGCTGCCGATGAGCATGATATCGCAATGGTTTTTACTGGTATTCGACATTTTAGACACTGATTCATTTGAAATACAATTAATAACGAAGAAGACCCATATTTCCTGTGAAATATGGGTCTTCCGAATTTTAGGTCTATTTAATAGATGTGTGATGTTTAATATATTTATTGATTATTTATATTCAATACTTTGAGAGAAGTTTGACTACTAATAAAATTAGAAATCAAAAAACCTATACCATCTTTTTATTCAAAAAAGATGGGGCTTCGAAAATACATTATTTGAGACATCAAAATTTCTGTACATTAATTATAGAATTTCAAGGATATTTTTTGCAGCTCTTTTTGCATCCAAGAAAATCAAACCTAATTTTGCACCTTCTCTAGCAATCACAGTCAACACAGCATCTCTACCAGCATGACTTAAAAGAATGTATCCATTGTCTCCTTTTACCATCACCTGATCAAGCTCACCTCTATTTAATTCTCTTGCTGTACGTTCACCTAAAGATAACATAGCAGCAGCCATTGCACCCACTCTATCTTCATCTACATCTTGAGGCAATAAAGCAGCCATAGTTAAACCATCGGCAGAGATAATAGCTGATGCTTCTATATCTGCTGATGAACCATTTAAATCACTTAATATTGATTTAAGCATTTGCTCGCGCATAACATTCTCCGAATCACTTTTAAATTAAACTTAATTAGCTAATAACTTAACCACCATAACGACGGTATAAAATTTCAACTAGTTCTACAAAAGCCTCACCCTGTAACTGAGGCACCCCACCAATAACCAAAACAAAGGCGTTATTATTAAAGAATAAGGAAAAGAAAGCAAGTTCACTTTGCCCAGTGGGATCACATAACGACCAAGCGTTAGGGCTTAAATTCAAATTATTCTTTAACAATAAACCATGTCTTTCTGACAAAGAAACCATGTCACCAGCTAATGCAGCAATTTCTTCTGCTGACTCATGGTGAAACCCTGCTCCTGCATAATATAAACCATCACCATCAGCTAAAAGTGTTCGACCAGTATCTGATAGTTTTTTTAAAATATCTGGCAATCTGACTTCCAAATTTTGCTCATTTATTTCATTCGGCGTTTCTGTTCCATAAACAAACTCTAACCGTTGTAAACGAAACAGCAAAGACAAAGCCGTTTCAATATCGGCACAACCGCTCCACTGCAACAAAGTGTCCTCAGTCAACGGCACTTTTGAACCCTCTTTTAAAATAGAGGATAGTAACATCCGACTGGCATTATTCTCTCTATTTGATACAGCATAAAATGCACCAGCAGGTGTCACATTTGCATATAGTGTACCATTTAGAGAAAGGCTATCACTTCTCATTAATTACCCCTCCAAGCCTGGGTCGATTGAATACAAAAGAGCCATGACTAAATTCTGAATGTCTTCCTTTCGCCGAGCATCAACTTCAAAAATAGGTGCTCTAATAGACATGCTGGCTAATGTTCTTTGGTAAGACTCGATGTCTGGTTCTGGACGAGCATCCATTTTAGTAACACCAATCACCACAGGAGCATCTTTTAATAAGCTGGTAAAAGCTCCCAAGAAAAACTGTAAATCTTTGACAGGATTAGGGCGCGTATTATCCAACAGTAAAACCAGCCCCATTCCTCCTTGGCTTAAAATATCCCACATAAAATCAAAACGCTCCTGACCTGGGGTCCCATATAGATGAACTTTTGTTTCTTCATCTAAATAAATGACACCATAGTCCATCGCAACAGTAGTATGCCCCTTTCTATTGAGTGTCATATCAGATGCGGCAGCATCTGTTGTTACCGGAGGAACATCACTGATTGCGGCAATAGCCGTCGTTTTCCCTGCGCCAACTGGTCCTGTAAAAATGATTTTATTATCTGGTGCTCTCATAAGTTTAATTCTCTAAATTTATTAATTTGACAGTTTCTTTAGCAATCTTTGTAACATGCTTCTAGGCCTTGCTGGCTCTGGGATAGAGACAGGATCAGAAGCATTAGTAGAACCAGAAGCAGCCTGTGTATTGACAATAGCCCCTGAAGAAGTTGCATTAATAAGTTGCGATGGTTTAGCTTGTTCTGGTACGACTAAAAAATCTGTCACATAAACAGCAGCTAAAAAATTCAATAAGGATGTAAGATCAACCTGTAAGACCTTACATAAAACACTTAAATTAACAGGGGTTCTAATCAGGAAGGCAGTAATTCTCATAGCATCAGGAATTAAAGCTACCCGTGTAAAATTGGGCCATGCTTTTAAAATGAGTGGTCGCTCTATTTTAATATTCTTAACCAAACGTCCTTGGGCAGTCCAAACAGCCAACTGCCACAATAAGTTCATCAATCTAATACTGGGTAATTTAGGCAAGGCTTTCCCAATTGGAATTCGCTTCTTATCAAAAGCATCATAATTGGTTGTGAGACATAATTGTCGAATTTTTTCTAAAGGCTGTGCCAGTAAAACCATATCATCTTCTGGCAATGCCATTAATACAACTTCATTTTGGAAAAATATAATAATATTTTCATTCTGAACTTGAGCCGATTTTAAACAGCCCAATAGCCCAACATCAGGATCAAATTTTGTGATTTTTAACAAATTTTCTTCTGCGTTAAAGTCTGCTTTTTTTACACTGGCATTTTCATTTTTAACGGCAGAAGCCACGACAGCGTTTTCTACTTCAGCTTTAGGAAGCTCAGGCTCAGACTCAGACTCAGACTCAACAAATGATGTTGTGGGTTCTTTAGCTGTTGTCACAGGAACTTGACTGACAAATGCCTTTTGCACCTTTTGTTTTGGTTGAGCTAAAACAGATTTTAACGCAGGAAATAATGTCTCAACTCGAATAGGCTTTGGTAATAGAGGCACTTCTAACTGATGAGCCTCAACTGAAGCAGCCAAAACAGGTAGGTCTGGGAATTTTTGTAAAAATTCATCAAGTACAGCGACACCCCGTGCACTATCAAGATCCACAATTGCAACATCTAGATGGGTATGCGTATCACTTACCAACTCATAGTGATCATGGTCATACATGCGGAATGCTGCCCGTAAAACGGCACTTTTACGTTCATCCATCCCAACAGGTAAAACCTTTATTGTAGTTGTTTGATTATCTTTCATTTTATCCTAAAACATATTCATACGTTGAGCCAAGTGACTTATTGCTAAGTTTGCTTCCTCTGGCAATGAAAGATTTTTCTCTCTCATTTTTTGTGAGAATGCATTAAAGCGTGCTTTATCATCCAATCGTTCATATAAATCAAGGAGTAATGGATATAACTGAACATCATGAGGATTCTCATATAATCCATTTTCTAAAGTAACCATCGCTTCTTCAATTTGCCCATAGCCAAGTTGGGCCTCTGCTTCATCTAAAATAGCAGAAGAAGAGGAAGCACCTGTAGATTCTGTTTGTACAATCGCTTGCGATTCAACATCATTATGCAGACCACCTGATTTAACTAATGGTATTTCTTGTTTATGCTGTTTTGGTGTGGACTCTTTTATAAGTGAAATACCATACCTTTTTGCAATTTGGTCTAACTCACTTTTGGTTGTTGCCAGTTCTAAATCAGCAAATGCATCATGTTGCCCTAAGGATAATCCCATATGAAGCAATTGTCTTTTTACAATATCTGCTTGATCACCAACTTCATAACAAAACGCCCAAAAATGTGCAAGGTATGTATCTAAATTTTTTGTCAAATAATCCAAACGCAAAATATTAACCAACAATGTTAAAGGATGCTTATCTACTTTAAGTGCTTTTTCATACGCGGCAATCGCATTAACATAATCACCATCCAAAACAAAAAGCTTAGCGCGCTCCTTTGGCGAAATAAAAGTTTTAATGATTTCTTTTTCTTCTATACTCAATTTACCTTTGAATTTCGCTCGCCCTGTAACCAACCAAGTACTCGCCTTGCCATTTAAATAAGAGCTGGTTAGGTTCGTTAATGATTGGGTATTGATTGATGACGTTTTAGGTTGTGATGCTGTTTCCTGATCAATTTGCTCTGAATCAGAAGATGCCACTGGTTTTTCTGTTTGGATAATTTTAATCTGTTCACCTAGCTGACTAAGGACATCATTCGGTCCCCAGCCTAACTCTACTTCAGCTAAAGATCTTAACGTTAAATTATTCCGATCAATTTTTAACCCTGTAATAATGTGTTGAGCCAAAGCTTCTTGGTTAAACACACCTTCATGATATTGCTTTTCCAACTCATCGGAGTAATCATCTATCATGTGACATTCAAGAAAAAGAGAAAGCAATTTTTCTCGTAAATCTGATGGGGGTTCTTTTAAATCTTTTAAATAGCTGGCTAAAGTTCTTGTCGCTCGTTCAAGATAACCAAACTGTAAATAAATTTCATATTCTGTTAATAAATCAACTTTTTCTAAAGATACTTCATCTGCATCTGTTGCTAAATCTGTTTCAGATAACGAACGCACCTCTGTCGCACCTTGTAAACTTCCCTGAGGAATCAACAAGGTTTCCTGCTGAAAAACAGATGGCTCATCTGAGCCATCTGCTGTCTTTTTTGTCTTTTTCATCAGGAAAAAGACGATAAAAACCACCACCAATACCAACAAAAGTACAATAACTAATACGATGGGGCTTTGCATATCAAGCATATTTACATTCCAAAAATTAAGCTTTAAAGTCATCCTGAGTAATTAGATCAACACCACATTCCAAGTTCTCAAACCAATCAAGGAAGGTATTAACCATTTCTTTACCCTTATAATGTGCACCATGTTGAGGCACCATGCATTCTATATCAAGTTGTCTCACCATGTTAACCCAATATTTACAAGCATTTCTACTTGACATATAGCGGCGGTGAAATCCATAAACAGAATTTTTTTCTAAGTGTTCTTGAAAATCAACCACATGGCCTGCAGCTTCCTCTCCAGTAACAATAGATGCGCCCACATCACCCGAAAACAATATTTTACTGATTGGATCATATATTTGGAAATTCCCCACAGTATGTAAATAATGCGCTGGCACAATTTGTAAATTAGATTGCCCCAAATCAACATTCATTCCTTCTGCGGGGATAGGAATTAAACGTCCTTTAGTCATACCTTTTGAGCAAAAATGAGGTAAAAACCGTTCCCACTCTGCTGCAATCAGTACTTTAGCATCGGTTATTAGCAACCACCCGTTTACAGAAGCAACAATATCAGGATCTTGATGTGATGCAAAAATATACCGTGTATGGGAAGGCAAAAAATAGGTTGCCATCTCAGCCAAAAGGTTTTTATAAGTTAAATTCCCACCAGGGTCTAACAATACACCATCTCCGGAGTCAATGATCGCAAATTGATTTGCTTGAACCCCTTCTCCTTCTACTAATGTTGTAAAAGCAACACACTTATGGGTTCCATCGTCATATAAAACTGTAGCCATTATTATTCCTTAACTGACATGTTACACAATTGGTTTTTTATTTAGTATTACAAACAGGAAGAAACTACACGTTGATCAAAATCAAAGCAGCACCAAGCAATCACTATTTTTATGAAAAACACCGACAAAAATATAAAGCTTGACTTTAAACTACAACAAATCAATACCACATTGCAAGTTTTCAAACCAACCTAAAAATGCCTCAACTGTTTCTTTACCTTTATATGAGGAGCCATGTTGAGGTACAATCCATTCAACATCTAAACTTCTAATCATCTGCACCCACAATTTACACGCTTTATTACTTGTCATATAACGTTGGTGAAATTCTATCACACCATGATTGTTGACATGTTCAGACACATTAGTCACAGTTGTCGCCGCAACATCATTGTCCACAAAAGAAGCCCCAACATCACCTGAGAATAATATTTTACTGATTGGATCATAAATATGAAAGTTACCTACCGTATGTAAATAGTGAGCGGGCAACACTTTCAACTCCAGGCCTTGTAAACTGATATTAAGACCTTGGGCAGGAATAGAAACCAATCTGCCCGCGCTGATCCCCTTTTGACAAAAATGTGGCAAGAAACGTTCCCATTCCTGTGCAATCAGAACTTTTGCATCTGTCATTAACAGTAAACCATTTAAACAGGAAATGATATCAGGGTCAGCATGAGAGGCGAACACATATTGCATATTCGAGGGCGCAAAATAATCAGAAATTTGGGCAAATAATTGCTTGTAAACTAAATTGCCACCAGGATCTAACAACATCCCATGTCCTTGATGAACAATAGCAAATTGATTAGCCTGAACGCCCTCTCCTTCAACCAAATCGGTGAAGGCAACACATTTATGTTCCGAGTCTTCATATAAAACAACTGCCATTTTTCCCCCTCTTCTCATAGATTCAATAAAACGATAATAATCTTATAACAGTCTCTTAAAATATAAAGATTAAAATAATAGAAGGAGCCATAAGGCTCCCTCTGTTATTTAATGATGTAATGGTTAATCTGCTTGTCGGCGCAAAAAGGCTGGCACATCATAGCTGTCTACTAAACTTTGACTGGAAAAGTCAGGTGAAGTATTTGGTGCAGCTTTAGCTCCTCGTCCACCTCGAGCAACATTATTAATGTCGTATGAAGTGGCACCATCTGTACCTGTCGCAATCAGATTTAAATGCTCATGAACAATTTCTTTTGCATGAGCACCATTTTGCATGGGGCCATTTAAACCTGTCGCAATAATAGTCACACGAATAGCGTCTTCATCCATGGTCTCATCTTCTGCGGTACCAATTTTACGCTCAGCATCTGGATGAACATATTGGTTAATAACAGACATAATTTCATTGTATTCTGACATTTTTAAGCAACCTGGTGCAGTGGTCACATTAACGAGAACACCTCGCGCACCATCTAAAGTAATATCATCTAGCAGTGGGCTAGAAATAGCTTGATTAGTGGCTTCTTTGGCTCGATCCAAGCCCGTTGCATGGGCAGAGCCCATCATGGCCATACCCATAATACCCATGACGTTTTTTACGTCAGCAAAATCTAAGTTAATGATACCTGGACTGGTAATCACTTCTGAAATGCCAGAAATCGCACTATGAAGCACTTCATCCGCAGCCTTAAAAGCTTCTCTCATGGTGACATCATCACCTAAGGCATGTAATAGTTTGTCATTTGGTATAACAATAAGAGAATCAACTTGTTTTTTTAATGCGTCAATACCTTCTTGCGCCACTTTTTGACGTTTACTGCCTTCATATGCAAATGGTCTTGTGACAACCGCAACGGTTAAGATACCCATTTCTTTGGCAATTTCTGCCACAACAGGTGCGGCGCCTGTTCCTGTTCCTCCGCCCATACCGGCAGCAATAAAAATCATATTGGCACCACGCAATGCCTCAGCCAACATTTCTCTATCTTCTAAGGCAGCATTACGACCAACTTCACAATTGGCGCCAGCCCCAAGACCTCTGGTCAGATTGGTACCTAATTGAACTCTACGGGTTGCTTCATTACGCTGTAATGACTGAGCATCAGTATTGGCACTGATAAACTCTACACCATGAATCGCTCCTTTAATCATGTTATTGATTGCATTACAACCACCACCACCTACGCCAATCACTTTAATGACGGCAGGACTAGCTGCTGTTTCAACAACATCATATACCAAACTCATAGATTGCTCCTTAGCTCACAACCATTGCGGCCTAAATCGTTAAATTCCTTAATACACATAATTGTACGGTCTTTATGGTTAAAAATAAATGGTTTAGAAGTTATTTTTTAACCAATTCTTAATTTTTGTAAAAACAGTGGTAAATTCTTCTTCATTTGATTGGTTTTGTTGCACTATTTTATCACGTCCATAATAAAGTAAACCAATCGCTGTGGAGAATCTCGGATTACGCACTCTCTCTGCCACTCCTGCCAACTCTTTTGGCACGCCTACTCTAGCAGGTAAATTAAATATATCTTCGGCTAAATCTACCATCCCCGGTAACAATGAGGCTCCGCCAGTTAATACCACACCAGAAGATAAAACTTCTTCGGGGAAACCTGAACGTCTTAACTCATGTTGAACCAATTCTAAAATTTCTTCTACTCGAGGCCCAATCACTTCTGCTAAAGTCTGACGAGAAATCTGTCTTGGGCTTCTGTCTCCTACACTGGGCACCTCAATCATTTCATCTAAACCATCCATTGTCGCCAAAGCCACACCATGGTTGATTTTAATATATTCAGCAGCTGAATGAGGGGTTCTTAATGCCTGCGCTAAATCTTTTGTAATTAAATCTCCTGCAATGGGAATCACCGCAGTATGTCTAATAGCACCATTAGTATAAACAGCAATATCGGTTGTTCCACCACCAATATCAATCACACAAACACCTAAGTCACGTTCATCTTCGGTTAAAATTGCTTGCGCGCTGGCCATGGGTTGTAAAACCAAATCATCTATCTGCAAACCACAACGTTGAACACATTTTTGAATATTCTGTATTGCGGTCAGGGCGCCAGTAATAATGTGCACTCGAGTATCTAACCGCACACCACTCATCCCAATCGGTTCACGCACACCTTCTTGATTATCTATAATATACTCTTGAATGACTGTGTGTAAGATTTGATGATCAGGCGGAATACTCACGGCACGAGCGGTCTCTATTGCCCGCTCAATATCCTGTTGCATTACTTCGCCATCTTTAATTTTAACCACACCTTGTGAATTTAAACTGCGAATATGGTTTCCTGCAATACCAGTAATGACATTATTGATTTTACAATCGCCCATTAGTTCTGCATCATTAATTGCTCGTTGGATCGATTGTACTGTCGCATCAATATTAGTCACCATTCCGCTTTTTAAGCCACGAGATGGTGCTTGTCCTAAACCGACAATATGGATTTCTCCATCTTCTTGTACTTCGCCAACAACAGCGATCACCTTAGATGTGCCAATATCAAGGGCACTAATATAATGCTTTTGTTCTTTCACAAATTTATCCTAATACGGGTTTATCAGGTTCACTTCTCATTTTTAAAGCAAAACCGTTTGAATACCTTAAATCTATATATTCTATATCCGAGGCTTGCGCTTCAAGATATTTCCGCCACACTGTTTTTAACATATCTACTCGTTTTAGTGCATCATCTGTACCTAACTTCAGTAAAATATCATTATCAAGCCTCACTTGCCAAGCGTTTCTATCAGTTAAATACAAAGCTTTAACTTTTAATTGCTCAGGTTGTAATGTTTTTGTCAACTCTTCATACATTAGCTTCATCTGGGACTCAGAACCTTTTGGTCCATCAAATATAGGTAACTCTTCATCTGTATTTGCTTCAAACCAATTTCCATCTGAATCGACTAACCCACCTTCTTTCCAACGGGCAATGGCTTTTTTCTCAACAATGGTGATTTCTAATGTATCAGGCCAATGCCTTTTTGCCTCTGCCTCTTTAATCCAACTTAGCTCTTCAAAGCTGTTTTTTACCTGATTTAAATCTAAAGTAAGTGTATCACCGATTACTTTATTTTGTGCCACAAATTGTAGCTGATCTTGGCTAATATGCTTTAATTTACCATTAATTTGTATCTGTTTTACAGGAAACAAAGAAGCCTGTAAAACAAACTTTCCTAACGAAACCAGTAAACAAACTGCTATCAGTAAATACAACCATTTTCGCAATCTTGTTGAAGCCCGAGGATCATTCCAAATCTGCATGTTCTAAAATTTCCAGACAAAGATCTTCAAAACTAATGCCAACTTGCCTTGCGGCTTTAGGAACCAGACTATGGCTGGTCATTCCTGGAACAGTATTTGCCTCAAGCAGATACAATTGCCCATCGGTATCTTTTAAAAAATCAATACGTCCCCAACCTTTACCACCAATCACTTTAAATGCTTGTAATGATAAGTTTCTTATATGCTTTTCGTCTTCTGATGTTAAATCAGAAGGGCACAGATACTCTGTATCATCACGATTATATTTTGCCTCATAATCATAAAACTCTGTTTTGGGTATAATTTTAATGGTTGGCAACGCCTGCTGACCTAAAATAGAGCAAGTATATTCACCCCCTCCAATAAATTTTTCAGCTAATACTAACGAATCGATTTTTTTAATTAACTCGTAATGTTTTTTTAATTGCCCAGCATCCTTAACTTTAACCACACCAATGCTACTGCCTTCACAAGCAGGTTTCACAAACAGTGGCAAACCAAGTTCTTTTTCAATCGAATCAAAATCACTGCTGTCTGTCAGTAGATAAAATGGAGGGATAGGCAAACCAGCGCCTTTCCAAACAAGTTTTGTACGCCATTTATCCATACCAATTGCAGAGGCCATCACACCACAGCCAGTATAAGGGATCTTCATTTCATTTAAGACACCTTGAATAATACCATCTTCTCCGTATTTTCCATGTAATACAATAAAAACACGGTTAAATTTTTCTCTTTTTAGCTGTATTAGTTCTGTATGTGCAGGATCAAAAGGATGTGCATCAACCCCTTTACTTTTTAAGGCATTCAATACTGCCTGACCACTAGCCAACGAGACTTCTCGCTCATGGGATGTTCCACCAAACAGGACTGCAACTTTTCCAAAATGCTGCATCATTGATCCTTTGCTAAATTTACTACTTTTAATGGAACTGCACCAATGCTACCGGCCCCCATATTTAAGACAACATCGTCATTTTGAGTCACATTTAATAATGTTTCAGGTAATAATTGTATATCTTCAACATAAATCGGCTCTATTTTACCTAAAACCCTAATTGCCCTTGCTAAGGCACGACTATCAGCGGCAACAATGGGTGACTCACCCGCAGCATACACTTCAGTTAAAACTAAAACATCTACATTATCATGCAACACTTTAACAAAATCTTCAAATAAATCTCTGGTTCGGCTATAACGATGCGGCTGAAAAGCCAACACAAGCCTTTGATTAGGAAAGGCATTTCTAGCAGCCTCCAATGTTGCTGCCATTTCTACAGGATGATGCCCATAATCATCAATTAGGGTAAAAGTCCCGCCTTTAGGCAAAGGAATGTCTCCATACCGTTGGAAACGACGCCCCACTCCAGCAAATTGGCTTAACCCTTGTTTGATTGACTCAACATTAGCATGACACTCTAAAGCAATACCAATAGAAGCCAAAGCATTAAGTACATTATGCCTTCCTGGCATATTCACCACGACATCAAATGGCTCATGTATTTGATTTTTAAAGCACACAGTAAAATGCATTTGCGCATTTATGGCGCGAATATTAGCGGCATAAATATCAGCCTCATCAGAAAAGCCATATGTTTTATATGTTTTATTGATTCTCGGTAAAATAGCACGGGTATGCTCATTTTCAATACAAATAAAAGCACAGCCGTAAAATGGCAATCCATGTAAAAAATCAAGAAAAGCCTGATATAGTTTTTCGATATTATGATCATATGTCTCCATATGATCTGCATCAATATTAGTGACCACTGCCATAACCGGAGACAAATGCAAAAAGGAAGCATCCGACTCATCTGCTTCGGCAAGCATATAGTCTCCTTGTCCTAACTTTGCATTACTGCCCGCAGCGGTTAATTTACCGCCAATAACAAATGTTGGGTCTAAACCTGCCGCACCAAGAATAGATGCAGTTAAACTGGTCGTTGTGGTTTTACCATGCGTGCCGGCAATGGCAATACCACTTTTAAAGCGCATTAACTCTGCCAACATCATGGCTCTTGGAATAACCGTTATTTTATTTTCTCTGGCGGCCACAACTTCTGGGTTATCTGCTTTAACTGCGGTAGAAGTCACCACGACATCTGCTCCGTTTATATAACTTGCATCATGCCCAAAATAAACGGCAATACCCATATCACTTAAACGTTGGGTACTGGCGTTATTGGCCTGATCTGAACCAGAGATGGTATACCCGAGATTATGCAAAACTTCAGCAATACCACTCATACCTACGCCACCAATACCAACAAAATGGATATGTTTTACTTTATGTTTCATAAATTCCTCTACTGTACCGTTGCAATGGCAATCTGTGCTACTTTGTCCGCGGCATCAGGTAAAGCCAATGCTCGAGCATTTTGTGCTTGATCTAAACACTGTTGTCTATCTAATTTTTGTAACTCTTCGGCTAACCTTGACGCAGTCAGTGCATCTTGTGGTAACAATACTGAGGCATGAGAGCGAACCAAATATTGCGCATTAGCGCTCTGGTGATCATCTACGGCAAAAGGGAACGGTACCAAAATACTCCCTAAACCACACGCAGCCAACTCTGCAATCGTTAACGCGCCTGAACGACACAAAACAATATCAGCCTGAGCATAAGCTTCTTGCATATCATGAATAAACTCCTGACATGTCGCATTGACATGATATTGTTGATAACGTTCTTGTACTTCGCTTAAATTATTTTTGCCACACTGATGCAATACATTTATTTGTTGATTATTAAGTAAAGACAAAGCTTCTGGCACAACTTGATTAAATACTTTAGCACCAAGACTGCCCCCTACAACCAATAATTTTATTGGACCTACTCGTCCAGAAAAACGTTGTGCAGGCTCAGGCAAAGTGGCTATTTCTTTTCTGACAGGGTTACCAACTAACCCAAGAGCAGATGGAAACACGCCAGGAAAAGCAAACAGGGTTTTGGTGGCAATTTTTGCCAATGTTTTATTAACTAATCCTGCAACGGCATTTTGTTCATGAATAATAATGGGCTTACGACTTAATTTTGCTGCCACTCCTCCAGGGAAAGCAGCAAAACCACCAAAACCGATCACGGCATCTACTTGATGCTCTTGAATGATTTTTTTTGCCTTCATAACAGCTTTAAACAACACAAAGGGTAAGGTTAATTTTCTTTTTAAACCATTACCCCGAATGCCTTTTATTGCAACAGTTTCGATATGGATATTGTGTTTAGGTACTAGTGTTGTTTCCATTGCACCTTGTGCGCCCAACCATAAAACTTTATGTCCTTTTTCTTCCAAACTATGCGCAACGGCAAGGCCTGGGAAAATATGCCCTCCTGTACCGCCTGCCATAATTAAAAATGTTTTTTGCGTCATAATTTATACCCGCGCATTAATCGTCTGTTTTCCCAGTCAATTCTCAATAATAAAGCAACACCAACTAAAGTGACAATAACAGCAGAACCTCCATAGGACATAAGAGGTAACGTCAAACCTTTTGTTGGCAATAAACCTAAGTTTACCCCAATATTAAAAAAACTTTGTATGCCAATCCAAACGCCGATCCCTTTGGCAACAGCGGCAGAAAAATACTGCTCCAGTGATTTGGCTCTCATACCAATACTAAATGCCCGCCAAACAATCCAGACATAGACCATAATCAGGGCTAACATGCCTACAAAACCAAACTCTTCAGCAACAACTGCCATAATAAAATCCGTATGGGCTTCAGGCAGATAAAATTGTTTTTCAATGCTGCCCCCAAGGCCAACACCGAACCATTCGCCTCGACCAAAAGCCAATAAAGAATGGGTCAATTGGTAGCCTTTACCATATGGGTCTGCCCATGGGTCTAAAAATCCTGACACACGTTTTAATCGATACGGAGCCGCCAAAATTAAAGTTGTGGTTAATGCTGCACCAAGCACTAAAGTCGACAAAAACCATTTAATTGGCATACCACCTAAAAATAACATCAAAACGGCAGTTGCCGCGACCATCATAAATGAGCCAAAATCTGGTTCAAACATAATTAAAGCCAGACCAACCGCCATAATCCCTGCAACAGGTAAAAGACCTTTTCTCAGGTTACCCAAAACTTCTTCCCTACGGGTAACAAAGCTGGCAATATAAAGCACGGTTGCCAATTTAAATATTTCTGAAGGTTGAATATTCACGGGGCCTAAAGGAATCCAGCGTTTTGCACCATTAACTTCTCGACCAACACCAGGGAAAAGCACCAACAACAACAGCAAAAGGGATATGCCTAAAACATAAGGCGTCACCACCTTCCACCATTTCATTGGAAATTGAAAAGCAATTGCACCAAAGATTGTGCCCATCGCAACAAACATCATCTGGCGCTCTAAGAAAAACCATTTATTGCCATCATCTGCCTGAGCAATCGCAATCGAAGCAGAAAAAACCATAATCAAACTGAATGCTGTGATGAATACAATTGTCCACAATAAGGATTCATCATAGGTTTTACCATCTTTGAGTAAATTATTATTCAGCAGTTTATTGTGTAACATGATTGTTAATTAGCTCAGAGAAACCATCAATAAATACTTGCGCCCTATGTGCATATCCAGTAAACATATCAAGGCTTGCACATGCAGGACTCAACAAAACAATATCACCTGAATGTGCTTGGTCAAATGCTATTCTTGTTGCATCTTCTAACGTTTGACAATGAATAATGGGTATGGGTAAATTTTGACACGCTGATTCAATTATTTTGGCATCTTGCCCAATTAAAACCAATGCTCTTGCCTTATTCACTAACGCATCACGTAAAGGGGTAAAATTCTGCCCTTTTCCCAAACCACCCGCAATTAAGACGATGGGTTGATGAAACCCCGCTAAGGCAGCACACGTTGCGCCTACATTAGTACCTTTAGAGTCATCAATAAAAATCACACCATCTTTTTCACCAATTTTTTCTACTCGGTGGGGCAAACCTTTAAATGCCGGTAATTGGGCAATCAATTTTGTTAATGGCAAGCCAATTGCTTCACACAATGCCAAAGCAACTAAAATATTTGCTGCATTGTGTAACCCCTGCAACGGCAAATCATTAAACGAAACACAAACCTGATCTTGCTTTAATATAGGTAAATTATTCTCTGTGATATCCACCCAAAAATCCGTTTTTTTCTGCAAAGAAAACCAAATTGTTCTGTGGTTAGGGCGAGCCATGGCTCGACATAATAGGTCATCTAGGTTTAAAACTTGTACGCTATTTGCCCCAAATATATGAGATTTACTATAGGCATACTCTAATAAATCAGTATAACGTTCTAAATGATCTTCTGAAATATTCAATACTGTGGCGGCAGTTGCATTTAGGGAGGTTGTGGTATCCAGTTGAAAACTCGATAACTCTAAAACCCACACATCGGGTAATGTATGTTCATTCATTGTCCATGCATCTAACACAGGCAACCCAATATTGCCTGCCACCACTGTTTTTAATCCTAGCTGCTCACATAAAAAACCAACTAAGCTGGTGACGGTTGTTTTACCATTAGAACCTGTAATCGCAATGACTTTACTGTCTGTTTGCTTTATTTTTTGTGCAAAAATTTCGACATCACCAACAACAGGCTTTCCTTGTATTTTAAACTGAACAATTTCAGGCAAAGTTGAAGGCACACCGGGACTCAAAGCCAATATATCAAAGTTATTTTGCTGCAAAACATTTGCCAGTACGCCAGAATAAAGTGGCGTATCTGGAGAAGCATCATGAATCTGTTTGGCCTGAACATCAGATAAATGAGTATCGAACCCTGCAACGATTGCCTGTTCTTTTTGCAAAAACTTCAGTAGAGACAAACCTGTTGCTCCTAACCCAAGCACCAATACTTTTTTATTCTTCAGTTCCATATTCATCAACGCAGTTTAAGTGTTGCCAAACCAATTAAGACCAAGATCATGGTCACAATCCAAAAACGCACCACAACTTGTGTTTCTTTCCAACCTTTTTGTTCATAATGATGATGCAAAGGGGCCATACGGAAAATTCGCTTCTTGCGCATTTTATAGGACCCTACTTGCAACATAACAGAGAGTGTTTCGACGACAAAAAGCCCACCCATAATAAACAAAACAATTTCTTGCCGAATAATCACAGCAACAGTACCTAATGCAGCACCTAGCGCCAAAGCACCAACATCGCCCATAAACACTTGAGCCGGATAAGCATTGAACCACAGGAACCCTAAACAGGCACCGCAGATGGCGGCACAAAAAATCACAACTTCATTGACGCCAACAATATGAGGTAACTGTAAATATCGAGCAAAATCAGCATGCCCCTCTACATAAGCGAATACAGATAATCCTGCTGCAACAAGGAATACAGGCAAAGCAGCCAAACCATCTAACCCATCAGTTAAGTTTACTGCATTAGATGTGCCCACAATGACAAAATAAGTCAGTATACAAAAACCAATACCACCCAAAGGATAGGCAATATTTTTAAAAAAGGGGACAATAAATTCTGTAGAAGCAGGTAAATGAGCAGAATAGAACAGAAAAATACCTGCTCCGATTGCAATAGAAGACTGCCAAATCATTTTAAATCGGGCAGAAACACCATTTGGATCTTTATAAACCACCTTACGCCAATCATCATAAAAACCCAAGGCGCCGGTACCTAAAGTAACCAATAACAAAACCCAAGTATAGTGATTGGCTAAATTTGACCATAATAAAGTGCTACAAGTAATGGACAGTAAAATCAATGAGCCCCCCATTGTTGGGGTGCCAGCCTTAATTAAATGTGTTTGGGGTCCATCTGTTCGAATTGCTTGACCAACCTTTAACTCAGTTAACTTACGAATTACCCATGGTCCCAAAATCAAACTGAGCACAAGAGAGGTCAGTGCAGACATGACCGCACGAAACGTTGTGTAACCAAAAACGTTGAAAAAATGAATATACTCATCTAAAAAATTTGCTAACCACAATAGCACAAAACAACTCCTTAATTACAGGCAAGTAATGCGTCCACTACTCGCTCCATTTTCATAAAACGTGACCCCTTTACAAGCACATTAGTGTCTTGACTCAGTAAAGGCCTCACATAAGATACCAACTCATCAATTTGAGTAAAATGTTTTGCTTGCTCCCCAAAAGCAACTGTAGCAGACGCACTTAAGTCACCTAAAGTAATTAAATAATCTACTTGTGCTTTTTTTGCATATGTCCCTATTTCCTGATGCAACACCTTGGCATTGTCTCCCAACTCGCCTAGGTCGCCCAGAATCAATATTCTATTTGGCATAAAACGACTCAAAACATCAATAGCTGCTCTAACTGACTCTGGGTTAGCATTATAAGTATCATCAATAATACGAGATCCTGCATACCCTGTTTTTTGTTGCAATCTACCTTTGATATTTTGAAAGTTTGCCAATGCCTTTGCGATGATTTCAAGCGGAACATCAGCACACAAGGCCAGACTAGACGCAGCACACGCATTACTGACATTATGTTTACCCGCCACAGGCAAATGGATGTCTTGCTCTCCTTTTGGCGTACAGAGTATAAACTGGCTACTTAAAGGCTCAAGTGTTAATGCTTTTGCATGAACATCACCATGTTCTACACCAAAACTCATACAATATTGGCTGTGAATGGCTGCTTTAAATATATTTGCATATTGATCTTCTTGAGGATAAATGCCCACACCACTTTCAGACAACCCTATATAAATTTCACTTTTTGCTTTTGCTATATCGGCAACGCTGTCAAATCCACAACCAATATGGGCTCGTTGTGCATTATTAACCAAAGCAATATCTGGTTGTGCAATCTGAGTGAGCCGAGTCAACTCGCCAAAATGATTCATACCCATTTCAATGACAGCAAAACGATGCTCGGGTGTAAGTTTTAGCAATGTAAGGGGTAAGCCAATTTCATTATTAAAATTGCCTTCCGTTGCCAAAACCGATTGTACGGGTACAAATTCTTTTAAAATACACAAAACCATTTCTTTGACAGTGGTCTTACCGCTAGAACCCGTGATGCCTAACAAGGTTAAATTTAACGATTTTCTCCATTGATGCGCTAAAGTACCTAAAGCCTGTAAGGTATCGTCTACTTTAATTAAACGAGGGTCTTCCATTTCAAAATCACAACAAACAACAGCCGCTACAGCACCTTTTGCCAAAACTTCTGAAACAAACTGATGCCCATCAAAATGCGCACCTTTTAAAGCAAAAAATACATCGTTTACCGTTACCTTACGGCTGTCTGTACTGATGCCATGAACAATACTATTTTGTATTGGTTTTTCCTGACCTAATGCTTGATAAATGAAGTTGAGATCTAGATTCATTACCTACCTGCCAATGCCGCTTGAGCAATTTCGAAGTCTGAAAAGTGGTGTTTGATACCAGCTATATCTTGGTAAATTTCATGTCCTTTACCTGCGATTAAAATAATATCATGATCAGCGGCCAGCTTAATAACCGTTTCTATCGCTTTTTTTCTATCCACTTCAATTAAAGTGGCTTCAGGAACAGCAGGTAAAATATCACGAATAATAGCAATAGGCTCTTCTAGCCTAGGGTTATCACTGGTCACGACAGGACAATCTGCATACTTTTGCACAACAGCCCCCATAAGTGGCCGTTTGCCTTTATCTCGATTACCACCACAACCAAAAACACACCAAAGCTTACTGTTATTTGGCTTAATTTCTTGTAAGGTAATCAACGCTTTTTCTAATGCATCTGGCGTATGAGCATAATCGATGACCACTAAAGGTTTTGAATCATTGATTAAACAATCCATACGTCCCGTTGCAGGTTTTATTTTGGGTAAAACCTGGCAAACATTCTGTAAAGAATAACCTTGAGCACATAATACAGCCAATGTTGCAGCTAAATTCTGAGCATTAAAACGCCCCAGCAATGTCGTGTTGATTGTACAACTGCCCCAAGGCGTTTGAAAATCGATGCTCATTCCTGCCAAAGACGCTTTAAAACTGAGGATGCGAACACTGGCATCTTCAGAAAAACCATAAGAAACAACTTCTAGTTTAGGTTTTTCTAACAATAACCTCTTATAAAGGCTTTGCCCAAAAGTATCATCCACATTAATAATGGCATGTTTCAAATCAGGCCAAAGAAACAGTCGGCTTTTTGCCTCACCATATTCTTCAAAAGAGCCATGGTAATCCAAATGATCTCGAGTTAAATTGGTGAAAATAGCACTGTTAAAATGTACGCCATTCACACGATATTGGTCCAAACCATGGCTAGATACCTCCATAGCAATGGCCTTTGCGCCTTCTTTAGAAAAATCCGATAACAAATGCTGGACAGTCACTGCGTCTGGTGTCGTATGTGTTGTATCTTGCAGTTGGTCAAAGAAACCGTTGCCTACTGTGCCAATAATGGCGCAACGCTCTTGCAATAAATCCAAAGCTTGTGCCAACCATTGAGTAATGGATGTTTTACCATTGGTACCCGTTACGCCAATTACATTAAGCTGTCTTGATGGCTCATCTAAAAAATAAGCAGCAACTTCTCCTACTCGTTCACTCAAATTCGTAATCGGTAAATTATCTATTTGTTTGTCTGATGTCCATTGAAATTGATCTGCATCATCCCATAAAACACAATCAGCACCTTGCTCAATTGCAGAAGCAATATAACTTCGACCATCGGTATGTTCTCCTTGACAGGCAAGAAAAACATATCCCGAATCAATTTTTCTACTATCAGCACTGATATGATGATGATATTTGTCTTTAAATGGTTTCAAAAAATCGCAATCTAAAGAATTAGGTACAATTGAATGATCCATTTAAGTTTGACCTCTTTCATTATTTTGACTGCTTGCCTGACGCAACAAAGGCGTTTTAGGTGACTGGTCAGACTCCACACCCAATATACGCAAACTGCCAGAGGCAATACTACTGAACACAGGTCCTGCAACGGCGCCACCATAATAAGCACCTTTTGGCTCATCAATCATCACAGCCACGATCACCTTAGGGTTTTTTGCAGGAGCAAAGCCAACAAATAAGCCAACATGTTTATCAGAAGCATAACGTCCATTTACTAATTTTCTTGCAGTACCTGATTTACCTGCCACTTCATATCCTTCAATACTGGCTTGGCGGCCTGTACCACCAACCTCAGTAACAGCCTTCATCATCACGCGCATATTCTGTGCTGTCTGAGGTTTAATAATTTGTGTGCCTTGTGGTTTTCCTTCTTGCTTAACAAAACTAACAGGTAAAAGTTCCCCATTGGTTGTAAAAATCGTGTATGCGCGAGCAAGTTGTAATAAATTTACTTGTAAACCATACCCAAAAGACATTGTTGCCTGTTCAATAGGGCGCCAGTTTTTCCAATTACGTAAACGCCCAGAACTCTCTCCAGGAAAACCTGAATGCATTGGTTGCCCAATTCCTACAGATTGATAAAAGGAATACATCTCCTCAGGAGGGAACATTGCAGAAAGTTTACTGGACCCAACATTTGATGATTTTTGAATAATGCCAGCAACAGTTAGACTTGGATATAAATGTGTATCTTTAACTGTCGCAGGTCCAATATTATATGGGCTGGTATTTAAAACCATATTTGGGTTCACTTTTCCTGAGTCCAATGCCTTAGCTACAGGAATAGGCTTCATTGTCGAACCTGGTTCAAACATATCAACAACTGCTCTATTGCGCCTACTTTCAGGTGTCGATTTTTTCACTTCATTAGGATTAAATGTGGGGACATTTGCCAACGCCAAGACTTCTCCTGTTTGGGCATCCAGCACAACCACACTTGCCGCTTTTGCTTGTGTTTTTTGTACGGCATTTGCTAACTCATTTTGTGCCAACAATTGGATTCTTTGATCCAAAGACAAAACAAGGTTTTTGCCATTACTAGGCCGCTTAGCACTAGGGTCTGCCAAGTCGTCAATAATGTTCCCATGATTGTCTCTTAAAACAACCCGTTTTCCATCTGCACCAGATAATATTCGCTCGCGTGCTAGCTCCAACCCCTCTTGACCCTTACCATCCATCCCAGTAAAACCAACAACATGAGCAAAAACTTCATTCATTGGATAATAACGTTTTGACGCATGTTCAAAACCAATACCCTTAATACGAAGCTCTCTCACCTTTTGAGCAACATCTGGTGTCAGCTGCCTTTTTAGATAAATAAATCCTCGGGTTTTCTGATCCAACTTGGCTTTAAGCTCCTTAGTTGATACACCCAGTAAATGCGCCAAGTCTTTTAACTCTGTTTCAGAAATATCATCCATGGTAGAAGGTGTAGCAAATACATTACGTGTTGGCGCACTTAAAGCCAATGCGGTACCATTTCGGTCTACTATTTGCCCACGCGTAGCAGGAATAGGTAAAGCACGAACAAAACGCATATTAGCCTGACTTTGCAAAAAGTCTTGCTGTTTAACTTGCAAGTATAAGGCTCTTCCAATTAAAGCCATAAAGCCTAACCCCAAAAACAACAAAACCCATACCACACGCCCATTTGGTGTGTTAGGATCTTTTGCTTTATTTGGGGTTGCCATCCCAGAGGGATAATGGCTTTTAATCATCATATCAATTCTTTTACGGTTCTATTACACTAATCTGATCAATACTGGGCGCATATAAGCCCTGTTTTTTTGCCAACTCTTCTACAACGGCATGTTTAGCAAGGCTTGTTTGGACTAAAACAAGCTGTGCATATTCTTCATCTAAACGTTTGGCCTCTTTTTGCGCCTGTTCTAAAGCAATAAAATTTTTTTTTGCCTCATCTTGTAAAACAACGACACCAAATGCTGAAATGATGACTAAAACAAGTAAAAACACATTAAGCTTGTTCATCGGTTAATCTTCCCATGCTCCTGTCGTGCGAGAGACCACTCTCAATCTGGCAGACCTTGCTCTAGGGTTATTTTGCACTTCTAGCTGTGTTGGTTCTTGTGCTTTTCCCTCTAATTTTAAAGGGGGAACAGGTAAATCCTTTTCTTTAACCAATACCCATTTTGGCAATACGGGTGCTTGGGTGTATTTTTTAAAAAACTGTTTTACAATTCTATCTTCTAGCGAGTGAAAGCTGATTATTGCCAAACGCCCATTTGGTGCTAACATGCGGCAAACTTGTGGCAATACCTGCTCTAACTCTTCTAATTCTTTATTAATCAATATCCTTATCGCTTGGAACGTGCGTGTAGCTGGATTTTGCCCTCGTTCGCGAGTACGGACGACTTGCGACACCAGTTCACTGAGCTCAAGCGTTGTCTCAATAGGTTTTTGCTGACGCCGCGCAACAATGGCTGCTGCAATCTGGCGGCTAAACCGCTCTTCACCATAATTTTTTATTACCTCTTGAATGTCATGTTCTGGCGCATCATTTAGCCAATCCTTCGCTGTTTGCCCCTTACTGGTATCCATACGCATATCTAATGGGGCATCAAAACGAAAACTGAACCCTCTTTGTGCTTCATCAATTTGTGGAGAAGAAATACCTAAATCAAACAAAGCGCCATCCAGTTGTTCAACCCCTAATTCATTTAATGCTTTTTTTAAATATCCAAACCCCTGATGCACCACGGTTACCCTAGAATCTTCTTGTGCCAATTTTTGCGCCACGTCTATGGCTCTTGGGTCTTTATCAAAAACAATTAATCTGCCATCTTGCCCTAAAGCTTGGAGGATCAACCTACTGTGCCCTCCACGCCCAAACGTGGCATCAACATAAATGCCATCAGGCTTTATAGCCAATGCTGTTACAGCTTCTTGCAACAATACTGTTACATGAGTCAATGAACTCACAAAGAAAACTCTCCCAAGTGCATTGCCAAATCATCTCGACTAATAGCCAAAGCTTCTTGAGTTTGTGTTTTCCATTTTTCTATATCCCACAACTCAAACCGATTACCCATACCAACCAAAGCCACTTCTTTATTTAAAGCCACTAATTCACGCAATACTGCTGGCAACAACAACCTGCCTGAACCATCCATATTTTGGCTTTCTGCATATCCTAATACTAAACGCTGGTAGGCTTTAAGCACGGGATTACCTGTAGGCAACTTCAACAATTTTTCTTGTACAACAGTCCAACTCTTTTCTGGGTAAAGCAAAAGATGGTCATTCGATTCTAACGTCACAACCAAAGTTGGGGAGTAATGACGTAACAATACCTCGCGGTGTTTAGCTGGTACAGCTAAACGACCTTTATTGTCAACACTCAAAATACTGACGCCACCGAACATAATATATCGTGGAATTTTCTCCACTTTTCCCCATTTTTACCCACTTAGCCGATACTATATGCTCCAATTTGACCTTGGTCAATAAGAATTCATTATTATTTCTTTAATCTCCAAGTACTTAATCATTTTTTTGATGCTTTTTTCCCAAAAAAAAAGCCATCTTTAGGTTAAGATGGCCTTTGATATTCAACGATTTATTTATTTTTCATAAACAGGCAATTGGGCACATAATGCTTGAACCTCTTTTGCTACACGGTTTAGCACTGTTTCATCTTCTGGGTTTTCCAATACATCAGCAATTAAATTACCTAACTGTTCTGTATGAAGCTCTTGAAAGCCTCGAGTGGTGATTGCTGGTGTACCCAAACGGATACCAGAAGTCACAAAAGGTTTTTCTGGGTCATTTGGAATCGCATTTTTATTCACAGTAATATGTGCTTTACCCAGAACCTCTTCTGCCAACTTCCCAGTAATCCCCTTAGGGCGTAAATCTACCAAGAACACATGGCTTTCAGTACGTCCAGAAACAATACGTAAGCCTCTATTTGTGAGCGTTTGCGCCAAAACCTGTGCATTTTTCTTAACTTGCTGTGAGTACGCTTTAAATTCTGCAGATGAAGCTTCTTTAAAAGCAACCGCTTTAGCTGCAATAACATGCATTAAAGGACCACCTTGCAAACAGGGGAAGATGGCAGAATTAAGTTGTTTCTCAAACTCGGCTTTAGCCAAAATCACACCCCCACGAGGCCCTCTTAATGTTTTGTGAGTTGTTGTCGTCACAAAATGAGCATGGGGAACGGGGTTTGGGTATTCTCCTGCAGCAATCAACCCAGCATAGTGAGCCATATCGACAAATAAATAAGCCCCCACTTTATCTGCAATTGCTCTAAAACGTGCCCAATCAATTACCAATGAATAAGCCGAAGCACCAGCAACAATCATTTTTGGTTTATGTTCTAAAGCCAAACGTTCTACTTCATCATAGTCTAGCTCTTCTTTTTCATTCAAACCATAGGCTACAACATTATAGAGTTTGCCAGAAATATTCACGCTGGCACCATGAGTTAAGTGGCCACCATGAGCCAAACTCATACCCAAAATAGTATCCCCTGGCTGCAATACAGAAACATAAACTCCTTGATTGGCCTGAGAACCAGAGTGAGGCTGCACATTAGCGTATTCGGCACCAAATAATTTTTTTACTCGGTCAATTGCCAACTGTTCAACCTGATCAACATACTCACAACCACCGTAGTAACGTTTATTTGGATACCCTTCTGCATATTTATTGGTCAAAATAGAACCTTGTGCCTGCATTACAGCAAAACTGACATAGTTTTCTGAAGCAATCAGCTCTACATGATCTTCTTGCCGGTGGTATTCTGAATCAACAGCTGTAGAAATTTCTGGGTCATAACACGCCAATGTAGCATTTTTAGCAAACATGATTTTCCTTTTTAAGTCATCAATAGCAAAATGCCCCACGCATACCTATGGAGCGTTCAATAATACAACTTTATGCCAAATCATAAGGAGGGCACAACCCTCTCTTGATCATTCACTTCATTTTTACCGATCAAACACACTATTATCAGGTTCATACGGCTTAACCAATTGATCATTTACCCAAACTTCTTTTTTCAGGGGAGTTAAATGGCCTTTTTCTAAAATAGAAGTATGCTTCATAAAATAAGCTCCTTCATAAAAACCCGAAATAAAATTGTCTCCTTCAAATCCATAAAAAGCAAGATCCTTAAAAAAATCCTCTTGCTCCTGCCACTGTCCTTTGCGCCAAACAAACACATGATACATAGGCTGGTTTTCAGTTGAAAAGGCAATATCTTTCACCAACAACCAATACTGCTGCTGAAACTTAAAATTGTAAAAGGGTAATGAGGGTGTCGCTAATGGATAATTGGGCTTCTTGTTCATGACCCATATTGCTGGATTAGGTTTGGTTAAATCATCAAACTCTTGGCATGTTCTAATAGCAAACACTTCTTGAGCATTATCTAAAATTAATTGACTTAACTTATCTCCCAATTGTTTTTGTCCTATTAGCTGATAAGAAATATTATCGCCAAATAACTCATCTTGTTTAGGCTCACATGATAAATCAACTTTAATTGCTTGTGGCTCAATAGGGAAAGTCAATATTTGCTTGTCTTGTGCCACACACAGTGATGACAAAAATAACAAACCTAAAACCAATTTATGCATGTACTTATCCCCTTTGATATTATTTTTTCATTTATTATGATGATAAAACGCTCTCAAGATCTGATATGCTAACTTGGCTGGTGACAAATCCCGATCCTAAAGATTTTAATAAAACAAAACGTATATTTCCCTGAACCACTTTTTTATCATGACTCATATGCTCCAACCATTGACTAACAGCAAATGAAGGAGCTTGGACAGGTAAATTTGCTTTAGTTAATAGCGTTTTCACCCTGACACAATCTGAATTTGCTAAAAACCCCAATTTTTCAGACAACCTACAAGCAAGCATGATACCAGCGGCGACAGCCTCTCCATGCAGCCAAACCCCATATCCCATCTGGGTTTCTATGGCATGACCAAATGTATGTCCTAAATTTAATAATGCACGAACGCCATGCTCTTTTTCATCTTCAGCCACTACTTGCGCCTTCATGTGACAACTGGTTTGAATAGCATATGCGAGCGCTTTTTGATCTCTAGCTAATAACAGGTCCATATTGTCTTCCAGCCACGATAAAAACTGCACATCCTTTATAAGCGCATACTTAATCACTTCTGCTAATCCTGCACTTAACTCTCTATCTGGTAAAGTATTCAATGTATTGATATCAACCAATACGGCTTTAGGTTGATAAAACGCCCCAATCATATTTTTACCTAAAGGATGATTGATTGCTGTTTTCCCACCAACAGATGAGTCAACTTGACTGAGCAATGTTGTAGGCACTTGAATGAAGGGCGCACCCCTTTGGTATGTAGCAGCAGCAAACCCAACCATATCACCAATCACACCTCCGCCTAAAGCAACCAAGGTCGTATTACGCTCCGCTTTTTTGCGCAACAAAGCATCATAAATCAGATTAAGTGTTTCCCAATTCTTATACTGCTCACCATCAGGCAAAATAATGCTAAAAAAAGAAACCCCCATACTTTGCAATGCATATTCAAATGCTCTTAAATATAACGGTGCAATGGTTTCATTTGTGACTATGGCTAACTGATGGGTCAAATAAGGTTGCAAACTATAATGTAATGTATTTAGGCTACCGGCTTGAATAAAAATCGGGTAAGAAGCATCAGGAGTGGAAACAGTTAATGTAATCATGGTTATGAAGATGGATATTGTTCAATTGTTAACAGCAAATTACGCATAAGTGTTGAAAAAAATAACTCACTTGCATCAATGGTAATATCGGCAATTTCTTGGTACAAAGGATCTCTTTGTTTAAATAAAGCTTCTAGTTTTGCTCTAGGATTTTCTGTTTGTAATAAAGGTCGAGTACGATCATAACGGGTACGTTCTAAAATCGCATCAATACTGCTTCGAAGATAAATAACTGTACCATTTTGAGCCAATGCGCGACGATTATCTTCTCTTAAGATAACGCCACCACCGGTTGCCAAAACAATATTTTGTTTTTGGGTTAACTCAGCAATCATTTGGGCTTCACGTGCTCTAAAACGCTCTTCCCCTTCTATTTCGAAAATAGTCGTCACAGGCACACCTGTACGGGCAACAATTTCATGATCAGAATCATAAAAATCTTTACCCAAACGAAAGGCCAACTGTCTACCCACAGTTGTTTTCCCTGCCCCCATTAAGCCTATAAGAAAAAAATTGCCTGCCATATTTATCATGGCAGGCATTGTAACGTACATTAGCGACTATTGTCTTGATTAATTGATCAATTAATAACGAACTTGGTTATCTTTATCTGCTAAAACACGGGGTGTTAAGAAAACAAGAAGCTCTCGTCTATCATTCCTTTTTGTTTTCGATTTAAACAAACTTCCTATAACTGGAATGTCTCCAAGAAGAGGAATTTTGTTTACTCCGCTTTCCTGTTCCTGAACATAAATTCCACCGATGACTACTGTTCCACCATCTTCAACACTAACTTTTGTTGTCACTCGTTGTACAGAGATCGCGGGTTCAGAAGTACCAGAAGTTTGAGGAGAATCTTTTTTGACCTCTACATCCATGATTACATTACCATCTGGTGTAATTTGAGGTGTTACTTTCAGACTCATCACAGCCTTTTTAAACGAAGTGGATGTTGCGCCACTAGAGCTAGCTTCCTGATAAGGAATTTCTGTACCTTCTTCAATATATGCTTCTTGACGATCAGCAGTTAATATCCGAGGACTAGAAATAACTTTTCCCTGTGTTTCAGTTTGCATTGCACTCAACTCCAAACCAAGAGCCATAGAAGCAGTCGCACGATAAATACTGAATAGGCCTGTTGCGCCAGTCACACCTAAGTCAACATTAGGACCAAATTTAAATCCATCATCCCCAGGTTTTGTTGCCTTAGCAAAATTATTAACTGAGGTAACATTATTATCAAGTGTATTGTTTACCCAGTTATTTCGATGGTTACCAGCAACTGAAAATTTTACACCAAGGTCACGAGAAAAACCTTCCTTGGCTTCCACAACTCTGGCTTCAATAATAACTTGTTTTGCAGCTACATCCAGTTGATCGATCAAACCACGTATTTGTTCTAAAACAGGACGAATATCCTTTACAATCAAGGTATTTGTACCGGAGTCAATAACGGCTGTTCCTCTATCAGTTAAAAGAGAAACTTTATTTGCACCTTGCCCTTTTAAAATATCTTCAAATGATTTCACATCTTTATATCTTAAGCGGAATGTTTCTTGAACCAGCTCGCCATTTTCATTTTGCTTTTTATAAGCAACTTGTTTTGCTTCTAATCTAGCCGTATATTCTGAGCGAGGCTCAATTCTGATAACATTATTCTCTTTATGTTGTACTAAATCTCTTGATTCCAAAATTAAATTAAGAGCCTGATCCCAAGGCACATCTTTTAATCTCAAGGTCATATTCCCATTAACTGAATCACTGACTACAACATTAAAGCCAGTAAACTCTGCGATCACTTGTAGAACTGTTCTGACTTCAACATCTTGGAAATTTAAAGAAAGTTTCTGACCTCTATAATTTGGTTTGTCCTCAGTGGCTCCTGCTTTAAAGACTGTTTCATCTTTAGTAACATCAACAACCAATTTATCGTTTGTTTGAAAAGAAGTAAACGTCCAGCCACCAGTTGATTCAAGTACAATTTGCCCACTTCTTCCTTTATTAAAAATATCAACACTCTTCACAGGTGTCGCAAAATCGACAACATCAAGCTTTCTTTGTTGACGACTTGGAATTTGAACACCATCTAAATTAACAATAACCTTATTACCTTGTCTGTTTATGTCAATAGGTGTATTTTTTGCAGGTAATGCAATTTCCAAACGACCAGAGCCATTTTCCCCCCTACGAAAATCAACTTTAGTATTATTTTCAATAGACGAATTGACAGGTACATCTTGTATGGCATTTGTTGTAACATTAGTAGAAACCCGATCAGTAGATGCCACATTTATTTTTGTGCCAACTTTGACCAAAACTGTATTGCCTTGTACTTCCGTTGTGTAATTTGCATTTTCTGTTAAATTTAACAAAACACGTGCACGTCCACCGCCTTCAACCGCAGTAGCAAATCGAACTAAAGACCCTCCTAAATTCACCTGTGGTTTAGTCATTTTAACATTTGCACCCGCAAAATCTAACGCAACACGTGGAGGGTTTGTTGTAGAGAAACTTAGAGGATTTGCCACAGGGCCATCAAATGTAATTTTCACAACATGTTGATCACCACTTACATTACTTGCGCTAATATCAGTAATCGCCGCTGCCCACACACCACTAAAAGCCAGTGTCAGACCAATACCGGATAATATTTTCAATTGTTTCATAATCAATTCCTTAAACTCTTATCAATTTGCTTCAGTCAGAGACACTTGCGTTTCACGGGTAATCCAATTACCATCGGTATCCTCTACTTTTTCTTCTAGAGTTAACCCATCTGATGTAATCGCTGTTACCTTCCCGAAATCTTGGCCCATATAATTTCCAATGCCAACCGCATACACACGACCAGAAACCTTTACCAACGCCTGTATGACTCCCTGTTTTTCCATAGCGCCAACCATTGCTACTTCTGACAGATCAAAGCTTTCCAATGCCTCTTTAGGTCTATCTAAATCTGGCGCACTGGCCGTATTTGTTTGCCTAGCCAAAGTTAACCGCCTTACATCAAAAGCATTGAGTTTAGTTGAAACTTTATGATTATATGGCGTATATGGTACGACAACCGCTAATTCTTGAGCGGGGGCTGTCGCTTCGCTTCTTGTTGTGGCTACCCACGACCGTAAATCATCATGTTCTGCACCACAACCCACCAAAACAACAGAAAAACACAAAATAGCTACAGAACGAAAATTTACTGATTTAAGTAACAAATTATTCATTTTATTCTCCTTCTTCCATGCTATTGCTATCGTCTAATGCTCGATAAGTATTTGCAACAGCCTTCAAAGTGAATAAATCATTACTTTTGCTTTTATCTTTCTCTACTTTGGTTATATTCGGAGCAAGGTTCACATCAGTTAAAGTCACAATTCTTGATAATTGACCAACATCACTTACAAATTTAGCCAATTGCTCAAAACCACCTTGAACGGTAATATTATAAGGCACCGTTTCAATAGGCCCATCCACTTTCCGTGCCAAAGGAGTAATACTGTCCATAACAACTTCATTAGCCATAGCTGCTTGATGAAGTTCTTGTAAGACATTAGGAATATCTACTTCAGATGGCAATTGCTTTAATAAAACCCCAAAAGATTCCTGAATTTGCTCCAACTCCTTCTTTAATAATGGTAAAGCCACAGCTTGAACAGCCAAAGTTTTATATTCTTCCTTCATCTCTAACTCTTGCTTTTTCGCCTTATCTAACTCCCCTAATTGCCCAGAAAAATAAAAGAGATAAGCTACACCTAAAATAGCCAACACAACAATCGCATAGATCGCCATTTTAAACATGGCTGGAAGTTTATATGCCTCACTGAAACTGAACTGACTTAGATCGAAATTTTTCATTCCGTTTCTCCTTCTGACTGTTCAGGCAAAACATCTAGCAAATTAGCTTTCAGAGAAAAACCTTGTACATTTTGATTTTTCTTAATGCCTGTTAACTCTGGAACAGAAAAAATCCCTGTACTAGGCAAACTGCTCATTAACATAGCAATACGATTATCACTAACAGCTTCTCCATTTAACACATATGAATTACCAGACCCCACTAGTGAAGTTAAATAAACACCATCTGGCATCAACTCCGTTAAATCATCCAACATTTTTGCAACCTGCCCACGTTCCCGTTGCAACTCTTCCACTTTTTTCTTACGATCTAAAAGTCTATCTCTCTCTTCTTTCAGAGTTTTCACACTTTCAATTTCCTTCTTTGCTTCATCCACTTTACTTTTTAAAAAAGTAACTCTGGACTTTTGCCCTGATACCTGACTTTCAATTCCCATGGCGATCAAGACTGAAAGAGCAACACCTAAAATAGCTGAAATCACCAGCATCCGAATAAATTGTTTTTCTTGAGCTTGCCGCGCCTGCTCCCGATAGGGAAGCAAATTGATCAGAATCATGCGAACCTCCTTAACGCCAAACCAAATGCCACCAACAATGAAGGAGCATCTTGCACCAGCTGTTTTAAGGCGATATTACTGTTGCTGGAAATATTAGCAAATGGGTTTAAAGTCATTGTACTGATTTGTGTTTTTGCTTGCACTGCTTCTTCCAATGTAGGCAATGCCCCTGTACCACCTGCCAACAAAATCATATCGATTTGTTGATATTGGGCAACATTTACAGTTGAATAGAAAAATTGTAAAGAGCGGTGTATTTCTTGTACCAAACCATCAATAAATGGTTTTCGTACATCCACCTCATAACCAGCAGGTAAATTATTGGTTCGTTTACCCTGATCGGCTTCTTCATAGGTAATGCCATAACGACGCTGGATATCGCGACTTAATTGATGACCGCCGACAGATTGATCTTTATAATACAAAAGCCGACCATTTCTCATGACATGGCATTGCATTTTAGTGGCACCTATATCAAACACAGCAATAGTTTGATTGCTCCATGATCTTTGCGCTTGAGATAAAATAAATTCTACAGCATTCACTGTTGCAAAAGCATCCACATCCAATAAAGATAATGACAATCCTGCTTCATTAACGATTGCCTCTCGTTCCTCTACGGCTTCTTTTCTGGCTGCACATAAAAGCACTTCAACCTCATCAGGCATGTTATTGGCGGCACCAATGATTTGAAAATCTAAATTTACTTCATCCAATGAAATAAGTTGTGAAGCTTCAAATTCAGCGGCAGCTTCTAAACCTTTACTGTCTTCAGCTGGATGGGTAAAAGTTTTAAAAGTGACCATAGCGCTGGGTAAAGCAGCCACAACAGATTTGGTGCCTCCCCCTTGAGCCGTCCATGCCTGACGAACATGTTGTGCTAAAGCATCAATATCCGCCACACGCCCATCGACTACTAATTCTTTTGGGAATGGAACAATAGAGTAGCCATCTAGGTGATATCCTTTCCCCTTTTGGGAAAGTTGTACCATTTTTACCGCACTATTACTGATATCAACCCCGACTAAGGCACTACCCTGACGAGTCGCTACGCTAGTGCTCCCTCCTCCTTTTGGAGTACGTTTTTTGAAAGCCATCTGAGTTTGTCCTAAGTTAAAATTCTTCGGTTAAATTTAGTTAACCCACATATATAATTAAATTTACATTTGGCGTAAGGTAGCTTTATCTTTATACTTTAGGCAAGAGTAAGTTCCATTATTTTACTATTTTTTAGAAGCTGAACATGTTTAAACGTATTTTTACAACGCTTTTTGGTCTATTTTTAGGTTTTTGTATCCTTTTTGCGGGGGTACTCGGCATTGCCGTTATGGTCACTTATCCCAAACTACCAAGTTTGGATGTGGTCACCAATTATCGACCTAAAGTCCCCTTAAGAATTTATACTGCTGATGGCAAATTAATCAATGAATATGGAGAAGAAAGGCGATCCTTCACCAAAATAGAAGACTTTCCCCAAATTTTGAAAAATGCTGTTTTAGCAGCAGAAGATAAACGGTTTTATGATCATTGGGGTGTTGATGTGATTGGTTTAGGTCGTGCGGTACTTGGCAACCTGACCGGCCAACCTATCTCTGGCGCAAGCACGATTACTCAACAAGTTGCAAAAAACTTCTTTTTATCCAGTGAGCGCTCAGTCACGCGTAAATTCAATGAAGCGCTGTTGGCCTATAAAATTGAACAAAACTTGAATAAAAACGAAATTTTGGAGTTGTACTTTAACCAAATTTATCTTGGGCAACGTGCTTATGGTTTTGCCGCTGCATCACAGGCCTATTTTGGTAAACCTGTTGCAAATCTGTCTTTAGCAGAAGCCAGCATGTTAGCAGGACTGCCCAAAGCGCCTTCTGCATTTAACCCAATAGTAAATCCCAAAAGAGCAAAAGAAAGACAAAAATACATTCTGGGCAATATGAAAGAATTGGGCATGATCACGCAAGCTCAATATGACGAAGCAATCAATACTGAGTTGCATTATCAAAAAGCAAAATTGGACCTTGATCAATCAGCCTTATATGTGGGAGAAATGGCCAGACAAGCCATGTATGACAAATATGGTGAAAATGCTTATACACAAGGCTTTAAGGTGTATACAACCATTAACAGTCAAGAACAGCAAGCAGCAACTGAGGCACTTCGTAATGGGCTATTGGCTTATGATCGCTATCAAGCTTATCGTGGCGCAGAAGCTTATATTGATTTAAGCAAATTGGATCAGAAAAACCTGTATGAAGCATTAGATACAGCAATGGAAAGCTTGTTTGACACAGATAATATGCTCGTTGCGGTTGTTTTAAAAGCATCAAACAACAGTGTTGAAGTGTATATGCGCGGAGACAAAATTGAAACGATTACAGGCTCTGGTTTAAATCTGGCAAAAAGAGCAATCAACAATAGTCGGATGAAAGACAAACAAATTCAACCAGGTGCGGTGATTCGTGTTCAACAAGACAAAAATGACAAATGGAAAATCGTACAAATTCCAGAGGTAGAAGGCGCACTTGTTTCGATGGATACACATACGGGTGCTTTAAGAGCCGTTGTTGGTGGTTTTGATTTTAATCATAAAAGCTTTAACCGTGCTATTCAAGCATGGCGCCAGCCAGGTTCAACTTTTAAACCCTTTATTTATTCTGCGGGTATTGAACGTGGCTTAACGGCAGCCACACCAATTAATGACGCGCCCATTTCCATTCCTGGAATGGGGCCCCGTGGTAAAGCGTGGGAACCAAAAAACTCAGATGGTCGTTTTGCTGGTTATATCAGTTTGCATCAAGCCCTTGTTGCTTCTAAGAACATGGTTTCAATCAGAATTCTAATGACTGTGGGCTTAGATTATGGGCGCCAATATGTGACTCGTTTTGGCTTCCAACCTGCAAAAATTCCAAACTCTTTAACCATTGCTTTGGGTTCTGGAGAAACCACACCATTACAAATGGCTGAAGGTTATGCGGTATTTGCTAATGGCGGTTACCGTGTACACTCTTACTTCATTGACCGTATTTATGATGGCTCTGGCAATTTAAAAGCGCAAACCAAACCCTCTGCTGTTGGAGATGGTGCAAAATTGGTGATAGATCCAAGAAATGCGTTCATTATGTACAATATTATGAAAGACATTACCCGCAGAGGGACAGCCGCAAGAGCTTCTGCTTTGGGTAGAAGTGATATCGCAGGGAAAACCGGTACTACCAATGATCATAAAGATGCTTGGTTTGTGGGTTATAACCCTGACTTAGTTGCCGCTGTCTATGTTGGCTATGATCGACCAAGAAGTTTGGGGCGTTTAGGTTTTGGTGGTACAGCCGCATTACCAGTATGGATTGACTATATGAGAAGCGCACTCAAAGGCAAACCTATTGTTGATGTGCCTATGCCCAAAGGAGTGGTCAGAAATGGTGGGGAATATTTTTATCAAGAGTTTCAAAGCACCAACCCTAACCTGGCATTAGACAATCGCTCAGCTAAGGATGTACCCGAAGATGAGATTGATACAAACAATCCTGATCTAACGACAAATGGTGGTACATTCCAACCTAACTTTGGTGGCTCAACTGGCTCACCAGAAGGTGGGGAGCCAGCAAATAGTGGTAACAATACGCCAGCCACACAAAATAGAACAGAAGGTAGTGGCTCACAAACACCAGCTAAAAATCATACAGAACAAGCTGTAGACAATATTAGGGGTTCTTTATTTTAACGAATTTGGTTGAAAAAAATTGAACAGAGGGTTGAAAAACACTCTGTTTTTAATTTGATATAAACTTTTACAAAAAAACCACTGGAGATGACATGCCTCAAATTTGGGTAGATGCAGATGCTTGCCCTAAGGTTATAAAAGAAATTTTATTTCGTGCCGCACCTCGAACAAAAACAATGGTTACGTTTGTCGCAAACAGTTTTTTAACTCTGCCAAATTCACCCTATATTAGGCTCCAACAAGTTGCTAAAGGTTTTGATATAGCAGATAACACAATTATAGAAAAACTATCACCTTCTGATTTAGTCATTACTTCTGATATCCCCTTAGCAGATGAAGCATTAACAAAAAATGCCGTTGTTTTAACACCTAGGGGGGCATCATTGACAAAAGAAAACATTAAAGAAAAATTAATGATGCGGGATTTTATGGACACCTTACGCGCCAGTGGGATCCATACAAATGGTCCAGACAGTATGAATACACAAGACAGGCAATTATTTGCTAAAGAACTGGATCAATGGCTACAAAAATATACATCATAAAACCTATCAAAATAGGCTCTTTAACAAAAAGCTAGGTTCTTTGACTATATTAGAAAAATATCTGGCAAGAACAAAAATAAAAGCTCCGACAGAATAGTAGATTTGGCGTATAATTGCTTTTTTTGGTTCGTTAATCTACGATTTTCTATTTATGTCTGGTTTTGCCATTTCAATTGAACACGTCAGCAAAATTTACCCTAATGGGTTTCAAGCGCTAGACAATATAAGCTTTAATGTTAAAGAAGGGGAATTCTTTGCCCTATTAGGTCCCAATGGTGCGGGGAAAACAACGCTGATCAGTGCCATGTCAGGCTTAGGCAAGCAATCTTCTGGCACAATTAAAATTATGGGCTTTGACACGCAAAAAGACGCTTATCAAGCAAGAATGAATTTGGGCGTAGTCCCTCAAGAATTGGTTTTTGATCCGTTTTTTACGGTAAAAGAAGCTTTACGTTTTCAATCCGGCTACTTTGGCATTAAAAATAACGAGGCATGGCTGGATGAGATTTTAGAAAAATTAGGATTAGCAGACAAAGCCAAAACCAATATGCGTGCCCTTTCAGGTGGGATGAAAAGGCGAGTTATGGTTGCTCAATCTTTAGTACATCGCCCCCCAGTGATTATTTTAGATGAGCCAACGGCAGGCGTTGATGTGGAACTTCGGCAAAATTTATGGAGCTTTATTCAAGAGTTAAATCAACAAGGCGGTCATACCATCGTATTAACCACCCATTATTTGGAAGAAGCTCAAGCGCTATGTAACCGTATAGCCATGCTAAAGCGAGGTAAATTAATTGCCTTGGATGAAAAAGAGCATCTACTGAATAATGAAACAGGGCATCTACTGTGGATACAAATTGATCAGGTTTTACCAGAACCTCTCAGGCCACTTTTTTTAAGACAGCAAGATAGTGGTTTGGTTTTACAGCTAACACAATTAGAACAGGTCGCTGATGTCGTTACCTTACTTCAACAGAGTCATATTAAACTGAATAAAATGCAGATATTACAAAATGATTTAGAAGAGGTCTTTTTACGTCTGACCCATGATGATGAAAAGAATCAAAGAACATGAACCAAATGACTGGCTTTTATACCCTTTTTAAAAAAGAGATTTTGCGTTTTTGGAAAGTAGGTTTTCAAACACTCACCGCACCTATTATTTCAGCCTTACTTTATCAGATGATTTTTTCTCATGCGCTGAAAAATCAGGCCGAAGCTTACCCAGGCGTAAGCTTTGCAGCTTTTTTAATTCCAGGTCTGGCGATGATGAGTATGGCACAAAATGCATTTGCCAATACTTCTTCCAGCCTGATCCAATCCAAAATCACAGGTAATTTGGTTTTTATTTTGCTGCCACCTATTTCAGCCTTTTCTTTTTACTGCGCCTATGTCGGCGCCTCTATCGTTAGAGGACTACTTGTCGGCTTGGGTGTATTATTAGCAACAGCCTATTTTGGTTTAACCTTCCCTGTTGCCCCTATATGGACAATTGTTTTCGCCATACTGGCTTGCGGTGTCATGGGGGCTTTTGGTTTACTGGCTGGTATTTGGGCAGAAAAATTTGACCAACTGGCGGCTTTTCAAAATTTCTTTATCATGCCATTGACCTTTTTGTCTGGTGTATTTTATTCTATTAATGGTTTGCCTGCATTCTGGAAAGGGGTAAGCCATTTCAACCCTATTTTTTATATGGTTGATGGTTTCCGTTTTGGTTTTTTTGGACACAGCGATGTTTCTGTCTGGCTGTCACTTACGGTTGTGAGCGCATTTTATCTTGTGCTGAGCCTATGGACTTGTCACTTACTGAGAACTGGCTATAAATTAAGGGATTAAATTATGTTGACACCTGAACATGTAAAAACAATGATCGAGCAAATCATACCATGTGAAGAAGTGATCGTTGAGGGTGATGGCCACCATTTTTTTGCACAAATCATCAGTACTCAATTTGAGGGACTAAGCCGTTTAGCCAGACATAGATTGATTAAAGACGCTCTGGCCGAAAGAATTGCCAGTAATGAGCTGCATGCTTTATCAATCAATAAAGCGATGACCCCAGATGAATGGCAAAAACAACCCTAAGCCCCAAGGAAAATTTTATGGAAAAATTAAAAATAACAGGTAATGGCCCTTTACATGGGGAAATTGTGATTTCTGGTGCAAAAAACGCAGCTTTACCTATTTTATGTGCCTCTTTATTAACAAAAGAAACACTCAAGCTGACTAATGTACCTATGTTACGTGATGTGGCCACGACCCAAAAATTATTACAAGGTATGGGCGCTCGGGTAATGACCGATAATGTTCAAGAATTTGAGTTAACCTGTGGCAGTGTCAACAATTTAGTGGCGCCTTATGATTTGGTCAAAACCATGAGGGCCTCTATTTTAGTATTGGGGCCAACACTGGCTCATTTTGGCGAAGCGACTGTCAGCTTACCTGGGGGATGTGCTATTGGTTCGCGCCCAGTAGACCAACACATTAAAGGCTTAATGGCAATGGGGGCAGAAGTCACGATTGATCATGGTTATGTCCATGCAAAAGCAGCTCGTTTGCAAGGCGCCCGTATCATTATGGATATGGTCACAGTGACTGGAACAGAAAATTTACTGATGGCCGCAACACTGGCAAAAGGACAAACTGTTCTAGAAAATGCGGCAACCGAGCCTGAAGTCACTGATTTGGCTCATTGTCTTAATGCCATGGGGGCAAAAATCACGGGCATTGGAACGCCAACTTTGGTTATTGAAGGTGTGGACAGTTTACACAGTGCCACTCATTCCATCGTACCTGACAGAATCGAAGCGGGTACATTTTTATGTGCGGCTGCGGCAACTAGAGGAAAAATTATCTTAAGAAAAGCTGCGCCAAAGACAATGGATGCGGTTTTGGATAAGCTTGTTGAAGCAGGTGCTATTATTGAAGCGGGGGAGGACTGGATCAGCTTAGATATGCCCAAACGGGCACATGCAGTCAATATTCGGACCTTACCTTACCCAGCTTTTCCCACAGACATGCAAGCTCAATTTATGATGCTCAATAGTATTGCAGAAGGCACCAGTACAGTGACAGAAACCATTTTTGAAAATCGGTTTATGCATGTACCTGAATTAAACCGCATGGGTGCACATATTGAAGCGGAAGGCAATACGGCAATTATCCATGGCGTTGAAAAATTATCAGGAACCACTGTTATGGCAACCGACTTACGCGCGTCAGCCTGCTTAGTGATGGCAGGGCTGGTTGCACAAGGCGAAACCATAATAGAAAGAATTTACCACTTAGACAGAGGTTATGAGCATATTGAAACAAAATTAGGGGGAGTAGGTGCTCAAATAGAAAGGGTACAGTAAATTATTTAATGTTCTTGTAAAAGCCTTAGATTTTTCCTAAGGCTTTTATTTTTATTGAGTCGCAAATAGCCCTTTTGCACTTTTCACACTGATTTTTTGATATTGTGCATATGATCGAGCCACTGCCTCGCGTGTTTGCTCAGCGGACTGTTGCGCTACCCATGAATTGACTAATGCGTTTAAAACATAAGCTTCTGGCGCCATATAATTTGTTGTCATCATTGCAGGACGAATACCTGTACGTTCAAACTGAGGTAAAAAATAAGGCTTACTTTTACAAGCAAAAACAGCGGCTTGACGCTGGCTGTTTTGTGTTCTTATTTGTTGATCTGTAATTTTAGGTGCTTTTAGATTAAATCTTGCTAAAGAAAAATCCATTAAAGCATTATGCCCTACATAGACAACCAGATCTGCCCCTCCGCCAGCCATAATATTTTTTTGCTGTACGGTGATTTTTTCTTTTTTTGTCCCGGCAATAAATTGATAAAAGCCTTGAATCGTTTGTTGTATAAATTGCCCATCATAAGCATCAGCAACCATGTAAACATCTTTGGTTTTATGCTTAAAAATAAGCCGTTCTAGAATATTATTTTGGGTGCCTTTTATAGACGAAATTAATGTCCAATTGGGTTGCTTTTTCATAAATGTTTTCACACCATAAGCTGCCCCCCAATATAGATTATTGGTTGGATCCTGCCCATTTCCTATTTTTGCAGGAACGGGCACAATACCCTGATATTTGTTATCACATAAAGCAACCACCACATGCACAACTTTGGTTTTTGCTAAGATATGAGGAGAAAAGAAACATAAAACGGTAGTCAAAACAATTAGAATGATTCTTTTCATTATTCATCACTTTCTTTATCATCATTTTTCAATTATATCATTTAATCTATTGATAAAAATTCCTAAAAAGATGATTATGAACAAATTTTTATCTTCAAAAAACGTTTTTTGTGCTGATATAGATTAAAATAAGCTACAATGCGCTTCCCATTATTTTTTGTACATCTATGTTAATTACTATTTTAGCTGTAGGCATAAAGATGCCCAATTGGGTTGATGAAGCGTTTAAGGATTACAGTAAACGCTTTGGTAAAGAAGCCAAAATTGCATTAAAAGAAATTAAACCTGAAAAAAGGGGGGCGGGTGTTTCTGCTGAGCAAGGTATTGCCTTGGAAGAAGCACGCCTTCGCGCGGCTATTCCGCCGAACAACCTCATGGTTGTATTAGATGAAAGAGGCCAATCTTTACGTTCAACACAATTGGCAAAATTAATCGAAAAATGGCAATTTGAAGGCCATAATATCTGTTTTATCATTGGAGGTGCGGATGGCCTAAGCCAAGAATTTAAAAGTAAAGCAGATTTACTGATCAAATTATCTGATCTGACTTTACCACATGGAATGGTACGTGTATTACTCATAGAACAGTTATACCGTGCGTTGTCTATTTTACAAAACCACCCATACCATCGGGAATAGTTTTTTATTTTTTAAAGAAAGCAATATGAATCATCTTTCTATCGGTACACCTTTATTTTATACCGTTTTCTTTATTATCATATTCATTATGATTGCTATTGATATTTTGGCCTTAAAAAAGAATGGCTCTCATAAGGTCAATACAAAAGAAGCATTAGTATGGACTGTTATTTGGGTCATAGTTTCAGTGTGTTTTGCAGGCTGGTTATATTTTGAACTGGCAAATGACCCGAACTATGGTACACAAATTGCTCATGAAAAAGTTTTAGAATACTTTACTGGCTATGTTTTAGAAAAATCCTTAGCAATTGATAATATCTTCGTCTTTTTACTGATTTTTTCTTATTTTAAAGTGCCGTCTGAATGGCAACATCGTGTCCTAATTTATGGTGTGTTTGGCGCTATTATTTTAAGGGCCATCATGATCGGTGCTGGGGCTGTTCTGGTTAGAGAGTTTTCTGAAATTTTATACGTATTTGGTGCATTTCTTATTTATACTGGATTTAAAATGCTCAAACCAGAAGCCGAGCATTCTGACTTAGGCAATAATAAACTGTTAAAGTGGGTAGAGCGTCGTATTCGACTCACAAAAGAATTCCATCAAGAACGCTTTTTCGTCAAACAAGATGGTTTATTGTATGCGACCCCTTTATTATTGGTGTTGATTATGATTGAACTGTCCGATGTTATTTTTGCGGTAGACAGTATCCCTGCCATTTTTGCGGTCACAACAGATCCTTTTATTGTACTCACATCAAATATATTTGCTATTTTAGGTTTACGTGCGATGTATTTCTTACTGGCAGATGTGGCTGATCGTTTTGAATACTTAAAATATGGTTTGGCCATTGTGCTGATGTTTATTGGTTGTAAAATGCTGATTGTAGAGTGGTTTCATGTGCCAGTGATTTTATCATTAGCCGTCATTTTTACGGTGATTGGTTCTTCAATCGCCTTATCGTTGTTTAAAACAAGATCTCAATCTTAAACAATCAAAAAAGTCCCTAAAATTTAGGGGCTTTTTTCTTTCTAACCAATCTATTTATTCATTTAATTTATATATTGAATTAAATGAAATTTACAGCATTTAATTTTTACCAAAAAAATCTGGCAATTATTGACCTAACTCATAGCCCTGAGCCAAGATTAAACTATGCTTATACACATAAAATTTCTTTGTGCATTAATTAAATAGGAGTATTGCTATGAAAACATATAATCGAATTTTAGCCACTTTAATCATGAGTGCATCACTTTGTAGCATGGCCTTAGCAGCACCGGAGACCATTTCAAAGGACCAAGTGATCACAATTCAATCTGTTTCATTGAAACAAGCTCAAGTGATGGCTCAAGCAGCAGAACAACGAGCAAAAGAAATTGGGGTGCCCATGATTATTGCTGTAGTTGATGCATCAGGCAATATGGTACTGCATGAACGGATGGAAGACGCACTACTTGTAAGCATTGATGTTTCTTTGAAAAAAGCCTACAGTGCTGTTGCCTTAAAAATGCCAACCGACAAATTAGCAACGGTTACTCAACCTAAAACCGAACTTTATGGCATTCAACACAGTGATGATAAACTCATCACATTTGGTGGCGGCTTTCCAATTGTTGTCAATGGTAAAATTGTGGGGGCAATTGGTGTAAGCGGGGGTTCTGTTGCACAAGATATGGACGTGGCTACAGCAGGACTAAAAGCATTGAAATAAAAATTTTTCATAAAGAGCATGTATTCAAACATGCTCTTTATTTATCTTGATAGTGAATAAGTTCTTTGTATTCTTGTTGTGCATCTAATAATGCCAAAGTAGCCTGGTCATATTGATTCAATGCTTTTTCTAGTTGAGATAACAATGGTGCTAATTGAGCATCTGTGTAATGATCAGGTAATTGGCTGGCTTTAATATAAATTTGTAAGATTTTTTCATATGCATCAACATAAGCCAATAATTTATATTGCACATTGTGTGCATTAGTAGGCATCTTTTCTGTTAACGAGTTTAACTGAGCTCTTAGCTGGCTAATGACTTGTTGCTCTTGTTGTAAATTTTTTGTAAATGATGATAAATCATGCCTTGCTTGTAAAGCATGATTAAAAGACTCAGACATCTGCCCGCCCAGTAAATCATCAGCCATTAAACTGACTTGTTGCCAAATACGCAAATGTTGACTCATATAATCAAAATGAGACATTTGGCAACCAACTAGCATAAGCATCAATAAACATGTGCTTATTATTGTGGCGATTTTATGAGGCATAAACCATTTTCCTTGAACCCAAAATAACACTTATGTGCTTTATACACTAAAATCTATTTTATTGGCAAAGAAACACAAAAGCCCCAAAAAATTTGGGGCTTTAAGTCAACCAATATACGGATAAATTAAGCTTTATTCGTACTCATCAATACTGGGGCAGCTACACACTAAATGCTTGTCCCCATACACATCATCAATACGATTAACACTTGGCCAGAATTTATTTTGAGCCACAAAAGCCAACGGATACACCGCTTCCTCTCGAGTGTAAGGATGCGTCCAATCATGCACCACATTAGCATGTGTATGTGGCGCATTAACCAAGGGGTTATCCTCTTTTGGCCAAACACCTTCTTGCACTTTTAACGCCTCTTGTTTGATTTGAATCATTGCAGCAATAAAGCGGTCAAGTTCAGCTTTACTTTCGCTTTCTGTGGGTTCTACCATTAAGGTGCCTGCTACAGGGAAAGACATGGTTGGCGCATGGAAACCGAAGTCCATTAGACGCTTGGCAATATCCACTTCTGTAATACCACTTTCGGCCTTTAATGGTCGTAAATCGACAATACATTCATGTGCAACACGATCATTTTGTCCTGTATACAAAATAGGATAATGGTCTTTTAAACTTCTGGCAATATAGTTGGCATTAAGTAGAGCCAATTCAGTGGCTTCTTTTAAGCCTTGTGCACCCATCATGGTGATATACATCCAAACAATAGGCAAAATACTGGCACTGCCAAAAGGCGCTGCAGATACTGCACCTTGCCCTTTTTGCGCATCATCAATATGACTGACAACATGATCTGGCATAAAAGGAGCTAAATGGCTTTTTAGTCCAATCGGTCCCATACCTGGTCCACCGCCGCCATGAGGGATACAAAAAGTCTTATGTAAGTTCATATGCAAAACATCTGCACCCACCCCAGCAGGTTGCATTAAACCAACTTGAGCATTCATATTGGCACCATCCATATAAACCTGTGCCCCATATTCATGGATAATTTGGCAAATGTCACGAATAGATGCTTCAAACACACCATGAGTAGATGGATAAGTAATCATCAAGGCACCAAGGTTTTCTTTGTGCTCATCTGCTTTAGCTTTTAAGTCAGCCACATCCACATTCCCTTGTTCATCACATGCGACCACAACAACTTTCATGCCCAACATTTGGGCTGTTGCAGGATTGGTACCATGAGCTGAGCGTGGGATCAGACAAATGTCTTTATGTGCATTACCATTAGCTTCATGGAAGCGACGAATGGTTAATAACCCCGTATATTCACCTTGAGCACCAGAGTTAGGTTGCATACAAATGGCATCAAAACCTGTAACTGCTTTTAGTTGCTCACATAAGCCATGAATCATTTCAAGGTAACCGCTGACCTGCCCTTTAGGCGCAAATGGATGTACATTTGCAAATTCTGGCCAAGTAATGGGGATCATTTCAGCGGTCGCATTAAGTTTCATGGTACAGGAACCTAAAGCAATCATGCTGTGATTAAGTGCTAAATCTTTATTTTCAAGACGCTTTAAATAACGCAGCATTTCATGTTCAGTATGATAACTGTTAAAGACAGGATGACTTAAAATGGCATCGGTACGTAAAAGGCTTGTGGGTAGAGAGGAAGAAATTGATTGAGTGTTGTCAATTTTTACATTTTTATCTGTAAAAAAGTGAATCAATTGTTCTACATCCTTAATAGTGGCTTCTTCATGAAAGGCTACTGAGATTTGATTTTGTCCCACTAGGCGTAGGTTATAACCTGCTTTTTGAGCATTCTGGTAAATTTGCTCTGTTTTGGTGTCTGTTTGTACCAAAACAGTATCAAAAAATTGCTCACTCAACACTTTACAACCTAATTGAGCCAGTTGATCAGCAAAAATACTGGCTAATGAGTGGATACGCCGAGCAATTCGTTTGACCCCTTCTGGGCCATGATAAACTGCATACATGCCAGCTAAATTGGCCAACAAAACTTGGGAGGTACAGATGTTGGAATTGGCTTTCTCCCGACGAATATGCTGCTCACGTGTTTGCAAAGCCATACGTAATGCATTTTTTCCGCTAGCATCAACAGAAACACCAATAATACGACCAGCAACAGAACGCTTCATTTCGTCTTTAAACGCAAAATATGCGGCATGAGGCCCACCAAAGCCCATAGGGATACCAAAGCGTTGTGTGCTGCCAAGTGCTATATCGGCGCCCATTTGAGCAGGCGATTTTAATAACACCAAACTCATGATATCAGCAGCCACGATAGCCAATGCACCTTTAGCTTTAATAGCTGAAATAATTTCGGTTAAATCGACAACATCGCCATCTGTACCGACATATTGAAAAATAGCACCAAAATACGCACCTTGTTTAGCCGTTTCAAAATCTCCGACAACCAAATCAAAACCAAAATATTTGGCACGGGTTCTGATGACATCTAGGGTTTGAGGGAAAATACGTTCATCAATAAAAAACTGATTCGATTTTGATTTGGATATTCTTCTGGCTGCAGTCATAGCCTCAGCGGCAGCTGTTGCTTCATCCAAAAGAGAAGCATTCGCCATTTCTAAACCAGTTAAATCGATACACACTTGTTGAAAATTCAATAAGGCTTCTAAACGACCTTGTGCTATTTCGGCCTGATAAGGGGTATAAGCAGTATACCAACCTGGGTTTTCTAAAACATTACGGACAATGACATTGGGTAAACGAGTAGGATAATACCCCATCCCAATAAAACTTTTATTAATGGTGATATTTTTAGTGAGCTTTTTGAGTTTTGCTAAAGCATCGGCTTCTATCATGGCTTCTGGCAAATCAAGAGCCTTATTCATCCGCACACTGCTGGGGACAGTTTGGTCAATAAAATCAGCCATGTTTTTGGCACCAACGACTTTAAGCATTTGTTCTTGTTCTTTTTCGCCTGAGCCTAAATGACGATGCACAAATTCTTGAGCATAGAATAAATCATTTAAATTCATTACAGATCCTTTATCCTTTGTACGACAATAAGAATATAGGCTGCCAAAAACAGTTTTTATTTTAGCAGCCTAATGAATTGATTATAAGACAATAATATGCAATTAAGCGCCAACTTCCTGAGCATATTGTTCGGGCGTTAATAAAGCGTCTAAATCAGCAACATTATCTGGTTGAATTCGGAAAAACCAACCACCTTCATATGGCGCACTATTTGCTAGTTCAGGCGATGCTTCCAGTTCTGCATTTACAGCCAAAATGGTGCCCGCAATTGGGCAATATAAATCAGAAGCAGCTTTAACTGATTCAACCACACCAGCTTCATCTGCCGCACCTAATTGCGCACCAACCTCTGGCAATTCAACAAACACAATATCACCCAATAAATCTTGGGCATGCTCAGTAATACCAACAGTCACACTGCCATCTTCTTCTAGACGTAACCACTCATGACTGTCAACATATTTTAAATCTGTAGGGATAAGACTCATTTTTTTCTCCTAAATATAGTATCAAAATAAAAAAATCTGATACGTTGTTTTTATTTAATCAAACACCTTTTTACCATTACGCACAAATGGCAATTTAACCACACGTACAATTGTTGGTGTACCTCGAAGGTCAACACTTGCTTGATCTTCAGTACCAGATGGTACTCGAGCAATCGCGACAGAATACCCTAAAGTGGGTGAAAAAGTACCACTGGTAATCACACCCTCCCCCTGGCCATCAACAGAAACTTTCATCCCTTCGCGTAAAACTCCTTTTGTTTCTAAAACCAAACCAACCTGTTTTAAAGATACACCCGCTTCTTTTTGCTTTAAAAGTGCCTCTTTACCAAAAAAAGAACGATCATCTTTTAGGGTTACAGTCCAAGCCATACCCACTTCAAAAGGGGTAGTGTGTTCATCCATATCATGCCCATATAAATTCATACCCGCTTCTAAACGTAAAGTATCGCGGGCACCTAAGCCACAAGGCGTAATACCATGCTCTTTTAGTAAGTTAAAAAAAGCAACAGCCTCACTGGCTGGAAGTAATACTTCTACGCCATCTTCACCCGTATAACCTGTACGTGCAACAAATACCTTATCTTCAACATAAGTACCTACAAATGGCTTAAGTGCCTGTACTTTTTCTGTCCAAGCAGGCTTTGCTGCGAGCAATTTTTCTACCGCCTTCGGCCCTTGAATCGCTAAAATAGCAATATCATCTGGGTTATGTAATGTGATTCCAAATGATTCTCCTGTCTTAGCAAACCAAGAGAGTACCTTTTCTCGTGTACCTGCATTAGACACCATTCTATAACCAAAAGGCATCAAATACACAATCAAATCATCAATAATGCCACCTTGCTCATTGAGCAAGCCAGAATAAAGAGCTTTACCTTCAACAGTTAACTTAGCAATATCATTGGACAGTAACAGGCTTAACCAAGCTTTTGCTTTTTCACCTGTTACATCGGTAATGGTCATGTGAGAGACATCAAACATACCAGCATCGGTACGAACACATTCATGCTCTTTCATTTGAGAGCCATAGTGAATGGGCAAATGCCAACCAAAAAAATCCACTAATTTGGCTCCAGATGCAAGATGTGCATCATAAAAAGGAGTACGTAATAATTGGGTCATAAGATTAAGCTCCAGATAATAGAATAAACACCTAAAACTAACTTAGGCGACCCCATCTGTCTTGAAACCTGAGAATTTCGAGTATCAATACTCTTGCTCCCTTCGGTGGGCAATCAATGCCACTCTCCAGATTTTTTGAAAATATCAAACCTTTACAGTCCGGATGCCTGAGCGATTCTTGGGGTGTTTGCGCCTTCGGCGTTGCATAATGCACACTCTCCTGCAAAGTAAAGTGATTATCAACTGTGGTTGTTTTTTTGGCAAGTACTTAATATTTGATTTTTATAAAAAGATCATAAAAATATACTCATTATAAATACCAAGACACTATAATATACCTTAGTTTTTTGTATTCAAATTTGACAAAAAAACTGTTCTTATTTTTTGTATTCTTATAAAATGCCCATACAATGCATTAATGACTTAATTTCATGCTCACAAAGCCTCTATTTAATATATAATTTAACAAATATTATTAGCAAAAATTAGGACAAAACAGAATGGTTTCACGTAAAAAAGCCACCGTAATACACTTATTAGTCAGTGCTGTCATTGCTATTGCAACTGGTTTGGCATTTCGATTTATTTACTTTCCAGATTATTACTTTGATGTATTGGACGGCACACATAAATTTTTTCTGATCATTGGTGTTGATGTTGTATTGGGCCCCTTACTCACTTTTATTATTTTTAATCCTAAAAAACCCAAAAAAGAACTCACCCGCGATGTATCACTTATTGCTGTAATTCAAATTGCCGCATTGGCCTATGGCTTATATGCTTCTTCTTTTGCTCGGCCTGTCTACACAGTATTTGAAGGCAAAACATTAACGATTATTACGGCAAATGAGCTACAACCTAATATGCTCAAAAGGGCACAAGCGCCTTATAATGCATTACCCATATTTGGCCCAAAAAATGTTTTTTCCAAAAAACCCACAGAGAAATCTTTAATCGAAGACATTACCCTAGGCAGTGGTTTTGGGCAAGGACAACCTTTTTGGCCTGAGCTTTATACGCCATTAACAGATGAGCATAAGAAACAAATGTGGCAAGCAGCAGAGCCAGTAAATGCTTTAGAACCAGCATTAACTCAAGAACAATTGGCATGGGTGCAAAAATCCTTTGGCTCAGATAGTGGGCTCAAAGCTTTACCTACCAGTAGCCAAATGGCTCAAAATCCTTATTTCTGGGCCATTATCTCGCCAGAAGGAAATATTTTAGCGGTGTTACCTGTAAATCCTGACAATATGGATAAATAGTCTTTATTGCTTTACAGTTAGCGAAAAAAAAAAAGCCAACATTCATTATTGGCTTTTTTTTCGCTGTTTTTATTTACACACAAAAAACATCTGTCTGTCCTGGATGACGTAACATTTTATTGACTTCATCCGCGTGCATTTCTTCTTCTACAATCATATTACGGGCATATTCTTCCAACAAAACCGATTTACCTTCCGTCATATGTAAAAGCTCATAGTATGCGGCTTTAGCAACGGACTCATGTTCTAAGCTTTCACGCATAATATCACCTAAGTCATGCTGATGGCTCTCTAGCAATGGCCCAATTTTAAGTGAAGGGTGTCCTCCCAATAAAGTCACGAGCTCTCCTGCTTTCATGGCATGCTGTAAACTTTCTTCCGCATTGGTTTTCATCCATGAAACAATGGGTATACGACTATAACCATACACCATTAAAGAGTAATGGGTATAACGAACTACCCCCGCTAACTCTAGTTCCATAATCTTATTCAATACACCAATTACTGCAGCTTTATCGACATTTTCCATTATTTTCTCCTTGTGTGATATTAGGTTGTGACACCAAACTTATACTTCTAGTCCTAGTGCTGCTCTGACATCATTCATCGTAGTCTGAGCGGCTTTTCTTGCTTTCTCACTCCCCATCAGCACAATTTCCTGAACCAATGCAGGGTTGTCCAAATATTTTTGTGCTCTTTCAAAAATTGGCTGTTGCTCTGCCACAACCGATTCAATCAATGGTTGTTTACAATCAATACAACCAATGCCTGCTTTAGGACATTCTGTCTTCACCCATTGCTTGGTTTCTTCTGATGAGTACACCAAATGAAACTGCCACACTGGACATTTTTCTGGGTCTCCTGGGTCTGTTCGGCGCACCCTAGCAGGATCGGTAGGCATTGCACGGATTTTTTTACTGACGCTTTGAGGATCTTCTCTCATGGTAATGGTGTTACCATAAGATTTTGACATTTTAGCCCCATCTAACCCAGGCATTTTTGATGCTTTGGTGAGGCTGACTTCTGGCTCATATAAAATAGAACGGCCTTTATTTTCAATAAACCCAAACAAGCGGTTTTTCTCTTCACTATTAACATTTTGACTGGCTAAAACAAGCTGATGTGCCTGTTTTAAAGCGTCTTCATCGCCATTTTGTAAATAGGCTGTTCTTAACTTAGCGATTTCTTTGCCCACTTTGCCCATTTTTTTTAATAAAGCCTGAGCCAACTCTTCATAATTTGGCTCTTTCCCATAAAAATGATTAAAACGTCTGGCAATTTCTCGACAAATTTCCACATGGGGAATTTGATCTTCCCCAACAGGTACTTTAGTGGCTCGATACAACAAAATATCCGCGCTCATCAAAACAGGGTAACCCAAAAAGCCATAAGTCCCTAAATCTTTATCCGTTAATTTGGTTATTTGATCCTTATAAGTAGGTACTCGCTCTAGCCATGATAAAGGGGTCACCATAGATAAAGCTAGGTGTAACTCTGCGTGTTGTGGCACTTTACTTTGAATAAAAATCGCCGCTTTTTCTGGATCGAGCCCTGCAGCCAACCAATCAATCACCATATCCCAGATACTGCTTTTTATAATAGACGGATCTTCATATGCTGTTGTTAAAGCATGAAGATCAGCAACCATAAAATAACATTGGCTGGTTTGTTGCATGGCAACCCAGTTTTTCAATACACCATGATAATGGCCTAAATGAAGTTTCCCTGTCGGGCGCATACCCGATAAAATAATGTCCTGACTCATTTTATTATTCTCTATACAATAATTCTTTATCTGTTTTTTAAAAAAGTAATACTCTTAAATACCCTGATGGAATCAACGCAGCCATACTCACCCAATAAACCAACTCTGAAAATATGGCTCTGGTTGCGGGGAAAAAGATAATAAATAAAACAATCCAAGTCCCATAGGGCTCGATTTTTTGAAACGATAATGAAGCTTTAAGCGGTAAAAAAGTATCCAATACCCGCCCGCCATCCAAAGGCAAAATCGGAATCATATTTAACACAAATAACACGGCATTAATCATTACCCCATATTGCGTCATTAACTCATAGGGTTGTACATACGAAGCAGGCATAAAACCAGAAAAGGACAGCAATAGCGCCCAAATGATCATCATAGTCAAATTGGCTAATGGGCCAGCAAAAGCAACGATACGGACGCCTTTTCGTAAAGAAACATTAAAGTTTCTTGGGTTAAAAGGAACAGGTTTTGCCCACCCAAAAATAAAAGGCATGCCTACCGCCGAAGAACCAATATACATAAGCAAAGGCACCGCAATCGTACCCACTGGATCAATATGGTTTATTGGGTTTAAAGTTAACCGCCCGAGCATTGCTGCGGTATCATCGCCACAATATTTGGCGGCATAGCCATGCGCAGCTTCATGTACGGTAATCGCCATTAGTAATGGCACAATAATCACAGCTAATGTTGCGAAATCAAAATTCATCATTTATAGTCCAAAAATAGCCACATCGCCTTTTCCTTGGCGAATCAATTCAATACCATCAGTCATATCAATGACAGAAGTAGGGTCTGTACCACACCAACCACCGTCAATGACTAAATCAACATGATGTTCTAGCCGATCCCTAATTTCGTAAGGATCCGTTAATGGTTCGTCATCTTCTGGTAAAACCAAAGTAGACGACAAAATAGGCTCGCCCAATGCCTCAAGCAAGCTTAAAGCAATTTTATTGTCAGGAACCCTAAGACCGATAGTGTTACGTTTAGGATGCAAAGTTCGTCGAGGTACTTCTTTGCTCGCCTGTAAAATAAAGGTATAACTCCCTGGCGTTGCCGCTTTTAAGAGCCTAAACTGACTATTATCGACTTTTGCATAAGTTCCTAAATCGCTCAAATCTGCACACACTAAAGTCAAATGGTGGCTTAAATCAATTTGCCTGATGTGTAAAATACGATTCATGGCTTCTTTATTACCCAAAAGACATCCTAAAGCATAACAAGAGTCTGTGGGGTACACAATAACACCACCATTTTTAATGATATCAACAGCTTGATTAATTAAACGGGCTTGTGGGGTTTCTGGATGTATTGCAAAAAATTGTGCCATCTTGTTTCTCCACAAAAACGATTAGTTTACTCTAAATTCAGTCCATACGGGGCGACAAATTACAGGTAGAGAAGGGGGCTGCCCTAAAACTCGCCCTCCTTCACCTATAGCATGAAAATCACTACCAACGCTACTGAACAACTCATATCTTTGCGCCAAGAGCGCGTAATTAATGATTTCATTTTGCTTATGGCAACTACACGCAACTTCTATGGCCTCGCCTCCAGCATCTTTAAACTCCTCAATCAACGAACGCATCGCTGTTGCACTAATTGCATAACGCCCAGGATGGGCAATAACAGCGATACCACCTGCCTGCCTAATCCAAGAAATCGCCTCAGGAATACTGGCCCACTCATGCGCGACATACGCACTTTTACCATCACCCAAATATTTTTTAAAGGCCTGATTCATGTTTTTCACATGACCTTCTTTTACTAAAAAGCGTGCAATATGTGCTCTACCGACCATTTCAGTGTTTTCACTTAATGCTAAAGCACCTTCATAAACCCCATGAATGCCTTTTTTATCAAATCGATCACTCATTTTCAATAAACGTTCTAATCGACCAGAGCGAACCTGAGCCAGCTGGGTCTGTAATTGCTGATTGTGTTCATCAACATTTAAACCAACAATATGAATACTACGACCTCGCCATGTTGTGGACACTTCAACCCCACTAATGAACTGCAAACCCAGCAGTTGTGCTGCATCTCGTGCCTCTTGTATGCCCCCTAAATGATCATGATCAGTCAAGGCAATCATTTGCGTACCATTTTGATGAGCTAATTGCATTAATTGTGTTGGGCTTAATTGTCCATCGGATATATACGAATGGCAATGTAAATCAATCTGCATCAGTCTTTTTACTTTCTTGTTGTGCTTGTTGTTTGGCCAGCTTAGCCTGATAAACTTGAAGGGCAGCATAATAAACCGTCCAAACACAGTCATCACAACCATTGCCACAACACTCATTTTCTTGAGGGGGAACGGGAGGGTCTAATAAAACAGTTTGGGGTGCCATACTTACTGAACCTGAATACAAAAGTGTTCACCACTAACCACACTGCCAGCACGAATTTTTGCCGTTTTGCGTTGTTCTACTTGTTGATTCACAAAAACCTCACCATTACTGATCATCAACTTTGCATGTCCGCCCGTTTGCGCAACACCACAACACTTAAGTAAATCACATAGCGCAATATATTCTGACTCTAAAGAAAAAATTTCTGTGTGCTCAGTCATAGAAGAACCTTTTAATATCGTTTCTTTGATTTTATAAGCTTTTGGGTAGAAACAGAAGCAAAACCGAAAAATTTGAAGTTTAATTAAAAAATAAAGATTTGCTCTATAAACTATTCATCTATTTATTAAGGAACTTAACGGACCCTTTTTAGAGCAAAGACCCCATACATTATGTGATTAATCCTGCGCATCTTGATCATTGTTGTGCTGCAACAAAGAAACAATAGCGTGCTCTAAATCAAAAGGAGGCACAATTGGTGCAAAACGCCTGACAACAATACCTTGTCTGTTGATTAAAAATTTAGTGAAGTTCCATTTAATGAAGGTACTGCCTACTATGCCTCGTTGCTGTTGTTTTAAGTAATGCCATAATGGATCTGCTGTTTGGCCATTAACCATTAATTTTTTACTGACAATAAAAACTGAGTCATAATTTAATGCACAAAATTGCACAATCTCTTCATTGGTTAAAGGCTCTTGATGTAAAAACTGATCACACGGACATAAAACAATATTCAGCCCTTCCGCTTTGTATTGTTTGGCAAGCTTAGCTAATTCAGATAATTGAGGTGCAAATCCACATTTACTTGCAGTATTGACAATTAAAACCACTCTACCCTTAAATTGGCTCATGGGTATGGATGTATTGACAGATGATTCTAAAGAAAAATCATAAAAAGAAGTCATTTTAGTTACCCAAAAAAAGACGCCGCTACAGGAAGGAGGAGTCTGTAACAGCGCTAAGGGGAAAGTATTCTAGCAAGGAAGGAAATAAAAAATTGCTAAATACTTACCGTTAGTCAGCAGACTCTTAAAAAAGTTCATTATTATTTCAAATATTTCAAAAAACCATTATAAGATTTTGATTTTAAATAAAATTTAAAAATGAAAAACTTTATACCATATTAAAATCAAACCTATAGCACACACAGCCCAAGCAATGGTTGCATAAGTCAGTGTTAACACGACACTACAGCGAATACTCAACCAATAGACACAAAATAAATAAGCTGCATACGGAATCAAAGACCATAAACCAAATAAAGCGGTTGTGCGTAAAGCTTGGGTAGAACGTTCTGTTGCAACAATATAATGGGCAATTAAGGCAAAAGTAGGGAAAAGCGGAACCAATCCTGCAATAAAAAAACTCTTTGATTTAGACAAAAGCGCAATAGCCAAAACAGCTACTGCGCCTAATAGACACTTCAAAAATAAAGCGATCATTCTAGTCTCACGTTAACCATAAAATTTTAGGTTTTGGGTAAGGTCACCCCAACTTGCCCCATATATTTACCATTACGGTCTTTATATGAAGTCTCACACTGTTCATCACTTTCAAAAAAGAGCACTTGAGCCACACCTTCCCCAGCATAAATTTTTGCAGGCAATGGCGTTGTATTAGAAAACTCTAATGTCACATACCCTTCCCACTCAGGCTCAAATGGTGTCACATTCACAATAATGCCACAGCGAGCATAGGTTGATTTACCTAAGCAAACGGTTAATACAGAGCGTGGAATCCTAAAGTATTCAACTGTACGAGCCAGTGCGAACGAATTAGGCGGAATAATACAAAAATCATCCTCCACTTCAACAAAATTACGGGTATCGAATGCTTTTGGATCAACTATTGTGCTGTTAATATTGGTGAAAATTTTAAACTCGCGAGCACAACGAATATCGTACCCATAACTGGAAGTACCATAAGAAATGATCTTTTGACCATTCGCTTCCTTTATTTGCCCAGGCTCAAATGGATCAATCATGCCATGTTGTTCAGACATACGACGGATCCATTTATCTGACTTAATACTCATATTTATCCCTTTATTTAGTTTCCAAACCGCCTAAATGACTTAATAACTCCTCAATCATTTGCCCCAAGCTTTCACACATGATGATTTGACTGGCAGCAATCAACGTTTCTTTATCTTCACCTTCATTACTGGCTTCTTCTTGTAGGACATCTAAAAATTGAATACGCTTAAACGCAAAATCCTGAGTCAAAACAAAACGAATTTTATCGTCCCAAATCAACCCTAACTGCGTAACGGTTTTATTGTCCAAATGCGCCCTTATTTCATCAGCCGTTAAATCTTGTTTAGAGACACGAACCGTTGCAGCGGCCTCACCAACACCTTTTAACTCGCAATCACTGTCTAATACAAAATTACCTGCCGCCTCTTTTTGATTGAGCCACGTGGTCATTAAGGTAGAAACACTCATCTGTGTTTTAGGCAATGCGGCTTCTAAGCCCCCCAAACATTGGCGCAATTTACTCAACATGCCTTCTGCTTTATTGGGTGTGCTTTGATTAATCAACAAAAAGTCTCGTTTTGCATCAAATAAAGCTTGGGTTCTCCCTGAGCGAGTAAATGCTCTTGGTAGCAAATCGTCTGTAATTTGCTCTTTTAATGCTTGTTTCTCTTTTCGGCCAACATTACGTGCTTCTTCTTGTTCTATATGGAAAATTTTATCATTTAAAACATCATTAATCACACCCGAAGGCAAGACTTTTTCTTCTTTTTTTAAAGCGACTTGAACACTGTGTTGAACAACAAAAGCTAACTCTTCTGGGCGGGTGTCAACTGGTGCAACGAATCCCTCGCTGAACCACTCCAAACCCTGACAAGGCGCAAAAGCAGCATCGTTCAATGCTTTTTGTAAAGTATGTTGCTCAGGGGTTTTCCCTTTTGAAATCGGATAAAAACTTAACTGCTTAAACCACATCATAATCAACTCAATCAATTTTAAAATCTAAAAGATGTATTTTAGCCCATTTTAAAGTTTCTGGTAATTAACTTTGCTCTTCTTTCCACAACTCAAAAGCTCTTTGAATGACATCAAAGCCAAACCCCCGATAAGCCAAAAAACGCATTTGTTTGTTTTTTTCATCCAAAGATAAGGGTAAATGACCATATTTTTTTTGCAAAACCATTAAAGCCGTTTGTGCTTCTTCTGCGGTACTTGGTTTGGTCTCCTGAAAAAGTGTTGTATCGACACCTTTTTGTTTTAATTCTTCAGCTAAGCGCAGTGAACCATATTTTTGTTGTCGAGCCAAGACAAAATTTTCCACATAACGCTCATCAGATTGCCAATTTCGGTCTGCAAGTTCATCCAATAAAGCCTCTAATTGTTCTTGGCTTTCAGCATGTGGTGCCAGTTTTTGTGAGAGCTCTAAACGACTCATTTCTCTTTTAGCCAGATAATTTAATGCTCGGCCTTTTAAAGATATTTTTTGTTTCATATAAAAAACCAAATAACGTGTAAATGATGTTACATCATACTTTTCAAAATGATAGTTTATCAAACTTCTTCTAGATATACCTATTATGAAGAAAATGTGAAGATGCAATCAAACAAAAATATTACGACTCTACAAGAGTTATTCAAGGAAAAAAAGGCACACATACTTATGTATACGAATATGCAGAATCGAAAGGGGAAAATATTTCAGTTGATAAAATGCTCTCTGCTGTTGACTCTGCAACAGCAATTGCTGACTCTGTACAAGGTGCAGCAAACTCAGCAAGAGGTGTTGGTACAGGGGTTAAAGCAGCAGAGAAAGGTTACGGTACCAGAGGTGTTTCTAATAGCACTCGCTCAGTAGAAAATAATGTACAAAATATTCAAGATCATGCAGACAATCTGAAAAACCTTGGCGCAGGAGGAGAGGTTACTTTATATAAAGTACTTACTGTTACCTTTAACTCAAAAGGCGTTGTCACTCGCTATGCCTTACGTTAAGTCTTAACAAAAAAGGATATTCTTGTCTTAAATGACAAAGAATATCCTTTTTTATGCACTATAAACAATTTTTATTTTATGCTATTGAGGCGTTCCACCATCTTTAAAGAATATGCCACTGAACCTAATATCATAAAACAACTTTTCCTTAGAAAAAAACTCTGTTAAATTTAAGTATTTTTTATGTATCTATATTGGCCAAGTTGCCAACTGATAAGCACTGTCCCAAAATAAATACTCCATCTTGGTTGCCATCATAAAAGCCTCATCCATTTGTTTTTGCACAAAAGAACTTTGGTTTTGTGCCAACTGATCAGCCAAATGTATAGCAACTTTGACTGCCTGGCCATATTCTTCACCTGAGTATGTCTGGATCCACTCAAAATAAGGATGATTGTTTTTTTGGTAATTGGCCAAAATATAATCCCCTACATGTTTATAAATCCAAAAACAGGGTAATATCGCCGCCATACCGATCGCGGCATGATTCATACTGGTTTGTGCCAATAAAAACTGAGTATACAACACACAAGTCGGTGTCGCTTTTAATTGCGTCTGCCCATCGGTTTTGCTCAAGTACTGCTGATGCAGCACATTTTCCACAATAATGGTATCTTTTAAAAACCCCAAAAAAGTACTGGTTTGCTCGGTATTTTGTAACTTGGGTATAATATTAGCCAAAGCACGACCATACTCTTTTAAATATAAAGCATCCTGCTCAATATAATGAATAAATTTTTCCTGAGGCAAGGTACCTTCCATTAACTCTTGATTAAAGGGTTGTTGCACAATTTGATCAATAATGGGAGCAGCTTGTTGCCATATTTTTTGTGTCCAAACACCTGACATTTTTTCTCCTAATTCTATGTTAATGCTTCACTTCTGAAGGATGCAAAACATCATATAATTTAGATAATTGCTCAATCACACAATCTGGCTGATAATCCGCAACAGTCTCATAACCATAAGAGACCCCAATGGCAACACTGCCAGCATTTCTAGCGGATAAAATATCATTACGAGAATCCCCAACCATAGCAATTTGTTCAGTCGTGATCTGTAATACATCAGCCATATGCTGCAAAGGTAAAGCAGAAGGTTTTTTCTCTGCCAAGGTATCACCACCAATAACTAGGCTAAAATAGTCAATTAATCCTAAATTTTTTAATGCCCGTACGGCTAAGAACTCTGTTTTATTGGTAATCACAACCAAAGGATATCCTGCTGAACGCAACAAAGCTAGGCCATTTTCAACATCAGGGTAAATAATGGTGTGATCAGTGATATGCTCACTATAATACTGCATAAAAAAGGTAAAACCTTTTTCCCATAAAATTTGTTCTGCCTGAGCTTCTTTAGAATCAGTCAACGCACGATGTACCAACCTCCCAATACCATCGCCTACATATGATTGAATTTGCTCAGCAGGCAAATAAGACATTCCTAAAAACTGCCGCATCGCATTAGCTGCCGCGGCCAAATCAGGAATAGAGTCAATTAATGTGCCATCTAAGTCAAACGCAAAAGCTTGAACTTGGCTTAATGTAATCATCACAATTTCCTTATATCAACATTCACCTTCTGACCAAAAGCTTTACTATGAATAAAATTGAGGATTTTTTGTGCTGCAACATCGCTCCTACTCAGTTGCCCCTCTTCATGTAAAGTGATAAAACGCTCAACATTAGGGAAATCCTGTTCACTTTGGTATCTAATCTTTTGTTGCATACCTGTATCTACCACACCAGGGGCAAGTGAAACAATTTTAATATGCTGATGCTCTAACGCTACCACTTCACTAAATTGGTTCAAAGCCGCTTTAGTCGCACAGTAAACACCCCAACCAGAATATGCTGTCGTCGCCGCGCCAGAAGATATATTCACAATCTTCGCTGGTGTATCGCTTCCCAATGCAGAAACAAAAGCATTCACCAATAAAATAGGTGCAACAGAATTGAGAAAAAAGCTTTTTTCAACAGCACCATTTGGATAATGCCCACTTAATGCGATTGGCTCAACGGTACCGGCATTATTAATCAATAAAAGCTGACTAATATGCTCATCTTGTGCAAAAACAGCCAATGCCTCTTGTATCAACCCATTAGCATTAAAAGAAGCACTTAAATCAACCGCTTTGTGAACAAATTTTTCATGTTTGAATACAATATCATCTGGACACGTTCTGGATACACCAAACACTTGAGCACCTGCCATTAAGCATTGTTTGGCTAATTCTTTACCCAAACCAGAAGAAACGCCTGTAATCATCACGCCTGTATGATGCATGATCTATGACCGTTCTAATTGTTGGCGCATGGCACCAATTGCTGCTGCATAGTCACCATTGGCAAATATGGCAGAACCTGCAACAAAAGTATCTGCACCAGCTAAAGCAATTGAGGCAATATTATCGGCTTTAATCCCACCATCAACTTCAATGGCAATTCGCTTTCCTGTTTCAGCTTCGTATTGATCGGTCAACGATTTTACTTGCTTAATGCGCTCAATTGATTGGGGAATAAATTTTTGCCCACCAAAACCAGGGTTAACCGACATCACCAAGACCATATCCAATAAATCCAAGACATGTTCCAATACATAAACGGGGGTTGCTGGGTTTAAAACCAAACCAGCCTGGCAACCAGAATCCTTAATTAAGGACAAGCTACGATGAACATGATCACTTGCTTCAGGGTGAAAAGTAATGATATTGGCACCAGCTTTCACAAACTGCCCAATTAAAGCATCAACTGGACGCACCATCAAATGAACATCAATAGGAACGGTAGCATATGGCTTTAAAGCTTCACAAACCATCGCCCCAAAAGTAAGATTAGGAACATAATGGTTATCCATCACATCAAAATGGATAAGATCTGCTCCTGCAGCAATGACATTAGAAACTTCTTCACCTAAACGTGCAAAATCAGCAGATAAAATACTAGGTGCAATGCGGTACATAAAAAATGGTTCCAAGAAATAAATCAGGGCTAAAGCATACCGCTTTACCCAGATAATGACCAGCAGAAAACAGGCTTAATTGATTTATAATCTTAACATTTTATTTCGACCAATGGGCAAGATTAACCGAGGTTTTTCAATTTAAATTGAGCCACAACCACAAAAGTGACGACCATTAATAAAGACCATGATACAACCTTACCCCAGTGAACAATTTCCCACGCCTGTAGTTGATTAGGATAAGCCCATGCACCAAAATAAGTAGCAATATTTTCTGCTACCCATAACAATAAGCCACATAAGACCAAACATGATGGTACAGAAAGACTCAATGTATTCCTATATGGCGTAATATAAATTCTGGTTTGCCAAAACAACAATACCAAAATACCCATCAACCACCAACGAACATCTGTCACAAAATGATGAGTAAAGAAATTCAAGTAAATTGCTCCTGCAATAAGAAATGCCTTATAAAAAGAAGGATATCCCTCTAAAAATACAGAACAGCGGCGCCACATTTGTAATAAGAAGCTGGCCACAGCCGAATACATAAAACCACTGTATAAAGGCACTCCTGCTATTTTACTGTAAGCCAATTCAGGATAAACCCAAGAACCAATGTCTGGTTGTGTTTTAAAATACTCCAAAATAAAACCCAACACATGAAAAATACAGATGACTTTAAGTTCTTTTAAACTTTCTTGTTTGAATAAAATTAACGAAGCCTGAACCAAAATCAACATCAGTAAAATAAAATCATAGCGGGGTAAACCTAATATGGTTAGATGCTTGGATATTGCCAAAACCACAAAAACAGATAAAGCAAACGAGCAAGATTGGGCACCTTTTAAAATCAACCAAAAACATTCCTGACAACCATTTAATAATAATTGGTTCAAGGATGCTTTGTTTCGATTAATAGAAATATTATTTGGTACTCCCAAAATCAATTTACTCAGAAACATTGTTTTTCTTTCTCTGTCATCAAATCAGAAAGAATGATAAAAATTTGAGGTGAATACAGAATGAAGCTCAGGTGAAATTTATGTGAAGAATAAATAATTCGATAAAAAGAAAAATATTATTGCCCACAAACAGAAAAACTTGGTTTAAGATAAAGCATGTTTAATTTTAGAAAGTATCAATCAACATGAAAAAAATATTGGCCTTATTAGGCTTAAGTTTAGCAATTGGTTTAGGAGGCTGTTCAGAAAAAAAGGCGACCGAACAAAATACTCAAAATGCCGAGGGAGCGTCATCTGATAAAGTATATCGGGTTGCAATGAATGCTGCTTTTGCCCCCTTTCAATGGGTAAGAACAGATGGCAAAATCATTGGGTTTGAAATTGATCTGGTTGATGCCATGGCAAAAGAAGGAAACTTCAAAGTCGAATATGTCAATACACCATGGGATACGCTTTTTGCTACGTTGCCTTCAGGCGACAATGATATTTTATCTTCAGCCATTACCATTACAGAAGACCGAAAACAAGCCATGGATTTTAGCGAACCTTATTTTGAAATCAAACAGGTGATACTGGTACCTAAAGGGAAAAACGTTCAATCTATTGAAGACATAAAGAACCTCAATAAAGTCGCAGTAACAACAGGTACTTCTGCCGATGCGGTTGCACAAAAAACACTGGGCAAAACCAGCAATAAAATTGCCCGTTTTGAAAGTTTGCCCTTAGTCTTAAAAGAAGTTGAAAATGGGGGAGCAGATGTTGCTATTAGCGATAGCGCTGTTGTTTCCAACTATATTAAAAACAATAGTGATAAAGGCTTTACCATTGTTCAAATTCAAGATTCAGCACCAGAATTTTATGGTATGGCTGTTCGTAAGGGAGATACCGAAACATTAAAAATGGTGAATGAAGCTTTAGCTAAAGTTAAAGCCAGCGGAGAGTACGATAAAATTTACAATCAATACTTTGCCCAATAATACAAATTACTCATAAAGAAGGCAACCCAATAGGTTGCCTTCTTCAACTAAAACAAACACTTAAAAATTACCACTGATAATTCAAGCCAGCTTGACCTTCATAACGGGTGTAATTATCGCCTCCCCATTGTGCGCCTACCTGACCCCATACCTTCCAGTTCTTCGAGATCGTACCCTGTAATCCTAATTTCGCTTCCGCTCTGTCTTTCGGTACGCCATCTTTTAGCACTTCTCCATTAAAGCTTAGCTCGTTCTTCGCTGTATGATGTAACCAGTTCGCTTCTATAAATGGTTTCGCACTGTAACCTTCTATTGCTCTACCATATAATCTTGCACCCACTCGGGTAATCACATCATCTGCTTTTGAGCCACTGACTTTTAGCTTGTTTCTGTCTTGGTGATCATCTGCACTATAGTTGTTGTAGGTCACTTGAACTTGCGGTGTCAACATGATTTCTGTGTTGCCTCGTGTCGCCAAATGCATGCCATAGCCCGCTTCCAACGATACTGCCCAGTTGTTTGAATCGTATTTTTCTTCTTTCTCTGTTTGTCCTTGACCACTGACTTTGTTTTTGTACCAACCATATTGTGCCCAGCTGTCTACATATAAGCCCTTGCCCTGCGCTTCATCTGCAAACCATGTGCCATATAAGCCAACACTATAACCAGTTACTTTGCCTTTGGCTGTCGTCCCTGTCTTCTTCGATCTAACATCTGATTCGGTTTGACCATAAGCACCCATTAAACCTAAATGTAAATTCCCTTCTTGCACCTGCCATTTGCCTATGTCTCCACCCAAATGGATCAGGTTGCTGTCAGTGTCTACTTTCATATTGCCATTAACGCTGTCGTTCTTGGTATTGCTGGTTGCTGCTCTTACCCATACAGACGATTTCTTCTCACTGCCCCCTGCTATATTGTTCGCATGCCCTTGTCTGTCATATAAGGTATGCATAAATAAGGCTGATGCTGCTGTCTGGTTCGCTAGGTACGCTCCTGTGGCTGGGTTAAACAATGGGTTATTCTTGTCAAACATATTGCTAAGATACCAGTTTTGATCAGCACTGCCTTGGCCCAATACGTATTCGTATAGGCCTGATACCATTGGCTTAGCCAGTTTAAAGCTATTGGCACTGCTTGTGCCTAGGGTTTCTATGACTTTAATCCCTTCGCCTTGGGTCTTTTGCCCTGCATCACTTATAACGTTAATCTCTAATGCTGTCGCACCACCTGCCCCTGCTATACTGTCGTCAATAACAAGTATGTCACTTAGACTGTTTACATCGCCTTCATTTAATACGGTATCCAGTTTTAAGGTACCACCATCTGAAACAAATAGACCTCCACCATAAATGCCTGCTGTGGCACCACCACCAATCACTAAGATATCCCCTGCTCGTTTGTTCTCGGTTAAATCTATTGTGCCTCTATTCTCAAAGGTGTTTAGGTTGAGTAGCTGACCTTGAACGATTCCTGTATTATTGATGCTTAATGCGCCTGAGGTTATGTATTCGTTTGTGGTGTCTACTGTACTCTCGCCTGTCACTGCTGCTAATCGTACAGTACCTGTGAGTTCATTTTTAAATACGTCATTGCCACCGCCAAAGTTTGAAATCGCTACGGCTTTGGTGTCTCTGATTAAATCGCCATCTGTATCAGCAAAGTTGCGAATATTGAAGCTGTTTGATGAATAGTTATTGAATGTGCTGTCCTCCGCGCCACCTGTAACATATCCAGTAACCGTACCATAGTTATTTACAGTTAAGGTACTTCCTGCTACAGAATCACTCATAATAACATGGTCTGTTAATGCATCAACAACACCATTATTTTCTAAAACATGCGTTGCTAAATCCGTTCCATCGGTTCCTTTAAAATGAATACCGTAGCCTGAACCGCCATGAACTTGTGAAGAAGCATCAATTTTTATTGTGCCTACCCCATTTGATCGAATTTGTAACCCGCCAACGCCTTCTGTTGCATCAACAATGGCATTGTTATGTAAGTTAATCGTTGCATTTACACCAGTCGCACCAGAACCAGCATCCCAAGCTGCAATCCCAATTGCATTCCCACCTGATACCGTATTACCAACAACTTTAATGGTGCCATCTGAATAATCTACTGTGACTTTACCATTTACTTTTGTTGTACCCACATCAATACCATGATTATGTACCACATCACCAGCAACTTGGCCTGTAGTGATATTATTTGTGGCTATTAATGTTAAATCATCACCAACTGAACGCGCATAAATTCCTCTTGCATTTGTTGTATTAATGACTCCATGACTGTCTATAACAACATTACCACCTTTACTATCCACATAAATTCCAGCTGCGTCTTTTCCCTCCGTTGTCAACAAACCTATATTGGTGACTTCAACATCACCAGAGCCCGCATGAGCGATTCTAATTGTACTGGCGGCAGCACCCGCACCCTGAGTAGATAATTCGCCAGAATTAATAATGGTTGCTTTACCCGTCGCAGTAGCATCCTTAAACTGAGCAAAAATAGCAGCTGAGCTAGGTGCTAAACCATCTTGCGCTAAACCTGTACTAACTTTTGTACCTATATTCTTGATATTGATCTCACCTGCAGCAGCCCCAGCTTGAATTGCAACAATTCCATAATTGGAATTACCTGTTGCTGCAAGTGTAGGATCCAAAGTGTTAATCTCGCCGCCTTCAGTGATGATATTAATATTTAAATTCGAAGCACCTGTTCCTGTATTTTGAATATCAATACCATCACTATTGCTGCCTTTTAAGTTAATCATTGTATCTTTAACATTAACATTAATATCACCAGATATTGCATTCGTTAGAGCAATAATACCGTGAGAATCAGCGTGAACTCCTGCCGTCCCTGAACCCGATGTACTTAAAGTACCACCTAATTGATTAATAGTCATACCATGACTGTCTAAACCAGCATAATCAATTACAGCACGAATAGCACTGGCTCCATCTCCTGAAGTGGTAATATCCCCAGTATTATTAATAATTAAAGATTGAGCATTACTTTTTAAAGTCGCATAAATTCCATTCGCAGCATCACCATAGGTCGTAATTTTTCCAGTACTTTGAATCAAAAAATCTCCTGATGTTGTAGAAGCACTAGAGGAACCTCCACTTAAAGCTACTATCCCATGGGCACTATCTCCCCAAGTTTTAATTTCTTGACCAAAATGTTCAATAGTTAAAGAGCCTGTACCATCTTGGCGACCATAAATTCCTCGATTAACGCCTGTACCAGTTGTTTCAATCGAAGCCCCTTTAAATGTTAAAGTAATATCACCCGTATTGTTAGCAGCGCGAATTGCACCATAAATACCTTCAGCAGAACCATTACCTGTAGTTTTAATCACACCATCTGCGATTACAGTAATATTACTACTATTATTTAATGGAGAACCTGTTTGTTCACTACCAATAATGGCATGGATACCATCTGCATTAGCATAATTGGTTTCAATATAACTATTACTGCCAGTTTCTATTTCAATATTACCACTGGTTGAATCAGTTGTATGTTCCGCACGAATACCAGAAGCATCATCACCTTGCGTAATAATGATGCCATTATTTTTAATCGTTGTATTGTGGTTTTTATTAAGTGTATAAATGCCATGAGCCAATTTACCAGCATCACCTACAGCATTAGAATGAATTGTACCTGTATTGGTAATATCAACAGTAGCACCTGCAGCTTCTGAAGTAGGAATACTACCATCAGCAGGTACCCACACGGTATTAGCAGAAATACCGTATGCGTTAGCACCGTTCGTTTCTATATTGGCATTTGTTGCCATGATAATTTTAGCATTTTTATTTTGATAACCCGTTGTAGCACTTAACCCTTTACTACCATCTCCATCTGCTTTTAACAAAATGCCTGCACCAGTACCAGCAAGGTTAACAACAATATTACCTTGGCTGCCTTTTGCATTCATATGAATTGCATTACCAGCCAACACCGATATTGTTCCTTCACCAGTATGAGTTAAAGTCGAATTACCTAAACCATTCGAATTCACTTCTATACCATCTAGCTCAGTATCGCGCCAAGCTGCATTATTGGTTAAATTAAACTTACCAGTAATTTCAACAGAAGAATTTCCTGTACTGGTCACCAAAACACCCGTATCAGCAGTAGGAGATGTTGCTAAGGTGATATTTGTATTTCCTTTAAAGGAAGCATTCGCACCTCCTGTTCCAGAAGACACATGAACACCAAAACCTACACCACCATTATTAATAGTAATATTACCGTCACTAACCAACTCACCTTTGCCAGCACCTGTTCCTTGTATACGTACTGTATGAGTAGTTGCATCTGAAATAGTGCCTGTTCCAGTTAAGGTTAGCTTAGAGTCTTCATCCGTGCCAGTAGCAATACAAGTAGTCGAGCCTAAAGATCCCCCACTGCCCAGATTAGTACTACAGTTAGCGGCCAGAGCGGTATTAGCAGAAGCCAACAAGCCTGCGGTAGCAGCGAGCGTAGCAGCCTTTTTCATCACGTTTGATTTGGTCTTACCCTTCGCCAACTCCGATGTCACCACCCAATGTCCCGTTAACTGACTAAACACGACTCTGTATACTTTGTTCATAACTACCCCTTTACCTTTAATTCTATAAATTCACCATTATCGAATTCAAATATTGATTTAATTCGATAATTTAAATATTAATATTAAATTTATTATACTTTTATTTACGAATAGAAAGCACAGAATTTTAACTAATATTTACATTTCAATTAATAAACAGCTTTAAATACAACATAGTTTAAATATTAATAATATTATATTAATAATATAATCCTTGAATATAAATGTACCAATTAAAGTGAATAAGAAAAATAATCATTCTTAAGCAATAGAAGAGCTAGAAGCTCAAATGAAGGACGGAATACAGATTATAGAAATATAAAGAAGAAGAGCCCAGTTACAGTGTAACTGGGCTCTAAATGGGGAGTTTGGCGGTGTCCTACTTTCACATGGGTATCCACACTATCATCGGCGCTGAGACGTTTCACGATCCTGTTCGGGATGGGAAGGCGTGGGACCATCTCGCTGTGGCCGCCAAACATAAACTTGTACAAATCAGTAAAGCCATATGGCGTTCTATTCAAACACCATACTTCGAAATCTTTCAGGTAATAATTATACCTCAACAACAACCATCCGTCGCGCCTAAGCACTTCAAATGATAGAGTCAAGCCTCACGAGCAATTAGTATCAGTTAGCTACGTGCCTTACAGCACTTCCACACCTGACCTATCAACGTCCTGGTCTCGAACGACTCTTTAGGAGGATTAAATCCTCAGGGAAGTCTCATCTTCAGGCGAGTTTCGCGCTTAGATGCTTTCAGCGCTTATCTCTTCCGAACTTAGCTACCCGGCTATGCTTCTGGCGAAACAACCGGTACACCAGAGGTTCGTCCACTCCGGTCCTCTCGTACTAGGAGCAGCCCCCGTCAAACTTCCAACGCCCACTGCAGATAGGGACCAAACTGTCTCACGACGTTTTAAACCCAGCTCACGTACCACTTTAAATGGCGAACAGCCATACCCTTGGGACCGACTACAGCCCCAGGATGTGATGAGCCGACATCGAGGTGCCAAACTCCGCCGTCGATATGAACTCTTGGGCGGAATCAGCCTGTTATCCCCGGAGTACCTTTTATCCGTTGAGCGATGGCCCTTCCATTCAGAACCACCGGATCACTATGTCCTGCTTTCGCACCTGCTCGACTTGTCGGTCTCGCAGTTAAGCTACCTTTTGCCATTGCACTATCAGTACGATTTCCGACCGTACCTAGGTAACCTTCGAACTCCTCCGTTACTCTTTGGGAGGAGACCGCCCCAGTCAAACTGCCTACCATGCACGGTCCCCGATCCGGATAACGGACCTGGGTTAGAACCTCAAAGTCACCAGGGTGGTATTTCAAGGATGGCTCCATCAGAACTAGCGTCCTGACTTCTTAGCCTCCCACCTATCCTACACAAGTGACTTCAAAGTCCAATGCAAAGCTACAGTAAAGGTTCACGGGGTCTTTCCGTCTAGCAGCGGGGAGATTGCATCTTCACAACCATTTCAACTTCGCCAAGTCTCAGGAGGAGACAGTGTGGCCATCGTTACGCCATTCGTGCGGGTCGGAACTTACCCGACAAGGAATTTCGCTACCTTAGGACCGTTATAGTTACGGCCGCCGTTTACTGGGGCTTCGATCCAGAGCTTGCACCCCTTCACTTAACCTTCCAGCACCGGGCAGGCGTCACACCGTATACGTCCACTTTCGTGTTAGCACAGTGCTGTGTTTTTAATAAACAGTCGCAGCCACCTTTTCTCTGCGGCCCCTTCGCCCTTCGGATGTTCTCCTACAAGCTAATGGGGCATACCTTCTCCCGAAGTTACGGTATCAATTTGCCGAGTTCCTTCTCCTGAGTTCTCTTGAGCGCCTTAGAATTCTCATCCTGCCCACCTGTGTCGGTTTGCGGTACGGTTCGTTATAAGCTGAAGCTTAGTGGCTTTTCCTGGAAGCATGGTATCAGTTACTTCTGATCCTTAGATCATCGTTATCACTTCTCGGTGTTATAGAAGGGCGGATTTGCCTACCCTTCACACCTACCGGCTTGAACAGACACGTCCAACAGTCTGCTAACCTAACCTTCTCCGTCCCCACATCGCACTTATAACAAGTACGGGAATATTAACCCGTTTCCCATCGACTACGCATTTCTGCCTCGCCTTAGGGGCCGACTCACCCTACGCCGATGAACGTTGCGTAGGAAACCTTGGGCTTTCGGCGAGCGGGAATTTCACCCGCTTTATCGCTACTCATGTCAACATTCGCACTTCTGATACCTCCAGCATCCTTCTCAAGACACCTTCAACGGCCTACAGAACGCTCCTCTACCATATGTAATTACTTACATATCCGCAGCTTCGGTTATCAGTTTGAGCCCCGTTACATCTTCCGCGCAGGACGACTCGACCAGTGAGCTATTACGCTTTCTTTAAATGATGGCTGCTTCTAAGCCAACATCCTGGCTGTCTGGGCCTTCCCACTTCGTTTACCACTTAACTGATTATTTGGGACCTTAGCTGGCGGTCTGGGTTGTTTCCCTCTTGACAACGGACGTTAGCACCCGCTGTCTGTCTCCCACGCTCGCACTTTCTGGTATTCTGAGTTTGCCATGGGTTGGTAAGTCGCAATGACCCCCTAGCCATAACAGTGCTTTACCCCCAGAAGTGATACGTGAGGCACTACCTAAATAGTTTTCGAGGAGAACCAGCTATCTCCGAGTTTGTTTAGCCTTTCACCCCTATCCACAGCTCATCCCCTAATTTTGCAACATTAGTGGGTTCGGTCCTCCAGTGCGTGTTACCGCACCTTCAACCTGGCCATGGATAGATCACTCGGTTTCGGGTCTACACCCAGCAACTTGACGCCCTATTAAGACTCGCTTTCGCTACGCCTCCCCTATCCGGTTAAGCTTGCTACTGAATGTAAGTCGTTGACCCATTATACAAAAGGTACGCAGTCACGGATCAAGTCCGCTCCCACTGTTTGTATGCATCAGGTTTCAGGTTCTATTTCACTCCCCTCCCGGGGTTCTTTTCGCCTTTCCCTCACGGTACTGGTTCACTATCGGTCGATTACGAGTATTTAGCCTTGGAGGATGGTCCCCCCATCTTCAAACAGGATTTCACGTGTCCCGCCCTACTTCTCGTACGCTTAGTACCATCACTCAGTTTTCGGATACGGGCCTTTCACCCACTATGGAAGAACTTTCCAGATCTTTCTCCTAACTCAGTCATTATCTCGTACAGGCTCTTGCGCGTTCGCTCGCCACTACTGACGCAATCTCGGTTGATTTCTTTTCCTCCGGGTACTTAGATGGTTCAGTTCTCCGGGTTCGCTTCTCATGACCTATGTATTCAGTCATGGATACCATACATAATATGGTGGGTTTCCCCATTCGGACATCGCGGGATCAATGCTCTATTGCCAACTCCCCCACGCTTTTCGCAGGCTTACACGTCCTTCTTCGCCTGTAATCGCCAAGGCATCCACCTGATGCACTTATTCACTTGACTCTATCATTTCAAATGCCTAAACATCTTACTTAAACAGATTCTCGTTGTTGTGTCACTCCACACGCCTTTTGTCTTCGTGCTTCGTGTATTTCGATACAATCATCACCCAATTTGATACATTTATTCAGTCAGTCAATTCGAGAATGAATCCTCAAATCAACTCCAAAAAAGCTGTATCGCTTTGTTGATTTCGGCTTTACTAATTTGTTAAAGATCAGTGCGCTTTTAATCGCAAATCAAAATACTCTCTCAAGTAAGTTATTCCCTTACTCTTAAAAATCCTTTGATTTTCGATTATGTGGTGGAGGTAAACGGGTTCGAACCGATGACCCCCTGCTTGCAAAGCAGGTGCTCTACCAACTGAGCTATACCCCCATTTAAGATCGTTCAGTTGGTGGGTCTGGGAGGACTTGAACCTCCGACCCCACGCTTATCAAGCGTGTGCTCTAACCAGCTGAGCTACAAACCCAAGGTCTTGCGCATCTTTACTATATTAAACAACCGACAAGTGTGAGCACTGCAACACCTCTTTCTCTAGAAAGGAGGTGATCCAGCCGCAGGTTCCCCTACGGCTACCTTGTTACGACTTCACCCCAGTTATGAAGCATACCGTGGTAAGCGGGCTCCTTACGGTTACCCTACCTACTTCTGGTATCCCCCACTCCCATGGTGTGACGGGCGGTGTGTACAAGACCCGGGAACGTATTCACCGCGGCATGCTGATCCGCGATTACTAGCGATTCCGACTTCATGCACTCGAGTTGCAGAGTGCAATCCGGACTACGATCGGCTTTCTGAGATTGGCTCCACCTCGCGGCTTGGCTACCCTCTGTACCGACCATTGTATGACGTGTGAAGCCCTAGCCATAAGGGCCATGAGGACTTGACGTCATCCCCACCTTCCTCCGGTTTGTCACCGGCAGTCTCATTAGAGTGCCCAACTAAATGATGGCAACTAATGACAAGGGTTGCGCTCGTTGCGGGACTTAACCCAACATCTCACGACACGAGCTGACGACAGCCATGCAGCACCTGTGTTACGGCTCTCTTTCGAGCACCCCTAACTTTCATCAGGGTTCCGTACATGTCAAGGCTAGGTAAGGTTCTTCGCGTTGCATCGAATTAATCCACATCATCCACCGCTTGTGCGGGTCCCCGTCAATTCCTTTGAGTTTTAATCTTGCGACCGTACTCCCCAGGCGGACAATTTCACGCGTTAGCTACGCCACTAAGAGCTTTTAATCTCCCAACAGCTAATTGTCATCGTTTAGGGCGTGGACTACCAGGGTATCTAATCCTGTTTGCTACCCACGCTTTCGAGCATGAGCGTCAGTGTTATCCCAGGGGGCTGCCTTCGCCATCGGTATTCCTCCACATCTCTACGCATTTCACTGCTACACGTGGAATTCTACCCCCCTCTAACACACTCTAGCTTGCCAGTTCCAAACGCAGTTCCCAGGTTGAGCCCGGGGATTTCACATCTGGCTTAACAAACCGCCTGCGCTCGCTTTACGCCCAGTAATTCCGATTAACGCTTGCACCCTACGTATTACCGCGGCTGCTGGCACGTAGTTAGCCGGTGCTTATTCTTTTGGTACTGTCAGCCTCACTAGGTATTAACCAGTGAGTTTTCCTCCCAAACAAAAGTCCTTTACAACCCGAAGGCCTTCTTCAGACACGCGGCATGGCTGGATCAGGGTTTCCCCCATTGTCCAAAATTCCCCACTGCTGCCTCCCGTAGGAGTCTGGGCCGTGTCTCAGTCCCAGTGTGGCGGATCATCCTCTCAGACCCGCTACTGATCGTCGCCTTGGTAAGCCTTTACCCTACCAACTAGCTAATCAGACATCGGCCGCTCGAATAACGTGAGGCCCAAAGGTCCCCCACTTTCATCCTAAGATCGTATGCGGTATTAGCTCACCTTTCGATAAGTTATCCCCCATTACTCGGTACGTTCCGATGCATTACTCACCCGTTCGCCACTCGTCAGCAGGAGCAAGCTCCTCTGTTACCGTTCGACTTGCATGTGTAAAGCATGCCGCCAGCGTTCAATCTGAGCCAGGATCAAACTCTTATGTTTAATCTCTTGCTATTACTAAATTTCTGGTCTGCTTTTTCTCAAATTCTTCAACAGGACTAATGTCCTTGTATACAAATTTAATTTCGCAGTGTGAGGCATTACAGCACTCACACTTTTCGGTTGTCTAATCTTTTAAAGAGCAGCTGCATCAGCAGCGAAGAAAGCGAACTATACAGACACAACTACAACCTGTCAACACTATACACCCCCTGTTTTTGAAAATATATACTAAATCGCTGTTTAGTATAAGGTTTAAATATGCTTTTAAAAAAACACTTATTTTAAACGGCAGCATTATTTGTTTGTCTATACAATACATATTAACTGACGTAGCACAATATATATACGTTAATGGTAACTGTATAATAAGATGTTTAAATCTGTTCTACACTTAAGTTTCGACTTAAGATTTGCACGTATCTTTAATTATTGTTCCTAACAGAATACTTTAATTTAGTTAGGTGGAGCATTTGTGAAAAAAAAACCTGAACATCAGCTTAATTTTTTTATGGTAGATGCTTTTGCTTCATTGTTAAAAAATCATCATATTCATATTGACTGTCCTATTTTTGTTTTAAAAGCAGGCAATGTTGCTTTGCGTAGATATAAAGATGAACATGCTTTAATCGTGGTAGAACCAGGAGAATATGGCAGTGCCACGATATACGATAAAGATTTATTGATTTACTGCATCAGCAAGCAAGTAGAAGCGATGCGCATTTATGGTGTAGATATTGATCAAACTATTCAATTTAAGGCCCATGACTTTTTAGTCACGACAAACAGAAGAACAGATGGGGATAACTATAAGAGGCTGATTGAAGCTTTACATCGTTTAAAGGATACAACAATAGAAGTATATATAAATGATGAAGGTTATCAAAAATCTTTTTCTTTTGACTTAATTGCTTCTTGGTGCATTCTGGAAAAATCTGATAAAAAAAGAAGAATGGAGGCCATTGAGATTACTCTACCAGATATTATTCACGAAGCAATCCTTGCAAAAAAATTACTGGCTTTTCATGCAGATTATTTTAAGCTCAGAAAACCTCTTGAACGTCATTTATATACTCTGGCAAGAAAATATTGTGCCACTCAAGTCAAATGGTCTATTGATTTAGAGTCTCTGTATCAAAAAACAGGGACAACAGCGACAATTCATGAGTTTCGTCGTCTAATCAGGAGCACAGCGAAACTCAATAACTTACCAGAGTACCAATTAAGGTATGAAACTGGAACGGATATTGTTCACTTTTACAAACAAGGCGCTCGAGGTTATAAAGCACAAATTCGTGATATGGTGAATCAATTAAACAAAAAACGAACTCTTTAAAGAGCGGTTAATATTTTTTAATCACACAAAATATAATTTCGTTGTTTTACACATATTTTTCTTTTAAAAATACTGATATTTCAAAATATCAAGGTATATTTTCCTTTATTACAACAGTTTTTTACAAATATGAATTATTTTTTCTTTTTTTATGAAAAATATAACCCGTTTTTTCATAAAAAAGGTGGTTATATTAGTTGTTTTAAACATATTTAACACGTTGTTTTAAACATAATACAAACGTTCCTACACACAAAAATTATATTTTTAATTCTATAAAATTCAATCATATAAAATATCCATAATCACTTTGTAAGCTTTAATCAAAATTTTTAATTAACATGATTTTTTGTGAACGAGTAGTATCAGTCACATCGCAACATCATAAATTTGTATGAATACAAAAATAACGATAAGTAAGAACAAAAAACGCTCGCATCAAGTTAGGTAAAGAAGCAGTTAACACTATAACAACTAATTTAATGCAAACAATAGGAGCGTCATTATGATTAAAAAGGGGTTTTCTCTCTTCAAACGTAATTTGGCAGTACAGATTGTTGTCGGTTTGATTTTAGGGATTATTGTTGGGGTTTATTTAAACGAAATTCGCATAGATCCAACCCATAGTTTACACCAGCATTACCAAAGTAGTATCACGAATTTTTTTAAGCCTTTGGGTGACATTTTGATCACGATGATCAAAATGATTGTGGTACCAATAGTTGTCACAACTTTAACTGTTGGCATTGCCAGTATGGAAGATGCAAAAAAAATTGGCACAATGGGCGTAAAAACCATTTTTTATTTTGAAGTCATTACGACTGTGGCCATTTTTGTTGGTTTATTTGCTGCAAATGTTTTTCACCCAGGCTCTGGTATTGATTTAAGTGCTCTTGGCACAGGGGATATTTCACAATATCAACAAACCTTGGCACAAACTGAAGATGCACCACATGGCCTTGTGGTTATGATTTTATCCATGATTCCGAAAAATGTGGTTTATGCCATGGCAAATGGCGATTTATTGCCTTTAATTTTCTTCTCTGTTTTATTTGGAATTGGTTTGGTTTCTTTGCCAACAGAACAAAAAGAACCTGTATTAAAAGTATTAAAGGGTATTTCTGAAACCATGTTTGTTGTCACCAATATCATTATGCGCTATGCGCCAATTGGTGTATTTGGTTTGATTGCAATGACCGTAGGTCAATATGGTTTTGACTCTTTAATTTCTTTATTCAAACTTGTTTTATTAGTATACGCGGCAATGTTCTTCTTTGTTGCGGTGGTTTTAGGTGGTGTGGCACGTTTTTGTGGCTTAAGAATGTCAACAATTTGTCGCATTTTAAAAGAGGAGCTGATTTTAGCCTTTTCAACAGCAAGCTCTGAAACTGTACTACCTAAAATCATGGAAAAAATGGAAAAGTATGGTGCACCAAAATCAATCACTGGTTTTGTATTGCCAACAGGTTATTCATTTAACCTTGATGGTTCGACACTATACCAAAGCATTGCAGTCATTTTTATCGCTCAGATTTACAACATTGATCTGAGTTTAATTGACCAAATCACTATTGTGATTACTTTAATGATTGCATCAAAGGGTATTGCAGGTGTGCCAGGGGTATCGTTTGTGGTGTTATCAGCCACTTTAGCCAGCGTAGGCTTACCCATTGAAGGTTTGGCATTCATTATTGGGGTAGATCGTTTAATGGACATGGGTAGAACGGCTGTAAATGTAATGGGTAATTCTTTGGCAATTTTGGTTATTGCCAAATGGGAGAAACAGTTCGACACAGAAAAAGCAAAAGCTTATGAAGCGGAACTAGATGCTGCAAAAGGAAAAGTAAGTACTTAATTTTAAGTTGTTCTTAATCATTTAACTATAGAATTTTTGTATGTAAGGGAGTGAGTAAAAATGGCGCAAAAAACAATCGTGCTGGGTGTGATTGGGGCAGATGTTCATGCTGTAGGCAATAAAATTTTAGCATATGCATTTACTGAAGCTGGTTTTAATGTTGTCAATCTAGGAGTCATGGTGTCACAAAAGGATTTTGTTGAAGCGGCAATTGAATCTAATGCTGATGCCATTACGGTATCTTCTTTATATGGGCATGGTGAAATTGATTGTCGTGGTTTACGCGAAAAATGTGATGAAGCGGGCTTGAAAAACATTAAGCTATACGCTGGCGGTAATCTGGTTGTCGGCAAAGCTGATTTTTCAGAAGTGGAAAAGGTATTTAAAAATATGGGTTTTGACCGTGTATACCCACCAGGCACCACTCCTGAACAAACAATTGCAGATTTAAAAGCAGACTTATAAAAAGGTCAACATTTGAATATAGGTTTGGTCAATTAATTCAAAATGGGTTGAAAGAGCAATGAGGATATTTCTGACTGCTGACATTGGCAGTACGTTTACAAAAGTAACCGCAGTAGATATCGAAGATAAAAAGATCATCGGCTGCGCAAGATCTTTCACAACAATTGAAACCAATGTTATGGAAGGTTTTGAAAATGCTCTTGAAGAATTGTCTGTTCAATGTGGCAAATTGACGTTTGAAAAGAAGGTAGCGTCCAGTTCTGCTGCTGGTGGTTTAAAAATGATTGCGGTGGGTTTGGTTCCGGACTTAACAGTCAAAGCATCTAAACTAGCAGTGACCAACGCAGGCGCAAAAATTTTAAAAACCTATTCGTATGAGCTGAGTATACAAGAGCAAGAGGAAATTTATCAGTTAAACCCTGATATGGTTTTGCTTTCTGGTGGAATTGATGGAGGCAATAAAGAGGTCATTATTCATAATGCAAAAGTACTTGCAAGAATTGACCGAAACTTTTCTATTGTGGTTGCAGGAAACAAAAGTGCAGTGGATGAAATTGGGCAGATTTTACGTCATGCAGGCAAACAAGTTGTACTGTGTGAAAACGTGATGCCTGAATTTAATAAACTGAACATTGATTCTGCAAAAAAAGCCATAAGAGATTTGTTTATCAAAAACATTATTTCCGCTAAAGGGCTGGATAATTTACAAAGTATTTTAGCTACGGAGATTATCCCTACACCACTGTCAGTATTTGATGCAGCTTGTTTATTAAGTAGGGGTACTAAAACACAAGCTGGATTAGATGAATTGATGATTTTCGATGTTGGTGGTGCAACAACAGATGTGTACTCAATGTCAGATGGCTACCCTTCTCGCCCGAATGTCTTTGTGCATGGCATTCAAGACCCTTTTGCAAAAAGAACGGTTGAAGGTGATTTAGGGATGCGTTATAGCATATTGCCATTGGTTGAAGAAGCTGGAATAGAACAAATTGCCCGACATGTTCAGACAGATGAAGCAACTATCCTCAATTGGTTAGACGTATGTCAAAGAGCACCTGATACTGTGCCAGAAATAGGTAGCCTACAAAAGCAAATTGATGACGAGTTCGCAGCGATGGCGATTAAAATTTCGGCAGCTCGTCATTGTGGCTTTGTGGAAACTGTATTTACCTCAATGGGAGAAGCATTGTCTCAAACGGGTAAAGATTTAACTCAAGTTAAATATGTTATTGGGACAGGAGGCTCTGTTATTAATAGTGCAAAACCTGAGTATATTTTAGGTAAAGCACTATACCAACCAGCAGATTTAAACTTACTCAAACCATTGACGCCAACGTTGTTATTAGACAAGAAATATATTTTATCTTCGATGGGGCTTTTATCTAAATTAGAACCAGATGTGGCGTTGTCGATTATGAAAGAAGAGCTTTTAACAAATGGTCATATAAATTGAAAATGTATGTGATTAAAGGAAAGTGAGAACGTAATGATTATTGATTTAAAAAATGAAAAGTTAAGCGATGACGTGTTTTACAGTACTCAAAAAGAGGTTTTACAACAATGGCCTACTGGTAAAGAGGTTAATTTTGAAGAAGCTGTTCGTTATCAACAATCTATTCCTGAACAAAAACGTTTTTCTGTAAAGCTAGATAAAGCGAAGAAAAACAATGTGACCTTGATTCAACCTCGTGCGGGGGTGGCTTTAGCAAAAGAACATATAGAGCTACTTAAATATTTAGAAGACGAAGGTGGTGCTGATTTATTGCCATCAACCATTGACAGCTATACTCGTCACAACCGATATCAAGAGGCCCAAGTTGGGATTGACGAAAGTAATAAATTAAATCGCTCTTTATTAAATGGTTTTCCTGCGGTAAACCATGGTGTGGAAGTATGTAGAACCGTGACTTCTTCTGTAAAAAGCCCTGTTCAGGTGCGTCATGGCACACCCGATGCACGTTTATTAACTGAAATTACAATGGCAGGTGGTTTTACTTCATATGAAGGCGGTGGTATTTCTTACAACATCCCTTATGCAAAAGAACACTCTTTAGAAAAAACGATTTATGACTGGCAGTACTGTGACCGTTTAATTGGTCTGTATGAGGAAGCGGGTATTACCATTAACCGTGAACCATTTGGCCCTTTAACAGGTACTTTGGTTCCTCCTTGTATGTCTAACTCTGTTGCTGTTTTGGAAAGTTTATTGGCTGCGGCACAAGGGGTCAAACATTTAACGGTTGGATATGGCCAATGTGGTAATTTAATTCAAGACGTAGCCGCAATTAAATCATTACAAAAGCTAACGGAACACTACTTGAAACAATATGGTTTTCATGATGTTGTTGTGACTACTGTATTGCATCAATGGATGGGAGGCTTCCCACAAGACGAATCTCAAGCATTTGGTGTGATTTCTTGGGGAGCTGCGACTGCTGCTTTAGCGGGTGCGACAAAAGTTATTGTCAAAACACCCCATGAAGCAATGGGTGTCCCAACAAAAGAAGCCAATGCAGCTGGATTGAAAGCAACCAAGCAAGTTGTTTCTATGTTAAGTGATCAAAAATTGGTGAGTTTGACAGAAGTCGATCAAGAATGCAGCATTATTGAAGCTGAAATGCATGCTATTTTGGAAGCAACTTATAAAGCAGGCAAAGGAGACTTTGCAGTCGGTACTGTACGAGCATTTGAAGCTGGTATTTTGGATGTGCCTTTTGCACCAAGTAAATACAATGCGGGCAAAGCTTTACCAGCTCGTGATAACAACGGAGCTGTACGTTTATTAGATTGCGGTAATTTACCTTTTAATGCTGACTTAAAAGAATTACACAGAAGCAAATTGGAAGAGCGTGGTAAAGCTGAAAAACGTGCAGTTAGTTTCCAAATGGTGATTGATGATATTTATGCAATCGGTAAAGGCAACTTAGTTGGCCGTCCAAAATAAACATTGACACTTTATTAGGAGATTTAAAATGAAAATTACTCAACTTGTTTGTTCTGCTGGGAAAACGGGCTTCTTCTTTGATGACCAAAAAGCGATTAAAACCGATGCAAAAGCAGATGGCAATACTTATGTTGGCACCCCTGTAACAGATGGGTTTACTCAAATCAGACAAGCAGGTGAATCCATTTCTGTGATGTTGGTTTTAGAAGATGGACAGGTGGCTTATGGGGATTGTGCTGCGGTGCAATACTCAGGCGCAGGTGGTCGTGATCCTCTGTTTTTGGCTAAAGATTTTATCCCTGTTATTGAAAAAGAAATTAAGCCTTTACTCGTTGGTAAAGATATCACCAGTTTTAAAGAAATGGCGGAAAAAGTAGATCACTTAAAAACAGCAGAAGGAAAACAGCTTCATACAGCCATTCGTTATGGTGTGACTCAGGCTATTTTAGATGCAGTGGCAAAAGCACAGCATAAACAAATGGCACAAGTGATTGCTGACGAATACGGTTTAACTATTTCAGACAAAGTAATCCCTATTTTCTCTCAGTCTGGCGATGACCGTTATCTGAATACCGATAAAATGATTTTAAAAGGTTCTGATGTTTTACCTCATGCTCTGATCAATCATGTTAAAGATAAGTTAGGGGAAAAAGGGGAAAAACTGGAAGAATATATTAAATGGTTAAGAGACCGTATTATTTCTTTACGTCCTTCTCAAGAATACCACCCTGTTTTACACATCGATGTATATGGCACTTTAGGGTTAGCATTTAATAATGATTTTGAAAAAATTGTTGCGTATTTAGGTAAGTTGGAGCAAGCAGCAAAACCTTTCTCTTTAAGAATTGAAGGCCCAGTTGATGTAGGGGAAAGAGAACAACAAATGCTGGCACTTAAAACGATTCGTGAACTTTCAGAAGCCAAAGGAATTCATGTTGAAATTGTGGCAGATGAATGGTGCAATACTTATGAAGACGTGCAGTACTTTACTGACAATAAAGCTGGTCATATGGCGCAAATTAAGACCCCTGACCTAGGTGGAATTAATAATGCGATTGAAGCTGTGATTTATTGTAAACAAAATGGTATGGGGGCCTACCTAGGGGGCACTTGTAACGAAACAGACCGCTCAGCTCAAGTATGTGCACATATAGCCATGGCTACTTCACCCATTCAATGTCTGGCTAAACCGGGTATGGGCGTGGATGAAGGGTATATGATTGTATTTAATGAAATGCAACGTATTTTGGCGTTAAAAAATATAGGAAGATAATCAAATGGACGAACTAAGAGTTTTATCTCCCACTGCAATTTTAGGCTATGGTTTTCCTGAAGAGTCCTTTAAGGAAGGCATGAAAAGAAAACCAGATGTAATTGCTGTGGATGCAGGGTCAACCGACCCTGGACCTTATTACTTGGGGTCTGGCTTGTCTTTTACTGACCGCAATGCAGTTAAACGTGACTTAGCGTTGATGATTCCTGCGGCAATCGAACACAATATCCCGGTTATTGTTGGTACAGCAGGTGGTTGTGGCGCAGACAGTCACCTAGAGTGGACAGTAGACATTGTTAAAGAAATTGCAAAAGAGCAAGGGTTAACATTCAAACTAGCCACCATGAGTGCACAAATTCCACATGAAACGGTGAAAGAAAATCTGGCAAAAGGCCATATAAAACCTTTACACCCAGCACCACAAATTACGGCTGAAGATGTAGACAAAACAACGCGTATTGTCGCCCAAATGGGACCTGAACCATATATTCAAGCGTTAAATCAAGGCGCTCAAGTCATTATTGCTGGGCGTACATATGACCCAGCTGTATTTGCCAGCTTGGCGATTAAAGAAGGCTTTGATCCCGGTTTAGCCACTCATATGGGTAAGATTCTTGAATGCGCGGCTATTGCTGCTACACCAGGTAGTGGCAGTGACTGTATGTTTGGCACTTTACGTAAAGACCATTTTGAACTACAACCTTTATCAAGTGCGCGCAAATGTACCACTCTTTCAGTTGCAGCCCATACTTTGTACGAAAAAAGTAATCCTTTAAGTTTACCAGGACCAGGAGGTTTGTTGGATCTGACTCAAACCAAGTTTGAGCAAGCCACAGAAAACTCGGTTATTGTACGTGGCAGCCGCTTTATTCCAACACCTGCGGGAGAAAAATACACGGTAAAATTGGAAGGCGCTAAAAAAGTAGGTTACCGTACAGTATCTTTTGCGGCAACAGCAGACCCAATTATGATTTCTCAAATCGACAATATCGTTGAATCGGTAAAAGAAAGGGTGAAATCAAATTTTGCACACTTAGATGTTAAAGAGTTTTTCTTAGACTTCAAAATTTATGGGCAAAATGGGGTTATGGGTATTTTTAAAGATGTTCCCACAACGCAAACACCGCCTAATGAGTTGGCTATTATTATTGAAGCCGTTGCACCCACACAAGAGCTTGCCAGCACTATTTGTAGTTTTGCTCGCTCAACAATGCTGCACTTTGGTTATGAAGGGCGCAAATCAACTGCGGGTAACTTGGCCTTCCCATTCTCACCATCTGATTTTAAAGTAGGTGAAGTATACGAATTTAGCCTATATCATCTGATGGACGTAGATGACCCTTGCCAACATTTCCCTGTCGTCATTCAAACTTGCCATAAAGGGGAACTACAATGATGTATAAGTTATTTGATCTGGCCGATGTCATTAGAAGTAAAAACTCTGGCCCATATGAGATCACTTTTGATATTATTTTCAAAGATGAAGCAATGTTTGAACAGGTGGCAAAAGCAAATGTTTTCACAAAAGAAAGTTTTGCTCAGTTGTACCATATTCGAGCAGAAGAAGTCATGAGTATCATGAGTTTTCCTCCTGCAAAAGCCATTAAAATTACCATTGAAAGACCAATTCCTTCTGGTAGTTTGGGTGAAACTGATGTTTATGGTGCACAACAACATGCCCCTTTATTAAACTATCAATTTAATATGTAAGGAGCAGCTTTGGATACAGTAGATCAAAACCACATCTATTCAGTTTATTTTGCCCCACGAGGCAGAGAACGCTTGCTATTACTTGGAGAACAACTAGCCCATTTGCATTTAAGCTACCGAGATCGCTTAATTGGTATTATTGGTGATGCTGGTAGTGGAAAGTCTTTAATTGTAAAGGGTGTGTTTCCTGGTGTATCGCTTTCAAACGATGATGATGGTATTTCTGCTGAAAAAATCATGCGGGTGCGAAATAGTGGTTTAGATCATGATTTTCGTACTGCAACCTACCATATTGATATGCGCTTTCAAATGGCTTTTACCCAAGTTTATGAGATAGTGGACTTTGTAAAAGGGGCTTTAGCCAATGGTAGGCGCGTCATTGTAGAACACTTTGATTTACTGTATCCAGCTTTAAAAATTAATGCTGACATGATTATTGGTATTGGGGAAGAAATCATTGTTACCCGCCCCAATATGTTTGGGCCGTTACCTAAAGACATCTATAACGTGGTCATACCTTCTTTACAAAAGAGAAAGATGGCTCACTCAGCAGAAGACTTAACCGCCTATGTACTACAAAAAGATTACCAAATTCCCTTTAATGAATTAAAAGTGCTTAATAGTGATGTTCGAGGCGGTTTTGTTCTTAACTTCCCAGAAGCATTAAATATTGATCTTCAGGAACTTGAAAATAAAGTAAAAAATTTAATGTCACAAGACCTAGACATTAGCTATTACGATGAAAACCATATTCAAATTGGTTATTCAGAAATTATTCCTTGTACAGGCCCAAGAATACACGTACACAATACATCAGACATCATCAATTTTAGACTATTAAAAGAGTTTAAATTTGACAAACACAGTGGTAGATATGCTCTGGTTGGTGTGGCAGGCAACAAGAATAATGCAGACTCTGAAGACTTTAACCAAATTAATAAGGAAGAGTCATAGTGAAAGAAATACATTGCCAGACAATTACAGAAGAAATCAGCAAACTATGTATTTCTTCTAATTGTTATATCAGTGAAGATATTCAAATGGCTTTTGTTCAAGCAAAAAAAGAAGAAAAAGACAGTTTAAGCCAAGATGTATTGGATAAACTTTTAAAAAATGCTGAAATTGCCAAAGAACATATCATCCCTATTTGCCAAGATACCGGCATGACGGTTGTTTTTATTGAAATAGGACAAGATGTACGTATTATTGGTGGGGATTTAAACCAGGCCATTAATCATGGTGTTGCCAAAGGATATGAAGAAGGTTATTTGCGTAAATCTGTGGTAAATGACCCAATTAAGCGAGTCAATACTGGGGATAATACACCCGCGGTCATTCACTATAGTATTGTGACAGGCGATCATTTAAAAATAACGGTTTCCCCCAAAGGTTTTGGGAGTGAAAACATGAGTGCCTTAAAAATGTTTAAGCCCTCTCATGGTTTAGATGGGGTAAAAAATTTTGTCATTGAAACAGTCAAAACAGCAGGCCCTAATCCTTGCCCTCCCATTATTGTTGGTGTAGGCGTTGGTGGTACCATGGAAAAGGCAGCGATTATGGCCAAACAAGGCTTACTTCGTACAGTTGGCACAAAAAATGAAGACCCATTTTGGCAGCAGATTGAAGAAGAATTGCTAGAAAGCATTAATCAACTGCAAATTGGCCCTGCAGGTTTAGGAGGGAGAACCACTGCTTTGACTGTCCATATTACCCCATATGCAACCCATATTGCAGGTTTACCGGTTGCTGTTAATATCGGTTGTCATGTTACTCGACATGCCCAAATTGTTTTATAAAGGAGTATGCGGTGAGTGAACAATATATTCAAACCCCATTAACAAACGAGGTTATCGACAGCTTACAAGTGGGACAAATGGTTTATATTAGTGGAACAGTTTATACGGCCAGAGATGCAGCCCATAAACGATTAGTAGAAATGATTCAAAAAAATGAACCTTTGCCATTCGATTTTACTGGTCAAATTGTCTATTATGCAGGCCCTTGCCCAAATAAACCTGGCTTTGTCATTGGGTCGGTCGGGCCAACAACCAGTGGGCGAATGGATGCTTACGCACCTTTACTTATTGAACATGGCTTAAAAGGAATGATTGGCAAAGGATTACGTGATGATGGAGTAAAAGAAGCCATCGTTAAATACAAAGGGGTTTATTTTGCAGCAATTGGCGGCGCGGCCGCATTAATGAGCCAGTGTATCACCCATGTTGACATTATTGCTTTTGAAGATTTAGGCACAGAAGCCATACGGAAATTAACGGTTAAGAACCTTCCTGTTATTGTTGCAATAGATGCAAAAGGCAATGATGTTTATTTAAAATAACATTTAGTTTGAAACAATATCATGACTCTTTTTATCTATATTTCTCTTAATGAAATAATAATGATGAACCCCTGTTATCAGGGGTTATTTTTTTGAGAAGATAATGATTTATAAAACAATACTTATTTAAAGTAATGCTTAATTTATTAGCATAAAAAAGTATTATGACTGTTTACTCCTAAAATAAGATCATTTTAATATTGACAACCAGTTACCAAATTACGTAAACTGGTTGTCAATATTATTTTAAATATCTATCAATTATGGAACAGCACAATATTTTTACAGAAATGGTATTAACTCTATTTAGGGTTAATGGCAGTCTCATTGCTTGGGGAAATCATCAATTAGAACCATTAAAACTCACCAGTGCCCGTTGGCAAATTATTGGTGCAATGGGTCGAATTGGCGCAGCAACAACAAACCCTCAAATTGCCCGAATGATGGGCGTTTCTCGTCAAGGCACACAAAAACAATTAAATCTTTTATTAGCGGAGGGTTTAGTTGAGCAATATATCAATGAACAACATCAAAAGTCGCCTTTATATGCCTTAACTGAAAAAGGACAGTATTTATTTGAACAGACAGAACAAATCTGGTTACAGCAAATACCACTATTAATTGATGGAATAAACCAGCAAGAGCTCTTAATCACGCTAAAAACGCTGAATACTTTATTAAATAATACTGTTGCGCTGGATCATCTACACAAATAGTAAAAGGAGCACAATATGAACCATAAGCCACACGCTTTGAGTATTTACCATGGGTTATTTGCTGTTTTAAGCATCTGCTTTATCTTTTGTTTTTGGACTATAACTGTTTTATCCACATTGTTTGCAACAGAAATAACGATCGTTTTAATCAAACAAGGTATTTTATACTGTTTCATTTTATTTATTCCTTGCATAGTATTAACTGGGATAACAGGGTTTTTATTAACAAAAAATAGGCAAGGAAAAATCATTCAAACTAAGAAAAAAAGAATGCCTATTATTGCCATCAATGGTTTGTTTATTTTGGTTCCTTGTGCATTTTATTTGGCCTCAAAAGCACAACAAGCGCAGTTTGATGTACTGTATTATTTAATACAAAGTCTTGAATTAATGATTGGTGCCATCAATCTATATTTGATGGGAAGATCGGTTAGAGATGGTTTAAAACTTTCTGGAAAAATAAAACCAGCACAAATAAAACGTTTCTAATAAAAAAAGGGGCATAAAACTGCCCCTTTTTTTATTAAAAGATAATCAGTAATTATTTCATAAAATCTTCATGTTTGGTTTCATGTAATAATGCTACTGCTAAAAAACTGACCACGGCACCCAAACATAAATACCAACCAACATAATTAAGCCCACCAGCAGCAACCAATTTAGCTGCAAAAAATGGGGTAACAGACCCCCCTAAAATACCCCCTATATTATAAGTTGCGGATGAACCTGTGTATCGAACATTGGTAGGAAAAATTTCAGGCAGTAGCGCGCCCATAGGAGAAAAGGTAAAGCCCATTACAAACAACGCTAAGCTTAAATAAATGACCGTTTCTAAATAATCACCCGCATTAAGCATAGGACCATACAAATAGCCGACAATGAATGTGGCCGCGGTTCCAACTAATAATACAGGTCTTCGACCATAATGGTCACTTAAATAAGCGGAAATAGGCGTTGCAATAGCCATAAACACAATAGCAATACACAACATTTCCAAGTATTGTGACTTAGAGAATCCCAAGTGAGCCGTGCCATATTGCAAGGAAAATACGGTAATGAGAAAGAACAATACATAGCAAGAAACCATTGCAAAGGAGCCCAAAACCAATGCTTTAAAATGATAACGAATGGTATCCAACACGGGTACATTGACATGGTTATTGGTTTGTTTCATTTTGGTAAAGTTCGTGCTTTCAACTATATTCAAACGAACATATAACCCTACACCAACCAAAACAATGCTGACTAAAAAGGGAATGCGCCAACCCCATGCAAAAAATTGTGTCTCTGTTAACACAATATTCAATAATAGAAAGATACCACAAGCCATAACAAACCCAATTGGGGGGCCTAATTGTGGGAACATGCCAAATATTGCTCTTTTGCCTTTAGGAGCATTTTCTGTCGCTAATAAGGCTGCACCACCCCATTCTCCACCAAGCCCTAACCCTTGCCCCATACGGAGGATACATAAAATTAATGGTGCCCAAAAACCAATAGTGGCATAACCAGGTAAGAAACCAATTAAGAATGTACTCAATCCCATAATCATTAAAGATGCCACTAAAGTTGTTTTCCGTCCTAGTTTATCGCCAAAATGACCAAATAATGCAGAACCAATTGGTCTGGCTAAAAAAGCAATACCAAAAGTTGCAAAGGAACTTAAAGCTTGCGCAGAAGCATCTGCTTGTGGAAAAAAGACAGGACCAATAATCAGGGCAGCAGCCAATCCATAAATATAAAAATCATAAAACTCAACTGCAGTGCCTACAAAACTAGCAATTGCCACCCGTGCAGCTGAATTTGCTGGTTTATCATCAACAGGCTCACTCTCCTTTAATGCAACATTTTCCATTTTTATCTCCAAAAATAAGAATACTCTTTATTTTGCTTAAGCAAAACCCATTCGATTTTTCATCAGTTTATTTTATAATAGATCAATGTTTCACGTGAAACATTGATAGATTTTGATTTATTAACAGCCTATCATTCGATTTAATTAAAACAGAAACATAAAAAGACATAACATTATTTTTACTCAAACCACGATATACCTAATTATGCGATTTATCCATACTATCACAAAATAATTTACTATTTGTAAACAAATAACAGCAATATCGTATAAAAAGTGAACAAGCACATGAAACTATTAAATTTTTCTCTTACGCAATTACAAGCTTTAGTTTGTGTGGTAGAACACGGCAGTTTAAACAATGCAGCAAAAATATTAAACAAAGACAGAAGCACCGTTGGGGAGCTCATTAATAACTTAGAAATTGATTTGGGCTATCCTATTTTTGATCGAAGTATCAAACCGATGAAATTGCTTCCTGGAATGGAAAACTTAGTCAACAGTGCCCGCTATTTAATTCGAGATGCTTATGCCTTAGCGACTATTGCAGAAGGAAAATTTAATAATCAACCAACAGAGTTTACCTTAGGCTACTCTAATTTTATTTCCCAAAATATTTTATTAAAAATACACCATTTTTTTGAAAAAAAAGACATTAAGATCAACCTCATTTGTGTCGAGAGAGATACAGCAGAAACTTTATTAGAAGAAGGAAAAATAGATTTATGCTTACATTTAGCAAAAGGTAATTTTTTTCATCCTCATTTAGAATGGAAAGTGGTTGGAGAGCAGATTATGGATGTCTATGCGGCTCAATCTTTTTTTAAAGAATGGACAAGTGTTCCTTATAATATTCTAACCTCTACTGTACAACTACTGCCTTTTTATACGCTAAATGATATGACTAAATCGATATTGGTTGTTTCTCAAACAACAATAAAAATAAATGACTTATCTTTATTGACTTCACTACTTGATCAAGGCCGTGGTTGGGCCCTACTACCAAGAGATATTGATCATATTAAAGAAAATACAATTAGGGTCACAACAGATTTAGGAAAAGATGGATTTCACAATAATATCGTAGCCTTATGGCAAAAAAATGCAATTGACGAACGATTAAGAACGCAATTACTGGCACATATTGAAGCAATTTACACCCAAGACCACTAAAAAATAGGGGGGAAAACCCTCTTATATGGATTTGTTGCGACTGATTTTACACCCTATGATTAAGACACAGAAAAACTGGAGTAAAAATCATGTTAAATTCATCATTAAAAAAAATAGCATTATCTTTAGTATTAACGGGTATGCTCAGTAATAATATTGTTCAAGCTTGTACACGCGTATTTTGGAATCAATACCCTGATCATTTAATCAGTGCAAGAAATTTAGATTTCTTTGGCCCAACAGACCCCGCTTTAGTCGTGACACCAAGAGGTATCAAAAAAACAGGTTCTGACGCCAAAAATGCAGCAACGTGGCAATCGCGCTATGGCAGCGTTGTTATCTATGCCAGTAACCTTTTCCCAATGGATGGTATGAATGAGAAAGGGCTTGTTGGTCACACCTTATTTTTCACCGATGGTAGCCAAATTCAATCTGATCATCAAAAGGCACCAGAGCTACAAAGTAAAGCATGGCTTAGTTATATATTAGATAATTATTCAACTGTAAAAGAAGCAATAGATGGCATAGAAAAAGTTCGCCTGATCGCGCATGAAGACCCCATAGATTATGCAACAGACACAAAACATATTGCCATTGAAGATGCCAGTGGAGATTCGGCAATCATTGAAATATCGAATGGTCAAGTAAAAACCTATCATAATCGTCACTATACAGTCATGACCAACCCACCTAGTTATGACCAAATGATTGAATATGTAGAGAAACACAAAAATGACACAGCAGAAAATATCCCTGGAGGTTGGGCAGCAGAAGATCGTTTGGTTAGGGCAAACTTTTTACTGAATCATTTACCTAAACCCAAAAATGCTCAAGAAGCAAAAGGGTTTATTCAAACGGTCACAGGTAGTGTTGCATACCCAATAGGCTTACCAGCAGATGAAGACCCAGAAGTTAAAATGGTTACTGAACGTTATCAAAAATACTCTAAATATCCTGAAAATAACCGAGGGATTGGTACATACTGGACCAGCATTGCGGATATCAATAACAAACAATATCACTTTAAATCTGTCTTTGCCAGTGATGGTATTTATCTAGACCTAAACCAATTAAATTTTAATAAAGGTCAACCTGTCAGACGTATTCTACATTTAGACCAATATGCACAAAATGGCCTATCTGCAAATGTGTTAAAAGCCCTCAAATAATTAAAAGCCTCCTTCTATAAGGGGGCTTTTAATTGAGACTACTTTAATAGCAATCAGATAAAACCATTCAACTTTATTTAAATGTTTCACGTGAAACATTTAAATATTACTAAGTCAAAAAGAATCAAGCAATCTTCAAACCACTATTTGCTTTGCTCAAGTCATAATGTAATTCTATAACCTTGTAGACTTTGTCATCTATATCATGATTACCCATAGCTTGAATAAAGCGACATGAAGCATAATCTTTCGCTTTATGCTCATACTCATCCAGCCATTTTTGACGTGTTGCCATATATTCTTCTTTAATAGGCCAAGTACCAGATCTTGGGCTAATATGTTTACTCATATCCATACGCCATGGTTTTGGGCTTACTCTGGCTCTAAAACATTGCTGATTTTTGCACATAAGGGAATAGACCTCATCCACATTCATTTTATTGAAAAACAGTGATACTTCTTCATCATTTGGATTCATTAATCTATGTGTAATCAATAAACGCATCTCCGCTGGCGTTTCATAAACTCTGGCGCCCCATTTTGGATTGTCTTTTAAAAAATGGTCTATTTCATCCAAAGTATGTTTTATATTTTCCTGTTTTTTTGTGTCATGTAGTAAAGAGCCCCCCTTTTTGAATAAAAGCCTGACTTTATTGAATATAAAAAACAAAAATAGACCAGCAAAAGCAATCGCAGCATATATGTATTGTTCTTTCATCAGACAAACCATCGTTACAACAAATAAAAAACCATACACTAGAGAAACAAGACAACCACCTTTTGCATAGTTTGTATCAAAATAATCAATATCTGCAAACATAACATCAGGGGGTGTTTAAACAAAGCGCACCATAGCTATTACGTGTAATCACGGTATCTATCATCATAACGACGAATCACTTGCTCCCTAATTGGTAAGCCATCAGCGCCATTATATTTTATTTTTTTCTCTTTAAAATTGATGAGTTTTCCATCTAACCATTGCTTTAATGCTTCTTCTGCACGTATTTGTGCCTCGTGTTGGGTATCTTCATAACTTGTATTGTATCTGACCAACCAAAACGTTTAATACTGACTGTTCTTTTGCCTTCTTTATACTTTATCGTCGCTTCTGCCCAATACTCAGGAACAATCATTCTTTATCCTCTATTAATTTCGATTAACATCATCCAAATTTATTGTCCAATAATACTTCTAAACAACTTTATTCAATCATTCCTCAACATTACGCTCTAAATCACATTTAATCGTTAATGTGCTTCTTCCCAATTTTGGCCTATGCCGACCTCAGCCAATAAGGGTACATTTAAGGTGGCCACACCTGCCATTAATTCGGGCAATTTTTCTTTTACCTGAGTGATCTCATCAGGAGGCACCTCCAAAACCAATTCATCATGAACCTGCATAATCAGTTTACTGTTCAATTGATCTTGTTCAAGCCAATTTTGGACGGCAATCATCGCCAATTTGATTAAATCAGACGCAGTGCCTTGCATAGGGGCATTGATTGCTGCTCGTTCGGCACCGGCACGAATATTGGCTTTGGGGCTATGAATATCAGGTAAATATAATCGACGTCCAAACAAAGTTTCAACGAAGCCTTGTTCTTGTGCGTTGAGTTTGGCTTCTTCCATATAGCCAGCGACGGCAGGATATTTCATAAAATAACGATCTATAAATTGTTTGGCCATAGCAGGGCTAATTTCTAAGGAACTGGCTAAACCATATTGCCCCATGCCATAAATCAAACCAAAATTAATGGTTTTGGCGTAACGCCTTTGTTCTGAAGTAACCTCTGATTGTTCCACGTGAAACACTTCTGCTGCAGTTGCACGGTGAATATCGGCTCCTTCATTAAAAGCCTTAACTAATGCAGGGTCATTTGACAAATGCGCCATGATTCTCAACTCAATTTGCGAATAATCTGCGGAAATAATGACACTATTTTCAGGTGCAATAAATGCTTTACGTACTCTTCTGCCTTCCTCTGTTCTAATAGGGATATTCTGCAAATTAGGGTTATTACTGGCCAAACGCCCAGTAATTGCAACGGCTTGTGCATACGTGGTATGAACTCGACCATCGTTAGGACTAATCAAGGAAGGTAATTTATCCGTATAGGTTGTTTTTAATTTGGCTAAAGTTCGATTTTCCAAAATAAGTTTAGGTAAAGGATAATCTAGGGCTAATTTTTCTAATACACTCTCATCGGTTGAGATACCCCCTGATGCTGTTTTCTTCAACCCTTTTATTGGAATGGCCAAACGTTCAAATAATATTTCTTGTAACTGCTTAGGAGAGTTTAAATTAAAAGGCTGCCCAGCCATTTCGTGTGCTTGTGTTTCTAATGCCAATAATCGTTGCCCTAACTCATGGCTTTGTCTGGCTAACTCTGTTTTATCCAATAAAACACCTAGGCGTTCCATCATAAATAAAATAGAGGCCACCGGTAGTTCTATTTGCTCATACACATACCGTTGTTTTTCATTCATTTGCCCACGCAAGATATGTTCTAAACGCAAAGCAAAATCAGCATCCTGACAGGCATATGGCGTGGCATCTATAATAGAAACATCAGCAAAACTAATTTGCTTGGCACCTTTCCCACATAAAGACTCATATGTTATGGTATCCAAACCCAAATGCCTTGGTGCTAAATCATCTAAGCCATGACTCAAATGGCTTTCTACCACATAAGAAGCCAACATACTGTCACCAGCGATACCCTTTAATTGAATACCATGGTTCGCAAAAATATGTTGATCATACTTTAAATTTTGTCCAATTTTTTTTAATTGGGTACTTTCTAAATATGGCTTTAGTTTAGTTAAAGTTTCCTCTAAGGGTAATTGTTCAGTTGCAGCAGTCATGCTATGAGCTAAGGGAATATATACAGCATCTCCTGCAGCAAAAGCCATACTAAGACCAATAATACGTGCTTGCTGTGTATTCAAACTGGTGGTTTCTGTATCTAACCCAATTTGATTAGCTCTATCGAGCTTTTCTAATAATTGTGTCAATGCCTGTTGTGTGGTGATCGCTTGATAATGAAGCTCTATCGGGGTATCAGGAATAGAGGTTTGTGTATGTTGAAGAGTATGTTCTGCTACCTCGTCAAATAAAGACATGCTGTCTGTCGTGTGTATATTTTGCTGAGCCTCTTTTGTCCATGTTTTAAAGCCCAATTGTTGATATTCCTCATACAATATTGGCCAGTTAGGCTCTTTAATGTACAAATCATGTAATCCTTTGGGCAACACTTGCTTTAAATCCACATCACATTTAATGGTGACCAATTGTCTGGCTAAAGGTAAAAAATCTAATGCTGCTTTTAAGTTTTCTCCTACTTTACCTTTTATCTGATCTGCATGGTTGATAACACCATCAAGTGTATTAAATTCTTCTAACCATTTCACAGCTGTTTTTGGCCCACATTTTTCAACACCTGGCACATTATCAACCTTATCCCCCATCAAAGCCAAATAATCAATTATTTGATCAGGTCTAACACCAAACTTATTTTTAACGCCTTCTTCATCTAAAAATTCTTTACTCATGGTGTTGATTAATGACACTTTTGGTGTCACCAGTTGTGCCATATCTTTATCACCAGTTGAAATGATCACTTGCATACCTTGTTGGTCTGCCTGAGAGGCTAAAGTACCAATAACATCATCCGCTTCAACCCCGTCGACAACCAAAACGTGCCAACCCATATGCGCAACCAATTGATGTACAATATCAACCTGTGAGCGTAAATCTTCTGGCATTGGCGGACGATTTGCTTTATATTCAGGATACATAGCATCACGAAACGTTTTACCTTTAGCATCAAAAATACAGGCTTGGTATGTTGCAGGGTATTCGTTTTTTAATTGGCGCAACATATTCAACACACCATAAATTGCCCCTGTTGCCTGCCCAGAAGGACTACGTAAATCAGGCATCGCATGAAAAGCCCGATAAAGATAAGATGAACCATCAACCAACAATAAAGTATTCATAAAAAAATGACCATGAAAGAAAAAAACGCACTGAACAATAATGTATCTGAACAATTACAAATCAGTTTACAAGAAATAGAAACACAATTGCATCACTCAACAGACGCAATTAGATCGAATAAAATTTTACATAATATAGGCCCTGCCGTCAGTATTTTTGGCTCTGCCCGCATAACCAATAATAATCCATATTATAGCCTGACTGAGCAGTTAGCTAAACGTTTATCTGATGAAGGGTTTGCTATTATATCAGGTGGTGGACCTGGCATTATGGAGGCGGCAAACAAAGGGGCTTTTGCAGGGAAAAGTTTATCGATTGGTTTAAACATCGTTTTACCTCATGAGCAAAAACCCAACCCATATCAGCATATCTCTTTGCGTTTTAATGAGTTTATCATGCGCAAACATACCTTTATGACATACTCTAATGCTTATATTGTTATGCCTGGTGGTTTTGGTACGTTGGACGAGATATTTGAAGTCATCACCTTAATTAAAACAGAAAAAATGCCAGCCATACCCATTATTTTTTGTGGTACTGATTTTTGGCAAGGTCTATTTGATTGGATGAAACAGACCTTAATCACGGAAAAAATGATCGGTCAAAAAGACTTGGATATTTTACAGCTAATGGATGAGCCAGAAGCAATTGTCACTTTTATAAAAAATTCTATAAAAAATAACGAGAATAACCATCGATAATTTTTATAAATTAACTGTATTTTTACAAAAATAATATTTTAAGTAAATATTTTTCAATCTATTGTTTATTAAGGATTATGTGTCTAAATACGACAGATAATCCTTTTTTTAGATTTTTTCAATCTATTGAATTTATGTTTCCTATAAAATAGGCTATGATGCTCAACTTATAAATTTTTATCTATAAAATCATAAATTTAAATTAAGGACTTTATTAACATGGAACAAAATCCATATCAAGCACCCAGTAGTGATTTAGTGAGTACTCAGCCATCATTAGATAAACCTTCAATAGATGAAGCTATTGAACGTGGTTATGACTTTAGTATTGGTGATATTCTTTCTCAAGCCAGCAAAAAAATGAATGGAATGAAACTAACTTATTGGTTAGCTCTTATTGTCTATTCAGCCATTACCATTCCTATTAGCCTTATTGCGGCGTTTATTCCTGGTCTAAACTATGTAGTAGGCTTTTTATTAGCACCCCTTGCTGCAGGTTTATACTTTATTACCTTAAACCACCTTAGAGGCAAAGAAATTTCAGTATCTCAATTATTCGAACGCTGTGTTTCTAAAGAATGCTTTATGCCTATAGTTATTGCAGCAGCATTAACCACTCTTTTTTATATTTTAGGTTTACTTTTATTTATTATTCCTGGCATATATCTAATAGTTGCTTATTTATTGCATCAATTCATTATTTTTGATAACCCAGGCATCAGCTTTTGGGAAGCAATGGAAGCATCGAGAAAAACAATTACTCAACATTGGTTTAAAGTGTTTTTTCTAATCTTTCTACTGGCTCTCATTAACATGGGTGGAGCAATGCTGCTTATGATCGGTTTAATCTGGACCGTTCCTTTAACAGCAATGACAACTGCAATTTTATATGAAACTATTTTTGGCCCTAGAGCATAAATAAATTGATAAAAAAAGCCATCATATAGATGGCTTTTTTTATCAATTAAATAATCCTAAGCAAACACTATTTTCCCATCCTTTACTTCTACCATAATGGTTGCTTTTGGTGGATATTTCCCTGCTAAAATGGCTTTTGCCAAAGGATTTTCAATTTCACTTTGAATCGCTCGTTTGAGTGGCCTTGCTCCATAAACAGGGTCAAAGCCAACATTAGTTAACTCATCCATAGCTTCTTCTGTAATTTGTAAATCCAACTCCATTTTAGCCAATCGTTGCTCTAAACCTTTTAATTGAATACGAGCAATAGAACGAATATTGGCTTTATCCAAACTGTGGAAGACCACAACTTCATCAATACGGTTAATCAACTCTGGTCTAAAGTAATCTTTTACATCTTCCATGACCACATCTTTCATGGCTTCATAATTTTCATGAGCCATTTCCTGAATATGCTGACTACCAATGTTAGAAGTCATCACAACCACGGTATTTTTAAAGTCTATGGTTCTACCTTGACCATCGGTTAAACGACCATCATCCAATACCTGTAATAAGATATTAAATACATCAGGGTGTGCTTTTTCAACTTCATCCAACAAAATCACACTATATGGTTTACGACGAACTTGCTCAGTTAAATAGCCACCTTCTTCATAACCAACATAACCTGGAGGCGCACCAATTAAGCGAGCAATGGAATGTTTTTCCATATATTCTGACATATCCACGCGAATCAAATGCTCCTCACTATCAAACAAGAAGTTAGCTAAGGTTTTACACAGCTCGGTTTTTCCCACGCCTGTTGGCCCTAAAAACAAGAAGCTGCCATATGGTTTATTTGGATCAGACAAACCTGAACGACTACGGCGAATTGCATCGGCAACCGCCTGAACAGCTTCATCTTGCCCAATAACCCGCGCGTGAAGTACATCTTCCATTTTAAGCAGTTTTTCCCGTTCGCCTTCCATCATTTTGGCCACAGGAATACCTGTCATACGGCTGACCACTTCAGCTATCTCATCTTCACCAACCTGTGTTCGCAGTAATTGGTGTTGTTGATCTTTATTTTCAGTAGTGCTTTGTGCTGCTTGAAGTTGTTTTTCTAATTCAGGCAACTTGCCATACTCTAATTCAGATACTTTGGCAAAATCTCCCTTACGTTTATAAGTGTCTATTTCAAATTTTACTTTATCAATTTCCTCTTTAATTTTACTGCTGCCTTGGGCTGAAGCTTTTTCTGCATGCCAGATTTCTTCTAAGTCAGCATATTCTTTACCCAAAGTATCAATTTCACTTTCAATCAACTCTAAACGTTTTTTGCTGGCTTCATCGGTTTCTTTTTTCATCGCTTCTCGTTCAATTTTCAATTGAATGATTCGTCGATCCAGTTTGTCCATTACTTCAGGCTTAGAGTCCAGTTCCATTTTTATCCGACTAGCAGCCTCATCAATTAGATCAATCGCTTTATCAGGTAAAAATCGATCAGTAATATAACGATGAGACAACTCAGCGGCAGCCACAATAGCAGGGTCTGTAATTTCAACCTGATGGTGAATTTCATAGCGCTCTTGTAGGCCACGTAAAATAGCAATAGTGTCCTCCACAGTGGGCTCTTTAACCAGTACCTTTTGGAAGCGACGCTCCAATGCAGCATCCTTTTCAATATATTGTCGGTATTCATCTAAAGTAGTGGCACCGATACAATGTAATTGCCCACGCGCTAAAGCTGGTTTTAACATATTACCTGCATCCATAGCACCATCAGCTGCACCAGCACCAACCAAAGTATGAATTTCATCGATGAAAATTAAGGTATTGCCATCATCTTTAGCTAAATCATTTAATACTGCTTTTAAACGCTCTTCAAATTCGCCCCTATATTTGGCACCTGCAATTAAAGAGGCCAAATCCAAGATCAATAATCGTTTATTTTTTAAACTATCAGGTACCTCTCCATTAACCATCCGTTGAGCCAATCCTTCAACAATAGCGGTTTTACCCACACCAGGCTCCCCAATTAAAACAGGGTTATTTTTGGTTCTTCTTTGCAACACCTGTATGGCTCGGCGAATTTCATCATCTCGACCAATCACAGGATCTAACTTACCCTCACGTGCTTTTTCAGTTAAATCTGTTGTGTATTTTTTTAATGCTTCTCTACCATCTTCTGCATTTTGACTATCGACGGTTTCACCGCCTCTAATGGCATCAATAGCGGCATTAATTTTGGCTGCTGTCGCACCACAATCTTTAAGGATTTGAGTAGTATCACCTGAGCTTTCTATTAAAGCCAATACAAACATTTCACAGGCAATATAAGCATCACCTCTTTGTAAAGCAGCTTTATCCGTTAAATTAAATATATTAAATAATTCACGAGAAAAATTAATCTCTCCGCCTTGCCCCTGAACTTTAGGGTAACGATTTATTTTTTCATTTAACTTTTGTTTGAGTGTGTGTACATTCACACCTGCATGAGCCAGTAATGAAGAAACGCCACTGTCTGTATCATTCACCATTGCCAACAATACATGAGCAGGTTCTATATAAGCATTATCTTGCACTAAAGCCATGCTTTGCGCTTCTTGCAAAGCATTTTGGAATTTTGTTGTTAATTTATCAACACGCATTTGGTATGCTCCTTATTGGATATTATTATTTGTTATATGGGTGTGCTTTGAGTAGATTCAAGGTTAGAATAAACCAATATATATTCAGACTTTTTAAATGAAGAGAAATTCCCAAATATGAAAAAAATCATCTGTCTATCTTTATTACTGAGTACAGTATTAATTGGTAGCTTGTATGCTTATACAAAAAAAGAAACATCAACATCATCTTCTGTTGGTCAAACCACAGAAATGATTACTCAATCTTCTGAGCAATCCCAACAAGACACGAATAAACATCGCCAAACAAGTTCTGTCTTATGGAGGGTAGAAAAATCTGGAAAACCCGTCTCATATCTTTTAGGCACAATCCATATTGGAAAAATAGGCTCTAGTCTTCCCAAAGAAATGGTGCAGGCTTTATCTGAGTCTAAGGTGCTTATTACAGAGGCAAATATGGAGCCAGATTTTCAAGAGTTGATGCAACTATCACAACTCATGCTAGATCCACAAGGGAATCTTGAGCAAAAATTAGGTGAACATGATTTTCGTGCACTGGCATCTATGACAAAAAATGTACCTGCTCAGGCACTGAAACAATTTAAACCATGGGCTGCTTTTACCTTAGCAATGTATGGCACACCAAATGGCTATAGCGAAGAATTTGGTATCGATAAATTATTAACAAAACAAGCTATAACAACTGATAAAGAGCGTGTTTTTTTAGAGAAAATAGAAGAACAATTACAATTTTTCGCTGATGTTCCTGAAGAAAAAATAATCAGCGCCTTAAAAGTAATGCTACAAAACGCGACATCAACTCAAGCAGAAACACAAAAGCTGATTGATTTTTATGAGAAAAATAACCTAGATCAATTAGCGGCCTTAACATTAAATAAAGAGAACACTTTAAAAAATTTTCCACCTAATGACCAAAAATATTGGGCACACTGGTTTTATGAAACACTATTGAAAGAACGTAATCATCATTGGTTGGCTGTAATTGATCAACAATTATCACAACAAAGCACCCTTATTGCTGTTGGGTCAGCTCATTTAATGGGCGAAAATGGATTGATCCAATTACTAAAAAATAAAGGCTATACACTGACGCCAATTTCATTGAATTGATTTTGACAAAAACCTTCTCTTTGCACTGTATTACGACTTGGAAATATTACTCCACAGTAATATTACAGTGCGAAATATTTTTAACATTTCAAATAGTTATATTATTTTTTAATAAAAAAAATCTATTTATATAAAAAATTTAATATATTAATTGTTATAAACTATGCTTGATTCATTATTAGATTATCATTAAAATAACTTTTGTATAATTCCTTCAACATTTCAATTTTTCAAAACACCTATAACCCCCCATAATTAAGGAGAATTTCAGGTTTGACTGTTAAAATTGGCTTAGGTACAAATGTTCTTGAAGAGTCCGAAAAAAGAATTAATTGGATATTTGAAACTTTTGAACAAATTTGTATTTCATTCTCAGGTGGTAAAGATTCTACTGCCCTATTTCATCTGGTTGCACAAGCAGCGAAAAAACACAAAAGAAAATTCAGTGTTTTCTTCGTTGATTGGGAGGTTCAATTTAATCATACCATCAACCATATTCAAGCAATGAAAGAGCTATACGCCAATTACATAGAACATTTTTATTGGGTTGCTTTACCATTAACCACTGTTAATGGCGTCTCAACCCATCAACCCGAATGGATGTCTTGGCAAGAAGGCATACCATGGATCAGACAACCACCTAAAGACGCTATTACAGATTATGAGTTTTTTCCCTTTTACCAATATGGTATGAGTTTTGAAAATTTTGTTCCTCAATTTTCAACTTGGTTTGCACAAAAGAAAAGCACGGCCATGTTAATTGGCATTCGTACCGATGAATCGCTGACCCGATTTTTATCCATTTACTCAGACAAAAAACTGCGTTACGAAGATAACAAACCTTGGACAACAGCATCTAATGATGGGTTTTTGTACAATATGTATCCCATTTATGATTGGAAAGTACAAGATATATGGCGTTATTTCGCGTATACTAAACTGCCTTATAATCCATTATACGATTTAATGCATCAAGCAGGTTTGTCCCTCAGCTCCATGCGCATTTGTGAACCATTTGGCCCCGAACAACGCAAAGGATTGTGGCTTTACCATGTAATAGAACCTGAAACATGGGAAAAAGTCTGCTTTAGAGTTGAAGGAGCTCATTCTGGTGCACTTTATGCCAATGAAACGGGTAATTTTTATGGAAAATACAAAATTTCTAAACCGTTACATCACACATGGAAAAGTTATGCCTTCTTCTTACTAGACAGCATGCCAGAGAAAACGGCCGAACACTATCGCAATAAAATTGCTATTTACTTAAAATGGTATCAAAAACATAATCATGTTGATGATATGCCTGATGAGCAAGAAAAAGATATGGGGGCAAAAGACATTCCCTCATGGAGGCGTGTCTGCAAAACCCTGATAAAAAATGATTACTGGTGTAGAACATTATCTTTTAGCCCAAATAAGCCTGAACATTATGAGCGCTATAACCGTCGCTTACAAGAGAAACGAAAAGAATGGGGAATCATGTGAAAAAAATAGAAGAGTTGTTCCAGCCAATAATGGAACAACTCAGTAAGATGTCTATTGAAGATAAAATAAATACCATCAACCAAATCAAAAAATGGCTGCATCAATATAGCCCTTTTGCTGATGAACCGATTGATTGTGTGTTGTGGGTAAAAGCACAAAAAATCCAAGCAAATGAATATAACCCTAATGCAATGGCCCCCATAGAAAAAAGGCTATTATCAACTTCTCTTAATCAAGATGGGTTTACTCAACCTATCGTTGTCTATGCTCATAACAATCGTTACACAATAGTTGATGGGTTTCACCGTTATATGCTGGGTAAAGGCAAAAAAAGCATCAATACGCGCTTAAAAAACTACTTACCCATTACCTGTATTAAGGATACCCAAAAAGAAAAACCCGATCGTATAGCCGCCACAATTCGTCATAATAGAGCAAGAGGAAAACACCAAATTATGGCAATGTCTGATATTGTCCAAGATTTGGCCCGTTTAGGATGGGAAGACAAAAAAATTGCCAAAGAGCTGGGGATGGATTTAGATGAAGTTTTAAGATTAAAACAAATCAGTGGATTAGCAGAAATGTTTGAAGGGGATGCTTTTTCTGAAGCGTGGACTGTTCGTTAAAAAATAAGCCGTTCTTTTAAGAACGGCTTATAAAAAAGGGTTTTATTATTGTTGTCTTAACCAAACAAGTAGGTTTTTAAATGTATCTGGGTTTTTAACATAAGTCATTTCACCTTCAGCAGGAAAGTAAAAATCCAACGCTCTTGACACCCAAAATCGTATACAAGCAGCTTGTTGAGCTGTATTTAAGTATTGTTCTTCAGCTAAAGTTAAAGATCGCACACTTTTATAACCTGAAAGCATGCTGTTCATTTTCTCCTGATCAATCGTATGTGTATCTGTTCTTGCCCAGTCATTAATGGCAATAGCCAGATCATAAATAAAACTACCATTACAAGCATAATAAAAATCAATAAAACCTGTTACCTTATTGCCATCAATCAACACATTGTCTTTAAATAAATCCGCATGAATAGCCCCTGAAGGTAAATCAGTATCTGGTTTATTATTTAAATCATATAAGGTATCTTTTAATAACTGAGCATCTTGCTTTGGTAGCAATGCATACAATTGTTCACTTTGCTCATTCCACCAATGACTAAAACGGGGGTTGGCCATGTTTAATTCAAAATGTTGACCGACATCATGCATTTTTGCCAACATCGCACCTACCTCAAAGCATTGTTCATTATTGGCAATATCAACATCACTACCTGATAAACAGCTGATTAAACATGCTGGTTTATCATGTAAAAAACCAAACAATTGCCCCTGCCTTTGTTCAATAGGTTCGGGGGCAACCACTCCTCTTTTACTTAAAAATTTCATTAACTCTAAATAAAAGGGCAGTTCATCGGCTTTTAACACCTCAAAAACAGTCAACACATAACGGTTTTTAGTGGTTGTCACAAAATAATTGGTATTTGTGACACCCTGAGCAATACCTTTTAACTCAATCAAATCACCAATTTCATAATTTTGTAAGAAGTGTCGCATGTCCTCTTCTGACACACTGGTAAAAACCGACATAATTTCCCTTCAAATTCGTTAAAATGAAAATAAATTCCAATTACTGGTTGGATTTGTGCGTTGATCACTCATCGGATTATCTGCATTTTTTGGCTGAATATAATAAGGTTTACCTATTTTAGGTGTAACCCTTATTTTATATACTTGTCCATTATTACGAAACTCTTCAATTGTATCATCACCTAATTTAATCACACGCACTTCATTGGTTGCATCACCGCTGTTTTTAGGTTCTGTTTTTGATTGTTCAGCAGATTTATTTAACTGATTTGGCTGTTTTTTTTGAATGTCTTCTAACTCTTTTGCCGTTAAATTTAAATCAGATTCAGTAACGCTAGGAGGTGGAGGTACATTTATATCAGGTGCAGCAAATGCAATACCATAAAGCAAACATAATGGTGCAATAATGGCTTTCATGATAAGACTCCTCTTGATTTTTTATAAGTAAAAAGCCTATAAATCTAAGCTTCAACAACCTTGATTCTAAGCATTTTTAGTAAAACTGCCTATCTTATTTTATACTTAGTGGGTCTTTTCCATATTTTTGCTAAAAAAAGGATGAATACCATCCTCTTTTAAGGCAGCCAAATAGCTTAAAAAAGGCTGATCTTCTGCTTGAATATGTTGGCAAAACCGAATGTTTTCTACCTGACAATCACTCAATAAATTTAAGAAATTATTTAAAATCAAGTCAATATCATCCATTGAAGATAAAGGCCATACAAACCCTTGTGTCTCAAAATGATGACTGTCATCAGTAGGACTAAAACTAAAAATAAGCAAATTAGTTTGTTGGGCAACTACCACAGCACCCACCCTTAATCCTTGTAACCTGATCGCCCTAATTGCATTTGCACAAAAAACATCTAATGCCATTGTTAAACGCATATTGCTGCCTTTAGCCATTGCCGCTAATGGTTGCTGTACCGCTAAAGGGTTGGTAAAAATGGTTAACCCTTGTTGTTGTGTAAAATGAGCATTAAACACATTCATTAATGGCATCGCAAACTGGCTTATTGGTGCATTCAATTTAATCTCATCCTTACAATGAACCAAACCAACTGCATATTGCACTAACACTTGTTGACCTAAAGTAATTTCTTTTTGCTCATCACTAAATTGATTCAAAAATTCAGTTGCCGCTTCCTGACTTTGACTGGCTAAAAACCACTCATCAATTTTAATACCCGAAAATTGTTGATCATCAAGCCAATTTTTTGCCCAAACAATATCCTGAGTATTTTTTATCAGACCTTGTTTCAACAAGCATTCTGTTAATTTTTCTTCGGGTATATTATTTTGGATAATGGTTTGCTGTTCACTCCCAATCACCATCACAACAGGCAATACCACAAAAGCAAATGGCTGCTGCCATAAAACCATATCCAAAGCTTGCCAAATTGTTTGATATTGCGTTCTATTGCTTACCATCGCTAAAGCAACTGAAATGGGCAAGGTATTATGCTCTTGCAAATAATTATGTAAATTTTGGGTCAATAACGAAATTAAATGCGCTTTTGTTTTCGAATCAGATCGAATAATCTGTTCTGCCTGATGCAATAACATATTGGTTGGGGCTGTATCAGGGTATTGTCTCGGGTCAATAATATATTGGGAAAAATGATTCATTTTAAATTTAGTGTCAAATAAAGGCATGAATGAAGATTATATCGTTTTTATCTCATGCTTGTTTAATTGTCTGATAAAAAAGCCGAATGAAATTCAACTGTACCAACAGGAATACTTTTATTAAAGGGTAAAACCATAAAATACTCTGGAGGTATACCATCTACCTTAAGTTGATTCGTTGTGCGAAAACCAAAACGCTTATAGTACTCAGGAAAACCAACCAACACACAACCTGAAACTAAACGCCCTTTTAATATTTTTAAACCTTCTTCAATTAATTGGCGGCCAATCCCCTTATTTTGCCATTGAGGAGAAACTGAAACAGGTGCCAAAGCTTCCCAATCAGACAGTTGATTATCGATCACAATTTTACTGAATGCAATATAGCCAATAATTTCATCTTTATATCCCGCAACAAGCGCAAGCGTGACGCCATTGTCTTGGCGTAATTTTTGAACCATTTGATTTTCAGTATTATTACTATATGGTTGATCCTTAAAAGCATCCAATAATAATTGATCAATTACTTGCTCATCGCCTTTTTCTTCTGATCTAATGACCATTTTATTTTGTCCTAATAATGATTTTATGTAGCCATTGAATCTGTCTTAAACGATTCAATTAAAAATTCAACTAAGGTATTGATTAAAAGGGAAGACTGTTTATGATAGGGATAAACAGCATATGCAGCACTGGGTTTTGGGTTATATTCCTCTAATATAGTCACCAATTTTTTTGACTTAATTGCTTCTTTTAAAAGAAATTCTGGTGGAGAAGTAATGCCTAAACCTTTAATCGCCGCAGCGGTTAATAATTCGCCATTATTTGTTCTATAACGACCAAAAACGGGAATATTTTTCAATTTTCCATCAATGGTAAATGGCCATTCTACATTTTTACTGTGCCCATATAACAAACATTCATGATTTTTTAACTCATATGGTGTCAATGGTATGCCATTTTGCTTGATATATTCAGGGCTACAACACGTAATTAAATTAATTGGTGTCAATTTACGGGCAATCATACTGGAATCCTGTAAAAAACCAATTCTAATGGCCATATCATAACCTTCTGCAACCAAATCAACAAACCGATCACTTAAGTCCATTTCAATCGATACTTTTGGGTAAAGAGCCAAAAATTCTGCTATTTTTTGTCCCAATTCAATGGTGGTAAAACTGACAGGAACCGTTAATCTTAAAACGCCTTTAGGTTCAATATTTTGTGTCCCTATACTTTGCTCAATTTCTGCCATTTTGGTCAAAACTGGCTCAATTTGATCATAATAATGGTAACCTAAATTGGTCGGATTTAATCTTCTGGTTGTTCTGAGTAATAAACGTACACCTAGATTTTCTTCTAATTGCATGATCCGACGGCTGACAAACTGTTTGGATAAACCTAATTTATCGGCTGCCTCAGTAAAACTAAGGGTTTGCATCACAGTCACAAAAATCTGTAAATCTTCCAATTTATTCATTATTTAATTGTCTCTAATTAGTTGACACTTTTACTATTTTAAAGATATTTATCTAAAAAAAATAATACAATAAACTACTTTCCATCAAGTAAGCAATGCTCTTTTGCTTTAATACTCATAAAAGGAAAGAAAAAATGAAACACACTATTCAAGACTATGTCATGATTTTAGGTCGTCTATTTATTGTTATTTTATTTATTTATGCGGGTATCGGTAAAATAATGGATCCAGAAGGCACGATTGCTTACATTACTTCTTCTGGTTTACCTTTTCCTACTTTAGCTTATTTAGGTTCCATTATTATTGAAGTCATTTTGGCATTTGCTTTACTTTTTGGTTTGATGACCAGAATAACCGCAACCATTATTGCGATATTCACACTAATCACATCCGTGGTATTTCACATTGATTTTTCTGATTCAATACAAGTACTGATGTTTTTGAAAAACATAGCCATTTTTGGTGGTTTGTTACAAATAATCGCAATTGGTGGTGGACAATTAAGTATAGATGCCATGATCAATAGAAAAAAAATCAATCAAATAAAACTGATTTAAACTAATCTGGAACAGATAAGCCAAAATGCTGATACGCCAAATGGGTTGCAATCCGACCCCTTGGCGTTCTTTGTAAAAAACCCTGTTGAATTAAATACGGTTCAATAACATCTTCTATGGTATCAGTCGACTCGCCAATTGAAGCGGCAATATTATCTAATCCTACAGGTCCACCAGAAAACTTATAAAGAACGGCTTCTAATAGTTTTCTGTCCATGACATCTAAACCAACAGGATCAACATCCAGCATTTTCAATGCCTCATCTGCAATACTTTGGTCAATTTGGCCATTATGTTTGACTTCAGCAAAATCTCTTACTCGTCTAAGTAATCGGTTCACAATACGAGGTGTACCTCGACTGCGTTTGGCAATTTCAAAGGCACCTTCTTCTGAAAGGCTTAAACCCAACAAGTGTGCTGAACGACTGACAATGGTAGCCAATTCATCATGGTTATAAAATTCTAAACGAGAGGTAATACCAAAGCGATCTCTTAATGGGTTGGTCAACATCCCTGCTCGAGTTGTTGCACCTACTAAGGTAAATGGGGGCAGATCGATCTTCACTGAACGCGCAGCAGGCCCTTCTCCAATCATGATATCCAATTGATAGTCTTCTAAAGCGGGGTATAAAATTTCTTCTACAACTGGGCTTAATCGATGAATTTCATCAATAAATAAAACATCATGGGGTTCTAAATTAGTCAATAAAGCAGCCAAATCACCTGCTTTTTCCAACACAGGACCCGATGTTTGTCTTAAGTTCACACCAAGCTCCTTAGCAATAATGTAAGCTAAAGTGGTTTTACCCAATCCTGGTGGGCCAAATAACAATACATGATCTAATGCTTCTTGCCTGTTTTTAGCAGCTTGAATGAAAATTTCCAATTGAGTACGCGCTTTGGTTTGTCCTACATATTCATCAAGTAATTTCGGACGCAAAGCCCTCTCTAACACCTCTTCTTGAGCAGACATTTTTTGTCCACTGATTAAACGAGGCGCACTTTGTCCAATAAGATTATCTGTTTCTAACATGTATCAACCAAATTCACAATAAAACGTATACGCATCATACGCTTTTTTATTCTATATTCAATCTTTCCATACGATAACGCATGGATCTGAAACTAATACCCAATAATTTAGCCGCTTGCGTTCTATTGTATCGAGTGCGCTCCAAAGCTTTTAAAATTAAATCTTTTTCAACCAAATCAAGCCTATCTTGTAAAGTTTCTTGACCCGACAATAAAGCACTAAAAAGATCATCTTCTGTATCTGTTACTGAACCACTACTTAATTCGGCTTGAACCAATTTATGATCAGAACGAATTTGTAAATCTTCTTCAACAATACGGTTATCGCTTGTCAAGGCGACAGCTCGCTCCAAAATATTTTCTAACTCTCTGAAGTTACCTGGATAGCTATAATTAAGCAAAACCTTTAAGGCATCAGGAACCAATTTAATCGTCTGATTAGGGTTAAATTTTTTCAACAAATTAACAATAAACTTAGGGATATCTTCTTTCAATTCACGCAAAGGCGGCATCGTTAACGTAATAACATTTAATCGATAATATAAATCTTGTCTGAACCGACCTTCTTCTACTTCTTTTTCTAAATTTTTATGAGTAGCACATAAAATTCTGACATCGACTAAAGTTTCTCGTGTTTCCCCAATTTTTCTGATCATTTTTTCTTGAATTGCCCGCAATAACTTTACTTGCATTGTCAACGGTAAATCAGCAACTTCATCTAAAAATAAAGTCCCGCCATTGGCATTTTGGAAAAAACCATTTCTATCTGCATCCGCACCAGTAAAACTTCCTTTTTTATACCCAAAAAATTCACTTTCCATTAAATTCTCAGGAATAGCACCACAGTTCACTGGAACAAAAGGGTAATCTTTTCTATCTGATAACTCATGAATACTTCTGGCAGCTTGTTCTTTACCTGTTCCTGATTCTCCTGAAATATAAACTGCTACTGTGCTTTTAGATAGTTTATAAACAATATCTCTTACTTCCTGCATTGCTGGAGATTGTCCCAATAACCTAGGCATAGGTTCTGATTCTTCTTTTTTCTTTGGAAGATTAATTTCTTTTTCAATAACTACTTTAGGTGTCTTATTTTCTTTAACAACAGATAATTTATCAGGCTCTGCATCATGAAAAATTAAATGATTTTTTTCTGTTTTTTGCCAATTTGATAATTTATCTGGTTCATGCTCTTCAAAGACAATTTCCTGTTTACCAACAGAAACATCTTTCATACTGAAACGCTCTGGCATATCTTCTAAAAAAGAAGGTGATTTTTTCTGTTCAGATAATTGAACAATACGTTCATTCGAATGAACCTGTGTATTTTTTTCTGTTTGTGTTTCCTCTTTACTTTGAGCTGGAGAAGCTGGCTCTTCCTTTTCTACAAGATTCACTTTTTCAGCTTGATCTTCATCTATTTTAATAGCTGATTTAACCAAAGTTCTCAATTGAGCCAAAGTAATGGGTTTTTGTAAATAATCAAAAGCACCTGTTTTTAATGCCATAACTGCTGTATCGGCATTTCCATAGGCAGTAATCACAGCCACAGGAATATCTAAATTTTTTTTATTAATAAATTCAACTACTTCCAATCCTGTACCATCAGGCATTCTCATATCAGTTAAAACCAAAGAGTATTTATTTTTACTTAATTTTTCCTTAGCATGTATCACCCCATCAGCTGTATCAACAGCCAATCCCATTTTGATCAGCGTCATTTCAATTAAATCACGCAAATCTTCTTCATCATCAACAACCAAAACCGGGTATTTTATTTTATTCATCTTTTATTGCTTTACATATCAGTTCAAAACATTTTTTACTGGGAATATAATCTAAGAAGGCACCATTTGTTAATGCCAATTCACGACCAATATAAAGTCCCAACCCTGTTCCTGTTTTTTCAGTAGTAAAGAATGGTTCAAATATTTTATCCAAAACCTCTTCTTTAATCCCTTCCCCATTATCAAAAACAGAAATCGCTACCTTCTGATCAACCAATTCAATAACAGAAATGGCCACAATTGGCTTTTCTTGATTGGCATGACGCCAAGCATTATTCAACAAATTCCCCAAAATTTGCTGTAAATGTCCAAGGTCAAAAAGAATATATTCCACATTTTGATCAAATCTCAGATCAATTTTTCCTTTTGTCTCAGGGTAGGCTAATTGAAATTCCAACAAAAAATCATGAATAAATTCCTTTAAATTGATATTAACAGGATTAAGTCTGTCTTTCTTATTCAAAGTCAACACTTCTTCAACCAAATGATCAATACGTTCTACATTTTTACTGATGATTTTCACAAAACGTTGATCTGAAGCCTTATCCAAATTTTCACCCAATAATTCACTTGATTGGCGAATAGCGGATAAAGGGTTTCTGACTTCATGTGCAATATTAGCGGTTAATCGCCCCAAAGACTCTAATTTAATTCGATGTGACTCTTTTGCTAAATCATTGGTTGAACGCAAAAACATCAATAATAAGGGATGACCAGACTCTTCTACTGAAATGGCTCTGCCCACTATTTTAATGTCGCCAATCACAGCATCAATAATAAAAGTTGTATTTTGTTTTTCTTCATTCCACTTATTCAATGAAGATTGAAAAATAGGAAAATACTCACCTCTTTTTAAAAATGGAAAATAGTTTTTTGCCTGTGCATTAAACTGCTGAATATCACCTTCCTCATCAAACACAATCACAGCATCAGTTAAGCCTTGCAATGCCAATTCATTAAGTCTATTTAAGTTGGCAATTTCATCTTCATGAATCACTGCCACCTGTGCTGCTCTTTTTAATGCTCTGGATAAAATAGATGTGACAAAACTCACAAATAAACAAGCGGTAGACAGTAACCCTGCTTGAAAAATATACAGTTTATTTTGTTCTATATCTAGGTCAACATTATAAAAAACCTGCAAAATAACACAGACAAAAACAGCAATACTGGCAAGAGCACCATAAACCAAATAATATCGACCAAAATTCAATAAACTGGCTGTTGCCACAAAAGGTAAAATCAAAATACCAAATCCATTTTGAACATTACCATTAATGTACATAAAAATGGCCATCATGATAATGTCAAAAGTATTGACTATAGAAAGAGATAAAAATTTACTTTTGGGTAATCGAGGATAAATGGCAAAAAATAAAATAATGACACTATAAGCACTTACCCATAAGTAAAAAAGAACACCTTCTATGCTTGATAAATTTGTTAAACCAAAAACGGTATGCAGTAAAGTCAACAAAAAAACCAGAAAAAATCTAAATACATTGATATAAAATAAAATTTTCTGGGTTGGAATAAAGCTGATATTAGATCGATTAACCATACTGATTATGATTCACCAACTGATGTAATTTTTCCTAAACTAGGCAATTCTTTACCTCTTCGTGCACGTTTATTCAATACATCTATCATGCGAATATTTTCTTTAATTTGTTTACCTCTGGGTCCAATAATATTGATGCCTATTTTTTCTTGATCTGAAACATTTACCGCAACTAACGTTTCCTGATTATTTAAATTAATCAGTTGCAAACCACGTCCTTTACCTAATTTTTTGATTTCACTTAAAGCAAAAGCCAAAATACGGTTACTGCTGCTGGCTAAAATGATATTATAATTTTGCAATGGTTCATTCAGTTTAATAGGTAAAAGCATTTGTTCATCGTCATTTAAATTGAAAAAAGCTTTACCTGCTTTTATTCGACTGGTCATATCATTTAATGACGCAATAAAACCATATCCACCGCTACTGGTTACCAAATACAAACTTTCAGGTACAGAAGACATAATACAAGCTGCCTGAGCATTATCTTGTAACTCAATCAAAGAAGAAACAGGTACACCATCACCTCGACCATTTGGAATATCAGCAGCATTAACAGTATACGTTCGCCCTTTATTATCTAATACAACCACTGGGTAAATTGTTCTGGTTTCTATTACTTGAGCTAAATCATCACCTTCTTTAAAAGTCGTCTGGCTTAAATCAACATTATGACCAACACGCGAACGCAACCAACCCAATTTAGATAAAATAAGTGTAATGGGTTCGTCTGCTGTAGCCTGAGTCAATATGGCTCTTTGTGCCGTTTCAATTAATGTTCTGCGTTCATCCCCAAATTTTTTGGTATCTGCTTTAATTTCATCAATAATCAATGATCGTTTTGCGTCTTCATTGCCCAATAAATACTGTAATCCTTCTTTTTCCTCTTGAAGTTTAGACAATTCTTGTTCTAATTTAATCCCTTCTAAACGCGCTAGCTGACGCAATCTGATTTCTAAGATGTCTTCAGCTTGAATATCCGTTAAATGAAAAACAGACATTAATTCTTGTTTTGGTTCATCCGCTTCACGAATGACTTTTATAATGGCATCAATATGTAAAAAAGCAATCATTCGCCCATCTAAAATATGAATCCGCTTTAATACCTGTTCTAAACGATGCTCTAAACGACGCGTCACTGTCGTGGTTCTAAATTCTAACCATTCACCTAAAATACTTTTTAGATTTTTTTGTACGGGTCTACCATCCAAGCCCACCATAACCAAATTAACTGAAGCATTGGTTTCTAAGCTGGTTTGAGCCAACAATACATTGGTAAATTCATCTAAATCAACCCGGCTGGATTTTGGTTCAAAAACCAAACGAACTGGGCTTTCACTATCTGATTCATCCCTGACCCGATCAATTAAAGACAAAAACAATGATTTCAAATTTTGTTGTTCTTGAGTCAGTTGTTTTTTACCTGATTTTATTTTCGGATTGGTTAACTCTTCAATTTCAGCCAAAATTTTCTGTGCACTGGCAGCTGGCGGCAATTGTGTCACAATCATTCTCCACTGGCCACGAGATAATTTTTCAATCTCATAACGAGCTCTGACTCTAATACTACCCTTTCCTGTTTGATAGATATTCAATAAATCTTCATAAGGCGTAATAATCTGTCCGCCACCCGCAAAATCAGGGCCACTGATATGATTCATTAAACCTGCTATATCCAAATCTGGTTTTTTCAACAAAGCAATAGCTGCATTAGCAACTTCTTTTAAATTATGCGATGGAATTTCTGTTGCCATACCAACAGCAATACCTGAAGCACCATTAAGCAAAACCATAGGTAAACGAGCAGGTAAGGTTTTGGGTTCTTCAAAAGAACCATCATAATTGGGCATAAAATCAACTGTACCCAAATCGATTTCTGATAACAATAACTCTGCTAAAGGACTTAATCTGGCCTCTGTATAACGCATGGCTGCTGCACCATCACCATCACGTGAACCAAAATTACCCACACCATCAATTAAAGGATAACGTAAGGTAAAATCCTGTGCCATCCTAACCATTGCATCATAAGCAGACGCATCCCCATGTGGATGATATTTACCCAAAATTTCACCGACAACACGAGCTGATTTCACAGGCTTGGCTCCAGCAACCAGCCCCATATCCTTCATGGCAAATAAAATTCTGCGTTGTACAGGTTTTTGCCCATCAGTTACTTCTGGTAATGCTCGCCCTTTAACCACACTCATGGCGTATTCTAAATAGGCTCTTTCTGCATATTGAGCCAATAAAAGATAATCATCACCAACAAAATCTTTTTGTTGATCAGTTTGTTGTTCTAAAGACATAATTGTTTTATACACACATTCAAATAAAAGGTTTTAAAAATTTTAATATTGCGTATTTTAAAATATAGATTTTATTAAAAATTTCTATGATTTTATCAAAATTTTATTTTAAAAATAATAAAAATATTGGTAACCAAAAACAAAAATATTAACAGCATTATTCAAATCAATAAAACAATTTCACTGTAAAAATAATTTCATATAAAAAAGTTATCCACATTAATCTATGTATACTGATCAAAATAAGTACATTTTTACCCCAAATATTGGGTATAACAAAAAGAATACACAATTATAAAACAAATATTTTAATAGTTATCCACAAGTATATTTAATATATAATTAATTGTTTTATTTTTATAAAATAGATTATCCACAAAAAATAGTCTCCTTCATTAGTATTATCAATATTTAAAAGAATGTTTTATGAAAGAAAATATAAGTGTTGTTTACATCACAAAAAATGCACAACGTAAATTAGAACAAAGCTTACTAAGCATCTGTTTTGCAGACGAAATTGTTATAGTAGATTCTGGTAGTACAGATCAAACTTTAGAAATTGCAAAAAAATACTCTGCAAAAATAATCCATCAAGAATGGTTAGGTTTTGGTAAACAAAAGCAATTTGCAGTGGATAAAGCACAAAACGATTGGGTATTGTGTCTAGATGATGATGAAATTGTGTCAAAAGAGCTTTCTGATAACATTCAAAACGTTTTAAAACATCCCCAATATATGGCATACCAATTTGCCCGTAGTAATTATTTTATTAACCGGTTTTTAAAGCATGGTGAAGGGTATCCAGACTATTCGTTACGACTATTCAATAAAAAATATGCCCATTGGTCCGAAGACAATGTTCATGAATATATTGTTTGTCATAAAAAAGTAGAAACTTTAAAGGGAGACTTATTACATTATAGTTGTGATTCTTTAGAAGAATACCTTAATAAACAAAATCAATACACCAGCATACAAGCGGATATTTTATCCAAACAAAAAAACATTGGTTCCTTAAAAATCATTATGAGTCCTTTTTTTAGATTCATTAAATTTTATTTTATTAAAAGAGGATTTTTAGATGGATTGCCTGGTTTTATTCATATTCTTATTGGTTGTTTCAATAGTATGATTAAATACGCAAAAGTGTATGAACAACAAAAAGGCAAAAAAGAATGAACATTTTAATTACTGGTGTAGCAGGATTTATTGGACAAGCCTTAGCGCAATATTTATTAACACATACTGAACATACCATTGTTGGTGTAGATAATTTGAATGATTATTATCCTGTTATTTTAAAAGAAAAACGTTTAGCTCAATTAAACCAACAAAAAAACTTTACTTTTAAAAAAATTGATTTAGCTGATACCAATTCAGTACAAAATATTAATGAATCATTTGATTTAATCATCCACTTAGCTGCTCAAGCGGGTGTACGTTATTCAATTGAAAACCCTATTGTTTATGCACAATCTAACTTATTAGGGTTTACCAATATATTGCAATTAGCCAGAACTCAGCCAAAGGCTCATTTAGTGTATGCCAGCTCTTCCAGTGTTTATGGACAAAATAATCAAATTCCTTTTACTGAAACCGATTTAACAGATCATCCAGTGAGTTTTTATGCTGCAACTAAAAAAGCCAATGAAGTCATGGCTGTAAGTTATACACATTTATATAATTTAAGCATTACAGGATTAAGATTTTTTACCGTATATGGTCCTTTTGGTAGGCCAGATATGGCACCATGGTTGTTTACTCAAGCCATTTTAGAAGGTAAACCCATTAAAGTATTTAATCATGGCAAAATGAAAAGAGACTTTACTTATATTGATGATATTGTTGAAGGCATTTGGCGCTTAGCCACTCATCCACAAAGGCTATGTTCTAACACACATGAAATATACAATATTGGTAATAATCAACCTGTTCAATTAATGGAATTCATACAAACCATAGAAACAGCTTGCCAAAAAGAAGCCATTAAAGAATTTTTGCCCATGCAAGATGGTGATGTCCCCATTACTTATGCCAATACAGATAAATTAAATGCTTTAACAGGGTTTCAACCCAGCACACCTTTAAAAATAGGTATTGAGAAATTTGTTTCTTGGTATCAATCACAATAGACAATTTAATAAAATGATTGACGTTCAGTATCAATGAGTGATAGCGTCATTGGTTTTCAGCCTTAAAAAAAATTTAGGATAAGAGCATGTTTTCACAAAGGATAAAAAATTTACAAGGGTCATTAATTAGAGAAATTTTGGCTGCCACGCAAAGACCTGAAGTGATTTCATTTGCAGGTGGGCTACCCGCTACAGATTGTTTGCCAAATCTTGATTTTACTGGCGTTCCCGCTCATCTTGCTCAATATGGTTGTACAGAAGGTGAACTTGAATTAAGAGAAGCCATAGCAAAACATGCTTGTGAGAATTTAAATATCAATTGTACAGCCGATCAGGTATTGATTTTAGCTGGTAGCCAACAAGCTTTAGATTTGGCAGCAAAACTTTATATTGATGAAGGTACACCTGTTTTAACAGAAGCCCCTACCTATTTAGCCTCTTTGCAAACTTTACATTTTTTTGGTGCAAATATCACTGAAATTGCACAAGAAAATGGTGGATTAAATGTACAAAAATTAAATGATATTTTACAAAGTGAAAAACCGCCATTGGCTTATTTGATTCCCAGTTTCCAAAATCCTTCTGGTGCTTGTTATACAGAAGAAAATCGTGTACAAATTGCTCAAATATTTGAGCAAAATAACACAACGTTATATGAAGATGATCCTTATCGTGATTTAAGTTATGATGGTGATGCACCTAAACCCATCGTCAGTCATTTGAAAAAAGCTTCTTTTATTTATGCAGGGTCTTTTTCAAAAATTTTAGCACCTGGTTTACGTTTAGGTTATTTAATTGCTTCACCTGATTTATACCCATATTTAGTTAAGCTAAAACAAGCAAATGATTTGCATGTCAATCGTCCTGCACAATGGTATGTTTTAAAAGAAATCACCAAACCTGACTTTCCTGATCATATTAAAAAATTACAAGCCAGTTATAAAATTGGGCGAGATGCCATGCAAGCTGCCTTAGAAGAACATTTTTCTGATTTGGCTACTTGGATTAAACCCAAAGGTGGGTTGTTTTTCTGGTTAAAACTCAATAAAAAAATTGATACTCAAGAATTATTAAAAGAGAGCATGAAACAAAATATTGCATTTATGCCAGGAGAGCCATTTTTCACTCAACCTGCTGAGAATCTTGGTTATCTGCGTTTAAATTTTAGTCATGCCAGTACGGATAATATTCAAAAAGGCATTAAAATTTTGGCTGGCTTAATCAGAGAAAATTAAATTTTGAGCAGCAATAAAAAAGATCATGTTTTAACATGATCTTTTTTATTAAAAGACAGATAAACCTTCAAATTGAATATCAGGGTGGTTCACAGAAACAAATTCTGATAGCTCGTAAATATTACGGTATCCATAACCATATAAGTTGATATAAGTAGGAATATTCAGTGCCAAAGTAATGGGTTTTTTATTTGAAGGTTTTGGTGGAATATACATTTTAGTGGCAAAAAATCTAGGCTCATCATCAAAATTATTATTACAATAAATCAAAATATGGGTATTTTTATTGGGAATAAGCTTTTCTAGCTTCGCTTGGGTAAAATCAGTAAAATCTAGATGAATGGCACCTTTTACATGCATTTGATCATACATTTCTTTTGAGCGAGTATCTAAAATAATCGTATTTGCTTCATTGGATTTTTTATTGAATTCAGATAAAGAAATCAATCTTTTGGCACGATAAGGTTCTACTTCTTTAGCCAATTTTAAAAAGGCATTAAAATCTACCTTCGCTTTTGGTAAAGTAGGTTCAGCATATGTAAAAAAACTACTTAAAAATAATACTGCTGCCAAGATATTTCTCATTTTGATTTCCTTTTATCAAACAAATTGAATCATATGATGATAAATCGAATTGAGGTTTTTTCACAATCTTTAACATATTAATAAAAATCATTAACAAAAAACATGGCATAATCGGCTTTAATTAAGAATAAGACTGATTAAAGAATGATTAATCGCAATAAATTAACAATACTGATATTGCTCAATATAGTTTGGCTACTTGGTGCCTGTGCCAGTGTAGGCCCAGATTATCGTGAACCAGAAAACCAATTACCCTTGTCTTGGCAACATGCTGTTGAAAATATAGAAGGGCAACAAGATAATCAACTATGGTGGCAAAATTTCAATGATCCTCATTTGAATAAACTCATTGAATTGGCATTACAGGAAAATTTAAATGTACAAAGTGCACAAAGTAAATTAAGGGAAGCTAGAGCACAGCAATCGGCAACGTTTGCCAATAATTTTCCAAGTATTACTGCTTCTTCAAGCGGACAGGAAAGTAGAAATAAACCCAATCATGAAATGGCAACACACAGTCAAAGCTATCAAGCGGGTTTTGATGCCAGTTGGGAAATAGATATTTTTGGCGGCAGACGTCGTTCAGATGAAGCTGCTAGGGCAAATACACAGGCTGTTGCTGCAGATTTAGATGATGTTAAAGTGTCACTCATTGCAGAAGTTGCAACCAATTATTTTAACCTTAAAAATAGTGTGAGACAGCAACAAATTGCTGAGTTGAATATTCAAAGTAGAAAAAAAACCTTAGCTTTGGTTCAGTCACAGCAAAAAGCAGGATTGGTCTCTGTCTTAGAGGTCAGACAAGCACAAAGTTCTTTGGCTCAAATAGAATCTTCATTACCTGATATTCAACAACAAATTGAAGTCAATAAAATTTCTTTGGGTATTTTACTGAATAAAACACAAGCACAACTTGAACCGTATTTGCCTGAAAAATACACAATCGAAAAAGTGAAACCAGAAATAGCCTTGAGTTTTCCAGCAGATGTGTTGCGTCAAAGACCCGATATCAAAGCAACAGAAAGGCGTCTGGCTATGCAAACAGCACAAATAGGTGTGGCTGTTGCTGAAAAATACCCCAAATTTAATTTATCTGGTAATTTAGGTCTCAGAGCATTAACAGGTTCTGGTTTATTTGACGCAGATACAGTGGTCAGTAGTTTATTAGGCAGCATCAGCGCCCCTATTTTTAATGCTGGTCGAATCAATCAAAATATTGTGATTCAGACAGAACGTCAAAAGCAAGCCATACTCAGTTATCAAGCAGCCTTATTACAAGGTTTAGCAGATGTAGAAAAAGCATTGTCTGCTTACCAAAAAGCACAAGACAAACAAAAACAATTGGCAATTAATGTACAAGTTGCTGGAGAAGCAGAAAGAATTGCTCAAATTAAGTATAAAACAGGGCAAATTGGTTTATTAAATGTATTGGATACACAAAGAACATTATGGGCAACTCAAGACCAGCTTAATCAAGCACAAACCAATGAGTTATTGAATCTGATCCAATTATATAAAGCTTTAGGTGGTGGTTGGCAAGTAACCACGGGGGAAATAAATGAATCAAAAAATTGAACAGGTATTGAATATTAATGGGCAACATAATAAGAAAAAAAGAAAATGGTATCTTGCTATCATCATATTGATTATTTGTGTTGTTGGGGTTTTGCTTGTATTTAATATGAATAAACAGGAAAAAATCAGCTATTTAACTGAAGCTGTTAAAAAGGGAAATATTAGTTTAACCGTTTCTGCTACAGGTACAGTGCAGCCAACCAATACTGTGGACATCAGCTCGGAATTATCGGGCACAGTAGATAAAGTATTGGTTGATTATAACGATGAAGTAAAAAAAGGGCAGGTTTTGGCCATTTTAGATACACAAAAATTAAATGATGAATTGGCACAATCGAAAGCCAATTTACAAGCAGCTAAAGCACGTGTTGTACAAAGTCAGGCAGATGTGGAACAGGCCAAAATTGATTATGGTCGTTTACAACAAATTGCTCAATTATCAGGTGGTGTAGAACCAGCTAAGAGTGAACTTGATCAGGCTAGGATTAAATTGAAGAATGCTCAAGCTGCATTAGATGCCAGTCGTGCCAGCGCAGCACAATCTGAAGCATCTTTAAAAGCACAGCAAACAGACTTAACAAAAGCAAAAATTATTTCTCCTATCGATGGTGTGGTTTTATCCAGAAGTATTGAACCAGGACAAACTGTGGCATCTTCTTTCCAAGCACCTGTCTTATTTGTGATTGCAGAAGATTTAACTCAGATGGAAATTAATGTTGCCATTGCAGAAGCAGATGTAGGGCAAATTGAGCAAAAACAAAAAGCCAAATTTACTGTAGATGCTTATCCAGATAAAACCTATGAGGCAACTGTTAAACAAGTGCGTTATCAGGCTAAAACAGTTGATAATGTGGTCAGCTATGAAACCATACTGGATGCAAAAAACAATGATTTGACTTTGCGCCCTGGTATGACAGCTGCAGCTGATATATTGGTTACCGAAAAAAACAATATATTGATTATACCCACCAGTGCTTTACGTTTTACACCACTTAGTAAGGAAATGAAAGAGAAGTTGGGTGGTGGCCCTATTTCTTTTGGTCGACCAACACGAGATACGGATAAAGAGGTCACAACAACAGGACACACTATTGGCAAAGAACAGCAAATATGGGTATTACGTCATAATCAAGCTGTACCTGTACAAATTAAAACGGGCATTAATGATGGTCGTCATGTAGAAGTATTGGAGGGTGATATTAAAGAGCATGATCAGGTTATTATTGCGACACAAAGTCAGAGTAAAGGTAATCGTCAGGAATCAGTAGAGCTATGAGCCAGCCCTTTATTCAGTTTCAAAATTTAAACAAAATTTATGGACAAGGTAATACCCAATTTCATGCTTTACATGATGTCAATTTGAGCATCAACCAAGGGGATTTTGTGGCCATTATGGGGCCTAGTGGTTCAGGTAAATCAACTACAATGAACATACTTGGTTGTTTGGATGTGCCTACATCAGGTGCTTATATTTTTGATGGAGTGCATGTAGAAAATTTATCTCGTGATCAAAGGGCTTTGCTACGCCGTCATTATTTAGGGTTTGTGTTTCAAGGGTTTAATCTATTAGCCAGAACCAGCGCTCAAGAAAATGTTGAACTACCCTTACTGTATAGAGGTATGGGCGCTGAAGAACGTCATACGGAAGCTAAAAAAGCATTAGCATTGGTTGGTTTAGCTGGTTGGGAAAAAAATACACCCGCAGAATTGTCTGGTGGTCAACAACAAAGGGTAGCTATTGCCAGAGCGATTGTGACTCATCCAACGGTATTACTGGCAGATGAGCCAACAGGTAACTTAGACACAGCCAGAAGTAAAGAAATTATGGAACTATTGGTACAGTTAAATCAAGAAAGAAACATTACTGTTTTGATGGTGACACATGAGCCAGATATGGCTGAATATGCAAAAAGAACCATACACTTTATTGATGGTCAAGTTGGTGAAGATATTACCTTTCAGAAAGATAAAGGCAATTAAAATGAAAAAAACGATCATAATTTTAGTGGCTGTAATAGCCATAATTATTTTGGCTATTACAGCATTTATTTTTTATGCCAACCATCAAATAAGCTCAATAGCTAAAGAACAATTACAACAAATTCCTTTGGTTCAGGAAAAAGTGGGTTCAATTAAAAAATTAGATATAAATATCAGTGATTATTCAGCTCATTGTTCTGGTGATGATTGTGCTCAAATAGAGCGGTTTGTATTCATTATCTCTGGAGATAAAGGTTTAATGAAAGTTGCAGCAGATGTTGATGTGGGTAACCGTCATTTAAACCACATGAATTTTTGTGATGCCAATGGCGACTTATTGATGCAATCGGAAGACAATAAAGCTCAAGCTTTGAATGGCCAATACTGTCAGTAAAATAAAGATAATGAATATGTTATTTAGTGCATTCTTACTTGCTTTTAAAGAAATTAAACGTAACCTGATGAGAACCTTTTTAACCACACTGGGTATTATTATTGGTGTGGCTTCGGTTATTACCATGGTTACTGTCGGTAATGGTGCAACTGAATCGGTTGTCAATCAAATGTCTAGCTTAGGTAATAATACGATGACCATTTTCCCTGGAAGAGGATTTGGCCATGGTATGGGTGTGCCACCACCCAATTTTTCTTTAGAAGACGTGAATATGATTAAAGATCAGGTTCCAGGAATTGGCTTAGTGGCACCAGTGGTTAATTCATCAGTCAGGGTGGTGTACAGACAACAAAACTGGAGTACATCAATTACAGGAACAACCAATGATTATTTGACAATGAACAATTGGTCTTTAGCTGAAGGTCGATTATTTTCTGAAACAGAGCAAAGTTCAGGTAAAGCTGTTTGTTTGATTGGGCAAACCATTAAAAACAAATTATTTGCTAATGAAGATCCTATAGGGCTTAATTTTAGGGTAAAAAATTTCAGTTGTAATATTATTGGGGTATTAGATAGTAAATCTTCTATGATGGGCAATGATCAAAATGATAAAGTGATCATACCTCTTAAAACAGCATTAAGAAGATTGCTAGGGAACACCAGTAAACAACAAATTCCAACCATTATGATGACTGCTAAAGATAGTATAGAAAATGAAACAGTGATTAAATCGGTTACTGAAATATTAAGAGAGCAACGTAATTTAAAAGCAGAAAAAGAAAATGATTTTGAAATCATGGATACCAAAGAATTTGTTGATGCCGTATCTGGAACCATTGGTATTATGACTGCTTTATTGGGTTCTGTTGCTGCTGTTAGTTTATTGGTTGGTGGTATTGGTATCATGAATATCATGTTGGTTTCTGTGACTGAACGTATAAGAGAAATTGGTATTAGACTGGCTATTGGTGCTTTAGAAAAAGAAGTGATGTTACAGTTTCTTGTTGAAGCGGTTGTTTTATCCTCTTTAGGTGGGCTAATTGGTATCGTGTTTGGTTTTATCTTATCGGTTACGCTGACTTATTTTATGAAGTTGCCTTTTACTTTTGATTGGATGATTAATATAATTGCTTTTTTATTTTCAACGCTTATTGGTATAGCTTTTGGCTATTTACCAGCAAAAAGAGCGGCAAAACTTGATCCTATAGAAGCATTAAGGCATGAATAAAATAATTCAATAATCTTATAAAAATAATGAATTATATTTTTATTTTACCTGTTTTATTATGAGTAAATGGTAGTAATATTAAGTTTAATTTTTAAAAAATAAAGCAATTTTTAGGTGGAAATTGATTAAAAATTACAAATAATATAGGAACTATTCTGGTTTTTAAAAGTCTTATAAACAACAAAATAAAAAGTGTTGGCGCGTAAAAGTATGCAAAAAAAGGCACTGATATTTGGCTCGGATTGAGTTAAATGATACACTCACACAGTTAACCTATTTCTAACTATAAATAGAGGATAAGGTTATGGGAGGATTAAAATAAAATGAATCACACCAAAACAATGAATTTACCGATCCCTTCTGCCAGTGGCAGTTTGGAACAATACATCCAATCAGTTAACAGTATTCCTATGTTAAGTGCAGAGGAAGAGTTTAATTTAGCCACACGTCAACAAGATCAGGGTGACTTGGAAGCGGCTAAACAATTGATTTTATCTCATCTTCGCGTAGTAGTTTCTATTGCGCGTGGTTATGATGGTTATGGTTTGAATCAAGCAGATTTGATCCAAGAAGGCAATATTGGCTTAATGAAAGCAGTAAAACGTTTTGAACCAACACGAGGGGTTCGTTTATTTTCGTTTGCTGTGCATTGGATTAAAGCTGAAATACATGAATTTATTTTACGTAACTGGCGTTTGGTGCGTATTGCAACAACCAAACCACAACGTAAATTGTTTTTCAATTTACGCAGTATGCGTCAAAGTTTGAATGCCTTATCTGATAAAGAAGCACAAGTTATTGCAGATGACCTAGGAGTCAAACGTGAAGAAGTGTTGGAAATGGAAACACGTTTGACAGGGCGAGATATTGGTTTGGTGGCTGAAGACGATCAAGAAGACAGTTTTGCACCTATTGATTGGTTGGCTGACAATGAACACGAACCAACTGTGCAATTAGAAAAGCAAGCGAAAGAAAAACTGTATACAGAAGGTTTGCAAAGTGCGTTGGCGCAACTAGATGATCGCAGCAAAGATATTGTGATGAGTCGTTGGTTAAAAGATGATGGTGCGACATTACATGAAATGGCCGATAAATATGGTGTTTCTGCTGAACGTATTCGTCAAATAGAAGTAAAAGCAATGCAAAAATTAAAAGGCTATTTAATTACTGCATAAGGCATAAAGATATTAAAATAAAGCATAATAGAATTATTTTTATGATTTTATTATGCTTTTTTATTTATAAATGCTGAATACTGTCGTTTTTTTGTCTACAATAAAATATTTTTTATGCTAAGGTATTTAATAGATTATTTTACCAATGATAAAATAATATAAATTTATTTTTATATAAAAATCAATATGTTATTATGTTTTTTATGTTTTTTTTTATGAATTTAAAATATTGATAAAAAAAATATACAAAATGGATGATATTGATAATCAAAAATATCCTATTAAAAAAATAAAAATTATAAAAAAGTACTATAAAATGATTGTCGTTATCAATCAGAGATTTTTTAGAGATTAAAATATGGAACAAGAAAACAATGTCAATGTAGAAGTATCTTCTGCTGCTGTATCACAAGATTCAAAAAATATGGCTTTAATCAGCTGGATTGGATTTCTCTTTTTTGGATTTGTTCCACCATTGATCATGTTTTTGGTTAAAAAAGATGATGCTTTTTCTTATGAACATGCAAAAGAAGCATTAAATGTTGCCATCACTTTATTTATAGCCTATTTTATTTGTGGAATTCTTGCATTTGTTATCATTGGTTTGCTTTTAATCCCAATTGTGGGTATTTATCATTTGGTAGTTGGTATTATGGGTGCGGTTGCAGCTTCTAAAGGTAACATATACAAAGCACCGTTTGCATTTCGGTTTATTAAATAAATAAGTTTAAAATTTTAAAAAAACAGCTCAAATAAAAGGGGCTGTTTTTTTATTGTTTGATTATGGAAATCAATTTGTTTTATTTTAAAAAAATATTTTCTATTGTTGGTTGTTTATCATTATTAATGGGTTGTGTTTCTCATTTAAGTGATCGGCAAAATTATTTAATCGATTTAAGCCATCAATCACAAAATACGGGTAGAAGAATTCAATTTATTGTTTTGCATTATTCTGCTGAAGATTTACCGACATCCTTAAAATTACTGACAAAAGGCAATGTCAGTGCACATTATGTGATTCCAAAAATGGTCAACAAAAAATCAAATAAGCCAATTGTTTATCAACTTGTGCCTGAATCATTAAGTGCATGGCATGCTGGAAACAGTTATTGGCGTGGAAGAACACATTTAAATAATGTTTCTATTGGGATTGAGATTGTCAATCAAGGTAATGCCATAGATGATCAAGAAGTTGGCTGGGAACCTTATACAGATGAACAAATAGAAGTATTGATTGTTTTATTAAAAGATATTGCTCATCGTTATAATATAGAACCTAATAATATTATTGGTCACAGTGATATTGCGCCAACTCGAAAAAATGATCCTGGCCCTGCATTTAATTGGAGAAGATTAGCCAAAGCAGGTGTTGGTGCTTGGCCAGATGAAGAGCTAGTCACAAAAAATATAAAAAAATATCAACATAAAAATGTCGATATAGTATTATTACAGCAAAAATTAAAAAAATATGGTTATCGAGTACCTTTAACAGGTATTTTGGATCAAGAAACACAAAAAGTCATCAGTGCTTTTCAAATGCATTTTCGAGCAGACAATTATTCAGGTTATCCAGATGCTGAAACATTGGCTATTTTAGATGCCTTATTGGATAAATATCATCATGATATCTAAAATGGTTTTTTATTGCATAGTTTAACACAAAAATATATATAGATTGTTTCTATACTATTTGATTTAGTGATTAGACGCTTGATCAAAATATAAAAATATTTAGCCATTATTATTTGTTTGTTATATCAATGATGATATCCAAAATAATATAATTGATTAAATAAATTTGTATGCATTATTTATATTGTTAAGTAGGTTTGGTTTTAAATAATGATTAAAAGATTAAACTGCTTTTAAAAAGGTTTAATCTTTTTGTGTCTTGAGCTAAACTTGAGCTTATATCCATCATCTTCATTTAAATTCAAAATAATATGACTACCACGACACAACGTATTCGGGAAATTCCTTATAACTATACTTCTTTTTCTGATCGAGAAATTGTTATTCGCCTATTAGGTGAGTCTACTTGGCATTTATTACAGCAATTAAGGGAAGAACGCAAAACGGGTCGCTCAGCCAGAATGCTTTTTGAAGTATTGGGCGATATTTGGGCTGTGGAACGTAACCCATATTTGATTGACGATTTACTGGAGCATCCTGATCGCCAAATGGGTTTGGTCAAAGAAATGCGCCATCGAATCAATGAAATTGAAAAAAGACGGGATGATAACGATAAAGTACGGCAAATGATTTTGTCTGCAAGAGGGGCAGTAGAAACATTCAATCAAAGTTTTGAAAAAACCCGTAATAAGCGTAAAGAAATTATGCGCGTTCTCAGTAAAATTACCCATAAAGACAATATTCAGTTTGATGGTTTGGCACGAGTCAGTCATGTCACAGATGCCACAGATTGGCGTGTTGAATATCCCTTTGTTGTCTTGACTCCCGATACGGAAGCAGAAGTTGCACCTTTGGTTAAGGCATTAATTACTTTGGATTTAACCATTATTCCTAGAGGTGGTGGCACGGGTTATACTGGTGGTGCAGTGCCATTAGATGCCATGAGTGCTGTGATTAATACAGAAAAACTGGATAAACACCAAGGGGTTGAATTTGTTTCTTTGCCAGGTTTAGATGGGACACATCCTATTATTCATTGTGGGGCAGGAGTCGTTACCAGAAGAGTAGAAGAAACCGCTCACGCAGCCAGCCTTGTTTTTGCGGTAGATCCAACCAGCGCTGATGCTTCTTGTGTGGGTGGCAATGTGGCCATGAATGCAGGTGGAAAAAAAGCCGTTTTATGGGGAACTGCGTTAGATAACCTTGCTTTTTGGAAAATGGTGGATCCCGATGGTAATTGGTTACTTATTGAACGGGTAGGGCATCATTTTGGCAAAATCCATGATGTTCAAATGGCTACTTTTAATGTGCACCATTTGGCAGATGATGGTCAAACAATTAACAGTACAGATGTTTTGACGATTCCAGGGAGTGCTTTTAGGAAAATTGGGTTAGGTAAAGATGTTACTGATAAATTTTTAGCAGGCTTACCTGGAGTACAAAAAGAAGGAACAGATGGCATCATTACCAGTGTAGCATTTGTTTTGCACAGAATGCCTAAATATACCCGAACCATTTGTTTGGAATTTTTTGGGACAGTGGCACAAGCAACCCCTGCAATTGTTGAAATTAAAGAATATATTGATGCACATGATCAAGTGCAGCTGGCAGGTTTAGAACATTTAGATTGGCGGTATGTACGTGCGGTAGGTTATGCAACGAAGGCTCCTAATAAAGGTCGACCAAAAATGGTTTTGCTATCTGATATTGTTTCAGATGATGAAACTGCAGTTGGCCAAGCAGCAAGTTATGTTGTGCGTTTGGCCAATGCCAGAATGGGGGAAGGGTTTATTGCTGTTACTGCCGAAGCACGAAAAACTTTTTGGCTTGATCGCAGTCGTACTGCTGCTATTGCTAAGCATACCAATGCTTTTAAAATCAATGAAGATGTGGTGATTCCCTTACCAAAATTAGGGGATTATTCGGACGGAATTGAGCGTATTAATATTGAGCTATCCATCCGTAATAAACTGGCATTATGTGAAGCGTTGACCCGTTATCTATCAGGTAAATTACCCGTGGATAAATTGGGTACTGATTTGCCTTCTAGTGAGTTAATTGGGACAAGAAAAGAGCATGCCTTAGCCAAAGTTGCCGAAGTTTATGAAGCATGGCAGTGGTTATTAAATCACTTGGATCAGCCTTTAAATACCTATTTAACCCAATTTTCTTTTGCCAAAATAGCAGAAACATCTGAACCTGTGAATGTACAGGAAAGTTGTTTCTTGGCAATGCGTGATTTTCGTTTAAGGGTTTCTGTTAAAGAAGACATTATGAAGCCATTGGCCACCATTTTTAGTGGTCAAACAGATGGTGCCATTTTAAAAGCATTGGATAAAATTCATACTAAAGTGGTTCGTTCCCGAGTCTTTGTTGCTTTACATATGCATGCAGGGGATGGCAATGTTCATACCAACATTCCTGTCAATTCAGATGATTATGACATGTTACAAGTGGCTCATCGTGCCGTAGAGCGTATCATGGTGTTGGCTAAAAGCTTAGATGGGGTGATTTCTGGTGAACATGGTATAGGCATTACCAAACTTGAGTTTTTGAGTGAAGAAGAAATCGCACCTTTTAGGGCATACAAACAACGTGTTGACCCAAAAGGTCATTTTAATCGTGGTAAATTGATGGCAGAAGGTGATTTACGTCGAGCGTATACCCCATCTTTTGAATTGCTTGGCGCAGAAAGTTTGATTTTAGAACATTCTGCTTTAGGTGATATTTCTCGCATGGTCAAAGATTGTTTACGCTGTGGTAAGTGTAAACCTGTTTGTTCAACTCATGTGCCACGTGCCAATTTATTGTACAGCCCTCGGAATAAAATTTTGGGTGTTGGTTTATTAACGGAAGCTTTTTTGTATGAAGAGCAAACCAGAAGAGGTATTTCTCTTAAACATTTTTCTGAATTAAATGATGTGGCTGATCATTGTACAGTGTGTCACCGTTGTGTGAAACCCTGTCCTGTCAAAATTGATTTTGGTGATGTCAGTATTGCCATGCGCGATTTTTTACGCCGTGTGGGGAAAAAGCAGTTTAAACCAACCACGGCGCTTGGTATGGCCTTTTTATCGATTAAAGATCCTGTAATCGTTAAATTAATGCGTAAGGGTATGATTGAACTTGGGTTTAAAGCACAAAGAAGTGCTTATCACTTGGTCAGAAAATTTAAATTAGCAGACAAACAATTAAAGCAACCTGCTCAAACTTTAGGCAAAGCACCTATAAAAGAACAGGTGATTCATTTTTTAAATAGACCCTTACCCAAAAATATACCCAGTAAAACAGCACGGGCTTTATTAAGTATAGAAGACCAAAAAACGGTACCGGTTATTCGTAATCCTCAAGTGACAGAAGAAGCAGAAGCGGTATTCTATTTTCCTGGTTGTGGCTCTGAACGTTTATACAGTCAGGTTGGATTGGCAACTCAAGCGATGTTATGGCATGTTGGTGTACAGACTGTTTTGCCACCAGGGTATTTGTGTTGTGGTTATCCTCAGGCCGCTTCTGGGCAAAAAGATAAGGGTGATGCCATTACCACCGAAAACAGAGTATTGTTTCATAGGGTCGCGAATACTTTAAATTATCTGGATATCAAAACAGTTGTGGTCAGTTGTGGCACTTGTTATGACCAGTTGGCTGATTATCGATTTGAAGACATTTTTCCTGATTGTCGTATATTGGATATCCATGAATTTTTAATGGAAAAAGGATTAAAGCTTGACGGGGTTTCAGGACAACAGTATTTATACCATGATCCTTGTCATACGCCAATAAAAGCCTATCAACCGATAAAAGTGGTCAGTGAGTTGATGGGTAAAAGTGTAGCTTTATCCGATAGATGCTGTGGTGAAGCTGGCACCTTTGCTGTGTCTCGCCCTGATATTGCTTCTCAAGTACGATTTAGAAAACAAGAAGAAATTGAGCAAAATCTTGCCGCTTTGCCACAAGAGACAAATACTATGCCAGTTAAAATTTTGACTTCTTGTCCGGCTTGTTTACAAGGGTTAAACCGTTATAGTAATGATACTCATACCCAAGCTGATTATATTGTGGTTGAAATGGCCAAACATATATTAGGGGACAATTGGTTAAATGAGTATGTGCAAAAAGCCAATAATGGTGGGGTAGAGCGGGTTTTATTGTGAAGTAGAAATAATTATTTGTTGCAGAGTATAAAATTTAATTTAAATATTAAATTTATTTTGTTTTATGTTAAAATCCTAAAATAATTTGATTTTTAGGATTTTAACATATGTCAGATCAAACATTTACTCCCCATAGCCTTTCAATACGACAATTGTTTACTGATTCTCAATCTCTTTATAGAGTACCAGAATATCAAAGACCATATAAATGGGGAGAAGAACAAATTGAGCAATTATGGGATGACTTACAAGAAGCATTTGAATCAGATGAAGAGAATTATTTTTTAGGATCTATTATTACAGCAAAGCCTCTCAATGATGAGAAAACTGTTTATTTAGATATTGTAGATGGGCAGCAACGTTTAACAACGCTCGTTATTTTATTTTCTGTTTTGCGAGATTTATATCCTAATCTAAATGAGTCTGAGCAAGGTCATAATGTAGTACAAAAAAATGTTATTGAAAGTGCAATTAAATATTATGGTAATAGCAATCGTTTAACTTTATTTACTCATCGGCAACATCAGAGCGACTTTGATGATTTAATCGTAAAAGGGCAAGTTTTTGAATTTCCTAAACCAACAAAAACTGAATTGAAGCAAGATGAAGAACCAAAATTCAAATTTATAAATTCTGCATATATCTTTAGAGATAAATTATCAAAATTAGCACCAAAAGAGATTGATTTATTTGTGAACTATTTATTTGATAGAGTTAGGGTGATCAGAATAGATTGTAGTAGTAGAGGATTTGCAATTAAATTATTTCAAGTTTTAAATGATAGAGGATTAAATCTAACTGTAGCTGATTTGATAAAGAGCTTTTTATTAGAAAAATTGTATTCAAAGTATTCTGGAGATGAAGAGTGTCGTAAACAAAAAGAAAACCAATTTATTTCTGATTGGAATGAAATTACGGCTGATTTAAAAGAAATTATTAATTTGACAAGTTTTTTTAACCTTTATGGATATTATGAGCTTGCTCAAAATCCTAAAAAGTCTATTCATGATGAATTAGAAATTGTTTTTGAATCAAAAGATCCAATTGAGGTTGTTTCAAAATTAAGACAATTTGCAAAAATTTACTCTAAAGAAATTTATGAGAAAGAAGATAATATTTTATTTTCTTTTTGGTATCTACCATGGAGTATGTATTGGCAATCAATATTAATGACAGCATTATTTTCAAAATATTCTGATTATGAAAGATTAAAAATAGTAGTACGACGTTTTTATTACTTATATTGGATATCTGGCCGAACTTTATCGGCTATTAAACAAACCTCTTTTAAATTAATAAGTTTAATTAAAGAGAATAAGAATATTGAATACATTGAATCAATCTTAAATGAAAAATTAATTAAAGATGACATTATTAATGCTGTTAAGCTAAATTTATCTAGTAATGATATTTATAACACCGCTTGGTGCAAATCTTTACTAATTTTGATTGAATATGAAATGACAGATAATAGTAATTCTGCTTTCATTTATTGGGACTCAAATTTACAAATAGAACATGTTCTCCCTAAAAATTACAGTAAAGCTATAGGTTGGGATTTTATTGATACAAAAGTAGCGCAAAAATGGTTAAATAGTGCAGGTAATCTTACTTTGCTTAGTGGAAGAAAAAATGTAGTTGCTGGTAATAGTAGTTTTCAAGATAAGATTAAAGTATATAATGGAAAACACAAAAATGGGTCTCAAAATGACAAAATGACAGCTTTTCGTATTACACAAGAAATTAGCCGTGATTTTGAATTAAATACATATGGTAAACAATGGAATGAAAAAGCAATGTTAGATCGTTATAAATGGTTTATGAAACATATAGCTTTTATTCTGGATGTAGAAGAGTTAAGAGATTTGAACATACAAGAGATTTGATGCCATAAATATTTACGGTATTTGATATATTCAAATACCGTAAATAAAATAAATTAAGAAGTTATATTTTTAGTTTTTCTAATTGAGCTTTAATTTTTCCTTCTTTTTCAACTAAAGCGGCTAATTGCTCTTGATCTTTTTGTACCAGATGGGCAGGCGCTTTATCAAGATAGCCAGGTTTACTCAATTTAGCGTCTAATTTGTCTTTTTCTTTATTGAGTTTTTCCAGCTCTTTGCTTAAACGAGCTGTTTCTGCGGCTTTATCTATTTCCACAATCAACATTAAGCGCGTTTGGGCACAAATGGCCACTGGTGCATCTTCGTTTTCTGGTAATTTGTCCACGATTGTGGCATCACTTAATCTAGCCAGTAATTTTAGATAAGGCAAAGTATGAGCAAAGGCTTGTCCATTTTCGAGGAATAAAGGCGCTTTAACTGCGGGGCCTATACCCATCTCCCCTCTAAGATTACGTACAGTATTGACGAGTTCTTGAAAAGCCGTCATTTGTGCCAGTGCTTCTTGATTGATTCTGTCAGGGTAGGCTTTAGGCCACGGTGCAATCATAATACTTTGGGTTCGTTTTTTTCCTGCTAATGGTGCGACGGTTTGCCATAATTCTTCTGTAATAAATGGCATAATGGGGTGAGCCAAACGTAAAATACTTTCTAATATATGTAAAAGCGTACGACGGGTGGCTGTGGCATATTTTTCATCTCCACTTTGCAATTGAACTTTGGCTAACTCTACATACCAGTCACAGTACTCATTCCAAGCAAATTCATAAATAGCTTGTGCTGCCAAATCAAACCGATAAGTATCAAAAGCTTCTGTGACGGTTTGTTTGGTTTGTTGTAAACGAGAATGAATCCATTCATCAACAAAGCTAGAGGGTAGGTTCGCATCATCTAAACCACAATCTTGTCCCTCAACATTCATTTGGACAAAGCGAGTGGCATTCCATAATTTATTGCAAAAATTACGATACCCTTCACAACGTTTAAAATCAAAGTTGATTGAACGACCTAAACTGGCATAACTGGCCATACTGAAACGAAGCGCATCTGTCCCATATGCTGGGATGCCATCAGGAAATTGTTTTTCTGTGGCTTTAATGATTGTAGGCGCTTTTTCTGGACGGCGTAAACCTGTTGTGCGTTTTTGTAGTAATAGAGGTAAATCAATGCCATCAATCAAGTCTACAGGGTCAATAACATTGCCTTCTGACTTGGACATTTTTTTGCCCTCATGGTCGCGCACCATGCCATGAATATACACATCTTTAAACGGTACTTTACCTGTAAAGTGAGTACTCATCATAATCATGCGGGCAACCCAGAAGAAAATGATTTCGTAACCTGTGACCAGAACACTTGAAGGTAAAAAGGCATCTAATTGTGGCGTTTTTGATGATTCATTTTCCCAACCTAATGTTGAAAAAGGGACTAAAGCAGAACTGAACCATGTGTCTAAAACGTCTGCGTCTCGTGTCAATTTATTTGAGCCAGCTTGTTGTTGTGCTTCTTCCTGTGTTCTGGCAACATAAACTTTGCCTGTTTCATCATACCATGCTGGAATTTGATGTCCCCACCATAGTTGACGAGAAATACACCAATCTTGAATATTATTCATCCATTGGTTGTATGTATTGACCCAGTTTTCAGGAATGAATTTTACTTCGTTAGAAGCAACGGCATCTATGGCTTTTTGGGCAATACTTTTACCTGTAGGATCGTCTTTTCCGATTTCAGACATAGACATAAACCATTGATCGGTTAGCATAGGCTCAATCACGCTACCTGTTCTATCTCCTCGGGGGGTCATCAATTTATGAGGTTTAACTTCAATAAGCAATTCTTGGGCTTTTAAATCTTCTACGATAAGCTTACGCGCAGCAAAACGATCTAAACCTGCATATTTTTCTGGAATATCAAAGGCCTCTAAAACCTGTCCTTGAAAATCAAATACTTGTGCTTGAGGTAAAATTTTAGCGGTTAAATCGAACACATTGATCAAAGCAGTTTGATGGCGTTTGCCGACTTCATAATCGTTAAAATCATGAGCCGGGGTAATTTTAACAAAGCCTGTGCCAAATTCAGGATCAACGTATTCATCTGCAATGATGGGGATTTGTCTGTTTGTTAAAGGCAGCATTAATTTTTTGCCAATAAGGTGAGCAAATCGTTCATCTTCTGGGTGGACAGCAACAGCGACATCACCCAATAGTGTTTCAGGTCGTGTTGTGGCTACAATAACCGTATCATCGCTATCAACAACAGGATAACGAATATGCCACATATGACCATCTTCTTCCTCGCTGATGACCTCTAAATCAGACACAGCAGTGCCTAATATTGGGTCCCAATTGACCAGTCGTTTGCCTCGGTAGATCAAGCCTTGTTCAAATAATCGGACAAATACTTCACTGACCACTTTTGCACGTGGTTCATCCATAGTGAAATACTCCAGTGACCAATCAACTGAACAGCCCATACGACGCATTTGTTCAGTAATGGTATTGCCAGAGATTTTTTTCCATGCCCATATTTCATCAACAAAGGCTTCACGACCTAAATCATGACGGTTTTTGTTTTGCTCAGCCAATTGGCGCTCCACCACAATTTGTGTAGCAATCCCTGCATGATCAGAACCAGGAATCCAAGCGGTGTTATAACCTTTCATTCTGTAGTAGCGGGTTAATCCATCCATAATGGTTTGGTTAAAGGCATGCCCCATATGTAAAGTACCAGTAACATTTGGCGGTGGGAGTTGAATAGAAAAACTAGGGGCATTTTTGTCCATGCTGGGTCTAAAATAGCCATTTTCTTCCCAGTTTTGATACCATTTTTGTTCAATTTGCTGTGGGTCGTATTTGGTTGAACTCATAAAATTGCTCTGATCATCAATAAGTAAAAAATAAAGGGCAATTATAACGCAAATTATATGGGGTTTCTTCATCCACTTTCACTTTACGTGAATAATACATATGTTCAAGTATGTCTCTTGTGGTTTGCTATGATTTTTATCGGGAAGTCAAGGTAAAAATTTTGAATTTATTTATAAAAAACAAATACACAGATAGTTTCTAATTAAGGAGAAAAGGAGTACATTACATCTTTTTGACCACAAGAGTATTGTATTAAGCAAGACGCAAGGAAAAGAATAATGTCTGAAGAGAACCAAAATAGTCACGATAAACCTGTAGAAAACCAAAACACACAAGACAGCAAAACCATTCAGGCAAAGAAAAAGCGTAAAAAATTATTGGCTATTGTTGCCATCATTGTTGTTTTATTATTTGTCCTTTATTTGATTGTGCATTATCTATTTTTTGCTCATTACGAAGAAACAGATAATGCTTATGTGCAAAGTGATATTGTGCAAGTAACTTCACAAGTCAATGGCACGGTATTATCTGTTGATGTGCGCGACACAGATTTTGTCAAAGAGTCTCAAGTCATCGTTTTATTGGATCAGACCGATGCCAAAATGGTTTTAGAGCAAGCTCAGGCAGATTTGGCTCAAACAGTCAGACAAGTGCGCTCTTTGTATACCAATAATCGTTCTTTACAAGCGAATATTGCATTAAGTGAAGCCAGTTTGGCAAAAGCAAAAGTAGATGTTGCTAAAGCACAAGGTGACTTAAAAAGACGCCAAGGTTTAGGGGATGCTTTATCGCAAGAAGAGCTGATTCATGCTCAAGTGCAATTGTCCTCGGCTAAAAGTGCGGAAAGTTCAGCCTTAGCTGCTGTCAATGCTGCTAAAGAGCAATTAAAGTCAAACCAGTCTTTAACTGATGGTGTTGATGTGCAAAACCACCCTAATGTACTAAATGCAAAAGCAAAGCTAAAAGAAGCCTATATTACCTTACAAAGAATGAGTATTCCTGCCCCAGTAGATGGTTATGTCGCCAGACGCAGTGTTCAGGTTGGGCAAAGAATCAGCGCAGGTACACCGTTGATGAGCGTGATTCCACTTAATCAAGTATGGGTAGATGCTAACTTTAAAGAAGTCCAATTACGGGATATGCGTATTGGACAAAAAGCCACTTTAGTGGCCGATGTGTATGGTAAAAAAGTGGTTTACCATGGCACTTTAGAAGGTGTGAGTGCTGGAACAGGTTCTGCTTTTTCTTTATTGCCTGCACAAAATGCAACAGGGAACTGGATTAAAGTGGTTCAACGTGTGCCTGTACGCATTTCTTTAGACCCAAAAGAGCTAAAAGAGCACCCGCTACAAGTGGGTTTATCTATGACGGTTACTGTAGATATTAAAGATAAAAGTGGCAAAATGTTATCTGATCAGGTTAATAAAACTTCGGCAACAAAAACCCAAGCATTTAATTTAAATAAATTAGAGTCTGAAAGTGAAGCTTTAGCAAATGACATTATCCAGACCAATTTAGGTAAACCTATTGCAGAAAAAAACACTGAAGCGGCTGAAGCAAAAACCATGTCGCAAATTGTTAGCGAAAAAGGTCAGTAATAATGGCACAGGTAATTTCCTCTTCTGATTCAACTAATGGGGCTGGATCAGAAGCAAAAAAGCCTATGGCACTTGAACCCTTATCAGGCAAACAGTTGGCTTTGGGTACATTGGCATTGTCTTTAGCGACATTCATGAATGTATTGGATTCTTCTATTGCCAATGTTTCTTTACCTGCTATTGCTGGTGATTTAGGGGTAAGCCCTAATCAGGGAACATGGGTAATTACCAGTTTTGCTGTAGCCAATGCCATTTCTGTGCCGTTAACAGGCTTTTTGACGGTTCGTATTGGTGCCGTGCGTTTATTTGTGGCCAGTATTTTACTTTTTGTGTTGGCTTCATGGTTATGTGGTTTTGCCCATTCTTTGGAAGCTTTAATTGGTTTTCGGGTGATGCAAGGGTTTGTTGCTGGCCCCATGATCCCTTTATCTCAGTCTTTATTGCTGTCTAGTTATCCAAAAGCAAAGGCAGGCTCTGCTATGGCCATTTGGTCCATGACAACCTCTGTTGCACCAATTGCTGGACCACTATTGGGTGGTTGGATTACAGATCACGTATCATGGTCGTGGATTTTTTATATTAATATCCCATTTGGTTTGGCTGCCGCCCTCATTACTTGGCTGATTTACAAAGACAGAGAAACGCCCACGAAAAAATTGCCTATTGATTCAATCGGTCTGGCCTTATTGGTTATTTGGGTCAGTGCCTTACAAATTATGTTGGATACGGGAAAAGAGAACGATTGGTTTGCTTCCACCGAAGTCATTGTCCTTGGCTTAATCGCTTTAGTTGGGTTTGTTGTGTTTGTGATTTGGGAATGGGCTGAGGAGCATCCTGTTATTGATATCAAATTATTTAAGGGCATTAATTTTTCCTGTGGCACTATTTTGATTTCTGTAGGGTATGGCCTATTTTTTGGTAATGTGGTGTTATTACCTTTATGGTTACAACAATATATGGGCTATACAGCAACCAATGCTGGTTGGGCGTTGGCGCCAGTTGGGCTATTGTCTATTGTGATGATGCCTTTTGTGGGTAAAAACATCAGCCGCTTTGATGTGCGTTGGTTTGCGACCATTTCTTTTATTGTCTTTGTCTTGGTGTTTTGGATGCGCTCTCACTTTAATACTGATGCAGACCTAACCACCATTATGGTTCCTGCCTTGATACAAGGGGTTGCGATGGCATTTTTCTTTGTTCCATTGATCACAATGGGGATGGCAGGTTTGCCGCCAGAGAAAATTCCTTCCGCTTCTGGCTTAATGAACTTTGTTCGTATTACCGCAGGGGCAATGGGTACTTCATTATCCACAACACTGTGGGAAGACAGAGCAAAGTTACACCATGCCCAATTAACAGAACATATTGTTCAGGGCGATCCTGTTAGTGGTGCCACTATTGAGCAATTAAAAGCATTGGGGATGACCACAGATCAAGCCTTAGCTTATATTAATCGGTTGATTGATCAGCAGGCTTTTACTTTAGCAGCTAATGATATTTTTTATGGTTCGGCGGTTTTATTTTTAGGGATGATCGTGTTGGTGTGGCTGGTGAAACCAACTAAGGATGGTGCCGCAGACAGCAGTGCTTCTTCACATGCTGCTCATTAAAAAGGCTTTTTGATTCGAATAAAATAGGCTTTATTTTTGAATAAAGCCTATTTTTTATGAAGTGTTATTGCTCAAGCCAACCTTGAAGCTCTTTTAGGGTGATTGTTTTTAATACCTCAACCCATTCGGGTTGCTCGTTAGGGCAAGGGATGTAGTGATATTGTGTGCCACCTGCATGAGTGAACAGCTCTTTTCCATCAATCGCAATTTCTTCTAGTGTTTCCAAGCAGTCGGATACAAAACCTGGGCAAATAACATCAAGTTTTGTGATGCCTTTTTTAGGTAATTCTACCAGTAAATTTTGGGTACTTGGTTCCACCCATTTGGCTTTACCAAAGCGACTTTGGAAACTGACAATATAGTCTTCTTCTGTTAAATTTAAAGCCTGTGCAATTAAACGGGCGCTGTAATGGCACTCGTCAAAGTAGGGGTCACCTTTTTCGATTGTTTGTAAAGGGACGCCGTGAAAACTCATCATTAAACGGTCGCCTTTGCCATGTTGTTGCCAAAAGGCACGAATATTATTGGCAATGGTCTGAATGTATAAAGGATGATCGTAAAAACGTGTCACGGTTCGAACGGGCAACATATTGCGTTGTTTCATCAAAACCCTAAAAACCCCATCAAGCGCTGCGGCTGTACTGGAACCGGCATATTGAGGATAAAGAGGGAATACCAGTAATTGCGTGACACCTTGAGCTTTCATTTTTTGCATCACATGCTCAACTGATGGCATACCATAACTCATGGCAAAATCAACGATTACTTTTTCAGGATCAAATTGTGTTTGTAATAATGTACTTTGTTTTTGCGTGTATACCGTTAAGGGAGAGCCCTCTTTAAGCCAGACTCGTTGATATTTTTGAGCACTTTCTTTGGGGCGAAAGGTCAAAATAGGCCCTCTTAAAATAGGTTGCCATAATAAAGACGGTAACTCTATCACGCGTTTATCAGATAAGAACTGTTTTAAATAAGGTTTAACTGCCTGAGCGGTTGCCTGTTCAGGGCTGCCTAAATTCAGTAGCAACACACCTATTTTGTGTTGGGGTGGGTACGATGGTTGATATACTTCGGTTTGAAACATGATTATTCTCGTGTTTTTTGTGCAAGAATTTTGCGACTACCCCCTAGTTCAGGAGCCGATACCACTCCTGCTTTTTCTAGGGATTCCATTAAATTGGCTGCTCGATTATAACCAATACGCAAATGTCTTTGTAATGAGGAAATAGAGGTTTTGCGCGACTCTAAAATAAAAGCAACTGCTTCATCAAATAATTCATCTTCACCACGCTCATTTTGGCTTGTGGCCGTATTGGTTGAGGTTTCATCAACTTGTTCGGTTATATCATCAATATAGTGCGGTGTGCCTTGAGCTTTAAGATAAGAGACCACATTATGTACATCCTCATCTGATACAAACGCGCCATGAATACGTGTTGGTGTACCTGTGCCAGGAGGTAAGAATAGCATATCTCCTGAACCTAACAGGCTCTCTGCCCCCATTTGATCTAAAATAGTACGGCTGTCGATTTTGCTGGATACCTGAAATGAAATGCGGGTCGGGATATTGGCTTTAATTAAACCAGTAATCACATCAACAGATGGTCTTTGCGTGGCTAAAATCAAGTGTATGCCTGCAGCCCTTGCTTTTTGAGCCAAACGTGCAATCAGTTGTTCTACTTTTTTGCCTTCCACCATCATTAAATCGGCAAACTCATCCACAATAATGACAATTTGTGGTAACGTCGCTAAAGGTTCAGGTTCTTCTGCATTTAGGCTAAAAGGGTTGGTGATCGGTAAACCAGCCTTTTGAGCTTCTTTGATTTTTTCGTTAAAACTGCTTAAGTTGCGTACCCCAACATGCGATAATAAACGGTAACGTTTATCCATTTCTCTGACACACCAGTTTAAGGCGTTGGCCGCAAGTTTCATGTCTGTGACAACAGGGGTAAGTAAATGGGGAATGTCTTGATAAATAGACAGTTCCAACATTTTTGGGTCGACCATAATCAAACGAACATCATCTGGTGTTGCCTTATATAAAATAGAGATGATCATGGTATTGATGGCTACTGATTTTCCTGAGCCTGTTGTGCCCGCAACCAATAAGTGAGGCATTTTTGCTAAGTCTGCAACTAGAGGGCTGCCAGCAATATCTTTACCAAGCGCTAAAGTTAAGCAAGAATGACTATTTTGGAAGACTTTGGCTTTAAATAAGTCACTTAAATACACAGTTTGTCTTTGTTCATTTGGCAGCTCTAAGCCCATACTGCTTTTCCCTGCAATGGTTTCGACAATCCGAATCGTTTGTAATGACAGTGCACGGGCTAAATCTTTGCCCAAATTGACAATTTGCGTCCCTTTAACGCCTTGATTTGGCTCTATTTCATATCGGGTAATCACAGGCCCTGCTGTTGCGCCGACTACTTGCACACCTACACCAAATTCAGCCAGTTTATCTGTAATGAGCTTAGCAGTTGTTTGCAGTTTTTCTGGGTCAGTAATGACTTCCCCCTGAGTATTCACTTGCAGCAGATCTGTGTTTGGTAAGCCTGAAGAGGAAGAGATTTTTGGTTTACTCGAGTTTGTCACAACAGGTGGATTATCTTCTTCAAATAATGAAGGCTGAGCTGAATTAATTTCTAATTTACTTTTTTTCCCTTTTGTTGTTTTCTTGTGGGTAGGTTCAGGTTTGTCTTCTGTTGGGGTAGGAAAAGTTTTTTGGATGATTTTGGTTTTAATAAATGAAGACACACTGGATTTTTGCTCAGTAGTGGCAACAGTAGATTGTTTTTTTTCAAAAGGCGCTTCTAATTTAGCCCCAATTTTTTCAACCAGATCCAACCATGAAATTTGTACAATCAAAGAAAAACCAATTAAGGCTAAGACCATACTGAATAAAATTGTACCCGTTGTGCCTATTGTTTGCCCAAGCATTGTCAGTAAAACCGAACCTAATCCACCGCCAGCACCCATAGGCAAAGAGGCAAGTTCTTCTTGCCATAAAAGCCGCTCAACGGTTGGGCTACTGATCAGCAGTAAAACTGCTCCTAATGTACAGTAGCCAAAACTATAAGTTGCCTTATCTATTGGGGTTGATAATGATCGGTAGGTTTTAATCAGACAAACCAGTAAGGCGAACATAATCCACCAGCAAGAAAGGCCAAAAATATAATACAAAATATCCGAAAAATAGGCACCAAAAACACCCCCAAGATTGGATATGCTTGTCGATGTTGTACTACGTGACCATGCAGGATCTAAAATAGAAAAGCTTGCCAAGCATAAAGCAATATAGATTAAAGCCAGAACAGCAAGCAACCATACAGCATCGGCAAGTAACATCTCCAACCGATTGGGGGTGGTTTTCTTTTTTTCTACTGCTTTTGGTTTAAAAATTTTTTTTAAAATACCCATTTTTTTTAAAATATTATCTAATTTGTTAATTATAGAGCTTTATTTAAGCAGGGTATAGAGCGCCCAGTATTTTAAAATCTAAGGCGCCTGTTACCATTGGTATATTTCCCGGTAAACGTTGGGTAAATCTTTGCGCCAACCAAGCAAAGGCTGCTGCTTCAACCCATTGACTATTGAGGCCAAGCTCATCTGATAAACCAAAGCCTATCTCGGGTAATTGTTTTTGTAAGTGTTGCATTAATGCTTTGTTTTGTGCGCCCCCCCCACAAATAAAGATGTGTTTGGTTTGTGGGGCATATTGTTGTATTGCCAGCACAATACTCTGGCAGGTTAAAGCCAAAAGTGTTGCTTGAACATCAAAGGGGTTTTCTTGTCCTGTTAAATAAGATTTTAGCCAAGGCAAGTTAAATAAATCTCTGCCCGTACTTTTAGGTAAGGCGGATGAAAAATAAGCATGAGACAGCAATTGATTTAATAGCTCTGGCATAATAGAGCCTTGCTGTGCCAATAAACCCGACTCATCATAATCTTTTTGCCAATTCTCTTTAACCCATGCATCCATAAGCATATTGCCAGGCCCTGTGTCAAAGCCAAATACCTGATTATTGGTCGGTAAAATGGTAATATTAGCAATGCCCCCAATGTTTAAAATAGCCCTGTTTTCGGTTGGGTGGGCAAATAAGCTTTGATGAAAAGCTGGCACCAACGGCGCACCTTGCCCGCCTGCGGCAATATCCCGTGTTCGAAAATCGCCTATGACATCAATGGCTGTTAATTCAGCTAATAATGCTAAATTGACTAACTGAATCGTGTAGCCAGACATTGGATTATGGCGTATGGTTTGGCCATGGCAACCAATGGCTTTAATTTGTGTATGCTCAATACCATATTGTTTTAAAAGATTGTTAACCACTTGAGCATAAATATGGCTGAGTTTATTGGCCAGAACAGCCGCTTTGTGTAGTTCATCTGTTTGTGTATATTGTAAAGCCAGTATGTCTTGTTTGAGTTCTTGTGAAAAAGGAATACTGGTATGACCAAGCGCGCCTTGCCATACAGATTGATTAAATTGTATCAAAACAGCATCAACAGCGTCTAAGCTGGTGCCAGACATCAGTCCGACATAATACTCTTGCATAAATCCTTTTTTCCGAAAATTAACAAGAGCCAAACGCATACAAAAATGCGTTTGGCTCTTTGTTACCTTAAATGGTTTATTTATTCAGCAGAAGCCGCTTCTGCTTCTCCAGAAGCTTCCGCATTTTCGTCATCCGCTTCTACTGGAGGAGGTGTAAAGTTTGCGCCTGAGGCATTTGCCATATAAGCAATAGCACGAGCCACTTCTTCGTCTGTTAAATCAGAACGTCCTCCTCTAGCAGGCATAGTGTCATTCATAAAACCATTAATCGCATGGCTGATTAACATTTCATAACCTTGGGCAATACGAGGAGCCCATTCAGCAGCATTACCCATTTTAGGTGATTTTGGCTGTCCTTTAGCGTCTTGCGCATGGCATTGGAAACACACTTTATTAAACACCATTTCACCCGTTCTTTGACCTGCAGGGACACCATCACCTAACATTAAGTATCCTGTTGGTTTTAAACGTGCATCAACCGCTGTTTGTGTCATACTTGGTGAGTCAATATGATAGCCAGTTGTTGCCAAACGCACCAATAAGATTACTGCAATGACCAAAATAACAATTGCGCCAATCACAGTTACCGTTGTAGACCCTTGTATTTTATTTTTTATATTGTTCATTCATCCGACCTCGCAAAACGAGTAATGTAGTAAAATTAAATAAATTTTTGCTGAATTATACTGAAAAGCGTTGCTCTTTCCAATCATTATGATTAGAAACTCAGTAATTAATCCTAAAAAAGTTTACTTTTATTGCTTTACAAAAGAGGATTATATACGCTAAGCTTCGCGACTAGCTTTATTTCCTCAAGTTTTAATGCACCCGTAGCTCAGTTGGAAGAGCGTCAGTTTCCGAAGCTGGAGGCCACAGGTTCGATCCCTGTCGGGTGCGCCATTTATAAAGTTGAAACTATTCATTAGAAATAGGGTTCATAAACACTAAACTAAATAAATACTGTATTGCTGTTGAATAGTCAGAATATGTTCAAAATTTTCCTATTCTTACAGTAAGCGTTATTACTGCTGAATTTCTAAATCTACCTCTATGTTATAAAATTTATTGTCGTAAATGAAACACTTTCTTTGTGTTAAATGAGCATGTTAAGTGGTTAAATGTATGAATTTTCAGTGTTTTTGTTTTTTCTAGCTCTTTTATTTATATAAGAAGTCACACTAATATTTTTAATTATTACAATTGATTAAGTGTTTTTGTTGTTGTGCGAATATTTGATTTGAGTTTTTTTGTAAAATATTATTGATTTATATGGGTATATGTAAAACAAATTACAATAATAAATTGAAAAAAAATCATCTTTTTGTTTAAATTGTATGTGCATTTATTCCCATTTTTATTGTACACTCATAACAATATTTCAATAATTTAAGGCTTGGATGTAGGTATGAAGGGTTGGGGAAATGCTTTTTTTTTATTATTTTCGACTTGTTTTGTTTTGAGTGGTTGTACTGTGCAAGCAGAAAATAAGGCAGAAGTTTCAGAAGTGATTCTGGCTTCTAAGGAAAGTACGTTTTTTAACGCTGAAATACAGCCTGTGGCTGCTTCTGATGAGACACAAAAAAATCTACCTGTTCCAGCAGAAGTATTTATTCAGTTATTGGCTTATGCTGAACAATTGAATAAAGAGACTAAACTACCTCAGTTGTATCAGAGTAAAGACATGCAATGGGACAGTTTTGAGTTAGAAGGAAATGCCCGTAACCCAATTATTGAATATAAATATACTTTGCTTAATGTTACTCAGGGTAACGGTGGTTTTTTTATTGAAGAAGTGCGAAACATGATTGACTCTGGGTTTCAGCAACAAGTTGCGGAAAATCGTGCTTTATGTGAAGACATTATGATTAAAACTGCTAAAAAATACAATATTCCACTCAATTATATTTATGCGGATAAACAAGGGCAGCAAATTTTGAGTTTTAATTATTATTTAGATAATGTATGTAATTAACTATTGATACAAAATATCCCTAAACTGTATTCGCGCTTAGGGATATTTTTTATTATTTTGCCAATAAAGCTTTAATTTGAGGTACAGCTTTTCTTGCTGCCACTTCTCCTGCCAAAATGGCTTCTTCTCTTTGGCTAAAGCTGGCTGAACTTAGGTTTTCGATATTGGGCCTAATCACCACATCTGCTTTTGAAAGTTCTTGCTGTAATGCCGCCACACTCATGATATTTAAACTTTGATCTAACATAGATAAGAAACCTGGAGAAACGCCTTTTTTCGGTTTTGCCGAAATATCGACGGCAATAACGATATCTGCGCCTAGTTGTTTGGCGGCGCTAACAGGTACAGGTGCTACCAAACCACCATCAACATAAGACTTTCCTCGAATAACGGTAGGTTGAAAAATATTAGGAATACTGGCTGAAGCCCTTACCGCTTGACCTGTATTGCCTTTAGAAAATATGGTCATTTTGCCATTGTCCAGTTCAGTGGCTACAGCAGCAAACTTACGAGGGAAAGATTCAATTGGTTTATTATTCACTTTGTTATTGATGTAAGAAGCCAGCTTTTCTCCTTTAATGAGGCCTTTAAAGGATAGGGAAAAGTCTGCTACATCAAATTGATCTAGATTCATGGCTTCAGTTTCTAATTGACTGGCATTGCGTCCATACGCGTATAAGCTGCCAACAACTGAACCAGCGCTGGTGCCTGTAATGATGTTTACTTTTATGCCCTCTTTTTCTAAAACTTTAATGACGCCAATATGCGCAAAACCTTTTGCAGCACCACCGCCTAAGGCAAGAGCAACAGTAGGCTGTCTTTTCAGTATTTTTTGTGTATTCTTAGAAAAGGTGTCTTGTTCAGAATGGGTGCCACAAGCAACTAAGCTTAAGCTCAGTAACAATCCTGTTAAATACTTAACCATATTTGCCATATCTTTCATTGAGTTAAATAAAATAATAGTGAAATTTAATAGGCGCTCATTTTACCTGAAAAAAGTATTTTTGCTGTTGTTCTTTGAATTAGCGGTATTTAATGATGTTTTTTGGGGTGAAAATGCACAATACTCACACCATCCTGTGCATTGTTTTTAACTGCATGAGCGTAAATAACTTCTAAAGTAATGGTTGATAAAGTATGCTGTTCAATAGCGTCATTGATCACTTTTTTAGCTAAGGGCTGATCTTCTATTTGAATACCTAACAGATGCCATATTCCCAATAAATGCATATCTTGCCAAAATGTTTTGTTTTGTTCATAACTTAAACTGATTTTATCCATATCCACAATGGGGTCAGAAAAACCATGCTGAGCCAATAGATCACCCATATCATGCATATCGATAAAAGGCTCTGGTGTGAGGATAATATTGTGTGCACTTAATAATGTGCGGATTTGTATCAGGGTTTCTGAACCCAAACTTGAGGCAAATAACATGCCTTCTGGCCTGAGTAATGATGCCCAATGGGAGAAGAGCGAAGGCAGATCTTTTGTTTTTTGTAGGCTAAGATTGCTCCAAAGCATATCAAAAGGTTTTTCTGGTACTTCTTGCAAGAAAGTTTGTTGTCTTTGCTGGGGGTAAGGCTGCCTTAATTTTTGCCAAAAGCTTTGTTGTGTTTTTGCTATGGTTTTACTTGCATCTAGTCGTGATTGTTCTGGATCAATTTCAAGTATTTTAGTTTTTGGGTAACGAGCCACCAATTTTTGTACACTTTGTGCGCCATCTGTGCCCATGATGATGATGGTTTTAGGCGGTGTTTTGAGCAAGCGAAGTCGATCATCCATTCTGTCGGCGATTTCTCTAAAAATAAACCAATCGTGAATACTATAAAAATCAGAAGTAGTCATAGTTGTGCCAAAAATCAGTTAAAGCCAAAGCAAATTCATTTGGATGCGATAAAAAAGGTGCATGAGCTGCACGAGGTAAAATCAGTAGGCGGCTATTTGTTATGTGTGTGTTTAAATGTAACCCTGCTTGAACAGGAACCAAACCATCTTTTTGACCATAAATAAGTAAAGAAGGGCAGGTAATCTTGGCCAATATAGGCTGGCTATTATTGTTTTTTAAGCTTTCTAAAGCATTATTGATCCCCACGGGGACACCATATTGGGTCAGTTTGGGCAAAAGCTCTGCAACAATAGGTTTTTGTGCAGGAGCGGCTAAAATTTGTAATTGTAAAAATTGGGTAATATGACGGGTATAGTCTTTTTCAAACAATTGAGCAAATTTTTGTAAGGAGGCAAATTTTGCGCCAAACTCATAATGTTCTGAGGCAATAAATTGGCTGTTTGATGCAGTTAAACACAAACTTTTCACCAAATGTGGAAAATACGCCGCTAAATACTGGCCAATTAAACCGCCTAAAGACCAACCAATAACATGTACAGGCTCTTTTAATTTATAAGCAAGTGTTTGGGCGATTGTTTCTGGATCAAAGGTATCTGTTAATGCCGTTTGACCATGTCCAGGTAGATCTGGCGTGATAAAATTACACTGACTGGGTAATTTTGTTCGAACGTAGTCAAAAATATGGTGGTTTGTTGCCCAACCATGTAACAATAAAACAGATGCAGACACTTTTTATCCTAAAAATTGATGAAGGGTTTATTATGCCATGAAAGCATCGTTGGGCGTATACCCTTTAGGAAATGGCTTCAATAGCCAATACAGGTTAAAAAGTTTTATACTGTTCATTTTTATGCCAAATTTGTAAGAATTTTATGTCGTTTTTATACCGTTATTTTTGCCAAGGGTTCGATTTATTGGTTGGGAAGGTTTGTCCCCTTTGTCATGAAGAAGTCGCAAGTCAGGATGTCTGTGATTTGTGCTTAGAAAATTTTGTACGCAGTGTCCATATTTGCCCTGTGTGCGCTGACTTATCATTAAATGCACAGGTTTGTGGGCAATGTCAAACTAAGCGACCATATTTTACTGCCATTCACGCCAGTTATGATTTAACAGAATTGCTAAGAGGTATTTTACATACCTATAAGTATCAAAAAAATATGCAACTTTGTGGCATGCTCAGTCAGCTTATGCTTATGAAGCCGCCAAAGTTTGATTTGAACCAGATAGATGCTGTTTTGGCTGTGCCATTAAGTTCAGAGCGTTTTTTTAAAAGAGGTTTTAACCAAAGTTATTTATTAGCACAAACCATTGCGCGTTTTATTGAGCGGCCTCTTTTGCCAGAGTCAATGATTTTTCGGGTAAAAAAAATGCCTCAAGTAGGACTTAAGTATAAACAGAGACAAGAAAATATTAAAAATAGTTTTGTTTTTTCTCGAAAATTACCCATAAAAGGTAAAAATATATTATTAATTGATGATGTTGCTACCACAGGAGCGACATTAAATGAATTGGCTAAAAGCCTAAAAAAACAAGGCGTTCAGCATATTTTTGCTTGGGTGTTAGCAAAGAAAATCATAAAAAATGTTGACTAATCCTTACTTTTTGCTGCATATTGATGCTTTTAATAATGTTTAACGTTATCTTATATCAGCCAGAAATACCACCTAATACGGGTAATATCATTCGGTTGTGTGCCAATATCGGTGCACAGTTACATCTAGTGAAGCCTTTGGGTTTTCCTCTTGATTCAGCAAAAATGCGCAGGGCCGGATTAGATTATCATGAGTTCACTCAAGTACAGGTGCATGAAGATTTTGAATCATGTTTAAACGTTTTGGCAGGTAAACGGATTTTTGCGTTAACCACTAAAGGGCAAAGAAGATACAGTGATGTGTCTTTTCAAGATGGGGATGTTTTTTTGTTTGGACCAGAAACACGTGGTTTACCAATGGATGTATTGGATGCGTTACCCTCTGAACAAAAGTTAAGACTTCCTATGTTGCCACAAAGCCGCAGCATGAATTTATCCAATACGGTTGCTGTAATGTTGTTTGAAGCATGGCGTCAAATTGACTTTGTAGGAGGAGGTTAATTTACGTAAAAGTAGTCTAATTTAGGTTATTTTGCTTGAAATAAAACAGAACATCCCTTATTTTGAGTACTTACTCGAAATAAACCGTTAAGTGAAAAGCGGTATTGTTTGACTATAAAAACAAGAAAAATCAATTAACCCATTAGGAGGTTAGGTTTGGTTAAGAATGTATTTTTTGTCAGCATGATGACCATCATAGGCATTGGCAGTTCTTTATTAAATGTGGTTTCTGCTGAACCCACAGATCAGTTAGAGAGCATCGCAACAGTACAAGCAGCTCAAGATCCAGTAGAAGCGTTGTTAAAGTTGAATAGTAATGGCGATATGAGTGAAGACGCTCTTCATCCAACCGCCAATAAAAGCTATCAGGTTGCTGGTGTACAATATACCCCCAAACGTAATATTAAAGCCTTTGAGCAAACTGGGGGCGCCTCTTGGTATGGAAAAGGTTTTCATGGACGGAAAACCTCATCAGGTGAGCGTTATGATATGTATGAAATGACTGCTGCTCATCGAACTTTGCCTATTCCAAGTTATGTAAAAGTCACTAATTTGAAAAATGGCAAAGAGGTTGTGGTGAAAATCAATGATCGTGGACCTTTTCATGGCAAACGAATTATTGACTTGTCTTATGCCGCAGCAAAAGAGCTCGATTTTGTTAATCATGGGGTTGCTCAAGTAAAAGTGACGCAAGTTTTCCCTGATGAGCAGGGCCAACAGCCTAAACTAGAAGAAGACGAAGATATTTTTGTGTCTTTAAAACAGTTTGAACATTTTTCGGATGCTCAAAGTTATTTAATGGGTTTAGCGAAAAAGACAGACATGACTATTGGTGAGCGTTTACACTTGGTTAAAGAGGGTTCTCAATATACTGTTCGCCTTGGCCCATTTGATGAAGAAAAAGAGGCAAAGGAGGCAAAAGCATCCTTACTGGCTAAAAATAGTTAACAATTATAAAGACAAAGCGGAGAAAACATGCTCTGCTTTTTTTATTAGTCTACCCATTCTTGCCAAGTGAGGTTTTCTATATCTAAGCCCAATTGGTTGAATAATTCACTTGTGTCAAAGTAAGCGATAGGGTTTTGCCTACCCAATAAACCAAGTATTGTTCGTGCTTTAGGTATTCGTAACTCATGGTATTGTGAAAATTTAATTAAGAGTCTTCCTTTGCCTATTTCAGGTGCTCGTTCTATTTGTGAAATGGGGGCAATAAAAAAAGCTGTTTCGTGTTCTTCTTTATTATCTTTATTGTTACAGATACAAACAATAAACTCAGAATTTCTTAATCGTTTTTCTGAGGCAACCCAAAAACCACAGCCTTTTTCTTTTTTTAAATCGTTTATATTTTTACGATTAAAAACGGTGATAGATTCGCCCATGTTTTACCTTTTTGAAAAATATTCATTATTAAATAGTAAAATTAGTTAGTTGATTGATACCTGTTTTCCATATTCTGATGATTTTTAAATGTTTTTAGCTCTATTTCCCAATACAAAAGCTCGAAAAAATAGAACCCAATAAATCATCAGCCGTAAATTCTCCTGTGATACGGGATAAGGCTTCTTGGGTTCGGCGTAAATGCTCTGCAAAAAGTTCAATTTGTTGGTAACAGCCTTCTGCCCAGTTTAGTTCCTCCTGAGCTTCTTTTAATGCTGTAATATGGCGTTCTCGTGCCAAAAATAAACCTTCCGCTTCCCCTTGCCAGCCCACTTCTTTAAGCAATATGTCTTTTAATAGGTTTAAACCTTGTCCTGTTTTGGCTGAAATTTTCAATAAGTCAGGCTGATCGATCCGTTCAATATATTCTGGTTCTTGGGCACGTAAATCAATTTTATTGTGGATTTCAATTTTTTTCAGGGTAGTTGGAAGATTATTCAGTACTTCTTGTGTATAGCTGTTTAAGCCTTCTTCTGGGTCGACTAAAATCAGAACGATATCTGCTTGATTAACCGCATGTTCAGTGCGTTGCATGCCTATCTGCTCAATGGTATCGTCGCTTTGTCTTAAGCCTGCTGTATCAATGATATGTAAAGGAACACCATCAAGGGTAATATTTTCTTTCACCACATCACGGGTTGTTCCTGCAATATCTGTGACAATCGCGATATCGTCTCCTGCCAAAGCATTTAATAATGAAGATTTCCCTACATTTGGGGCACCTAATAAAACAACTTGAATGCCTTCTCTTAAAATACTGCCTTGCTGGGCATTCGCCAATAATTGAACGAGCTCAGTTTGTAATGTTGTGAGTTGTCCTTTGGCATCTGCTGCTTCTAAAAAATCAATATCTTCTTCTGGAAAATCCAAAGTGGCTTCTACCAGAACCCTTAAAGAAATAAGCTGTTCCACTAAAGCGTGAATTTGAGTTGAAAAAGCCCCTTTTAAAGAACGTAAAGCTAAGCGCGCGGCGCTTTGGCTGGATGCATCAATTAAATCGGCCACACTTTCGGCTTGGGCCAAATCCATTTTGTCATTTAAAAAGGCTCGTTTACTGAATTCGCCTGGCTCAGCCAAACGTGCGCCAAGTTCCTGACAGCGTTTTAACAACATATGCAATACAACTGGGCCTCCATGGCCTTGCAACTCGATGACATCCTCCCCAGTAAAACTATTCGGGTTAGGAAAATACAAGAGTAAGCCATTGTCTATTGGATGCTTGTCTTGATCTAAAAAATCGGTATACAAGGCAACTCTTGGAAGAGGAGCTGATTGACCACTGATGTTTTTGGCAAAATCGGTTAAATTTTGCCCAGAAATGCGGATCACACCAACGCCTCCTTTTCCTGGAGCCGTTGCAATAGCAGCAATAGTGTCTTTTGGATACAAGAGCATCACCTGTTTTATTCAGTTATTTTTAGGAATTTCTTATTATAAAGGCTAAAAGAGGGTTCGGCACATTATTGTATTCAATTAAGTGTAAGTTTGTTTGGGTCTTATTTCTGGCTAAGTTATTTGACTGCAACATGGTTTATGCATAATAATATTTCTCTTTAATAAATACGCCATCTTTAAAGTGTTGGAATAGAAGGGGTAAGGAGGCAGACAAATGTCAGATCAGCAAAAAAAACCTGTCAAAAATATGACCGCAGACGTTAAACCTATTTGTTTTGCTATTATGCCTATTTCTGATGTAGACACTCATCCTAAAGGGCATTTTCATCAAGTTTATGAAGATATTATGATCCCTGCCATTGGGCTTGCAGGCTTTGAGCCAAAACGTGCGGATGAAGAAAAAGGAAGCAATTTAATTCAGTTGAAAATTTTAGAGCAACTTATTGAAGCACCTATGGCTATTTGTGACTTAAGTACGCGAAACCCAAATGTGATGTTTGAATTGGGTATTCGTCAAGCATTTGATAAGCCTACAGTGTTGATTCAAGAAGAAGGCACCCCCCATATATTTGATATTAATGGTTTACGCTATTTGACTTATTCTCGTGATTTAGAATATCGCAATGTATTGGATGTGCAAACCAAATTGGCTGATGCGCTTAAACAAACGCTACATGAGTCAGAAAAATCAGAGGGTATTCATTCTATTGTTCGATTATTGGCTTTAAAAGAACCAGCCAAAATACCTGAACTTAACCCAGATGTGAAAAGTGCTTTAGAAACCGATTTGATTTATACAGAGCTTGCTCAAATCAAAAAAGCATTGGCGCTTTTAGCAGAACAAAAACAATCGTATGGACAACAAGAGGCTATTTTGTCTTTTTTAGGTGAGCATAATGATCATGAGCAAGATCGTCGTTATGAAGCTTTTGTTTATCATTTGGCGGATTTAGATCTTGATAAAGATGCAGTGCCTAAGGAGTTGATGCTGTCTTCTTGTCAGCGCTTGTTGCAAGAGGTTAAAGAAGAAAAAATTGATAATTTATCTGCTAAAGAGCGCTCACGTTACCATCGATTAACCAGTAAAATTCTTGAGTTAATTGCTTATGTACAAACCAAACCATAAAACATGATGAAACTTTAATGACTTGGACAAAATTTGGCTAAGGCCTGAATAAACTTAGGGTCATTTGGCAAAATAAAAACAATAAAATTTTCTTTTTCAACAAATAATTGATAAGCAATCAGTGATTTTTTTGAACCTCTTGAACCGTCAATGATTTGCCCAAGCGCTTTAATGGTTATTTCACTTTGCATAAAAGAATGTGTGCCCACATAAAAACAGCCATTTTTGATACAAATTTGTTGACCATAGCGGCAAGCTAAAAATGTGTTTCTGCCTATTTTTGTGATTCGAAAAAGCAAGTTAATTGGAACAACCATAACCAAAGTGACGAGTATGATCAAAGACCAATCGAGTCCAGAACTGAGTACCGTGTAAATTAATGGAAAAAAACACATTGAATAGATCAATATTTTATAGTGTAAAACAGAATGAGAACGAAATGAGTCAGTTGTAATCAGTTTTGTTTTTTCTTGAGCCATAAAACTGACGACATAGACAAAATAAGCACCATATGCAATGATAAAGCTTAAGGTTTTATCTGTTTGCCAAAAAAATACAGACAAAATCAATAAAACAATACTGATAATATAACCAAAAGACATTTGGGTCTACACTCTACAAGATAAATATGAATATACATATAAACCCCATTTATTTTTACTAAAATAAGTGGGGTTTATATGTTGTTTAGTTCAAACCCAGTAGTTCAACTTCAAAAATAAGTGTGGCATTAGGCGGAATCACGCCACCAGCACCACGAGCTCCATAGCCCATTTCTGGTGGAATGGTCAGTTTACGTTTTCCGCCAATTTTCATGCCCGCAAAGCCTTCATCCCAACCTTTAATCACTTGGCCAACCCCAAGCCTAAAGGAAAATGGTTGTTTGCGGTCGACACTTGAGTCAAATTTACTGCCATCTGTTAAATAGCCTGTGTAATGTACAGTAACTTCTTGGCCTTTTTGGGCTTCATCTCCTTCGCCAACCACGATCTCTTCAATAATCAGGCTCATATTTATTATCCTTAAGTAAAAAATCATAAAAATGATATGGTAAAGCAAGAATGGACGAGACTCAATAACGTTTTTTGGATCAGTGTTTTATTGAAATAAAATATGATTTATTGAAACACCATGGAAGGCACATTATAAAAAATAGGAAAATTTGCAAAAATAATGGGCATTTATCATCAATAAAGTGTGTTTTATTTAGCCAAGACGTATTAAAATGGGTCACATAAAAATAAAACAATAAACTCCTTGGATGAACAAAGCGACTTTAACTATGCCAAATCACTCTTATTTAGATGCCATTCATTGCTCCGCTGATTTAAAAGCATTGCCTGTTCAGGCATTGTCTTCAGTCGCTTGTGAATTAAGAGACTTTTTACTTCATTCCGTCAGCAAAACAGGTGGGCATCTTGCCAGTAATTTAGGTTGTGTAGAGCTGACTTTGGCTTTGCATTATGTTTATGATGTCCCGGACGACAATTTGGTGTGGGATGTTGGACATCAAAGTTACCCTCATAAAATTTTAACTGGGCGTAAAAACCAGATGCATACAATGCGTCAGCAAGGTGGCTTAGCAGGTTTTCCCAAAAGAGAAGAGTCCGCTTGCGATGCTTTTGGTGTCGGGCATTCTTCTACCTCCATCAGTGCAGCATTGGGGATGGCCGTTGCCGATAAATTGCAAGGGCTAAATCATAAGTCGGTGGCCATTATTGGTGATGGTGCCATGACAGCAGGTGAAGCATTTGAAGCATTAAATAATGCCGGAGCAATGAAAGACACTGATTTATTGGTAATTTTAAACGACAATGAAATGTCGATTTCGCCCAATGTAGGCGCTTTGCCGCAGTATTTGGCCAATAATTTTGCCAAAGATTTATTCAACGTGGTCAGACACGGTTCTGAAAAAGTGCTCAGCAAAGTGCCACCTGTTTTGGATATTGCCAATAAAGTAGAAGATAAAATCAAAAAAATCGTCAATAACGCACCAATCAATCATGATACGTTGTTTGAAAAATTCGGGTTTTCTTATACAGGGCCAGTAGACGGGCATGATATTAAAGCACTGGTTGACACTTTGACCGAATTAAAAACACGAAAAGGGCCTCAGTTTTTACATGTTATGACCAAGAAGGGACAGGGCTATAAATTGGCAGAAAATGACCCTGTTTCTTATCATGGGGTATCTAAATTTGATTTAGAAAATGGGTTAAAAACAGGTTCCAGCCTTCAGGTTAAACCAACATATACGCAGGTTTTTGGGCGTTGGTTGATTGATCAAGCCCGCGCATGTTCTAAACTGGTTGCCATTACTCCCGCAATGAGAGAAGGCTCAGGTTTAGTCGAGTTTGAGGCTGTTTTCCCCAATCGCTATTTTGATGTAGGCATTGCAGAACAGCATGCTGTTACTTTTGCTGCTGGCCTTGCTTGTCAGGGTTTAAAACCGGTGGTGGCCATTTATTCAACTTTTTTACAAAGAGCGTATGACCAGCTTATTCATGATGTGGCCTTGCAAAACCTTCCTGTTTTGTTTGCCATTGATCGGGCAGGTTTAGTGGGCGCTGATGGCCCAACCCATGCAGGCGCATTTGATTTAAGTTTTATGCGTTGTATTCCCAATATGGTTATTGCTGCCCCCAGTGATGAGGCAGAATGCCGATTATTATTGTCTACCTGCTATCAATTAAATCAGCCCACAGCTGTACGCTACCCAAGAGGCAGTGGCGTTGGTGCTGAGGTTGCTGCAACATTAGATACGGTGCCTGTTGGCAAAGGTGTTGTTCGAAAAGAAGGTGAAAATACAGTCATTTTTGCTTTTGGTTCAATGGTCCATCCTGCTTTATTGGCAGCTGAAGCCTTAAATGCAACGGTGGTGGATATGCGGTTTGTGAAACCATTAGATGAAGCTTTGATTCAAAGTTTAAGTCAAACGCATGATTATGTGGTTACTATTGAAGAAAATACCATTATGGGGGGTGCTGGCAGCGCAGTTGTTGAGGTGCTAAACCGTTTGAATATCGCAAAGCCGATATTACAATTAGGTTTGCCTGATTATTATGTGGAACATGGCGACCAAATGGCTCTTTTGTCTGGTTTGGGGTTAGATCAAATTGGCATAGAACAATCTATTAGACAGTGGCAGCAAACACAAAAGATGTAAGTTAATTGCGATGCCAAGCGAGAAGAAAGTTCCCTATTTTGCTCAGTTTGAGTCTAGGACGTTGATTCAGGCGTTTATTTCTGGGCAAATGTCTGCAGTAGATGATCCTTTATGGTATTTGTCTGGCGCACACGATCAAGCGGAATATGCAAAATGGTGTGTGCATGTGTGTGGCATGGCTTGTTTGAAAATGCATTTAAGCTTTACTCGCTCAATTGAAATCCCTACATTAAATTTGGCAAGATCCTGTACCCAGTTTGGTGGGTATGCGCTTGAAGGTGAAGCCATTCATGGCTTAATTTATCGACCTTTTTTACAATTTGTGCAACATGCATTTAAAATGGATGCACAAGTGATAGAGCATACCCCGATTGAACATATCTGTGCGCGTTTTCAAGAAAAAACAACGGCTTTTATTGCTTCTGTTCACCCAAGTATTAGGTCTGTTACTTCTATCCCAGAAGTTAAAGGGGGGCATTTGGTTTATGTGTTTGATTTTGATGAGCGAACAAATGAAGTTCTTTTCCATAACCCATCTGGAACAACGGTTCAATCTCAAGAAAATGTTCGATTGAAGATGGAGCAATTTGCCCAGTTTTATAGTGGAAGAGGTATTTTATTACCATAAAAAAAGCCCTTTTCTTAATAAGGGCGTTTTTTATGGTTGTGTTGGCTTATTCGTCAGGAATAAACCAAGTATTTTGTTCACGGGCAATGATGCCTTTTCCTCGTTCTGAAATTATTTCTCCTGTTTCGGGATCGGGGAAAGAAACCAAAGTGTCGCATTCAAATCGATTAGGGCTAATGAGGGCACATTCACCCATTTTTTTAATTCGAATACTTTTTAATGCTTTATCCGCCATGGCTTGATATTCAGCAAAACCATCGGAATTTTCTGTGACACCAGCAGATGCTTTTGCCTCTTCAAAGGCTTTTTTGGTTCTGTCAATAAAAGCCTTTTGAATGTCTGCCTCAGAAGGTAGATTTTCTGCAAAAGCAACTAAAGGAAGCAATAAGGTCAATCCAAAAATTTTTTTCATTCTAAGGTTCGATCCATTCAAGATGTAATGTGTGTTTTTCTTCAGCAGATTAATGGGAAAATCCGTTTGATTAGTATAGCTGTAAAGCAAGCAATTATCTTAATATTTTGGGGAAAAGCAGCATAAAAAAAAGAAACAAAAAATAATGTTACTTTCTCGTAACATTATTAAAAATTTCTATTTATTTAAGTATTCTATTTAGTGGGAACCAAGAGTAAGTCAACAATAGTGACGCAATCGCTAGTAACTTGAAATATAACATTAATATTTTCCAGTAACATACCATATTGTCTTTTGTCGTCTTGGTGAAATGCTGGTCTTGGGTCTTGAGCGAGGCTCTGTTCTATGAGTAAACGAAACCCTTGCTCTTTGTTTAAGTTTTGCCAAACAGCCAATGCTTTCTCTGACCAAAGAACAGGCAAAATAGGGGGTGGTTGGTCTACGAATCCACTTTTTGCTTGCGCAATGGCTTCAACAAAAGGTAAATAGGGTTTGATGTCTAATACAGGGGTTTTGTCGAGCAAATCGGCACCAGAAAATATCAAACGGACCCCTTGTTTTGTTTGTATCTCTTCCAGTTTTAATAATGATAAGCCAATATGGTTTGGTCGATGAGGGCTACGTGTGGCAAACACCCCCTTTTTTTTGCTGCCACCAAGCCGCGGAGGACGCACTAAGGGTGCCCACCCTTCAGTTTGACATTGATGAAAAATAAATTGAACCCAGACATATTCAAACTCTTCTAAGCCCCTGACACAATCTGGATGATTGTAAGGAGCAATCAATTCTAATGTCACTTTTGCTGCGGGTGCAAGGTGAGGTTGTCTGGGAATCCCAAATTTTTGTTGGTATGGAGAATGAATAAAGCCAATAGGGGTACATTCAAAGATTTGCATATAAAGTTTGGGATTACGTTAAAATAAAGCATATTTTAACAAGTGACTCGATATGAACAAAGTGTTATTAGTGCGTTTGTCCAGTATGGGTGATTTAATTCACACTTTTCCTGCAATACAGGATTTATCTGTAGCAAGACCTGACATCTCTTTAAGTTGGTTATGCGAAGAGGCTTTTACTGATATTGCCAAATTACACCCCTTTGTTCAGTCTGTCTACCCTATGGCTTGGCGGCGTTGGCGTAAAACATTGTGGCAAAAGCAGACAAGGCAGGCTATTTCTTCATTGCAACAACAGTTACAGACAAGTAAATTTGATTTTGTGGTGGATAGTCAAAGTTTGATTAAAAGTGCCTTATTTGCCAATATGGCCAAAGCACCTGTTTATGGTTTGGATAAACACAGTGCGCGCGAATCATTGGCATCGATGTTTTATCAAAAAAAATTGGCTGTTGCCAAAGGGCAATTAGCTATTGAACGAAATCGACAATTATTCGCACAAATTTTTAATTATCCCATTGAGCCTAAAATTGTATTTGGGGCAAAAGTATCCACAACAATGGATGATTTACCTTGGCGAGTCTCTTCTGATTATGCTGTATTGCTGCATGCAACCAGTAAACCAAGCAAATTGTGGTCAGAGGAAAATTGGCAACAATTGGCTCAAGCACTGTGGCAACAAAAAGGATTGGTCAGTTATTTGCCTTGGGGTAATGAAGAGGAGAAACTTCGAGCGCAAAGATTGTCTAAAGAACATTCCTTTATCCATGTTTGTCCAAAATTGACATTGAAAGAGGCTGCTATTTTATTACAGGGCTCTTGTGTGGTGGTGGGGGTGGATACAGGGTTATTGCATTTGGCTAATGCTCTGAATAAACCTTTGTGCGGTATTTATACCGATACCAATCCTGAATTAACAGGCGTTGTGCCTTCTGAGTGTGCCGTTAATTTGGGTGGGGTGAACGCACAGGTTTCTGTCGAACAGGTGTTAGATGTTTTAGAGCAGGTGATGGTTTGAGTGGGTTGTTAATCCTATCTAATGAAAGAATTTATGCTTGCTTTTAGGTACATGGTATTTTGTGACAGGGTTATGTTAAAATGAAAATGATATTTATTAGTTATTTTGATAAAATAGGATTTTTTTGTGCCAAATTTGGTTGAAAATAAATGCGTGTAATCGTTTTTCTTATATTCTGTTTGGGGTTGAATGCATTGGCTTATGCGGCAAAAGCGCCTTATGAAGTCAAAGTGATTGCACCAACGAGTCAGGCACAAAGTATTCTTGAAGAAAATCTTGATTTGATTACCCAACGTTCTTTGGAAGGCTTGGACCAGGATCAAATTGAGATTTTGGTCGAAGAAACACCAGAGCAAGCACAAAAATTTCTGGAAACATTGGGTTATTTTGACAGTAAAGTCAGCATTGAAAAAGACAATAACACTTATTTGGTTTCTGTTGAATTGGGCGATCCTATCCGTGTGCAAGATGTTCAAGTTTTGGTTGATGGTGCATTTTTGCAGGATGATGATTTGGCAGAGCGTTATCGCAAAATGATGGAAGGGTGGGTATTGCCCATTAACAGTGTGTTCACACAAGATGGTTGGAGCACCAGTAAAAGTGCCGTATTGCGTAGCATCACTGCTGAAAGCTATCCTTTAGCAAAAATCACTGAAAGTAAAGCCATTATTGATCCAGAAGCTAAGAGTGCCGCCCTTTCTGTTCATATGCAAAGTAATCAGTTTATCCGTTTTGGGGATATTTCTGTGGTAGGCAACGAGCGCTATCCTGCAAATGTGGTCACAGGGATGGCAGATTTTGATAAGGGCACACCTTATACACTCTCCAAATTATTAGACTATCAAAATGCTTTAGAGCAGGACGGTCATTATTCCAGTGCTGCTGTGGGGCCACGATTTGATTTATTGTCTGAAAATGATGAATATGTGCCTTTAACGGTTCAGGTTGTTGAAGTACCCAGACAAAAATTTGACATTGGTCTAAAATATGATACAGCAGAGGGGGCTAGTGCCAATGCTGGTTATACCCATTATAATGTGTTTAAGCGTGGCTATACTGGCTCAATAGCGGGTAAATTTGGTAATTATGAACAAAGTTTTGGTTTGGGCTTATCTTTACCGCGCAGATCAAGTGGTTATTTGTATTCGATGAGCGCTAATTTTGAGAACTCTGAAGTACAAAAACTTCGCACAAAATCAGGTTCTGCTGGTATTTGGCAAATTCGTCAAAAAGGCAATATTGATTCTCGATTTGGGTTTGAATATCTAATGGAACAATCTCGAGTCGTAGATGGAGGAGAAAGCCTTGACTTTGGGAGCTCCCACGCACTAATGGCTCGTTTTGGTTGGACGCAACGCAAAATTGACAATCAAATGCACCCTAGAAATGGTTATTTGGCTGATTTAAATTTGGCCTCCACTTTAGGCAGCTTTGCTTCTTCAACAACCTTTATTCGAGCAAATGCTCGAGCCGTATATTATTACACACCTAAAAATACCAAAATTGGTACCTTTGTTGCCCATGCAGAAATGGGCCATATTGCTGCAAAAAATAAAGACAAAGTCCCTAAAACATTATTGTTCCGTATCGGTGGCGCAGGCACGGTCAGAGGGTATGAGTATCAGGGTATTGGTATTGATTTGCCAAATGATGCCGTTATTGGTGGCACCTCTATGGCTCTTGCCAGCTTGGAGTATCAGTATCCCATTACAGATACTGTTTCTTTAGCTGTTTTTCATGATGAAGGTGGTGTGGGCAAAGATTTTAAAGAGTTCAAGTTTGATCGCTCTAATGGTTTTGGGGTACGTTGGTTTAGCCCAGTTGCACCATTGTCAGTTGATGTGGCCCATGCCAGTAAAGACAATAAAATTCGTTGGCATTTAAGTTTAGGATTGGTATTTTAATGGCTGAGCAAAACGATTTTACCGTATCGACAACGAATGAGTCTGACAAGGAAGATAGCTTAACTTCCACACCAACGCCACCTAAGCGAACAAAACGCCATTGGCTCAGAAACATCATCATCAGTTTTTTTGTGCTTTTGTTTATTGTGGTTGGCGTGCTTTCATGGGTTATATTTACGCCTTCAGGTTTACGTTTTGCTGTATTTAAAGTCCCCGCATGGTTTGGTGTGCAGATTCAAGCCAGTCAGTTAAATGGTACCATCAGTAAGGGATTTAATGCACAGGTATTAAAAGTAAATACAGAAGCGGCTGATGTCGATATCAGTCAACTTGATTTTGTTTGGGATTCAAGCAAAATATGGCAGCGTATGGTTTGGGTTGATAAATTGTCTGTTGGTGATGTGTTTGTGCAAACCAAACCTACTGAAAAAACAAAAGACAAACAACCATTAACCATACCTAAAGATATTGGTTTGCCTGTGGATGTTCATATTGGTAAAGTCACACTGACCTCTTTGGCTATTGATCAAAAAGACAATAAAGTCTTGACCAATAGTGCCTTATCTTACGACTATCAAAACAAGCAACACCATTTGGTTGTGGATGCCTTAAACAGCCCATGGGCAATGGCTGGTGCCGATATTAAAATAGATAATATTGCCCCTTTTGCCTTAAATGGCACCTTAAATACCACTTCTTATCTGGATGAAACCACAGCTTTAGGAAAATTCAGTTTATCTGGTAATCTGGTCGAACCCGAAATAAAAGGGCGAATGGATGGAGAAGGTTTAGCATTAGATTTATTGGCACAATTAAAACCATTTGAAGAACGTACTTTTAAAAAAGTACGCTTTTTGCGATTAGGCTTAGGTGGCTTTGATCCGAATCAGTTTGTGGCAGCTTCACCAGAAGCAAAAATCAGCATGAGCGTGGTGTTACAACCAACGGAAGATGAGCGTTTAAGTGGGCAATTGATTTTTGCCAATATAAGCCCGAATTTTGCCAATAATAATGGTATTCCTGTTACTTTAGCGCATGGGCAGATTTATCTGGATCGCAAGGGTGTATTGTCAGTAGAAGAACTTTATGTAGAGGGGTTAAAACAAGGCCAGTTAAGTTTAACTGGAACAGTAGATTTACCCAAAAAAGATTTAAATTTAAAACTGGCTCTAAGTAAAATACAAGCACAGGATTTTGTTCAGACAAATTTTAATGGACAGTTTGATGGTCAAATTTTGGCAACAGGTACTTATCAAGCTCCTGAGCTCAATTGGCAAGTCGCATCCGATAAACTGGGCACTCAGGGCAAAATGTTCGTGTCACGTAATGATAAAAATGAACAAAGCATTCAAATTGCCCAAGCAAAACTACAAGCAAAAGCTGGGGGTGAATTAAATATCACGGGTGCTATTGATTTGTTTGGCCTTAAAAAAATTCAGCTACAAGCCAATACACAGGCATTAAATCCTAAAACCATTTTACCCGATTTACCCACAGGTTCTGTTACCACTGAACTGAAAGTAGATGGGCAACTGGCTGAACCTTTGACATTGAATGCCAAATTGGCTTTAAAACAGAGCCAGATAGAAAACGTGCCTTTAAATGGTGCGGCTGATATTGCTTTATTAAAGACACGTTTAACCCGTGCTGATGTGAACATTAATTTAGGCAGTAACCACATTCAAACCAAAGGCAGTTTTGGTACTGCTCAAGACAAACTGAGTATTAACATTAATGCACCTAATTTAGCTCAAGCAGGTGTGGATATTTCGGGGAGTCTCAACATTAATGGTTCTGTTGCAGGAGAGCTTAAAAAACTGACCATTGATTTAAATGCTCAAGCCCGATCTTTGCAATATGGCAAAATGGTTCGGCTCAATACACTGGATGCAAAAATTAAAGCCTCTCCCAATATAAATGCCCCATTGAATGTCACGCTTGATGGGAAAGAGTTGATTATTTTAGGCGCTACTGCCAAAGAGAACACCCAGATTAATTTTATCCGAACCAATTTGAACGGTACGGGTGCACAACATAAATTAAACTTAGAAACCGCGATGAATTTAGGTGGCAATGATTACCGCGCTAATATTGCCGCTTCTGGTGGTTTGAATAATCAATATGTGTGGAAGGGTGTGGTTCAGACACTAGATATAAAAGGAGCTGTTGACTTATTGTTACAAAATACCGTTCAGTTGGAAGCTGCGGCCGATCACTTCTCTTTAGGGCGGGCAAATTGGTCCGCATTAGGTGGCAGTTTAAGTCTTGATCATCTTAAGTGGAGCGGTGCCCAAGGTATTTCAACCAAAGGCAGCGCCAATCATTTGCAAGTGGGTAAATTGGCAAAGATCGTCACGGTACCTTTTGCTCAAGATTTAACCCTTAAAGGGAGTTGGGATGTTCAATATGGTTCAACTTTACGTGGATTCGCCAATATAGAACATCAAGCGGGTGATATTGTTTTGCCAGTAAGTAAAACCAAAACCCGTCCTTTAGGGATCAAAACCTTGGTGCTCAATGCACAATTACAAGGCTCTTTAATCAAAGTTGGGCTTGATGCGAAAACATTGTTTGGTTTTGCCAACGGCACTGTTAACTTAAATCGTAACAGCAATAATTTTTCATTGTCCACTTTAGGGGGCAATATCCGTTTAGAAGTACCCGATTTTTCAGCTTTCAAATTATTTGTGCCCATTGGCACAGAAGTAGCTGGAAAACTTGAAGCTAATTTAGGATTAGGCGGTTCCATTGCGCAACCTAATTTAAATGGCACCATTAATGCCGATAATTTGATGTATCGAGAACGAAATTTAGGTATTCGTTTAATCAATGGGTCTTTACGAACACGTGTATCGGGTCAAAAATTAACTTTAGATTCACTGAAATTTGCCACCAAACGAGGTACATTAGAGGCTAAAGGGCATGTTCAGCTGGTCAATAATCAGCCCAATATTGATATTGATGTTTTGCTTGATCGCTTTAATTTATTTGACCGTCCTAACCGCGTATTGGTGTTAAGTGGCAATACACATCTGTTTTTTGAACAAGCAAAAGGGGTGGAGTTAAAAGGGGATTTAAAAGTTGATTTTGCCAGAATTGACTTGCCTAAAGTAGGCACACCCAGTTTAAGTGACGATGTAGAAGTCGTGGGGCGCCCCAAAGAAGACACAAAGGCACTGCCTATTTTTATTAATTTAGGGCTTGATTTAAATGACCGCTTCCGCTTTACTGGTATGGGGCTAAATGTGTTGCTTGGGGGGAAAATGAATGTGAATAGCCGCCCTCAAGAGCCCATGAAAGCAATGGGGCAAGTAAGGGTTGTAGAAGGGCGTTATAAAGCCTATGGGCAGGATTTGGATATTGAAAAAGGTGTGATTACTTTCATCGGTCCAATAGAAAACCCAGTATTGAACATTCGTGCTATGCGTAAATTATCTCCTGTTGGGGCAGGGGTAGAGGTCACAGGCCCCGTTTCAAGCCCTAGAATCAATTTGGTGACAAGTGAACCTATGAGCCAAAAAGATAAATTGGCTTGGTTGGTTTTGGGTCGTGCTGCGGGTGGAGAGCAAGATGATGATGCTTTAGCGGCCAGCGCAGGCGCTTTATTGGCAGGCTCCATTAACGATAAAGTAGGCTTTTTTGATGAATTGGGAATCTCTACTCGTGCTCAGCGGAACTTAAAAACTGGAGAAGTCAGCCCAGCAGAACAAGTGGCAACCGTGGGCAAGCATTTAACGAAAGAATTTTATGTTGGGTATGAATATGGGTTAAATACGGCTGAGTCAGCAGTCAAAATATCTTACCAAATTACTCGGGCATTACAGTTGATTTTCCGAGCAGGGCAAGATGCTTCCAGCGCAGAAGCCAAGTACACGATTCGGTTTGATTAGTGTACTATTGGTCTGATTATAAATGCCTATGGTTTGCTGATGATGACCCTTACTCAAAAATTAACTTTAGCTTTTTATCAGTTTTTATGGCTATTTGCCCCATTTTTTATTCGTTTTTATCTAAAAAAGCGTGCGAAAAAAGCACCTGATTATTTACTCAATTGGGCTGAGCGTTTTGGTCAGCCTTTGGCACATCCAGTAAGTCGTCCCATTTGGATTCATGCGGTTTCTGTTGGTGAAACACGGGCCGCTCAGCCATTGATAAAGGCGCTACAACAAGAGTTTCCTGATGTGCCTTTCTTGATTACACAAATGACGCCTACAGGGAGAAAAACTGCTCAGCAGCTTTATCCAACTGCCCAAATTCGTTATTTGCCCTATGATAAAAAAGACTATATTGATGTGTTTTTGCAAGAACATAAACCTTGGTTTGGGGTGTTAATGGAAACAGAACTTTGGCCAAATTTGGTACATCAAAGCATAAAGCAAAATATCCCTTTGTTTTTGGCTAATGCTCGTTTATCGGAGAAATCTTTTCAAGGGTACAAAAAAGTACATACCTTGATTGAACCTATTGTGAGTCAATTAAAATTAATTTGTGCACAAAGTGAGGCAGATGCTAATCGGTTCAGCAAATTAGGGGCAAAATCCGTAGAGGTATGTGGTAACAGTAAATACGATATGGCGATTCCTGAGTCGATGTATAAGCTATCCGAAGTATTTACCCAATATATAGGCGAGCGACCAGTTGTTGTGTGTGCCAGTACTCGCGAAGGAGAAGAAGCTTTATTGCTTGATGCTTGGCATAAAAATGAAACCGATGCCCTATTGGTGATGATTCCACGTCACCCAGAGCGGTTTAATGAAGTTTATCAGTTAGCTCAATCTAAAGGCTTTACCGTACAAAAACGCAGTGAAAATAGCCCCGTTTTACATTCAACCAATATATGGGTTGGGGACAGTATGGGGGAGCTTTTTGCTTATTACTTATGTGCAACCGTTGCATTTGTTGGGGGAAGTTTGGTTGATGTAGGTGGGCAAAATATTATTGAACCGATGCAATGTGCTAAGCCAACTTTATTTGGTTTTTCTACTTATAATTTTTCTCAAGTGTGTGCTGATGCTTTAGTCAATAAAGCGGCAATACAAGTATATACTGCCAATGAGTGGTTAGAACAAACACAAAAATTGCTTAATCAGCTCGAGTATTGCCAGCAATTGGGACAACAAGCATTGCTTTTTACTGAGCAGTTTCAAGGTGCCACTAAAAGAATGGCTCAGCTAATTAAAGCAAATATCTCATAAAAAAGGGCGCTTTATTAAGCGCCCTTTAAAAAACAAGTGTTTTTATTTAGCTTCTAATTTAGGTGCTGCGGTATTTGCTTCTTTTTCTACTTTTTTTACTGCATGTTTTTCAGTTTTTACTTTGTTTGTTTTCATTTTATGTTCTGTTTTTGCAGGTGCAGCTTTTACTGATTCAGTTGTTTTGGCTACTGGGGAAACAGCTGGTGTTTGAGCAGCAGCAATCATCATACTGGTAGCAGTAACAGTTACAAATGCGATTTTTTTTAACATCATTATTCTCCAAATAAAATTAGGTTTCTTCTTGTCATGTAAGTTGACAATGGCAATCATATGCCTGCTAAAACACTTCGTCTATAAATATTTTATTAATAAAAACATTGATTTAAAAATATTTTTTAAAGTTGAACTTATTGAATTTGTTTGTTGTCAAACGAGCCATCAGCGAAAAACTACATATTGTTTTTTATTGATTTTACTAGAGAAAATCCATATTTTTGATAAATGGTGCCACTTTAAATTAAGCGATAAATGCTTTATAAACAAAGAAACTTTATAAAGTGTTTCAGTTTCAAGTTCTTTTTATCAAAAGAAAAAGAGATTTTATTGGTAAAATGAATTGGCACAAATGGTTTGATCACGTATGATTTTCAATGTGATGAATATATAAAACAAACAAAATGGATTTTGAATAAATATGATGAACATTGAAGAACTTAAAAAACAAATTGGGTCTTTGATTAATCCAGACACAACACACACTTTAGCTGCGGATAAGGTGCTGATTAATCTGACACAAGATAAACAACTGAATGTTGAGCTGATTTTTCCTTACCCTGTGCAAAAACACCAACTTCGTTTACAGGAAGAGTTTACCCAAGGTATTGAAAAACTGGTTACTGACTTGGAGATTCAAGTGTCGGTACAGCAAAAAATTGTTGCTCATCAGGTGCAGCAAGGTGTTTCTACCTTAAAAGGGGTTAAAAATATCATTGCTGTTGCTTCTGGTAAAGGTGGTGTGGGTAAGAGCACCACCACAGCTAACTTGGCTTATGCTTTAAATCAATTGGGTGCAAAAGTTGGGGTGTTGGATGCGGACATTTATGGCCCAAGCCAGCCTATGATGATGGGGGTCTTAGATAAAGAGCCAGAACAAAAAGAACATGTATTTGTGCCAGTACGCAATAAAGAAGGCATTCAGGTCATGTCTATTGGCTTTTTAGTTGAAGATAATCAGGCAATGGTTTGGCGAGGTCCAATGGTGAGTCAGGCTTTGCAACAATTGATTTTTCAAAGTGAATGGGATGACTTAGATTATCTGATTGTGGATTTACCCCCAGGCACAGGTGATGTGCAGTTAACATTGGCACAAAAAATACCCGTAACAGGTGCTTTGGTTGTGACTACTCCGCAGGATATTGCTTTAATTGATGCGAAAAAAGCAATTGATATGTTTGGTAAGGTCAATATCCCTATTATGGGTATCTTGGAAAATATGTCGACCCATATTTGTAGTCAATGTGGTCATGTGGAGGCTATTTTTGGTCAAGGTGGTGGCGACAAACTGGCTGAAGAAAATCATGTTCCTTTATTAGGTCAGTTACCTTTAAGTTTGCCTGTTCGTGAGGCAATGGATGATGGACAACTGGCTAAGCTGCACCAGCAAGAAACAAAAATTGCACAAATATATGAAGAGGTTGCCCTTAAACTGGCTGTAAGTGTTGCACAAAAAAGTAAAGACTTTAGCAGCAAAATACCCAAAATTGTGGTTGAGTGACCTATTTGATATGAAACGAAAAAAAGCTGGTGTTTTCCAGCTTTTTTTGTGAAAAAAATTTATTTGATAAAAGTCGCAATTTGTTCGGTTGACCATCTAAATGCTTCTGTTTGTTCACCTGTACGGTAACCAAAAGCCACACAAAACGCAATATCATAATCCTCAGGATTAAACGCATTGACCTGCTGGGTAAGTGTGTCTTTAAATTGTGTGTAGTTGAAGCCTTCCATTGGGCAAGAGTCTATTCCTAAAGCCGCAGCAGCTGTCATCATATTGGCACCAGCCAAATAACATTGCATTTTTGCCCAACTTTCGATTGAAACTGTAGGGTTTAGGTCATTTTTGAAAAAATTTTCAAGCATATTGCATATGCCATCAAGTTTGGCTTGATCATCTTTTGTTCTGCGTTTAAAGCTTTGTTTAATATAATCACTGCCTTTTTCAAAGAAATGAGCTTTTTTTGATAAGATCACCACAAAATGGGAACAACTGGTGACTTGTGGTTGATTCCAACAGGTTGGTTTTAAAGCTTCTTTAACTTTTGGCGATTCAATAACCAAAAAGTGCCAATGTTCCAAACCAAAAGAAGAAGGGGATAATCTAGCCGCTTCCATGATTTGGTCAAACTGTTCAGCAGGAATTGATTTATCTTGATCAAATAGTTTACATGCATGACGAAATTTCATCGCCTGAGTAAATTCATTCAATGTTCTCTCCAATACTTGGGCTTGGTTAAAAAATTAAGGCTTTTAGGTAAAGCCCCATTTTATACAACTTATATTTTATTCTATTTAACAACAATAAAAAGATTTTTTTCAATAAAAGCTTCTACTATCAACAATTATTGAAACTAAGATAGTAGATTATATGTTAATAATAAAATTAAAAGGAAATTGTATGACTAAAAACTATTACAAAAAAGAGAGAGAGATTGAGGATTCTTTACTATGGGAAAACTATAAACAATATGATAAAGCAAAACTAATATCACTTTTAAAAAATGAAAAACAAAATAAAAGGTATGCTGCGGCCAGAGAATTACAGTTACGTGGAGGAAAAGAGATTATTCGGTTGGCCATACAGCTAACACAAGATATAAGTTATAAACAAAGAGCGATTGGGGCGTTTATTTTAGGACAAATCAGTCTTTCTACTGATCAAGAAAGTGATATCGTTAAACTACTGTGTGACCTTTCTGTGCAGGATAAAAGTGCAATAGTAAGAGCTGATGCAGTCAGTGCTTTAGGGCATCGATGTAGTAAAAATAATATACATAGTGATATTGTCATCAATAGCTTAGCATTAACGACATTCGATTCATCAGTGAATGTTAGACAGAGTACGGCTTTTGCTTTGTCTTATCTGAATAGTGAATCTGTATCCCCTCTGTTGTTGACCTTATTACAGGATGAGAATCTAAATGTAATAAATTGGGCTGCTTTTGCAATAAATACCTTGGATTATGATTCATTGGAGATAAGAGACATTTTTTTTAAGTTACTGGAAAGCTCTAATCATGAAATTAAAAAGGAAGCAATTATAGGTCTTGCTAAAAGACGAGATCAGAGAGTTCTTCCATTTATTAAAAATGAACTAAAAATCGCAATAAAAGTAGGGCTAGTTTATGATGATACAATTGAGGCTGTAGGCCTTTTAGGAGATATCTCTTTATTACCTGAGATGAATAAGATATTGAAACAGTTTGCAGATGATGATGGATTTATAAAAAAAACAATAGACCGGCTTGAAAAAATGAGTACATAAATATGAAATATTGATTTTTTATGATGCTTAAAATTTATCTAACTTTTGGAAGGTGAATCAATCGTGTGTTTGTGAGTTGATTTTGGTTAGGTAAAAATTGAATTGATTTAACCCAGCTTATCACAGTCAAATGAAGTAGTTGAATGATTTCTGGTTGGTAAGCGTCTTTCTGCTGTGTTTGTCTTAAATTATTGATTGAGCTTGAACCACATAATTGATAGTTGGAGTTGTGTGGTATCAAACAGAAATGAACGTCTGTTGTCCACATTTGAATCCCAGAGTGCTCAATAATCGCCATTTTCCCATGGCTATTTTTGGCTTGAATCGCTATCATTTCTTTTAAGGCCCACGTTTCTATTCCTCTAGGGTTGGAATCATCTTCAATAATTGTTTCGTGATAAGGCCATAAGTGTGTTTCTGCTTCGGTTTTAGGAAGGCAATTAATGGAAAAGTGTAAACTGTCTAATAGACGCTCGCTGTCAAATTGATTGGCATAATGATGATCGCTGTGCATAAAACTTTTTTCTTTTGTGATAAAAAGTGTTTTGTGATCAACATATGGCTGATTTTCTAAGTGAATACTAACTGGTAAGGTTATCCTAAATTGGCCGCATTGCGCCATTGTTTGCGTGATTGTGTGCTGTTTATCATTAAAGGGTAATGATTGTGCATCACTAAAATGGATGAAAAAAATAATAGCAAAAATGATCATTTTTTTCATATAACGATTACTCTCTCTATTTTCTTTGTTACATTAAACCAGCGTGCTTAATTTTTTTCTTACGGTTTAATGTCTAATGAAATAAAAAGCCGATCATATATGATCGGCTGCATTGTTTGAATATGATTTATTCTTCAAAGGTGCCTTTAATACAGGCTTTTCCGTTATGCACCATTTTTTTGCCTTTGGCAAAAACATATTCGATATTCATGTCTTTATTCAGAACCAAAATATCGGCATCTGCATTTGGTTTTAAATGGCCTTTATCAATTTGTAAAAATTGAGCAACCGAAGAAGTAAAGGGTTGTAATGCTTCTGATAAACAAAGTCCTTCTTTTTGTACCATATCTTTTAATTCAGCCAGCAAACTGGCAAACCCAGCAACAGTAATGCCAGTTAACTGACCTTGAGCATTAAAGACTGGTTGACTGCCATTACCATCAGAGCTAATGGTAATATGATCTAAAGCCACACCTGCTTTGAGCGCTTGCATAACCGCTTTACTCGGTTTAACGGCATTTCGAGCACCTAACTCAGGGTTAATGCCACTGGTCAAATCAATATAGCCACCTTTTAAGGCAAAAGCGATTGCAGCATCAAATAAGACCTGATTACGATTCACATGGGTTGGCAATAATTTGTTGATAGGGACATCACAATTTGCCAAAATATGATCAATAGGTTCCAGTGTTTTTTTACTGCTGCCTAAATGAAAAACACTGATGCCCGCTTTTGCACCTAATAAACCACCAACCCGAGCTTGTGTGCTGAGCCTGCAAAGCTCTGCTATGGTTGGAGCAGAAGAGCGGTGATCTGATATGGCTGTTTTGACGCCAATAATGCCATCAATTAAGGCGATATCTTTGTCTATTTGCCCAGTAATTGTGGGCGTGGGGACAGTATAAGCACCTGTTAACATATAGGCAGTAATGCCTTCAAAATTGAGGGCTTTAACCTTTGCCAATAAAGTCTCTGGATGGCGAGTCATCCCATCTGTACCCAATAAACCTACCGCAGTTGTAATACCTGCTTCTATTAAAGAAGATAGCTTTACTTCTGGTGTGCGGGTATGTGGGCCTGCTTCTCCACCCCCACCTATTAGGTGAATATGTTGGTCTATGAAACCTGGGCAAACAGTTAAACCTGTTAAATCTAAGCTAGTACAGTTTGGAATGGTTGACGCATCAATGTTTTGTTCAATCGCCACTATTTTGTCATTACAGATTAATATATCCTTTTCTCCTAAGGCCTCTGGTGCATAAATAGCGGCATTTTTGAGTAAGGTAAACTGTAATGATAGTGATTTAATCGTATTCATTTTTTATTTCTTTTTATTAATTAATTAATCTGCCCAATTGTTTGTTAATTGTTCTTGGGTTTCTGCTACACCTGTATCCCATACAGTTTGCATTAACTGATCGTCTTTAAAGTAGTCTCCACCATAGTTGCCATCTCCTACATAATCACGCACGCCATTGGCACCTAATTGGCGCATGTACTCAAGATCAATCATGGGTTTTTGTGTTGTTGGCAGTTCTACCCCTGCTATTCTTGTCCAAGGGAAATTTTCCATCCAAGAAGCATGAGAGGCAACAGGATCAATTTCTTTTACCTTTGCCATGGTTTTAGGGGCTGCCCACCAATTGTGTAATTTCACTCGGGCATCTGTGTGATGGGTTAGCCAGTCTTGAATTTCTGCTAAAACAGGGCTGTTTCCGCCATGCCCATTAACAATTAAAATACGGCGAAAACCTGCATGATAAACACTGTTGAGAATATCAATAATCAATGCAAAATAAGTGCTGGTTCTAAGCGTAATGGTGCCAGGGTACGCCGTAAAATAAGGAGCCAGTCCAAATGGCATTACAGGCAAGACAGGAACCTCAAGGGGGGTTGCAGCATCTTCAGCAACTTTTTGAGCTAAAATTGCGTCTGTCATTAAACTTAAATAACCATGTTGTTCTGTACTGCCTATCGGTAAGACAATGCGATCATCTGTTTTTAAGAATGCCTCTACCTGCATCCAGTTCATATTTTGTATCAACATATTCTTTCTCTTTTATTTAAATTTTAGGCTCAAGCAAACAAGCGCTCAAGCCTAAGGCCTTCTAAATAGGGCTACTAAAATGACGGTTAATCACCTCTTCATTTACAGGTTTGGTCATGTAGCTGACAATAATGGCCACAACCATGCCCAGACACCAAGCAGGAATAAGTGCGTCTAAATGAAACGAATAGAACGCATCCAACCAACCCACTTTCAATGCCACAAAATACAACTCACCGACAACGACACCAGTTAATACACCAGCTGTTGTGGCCTTTTTCCAGTACATACCTAAAATAACCGCAATTACCCAAATGCCTAAACCTCCAAATGAAAAGCGGACAATTTCAAAAATACTGGCAGGTTTCATAATGCCAATAATGATGCTGATAATACCGATTGCAACAGTGACGATTTGAGATAATCTAAACACTGTTTTATCCGTTGCTTGTGGATTGATCAGTTTTTGGTAAATATCACGCGACACGCCACCTGTTGCCACAACCATTAAAGCTGAGACAGTGGACATCCCTGCTGAAACAATACCCGCGATCATTACTGAAGCCAAAATAGGGTTGAGCGTTGTTTGAAGCATAATAGGCACCACAAAGTCGGCATCTTTGCCACTTAGTCCAACAATCGAGACATAAGCATTGACACCTGACCATTCAATCATGGTGGCTGAAATCAACATACCTAAAGTACCCAAAATAATGCTTTTGAATAAAACTGAGTAGTTTTTCATGGAGAAAAACTTGGTAAATAAGGTAGGTTGGCCAATGGTAAAGAAGCTCCACATTAAAATCATGGAAATATAAACCCCTAAACCATATTGATTTTGAGCGCCTGGATGCGTTAAGTGGTCAGGGCTGGTTTGTGCTAATTGAGCGGTAATGGCTTCAATACCACCGCCTGAGCGAACAGACATCACAAAGGTCACAACTGCTGTCATTACCATTAAGCTGCCTTGTAACACATCTGTTAACATGGCTCCGCGCATACCGCCATACATACAATACACCATTACAACAGCACCTGTGCATACAACACCAATCCATTCAGGGTAACCAGTAAAGGTTTTGACGATAACACCTGCCCCCACTAATTGTGCTCCTGTCATAGCAACCAAAAAAATCACCATAGCCACAGCGTGAATCACCCTCATGGATGAGGATTGATAACGATCAGCCAGATAATCTGTCATGGTCAAAAAATTATTGTGTTTACTCAACTGCATCAATTTACGACCGACCAGTAAGGCAGGAATCAACATTGAGAAGGCAACACCAGGAACCGTAATACTCATCCCTGCAAAGCCATTGTTATACGCAATGGCTGGCACCCCCATAAAGGTACTCATGCTGTATTGAGTGGCAAAATAGGCGATCCCCGAAACAATGGTTCCGGCTTTTCCACCCATGACTAAAAAGTCTTTCATGTTCTTGGTTTTACTTGCCGCAACATAGCCAATAGCAGCAATAACCACAAAATAAATGGCGATTGTGACTAAAAAAGGGCCAGGTGTTGGCGTTAAAAGCTGGTCAACGCTGTTACTCATCTAGATTTCCTTCCTCATGATCATTTTTTTCTGCTTCAAAGTTTTTATATTCGGGGCGTTTCATGCACTCTCGTGCAAATATGGCGGTTAATATCAGCACCACCACGCCATGAATAATCCAGCCAAATAAAAATAGAGGAACACCCCACAGACCAGGAATATAGGTTTCACTATAGTACCAAGGTAAAGGGATCATGATGAGCACATATAGTGCCAAAAATATAATCAGCCAGTTTCTTTCAAAATGGCTTTTTGATTTACCACTCATAGGTTGCTCCTTTAAGGGATTCACTAATTATTGTTATGGGTTAATTAAACCTCTAACTTCTCGTTAAAACAGTAGTCTTGATGTTATTTGTGTTTTTTTACTTTTTTGTCTTTTTCCACAGGTAAGTAAAAATAGGGTAAAACAGATTCGGTTTGCTGGGTGATGTATTCTGCTGAATGGTTTACCCTCAGAGCTATTGATGCACTTAACCCTTCAATTAAAGCAATGATGGGTGCATTAGATGCATAAAGTAGTGGGTGTTCAGAAGAAGCAAACAAGGTGACATCAGCTAAAGGCACAACGGGAGAGGCGGGTGTATCCGTCAGAGCCAGAACTCTGGCATTTTTGCCCTTAACCAAATGCATCAATTCAATAATACTTTTTGAGTATCGTGGTAATGAAATCACAATAATCAAGTCTTCTTCTGTGACCATACTCGCTTTACGAAAAGCTCGTTCAGGTCCCCCAAAACCATTTAACTCTCTAATTGTTGTGGCTAAAAAAGGCTCAAATGCCTCAACCATAAAAGTAGCATGCAAGGCGCTAACCCCCATCCCAGCAACAAAAACATTTTTTGCAGATAAAATTAAGTCAATTGCATCTTTAAGGGATTGAGGATTAACCAATTTTTTGCTGTTTTGGATATTGTTCAGTAAACTGTTAAAAGAAGACTCTAAGACCTCCTCATCGCCAAATTTACGTAGCATACCACTGCGTATTTTTTCTGCGGGTTCAAAAATTTTTTCAAATACGCTGCGAAGTTCAGCCCGAAAAAGTGGGTAACCATCAAAGCCACATTCATGAGCAAAACGATTAACCGTTGCAACGGAAACATCTGAGGCAATGGCAAGCTCTTCAATGCTCATTGTGGATACAGCAAATGTTTTGTTTAAAATAAACTCAGCTAATTGCTTAAATGCACGCGAATAGCCTGGTAATGAATCAGTTATGTGTTTTATTAGGTTGTTGGAAGAATTTTCCATAAGGATATTCCCTTTACTTTAATTTTTTTGTTGTCATGACATTATTAATATTAATTAAATTTTTCCAACACGATAAAAAAGATATGATTTTAAAAAATACTATCACAAAATTTTCATAAATGTAAAAAAAATTACAGTGTTAAAAAAAACTTAAATTATATATACCAGTATATTTTAATTTAAAACGAATAAATATTCAAAAACAATGATGATCTTTTTATGGAAAAATATAAAAAACAAACTATTTGTTTATTTAAATAAACAAAAAGCAATGTGCATATCCTGAATATACCATTGCTTTTAAATATTATGTTTATTGAGTGGTTTGATGATTTTATTGATGATATTTTTTGGACAGTCGGTGGACACTATCTACCAACGCTTTTGCGTGTTCTGGCGGCGTAAATTGGTTTATACCATGGCCTAAATTAAACACATGGCCACTGCCTTGCCCAAAAGCGGCTAAAATTTTACTCACTTCCTGCTCAATAGTGTGTGGTTGAGCAAATAATACATGTGGATCTAAGTTTCCTTGTAAGGCAACTTGGTTTCCTACTCTGGCTTTCGCTTGACCAATATCACAACTCCAGTCTAGCCCTAGCGCATCTGCACCCGTTTGCGCCATTTTTTCAAGCCAAAGTCCACCACCTTTTGTAAATAAAATAGCAGGGATTTTTCGTCCGTCGTATTCCCGTATCAAACCATCAATAATTTGTTGCATATAGCTTAATGAAAATTCTTCAAAAGCCTGTGCACTTAAAGCACCACCCCAAGTGTCAAAAATTTGTACAGCCTGCGCTCCTGCTTGAATTTGTGCATTTAAGTATTCAATAACAGCCTGAGCATTAATGGTTAGAATTTTATGCAATAAATCAGGACGGCTGTATAACATGGTTTTGATGGTACGAAAATCTTTACTGCTGCCTCCTTCAATCATATAACAGGCTAAGGTAAATGGGCTGCCAGAAAAACCAATTAAAGGCACTCGTCCATCGAGTGTTTTGCGTATACTGGAAACTGCATCAGTGACATATTTTAATTTATTTAAATCGGGTACGTGTAAATGGTTAATTGCATCTTCTGTTTGTAAAGGACGCTCAAATTTAGGCCCTTCTCCTTCAGCAAAGTAGAGCCCCAATCCCATTGCATCAGGGATGGTGAGAATATCTGAAAATAAAATAGCCGCATCTAAATCAAAACGTTCAAGCGGTTGAATGGTCACTTCTGTGGCCAGTTCTGTATTTTTGCATAAATCCAAAAAGCTGCCAGCTTGCTCTCGTGTGGCACGGTACTCTGGCAAATAGCGTCCAGCTTGGCGCATCATCCAAATAGGCGTGTATGGCGTTGGTTCTTTTAATAAAGCGCGTAAAAACGTATCATTTTTTAGTTGTGCCACAATTTCTCCTTTTGGGTTTCATGCAAAGAGGTAAGTATAGCATAGCTGAATATAGATATTTTGGTCGTGTGAATGATATTCGATTGTGCTAAGAATTTATTCTAATCGCAGCAATTGAGTGACACTACGGCGTAGTTCTTCTATGAGATCAGGATTCATATAATGATGTTCATCGGCAATTAGTATTTATGTTGTACACACAGCATTATTTTAAGATTAAGTGATTTTAGACGACTACTGTTGTTGTGATACATGGTGAAGCGTATAAAGAAAAGGAGTGCTATCCACTCCTTTTTGTGTGCGTAACATTTTATGTAATTGCTGTTTATCCTGTTTACGCTTTGCCTTATGAGTTTGCTCATGGCTTCCTGCTTTTCTTTGATGAGCCGCCACGGCAAAAGGGTTGCGAGGAACAATGGTCTTGTGTCTGACTTTCATATTATTTATCCTTCAAATACATCATAAAAAAGCTTCCATAATCGGAAGCTTTTTTATCCCGATATGCGTCAAAATTGTGAACGCACACCGTAAAATTAGGGGCTGTGTTCAGCATAAAGTAATATAAGTAAAGTGAGTCATGATTCAAACTCCTTTCTTGGGCTAACCTATGAGTTGATTAACTGTTTTGATTTCTGAGCAGAAGATTATCTGGTCATTTTACTGTTCTGTCAAAATAAACGTTTAGATTGACATGGATCAGTTTGTTTTTGTGGTATTTTTTGAGTCTTAACCTTTTTAAAGACATTTTTTGCCCAATAAAATAATATCAGCAAATTTATTGTCTAACTCACATACTTCAGGCAGTTTTCCCCAGAGGCTAAAACCCAGTTGTTCAAATAAAGTTATGCTTGCTGTATTGTGCCCAAAAATAACCGCAATAATATTGTGTATGCCTAAGTTAGGCGCTTCTTTAAGTATATGCTTGGCTAGGGCTTTACCTAACCCCTTGCCTTGTTGTTGCTCATCGACGTAAATACTGATTTCTGCCGTAATATGATATGCCGCACGTGGGTAATAATCGCTTAAGCTGGCCCAAGCTAAAATATGATTTTGCTCATTAACCCAAACATAAAGTGGTCGATTAGCAGTATGGTGTTCAAACCAGCTTTGTCGACTTTCAACACTAATAGGGCTTAAGTCTGCTGTAGCGTTTCTTTTTGGTACAGATTGATTATAAATAGAAACAATAGCAGGTAGATCTTTTTGTTGGGCAAAGCGAATCATTTTTTATACTGTTTTAATTATTCATTGGTTCAAGTATATAAGAAATAAAGCCAGAAAGGCTAGAGGGTAGAAGGCTATCAAGAAAATTATTGGCTTTTATTATATAAAATAAAAGCCAATGGTTCGTTTAGTTTATTTGTTTTTCAGTAAATCACGAATTTCTGTTAATAATTTTTCTTCTGCTGTTGGTTCTACAGCGGCCTCAGAGGTTTCTTTTTTTAGTTTGCTGATTAGGCGGATAAAAATGAAAATAGCAAAAGCAATAATGGTAAAGTCAACGATAGACTGAACAAACATGCCATATTTTAATGTCACTGCGGGCAGGTTTTCGTGAACTTGTGGCAAGGTGATGCTTAAATCTTTAAAGTCCAGCCCACTAATGGCATATCCTAATAAAGGCATAATAATATCTGAAACTAAAGAAGATACAATTTTACCAAATGCGCCACCGATGACCACACCAACAGCTAAATCAATGACGTTTCCGCGCATTGCAAAGTCACGAAAATCTTTTAAAAAGCCCATTTTTTGCCTTTCTTTAATATAATGTTTTTATCAAAAAAATTATTGATAAGTTATTTTTTAAGAACTGTATTGTTTTAAATATTATTTGTCAATAAGAATATGCTGTCTCTATTAAAGCCATCATGTTTTTTAATTGTATTGAGTAATTGTTATGACGATGTAAGCGCTTCCAGATGGGCAATAACACTACGACTTAAAGAAGAAACATTGTAACCGCCTTCTAGGACAGAAACCATTCTGCCTTTTCCATACAAGTCAGCAATACGCATCAGTTTTTCCGTCATCCATTTATAATCGGCTTCTACAAAATTTAAATGGCTCATTTCATCATCTTTATGTCCGTCAAAACCAGCACTGATGATAATTAACTCAGGTTTAAATGCTTTTAACCTAGGTAACCATTGGCGGGCAATGGTTTTTCTCAGTTCAAAACTGCCACTATTTGCAGCCAAAGGACTTAAGATAATATTAGGATTGGTATGGTGCTCTTTTAAAGACTCTTCATCATTAAAAGGAAAAAACGGATGTTGAAAAACAGATAAAAACATAATCCGTGAATCATTTTGAACAATTTCTTCTGTTCCATCACCATGGTGCGCATCAAAGTCAACAATCGCGACTCGTTTTAGACGGTGTTCATTTAGGGCATGCATGGCGCCAATAGCCACATTGTTTAAAAAACAAAAACCGACACTTTTTTTACTATGGGCATGGTGTCCTGGTGGACGAATGGCACAAAATGCATTAAATACTTCTGCTGACATCACCATATCGACTGCTTTTACCACCGCACCAGCGGCAAATTGTGCTGCATTTAAGCTGTGTTGTCCAATGGCCATATCCGCATTAATGGTGACTATGCCTGTATTTGGGGTAATGGATTCCAGATAATTCAAATAACTGGGTGGATGCACTCGGGCAATTTGTTGCTCAGTTGCCTTGGCCGAACTTGTTTGCCCAACATATTCTGATAATTTACTTTGTGCAAATGCCTGCATAATGGCGGTTAGCCGTTCAGGTGTTTCAGGATTTTCTGGCCCCATATCGTGGGCCATACATTCAGGATTATAAATTAAAGCGGTATGTCGTTTACGTGCGAAGATTCTACGCCACAGTCTGAATAAAATCATCTGCTTTTATTCCTTAATTTGGCTGTGGGTTTCTAGCCATACATTATTTAATGATAAGATGTTCATCTATCTATTTTTATAAACGGTTTTTCAAAAAACGAACATTATGACTGAAATTGATCTGGTACTCAAACAACTTAACGCACTTATTTTAGGCAAGCAACACATTATTAAACTGGCGTTAACCTGTGTGTTGGCAAAAGGACATCTATTATTAGAAGATGTGCCTGGTGTGGGTAAGACGACATTGGCTCATGGTTTAGCAAAGGTGTTGGGGGTAGACTATCAAAGGGTTCAATTTACCAATGATATGTTGCCGGCGGACTTATTAGGTGTCAATGTGTTTGAACCGCAAAAGGGGACTTTTACATTCCACCCTGGGCCAGTTTTTCATCGTTTTTTATTGGCAGACGAAATCAATCGTGCATCGCCTAAAGTACAATCTGCTTTATTGGAAGCAATGGAAGAGCGACAAGTTTCCGTTGATGGCAAAACCTATAAATTACCTACGCCCTTTATGGTGGTCGCGACACAAAACCCTTCTGAACAACTGGGTACTTTTGTGTTGCCTGAGTCTCAGCTTGATCGGTTCATGATGCGTATTTCTTTGGGGTACCCCAATCCAGATTCAGAAAAAAAACTCTATTTACATGGCGACAGACGTATTTATTTGGACAAGCTCAAACCCGTTTTTACCCCTGCTAAATTATTGGAAACCCAAATACAAGTTAGCCAAGTGACTGTATCTGAATCGATTGCCAATTATGTGTTTCACCTTGTTGATGCGACTCGTGATAATGGCTTATTTGTTTTAGGTTTAAGCCCCAGATCAGGAGTGGCAATTATGCAAGCAGCTAAAGCTTGGGCTTTTTTAGAAGGGCGAAATTTTCTATTGCCCGAGGATATTAAAGCCGTTTTTGAGTCAGTGGCCAGCCATCGATTAAAACCTGTCCAAAAATCTCAGGATTTACGGTATGCCATAGAGAAAGTTTTACAAAATGTTTCAGTGGTTTAAGCCCTCAACGGTCACCCTTTGTCTGAATGAGCAGCTTTCTTGGCGCAAATTAAGTGTACGTCCAACCCGTATAGGCTTAGCCATGATTGTATTGGCCATTGCCATTTGGTTCGGTGCGTTAAACTATGCAATTAGTTTAGCTTATGCTTTGTCTTTTTGGATTTTATCATTTTTGCTAATCAGTATTTTAATGGTGCGGTTGCAATTATTGGGGTTGGTTGTTGAGCAAGTGAAACATTCAGAAGTTTTTGCTGGCGAACATGTGCTTTTGTCATTTGATTTTTACTCGTCTGCCAATAAAGGCCGATCTTTTTATCTGCAATATGAGGATCAAATAGAACAGGTGCAAATACAAGGTAAAGGTGCCAGTAGTGTTACTTTTAAAATTCTGACAAAAAAACGGGGTTTTCAACCCTTGGCTATGGTAACCCTATACAGCATGGCGCCTTTTGGTTTGATGCAAACCAAGGTCAATATTCATCTAAAAGAGCGCTTTTTGGTTTATCCCGCACCAGTATTTCATCAACCTCAGTTACAAGATCATTTGGAAAAACAAGATGGCCTTTATCAGCACCAAAAAGGAGAAGATGATTTAAGTTACTTGGTGGAGCATCAACAAGGACAATCGTTACAGCGTGTTTCATGGAAAACCTTTGCCAAAACGGGGAAGCTTGCAGATAAGTATTTTGAAAGCGAGGCCAATGTGTCGCCTGAGCTTATTTCTTATTTAGATTACCCTACTGGTCTGCCATCTGACGATTTGGCTTCCTTTTTATGCCATCGGGTCTTGGCCGCGGAGGGCAAAAGGCAAAATTATATGTTGCAACTACCTGAACAAACGATTGATGCCAGTCCTGAGCAACGAATTTTGGCGTTAACAGCCTTGAGTGTGATGTAAATGATTAATCCCGCAAAAACGTATCCCAGTCAAAGTGCCCAGTATGTTTCCCTAGCCGCATTAATTGTGGTGTCTGTGCCGTTAATCATGTTCCTACCTTTCCCGGTTTTGATTGCTTTTGCTGTTTTAATGCTTGTTCGGCTGGCGCTGATTCCATTAAAAAAAGTGGCTTTACCTACTTGGCAAATTGTGCTGTTGATTGTGGCTGTGGCAGCTTTTGTGTATCTGAATCTCCAATCCCTTTGGGGCAGAGATGGTGGTATTGCCATTTTATTATTGTTAACTGTGGGGAAGTCCTTTGAGGGTGGGACAATAAGAGACTGGCAGTCGTTACTGTTGGCTTCTTTTTTCTTAGTGGTTGGCCCTTTATTGTTTAATCAAGAAATTTTATCTGCCCTTTGGATGGTTATCAGTTTAGCCAGTATTCTATTTGCCTTGTCCGTATTAAGTCAGGTGCAACTGAAAATCGCTTGTAAACAAACCTTATTTGCTATGTTGCTTTCAGCCCCATTAATGGTGGTTTTGTTTGTTGCCATTCCCCGCTTGCCAGAGCCGCTATGGCGGATTCCACAGGATAAAACCAGTCAATCAGGTTTATCTGACACACTAAGTCCAGGCTCTGTTAGTGAATTAATTTTAAGTAACAGGCAAGTCTTTAATGCCGTTTTTGACAATAATTATCAGCCAACAAATAATCAGTTGTACTGGCGCATGATGATTATGCAGGACTTTGATGGCCTTGCTTGGAAAGCTGTGCCTATTCAATATACAGACAATACCACACCAAACATTTTACACAATATTCAATACAGCATTACCACTGTAGACCAAAGAGGTCGCTTACCAGCATTAGATTACCCAATTAATTATGATGAAAGCACCCAAAAAGGCATAGCATCCACCGTTGTTGTCAAAAGAAGTCATAATCAGTTAAGGCGAGTTTATTTACGCAGTAATGCCGATGCAAGATTACCCGAAAACCTATCTGCTGGTGCTGTTCGTGTATTAAGCCGTTTGCCTGCTAATAACCCCAAAACACAGGCATGGGCAAAGCAATTGGCACAAAAAAATAGGTCATCTGAAGCATTTATCAAAGCCGTTTTGGCCTATTTAGCCTCAAATGGTTTTGAATACACCTTACAACCACCCACATTGGATCATACCCAAAATCAAATAGATGAATTTTTATTTCAGAGTAAAAAAGGGTTTTGTGAACATTATGCTTCAGCTTTCGCGGTAGCTATGAGAGCAGGAGGTTTGCCCAGTCGAGTTGTGACAGGTTATCAGGGCGGAACATATTATCCTAATGGTCAGTTTTGGCAGGTTAGAAGCAAAGATGCCCATGCGTGGACAGAAGTTTGGTTGCCAGAAAAACAAGAATGGTTACGAGTAGATCCAACGGCTGTCGTCTCGGCCAGTCGAATTGAAATGGGTATTGAAGAATCTTTACCACAAGAAGAGCAAGCCTTATCCGAGACTTTATCCAATGGTTTTTTGAGCAAGATACAAAACAATACAGAATTTTATTGGCAACAATGGGTGGTCGGGTTTGACGCAGACAAACAAAATCAATTGTTTGCAAAATTTGGTTTCCATGGGGTCAGTGCGCCTGCGGTTCTTTTTATCTTAATTTTAGGCGGCGTTATCGCTTTGATTCCAGCCATACTTTGGTGGCGTCGAATGCTTTTGGTACAAATAGACCCTCTTGTTGATGGTTTTAAATTACTAAAGCGTACATTATTTTCTGATGAAGATTATATTGCCAGCCTTGGTCCTTTAGATGTTTTACAATTGTTAGAAGACAATCAGGAACATGATTTATATCAACAGGTGAAACCTATGATTGAAGAATTTATCCAGTTAAATTATCAAGGAGTAGATAATCAAAAAAAAGCCATGCAATGGTATAAAATGGTTAAAAAATTAAAGATATCATCAAGCTGAACGAGGAATGGAGATGGAGAGTGATCCAATCAGTATCGAGTCTCTTATATATTAAATAGTATTTTTAATATAAAAACCTCAACCTTTGAAAATAAGGTTGAGGTTTTTTGATTATTGAAGCGATATTGTTATGATAATTTGGTTACTTGCCACTAACTTTTAATTGACTATTCAATGTCTTGGGTAAGGCACTGTGTGTTGCGTGGTTTATCGTATTTGTTTGTTGTGCATTATTTGCATCCCTTTGAGCCAACATTTGTGCTGTTTGCTCAGATAACTGTGGTGCTTTGGTGGTTTTTGTTTTTGCCACATAAGCATTTAGTTCTTTTTCTTGAGCGTTGTTCGCGTCACGTTGAGCCAATATTTGCGCTGTTTGTTCAGAAGGAACAGGTGCTTTAGTTAAAGAGTTTGCTGTTGCCATTGATAAAGAAGAGATTGCAACTAAACCAAATAGAATATTTTTAAACATGATATTTTTCTCCATATAAATTAAAGTTCAAGTGCGTGTTTGCATGGAGTGAATCATATAGAGAATCATGGTGATGATAAAGGCAGTAAAAAGAGTTATACTGTCCACTAAAACGTGACAATGCTATGGGTGTTTTGTTAGTTGATTGAGTGTATTGGTCAGTCGTTTAGTGGAAACCGGGTAAGGAGTTTTTAACTCCTGCGCAAATAAAGATACATTTAATTCTTCTAAATCCCATTTAAAATGCTGTAGTTTCTCAATGGTTTCTGGGTTGTCAGTAAATTGTTTCTGTTTCGTTTGCCATTCATTTTGTAATATCTTCAACTCTTCCGTTTTCTGTTTATCCCGAGCTGCATTGGCAGGATATTTTTCGATACGTAAGCTAAGGGCTTTTATGTATCGTGGCATATGAGGTAACTGATTCCATGGGGTTTGGCTCACAAAATGAGGGTAAATCAATTGTGCGATTCGACTTTGTATGACAGAAAACAAAGGATGATTGGCTTTATTTTTTTGGGTGAGTGTATAGTATTCCGAAGCAATCGCACTTAAATATTGGCTCATTGCTTGTTTGACTGCAGGTAAGCGAGAGCGGGCTCGGTTGATTTGTTCTTTAAAGCTTTTTTCATCTCTGGGTAAAGCATCTTCACCAATAAAAGCTCGATCAAAAATTGCTTGGGCAATATCTTCTTTAAGCACATCAACAGAACAAATATTTTTCAATTGCATGGCTATTTGGGTAAAGTTGACGATCCCTTTTTGAAGATCCTTTACTTGCTCTTTTAACTGTAGCTTCATTAAAGCCACCACACCTTTTCGGTGTGCCTCCTCTGCTGCTATAGCAGTATCAAACAAACGCAAAGCAACCATATCGGTTTCAAGTTGCAAACCTAAATAACCCATTAGTTGTTGTTTGCCTCGAGCAAATTGAATCTGTTCTGGTAACGTGCCTATATCCCAGCTTTTAATGTGTTCCCGTTCGAATTCTTGGCTGTTGTCTCTAAACGTTAATTGTGCTGCTTGCCCCAATTTATTTTTCAATTCACTTAAATTTCTGCCCATCGCCAATTCATGTTTGGCATCATCAACAACCTTAATGTTTAAATAACAATATTCTGGCAGAGGCATTTTTTGCCATGAGTGCACATCAATATCTAAAGGTGCCCCTTGCCATTTTTGCATAAACTTAGTCAGTTGCGGCAAAATGGCTTCTTGAGTATTGGGGCTACTGCATAAAAAATCGGTAATAAAATGAGGGATAGGCACAAAATTACGGCGTACCTGTTTAGGCAGTGCTTTAATCAGTAAAGACAGTTTTTCCCTAATCATGCCTGGGACAAGCCACTCAAGCTGATGAGGGTTTAAACGGTTCAACACCGTTAGCGGAATCGTTAAAGTAACACCATCTAAAGGATGTTTAGGCTCAAACCGATAACTCAGTTTAAATTTACCATCGTCCGTGTGCAAGGTCGCAGGAAATTGTTCTTCTGTAATATGTGTTGCTGCATGTTGCATCAACAATTCTTTGTTTAAGAATAATAATTTGGGATCCGTTTTTTCTGCTGTTTCACGCCATTTTTCAAAGGCTTTTAATGTACAAACCGTTTCTGGTAATTTTTGGTTATAAAAATCAAATACAGCTTCGTCATCGACCAGAACATCTTGTTTACGAGATTTATGTTCTAATTCACTGATTTCTTTAATCAGTCGATGATTGTGTTTGAAAAAAGGAGCATTGATTTGACAATTTTGTTCGACTAACGCGCCACGAATAAATAGTTCTCTTGCTTCTTCTGGCGCAACCTTACCATAACTGACGGGGCGTCTACCTATCACAGTTAAGCCATATAATGTCACCCTTTCACTGGCCACAACTTCGCCACGTGATTTTTCCCAGTGAGGATCAAAATAATGGTATTTGACCAAATGTGGTGCTTCTGCTTCAACCCATTCAGGGTTGATTTTGGCGATTGTTCTGGCATAAAGCTTCGTTGTTTCTGTCAGTTGTGCAGCCATCACCCATTTAGGTTTGGCTTTAAATAAACCTGAATTAGGAAACAAATAAAAATGTATTCCTCTTGCGCCTAAATAGTCATGTCCTTCTACCGATTTCATGCCAATATTGCCAATTAACCCACTGAGCAGTGCGCGATGAATTTGTTCTTCTGTTGCATCTGTTTGATTCAATCCAAAGCCCATTTCCTCTGTAATACTTTTAAGTTGGAAATGTAAATCCTTCCATTCACGCATCCGTAAATAAGAGATAAATTTCTTATGGCATAAATTAATCAATTGACGATTACTGGTTTTCTCTGCCAATGCCTGCTGAAAAAATGCCCATAAATCCAGAAAACTTAAAAAGTCAGAATCTTTGTTTTGGAAAGGTTCATGTGCTTTTGTGGCGGCATCTTTAGCATCAAATGGACGCTCTCTTGGGTCTTGTATCGACAAAGCCGAGACCAATATCAACATTTCTTTCACACAAAGATGTTTTTTTGCTGCCAATAACATCCGACCAATTTTCGGGTCTATTGGCAATTTGGCCAGCTCTTTGCCTAAAGCGGTCAAGTCATTGCGTTCTGTGACCGCGCCTAATTCATGCAGTACTTGATAACCATCCGCAATCAGTTTTGGGGCAGGCACTTCTAAAAAAGGAAATTCCTTCACTTCGCCTAAACGTAATGACGCCATCTTTAAAATAACCGCCGCTAAGTTAGAACGAATAATTTCAGGATCAGTAAACGCACTTCGGTTCAGAAAATCCTGTTCATCATATAAACGAATGCACACTCCTGATGCAACACGACCACAACGGCCAGAGCGTTGTTTTGCTGCTGCCTGTGAAATTTTTTCAATATGCAGTTGTTCCACTTTTGCTCGGGTACTGTAACGTTTGATGCGTGCCAGCCCCGTATCAATCACATAATGAATCCCTGGAACCGTCAGAGAGGTTTCAGCAACATTTGTTGCCAGAATAATGCGCCTGTTTCCACCACTTTTAAAAATACGTTGTTGTTCTTCATTAGATAAACGGGCGAACAATGGCAAAATATCATAACGGTTTAAAGCGCTTTTTCTTAAAGCATCCGCCGTCTCTCGTATTTCGCGCTCGCCTGGCAAAAATACCAAAATATCGCCAGAACCCATACGACTTAACTCTTGGGCTGCATCAACAATGGCTTCTTCTATTTGTGCTTCCGCGTCATCTTCGTCTTCCAAAGATAAAAGGGGACGATATAAAATCTCTACAGGGTATGTTCTACCTGACACCTCAATAACAGGTGCATGATTAAAATGTTCACTAAAACGTTCAGCATTAATGGTGGCACTGGTGATAATGACTTTTAAGTCAGGGCGTTTAGGTAATAATTTTTTTAAGTAACCCAATAAAAAATCAATATTCAAACTACGTTCATGAGCTTCATCAATAATAATTGTGTCATATTGGTTTAAATAACGATCTGTTTGGGTTTCCGCCAGTAAAATACCATCGGTCATCAACTTAATATAACTGTCTTTTGAACTTTGTTCGGTAAAACGTACTTTAAAGCCGACTGCTTGACCAATCGGGCTACCTAACTCTTGAGCAATGCGGTTGGCGACAGAACGGGCGGCCAAACGCCTTGGTTGAGTATGACCAATAAGGCCAGCAACACCTCTACCCAAACTCAAACAAATTTTGGGTATTTGTGTCGTTTTCCCTGAGCCCGTCTCCCCACAAATAATCACAACTTGATTGTTTTGAATCAACTGAGCAATTTCATCACGTTTTTGATTAATAGGTAAATGATCGTCAAAATCAGGAACAGGTAGTTTTTGAGCTCTATTTAAAAAAAGCTCATGAGAGCGTTGATATTTTTTGGTAAGCGTATCCAACCCACCAAAGTGTTCAGGTTTTTTGAGCGCTTTTTTTAAAAGAAAGCGGTCTTTGATTAAGGTTTGGTCTAGATTAAACTCAGGCAGATTCATGTGTTGTGTGCTACAGCTTATTGCTTTTATTTAGTAGCCTATTATAACTGAACCCTGTTGTAATAGGCTTTATCTTTTACTGTTTTCTGTTGTTATGAGTTGTGTTTTTGTTGTGTTTCTGTTTGATTAGTTAAATTATGTGCTGGGTCAAAGGCGAAGGTTTCTTTACCCGCTTTGAGGATTTGCCCGAGTTTATCGTACACATAACTGGTGGCACCGGTTCGTAAATCGGTGCTTTGTTTTAAGTTACCTGCTTTATCATACAGGTAACTGCGTTTGACTGGGCCACTGGCAACCAGCCATTGGTTTTTGTCTTTTGGGTTCAGTTGGGTTTGTGACAGTTTATTTCGACTTGATGGCGACTTCATTTTTTTGCTTGCCCAAAAAAACGAAAGTAAAAAAAGGGCTCCCTATACCATACCATTGCCCTAGCGGGTGCTTGATTTTGACTTTAAATAAGAGGCGAGTATGGAAACTAGCTGTTAACACAACTCAAACAACCATACTCTTATTCCCTCTTATTTAAAATAAAAATCAACAATGGTAAAAGGGATAATTCGTTAGCGTATTTTATTATGGTAAATTCAAGTATAAATTTTTATAGTTGGTCTCTTATTTGTTTTAGAATTTATTACTCCAAATACGGCAAATCATAGCTTTCACCGTACCATTCCATGGAGTAACTGTTTATGTAGTTACAAAAAGAGATAATATCCATCTCACAAGTTATACCAGAGTCTGTAACTGGAAAAATAACAATTTTTATGTTCTGAGTGATTAGGTCTGGAATATAATCTAGTAAAAATTCTTCTAACTCTAATTTTTCTGGTTGAGCATTAATCCAATTATCAACAACATTCATTTTTGCAAAGCATTCTGCTGGCCAAATAGGTAATAAATATATATTTTCTTCTCTATTCTCATAAGTAACCCAACCATCATCATCTAAAAACCAGATTTCTTCTTGTTCTATAATTCTTTTCATCGCATACTCAAAACGTTTTTCTGATGAAAGCTTTAATACTGATTGAATCTCTTTTTCGTGTAATTTCATGGTTTATAAAATCCTTAGCATAAATTAGTTAACCTATCTGATTTAATTTTATCTTCTTTCCTACCTTCACATTTCTTAGAACCTCTCCGTGGTTGTTTTCGACCTTGATTATCTTTTTTATGTTGTAGTCTATGTAAGCTTTTTGTGTTGAGTTCAGTATATGTATAATTAAAACCTTTTTTACTCTCATAGCCTCGCCAGTGAGCTAAGTCAAATCCTGGAGGAAGCCTGAGTTTTGCTCTTTTGCCATCTTTAGCTAATGCTGCGACTCTTCGTATTTCATTTTTACCCATCCACGAATTGTTTTAGAAGCTTTGTAATCAGTTGCTAATGCACGTATCCTTGCTTGTTTTCCCCCATAGCTTCTTAAACCCAGTGGGTCGCTCCAATTGTTTGTGTTTGGAGCAAACAGATAACTATTATCGCCTCCGTATAAGCATAAGCCCAAGTTTCGGTATGCGTTTTTTGTGTTGAATCTGTTGGTTTCTCAATATGCACCACAGAGAGCTGATTCTCATTGTCATAAGCTAAGTACAGGATTTCCCCATCTGGCTTTTCTCTTTTAATCAGATTGCCTAATTCATCATAAAAATATTTGATGTGGTTATAGATTTGGGTGCGATTGGCATAGATATTAAGTGGTCTGCTATTGGGGTCATCTTTTAAGGGAGACCACGTTTTATCCTGCATCATCCTGTCGTAATAAGCTTTGTCTTTGATTGGCTGCTTAGCTTGTGTGTTTGGACTTTGCTGACCTTCTCGCTGGTCAATCAGGTTATGTGCTGGATCAAATGCAAAGGTTTCCTTACCAGCTTTTAAGATTTGCCCCAGCTTATCGTAGACATAACTGGTGGCACCGGTTCGTAAATCCGTACTTTGTTTTAAGTTACCCGCTTTATCATACAGGTAACTGCGTTTGACAGGGCCACTGGCAATGAGCCATTGGTTTTTGTCTTTTGGGTTCAGTTGGGTTTGTGATAATTTGTTTCGCCTTAAATGGCGACTTCATTTTTTTGTTTGCCCAAAAAAACGAAAGCAAAAAAAGGGCACCCTATAGCATTGCCCTAACGGGTACTTGATTTTTACTTAAAATAAGAGGCGAGTATGGAAGCTCGCTGTTAACACAGCTTAAACAGCCATACTCTTTTTCCCTCTTATTTCAAGTAAAAATCAACAATGGTAAAAGGGAATACATGGTTATAGGATGCCGTTACTATAAAACGAATTTATATAACATAAGAATCCCATTTTTCATTTAAATCAAATCTTATTTTGATATTATCAAGTAACCATTTTTCTTTTGTTTTTTTGAATTTAAAGCATCTTTCATATTTAAAGTCTTCATCTGTTGGATCACTTTTTATCGTATATACGTGGGCTTGGTGATTTTTAATTTCAATTGAAGTGACTTCTTCTAATTCAATTTCGAATTTGTAGGGCCACTCAAAAGAAAAGGGATCACTATATGCTCTTTTTCTGTCGGTAAGGTATCTTTGAAAAATTTCGTCTCTTTTTTTCTTAGATCTTAACTTCCAGCCAGGGAAAAGCTGTTCATCTGCATCTTTATCATCAAGATCATTTGCTTCTTTTTCCCATTCATACATAGCTTTGAAAAATTCACTAAAACATTCAAAAATTTTTTTTTCATCTTCATTTAATGTCATCTTTAACAACCCTCTTTAGGAGTATTCATAAATTTACCTTGCATCCTTAATTTACCGTCTTGAAAAACTTGATATTTGACTTCAGTAGGACGTTTACCTTTGCCCCCTCCCGTAAATGTTAAGACTAAGTCAAAATAAGTGCCTTTTTTGGATTTAGCGATTCGTTCTGCAACTAATTTTTCAAATACTCTAAATCGTCCTCTATTTATACCTCTAAGTTGTGCAAACATATTTCTATTATCATTAGAACCACCTAATCTTTTGGCTATTATGTGTCCTGCATCGTCCTTACAATCCCCACATTTTCCTGTACTTGTTATGTAATCTCTATTTTTTTGGGTTGCTGCTTTTCCTTTGTTTAAATCAGCTTTTGATATTCGTGCTTTTGCTATAGTACCATTATCATTCCAAGTTGGTGTTACGGCTAATCCTAATACATCAACCCACCCTATAGAGTTAAAAGCAAATTGATAAAAATTCTCCCCACCAACTAACCCAATCGGATCCTGATTAACAAACCTACCACATTCAGGTTCATAATACCTAAACAGATTATAATGCAAACCTGTTTCATTGTCATAATACTGATTTTGCAATCTAAACGGTTGATGGCTTGGTAAAACATTCGTCTCGTTTTCTACTTTACCCCAAGCAGAGTATTGTCCATACCAAGCCAGATCCCCCTTCTCATTGGTCATCTCTTTAGGGATACCAATTTGGTCAGTGTGTAGGTAATTAAGGGTAATGTTTTCTGTTAGGCTGTCTTTTGCCGTTTGCGCAATAGGCACAAAGCTATCTGTGTCCTCATAAATATAACTAAAGATTCTATTGCTTTGTCTATGTTGTTCTTGCTGTAATTTAGCGCCATCCCAAACAAACCTGATTTGTTGCTGGTCTTGTTCAGTTTTGGCAATTTTATCTATTTGTTGTTTACTGACTCGTCTACCAAAGGCATCGTAAGCATAGCCCCAAGTTTGCGTTTGTTTGTTGGACTGTTCGATATGAGCTAAGGATAGCTGATTTTCATTATCATAAGCTAAATAAAGAGTCTCACCATTTGGTTTCTCTCGTTTAATGAGATTACCCAATTCATCATAATGGTAAGTGATGTTGTTATACGTTTGGGTTCGATTGGCATGGGTATTAATCGGTCTGCTATTGGGGTCATCTTTAAGCGGTGACCAAGTCTTATCCTGCATCATCCTATCGTAGTAGGCTTTATCTTTGATAAGGTGTGTTGTTTGTGTATCTTGTTTTTGTTGTTCTTTTTGTGTTGTCTGGTCAATTAAATTATGGGCAGGGTCAAAGGCAAAGGTTTCTTTACCTGCTTTGAGGATTTGCCCCAGTTTATCGTACACATAACTGGTGGCACCGGTTCGTAAATCGGTGCTTTGTTTGAGGTTCCCAGCTTTATCATAAAGATAACTGCGTTTGACTGGGCCACTGGCAACCAGCCATTGGTTTTTGTCTTTTGGGTTCAGTTGGGTTTGCGTGGTGGCCAACTGGTTTTTGATTCTGCCTAAGGGGTCTAATTCAAAGTAAGTGGTCAGTTTGCCTTGGGTACGGCTGATTTCTCTGTGTAAATCATCCCGTTCAAAGTCGCTGATGACCTTGCCATCGACATTGATTTGGTGCAGGTGGCCACTGCCATAATACAAATAATTGATTTCTTGTCCATCAGGCAAAATGGTTTGGGTACGATTGCCTAAGGCATCGTATTGGTACCCTACAGTGGTTTCTTCGCCATCGTGTAGGGTGGTTTCGCTGAGCAGTTGCCCTAACTCATCGTATGCTAAGCTAATACGGCTGTGTTGGTTGCTTGCTTCAATCAGTTGTCCCAAACGGTCATAGTGAAACTGGGTGGTTTGGGTTTGTGGTAAAAACACCCCTCTGTCTTTGCTGCTGATATGGTTTTCATTTAACAGCCAGTCAGATAATTGTTGCGGTAAGCTTGAGTGTCGTCTGCTGGTCTTTTTAGTCAGTTGCCCTAATATATCGCGTTCAAAACGGTGTTCAATTAAAGTAGTGGCTTCACCATTAGCGTGAATCACTTGTCCTTGTTCGTATTGGGTAATCAGCTCGCCCGCAGCATTGTATTGGTATTGGGTGACTTTACCATCCCAACCCATTTCTTGAATCAAATTGTCTATGGCATCGTATTCAAAGCGGTAAGCATCGCCATTTTCATTGATCAGTTGGGTTAAACGTCGGGCTTTATCGTATTGGTACTGGAAGGTATGACCTAAGGCATTAATCCGCTTAAGGGGTAAACCGTCTTTGTCTAATTTGTATTCGGTGCGTTGTTTTAAAGCATCTTCATAGGCGGTTAAACGGCCTAAGGGGTCATATTGGTAAAAGTCTTCACTGCCATCAGGGTAATGGGTACGAATAAGTTGGTCGATACCTTCATAATGGTGCCGAGTAATTTGCCCCAAAGCGTCGATGATTTCGTACACTTGTCCTTTATCGGTATAGGTAAATTGAGTACTTTTGCCCGAACAATCGGTAAATTGGGTCAGTTGAGCCAGTGGATCATAGCTGAGGGTTTTGTCTTTGCCTAAGGCATCGGTGATGATGGTGGGCAAACCACGTTCGTCGTATTGATATTGGGTTTCGTTACCTTGGGGATCAGTGACTTTGATTAAGTTACCTTTGGCATCGTACTCATAAGTGGTGCTATTGCCTTCAGCATCCATAATTTCGACAGGCAAACCAACCATGTCTTCGTGGTAGATAATATCGGTTTGTGTCCCAGCAGCATCAATCGAGCTGGTTAAGTTGCCCATCTCATCATAGTAAAAGCGGGTGGTGCGGCCCAATGGGTCGGTTTGGGTCATTACTTGACCAAAGTCATTGCGTTCGGTATGGGTTTCGTTACCTAGGGCATCAATTTCTAAGATGATTTCTTGGTGTGTGTCGTAGCCAATGACCTCTGTATTACCTAATGGGTTGGTAATAATGGTGCGTCCGATTTGGTAATCAAACAGCCATTGTTCGTCTAAATTGGTCCAACTGCGTTTGACCTTGCCTTTAAGATGGTATTGGTCATACTCATAATAAGACTCAAAGCCATCAGGTTGCCCATGTAAGGTCATGATATGGTTGTTATAGGCAAAGGTACGTTGGCATTGTTCATTGCCGTTGTACACAGCAATTAAGTCGCCTTGGTCAGAATACTCATAACGCACCAGTGTGTCGTTATTTAAGCTCACTTGGGTGAGTCGATTCACTTTACCATTTTGGGGCAATACACCACTAAAGGCAGAGGTAAAGGTCGTGGCCGCATCGTATTGAGCATGAGGTGCCAGTTCTATGGTTTTGAAAGTGAGTTTAAAGGTGCGGCCAACACTATCGATGATTTCGGTTGGGTAGGCGGCATCATCATAAATCAAGCGGATATGCTGATCATTGCGATCAAGCATGGCAATCATGGGGCAAATTCGGTCATCTGGGTTGATGGCACTAAACCATAAACGCATGCCGCCATCGGTGGATTTAATCTCGTAAATATTAGGGGTGACGGCGTTAAAATAGATTAATTCATAACGGTCATAATAGGGTTCGTCATCGGGGTCTGTGCTGTATTCAACATCGGGTAATTTAATTTCACGCCCTTGGTCATCAATATACAAAAAGCCATCATGGGTTTTGATCAGGCGATTGCTAAAGGGCAAAGACCAACCTTGCCCTAACCAGCCATTACCAATTTGATCAGAAAAATAACTGCGTTGCCACACCAAAGGCATGGTGCCGTCAAAAGCAAAATCTTGGTCAATGTCTCCCGCCAAGACTTTAATCCCCAATACAGCGTTAACTGGCGCACCTTTTAGGGCATTAATTTTACAACTGACACAAAAGCCATCGCCCTTGATTTGCCCACCATCGATACCCATTGCAATCGGAGGAGAACCTTTGATAAAAGGTGTAGCAAAGGTTTTAACAGGGGGTAAGGGGCCTTTTTTACCAGGGATGAGGGATGCGGCTAAATTGGCATATTCTACAGCTTGAGCTATGCCTTCTTGCCCCATTGCCGAGGCAACTTCAGCGCCAACATCAGCCGCCATTTCGACCATTTGCGGCAGTTCTACATTGTCTATTTTTTCAGGAGGGTTGGCAGAGCCAGAAGGAATTATGGCTGGAGTGCTTGGTTTGGGGATCAGTATACCAATAGTGTTGCCGTATTTTGCCATAATTGTAACCTTTTAAAATCAAATTGCTTAAATAGTTTTTTGCTTTAAGTTTTGTGTTAAAGATGGAGGAGTAGGAATAAACCAATCGGTATTTTGTTTCAGCATCGTTTGTGCTAACTCTAGTTGCTCTTGACGTTGGTCTTTAGCAATAAAGCGTAGTTGTGTTTGATCTGCTTCTAGCTCTTCTGCCAAGCACACGCGATAAGTGCAATAAATTTTCCGCTCTTCTACACAAATTAAAATAGTGTCTAACGTTAAGTCTTTGCATAAACCAATATTTTGTTTGGTTTTAATAAAAGCAAACAGGGTTTCAACGGGAATATGCAGGGCGATATGTTGTTTGGGAACATCTTGGGCGCGAACCAGCCCAAATAATTTAATGTCGTAAATTTGGTTGGGTTTAGGGTGTGCAAACTGTAAGTCAGGGTGCGCACCGTTCCAATAATGCATGTCAAAATCAGTAGGCAGTAATGGGTGTCGGTCTTTCAACCATTGTTCATCGGCTGTGCCTGAGTATTGCAAGCGATCCTGCCATGATCGTCCATAAAAGCCAAATCCTTCGGTACGAATAGGTTTGCTGATATGTTCTAAAGGGTGTGAAGGGTGAGTAATTTGAGGTGCTGCTAATACATTACTGGTAGAGAGTTTTTTTAAATAATCAGTAGGGTACCAGCCTATACCAATAGGGTTAAATAAAGAAGCTTGCAGTTCTTCTTCAATATACTGCATTCCCCCAAAGGCATATTCATATTTAATGGGTAACTGGCTAATGGCAACAGGTTCGCCTAAACTCCAGCCTAAACCATGTTTTTGCCAACAACGCGGGCCAGTAATCGCCAAAGCTTTTTGGTAATCCCCTACACTAATGGCGGCACCAAAACGCTTGCTGGGTTTGTCAAAAGGTGCGTATGCTGTTCCATTGACGATTATATCTAAATAAGGTTTATAGGGGCTTAAGTCACTTTCATATTGCACGCTGGTTTTTGTTTCTGCGCCATAATGCTCATCTGCCATACACAGTTCGGATTGTATGGTGGTAAAAGATAACTCTGTTTGTCCTGTTAATCGATCAATTTCAAAGTCATAGCTCACCTTAGCTGCAATGACATCGTAACTGCGGTCTAGCTGATCAATGCTGATATAGTTTTGTGCGGGGAAGCCTGTTAGGTTATCGAGTTCGAGCATAGTCAATTACCTTTATAAAAAGCGATAAATGTGTAATATCATTAGTTGATATCCACTTTTTTACCGCCAATTTTGACCGCTTTAGATCCACCAATATCAATTTTGTTGCCAATAATGGAGATCGTGCCATTTTTTTGTAAAACAATCAGCGAGTTCCCACATTGTAACGACAGCTTATCCCCTGCCGAAATACTGACCTTTTTACCACCATTAAGCTCAATGGTTTTCCCTGCGCTCACACTAAAGGTTACACCTACCTTATGTGCTTCTGTAACACCAACCGCAGCAAGCCATCCACCAACAACATTTAGCGAGTAGGCAGCGCCTACATTGGTCATTTTGGCCGCGCCCACATTTTCGACAGAGCCAATATAGGTTGTGTGCATTTTGTTTTGGTGAATAGAAGTAACTTCGTTACCGCCAATCGTTTTATTACGGTTACTACCAACATTCAATTCCTGATTGGCACCAACTGAGGTTTTTTGATCCACCGCAATACCAACGGTTTGGCTTTTGCCCACATTTATTTCTTCATTTAGTACAACTGTTCGACTACGGTTTTTATTAATGGTAATGGTTTCATTTTCCCCAACTGTTTCTGTCCTGTTTTGGGTAATGTCGATGGTTTCATTTTTTTGTACGGTTTCTTTTCTGTGACCCACAACTGTAACCGTTTCATCATTCCCAATTGTGGTGGTACGGTCATGGTCTACATTTCGTGTTTCATCATTTTTAACCAGTGAGGTCAAATCTTTTTGAGCCTGAAAATTAACCAGTTCAGAACCAGCTGTATCGTTAAACATCAACTCATTAAAGTTGGCTACAGGGGAGTTAAAACTTTTGCTTTTTATCCCTGATTGTTTGGCCGCAGCAGGAAATCCCCAAGGAGTCCCATTGGCACTGTTGTATGTACGGGTAATGGCAATGGGGCGATCAATATCTCCATTAATGAAGTCAACAATAACTTCCTCTCCAATTCGAGGTGTATTGATTGAGCCAAATCCAACACCAGCAGACCCTTGCGAGACCCTTACCCAATTCGAGCTGTTTTCGTCATTTTGTCCATACCGATCCCAATGAAACTGGATTTTAATATCACCATATTCATTTGTGTACACCTCTTCTCCGGCAGGGCCCGTAACGGTTGCTGATTGCACACCGACTACTTGTGGTTTTTTGGTGATTCTGGGGGCTCTAAATTGTGTATCTTTAGGTAAACTTGTAAATGAAATTCTGTATTGACCTTTAATATCGCCACTGGTGTAACCCGATTCACGTAAATCATAATCAGCCGAACAAATTAAATACTCTTTGTTTAAAGCTGAATTTGGATGTTTAGCCAATGTTGTGGTACAGCCTGGGGCAATGGTTAATACCGTACCACTTGCTTCAATAATTTGGGCACGGCTTTGTAGCTCTTCACTACGAAGCTTGCTGTATTGCTTGGCTTCCGAAGCTTCTTTAAACCCACCATAAAATTCATAGTTTTCAGTTGGTATTGTGCCAAGTGAATGAACCTCATCAGATGAAACCATGGGCACAGTCGCATTTTGATAACTGTATTCTTGAACGGTGACTTTACTGGTGGTTAAGATGTTCTTCTTATTAAACTGATTAATATGTGGTTCATCTGCTGGGTTGATGAAAGCATTTGAATGAAACTGAACCATTGGTGTTAATATAGGTTGATGGCTTGCAGTATTATCTGTAATGACAAGCGTATGGCTGCCATTTTGATGTTCAAAATAGTAATACAAACCTTCTTGCTCAAATAAGCGACTTAAAAAATTAAAGCCACTTTCCTGATATTGGGTGCAGTATCCCCATTTTCTATATGTGCCTGTACAATCTATTTTATAATCAAGGCCATCTAAAATAGTTTCTGTAATTTCCAATACGGTTTTATCAACAAATACCCTACTGTCTTTATTTTGACTTAAATACCAAAACTGAGGGCGAACTCTGGCCTGATATAAAAAATGGTCACGTTCATCAACATCATCACCTAAACAGCCAAACTCAACAACAATACCATTTAGATACCGTGTGACACCTTTTGAAACATTTATTTCTAGAGTCAGGCTTTTGCCAATAAGCTCACTTGTTTCTATGGTTGGGTCGGGAGAAGTGAAAACAATATTTAAATCAAATAAAGAAGATAACGCTTCATGCCCTTGTAAATTTTTAAACAAAAGAGTATCGGGAGAGAGTGGGGTATGAGCAACAACTGTTCTGTTCATGGCATTTTTGTCCAAGTGAAATATTATTTAATATCAATTATTTTATTTTAAATAAGTTAATTTTTGGTATTTTGTTTATGTTTTTGTGTTATTCTATATTGTTATTATTATACTTTAAGAATAAAATAAGTAAATACTTTTATTTAAATAAGATATTTGTTTTTAATAAATTATAATTTTTAAAAATTTAAATGTTTTGTTTTTCATATGTTTTTTTAATAATTTTAAATATGGGGCTTGTTTTTGTGTTTGGTTTTTTGAAAAAAATGCTTATTTTTGTTGTGGTGTTTAGTGTTGTTGGATGCGCCGCAAAAAAACAACCACCAAAAGAGTCGGATGAAAGTGGTGATAAAGTGCGATTGTCATTTGTGGTTGATCAGATAGTCAATACCGATATCGATGGCAGAACATCACCAATAAGAGTGGATTTTTTTCAGTTAACTTCCAACGAAGAGTTTATTCAAGCAGATTTCAGTGAGTTGTTAAATCCAAAAAACATATTAGAAGATAAGCTTTTACAACATGATCAGGTGATGTTGCATCCTGATGAGTTTTTAGAAGCAGACTTAAAGTTTGATTCAAAAACACAACATGTGGGCATTATTGCCCACTACAGAGATATTGACTCAAAAATATGGAAGTTGAGCTTTACTGCTAATGAGCGTCCTTGGTATCAACTCACTTATAAACGTTATTTATATTTGAAGCTTGATGAGATGGGGCTGTCTCGCCTTAGTTCCGCAGAATACAAGCAAGTTAAAAAAATGAAAAAGAAAGAACAAAAAGAAGCAAGGCAAAAACAAAAAGAACAAGGTAAGAAAAAACCGCCATCAGCAGCTAAACAAGGTTTTTTTACAGAGTAATAAATAAGATTTATTTATTTAAAGAGAATATTTATGGCATTAAATTCTAAAGTCGTATGGTCTGAGGGTACTTTTTTGTGTCCTCAGCACTTTCAGCAATTTGAACGATACATCGATGGCTTAGTGAGCCAAGGCTTACAAGCGCAAGAGGGGTTTTATTGGGGTTTTTCAGATTTAGCACTGAATGAAGCTGATTTATTATCAAGCAAAATTAGAATCAGTAAAGCTGAAGGTGTGTTCCCCGATGGCACCATGTTTTTTTTGGATGATAAAAGCATTCATTCTGTTGCCTGCACTATTCCCAAATTAACGAAAAATAGTCTAGTTGTTTTGGCTTTACCCTTACATACTTCTTTTCAAAATCAGGTGCTTTTTTCTGAGCAGACAGAATCTAGCCAAGACACTTTTCGTTATCAAAGTTATGAAAATGAGTTATACGATGTCACCAATGTCTCATCTGGAACTCGCCCAGTTCTTTTGTCCGATATTCGACCAGTGCTTATGTTAGAACAAGATTTAACTGAGGCTTATACTGCTTTGCCTGTAGCATATATTCATGAATGTAAAGCGGATGGTCAGATTATCTTAAATAATGCCTATATTCCACCTACTTTAAATTGCCAAAAACAGATAAATTTAAAATCGTATATTGATGAAATAAAAGGGTTACTGGAACAACGCGCCTTTGCTTTGGCATCACACCTTTCTAACCCTAATTATGGTGGTATTGCAGAGGTGCGGGATTTTTTAATGTTGGAAACAATTAATCGATATACTGCTTATATGTTGCATCAAAGCGAAGGGGCAAGACAAACTCATCCCGAAGGTCTGTTCGTGAATTTATCGAAACTATGCGCTGATTTAGCGACATATATGCCAGATAAAAGACCAATTAATTTACCCGTATATCAACATAATGATCTTGAAAAATGTTACAGAGAGTTAATTGAGTATTTACGTAGAAATTTATCATTAATTATTGAGCAACAAGCAATCAGGCTCCCATTGGAGCTACGAGATGAAGCGACACGTGTGACACAAACGCCAGCGGCAGAGTTATTAGAAAAAGCTTCATTTATTATTGCTGTACGTGCCGATATTCCTAGTGAAGCCTTGCGACAAAGGGTTCCAACAATTATAAAAATTAGCACTGTTGAAAAAATACGGGAGTTGGTTGCTTATCATTTGCCAGGTGTACAAGTACATCCTCTATCCGTCGCTCCTAGGGAGTTACCATATCATTCTGGTTATAGTTATTTTGAATTAGATAAGCAATCAGAGTTATGGCAACTATTTGATGTCTCCTCTGGTATGGCAATACATTTAGCGGGTGATTTTCCTAATTTAGATGTTGAGTTTTGGGCAATTAAATCCTAAAAATTTTTAAGTTGTTCTTTTCTTAAGGTTAATAAATATTATGCAAGACGCCATACATTCTGATCATGTTAATGTCAGTAAACATGTAAATGAATACATAGAAAACCCGCTACTTGAGGCAGTAAACCCTTTGCTAGATCTCATTTTGATTATGAAAGATACCATTTCTTTGGCATCTTTAGATACTTTATTGGAACAATTGTCCGATGAAATAAGGCAATTTGAAACGAAAGCAGAATCCTTAGGCGTGAATCATGAAGCCGTAAAAAATGCGGAGTATTGTATCTGTACTGTAGCTGATGAATTTGCCGCGCGTGCAGGTTGGGCGGATGAGTCATGGGCAGCACGTAGTTTGTTGGTTACTTTTCATAATGAAACTTGGGGTGGGGAGAAGTTTTTTCAACTTTTAGACAAATTAAAACAAGACCCTAAAAGAAATATTGATTTACTTGAATTAATGTATTTTTGTTTATCCTTTGGGTATATGGGTAAATTTCAAGTTTTGCCAAATGGAACCTTTGAAATAGAAAGAATCAAGCGTGATTTAAATCAGATTATTTTAGAGCAAAGGGGACCGTCAGATAATGTTTTATCTACACATTGGCGTGGGGTTTATTCGCCTTTAAAAGCAGGAAGAAAAGTGATTCCCTTTTGGGTTTTAGCGGTCTTTGCCATCTTAATTATCGGTTTTACTTATTATGTTTGTGTGTGGAATTTAGGGCGTTTTTTTGATACAACCAGCACAACTGTCGCCAGCTTAACCATTCCTGAGATAAAAAAGCCAAAACTTAATAATATCATACGGTTAGAGCCATTGTTGAAAAGAGAAATTGACCAAAAACTGATTACAGTTAAAGATGAGGCTGATAGAAGCACCGTGACTATTTTAGGAGATGGGTTGTTTGAGTCCGCATCTGCACAAGTAAAAGATAAATATTTTCCCGTTTTGGCAACCGTCAGCCAAGCATTAAACAGTGTCAAAGGTAATATTTTAGTGAGAGGATATACGGATGATCAGCCAATTAAAAGCTCTTCTTTTCCTTCTAACTGGCATTTATCCCAAGCGCGTTCAGATGCGGTTAAAGATATTTTGTTAAATTATATTCAAAATCCCAATAGGGTTAGGTCTGAAGGTCGGGGGGCAACCGATGCACTCGCACCTAATAATTCTGCACAAAACAGAGCACTTAATCGTCGGGTAGAAATTATTGTGTTTGTCAGTGGGTTGGATGTTGGCAGATTAGGTACAACAGCGTCCCAAACCGATGTTCAAGATAAAACTGATCAGATGCCTGCAAAAAAAGATTAAGGATTTGTAATGAAATTAATAATAAATTTTTTAACCTCAAGAGGTTTATGGATTTTTTTAGGTGTTATTGCAATTGTCTTATTAATATGGTTCGTTGGGCCATTGATTGCAATTGGTGACTATTACCCATTAAGAACAGTCTTAGCAAGGGTTATTACAGCAATTGTATTGGTTTTCTTTTGGGCGGGTTCTTTTGCTTTTCGTAAATATCGTGAAGCAAAACAAAATGCTCTATTGCTTGCAGAAATTAAATCGTCAACACAAGCACCTATTGCAGATAAAGCCGAAGAAAAAGATGATCATTTGAATCAACAATTCTTAGAAGTTGTTAATTTACTTAAGAAAATGAAGTTTCATAAAAAAGGCTCTTCAGGATTGTCTAGAATGATGAATGGCCAGTATTTATACCAAATGCCTTGGTATTTGTTCATAGGCGCTTCTGGTGCGGGTAAAACATTTTTATTAAAAAATTCAGGTTTGAATTTTCCTTTGGCTGGGCAATTTGGCTTATCATTATCTGGTATTGGGGGGACAAAAAACTGCGATTGGATGTTTACCGATGAGGCCGTATTATTAGATACAGCTGGTCGATATGTTTCCCAAGATACCAATAAAGGGAAAGATGAACAAGAGTGGGGAGAGTTTGTTTCTCTTTTGAAAAAATATCGCCCTAAGCAGCCAGTTAATGGTGTTATTTTAACCATTAGTATTGAAGATTTACTCGACCCTTCTAAAGAGCATTTAAAAGAACAAGCAGTTAAGGCAAGAAAACGGCTCCAAGAATTAAGGGATGAGACAAATATATCTTTTCCTGTATACCTAATGGTCACTAAGTTAGATTTATTGACAGGGTTTTGTGATTATTTTTCAGGATTAACTGAAGAAGAAAGAAAACAAGTTTGGGGTGTTACTTTTCCTGTTCAGCATGACAATAAACAACAAGCGTTTTATAGTCAACGTTTTGGTTCAGAATATGAGTTATTAACCAGTCAGTTGAATAAAAGATTACCAACCGTCGTTCAGAACATTGATGACTCCTCTTCTAGAGCGCAAGCATATTTATTTACGCAAGAGTTTGCTAATTTACAAAATGTATTATTTTCATATTTAAAAGAAGCATTTGAAATATCAAAATATGAACTGAATATTGACTTAAGAGGAATTTATTTTTGCAGTGCACACCAAACAGAGCAACAACAATTAGGAACTGTTGTTGCTCAAATAAAGAATCGCTTTAATTTACAAGATAAGCATTTATTTACAAAAGCAAAGCCGATTAAAGAGAAAAAAAGTTTTTTTGTTACAGATGTATTTGAAGAGGTTGTGTTTCCAGAAGCTAATTTGGCTGGGATTAATAAAAAATGGTTTAGAACACAGAGATTTTTATATTGGGGCGGATTAGGTGTTTTAACATTAGCTACTTTTTTATTTTTATTCTTTATGGTCAACAGTTATTTTTATAATAAAACGTACTTATCACAAGTTGATCAAAATGCAGCAATCATTTTAAATGAGCTAAAAACACAAGATGCTCCTCCAGATTTATTAGAAGTATTAAATATATTAGATAGAATTAAAAAATTATCTGTCACAAGAGAAATTTCAGATATCCATTCGTCTAAATGGCGTTACCATTTTGGCTTGTATCAGGCTAAAGATATGGATCAGGTAGTACATGCAACTTATCAAAAAATTCTGCAAGACAATGTTTTGCCAACGGTTGCTTCTGAGATCGAAAAATCTTTGAGAAATGCGGCAGAAGATGATCCTGAGTACGCATATGAAGCATTAAAAGCATATTTAATGCTTTATAATCAGGATAAATACGATGATCGGTTCATTAGAGAGTGGTTACTCCTTAATATTAAAAAAAAACAGAATTCTTCATTGAGCCCAGAGCAAATTGAAGCTTTAGAGCGACATTTAAAAGATTTACTTGAAGGAAAACATCTTACTTCATCTTTTGCTTATGATGAAGCATTGGTTGAAAAAACGAGAGGGGTGATTGCAAGAGATCCTCTTTCTACACGTATTTATTCTAAAGTCAAAAAAATACTTTTGGCATCAAAAGAAGTAGAGTCAGTGTCTTTTTTTCAAATGGGCGGAGCACAGTCTCCTCTGGTTTTTCGTCGTGAAAGTGATAAATCTTTAACTGATGGCATTCCTGGTGCTTTTACTTCTGATGGTTATTGGAAATTATTTTCTAAAACGACATTAAAGGAGTTTAAGGATTTATTTCAAAATGAACCTTGGGTTTTGGGAAAACATGCATCAATATCGTCATTTAAGGATAAAGCCCGAGTCTTAAAAGAGGTTCAAATGCTTTATTTTAATGATTATATAGAAACTTGGAATCAATATTTATCTGATTTGCGTGTTGTACGGCCAAGGAACTTACATGAAAGTATACAATTAACCCGTCTGTTATCAGAATCCCGTTCTCCTTTTGTTTTAATGGTTGAAGGCATCAGTAAAAATACCCACTTGGAGTTGCCTGTTACAAAAGCAATTATTCAAAAGGTGGAAAAAGTTGTTGATGGTATAACGGATAATTCAGCCATTGGACAAGTATTTAAAAAAGAGCAGAAGCCTGAACAACAGGCACCAGAAAACCCTTTTTCTTCAGAGCCTGAAAAAATGGTTGATCAGCGGTTTATGAGTTTTTATCAATTGGTGCATGCACAAGAGGGACAAGCACCTCCAATTAACGATATGCTCAATTCACTTAACGAATTATATATTTATCTGGTCTCAGTACAAGTGGCATTAGATAGAGGTATAGATCGACCATCAGAAGAAGCCTTAATGCGGTATAAAGCTGATATAGATCGTCTTCCAGAACCTTTTCGCACACAATTAAACCAATTCTCTTCTTATGCAATTGATAATGCCAAAATGGAGGCTGCACAAAAACTAGTGGAGACTCTAAATAAAGGCGTTAAAAATATCGCTTTAAATTGTAATGGTTTAAAAACACAAGGTTATCCTTTTGTCAAAGACGCAAAGCAAGATATTGCTCTAGAAGAGTTTGCTCAAATTTTTGGACCAACGGGTGAGTTCTCGACTTATTTTGATAAAAATATCAAAGAATATGGTCTTGAGAATGAGTTTTTTGTTGAAAACAATACAGATGCTCGATATTTATTGGATATTTTTCAGAATGCTAAGGATATTAGAAAAGCCTATTTTCAAAATAATCAACCAGAGCCTTTTGTTTCTTTTGACATTAAAGTAATAAAGCTTGATGAAAAAATTGATACAGTATTTTTTAGTATCGGTGAACAATCTTATCGGTATGAACACGGTCCTCAAGTGCCTATGAGTTTTCAGTGGCCTCCTAAAAACAAAACAGCTCAAGTTCGTTTACAATTACAGCCTCTTCAAAAAGGGCAAAAAAATGCATTAACTTTTAATGGTGTTTGGGCTATTTTTAGATTTTTTGAAAGTGCACATATTTCGTCGGGTTATTCTCCTAATTCAATTATTGCATCATTTGATGTTTCTGGTCGTACAGTCGTTTTTGAAGTCTCTTCAAATTCACGCAATACCCCATTTTTGCTTGATAAATTACGTCAATTTAAATGTAGTTAATATAAATATATAAATATAGTTATGTATTATTTTTATACGATTGTTTTATATTGTTGTAATAAAATTATTGCTAACGTATAATCAAATGTAGTATGATGGTCATATAATGAAACGTTTGGCATAAATATTAAAAGCATATTTATGCGCTGAGTTTATTTGTTTGTGATAAATGCAATATATGCTTTTTGTTTGTTGGGTTTTTAGGTAATTTTAATAGTTTGGGAGACAGAATAAATGGATTTTTCTAAGTGGCTATCTCCTATTTCCGCTAAAAATCCTTGTGGAACCGATATAGAGTATGACCTCGATTTTTTAGCTTTGCAGCAAGCCTTAGCAGGGAAAACAGAGCAACAATATGGTCAAACTGTTATTGCGGCAGAAGCACCTGATTGGAAAGAAGTTTGTTCATTAGCTGAACAGCTTTTAACAAAGTCAAAAGACTTGCGTGTAATGGCTGCTTTGACTCAAGCTTGGACTGCTTTATATGGCCTACCAGGGTTGGCTGCCGGTTGTCAATTTATTGTATCCAGTTTAGAAACATATTGGGATGATATTTTTCCCCTATTGTATGACGAAGATGATCATTTAGATCCATTTTTTCGTATTAATGCACTTGGTTTGTTTTCTTCTACGGAAGGAATCATTAAACAGATTAGAGATGCAACGATTATTTCCAATAATTTAGACCATACTACTTTAAGTTTTAAAGTTGCAGAAGGTATTTTGTCAGGAAGTATCAAGGATGAAAATCTTTATCCTGGCGGAAAAGATCGGCTTTTAATTGATTTGAAAGTCGCTTTTGATGTGCAACAGGGATCCGTTTTTTCAGTGTATCAGGCAATGGATTGCTTGGAAAAAATTGATCAGTTGTTTGAAAAACATTTGGGCAGTATGAATAAAATTGGGTTTGATACTATTTTAAAACCTTTTTTATTTATTTATTCCTTGATTTGTTTTGGTGATATCCCAGAACAAGAACAAAAAGATGTCACTTTATCTCATATTCAAGAGCAAGCAGAAACAGCTCATGTTGATGAGAGTAGCCGTGTCATTCTTAAGCGGGCAAATAGTGACCATTGGCGCAAAATGGTGTTAAAGAACCGCAATGATGTATCACTTGTATTAGGCAAGGTTTGCGCATATTTCGAAACATATGAACCAAGCCATCCCGCACCATTGTTTATTAACCGAATTCAACGACTAATGAATTTAAATTTTTATGACATTATGAAAGATATTTCCCCCGAAAGCATGAACCAATTAGAAGTGTTAATTGGTTTGAGTGGTGATGAGCTTCGTGATGAAGGTGAAGATTAAAGTTCTTTGACGTATTTAATTAGCTAATTTGCAGGAGTAATTTATGGCACAAAATAATTCTGGACAAAAGTTTATTGCTCGTAATAGAGCACCTAGAGTCCAAATTGAATATGACGTAGAAGTTTATGGCTCAGAGAAAAAAATTGAATTACCTTTTGTCATGGGGGTATTGGCTGATTTGGCTGGTAAGCCTGGAGAGCCTTTGCCAGAGATAGGTGAAAGAAAATTATTGGAAATTGATATTGATAATTTTGATGAGCGCATGAAATCCGTTAAGCCACGGGTAGCTTTTCAAGTTGATAATACGCTGACTGGTGAAGGAAAAATCAGTATTGATATGACTTTTGAAAGTTTAGATGATTTTTCTCCTGGTGCTATTGCAAAAAAAGTTGAACCATTGAAAAAACTATTAGATGCCAGAACACAATTGTCTAATTTGCTTTCGTATATGGATGGAAAAAACGGTGCAGAAGAGCTTATTGCTAAGGCTTTGTCTGATCATAATTTATTAGAAAGTTTGGCTTCTGCTCCTAAAGTATCTCAAGATGAAGATGAGCAAGAAGCACCTCAAGATGGTGAATAATATTATTTATTAAAACTGAAGAATCGTTTTGGAGAATGCTTTTATGGATCAAGTAGAGTTATTAGAACCCAAGTCTCAGGGGCAAACGACGCTATCAAATAGTGAGTTTGAGCAATTATTACAAAAAGAGTTTAGGCCAAAAACCAAACAGGCTGAAAGTGCAGTAACTGAAGCTGTTTCTACTTTGGCACAGCAAGCTTTAGCCAATACCGTAACCATTTCGAATGATGCTTATCAAACAATTGAAGCGATTATTGCAGAAATTGATCAAAAATTATCAGATCAAGTAAATGAAATTCTTCATCATGAAGATTTCCAAAAACTAGAAGGTTCTTGGCGCGGCTTATATCATTTGGTTAACAATACAGAAACAGACAACTTACTAAAAATAAAAGTGATGCACGTGACAAAGAAAGAATTGTCTCGTAACTTAAAGAAGTTTAAAGGGGTTGCTTGGGATCAAAGCCCATTGTTTAAACGGATATATGAAGAGGAATATGGTCAATTTGGTGGAGAACCATTTGGTTGCTTAGTCGGCGATTATTATTTTGATCATAGTCCACCAGATGTTGAGATTTTAGGTGAAATTGCCAAAATATCTGCCGCATCCCATTGTCCTTTTATTGCCGCTGCGGCACCTTCTGTAATGCAAATGGATTCTTGGCAAGAGTTAGCAAATCCTCGCGATTTAAGCAAGATTTTCCAAAATACAGAATACGCTCCGTGGCGCTCGCTAAGGGATTCTGAAGACTCTCGCTATATTGGGTTGGCCATGCCTAGATTTTTAGCGCGTTTACCATATGGTCAAAAAACCAATCCAGTGGATGAGTTTGATTTTGAAGAGAACACTGATGGCACAAATCATAATCACTATACATGGGCAAATTCTGCTTATGCTATGGGGGTTAATATCAATCGTTCATTTAAGTATTATGGTTGGTGTACTTCTATTCGTGGCGTGGAGTCTGGCGGTATTGTGGAAGGTTTACCTTGCCATACATTCCCCACCGATGATGGTGGAGTAGACATGAAATGTCCTACAGAAATAGCCATTAGTGACAGACGTGAAGCGGAATTGGCTGCAAATGGATTTATGCCTTTAATTCATCGGAAAAATTCAGACTTAGCCGCATTTATTGGTGCTCAATCGTTACAAAAACCATCAGAGTATTACGATCCTGATGCAACTGCTAATGCTCGCTTATCTGCTCGTTTGCCTTATCTATTTGCCTGTTGTCGTTTTGCCCATTATCTAAAATGCATCGTGCGAGACAAAATTGGTTCTTTCCGTGAGCGTGAGGATATGGAGCAATGGTTAAATGATTGGATCATGAATTATGTAGATGGTGATCCTGCTAACTCTTCTCAAGAAACCAAAGCGAGAAAGCCTTTAGCAGCAGCTGAGGTTGTTGTTGAAGAAGTTGAGGGAAACCCAGGTTATTATGCCTCTAAGTTTTTTCTCAGACCGCATTATCAACTTGATGGGTTAACAGTTTCTTTGCGTTTGGTATCTAAATTACCTTCTGTCAAACAGGAATAATTTTATAGCATAACGTAAGGTTTGCTTATGTTTAGTGTAAGTGTTTTTTATATTTTTTTAAGGAGATATTAACGTGGCTACCGATATGTTTTTAAAGGTTGAAGGTGCAAATGGTGAATCTAAAGATTCAAATCACAAAGATTGGACTGATATTATCAGTTTTTCTTGGGGTGCTATTCAACCAGGTAATGCTACCAGCGGTGGTGGTGGCGGTATAGGTAAAGTAAATTTTAATGACCTTCAAGTCTTAGCAAAAGTCGACAAGTCTACCCCTGCCATTTTGAAGTTTTGTGCAACAGGACAACATGTAGGTAAAGTTGAGGTATCAATTTGTAAAGCTGGTGGTTCTCAAATTGAATATGCCAAAATCACTTTAGAAGAGGTTTTAGTGACAGCTGTTGTTGCAAATGGTGAGGCAGATGGTGGTGTTGCTGTTCAGTATTCTTTCCAAGCGGCTAAAGTTCAGCAACAGTACTGGGAACAAACTGCTCAGGGTGGAAAAGGTGCTGAATCTTCTATGAAATATAATATTAAAGAAAACAAATCAGAGTAATCTTTTTATTATAAAAACAAATCAGATACGTTATCTTCCTTTGGGAAGGTAGGTATCTGTTTTTGAAAATTGGTTGTTTCTGTTGGAGTAAATTTTATGTCATTGTTAAGTGGTGGTCTCAGTTTAAACGATTCAATTGAAGATATTTCGGCACAAATAAAAAATAAGCCACAAGATGCTGACTTAAGAATACATTTATTTCAATATCTTTCTTTTCTAGGTTTATGGGATAGAGCCAAATCCCAGTTAGAAGTTTGTGCCAAGTTGAATAAACAATCTATTCCAATGGTGGCTATGTATCAGTCAATGATACAAGCGGAGCAAAAAAGAGAACAAGTTGTTTTAGGTAAAAATAGCCCTAAAATAATTGGTGTGGATGAAGCATCACAATTACATGCAGAACAAATGTTTACTGCTTTAAATGCTGAAATAAAAGGTGATTTTGAGCAGGCTTTGTCATTGCGCCAGAGTGTGCTGGATCAAACTGCAGAAAACCCTTGTCAAATTAAAAGCGTCCAACCGGATGGCAAATTATTTAATGAAATTGAATCTAACCATGGTTGGTTGATGGATGCTGATACTCGTTTTTCAAATGTGTGTGAGTTTTATAGAAATGGCGAGTATTACTGGATTCCATTTGCCGCGATTCAAACAATGACATTGCTTGCACCTAAAAGTTCTACAGATTTAATTTGGGTTAATGCGTCTATTGTTTTGAAAAATGATGATCAAGAACATATTGGTGTGATACCCGCACGCTACCCCTTATTACAAGATAAAACATCGTTATCAGACATGTTATTGACTTGCAAAACAACTGGTTGGCAAGAAAAGGATGGTGGATTCTGGGGAGAAGGACAAAAAGTTTTTACAACTGATCAGGATGACTTTGGTTTATTAGATATACGTCATATTGATTTTGGACTTTCTTAATCAAGTGAGTGTTGAATGATGAGTAACTTGGGGCAAAAAAAGAATAAAGATAGCCATTTTCCTTCATTACTGGATAAGTTGACTGATTTTGAGCCAAACAAAAAAGTTGAATCAGCAGCTCAAAGGCGGATGACTTTATCCATGTATAAAGCTGCGGTATTAAGGGATTTGCTATGGTTATTGAATACTACTTGTCCGAAGTTTACTTCATCACTGGATGGATTGGAAAATGTTTCTGGATCCGTTCTGAATTATGGTATCCAGACGTTATCGGGCAATACTGTGTCAGAAATTAACTGGAGTAAAGTCCAAGAAAATATTAAACAAGTGATTATTTGTTTTGAGCCTAGAATCGATAAAGAAAAATTAGAAATTGATTGTATCGTCGGACAAAATAATACTCTAAATGAGTTTGTTATAGAAATTAAAGGTTTTTTAAAACTAAATCCTTATCCACAAGAGTTTTTGTTTAGATCAAATATGGATTTGGAAACAGGGCATTTTTCAAGCCCAGCAGAAGAGGTGATGAATTGAATCGTCATTTTCTGAATTATTATAATAAAGAGTTAGCATTTCTTCGTGATTTAGGCGTAGAGTTCGCGGAACGTTACCCTAAAATTGCTGGTCGCTTGGGTTTAAATGCACCCGAAATAGAAGACCCTTATGTTGAGAGATTATTAGAAGGTTTTTGTTTTTTAACTGCCCGAATTCAGTTGAAAATGGATGCTGAGTACCCGCGATTTGTTCAGCGTATTTTAGAGGTGACGCATCCATTATATTTAACACCTCTTCCCGCTTCATCAATTGTAAAGTTTTTCCCCAATACAGGTGTAGATAATGCCAGTAGGTTAATCGAGCGAGGTAGGGTTTTACGGTCTCATGAAATTAGAGGTGTAAAAAACTATTGTCCCTTTACCTGTACTCAAGAAGTTTCCATTGCGCCAATAGAAATTGATTCCGTCTCATTTTTAGGGATTCCTAGCGATTTGCCTTTACAAAAATATGGATTTTCATCGGGTTCTAATAAAGCATTATCTGCTTTACGCATCAAATTGAAAATGAATTTCCCTGGACGGTGCTCAAGTTTACCTTTAGATAAATTATCGTTGTTTTTAAGTGGCTCTATGCCAATAGCGTCAAGGCTGTTGTATTTGTTGACACAAAAAACAGTGGGAGTTTTATGCCATGATGCTCAAAATGCGCAAAATTGGCAGTATTTTTTGCCTAACTTAATCAAGCAAGAAGGATTTGATGAAGAACAATCATTGTTTCTGACCGATAGCAGGGTTGTACACAGTTTAAGGTTGGTTCAGGAGTATTTTGCCATCCCTGAGAAATTTTTATTTACGAGTATTTTTGGTTTGGATAAAGCATTGTTGCAGGCAGAAGAAGACGGCCATCTTGCTAAACTACCAGAACAAACTCGTACCTATATTATGGATAAAAATGTTCAAAAAGAGGTGGTCGGATACCAGGATCGATTTGTTTCTTTAACGTTTTTATTTAATTGTGCTCAAAAAGATTTAGAAGAAATTGTGGGTGAAGAAAACGTCAGTTTGCATTGTGTCCCTGCTGTTAATTTGTTTCAAAAAAATACCACTCGTTTTACGATTAATCCGCATGCAGATGAACATCATTTGGTTATTGATCGGACACAACCTTTGGATTATGAGGTTTATGCCGTTAATGAAGTAATTGGTTATACCCGAGACAGTAAAAAAGCGATCCATTTTCGCCCTATGTATGAACCGTTAGACTTAGGCACGATGCCAAAAGATAAGGGCGTTGCTTATTTTTCGGCAAGAAGACAGCCTAGAGTATTGTCTGAACGTGCAAAAGATAAGGGCGCTAGAGCATCTTATTTGGGCAGTGAAGTGTTTATTTCTTTAGTTGATCAGGAACATGCGCCTATTGATGAGGATATCACTCATTTAGCGGTTAAAAGTTGGTGTACCAGTAGAGATTTACCTTTGATGATGCCTATTGATGCGCAATCAGATTTTATTATTGAACATGATTTGCCTGTACAAAAAGTTAAGTTAATCACTTCCATGAGAAAGCCTAAAGAAGCATTGACTGAGTATTCAAGCTTGTGGGCCATTGTTAATCAGATGGGGTTAAATTATTTATCCTTATTGGACTTTAATGAGAAAGAAGGAGCAAAAGCGCTACGTGAATTATTGAGTATTTATGCGATGCAAGCAGATAAAACGATTGCAAAACAAATTGAAGGTATTCATTCTGTTAAAGTAGATAAAATAACTCGCCCTGTGCGCCAAGGTAGTGCTGTTTGTATGGTCAGAGGGGTACAAATTCAATTAACAGTGGATGAGTTGGCATTTTCTGGTATTCATCCATATTTAATTGGTTCGGTTTTGAATCAGTTCTTTTTAAAATTTGTCTCTATTAACTCTTTTATACAATTGAAACTTTTTTCTTTGCAAGAAGGTTTTATCGCTGATTGGCAGCCAGTAATAGGGGAGCGGCCTATTATATGAACGATGCCAAACTTCAAAGTACTCATATAACAGAGGAAAAATCAAAAGCTCAATATCGGCAATTAAGTGCATTTTTAATGCATGTGAAGCAAAAGCCATATCAGTATCAACTGTTTGCATTATTACGCAAATTAGAGGTTCTGGGCATCAGTACGCAACCATTGGGTAAAGCAGGAAGATTAAAATTAGAAAAAATTAGATTAAAACAGGAGCCAACATTAGCTTTTGCTCCATCTTCTGTTTTGGCTGTTCGTCCTAGCGCACTTAATCGGCAGGTGACCGAAATATCCACTTATGGTTTTGGTTTATTTGGCCCAAATGGGCCTTTACCCTTACATTTAACAGAATATGTCTATGAGCGTAAACATCAATATCGCGATCGTGTTTGGGCCAGTTTTGCAGATGTTTTCCATCATCGGGCCATTGCATTGTTTTATCGTGCATGGGCGAATGCTCAAAGTGTTAATGCTTTAGATGGCTATGATCATTGGACCTTTAGTCGATATTTGGGTAGCTTAATGCATATTGGTTCAGAAGGTTTTAGAAACCGTACAAGCATCAGTGATTACGCCAAATATTATTTTTCGGGTCATTTTTTGACCAATCGCCGTCCTGCCTACGCACTCGTTCAAATTTTAAAGAAATATTTTGGAGTCAATTGTTCAATTGACGAATTTATTGGTCGATGGATTAACCTTGATGAAAGCCATTGCACCAAATTATCGTTAAGCAGTCCTAAATGTTTGGGGGATTCTCCCATGTTGGGTCGTCGGGCTTTTGATTTACAGAATAAATTTAGATTAATTATTGGCCCGTTAAGCTGGTCAGAATATGTTTCTTTTTTTCGTGGTGGTTTCAATGCTCAGCGTTTAATTGACTGGGTGAACTTATATACAAATTTAGAGTTTGATTGGGACGTTCAGTTAATTTTGTCTCAAAAAGAAGTACCTCAATTAACGTTAGGTCAGTCGTTACCTTTAGGTTTGGCTACTTGGTTAGGAAAACTTGACCAAGATGGAAACGCTTTGATACTTGATTTAACCGCAACATATAAATAAATATTTGGGTAGATATTATGTCAGAAATTAGCCGTGCAGCATTATTTGGAAAATTAAATCCAACGCTTTATAAATCATTACAAAATGCGACTTCTTTTTGTAAGTTAAGAGGAAACAGCTATGTTGAATTAGTGCATTGGTTACATCAGATGATGCATGTTCAAAATACCGATTTTGAATGGGTGATGAAACGGTTTAATGTCAATATGGAAGCACTGGCAGAAGATATTATTATTGGTTTAGATCTGTTACCTGCTGGTGCTAGTTCGGTTTCAGATTTGTCTGAGCATATTGAAACATCGGTTCAGCAGGCGTGGACGTATGGTTCATTAAAATTTCAAGATAATAAAATTCGCTCAGCTTATTTAATTTATGCCATGCTAAAAACAAGTCCTTTAAAAGGTATTTTATTGAATATTTCTGCCGAGTTTAACAAGGTTACCCCTGATGTATTGGCGCAAGAATTATCCACTATTGTTGTGCATTCAGTTGAATCGCAAAGTGCAGAACAAGGTAGTTTAGAGCAAGGAGCTGTTCATTCTCTGGTTAACCATTCTATGCAAAATGGAGAAAGTGCTTTACAAAAATATGGGGTGAATTTAACTGAAAAAGCCAAAAAAGGTGAAATTGACCCTATTTCGGGACGTTCAGAAGAAATACGTCAAATTATTGATATTTTAATGCGCCGTAGACAAAACAACCCTATTTTAACAGGTGAGGCAGGTGTGGGTAAAACGGCTGTGGTTGAAGCATTGGCAACACGTTTGGCTTCTGGAGATGTGCCACCTATACTTAAAAATGTGCAGTTGATTTTGTTGGACATTGGCTTATTAAAAGCTGGGGCAAGTGTTTCTGGGGAGTTTGAGTCTCGATTAAGGCAAGTAATTGATGAAGTACAATCTAGCCCTGTGCCTGTTGTCTTATTTATTGACGAAATTCATACACTTATTGGTGCCGGTGGTGCAGCAGGTACGGCTGATGCAGCCAATTTATTAAAACCTGCGTTGGCTCGAGGGCAGTTAAGAACCATAGGTGCAACAACTTGGGCAGAGTACAAAAAATATTTTGAAAAAGATTCTGCTTTAACCAGACGTTTTCAAGTAGTACAAGTACATGAACCCAGTGAAGACCAAGCCATTTTGATGTTAAGAGGTTTGGCATATAACCTAGAGCAACATCATAAAATTCTCATTTTGGATGAAGCTGTTGAAGCGGCTGTTCGGTTATCTCATCGTTATATCCCTGCCCGTCAATTACCTGATAAAGCCGTTAGTTTAATGGATACTGCTTGTGCACGAGTGGCGATTAGTCAATATGCTACACCTAGCCAAATAGAGTATTTGCAGCGGCAAATTGAATCGTTGGCGCTTGAAAAAGAAATTGTTTCGCGTGAATTAAACCTTAATATTGGCCAACCAGAACGTTTGGCTTCTATAGAAGAAAGCTTAGCAGAAGCACAAAGTCAGCTTGGGCTTTTGGATCAACGTTGGCAAGAAGAGAAGCAACTGGTTGAGCAAATTTTGCGATTACGTGCTCGGTTGATGGATAAAGTTGAATCAGAAGAACAAAACTTATCGTCAGTTGATACTGGTGCGCAAATAGAACAACAAGAAGCAGTGGAACAGGTGACAACTGATGAGCCTAATTTTGATTGTGAAGCCTTAGCTGAGCAACTTGCCGTATTGAATCAAGAATTGGAAGAGTTGCAAGCAAAAGAGCCATTGATTTTATCGGTTGTGGATGCGCATGCCGTAGCAACAGTGGTTGCAGATTGGACAGGCATTCCAGTGGGTAAAATGGTTAAAGATGAGGTTGAAGCGGTTTTAACTTTAGCCGACACTTTAAATCAAAGAGTGATTGGGCAGCGTCATGGTCTGGATGCTATTGTGCGTCGAATTCAAACTTCTCGTGTTTCATTGGATGACCCAAATAAACCTATTGGTGTATTTATGTTGGCAGGCCCTTCAGGGGTAGGTAAAACAGAAACTGCTTTGGCTTTGGCTGAATCGTTATATGGTGGTGAGCAAAATGTCATTACCATTAATATGAGTGAATACCAAGAGGCTCATACTGTGTCTACCTTAAAAGGTGCGCCTCCGGGTTATGTTGGTTATGGTGAAGGTGGCGTTTTAACTGAAGCAGTGCGTAGACGCCCTTATAGTGTGATTTTATTGGATGAGGTTGAAAAAGCCCATCCAGATGTACATGAAGTATTTTTCCAAGTGTTTGATAAAGGTTGGATGGAAGATGGAGAAGGTCGTTATATCGACTTTAAAAATACCATCATTATTTTGACCACCAATGTGGGAACAGAGTTAATTATGGATATGTGTCAGGATCCAGAGTTGATGCCAGAACCAGAAGCTTTGGGTTATGCTTTGCGTGAACCTATGCTTAAGGTCTTTCCTGCTGCTTTATTGGGCAGAATGCAAGTGATTCCCTACTACCCGCTTTCTGATGAAATGTTGGGGGCGATTGTTCGGTTACAATTACAACGAGTTGTTGATCGTATCTTTGATAATCATAATATTACATTAAAATATTCGGATCAGGTTGTGTCTTTAATTGTGTCTCGTTGTACCGAAATTGAGTCTGGTGGACGTATGGTTTATGCCATATTGACCAATGCAATTTTACCCAAAATCAGTTATCAGTTGCTTTTGGCTTCGACCCAAGAGCAAACAATATCGTCGATTTTTATTGATGTAAAAGACGATGATTTTACCTATGAATATCAATAAATAATGGTTGTAACCTGTTTGGCTTTAGATAAGGTGTGAAGGAGAGCAAAAATGGCCGTAATGAAAGCAGCTCGTAAGGATAAATCTTATAAAGTAATTTGTAATGTCCCTGATTTTTGTTGGGCACCACCTGCTCCCAATCCTGTTCCTTTTTTCGTTTTTATTGATTTAGGTGATTCTAAAGGTGTTGCAGAGAATACTTTGCTTAATGGTAAACCCGCTTTTGTGCATGGAGAGAGTGCGACAAAAGGCGTAAAGGGGGATCAGCCCGCAAAGGCTGGATTAGCAACAGCAACAAAAGAGGAAACATGTTTTTCTCTCTTACATAGTTTTACTGTCAAAATTGGCGGTAAATATATTGTCCGAACAGGTGATATATTTTGGATGAATAATCGAAGTGGCGGGCGTGTTAACGATAGTTACAATGAATGTGTCTCTTGTAAAAATAATGAAATGAAGGGGGCACCTGTTAACCCGATATTGGGTATTAAACTCTTACCAGGGGAACAAGACTTTAACTTTGATGGGCCAATGCCCCTTAACTGGAGCCGTAGTTATTATTCTGATCAAGAGGGCAATGGCTGGTTAGGGCAAGGCTGGTCGGTATTTTACAGTACACGATTGATTCGTAAAGAAGATCGATTTACCTACATAGACGAACAAGGTCGAGAAATATCCCTCCCCTTTATGGAAGAGGATGAAGAAGCCGTTTATCATGCCACCGAACAAATTTGGTTTAAAAGGCTGGATAATGGCAAATACGAAATTGCCAGTGTCGATCAGGGTGTTAAACTTTGGTTTGCCCCTATTGGGCTAGATCAACATGACCCACAAGGAGAGAACAGCCATTATTTACCCTTAGTGGCAATGGTTGACCGCAATGAACACCATCAACGTTTGATTTACGATGAATACACCCAACAATTAAAAGAGTTGATTGACAGCAGTGGGCGGGTGATTCAATTTCATTTTAGTGATATTACCAAATACAACGATCAACTGAAGCAACAACTGAGTGCACCTTTATGGCGTTTGACCGAAATTACGTGGAAAGAGTATTACAGCACAGACCCAAACCAAAAAGGTAAAGGTGCGCTGTTGGTTCGCTATGGTTACAGCGAAGAAGGTGACTTAATTACCGTAGAAAATGCGCAAGGGGTGGTGACACGGCAATTTGCGTATCGCAATCATGTGATGATCAAACACCAAAATGCAGCAGGTTATGTATCGCAATATGAATATGATGAATACAGCAAAGAAGGCAGGGTACTGCATAACTTTACCAGTTTAGACGAACACTGGTATTTTGATTATCAACCTGGGCATACCATTGTGACCGACCCATTAGGGCGCGAAGAAACCTTTGTGTATGACTTTAATCGAGAAATCATTGCCCATAAACGCTATGATGATGTATTGATCGAGACAGAACGGGATAATTATGGTCGCGTTTTACTGGAAACAGATGCTTTAGGGCGAGAGACCCGCTATACCTATACCTTAGAAGGACAAATTAACAGCATCACCAATGCTTTGGGGCAAACCACCAATTACACCTACAATGAACAATACCAGTTGCAAGAAGTCATTGATGCACAAGGCAACAGCACCGATTACACCTATGATGAAAAAGGCAACCTGCTGACTGTTACCGATAGCAAAAAAAATGTGACGGAATACCAGTATAACCACCTAGGTTTACCTGTGGTGATCCAAAACGCCAAAGGTGGTGAAACCCAGCTAGAATATGATCATAAGCATCAACTTATTGCCTTAACCGATTGTTCGCAAAAACGTACAGAACTTAATTACGATGCCAAAGGCAATTTGATACGTGTGATTGATGCCTTAGGCTACAACACTCATTACCAATATAATGAGCAAAACCATTTAACCCGAATCAGTTACCCTGACGGCAGTACCGAACAATATCATTACGATGAAGCTGGGCGGCTGATTCAACATTTAGATGGATTAGGCAACCCGACTGAATACCAATATAGCCAAGATGGTTTACCCATTATGCGTACCAACGCATTAGGGCATCAGTTTCATTACCATTATGATTTGGCTCGACGTTTAAATCGCCTGACCAATGAAAACAAAGACAACTACTATTTTCAGTACGACATCCTCGATAACCTGATTGGTGAAATTGGCTTTGATGGTAAAGCCACAGGCTATCATTACAACTTAGCCTCGGAACTGGTACAAGAAAAACTGTATGGGCAAGTCAATCACCCCAATGTCGATTTAACCCAATTGAATGCCTTGATCCAAAAAACCTACGAGCGTGATGCTTTAGGGCAACTGACCGCCAAAAATGCCCATGACAGCCAAAGTGCGCAGGAGCTACACAGTACATTCCAATACAATGAACTGAATCAACTGATTCAAGCCAAAAACGAACATAGCCTGATACAACTGGATTATGACCCATTAGGGCAATTGATTTGTGAGCGCACTTACGATTTAGACCCACAAACCCTCGTAGAAGAAACCTTTTTAGACCCCAACGCCGCCAAAACAGTGCAATACTTTTACGATGAGTTAGGCAACCGTATTGCCACCGTATTGCCCACAGGGCAAACCATCAATTACCTCTATTACGGTAGCGGCCATTTACACCAAATCAATATAGACGGCAAAGTGATCAGCGATTTTGAGCGGGACGACTTACATCGAGAAATCAGCCGCAGCCAAGGTAAACTAACCAGCTTCTACGATTTAGACCCAATGGGGCGCATCAAACAACAAGTTGCCTCATTTGAACAAGATTTAGACCTTAAAAACAAAAATAAGCTGCTGATTGCCAGTGGCCCCGTTAAACGTAGCTACCAATACGATAAAGCGGGTAACTTAACCCGAATGTCAGACAATAGAGGCAGCAGTCTACAATACGTTTATGACAAAATAGGGCGTATTACCCAAGCAGGGCAAGAGCTATTTGCCTTTGACCCAGCGCATAATATCATTGATGCGCAAGAAAACAGCCAACCTAAGCCCAAACAACCCATAAAAGACAAAGCCTATTACGAGCACATGCTCAGTGACCCGACATGGTCACCGTTAAAAGACGACCCAGAAGTTTCCCCTATAGACAAACAAGCCAATCGAGTACAAAGCTATCAAGGGATTACGTACCATTATGATGAATTGGGTAATATGGTGAGGAAAGAAGCCAAGGATAGAACCTTAGTGCTAAGTTACAATCTGAATCAACAGTTAGAACAAGCTACCATTACTGACACAAAAAGCATACAGGAAAACTGGCAATATACTTACGATGTGTTTGGGCGCAGGATTAGAAAAGAACAAATCCACAATAATGCATCTACAAATAAAACTGAATTTATTTGGGATGGCTTAAGATTATTACAAGAAAAAGTAGATAAACGAACCTTTAGTTATATTTATCGAGAAGAGGGTTTTGAGCCTTTAGCACAAATCGTATTAGAGGCAGAGCAAGAAGAACCACAAGTCAATTACCTACATACAGATCAAGTAGGCTTACCCAAAGAGTTAACCGATGAAAAAGGGGAGTTGATTTGGTATGCGAAATACCAAACTTGGGGAAAAGTAGCCGAAGAGCATAACCTACACCAAGGTCATCAACCGTTTAGATTTCAGAACCAGTATTACGATGCTGAGACAGGACTGCATTATAACTTAATGCGTTACTATGATGCAGATAGTGGAAGGTTTAGTAATCAGGATCCGATTGGGTTGATGGGTGGGATGAATCTTTATCAGTATGCGCCTAATCCGATGGGGTGGATTGATCCTTTTGGACTTGCTCTAATTAGATTAAGACACTATACAAGTAATAAGGGATTTGAAGGAATAAAACAAAGTATGGTGATTAAGGCTGGTGATCAAAATGCTGTTTTTGCAACAAAAGCAAAAGGAAAGCCCTTCAGTATGGCTGATGCTGCAGATAAATTTAAAATAAAACAAAATCACGCTAGAAATTATATAGATTTTGACATAGATGAAAACAGAGTAGAGTTTAGGAAGAATGATTTAGGCGTAGAAGAGTATAAAATAAAAGGTGATGTTGAATTAGATGAAAAAACAACTAAATTTGTGAAAAGGTGTGGCTAAATTGAAAAATGATAATAAATTAAACATTAATGATGTTAAAACTTCAACCTTATATCTTGAAGAAATTGTAACAGTAGTAGATAAAATTGCTTCTGGTTTCTTAGATAGGGAAACCATGTCCATGGCACTTTTATTATTTTTTAAAGAGAAAAAAGTTTTAGATAAATTATCCTTTACCAGAAAAGTATTGTATAAAGAACTGCAAAAAAATATCTCTCCATCTGAATATGATGATTGGTTAGAAGAGGATTGCCAACTATGGAAGCCTCCTTACGATAAATCCAAAAATGAAATTATGTTAATGCTGGATCATATAGAAAATTAATTACTTGATAAGCCCTTGTTACAACAAAAATAGTCCTTTTGAAATATTGTGCTTAAAAATATAGAAGAGGTTCGATTAAAATTTAAATTGGATACTTTTCTTAAATAAGTAATCAACAATTTAATAAAAAAGAACAAATCAGTAATAACGCTATAGAAAACAAAACCGAAGTGGTAAAAACCACAAAAACTGTTACAAAAATTCAGAGAAGATTTGGACGTTAGAGGTTAATATGTACGATTTAGAATTTATAGAATTTGCTGAACGAGAGGGAATTACTTTTTCTATTCTAGCTGATGACGAAATTGATGGGTATACAAATATGGAAAAATTTCCTTTTGTGGGTTCTAGAATTGCTTGGAGTCAGTTAAGTTTACATGAAAGGAAAAATATTGCTGAGGTAGACGAATTTTACTTTATGATTCAACAATTGTACCCTATAAATGACACTCAGCAAATTATTTTATTTGGCTATGATTTCGAGCAAGGATATTTAATTGATTTTTCAGCTTTGAGGCTGGTTCTTAAATTTTTAACGGATTATCCTGGAGAAAACTATCTACTTGGAAAGAAAGAAACGTGGTGTATATGTGTTTATGATGAATTGGATTTTGGAGTAATATAGTAAATTACCTGCATACTGACCAAGTTTAGAGGTGTGAAAGATGGGGTTTTAAAAATAATAGATATATCATCAGAGGCAACAATTTACGCTACGTTTACGACAAAATAGGACGCATTACCCAAGCAGGGCAAGAAACCTTTGCCTTTGACCCAGCGCATAATATTATTGATGCGCAAGAAAACAGCCAACCTAAGCCCAAACAACCCATAAAAGACAAAGCTTATTATGAGCAAATGCTCAGTGACCCGACATGGTCACCGTTAAAAGACGACCCCGAAGTCTCACCCATAGACAAACACGCCAACCGAGTGCAAAGCTATCAAGGGATTACTTACCATTATGATGAGCTGGGTAATATGGTGAGGAAAGAGGCGGAGGATAAGACCTTAGAGCTGAGTTATAACCTTAACCAGCAATTAATTACAGCGAATATAACGCACAATAGCAAAATAGAGAAACAAGAAAGCTGGCAATATACCTATGATGTCTTTGGACGCAGGATCAGAAAAGAACAAATCAGCAATAACGTCATAGAAAAGAAAACCGAATTTGTATGGGATGGTGCACGGTTATTACAAGAAAGCACCGATAAACGAACCTTTACTTATATTTATCGAGAGGAAGGATTTGAACCCTTAGCGCAAATCGTATTAGAGCCAGAGCAAGAAGAGCCACAAATAAACTTCTTGCATACAGACCAAGTCGGTTTGCCTAAAGAGCTTACCGACGAAAAAGGTGAGTTGATTTGGTATGCAAAATATCAGACCTGGGGTAAAGTAAGCGAGGAGCATAACCTACACCAAGGTCACCAACCGTTTAGGTTCCAGAACCAGTATTACGATGCTGAGACAGGGCTGCATTATAACTTAATGCGTTACTATGATGCGGACAGTGGGCGGTTTAGCAATCAGGATCCGATTGGGTTGTTGGGTGGGACGAACCTTTATCAGTATGCGCCTAATCCGATGGGGTGGATTGATCCTTGGGGGTTTAAATGTTATTTAGACGATCCTAAAAAGAAAGTTAATAATGCTAATGTCGGCGATGTTGTGAGAACACCAACTTCCCATCCTTCTGATTTTACTCGTGCAAATAAAGGAAATTGGAAAAATAAACACACAAATGAAATATGGAGTAAAAGTCATACTACACACTCTGATAAAGCAGGTGAATGGAAAGTTGGTATAGGTAAGTCTGCACCTAATAAAAGCAAAAAGATAACTGTAGGGATAAGCGATGGAAAAATTATTAAAATTGATAGATAAAAAAGTTTCACTCGAGGATTTTAATTTCGATGGATTCAGTACATCTAAAGGATGGGTGGGATATTTTGAACGGTTAAATGGTTATTCTTCTGAAATTGTACAAGAATCTGTAAGTATGTTTGATGATTATTTTGGTAAGTATAATAATTTCTTTATCATGACAGCATTATCTTTTGATGATAAAACGGAGAGTGATCCTGAAATTCTCGCAGAATATAATGATGCATTTTTATTTTTTATAAAAAATGGAATCTTAAAAACAATGAGTGATAGTTTTGAGAGCTATTTATATGGTGATAGCTCTTTACCAATTAGTTCATTAGATTTTAGTTTTAATTATGATCATTTTATTATGCTTTCTAAACTCATGATGAGTCATTCTGGTATTATCGGGCAGGTTTGTTTTTATATTAATCCTGAGCTTAATATTGCAGTGTATCCTCATGATGATACAGGGTTTGGATGTATTGCTCTTAATAATGATAGAGAAAGTAGTATTAGTTTTTTAAAATATTGTAGAAATAATTCTAATTTTAAAATAGTAATCGAATAAATTCGATTACTATTATTGTTGATAATTGAGGAAAGCTATGGTTTAAAGTTGGTCTATTAACGTTCGGAGAGATTTTGTTGTTATTACAGCAGTACCGAACAATATCACTACGATACGATATACTGGATAACCTAATTGGCGAAATTGGCTTTGATGGCAAAGCCACCGGCTACCATTACAACTTAGCCTCAGAACTGGTACAAGAAAAACTCTACGGGCAAGTCAATCACCCCAATGTCGATTTAACCCAATTGAATGCCTTGATCCAAAAAACCTACGAGCGTGATGCTTTAGGGCAACTGACCGCCAAAAATGCCCATGACAGCCAAAGTGCGCAGGAGCTACACAGTACATTCCAATACAATGAACTGAATCAACTGATTCAAGCCAAAAACGAACATAGCCTGATACAACTGGATTATGACCCATTAGGGCAATTGATTTGTGAGCGCACTTACGATTTAGACCCACAAACCCTCGTAGAAGAAACCTTTTTAGACCCCAACGCCGCCAAAACAGTGCAATACTTTTACGATGAGTTAGGCAACCGTATTGCCACCGTATTGCCCACAGGGCAAACCATCAATTACCTCTATTACGGTAGCGGCCATTTACACCAAATCAATATAGACGGCAAAGTGATCAGCGATTTTGAGCGGGACGACTTACATCGAGAAATCAGCCGCAGCCAAGGTAAACTAACCAGCTTCTACGATTTAGACCCAATGGGGCGCATCAAACAACAAGTTGCCTCATTTGAACAAGATTTAGACCTTAAAAACAAAAATAAGCTGCTGATTGCCAGTGGCCCCGTTAAACGTAGCTACCAATACGATAAAGCGGGTAACTTAACCCGAATGTCAGACAATAGAGGCAGCAGTCTACAATACGTTTATGACAAAATAGGGCGTATTACCCAAGCAGGGCAAGAGCTATTTGCCTTTGACCCAGCGCATAATATTATTGATGCGCAAGAAAACAGCCAGCCTAAGCCCAAACAACCCATAAAAGACAAAGCTTATTATGAGCAAATGCTCAGTGACCCGACATGGTCACCATTAAAAGATGACCCAGGAGTCTCACCCATAGACAAACACGCCAACCGAGTGCAAACATATCAAGGGATCGCCTACCATTATGATGAGCTGGGTAATATGGTGAGGAAAGAAGCGAAGGATAGAACCTTAGAGCTAAGTTATAACCTGAATCAACAGTTACAACAAGCCACTATTACTGATAAAAAAGGCACAAAAGAAAACTGGCAATACATTTACGATGTATTTGGACGCAGAATCAGAAAAGAACAAATCAGCAAGAACACCCTAGAAAACAAAACTGAATTTGTTTGGGATGGCGCACGGTTACTGCAAGAGAGAAGTTATGAAAGAAGCGTTGTATATATTTATGGTAGTGAGATTTCTGTAGCAGGTACTGATAGATCATTAGAAAATTTTGTTCCCTTAGCATTTATTAGTCTTGGTGAAAATATAGTTATTAATTACCTACATACAGATCAAGTAGGCTTACCCAAAGAGTTAACCGATGAAAAAGGGGAGTTGATTTGGTATGCGAAATACCAAACTTGGGGAAAAATAGCCGAAGAGCATAACCTACATCAAGGTCATCAACCGTTTAGGTTTCAAAATCAGTATTATGATGTTGAGACGGGATTGCATTATAATTTAATGCGCTATTATGATGCGGATAGTGGACGGTTTAGTAATCAGGATCCTATTGGATTATTGGGTGGGGATAATCTTTATCAGTATGCGCCTAATCTGATGGGGTGATCCGTCTCGTCGTGGAGTGTGAAGCGACAAAATATTTCAGTAAGATATTCTTCACGTAAAAAGATGTTTCTCCAAGAAATTACAGGCTTGAGAAATTATACATAAATAATGGATGAGTTAGAAAAAAAGAACGCTAAGCATAAATATGATGCATTAAAACAATCCTTCAAAAAACATACTTCGATAATAATGGTTTTTTGTGTGCTGTCTACTTCATTTATTGGACTTGGTGTCTTATTACTCTTTTTGAGAAGCAATTTTTTGGTGATTATTCTTGGGGTAATTTTTATTGCGGTAGGGATCTTGCTTGCAGTAATTGGTATCACAACGATTTATTCCAGTATTTTGTACTATCGAGATAGAGAGCTAATGAAAAAACTAGGTACCAATACTGAGGCAAAGGTTGTATCTATTGAAGTTGAAAATATTGATGATGAGCAAAAAGCATTTACCGTAACATATCAATTTGAGTATCGGCGACAAGATTATGAAGGGTCTGATATTGTTGATACCCAAAGTAAGATCGCAATAGCTGATTTCCCAATATATATTCCTATTCGTTTTCTTAAGTCAGATCCACAAAACTCTCTAATTCGTAAGCGAACGCTTTCAAGTCAATTAAAAATAAATGCAAATCATGAATGATGAGTCTGATCAGTTTGTACTAAAAAATACAGAAATGTAGTCTATCAGATTAAGCAATCCTTACTAGGATGATCCCTTATACACAAAATAGCATAATAAAGGGACTACCGTCGGTTAAGGGAAATATAAATGAAATTAAAAAAACAGTATTCATTTTTTGTGAATAACAATGATGTTCTGGAAAGTTAAAATGATGTTGTTAGGCAAAAAACATTGCTAAATAAAAGCGTAAATATGTTAAATTCCCAAAAGTATTTAATCATACAACAAAATAATTAAAAAATGTTGAGTTTGATTGACTGACTTTAAAAATCAAAAATAGTAAAAATAAATAAATTTTTAAAATTAAATTACAAAAATATATTTTATTCTAATCATTAGATATATTTATTTTTTAAAAATTAATTTTTAATTTATTGTTTAATTTTTTTGTTTTTATCTTATTGTTTAATTATATTGTTGAAAATGACAAGGTCAATTATTTGGTAAAATAATCTATTTTTATTAAATATAAAGTTATTTTAGCGGACAAAAATATCCTTATTCAGGTAATATAGGAAAATTATAGTTGTGTTTTTTTGACAATCAAGCAATAGAGTAAGGTCTGTTTTATGAAACCTCTGGTGTATTTAGCTTCAGGTAGTCCGCGTCGCTTTGAATTACTTAAACAAATGGGGCTGAACCCTCAAAAAATACTGATGACTATCGATGAAACCCCAAAAGACGCTGAGTTGCCAGAAGAATATGTAAAAAGGGTCACTTTACTTAAGGCGCATGCTGCTGTGGAGCGTAAAAAACAGCTTATGTTGCCAAAAGCGCCAATTATCGTGGCTGATACCATTGTTTCATTAAATGATACCATTTATGGTAAACCCAAGGATCCAGAACAGGCAAAGGAAATATTGGGTATTTTGTCTGGACAAACCCACCAGGTGATCAGTTCTGTGTGTGTGGTTTATGAAGGGCAGTTTTTACAAAAAGAACAAATAAGTCAAGTTACTTTAACACAATTAACAGAACAAAGCATTGATGCTTATATTCATACCAGAGAGCCGCTTGATAAGGCTGGGGCTTATGGTATTCAAGGCTTGGGTGCCTTGTTTGTGACGCATATTGCCGGTAGCTACTCCAGTGTGATGGGGCTGCCCATTTTTGAAACGGCACAATTACTTGAACAATGCAAAATCCATCTGCCCGATATGAGCCAGTTGGATCAGGAAAAGAATGATTAAAAATAAAAAGTAGGTTTTTATGTTACAAGCAATTCCATTATTAAAAGATATTGATCGTCCACCAGAAAATATTTTAATCAATATTACGCCCCAAGAAACACGGGTTGCGATTCTTGAAGAAGAGGTGGTTAAAGAAATCCACATTGAACGCGAAAGCAGCCATGGTTTGGTGGGTAATATTTATCTTGGCTTGGTCAAGCGAGTATTGCCTGGTATGCAAAGTGCGTTTATTGATATAGGGTTGGAACGTTCGGCATTTTTGCATATTGTTGATGTATTTGAACCGAGGCTTGAGCCAAGAAATGAGGAAGAGGTGATTGTTCCTCAGCGTATTGAGCATGTATTGTTTGAAGGTCAAACGATTTTAGTTCAGGTGATTAAAGACCCTATTAATACCAAAGGGGCTCGTTTAAGTACGCAAATTTCATTGGCTGGCCGCTTTTTGGTGCATTTACCTCAAGATGGTCATATTGGTATTTCACAACGCATTGAAATAGAAGAAGAGCGTTTGGCTTTAAAAGAGCGTTTAGAAAAGGTGCTGCCTGAAGGTGGTTCTCGTGGCTATATTATTCGCACCAGTGCAGAAACGGCTACGGATGAAGAGTTGGCTTCAGATGTATTGTTTTTGACCAAATTGTGGGCGGATATTCAGGAAAAAGCTAAAACGGCTGCACCAGAAACCATGATTTTTCAGGATTTACCTTTGAGCTTACGTGTTTTACGCGATATGACGGGGCAAAAGACCATGAAAATTATTGTGGACTCTACTGAGAACTACAATAAAATGCGTGAGTTTGCTGAACAGTATGTTCATTCGGCATATCCTAAAATTGAACACCATGCAGGGGAGAGCCCGATTTTTGAAATGTTTGGGGTTGAAGGGGAAATCAATAAAGCTTTGCAGCCAAAGGTAAGTTTAAAGTTTGGAGGCTATTTAATTATTGATCAAACTGAAGCGATGACCACCATTGATATTAATACAGGTGGTTTTGTCGGCAACCGTAGTTTTGACGAAACGATATTCAAAACCAATTTAGAAGCCACGCATATGCTGGCTAGGCAGTTACGCTTAAGAAATTTGGGTGGCATGATTATTGTGGACTTCATTGATATGGAAAATGAAGAACACCAACAAATTGTGATGCAGGAGTTAACCAAAGCATTAAGTTTTGACCGTACCCGTGTAACGGTAAATGGTTTTACCAGTTTAGGTTTGGTTGAAATTACCCGTAAACGCACAAGGGACAGTTTGTCGCATGTATTGTGTGAACCTTGTGCGTGTTGTGTAGGCAGGGGCAGAGTCAAAACAGCCATTACGGTTTGTTATGAGATTCAACGAGAAATTGTGCGAGAAGCCAGACGGTATGATGTTAAAGGATTCAGAATTTTGGCCGCGCCAAGTGTGATTGAGATGTTTTTAGATGAAGAGTCACAATCGTTGGCGATGCTGGTTGATTTTGTGGGGAAACCTATTTTCTTAGCAGTAGAAAGCACTTATACTCAAGAGCAATTCGATGTGGTTTTATTGTAAGGAGTAAAAGTGATGGATACTCAGCAACATGATATACAAGCGGATATTGTTGCAGAAGATTTATGGCGTACCATTTTTTTTGAGGCGGAACAGGCTGTTAAAGTCGAACCGCTTTTGGCCAGCTTTATTCATTTGACGGTATTGCGTCATCAAAGTTTGGATGACGTGTTGGCTTTTCATTTATCCAGTAAGTTGGCCAGCCAAGTGATGGATGCTCGAGCATTACAAGAATTATTTAAAGAAGCATTAAAAGAAGATCCGCAAATTAGCCATGCGATGCATGCTGATATTATTGCTTGTTATGATCGTGACCCTGCCTGTGACTATTATTCTTTGCCTCTTTTATATTTTAAGGGTTTCCATGCCATTCAAAGCCAAAGGGTCACGCATTGGCTTTGGCATAAAGGGCATGACAGTTTGGCCTATTTTTTACAAAACCGTATTTCAGAAGTGATGGGGGTGGATATTCACCCTGCTGCTAAGCTAGGCAAAGGCATTATGATCGATCATGGTACGGGCGTTGTGGTGGGTGAAACAGCCGTTATTGGAGACAATGTGTCGATGCTTCATGGGGTCACTTTAGGTGGGTCGGGTAAAGCCAGTGGGGACCGTCATCCGAAAATTAAAGAGGGTGTGTTAATTGGGGCAAATGCGTCCATTTTAGGCAATATTACAGTGGGTGAATGTGCTAAGGTTGGCGCTGGCAGTGTGGTGTTGGAAGATGTGCCTGCTTATTCCACTGTGGTTGGGGTGCCTGCTCGTGTGGTTGCCAATAGCCCAAAACAAACACCTGCTCTAGACATGAATCAAAATATTTGAACCCACTATTTTTATATATTAATTGTGATTGATATTATTTAATGTAATAAATATTAAATTGTCGGTTTTTTGAGTGGTTTTTGACTATGCTGTCTCTTTTTACGATAAAACGCTTGGCGAATAAGGTAAATGCTGGTATATTTGCCAATCTCAATGGCGGGTCTCCTCGCATAGCAGTTTAGCTCAACGGGTCAGGTGCGGAAGCAAGCAGCCCAAGTTAAGTTTGTTAGTGCCGAGGGTTAGGCTCGCCACCTTCCCAAAAAAATCTCAAAAATACTCCAGCTTTATCTTTTTATGATACCGTTTCTCTGATTTTATATACGAAACGATTACAATTCAGTACAATATGGCGATGAAACATTTGATGACAGAAAACTAAAATTTATTCTGGAATATAATAAAATGAGAAATAAAACAATTGCATTGGCTGTGATGGCTATTTTAAGCTCGGCATTTTTGAGCAGTTGTGGTGATGATCCACAACCGTCTCCTTCTACCGATACCAAAACTGTTGTTTCTGAACCAGCGCAACAACATACTGAAGCGCCAGCTGAAGCAATTGATGCTTCGCTTTTGGCTTTTGGTGCCATTGTCTTGCCTGCTGAACATATTGATGAGTTAAATATGGGCAAGGCGTATGATGAGGCCAATGTGCAATCTGTATTAGCCCATAATTGGGATGTAACGGATGCCGCAACAGCGAAAAAACAATTGGATTGGCTGGTAAATAAAGGGCATCGTTCAGAACCAAATATTATGATGTTATTGGATGACGGTATTGACGAAGAAGCGGATGTGATTGCGTATCGTCGCGCAATGGTAGACACTTTGGGGTTTTCTGAAGAAGAAGCCAAAAATTTTAAAAATATTGATGCTTGGGATATTGAACGTATTGCAGTGATTGCCAGATACAGTTATTTAGCTGGTTTTTTAACCGCAAAAGAGGCCAGTCAATATTTGGAAACAGCACGCAAAATGGCTCAGGATCGATATGGTAGTTGGTCTGAATATGCGGTGTCTTTTTTAACTGGTCGAGCTTTATCTTTTGGAAATACCCCTATTGATTTGATCGGTAACATCAAAACATTGATGACTGATCCGAACAGTATTTGGAATAAAAATTCAGAAATATGGACAAAATAGACATTAAAATGAGAAAAAGGCCTGTTGATTCAGGCCTTTTTATTACTGAGTTTTATTGTTGTGGAGTGTATCCAGCGGGCATGCCTTGTTGTTCACCAAAAAAGTAGTTTTCCATTTGAGTGGCTAAGTATTGGCGGGCTTGTGGGTCAGCTAGGCTTAAACGGTTTTCATTAATCAACATGGTTTGAAAACCCAACCAGCCTTTCCATGCTTCTTTCGATACGTTTTCGTAAATTTTTTTACCCAATTCATTTGGCAGAGGTGGAAAGTCTAAACCTTCTGCTTCTTTTTTTAGCTTAACGCATTGAACCATATGTCCCATGTGTGTTTTTCCTTGTGTTTATAGTCAATTGACTAAGTTTTTCATCAGTATTTTTGAACGTCTTTCGTAATTGTAAAGCTTTTGCTTCTCTTTGGGTAGGTCAGCTAGGGTGGCTTCTTTAAAACCACGCTCAATAAACCAATGGGCGGTTTGGGTGGTCAGTAAAAACAATTTACGCACCCCCATTTTGAATGCTTTTTGTTCCAAATGATTGACTAACAGTTGACCATAGCCACTTTCTTGCGTAATGGGTGCAACGGCTAAACAGGCAAGTTCAGCCATATCGGGTTCTTTGGCAAATGTTTTAATGGCAATACAACCATAAATTTGATTGTCATTGACCAGAACCGAATAGCTTTGAATATGGTTTTCAATGGTCTCGCGGCTGCGTTTTCGTAAAATGCCTGCTTCTTCTAAAGGCTGAATAATGGCCATGATTGATGGAATATCATCAATGGTCGCTTCCCTTATTTGTACAAAAGCCGACCTCGCAATAGAAGTACCAGAGCCTGTACGGGTAAATAATTCGCTCAAAAGTACGCCATTTTGCTTAGCGGATAGGAGATGGGCACGACTAACACCATTGTTTAGGGCTTTTATGGCAAAAGGCAAGGCAATGGTCACATCTTGTGCTTGAGGGGTATTGTGTAAAACTGCTTGCGCTTCTTGTGCACTTAATGAGCTGATTAATGTCTGCTCTTGAGTAAATAAACCTTGGCCTTCAATCAGGTAAATCAGTTTTTCGGCTTGTAGTGATTGGGCAATTTGACTGGCGACTTCTTCCATCTTTAAATTAAATGTTTCCCCTGACAAAGAGTAGCCTAATGGGCTAACCAGTACGACACAGCCTTCATCTAAGCGTTTTTGAATCGTCAGTTTGTCAACCTTGCGTACCGTGCCAGAAAGTTGCATATCAATACCATCAAGCACACCTAAAGGTTTTGCTGTAATAAAGTTACCTGATGCTGTTTTAATGCCTGCTCCATACATGGGTGAGTTGGGCATACCCATAGATAAGTTTGCTTCAATATCAAAGCGTGCTGCACCAAAAACCTGTTTAATGATACTTAAAGTGGGCAGGTCTGTGACTCGAGTATGTTTGTGTACCACGCTGGCTATTTGATGCGCTTGTAATGCGGTTTCAATTTGTGGTCTGGCTCCATGTACCAACACAAGGCGTACCCCTAAACTGGCTAATAAACCAATATCTTGGGCAATATGCTCAATGCTTTTATCCAGCAGAGTATGACCGCTTAAACCAATAACAAATGTTTTGTCTCTAAATTGGTGTATATAAGGTGCCGCTTCACGGAAAAGGGCAATAAACTGAGCATTAGGGTTATTCATAGTATGATGTAATGAAAATCTGTCGTTAGTGTGATGTTTTAACACCCGTTTTATTTTGAAGCAAGTCAAATCAATAAAATAATTGAGTCGTTTGCATAAAATGTACCTAAATAGGCTGATAGTTTTTGGATAAAGACCATAAAATTAATGGTAAAATAATACTCAGTAGTTGAAAATGACTGAAGTTACCCAATATAAACACACATCACAGCTATAAAATAGAGAGGAATAAACAATGAAACCCGTTAAAATGTACACAACAGCCCAATGCCCATATTGTATGAGAGCAAAGCAGTTATTGGCTCAAAAAGGGGTCAGTGCTGTAGAGGAAATTCGTATTGATACGGATCCTACTCAACGGGATCATATGATGCAAATTACAGGCCGCAGAACCGTACCTCAAATTTTTATAGGCGAGACACATGTTGGTGGATTTGATGATTTAAATGCGTTGAATCAAGCAGGTAAATTGGATACTTTATTAGCAGATTAAGTTTTGGTAAACATATAAAGGGGGAACCCCCTTTTCTATTATTTGAAAGAGTCAATAATGAGCGAAGAGCAAAAACAACCCGTATTTGGAATCGAAAAAATTTATACTAAAGACATTTCTTTAGAAGTGCCAAGCGCTCCTCAAGTTTTTTTGAATCAGGAACAACCTGAAGTGGATATGCAAGTGACCACAGAAGGCAAACAAATTGAAGAAGGTTTTTTTGATTGCACTATTGGTGTGACCATTACGGCAAAATTACCTGATGGCAAGGCAATGTTTGTTTGTGAAGTGAAACAAGCAGCGGTATTCCGTATTCAAGATATTCCTGAAGAAGAGTTAGAGCCTATTTTGGCTGTTGCATGCCCTAATATTTTATTCCCATATGCACGTGAAGTTGTATCAGACATTACTACTCGTGCGGGTTTTGCGCCTGTATTATTGGCTCCTATTAATTTTGAAGCCATGTATTTGCAAAGATTGGAAATGAATAAAGAAAACGAAGGACAAACTGTACAATAATAATCGTTTGGTTCTTATTGTTAAAGCCACTGATTGTCAGTGGCTTTTTTGTTTCTAACCTAGTAAATTCATGTTGTTGGAAGTTTAGATTAAAGAGTCAATTGCATAAGAAGGTGATAGATGTGTTCGTTTTGTTTTTTCATGAACCAGATTTATATTGGGTTTGTTATCCTGAAAATTAATCAGTTAAGGCCATATTTTGACTTTGTTAATCAAGCCTCTATGGATGAGTTCATTGGTTAATTCCTGAATATCATGTTCTACCATTTCACGCGTATCCAGCATTACATATTCATTTTGATCAATACTTTTTTGAATATGTGCTAAAGCCATTTCTAAAGAGTATTTTTCTACTGAGTGCTGAGAGCGAAAACCTTTAACATCCCATTTTTGTCCTGTTTGATCAATGAAGTCAGCAAGCCCTGATGGGTCTCTGATTAAGCCACATACTTCTCCTTTGGCTTCTAAAGCTAAGCCAACTTCACGTTCAGCAATCCCTTTTTTATCTACGCCCTTATTGCCATGAGCGGGGTCAGTTGCCAACGCGTCTAATTCTTGTTGGGTTCGAAAAATCAGGTTGTTCATAATCGACTTTTGTCATATGCAAAAAAGGGACATGTGACTTGATTGTATGAATCTTTTCTGTTAGAGGCAAGGATTCATTAAATGTTTAATGAATCCCAGCTTTTTTGTCGCACCATTATTGGTGTTTTTGCTGAAAATTTTTCATAAAATCAGCTAAAATTTGTACCCCATTAAGCGACATACCATTATAAATGCTTGCTCTCATTCCTCCCATACTGGCATAGCCTTTTAATCCTTTGAGCCCTTGTTTTTCAGCTTCTTGCACAAATAAAGCATCAAGTTGTTCATTAGGGGTATAAAAAACCACATTCATTTTAGAGCGAAAATCTGTTTGAATAGGGTTGCGATAGAATCCTTCACTTTGGTTTATCATCTCGTACAATAAAGTTGCTTTTTGTTGGTTCAGTTGTTCAATGGTGTGTACGCCTCCTTGGGCTTTTAACCATTTAAATACCAAACCTGCTATATAAATTGCATAAGTACAAGGGGTGTTGTACATCCCTTGTTTTTTGATAAAGCTTTGGTAACGCCATATATCGGGCACATCGTTTCGGGTTCTGTCTAATAAGTCTTCTCGAATAATCACAATAGTTGCACCAGCAGCACCAATATTTTTTTGTGCCCCTGCATAAATCAAGCCAAAATCATTGACGTTGATGGGACGAGAAAGAATATCACTGGACATATCACATACTAATGTCGTTTCTTTTGGAAAAGAAGGCAATTGTTGGTATTGTAAGCCATTGGCTGTTTCGTTTGAGGCAAAGTGTGTAAATGCACTGTTAGGGCTTATTTGCCAATTTTCGGGTAATGGTGCATAGGAAAACTGGTTATTTTGGATAGAGTTGGCGGCAATATGTACTTTTGCTTCGCTTAAGTACCCCATTTGTTTGCTGGCATTTAAACTCCATGTGCCAGAAACCACTGCGTCCATTGTCTCAAAACCACCAGCTAGATTCAGTGGTACCATACTAAACTGGGTATAAGCTCCCCCTTGTAAAAACAGTACTTTATAATTGGATGGGATACCCATTAAGTCGCGTAAATTTTGTTCAGCTGTGGTGAGGATATCCATAAAAATGCTGCCACGATGGCTCATTTCCATAACAGACATGCCTGAGCCTTGATAATCGAGCATTTCTTCTTGTGCTTGTAATAAAACACTTTTTGGTAATACAGCAGGGCCAGCAGAAAAATTATAAACGGTTTGATTAGTCATTTTGAATTTTGCTTTTAAGTTGGGTTAGGCCGTAAAGACAGTTAAGATAATTCTAGTGTGAACGGACAGAATATACAAGCATACTTTATCGGATTTCAAAAGCTTGTTTGGGTACTTGGGTGATATGCCAATGGGTAATCGCCCATTGTAGAAGATCATCAATTGTATCAATACCGTTAGGGGGTAGAAGTCCTAAAAAGGGGAGCACTTTTTTGAGTAAGGTTAAAGTTTCATGCAGGTTTAAAGCGGGTGCCAAGGTTTGCTTGGAGAGCTTTTGCCCGTGGTTATTGACCAAAAGGGGCAAGTGAGCGTATTGCGGGGTAGGAAGGCCTAAGGCTTGTTGCAAGGCAATTTGCCTTGGTGTGGAGATTAGTAAATCTTGCCCGCGAACAATATGGGTAATATTTTGCCATGCATCATCTACTACAACAGCCAATTGGTACGCCCATAAGTGGTCTCTTCGTTTTAAGATAAAATCGCCAATTTGCTCGTGCACGTTTTGGTTATATGTGCCCAGAATTCTATCTTCAAAGCCGAATACGCCTTTGGGCACATAAAATCGCCAAGAGTGTGGTTGAGTGAAATCGTTTGATAAGAAAAGACGACAATGCCCAGAATATATTGCGCCATCTATGCCTTCTTTGCCCTCTTCTTTGACTTTTTTACGGGAACAAAAGCAAGGGTAAACTTGTTGGTGTTGCTGTAAGTATGTCAGTGCTTCCTGATAAGCTTCTGTCCTCTGGCTTTGGTAAACTACTTGGTCATCCCACAGTAAACCAAAGGCTTCTAATGTCTTTAGAATTTGAGTATCTGCATTTTTAACGGTTCTTGTAGTGTCTACATCTTCAATACGGACAAGCCATTTGCCTTGATGGCTTTTGGCATCTAAAAAGCTACCTAAAGCGGCCAGCAATGAACCTAAATGTAAAGCTCCTGTTGGGCTTGGTGCAAAACGGCCGATATATACACTCATGAGTAACGCTTGGGTTATAATAAAGGCTTATTTTACGATAATTTAAACTATGTTTGCTTTAAGTATTGATACATCTACTTCATTTTTATCTTTAGCTCTGCAAATTGATACTAAACAGGATTTGGTTCATGTTGCGGCTGAGCAAAAACATGCGGAGCTGATTTTCCCAACTTTAAAAGAATTATTGGTAAAACACGATATCCAGCTTAATCAACTGGATTTAATCACTTATGCACAAGGCCCAGGTTCTTTTACTGGTTTGCGTATCGGTGCGGGTGTGGCGCAGGGCTTATCGTTGGCGCATGATACGCCATTAGTGGCCGTGCCCACTTTGGATGTGCTTTCATCATTGGCACCAAAGCATGAACAGGTTTTATGTGCAATTGATGCCAGAATGGGGGAAGTGTTTTTTGCTTGGTATGATACAAAAAATCAAAAAAAATTAAGTGATTATCAAGTGGGCAAACCTGACAGTATTACCTTGCCAATGCCTTGCCAAAGTGCCATGGGTATTGGTAACGCCTTTGCTGTGTATGATCATTTGCCTGTAAAGGGTATGGTGACCATGCCTACTGCAGCTGATTTTTTGCCCTTGGCTTTATCGGGAAATTATCCACAGTTAAAAGCTCAAGAAGCGGAGCTTTTATATGTGCGTAATAAAATAGCACTGACTGCAACAGAGCAAGCACAAAGAAAAGCCCAAAAATGATTGTAGAGGCAACAGAAGACGATATTGATGCCATTGTGGCTATTGATGCAATGGTTAATCCATCTGCTTGGTCAAAAGTGCAATACTTAAGCGCCCTGCACAATAAACAACACTTATGGGTTGTCAAACAGGGGGATAAAATAGCAGGCTTTTTGTTGTGGCATATTTGTGCGGGGGTTGCAGAAATTTATAATATTGCTATTGCGCCAGAACATCAGCGTCAACATTTAGCGCAAATGTTACTCAATAAAATGTTGAGTGTTTGCCAACAAGAGCAGCTAGAATCCATTTTTTTGGAAGTAAGGCAAAGTAATATAGCGGCTCAAAGGCTTTATGAAAAAATGGGGTTTGAGGTTATTGGGCATCGTAAAAATTATTATCACTTAGGTACGGGGTTTGAAGATGCTTTGGTGATGAAGCTAACGCAATTTAAATCTATTGTTAATTACATCTAATGTGGAATATTTTTGTTTTATATGATTTTTTTAGATATATACACTACCTATAATGACAGTAATTAGGAATGAAAATATAAATAAGGATAATGAGACCTTAAAGCTGATTTTCCATTCTTTAAAGTATGATACTCCCAAGATAATCAATGAAACTAATCGCAGAAGAATGAAAACAATCCATGAATGATAATATAATTGATGATTAACTCCATGAAGTATCGTCATTAACATTAACATGCTAAATTCAAAGATAGTAATCAACAAAATGAAAATAATGATAAGGACACTAAAGATTGCTTTTTGGATCATTCTTTACCTTTCTTCTTCCTTTTTATGGTTTAACCATAAAAAGATTGGACAAAAAACTCATTTGTACTTAACTAGATTTTGGGTTGAATATTCCTATTTATTAAAGAATAATTGAAATTTTATTGTATTTGGTTATTTTTGTACACGGATGACTATTATATAGACTTTATGTGTGAAGTATAGCATCCTATATAACTAGGTCTAAAGCAAGGTTTTACACACAATTCAGATATTCTGTTCTTATGTTCAGGTTTAGATTACATTAAATGTGTTTATATGGATTTGTAGATGTTGATATTGTAGATTACCGTTGAGAGTTTGGGTAAAATAGAATACCGTACACTAACTAAAATAACAATGGTGCTAATCTTCTTGAGAGTAATGTGGTTAGTTATTCTACGTTGATGCGTCTTTTCCCTCAATAAATATATTCACAACACACTTTATTATGACTCTTTTATCCAATCAACTAGAATTATTAAGCCCTGCACGCGATGTGCATATTGCCAAAGAGGCGATTTTACATGGCGCTGATGCTGTTTATATTGGTGGCCCCAGTTTTGGCGCACGCCACAATGCAGGTAATAGTCTAAAAGATATTGCTGATTTGGTGGCTTTTGCCCATCGTTTTTATGCCAAAATTTTTGTGACATTGAATACCATTTTGCATGATGATGAATTAGAAGGCGCTCGTTTGTTGATTCAGCAACTCTACGATGCTGGGGTAGATGCCCTAATTGTGCAGGATATGGGTATTTTAGAGTTGGATATTCCACCTATTGAATTACATGCCAGTACACAAACTGATATTCGTACCGTCGAAAAAGCCAAGTTTTTATCTGATGTGGGGTTTTCCCAATTGGTGTTGGCTAGGGAATTAAATTTAAATGAAATCACCCAAATCAGCCAACAGGTAGATGCCAATATTGAGTTTTTTATTCATGGTGCCTTGTGTGTGGCGTTTTCTGGACAATGTTATATCTCCCATGCCCAAACAGGGCGCAGTGCCAATCGGGGGGATTGTTCTCAAGCTTGCCGTTTACCTTTTACCTTGAAAGACAATCAAGGGCGTGTGGTGTCTTATGAAAAACATTTATTGTCGATGAAAGACAATAATCAAAGTGCCAATTTAGAAGCATTAATTAATGCAGGGGTGCGTTCTTTCAAAATAGAAGGTCGATACAAAGACATGAGTTATGTGAAAAACATCACAGCTTTTTATCGTCAACAACTGGATGCTATTTTAACCAGACGCACTGATTTAACGACCGCTTCCAGTGGCCGCTCTCAACATTTTTTTGTGCCAGAACCTGATAAAACGTTTCATCGTGGCAATACTGATTATTTTGTTCAAGATCGTAAAATAGATATTGGTGCCTTTGATTCCCCTAAATTTATTGGTTTGCCTATAGGTGAGATACTGAAAGTGGGGAAAGATTACCTAGAAATAAAAACCACTGAACCATTAAGCAATGGCGATGGGTTAAATGTTTTGATTAAACGGGAGATCGTTGGGTTTAGAGCCAATATGGTCGAGGAAATAGATTCATTCTGGTATAAGGTTTATCCTAATGAGATGTTGCCACAATTACAAAAAATTCGACCTTCTCATCCACTGAATCGGAATTTAGATCATCAATGGCAACAGTCATTATTAAAAACATCCAGCCAGAGAAAAATATCAGTACAGCTATTTTTAACAGGCAATGAACATCAATTAACGTTACAAGTGGTCAGTGAAGAGGGCGTGGTTGCCCAGAAAAATTTATTGGGGCCTTTTGAAATCGCCAAGCAAGGTGAAAAAGCATTACACACTCTTAAAGAGAGTTTAGCCAAACTTGGGCAAACAGATTATGTTGCCACGCATATTGAAGTGTGTTTAACCGATATTTATTTTGTTGCGGGTTCACAAATAAACCAGTTACGCCGAGATGTGATTGATGAGTTAACCAAACAACGTTTGGCACACTATTGTGCACAAAAAGGCATAAGAAAAGCAGTTGCTGAGCCTTCTCCTGTTTACCCAGAGAGTCACTTAACTTTTTTGGCCAATGTTTATAATCAAAAGGCCAGAGATTTTTATCATCGTTATGGGGTGAAGTTGATTGATGCAGCCTATGAAGCACATCAAGAAAAGGGTGATGTGCCTGTCATGATTACCAAACATTGTTTGCGTTTTGCGTTTAATTTATGCCCTAAACAAGCTAAGGGAGTACAAGGTGTACGCAATAATGCGCAACCGATGCAACTGATACACGAAAATGAAACGCTGACACTTAAGTTTGATTGTAAACCTTGTGAAATGCAGGTATGGGGTAAAATTAAAAATCATGTATTGAAGATGCCTTTGTCAGGGAGCGTGGTTGCAACCATGTCTTTAGATCAGGTAAAACAAACATTGCCTAGTAAAAAGGCATAATGGTGGATATGGTTGAGAAATAAAGAGGTTATTTTTAACACCAAATTACATGATTTGCGTTTGCATTCAGAGGGCAAAAAGGCAGAGAAATTATTTCTGCCTTTTGTCTTTTAGAATAAATATTTGATGCCAATCATACCTTCAACGCGGTTATAACTGTTTTCACCCCATTGTCCACCAACATGTCCCCATAGTGACCAATTTTTAGAGAAGGTGCCTTGTAAACCTGCTTTAAGTTCATAACGGCTATGTGGCGTTCCATCACTCATGGTTTGACCATCAAAAGCTAGAGTGTTTTTTGCATCGCTATGCCACCAATTGGCTTCTAAAAAATGGATGAAGCTATTGTTTTTACTTTTGCTGTACATTCTTACCCCTAGTTTTGTCACCACACTATCTGCGTTATTATTGGTGATGCGGGTACCACCTGCATCCGTGTGATCATCGGCATGATAGTTTGTGTAAGCGACTTGGAGTTGAGGCTCAAAGAATAATTGGTAACTGTCTTGATCGCTGGCCATTAAGGCATAGCCAGCTTCGATAGAGGCCATCCAGTTATGGCTGTTATAGTGTTCTTCAGCTTGGGTGTTGCCTTGAACTTTATTTTTATACCAACCATATTGTAGCCAGCCATCTATATAGGCGCCTGTTGGTTTGTCTGTGTTTTGATACCAAGTGGCATAACCACCAACGCTGTAACCATCAATTTTACCCTTTGCATTGCGTGAAAGACCACTCGTTGTTGTGGGTAATTCTTTGGCTGAAGCATCTATTGTGCTGTGTCCATATGCACCCATCAAACCTATTGCCCAATGATGATGGTCATTTGCCCAGCTGGCAACATCACCACCAAAATGAATTAAATGGGTATCGGTATCTAAACTTACTTGGCCATTACCCCCTTTACTATTGGTATGACTATTGGCAACACGTATCCAAGCCGATGATTTATTTTGATCATCCATTTTATTGTCATGATTAGATGACTGTTCACCTAAGCGATCGTGTAATGAATGCAAAAACATTGTGGAAGCTGTCGTGAGGTTACGCAAGTACACGGTTGTTTCCGTTGGTATAGCAGGTTGATTATCTGGCAACAATAAGGAGCGTAAATACCAATTGCCATTGGCTGCATTACTTTCTACGCCATGCTGAAATAACTCGTATTCGTAAAGGCCAGCAGTGACACGATTAGTTAATTTAAAGGTACCATTTGATTGCCCTTGGACACGAACAACTTCAATACCATCTGCCACTGTTAAAGCACCCATCCCACCTGCATTGGTGATGTGTAATTGACTGCTGCCATTGGTGTCCCCTGACACAACTAGTTGATCACTTGGTGAGCCATCGCCATCTAATTTTGTGTTTAAATAAAAGGTACCTTCGTTACCTGTATAATCATTTTGTATGGTTAATGTATTAAAATGATTACCTGCCGGTGCACTAAAATGAATACGCCCTGCATGGTGTAGTGTGGAGATGTCTGAGCTTGCACTCATATTCCATACACTGTTATTGTCTAATTCAAAATCTGTACCATTGGTGGCCGTACCATGCCAATTGGTGCCAACTAGGCTGAGGCTGGCAGTACTGTCTTGTTGAGCGGTGATATTACCGTTTAAAGTTGTGTTTTTTACCGTTAGGCGAATATCGCCATTGGATATGCCATCTGAGCCTGAATCAATCAACTGACCGTTATTGAGCACTTGAGTACCATCTAAGGTGGCGTCAATCATCCCACCTTCGGTAAAGAAGCTGGTTCCCTGAATGGAAATTAATTGGCCGCCAGTCAGATTAAAGTTTAGTTGTCCTAAAGAGCGTGTGTTTAAAGCATGTGCATTTAAACCTGTTGTTTTGACGCTGGTGCCGATAAGGTTTGCCGCACCACTGTTTCTTACCATCACACCGTGTGCATCTGTGCCTTGGGTTTCAACTAAGTTATTCGTACCACTGGATAATAATTGAGCATTGATACCACTGGAAAGTAAACCATATGCAGCATTACCACGAGTGAGTATATGATTGGCACCGATTAATTCAATCTTGCCACCGGTATCCGCATAAGCGCCATAAGCATCAATATTTTCTGTGGTGACATGGGTGCTGTTCGCAGTAATCAGGGCGCCTGTATTTGAGGCAAATAAACCATATGCTTTAGTTCCATGGGTATGTATTGTTACCCCACCATCAAGCACAACAGAACCATTTGATACCGTATTTACCCCTCTGGCATCATTGCCATTGGTTGTGATGTTGGTGTTTTTTGCATAGGCGGTTCCACCATTTACCGTGAGTCCATAAGCATTCGCACCTTCGGTCGTGAGGTTGCTGTGACCATCTAGGGTAATATGGCCTTGATCAAATACAAAAGCAGCATAAGCATCGTTACCTGTTGTGTTTACAGTGATGCCGTGAGCAGTGATTTTTGTGTTTCTATCTTGAGCATGTAAGCCTCGAGCACGAGAGCCTGACGTGGAGACTGTTGTGCCATCTAGTACTACTTCACTACCGCTACGGGTATAGACACCATGGCTTCCCGTTCCTACGCTTGAAACCATACCACCACTTATCGTGGTCTGAATATTATTAGAGGTATAAACAGCGTGATTATAATCACCAATAGAATTGATGGTGGTTTGTTGAATCGTTACTGTTGAATTGGCGCCTGCTGCTCTAATTACCGCACTTGGTGCTGTACTGGTACCTGTTGAGTTTGCCTCAAGTGTAGAAGTTGAAGCCGTGTTGCCAATAGATATTGAACCACCATTATTTACCTGTACCGCGTAAGCATCATTGACATTGACTGATGTTAGGTTGCCATTAGATGAGGTATTAATATTTACGGTTCCGCCATCTTTAACCAAAATACCTGTCTGCCCATTAGGTGGCGTAACTGTTGTGCCTCCTAATATATTATGGGTGTCTCCATTTTCGGCTGTAATGTTGGTTATAACCGAACCTGTATGGTCATAGCTTGCGGCAAAACCATTCGACATAAAAATTGTTGCGAGTAATCCACTGAGTAGATATTGGGTGGTTTTGAAGGTTTTTTTGGGGGTTTTTACAGATGAAACGTCATAATTTGAACTAATATATGCGCCTCTTAATAGAGAGCGATCGCATTTTTTCATTGATACTTGCCTGATTCTTATCCTAATCTTCATAACTTTAGCGATAAAGGTTTTTAGTGGCAAATTATTTAACTGATTATTAAGTATAATATTTTTTAATGTTGTTAAATGACCAATATTTTATTAAAATTCAATATGTTAATATAATAAATATTTAAATTTTTATATGAGAGTTTATCTTTTATTCTGAACATTAAAAAATACAATTATTTATGCGTATGGTTTATTTTGGTGAGCGTCCAAGCTCAATTAAATGGCAAAACCTTAAAACGTCTATAAAGTATTTTTTTTGTAAAATGCATATATCGGTATCTTAAAGTTTGCCACTGATTTTTCTTTATTCGTTTTTGTGTGGTGTCGGATCATTTTAGTGGATAAATTACCCTTTAACACACACAACCTGTCTTAACTGATGCACAATTTCAACCAAATCATCTTGTGCTGCCATAACCGCATCAATGTCTTTATAAGCCATGGGGATTTCATCAATCACCGCAGCATCTTTACGGCACTCTACATGAGCTGTTGCTTCAATTTGATCGGCCACTGTAAAGCGTTTTTTTGCGGCTGTTCGACTCATTACACGGCCTGCGCCATGAGAACAAGAACAAAAACTTTGCTCGTTACCCAAACCACGCACAATATAACTTTTTGCCCCCATAGAACCAGGAATAATCCCCAATTGCCCCTTTTGGGCAGAAACAGCACCTTTACGTGTGACCAGAATTTCTTCTGAAAAATGAGTTTCTTTTTGCACATAGTTATGATGGCAATTAACCGCCTCTAAATCCGTTTTAAATGGCTTGGTAATCACCGATTTTATCGCCAGTAACACATGATTCATCATGGCTTCTCGATTTAAACGGGCATATTCTTGTGCCCAACCGACCGCCTCAAAATAGTCATCAAAGTGTTCGCTTCCTTCTGGGAAATACGCTAAATTTTTATCAGGTAAGTTGCCAAGATGGCCTTCCATGTCTTTTTGCGCCAACTCAATAAAATAAGAACCAATGGCATTGCCTACACCGCGTGAGCCACTATGCAACATCACCCATACTTGATCGTTTTCATCTAAACACAGTTCAATAAAATGATTGCCTGTACCCAAAGTACCTAAATGTTTATAGTGGTTGGTATTTTTAAATCTAGGGTGTTTTTGGGTTAATTTTTCAAACCCAGGCAATAATTGTGCCCAGTATTGATCGATCAACTGAGGAGGCTGTTGCCAAGAGCCTTTGTCTCGTTTTGTATTGCGGCTGACGGTTCTTCCATGAGGCACCGCTTGTTCAATGGCACTGCGTATGGCATACAAATGATCAGGTAAATCATTTGCTGTTAATGATGTTCGTACAGCCATCATGCCACAACCAATATCCACACCAACTGCTGCAGGAATAATGGCATTTTTAGTCGGGATCACACTGCCAATGGTTGAACCCTTACCTAAATGCACATCAGGCATGACCGCAATATGGCTAAATATAAAAGGCATAGAGGCCGTGTTCAATAATTGTTGTTTTGCATCTTCTTCAACAGGTACGCCTTCTGTCCACATTTTAATGGGGTTGCATTGTTCATTTTTTAATACTTGATATTTACTCATTTTTTATCCTTGAAACCGCCTAAAAAACAGGCGGTTTGTTTATTTTGCTTCAATGTTTCTAATATTCACCAAACCGTGTAATACTTGGTCTAACCCACCGACTACCGAAATTTTGTCGATTCGTTCAGCAATACGCTCTAATGTTTCCATCTCTTTTAAACGTAAAGCAACAGGGTTGTTTTCCATCACTTTGGCTGTGTTTAATAAAGAGCGGGTTGCCGCGGTTTCTTCTCGACGACGAATCACATTGGCTTGGGCTGATTTTTCCGCTTCAACTACTTGAGCCAAAATGTCTTTCATGTCTCCAGGTAAAATAATATCTTTTACCCCCAAAGAAGCTGTTTCAATACCATATTGCTGCATTTTCTCAGCCACGTGAGCCGAAACCACTTTATCAATGATGTTTTTGTTTTCCAACAACTCATCTAAAGTACGTGTACCAATGGCTTCACGTAAACCCAATTGTAACTCTCTATATAAGTGCTCCATTGGGCGCGATAAGCGTTCAAAAGCCAATAACACATCTTGATAACGCCAGTTGGCAACCAAATTAACACGCAAATTTACTTTGTCTTTGGTTAATATTTCTTGCCCAGTGACCTCCATGGCTTGTAAGCGGGTATCCACCAACTCAACAGTGACTTCACGGTTAAAACGCCAGTAAGCACTGATACCTGCATCCAATAAGCCCTGTATTTTGCCATCAACATTTAATACACCGACAAAATAAGCAGGCACTTGAGCAATCAACACACTTTCATACCCAACCACACCTTGTTGACGCAAATGAGGTTGAACCAATTGTTGCACAATGGTGTTTGGTAAAGTATAGCCATTATTTAAATTAATGCTGACCAAATGTTGTTTGCGCATGTTTTTCCAATACAAGCGTTTAGAACCAGGGGCTAAAATTTCGACCAATAAATCATCTTCATAACGTAACCCTGCTTCATTGGCACCTACTTCAATTTCCAAACAATAGGTATCCAATTGCTCAGGTAAAGTTTGTCTGATTGCTTCTGCCAATTTTTCATGAATCAAGCTTTCTGCTAATGCATATTGGCTTAATAACACCTCATGTACATAGCCACAATAAGCAACACTTTGTCCAGAAGGCACAATTGCAGCCAATTGTTTGTCAATAAACAATAAGCCGATTTGTTCATTGGTCATATGTGCAATAATCAAACGATCCAAACCAATAATTTTTGCTTTAGTTGTTTTTGCTCGTACTAATTTTTGGGCAATATCTTCAGGAATACGATAATCATCTTCCAACATAATGGTTTCAAACGTTTGGTTGATGTGGCTTTGCCAAAAAAGTGTTTTGGTCTCAGGCATTAATATTTCAACCAATTGTTCGTCTATAAAACGTAAACCAATTTCGCTTTTGCTTAATTGCACATCAATACAGTGTTCTTTAATCATATCTTGGCGAAAACTTCTTAAGTAATCGGCTAATTTTGTGTCCACATTGCTTTGGTCAAGTTTAATGATTTGGTTTGTTTTATTTGTACCCAAACCAAATAAATAATGTTTCCCCGCTTTTAAAATTTCATTAAATTCACCATCTTTATAAATGATCGCTAATTCATCTTTTTTTACTTTGATTGTTTGTAACATTTTATATTCATCCTTTTAAAATATTGACCTCAGCCACACAAAAATGACGGGTGATAAAACGAAATAAAAGGGAAACAAAAGCTGATATAAGTTGTTCATGACCGTATTTTTTCTTCATGTCACGATATAGAAGAACCTATATCAATCTGTTCGCTTGCCAATCATCCAGTTACCTATAACCGGTATTCTTGTGCTTGTTGTGGCATTTGTTCCCTACCACAACACGGCGTCAGTCTGTAGTACAGCTTTTTTACTACTTTTAAATGCACCCTAAGCATTTGCCGAGACAGGGCAATTTTGGTTTTTGAAATAGGAGTCGAACCTATGACAGGTTGATTAATAATCAACTGCTCTACCTATTGAGCTATTCAAAATAAATTAGGATTCGAACCTAAGCAAACTGGTATATACCAGAGCTTTACCATTTTTATCTTGCGATGCATACCTTCAAATCAACAGGACATACATTTTGAAAATAACCTTAAGCTATTCGCCATGCATCGGTCAGCTTTGTATACTGAACCAAACTGTTTTTTTGTTGGCATGGGTATATATGCAATGACTGTGCCAAAAAATATAAAAATTGTTATTTTATTGTTTTTAAATGGTATTGAATTTTTTTATAAAAAATAGATAGATCAAGATAAGAGAAAACTGTATAATTTTATCTATTAATATATAAAAATATATATGATGAAAAAAGTAATATTTGGTTTTTTAGGCAGTAATTTAGATCAAACAGGCAAAGGCAAACGACGCTGGTTACGTTGGCGGCCAACCATTGATATTTGTCGAGTAGAACATGGACAAGCTGATCGTTTAGAATTGCTTTATCACCGTAAAGACACCGCATTGGCTCGCCGAGTTGTTGAAGACATAAAAGATATTGCCCCTAATGTTGAAATCAATTTAATTGAAGTGACCATTGATGACCCTTGGGACTTTGAACAGGTTTATACCGTTTTATTCGATTTGGCTAAGCGTTACCCATTTAATTTAGAGCAAGAAGAATACACTATTCACATCACCACAGGGACTCATGTGGTACAAATTTGCTGGTTTTTATTGGCAGAGGCTCGTTTTTTTCCCGCTAAATTATTACAAGCTTCTCCCCCGAACAAAGCGATCCAAGCGTCTAGTGAAGAACAGACACAAGAGGACATAATGAGTCGATGCCCATTAGGGCAAATTACCCAAATTGATTTAAACCTAAATCGATATGATCAGATCTTCACTCGTTTTGAGCAGTACTCTGCTCAAGCAACCGATTATTTAAAATCAGGTATCGCCACCAAAAATAGAACATTCAACCAACTGATTGATGAATTAGAAATTGTTGCTAAGCGTTCGTGTGCACCTATTTTATTAGAAGGGCCAACAGGTTCGGGTAAATCCTTTTTAGCCAAACGAATTTATGAATTAAAGGTGCAACAACATCAAATACATGGCCCTTTTGTTGAAGTCAATTGCGCTACTTTGCGTGGGGACAGTGCCATGTCCACTTTGTTTGGGCATGTAAAAGGGGCTTTTACAGGAGCAGAAAAAGAGCGATCTGGCTTATTAAAGTCAGCCGATAAAGGCATGTTGTTTTTAGATGAAATTGGCGAGCTTGGTTTAGATGAACAGGCCATGCTGCTTAAAGCCATAGAAGAGAAGAAATTTTATCCATTTGGTGCCGATAAAGAAGTTAAAAGTGACTTCCAAATTATTGCAGGTACCCATAAAAGCCTAAAAAATTTAGTGCGTAAAGGGCTCTTTAGGGAAGACTTATTTGCCCGTATTAACTTATGGCATTATGCTTTGCCAAGTTTGGCACAAAGAAAAGAAGACATAGAGCCTAACCTAGATTATGAACTGGCTCGTTTTGCTCGAGAGTATAAAAAAATGCCTCGTTTTAATAAAGAGGCCAAAACGCACTATCTTCGCTTTGCCACTTCGGATAAAGCCTTATGGCAAGGCAATTTTAGAGAATTAACCGCATCTGTCACCAGAATGGCGACTTTGGCACAACACAATAATATTACCAATGAATTGGTTGAAACAGAAATTGAGCGTTTAAGTCAAAACTGGCAAGAAGAGGGCGCTATAAAAGCCCAATACTCTGCATTAATACCTGATCAACTTGATTTATTTGATCAGTGTCAGCTTAAACAGGTGATAGATGTGTGCATGCAATCGCCTACCTTGGCAGAAGCTGGGCGGCGGTTATTTGCTATCTCCAGAGCACACAAACAAGTGAGTAACGATTCAGATCGGTTACGTAAATATTTGGCCAAATTCGATTTAAGTTGGGAAAAAATCAAACAACACTCAACTTGATTAAAAAGTATTCAGTTAGATGGATAAAACGAGCATAGACGCTTGGATCAATGATATCATTGATCCTTAAGTAAATAGTGAATAATGATATGTTAGAGGCGCGTTACCTGTTATTACATCAAGCTTTAGGCTTAGGAAAAATGTGGCTAAAAAAAGGTGCACATTTGGTTTCGTCTGAGCAAAAAGTACAAAATCCCGCCTCTAATGTGCAAATAAACGCTCAGGTTGTTGTCGCAGAAAGTGTGCCACAATATGTAGCCGAACCGTTACAAACAGCCTCACAGCCTATCAGCCAATCTCAGATACAAACGGCTCCTGTAGAAAAAACAGCCCAACCAACACAAGTAGATGCTCAACCCATTCAAACTGATGGCAAAAATTTGTTACAACTGGAACAAATGGCGCAAAACTGCCAAAACTGTTCATTATGTGGTTGTCGGCTTCAACCTGTTTTTGGGCAGGGTAACAGTCAAGCGGATGTGTTGATTGTTTCCTTAAGCCCCAGCCCAGAAGATGATTTAAACCATCAATTGTTTGAAGGTAAAGTTGGTGTGTTGCTGAGCAATATGCTTAAAAGCATTCATATTCCTATAGAAGACACTTATCAAACTACCTTAGTAAAATGCGCCCCAAGTTTTGATGTGAAAGTTGATAAGATCAGCTTAAAAACCTGTCAGGCCTATTTTGATGCGCAGGTTCGCCTTATTCAACCTAAAGCCATTTTGGCTCTGGGCGAAGATATGCCTAAGTTTGCTCAGGTCAATGATGAAGGCTTGCATTATGCAGGTATTCCTTTTTTCCATACCCATCATCCTGCTCGATTGCTGCGTCACCCGCAAGATAAAGCGCATGCTTGGGAAACATTGAAACGCTTATCCACGCTTTTACAGCATATTTAATATTCTAAGAGCAAATTAATTGTCTGTCAGATTGTATGATTGCGCTAAAAAGGGCAGGGGTTATTTACCCTGCCTATATTATTGATGAGCTTATTGCTCATCAATAATATTACTTAAACGGCCAATTTTTTCAATTTCTACTTCAATGACATCACCTTTTTTTAAGAATAAAGGAGGTGTTCTTTTTTTGCCGACACCACCTGGTGAGCCAGTTAAAATCACATCTCCTGGGTTCAGCTCGGTAAAGGTGCTGATATAAGATAATAGATAAGGAATTTTATCCATCATATTACTGGTGTGGTCACTTTGAACGGTTTGTCCATTTAAGAATGTTTGAATGGTTAAATTATGTGGGTCAGGTATGTCATCGGTTGTGACCAGACATGGGCCAAAAGCACCTGTTTTAGGCCAATTTTTTCCTGCGGTAATGCTGCTGTTTTGCCAGTCTCGAACCGAACCATCCATATAGCAACTGTAGCCTGCCACAAAGTCAAGAGCATCTTCTTCCTTAATATGTCGTCCCGTTTTTCCGATAATCACCGCCATTTCACCTTCAAAATCAAATTCATTGGCTATTTTTGGCTTGATTAAGGGTTCTTTATGAGCGGCTTGAGAGTCAGCAAAACGAATAAAAATGGTTGGGCTGGTGTTTTGTACATTAAATTCCTGACACTTATCGGCGTAATTCATGCCAACGCATAAAATTTTTTCAGGAGTGGGGACAACAGGCAACAATTCAATTTCATCTAATTGATAATGAACCGTATTAAAGGTTTGTTGTTGCAAAATTTTAAGCTGTTCAACCTGTAAAATACTTTTAATGTCTGTTTGACCAGTTGGTTTACCTAAATCCACAATACCTGCATCAGTTAATACGCCATAGCTTTGATATGATTGTGCTTTTACTTCAAAACTGATTAACTTCATGATGAATACCTTTGTACCAAAAGAGAATAAATTCAATATAGCATATTCAAATTAAAGAGAAACAGTGATTGTCTAGACAACTAAACATAACTTGATTTGGATTAAATTCAAAGAGTAAATAATGGTTTAGCTGATGGATGATTGAACAAGAGAAATATAAATTGAATGACAGAGAATGGATACTTTAAAAAATAAAGTATCCATTCTCTATGTCTGGAGGTTTAAGCCAGTTTAATCACATTTTTAATGAGTTTTGTAATGCCTGCATAAACATCTGCCAAGTTTTCTGGATCATCCATATAGGCTGGTGTGGTGATGATTTTATTTTGTTCATCTACCACACAATCTGAGGTCACACACACTTGGTGTTTTGCGCCCAGTTTTTCCAGCTCATTTGCTGTGGCTTCGTCTTGACCAATGGTTAAAGTAGGGTGTTTTGCGCCTAATGTCAGTGCCACCAATGCTGGGGCAATACAAATGGCACCAATAGGTTTATTGGCCAAGTTAAAGCCTTTGATTGTTGCTGTAACTTGTTCATCGACAGAAGCCTTGCTGCCATCAAAAGCAAATGAACACAGATTTTTGGCGACACCAAATCCACCTGGTATCACCAAAGCATCAAAGTCGTTTATATTTAAGGTTTTTATATCTTCAATTTTGCCCCGTGCAATTCTGGCTGACTCTTCCAAGATATTTCTGCTGCTACCAGATACCTCTTCTCCAGTTAGATGATTGACAACATGGTGTTGATTCTTATTTGGAGCAAATATTTTATATTGAACCTTTTCAGTATCTAAGGCTAAAAGTGTGAGCACAGATTCTCTGATTTCTGCTCCGTCAAGAAAACCACATCCTGATAATATAACAGCTATATTTTTCATATAAACGCTCCTTGAAAATGGTGGGGTAAATGGTGTTGTATTCAATCAAATGATTTTAGCTCAGTATTCGTTTTTCTCAGTTCGGTTGGGGTCATACCAAATAATTGTTTAAATTTTTCCGTAAACCGCGATTGAGAATCATATCCGCAATGCTGGGCAATACGGCCAATTGGTTCCATTGTTGTTTGTACCAAATAAAGCGCATGGTTTAATTTTGCTTGAATGCGAATGGTTTGGATATCGGTTCCTTCTGCCTTTAGTTTTCGTCTTAAAGTTGAATCGCTTATGGCTAATTGTTCAGCTAAGCGTTCAACTGGCCACTCATCTGCAATATTATGATTGATTATATTGTGTAGCTGATGGCTTAAGCTTGGCGGTTTGACCATAGTGCAGATATCTTGATAGCCTGATAAATAGATTAGTTGAAGAAGCTCTTGCCTACGAAAATGCCATGTTTCTGGTGGGGCATCACTTGCCCATTCAATATATTGACGTAGTGCTTTTATTAAAACGCCATTAATCGAACCTTGCAAATAGTTTTGTGTTTGCTTTTGTGTGTGTTTAAATTGATCAAAGTCAGCATAATCAAATTCGATCACTACCGCAAAATACGCTTTATCATTAGGAATATTCCTCATCTCAATTGTGGGATGATTTGATAAAAAAATAAAATTGCCTGAAGGACAGACTATTTCATTTTCGTTTCCCAATTTTTTAACGCCAGACAGTATGCATATTAACTGTGGCTTTAGAATAGGCACATTTCAAATATGTTGTTCCTGAATAGAAGCGTATACAGAAAAAGGCAGTGCTTGCTTACTTTCTTGTAACACTTTTTGGGTTGTCGTAATTAATGCCTTCATGGTTTATAATCAATTCCAACTTCAATAAAGTGATGTAATGAATACATTATAAAGCGTTTTATTTAAGAAAATTAGCCTTAAATCCATCAATTTTTAGCCTTAATCAGGCATAAATGAAATCATTCAGAACATGAGTAATAAGGTTTTAGCAGAATATAATCTTTATGAAGTGAGACAGAACATCAGTTGATATGAAATACTGTGGTCATTTCAAACCGTATGTCAATCATCACCAGCCCAACCGAATCGGGTCAGATCAATACAGTCGTTTTCATCAAATAAAATACCTTCTTTTAACAGACATTCTTTTTGCCGTATATAGTTAGATTCTTCCATTGAAATTTTACCAAATCTATTCACAACCCGATGCCAAGGCAGCGTGCTGTCTTTAGGTAGTCGTTTTAATATGCCCCCAACCTGACGTGCGGCTCTTGGAGAAGAAGCCAAGCGTGCAATGGTGCCATATGTGGCCACTTTCCCTTTTGGAATTGCCGCTAGAATTTGATAAACTCGAGTAGGAAAAGAGTCTTGCATATTGATGTTGTCTCAAGCACTTAAATAAATGATTTAAGCATTTGAATCCATAATAATCGTGACAGGGCCATCATTGACCAAGTGTATTTTCATATCTGAGCCAAACTGCCCTGTAGCCACATGCTCAATACTTTCTTTGGCTTTACCCACAAAGTATTCATATAATTCTTGACCCAATTGGGGAGGGGCAGCTTTGGTAAAACTGGGGCGGTTACCACTACGCACATCTGCGGCAAGAGTAAATTGGCTTACTATTAACAGTTCCCCCATTTTATCTTGTCCATCTAGTTGCAAGATGCTTCGGTTCATTTTGCCATCATCATCAGAAAAAATTCTCAGCTTTAAAATTTTTGCGAGCATTTTATCTGCATCCAATTGTGTGTCTGCTTGTTCCGCACAAAATAAAATCAACAATCCATAGCCAATTTTGCCTACAACCTCGCCATCAATTTCTACATGGGCTTGGCTCACTCTTTGTAAGACAGCTTTCATCATCAATAACCTTATTTAAATTTTTCCAGTGGCACAAAAATAATACCTCCTGTTACCGTCGGAATAGAAAAGCGCCATACCAAAAAATATTGAAATTGGCTCAGCTCTTCTGTTGTCCAAATTTTTGGGGTAGGTGTTTCTGTTGAAAAATCAGCAGGGAATATCCTTCTTATTTCATTTTTCTGCTCATCTGATAATGTACTGGCTTGGCTCGTGTCCAGTTTAACCAACATCAACATATCGTCACTTGTTGTGGATATTTGTACCCCACAAACAGGACGATTGCTTGCCTGTGTTGTTGGCGGCAACAATAAATCTTCTTGAATATAGGTTAACCCTGCTTGATTGTTTTTAGATAATGGGGTTAATGTAATTGTTTTGTCTGTGTTTACTTGTAGATATAATTTATTCCCTTTTTTTAGCACAACTAAATGGTTATCTTGTGCATCATCATCCAATAAACGAAGCACTTCCTGATAAGATTTTGCTGCATGGTGTTTTTGTGCAAGAGGGTGTAAGCGGTAATGACCCGTAGGGATAAAACATTCTGCCAGTAGTGTTGAGGCAGATAAAAGGGTAAATAAACCTAAAAGGTAGAAGTGCACTATGTGTTTATTGAGTTTATTCATTCTGATCATTTTTCTTCGTTATGACTGATTAAATTCATTATATAGATAATGAATTTAATATAACACACAAGTCAAAGAAATATAAAAATAAGATAAACAGCATATTCTGTATTGAGTAATATATACCATTATCATTAAAATAATAAAAACAGTATTTATAAAGAGATTGAAAGTATCTGCGTAGCAAGTTTACTGTATAAACAGCTTTAGAATGAACCAGCAAATTTTCCGAAAAATAACAATAATCAATATTGTTTTGGAAATAAATAAATTAAATTTCATGGTTTTGTGTTACAACTATGCGTATAATTGCTATTTTCATAACAATATTGATTTGGCTTGTGTATGGAAGAGTTGCAGCTAGATGTTAATCAAGAGTTTCAAGAGAGACAACGACTATTGCAAGAGCAAGAAGCTTTAGAGCTGGCTCAAAGAAAATTGCCTTAAGCCAATCAAGAAGTTCAAAAAGAGTTTAATCAAAGCGAATATACTCACAATCTAAGTAAATTAAATCCAGAACAAAAAGAAGCTGTCTTTGAAGGCTTAGCTCAAGATGTTGCCCTTAAAAGTGGGCGTAGTGATCATATCAATATTAAATTAATGTATTACAGCCCTCAAACAGGTTGTTTAATGGCTAATATAGGCAACAATAAATATGCCTTTGTAAATGTAGAAGAAACTCTAGCAAAACATGGGTTAAGTGTCGATAAAGAATTATTACAAGCTAAAGCACCAGAAAAAGCCCCTGAGAAACTAAACAAAGAACAAGAGCTGATTAGTGAACATTTTAATCGTTCCTATCCACCTAAAGGAAGATTAAAAGAGATTGTTCAACAGATGAACAATCATCAAGTAGACAAACAATTATCTGAATTTACCCCAAAAGAACAATACATCTTAAAAGAAGCCGTAGGATTTGTTACACATGATTATGCTGGTGATCCGCCTAAAATTAATCAGTTACAGATTAATCAAGAAGAAATTCAGCTTAATTTAGGGAAACAGAATGAACAGTTCAATCTATCCACACCAAAAATTATAGCTGGAGAGCCATTAGAAGACAGCATAAAAAAACCTGTTGAAACACAATTAGAACCAGAAAATACTGAACATAAAATCATTGCCCAAAAAGGCGATACTGGCTGGAGTTTGGCGCAAAAATTAGACTCAGAGCATCCATATGAAGCTTTAGGGGTTTTGTATCGATCAGGACAGATAAAAGACATCAAGCTCAAAGATGGCAATCAACACATTATTCCTAATATTCAACCCAATAAAGAATATACCTATGACCGTAGCCAATATACAGAAGAGCAACAAGCCAAAAATGAACAAGCAGGACGTCAAATTGTTACAGGTCAAAGCCTAGCCAATGAACATATTGATCTGGCTAGAGCTCAAGCATTAGAAGAACAAAGAGAACGAAATCCTAACTTACAGCAACAAACCCAAATAACTCAACTCTTTCAAAATATCAATAATCAAGTAGCCAATAATCCCAATATGGCAAATGGTTTAAGTAAACAAGAACTAGAAAGTGTTATTAAAGAACAATTATCTCGTTATCAAGAACACAGTTTAATTAATAAAGGTGTTTCAGTTGCTGCTATGCATAAATTCAGTCAGAGTGAAACATTACAGGCTGCTGTTAATCGTTCAGATAAATCAATCAATACAGTAGAGGCATTACAGTGGGTAAACAATACCGCCCAAAATGTGCCTTTATCTAATATTCGTCCTCTTACAGCACAACCAAGCGTGATGCCTATCATGAAAATGACCAATTATGAGGGTAAACCGTTAACAGAAGTAGAACAAGCAGCCTATAGTAAAGGGGCTAATGAGTCTATGCTCAGTGGCTTAAAAGAGATGGTAAATGATGCTAATTTATTGTCTAAGGATATCCTCAATACAGTAGGTTATTCGCTGTTAGGTGGCTTATATGACCAAACAGCAGCCAGAGAAAGTATTCATCGGAATAATGAACGGATGAATAGTCTGTTCAATTCAGTAGGCTTTTTAGCTGGTTCTGCTACAGGTCAGACGATGTATTATTCAGCGCATCCTGATGAATTCATAAAAGGTGTTAATGGGATGTTGACAGATCGTCAGGAACAGGTACAACAGCTTAAAGTGGCAGGAAAGTATGATGAATCGGGTAGAATGGATGGCAAAATTGGCTTTGAGGTATTAGCTGCTGTCGCTCCTTTGGGTATGACTAAGAATGCTAAGAATTTATCTAAGGCTGCTGATGCCTTACATGATACAAACAATACCATTAACTTAGAAAGAAAATTAGGTGCAGTTGAAAAAGCTAGTGGGGTCATTGCTAAAGTGGAAATTCCAGAGCAAAGTTTAAAACATGCAGATATTGGAGATTTTACTGTCAACCCTTCCACAGGAGAAATATCTAAAATGAAAGGAGGAGGTCATGGTCAATCTAACATTGATTTTCTCAAAGAAAATGGGTTGGAAGTAAATATCGAAAAAACTTATCCTAATGGTGTTAGGATTGGAAATGTACCAGACCATAAAATTAAGGCGAAAAGAACAGGAAATAATCAATCTTGGTTCCCTGAAAATTGGACGAATAAGGATATCGAAAATGCAGGACAACATATCGCTAACCAATCAAACTTTGCAGATATAAAAGATGGTGAGGCTGTTTTTGGAGAATATAGAGGCGTTCGAATTGGAATAATAAAAACTGATGGAAAGCTAGCAACTATTTTCCCAGATACAACAAAGCAACCATAAAAAAATAAATTGTTAGGAATAAAAAATGGAACTAAAAGACTGTATGGCAACAATTTTAAAAAAGAGAAAAAGCTTGAGTTTGAATGATGATTTTGGAATTGAAAAGTGTTGGAATGACATGACCGAATTATTAACTCAAAATGAGGATGAGACAATACATTATCTTGAGGAAAGTAAAGAAGATGATTTATATTTCATCAGTGAAATTTTTGAAGATATCTCTGAAAAACTTCAAAGTGAACGATTCATCGCTTGTTTGAGAAAATTAGATAAAAAATTTCCAGAGTTGGATATGACTAAAGATATTAATATCGCAGAAAGTTATATTGAAAACTGAATTATAGGAAGCTTCTTTTGAAATAGATTTTATAATTTTTTATGCCAATAGTTTATCTGAAGACTTTTTCGATTTTGTTTTACAAGCAATTAAAAATAATCATGATGATCTTTTGGATAACAGCAAGCAAATACATTTCATTGGCTTCATTATACGATGGAAAAAAGAACGCTTTTTAGCTTAACATTAATGTGAAACAACTTATAAAAAACGCCCATATTCTATTATAAATATGGGCTTGTTTTTATTTGATGTTATATCTACTAAACATCTAAATTCCGCGCAACTAAGGCATTACTTTCAATAAAGTTACGTCTGGGTTCCACTTCATCGCCCATTAGGGTGGTAAATACATCATCTGCGGCAATCGCGTCTTCAATTTTTACCCGTAATAAACGGCGAATATTTGGGTCCATAGTGGTTTCCCATAGTTGACCGGGGTTCATTTCACCCAAACCTTTATAGCGTTGAATGGCCATGCCTTTTTTAGCATCAGCCAGCAAAATATCTAAGGCCTCACCAAAACTGCTGATTTCTTTAGGGGTATTTTCACCTTTTTGTACATAGGCGCCTTCACCCACTAAGCCTTTTAGCATGGCAGAGGTCTGCGCTAAAATGAGGTAGTCTTTGCTGGAAACAAAACGTTGATCCAAATAAGTCACCATCACATTACCATGTAATTTTCGGGTGACTTTAATCAGCTCTTGTTCGGTTTTTTCATCAAAAACACGTTTTAAAACCACTTCTTCTGGGTTGATTTTGCTTTGTAGTGTTGCAATTGCAGCATCAATTTGTTCGCTGGTTTGCAACAGTTCAATAGGTTCAACTGCCAACATGGCTTCCAATACTAAATGGTCAATAGCACGGCTTTCGTGTTCGATCACATTACGTGCTAAGAGCAATTGTTTGGCCACTTTTTCTAAATCTTCCCCTTCTATGGTGTGCAAGCCTGAAACAATTTTGGCTTTATCCAAAGCAAGGGTTAATAAGAATTGATCCAGTTCAATATCGTCTTTTAAGTAACGCTCAGTTTTACCGTGTTTGGCTTTATATAAAGGTGGTTGGGCAATATAAATATGGCCACGTTCCACAAGCTCTGGCATTTGACGGTAAAAGAAGGTCAGTAGCAATGTGCGAATATGCGCACCGTCCACGTCCGCATCGGTCATAATAATAATACGATGATAACGCAGTTTATCAGGGTTATATTCTTCTTTGCCAATACCACAACCCATAGCGGTAATGAGGGTAGCAACTTCTTGGGAAGCCAGCATTTTGTCAAAGCGGGCTTTTTCTACATTCAAAATTTTACCTTTTAAAGGCAAAATAGCTTGGAACTTACGGTCACGCCCTTGTTTGGCTGAACCGCCCGCAGAATCACCCTCGACAAGATATAGTTCGCACAATTCAGGGTTTTTCTCTTGGCAATCAGCCAGTTTACCGGGCAGGCCTAAACCATCCATTACCCCTTTGCGGCGGGTGATTTCACGTGCTTTACGTGCCGCTTCCCGTGCGCGTGCCGCATCCACAATTTTGCCACAAATGATTTTGGCATCGTTGGGGTTTTCTTCTAAAAAGGCGGTTAAACCTTGGTTCACGACTTCTTGCACCACGGGACCAATTTCACTGGAAACCAATTTATCTTTAGTTTGTGAACTGAATTTTGGGTCAGGCAGTTTGACAGATAACACGCAGGTTAAACCTTCACGCATATCGTCGCCACTGGTTTCAATTTTTGCCTTTTTGGCTACTTCGTTGGCTTCAATATATTGGTTTAATGTACGGGTCATCACTTGACGCAAGGCGGTTAAATGACTACCACCGTCACGTTGTGGAATATTATTGGTAAAACATTGTACGTTTTCTTGGTATGAATCATTCCATTGCATGGCTACTTCTACGCTCATGCCATCTTTCTCGCCCAATGAATAAAATACTTTTGGGTGTAATACCGATTTGTTACGGTTCATATAGGTAACAAACCCAGCAACCCCACCACTAAAGGAGAAGTTTTCGGTTTTACCAGAGCGTTTGTCTACTAATGAAATATTAACGCCATTGTTTAAAAATGACAGTTCACGAATACGTTTGGCCAATATATCAAAATGGTATTCTACTAAGCCAAAAATTTCTTCACTGGCTAAAAAGTGAACATGCGTCCCTCTTTTTTCACTGGTGCCAGTAGTGGCAAGTGGGGCAATGGCTTCGCCTTGGCGAAACTCAACTTCATGGATATTACCTTCACGCCAAATGGTGAGTCTTAACCAATCCGACAGGGCATTAACCACGGAAACACCGACACCGTGTAAACCGCCAGAAATTTTATAGCTGTTATCGTCAAATTTACCACCAGCATGCAAAATGGTCATGATCACTTCGGCAGCAGAACGGCCTTCTTCAGGATGAATATCCGTTGGCACACCACGGCCATTATCTTCCACTGAGATAGAGTTGTCTGCATGAATGGTGACGGTAATTGTGTCACAATGCCCAGCCAAAGCTTCATCAATTGCGTTGTCCAATACTTCAAACACCATATGATGTAAGCCCGTGCCATCTTGGGTGTCCCCAATATACATGCCAGGGCGTTTACGCACAGCTTCTAAGCCTTTTAATACTTTAATGCTGTCTGCGCCGTAATTTGATTGTGTCATATTTGATTATCTCGATTCCAAAAAAAACAATAGTAAAGGGTTGGGGGTGCCCAACCCTTATCGTTAAATGCGCATTGGCATCACGATGTATTTGAAGTCTGCATACTCAGGGATGGTGAACAGACTTGAGCGATTCGCATCGCCAAAAGCCAGTTGTAAGTTGTCCACAGGGACATTACGCAAGACATCCATTAGGTATGCAATATTAAAGCTCATTTCCAATGGTTCACCTTGATAGGCAATTTCGATTTCTTCTTGGGCTTCTTCTTGGTCATTGTTGCTACACACAATGCTTAAAATACCAGGTTTAATCAGTAAACGTACGCCACGGAATTTTTCATTGGCTAAAATAGCGGCACGCTCTAATGCGCTTAATAACTGAGTGCGACCAACCAAGAAAATTTTGTCATTGTCTAATGGGATCACACGTTTGTAGTCTGGGAATTTGCCATCCACAATTTTGCTGACAATCACACTTTCACCACAACGAAAACGTACCTGATTGTTCAGTAACTCAATGGTGATGTCTTCATCTGGTTGGCTCAGTAACTTAGACAATTCCAACACGGTTTTTCGTGGCAAAATGACTTCTGCTTTGGGTAAGTCGGCATCAATTGTGGCACTGGATAAAGCCAAACGATGACCATCGGTTGCCACAAGGTTTAAGCGATTGCCTTCAACTTGCATCAGCAAACCATTTAAGTAATAACGGATGTCTTGCACCGCCATACTGTATTGCACTTGTGAGAGCATTTGTTTGAGTACGTTTTGGTTGATGCTAAAACAAGCTGATACTTCGTCATCTACTGCCAATAAAGGAAAATCATCTGCTGGTAATGTTTGTAAGTTAAAGCGGCTTTTTCCTGCTTTTAAAGTCACACGATCTTGGGCTAAATCAAGAGAGACTAAAGAGCTGTCTGGTAAAGCCTGCAAAATATCCTGTAATTTTTTTGCATTTGTGGTCAAACGAAAATCTTCCGCTTGCGATTCAAACCCTGTTGTGTGAATCTGAATTTCTAAGTCGGTACTGAGTAAAGAGGTTTTACCACCTTTGTTTTCAATTAAGACATTGGATAATATCGGTAAGGTATGGCGGCGTTCAATAATGCCTGTTACCGTTTTTAAAGGCTTAAGTAGTGAGTCTTTTTCAGTTTGTAAAATCAGCATAACAGGTTTCCCTCTTAATTTTTAGCCAGTTAATCTCTTAGGATAGACACCAAAGTGTCAAAATCCTGTGCAATATTTGGATCGGTTTGTTTTAAATCAGCAATAGTTTTGCAAGCGTGCATCACGGTTGTGTGATCTCGTCCCCCAAAAGCATTGCCAATCATTGGTAAACTTTGTGTGGTTAATTCTTTTGCCAGTGCCATTGCCAACTGGCGCGGACGGGTGATATTTCTTGTCCGTTTTTTACCTAACAGGTCAGATACTTTAATACGGTAGTAGTCTGCCACTGTTTTTTGAATGCCTTCAATGGTAATTTGTCTTTGTACCACAGCTAAAATATCTTTTAAAGCTTCTTTTGCTAACTCTAAGGTAATCGGTTTTGACTGAAAGCGGCTCACTGCCAGCGCCCGTTTGAAAGCGCCTTCTAGTTCTCGCACATTAGAGCGGATATTTTGCGCAATAAAAAAAGCCGCATCATTATCTAATTTAACATTTTCTGCCATGGCTTTTTTCAGCAAAATGGCGACCCGCATTTCTAATTCAGGTGGTTGAATTTCAACCGTTAATCCCCAAGAAAAACGTGACTTAAGGCGGTCATCCATTCCATCAATTTGGCTAGGATAAGTATCACAGGTAATGACCACTTGTTTTTTGCTGTCTAATAAAGCGTTAAACGCATAGAAAAACTCTTCCATGGTTCGGTTTTTGCCTGCAAAAAACTGGATGTCGTCAATCAATAATAAATCTAAAGAGTGGTAATAACGTTTGAATTCATCAAAAGCTTTTTCCCTAAAAGCCTTCATAATATCAGCCACGTAACGTTCAGCATGAATGTAACGAATATTCGCATCAGGTTTTAGTTGATGGATTTTATTACCAATTGCTTGTATTAAATGGGTTTTACCTAGGCCTGTACAACCATAAATAAACATGGGATTGTAGGTACTGTCACCTGGGTTTTCTGCAATTTGTAATGCTGCGGCATGAGCCAGTTGGTTGCCTTTGCCTGTCACCAGATTATCAAATGTGTAAATAGGGTTTAAACGTGCTTTTTCTAAGCTACGTTTAGGTAAGTTGCCCAATGTAGGCTCTTGGGTTGGCCGAGGCTGATTTTTTTTTATGTCAGCCTTGTCTTGGGTTTTGTTGTTTTTTTGAGCAATTGTGTTTGTTGCCGTTTTACTGCTTTGTGTTTGTGGTGCATTGACCCTTAATAAAAGCTCGGGTGAAGTAGGGGCAAGTTCAACACGAATCGCATCAATGCGATCAAAAAAGCGTTCTTTAATAAATTGCAACATAAAACGATTGGGTACCAACAATAACCAGTTCTCGTCATCAGCACTGACAGCTAAAGTCCGAATCCAGGTATTAAATTGTTGTGGAGACAGATCTGCCTCAAGCTGGCCTAAACAAGCTGACCAGAAATTATTTACATCCATAGTTGCAACGTGATCATTCATTAAAGTTTTGGGGTATTCTGCGGTTAAAAAGGCGGCTGATTATATATAAGCAGGCTATTTATATCACATCATATTTGAATCGATATAAACTTGGTGCCCACGAATTTTCCGCCAAAGATACATTCTACTGCATTTTTGCTTACTTATCCACAGGCTATTTACTTAAAAATCATTGACAAATCAGTATAAACAGGGTGTAATGCGCAGTTTATGTTGTCTTAGAGAATCAGGAATAATTTAAAATGAAACGCACTTACCAACCTTCAGTTACCCGTCGTAAACGCACTCATGGCTTTTTAGTTCGCTCTAAAACCCGTGGTGGTCGTGCTGTTTTGGCTGCTCGTCGTGCCAAAGGCCGCAAGCGCTTGGCTGTGTAAGCCTTGAATAATGGTTTTGATCGACGTTATCGGTTACTAAAAGCGGATGAGTTTTCATCCGTTTTTGCGTTTCGTCGAAGCAAAAACAATGCCTATTTTCAGGTTTTCTGGGGTAAAAATAACCTAGATTACCCTCGATTAGGGTTAATAGTAGCGAAAAAAGTGGCAAAAAAGGCACATGAGCGCAATTATATGAAACGAACCATTCGTGAATGGTTTCGGTGTCACAAACATGAATTGGTTCATGCTGATTATATTGTCCGCAGTAAGCAAAAATTTGAGGCAGCTCATCATAATGAGGCTATTCTTGCTTTATCCTCTTTGCTGAAAAGGTAAAGCATGGCCAAAATAATGCTTTATTTTATTCGCTTTTACCAGTTGTGTATTAGCCCATACTTTGCGCCTAGTTGTCGTTTTTCGCCTACTTGTTCGCAGTATGCAATTGAGGCCATTAAGAAACACGGTGCTTTAAAAGGCGGTGTTCTAATGGTCAAACGTCTTTGTCGGTGTCATCCGTTTGGTGGCAGTGGCTATGACCCAGTTCCTTGATTAAATTAAGTTGAGTGTTATGGAAAAAAGAAATCTTATCGCTTTTTTTGTGGTTTCCTTGGCCATTATGGTGGGGTGGAACTATATGTTTCCACCGCCTGTGCCTAAACCTGCGACGACACAGTCTCAAAGTGCACAAACAAATGGCAAGACAAGTGCAGTTAAAGTCACCGAGAGTGTCTTAAAAAATGGGGAACAAATTCAGTTCGAAACAGATGTTTTTCGTGGCACGATTGATGCGGACAGTGGGGATATTCGTAATTTAACATTGACTCATTTTGATGCAACAGAAGACGCATCAAAAACCATGACTTTGTTTGGTAACAAAAATGATTATATTTATGTGCCTCAAACTGGGTTGTTGGATCAAAACAATCAATATCTATTCAAAGATATTCCTTTTGTAGCAGAGCAAAATAGTTATAAGTTAACAGGAGATCAACTCCAAGTTAAATTGACTGCGAAACAAGGTAATTTTGCGCTTGATAAAATTTATACTTTTACCAAAGGCAGTTATAAAATTGAGTTAAGTTATGTTGTGCATAATTTAAGTGATGCAACTCTGACACCAAGTGCTGTATTTTCTATGTTGCGTGATAACCAAACCCCTAAAGGTGAAAGTTATTTTGCTGCCACTTATGTGGGGCCAGTTGTGTACACCCCAGAAGGTTCTTTTGAAAAAGTCAGTTTTAAAGATTTAGATAAAGATTTTAGTAAAGGAATTGATTCGGTTGATTATGTGCGCCGTGCCAATACTGGCTGGATAGGCATGATTCAACATTACTTTATTGCAACATGGTTGTTGGAACCCAAAGGGCAACCAACTGTTTGTGGTAAAGATGCGTGTCAATTTGAAATCAAGAAACGTAAAGATGGTCTATATTCTTCAGGCGTTCGTGTGCAATTACCTGCCATTGCTCCTGAAAAATCAGAAACCTTTAATATGTCGCTTTATGCTGGTCCTGCTGACTATAAAATTGTGACTCAAGTAGCAGATAAGCTGGAGCTAACCAAAGATTATGGCAAAGTGTATTTGTTTGCCACACCATTGTTCTGGTTATTGAATAAGTTGCATGCTTGGGTACAAAACTGGGGCTGGGCAATTGTTTTATTAACCGTTATTGTTAAATTGGTGTTGTATCCATTAACGGCTGCCTCATATCGTTCTATGGCGAAAATGCGTGCTGTTGCTCCTAGATTGCAATTGTTAAAAGAGCAATGTGGCGACGACAAAATGAAGCTACAGCAAGAAATGATGGCTTTATACAAAAAGGAAAAAATCAATCCATTAGGCGGTTGTTTGCCTATTGTGTTACAAATTCCCGTGTTTATTGGTTTGTACTGGGCTTTATTTGCATCGGTGGAATTACGCCAAGCACCTTGGGTTTTGTGGATTCATGATTTGGCTCGTCCTGATCCATTTTATGTATTGCCTATTTTGATGGCAGTGACCATGTTTATTCAAACTTTTTTGAATCCACCGCCACCTGACCCATTACAAGCAAAAATGATGAAGATTATGCCTATTATGTTCTCGGTTATGTTCTTCTTCTTCCCTGCTGGTTTGGTGTTGTATTGGGTTGTGAATAATATTTTATCCATTACACAACAATGGTTGATTAACCGTAAAATGAAGGCAAATCCGCATCCTGCCCATCATAAAGAAAGTTAATGGTTTAAATAAAGAAAAACAGGCTATGATGGCCTGTTTTTTTGTTGAGTGAATCAATTAATGCTTTGATAAATCATTCTATTTTAAGATAATAAGCAGCATATTTCAGTTTTTTAAATAATAAAAAGTTTGGTTTAAATAATTTTTTATCATTAAAAGATATAAAAAATGGTTTATGATGTGATTCATTAAAACTTGGTTTAATGCAAAGGAGTGGGCATGAATATTTATAATAGTGTGGCAGATTTAGTAGGTAAAACACCTTTGGTGAAAATTAATCGTTTGGCTAAGGACAGTGTGGCCACTGTTGTGGCAAAAATAGAATCGTTTAATCCTTCTCATAGTGTCAAAGACCGTATTGCTTTAGCGATGATTCAAGAAGCTGAAAAAACGGGCAAAATCAATAAAGATACTGTTTTAGTGGAACCGACTAGCGGCAATACAGGTATTGGTTTAGCTATGGTTTGTGCGGCAAAAGGGTATAAATTAGTCATTACCATGCCAGAGACCATGAGTAAAGAGCGTCGTATGTTGTTACGTGCTTATGGTGCAGAACTGGTGTTAACACCAGGTGCTGAAGGTATGGGGGGCGCGATTGCCGCGGCAAATGCATTGGTCGAAGCCAACCCAAGCACCCATGTTTTGTTGCAACAATTTGAAAATCCAGTTAATCCAGAAATACATCGTGCAACAACTGCTCAGGAGGTTTGGGACGACACGGATGGTAAAGTGGATATTTTTGTTGCAGGTGTGGGTACAGGTGGTACTGTTACTGGTGTTGGCGAAGTGCTTAAGGCAAAAAAATCTTCTGTTCAGGTTGTGGCTGTAGAGCCTGCTGCTTCGGCTGTGTTATCAGGTGAACCTAAAGGACCTCATCCTATTCAGGGGATTGGGGCAGGGTTTGTGCCCAAAGTGCTTAATACTGAAGTATACGATGAAATCATTAAAGTCAGTAATGAGGACGCATTTGCAACAGCAAGAGCTTTAGCAAAAGAAGAGGGTTTATTGGTTGGTATTTCTGCTGGTGCTGCTGTATGGAGTGCTTTGCAGTTGGCCAAAAAACCTGAAAATGCGGGTAAATTGATTGTGGTGATTGTGCCTGATTTTGGTGAACGTTATTTGTCTACTGCATTATTTGAAAATTTGGCATAAACAACACTTTTAAAAAAAAGCACCTAAAGCAAATGGCTTTGAGTGCTTTTTTCGTGTGCTTAAGTTATACTAAGCACCATGAAAAATTACCTAATCATTATTTTTTTTAGTGCTGCTTTTCTGTCTGGTTGTGCAACATCGTATAAACCAAAAGATATCAAAGTAGACAAAACAGGTGCCACTCAAAGTATTCAGACTTATGGCGAATCATCTCATAAAATATTGGTGGAGGCTAATCGGTTAGCCAATTTGGTGAATACCAATTCTTTAACCCGTGTTCAGGCTGCTCAATCACTTGATCGCTATCGTGTAGAGTTGGTTGGTCATAATGCAGTGGATGATGCTGTATTTTCAAGTTATTTACGTATTGCTGTTGATCGACAAAGTGGCAAAATTTCTGCCGAACAGTCGCAAACCCTGATGCAACAAGATTTGGAAAAATGGCAAACGCGCTGGGTCAAATTGAAGCATAAACCCGAGAATCCAGCTTTTACTAACTTTCTGATGCAAGTGTTTAATTTGCCTCCTTTAGTAAAAGAGAAGTGATTCAGAATACATTTGATGTGTTAAAAAAGCCTGATCATCATCAGGCTTTTTTTATTCATTATGTTTGGCTTTCAGTCATAATATCTTGAGAAAATGCTTTTTCACAGTATTTACATTTTAATTTTGTCTCAGAATTACGCTTTTTAACATAAAAGAAACTATTAACAGGTTCTGTATGAGAGGCGCAATTAGAGTTTGGACAGGAAAAAACGCTTTCAATTGAATCTGGCAATTCCAATTGGTGTTTTTTGACGACTGTATAGTTTTCGATGACATTAACAGTTGCCTTGGGTGCCAGTAAGGCAAGTTTGTTGGCTTGTTCATCACTAAAGTGAATGTTTTCCACTTTAATCAGGTCTTTTCCAACATTATTGTGGCTACTGAGATTGAAGCCAACGGTTACTCTGTGTCCTAATTGTCCTAATTTAAATAATCGAAGAATTGTTAAACCATGTCCAGCAGGGATATGATCGATTACGGTGCCATCTTTAATGGCTTCAACTAAAATTTTTTGTTCTGACATAACCATTTCCTTTAACTGATCACTCAAATAATAGATTCATTTGTCACTAACGATAATAATGCTTGGCGTGCATACACACCATTTTGTGCTTGTTCAAAGTAATAGGCATATGGGGTATGGTCCACATCAGTAGTGATTTCATCTACTCGGGGTAGTGGGTGTAAAATGCGCATATTAGGTTTTGCATTGGCGAGCATAGGTGCTGATAAAATAAACTTACCCTGAATTTTCTTAAACTCTTCTTCGTCAAATCGCTCTTTTTGAACGCGGGTCATATAAAGAATATCCACAAGCGGAATGATTTCATCCAGTGACTGAACAAGATGAAATTGACAATTCTTTTCGGTCAGTTCATCACAAATATAGTCTGGCATAGATAATTGCTCAGGTGCAACAAAATAGAATTCACAGCCATAACGTGAAAGGGCTTGTGCTAAGGAGTGCACCGTACGGCCATATTTTAGATCACCAACAAAGGCCAGCTTTAAGCCAGATAAAGTGCCTTGGGTTTCTAAAATGGAGAATAAATCCAATAAGGTTTGAGTAGGGTGCTGATTACTGCCATCACCCCCATTAATGATCGGCACCGATGAAAATTGACTGGCAACCCGTGCCGCTCCTTCTTTTGGGTGGCGCATCACGATTGCATCAGTGTAAGAGCTGATGATTTTGACTGTGTCTGCAATGGTTTCGCCTTTTTTTGCAGAAGTATTGGCACCATCACTAAATCCAATAACATTACCGCCTAATCGTTGAATGGCTGTTTCAAATGATAATCTGGTTCGAGTAGAGGGTTCAAAAAAACAACTGCCCACCAATTTACCTTTGAGTAAATCGTCTCGCGGATGATTTTTCAGTTGTTGTGCCAATGTTAATACAGACGCTATGTCTGTATCACTTAGCTCATTAATAGAGAGAATGTGCTTTTTATATAATGGATTTGCCATAAATTGTTCCTTATTTATTGCAATGAAGACAAAAAAAATCCCCTTAAAAAAAGGGGATATTCCTAAAAAATAGAAAGCACTGGGATCAAAAGTACAAATTTTTGTTGATACAGGTACATTGAGTGTTTTCCTAATTTTTTAGTCGGGGCGAAGTATTACAAATTCTGGTGTGTTTGTAAAGGTATTCTCAAATAATTACTTTGCTGCTCCGCAATCAAATACATATTTTCCTAAAATACAAAATTCATTGTTATTGGTATTCAGTAAATCCAGTTCAACGATTGGATAAATGGAAGCGTTGTCGCTGATGATCAATAACTTTGAAATGGTGGCTTTTTGTAAACGTTTGATTCGGTATTCTTGTCCTTGTTTGATCAGGTAAATACCTTCTGAATCATATTGATTTTTACTTGTGTCAAATATAACCAAACTATTCGGTTTGATTGTTGGTGACATTGAGTCGCCTTTTTCCTGAAAAGCAATCAGATATTCAGGCTTTGCTTTCAATGTTTCCGTGATCAATTGTGGATTTAAAGGGATAAATTCAGTTTTTTCTTTTCTTGATTTTCTGTTGTAACTTGCCAGTATTTTTTCGGGGCTGAAAATGCGAACAGGAATGATGTGCTTTAATGTAACAAGTTGGCTCCATTGTTTGTAGTCGCCGATAAATTCTTCAAGTAGCTCGGTTGTCAGTGATTTTTGAGCCAATTGATAACTCAATATCGGTTCTTTACTTGGCATGTTCAATGGATGTGCTTGTAAGTAGTAGATTTCATTAATCACATAATCGGGTAGTTTAAATACACGTTTCACACCACCTCTTCCACCTTTGCCTTTTACTTCTTTGTAAGGCCAAGCCTCTTGCTTGGCTTTTCTGGCAATGCTTTCTCTAGTCTTGGGCAAACAAGATAGATTGAGTTTGAATAGGTCGCTGGCACTGAGTTGATAATCCATAGTTGAGACTTTTTATATTGGTTTTAAAATAGTTAACTAAAAGTTTCATCTTTATCGACTCATAAAAATATATTGTTTTCAAATGATTAAAATTTTCTCAACATCAATTTTGAAAAATACGTTGTAACCTATTGACAAAATTTACGGTTACAACTATTATGCGTACATGATATAAATTTATGTTTGTCATGTTGATTGATTTATTGTCATAGATTATTCATATCTCAAACATGTATTTTTATCATGAAGATATTCCGCTTATGTGAAAAGCAGATATCTTGTCACGCCCTAAATAATCATATAGTAAAGTCTTTGTTTTGTTATGTGTTTTAAGGCTTATTTAGGTTTTTTGTTAACAAGGTTTTATACTTTATGGTCGTAAAAGCTCCCTTAGTATATCACTAATTTAACGAGAATGTTTAGCATAAATGAGTAATCAGTTATTTTCTAAACATTCTTTTTTTTTATAAAATAAAAAATTCCTTAATATTTCCGTTAGGTTACTGACTATTAACGTTTCAGTTTTTATTGTTTTTGTGGTTCTAAGTAAGTTATAACTCTACCTGAAATGAATTCTATCTATATGAAATAATGTATCCGATTTGGCGGAGTTTATTCTGAATATTTGGACACATTTTTATTTGATTGGATGATGGTTTGGATAAAACAAAACCAGCTAATTTCTAGCTGGTTTGATTATTGGAGCATTATATTTGTTAATGATCAGATGCTTTTGATATACCAATGCCTGTCATTGAGCGGACAAATTGTGCTTCAAATTTACTGCGCTCTTCTTGAGCATTTTTTGATTTATCTGTGATAGAGAAAAACCAGATTGAGACAAAGGCCAATGTGACTGAGAAAATGGCTGGGTTTTTATAGGGGAAGAGTGCATGCTCATGCCCTAATACATCTACCCAAACAGTTGGGCCAAGTAAAATCATGGTAACCGCAGACAACAAACCCAAACCACCACCAATTACTGCGCCTCTTGTGGTTAAGCCTTTCCAGAACATAGAAAGTAACAGCACAGGGAAGTTTGCTGATGCGGCAATTGAGAAGGCTAAGCCAACCATGAAGGCAATATTTTGTTTTTCAAACAAGATCCCTAATAAGATGGCCAATATACCCAATATAAAGGTGGTGATCCGAGAAACCCTAAATTCATCACGGCTGCTGGCAACTCCTTTTTTGATTACTTTTGAGTAAATGTCATGGCTCACAGCAGAAGCGCCTGATAATGTTAAACCAGCCACTACCGCTAAAATGGTTGCAAAGGCTACTGCAGACATAAACCCTAAGAAGATATTGCCACCGACAGCATGTGATAAATGAATTGCTGCCATGTTACTGCCCCCAATTAATTGGGTAACAGGCTGACCATCTTTCATCACAGTTGTCATAAACTCTGGTTTGTTTAACACCAGCATAATGGCACCAAAGCCGATGATAAAGGTCAGAATATAGAAGTATCCCATAAAGCCTGTTGCGTAAAAGGCGGATTTTCTTGCTTCTTTTGCGTCAGCAACGGTGAAAAAACGCATCAATACATGTGGCAAACCTGCTGTGCCAAACATAAGGGCAATACCTAAAGACACTGCATCAACAGGATTGGATACAAGGCCACCTGGGTGCATAATCGCGGAGCCTTTTGCATGTATGGCAACAGATTGGCTAAATAGTTTTTCAAAACTAAAGTCTGCATAGTATAAAACCATTACGGCCATAAATGTCGCACCAGAAAGCAGTAAGACCGCTTTAATGATTTGTACCCATGTTGTGGCCAACATACCACCGAAAGCAACATACATCACCATCAATATCCCAACTAGAACCACTGCGGAGGTGTAATTCATACCAAAAAGTAATTGAATCAGTTTCCCTGCACCCACCATTTGGGCAATGAGATACAAGGCAACAACAACGAGTGTGCCTGTTGCTGAAAAACAGCGAACAGGTGTTTGTTGTAGGCGGTAGGAGGCCACATCTGAAAAGGTGAATTTACCAAGGTTACGTAGGCGCTCTGCAATTAAAAATAGCATAACAGGCCAACCTACCAAAAAGCCGATAGAGTAAATTAAGCCATCATAACCAGTGTCAAACACCATGGCTGAAATACCTAAAAAAGATGCGGCAGACATGTAGTCTCCCGCAATGGCTAAACCGTTTTGAAATCCAGAAATACCTCCTCCAGCTGTATAAAAGTCAGCTGTCGATTTCGTTCGGCGAGCAGCCCAGTAAGTGATCCCCATAGTAAATGCGACAAAGGCAAAAAACATAATAATGGCATGCCAGTTTAGAGGTTGTTTTTGCACAGCACCTGTAATGGCGTCTGCTGCAAATACACTGGTTCCCATACATGTTAGTAAGGCAATCGCAATCACTTTATGTTTTTGTTGACTCATTTTGACGCCTCCTCAATGATTTCTTGATTCAGTCTGTCAAACTCGGTATTGGCTTTGCGTACATAGATACCAGTCAATATAAAAGACAATACAATGATAACTGCCCCCATGGGGATACCATAGGTTGTTGCTTTTCCTGCTGCCAGAGGTGTACCAACAAAATCTGGGGCAAAGGCTAACAACAAGATAAACCCATAATAGACAACAAGCATAATCAGTGTTAGGCCTAATCCTAACTTGGTTTTTTTTTCGACCAGCATTTTGAATTTTGCGCTGTGTTCAATTTTTTCAACTAATTGTTGATTTAATTGCTCTTGATGTTGCATGACAATTCTCCTTTGTCAGGTTTTATTTTTTTGAATCATTATTAACCAATCTTGACTGTTGGTTTGTGTGAGTAAACGTAGCAAATATAAATTAAAAAGTAAATAAAAAAATGAGTATAGTGATTATATTTGTTAAATTTTTTAATAACTGTTTTTGGTTAAGGTATGATTATTGAATTTTTTAATCGTTCGGGATGCTGATGGATATGGGATAATAATAAAAAATAAGCCATTCTTATTGTGTCATTACCTCAGATAAATTATTTTTTAGACCGAAATGTTTTTTGGCTTTTTTAGGGAGAAAATGAGCACTTAATTTGACTATTTTTGCAATAAAGCACAAATAGTGTTCTTGGTAAAAATGCGGTAGTGGTGACAAATTTCGATCAGTTTATTGTTTTAAATGGTTTCCTCTCTTTTAAAACCAATTAAATCGTAGTAGATTAAACACTTTATTTGTGTATTTATTTAGAAGGTAAAGTAATGTCTCCCATTGATAAGTCAGCTAAGCTGGAACATGTTTGTTATGATATTCGTGGGCCCGTTTCAAAAGAGGCCAAGCGTTTAGAAGAAGAAGGTCATAAAATCTTAAAATTGAATATTGGCAATCCAGCGCCATTTGGTTTTGAAGCACCTGACGAAATTTTGGTTGATGTAATTAAAAATCTGCCTACATCTCAAGGTTATTGTGACTCAAAAGGTTTATTTTCAGCCCGTAAAGCGATTATGCAATATTATCAAGCCAAGGGGATGCGTGATGTTACCGTTGAGGATATTTATATTGGTAATGGTGTGTCCGAATTGATTGTTCAGTCTATGCAAGCTTTGCTGGATTCAGGGGATGAAATTTTGATTCCTGCGCCAGATTACCCTTTATGGACAGCGGCTGTTTCTTTGTCTGGCGGCACTGCTGTTCATTATATGTGTGATGAGTCCTCTGACTGGTTTCCAGATATAGAGGATATTCGCAGTAAAATTACCCCAAATACCAAAGGTATTGTGGTAATCAACCCTAATAACCCTACTGGCGCGGTTTACAGTAAACAATTGCTTTTGGATATTGTACAAATTGCACGTGAGCATAATCTGATTATTTTTGCAGATGAAATTTATGAAAAAATATTATATGACGATGCGGTGCATTATTCTATTGCTCAATTAGCGCCTGATGTATTGACCGTAACCTTTAATGGTTTATCTAAAACCTATCGTGTTGCTGGATTTAGACAAGGCTGGATGGTGTTAAATGGGCCAAAACAACATGCCAAAGGATATATTGAAGGTTTAGAAATGCTCGCCTCCATGCGCTTATGTGCCAATGTACCTATGCAACATGCCATTCAAACAGCTATTGGTGGCTATCAAAGTATTAAAGAGTTTACGCAACCAGGTGGTCGTTTATACGAACAAAGCCATAAAGCGTGGGAGATGCTCAATCAAATACCGGGTGTGTCTTGTGTCAAACCTCGAGGTGCTTTGTATTTGTTCCCTAAAATTGATATTAATCGTTTTAATATTCATGATGATCAAAAAATGGTACTGGATTTTTTATTGCAACAAAAAGTACTGTTGGTTCAAGGAACAGGATTTAACTGGCCAAATCATGATCATGTTCGTATTGTTACTTTACCATATGAGGATGAGTTGGAAATGGCGATTAATCGATTCGCTCAGTTTTTATCGGGTTATCGTCAGTAATAAAAAAGCTGCTTAATTTAAGCAGCTTTTTTTGAAACAAGCTTTCAATCATTCAACTGTCACTGATTTAGCCAGATTTCGTGGTTTATCTACATCTGTACCACGAACAAGTGCAGTGTGGTAGGCCAGAATTTGAACAGGGACAACATGAACTATAGGTGATAAAAGGCCAACATGGCGTGGGGTTCTGATCACATGTACCCCTTCTGATTCACTAAAATGGCTATCTAAGTCAGCAAATACAAACAGTTCACCACCTCGCGCACGGACTTCTTGCATATTGGATTTTACTTTTTCCAATAAGCTGTCATTTGGCGCAATCACCACAACCGGCATATTTTCATCCACCAATGCCAGTGGGCCATGTTTTAATTCTCCAGCAGGGTAGGCTTCTGCATGAATATAGCTGATCTCTTTTAATTTGAGTGCACCTTCTAAAGCTATCGGGTAATGTATGCCGCGACCTAAAAATAAGGCATGGTCTTTACCTGTAAATTGTTCTGCCCAACTTTTTATTTGGGGTTCTAGGTTCAGTGCATGTTGCACACTATTAGGTAAATGGCGCAGCTCATCTAAGTATTGTTCGGCTGTTGCTGCACTGATGTGCTTGTTTAATACCCCAAATGTTGCGGCTAAGGTAAATAAAGCAACTAATTGGGTACTAAAAGCTTTTGTTGAGGCAACGCCAATTTCTGCACCTGCACGGGTATAAAATACCAATTCACTTTCCCGAGGTAGGGCACTTTCAGCAACATTGCAAATAGACAGAGTATATTGATGTCCTAACGATTTTGCATGTTTTAACGCCTCCATTGTATCCAGTGTCTCCCCTGATTGGGAAATGGTGATAATCAGTTGGTTTGGGTTAGCAATGACATCACGGTATCTGTATTCGCTGGCAATTTCTACGTCTGTTGGCAGTTTGGCTAAATGTTCAATCCAATAACGTGCCGTTAGCCCAGCATAAAAACTGGTGCCACAGGCTAAAATTTTGATGCTGTCTACTTTTTGAAAAATTTCTTGGGCATTTTCGCCAAATAGTTCAGGCACAAAACCAGTATGCAAGATATTTTCAATTGTTTGGGTAATGGCAAAAGGTTGTTCTGCTATTTCTTTTTGCATATAGTGATTATATGGGCCAAGTTCCAGTGATGCTAAAGAAACATTGGATGTTTGTTCTTTGCGTACAACAGGCTGATTATTGCGATCCAATAAAACATCAATACCATTTGTTGATAGCTTGGCAATATCACCATCTTCTAAAAACACTACTTTACGTGTTTGAGCAATGACGGCTGATACATCTGAGGCAATAAATGTTTCATTGTCACCTAATGCAATCAATAAAGGACAACCCATACGTGCAACACATAAGGTATTGGGTTGATCATAAGCCATAACAGCAATGGCAAAAGCACCCCTAAGGGTTTTTATGGCCTCTTGTGTTGCCAAAAATAAATCACCATGTTGTTTATAATGGTGGTGAATGCTGTGGGCAATGACTTCTGTATCTGTTTGAGAGTCGAATGTATAGCCTAGTTCCTTTAAACGATTGCGTTCTTCTTCATGGTTTTCAATAATACCATTATGAATGAGTGCAATTGTTTCGTTAGAAATAATTGGATGGGCATTTTGTTCGGTAACACCGCCATGGGTTGCCCACCGAGTATGCCCAATCCCTAATGAACCCTGTAGGTTTTTCTCTTGAGCAACCGCCTCCATCAGTGAGACACGACCAACTCTTCTGGCTCGTTCAATTTTTCCTTCGGTTAATATGGCGATACCAGAAGAGTCATAGCCTCTGTATTCCAGTCGTTTAAGGCCATCGACTAAAAAAGGGACAATATTTTTTGTACTGACTGCACCAACAATTCCACACATATGTTTATTCCTTTGTTGCTTTTTGAGGACGCAGCCAAGAGTCAATGGTGACTTGTGGGCTACGTGCTAAAGTGAGTTTATCTGATAAGCAAATTTTGGTGATTACTGATCCTGCACCAATAGTGGCGCCATTTTCTACTGTTACGGGTGCAACAAGCATCGTGCCTGAACCAACAAATACATGATCGCCAATTTTTGTTTTAAATTTGTTTACACCATCATAGTTGCAGGTAATGGTTCCTGCGCCTATATTGGTAGATTGTCCAATAGAGGTGTCCCCAATATAGCTTAAATGGTTTACTTTACTGTTTTGTCCAATTTGGCTATTTTTTACTTCAACAAAATTACCAATATGGGTATTTTCTGAAAGTTCTGTACCTGTACGTAAGCGAGCAAAAGGACCTACTTTGCTGTGCTGCTTAATGATACAGTTTTCTAAGTGGCTAAATGGTTCAATAATAACATTGTCCGCAATTGTGACATTTTTTAAGACACAGTTGGCACCAATGCTGATATTGTTCCCTAAGCTGTTTTCTCCTTCAAAAACAACATTGACATCAATGGTCACGTCTTGACCATGTGTGAGCGTCCCTCGAAGGTCAAAACGATTGGCGTCAAGAAGCGTCACGCCTTTTTCTAATAAATAAAGTGCCTGTTGTTTTTGATATGAGCGCTCAAGCATGGCCAATTGCTGTTTGTTATTGACTCCTGTTGCTTCATCACTGTGATGTACAGATAAACCATATACTGGTACATTATTTTTTGTTGCCAAGGCAATGATATCAGTTAAATAAAATTCTTTTTGAGCATTATTGTTTTGCAGTTGCCCTAGCCAAGCGTCAATATGTTGATTAGGGATCACCATGATGCCTGTGTTGATTTCCTGAATCTTTTTCTGTTCTTCTGTGGCATCTTTTTCTTCGACAATACCCAAAATTTGATCATTTGCCCGTATGATCCGTCCTAAACCCGTTGGATTAGCCAATGTATCTGTTAAAAGAGCAATACCATCTTGGCTTAATGTCAGTAATGTTTGTAATGTTTGCGTGCCGATTAATGGGACATCTCCATATAAAACCAGCGTTTTGCCCTCTTGACTTAAGTGAGGTAGAGCCATTTTCAATGCATGGCCTGTGCCAAGTTGCTCTTTTTGTTCTGCCCAAATGACTTCTTGTTTTATTTGTGCTTGAACAAGTTCTGCTCCATGCCCATAAACAACAATAATATTTTGAGGGGTTAAACTTTGTGCGGTATTAATGACACGGCTTAACATAGATTGTCCTGCGATTTTATGCAGCACTTTTGGTAAAGAAGAATACATTCTTGTCCCTTTCCCTGCCGCTAAAATAACAATGTTGAGAGTGTCTTGCACAGTTAGTCTCCAGTTGAGTCTTTACAATGAAGTCGTTATTGTACTTGGAAAATGAATCATTGAGTATGGCAAACTATAATTGATTTTCTCAAGATACAGCCAGATAGCTTTATATTAAAGGGTTTAAAATAAAGACAACTGATTGTGTGATTCAGTGTTCGGTAGGGTAACATGCAAACCAACCAATCGGATGCCTCTATTTTGTCTGCGTGTATCCCAAGTATTTTTGGCTATTTGTAAGAGATAATCTTGGTCCAATTGTTGGCAACTGTGTTCTTGTGTTGTCGATTGAAAATTAGAAAACTTAAATTTAACCCCTTGTTTGGTGATCAATAAATTGGGGCTGACTTTAATGAGGCGTTCTTTTAGTTCAGGGTAGAGTGTCTGCATGATATTTAGGCATTCTTCCCATGAGTAAATATCATTTATAAGTGTTTTTTCCACACCAACTGATTTGCGTAATCGATGATGGTTGACTTCTCTTGGGTCTAGGCCATGACATCTTTCATATAAGATATAGCCAAATTTACCAAAAAGATGAATCAGTTTAGGTAGATCATATTGTTGTACATCTGTGCAATTAAAAAGCCCCAGTTTTTCTAGTTTCATTGCGGTTACTTTGCCTACGCCTGGAATTTTGGATAAAGGTAAGGTGGCAATAAAAGCCGGAATGTCTTCTGGTGTAATGGTATATTGATTATTGGGTTTGTTGATGTCTGAGGCGATTTTTGCTAAAAATTTAATTGGGGCAATGCCAGCTGACGCTGTTAATTGGAGGTTTTGCTCTATTTGCTTGCGAATATCTTTGGCAATTAAAGTTGCTGATCCATTAAATTGAGTGCATGCGCTGACATCTAAATAAGCTTCATCTAATGATATCGGTTCAATAATATGAGTATATTTTTGTAAAATCTGATGAATTTTTAATGAAACCTCTTTGTAAAATGGTAAACGGCCAGGGATGACCGTTAGAGTAGGGCATAATTGAAGAGCCTTTGCCGTTGGCATTGCACTGTGTACGCCGTATTGTCTGGCAATATAGTTTGCTGTGGTCAGGACCCCTCTTCTTTCTGCTTTCCCTCCGACAGCCATCGGTATGTTTTGTAAGGAGGGATTTTCACGCATTTCTATGGCTGCGTAAAAACAGTCCATGTCAATGTGTATGATTTTTCGATTCATGAAACGCTCTTTGGTATGGCGCTGAGTAGTTGTTTTCTGATTGGTGATTGTAACTTGATTTCAGATGTCTAGGAAAGTAAGTAAAGATTTAGGAGAATATAAAAAAACAGCAACTGGTTAAAGTTGCTGTTTTTTTAAGAAAACTTAAATTATTCAGCGCTGGCAGCAGGAGCTTCTTCAGAAGTCGCGGCAGGAGCTGCTTCAGAAGCAACAGCAGGAGCTTCTTCAATGATAGTAGCAGAAACTTCTTCAATTGCTTCAGGAGCAGAAACGCCACCCATAGCATCCATAGCTTGTTTTAATTGTTCGAAACCAGCATTAGCTTGTTTACAATAATCTTCAGCTTGGCTACCACTTAAGCTTTTTAGCGCAGTTTCTAGTTGACCACGAGCAGAAGTGATTTGTTCTTTAGTCGCATTATCTGGCATTTTTGCAGCTAGATCATCATAGTTTTTTAAAAGATCTGTACATGCTTGAGAAGATGCGCCACCACCACAAGCTGCCAATACAAGCGCTAAAGCAGAAACTGATAATAATTTTTTCATGGTTAAAATCTCTTTGTTTGTTTTAAAAAATTTATCAATACAATAAATTTGGGTTAAAAAATGAAGAACGATGATTATAATTGTTCAGAAAACAATTGACAACAATTATTCTCCCCTCATCAGGGATATTAAAATAGAGACTTCAGTTTGTATAGTGCATCGAGTGCTTCTTTGGGTGTCATTTCATCGGGGTTTATTTGGTGTAATTCATTTAACACCAAATTTTCTTCTGTTTCTATGGGGAGAGACTCTGTTTCTTTTTCGTCGAATAAATGGAATTGTGGCTCTTCTGGTCTACTTGCCTCTTCGAGTTTTAATAAATTTTTTCGGGCATCGTTGATGACTTTATTCGGAACACCAGCGAGTTTGGCAACCGCAATGCCATAGCTTTTGCTTGCAGGCCCTGCTTCAATATGATGCAAAAAGACAATATTTTGACCTTTCTCTATTGCTTCTAAGTGAATATTGGCTGCAGTTGGATAAATTTCAGGGATTTGAGTCAGTTCAAAATAATGGGTGGCAAAAAGACAAAAGCTTTTGTTCACTGTAATCAGTGATTTTGCAATAGCATGGGCTAAAGCAAGACCATCATAAGTAGATGTTCCTCGCCCAATTTCATCCATTAAAACCAAAGAGTGTTCATTCGCATGATGTAAAATATGGGCCGTTTCAGACATCTCTACCATAAATGTTGAACGTCCTCCTGCCAAATCATCAGAGGCACCTATACGTGTAAAAATATGTTCTATAGGGCCAATAGTCACATTTCGGGCTGGCACAAAGCTGCCTATATGTGCCATCAAAACAATTAAGGCTGTTTGGCGCATATAGGTAGATTTGCCACCCATATTGGGGCCAGTAATCAGCAGCATTTTGCGTTTACTGTTCAGAGAACAATCATTGTTGATGAATTGGGTGACTTGCGCCTCAACAACAGGATGGCGCCCTGCTTCAATGGACACTTCAGGGTAGTTAACAAAGTTAGGGCAACAATAATTCAGTGTGGTTGCACGTTCGGCTAAAGCTGAAAAAACATCTAATTGAGCGGCTGCTTTAGCGATGGTTTGTAAAGTGGGTAAGTATTGTTGTAATGATTGTAACAGTTCTTCAAATAGCTGTTTTTCCAAAGCCAAAGCCAACTCTTGTGCTTGTAATGCTTTGTCTTCAAATGCCTTAAGCTCTGGGGTAATAAAGCGTTCTGCATTTTTAAGGGTTTGCCTGCGTTGATAGTGAGCAGGTACATCATGACTTTGTGCTTTACTGACTTCTATATAAAACCCATGTACTCGGTTGAACTCCACTTTTAATGTACTGATGCCTGTTGTTTGTTTTTCTTTTGCCTCAAGATCTGCTAAAAACTGATCATCATGATTAAGAATGGCTCTGAGCTCATCTAATTGAGCATTAAAGTGATGATTGATCACGCCTCCTTCTCTTAAAACAATAGACGGTTCTGGCAAAATGGCTTGCGTTAATAAATGAGCAATTGTTTCACCTTGAGGAAAGTAGGTAAATAAGCTTGACAATAAGGGGCTGCCAGTATGATTTTGAGGTGGTTGTAATTGGGTTAAAGTAGATAAGGAATCCCTTAGTGTGGCCAAATCACGGGGTCTGGCATTAAATAAAGCAATTCTGGCACAAATACGTTCTATATCTGCAAGGGGTTTGAGTGCATTTAAAATAGGCGTGTATTGATTGAGTAGAATAGAAATGGCTTTTTGTCTATTGATCAATTCTTCATGTTGGCGTAGCGGGTGATGTAACCAGTTTGCCAATAAGCGACTCCCCATATGAGTGGCGCAGACATCTAATAATGAAAATAAAGTGGGGGCAGTTTTACCATTAATGGTTTGTGTCAGTTCTAAGTTTTTGCGAGTGACCGCATCCATGGAAATATAATGGCTGGTTTGTTCCAGTGACAAACCATTAATATGAGCAGGAATGGTACTTTGGGTTTTCTTGATGTAACTAAGTAAAGCGCCTGCTGCGCTAATTGCTAGAGCATGTTCTTCTTTATTTAAACCAAAGGCTAATAAATCCTTTGTTTCAAAGTGTTCAGTTAAGCTGGTAAAGTTTGAGTCTGTGTCAAATTGCCAACTGTTTAGACGGGTTGTGACAATGGGCTGAGGAATTTCAGGCAAATATTGATTATTGTCAGCAATTAATATCTCTGCAGGTGTGAGACGGGTTAATTCTTGAGCCAGATTGTTTCGTCCTGTTTGTAAGGCTTTAAAATCACCATTTTCTAAAGATAAATAGGCTAAACCTATTTGGTGTTTATCAGCATAAATTGCCATAATCCGATTGGTGTGTTTATCTTCTAATAGCGCTGTGTCTGTTAGTGTGCCAGGGGTTAAGATTTTGACAACTTTTCTTTCGACAGGCCCTTTTGATTCACCTACAACACCTACTTGCTCACAAATGGCAACACTCATCCCTGCTTTTAATAATTTAGCCAGATACTGTTCTGCTGCGTGATAAGGTACCCCAGCCATTTTTATGGGCTCTCCATTGGCCGTACCACGGGCGGTTAAATTAATGTCCAACAGTTTTGCAGCTAAAATAGCATCATCAAAAAACAGCTCATAAAAATCGCCCATGCGGTAGAACAACAATTTATCTTGATGTTCAGATTTGATTGAAATGTATTGAGCCATCATTGGTGTGTATTGTGCTTTATCGGACATGTTTTCAATTCATTAATGTTTAGAGTGCTCTATTGTACCGAATTTGGTTTGGTTATGTAAAAGTGATTTTATGAAAAATGATTAATAGGGTGTGTTCCTTTTAAGATAGATGTTTTATGATGGTTTTTTGTATCATTGTTATAGGGTGTGTCAATAATATGTAGTGATGAATAAATGCAGCTTTGTCAGTACACAATAATTGCTTATTTAGATATATTTTTGCCATAAAAACTAAGTAGGAAATTACTTATATAATGTTTAATTAAAAGGAATTTAGATTAAGTGTGTGTTTTATACAACTGTTTTTGTTTTGTGTTATCTGTTTGTATTTTAATGGTTTTTTAAAAAAATGATGTTGATCTGCATTATTTTTTAAATCTGTTTGTGGATAGAGTTTGAGTTTTTTTCTACTACCCTTTATATTTCACCCTAACAACCCTGCTTCTTGTGGGTTAACCCTGAGCTTAAAATCTCAAGAAGAATTTAAGACTATTTTGACTGAACTAAAAAAAGGAATTCAGCAATGAAAAAAACACTAATCGCTTTGACATTGGCAGCATTGCCTGTTGCAGCAATGGCTGATGTTACCATTTACGGTAATATCCGTGCAGGTTTCTACAATCATTCTACAAAACAGGGTGATGCAGGCCGTAAATCAATCAATACTGTTGATGATTTTGGTTCTTATGTTGGTTTTAAAGGTTCTGAAGACGTTGCTGGTGGTTTGAAAGCTATTTGGCAAGTTGAAACAGGTATTTTTGCTGATCAAGCTGATCCTAAAGGTAGTGCATGGGCAAGTCGTGACACCTTTATTGGTTTAGAAGGTGGTTTCGGTAAAGTCCGTGCAGGTTATGTACGTAGCCAATTTGGCGAAAACATGGGTGATGTAGATGCATGGGAATACACTAACAATACAGCTGATGGTTATACCACCGCAAATGGTCTAGGTATTTTCACTCGTACTGATGTACGTATGGCTAACGCTGTGCGTTACGATTCTCCAACATGGGCTGGTTTTGATTTCAACGTAACTCATGGTTTGGATGAAATGCGTCGTGATGCAAAACGTGAAGGTAATGCATATGTAACTGTTTTAGGCTTGAACTATCAAAATAGTGGTTACTTTGCTAAATATGGCTTCGGTTATTACAATGACTCATACCGTAATGACTCTGGTGACTTGAAAGCTGGTCAAGCCCATCGTCTAGAACTTGGTTACAATGCTAATAATCTTTTAGCTGTATTGGCTTACCAATACACCAAAGGTTTTGCTGATAGAAACCAAGTTGCTACAGGCATCAAAGTTGATGATAGCGATAACTTGAAAGCCAGCGAATTAGGTTTCACCGTTGGTTATACTTTTGGTGCAATTACTCCTAAAGTTACTTATATGCACGGTTTCAAAGCAAAAAATGTTAACGGTGGCGACAAACTTGATAACAGTAAATACGATCAAGTAATCTTGGGTGCTGATTATGCGTTGTCTAAACGTACTACTGCAATGTTTAATGTTGGTTACTTAAATCAAGGTACTGGTGCTTTAGGTGCAGTAACTGATCCTAATGCTGGCGTGAGTACTTCAGACAAACCAAAAATCAAAACATACTCTATCGGTGTGGGTATGCGTCACTTATTCTAATCTTGATGGGTTAGAATTATTAAAAAAAGCCAGCGATTGCTGGCTTTTTTGTTGCGTATTCTGTTTTTTATACATAAAAACAGGTTTTTTTATTTCTTACTTTATCTAATGCATAGAAATAACGATATAATTTACACTCTAGTGAATAATTAGGATTGAGTATAAAGCATGGCAGAAGGTTTGGTGTTAAGCGGGCTTGCTCGCGCTTTGGTGCAAAATAATATTTTATTACTGCAAGATGCAGAGGCCATTCAGCAAGCTGCTCAAGCAGAAGATAGCTTATTTGTTACCCATTTAATAAAAAGTAAAAAAATGTCCTCGATGGAGCTGGCTGAATTTGCTTCTAGGACATTTGGCTTCCCATTGCTTGATGTCAGCGTTTTAGAAATTGAATCTTTACCTCGTGTTGAGATTGAAGATGAGCTGTTGCTGAAAAACCATGTTGTGCCTTTATTTAAACGAGGAAATAAATTATTTGTTGCGGCATCTGATCCGACTCAGATGAATGTGTTTCGTGATATTGGCTTTGCTTCAGGTTTGGCTGTAGAAGTTATTGTGGCACTTGATGACAAATTAGCTCGCATTTTAGAACTCTATGGGCAGCAGACCTCTTCTGCAATGGATGGCCTAGATGAAGAAATGTTGGCCGATGAGTTGCCAACGGAAAGCCTTGATGAGGAAGAAGGCGGTGCAGAAGATGCGCCTGTTGTTAAGTTCTTGCATAAGATATTATTAGATGCCATTAATATAGGAGCATCTGATATTCACTTTGAACCTTATGAAAAAAGTTACAGAGTTCGGTTTCGAGTAGATGGACAATTAAGAGAAGTGGTGCAGCCTCCTATTGCAATTAAGGAAAAACTTGCCTCTCGTATTAAAGTTATTTCAAAATTGGACATCTCAGAAAAACGGATTCCGCAAGATGGGCGCTTGAAGCTAAAAGTGACAAAAACACGTTCTATAGATTTTCGTGTGAGTACCTTGCCAACATTATTTGGTGAAAAAATTGTGATGCGTATTTTGGATTCCAGTGGTGTTCAATTGGGTATTGAACAACTTGGTTTTGATCCAAAACAGAAAGAAATTTTGATGGAGGCTATTCATCGGCCTTATGGAATGGTATTAGTCACCGGGCCAACAGGCTCAGGTAAAACGGTGACTTTATATACTTGCTTGAATATATTGAATACACCTGATTCGAATATTTCTACAGCAGAAGACCCTGCTGAGATTAATTTACCTGGTATTAATCAGGTGAATGTAAATGATAAACAAGGTTTAACTTTTGCCGCCGCACTGAAATCTTTTTTGCGTCAGGATCCAGATATCATCATGGTGGGTGAGATTCGTGATTTGGAAACTGCGGATATTGCGATTAAGGCTGCACAAACTGGTCATATGGTGTTTTCAACTTTACACACTAATAATGCTCCTGCTACTCTATCGCGGTTATTGAATATGGGGGTTGCCCCCTTTAATATTGCCAGTTCAGTTAATCTGATTTTGGCACAACGTCTGGTAAGACGTTTGTGTAAATGTAAAAAGCCTTTAGATATTCCTGAAGAAGCTTTATTAGCTGCAGGATTTAAGCCAGAAGATTTAGATGGTAGTTGGACTTTGTATGGTCCTAATGGCTGTGAAGACTGTCGAGGCTCTGGTTATAAGGGACGTGCAGGTTTATACGAGGTCATGCCTGTATCTGATGCTATTCAAAGGGTTATTATGAAAAATGGTACAGCAATTGATATTGCTGATATTGCCTATAAGGAAGGGCTCATTGATTTGCGTCGTGCTGGGCTTTTAAAAGTAATGCAAGGAATCACCTCATTAGAAGAGGTAGAAGCCAATACGAATGATTAAGTTATTTAAAAATGAGGGAGTGGCATGAATAAGCCAGTAAGAAAACCTGTTCAAACAGCGGTGAAAAAGAAATCAAACGATAAGTTATGGCGTTTTGATGGTAAAGACAGAGCGTCAGGTAAAGGCGTTAATGGTGAAATCTCTGCAGTAAATGAGGCAGAAGCGCGTCAAAAGTTGGCAAGACGTGGTGTGCATGTGACCAAAGTACAAAGGCAGCAAGCGAAAAGGGGTCGTAAGATTAAAGATGCCGATGTCACCCTATTTTCCAGACAATTGGCGACCATGATGAAAGCGGGCTTGCCCTTGTTGCAGGCTTTTGAGATTGCCGCTAAAGGGCAGGCGAACTCTTCCATGATGAAATTGTTGATGGATGTTAGAGGGGATGTCGAACAAGGTATGTCTTTAGGAAATGCTTTTGCTAAACATCCTGCGCAATTCGACCAATTATTTTGTAGTTTAGTCAATGCGGGTGAGGCTGGTGGTGTGTTAGATAGCTTATTAGATAAGCTGGCAACATATAAAGAAAAAACTCAGGCTATTCGCAAAAAGGTCAAAAAAGCATTAACCTATCCAGTCATCGTATTGATTGTCGCGTTCTTATTAATTGTGGCCATGATGGTATTCGTTTTACCTGCTTTTAAAGATATGTATGATGGTGTGGGCGCAACCTTGCCTTGGATTACACAGTTTGTGATGGATATATCGGATTTCTTTGTGGCTTGGTGGTGGGTAATATTGATCATTGTATTTGGTGGTGGTTTTGGCTTGTCTTACGCTGTTAAGCATTCATGGTCATTACAACAGAAACGGGATCGCTTATTATTACAATTGCCTATTTTTGGCCCTATTGTCCGTAAATCTGTTGTTGCCAGATGGGCGAGGACAACTGCAACATTGTTTACTGCGGGGGTTCCTTTAGTTGAAGCATTGAATTCAGTTGCAGGTGCTGCAGGAAATATTTTATATGAAAAAGCAACCAGAAAAATTCAACAAGATATTAAAAATGGTATTTCTTTAACAACTTCTATGACTGCAACCAATTTATTTCCAAATATGATGGTGCAAATGGCCTCTATTGGTGAAGAATCTGGTTCTTTAGATGATATGTTGAATAAAGTGGCTGAGTTTTTGGAAGATGAGGTTGATCAAGCAGTAGATATGCTTTCTACAATGATGGAACCTATTATTATGGTCTTCTTAGGTGTTGTCGTCGGTGGTCTATTGGTTGCTATGTATTTACCGCTATTTCAAATGGGCGATGCGCTTAAAGGTTAAGAATTTACTACCAATAGGGATACTTCATTCGTATCCCTAACTGTTATTGTGATAATAGAGGTGTGAATATGCTCATATTTTTTAAAATGCGAGAGATTTTTTATGTTTGAATTGTTTCGTGACAACGTAGGTTTATTTACCTGCGTTGCTTTGTTTTTTGGGCTTCTGGTTGGTAGTTTTTTAAATGTTGTGATTTATCGTTTGCCCAAAATGTTAGAGAATACATGGAATCACCAATGTCAGATTCAATTAAATCTTATTGAAGAAGAAACACCTCCGCCTGTTTTTAATTTAGTGGTTCCTCATTCAGCTTGTCCTAATTGTCAAGCACCCATTCGACCTTGGCAAAATATTCCTATTGTCAGTTATATTTTTTTAAAGGGTGCATGTGCCAAGTGTGGTACCCATATCAGTATCCGTTATCCTTTGGTTGAGTTATTGACTGGTATATTGTTTGCAATGGTTGCTTGGAAATTTGGTGTCGGTTTACCTGCTTTAGGTGGAATGTTGTTCTCTGCTTTTTTAGTCAGTATGATCTTTATTGATGCTGATACTCAATTATTACCTGATAATCTAACCTTGCCTCTTTTGTGGTTTGGGTTGGCTTTAAGCTTATTTGAAACTTATATTTCTGTAAAAGAAGCTGTTATTGGTGCAATGGTTGGTTATTTGTTTTTATGGATCATCTTTTGGTTATTCAAAATACTAACTAAAAAAGAGGGCATGGGCTATGGAGACTTTAAACTGCTTGCTGCTTTAGGGGCTTGGTTAGGTGTTGCACCGTTATTGGTCGTTATTTTATTGTCGGCTATATTGGGCTTTTTCTATTATGGTCTCATAATAATGACATCGAAACAAAAAACTGAACATAAAAATATACCATTTGCTTTTGGACCATCATTGGCTTGTGCAGGCTGGATTGCATTTATGTATGGTAAGAATATTTTATCTTGGCTATACCCTAATGTACAGTTTTAAGACCCCCTTTGTTGGTTTAACTGGTGGCATTGGTTCAGGAAAAACAGCGGTTTCCGATTTTTTTCAAGAGTTAGGGGTGCCTGTTGTTGATACAGATGAAATTTCTCGTCAGTTGAGCCAAACGGAGCCTTTTTTATCGCAAGTTCGTTTGGCCTTTGGTGATTGTGTTTTCCAAGAAAATGGACAGATTGATCGAGCAATCTTACGGCAGATTGTTTTTGCGGATCAAGTATATAAAAAAAAATTAGAAAAAATTGCTCATCCAATGATTAAAACTGAGGCAATCAGGCAAATATCTGGTATAAATGCATTATATGGCATATTGGTTGTACCCTTGTTGTTTGAAACAGGTAATTTTTTAAGTTTGGTTAAACGAGTGCTGGTTGTTGATTGCGATGAAAATATTCAAATTCAGCGGGTTATGGCTAGAAGTCAACTGACAGAAACTCAAGTTTGTGCCATTATGGCGCAACAGGCAAGCCGTGAAGCTCGCTTGAAAAAAGCAAATGATGTGATTGAGAATAACTCAGACCAAGATATTTTAAAAGCATCTGTTAAGCAGCTACATCAATTTTATTTAAATTACTTTGAACAGGAGAAAGGGAGGATATTTTGATATGTTTTGAATTTCCTCTTGTAGAGCGAGTTAGAATTTTTTTAAGATTAGAGAGCTTATTTAACCGTTTTGATTTTTTGGTTACTCAAGCGGATTCTTGTTTTCATCATTATGCGTTACAAAGTATTTTTGAAATTATGGAGACGGCGACTCGTTCAGATTTAAAAACAGATATTTTGCAAGAAATAGAAAGGCAAAAACAAATATTTATAGGATTGAAAGATAACCCTGCAGTAGATGAAAAAAAATTAAATAATGCTTTGTTTTTGCTAGGTGATGCGGCGACACAGCTTCAATCTATTTGCCATAAATTTGGTTCTCATTTACGCGAAAATGAGTGGTTAATGTCCATTAAACAGAGAATGGGTGTTGTCGGTGGCTCTAGCCAATTTGATTTACCATCTTACCATTTTTGGCTTAGCTCTCCGGATGAAAAACGGCGTCAGGATTTAAATAATTGGGCCAGTTCATTACGCCCAACGTTCAATGCGATTAAAGAGCTATTAAAAATTCTAAGGGAAGGGGCTGAGCATCATAATTTTGTTGCAAAAGCGGGGATATATCAGCAAAGTAGTTTAAGCACACATATTCATTTGCTTCGAATACATCTAGAACCAAAATTTGGTGCTGTGCCAGAGGTATCGGCAAATAAATATATGACAAATATTCGCTTTGTTCAAGCAACAACAAAGGAAAGTAAAGGTAAACAAATTCCTTTAGATATTCCTTTTACATTAGATGTGTGTAAGTTTTAATGGATAAGCTATGAAAAAAATACAGGTCAGCTGACCTGTATTTTTTATAAACAAGTTTGCTCGTTTTCTAATAATTGAAACAGTGTTTCTCTTTTCCGAATCAGCCTAGCCTGATTATTTTTTGTAATCAATACTTCTGCTGCTTTGGGGCGAGTATTATAATTACTGGCCATACTGGATGCATATGCGCCTGCGCTTTTTATGGCTAAATAATCTTGTTCTTGTACAGATAAGGTTCTATCTTTTCCTAAAAAGTCACCAGATTCACAGATAGGACCGACGATATCTGCTGTGATAGGGGGCACTTCTTTATTGTCTATAACGGGGATGATCTCATGAAAGGCTTGATATAAAGATGGTCTCATCAAGTCATTCATTGCTGCATCAACAATAATAAAATTTTTGTCTTCTGTCTTTTTGATGAACTCAATTTGTGTCAGCAGTATGCCAGCATTACCTACTAATGAACGGCCAGGTTCCAATATTAATTGAAGATTTTTATGAGTAATGGTGCTTTCTATTGCTTGCGCATATTTTTCAATATCAGGCTTAGTTTCTTGATGATGATAAGGAATGCCCAAACCACCCCCCATATCAATATGATGTAAGTGAATGCCATGTTCACTCAGTTTATCAATTAAAAGAATCAAACGGTTGAAGGCTTCTATTAAAGGCTCAACTTGTAGTAGTTGAGAACCAATATGGCAGTCAATGCCGATGATATTTAATTGACTTAATGTTTGTGCATATAAATAAGCATTTAGTGCATCTTTATAAGCAATACCAAATTTATTTTCTTTTAAGCCTGTAGAAATATAAGGGTGGGTTTGAGCGTCAACATCAGGGTTAATTCTCAGTGAAATAGGGGCTTTTATCCCTTTTTGTAATGCAACCTGTTGAATGCGATCCAATTCATTGATTGATTCAACATTAAAACACAGAATGTTTTGTTCTAAGGCAAAAGCGATTTCTTCGTGTGTTTTTCCTACACCAGAAAAAATGGTTTTTTGAGCCTTACCATTTGCTGCTAATACGCGTTCTAACTCTCCCCCTGACACAATATCAAATCCACTACCTAAAGCGGCAAAATGTTTTAAAATGCTTAAGTTGCCATTTGCTTTAACTGCATAACAGATGAGTGGGTTGGTCTGTTTAAAAGATTTACTGTAATGGTGATAAGCATCTGTTAAGGCTTGTTCGCTGTAAACATATAAAGGGGTACCATATTGTTGCGCTAATTGTGCCACAGGCACCCCATCACATAATAATTCTTGGTTTTTATAGTTAAATGTTTTCATAAATTAAGTAAAGTATTTGTTGGTAGATGAATGGTTAAGATAAGAAGTTGATTTATCTTTTGGTTGTTCTTTAGGTAAATATAGATCACCTTTATAGCCACAGCCACTTAGGCTGATGAATAAACAAAATAAGACAGTAAACTTATACATGGTAAGAGGCTCTTTGTGGCAAAATAGACATCTTATCAAAATGATATTAAGTGGTAAAAGGATATTTTATGACTGAAAGTGAATTTCTTTTATATACAGATCAGTTTTTTGATCATTTGGAAAATCAGGTTGGAGAACAAAAGCTGGATGTGGACTGTTTGCTTAGTGGTAATGTATTTACAATTGAATATGATGACGAGCAAATTGTGATTAATCGGCATGTGCCAAATCAAGAGTTATGGATTGCTGCTAAAAGTGGTGGCTTTCATTTTACTTATGTAGATGGGCAATGGTTATCTACAAGGGATCATCAACAGTTTTTTGATGTTCTCAATAGTATATTAAGTACGATATTAGGGGAAAGGGTGGTGATTCATCCTTTTTAATTGTATAGACAGTAATGTGTTTGGATGGAATATCAAAAAACAGTATTTTCTATCAAAAAATGGCAAAAAAATGATTGTAATCGAAAATAATCCTTTTTTTTTCTACAAAAAAACAACAAATTTTCGTTTTCTCTTGTTTTTTTTTAACTAAATAAGCGTTAACGAAAATTTTTGGTTGACTCAATGTTCGATTTTCAAATAAAATGTGAAACATCGAGATCAAACTTTTTTCTCGAAAAGTTTCTCCTCTATTTCTCCTTTGTAGACTTCGCGCAAATCTTTTGATTTGCGCATTTTTTTGCTTATTCTCGTAATAATATAGCCTATAATGATTTAAGAGCATTATTTGTCGATTTTTTCAGTATCATTTTTTTAGGAAATAGAATTTTAATCAAAATTATAAGGTAGTTCTGATTGTTTTTTTTCTTTTTTGTTGTAGTGTGAACATTTTTGAGTACATATTGAAGGCTTAATATGTACTCATGTTGTGATTAATTTAATGTTTCGTCATGAATGATTGTTGTTGGGCCATTGGCTTTAACTGATTGTATGCCTTTTTCACAGCCTTGTTCTGAGGTATAAAGTTGACTTTGCCCAATGACCTGATGATTGGCAGCCTTAAGTGTGAAATAAAATTTTTCATTGGAGGCTTGTACTTTATGAAAATGTTCATTTATGACACAATTATTTTGCACTGATTGAATACCAGATAAAGCCGAGTTTTTTTGTCTATACATTTCACTTGTGAGGATGATTTCGCCATTTTTTGCTGTTAGATGAAAATAGAATTGTCCATCTTTTGCTTTTTTTATGGTGTAAGAGCCAGACATTTTTTTCTCCTGAATATTGTGAAAAAACAACATAAATAAAGGGAATATCTCTATTGTCCATAAACATTAAGATATTGCTTCAATGTAGCATGAGTTATGTTAAATAGGGATAAATATTTTTAATAAAATATTTTTTTTGAGAGATTTATTTTATAGTTATTATTTTTAATGTTTTTGGTGTATGAACGGCTAACATTTCTTTGGCATAGATGAGAAAAAATATGATAATATAGTGTTTAAACTTAACTGAAAAAAGGAGAGGCTTATGTTTCCAGAGTATAGAGAGTTGATTTCTAGATTAAAAACAACAGACCGCCATTTTGAGAAGTTGTTTAATAAGCATAATGAATTAGATCAAAAGATTAAAAATATTGAAACAGGCGTGCTCACAGATACTTCAGTAATTGTGGAGGAACTGAAAAAAGAAAAACTTAAATTAAAAGATGAAATGCATCAAATGTTACGCCAATATGAGCAATAGCCAATATCAGTAATTAAGAGACCAGCTTATCATGAAGCTGGTTTTTGTGTTTTTTAGAATGTACATTTTATTGGTATCTGTACGTTTAAAAAGGAAATTCCCTGTGTCGGTTTGCGCTGGGGTACAATATAGTGTTTATTTGTATTATTAATCGCATTTTATGGCTAATCTTCAACGTATTGCTCTTGTGCTTGAATATGATGGTGCCGCATTTTATGGCTGGCAGCGTCAGAGTATGCATATTTCTGTTCAGGAAGTTTTAGAAAATGCGTTAGCGCATATTATTGGGGAAAAAGTCGGTGTTGTTGCTGCTGGGCGGACAGATACAGGGGTACATGCTTTAATGCAAGTTGTACATTTTGACTCGCCTGTTTGTCGACCAATTACCGCTTGGGTACGGGGTGTCAATGCACATTTACCTGCGGGTGTTTGTGTACGTTTTGCTCAACAGGTTGATGGCCAGTTTCACGCCCGTTTTGATGCGATTGAAAGACAATACCGTTATGTTTTATTGTCTTCAGCTGTGAAGCCTGCTTTGTTAAATGGTAAAGTGGGTTGGACGCATTATCCTTTAGATATACAGGCTATGCAACAAGCCATCCAGTGTGTCTTGGGTGAACATGATTTTTCCAGTTTTAGAGCATCTGAATGTCAGGCAAAATCACCTATTAAATGTATGAAAACAGCAAAGTTAACCAGACAGGGTAGTTTGTTTTATTTTGATTTTGCTGCTAATGCTTTTTTGCATCATATGGTGCGTAATTTAGTCGGTGCTTTAGTATATGTTGGGGCTGGACGATTGACTATTGATGGGTTTGAAGATTTATTAGGGTATAAAAATCGGACATTGGCGCCTCCTACATTTATGCCTGATGGCCTTTATTTAACAAAAGTAATTTATCCTGAGGCTTGTCAATTAGCGTTACCAAATCAATTACCTGATTGGTTTTGGGGAGAAAAATGATCCGTATTAAAATTTGTGGTATCACCAATGAGCAAGATGCTTTATTGGCTTGTCAACTTGGTGCAGATGCATTAGGCTTTGTATTTTATGAGCGTAGCCCAAGATTCATCAGTGTTCAAAAAGCTCAGGCAATTATGGCAAAATTGCCTCCTTTTGTGAGTGTTGTCGGATTATTTGTTAATGCTTCGAAACCTTTTATTGATGAGATATTGAAGCAATTACCCTTGGATATTGTGCAGTTTCATGGCGATGAATCTGCTTTATTTTGTCAAAGTTTTGATCGTCCTTATATTAAAGCCGTTCGTGTGCAAACAAGAGAAGATATTTTAATGGCACAACATGATTTTGCCACAGCACGGGCTTTATTGTTTGACGCACATGTCAAAGATACTTATGGTGGCACAGGACAGCGATTTGATTGGGGTATTTTGCCAGAACAAATAAACATGCCTTGGGTCTTGTCTGGTGGTTTAACCCCTGACAATGTTGGTGAAGCTGTGACATTAACCCATGCATTAGCGGTTGATGTGTCAAGCTCAGTGGAATCTGAAAAAGGGGTAAAATGTCCCCAAAAATTAGCTGCATTTTTTGAAGGAGTACATCGTGCAAGATGACTTATTGCCTACACAATCAGGCTGGTTTGGAAATTATGGCGGCATGTTTGTTGCTGAAACATTAATGCCTGCGTTGACAGAACTGAAAAATGAATATGAAAAAGCAAAAGCTGATCCTGTCTTTTGGGAAACATTTGCTTATGATTTGAAACATTATGTGGGTAGACCTTCTCCTGTTTATTATGCAAAACGTTGGTCAGAACATTTAGGTGGTGCCCAGATTTATTTAAAAAGAGAAGACCTTAATCATACTGGTGCTCATAAGGTCAATAATACGATTGGGCAAGCGTTACTTGCACAGCGTATGGGTAAAAAAAGAGTGATTGCTGAAACGGGTGCTGGACAGCATGGTGTGGCTTCTGCAACTGTTGCTGCTCGTTTTAATATGGAGTGTGTGGTTTATATGGGCGCAGAAGACATTAAGCGTCAAGCGCCTAATGTCTATCGAATGAAGTTATTGGGTGCGACAGTGGTGCCTGTAGAAAGTGGCACAAAAACATTAAAAGATGCATTAAATGAAGCCATGCGCGATTGGGTGACTAATGTTGATCATACCTTTTACATATTAGGCACTGCGGCAGGCCCTCATCCTTATCCTATGATTGTACGAGACTTTCAAACCATTATTGGGCGGGAAGCCATTACTCAGATGCAAGAAATGATTGGACGCCAACCAGATATTGTTACTGCTTGTGTTGGTGGTGGCTCGAATGCGATTGGTTTATTTTATCCATATGTTAACGAGCAAAATGTACGTATGGTTGGCATAGAAGCGGGTGGTAGAGGAATCCAAACAGGACAGCATGCGGCACCAATTAATGAAGGTAAGGTTGGTGTGTTGCATGGTGCGCGCAGTTACCTTATGCAAGATGAACATGGTCAGATTGCCACAACTCATTCTGTGAGTGCTGGTTTAGATTATCCAGGAGTCGGCCCAGAACATAGTTATTTAAAAGATATTGGCCGAGTGGAATATGAAGCAGTTACTGATGAAGAAGCTTTAAAAGCATTCCATGATTTATGCCATTTTGAAGGTATTATTCCAGCTTTAGAAAGCAGCCATGCATTAGCCTGGGCAGCAAAAGAGGCACCTAAACACAATAAAGATAAAGTTATTTTGGTTAATTTATCTGGTCGAGGTGACAAAGACATCAATACTGTTGCACAGATTTGTGGCATTACACTTTAAAAGGGATCGTCTGTTATGAGTAAAATTCAAGAAACTTTTTCTAATCTTGGCTCAAAAAAGGCTTTGGTCACTTTTGTCACTGCTGGAGACCCAGATTTAGAAACAACCTTAAATATCATGAACAGTATGGTAGATAACGGTGTGGATATTATTGAGCTTGGGATTCCTTTCTCTGACCCTATGGCTGATGGTCCTATTATTCAACGTGCAGCAGAAAGAGCTTTAAAAAATAATGTTTCTTTAAATGATATTTTGAATTTGGTGCAGCGATTTCGGCAAAATAATCAACATACCCCTATTGTGCTGATGGGGTACTTAAATCCTATCTTAGCCATGGGTATAGAGAAATTTGCTAAATTAGCCGCTTTATCAGGAGTAGATGGGGTTTTAACTGTTGATTGCCCTATCGAAGAAGTGGCACCATTGCAACTGGCATTAAAGCAAGAGCAAATTGATTGTATTTTTCTGTTGGCGCCGACAACGACAGAAGATAGAGTAGATGAGATTGTTTCAAAGGCCAGTGGTTTTTTATATTATGTTTCTTTAACAGGGGTAACGGGCGCGGGTAGTTTAAATGTTGAGCAAGTTGCACAAAAAATTGCTAAACTGCGTACCAAAACACCATTGCCAATTGGGGTTGGTTTTGGCATTAAAGATGCACAAAGTGCACATGATATTGCTCAGGTTGCTGATGCAGTGGTTATTGGCAGCACCATTGTACAAACAATAGAAAATAATCCAAAAAATGAAGCTGTTGCTGTTGGTCAGTTAGTGGCTACTTTAAAAGCAGCAATATAGCGATAAAAAGGAGTTTTGATGAGTTGGTTAGATAAGATTATCCCTCCTAAAGTAAAAAGAGAAGAGCATGAAATTGGTAAGCCTTCTGCTGTGCCAGAGGGGTTATGGCTAAAATGTCCTTCTTGTGAGGAGGTTTTATATCATTCAGATGTGGAAAAAAATGATTATGTTTGTCCTAAATGTCATTATCACTATCCTGTGAGTGCTCGTAAACGTTTGGATATGATTTTGGATGAAAAGGGACGTCGAGAAATTGGTGAAACTGTAAAACCAATTGATATTTTAAAGTTTAAAGATTCAAAAAAATACCCTGATCGATTAAAAGCGGCACAAAAAGACACAAATGAGAGTGAGGCTTTGGTGGTGATGCAGGGTAAAATACATAAATTACCCGTTGTGGTTGCTGCGTTTGAGTTCAAATTTATTGGCGGGTCTATGGGCTCAGTTGTTGGCGAACGTTTTGTTCGTGGCGTAAAAGTTGCAGTGGAACATAATTGTCCTTTTATTTGTGTGGCCGCTTCTGGTGGCGCACGAATGCAAGAGGGGCTAACTTCTTTGATGCAAATGACCAAAACCAGTGCTTCCTTACAATTGTTGACTGAGAAAAAAATTCCTTTTATCTCTTTGTTGACTGATCCGACTATGGGGGGCGTTTCTGCTAGTTTCGCTTTTTTAGGTGATATTGTATTGGCAGAACCAAACGCTTTAATAGGTTTCGCTGGGCCTCGTGTGATTGAACAAACTGTGCGCGAGACACTACCTGAGGGGTTTCAGCGCGCAGAGTTTTTGCTAGAAAAAGGAGCGATTGACAGTATTGTGGATCGTAGGGATTTAAGAAAAAAATTAGCATCCTATATTACTTTATTGATGCATGAACCTGCAATTGAAGAATAAGATATAAAAAGTAGTTATAGAATTTAAAAGCCCCTTGAGTAAAGGGGCTTTTAAATTCTAATCCTTATTGATTATGGTATGGTTTAAGTGTTTGTATTAAAATTATTCGTATGAAGGATTGTTTATGATGAATTGGTTCATTATATGGTAAATCGAATGGCTGAATATATTGCTGTTTTTCTGGAAAAGCTGCATCAGAAGGGTAAAGCAAAGTTAACTATTCAAGCGTATCAACAGGATTTATTACAATTGTTGGGTGTCATCAATTATCTAAAGTTAGATGTTGGTTCTTTGGAACGGAATCATATTTTATATGCGTTAAAACAGTTATCTGCCAAGGGGCAAAGCCCGAAAAGTATTGCTCGACATTTAAGTGCATGGCGGCAGTTCTGTGCTTTTCTAGTTGAAGAGAGTATTCTTGAATATAACCCTTGCCAAGGGGTGAAGCCACCTAAACTGCCAAATCGTTTACCAAAAGCATTGACTGTCGAGAATACACAATTATTATTGGATAATGTACAAAGCCATAATGTCTTAGAAGTTAGGGATAAAGCTATTTTTGAGCTCATGTATTCTTCTGGGTTACGATTGAGTGAAGTGACTCATTTGGATATTCATGATCTTTCTTTTTCAGAAGGCATTGTGAAAGTATTGGGTAAAGGCAGCAAGGAACGTATTGTTCCCGTTGGGCAAACAGCATTAACAGCGCTCAAAAATTACTTAGTAGTCAGAGCCGGTTCTGAAACCCAAAAAGCACTTTTTACCAGTCGCTTGGGGAGCAGGCTCTCTAATCGGCAAATACAAAATAGATTGGTTCGTTGGAGTGAGCTAGCTGGTAGTGATCGAAGAGTGACGCCACATATGTTTCGTCATAGCTTTGCCAGTCATATGTTACAGGAGTCAGGTGATTTAAGGGCTGTTCAGGAGCTTTTAGGGCATAGTAATTTGAATACGACTCAAATATATACCAGTTTAGACTTTAAGCATTTAGCCACTATTTATGATCAAGCTCATCCTAGAGCGAAAAGAAAACAAAAATAAATGTCTCTTTTTTGTGGCAATGATCAGGCAATGAAGTTGATAGCTAAATATTTAAATTTTTCATTCTTTTGAATAACTATTTGTTTTTATTTTTATTGTGTATTGTCTTATTTGTTTAGATTAATAATTTTTAAATGTTTTTAAAATTATTGTAATGAACGTTTACTTGAATAAGGTGTATTATTTTGAAGTTTATTCAAATATTTTTGATAAATTGCTGGTTTTTTGTATGATGTTGTCTTATAATTAATTTGCTACATTTATGTAGAGAGGTAATGCTCTATAATGGAGTTTGGAAGTTGGAGGATAAATGCATAATGAGTCGTGAAGAGCGTGTATTAAAAGCTGCAATTGGTACTTTTGATTTGGGGACAGGAAAAGATTCCATCAATAAAGATGGCTTGTATAAGTATGGTCAGTTTAATAATATGCAATTGCCAAAACGAGAGAATGCAAAAATAGAAGTGGATAGTTCAGGTTTGATTTATTACGCATTAAAAAATTCTGGTCATCCAATCGATCAAGATTTCGAACCTGACCAATTTTCCACGTCTGCATTGTTTAAAGGCGATAAGCTCTCACAATATACTGTGGCGAATTTTGATAAAATTGATAGAAATGATTTACAAGTTGGCGATATTATCTTTCTCCAAAAAAATAAAAGCACAGAACAGCATGTTGGTATTGTTGCCAATAATGATCCATTAGGAAAATTATATTTTTATGGCTCTCAAACCAGTACTGGGCCAGCGGTAACTGAACTAAATAGTTATTGGGATGGCGTTAAATATACGGTAGAAGCATGTGTTCGGCCGAAAGAATCATTTTATCATCCAGAACATGATTTAACTTTAAATACGCCTGCTGGCTTTGAGCAACGCTATACACAAATTAAAAATCTTGAGTTGACCACAACAAATCAGCCAGGGAAACCTGATTATCAATTATTTAATCCTACGCCCTTTTTGTCTCGACAAATTCACCCAGAGGTGCAATCAGTCCATTCCTTATTAACAGATAAATTAAGTAACCAGTTTGATGAATTGGGTGTTTCCAGTAAACATGCAGATGCTATTTTAGCTCAGACGACACATTCTTGTTTTGAAAAGGGATTGAATATCCGTAATATTGCACATGTTGGTATTAATATTGAACAAAATACGGTTTATGTTGTGGGTAAGGACAGTACTCGTTTTGTGTCTGTTGATGCGATTTCTGCCAGTCGAGTTAATCCGAAAGATACTCTGTTGGCGACTAGCCAATTGGTTGAAAATGAGCAAATGGATGCACAAAATCGTCAGGTTGAGAAAAATATACAGCAAGAAGGACATGGCCGAGGTTTTTAAATGTTTTTTGTTCTGTTAAAAACACCTTGTTTGATTTATTCATAAAGGTGTTTTTTTATATTTAGGGCAATAATAGATCCATCGGAAAGTTTAAATAAAAAATAAACATAACCATAAGATAATTTTTTTAATAAAAATTTTTTGATCGTTTAAATTGAAAAAGCATATCTGTCATTTTTTCTTATTTGAGTAAATATTCGAAAAATTTACAGGTTTTTTGGGAAATTTATTTCTTTACAATCAAAGAAGATAATAAATTTTTAAAGGAAAAGCTGGTAATTTCTTTTAATTTACGGCAAACTTGTAGGATTGTTATCGAAAAATTATTAATTCATGGATACTCGTATTTTAGTGTTACATGGGCCAAATTTAAACCTTTTAGGCACAAGAGAACCTGAAGTTTATGGGCAAATAACATTAGAGCATATTAACCAAAATGTATGTCAACAAGCACAAAAATATGATTCGGTTGCAATAGAGTGTTTGCAAAGTAATGCAGAACATGTTTTGCTGGATCGGATTCATTTGGCCAAAACAGAGGGCATTCGTGGGATCATCATTAATCCTGGTGCATTGACGCATACCAGTGTTGCGCTAAGGGATGCTTTGCTTGGTGTTGCCATTCCTTTTATTGAAGTACATTTGTCGAATGTGCATGCACGGGAGTCATTTCGGCATCATTCTTATTTATCTGATATTGCCATCGGCGTGATATGTGGTTTGGGCGCCAATGGTTATCTTTTTGCATTAGAACATCTTATTCAGTACCTGAAACAAAACACTCATTAAGTGTTTCTTGAGATAGAGGAAGTTATAATGGATTTACGCAAATTAAAAAAATTGATTGATTTAGTTGAGGATTCTGGCATCGCTGAGTTAGAAATCACAGAAGGTGAAGAAAAAGTAAGAATTACACGCAGTACTGCTGTACAAATGGTTGCTGCTCCTGCAGCTCAAATTGTGACCCCTCAGGTTCAGCAAGCGGTTAATGTTTCTGGTGTACCTGAGAGTACAGGTGGCTCAGGAGTCGATTTAAGTAAAGCCATGAAGTCTCCTATGGTAGGCACCTTTTACCGTGCTCCTTCTCCAACTTCAGCTCCGTTTGCTGAGGTGGGGCAGACAGTTAATGTTGGTGACACATTATGTATTATTGAAGCAATGAAATTGATGAATGAAATTGAGTCTGAAAAGTCAGGGGTTATCAAGCAAATCCTGATTGCAGATGGTCAGCCAGTAGAATATGGTGAGCCTTTATTTATCATTGAGTAATTAACTTAAAAGCTGCCTAAATGGTTTTATGGCGGCTTTTTCATTGGACGATCATCATGTTTGAAAAAATTCTTATTGCTAACCGTGGTGAAATTGCTTTGCGTATTCAAAGAGCATGCCGTGAGTTGGGTATCAAAACGGTTGTGGTATATTCAGAAGCAGATCGAGAAGCAAAATATGTAAAGTTGGCAGATGAATCTGTCTGTATTGGCCCTGCCTCTTCTGCAAAGAGTTATTTGAATATCCCTGCCATTATTTCTGCCGCTGAGTTAACGCATGCACAAGCTATTCATCCTGGCTATGGATTTTTAGCAGAAAATGCCGATTTTGCAGAGCGAGTAGAAGAGTCTGGCTTTGTGTTTATTGGCCCAAGACCAGATACTATTCGTTTAATGGGCGATAAGGTTTCTGCAAAAGAGACCATGCTGGCTTCTAATGTACCTTGTGTACCTGGTTCTGATGGTGCTTTGCCTGACGATCCTAAAGAAATCATCAAGATTGCAAAAAAAGTAGGTTATCCTGTCATCATTAAGGCTTCTGGTGGTGGTGGCGGTCGAGGGATGCGTGTTGTCCAAAAAGAGGAAGATTTGATTCAGTCTGTTCTTATGACACAAACTGAAGCAGGTGCTGCTTTTGGCAATCCTACTGTTTATATGGAACGATATTTGCAAGAACCGCGTCATATTGAAATACAGGTGCTTGCAGATGAACATGGTAATGCTGTTTATTTGGGTGAACGTGACTGCTCAATGCAAAGACGTCATCAAAAAGTGATAGAAGAGGCACCTGCTCCTGGTATCACAGAAGAAGAACGTAAAAAAATTGGTGAAGTTTGTGCCAAAGCGTGTAAAAAAATTGGGTATCGTGGTGCCGGAACTTTTGAGTTCCTTTATGAAAAAGGGGAGTTCTTTTTCATAGAAATGAACACTCGTGTTCAGGTAGAACATCCTGTAACAGAGCTTGTGACAGGTATTGATATTGTGCAGGAACAAATAAAGATTGCTGCAGGGTTACCGTTACAATTTAAACAAAAAGACATCCGTTTACATGGACATGCGATCGAGTGTCGGATCAATGCAGAAGATCCTTTTACATTTATTCCAAGTCCTGGAAAAATTGAAAGTTATCATCCCGCGGGAGGACCAGGTATTAGGGTGGATTCCCATATTTATCAAGGGTATACCGTTCCACCTCATTATGACAGCATGGTGGCAAAAGTGATTGCTTATGGGGACACCAGAGAACAAGCTTTGGCCAGAATGAGTATAGCTTTGTCAGAAATGGCCGTTACAGGTATTAAAACCAATATTTTATTGCATCGGGCTTTATTACAAGATATTGAGTTTAATAATGGTGGGCCAAGTATTCATTATTTAGAAACCATATTACCTACATTGAAGGCTGAATAATTAATGGCATATTTGCAGGCAACAATTCGGGTCACTCAAGACAAAGCAGAAGAGTTTTCTGATCTATTAATGGAGTATGGTGCGCTTTCTGCAGCAATTCAGGATGCGTTTGCTGGTACCGATAAAGAGCAGGCCATTTTTGGCGAACCAGATGAACCAACTGAACAAATTTGGGCAGAAAGCCTGATTATTTGTCTGTTCGCACAAGATGAGGATGTTGCCAAGGTTGTTGATCAAGTATGTCAACAGATGGGGGGCGCAAAAGTATCTTTTCAGTTGGAGACAATTGAAGATCAGGATTGGGTACGATTGACTCAATCCCAATTTGAGCCAATTGAAATTTCTGAGCGTCTTAGGATTACGCCAACTTGGCATGAAGCACCAAATGACCCTAATATCATTAACTTAGCTTTAGATCCAGGGTTGGCTTTTGGGACAGGTTCTCATCCAACAACCAGATTGTGCTTGTTATGGCTAGATCAACATCTTAAAGCAGGGCAGAGCGTTTTGGATTATGGGTGTGGTTCAGGGATATTAGCCATTGCCGCAGCAAAAATTGGTGCAAGTAAAGTAGTTGGTGTGGATATTGATAAACAAGCCATTATTGCCAGTAAAGACAATGCCTTAAAAAATCATATTGATCATGCTACTTTTTTATTGCCAGATAAAGTCACAGATGAATTGTTTGATGTTGTGTTGGCCAATATTTTGGCTAATCCTTTACGTGTATTAGGACAAATGTTGGCTACAAAAACTAAAAGTGGTGGGCAAATTGTATTGTCAGGTATTTTACAGGATCAAGCTGAAGAACTTATGTCGATTTATGAGCAGTGGTTCCATATGGCTCCACCTGTTTTTCTTGATGGTTGGAGCTGTTTAACGGGCATTAAGAAATAGGGATTCTTGAAAATAAATGTAATAATCAGCCATGTGTTTTTATATGGCTGATTTTTTTCAGTATTATATTAAAGTTTTGTAAATTTTTCTAATTTGTTGTAAAAATGCAATAAATGAAATTTATTTGTTTTGGTAGTAAATTTTATATTAATCAAGTAATTGCATCTATTTGTTTTGTTTTATTTAAAATCATTCTATATTTATTTGCTATATTTAAGATGAATTGTAACCAGAACAGATAAATTTTCCTTGAGGTTATTGCATCTGTTTCGCGCTTGGTAGATAATTGGTACAGTCACATGTCAGCTATTAACAAGTTGATTGTGAATCATCTTTGTTGTTTTTTGTAATGATTAATTTTTATGTTTTAAAAGGTTAAAAAATGAAACAATCTTTGTTAGTGGCAGCTGCTCTATCTTTATTTTTAGCTGCATGTGGTGATAACTCTACTACTGGTGCTGCTTCTGAAACTGCATCTGCTCCTGCTGTTGAAGCATCTGCTCCTGCTGTTGAAGCATCTGCTCCTGCTGCTGAAGCGTCAGCTCCTGTTGCTGAAGCATCTGCTCCTGCTGCTGAAGCGTCAGCTCCTGTTGCTGAAGTGTCAGCTCCTGCTGAAGCATCTGCTGCAAACTAATTTGTACGGTAATGTACAAAAGGCCATCCTAAGTAAGGGTGGCTTTTTTATTTTTGCCAATAACTTTTGATATTAACAAATTCGTATAAGCCAAATTCCGATAATTCTCTGCCAAAACCTGAGTTTTTTACACCACCAAAAGGTAAACGTAAATCCGAACTTGTATGACGGTTGATGAATACACTGCCTACATTGAGTTGTTCTGCTAGCTGCCAAGCTTGATTGTTATTTTTGCTGTAAATGCTTGCTCCTAGACCATATGGCGAGTCATTTGCCAAATGTATGGCTTCTTGAGTCGTGTGTGCATGTAAAATGCTCATGATTGGTGCAAATGCTTCTTCATGATAAAGTTTACATTTTTGATTGACGTTATCTATTATTGTTGCAGGATAAAAAAATCCTTTTCCTTCAGGAATAGAACCACCCAATAATAATGTCGCGCCATGTTCCAGAGCATCTGAAACTTGATGATGTGCTTTTTGCTGTAGTTTGGCACTGTGTAATGGGGCTAAGGTTGTCTGTGTCGATAATGGGTCACCAGAATTTAATTTTTTTGCTTCGGTAATCAGTAAGTGAATAAATTCATCCGCAATTGAGTCTAAAAGGATTAATCGTTTGGCGGCATTACATGATTGTCCTGCATCTCTAAAACGGGCATAACAAGCATCTTTTGCTGTCTGTTTTAAGTCTGCATCTTCCAATACAATAAAGGCATTACTACCGCCAAGCTCTAATACACATTTTTTTAAGTGTTTGCCTGCTAAGCTGGCCAAATATTGACCTGTTTGCGTAGAACCTGTAAAGGCCAGTGCATTTGTTTGACTAATAATTGCTTCAATATCATTATCCTCGGCATATACGACATCAAAGGGTATTTCTTCTTCTACTAATTCAAATAAGAGCTCTGTTACTTTGCCTACACTGGGCGCAGGTTTAATGAGACAGCCGTTTGCCGCACATAATGCTGGAATGGCAAAACGTAAAATTTGCCAAATCGGGTAATTCCAAGGCATGATTGCCAGAACAAGACCAAGTGGTTCAAAGCGCACTTGGCTCAAACTGGCTTGTGTGGCAATGGTTTTATAGGACAGTAACTCTGGTGCCAGATGAACATAGTAATGGATCAATTGGATGGACTTTTCGATTTCCGCTTGGCATTCTGTTAAGCAGCGCCCTACTTCATGGCAAATAGTTTGAGCCAGAATGTCTTTATTTTGCTCTATTTTTTGAGCAAGTTTAAGTAATAAGGCTGTGCGCTCAGGTACGGTTTTTTTTGCAAAATAAGATTGTTTTTGTTGTAGCACATTAATTTTGTGTGTGATGTCGGTTAGCGATTCAGATGGACGTTGGAAAAATAGCTCTTCAGTGAAAGGGTTTACGCTGGAATAAGGCATCATATTCGGTTAATGTCAGTAAGTGGTTTATGACTAAGAGGGTAGCATAGATTATGCTCAGGTTTAAATAGACAAATGAATAAAAAAGATATACGTCAAAGATCCTGACGTCACTAGATTTCCATAAAATCAGGCAAATTTTATACCACCATGTTGTTGCTGATTCATCTGCATTTGTCTGTCCATCTCTTTTTGCTGATTCTCAATACCCAACTGATCATGCAGCTGATTGGCTGCCAATAAAGTTTGTTCAGGATTGACTTTAGAGGCTTCAATCGCATCAACAGTGGCAAAGTCACGTCTATTGGCTGAGACAGCATAAAGGACGTTCTCTTTTTCATTAATACCAATATGAGCAATTTTATCCGCACTCATACCTTTTTCAACACAAGCATAAGTGGTTGCAGCAATCATTGGTGCTGCCCATTTACCTGCACCTTTGTCTGCTAGTTGGGGGCCTAAGCTAGATTCTAACTTGGCATAAATACTCTTCACATCATTATTTATAATATCGTTTAAATCACCTTTGCCTTTTTTTTGAGCATATAAGGTTGATTTTTCTTGTGAGTGATCGGTGTTGTCAGATATTATTTTTTTAAAGATCGATTTAGATGGAAAAAATGCATCTGAAACTTTATCGGCAACCTTTATGTTTCTTAGTATGGGGCCTCTATTGGCCTTAATTTCATTACGGTATTCATTAATGGTAGCGGCTTCTTTTTGAGCCAATTCCTTTGCCTTAGGGTCTGATAAAATAGAAGGGCCCTTTTCATTAGTGAAATTAGGCATATTATGTGCATTGTGTTTGGAGCCCATAAGATCTTTAGCGGCACGCCACATTTGATTATTACCTGGCTTCCCATCACCATAATGATGGTTTTTTAAAGATTCAATTTCTTTAGGACGAGCATAAATGACATTTCTACCAAAATGATTATTGGCCGCACTAACCACATCACCCGCCATCATATGGTTGGTGACTTTACCATTGTTTTGAAAAGGGACTGTTTCTTTATTGCCATATAGATCCGTATATTTTAAACCTGCTGCACCATAAGCATTAAAGGTTTGGGCTTTTAAACCATATTCAAAAGCAGACACTTGGGCTAATGCACCTCCTAGAGAATGGCCTGTAACGGTTACTTCGGGAGCCTTACCCGTTTTAGAAGCTTCTTTTTGAGCAAATCCTAAAGCCATTTCAGTTAACTTTAAAGCATGAGAAATTTGAGGGTTGGTAAATTTAGAAGCCATTTCATGATCGGCAGCCACATCACCTTTTTTAGTAGGTTCAGTGCCTCGATGGGCAACAATAATTTCACCAGTATCTACTTTTTGATAGATGGTTCCTTGATAATCAGTTTTTTTATCTGAAGAGTGCGCTAATATTTTATAGTTGCTACCGTTTATTGCATAAACACGTTCAACTTTAATTTCTTTTTGCTCTTTATACGCAAAATCAGCTAGATCAGCATATTGTTGTTGCGTGATGGCCATTATTTTAACTCCTCTAATTCAATATCAAAGGTAAAGTATTCTTCTGGTTTGAATAGACTTTTATTTAGATTACCTTGACTCAAATATTGATCAATTTTTATCTCTCTTGGGTAATCCTCTTTTAAATGATTCAACTCAATTTTTTTAGTCTGTAAATCTTCAGGGGTAATAGAGGCACTAAACAGAGTATCTTTGTCAGAACCTGTGGCTGAAAATAGAACATGTGCTCCCCAAAATTCCCATTTGCAGACACCTTGCCCATAGTAGTCTTCGTCTTTCATTGCATCCATATAAAAGTCCCCTTGATATTTATTGGGTGCAATTTTTTTAAAATGAAGAGGAATATTTTTGTCAGGTTTACCCGAAGCCTCTGGTGTACCCGCTAAAATATAAGAGCAGTTTTGTACACCATAATGAGCAGAGGTATCAGATATAGCCAAAGGCCCAGGTGCATTTTTAATGGTAATGGTCATTTGATAATGCTGTTGAGGATTTGGATTCAGTTGAAATCGTTTTTCTTCTGCTTCTTGAGTGGAGACAGGTAAAGTCCGTTCTCCATTATTGACTTCATTTTGATTCATAAGTGTATTCCTATTGTTACAGCCAGTCAGGAGCAATAAAGAGAGAGAGAAACAAAAAAATAATGAACGCACTATTCGTGTCCTTTAAGCATAAATTTTTTATTAATCGGGCATAATAGCTTTTCCTATTATAAAAAGCAATAATAAATGTTAGGTGAATTTTATTTTTGGGTAATATATTATATCATTAAAATTACGTTTGAATATATATTTAAATTATTGAAAAAATTGATATTTTTATTAATTTGAAGTCGTATTTTTAACTCTTAGAGAATATAAATTTTTCACTTTTTTCTCATAGCCATAACAAATAAAGTTATGGTCATTACGGGTACTGCCAAGTAAATGCTTTGCAGTTTAATATTAAACCATGAAACTACAAATATTAGTGGTACAGAAATTACTAGGCCATCCTTCACTTCAGGCAACGAGTATTTATTTACATACTTTTTATGTAACAAAACTTAAACTAAATTCAAATTTGATCATTATAATGAAATTGTGCTATGGAAATTTTTAGGCAAAAAATAGTACAAAATCATTTTTTTAGTTTAAATATATAGTATTTATATTTTTGTATAACAACACATTTAAATAAAAATTATTAATAAATGTAGTCATTGAATTTCCTGTAATAATAAAATCAAGAGAATTTATTGTTTTTAAAAAAATCGTCACAAAAACTATTTGGGCTCACACAATTATTGAATACACACCTCTATTATTATGTAGCCATTTTAAAACCAATAATAGAGGTGTATGTTTTTTGATGATGTCTTAACTGATGCGCATGCCTGCTTTTGCGCCACTGTCAACATCAAGTAAGAATAATCCTTCTGAGTCATCCTGACCACTGGCACAAACAATCATGCCTTCTGATACCCCAAAACGCATTTTGCGAGGTGCAAGGTTGGCGACAACTACAACTTGGCGTCCAATCAGCTTCTCTGGTTCGGGATAGGCTGATTTAATCCCCGAAAAAATCGTTCGTTGTTCAAAGCCTAAATCAACAGTGAATTGTAGTAATTTATGGCTACCTTCTACTGGCTGACAATTTAATACGGTGCCAATGCGTAAGTCTAATTTGGCAAAATCATTTATTGTGATGATGGGCGCCAATGGTTCGTGATCGGTAGGCTCAGTATTTGTTTGTGTCTGAATAGATTGTTTATTGCATTCAATCAGTTGCTCAATCAATTGGGGGTCAATGCGTTGCATTAAGTGTGTATAAGGGTTAATTTGTCCATATAGGTAAGTTTGTGCATCAGCCCATGTTAAATTTTGACAGTTAAGGAACTGTTCTACTTGTTTGGCTACTTGAGGTAATACAGGTTTTAAGTAAACGGTCAGAATTTTAAAGGCATTGATTAAAATAGAGCATACTTCATGTAGGCGCTCTTCTTGTCCTTCTTGCTTTGCTAACTCCCATGGTTTATTGGCATCAACAAATATATTGACTTGGTCTGCCAAAGCCATAATGTCTCGCATTGCTTTACCGTATTCTCTACTTTGATACGCTTGAGCGATGGTGTCCGATGCGGCTGATAAATTGTGTAATAAAGCTGTGTCATGAAGTCTTGTGCTCAGTTGTCCATTAAAACGCTTGGTTATAAATCCTGCTGCACGCGCGGCGATGTTAATGTATTTGCCAATTAAGTCACTGTTGACTCTACTGATAAAATCTTCTAAATTTAAGTCAATGTCTTCAATTTTGCTATTAAGTTTTGCTGCCAGATAGTAACGTAACCATTCTGGATTTAAACCGCATTCAAGATAAGATTTTGCCGTAACAAATGTGCCGCGTGACTTGGACATTTTATGTCCATCTACTGTTAAAAACCCATGGGCAAATACTGCTGTAGGGGTTCTTAAATTGGCAAATTTAAGTGTTGCTGGCCAAAACAGTGCATGGAAATATAAAATATCTTTGCCAATAAAATGATACATTTCTGTTGTGCTGTCGACTTTGAAAAATTCATCAAAATCGATATTATTTCTTGTGCAGAAATTTTTAAAAGCGGCCATGTATCCAATTGGTGCATCTAACCAAACATAAAAATATTTACCAGGTGCATCTGGGATTTCAAAGCCAAAATAAGGAGCATCTCGTGAAATATCCCAGTCTTGTAATCCACCTTCTAGCCATTCATTCATTTTGTTTAGAGCTTCAGGCTGTAAGTGTGGTTGGGTTTGTCCATTACTTAATGTGGTTGAACCATTTGTCCAAGCAGTTAAAAATTCAGTACAGTCCCCAAGTTTAAAGAAGTAATGTTCGCTTTCTTTGAGTACGGGGGTGGCACCCGAAATAGCAGAAAATGGATTGATCAACTCTGTTGGGCTATAGGTTGTGCCGCAAACCTCACAATTATCACCATATTGATCTTTTGCATGGCATTTTGGACATTCGCCTTTGACAAATCGATCAGGTAAAAACATGTTTTTTTCAGGATCAAATAATTGTTTGATGGTTTTTGTGGTAATTTTATTATTGGCTTTTAGTGTTTTATAAATTTCTTCAGAAAATTGGCGATTTTCTTCGGAATGCGTTGTGTAATAATGATCATATTCAATTAAGAACCCTTTAAAGTCAGCAAGATGAGAAGCTTGTACTTGAGTAATCAACTCTTCTGGGGTTAGACCTTGTTTTTGGGCCGCCAGCATAACAGGTGTGCCGTGAGTGTCGTCAGCACATACATAATAACATTGATGATTGTTTAGTTTTTGGAAACGAACCCAAATATCTGTTTGGATATGTTCAACCATATGACCAAGATGGATGTCGCCATTTGCATAGGGTAGGGCACTGGTTACAAGAATTTTTCTTTGAGTAGTCATAGTCGCTTTATATAGATCAATAAATAATATGATTGATTATAACAGAGCAACAATTAAAGCACGATGATTGTGAAAGCTAAGCATTAGATAAATATCAAGCTGTTGTACGGTTTAATGAGGGTCATGAAACATAATGTGTCATTGTAGATCAGGTATTTTGTTAAACAGTAAGAATGAAAAACACCGCCGGTCATATTTAATGGTGACCAGCGGTGTGATGAAAGACATTTCATTTATTTTATACGGATTTTGACTGCATCTGCTAAAAGTGCCAACAGTTTTTCGGTGTCTTCCCAACCAATACAAGCATCTGTAATGCTTTGTCCATATGTTAATGGCTCACCATCTTTTTGATCTTGACGGCCTTCAACTAAATGACTTTCTACCATAACCCCAAAGATCGCATGGTCGCCATTTTTGATTTGATTGGCGACATCCTGTGCCACATCCATTTGACGTTTAAATTCTTTATTACTATTGGCATGGCTAAAGTCAATCATGACCTTTTGAGGCAGTTTGGCTTTTTCTAAATCGGCTATTGCTTTAGTAATATGTTCCGCACTGTAGTTTGGTTCTTTTCCGCCGCGTAAAATCACATGACAATCAGGGTTGCCACCTGTGGCAACAATAGCAGAATGTCCACTTTTGGTGACAGATAAAAAGTGGTGTGGGTGACTGGCAGAACCAATAGCATCAATGGCAATTTTTAAATTACCATCGGTGCCATTTTTAAAACCGATTGGGCATGATAATCCAGAAGCCAATTCTCGGTGTACTTGGCTTTCTGTTGTGCGCGCACCAATTGCGCCCCAACTGATTAAATCAGCAATATATTGTGGGGTAATCATGTCTAAAAATTCGGTAGAGGCAGGCATATCCATATTGTTTAGATCCAACAATAATTTACGAGCACGTCGCAAACCTGCATTAATATCAAAGCTGTTATCAAGATGTGGATCGTTGATTAAACCTTTCCAACCAATGGTTGTGCGTGGTTTTTCAAAATACACACGCATGACAATCAACAGTTCTCTTTCATATTTTTGGCGCAATACCAATAGTTTTTTTGCATATTCGAGTGCAGCATTAGTGTCGTGAATAGAGCAAGGGCCTATGATGACTAAAAGGCGGTTATCTTCTCCATGGATTTGTTTGCTGATTTGCTCGCGTGTTTGATAAACCAGATCTGCAGCATGCTCACTAATAGGTAGCTCGTAAAGATGAGCGATAGGGGGTAAAAGTTCCTGCGTTTCTTTTATTCGGACATCATCTGTTTTTTTGAACATGTTGGTTTATCCCTTAAGCTGTATTGTTGTCATAGTGTGTACAAGAGTAAATCGATAAGCCGGGTTCTGTCGTTGGACAGTCATTCATCTAGCCTTGTGATTACTCACACGGTCAAGCAACCTACCCGAAAGCGGTACGAGCAGCACCATGGCTTTCTGTTTGGTCTTGCTCCAAATGGGGTTTAGCCTGCCACAAGCTGTTACCAGTTGTGCGGTGTGCTCTTACCACACCTTTTCACCCTTACCTGTTCGTATAATACGTCATCGGCGGTTTTGCTTTCTGTTCCACTTTCCGTCGCCTTTCAACGCCCAGCCGTTAGCTGGCATTTTGCTCTATGGAGCCCGGACTTTCCTCCCCATGCTTGATGCATGCGGCGACTGTCTGATTTACTCTTGTACAGTAGTAGTTTAGCAGATTGTTTGTTTAGATAACATGATTAATAGGTGCTTTATACATGATCTGCCAGATAACTGTGTAGTTTTGGTTTCATCATGGTGTGACTTAGATTTTTCAGAAATAACACAATAAGAAAAATAGGTGCTTCATTTTTTGTTGTTTGAAAACGTTGTGATGCATGATGAAGATTGTTTGATGCACATTATGTCAAAAAATGAGAGAATAGACTCTTTTTCATTATTCTTGGAAGATGTGATACAAAGCTATGAGTGCACAGATTATTGATGGTAAAGCAGTTGCGCAATCTCGGGTTGCACTGGTTCACCAAAAAGTATTGGAAAGACAACAACAAGGAAAAAGAGCCCCCTCTTTGGCTGTAATTGTTGTGGGGCATGATCCTGCAAGTGCTGTGTATGTGCGCAATAAGAAGTTGGGATGTGAAAAAGCAGGTATTCGATCTTTATCATACGAGTTACCAGAACACACCACTCAAGAAAATTTATTGGATCTGATTGATCAGTTGAATCAAGATTCTGAAGTAGATGGTATTTTAGTGCAATTTCCATTACCAAAACATATTGATAGTCAATATGTTTTGGAGCATATTCATCCAGATAAAGATGTAGATGGTTTTCATCCTTATAATATGGGACGTTTGGTTGAAAAAATCCCTGTGTTGCGTCCTTGTACCCCTAAAGGAATCATGACGTTGCTTGAGCATTATCAAATTGATGTTAAGGGTAAAAAAGTGGTGATAGTGGGGGCTTCTAATATTGTTGGTCGTCCTCAAGCTTTAGAAATGTTATTGGCTAAAGCAACAGTGACTATTTGTCATTCAGCAACGGTTGATTTACCAAAAGAGGTCGGGTTAGCTGATGTTTTGGTTGTTGGTGTCGGTAAACCTGCTTTTGTTAAAGGAGAATGGATTAAACCCGGTGCAGTTGTGATTGATGTTGGGATTAATCGTTCAGAATCAGGGAAATTAACGGGTGATGTTGAATTTGAAGTGGCAAAAGAGCGAGCCAGCTTTATTACACCTGTGCCAGGAGGGGTTGGGCCAATGACAATTGTCACCTTATTGGAAAATACTCTGGCAGCTGCACAGTTACATGATGAAGGTTTGATGATTAGAGGTATTTAATCATCAAAGAATATTTATTATTTGATTCTTTATAAGACTATTGGTTAATGTGAATGTGGAATTTTTTTAAAGATTGTTTGAATCTGTTTTTGCTGCGTTTTCAGCCTTTAACGCATTATCGCTATCATTGGACAACTATGATTGGCGTGATTAGTGCGTTGGGGGTGATACGTTATGCCACAACTTATATGTTATTAGGTAAAGGCGCCCCTATTTTGGTGTTTTGTATTATAGTGGATTTGGTCAGTTGGCTTGTATTAAGTGCAACCATGAATATAACCTTACCGCGTTTTTGGGGGGCTCCGAAATTACCAACATTAAATTTTATTTTGGTGACAGAAGCACTTATTTTACCGTCTTTGCTGTTTATTTTTCTGTCTGCTGATGTAAACAATGCGTTGAGTTTCTTTTTAGTCAGCTGGCGTTTTTGGGTACAAATATTTGGCCTGTCTATTCTCAGTGGCGCGTCTTTATGGAAGGTGCTGATTAGTTATTTGGTTTATTTCTTGGTATTCTCTATTATCATGATGTTTGTTTTGGGTATTTTTGTGGCATTAGGGGTATTTGATTTACAAGAAATGATGACTCGGATTCAGCAAATGCAAGAAGCAGCAGGCAGATAAGATAAAAAAGGCATCGAAAGATGCCTTTTTTATTGAGAAACAATTGATCATCAATTAGTTTTTATCTTGATCGACTAATTTGTTTTTAGAAATCCAAGGCATCATTGCACGAAGTTTATTGCCAACCACTTCAATTGGATGCTCTGAGTTCAGACGACGACGCGCTGTCATTGAAGGGTAATTGGTTTTACCTTCTAAGATAAACATTTTGGCATAATCCCCATTTTGAATGCGGGTTAATGCGTTTTTCATGGCTTTTTTGGTTTCTGGGGTAACCACTTCTGGGCCTGTCACGTATTCACCAAACTCTGCATTGTTTGAAATAGAATAGTTCATATTGGCAATGCCGCCTTCGTACATTAAGTCAACGATCAGTTTTAGCTCATGTAGACACTCAAAATAAGCCATTTCAGGAGCGTAACCTGCTTCAACCAATGTTTCAAAACCTGCTTTAACCAGTTCAACTGCACCACCACACAATACCGCTTGTTCACCAAAAAGGTCTGTTTCAGTTTCTTCTCGGAAATTGGTTTCAATAACACCACCTTTGGTGCCGCCATTGGCCATTGCATAAGATAAAGCCATGTCTTTTGCTTTGCCAGATTGATCTTGATATACAGCAATCAGTGTTGGTACACCGCCGCCTTTTAGGAATTCACTACGTACAGTATGGCCTGGGCCTTTAGGGGCAACCATCACAACATCTAAATCTTGACGAGGAACGATTTGGTTGTAATGTACATTAAAGCCGTGGGCAAACGCCAATACAGCCCCTTGTTTTAGGTTAGGTTCAATTTCTGCGTAATAAACGTCTGGTTGGTTTTCGTCAGGCAATAAAATCATCACAAAATCAGCATTTTTAGTTGCATCAGCAACAGTATGAACTTGATGACCAGCTGCGACAGCTTTATCCCAAGAGGCGCCTTTACGTAAACCAATGGTGACATTGACACCAGAGTCTTTCAAGTTCGCTGCATGCGCGTGGCCTTGTGAACCATAGCCAATAATGGCTACTTTAGTACCTTTGATTAGAGAAAGATCAGCGTCTTTGTCATAATAAACTTTCATTGTGTTTCCTTTTTTAAGTAATAAAATGCCCATTGTCATTGAGATGACATGGTTTAAATTGGGGGGTTAAATTCGAAGTGTCCGTTCACCACGTCCAATACCAGCAGCACCTGTTCGAACGGTTTCTAAAATCAGACTACTGTCTAGTGTTTCTAAAAATGCATCTAATTTTTCTGTGGCACCAGTTATTTCTATGGTGTATGTTTTTTGGCTGACATCCACAATATTGCCACGATAAATTTCAACCAAACGTAAAATTTCATCACGGTCTTTACCAACAGCCCGTACTTTTACCAGCATCAATTCACGTTCGACAAATTTTGCTTCGTTTAAGTCAATCACTTTAACCACTTCAACTAATTTATTCAATTGTTTGGTGATTTGCTCAATTTGCGTCTCTGAACTGGTGGTGACGATGGTCATACGTGACAAAGTAATGTCTTCTGTAGCTGCAACACTTAAGGAATCAATGTTGTAACCACGGGCAGAAAATAAACCTACCACACGAGAAAGTGCACCAGATTCATTTTCTAATAAGACAGAAAGAATGTGTCTCATTTTGGGCTCCTTCTCAGGGTAAATTGCCGTAATCACGGCTGCGTTCGTCTTCGGTAGTTGTGTCACTCATATGAGGTGGTAAATCCATCTCATCTAAGCCCTTACCATTGCCTACCATAGGGAATACGTTTTGAGAGCGGTCGGTAATGAAATCCATAAAGACCAGACGATCTTTTAATTTAAACGCTTCAATTAACGCAGGTTCTACCTCAGAAGGTTTTTCAATTCTCATGCCAACATGTCCATAGGCTTCGGCTAATTTGACAAAGTCAGGTAATGAATCCATATAAGATTGAGAATAGCGGTTGCCGTAATACATTTCCTGCCACTGGCGCACCATCCCTAAGTAACGATTATTTAAGTTAATGATTTTTACAGGGATGCCATATTGATTACAGGTAGAAAGCTCTTGAATATTCATTTGAATAGAACCTTCACCAGTAATACACGCAACTGTTGCCTCTGGCATGGCTAGTTTGGCACCCATAGCATAAGGTAGACCTACCCCCATTGTGCCTAATCCTCCCGAATTTAACCACTGACGAGGGCGGTTAAAAGGATAGTACTGAGCTGCAAACATTTGGTGCTGACCAACATCAGATGTGATGATGGCATTGTTTTGTGTGACTTTAGCTAAAGTTTGAACCACGAATTGCGGTTTGATCACGTCTTCATCTTGGTCAAAATACAGGCAGTTTTGAGTGCGCCAGCCTTCAATTTGTTTCCACCATTTTTCTAATGCAGCTGTATTTAATTGAAGATTATCTTTTTTCCACCCATCGATTAAATCATGCAAGACACTCTTTACATCACCCACAATAGGGATATCTGCTTTAACTCGTTTGGAAATACTTGAAGGATCAATATCTATATGAATGATTTTTTTACCATTTGCATAGAATTTGCTGGGGACAGACACCACACGATCATCAAAACGTGCACCCACAGCAACCAACACATCACAATTTTGTGTGGCTAGATTGGCTTCGTAAGTGCCATGCATTCCAAGCATACCTAAAAACTGTTTGTGCTCAGAAGGGTAAGCACCTAACCCCATTAATGTTCCTGTGCAAGGAACACCTAATAGTTGTACAAATTCTTTTAATTCTTCGCTTGCGTTACCCAAAACAACCCCACCGCCAAAATAAACCATAGGACGTTTGGCGCTGTTAAGCAGTTGCAATGCTTTTTTAATTTGCCCTGTATGGCCTTTGCTAGAGGGCTGATACGAGCGAATATGAACATCCTCAGGGTAATGAAACTTGGTTAATGCCTGAGTGACATCCTTTGGTACATCAATCACAACAGGGCCAGGGCGTCCGCTTTTGGCGATGTGAAACGCTTTTTTAATGGTTGATGCTAAATCTTTTACATCAGTGACTAAAAAATTGTGTTTCACACAAGGGCGTGTAATCCCAACCATATCCACTTCTTGGAATGCATCTGAACCAATAGCGGGAGTCGCTACTTGTCCAGAGATAATCACCAATGGAATGGAATCAGAATAGGCTGTTGCCACACCTGTTACGGCATTGGTCGCACCAGGACCTGATGTGACAAGTGCCACACCTACTTCATTACTACAACGAGAGTAAGCATCTGCTGCATGTACAGCCGCTTGTTCATGGCGAACCAGAATATGTTGAAATTGATCTTGTTTGAATATCGCGTCGTAAATTTCTAGAACGGCCCCACCGGGGTAACCAAAAATATGTTTTACGCCTTCTGCTTGAAGACATTGCACAAGGATTTGTGCACCTGATATTTGCATATAAAACCTCTTTTTTCGTAAACACAAGGTAAATGGCACCAGATTACTTTGTCGGTGTGTCTGTAACACAGCTTATTGAAACAACGATTTCGGGTACGCGAATTCAATAAGTGTGACAACAGCAAAAAAGTACAAACATTTACAATGGTAATTTAAGGGTTCTCTTTTAGAACTTCATTGAAGAGAGTGGATAAAAATAGCGCAAGCGGATGGGGTGCGTCAAGTGATTTGTGTGTTCAATTAGATAATTTGTATTATTTATGTTTAATAAAAGTGAAATTTTGCTATTTTATTGTTTTTGTTGGACAAAAAGTCTATTTTTTGGGGTGGGATATTGAGTGAATTTATCCAATCTTGTAAAGGGTTGTTATGAATGTTCAGGATGAAATGATAGCAGGCTGCACTTATAAACAATATCCCACTCCTGCAAAGCAGTAATGACACCCGTGCCCTTATTAGCAAAGGTTTTGCTCTGTTTTGGGCTACTAGACTAAATAGGTGTTTTGGCAATCAACCCTGTGTGTGTCCCTGAATTGATAAAAAATAAAATGAACTGTTAGCAGTAAAGTATTTTGTCATTCTCTTTGTCATATAAATGAGGCCCATCCGCGGTTAGAAGCTCAAAAAAAACTGATTCAACCCAATGTTCATATCCTGCTTTTGCTTCAACCTTTTGTCGTTTTTTCCATTGATGATAAATACGCTCAGAAAAATAGATGCAATATACCTCTAAACCGATGCTTCGTGCTTTTTCAATTAATTTGTCTGAACGTTTGTGTTGGGGAAACTTTGCGATGTTAATGGTCGTTTGTTTATTGAATATGGTATTGGGTATCAAATCAAACTCAACATAATCTAAATATAAATCAATAAAAGAACCAAAACCACGCAAAAACGAAGGTTTATTCGATTTGGCTGTAAAACGATTAAAATGATTATTTGAATATTCTGTCATAATGGTCATTCTATAGAGATAATAAATACATTAAAGCGCAATGGTATTTATTTAATCGTAGTAAGTCTTTTTGAGTGAGTTCATGGGGTATTCTTGCAATATTTAAATTGTCTTTTAAATCCGCTATTTTTACTTGAATAGCCAAACGATTTGTACTGACCCGTTGAATAAATTGTTCGTATGGTTCTTGTTCTTTTTTTGTTAATACATTTAATGCATCTATTATTGTTTGATCAAATCCAAGTTGTGCTATTTGTTCTAAGGTGATATCAGAATCTTCTACAACATCATGTAGTAATGAAATAATTTGCATTGTTTCATCAGAAAAGCGCATCATTAAACGTAATGGGTGCAAAATATAAGCCTGCCCACCTTTATCCACTTGGCCTTTATGTGCATCTAGAGCAAGCTGTAATGCTACTTCTATCGGTTTTTCTTGCATTTTTATACCTATACTAAATAATACTTATTTACCTTGCTCATATTGCTCTTTAGAAATTTCATCTCCAAATAATAAAACTTCGTTATATAGTTTATTATTTATAGGAACTAAACTTTCTTCTTGCTCATTATAAAATTTTCTATATGCTTGTTTTTTCGAAAAATCCCATCTAAACATAACTTCCTCTAGATCATAATCTATATATATATCGCGTGTGGCTAATTGGGCACTACTTTTTATTCCCATATTAAAATTTGCCTCTAATATCGTCATAATGCTTACTGTTTCAGCTTTGCTGTCTTTAATTAAGCTTACTTAGGGGGCTCTACCTTCATTTTAAAGCTTAAATCAAGGATATTGTCTACATGTTTAAGTTATAAAAATCATCACTTAAAAAAATTAGGCATAGGTGTTTTTACTTCATACACTTTTTCCATATCTTCTTTAGGTACCCATTTCCTATAAACTTCCCTATCTATCATTTCAAAACCTAAAGCTTTAGCTAAAGCTGTATCTCCAGTTCCTAAGTAATAATCTGTCTCATTTTCTGAGTTAATACCAAAACGATGACCTTTATATATAGCATATGGGCTTATGTCATATACTTCATTTATTTCTGAAGGATCAATTTCTTTTAAATAAACATTAGGTGAGCCTTTTTCTCTTGGAGGCAGTTCATACTCCACACCTTTAATTATCATTGTTTTCGGTCTTTCGTACAAATAAAAACCATTCTCTAGCTCCTTTGGATCCATTGACTTAATCCAATACTTTATTGGTTCATTTTCAAGAATAGTTTCTCCAATCTTATACTCTTTCCCCATATATGTTGTGTATGTACCATTTCTAATCATTTATATGTCCATTTAATTACTATTTAAAATAATTTGGCATAGGAGTTTTTTCTTCAAATATCTTGCCATCTGAATGTTTGCAACTTAAAGATTTTCTATTTTGAATCTGATTACAAAACAATCTTTTACAATTACAAATTTTGCATAATTATTGATAGTCTTTATAGAGGTTTTATTCACTATAAATTCTTTAATAGAAAAGAAAAATAAATTTTTTTGCATTTGAAATAATACAAATTTAACTACTTAAAATAATTTTCTTTGAGTTTTTTTTCCTCAAAAATTTTTTCTACATCCTGTTTCGCTACTGTTTTTACAAAATCATCTCTATCTCGAATATCAAAATTTAACTTATCTGCAATTGACCTTTGTTCTACTCTTAAGAAATAATGCTCAGTATCCTCTCCTTCAACGGAACATTTTTGCCCTTTGTATATAGCATAGGTATGAATTGAAAATACATCACCAATTTCTGCAACAGAAATAGTTTTACGGTACAAATTAGGATCAATTGAAAAATGCTCAAATCCATTTTGTTCATCTACAGCATTTGTACTGATTAAATTAACTGTATCTTTTGTATATTTTCCAATGCGATACTCTTCGCCCCTATATAACATATAAATATTATTTCTTATCATAACTTATACCTTTATTTTTTTTCAGGAATAAACCATTTCATATCTGCATCATACTTACCAACTAATTCCTCTTCTCCTTTATTCAAAGCATCTTTGCTGATTTCAACTAAAGTGTGTTCTGCTGCTTTGATTTTGCTCATTGGTGTCGGTTGTGCCAATGGGTGTATGATTACTTTAGGTGTTATTTGTGTGGGTGTATTTAACTGTGGCTGCTGGGCAAAGGCGCTTTTGGGTGGCTCTACCTTCATTTTAAAGTTTAAATCAAAGATGTTGCCTGCATGTTTAAGTTACAAAAATCATCACTTAAAAAAATTAGGCATAGGTGTTTTTACTTCATACACTTTTTCCATATCTTTTTTAGGTACCCATTTTCTATAAACTTCCCTATCTATCATTTCAAAACCTAAAGCTTTAGCTAAAGCTGTATCTCCTGTTCCTAGATAATAGTCTGTCTCATTTTCTGAGTTAATACCAAAACGATGACCTTTATATATAGCATATGGGCTTATATCATAGACCTCTCCAACTTCAGATGAAGTAACCTCCTTCAAATAAATCTCATCTTGTTCATCTTCTTTAATAAATCCTTTAGACTCATCTTTTTTATCATGTGAAACCAAAATATATTTACCATACCTGTTACGAAAAATTCTATATTCTGTTCCATTATAAATGGTATAAATTGCATTCCTCATCATAACCGTTCCTAATTTTACTTTGGAATAAACCTACCTTTAGACTCGCTAAATGTAGCAACTAATACTTCCTTTCCATCAACAACTTTATATAACTCTGCACCATCTTGTGATCATATTGATTTGGGTCGTAATGGTAGGCTTTGTCGGGTCTGATATTGGGAATGGCATGACCATCATCACCCCTGATGAGTTTTATCTGCTCTGTCGCCAGTAAATAACCATAGGCGGCTTTGGGGTTCTCTGGATCAAGCTTACGCCCTAGGCTTTCTCCTGTTTCGCCTCTTTGTGCAATAACGGGGAGGCGTTCTTTTTGAAAATACTCTTCAACACTTTTACCTTCTAATATGGCTTGTGGGTCTAGTGTTAAGCGATAACCATCTGTCAACTCTATTTTAATTTGCTCTCCAGTTACTTCAAGATGATTGATTACTGGAGGAGTGCCTGTATGTTGGTGAACACTTTTACCCACTGCATTGGCTAAATAAGGAAAATCTTTTTCTGAAAATTGGGCGGTTATCTTATCATCTATTGCATGATTTTGACGTAATAGCTGGGTAATCTGGTTTTCTCGCTCTTTATATAAGGGCGGACGTTCTGCTTGTAATTCTTCTTTAAATTGTTCTAGGTACTGATTGGGATAAATATGCTGCTGTTCATTACGTTGAGTAACAAAGTATAAATCTTGTTTTTTGTCATCGTAACTTAAAATCTTCAATTGTGGTGGATCACCTGCATATTGATGAATCTGTTTGGCCATTGCATCTTTTAACAGAGCCTGTTGTTTGGGACTCAAGTGATCTTTCAGCTGTTTGTCTAGGTTAAATAGCCCCAATAATTCATCAATCTGCTTTTGTCGTTCTGGATTAATATTTTTTTGTTGCCCCTCAGGCAATTCTGGCTGATGTTGTGCCAGTACTTTTTGAATATCAATATGAACTGGAAGGTCTTTGTCTAAATGGGCAAGCAAACTGCCATTGCTGATGGTGATCTTACCTTCTATCTTTTGTCCTGTTGGGCTACGAGCAACTTCTACAGCTAAGGCATCGGTTAATTGTTTTTGGTGTTCAGGGGGATAATCTTTAAGAGGGTTATCTTGTTGTAACTTTTGTTGCACCTCTTCAGTAGCCTCAGGCAGCTTTTGAGCAATACGCTGCTGCTCTTCTTGTTCACGCAACCAGCGTTGCTGTTGTTGAACTTCTAAGTCTATTTCTATTTGTGGGCGATCCATAATGGTAGTTTATATACAGAAGAAAATGACAAAAGGGCATTTATGGTAAAATAATTTTATGCATTTGTACACATGTTTGTTTCAACTTAAACGCTTTGCTGTTTAAGATAAAGGAGGATGATGTGGTTTATTTTATTTATAATAAGCGCATATTAACGGTTTTACGAAAACGAATATTGATGATTAAGGCCAGCACAACACATGCTAAAGCTGTACTTAGATTGAATGCGACAACATAATTGATGTTGATTTTTGCCAGAGTTGGCACAATAATCGGCACAATAAATACAGCTAAAGCCACCATGGTGTAGACAATACCTAAAACGGAACCTTTTCTTTTGGGAAATAATTGTGCCATGGTAATAAAGGCCAGTTGTAATACGCCTCCAGCAGCAGAAAATCCCATGCCAAAAGCAAGAATTTTGCACATCAAGTCAGTTTGGAATAGTAAAAAAGCACACAGGAGTATACTTGAGATCATTGGGTAAACAATTAAGAAAGTCACTGGTTTGACCAGTTTTTGAACCAAAAATGCGGTCACAAATACAGATAATAAAGAGCCTACACTATATAAGCTGACCAGCTCGCGAGCAGCTGTAGGATCCATGCCAATGGTTTGCATGGCAATTTTGGGTATCCATTGAGCAATGATTAAAAAAGTGGCGGTAGTAGTGAAGCCCATCAAGATCAAACAAATGCCTTCCAGATGCATTTTGGGTTTGCCAATTAAATAGGGGGCCAATTGTTCTTGTACATGTTTGTCTGCGCCTAAAGAAAGGGTGGCTGGGTATTTTTGTAAGCAAATAAAAAAGGCATTGATTGCCAATAAAATGGTAAAAATAATAAATGTCCAACCATACCAATAGCCATTATTTAAGAAATAATTCACCATAAATGGCAAAATAAAGTTGCCTGATGAAATAAATGCTTTGATTAATACATTTGCTGTCCCTGGGGTTTTAGGGAAACATTCCATTAAGGCAGGAGAAGAGCCTGTATCTAAAAAAGAATTCCCCATACCGCCAATAACGGCAAATGCAAAAGCTATGGCAATATTGGGGCTTGCTAAAATCCCCAGTAAAAAAACTATGTAGCTGAACACACCTAGTAAAACGAAGGGTTTTCGGCCAAATTTGTCTGATAATATGCCTGAAATAAAAATGACTAAAAATTTACCAAGACCATAACCTGATGCAACAAAGCCAATACCTTGTGCATCTGTATTCAATGCTGTTGCCAATACATCAATATTTTGAATAATGATGATTAAACAAACACCCTGAACAATATAGTTAATGTATATGGACAGTGCGGTACCGTAGCGATTATTAATAGACATAAAAGAAACTGTGAATAATAAAGTTTTTTGATGGTAACGTTAAATGACTATTTGTGTACAGCAGTTTTATTGTCACTTATATAAAGTGCTTATATTTTGAACCGAATGACTAATCTGTCGCTTTGATAGCGTATTTTGTCTTGATCTATAAATAAAGTGATTTTTTAAAGTGTTGTACAGGCTTTTTCCTGATACAGAATCTCTTCAATTTGGTTGTTTGCATCTAACACAACAACTTTGGGAGTATGATTTTTTGCTTCTTCTGCATTAAATAGCCCATAAGATATAATGATAATAATATCGCCTACTTGAACATGGCGTGCTGCTGCGCCGTTTAAACAGATAACGCCACTGTTTCGTTCGCCTGAGATAATATAGGTTTCAAGTCGTGCGCCATTATTGTTGTTGACAATTTGTACCCGTTCGTTAGGGAGCATATCAACTTGCTCTAAAATGGCTTCATCAATGGTGATGCTGCCAACATAATTTAAGTTGGCTTCAGTAACAGTTGCTCGGTGTATTTTGCCATTCATGAGGGTACGTAACATCTTTTTACCTTTGGTTTTTATTTGTATATTCTGTGATTATACACTGGGACGACGTCGATAAATCCAAATTCCAGGTAAGGATAAACCAAGTGATAAAGAACAGACAATAAAAGCGGCTTTTAAAAAATGAGTAACCAAAATACCCATTAATTCTGGGGAATAGCCTACGTGAGAAAGTTGTACCAATGAAATCATGGCTGTATAAGCGCTCACACCAGGAATCATGGGAATCACTGCGGCAACACTGACAACTTTAGGATGCGCTTCAAATTTTCTGGAAAAATGAATAGCCAGTGTGCCAATTAACATCGAGGCCAATAGAGTGCTCCATTCAATAATCAGGCCATTTGTGATGAGCAAATAACGGGTTCCATGTCCAATGGCACCCAAAAAAGCACAGTATTTAAGTAATTTGGCGGGTACATTAAAGACTAATGCAAAACCAACTGCCGAAATGGCAGCTAAAACCATATTGTGAATAAGTGTGAATAATATGTCCATTACACCCATCCTTTTATACCCAGTATGGATAAAGCAATGACTACCCCAATGCATGTGGTCAGCGCTAGGAGAGAGGCTACCGTCCAGCGGGCTATGCCTGTGTTGACATGACCTTTAAACATATCAGAAATAGCATTAATTAAAGGGAAACCTGGCACCAATAGTAAAATACAGGAAGCCATGGCGACTTCATGATTGGGAATCGGGAAAATACGAATAATCAAACCACATAATAAAGTGGCCACAAAGGCGGTAATGCCAAAACTGATAATCGGGTTAATGTGTATAGCCGTTAAGCGTTGACGCACAAACATAGCGACAGCCGCTGCAATAAAAGTAACCGATGCTTCTGCTAAACCTCCGCCTGCTAAACGGCAAAAGCAAGCACATGATGCACCAACCAGTAATATAACCAGCCAGTTTGGATAGCGGTTAGGCTGTATTTTGTTCAGTTGTTCTTTAACTTGTTGCCAAGTAAGTTGATGCCTTTCAGCACCAATCACAATATGTTGAACTTCGGCGACAACATGCATGTTGATTCCTCGATCAAGGCTTTTTCGAGTGGTGGTGAGGCAATGACCTTGGTAAATAGTGGTCAGAACAATTGCATTGGCTGAAATGGCACTTTCGACGCCTTCCATCTCTAATGCTAACCCAAGTCTTGTTGACAATTGTTCAACTAAGGCGGTTTCTGCGCCATGCTGTAAAAGCAGTAAGGCGCATTGGATACACAATCGAGTCACCTCATATTGTTGTTCCGGTATTTCATGTGTGCTCATTTTTATCTACTGACCCATTGTGTGAAACAGATAGAAAAGAGATCGCTAATTTATATTGTGTTTTTTATTATAATCAGTTGTTTATTAAAAAAACAAGGTGCTTGTCTTAAATAAAAAACAATCCATAATTGGATCAACTTTTAATGCTCTTTAAAAACAGAGCTATTATTTTAGCCTTATCTGTTTTGTGGTTGAGTATAAATTGTATGATTTTTGAGCTAGCTCATATTTCCTGATTTTTTGGATTATGTTTGTTGTGAATAGGTCAGTTATTTTGATGGCTTACATTTAAACAGAGTGAATCGAGCGTATAATATACGGCTATTTTATTCTCTTTATTTAGAAGGCATCATGAGCACAGCGAAAAGTGCCTATATTGGGTTTTGGTTGGCTATTGTAACGGCGGTAATGTGGGGCGTGGTACCTATTGCCATAAAACGGGTTTTGCCGGTAATGGATCCTTTTACTTTATCTTGGTATCGGTTCATGATTTCGGCGATCGGTTTATTTTTGATCTTAAAATCAAAGCATCAGATGCCCGATATGCAATTGTTTAAAAATCAAAAATTTCTGATCGCGCTTGCTGTTGCCACTGTTGGTTTGGGGGGGAATTTTTTGTTTTTCTCCAGCGCGTTACAGTATTTGACGCCAACGGTTTCTCAAGTCATCGGGCAGATTTCGGTTGTACTGTTAATGTTGTTTAGCACTTTTGTATTTAAGGAAAGTTTGCAACGCAGTCAGATTATTGGCATGGTGATATTAATTTCGGGGTTATTGTTGTTTTTTAATCGACAATTGATTGAAATTTTTACCCGTTTAACAGACTATTCTTTTGGGGTCTTTTTGGGTGTGTGTGGGTCAACTATTTGGGTTGCGTATGGTTTGATGCAAAAAATTTTGTTACGTAAGTTAAAGTCTCAGCAAATTTTGTGGTTATTGTATTGTTTGTGTACGTTATTTTTATTGCCTATTGCAAGCCCAGCCCAAATTCTTAATTTGTCATGGGGACAGTTATTATTGTTGTTGTTTTGTGGGGTCAATACCTTAATTGCTTATGGTGCTTTAGCAGAGGCCATGAATCGTTGGAAGGTGGCACAAGTCAGTGCGATTGTGACATTAACCCCATTATTTACTTTGTTGTTCTCTGATATCTTTGCATTATTATGGCCAAATACATTTGATTTTCCCGCTTTAAATTTTTTAGGTTATCTTGGTGCGCTTGTGGTGGTGGCAGGTGCCATGTTCGCCGCAGCAGGTAAGCAGGTCATTGAATTTTATCAAAAAAAACGGATGGGTTCTTGGGCCAATAAATGTTGAGTATTATGCTTGTAGCAATTGGTTAAATGGGTTTTTGGCGTTTTTTAATAACACATCATGTTGTTGGTAATGTGGCGCGACAGATAAGAGTAATTGATAAAAATCACGGCTGTGATTCATGTGTTTTATATGACACAGTTCATGTAAGATCACGCTCTCAATAACAGTTTGTTCAAATTGCATTAAAAATGCATTTAAGTTGATATTGTTTTTGGAAGAGCAACTGCCCCAACGGGTTTTTTGGGTTTTAATGGTTAATGAAGGTGTGTTAGAGACCCAATGACATTTTTGTGTGCATTGCTGTAATAGTTTAGGTAAAAGCAAACGAGCCTGGCTTTTGTACCATTGGCAAATTGCGGTGAATAAATCTTTTTTAACCCTTTGTTGTGCTAAATGGGTGCCTTGGGTTAAGTCTGTTAAAAAATGAGTAGGAAGATAGAGTCCTATTGTCTCTTGTTGTTTGAATAATTTTATTTTTTGGGCGCTGTAGGCGTGAAATGTAACAGGATATTCCTGCCCTAAATACCATAAAACAAAGTGTTCTACTGAAAATTGAGCCAATTTTTTTGGGTTGAGATGGGTTGGGTGAGAGAGCTTTTGGGTTAACCAATTTTGATTTTGATGTAAAAAAGTATAAATTTCATTTAGCGACACATTCTTGGCATGGCGAACAATAATGCCTTTTTGAGGGTGCAGGATCAGCTTTAGTCGGTATTTGGCAGTGCGAGCGCGCGGCTCGCACTGAAAGCTTAATGCTTGATCTTGTAATTTAATTTGGTACATGCTCTTCTGTTTCAGGTGCTTGTGGTAAAAGCAGATTTAATATGATGGCTAGAATGCTTACTAGGCCTACACCTGATAAGTTAACGGTGGAATCAATTTTTAAAATCAACCCGCCAATCCCACAGGTTAAAATAACAGATACAATGACTAAATTACGCGGCACCATTAAGTCAATTTTCGCATCAATAATGGTTTTTAAACCAATTGAAGCTATAGTGCCAAATAGTAGAACCATAATGCCCCCCATTACAGGTAGTGGAATGGATAATAAAATGGCATTAAATTTACCAAAAAAAGCCAAACAAACGGCCAAGATGGCAGCATAAATCATGATTTTTGGTTTGAAATTGCGGGTAATCATTAATGCACCAGTTACTTCTGAATAAGTGGTAATAGGTGGTCCCCCGATTAATCCAGCAAAACATACGCCTAGTCCGTCACCTGCTAGGGTTTTTTGTAATCCTGGGGTTTTCGTATAGTCTTCGCCTGTTACTTTACCAACGGCCATTACTGCGCCAATATGTTCAATGATGGGGGCAATAGCAACAGGTAACATAAACAATGCTGCAGCCCAGCTGACTTCTATAGGGGTAAAGTGGGGCATGGAAAACCATTGAGCAGCAATAATGGGTTCAAAATTAACTAAGCCTAAACACACTGCTGTGATATAGCCCACAATGACGCCCGATAAAATTGGCAGCAGTTTGAGCATCCCTTTAGCAAAAATAGACACAATGATGGTGGTCATTAATGATACGGTTGCTAAGAAGATAGAAGCGCCATAACTGACCACTTGTTCACCACCACTTTGTCCCATAGCCATTTGTGAGGCACTTACTGCTACAGATAAGCCAATAACAATAATGATTGGCCCAATAACAACAGGAGGCAAAAGTCGATTAATTAAGCCAATGCCGCGCCATTTAACAATTAAAGCGAAAATAAAATAAGTAAAACCTGCAGCGAATAATCCAAATTGGGTTGCACCTATTCCCCATGTTTGAATGGCATAGATAATTGGCCCAATAAAGGCAAAAGAAGAGCCTAAAAAAATAGGCACTTTACCTTTGGTGACAATTTGAAAAAGTAATGTACCAACTCCTGCGCCTAATAATGCCATAGCGGGGTTTAAACCAGTTAGGAGGGGAACAAGAACCAGCGCACCAAATGCAACAAATAGAATTTGGGCACCAGAAATGAACTCTTTTAAAAAAAGCATGGTGTATCCCTTAAAAAGAATGAGCGATTTTGAATATGGTGCAGATTATAACGAGAAACAGCCAGAAAAGATAAAGATTTGTGAGTCAGTTCAAAAATGGGTAAAATTCAGATAGGTTCATATTTATTGAACTTCTGATCATTTTTTCATTATGGCTCATCAGGACGACCTGATGACATATCTTTTTATGGGGACGACCCCACTTCAGTAGGAGTAAATAAAAATGGCTTGGGTCGTTTTATTGTGTGCAGGCATTTTGGAGGTTGTATGGGCAATTGGGTTGAAATATACCCAAGGCTTTTCCAAACTTGTACCTAGTTTGGTGACTTTGGTGGCAATGGCAGGAAGCTTTGCTTTGCTCTCACATGCAATGAAAAGTCTACCTGTCGGGACAGCTTATGCTGTGTGGACGGGTATTGGTGCGGTGGGTGCTTCAATTGTGGGCATTATTTTATTTAAGGAGCCAGCAGGCGCCATGCGTGTGGTTAGTTTGTGTTTGATTATTATCGGGATTTTAGGCTTAAAATTTAGTGCCGCTGGTTAATAAACACTATATTCAATTGGGATTTTTTGAAGTTAAAAACACAGTATGTTGTTCAACATACTGTGTTTTTTATATTTGATGATTAATCTTCTTTTAAAGCCATGGGGCGATTGAAGTTAATCAACATAGAGCAAATTAAATAACCTATTGCGGCAGTCGCAAAGAACATCATCGCTGCGTAATATGAACCTGTCCATTGAATCATAAACCCAACAATAATCGGTACGATTGCGGCAGTCATATTGCTGGCAAAATTCATGGTGCCCGTAATGGTACCTGCCATATGTTGTGCGCCCAGTAAACCTGGAATAGACCAGTAAACACTTGCCCAACGTAAGGGGAATAATGCAATGGTGAGCAGTACCACAGCCATGGTAGGGCTACTAGAGTTTGCACATAAGAATATGCCTACACCTGCAACAATTGCTGATATGGCTAAGAGCGTATGAAATACTTTATTGCTTGGCGCACCAGAGCTTCTCCATTTGTCTGCAATGACCCCACCGATTTGTTGACCAATGAAGCAAAGCATAAACATAACAAACATGGCTCCGCCCATTTCTTTAACATTAAAGTTATGTGCTTGTTGTAAGTATGCTGGCACCCAGACCATTAAGCCGTAAAATACAGTACTGTAGCAACACCAGCCACCAATGAGCGCCAATACGTTTACCTGACTTAGGTAAGGGATAATGTCTCTCATCCGATTTTTCTTGGTGATGGTGCCACCTGCTTGTTGAATGCCTGTTTCGATCAGCTCCAGTTCTGCTTCGTTGACACCTGAATGCTCTTTAGGTGTGTTTCTGATGTAGAACCATGCAATCAAACCAACAACAATGGTACCCACACCGGCGATCACAAAGGCAATACGCCATGAACCAAAATGACCAATTAACCAAGTCAACAAAATGGCACCTAATGCTGTACCCAATGGTGCACCACCATCAAGTAACATAGAGCCTCTTCCTCGCTCGGTTGGTGTGAGCCAAGTGCCCATTAATTTTGCGCCCGCAGGCATAATGGGTGCTTCTGATACACCTAAGCCAATACGAGTCAAAGCCAGTAATGTAACTGTATGACAAGCGGCTCCAATTGCTTGAAAGCCACCCCATACCACTGTGGCGCACGTAATAATGGTTCGGGTTTTGAAGCGATCTGCCAGCATACCGCTTGGAATTTGCATTAATGCGTATGACCAGAAAAAGGCACTATGTAGCATACCCACTGTACTGGCATCTTCAATACCAAATTCTTCCTGAATAAATGGCATTGCAATGCCTAAAGAAGTGCGATCGATGTAGTTAATCGCACCTAAAAGCAGCATCAGTAAGAAAATCATCCATCGAACAATCGTTGGCTTTTGTTTACTCTGTGTTGAATTAATAGCAGACATAATATATTTCCTTGCTAGGATTTATTGTTAATTTAGCTTTCTGATTACATGATTGCGCCAGGTTGCCAAGGGACAAATTCTAGGCTGCCATAACCAAATTTCTCGCTTTTGGTTTGTTCTCCCGAGGCAACGGCTAAAATCATTTCGAAAATACGTTTACCTGCTGACTCTAAAGTTTCTAAACCATCAGCAACATCACCACAGTTGATGTCCATATCTTCTTCTTGGCGTTTCCATAAAAAGTTATTGGTGGCTAATTTGATACAAGGCGTTGGTTTTGCGCCATAAGCAGATCCTCTGCCTGTGGTAAAGCACATCACAGTTGAACCACCTGCAATTTGGCCAGTACAGGCAAATGCGTCATAACCTGGGGTGTCCATAAAGACTAATCCTTTAGCGGTTACAGGTTGTGCATATTCATATACATCTACTAAGTTGGAACTGCCTGCTTTGGCAATTGCACCTAATGATTTTTCTAAGATTGTTGTTAAGCCACCCTCTTTATTGCCAGCAGAAGGGTTATTGTTTAGCTCTGCGTGACAACGTTTGGCATAGTCTTCCCACCATAAAATTCGATCAACCAGTTTTTGGCCGACCTCAGGTGAAACTGCACGACGAGTCAGCATATACTCTGCCCCATAAATTTCAGGTGTTTCTGCCAAAATAGCGGTACCACCTTGTTGGACAAGTAAATCGACGGCATAGCCCAGTGCAGGATTGGCGGAAATACCCGAGTAGCTATCAGAACCACCACATTCAAGCGCAAGAATTAATTCTGATGCAGGTACTTCTTCACGTTGAAACTTATTGGCTTCGACCAGCATGCTTTCGATGATTTGTACACCTTTATTGAAGGTTTTTTGTGTACCGCCAGTTTCTTGAATGGTCATGTGCTGTAACATAGGACCTTCTTGAAGCTGTTCGACTTGAATCAAATCTTTAATTTGGTTGGATTCACAACCAAGCCCAATAATCAAGATGCCTGCAAAGTTTGCATGGTTTGCATAGCCACTCATGGTGCGCTGCATGATTTTCATCAGCTCCCCCTTCATGTCCATGGCACAACCAAAGCTTTGAGGTAAAGCGACAATACCGTCAATATTGGGGAAATCTTCTAAGCCTCGTTTTTTGAAGTGCTCTTCAATCGCGCGAGCAACGGTTGCACTACAGTTCACTGAAGTAAGAATACCAATATAATTGCGTGTACCAACTTTTCCATTCGCACGCTTATAACCCATAAATGAGCGTTTTTCAGTGGGTTTAGGCATATCATGTTTGTCTACGCCAAAAGCATAGTCTTGGCCATAGTCCCCCATTTTTAGATTGTGTAAATGGATGTGCTCTCCCGCTTTAATCGGTTCGCTGGCATAACCAATAATTTGGTTATAGCGTTTTACAGGTTCATCTGTTTTGATGTCATGTAGCGCAATTTTATGCCCTTCTTTAATGTCGCTTAAAACAGTAATGTTTTTGTCTACAATGACATAACCTGCTTGTACGGGAAATCGAGCAATCGCAACATCATCATTGGGATGTAAAATGATGATTGGAGAAATGGTACTCATAATTAATACTCCTCTAGAAGTTCAATTTAAAGTTTGATGGATTATTTCTTCTTTGTTTTGTAAGGCACTTGTGCAAATTCTAAGATTTCTATTAAGCGTTCTTTTTTGGTAGGATCCAGTTTCATTACAGGCGCTAACACTTGGGTAGAAATGTCTAAACCAGATAACTTGATGGCTTCTTTAACGACACCAAAAAATGGGCTTTCTACAGCATAAACGCTTGAAAGTTTTGCTAGCTGGCGTTGTAGTTCAAACATTTTTTCGTAATTTTTTTCGACAAATGCTTGGTAGATGCCACAGGTAATAAATGAAGCGAAATTACTGGTTGCTGGGATGCCTCCATTAGCGCCGAGGATCAATGAGTCCATCATATATTCATCGTATCCAGCAAAAATGACGAAATCCGGATGGTTTGGGCGCACCACATTAATAATTTCACGCAGATGGCTCATATTATCAACCGTATCTTTGATCCCGATAATATTGGGTACATCTTTTGCCAAACGTGCAATTAAATTCACACTAATGTCTTGTCCAGTAAGTGCAGGGAAGTTATAAAGAATCACAGGTGTTTTGATGTTTTCTGCTACTGTGCGAAAATGGTTATAGATAAACTCGTCATTAAGCAAGGCATAGTATGGATTCAATACCAAAACTGCATCGACACCAAGTTTATCTGCATGTAAGCCAAACTCAATTACTTCATCCGTACTAGGGCTGCTGATACCCAATAACACAGGCACTCTTCTAGCCACATATTCGACTGCAAATTCAGCCACAGAAAAGCGCATTTCTTTTGGCATATGGCAAAATTCTCCGCCACTGCCTAGAAACAGCATGCCATTTACACCTTCATCAATGAGCTTATCGATTAATTTGCCCATTCCTTTTTTATCTAAATTGCCTTTTTCATCCAAGATTGTTGGAACAGGGGGAAACACGCCCTTGAATGTGTTTTTTAATGTGCTCATAAATAATCACTCCTTTTGTTCTATATATAGAACATATGTTCTGTATTGTGGAATAAAATAACATTGAGAAATTTGAATGTCAATATGGCTACTCATGTAAATATGATTTGTGTCAAATACTGTTTAAAAATCTTGAGTAGAAAAAAGATATTTCGACACGATTCAAATTTGATGCGCAATCAAGCTGTATGAAATGTTTTTTCTTAACAAAGAGATTATTCTCCTTTAAAATGAAGAGGTATTTTTTTATCATTAGATTAAAGAAAGATTAGCCCGTGAAACTTCTTGTTATAGGTTCCGGCGGACGTGAGCATGCATTGGCTTGGCGTTTGGCTCAATCCCCCAGAGTAGAAACAGTCTTTGTCGCACCTGGTAACGCAGGTACCCTTAATGAAGCAAAATTACAAAATATCAACATCAGTACTCATGAAGAGATGATTAAATTTTGTCAAAAAGAAAAGATAGCCTTTACCGTAGTTGGCCCTGAGGCACCATTGTCTGCTGGTATTGTTGATGCATTTGAACGAGTGGGGTTGGCCATTTTTGGTCCAACACAATATGCAGCACAACTGGAAAGCTCAAAAGATTTTGCTAAAGCGTTTATGCAAAAATATCATATTCCTACTGCAGGGTATCAAACCTTTTCTGATGCTGTGGCAGCCCACGATTATGTTAATCAAAAAGGTGCGCCCATTGTGATTAAAGCCGATGGTTTGGCTGCAGGGAAAGGGGTCGTTGTTGCCATGAGCTTAGAGGAAGCGCATGGTGCAATTGATGACATGCTCGTTGGCAATAAAATGGGCTTGGCAGGTTCTCGGGTCGTTATTGAAGATTTTTTAGAAGGTGAAGAAGCCAGTTTTATTGTGATGGTTGATGGCGAACATGTTTTACCAATGGCAACCAGCCAAGATCATAAACGTTTGTTAGACCATGATTCAGGACCAAATACTGGCGGGATGGGTGCTTATAGCCCAGCACCAGTGGTAACTGATGCTGTATTTGAACGGGTAATGACACAAATTATTCAGCCTGTTATTGATGGGATGAAGGCAGAAGGGCACGCATACACAGGTTTTTTATATGCAGGGCTAATGATTGATCAAACAGGTGCGCCCTTTACCATTGAATTTAACTGTCGCTTTGGGGATCCAGAAACACAGCCTATTATGATGCGCTTAGAATCTGACTTTAGTGAATTAATTGAAGCGGCTTTAGCTAAAAAGCTGGATCAAGTTCAGGCTAAATGGAGTGATAAGGCAGCTGTTGGGGTGGTGTTGGCTGCAAAAAATTATCCTGATACGCCTGAAACGGGTCAAGTGATTACTGGGCTAGATACTGTGACAAATACTGAACAAAAGGTATTTTATGCGGGTGCCAAAAATAGCGAAGACAAAGTTTTAGTCAGTGGTGGTCGGGTATTGTGTGCTTGTGCTTTGGGGGCGTCAATTGCCAAGGCAAAAGAGCAGGCTTATGAATTGGTAGAACAGATTCATTTTGATGGTATGCAGTATCGCCATGATATTGCGGATAAAGCCATAAAATAAAAATGATACTAAAAAAAAGGGTGATGGCACATCGTCAATTGCTGCATTTAAAAGCCCATTTAAAGCGAGGAGGGGTCTGTGCTTACCCTACAGAGTCCTGTTTTGGTTTAGGTGGGTTACCTACTCATCCTGCCGCTATTCGTCGAATTTTAAAATTAAAAAAACGACCTGCTCATAAAGGGTTAATTGTGATTGCGCATGAGTTTAAGCAAATACAATATTTATTGAAACCCCTTGAACAGACACAAAAACAGACGGTTTTTTCTTATTGGCCAGGACCTTATACTTTTGTGTTAGAGGCCAGTAAACGGGTTTTGCCTCAATTGAGAGGAGTCGGTAATACAAATTTAGCGGTACGTATTACAGCGCATGAACCAGCTTCATTTTTATGTTATTGGTTGAACAGTGCCTTGATTTCAACTTCAGCAAATGTTGCAAAAGCACGATCAATTAAAGATATCCGAACATTAAAACAAAAATTTGGGCAAAATGTACTGGTTGTGCAAGCGCCTTTAGGTAAAAGTAAAAAGCCAAGTACCATTATCGATTTAAAACAGAATAAGACACTTAGATCTTAGAAAAAAGGATGATTTTACTGATAAAAAAACCACTTTCATTATGAAAGTGGTTTTTTGTATGATGTTGCTGTTATAGTCCAACTAATTTTACTTGTTGTCCAGGTTTGAGTGTGCCAGATGCATTTTGGGTATTCCACTTAATGATGTCTTGATGTTTTACCCCAAATTTTTGGGCAATGCTATACCAAGAGTCACCTTTTTGAACAACGTACATTCTTTCTTTGCTAGAGGCACTTTGTTTGGCATTGTTTGCTACACGCTCACCTGATACTTTGAGTACTTTTCCAGCCTGAATTTGGTTGTCAGAAAGATTATTCAGAGCAACCAAATCATTGACGGTCATATTGTACTGTCTGGCAATGGCAGTAAGGGTATCACCTTTTTCAACCTTATGAGTTGACACAGCTTTAGTATTGTTTGCTGTAGTCACAATAGGTTTGATTTCTCTTTCTTGTTCTGCTTCTTTTTTCCATTGATTCATGGCTTCATTAACACGAGCGTCTGAGGCTTTCGCATCTTCTTGTGTCGCTAAACTGTCAACGAATGCTTGTAGTTGATCTTCATTTTTAGTTGGTGCCGCTTGATTTTGCGCAGTAGGTATTGCCTCTGTCGTTGTGACTGGTTTTGGATCAGATAAGGTATACACTTCATTGATCACAATAACATCATTTTTTGCCACTTGAACAGGTGGTTCTTGTACTAATGTGGCCACATTGTTTTGCGCTTTTATGGGTTGATTATTGGCTAAAGCAACCAATTTAGCAGGCTCTTCAATCACAATGGTTTTGCGAGCTGTTGAGGTAGTAGCAGTATTGATTGGTGCCACTTCACTGACCAAAATAACATCTTCATTTTGTGCTGTATAAGTGTTATTGAAATTATTGGTTGGTACTTTATTATTGCTGGCTAAAAGTAAAGGTCGACCACGTTGTAGTGCATTACCTTTAATTCCATTAATTTTCTTAAATTCAGCCAGATTCATTCCCGCATCATTAGCCAGTTGAGCAATGCTTTCATTGCCTTGTACAGTATAGATATCCCAGCTTAATAGTGGCTTATTACCCCATTTTCTGAGGTTACGCTTAAATGTGGCGACCTTATCAACAGGTAATAACATATTGCGACCATCTTTATGCGCATATACGGGTAAATTGAAAGCAGGATTAAGCGAGTCAAATTCTTCTTGTGAAATTTCAGCCAATTGAGCTGCTAAAGTTGTATCCATATGTTGGTCAACGGATACGGTTGAAAAATAAGGTTTGTCTGCTAATGGTTTTAAGTCTAGGCCATATGCTTGAGGATTATTGATAATATTGCGTACTGCCAATAATTTAGGCACATAATTACGTGTTTCGTTTGGCATTTTTAGGTTTTCATAAATCGGCTCAAGGCCTGCCGCTTGAGCACGTTTTACCGCTCTGCTGACACTGCCTTCGCCCCAGTTATAACTGGCTAAAGCCAGTGACCAGTCACCAAACATATTGTGTAAGTATTCTAAATAATCCAAAGCCGCACGGGTTGATTCATAGACATCACGACGACCATCGTACCACCATGTTTGCTCCAAACCATAATGTGTACCTGTAGCAGGCATAAACTGCCATAGACCAGATGCCCCAACGTGCGATTTGGCTTGCGTCACAAAAGCACTTTCAATAACCGGTAATAGGGCGATTTCTGTGGGCATATTACGTCGTTGCACTTCATTTAAAATAAAGTGCATATATTTGCTGCCACGGGTTAATGTACGATTAAAATAAGCTGCACGTGAGGCATAATACTGCTCATGTTTACGAACCAGCTCTGGGTTCACTTCGCTCATCTGGAAGCCAGAACGAGTCCGCGCCCATATGTCCCCTCCTGCATATTGATTTTTACCAGACTTCAATGGGCTGGCATTTAATTGCATTAATTCTAATGCTGCTCTACCTGGGTCTGTTTGTTGTGCCGAAGGTGCTGCAAAAGTGAGCGCCGAAAAAGAAGGGATCACCAAGCCTGCAATTGCATAGCTGATTAATTTGAGCTTATTCATTATTTGTTTTACGGTAATGGAATTTTGAATTGGGGCTATCGTAATGGATAATAATCATATCTGTCAATTAATTAGCCTGTTATGCTATCGTAAAATGTATTATCAGTTCAGCAAGTTAAGCGGGTTATTTTTGATGTGATAAGGCTTTGCACGATTTATCTGTGTTTTAAATACGAATTTGTTCTAAATAAGAGTGTGGTAAAAAATCATTGAAATTTTTATAAAGAAACAATAAGTTATTGTAAATTTTGGGTGTTTAATCAGAAAAAGGTAAAAATTTGTTAATTTACCCATGTTTTACAAGTAACTGAATGCATGTTGATGCATTCAGTTTGCCAACTTATTTTTTTAACATGTTTTTTAGTGCCAAACGTACACCTTCTCCGACATCTAACTCTGCCGATAGAGGTTTCACCGCATTATTGGCTTCTTTTTCAGAATAGCCTAAACTCACTAATGCACTGATAATGTCTTGATGAGTCTGGACATTAGGCGTATTGGCAGAATGAAACAAACCTTGTTCTGTGCTGTTTAATTTGCCTCGTAACTCCAGAATCAAGCGTTCAGCCGTTTTTTTACCAATGCCAGGAACACTGGATAAGCGTTTAATATCTTCTGCGGCAATGGTGCTTGCTAATTCCTCACTGGTGAGTGCAGATAAAATGCCTAATGCTGTTTTGGCACCAATACCACTGACTTTAATTAATTGCCTGAATGTTGTTCTCTCTTCTTTTGAACCAAAGCCAAAAAGTAGATGAGCATCTTCTCTAATGATTAATTGTGTCACTAGAGAAACGTTTTCACCTAAATTAGGCAAAGCGTAAAAAGTATTCATGGAAACATCTACCTCATAACCAATACCTTGTACATCAATCACAATTTGAGGGGGCATTTTTTCAATGAGTTTTCCAGTGATTTTGCTGATCATAGTTGTGCTGTCTTTCTGTTTGTTTTTTGTATTGTTGTTTTTGTTTAGCATTTTAAGACAAGCTAAACCGTCCTTTTTTTAGTCCCGTTTTTTCAGCATGTAGCTGATTTAAAATATGGGTACTCAGTTGGGCGTGTGCCAAAGCAACTGCCAACGCATCTGCTGCATCACTGGAAGGTGTACCATTTAGGTTTAATAAAGTCACCACCATATGTTGTACTTGTTCTTTTGCCGCTTTGCCGTGACCCACAACTGCTTTTTTAACCTGAAGAGCCGTGTATTCATGGATGGGTAAATCTCTTGTGGCCAAAGCCGCAATAGCCGCGCCCCTTGCTTGCCCTAACATCAGTGTTGCTGCTGGGTTAACATTTACAAATACTTGTTCAATTGCTGCTTGATCTGGTTGATAGGTTTCAATAACTTCCCAAATATGGGTCACAATAACATGGATCCGTTTGGCCAAAGTTGCATGAGTAGGCGTTTTAATACAACCAGAAGCAACATAATGGTGTTCCTTATTAATGACATCAATGACGCCAAAGCCAGTAAATCGGCTACCAGGGTCGATACCCAAAATACGTGTTTTCACAAAAAAGATTCCGTCTTAGCCAAATCGTTGGCTAAAGCCAAACGTTCTGTTGTGCCCACATCTAGCCATAAACCCGTATGCAATTGGCCCAAGACTTGTTGTTGATGCATAGCCTCTTTCAGTAAAGGCGCCAGTTTCGCTTTCTGGTGGGCAGGTGTGTGTTTAAAAAAACTGGGGTGATAAATACCGACACCACTGAAGGTGTATTTATTCTGGCTTTCAGGTATGTCTTGTACTTTGTTATTGGCATCCAAAACAAAATCACCTTGTGGATGGTGTTCAGGATTTGGCACCAGAATAATATGTGTTTGATTCTCTGCTAAATATTGCGTGTGTTCACGTAAAGATAAAAAATCAATACTCGTGAAAATGTCTCCATTGACCACCAAAAAGTGTTCTGTGCCCAGTAAGGGCAAGGCTGTGGCAATCCCTCCTGCTGTCTCTAACCCACCTTCTTTTTCTGCTGAGTAATGAAGATGTACATGCCATTTTGCACCATTGCCCAGAGTCTCTTCCAATTGTTGTCCAAGCCAAGCATGGTTAATGACAATGTCTATAAAGCCCGCTTTGGCTAAATGTTTGATGTGCCAGACAATCAGCGGATCCTTACCCACCATTAATAATGGTTTGGGTGTATGGTCTGTTAGCGGACGCATTCTTTCTCCGCGCCCAGCTGCTAAAATCATGGCTTTCATATGGGTTGATTCAGTTGATTAATCATATGTGTCACTTTTCAATAACCTTATTTCTTAAAATGTGTAACCTGTTTGATGAGAACCATCATCAATCAAACTATTGAGTAATTGATAAATAGGTGCCAACTCATGATAACGAAAGGTTGTCTTTTTTAAGTAGCGTAAAAAACGGGGAATTTCTGCGCGGTATTTATCTTTGCCATCACGGTGAAAGAGTCTGGCAAAAATACCCGCTACTTTTAAATGGCGTTGTACGCCCATAAACTCAAATTCTTTATAAAAAATATCGATATCTGCTGGAACAGGTAGCCCTGCTGCACGTGCTTTTTCCCAATAACGTACCACCAAATCAAGCACAAATTCTTCTTCCCACTCTATAAAAGCATCCTTTAATAAAGACACTAAATCATAAGTGATTGGCCCGTAAACGGCATCCTGAAAATCCAGTACGCCAGGCTTGCCTTGGGTAAGCATTAAATTACGGACAATAAAATCTCGGTGCACATACACTTTAGGTTGTTGCAAAATGATGGGTAATAAATTGTTTATACCTTGTTCCCATAAAGCGGATTGTGTCTGAGTCAATGTATCATTGAGTTCTTTTGCAACAAACCAATCAGGAAATAAATGAAGTTCCTTTTCAAGTAAAGCTTGATCATATTCAGGTAATTGGTTTGGTAAGCTGGCCTTTTGTAGCTCAATTAACTGATCAATAGCATCCAATAACAACATTTTGTGTACTTCTGGTCGAGAATCATGTTCTAAAGCTGTTAAATAAGTAATTTGGCCTAAGTCTTCCAAAGCCATAAACCCAAGGTGTTCATCATAGGCTAAAATAGAAGGAACATTCACCATTTGAAAAAGTTTTTGTACCTTTATATAAGGTGCAATACTCATTTTTTCTGGTGGCGCATCCATACAAATGATTGTTTGCCCATTATCAAATGTCGCTCTAAAATAGCGTCGAAAATCGGCGTCAGCAGCAGCAAAATTTAATTCAAAATTTTGATCAGGATAATGTATGCTTAACCAATTTTTTAAGTTTTCTTGTCGTTTCATGATGCATTTCAAGTTAAAATGATGTAATTTTAACCGCCATTTTGATTTTAGGGGATATGTTTTTGCTAAATAAACACTATTTAAAGCCGATTACTGTATGGGTGACATATGCTCTATTGTGTTCTGGCCAAGTTTACGCCTTAGAGCCTAATCAGGTAGAAATTACCGCCGATGATGCGCAAGGTGTTGGCCAAAGCGAAATTGAAGCGACGGGTAATGTGACTGTTAAACGTAATGAAGATACGCTGAAATCGGATTGGTTAAAATATCGGCAAGAAGATAATCATGCTTTAGCTGGAGATCAGTTTACTTTAGAGCGTGGTACCAATACGACAATTTGTGGCAGCACTTTGAGCTATTATTTGGATAAGCAAACAGGAGAGGGTGATGATGCCTCTTTTGAAAGCGAGCAGAATGGGCAAAGGGTTCAAGGTAAAAGCAATAAAGTCCTTATGCAAGGCGAAAATAAATACCAATTGCAAAATGCGGCTTTAAATACTTGTCAGCCAGGGGATTCTAGTTGGTATTTAAAAGCCGATAAAATTGATATTGATTATGGGCGCAATGTTGGTGTGGCAAGAAATGCCAGAATAGTATTTGAAGGCGTCCCTATTTTATATACTCCGTGGATCGATTTTCCTTTAGACAATGGTCGTAAATCTGGTTTGTTGGCACCTACCTTTAAGTTTGGTTCGGATGGTTTCGAACTGGAAACTCCCTATTATTTTAATTTGGCGCCAAACTATGATGCAACTGTTTATCCGCGTTATATTAATTCACGTGGGTTTATGTTGGGTGGACAGTTTCGTTATTTGATGCCCAGTTATTCTGGTAAGTTAGAAGGACAATTTTTACCACACGATAAAAAAACAAAAGAAGATCGTCATCTACTATCACTACAACATGCACAAATCTTTGATCAACTTCCTATTCCTGTAAGAATGAATATAGATTTTAATCAGGTGTCAGATGATAACTATTTTCGAGATTTTGGGGATCGTGTATCTGTTGCATCAAATGTGAATTTAAATCGCGAAATTTGGTTTGGTTCTGGGAAAAATATTGGAACAGGTTATATCAGTGCCTCTATTCGTGCTCAGGGATATCAGACGTTACAAAATGATGAAGGCACCTTAATTAAGCCATATGCGCGATTACCAGAAATAAAAGTAAACTATACTCAACCAATAATGAAGGCGAGCTTTAGTTTAAATACCGAATTTACCCGTTTTCATTCAAGTAGAATGCAATCAGGAAATCGTTTTGTGGCTTACCCAACAGTTGCTTGGGATTTTACTGAAAGCTGGGGGTATTTCAGGCCTAAAGTAGGTGTGCATTATACTCAATACAGTTTAGATGAGTTTCAGGGACAAAACAGTCGGAGTAAAACGCGAAGTTTACCAATTATTAGTATCGATACCGGCTTGTCTTTTGAGCGACCATCTATGTTCGCTGGGCAACAACATACCCAAACGTTGGAGCCAAGATTGTTTTATACCTATATTACCAGTAAGAGCCAAAATGACTTACCTAATTTTGATTCTTCAGAAAATGATTTTAATTTTACGCAATTGTTTAGAGAAAATCGTTTTTCAGGGCAAGATCGCATTAATGGCGCCAATCAGATAACAGCTGCTCTAACCAGTCGTTATATCAATAATGAGAATGGGTTGGAACGCTTACGGGTGATGATAGGGCAACGTTTTTATTTTAAAAAAGAAGACATGTCTTTAAGTGGAGAAATCAGGGATCGCGATAAGGTGGGGTCAGACTTCCTTGCTCAAGTTGGGGGCGATTTAAATCGTAACTGGCGTTTGGATACAGATTATCATTACAATCAAGCTTTAAAGACGACAGAGCGTTTTAGCTCTTCTTTGCGGTATAACCCAGAAGCAGGAAAAACCGTTAGTTTAAGATATTTGTTTGACCGAGAAGAAGAAACATATCCAGGCCAGTATGGTCGAGTATCTCAATTAGATTTGGCTGCACAATGGCCAATCGGCAAAAAGTTTTATGTTTTAGGTAGACAAAATTATTCATTTGCCGATAAAGAGTCATTAGAGCAATTACTTGGTGTAGAATATAACGATGGTTGTTGGAGTTTACGTGTGGTAGGACAACGATATGTGACTGATAAAGACCGTACCAAAAATGCGATTTTTGTCCAATTGGAGTTGGGTAATTTGGGCGGTATTGGCAATAATCCGTTTGATGCCTTACGTTTGGCAATCCCTGGATACAGTAAAATTAACGAGGTAAGAAAATAATGAACAAACTCATTAGTCTTTTGTTATTGGGTTTAAGTTTTCAAATAGCACATGCTGCAATTAAAGACGTAGATAGAGTAGTGGCTATTGTGAATAGTGATGTGATTACACTGTCAGAGTTGAATAACCGTGTTAAAGAAGTCAATAGCCGTTTAGCAAACCAACAAAATAAACCCAGTTTAGCTGACATCAGAAAACAGGTATTCAATTTAATGGTTGAAGAACAAATATTGATTCAATATGCTAAAGAAACAGGTGTACGAGTCAGTACAGAAGAGTTGGATCAGGCAGTTGATAATATTGCCAAACAAAATAAAGTCAGCGTATCTGAGTTTTATCAACAATTAGAAAAAAAAGAAGGTATCTCTGCTAGTCAGGTTAGAAAAACAATTGGCGATGGTTTACTGATTGAAAAAGTGAAACAGCGTGAAATTGGTAGCCGTATTACTGTGACAGATAACGAAGTGAATCAGGAGTTGGGTAGTAGTCAAACTGCGGCGCAAGGTGAGCAGATTAGATTAGCTGCTATTTTGATTGCGACGCCAGAAAATGCTAATGATGCTGTTTTAAATCAAAAATCAACTATAGCAGAAGAAGCGATGAAGGCTCTAAAATCAGGACAGAGCTTTGCCAATGTTGCTAAAAAGTACAGTGATTTATCCAATAAAAGTAGTGGGGGTGATATGGGTTACCAAGTCACCAATAGACTACCTGCTGACTTAACTAAAATGCTTTCTGCCTTACAGGTTGGCCAATATACAGAAATAATTCACACGCCAGAGGGGTTTTATATTTTTCAATTAACTGATCGTAAAAGTGCTGCACATGCCAGTGGACAATCAGTAAAACGCTATCATGTTCAACATATTTTGATCAAAGTGAATGATCTAACCAGTGATGGACAAGCTCAGACAAAAATTAAAGAAATACAAACAAAATTACAGCAAGGCGAAAATTTTAATGCTTTAGCCAAACAATACTCAGAAGATGGTAGTGCTATTCAAGGAGGCGATATTGGTTGGGTAGGCGCAGGGGATACAGTTCCTGAGTTTGAGGAAAGCATGACAAAGCTTGCATTAAATCAAGTGAGTGAACCTGTGCGTACTTCTTTTGGTTATCATCTGATTAAAGTGATTGATGAAAAAGAAGAAGATATGAGAGAAGCTCAGGCTAAAGCACAAATTCGCCAGAAAATTGCAGAACGAAAAGGTGAACAGATCTATAAAGAGTGGATCGCTCAATTAGTCGCAGGAGCACATATCGTCAATAAACTAAATGAAGAGTAAAAAACGCCATATGTTAAAAGAGTATCATGTAATATGGTGCTCTTTTTTTTTTTTACCAAGCGAAGAAGAAAAATTGAACAAAATTATTTTTAAGATAACCGTTGTGGGTTTTGTGGCTGTGGTTGGTTGGGTTGGTGTTTATTATGTTGTGCCTTATTTAAAGGATGCGTATCAGACTTATGCTGATGCTGAAAAGCCTAAAACGTTAACATCATTAAATCAAAGTAAACAAAATCAATATGTTGCTATTAATTTGAAAAATGGCACTCAATTAATCGGGATAATAGTGGCATCGGATCAGAAAAAATATGGTATTTTGACTGATGATAACGAAGTTGTATTTGTTGCAAAAAAAGAGATTGTGACTATTGAACAAACAAGTCAAGTCAAAAAAATAACCCAAGAGGTCAAAAATATTTTTATACCTGAATCATGAATCAAGTTGAAATAAGATGAGTATCCCTATTTTAGCAATTACCAGTGGAGAACCAGCAGGAATTGGCCCCGATATTTGTCTTGCATTGGCAAAGCAGCCTTTACCATGTCGTTGTGTTGTTTTGGCAGATAAACAGTTATTAACAGAGCGAGCCAGACAATTAGGTTTCAATATCCCCTTAGTGGATTACCCAAACTATCAAGTTCCTAAAGGTAGTTTAGAAGTATTGCATATTTCAACTCGTGCGCCTGTACAGGCTGGAATACTGGATCCACAGAATGCGTATTATGTATTGGATTTGTTGAATAGGGCTTATGAAGGCGTACAAAACAAAGAATTTAATGCTATGGTGACTGCGCCTTTACATAAAGGTGTGATTAATGAGGCGGGTATCCCTTTTAGTGGCCATACTGAATATTTAGCGCATATCAGCCAAACCAAAAAAGTGGTGATGATGTTAGTCGGTGGTGGTTTAAGGGTTGCTTTAGCCACGACACATTTACCTTTAAAAGATGTTGCGCAAGCATTGAATCAACATGAGTTAACCGAAGTTATCCAGATATTGCATCATGATTTAAAAACAAAGTTTGGTTTGGCCAACCCAAGAATAATTGTTGCAGGTTTAAACCCTCATGCAGGAGAAGGGGGATATTTAGGAACAGAAGAAATCACCATTATTACACCTGTGATTCAAAAATTACAGCCTACCATGAATATACAAGGCCCTTTTCCTGCTGATACTATTTTTCAGCCATTTTTGCTTCAAAATGCAGATGCCGTATTGACAATGTATCACGATCAAGGTTTACCTGTTTTAAAATACGCCAGTTTTGGTAAAGGCATGAATATTACATTAGGTCTACCTTTTATCAGAACATCAGTAGATCACGGCACGGCACTTGATTTAGCAGGCACAGGTCAAGCTAAAGCAGATAGTTTATTTGAGGTGATTCAAACAACTTATGCTTTATTGAATCATTCGTGAACTCATGCTTGGAACGATACCTTTTAGTCTTTTAGTGAAACTGGGTTAAAATAACCTTTTCATCCATATTTTAAAAGTACCTTAATTATGTCTTTACCTGTTTGGATTGGCTTGCGTTATTTGCGTTCCAAAAAACGTAATGGTTTTGTCTCATTTATCAGTTTAGCGTCCGTACTGGGCATTGCTTTGGGCGTGATGGCGCTGATCATTGTCCTTTCTGTTATGAACGGTTTTCAAAAAGAGATTCGTGGGCAGATGCTCAGTGTGATACCTCATATGGAAGTCAGTTATTTGGTACCAGAAGATTCTAACCAATGGCCATCATTGGTCTCAAAGCTTGATCAAAATCCTAATGTTTTAGCATCCGCACCGTATATTTCCAGCCAAGCGCTATTGGTTAATTCTGGAGAAGTAAAAGGTGCTTTATTAAAGGGCATTGATCCTGCTTTTGAAGATAAAGTGGTCGATCTTGAAAAAGAGATGGCCTCAGGGCAAAATTTTAATGCCCTAAGACCAGGCGAGTTTGGCATTATTTTGGGTGCTGATTTAGCGTTAATGTTAGATGTACCGTTGGGTGGGAAAGTCAGTGTTTTGACGCCTGAAGGCAATATTACACCAGCGGGTATGGTGCCCAGAATCAAACAGTTTACCTTGGTTGGTGTGGTGCATTCTAAAGTAAATGAAATCAATGCGTCTTTGGCCATGATTCATATTGCAGATGCACAGAAACTTTTTCGAATGGGCGATGAAGTATCTGGTGTACGTGTTCGTTTAAAAGAACCACAAAATGTGTTGGCAATTAAGTCAACTATTTTACCTAAAGAAGATATCAGTCATTATTGGATTACAGATTGGACAGATCAAAATAGGGCGTATTTTGAAGCAGTTGAATTAGAGAAAAAAATGATGTTTATCATCCTTATGCTCATTATTATGGTTGCTGCTTTCAATTTGGTTTCTTCTTTGGTGATGGCAGTAACAGAAAAACAATCTGATATTGCCATATTAAGAACATTAGGGCTGACTCAAGGTAAAGTAATGAAAGTATTTATTACGCAAGGGTTGGTTGCAGGTTTGTTGGGGACGGTTTTTGGTGTCATCTTCGGTTGTTTAATTGCTTGGAAAATAGGGTTAATTGTGCATTTTATTGAAAAATTAGTTGGCAGTTCCCTAATTAATGCCCAAATTTATTTTATTGATTATTTGCCATCTGATATTCATGTTGGTGATGTGGTTTTGGTGGCGCTGATATCTGTCATTTTGTCATTTCTAGCCACATTATACCCAAGTTATCGAGCAGCAAGAACACAGCCAGCGGAGGCTTTACGTTATGAGTAAGCTAATATTAGAAGCCTATGAATTAAGTAAAACTTATCAGGATGGCACACTAAAAGTAGATGTGTTAAAAGATTTGAATATCAACATTCATGAAAATGAGAGTGTGGCCATTGTTGGTGCATCTGGTAGTGGCAAAAGTACCTTATTGCATCTTTTAGGTGGTTTAGATAAACCGACTTCTGGCAACATAAAATTGATGGGGCAAGATATTGGTTTATTGTCTCAAAATAAACTGAGCCAACTTCGTAATCAATATCTTGGTTTTGTGTATCAGTTTCATCACTTATTACCAGAATTTTCCGCCTTAGAAAATGTGATGATGCCTTTATTAATCCGAAAAATGGATAAAGGGCAGGCAAAAGAAGAGGCAATCAATATGCTTGGTAAGGTTGGCCTAGCACAGAGAATAGAGCACCGTCCGAGTGAATTGTCAGGAGGTGAGCGACAACGTGCCGCCATTGCTCGTGCTTTGGTGACTCAGCCGGCTTGTGTTTTAGCCGATGAGCCGACAGGCAACTTAGATCGTAAAAATGCTGAGAAAATCATTGAATTAATGCTTGATCTTAAAGAGGAGCATAAAGCCAGTTTAATCGTTGTGACTCATGATGATCAGTTAGCCAAACGCTTTGAACGGCGAATGGCAATGGATGAAGGACAATTATAGATTATGAAGTTTGATTGGGAGGAAGCTTAAATGTCGTCAGAACAGAGCATAGATTCAGAAAGTAAACTAAAATTTGCCGTACTGATTGATGGGGATAATGCCCAAGCAGAAGTTATTGGAAATTTGCTCGCAGAGATTGCCAAATATGGTGTCGTGACGCTAAAAAGAGTTTATGGCGATTTTTCTGAGAAAAGTTGTTGGAATAGAGATGTGTTATTAAAATATGCTATTCAACCTCAACAGCAGTTTGCTTTTACTAAAGGTAAAAATGCAACGGATAGCTTATTGATTATTGATGCGATGGATCTTCTCTACTCCAAGAATTTCGATGGTTTTTGTTTGGTTTCCAGTGACAGTGATTTTACCAGTTTGGCTATACGATTAAGAGAAGAAGGCTTATTAGTCTATGGTTTTGGTGAGAAAAAAACACCTGAGGCTTTTCGTAATGCTTGTGATCGTTTTATTTTTACTGAAATATTGCGAAATGAAGTACCTCACATAGAAAACAAAGTAGAAGCAATCAACAATAAAAAAGAAAAAGAATCTTTGCCAAAAGAATTTTTCTTGCAGGCGCTAGAAGAGGCGGGAGATGAACAAGGCTGGGCTAATTTAGGTACGTTTGGACAATATTTACAAAAAATTAAGCCTGATTTTGATGCACGATTATATGGGTATAAAAAACTATCTGAATTGGTTAAATCTGAGCAAGCTAAAAGCATCTTTATGATTCAAGGAAGAAAAAATAACGCTCAAGGGAAAACCATAATTTATATTAAAGCAAGAAAACAAAGTAAATAATGGAACAGGAAGCCAAGAGAGATTTGCCTCATGTTTTAAAAGCCATCAATTGGGCTTTAAAACATCTTGCTCCTCAGATTTTTCCGATTGTCGAACCCTATGTAGAAGCTTTATTTTTTGCAGAAGAAAATGGTCATACTTATATTGAGCTAACAAATGAAGATGTGATTAAGCTAAAAAAAGCTTATCCTATTGTTGCTGAGGGGCAGGAAAGTACCCCTTTGGTATTGTGGCAAAATAAGCTTTTCTTTGCGCGATTGTATCTGTTTGAAAAACAATTGGCTGGCTATGTTTCTGATTGTCTAAAAACACAAAATACATTATTTTTACCTGATCAAAATGCTTGTAAACAAGCCCAACACATATTAACAAAGTTATTTCAGAATGATTTTAATGAACAACAACAGCAAGCCGTTGCCTTAGCACTATTTAAAAAGCTGTTGTTGATTAACGGTGGCCCTGGTACGGGTAAAACAACAACAGTGGCCAAATTGTTAACTGCATTGATCTTATTGCAATCAAGCAATGACTTGAGTATTGCCTTAGCAGCACCAACAGGAAAAGCCGCAGCGAGAATGACACAAGCGCTTCATCAAGCTTTGATAAGATTGGATCACTCAATCGTACAGGAGAAGTTAGGTCAATTAACAGCACAAACAGTCCATCGATTATTGGGGATTCACCCCATTACAGCACAGCCTACTTATCATCACAAACAGTCTATGCCTTTTGATGTGATTGTGATTGATGAGGCATCAATGTTAGATTTACCCATGCTCAGTAAACTTTTTTGTGCGGTTAAACCAGAGGCTACTTTAATTCTGTTAGGTGATAAAAATCAGTTACCTTCTATTGGTGCAGGTGCTTTTATCAAACAATTGTCCACTTTAAGTCAGGCAGATCATAAAACAAATAATCTATTGGTACAGTTATTACCCAACTACACTGTATCTGACGCTCAACATTCTGTTGGGATGGCTGCGATTACACTCAAACAAAGCCATCGTTTTGATCATAACAGTGCAATTGGCCAGCTTGCTCAGGCGATTAACCAACAAAACAATCAATTGGTGCAAAAGTTATTTATAGAGGAAGAAAAATTAGCATTAATTGAGCAAAGTACCTCAAAATATACAAAATTTTATCAAAATACGTCAGCTTATTGGCAAGCTGTTACAAAAGAGGATATTCCTCAGGTATTCAATCAGTACTCAAAATTAATGGTATTAACTGTTTTAAAACATCAGGCCGAAGAGTTTAATCAGCAGTATGTCCATTTTTTAAGAACAAAAAAGCACCATAAAGGAGAACCTTTTTTTGCAGGATTACCCATTATGGTCACTCAGAATGATTATCAATTGGGTTTGTTTAATGGGGATGTTGGCATTATTTTACCCGATTATACAAACAAACTGGTTGCTTATTTTGAAGAGGCAAATGGTTTTCGAAAAATACCATTAAGTCAGTTGCCTTTATTTGATCCTGCATTTGCCATTACCGTTCATAAGAGCCAAGGTTCTGAATATGAAAATGTTTGGCTGATAGGTACACCAGAGCCCCATCTTTTGTTTTCTAATGCCTTGTTATACACAGCTCTCACCAGAGCAAAAGCATCATTTATATTGTGGGCGAAAGCAAAAGTTTTAAACAGTGCCGTTAGTCATGTGCAAGACAGGCGTAGTGCACTATCATTTTTCTGGAATCAATAAATAAAAAGCCATCTGATTAAAAATCAAGATGGCTTTTTTCATCAAGTCTGTATTAATTTTTTTAACTAAACCGTTTTAAAACTAAAGTACCATTTGTACCACCAAAACCAAATGAATTTGATAGGGCATATTCAATAGGCATTTCGCGAGCGCCTTCTTTACAGTAGTCTAAATCACAACCGCTTTCGTAGTCTTGCTCAAAAATATTAATGGTAGGCGGGCTGATTTGCTGATAAACAGCTAAGGCTGAATAAACAGCTTCGATCCCACCTGCACCACCTAATAAATGCCCGGTCATTGATTTTGTTGAGTTAACCACCAAATTTTGTGCATGGTCACCAAAACAGCGTTTAATGGCAGTTGTTTCTGCTGCATCACCTAATGGTGTAGATGTACCATGGGCGTTAATATAATTGACTTGATCTGGGTTGATACCAGCATCTTTCATTGCATTGTCCATCCCACGTGCAGCGCCAGAGCCGTCTTCCATTGGCGCTGTAATATGATAAGCATCAGAACTCATACCAAATCCAGCTACTTCTGCATAAATTTTTGCACCACGTTTCAGAGCATGCTCATAGGACTCTAATACCAATACTCCTGCGCCTTCTCCCATCACAAAACCATCACGTCCCTTATCCCATGGACGAGAAGCTGTGGCTGGATCATCATTTCTAGTTGATAAAGCTTTACAAGCGGCAAAACCACCGATACCCAGTTGACAAATGGCCGCTTCCGCACCACCAGCAATCATAATATCAGCGTCTCCATATTGAATCATCCTTGCTGCATCCCCTATACAATGGGTGCCAGTTGTACAGGCAGAAACAATACCATATGTAGGGCCTTGATACCCTTTTAAAATAGAAACATGACCCGCAATCATATTGATAATCGCTCCAGGAATGAAAAATGGGCCTATTTTACGTGGTCCACCTTCAAATAATGCAGCAGCAGTATTTTCTATTGAGGGTAAACCACCAATCCCTGCGCCAATATTCACACCTATACGCGTTTTATCTAAATTGGGAATATCATCTAAACCTGCATCAGCAATTGCTTGTAAAGAAGCTGCAATCCCGTAATGGATAAAGGTGTCCATCCTGCGAGCATCTTTGCCAGAGATATATTCAGTAATATCAAAATCTTTGACTTCACCTGCAAATTGGCAGGCCATTTCTGAAGCATCAAAGCGGGTTATTGTGTTAATGCCACTTTTACCGGCCAGTATATTGCTCCAGCCTGTAGTAACATCATTGCCAACAGGTGAAATATGGCCTAAGCCAGTAATCACAATTCTTTTTTTACTCATAGAATAAAGGCTCCTTTAAGATGAGCTTTAAGCAAAAAACCTCTGTTTCTTATCAGGAAGCAGAGGTGTTCAATTCTGTTATAAACAAAAAATTATTTTGTTTGAGATTGAATGAAATCGATGGCTTGTTGTACAGTAGTTAGCTTCTCAGCGTCCTCATCAGGCACTTCACATTCGAAAGCTTCTTCAAATGCCATCACTAATTCCACAACGTCTAGCGAATCTGCGCCTAAATCATCTTGAAATGAAGACTCATTTTTAATTTCAGCTTCGTTTACACCAAGTTGATCCGCAACAATTTTCTTAACGCGTTGTTCGATATTTTCCATGTTGATCCTTTTTACCTTTTTACATGAGGAAACTAAAGTCATAATTGTACCTAAAAAAAATAGAGTTTTCTATCTATTAAATCTTTTATGTGTGATTGTTTTTGCTATTTTTTTGTTTTTTAAAAATAAAATGTCTAAAATTGTCTGTAAAAAACATGGCGAATAACGATTTTTTATGTAAATGGGTTTTAAAAAAACAGCCAAATACGAAGTTTATTTATTATTGATCCTTAAATTAAAAGTCAATTGTTTTTTTGTTTAGAGACACTATTATGGTAATTGGTTTTTAATAGAAAGTTATTTTTAATCAAATTGTTGGGATGGTATTTGATTGAAGATGATGTGATATTTTTAAGTAAAATGATTGATTGTGAAAGTCCCATTATATTGTAATGAGACTTTTGGTTTACAGCATTAAATGAAATATGAGAGTGAGTTTGAGTTGAAGTAATTAATACTAAAATTGAAGATTAAACAATAATATAGCCAAATTACAACATATCTATTTAATTCTTAATAAAACAGAGGTTTTAGTCTGGAGTCAGTGCATTATGATGTTGACGCATTTGATAAAATGCATGTAAAATTTATGGTTCACTGGACACAAGTGTCTGTGAAATTTATATGTATTGTTTTCAACAGGAACTTAAGGAGGCAAAATGCCAACGATTAACCAATTGGTGCGTAAAGGACGCAAAGTTGCTGAATATAAAAGCAAAGTCCCAGCACTTGAGGCTTGTCCTCAAAAACGTGGTGTATGTACTCGTGTTTATACCACTACCCCTAAAAAACCTAACTCAGCTTTACGTAAAGTATGTAAAGTGCGTTTAACCAACGGTTTTGAAGTGATTTCATATATTGGTGGTGAAGGTCATAACTTGCAAGAACACTCGGTTGTATTGATCCGCGGTGGTCGTGTAAAAGACTTACCAGGTGTGCGTTATCACACAGTACGTGGTTCTTTGGATACCGCAGGTGTTAAAGACCGTAAACAATCTCGCTCTAAATACGGTGCTAAGCGTCCTAAGTAAGGTACGGCAACGTAGACAGACAACATGCTGTCGAGTAAGTGAACACTTTGTTGAGTGTTTATGAGAAAAATCTCAACTGAATAGATATTAAGGAAGAATCATGCCAAGACGCAGAGAAGTCCCAAAACGCGACATATTGCCAGATCCAAAATTTAACAGCGTAGAATTATCAAAATTCATGAACGTTGTCATGATTGATGGTAAAAAATCAGTCGCAGAACGTATCATTTATGGTGCGTTTGAACAAATTGAAAAGAAAACAGGTAAAAGCGCTATTGAAGTGTTTAATACTGCCATTGCTAATGCAAAACCAATCGTAGAAGTGAAAAGTCGCCGTGTAGGTGGAGCAAACTATCAAGTTCCTGTTGAGGTTCGCCCTTCACGTCGTTTAGCTTTAGCTATGCGTTGGGTACGTGATGCAGCACGTAAACGCGGAGAAAAGTCTATGGACTTGCGTTTAGCAGGTGAGTTAATTGATGCCTCTGAAGGTCGTGGCGGAGCCATGAAAAAACGTGAAGAAGTGCATCGTATGGCTGAAGCAAATAAAGCCTTCTCTCACTTCCGCTTCTAATATTAATGATACGAAAAGGCTATTATTGTGGCTCGTAAAACCCCAATTCAACATTACCGAAATATCGGTATTAGTGCGCATATTGATGCTGGTAAAACCACGACATCAGAGCGTATTTTATTTTACACTGGTCTTAGCCATAAAATTGGTGAAGTGCATGACGGTGCAGCAACTACCGACTGGATGGAACAAGAGCAAGAACGTGGTATTACCATTACTTCTGCTGCTGTGACTACCTTCTGGAAGGGTATGAGTGCACAGTTCCCTGAGCATCGTTTAAACGTTATTGATACTCCAGGTCACGTAGACTTTACTGTAGAAGTAGAGCGTTCAATGCGTGTGCTTGATGGTGCTGTAATGGTTTATTGTGCAGTAGGTGGCGTGCAGCCTCAGTCAGAAACAGTATGGCGTCAAGCAAATAAATACAAAGTGCCTCGTTTGGCTTTTGTCAATAAAATGGACCGCCAAGGTGCGAATTTTTTCCGTGTTGTGGAACAAATGAAAACCCGTTTGCGTGCGAACCCTGTTCCTGTCGTTGTACCGATTGGGGCAGAAGACAATTTCGTTGGTGTCATTGACTTATTAAAAATGAAAGCCATCATTTGGGATGAAGCATCTCAAGGGATGAAATTCGACTATCAGGATATTCCTGCTGATCTTCAAGCAACTGCTGAGGAATGGCGTGAACATATGGTTGAAGCTGCAGCAGAAGCCAATGAAGAATTAATGAACAAATATCTTGAAGAAGGTTCATTAACAGAAGAAGAAATTGTTCAAGGTCTGCGTGATCGTACTATTCGTACGGAAATTCAGCCTGTATTATGTGGTTCTGCCTTTAAAAATAAAGGTGTTCAACGTATGTTGGATGCAGTTATTGAATATTTGCCTAGTCCAACTGACATTCCTCCTGTTGGGGGTGAAACACCTGATGGTGAACATGCAACTCGTCAGGCAGATGACAATGAAAAATTCTCAGCTTTAGCATTTAAACTAATGAACGACAAATACGTGGGGCAATTAACCTTTATTCGCGTATATTCAGGTGTGTTAAAGTCAGGCGATACCGTTGTTAACTCTGTGAAAGGTCGCCGTGAACGTATTGGTCGTTTGGTTCAAATGAAGGCTAATGATCGCGACGAGATTGAAGAAGTACGCGCAGGTGATATTGCCGCAGCTATTGGTTTAAAAGATGTCACAACTGGTGAAACCCTTTGTGCAGAAGATAGCCCAATCATCTTAGAGCGCATGGAGTTCCCAGAGCCTGTTATCCATGTGGCTGTTGAACCAAAAACAAAAGCTGACCAAGAAAAAATGGGTGAGGCGTTGAACCGTTTGGCAAAAGAAGATCCTTCTTTCCGTATGCGTTCAGATGAAGAATCTGGTCAAACAATTATTTCTGGGATGGGCGAGCTTCACCTTGAAATTATTGTTGATCGTATGAAACGCGAGTTTAACGTAGAATGTTCTGTAGGTGCGCCACAAGTGGCTTATCGTGAAACCATTCGCCAAGCCGTTGAAGTTGAAGGTAAACACGTTAAACAATCTGGTGGTAAGGGTCAATATGGTCATGTTGTATTGAAACTTGAGCCTTTAGAGCCAGGTGGTGGCTATGAGTTTGTGGATGAGATCAAAGGTGGTGTTGTGCCACGTGAATTCATCCCTTCTGTGGATAAAGGTATTCAAGACACATTGCAAAATGGTGTGTTGGCTGGTTACCCAGTAGTAGATGTTCGTGCACGTTTGGTGTTTGGTTCTTACCATGACGTGGATTCATCGCAAATTGCGTTTGAATTGGCTGCATCTATGGCATTTAAAGATGGTATGCGTAAAGCTCGTCCAGTATTGTTAGAGCCTATGATGGCTGTTGAGGTGGAAACACCTGAAGAGTATATGGGTGATATCATGGGTGACTTATCTAGCCGTCGTGGTATCGTTCAAGGTATGGACGATGATGGTATTGGTGGTAAAAAAATTCGTGCGGAAGTACCATTATCAGCAATGTTTGGTTATGCGACAACTGTGCGTTCACTCAGTCAAGGTCGTGCGACTTATTCTATGGAGTTTAAGCATTATTCAGAAGCTCCAGCGAATGTGGCACAAGAGATTATTGACAATAAGAAGTAATTTTAAGGCTGTCTGAACAATGTGTTCAGGCAGCGAATTTTGTTCTTTATTAAGGAAATTGCAATCATGGCAAAAGAAAAGTTTGAGCGGAGTAAACCGCACGTAAACGTTGGCACCATTGGTCACGTTGACCATGGTAAGACCACATTGACAGCAGCATTGACTACCATTTTATCTAAGAAATTTGGTGGTGCAGCAAAAGCATACGATCAAATTGATAATGCGCCAGAAGAAAAAGCACGTGGTATTACCATTAATACTTCACACGTAGAATATGAAACAGAAACACGTCATTACGCACACGTAGATTGTCCAGGTCATGCTGACTATGTAAAAAACATGATTACAGGTGCAGCACAGATGGATGGTGCGATTTTAGTGTGTTCAGCAGCTGATGGTCCTATGCCACAAACACGTGAACACATCCTATTGGCACGTCAAGTAGGTGTACCATACATTATTGTATTCCTAAACAAATGTGACATGGTTGATGACGAAGAGTTATTAGAGCTAGTAGAGATGGAAGTTCGTGACTTATTGTCAAGCTATGATTTCCCAGGTGATGATATCCCAGTAATCAAAGGTTCAGCATTAAAAGCTTTAGAAGGTGATACATCAGAAATTGGTGAGACAGCCATTTTTGCATTGGCAGACGCATTGGATAGCTATATTCCAACACCAGAGCGTGCAGTAGACAAACCATTCCTATTGCCGATTGAAGACGTGTTCTCAATTTCAGGTCGTGGTACAGTGGTAACAGGTCGTGTAGAGCGTGGTATCATTAATGTAGGTGAAGAGATTGAAATTGTTGGTTTGAAACCTACCTTGAAAACCACTTGTACAGGTGTTGAGATGTTCCGTAAATTGCTAGACCAAGGTCAAGCAGGGGACAACGTAGGTGTATTGTTGCGTGGTACAAAACGTGAAGAAGTGGAACGTGGTCAAGTGTTAGCGAAACCAGGTTCAATCACACCACATACCAAATTCAAAGCAGAAGTGTATGTATTGTCAAAAGAAGAAGGTGGACGTCATACTCCATTTTTTGCGAACTATCGTCCACAATTTTATTTCCGTACTACAGACGTAACTGGAGCGGTGACATTGTCAGAAGGCGTAGAGATGGTAATGCCTGGAGAGAATGTAGCGATTACAGTAGAATTGATTGCGCCGATTGCGATGGAAGAAGGCTTACGTTTTGCGATTCGTGAAGGTGGTCGTACAGTTGGTGCAGGGGTTGTTGCCTCTGTTATCGCTTAAGACGGCGAAGGCGAGTAAATAATGAAAACTCAGAAAATTCGTATTCGTTTGAAAGCTTTTGACTACAATTTAATTGATCGTTCTGCACAAGAAATTGTTGAAACAGCTAAACGTACTGGTGCTGTTGTAAAAGGCCCAATTCCATTGCCAACTAAAATTGAACGTTTTGATATTTTACGTTCTCCTCACGTGAATAAAACATCACGTGATCAATTGGAGATTCGTACACACTTACGTTTGATGGATATTGTTGATTGGACTGATAAAACAACAGATGCTCTTATGAAGCTTGATTTACCAGCTGGTGTAGATGTTGAGATTAAAGTTCAATAATTTGTAAAATAGCTTTACTTGAAAGCCAAGGAATATATTCCTTGGCTTTTTTAATTTTTGATTAAATCATAAATATTGTGTCAATTTCGGGGTTTAAACTTGAATAGAGAGACTATATTGTCGAATATAAATGTTGTTGTGTATATTATGAAATAACGTAAGCTGTATGGCTGCTTAGTGGTTGGAGGGTAATATATCTATCATAACTAACCCTTTTGTTTTTTATGAAGTAATCAGTTGTTTGGTTATTGGTAATCATAAGGTTTAAGTCAACAAAACTGTTTCCAAATATAACAAACTCTCTGTTTATTAAATAATTAATGCATCCTAATTAATAGAAATTAATAAATTGTATAGTTTGGTTGAGGCTATTTTAGATCATAATTTTGCCGTTTGTGTTAATTTACATAATTAATTTTAAAGAGAACTTGCCTGATTAAATACACATATGTTATGCTGGCAAGCTCGTCCGTTTTGGGCGGGTTTTATTTCGAGTCGGTCAATCGTAATCGACACCTTTAAAGGATAATAAAATGGCATTAGGTCTAGTTGGACGTAAGGTCGGCATGACACGGATTTTTGCTGAGGATGGTCGTTCAATCCCAGTAACTGTTCTGGATATGTCTGCTAACCGCGTCACCCAAGTGAAAAACTTGGATACGGATGGCTATCAAGCTATTCAAGTTACTTATGGTAACAAAAAAGCGAATCGCGTTACTAAAGCGGAAGCAGGTCATTTTGCTAAAGCTGCGGTAGAGGCTGGTCGTGGTTTATATGAGTTTCCAGTAAATGAAGAACAACTTGCTTCGTTAAAAGCAGGTGATTCAATTGCTGTGACTCAGTTTACTGTTGGTCAATTAGTTGATGTTACTGGTACCACGAAAGGTAAAGGTTTTTCTGGTACGATTAAACGTCATAATTTTGGTTCTCAACGCACCTCTCATGGTAACTCACGTTCTCATCGTGTGCCAGGCTCTATTGGTCAAGCACAAGATCCAGGTCGTGTGTTTCCAGGTAAACGTATGGCTGGTCAATACGGCAATACCAAGTCAACCGTTCAATGTTTAGAAATTGTACGCGTAGATGAAGAGCGTCAATTATTATTGGTAAAAGGTGCCGTGCCTGGTGCAACCAATAGTGATGTTGTCGTGCGCCCAAGTGTGAAAGTAGGTGCTTAATGGAACTAAAACTAATTAATGCGCAAGGACAAGTTTCAGGTAGCTTACAAGCTTCTGATGCGTTGTTTGCCCGTGAATATAATGAAGCATTGGTTCATCAATTGGTTACTGCATTTTTAGCAAATGCTCGTAGTGGCAATCGTGCTCAATTGACACGTGCGGAAGTAAAACACTCTACCAAAAAACCTTGGCGTCAAAAAGGTACTGGTCGTGCTCGTTCAGGCATGACATCTTCTCCTATTTGGAGAAGCGGTGGTCGCGCGTTCCCAAATAAACCAGACGAGAATTTTACACAAAAAGTAAATCGTAAAATGTATCGTGCGGGTATGGCTGCTATTTTGTCACAGTTGGTTCGTGATGAACGTTTGTTTGTGGTAGAAGAGTTAACTGCAGCTACACCAAAAACCAAAGATTTTGCTGCACAAGTAAAAGGTTTGGGTTTTGAGCAAGTATTATTTGTGACCAAGCAATTAGATGAAAACGTTTACTTGTCGTCTCGTAACCTGCCTAACGTATTGGTTCTTGAAGCGCAGCAAGCTGATCCATATAGCCTGTTGAAATACAAGAAGGTCGTGTTGACTAAAGAGGCAGTTGCCCACTTAGAGGAGCAATGGGTATGAATCAACAAAGACTAATGCAAGTTATTCTTGCACCAATCGTTTCAGAAAAAAGTAATCTATTGGCTGAAAAGAGAAGTCAGATTGCGTTCAAGGTTTTACCAAATGCAACTAAACCTGAGATCAAAGCAGCGGTAGAGCTGTTGTTTGGTGTAAAAGTGGACAGCGTGTCTACTATACAGGTAAAAGGTAAGTCAAAGCGTTTTGGTAAAGTAATGGGTAAACGACAAGACTGGAAAAAGGCTTATGTAAGCTTAATGCCAGGTCAAGAGCTGGACTTAGAATCAGCCGCAGCTCGCGCAGAATAAGGAATAAATAAATGGCTATTGTAAAAATGAAGCCCACCTCTGCAGGTCGTCGCGGCATGGTTCGTGTCGTGAATCACGATTTGCATAAAGGTGCACCTTATGCGGCTTTGTTAGAGAAAAAAAATTCAACAGCAGGTCGCAACAATAATGGTCATATTACTACTCGCCATAAAGGCGGTGGTCATAAACACCATTATCGTGTAATTGATTTTCGTCGTAACAAAGATGGCATCCCAGCAAAAGTAGAACGTCTAGAGTACGATCCGAATCGTACGGCGCATATTGCTTTGGTGTGTTATGCAGATGGCGAACGTCGTTATATCATTGCACCTCGCGGTGTTAAAGCAGGTGCGCAATTGGTTTCTGGAGCCGAAGCACCAATTAAAGCAGGTAATGCTTTGCCAATTCGTAATATCCCTGTGGGTACAACGATTCATTGCGTTGAAATGAAACCAGGTAAAGGCGCACAAATTGCTCGTTCAGCTGGTACATCTGCAATGTTATTGGCAAAAGAAGGCGTTTATGCTCAACTAAGATTACGTTCAGGCGAAATTCGTAAAATTCATGTTGATTGCCGTGCAACTATTGGTGAAGTAAGTAATGAAGAACAAAGCTTACAAAAACTAGGTAAAGCAGGTGCAAAACGTTGGCGTGGTATTCGTCCAACAGTACGAGGCGTGGTAATGAACCCTGTTGACCATCCACATGGTGGTGGTGAAGGTCGTACTGGTGAGGGTCGTGTGCCAGTTAGTCCATGGGGTACACCGACTAAAGGATACCGTACTCGCCGTAATAAGCGTACAAGTAATATGATTGTGCGTCGTCGTTTTTCGAATAAGGGGTAATTAGATGGCTCGTTCTCTTAAAAAGGGTCCATATGTGGATCTGCACTTGCTTGATAAAGTTGATGCAGCACGTGCAAGTAACGATAAACGTCCAATCAAAACTTGGTCTCGTCGTTCAACCATTTTGCCTGATTTTATTGGGTTAACCATTGCTGTTCATAATGGTAGAACTCATGTGCCTGTTTTTATTAGTGATAATATGGTAGGCCATAAATTAGGTGAGTTCTCATTGACTCGTACTTTTAAAGGCCATTTGGCTGATAAAAAAGCAAAGAAAAAGTAAGGTGACAAAATGAGAGTTTCAGCACAACATAATAATGCACGTATATCTGCACAAAAATGCAGATTGGTTGCAGATTTAATTCGTGGTAAAGATGTTGCCCAAGCAATTAATATTTTGACTTTTAGCCCTAAAAAAGGTGCTGCATTAGTGAAAAAAGTGCTTGAGTCTGCCATTGCAAATGCAGAGCATAATGAAGGCGCCGACATTGATACATTAAAAGTGACTACCATATTTGTTGACAAAGGTCCAAGCTTAAAACGTTTTCAAGCTCGTGCTAAAGGTCGTGGTAATCGTATTGAAAAACAAACTTGTCACATTAATGTGACAGTTGGCAATTAAGGAAAAGCAATGGGACAAAAAATTAATCCTACTGGTTTCCGTCTAGCTGTTAACAAAAACTGGTCTTCTAAATGGTTTGCTAAAACTCAGGAATTTCCTGAAATGTTAAAGCAAGATATTGATGTGCGCGAGTATTTGAAAAAACGTTTAAGCAGTGCTTCTGTGGGTCGTGTAGTTATTGAACGACCAGCTAAGTCTGCTCGAGTGACTATTCACAGCGCACGTCCAGGTGTTGTTATCGGCAAAAAAGGCGAAGATATCGAAGTGTTAAAACGTGACTTGCAGGCTTTAATGGGTGTGCCAGTTCATGTGAACATCGAAGAAATCCGTAAACCTGAAATTGATGCACAAATTATTGCTGATGGTATTGCGTCTCAACTTGAAAAACGTGTGATGTTCCGTCGTGCGATGAAACGTGCGATGCAAAATGCAATGCGTGTTGGAGCAAAAGGCATTAAGATCATGAGTTCAGGACGCTTGAATGGTATTGAGATCGCACGTAGCGAATGGTACCGTGAAGGCCGTGTACCATTACATACATTGCGTGCAGACGTTGATTATGCAACGAGTGAAGCACATACAACTTATGGTGTAATTGGTATTAAAGTTTGGGTATATAAAGGTGAAGTTGCTCCTGGACAAGTTCAGGCTCAAGTAGCTGCTCCAGAAAGAAAACAAAGAAAGGCAGGTGGTAGAAATGCTGCAGCCAACTAGACTAAAATATCGTAAGCAACATAAAGGACGTAATACAGGTGTTGCAACACGTGGTAATAAAGTAAGTTTTGGTGATTTTGGTTTAAAAGCTACTGGACGTGGTCGCCTAACTGCTCGTCAAATTGAGGCTGCTCGCCGTACCATGACTCGCCATATTAAACGTGGTGGGCGTATTTGGATTCGTGTTTTTCCTGATAAGCCAATTACAGAAAAACCAGCAGAAGTGCGTATGGGTGGCGGTAAAGGTTCTCCAGAGTACTATGTTGCTGAAATTCAACCAGGTAAAATGTTATATGAAATGGACGGTGTACCAGAAGAATTGGCTCGTGAGGCATTTAAACTTGCTTCTGCAAAGTTGCCAATCCCAACCGTTTTTGTGACTAGACAAGTGGGGCAATAATGAAAGCTTCTGAACTTAGAGCAAAATCAATTTCAGAACTTAACGAAGAGTTGTTAAGTCTTCTGAAAGCGCAATTTACATTGCGCATGCAAAATGCAACTAATCAGCTTGCTAAAACCAGTGAGCTTAAAAAAGTTCGCCGTGCTATTGCGCGTGTAAGAACGATTTTAACTGAAAAGGCGGCAGAAAATGAGTGATCAAAAAAATGTTCGCACGCTAGTTGGTAAAGTTGTGAGTGATAAAATGGACAAAACAGTGACTGTTTTGGTTGAACGTAGTGTGAAACACCCTTTGTATGGAAAAGTGATTCGCCGTTCAAATAAATTTCATGCTCATGATGAAAATAACCAATATCAAGTGGGTGATGTGGTAGAAATATCTGAATCTCGTCCTCTTTCTAAAACCAAGTCTTGGGTAGTAACTGCTTTGGTTGAGAAAGCACGTCAGATTTAGAAAAATATGAAGTAGTAAAGCTGAGGGCTTGCATATATTAAGAAATTCATGTAAGCTCTCATTTTTTTTCTTGGCCTGAAATTTATTTCAGGGTTTTCCCCTCGGGATCCAAGACTGGCTTATTAGAACCCTTGTGGTTTTGAATCAGTTATTCAAAAGAGATAAGCTAAGTTGGATGAAAGGTAATCAAAAATGATACAAATGCAGACCATGCTAGATGTGGCTGATAACTCAGGTGCTCGTCGCGTTATGTGCATCAAAGTTCTTGGCGGTTCTAAGCGTCGTTATGCCTCTGTTGGTGATGTCATCAAGGTAACAGTTAAAGATGCAGCACCACGTGGGCGTGTGAAAAAAGGTGATGTATGTAATGCAGTTGTTGTAAGAACTGCTAAAGGTGTGCGTCGTCCTGATGGTGCGTTGATTAAATTCGACGGTAATGCGGCAGTGTTACTGAATGCAAAATTAGAGCCTATTGGTACCCGTATTTTTGGTCCAGTGACTCGTGAGTTGCGTACAGAGCGCTTTATGAAAATTGTTTCTTTGGCTCCAGAAGTTTTATAAGTCAAAGGGGGACAGACGTATGCAAAAAATTCTTAAAGGCGATCAAGTTATTGTGATTGCAGGTAAAGATAAAGGCAAAAAAGGTGCGGTTATTCAGGTTTTAGACGGTAAAGTAATCGTTGAAGGTTTAAATGTTGTTAAAAAGCATCAAAAACCAAACCCAATGCGCAATATTGCCGGTGGTATTACGCTAAAAGCAATGCCTCTTGATATCTCTAACGTAGCTATTTTGAATCCAGAAACACAAAAAGCAGATCGCGTTGGTATTAAAGAAGTTGAGGAAAATGGCAAAGTTAAACGCGTACGTGTATATAAATCAAATGGCGCGCAAATTGGCGCTTAATTGGAGTAGATGATGACAGCACGTTTAAGCGATTTTTATAAAAATACTGTTGTGCCAGAAATGATGAAACAGTTTGGTTATAAAACCATCATGCAAGTTCCTAAAATTGAAAAAATTACTTTAAATATGGGTGTGGGTGAAGCTGTAGCCGATAAAAAAGTAATGGAGCATGCTGTAGGTGATTTAACTAAAATTGCTGGCCAAAAACCAGTGGTGACAGTGGCACGTAAATCTATTGCAGGTTTCAAAATCCGTGATGATTATCCGATTGGATGTAAAGTAACACTTCGTCGCGAAAGAATGTATGAGTTTTTAGACCGTTTGGTCAGCATTGCTTTGCCTCGAGTTCGTGACTTCCGTGGTGTAAGTGGTAAATCATTTGACGGGCGTGGTAATTACAATATGGGTGTGCGCGAGCAAATCATATTCCCAGAAATTGAATATGATAAAATTGATGCATTACGCGGTTTGAATATTACCATTACTACTACGGCAAAAACTGATGAAGAAGCTAAAGCACTTTTGGCTTTGTTCAAGTTTCCATTTAAAGGTTGATACATATGGCAACACTTGCATTAATTAACCGTGAAAACAAACGTACAAAATTAGTGGCGAAATATGCTGCTAAACGTGAAGAGTTATTCGCTATCATTAATAACGAATCATTGTCTTCTGAAGAGCGTTTTGAAGCACGTTTAAAATTACAATCAATTCCACGTAATGCTTTACCAGTACGCCAACGTCGTCGTTGTGCATTGACAGGTCGCCCACGTGGGACATTCCGTAAATTTGGCCTAGGCCGTACCAAGATTCGCGAGATTTCTATGCGCGGTGAAATTCCTGGTGTGGTTAAAGCAAGCTGGTAATAGGAGATTAAAAAATGAGTATGCATGATCCTATTTCAGATATGTTGACACGTATCCGTAATGCACAAAGAGCTGGAAAAGCAACAGTGTCTATGCCTTCTTCTAAATTGAAACAAGCCATTGCGCAAGTTTTAAAAGATGAAGGTTATGTTGAAAGTTTTTCTGTTTCATCTGATTCAGTTAAACCAACATTAGATATTGAATTGAAATACTATGCTGGTCGCCCAGTTATTGAGCGTATTGAGCGTGTTTCTCGTCCAGGTTTGAGAATTTATAAAGGTTCTGACAATATCCCTAGCGTGATGAATGGTTTGGGTATTGCGATTGTCACAACATCAAAAGGTGTGATGACTGATCGTAAAGCGCGCGCAAACGGTGTTGGTGGTGAACTTTTGTGTGTCGTCGCATAATAGAAGGGAGATAAAATGTCACGAGTAGCAAAAAATCCAGTGGCTGTTCCTTCTGGAGTAGATGTTAAATTTGATGCGCAAAAAATGACTATTAAAGGTAGTTTAGGGTCCCTTGATCTACCTTTAACGGATGATGTTGCAATTGCATTAGACAATGGTCAAATTACTTTTGCTGTTAATAATGATTCTAAACACGCCCAAGCGATGTCTGGAACATTAAGAGCTTTAGTTAATAATATGGTTGTTGGTGTTTCTCAAGGTTTTGAGAAAAAACTTCAATTGATTGGTGTGGGTTATCGTGCTCAAGCACAAGGTGATGCAGTTAATTTATCTTTAGGCTTTTCTCATCCAGTTGTACATAAAATGCCTGAGGGCGTAACTGTACAAACACCTTCTCAAACCGAAATTATTATTAAAGGTGTTGATAAACAAAAAGTAGGTCAAGTCGCTGCAGAAATTCGTGCTTATCGTTCTCCAGAGCCTTATAAAGGTAAAGGTGTGCGTTATGTTGATGAAGTGGTTGTACTTAAAGAGACCAAGAAAAAATAATTGAGGCCATCAAATTATGGATAAAAGTATTTCTAGGATCCGTCGAGCACGCAAAACTCGTGCCAAAATTGCGGAACTGAATATGGTTCGTTTATGTGTTTTTCGCAGTAATAACCATATATATGCTCAAATCATCAGTGCTGAGGGTGATAAAGTTTTAGCTCAGGCTTCAACTGTACAAGCTGATGTAAAAGGGCAGGTTAAGTCTGGCGGAAATGTTGCTGCAGCTCAATTGGTAGGTAAAGCAATTGCTGAAAAAGCCAAAGCTGTAGGTGTTGATAAAGTAGCTTTTGATCGTTCTGGTTTTAGATACCATGGACGTGTAAAAGCTCTTGCTGAAGCCGCGCGTGAGCATGGTTTAAGCTTCTAATTTGTGGAGTGATCATAATGGCAAAACATGAAACTGATGATCGTGGTGATGGCTTAGTTGAAAAAATGGTCTCTGTTAACCGCGTAACAAAAGTGGTTAAGGGTGGTCGTATTATGGCTTTCTCTGCATTAACTGTGGTAGGTGACGGTGATGGTCGCATTGGTATGGGTAAGGGAAAATCAAAAGAAGTTCCTGTAGCTGTACAAAAAGCGATGGATCAAGCACGTAGAAATATGGTGAAAATTCCTCTTAAAGACGGTACGATTCATCATGCAGTAGTGGGTAAACATGGTGCAACAACAGTGTTTATGCAACCTGCTAAAGAAGGTAATGGTATTAAAGCTGGTGGTCCTATGCGTTTGGTTTTTGACGCGATGGGTATCCATAATATTTCTGCTAAGGTGCATGGTTCAACTAATCCTTATAACATCGTTCGTGCAACATTAGATGGTTTAAATAAAATTTATACACCATCTCAAATTGCTGCAAAACGCGGTTTAACAGTAGAAGAAATTTTGGGAGAGTGATATGTCAAAAAACGCAAAAACTCTCAAAGTAACTTTAGTAAAGAGTTTAATTGGACGCATCGAAGCACATAGAGCCTGCGCTCGTGGTTTGGGTCTGAAAAAACGTGAACAGACGGTAGAAGTTTTAGATACGCCTGAAAATCGTGGCATGATCAATAAAATTAGCTACCTATTAAAAGTTGAGGACTAATTATGTTATTGCATACTATTCAACCAGGTGTTGGTGCAACACATGCTAAACGTAGAGTAGGCCGTGGTATAGGCAGTGGTCTTGGTAAAACTTGTGGGCGTGGACATAAAGGTCAAAAAAGTCGTTCAGGTGGTTTTCATAAGGTAGGTTTTGAAGGTGGTCAAATGCCTTTACAACGCCGTTTGCCTAAGCGTGGTTTTAAATCTATGTCTGCTCCTTTTGTTGCCGAAGTGCGTTTGCATGAACTTGCTTTGTTGCCTGTAGAAGAAATTGATTTGTTGGCGTTAAAACAAGCAGGTATCATACCAATGCAAACATTAACTGCAAAAGTGATTTTATCAGGTCAAATTGATAAAGCAGTGAAGTTAGTTGGAATCAAAGCAACTAAAGGTGCTAAAGCTGCAATTGAAGCAGCTGGCGGTAGCTTAGTTGAATAATAGAGGCATAAACTGTGGCTAATAATACTTCCGCAACTGGATTGGCTAAGTTCGGCGATTTAAAAAGCAGATTACTGTTTCTGATTGGTGCACTGATCGTTTTTCGTATCGGTGCACATATTCCTGTACCTGGAGTAGATCCTTTACTTTTAGCAAGAGAGTTTGAAAGTGCTAAAGATGGTATTCTGGGTATGTTGAATATGTTTTCAGGTGGTTCTCTTTCTCGGTTTTCGATATTTGCGATCGGGATTATGCCCTATATTTCAGCCTCCATTGTTGTGCAATTGGCATCTGAAATTATTCCTTCTTTAAAGGCTTTAAAAAAAGAAGGTGAAGCAGGAAGAAGGAAAATTACCAAATATACTCGAATAGGAACAGTTTTATTGGCAACAGCGCAAAGTTTTGCTGCAGCTGGCTTGGTTTTATCTAGACCAGGACTTGTTGTTATCTCTCCTGCTGAGTTTTATTTGTCATGTACAGTGAGTTTGGTGACGGGTACCATGTTTTTAATGTGGCTAGGGGAGCAAATTACTGAACGTGGTGTAGGTAATGGTATTTCTTTGATTATTTGTACAGGTATTGCTGCTGGTGTGCCTGGTGCAATTGGTCAGTTACTAGAGTTAACCAGTAAAGGTGCTATACAGTTACCTGTGGCAATTTTGTTGCTTGTAGGTGCTTTAGCTGTTACTTTTGCTGTTGTTTATATAGAAAGTGGCCAAAGGAAAATTCCGGTACATTATGCTAAACGTCAGGTTGGTAATAAAATTATGCAAGGGCAGAGTACACATATGCCTTATAAGCTAAATATGGCTGGTGTGATTCCTCCTATTTTCGCTTCAAGCATTATTTTGTTTCCATCCACCATTCTTGATTGGTTTGGTTCAATTGATTCATTGTCTTGGTTAAAAACAGTTTTTAGTTATTTTGCGCCAGGACAACCGTTGTATTTGTTGTTATTCTCAGTAGCAATTATTTTCTTCTGTTATTTCTATACAGCTCTGACTTTTAATCCAAGAGATGTTGCAGATAATTTGAAGAAAAGTGGTGCTTTTGTTCCTGGCATTCGTCCAGGTGAGCAAACATCTAAATATATTGAGAAGGTGATTTTGAATCTGACTTTTTATGGTGCAATTTATATCACAATCGTTTGTATTTTGCCTCAGTTATTGGCCCAAGGTTTTAATTTGCCATTTTATTTTGGTGGTACATCGTTGTTGATTATGGTTGTTGTCACTATGGATTTTAGAACTCAAATTGCTTCTTATATGATGAATCATCAATATGAACATTTGATGAAAAAAGCGAACTTTAGAAATACTTCAGGAAGTGCTAGGTAAGTTGATGGCTAAAGAAGATACAATACAAATGCAAGGCGAAATTATAGAAATGTTGCCTAATGCAACTTTCCGAGTACGTTTAGAAAATGATCATGAAGTTTTGGGGCATATTTCAGGGAAAATGCGTATGCACTATATTCGTATTTCTCCAGGTGATAAAGTAACTGTTGAAATGACCCCTTATGATTTAACTCGTGCTCGAATTGTGTTTCGCGCTAAATAATTTATTGAAAGGATCGTTGCTAAATGAAAGTTCAGCCTTCTGTTAAAAAGATTTGTCGACACTGCAAAGTGATTCGTCGAAATCGTGTGGTTCGTGTAATTTGCACAGACCCACGCCATAAGCAAAGACAAGGTTAGTTTATTTAACCTTAGTTTTATGTTAATATTTATTGTTTTGCTCTGAAGGAAAAATTATGGCCCGTATTGCAGGGGTAAATATCCCTAATAATGCTCATGCTGTAATCGGCTTACAAGCTATTTACGGTGTTGGGAGTACGAGAGCTAAATTGATTTGCCAAAATGCAGGTGTTAATCCTGCTGCTAAGGTAAAAGATTTAACTGATGCTGAGCTTGAAGCTTTACGTGATCAGGTAGCTCAATTTGAAGTAGAAGGTGATTTACGTCGCGAAGTAACCATGAGCATCAAGAGATTGATGGATATGGGATGTTATCGTGGCTATCGTCACCGTCGTGGTTTGCCATGTCGTGGTCAACGTACTCGTACTAATGCGCGTACTCGTAAAGGCCCACGTAAAGCAATCGCAGGTAAGAAGTAATTATTTAAGGATAGAATAAATGGCTAAAGCAAACACAGCTTCTCGTGTACGCAAAAAAATTCGTAAAACCGTTAGTGAAGGTATTGTTCACGTTCATGCATCGTTCAATAATACCATCATTACTATTACCGATCGTCAAGGCAATGCATTATCTTGGGCTACCTCTGGCGGTGCTGGTTTTAAAGGTTCTCGAAAAAGTACACCCTTTGCTGCTCAAATTGCAGCTGAGGCTGCTGGTAAAGTTGCCCAAGAGTATGGTGTAAAGAATTTAGAGGTTCGTATTAAAGGCCCTGGACCTGGCCGTGAATCATCTGTTCGTGCGCTTAACGCTCTTGGTTTTAAAATTACCAGCATTACTGACGTAACGCCCATTCCTCATAATGGCTGTCGTCCACCGAAGAAACGTCGTATTTAATAAATTTGGAGTTTAAGAGTTATGGCACGTTATATTGGTCCTAAGTGTAAATTAGCACGTCGCGAAGGAACAGATTTGTTCTTGAAAAGTGCGAGAAGATCACTTGATTCAAAATGTAAGATAGATACCCCTCCAGGTCAGCATGGTGCTAAAAAAAGCCGTTTGTCTGACTATGGTTTACAGTTAAGAGAAAAGCAAAAAATTCGCCGTATTTACGGTATTCTAGAACGTCAATTCCGTCGCTATTTTGCTGAGGCAGAGCGTAGAAAAGGTTCTACTGGCGAAAATTTATTGCAACTTTTAGAGTCTAGATTGGATAATGTCGCTTACCGTATGGGTTTTGGCTCTACTAGAGCAGAAGCTCGTCAATTAGTGACACATAAGGCACTGTTGGTAAATGGGCAAGTTGTAAATATCCCTTCTTACCAAGTTAAAGCAGGCGATGTTGTTTCTGTTCGAGAGAAGGCAAGAAAACAAGTTCGTATTCAAGAAGCACTGGCGTTGGCTGCTCAAATTGGTTATCCAGAATGGGTGTCAGTTGATGCTCAAAAAATGGAAGCGACTTTTAAAAACATGCCTGAGCGTTCAGAGCTGTCTGGTGATATTAATGAGCAGCTTGTTGTCGAGTTCTACTCTAAGTAATCATTAGATAAGTTAAGGATATCGGTATGCAAAATAGTGCTTCAGAATTTTTAAAACCACGTTTAATTGACGTAGAGCCTCTTTCTGCTACTCGAGCTAAAGTCGCAATGGAACCTTTTGAACGTGGCTTCGGTCACACACTTGGTAATGCTTTGCGTCGCATTTTATTGTCATCAATGAATGGTTTTGCACCTACAGAGGTAACCATCTCTGGTGTTTTGCATGAGTATTCCGCAATTGAAGGTGTGCAAGAAGATGTTGTTGATATTTTGCTCAATTTGAAAGGTTTAGTATTTAAGTTACATGGCCGTGATAAGGTTATTGTTTCTTTGAAAAAAGAAGCTGCAGGTCCAGTATATGCTTCTGATATTGAACTTCCTCATGATGTTGAGTTGGTAAATCCTGATCATGTGATTTGTCATTTAGCCACAGGTGGCAAGATTGAAATGCAAATTAAAGTTGAAAAGGGACGTGGATATCAACCTGTTTCTAGCCGAAAAAATGCAGATGATAATAGTGAAATTGGTACCATATTAATGGATGCAAGTTTTTCTCCTGTTCATTATGTTAATTTTTCTGTTGAGTCAGCTCGTGTTGAACAAAGAACCGACTTGGATCGTTTGGTTTTAGATATTGAAACAAATGGTGTCATTGAGCCTGAGGAGGCTGTACGTACTGCGGCACGTATTTTGATTGATCAGATGTTCATATTTGCTGATCTTGAAGGTACGCCTGTTGAAGAAGTGGTTGAAAAAACACCACCTATTGACCCTGTTTTATTAAGACCTGTCGACGAACTTGAGTTAACTGTACGTTCTGCTAATTGTTTGAAAGCAGAAGATATTTACTACATCGGCGATTTAATTCAACGTACAGAAACAGAGCTTCTAAAAACACCTAATTTGGGTCGAAAATCTTTAAATGAAATTAAAGAGGTTTTGGCATCAAAAGGGTTGACTTTAGGGTCTAAGTTAGAAAATTGGCCACCTGCAGGGCTTGAAAAACCTTAAGCATTTGGATTAAAGGATTGAAAATGCGTCATCGTAATAGTAATCGTAAATTAAATCGTACCAGTAGCCATCGTTTGGCTATGCTTCGCAATATGGCAAACTCATTATTGCAACATGAGCAAATCGTAACGACTTTACCTAAAGCTAAAGAATTGCGTTCAGTTGTTGAACCATTGATTACTTTAGGCAAAAAACCTTCTTTGGCTAATCGTCGTTTAGCATTTAATCGTACACGTGATCGTGATGTTGTGGTTAAATTGTTTGATGAGCTAGGCCCTCGTTTTGCTGCTCGTAATGGTGGGTATGTTCGTATTTTGAAGTATGGTTTCCGTCAAAATGATAATGCTCCTTTAGCTCTTGTAGAGTTAGTTGAGCGTGCGCCTGAAGTTGAAGCTACAGAGTAATTTGGCTTTACTTTTGGATTTTGAAATTTTAAAAACCCTACATAATTATGTAGGGTTTTTTGTTTACTTGTTAAGTAGGCGTCTTATTGTGCAATGCACATTGATATAGATAATATTCAGACAGTGTTGCTCCAGTTACTTTATTTGATAAGAATTTAAATAATTGTGCTAAGTCCTGATATAGTTTTTCGATATCTTCATGTGTTCTAAATGTGGGGCTACCAGAAGGCATAAACTCTGAAGAGTGCAGCATAAATTCAAGATAGTCTGAGCCACTGTTTAAAACATCTTGGCTCAATTGCATCATTTGTTTTAGATTGTTTTTTTTGGGACGTAACCATAAAGTACTATTCGGTTTGTGCTTGCCTTGTAATTTATGCAATATATTTTTTAAATTTTGTATTGTTGGAGTGTACTTATAGCGAATGCTCATAGGAACTTGGAGGAGTGAACTCTCCCCACTTTGCATGGTGTCAAGATCCATAAAATATGCCTGCTGAGGAAAGGTACTGTAGTCTGTTCCACCCAATCCTAATGGTGCACCCATCGTACTAGACCAATTGACACATGGTGTCACAGAGCAATCAACCCAGTAGTTATATTCACTTAGTAGATGTAGATAGCGTTTATCTAATGCCCATCGGCCTGCTCGGTGTGTCTTCATTGGCGTTGAGAAAGTATCTTCTAATAATTTATGCAAATAGTCGAATTTATCTTTCATTTGTTGATCAGGATAATCAATTAGATAGGTTTTGTAGGTATAATCATCATCAGTTATTTGATGTATAGGAGGGTTATTCCATGCGTGTAAGTGTGTCCCAATTTCTCCTGTTCCACGATTGATAATGTCTTTGCCAAATTGGATGAAATCATGATCTTTTGCCATTTCATAATTAGTAAGATAATTCACTTTAAAGTGGTATTGTTCACATAAATTTTGAAAACGGGTAAGAAACTGGGCATTTTGAGTTGTGATATTATGGTCGTTTTGCCAAAGGTTATCACCTTCAGTATCGATCGTAATTAGGAAATAAGGTGTTGTCATCATATTTGTTTGCAAAGATTTTTGATTAAATTTTAAAAAATAAGGTATTAATTATAATAGGTTTATATAATGTCTGCTCAAAATCCTCAACCGAAGCGTATTTTAATAATTAAATTAAGACATCATGGAGATGTTTTGCTGATGACTCCGTTAGCAACACAGTTAAAAAAACAGTATCCAGATGCACAAATAGATGCGTTAATTTATAAAGAAACGATAGATATTTTAAAATTTAACAATGATTTCCATCAATTATATTCAATAGATAGGGGTTGGAAAAAATTAGGGTTGAGAATGCATTTGTCTTTAGAACTGGAATTATTAAGGGTTTTGAAGCATAATTGCTATGATTTGATTATTCATTTGACAGAAAGTTGGCGTGGGGCATTGATTTGTCGATTTTGTCGGCCAGTAAAAAGCATCTCAATTGATTATCCTCGTCGTAAGGGATATTGGTGGAAACATTCATTTACGCATCTGGTTAAATTACATCATGAACACACTGTTTTGACTCACCTAAGGGTATTAGAACCACTAGATATACCCTATTCAAACAATGTGCCATTAAAGTTATTGGTTGCCAATAAAGATGCAGTTTGTGTTCAGCAAAAATTAAAAGAATTAGGTTGGCAAAAAGAACCGTTTATTTTGATTCATCCAGGTGCTCGTTGGGCATTTAAATGTTGGGATGATGAGAAAATGGCCAAACTTATTCGTTTGTTGTTGAATGATGGCGGGAGCGTGGTTTTAACTGGTGCTCCGAATGAGTTTGAGCAAACTATGATTTCGAATATTAAACAAAAGATGCAATTAACGAAAAAGGATAAATTATTCGATTTGTCTGGTCAATTAAGTTTATCAGAATTAAGTGCTGCTATTGCTCAGTCTGTTTGTTTTGTTGGGGTTGATTCTGTACCTATGCATATGGCTGCTGCCTTATCTATAAAAGGAGTTGCTTTATTTGGTGCGACTAAAATAGATATTTGGGCTCCTTGGAGTGACTCTATTAGGGTGATTGATGCCAGTGAATATGGCCAAATCCCTGAACCAGATAGTATTGATACAAATACATCAATGAGGTATTTAAGTTGTATACCTGTTCAAGTTGTTTATCAGGAAGTGTGTAAGGCAATAAAAAATATTTAAAGAAGATATTTTTTGTGAGCTGTTATGATATTTTATTAATTAAATAAGGTAAATACGTTTAAATTGATTTTTATATTTATATCATGTGTTGTTTTTTATAATTGATTAAATGTAATGAATTGATTTTAAATTACGATTTCAAATTATATGAATATTCTTTATGAAGAAAATGGGCAGTTCAAAGTTGCTACAGTTGTCTCTAAGGCTGAAGCTTCGTATCAGGTTGATACACAATATGGCAAGCGGGTTAAGGTAAAGACATCTCAGGTTTTTTTCTCTTTTCATGAAGATCTAGAGTATTTTTTAGATCAGGCGAAGGAGATCGAAAAAGAAATTGATATTGATTTTTTATGGGAGGCTGCAGGTGAGGATGAGTTTGACTCAGAAGTTTTAACAAGGGAATATTTTGGCAATACTTTTAATGTGACACAAGCTGCGGCACTATTGATGAAAGTTTATGCATTTCCCATCTACTTTTATAAAAAAGGAAAAGGGCGATTTAAAGCTGCGCCAGCACAAACACTTCAAGCAGCAAAATTGGCTATTGAACGCAAGCATCAAGAAAAGATACAAAAAGAAGAATGGGTTAAGGAACTTTTATCTGGGAAGGTGCCTTCTGTTGTTGCTGATGATATTATGCGTATATTGCATATGCCTGATAAGCAGAATATTGTGCATCAGGCGTTTTTAGAAGCGGCAGACCAACAAAAAAAATCGCCACTTGAATTTGCCCAGAAATTGAATTTGGTATCTTCCATACATCAGTATATGCTTGAAGGGTTTATTCTAAAAAATTTTTTAGGAACGCTAGATTTTCCTGATGTAGAAGCAATTAATTTGCCTAATTTACCCGTTGCGGATGTTTTGGCTTTTTCAATTGATGATGAGAGCACGACGGAAATTGATGATGCATTTTCTTTAACTTATTTAGATAATGGTGTTATTCGATTAGGTATTCATATAGCTGTCCCTACTGTTGCAATTGAACCAGATTCAAAAATAGAACGATTGGTTTTTGAACGACTGAGCACAGTATATTTTCCAAGTAATAAGATCACCATGTTACCAGAAAAATGGATTGATGCATTCACGTTACTTGAAGGCAATAAATGCCCCGCAATCAGTTTATATGTTGATATTGATGAGGGTTTCAATTTTTCTAATGAAACTACCTGTCTAGAATATGTATTTGTTCAGTCTAATTTAAGGATTCAACAATTAGAGCCTATTTTTAATGAAATATCTATTCAAAATATTGAGCAGTTACCTGACTTTGATTTTAAGAAAGAATTGCTTTGGTTATATAAATTAGCCATTCATTTAGTCAAACAAAGAGGTAAATATAAAGAAGATGCTGTTATTCAGTATGATTATTCAATTGATGTAGATGAGACAGATCAGGTCAGTATTGTGAAACGTGCCAGAGGTTCTCCCATAGATTTATTGGTTAGTGAATTGATGATTTATTCCAATGTATATTGGGCTGGTTTATTAAAGATTCAACAGCTACCTGCCATCTTTAGAGGACAAACGACAGGCAAAGCTCGATTATCTTCAGAAGCCATTGAGCATCAAGGTCTGGGCGTTGATCAATATGCGTGGTTTACTGCGCCACTAAGAAGGGCATGCGATTATGTGAATCAAAAGCAATTATTGTCTGTCATAAGTGCGCAGCCAGTACGGTTTAAACCTAAAGATATACAAGTGTTTAGTATTATTCGCTCTTTTGATACAGCTCATGCCGTTTATATGACCTTTCAGCAGGAAATGGAACGTTATTGGACATTACGTTATATAATGCAAGAAAAAATTAACACTGTTAATGGTGTTTATATAAAAGAAGGTTTAGTCCGTTTGAATAACTTACCTTTAGTCTGGAAAATAGAAGAGACTCCTGAACATTGGGTGGGCAGTAAATTCAAATTTAATATTATTCAGTTAGATATTTGGCAACAAAAACTTATATTGAAACCTGTATCAATAGATCAAAGTGAATAAGTGATTGATTGCCGTTTTATTCTTTAGAGGATAATTTGTATGACAAAAATTGCTTACTTTTATGATGAAAAATTCTTGAATCATAGGACAGGGAATCATACTGTTATTGGTAGTAAAGATAAGATAACATTGGGGCGAAATTTTGATAATCCTGAACCTTTAGGGTTATCGCATACCTTATTGAGTGCCAGTGGTATTTTATCATCGTTAAACCATTACCCAACCTTTCCTGCTACTAATGATTTGCTGCAATTGGTGCATTCTCATAGTTATATTACTGCTTTTCAAAAAGCCTGTAATGAATTAGATGAGGGTGTTTTTGCAGATTTTGATCCGCTTGTTAATCAGCAAAACCATCCTAATATCATTTGTCAACATACTGAGGCAGTAGCTCGTTTAGCTGTTGGCGCTGCTTGTCAGGCGGTTGATACCATTTTTTCAAAAGAAGCTAATTTTGCCTATGTGTTGTCTCGTGCAGCAGGCTCACACGCTGGAGTAGATTCTCCAATAGGCTATTCGTTTTATAATAGTACCGCTATTGCTGCGCGATATGCCCAACGAAATTATCAGGTAGGTAAAATTGCGATTATTGATTTGGGTGCAATGCATGCTAATGGTGTGCAAGAGGCTTTTTATCAAGATGAAGATGTGTTGACTATATCTATTCATCAGGCAGGAAATAGTTTGGTTGGCAAAGGTAAAAGTGGAGAGGTTGGTTTGGCTTCGGCAGAAGGTAAACACATTAATATTCCATTGCCTATCGGTTCAACTGTAGAGGCTTATAAGCTTGCTTTGACAAAAATTGTGTTTCCTGTCATGAATGAATTTGCACCTGACTTAGTCATTGTATCAATAGGTTCAGATGCTGCTTTTTGTGATCCAATGGGACGAATGCTGTTAAAAAGGGAATCCTTTTATCGATTAACAAAAATGATTTCTTTGTATGTGGAAGAATTTTGTCGAGGACGTTTGATTGTCTTGAATGGTCGTGGTTTCAGCTCTAACTATACACCCTTATGTGTGTTAGGGGCGGTAGAAGGATTGCTTGGTAAACGAACAAAAGTATTAGATGCTTTTGATAATGATGAAGTTATTGTTGAGCCATTATTAAATTTTGCAATAGATGATGTGATTAAAAAACATACTTTTTATTGGGATAGTTTATCTGTAACAGTAAGATGATGTATTGATGATTTAAATGAGTGTTTGACAGTAAGTGTTTTTCTATATATTGAGAGACACTTACTTTTTACGTTTTAAAAGCATTTTTATTGAATGTCTAGAAACAAAAAACCCGCTTTAAACAAAGCGAGTTTCTTTAAGTTGCTTAAAAACTTAAGCAGCTTGTATGTTAGAAGCTTGTTTACCTTTTGGGCCGTTTACAACATCGAAACTAACACGTTGACCTTCTTTTAAGGTTTTAAAACCGTTCATATTAATCGCAGAAAAGTGAGCGAACAAATCTTCACCGCCTTCATCTGGAGTAATAAAACCGAAACCTTTAGCATCATTGAACCACTTGACGATACCTGTTGACATGAAACATCCTATACAAAAAAAACAAGGCCTGGTGGGGCCGAAAAACACAGCTGAATTAATGGGAAACACATAAAGTGACACCAGAAATTCAAGCATAGCACCAGATTAACGTTTTACGCTTGTTATATGGTATCGTCAAGTGGATATTGTTATTTTTTATTAGAATACTTGAAATTTTAACAAAATCACCTCATTTAATAAAAAATATTTTAAAATTGGACTTTATGAATATTCAACAAAAAATACAGATTACAGAGGATCCTGTAAAGCAAAAAATAGTACCACCAAAGAAGTATAAGGTGCTGTTATTAAATGATGATTTTACACCAATGGACTTTGTGGTGATGCTGCTAGAGGACATTTTTTTTATGTCTGAAGAGCGTGCTATGGCCATCATGTTGACTGTTCATCATAGTGGGCAAGGATTGTGTGGTATTTATGTCAAAGATATTGCACAAATGAAGGTAAATCAGGTAGTCTCTTTAGCTAGGGCCAATGAATATCCTTTGCAATGCATAATGGAGGAAGAAGAATGATCGCTCAAGAATTTGAAAAGAACCTGCACCATTTATTTACCAGTGCAAAACTAGGTAGACATGAGTTTGTTGGTGTAGAACACCTGCTTTTGGCTGTCATAGATAATTCTTCTGGCAAAGATGCATTACTGGCATGTGGCGCAGATTTATCTATTTTGTCTCAACAGTTAACCCAGTTTATTGAGGAGAATATCCCTATTGTGCCTGAAGAGTCAGGTAATGATGTTGATATTCAGCCTACTTTAGGGTTTCAAAGGGTCATGCAAAGAGCTATTATTTATGCGCAATCTGCAGGGGTAGCTGAAGTAAATGGTGCGCAAGTATTGGTGGCTATTTTCGCAGAAAAAGATTCTCATGCTGTTTATTATTTAGGCCAGCAAAATATTACTCGTTTAAATATAACTGAGTATTTAACCCACGGTCAGGCTAATTCTTCATCAGACCCAAATAATGTGAGTGATGAAGAACGTAGCCAAGAAAACAGTAGTGCCTTAGACAGTTTTACACAGAACCTGAACCATAGGGCAAGAATGGGTAAAATAGATCCATTGATTGGCCGTCAGGAAGAGCTCAATCGGGTGATTCAGGTTTTAAGTCGGCGTCGTAAAAATAATCCTTTGCTTGTTGGTGAAGCGGGTGTAGGTAAAACTGCTTTGGCTGAAGGGCTAGCCTATAGAATAGAGTTTGGAGAGGTTCCTGATGTTTTGAGTAATGCTGTGGTTTTTTCTTTGGATTTAGGCTCATTATTGGCTGGGACTAAGTACCGGGGAGACTTTGAAGCACGATTAAAAAAAGTATTAAAGGAAATTACTCAGCATGAACAGGCAATTTTGTTTGTTGATGAAATTCATACCATTATCGGTGCAGGAAGTGTGTCTGGCGGTACAATGGATGCCTCGAATTTATTGAAACCTGCTTTATCAAATGGTTCTTTACGTTGTATTGGTGCAACCACATATAATGAATATAGAACGATTTTTGAAAAAGACAGTGCATTGAATCGCCGCTTTCAGAAAATTGATATAGGTGAACCAACTGTATTGCAAACAGTAGAAATTTTAAAAGGGTTAAAGCCTCATTTTGAATCACATCACCTAGTGAAATATACACCAGCTGCTTTATTAGCAGCAGCAGAGTTATCAGCAAAATTCATTAATGATCGGTTTTTACCTGATAAAGCGATTGATGTGATTGATGAAGCAGGTGCTGCCCAGAAAATTTTACCAAAATCAAAACAAAAGAAAACGATTGGTAAACATGAAATTGAAGAAATTGTGGCAAAAATTGCCCGTATACCACCAAAAACAGTGTCTCACGATGATAGGCAAGCACTTCGTTATTTAGAGCGTGATTTAAAAAGTGTTGTGTTTGGTCAGAACGAAGCAATTGAAAGTTTGGCCGCAGCCATTAAAATGGCTCGCTCTGGCTTAAATTTGCCCAATAAGCCCATTGGTTCTTTTTTGTTCTCTGGCCCTACAGGGGTAGGCAAAACAGAAGTAGCCAAACAGTTAGCCTATAGTTTAGGTGTGACGCTTCTGCGTTTTGATATGTCAGAGTATATGGAGCGTCATGCTGTTTCTCGTTTGATTGGTGCGCCGCCAGGATATGTTGGTTTTGAGCAGGGTGGGTTATTGACTGAACAAGTGAATAAACACCCATTTAGTGTGTTGTTATTAGATGAGATTGAGAAAGCGCATCCTGATATTTTCAATATTCTCTTGCAGGTAATGGATCACGGTACTTTAACTGATAATAATGGTCGTCAAGCTGATTTTCGCAATGTTGTGGTGATTATGACAACAAATGCTGGGGCTGAAGCTTTATCAAAACCCAGTATTGGATTTACTGGGAAAAAAGCAGCTGGGGATGAAATGGCGGATATTAATCGTCTGTTTAGTCCAGAATTTAGAAATCGATTAGATGCGATTATTCCATTCGCTCCACTGAATGAAGAGTCTATTATGCGTGTTGTGGATAAATTCTTATTACAATTGGAAGAGCAATTGTTAGATCAGAAGGTTGAAATCAGTTTCAGTGCCGCAATGAGAGGTTATCTGGCCAAAAATGGATTCGATCCACAAATGGGGGCTCGTCCAATGAGTCGATTGATTCAAAAAACCATTCGTAAAGCTTTAGTAGATGAATTGTTATTTGGACAATTGACTAATGGTGGTGAAGTGATGGTGGATTTAGATAAAGACAACCAAGTGGTTTTAGTATTTAACCAAAAAAGCGCATCTAAAAAAGCCCCTGCTGCTTTATAAACAACTTGATAAAAAAGCCTGAAGTAAGATTCAGGCTTTTTTATGCAAATAGATTCAATTCGTTTTCTGCGTATTGGATCATTTTTTTGTATACAGTTTCAGGTAAGTATTTTTTGATGACCTCTTGCCAGCCTTCTGGGCCAATCATGCCTTTGACCATTGTTGAGGATACTTCTGCAAATTCTCTGGGGGGCATTAAGAAAATAGTGGAAATGTCTGGTTGTAAATCGGAGTTAATATAACGCATAATGCGTTCATATTCATAGTCTGCGGCGCTTCTGATCCCTCTGATGACATAAGGTGCATGGATATCTTTTGCGTAATTCACCAAAAATTTCTGGTCTAAAATGGTGACAGAAACGCCTTTAAATTCTTTGACTATTTCTTCGAGCATTTGTACTCGTTCTTCAACACTAAATGTGGTTTTTTTTTCAGGATTTAAACCAACCGCAATGGTTAAGTCATCAAATAAGGTGCTGGCTTTTTGAATCATCCATAAATGACCATTGGTTGGTGGATCAAAGCTGCCAGCATAAACAGCAGAACGTTTATTTGTAGAGGAGGTCATAAAATTTTAATGAGGCCATTTTAAGTTATGGTGGATAATAGTATAACTGAAAGTATGATGTGATTAATACTTTATTGTGAAACAGTGGCTATTTTATAAGCCCAGAAATATTTGTGTTATCAAAATTAGGCGCTATTGTGCTCAATCGAAAGTATTTGACAGGTTTAGGAAAATTTATGGCACGTTTTTTAGTTATTTATACTGGCGGTACAATTGGTATGAAAATGGGTGAGCAAGGGTTAGCACCAGATAGAGATACTGTTATTCATGCGTTAGACGGGTTTAAAAGTCAAATGGATTTTGATTTGCATCTATGTGATCCTTTGATTGATTCTTCAGCCATTACTTTACAACATTGGTTTGATTTAATTGAGTTGATTCGTGAATGTCATCAACAATATATGGGTGTCTTGGTGATTCATGGTACAGATACACTGGCATATACTGCCAGTATACTCACCTTTTTTTTACAAGATATTGCCAAAAAAATTGTGTTAACTGGGGCGCAATACCCATTAGGCCACCCAAATTCAGATGGCTTGATCAATTTGCAAAGGGCGATTGATGTTCTCATCAAAACAGATATTCAAGATGTGTTGATTGTATTTGGCGACAAATTATTAAAAGGAACAGACGCAACAAAAGTGGATACTGTCTCTTACGGAGCATTTGATGCTGTTTTTGAGTCTCCTTTGGGGATTTTTTCTGAAGAGGGTTTACTGTTGACTGACCAAAATCGATTGATACAAAAACCTGATGATATTCTGGCACAACCGAAAAAATTAAATGTTCAATTAAAAATTGCCACGTATATATTAACACCAGGTATTAACAGTACATTAATTGCTCATAGTTTATTGAATGAACCAACACATGCTGCTATTTTGCTCAGTTTTGGTAATGGTAATATCCCACAAAGCCCTGTCTTAATACAAGCCATTACTCAATACACTCAAACAGGGCGTGTATTGATGAATAAAAGTCAGGTTTTTAAGGGCGTAATGAATGATGTTTATGCGCAAAGTTCCGCTTTATATCAAGCTGGTGCCAAAATGGCAGGTAATGTGACATTAGAGGCATTAATGGCAAAATTATTGTTTGAGTTATCTTAAGAAGTGATTGTTTTTGGCTACGGTTTGAATTATAGAATATCATTTAAACCGTAGCCGATAAATTTATTCGATATTTTGAACTTGTTCTCTCATCTGCTCAATCAATACTTTCAGTTCAACTGAAGCTTGGGTGCTTTCACTGGCAATGGCTTTACTGCCAAGTGTATTGGCCTCTCGGTTAAGTTCTTGCATTAAAAAATCGAGCCTTTTACCTACTGTGCCACCTTGTTTTAAAACCCGTTTCACTTCGTTAATATGGGTCTTTAAACGAGACAATTCTTCATCAACGTCTGCTTTTTGCATAAACAAGACAAATTCCTGTTTGATTCTGTCGTCCTGTATATTGTCCAAGGCTTCATGTAAACGCTTTTGTAATTTATCATAATGTGCATCTAAAAGCTGTGGCATAAATGTTTCGACTTGTTGGGTAATCTGCAACATATGATCTAATCGCTCAGTTAAATGTTGTTTCAGTTTTTCACCCTCTCGTTGACGAGAAGCACAAAAGTCATTAAGTGTCTCATTAAGGGTACTTAAAATGTTTTCTTGTAATAATTCAGGGTCAATTTCGGCTTGATTTAATATTTGTGGGAACTTGAGTATATCTGCCACACTTAAAGCGATAATTGTTTGATCTTTTTTCAATATATTTTGATTCAATTGTAAAAGACTATTGAGTAGAGCTTCATTTAAGCCTAATTGTAAATTGCTATCAGTAATAGGTTGGATATTGATTCGGCATTCGACTTTGCCACGCTGAACTTTATTTTGAATCAGCTCTCTGATAGGTTGTTCAAGGTGTCTGAGTTCTTCTGGTTGTTTGATTTGGATATCAAGATAACGGTGATTAACAGCTCTTAACTCTAAATTGATTCTGATGTTTTTTAATTCTTGATTACGATTAGAAAACCCAGTCATGCTTTGAATCATGTTAAAATCCCTTAATAATCGGCTATTTTATTAAAAATAACCAAAGCTTTAAATGAATAAATACCAGTATTGTGTAAATATACAATGCTTAACGTATTGTAATAAATAGGAAATAACGACTCCATGGCAGCAGTCGATCAATCAATTGCTTTAGCTGCAAATACTCAGCTTGAAAATTATACCATTATGTACCCACTTTCAGTGGGTGGTTTTGGTGTGGTTTATTTGGCGAAGGATTGTAAAACAAATGATCTTGTCGCAATAAAAGAATATTTTCCCAGTGCTCTGTGCAAAAGGGTTGAGGGGAGTAACGATGTCACCGTTCAAACAGAGTTAGATGCAGATTTATTTACCGCAGGCTTACGCTGTTTTTTTGAAGAGGCACGTCTGCTTTCCAATATTAATCATCCAAATGTAGTGAATGTGAGTAATTTCTTTCGAGCCAATCAAACGGTTTATATGATTATGGATTATTACGAAGGAAATGGTTTAGATAAATATTTGGCTAATATGACAGGCTTGATGCCTGAAAAGCGCTTAAGAACATTATTTGCTTATATTGCTTCCGGTTTAAGGGAAGTGCATTTAAAGCATATGTTGCATTTAGACATCAAACCAGCAAATATTTATTTACCACAAGCAACTGCACCGATTATTTTGGATTTTGGTGCAGCAAGGCAATCGGTGCAAGTAGATGGTAGACAACTGGTTGGTATGTATACACCAGGGTATGCTGCACCAGAACAATATCGTAGTGATTGGCCTCAAGGGCCATGGACAGATGTGTATGCCTTAGCTGCCACTATGTATGCTTGTATGGGTAGGGGTGTACCGTACCCAGCAGACAAAAGACTACAACAAGATCATTTAGTGCCAGCAATAAAGCGCTTTAGTGGCAAATATTCAAATGAGTTGTTACAATTAATTGATAGTTGCATGATATTGGATCTTTCGAAACGTCAAAGTAGCATGAGTGTGGTACAAAAAGCTTTACTAACAAGGCCTGCTCAATGGGGGACTGCGTCAGAAACCATCGATATGGATAAAAAAGAAGGGTTTTTCTCTGGGGTGAAGAAACTGTTTGGAGGCGGGGAATAAGAATGAAATTTGCTGTATTTCAGGATAGTAGAGTAGGTGGCCGCCCCTATAATCAGGATCGGCAAGGTATTTGTTGTAAAAGAGAGAGCACCTTACTGGTTATCGCAGATGGTATGGGGGGCATTAAACATGGTGAAGTTGCTGCTCAAATTGTCGTAGATCATCTGTTAAAACATTTTAAGGCATTGGCTCGCCCAAAAATTGATCACCCCAATCGGTTTTTGGTTAATGCTGTCACGACAGCGCATCATTCTATTATGGAGTATGCAGCTGTTCATCAATTAGAAGAAGTGCCCAGTACAACAGTAGTTGCGGCCATTATTCAAGACAATATGCTTTATTGGTGCCATGTTGGTGATTCTCGTTTGTATCTGTTTGATCAAGAGGGTGTTGTACTCAGGTCACGTGATCACTCTCAAGTACAACGTATGATTGATCAAGGGTTTATTAATTCAAGTGCCATTAAAGAACATCCGGATCGCAGTAAAATTTATAATTGTTTAGGCGCATTGCGAGATCCTGAAGTTGAAGTTGGTCCTAAAACCCAGTTAGAAGAAGGCATGACATTATTGTTGTGTACAGATGGTTTATGGGGTTATTTTGAAGATGAAGAATTAGAAAAAGCTTTTGCTTTAAGGGATGTTTCTGTAGCTCTTCCTATTTTGATGAATATTGCTGAAAAACGGGGTGAAGGGCGGGGTGATAATTTAAGTGCTGTATCAATTACTTTAGTGGGTGATGCCAAATTTAAGACAAATAGTCCTTTTTTTGTGGATACAGATACCATTCCTGATGATACAAACCCAGAACAAAGGGTCATTCAGCAACGAGCTGAAGAAGAAATTGTGATGGAATTGGATAATGATTTAGACCAAAAAGCCTTTGAAGAAATTCAAAGAGGACAGAAATTTTATTAATCATGTGTAATGCTTTTTTAGAAAAATAATGATGATGTCAGATAAGTTAGCAAGATCAGAAAACCGTCAACCAAATCAATTGCGCTGTGTTGAAATTATCCCTCACTTTTTAAGTCATGCAGAAGGTTCTGTGCTGATTCGTTGTGGGCAAACACAGGTTATTTGTTCTGCTAGTGTGGAAGAAAATATTCCTTCTTTTTTGAAAGGAAAAGGGCAGGGCTGGGTTACAGCTGAATACGGTATGTTACCTAGATCAACCCATTCTCGTATGCGTAGAGAAGCTGCTCAAGGTAAACAAAGTGGGCGAACACAAGAAATTCAGCGATTGATTGGGCGTTCGCTACGTGCAGTTGTGGATATGCAAAAATTAGGTGAACGGCAAATTACCATTGACTGTGATGTGATTCAAGCTGATGGCGGTACTCGTACAGCCAGTATTACAGGGGCTTTTGTTGCCTTAAGTTTGGCTGTTAATAAATTAATGGCTCAAGGGTTGATTGCTGAGAATCCAATTAAAGAAGCAGTTGCTGCCATATCAGTTGGTGTTTATGAGGATGTTGCCCTATTGGACCTTGATTATTGCGAAGATGCTAATTGTGATGTGGATATGAACATTGTGATGACAGCTTCAGGTCATCTGGTTGAGGTGCAAGGAACGGCTGAAGGAAAAGCGTTTAGTCGCACACAGTTAAATCAGCTCTTGGATTTAGGAGCACAAGGGGTTGAGCAATTAATTCAATTACAAACACAAGCCCTTTTCGCAAAATAGTTCGTTGTTATCCTCTTATGTTAAAAGCCACTGTTTAAAAGGGGTTTTTTATTGTGTATCAATATAGTTAACCAAGGTATTGGTTAAAACCCCTTGTTGTTCGGCAAGATCAGACCAATACTTTGCCTGATTGGTGTTTGGTTCTGTACCCAGTCCTTGTTGATAAACATAACCTAATAGTGCTTTACCTAAGGGAAATTTTGGGTGATTGGCGGCTTTTTCACTCCAATAAAACATTTTATTATAATCTTGTAGGTGTTTCCCATATAAAATCGCCAGATCCAATTGTGCTTGTGGCCAATTTTGGTTTGCTGCTTTTTCCAACCATAAAGCACTTAAAGGGATATTTTTTTCTTGAAGATGTAAAGTGCCAAGTAAATATTGGCTTTCTTTATTATTCTCATTAGCTGCTTTTTCCAGTAATGGTCGTGCTTTTTCGGTATCTTTGTTATTTAAAAGATATATTTTCCCTAGGTAGGCTGTTGCCTCTTGTTGATTATTTTTTGCAGCTTCTTGGAACCATTTTGTTGCTTCTGGTATGTTTTGGGGTAAATGTGTACCTTCATAATAAAGTTTGCCTAAAAACATCTGACTTTTTGGGTTTCCCTGTGAGGCTGATGCCAGTAGCCAAGGCTTAGCTGCTTGATAATTACGATATTGTGTAATATAAAGCGCTGCTAGATTATATTGTGATGGTTCATGCCCTTGATCGGCTGCTTTTTTAAACCAAGACATAGCCAAAGGGATGTCCTGTTGTCTCTCTTTTCCTTGAGTTAATTGCATTCCTTTTTGATAAGCCATCAGTGTTTCTTGGTTATGCTTTATTGTTTTAGTTTGATGATTGTTTATTTGATGATTGTTTTTTTCTGAAAAAAGTTCTTTTTGAATATCAAAAAATAAATAGCCACTAATGCCTAATACGACAAAAAACATTGTAAATCGAGAAATAAAGCGAAAAAATTTTTTCTTCATATTAGTTTTTTTAAATTTCTGTTTTAAGGTAGCTTAAATGCTTTAACCAAAGTGAGTTCCCCAGCAGCCCGCATGGGAACTTTAAAACTTTGTCTTTTTTCGCTGCCAGTGCCTTCATTAGTCAATAAGGTAATGGTTGCTGTGGTCATCTCTTTTTCACTACGTCCACCAAAGTAATTTAAATACACTAAGTACGTACCAGCCAAAGGAGAGGGGGTAGAAAAAATTTCTGGGCCAAAACCTGTGGTTACATCAACATCTAAAGCCCCCCCATTTTTTAAAACACGATTACCATAATAAGCATGTTCACCATCTGGTGTGATCACATGTAAATCCAGATCGGTGTGATCTGTATCCCAGGACAGTAATACCCTTAATTTAGGGCGGGTTTTTGTGGTGTTATTGTCATAAAACTGTACCCGTTTGCTTTGCCCATCTTTTGTTTTGAGTTCAACATTATTGTTCCCTGCGGCAAAGGCATAAGGTCTACTGAAACTGCCATCTTCATTAATATGTTGAGGCATGGCAAGGCCATTAACAATCAGTGTGGCAGGTTGCTTATTATTTTTTGGATGATTTTTAATTCGTCCTTTAATTAGATTACTTTTGTCTTCAAACCCTTCTTGGTTGACACGGCTTGCTGGGTAATGAACAGATTGTGTGTATTGGCTGCTGCTTTTTTCTGGATTTTTCCAGCCACCTGTAGGCGTGTCAAACACAATACCGCTTTTGGCTGTTGCAGAGGTAACAATGAATATACTCATTAAGTAAGTAAGAATATGTTTATACTTCATGATAGAGGCCTTAAAATAAGTTGTCTTGCCAAGTTTTCAATAAATTGTTCATTTTGCCCATTGGGGTGCTGTGCAAAGATTAGGTGCAGATATTCGTGTGCCAGCGTAATTTGGTCATTTTGGGTTTTAAACTGACGAATATAAATGCGGTTTGCAGACACATCAGTATAAGGTGTACCTCGGCTGATTTGGCATAAGGAAGGCATTTGGGTGAGCATTTGAAACCCAGGTTCGGTACGTAAGGTTTTTAGCCATATTTTACTTTGTTTGTTTAACCATTGCGAAGCTTGAGGCAATGCTTTACATTGGTATTGTGCTTTGCTGTTCATAATATTCAATTTAGCTTGAGGATAGGCATGAGCCAAAATTGCTTCAAAACTGAGCCCTTTTTGATCTTGTTCTACTGCTTTTTTCCAGCTTAATTGGTTTCGCCTGTTTGTATCCAATTGATAGTGAATAGTGCTGCCTGTTAATACCAAACGATCAGTTTGAGCTGCGATGATTTTTGCTTGTTTGCTGGCACTAGAAGGCGCTACACGTTGTTTTTGGGTACTGTCTGAAATCAATAAACAATCTTGAGCACCTGTTGCTTCTTGTAGTAAATAACTTCTGGCAGCAATGGCTAATGCTCTTGCTGCTTGTGTTGGTTTGGCCGCAGCTTCGCGATCAATCACACGGGCGACATATTCATTTAAAGACATTTTGCCAATCAGTTTGATTTTACCTAAACTGTTTTTTTGAATCAGTAAATCATTTTGTGCCACAATGCGCACTTTATTACCTTTGGCAAAGGAAACCTGATAAGTACCTTTGAGCACCCCACCATGTATGGTTTTACCTGTTTTATCGGTGACGGTGGTAATAGGGTTGTTTAAAAAATCAAAATAGTCGACTTCAACGCAGGTTAAGTCATTTTTGGCTTGTGTGCTTTGGACTATAGGTGCAAGCATAGTGCCTGCTTTTGCCATGACATCTACACTACGTCCTCTGCCTGCAAACCAAATGGCTCGTCCATCAGCCAGAAAACCTGCGAACCCACCAATACGCTCTTGTGGGCGGTTTGGGTAAGGCATGGTAAATGTTTTTACTCTTAATTCAGAACCTAATACAGCCAAAGTTTGCTGATTGCTTTTTCGCAGCATTAAGGGCAATAAGGTGGTATTGATGTGTACTTTACTGCTGTTAGGGATGGCACTCAAAGCATTTAATAGATCTGTAACAGGCACATAGTGGTTTTCGGTGATGAAGTTGAGTTCTTGTAACCATTTTGGTGCTTGTTGTTTTTGCCAATAATGACGCCATGCGGTGTTGGAAATGTTCAAACGTTTTGGGTCGAAAAATAAACCACACGATTGCTGTAAGGCTTGCTCTTGTCCAATGCTTTGTCCTTTTTGACAGCAGTATTTTTCTTCAGGATTTTTCCCTTTACACACATAATCAGGTGCATTGATTTTATTGTCTACTAGATAACCATATACGAATAGTTTCCACACACTGCCCAAAGGTGTGTGTAATTTTTCTGGTGAAATGGATTGAGTATGAAAAGGTTTTTGTGTACTGATTTGCCAGCTTTGGGTTTGTGAGCCATTGGATATAGCACCCAACGAGTATTGCTTGCTTGGGTAGAGAACGGCATTGTTATTGGCTAAGACAGGCTTAACCAATAATAAGATGACTCCCCAAGTTAAATAACGCATTTAATCTACCTTAAATGTTAGTTGTTCTGGCGTTGCTTGCTGCTGTGTATTCAATTGTGGTTGATACATATTAAATAAACGCACAGCAGGTACATGGAATTGCCCTTTTTGTGAGAAGCGAACCAGTTGTCTAAACTTAGTGGTTTGGGTCAGTTTAGTGACAGGTAATCGATAAGACAATACCCCTTCTTCAAAGGTATGATTACCAAAAGGTTTGGCATCTTGCTCATCCAATTGCGCAATGTGCATACCCCATGTTGTGCTTTCCACACTTGCACCTGTAGGCATACCCACTTCAACCAGACCATATTGTAGTGGTTTGCTGGTTTTGGGGGTTAATGTAATTTCATCTACGTATAACACATTGCTTTGTAAGGTTTCATTGTCTTTCACCAATACCGCTTTAAAACCTAAATTACCTTGTTTTTGATCATCATCTTGATTTACTTTATAAGGTTCGAGACGGTATAAAGATCGTTTAATATCCACTGGTAAAGATTGATTGCTTTTTGCATAACTGTCATAGCGAATAATTGCGACCATAGGCGTTTGGGGTAAATGAGGTAGGCTAATTTGAGTAGGGACAGTATGATTTGTCCATTGCCATTGAGCTACCCCAGAATAGTTTGTGCTGATTCGTTGCCAGTTGCCTTCAGGTTGATCAGTTGCTAGATCTGCTGTGTTGTTAAATCCAGCTTTATGTAGCCAGATTAAACTAATGGCTCGCTCAAAAGTAGGATACTGTACAGTGGCTTTACCTAAAATTTCTTCTATGCTGTGTGTTCTGTCACCACTTAAATACAATAAGCTTTGAACAGCAATATTGTTTGATTTTTGTTGTAACAGAGTTTGAGCGTCTGCCAAATGTGAAGTTAAACGTTCGGGTAAAGTATTATTCAATTCTGAATGTATTTGATGACTGATCAATAAGGCCATATAAAGTTGCAATGGACTATTGGTTTCACCAAAAAATAAGCTGTTTTGATTGGATAAAGAGGTAATATTTTTTGTATCCGCTTTCTGTATATTATTGGCTAATTCAGTATCTACACCATTTAATAATGTCTGAACAGGTAATCCCATCTGTTTCATAAACCATAACGACACCATTTTATGTAACACAGGTTCTTGCGTCGCTCTTTTTTGGTAAAGTTCCAGTAAAGGACGCATATCATCTGCATTGACTGGTAAGCCTAAGGCTTGTGCAGTATACCAATCTGCATAATAGGCGTAGCTGCTGATAAAGAGGCTTGGCATACTGTCCATACCCCACCAGCTAAATTGTGCATTTTCTCCAGCCATATCAATCAGACGTAATCGCTGATTAAGCAGCTGATTACGTACTCGAGCGGTAACATAAGCTGGTATCTGGTTTTTATCAAGGCTTTGATACGCCATACTTAATGGTATTAAGCGACTAGATGTTTGTTCTACACAGCCATAAGGGTATTCAATTAAACCATCCACAATATTAGCAAACGCTGCTTGTGCCTTTGGCATAATACTTAAACGTATGTTTTTTGCATCTTTAGGCAGATTAACCGCAGTTTGTTCATCTGTTAAGTCTAATTGCGTTTGTTGTGGTTGTAGCCATGTATTAGCGACGGTTTTAACAGGTACAGTTAGTGCATCAAAGATTTGCTCACCAATAGACAGAGTCAATTGAATATCACCTGAAACAGCATTAATGGGTAAACTTAAATAGTTAGCACCAGGTTTAAGAGTGATACTTTCTTCTTTTAATACTGTTGCACCTACTTTGGCACGCCAAGTTGCTTTGGTTTCATGCGCCATTTGGTTAAAGGCTAATATTTCAGCATTCATCACATCATCTTGACGTAGGATTTTTGGGCCTGTCCATTTGAGATAATAGGGCTGCTCTGTTTGGATATAAGCAATTTTTTGCCCAACTTTACCGTCTTTATCCATCGCTCGAACAGTGATACGCCAGCGTGTTAATGAGTCTGGTAAGGTAAAGTTGATGGTTGCTTTGCCTTGCTCATTGGTCGATAGGGCTGCTTGCCAGAATGCTGTGTCTTTTTCTTCACGGCGAGGACGTTCAAGTACTTTAATGACTCGTTCGTTGATTTGGCGGTTTTGAGTGGTTTGCCCTGTTGCAGAGACGGACTTGTCATAAGCAATAAAATTTAAACTGGCCGTTGTGGCAACATTGTTTCGTCTGGGGTGATAGAAAAAATCAACCATATTGGGGGCGATTTCTGGTTGTAAAACATAAATCATTTCATCCACAACGCTAATGGCCAGTTGGCTGGGGATTTTATTGCCAGCAAATAAGGTATCTAATTGAATCGACACTTTTTCTTTTGGTTTATAAGTGGTTTTATTGGGTTTAATGGCAACCTCAATTTGAGGTTGCGCTACAATTACGCCTGCATTTTGGAAAACATATTCACCTTTATACTGGTACAGTACAGAAAAAGTCATATTAGGGGTAAATTGATTGCCTACTGGTAAACTGACAATGTATTGACGATTATTGATTTTCTTTTTAGAGAACCAATTTTGGTTTTGCGACAATAAACCAAATGCTTCTACATTGTCTCTTTCTAAGGTCAACAGCGCATCATTGATATCAACAGGGAAACTGACTAAAGCATTGGCTGTTTCTCCTACTTTATATTGAGGTTTATCAAACACAATTTCTACTGAACCTTCAGCTGCTTCAAAGCCTTCACCTTGTACCCAATAATTGGTTGCTCCCAGTAAATTGCCTGATTGATCTTTAAGCATCACTGTATAAGAGCCAGCACGATCAAATTTGATTTCAAATGATTTTGCATTGGCAGCAATGGTGCCTTTGTCTTTTTTGCCATCTTCTAAACGAATCAACTCATATTCTGAAGGTGCTTCTTTACTGGGGTTTTGTGTGGCAAAATTAAAGGTGATTTTTTGACCCACTTGTCCAAATTGAAGATTGGTTTTAATGGTGTAAGGCGTGATACCACGCTCTACCAGAATTTCCCGAGTGGTTTTGACTCGGTAAGCTGCCGCATCACTGGCTAAAATGGTCACAATATAACGGCTTGGTTCTTTGGTTTCAGGTAGATTGAGTTCTATTTCGCCTTTATCGTTAGATGTCCATTGTTGTTGTGACAATTGAATAGGGAACATGCCTGCATAGTCCAATTGACCATCTACCATAGACAGTTGTTGTGCGCGAACACTGATATTCACTTGAGCATTTTTGACTGCGGAACCATTTGGATAACGCAACGCAATGGTGCCTTTAATGGGTTGACCTGTTTTTAAGTTGTTGGGTGTGTTCAATAAAATATCAAAATGGGGTTTGATGTAATCGGCTACTCTAAATGAAGCAGAATAAACATCATCTTCTCGAGTCAGTTTGATTTCATAGCCACCGCTCATAGCCTTTTCTGGCAAGGTGAATTGACCAGAAGCATTACCGAGTGTTTCGTTTTTTAAGGTGTCTTTCAGTAACGTTGTGCCTGTAGGATCCAGTATTTCATAGGATATAGGTACGCTAGCAGGTGTATTGGATGTTTGGGCACTGGTAAAGTCACGAATAAACGCTTTAATTGATACGGTATCGGATGCTCGATAAAGTGGTCGATCAGTAAAAGCATACAGTTTAGTATTGTAGACTTCGCTGTCGTAATAAAAATTTTCTGAAACAAACACACCACCTTGTCCATCTTCACCCAACAAATAACTGTGTTCAGGTGTGGCACGTTTTAAAGTAGCAAAGCCGTTTTGATCAGTTTGTTGTGTCCCTAGCACACCTACGCCATCTGTCCATAAAAGAGCAACATTTTTTTGTGCATTGCCTGTTTGACGGTTGGTTGTCCAAACCAAAGTTTGGTCTTTTGCTGATTTGGTGATGGCAACTGTATTTGACACAAACAATAAGGTGGTCGCACGCTGATTTGCAACCATGGCTTCAATAAGGTATAAACCAGCAGGCAGTTTGCCCAGTGGGACCATCACATTGCCCAATTTATTTTGTATAAAATTACTGCTGCTGCCAGAAAGCACAGTATCTTTAGGTGGTGCAATTGGTTTGGCGTACCATAGTGGGTAACGAATTTGCGTGATAATAGGGTATTTACTTAAAGGGCTAAATTGTACTTGTTGATCTATTTTGGTTGCTTGGGTAATAGATGCTTGCGTTTTCAGTTCAGGATATTGTTTGGTTACCCCTAAACGAGTTTCAGAAGAAAACAAACGCTGCCATGAACGACGGGTTGATTTCATCCAGCTATCCCAAACATAATGCACAGCAGGCATGGCACTGGTACGTGTATTGGCTTTAATTTGTACTCGATGTAAGTCTGGTTGTGCTTTTAAAAAGTCTAATGGTTCTGAAATACGATAAACCCGAATATCGGCATCCAGTGGTGTTTCATAATGAGCGTAGGAAGAAGGTGCTTCTAAACGAATCTGTGCTGTTTCGTCTGTGCCATAGCTTTTGTCACTGAGTACATAAAATGGCTCAGACACATCTAACGATGTATTACTTGGCGGTACTTCGGGTAGAGCAAAAGCCAGTTTGGGCAATAGTGTCAATAAACAAATTATCGGGATAAAAAGCCCAAACGGTAAATGCCGATGAAGTTGGGATTGTTTTGATTGATTCGCCACCGCGTATCCTTCCAATTTAATAATTCGGGTATCAAAACGGCTCTTAAACCGTTGTCTGTTTTTGTTACTGTTCCTGTATGGTAGGCAATTAGGTTGCCCAACCATATCATTAAGTGTTGCGCATCACCTTGATCAAAAAACAGCAGATCACCTATCTGGGCTTGGTTCATGTTTTTGCTGACAAATACACTGTTTTTTTGAATTAAAGCCAGAGCGCTCACATACGCACTTTTATTGCCTTCAATGGTAATCCACTCATTTTTTAGGTTTTTTTGTGCTGCATTAAGGTTTAGCTCGGCGGGCAATTGTGCCAGTTCAAAACCACTGGCTGCCCGCCATTTGGTATCGTGTTCTCGTAAGGTTTCAAATACAGCAAAACGAATCAAACCTGCACAATCTCTGTGTGTCCAGCGATTAGAGGGGCCTTGTTTTAACTGTTGACGTACGATGGCAGCAAACCATTGACGAAATAGAGCAGATTGCTCTTTATTCAGCATCACTTGATTTTGGCTGTTTAAATGGCCAACTAAAGCCCATGTTGTTGGGCTTAATAATAAAGCTGAGGCGATAAATGATCTGCGGTTCAGTTTCATGGTGTGATGGTTTTGTTCTGTTCTTGCCAATGTAACGGTAACCAAATATGTTTGGCGTTTTTGCTGCCTACTAAAGTAGGCACATCATCTAAAATAATCGCCCATATTGGCTGTTTTGCTAACAGATCTAATTTGGGTTTTATTTGTTCTTGCGAGACTTTACGTAAATCTGTTTCAGAATGTGCAGATAAAGCATCCAACATTTGTTGTTCAAGTAGTTTGGCTAGTTGTTTTGAATTAACCCATGCAATGGTGCGTTCTTTTTGTTGCATTTGGTCAGATAATGCAGGAAAGTTTTTTTGATAAACGCTCACAGCTTGTTTGACTAAGTCTTCATCGGGTGAGAAAAATACATACTCACCTGAAACAGCCAATGCCGCTGGAAAATAGCGCTGAGAGGACATTTTCCCTGTAAATGTTTTAGGCAAATCTTTTACGTTGTGGCTACCATAGCGAGCGCTGACTATGCGGCTCATCATCACAATATCAGGTGTAACAGTTTGCTTCTCAACATCGAAACGTTTTTTATTTTCAAATTCTTTGGCACCAATGATTTGCTCAAATAAAGCAGTGAGCGCAGGAATTTGTGTTGTTGCCACTTCTTTATTTTTCAGTTTTGCAATCAATAAAGGTGCGGAAAAAGGCTTATTTTCGTACCAGCACATTAAGACAGGATCATTAAATTGATTTAAGTCCAATTTGCTGTTTTGTACGAAAGAAATAGATTCAGTGTTTTTCGCCATTTCAGACCAATTAACGGGTAATGAAGCACACAGTGCCGCATCCGCAGGGCTCATTTGAAATAAAGCCTCGCTATGCCATTTTCGTTCAGGCAATAATTCTGGGGTAATGGCAGCTTCACTGTGCCATTTTTGTCCATCAAATTCAAAGCGAACAGCATTAAAGCCAGGTAAAGCACTCTGGTAAGAAAAGGCTAAAAATGAGGCGTTTGCTGTGATGCTGTGTCCTTTTTTGGGCATATTTAAACCAACAGTGCGCATAATTTTTTGTTGGTTGTCAGGTTTTGCACTTAATAACAGTTCAACTTGTTCTACTCTATCTTGTAACAGTTTGCCATTTACTTTTGGCGCAGTACTGGCAGTTTTGGGAACAGGGTTTTCTCCATTTGCAGCATCATATGCAGTAACAGGGTTTTCTCTATTATCGTAATCATATCCAATATCTGTTTTAATTGGAGGGATTTGGCTTTCTGTTTCTTTTTGTTCAAATAACATACCTGCATCGGATAAAAAAACTAAACGGTCTTTGAAGCTGGCAAAAAGCCCCACATGATTTTGATAATACAATGCATATAAAGGGACTTTTTCCCCATCTACTTTAATGGTTGCCGCTTCAATCAATTGGCTGTCACTTAATGCAATTTTACTCAAGCCTTGGATTAATTTTGTGGTACCTGAATTTTTGGTAGCCAGCATCCAGTATTCTGGACGCCCTGTTGAACCATTCCAAACATAAAGTTCTGATGGTTCAGAAATGATTTTTTGCACAATTTGTTCTGGAACGGATAACTGATGTTCAAAAGCGATGCGATTAATGCTGCCCTGAATAGAAAGTTTTGATGGGGCATTGTCGTAATAAAAAATCAAATCTTCTGTGAGCAATTGATTCAGTAGAGGGACTGTTAAAATGTCTTTGGGTAGCCTAGCTAAATTTTGGCTTAAAATCATCACATCAGGCTTAGACATATCTACCCATACTTGACCAACAGTAAAGGAACCTTTTCTATCTTGAAAAAAACGACAACCCGCAACTGATGCGGCTAGCACGATAAACAGGAGTAAATATTTGGCAACTTTTTTGAAAGCAGGCAAAGAATAGGTCATATAAGATCCAAAACTTGTACAAAAAATCAGGTGATCCATTCAGGATTTTTTGGATGATTTGTTGAATTAATGAGGCAAAGGATAACAAGTTTTCTTGAAAAAAGTAAGTATGTTGGTGTTATTTTTTGTGGCTTGCAATAAAAAAGCATCATTTTGATTGTTTTATGCTCAAGCTGTTTTTAGTTTAAATTTTATATAATTGATTGAGTGATGTTTAAAGATAAAACGATTAATCTAGTCTATTTATTAAAATATATGATGAAAAATTCAAAGTATGTGTTTTAACCAAGTATTTTCAGGGAAGAATAAATACGTAAGGAATGGTATACTTTACCTGATTTTAACGATCAAGTAGTTTTGATTTCAAAGAATAGTGGATAAATGAATATTACCCTTTTTACTGCAATTTGCAGTTTTTTTATTATTCTGATTTTAGCGCAATGTATGGTTTATGTTGTGCGTAAGCGCCATCCTGATAAAGACTGGACAGAACTGACCCAGCGTATGCAAACATGGTGGCTGATTGTGTTGGTATTTGTCTTGGCCATTAGTACACCTCAAGTTGTTTCTTTGATCATTTTTGGGTTCATCAGTTTCTTGGCGTTAAAAGAATTTTTCACCATGATCCCAACAAGGTATTCAGACAATACCCCTTTGTTATGGGCCTATGTGAGTATACCCATACAATATTATTTTGTGGGTGCCGAATGGTTTGGCATGTTTATTGTCTTTATTCCCGTTTATGTATTTTTGTTTTTACCAACTGTCATGGTGTTAATAGGGGATACAAAAGGGTTTTTACATTCAGCCGCTACCCTCCATTGGGGGGTCATGACTACGGTTTTTGCCATTAGCCATGTGGCTTTTTTAAATGTCTTAGGGGACGATAAAAGTACGGGTGCACTTATGGTGATTTATTTGGTTGCTTTAACAGAGTGTAATGATATTGCTCAATATTTATGGGGTAAAACACTGGGTAAGAGAAAAATTATCCCTAAAGTGAGCCCCAATAAAACAGTGGAAGGATTACTTGGTGGTATTGCGACGACCATGGTGTTGGCTTTAATTTTGGGGCCGATTTTGACCCCCATGACGTTTTCTCCTTTAGGATTATTGCATTGTTTATTGGCAGGCCTTCTGATTGGTGTGTTTGGTTTTATTGGGGACGTGGTGATGTCTGCTGTAAAACGGGATATTGGGGTAAAAGATTCTGGTAAATTATTGCCAGGGCATGGTGGTATTTTAGATCGGCTGGACTCTTTAATTTATACAGCACCAATTTTTTTCCATTTTATTTACTATTATTATTTTTGAGCCTTTGAGTCATGAATAACCTATTACGCAAATTATTTATCATTCTGGTGGCTTACCCAGTGGTGTTGGTCTGGTTGGGTGTTTCTGTCAGTAAAAGAGAGCGTTTACCTAAAAAAGGTCCCGCCATTATTGTTGGGAATCACAATAGCCATTTGGATACGTTAACTTTATTGACTTTGTTTCCCTTATCTCTAATTTCTGATGTGCATCCAGCGGCGGCAGCTGATTATTTTATGAAAAATAAATGGTTTGCTTGGTTTTCAACTAAAGTTATTGGCATTATTCCGGTTGAACGTAAAGGCGGTTCACCAAAAGAACATGATCCATTGGCAGGTTGCGTTGAAGCACTTAAAAACAATAAAATTTTGATTCTTTTTCCTGAAGGGACGCGGGGGGAACCCGAACAGATGTCTGAATTAAAGTCGGGTTTATGGTTTTTATGCCAACAATGTCCTGATGTGCCAGTAATTCCTGTTTATATGCATGGCTTAGGCCGAGCAATGGGAAAAGGACAGCGTATTCCTGTGCCATTTTTTATTGATGTGTATATAGATGAACCTATGTATGTGACAGAAGATGAGAATAAAACTGCATTTATTGAGCATTTAAAACAGCGTTTTGAAACATTGCAGGACAAAGCATACAATGGCAGAAACCATGGTTAATGAATAAATAATATGATGTTTTTATATATTGAATCTGTTTTGTTTCCTTGGTATTACTTCACATTGTCTTCACACAATATTTATATACTCAATGAATACATGAAAAATAGAGTTTGAGTATTGCATGAGAAGGCCATTATCACATTATCATCCCTTACTTTATTGGTTAAGAGTTTGGCAGCGTCGCATTTTTCGTTATTTCTCTTGGCATTGTTCTGGCCGAAAATACAGTTGTGTGCGTCAGCCAAATGAACGTTTACCTTACCGTTATAAAAAGCACACCTCCAAGCTGATCCGTCGATTGGGTGAAAGCGATATTCAGTTACAATACAATAAAGTGACCAATTTAAAATTAGCGGTTAACCAACTTAATGGGGTGATCATTCGGCCAAGTGAGTATTTTTCTTTTTGCCGTTTGGTGGGCAGACCCACAAAAAAAAGAGGTTTTGTGGAAGGAATGGAGCTGTCTTTTGGGCAAGCCCGAAGCGGTATCGGTGGCGGGATTTGTCAAATCAGTAATTTGATTCATTGGTTGGCGTTACACTCTGAACTACAAGTGGTAGAAAGGGCAAACCATAGTTTTGATCCATTTCCTGATGATGGGCGGATACTCCCTTTTGGTTCTGGTGCCGCAATCTTTTATAATTTTATTGATTTGGTGCTTTATAACCCAACTCAAAAAACATTCCAGTTGAGTTTACATGTTGGTGAGCACCAACTTGAAGGGGAACTGTTGTGTGAGCAAGAGCGAGCGTATAGTTACCATATTTATGAAAAAAGGCATGCATTTACCCGAAAAAATAATGTTGTTTATCGTCAAAATGAAATCTGGCGTGATACCTTAACGAAATATAATGTGGGTGGGCAACCTAAATGCTTGCGATCTGATCTGCTTTATCAAAATGATGTTGTGGTGAAATATGCTGTAGATGAAGCAAGGTTAGCCACAAACAATAATTAGGATATTTTTTAGCATTGTTTGGATACTTGAATATTCATTTATTATGCTTAAAAAATATAATCCATTTAATATTATGGTTTATTTTATTGAATGTAACATTTCTTTTGCATGTTCTTTTGTGGTTTCTGTAATCACTTCTCCTCCTAGCATTCGGGCAATTTCATCCACTCTTTCATTGTTATTGAGTACCTTAATTTGGCTAAATGTTTGCCCTTCTTTACTGTATTTGCTCACTTGCCAATGGTGTTCTCCACAGGAAGCAACTTGGGGTAGGTGGGTAATGGCCAATACTTGATAATGTTTGCCTAAGTCATGCAGTAGTTTGCCAACCATTTGTGCGACTCTTCCACCGATACCCGCATCTACCTCATCAAAAATAAGGGTAGGTACACGGGTAAATTGGCTCATCACAACTTGTAAGCTCAAGCTGATACGGGATAATTCTCCACCAGAAGCGACTTTATTTAAAGGCTTTAGTGAAGAGCCTTGGTTTAATGCGACCTGATAGCTAACCTGTTCTAAGCCTGAGGCATGAGGTTCTTGATAAGGGGTGAGTATCACCGCAAATTGTGCACCACTCATAGCCATATACTGCATTTGTTCAGTCGTTTTTTTTGCTAATTGAGCGGCCGCTTTTTGGCGCATATTGCTCAGTGTTGTTGCCTCGGCAAGGTAAGCTTGATAATTCTTATCAACAGTTAAGTGTAGTTGTTCTAAATCTGTGCTTTCTTCTAATTGTTGTGCTTGTGTTTTTAATTCATTGAGTTTTTTGTATAAATCTTCTGGTTCTGTACGGTATTTTTTTGCCAGTGACGTGATCTGTTGCATTCTGTCTTCTATCAAATTAAATTGCGCAGGATCTGATTCAATGCTATTGGCAACATCACGCATGGTATAGGTAATATCATTCAGTTCTGCTTCAACAGACTCAATGGTTTGTAAACTTTGAGAAAAAGAAGGGTGAATATCTGCTAAACCACTGAGCTTGTGCTGTATTTGATGTATGGTTTTGAGCAGGTTCTGCTCACCTTCGTCAAGGACATTTTGAATCCAAGTGGCTGTCTCAATTAATTCTACTGAGTGAGCCATATTTTTATGTTGTTGATTCAGTGTGTCCCATTCATGCTCAATTGGATTAAGCTCTGATAATTCGTTTATTTGCCAGTTTAAACGCTCTTTTTCGATTTGCATTTGTTCTGCAAAATGTTGCGCTGTTTCATAGGCTGTTTTGGCTTCTTGCCAGTTTTGAAATAAAGTTTTGACGGTTTTGGCTTGAATGCTTGCTTGAGCAAAAGCGTCTAATAATTGGCGTTGGGTTGCTTCTCTGTTTAAAGATTGATGTGCATTTTGTCCATGGATATCAATCAGCTCTTCCCCTAAGGCTTTTAACTGGGCCAAAGTGGCGGTTTGATTATTGATGAAGCTGCGGCTTTTCCCTGAGTGATCCAAGGTTCTTCGGACGCTCAGCTCTGTTTCACCTTCTGACAATAAACCTTGTCCCTGTAATTGTTTTTGTACATCTGGCAATTGAGTTAGGTCAAAAAGAGCCGACAGTTGTGCTTCTTTTGTGCCAGACCTTACCTGATCGGCACTGGCTTTATCCCCCATCAGCAAGCCAAGCGCATCTAACGTGATGGATTTACCTGCGCCCGTTTCCCCTGTTAATACAGTAAAACCGCTTTGGAAATCCAAGTTAAGTTGTTCAACAATCACAAAATTTTTTAATGATAAGGACAAAAGCATGATGGTTCTTTCTAGATAAGGCGTTCACCCCAGTGTAGTTTTTGTCTGAGTGTATGATAATAATTATAGTCTTGTGGATGTAACATGCGTAAGGTATTACGGTACCGTCTAATAAATACTTGATCCATTTCTGCCAGATCAAACAATGATTGGCCATCAAAGTGAACACGAGTGTCCCCGCCTTTTGTCAGTAAAAAGCAGACTTGAGCGGTATCGTTAATGACAATAGGTCTGTTATTCATGGCTTGAGGGCAAATAGGCACTAAAGTAAAGGCTGGTAGAGTAGGTTGTAATATTGGGCCACCAGAAGATAAGGCATAGGCAGTAGAACCTGTTGGAGAAGAGACAATTAAACCGTCTGAGCGTTGGGTATACACAAATTGTTCATCAATAAATAATTCAAACTCAATCATTTGCCCCATACTGCCACGGCTGAAGACAACATCGTTGAGTGCTAGAGCATGTTTGACTTCTTTATTGTTCCGTAAAACAGAAGCTTCAAGCATAATACGTTCTTCGGGGACAAACTCGCCAATAAACATTTTTTCTAAAGCAGGAATCATATTTTCTTTAGAAATATCGGTCATAAACCCTAATCGCCCTTGATTAATACCGATTAAGGGCACTCGATAAGGGGCGATTTTTCGGGCAACCGACAATAAAGTGCCATCTCCACCCAATACAATAATCAAATCACATAGTTTACCCAACACTTCTTTATTTAATAAACTGCAATCAGGTTTGTCTGTGTCAGAAAAATCGTTCAAGCTTTCATCTTCAATGTAAACATTGATTTGGTTTTCTTTTAAAAACGAGACCAGTGTTTTAGTGGCATCATGAATGCCGACTGTATCAGGACGTAAAACTAAGCCAACGTTTTTAAATAAAGTATTCATGATTATTGATCATCTTTATACATAGGGTGTTTTTAAAAAGACATAATGGTGTATTTTAGCAATAGTTCTTATGTTGGCAATCTTTTATTTTATTTGTTTGGATAAATAGCTTTAATTATCTGAGTAATGAACTGTTTAAATTGGCATGGAAGGAGTAGAATAACAACGTTATATCCGAGGTATAGGAATAGATAGATGAAGTCTTTATTAAAATTAATCACCCCATTTATTTTTATGTCATTTTTGGTCTCTGCGTTTTATGTACAAGCAGAAATTCGAACTGATTACAGTCATATGAATTGGGATGAAACCCCTTGGGGGGAAACTAAATTACCTTTGCCACCTTATCGCACTATGGAAGAAGGCAAATGGCAGGAGTTTTACGTGGGAGAAAACTATAAAAATAAAGCAATGATTGATTTAGAAAGTGTTGATTTGGCAGAAGATGGCACCATTCGTTATGTGTTGAATTTGCAAAGCCAGCGTGGTGCCAATAACCTTAGTGCTGAAGGCATATTGTGTAATAATCGCCTAAATAAAATATTTGCCTTTGGTGATACCTTTAATCATCAATGGATTATGAATAAAAAAGCAGACTGGAAAAGTATCAGCGTTGATGATAAAGCAAGATTGCAAATTCGGTATATGCTGTGTAATGAAGGGGCGCCTAGAAGTGCCCAAATTGCGATACAACGAATAATTGATGGTTCTTCAAAAGTCAATTATGGTAAGGGTGGAGCCAATACCAGCAAAGGTGGGAACAGCTAAATAATGGATACAACGATTGCATTATTGGTTGGCATTGCCTTTTTAGCAGGATTAATGGATGCAGCGGTCGGTGGTGGTGGTTTAATTCAAATTCCTGGTATTTTTAGTTTTTTACCCAATCATACGCCTGCGGTATTGTTTGGCACCAATAAATTTGCCTCTATTTGTGGCACGGCAACTGCCGCAAGAGAATATATCAAAAAAATTAAAGTGCCTTGGCGTTTGATTTTACCTACAGCGTTATTGGCTTTTATTTTTTCTTATCTTGGGGCTAAAGTTGTCACTTATATCCCCGTTGCCTGGATGAAGCCTGCTATCTTAGTCCTGTTAATCGTTATAGGCATTTACACTTTTATCAAAAAAGATTTTGGCCGTTTACATACTGAACGAGCATTAACCCATAAAGATTTATATATTGGTATGTTAATTGGTGCCAGTATTGGTTTTTATGATGGTATTTTTGGGCCAGGGACAGGTAGTTTTTTAACATTTTTGTTTATCAGGATTTATGCTTTTGATTTCTTGCATGCAACCGCGGCGGCAAAGGTTGTTAATCTAGCCACAAATTTTGCGGCATTGTCCTTTTTTATTCCAAGCGGCAATATTTTATGGGCATTTGCTATTCCTATGGCGATCAGTAATATATTTGGTGGCTTTGTCGGTGCTCGATTAGCCATTTTAGGTGGCGCCAAAGTTTTAAGGATTTGTTTTTTATGTTTAATGTGTATTTTAATCAGTAAATTCGCTTACGATTTGTTTTTTATGGCTTAATTGACGGATCTTATGGTTTTGAATCATTTTAAAAAGAGAAGCAAATGGTATTTCATTAAACAAATAATCAGAAGCTATATTTAGATATAAACGTTAATTAGGTGACTGTATTAGTGACAGTCACCTAATTTCTTTGTTAGAGCATTACTGGGTTAAATATTCAGTGTTTTTATAGAAAAGCAAGCAGTTGATAAGATTTAAAGAGGGCATGATTTTTAATGAGTATAAATAAAGATGTACAAAAAATTTCTCTGGTGTTTACTTTATTGTTGGCAGGGTTGGCTGCCATTGGGCCTTTTTCCATTGATACATTTTTACCTGCAATGGGAGCCATTAGTCAGGATTTAAACAGCACACAAGAACAGACGCAATTGATTATTTCTGCCTATATGCTGTGTTTTGGCATCACTAATCTTTTACATGGTGCCGTTTCCGATGCCATTGGTCGACGTAAGGTTATTCTGATTTCTTTGGCTCTATTCGCTTTGGCTTCTATTGGCTGTGTTTTTGTGAACACTTTAGAAGGGCTGCTTATGATGCGTGCTATTCAGGGCGTGTGTGGTGGTGCAGGGATGGTGGTGGGGAGGGCAATTATTCGTGATTGTTTTGATGGGGTTAGAGCACAAAAAATTATGTCTCAGGTCACCATGTTATTTTCTCTTGCACCTGCATTGGCTCCTGTTCTAGGCGGGCAGTTATTCACTTTATTGGGGTGGCGTTCTATTTTTGTATTTTTGTGTATATTGGGTTTGTTGTTATTGGCCGCTTCATGGTTTAAGTTGCCTGAGACTCATCCAGTTGATAAGCGTAGTACGTTTAGTTTTAGTGCTTTGTTTAAGAACTATTGGCAGGTGCTTAAACGTGCTGAGTTTTTTTTATTAAGTTTAGCATTAGCTTTTAATTCAGCCGGTATGTTTGTTTTTATTCCTTCTTCTCATATGTTATTGGTTGAACATTTGGGTATCCCTGAGACACAGTTTTTTTGGTTGTTTGGGCCATTAGTTATGGGTATTATGCTAGGCGCTTTTTTAAGCGGGCGCTTGGCTGGGAGAATAACGGTCAGAAACACTGTCAGCTTTGGTTATGTGACGATGATTCTAGCAACATTAACCACAACTTTATACCATGCTTTTTTTACACCTACTTTGTTGATGGTTGTGGTTCCTTTAGGGTTTTATTGTATGGGCATGTCTATTGTGGCGCCTTCTATGATGATCGCTTTGATGGATTTGTTTCCTAAACTAAGGGGCACGGCTTCCTCTTTACAAGGTTGTATGCAATCAATGGCAGGTGGCATTGTTGCTGGGCTTGTTGTGCCTTTGGTGTGGGGGAGTGTTTTTGGTTTAACGCTCACAATGTTTGTTTTTTGTGTATGTGGTTTGAGTTTGAATGCTTTATATTTTTTCTTTATTAAAAACAAAAAATCTATTGCTGTTTGATAATACGAACTATTTATAACCACAACATTATTTGTAAGTGAATTATATTTTTCATCATTTGTTTTTGAACGCACAAATTAAAAAGAATCACAATGTGTATTTAGATACAACTTATTCTATAGGCAGTAAGTTTAATCAAAAACAAATTAATGCAGGATACTGTTTTAGTTTTTAATTGACTTAAGTTATCTATGTAAAATGGCCATTTATGTATGGCCATTTTTTATGAGTAAATGTTTATTGCTTTTAGATGAGATCCAGCCAATGAGAATGAAAAAAGCACTTGTTTTTAAATTTCTTTTTATAATAAAGTTGGGAATAAATTTTTTAAACCCGCAACAATAATTTCAATCGAAACTGCTGCCAGTACCATGCCCATTAATCTATTGACAATATTAATACCCGTTTGTCCCAAAATTTTGCTAATTGGTGTAGCCATAACCAATGCACTATAAGAAATCATTGCTGCGATGCATCCTGCAACAAGTAGTTGTATCGTTTGCCAGCCTGTTTTTGCGGCAGAGGAGTAGATGATAATAGTGGAAATTGTGCCAGGGCCAATTTGCAATGGAATGGTTAAGGGAACAACGGCAATATTGCTTTTGTTTTCTGCTTCGTCTTTTTCTTCTTGTGTGGTTTTTGTATCAGTTGGTTTTGGGTTCATTAAACTAATGGCTATAAGCATCACTAAAATACCCCCACCCACTCGGAATGAACCAATACTGATATTTAAAAAGTGTAAAATACTTTCACCTAAAAGTGAAAAGAAAAAAACGACAATAATGATGGTGATAAAAGATGTTTTGGCAATTTTTTTGCGTTCTTCTTGCGAGTACCCTGGTGTTAAACCAATAAAAAGAGAAATAGCACCTAATGGGTTCATTAGAACCAAGAGCGCAATCATTATTTTGATTATTTCCATGAGGTATCCTCAAAGTTTTAATGCTTTTAACGTCTGTGATTGGCTATACCCATCAGTAAGCCAATAATAAACATAATGGATAAAGTTGCTGTCCCACCATAGCTTACTAAAGGTAAAGGTACACCGACTACAGGTAAAATGCCACTAACCATACCCATATTAACAAAAGCATAACAAAAAAGGGTCATGGTCAAAGCAGCACTGAGTAAACGTCCATATAAAGTAGGTGCGCGGTTGGCAATTACAAAACCTCTACCTAAAATAACCAAATAAACCAATAATAATAATATATTGCCAATGAGACCGAATTCTTCTGCATAAACGGCAAAAATAAAATCTGTTGTACTTTCAGGAATATAATCTAAATGTGTTTGTGTGCCATTTAACCAACCCTTGCCCCATACACCACCAGAACCAATAGCAATCATGGATTGTATAATATGGTAGCCAGCTCCTTGACGATCTTGCATTGGGTCAATTAAGGTCAGTACCCTGATTTTTTGATAATCTTTCATTACATATAACCACATCACAGGTATGGCTAAAATAAATGAGATAATTGAGGCAATGATCACTTTCCATGAAAGTCCTGCAAAAAATAAAATAAAAATACCCGATGCGGCAATTAAAAGCGTTGTGCCTAAATCAGGTTGTTTGAGAATCAAAAAACAGGGTATCAAAATAAGCACAATGGCGACAATAAAATTACGCCAATTTAAGGTTAAGTCATGTTTTTGAAAGTACCAAGCAAGCATCATGGGTACGGCTATTTTCATGATTTCTGAAGGCTGAATACGGGTAATGCCTAAGTTAAGCCAACGAGTCGCACCATTGACCTTGACGCCAAGCCCAGGAATTTCCACTCCGATCAGCAAAATTACCCCTATGACGTATAAAGGTACAGCGAAATTAGCCAGAAACTGGGGTTTTGCCTTTGCTAACCCCCAAATTAAAGTAAACCCTAAAATGGTGTGTAATGATTTATTATTTAACTGACCAAGATCCTGACCATCTGCGGAGTACAGTAAAAAAAGGCTCATGATATAAACAATCAATAAACAAACCAAGAGCCATTTATCTAAAGGGTCAAATATAAAATTATATAAACGTTTAAGAGGGTGCGCATTATTCATTGGAAGCGCCTTGTTGAGCAGTTTCTTGATTGGTTGTTTGGGGAGATGCGGCTTTTCTTAATCTGGGTAATAAATAAAAGTCCAATACTTGACGGGCGATGGGGCCTGCTGCACTGGCACCCCATCCACCGTTTTCTACAATAACCGCTAAAGCAATTTGAGGGTTGTTTTCTGGTGCAAAAGCAATAAACCAAGAATGATCTCGATGCGTTTCTCTTAATGCGCCAGCATTGTAAACAGAGCCCTGTTTGATTTGCACAACTTGGGCTGTTCCCGTTTTTCCTCCAGCATTGTAGCTCATGCCTGCACCTAAACGGGCTGCTGTACCGCCAGGTTTCATCACCTTAACCATAGCATGTTTGACATAGTCCATATTACTTTTGCTAAAAGGCAATATCCGGTCAGGTTGAGGGTCTATTTTAGTGACAGTGCCCGTTCTATTGTTGATGACCTCTTGAACGATATGGGGTTTAAAGGCAACACCCTCATTGGCTAGAATTGCTGTGGCATTGGCCATTTGTAAAGGCGTATAAGTGTTATAACCTTGGCCTATACTGACATTGATGACATCAGCAGGATTCCATTTTGCTTCATTGGGTTTGGATTTATAGCGTTCAGCTTTCCATTCTTTGCTTGGCCGAATACCTTTGGCTTCATTGTCCAAGTCGATACCCGTATATTCACCCAATCCAAATTCTTTTAAGGTTGGATGTATTTTATCAATACCCATATCCCAACCTAAGCGATAAAAGAACGTATCACTAGAAACCTGAATCGCAGTAGATAAATTGACAGCACCATGTCCTCTACGAGAAGCGTCTCTAAAAACATGTTTAGAACCGGGTAAAGAAAAAGTACCAGGTGCAGGTAAAATCGTGCTTTGGGTCAATGATTTTGTTTCTAAAGCTGCCATGGCGATGAAAGGCTTAAATGTCGAACCAGGTGGGTATACCCCACGTAATGCTCGATTAATTAAGGGGGTTTGCAAATCTGTATTTAGGCTATTCCATGTTTCAGTATCAATACCATCGATAAATAGATTTGGGTCAAAAGTGGGTTTGGAGACAAAAGCAAGAACACCACCAGTTTTGGGGTCAATAGCCACCAATGCACCACGTCTATTACCAAATAAGCGATCTACTTCTTTTTGTAAATTAATGTCTAAGGCCAGTTTGAGTGTGTCTCCGTCTTGAGGTTGTGTTGTTCTCAATACCCTGACAACTCGTCCAACTGCATCGGTTTCCACTTCTTCAAAGCCTGGGGTGCCATGTAATTCATTTTCGTAATAGCTTTCGATTCCTATTTTACCGATATGAGTAGAACCTTTATATAAATTATAGCGACCAGTCTCTTTTAATTGTTGCTCATCTTTTTGGCTGATTCGCCCAATATACCCTAGGACATGTGCTGTAAGTGGTCCATACGGGTACTCCCGAAAAGAGCGTGAACGTACTTCCACACCAGGGAATTGATATAAGTTTGCTGCAATCTGTGCTGCTTCCTCTTCTGTTAACTTTAATTTAAGAGGAATATTTTCAAAAGAGCGTGCATCTGCTTTAAATTTCTTAAATCTTTTTAAATCGCCTTCTGTAATATCAACAAAAGCTTTTAGTCGTTCAATTGTGTCACCTAATTTATCCACCTCACTTGGTGTGACTTCGAGTGTGTAGGCCGAATAATTACGTGCAAGAACAATACCATTTCGATCAACAATTGTCCCTCTGCTAGGTGATGTAGGAATCAGTGAAATACGGTTGGTTTCCGCTTGTGTAATATAGTCTTGGTGTTTGATGACCTGTAAATAGTAAAAACGCCCAGCTAGAATACAAAAGCAAATTAAAATGAGAGAAAAAGCAACCACAATACGTGACAAGAAATCCTGCTGAGGATTGTGCTTGCTTTTTTCCTTTTTTAGTATGGTTTTACTCATCTTTTTGCACGGGATTTATAGGAAAAAATAATCAATTTATTCAATAGTGGCCATAAAGCGGCACCAATAAATACAGGGATAATATAATCCCATGAAGGTATTTTGTGGCTACGAATGAATCCAATGATGCCCATAATGAGTTGATTGCCAAATAATGTACCCAGAGCAACCAAAGATTGCCAGCCATAATTATGTAAAATAATGCTTCTTCGATTATTTAATACGAGAAAACTGGTCATGGTATAAGCTAAAGCATGCTGGCCTAGGTAACTTTGGGTTGCAATATCTGTAATGATACCCAGTACAAACGCGGTACCTAGATTAACTTGCTCAGGGGTGTTGATGATCCAATATAAAATTAAAAGTCCTACGACATCAGGTAACCAATGTCTGGTAGGAATGAGTTCAATAAATAAAGCAACAATGAAACTTAAATAAATCAGTCTGGTTGGAATATGCTTACGAAATTCATTTAAATGCTCCATTAAGCACCTTCCTGACTAGCTGAATGTTGCTGTTGTAGCACCTTATCATTATTGTTGAGCGTAGAGGGCGATGCTGAGCGATATTTTGCTTTAGCTAAAACCAAAATATAACGTGACTGATTCACACCTGCTAAAGGTACCACTTGTGTTCGATAAAAAGGAGAAGCAATGTTTTTCGTGGCTTCAATAATCCTTGCTACAGGAATACCAGGGCTATAGACATCATCTAAACCAGATGTGACCAGTATGTCGTTCGTTTGTAATTGTGTATTGGTGCTTAAGTAACGCAAGTCGACACCATTTCCAGAACCATAAAGTAGCGCTCTTTCTCCAGTGCGCTCTATCATCACAGGGATTACTTGTTTACTATTGGTTAATAAAGTGATTTCCGCACTATAAGGTTGCACCGTAGTTACTTGACCAAGTAAACCATGATTGTCAATAACAGGTTGACCCAGCTCAACACCAGAACTACTTCCCTTTGAAATCAGTAGTTTATTTGAAAAAGGGTCCTGTTGTGTCGAAATAATTTGCGCTGAGGTCACAACAGCAGGAAAACGTGATTGAATGTTCTGTAAAGCTTGTAACTCTGCCAAGCTACGATACAACGTATTTTGCGTGCCCAGTTTGGCTTTTAACTCAGTGTTTTCAATCAGAAGCTTTCGGTTTTCTTCATGTAGCTCAGATTGATTGGTCAAAAATATTTTTGCATGATCATATGCTTGTACTGGAAGGTCAGCCGCCCATTGAATAGGGTACAACACAGTTAAGACAGCAGATTTAATCCCTTTCATAAGAGAGAGATGTTCGTCTGCTATCATTAAACCAATACTAAGTAATGAAAAAACAACCAATTTAGTTACTGGTTTTGTTCCGCGATTTGAGTAATTAAATGAAAATCCTTGCGACATAGAATTTCATTTACTCCTAGGGATTAGGAACAAAAACAGAGTTGACTTTGCCCAGCATTTCTAGTGCTTTTCCAGAGCCTTTAACCACGCAAGTTAAAGGATCTTCAGCAATAAATACAGGTAAACCAGTCTCTTCTGATAAAAGCCTATCAATATCTTTTAATAACGCACCACCGCCAGTTAACACCAAGCCACGCTCAGCAATATCAGCACCTAGTTCTGGTGGCGTTTGTTCTAAAGCAATTTTAACTGCCTGAACAATTTGATTAAGTGGTTCGCTTAATGCTTCTAAAATTTCGTTAGAAGACACAATAAATGAGCGAGGAATACCTTCTGCCAAATTGCGACCTTTTACTTCAAGTTCATTCACTTCAGCACCTGGGAAGGCAGAACCAATTTTCTTTTTAATCTCTTCGGCAGTTGCTTCTCCAATCAACATGCCATAGTTACGGCGGATATAATTGATAATGGCTTCATCAAAGGCATCTCCACCCACACGAATTGAGTGAGAGTACACCACGCCACTTAAAGAAACGACACCAACCTCAGTTGTCCCTCCACCAATATCCACAACCATAGAACCAGTTGGCTCTTCAATCGGTAAACCTGCACCAATTGCTGCGGCCATAGGTTCTTCAATGAGTGCAACACTTGATGCACCAGCTGCCAATGCAGATTCACGGATTGCTCGACGTTCTACTTGAGTAGAGCCACATGGCACACAAATAATGATCCGAGGGTAAGCCGCCAAGCGGCTGTTGTTAACCTTTTTTATAAAGTATTTAAGCATCTGTTCTGTTACAGTAAAGTCAGCAATCACACCATCTTTCATCGGGCGTTTAGCCTCAATACAGCCAGGTGTTCGTCCCAGCATTTTTTTTGCATCAGAGCCTACTGCTAAAATAGATACTTTATTGCTGATTTGGTCGTTTTGTATGGCCACAACAGATGGTTCATTTAGTACAATGTCTTTTCCTTTAACAAAGATCAGGGTGTTGGCTGTGCCCAGATCAATTGCTAGATCATTAGAAAAATAAGAGGTTAAAAAGCGAAACATGTTTTTTCCTAAAGTTAATATTCGGTTTTTTTGATATAAAATTCTATTTTTACAGCCAAGCTGTCAGATATCCGTGTTTTTTGTTAAAATTTTACCCTAAATGTGATTGGGTACGCCGTTTTAAGTAGGCGAAAACAACGCATTATGATAACCTATATTGTTTCGGTTTGCTAACTACTTTTAAAGGTTTTAAAGGATTTTTATGTCGTTATCTCAAGATGATGTGAAAAAAATAGCGCGTCTGTCACGTTTATCTTTTTGTGACAGTGAATTTGCTGAGGCTCATAATAAGCTCAATAATGTTTTTGCGTTGATTGAAAAAATGCAGTCGGTTAATACCGAAGGAGTAGAGCCCATGAGCCATCCACAGGATATGGCTTTGCGTTTGCGTGAAGATGAAGTCACAGAACAAAATCATCGCGAGGAATATCAAAAAGTAGCACCTCAGGTGCAAGATGGTTTGTATTTGGTGCCCAAAGTAATCGAATAAAAACCCGAACTAAATTTTTCTGATACCTGATATAAAATAAAACTAATGCTCATTTTGATGCTTTATCAGGGGCAATTTAAATAAAATATAAAGTGAAATGATGAAGAATACAACTGTAATAGAAAGTGTTCGCGCTTTAAAAAATAAAAAGATTTCTGCTCTTGAGCTGGCTCAAGAGTATCTATCCCAGATCAAAACACAGAATCCCAAGTTAAATGCTGTGGTGACGTTGAATGAAGAGTGCACTCTTGCTGAGGCAAAAGCAGCAGATAAAGCCCTTGCACAAGGCAATGCACCAGATTTAACGGGTGTACCCATCATCTATAAGGATTTATTCTGTCAAAAGGGGTGGCGTAGTGCCTGTGCTTCAAAAATGTTAGACAGTTTTGTTTCACCTTATACCGCAACAGTAGTTGAAAATTTACAAAATGTGGGTATGGTGACATTGGGGCGCGCCAATATGGATGAGTTTGCCATGGGGTCAACCAATGAGTCCTCTTTTTATGGTACTGTTTCAAATCCATGGCAGCTAGATGCCATTGCTGGCGGTTCTTCTGGTGGTTCTGCAGCAGTAGTCGCTGCAAGGTTGGCACCTGCTGCATTGGGGAGTGATACGGGTGGCTCAATTCGTCAACCCGCAAGCTATTGCGGTATTACTGGTATTAAACCAACATATGGTATGGTCAGCCGTTTTGGTATGGTTGCCTATGCTTCCAGCCTTGATCAAGCAGGGCCAATGGCACAAACAGCAGAAGATTGTGCTTTGTTACTGAATTCAATGGTTGGTTTTGATCAAAAAGATTCAACCAGCCTTGAACGTGCTAAAGAAGATTATACTCAGGGTTTAAATCAACCAATTAAAGGTTTAACAGTTGGTTTACCGAAAGAGTACTTTTCTGATGGGCTTGATGCTGAAGTAGCTAAAGCAATAGAAGATGTGGTGGCACAACTTCAAGCACAGGGCGCAAACATTGTGCAAATCAGCTTGCCACATACAGAACTTTCTATTGCCTCTTATTATGTGATTGCTTCTGCTGAAGCTTCTACCAATTTGTCTCGTTTTGATGGTGTACGTTATGGTTATCGTACACCACAATATGATGATTTAACTGATATGTATGAGAAAAGCCGTTCAGAAGGTTTTGGTGCAGAAGTAAAACGCCGCATTATGATTGGCACTTATGTGCTCTCTCATGGTTACTATGATGCTTATTATGTTAAAGCACAGCAATTACGCCGCTTGATTGCCAATGATTTTCAAGAAGCTTTCAAAAAATGTGATGTCATTTTAGGGCCTGTCACACCAAGTGCTGCCTATTTACAAGGCAGTGTACAAGATGACCCTGTAAAAATGTATTTAGGCGATATTTATACTACTCCTGTGAATTTGGCTGGATTGCCAGCAATGAGTTTACCTGCAGGTTTCAACAGTAAAGGTTTACCTATTGGTGCTCAATTAATTGGTGATTATTTCACAGAGGCAAAATTATTGAATATTGCCCATCAAATTCAGCAGGTTACTGATTGGCATAAAAAAATGCCGGCACTTTAACTTAAGATTAATCAATATATTTGGCAAAAAAGCCACCACAATAAAAAGGCAATTGTTATGAGTTGGGAAGTCGTCATTGGACTAGAAGTTCATGTTCAGTTAAACACAAAATCAAAGATTTTTTCCGGAGCCTCTACAGCTTTTGGTGCCGAACCTAATGCACATGCTTCTATTGTTGAGCTGGCTTTTCCTGGAGTGCTGCCCGTTTTAAACAAAGGTGTGGTTGAGCGGTCAATTAAATTGGGTTTGGCTTTGGGTGCAACAATCAATAAAAAAAATGTATTTGCACGTAAAAACTATTTTTATCCAGATTTGCCTAAAGGCTACCAAATCAGTCAAATGGAATTGCCTATTGTTGAACATGGTCAGTTGGCTATCAAACTGAGTGAGAGTGAACAAAAAACCATTCGTGTGACTCGTGCGCATTTAGAAGAAGATGCGGGTAAATCTGTGCATGAAGGTATGGTTGGCGTATCTGGAATTGACTTAAATCGTGCAGGCACACCATTGCTTGAAGTGGTTTCTGAACCAGATATGCGTTCTGCCGCTGAAGCGGTTGCTTATGCAAAAGCCTTGCATACCTTAGTGACATGGTTGGATATTTGTGATGGCAATATGGCAGAAGGTTCGTTTAGGGTTGATGCCAATGTATCAGTTCGACCATTAGGCACAACTGAATTTGGCACCCGTTGTGAAATTAAAAACCTGAACTCTTTCCGTTTCTTGGAAGCTGCGATTTTATATGAAGTGAATCGGCAAATCGAATTGATTGAAGATGGTGGTAAAGTCATTCAAGAAACACGGCTATTTAATCCCGACACAGGTGAAACAAAAGCAATGCGCTCTAAAGAAGATGCGCATGATTATCGCTATTTCCCTGATCCAGACTTATTACCTATGCACATTTCACAAGAGCAAATTGACGAAGTTTCCCGCAATATGCCAGAGCTTCCTGCTGCTATGGCCAAACGTTTTGTGACAGAATATGGTGTATCAGAATATGATGCTAGCTTATTAACCAGCAGTTTAGAGCAAGCTGTATATTTTGAAGCATTAGCCACTCAGACCAAACAAGGTAAGTTGGCTGCAAACTGGATCAATGGCGAATTATCTGCCAGCTTAAATAAAGCGGGTTTAACCCTAAAAGACAGCCCAATTAATGTAGAACGATTGGCTGGTCTAATTGATAAAATTGCAGACAATACCTTATCCAGTAAATTAGCCAAACAAGTATTTGAAACAATGTGGTCAAGTGATTTAACCGCTTTAGCCATTATTGAACGTGATGGTTTGCAACAAATAACAGATACAGGCGCAATTGAAGCGATGATTGATGAAGTATTGGCAGCAAACCCTAAATCAGTGGAAGAATTTAAAGCAGGTAAAGAAAAAGCCTTAAATGCCTTGGTTGGGCAAGTAATGAAAGCATCAAAAGGTAAAGCGAATCCTGCTCAGGTACAAGAGTTGATGAAAGCAAAACTGGCATAAAATTTGAATTTAGAGGAAATAGAATATCATGTTAAAGCGTTTATTTGTTTGTATGCTGGTTTTGGTTTTGAGCGCCTGCGGTTTTCAGTTAAGGGGCTTAGGGAGTAATTTACCCCCTTTCCCTTTTCAATCCGTATTGCTTGAAGACAGCACCAGTTTGGCAGCAAGTTTACGCACAGTGATTAAACGAGAACCACGTATTACCTTGGTAGAAAATGCCAAGGAGGCAGAGGCAGTATTAAAAGTATCTGATGAGCAAACACAAAAAGATATTTTAATGATCAATCGTGGTGGTAATGTTAATGAGTATTTGCTGACATTAAGAGTTAAGGCACAATTACTGACCAAAGGTGTGCCGTATGGTGAACCAATGGATGTGTTCGTACGTAGAACCTATACATATTCAGATAATCAAGTATTAGGGAAGGCAGAAGAAGAGCAAATGCTTTGGCAGGATATGCGTAGTGAAGCAGCTGATCAAATTATGCGTCGCTTGGCACATTTAAGACCTACTCAACTTCAAGCAGAAGAGCCTGCAGTGCAAGAAAAAACTGAAACCTCTTCAGAAAATACCCCAAAAAAACAGAATAGTACAGCAAAGAGCCGTACAAAATCTTCCAAAAACAAATAGATCAGATTGTGGTTAAATATGGCTAACCAAATCATACAAGGTGTGCTTGCTAAAAATATAGAGCCTTTACAATCTTTATATCTCATCCATGGTGAGGAAGAGTTATTAAATCTTGAAACGATTGATGTGCTTAGAGCCGCAGCTAAACAACAAGGATTTTTCGAAAGAGAAAATCATGTAGTCGATAATCACTTTAGTTGGCGTGACCTATTAGACAGTATGGCCAGTATGAGCCTGTTTTCTGATAAAAAATTGCTTGAAGTGCATATTCCAACTGGTAAACCTGGTAATGAAGGCAGTGAGGCTTTACAGCAGCTAGCAAACGCTATTCCTGAAGACACAACAATTGTGATCGTGTTGCCTAAATTAGAACGTACCCAATTACAAAGTAAATGGTTCATAGCCTTATCCAAGCAAGGGGTGGTAGTAGAAAATAAAGCGGTGACTAAAGAAGCTTTACCAAATTGGCTAAAAATCCGTTTAAATCATCATAAATTATCTATTGCAGAAGATGCATTAACACTGTTTTCAGAGCGGGTAGAAGGTAATTTATTAGCTGCCAAACAGGAAATTGATAAATTGACTTTACTTTTCCCTGAAGGAAGCACATTAACATTAGAGGATATTCAGTACAGTATTGCGCAGGTTGCTCGTTTTGATGTTTTTCAGTTGGCAGAGGCGTGGATGAGTGCAGATTTAAACCGAGTAAATTTATTAATTGCTGGTTTAGAGCAGGATGCTGATGCGCCCGTATTATTATTGTGGGCGTTAACTGAAGATATACGTGCTTTGTTAAAATTAAGAGCAGGTATGGCACAAGGTAAAAATATTAATACATTAGCGCCCGTTTTGCGTTTATGGGGGGCAAAAAAAACATTGGCTCCTTTGGCTTTAAAACGCATAGGTACAAAAAAACTGTTATCCGCATTGCAATTATGCGCAAAAATTGATCGACAAATTAAGGGGGCACAAGCAGGAAATGCTTGGGAAGAAGTGAAAAATGTTTTGTTTATGTTATCCTCAGAATATCGTCTAAATCAATAAAAATAAAATAAGCATTATGTTTGTTTTTCTTTTAATAGCATTTTAATGTTGTTAACATGTTCTGGTGTAAAAAAATCTTCAATATTAATCCAAATACTATGAAATCCATAACCGCCTTGTTTCATTTCTTGCTTGGCTTGTTCAATAGACCAGTCTTGATAAATAATACGATACATAGCAGAAACCAGCCCTGTTCTATCTGAACCATGATAGCAGTGTAATAAAACAGAACCTTGTTTTTGCCCTTGTTCAATTGCCCATAGTGCATCTGCAATTTGTTGTTCTTTAATAGCCCAAGTTCTAATAGGAATATGTACCAAGTTTAGGTCTGTTTGTGATAACTCCCTTTTATCTTTATTTCTACTTCGAAGATTCACAATAGTTTTAATATTTAATTCTTTTAAAATATTTAAGTCTTCCGCTAAAGGCTGTTCGCTTCGGTAAAGGTTTGGTGTAATTTGATGTAGATTCCCTATTTTGTGAGTCATCGGTGTAGCCCAGTTGGTTGGACGTTGTTGATTATTTGTTTGTGCATGACTAAGAATAGATGTGGAGGAAAATGCAAGGCAAATTAAAAATAAGAAAATGTTTTTCATAAAGAGATTCAGTACATTGATAAAGTATTTGATTTAAGATAAGTGAGGGTAACATAAAACAAAGTTGATTTGTACTGGCTACAGTGTTTACCTTGTTCAGTGAAATCATAAAATAGATTTTATATTCAATGCATTTGCTGATTCATACTGATATAAGGTTCCCCACAATTAAATTTGTTTCTTTAAGCAAAAGATAACTTATTTTTTCTTCAATCTATCTTTTAACCATAATTCTAAAAATTGATCACCTAAAATCCCTAAAGCTGCGGCAAAACCTATAATAGCCAATTGGGGCATATTGGGAATTTGAATGAGACCAATACCTGCAACTAAACTAACCGCTGCACCTGTGATCATTCGGCCAAATATTAATCTAATGGTTAATTCTTCTCCATTTTTGAGTAATTTTCCTAAAGCAATAAAAGCACCTACTAATCCTAAATATACCATTGTTTTTTCGTGTTCTTGCATATCGATTTTTCTCCTTAGTTATATTTTTTTATAAGGTTCTAGATTTTTTCACAATATATAAAGCCATAAAAAAGACGATCTCCTCCTTTCTTATTTTTGTATGATGGTTTGATTTGTTACTTATGCTTGCAGTAAAATTTATACCATTAAAAAATAGGCTAGTTGCCACCTAGCCTATCTATTTAAAAGTTACTCTGGTTTAAATGATTATTACCATCCTCGCCCAGTTTGAATGCTTTGTACTATTTCCTCAGCAGCATCATCTCTACCATCTAATGGTTCAATAACCATCACAACATCTTTTTGATTATAAAATACTGAGTAATCATCATAGTATGTTTGATCTGTCATAAAGGCGATAATGTGATGATGTTTGTAATAATCACCGAGGTCTTTAATTAAATATAATTCCTTTACAAAGCCATTCGCAGAATTTTGTATTTCGTATTTGATGATTTTTGTCTCGTCAGTATAATTTCTGTGTAAAAGAACAGATTTTTCTTCTTCGGTGAATTTGTCTGACTCTTTTATTAAATAGAATTGTTTATAGAGTTCTTGAATAGAAATACCCCTATCTTTTAATTCAGAATGAATTTTTTTCATCGAAGGTGAATCTGAGGCTCCTCTACTGATATTAACTGCACCATGACCATCATTTAAGTGAATGGTTAAATTTCCGCGGTCACGGATATTGGTATAGTTTGCTTGTCCCTTGACCTGAAATGACAATTTATCAAATGCAATCGTGTTTTTATCTGGGGAGTACACGAAATTAAAAGTTCGCTCCTGAATAGTAGGGTTATCAAAATATTTATTATCTGGAATAACCCCATGGTTTTCTAAAGCTTCTATAATTAATTGAGTATCCATCTTCATACCTTTCTTAAATTATTTTTCCTTAACAGGAAGGTTTTAAAAATGGCTCTCAAAGGGGCTCTGATAAAAATCACTGATGTTTCAGTGACAGTTGGTTTAAATAGCCACAACGTGAACATTTAATATCTAATTCAACATAGATGTGTCTGTTTAATACACATAATTTTTTATCGCATTGCGTACAACGTATTTCTTTTTTCATATTAATCATCCTTTGTAATATCCTTTCTTTTAAGAATGGTTATTTAATTTCATTTTTGGTAAAGGAGCTACGATTAATTCATGATGAGTATTTTTTGATTTTGTTTGATTTTTTTCCTCAGTATTGGTTTGTTTAATAGTGTCTGTTTTAGGTGAGCTATTTTGGTTGCTGTCATTACCTGGGCCAAATCCAGAAGGAGCGTAATTATAATTAATCACAATTTCTGTTCTAGGACCAAGATCATAAGAAGACGAATTCATGGTGGTACAACCAAATAGCATGGTAATAATGGTTATTATAAGTATTGGTTTCATCACATTACCTATAGTAAATAGCACAGCCACTAATCAGCCTAATAAGACAAAACATCAGCATAAATAATTTGTTACTCATGGTTTTTCCTCTCAATAAAAATTGCTGCTTGATAAAGCATAAGCAAAGACTAATTTTTTAAAGATCATGCATGAACAACATCCTAATATGACTCTCACTTTGCACCTCAAAGAGAATAACCTTACTAGAGAAGAGATGTTGTTGCGGTATAGGTGCTATATTAGCGTATTGCTAAGTAAATATCAATAGCAAATTGCTAACGTTTGCGTGAAATTGGATAATGCAATGATTTAAAAAAGAATTAAATTTGTCTCAAATAAGCATAAAAATAGCCCCTATGTTTGGGGCTTTAACTAATTATTTTTATTGATTATTTTTTGAAGAGTGATTCGAGATTTGGGTTGGTTGCGATTTCTAAAAAAATAGAATACATCAGATTTTCTCCTAATTTACCCATATCTGCTTCTTTTTCATACAAAAGAACATTTTTAGCTTCGTTTTCACATCTCATCAGTAGTTTATAAACAATACCTTCTAAATCTTTTGTGGTTGAATCAGTTGCCTTTATTTTAGACAGCTGCCTTTGATCCATTTGTGGGCCAATAGCTTCTAATACACCTACTTTGAAGACAACAGCCTTTTCTTGCGGCGTGATTTGTCGTACAACACAATCATTCAAGGTTTGATAATATGAAGCGGCAATTGCAGGCGTGCATAAGAACAAAGAGCATAAATAAATAAAGTTTTTCATTTTTTTTCCTTAGTTAAAAATAGTCACATTTCCACCCATTTACCAATAACAACACCACATATGGTCGCTTCAGAATGAACCTCTATGATTTTATCAGGCCAATCGGGGTTGAGTGGTTTGAGATAGCGTTTGCCTGATTCTATAATTAGTTGTTTAAATGTGGCCTCTTTTTCATCTTCTATTCTGACAATCACGCAGGATTTGTTGAGTGCAACAGCAAGGGGGTCAACGAAAATAATATCGCCATCTTCAAATGATGGTTTGCCTAAAGGATTAAACATACTCAAGCCTGTTACTCTCAGTGCAAAAGTGTTGATGCTATGTTTGACTGGGCAGGGTAACCATAAATCAGCATCTCCTGGTTGAAAAGGGTCTTCTATATTGCACCAGCTACCAGCAGCTACCCAAGAAATGACAGGGACAAGCCCTTTTTTTATTTCAATTTCCTGAATGTTGGGCTCATGTGAAATATCCATCCAACCATATGGTTTTCCCGTTTTTTGTTCAATTTCCCTAGCCAAATCATCACCAACTGATCTGGGTTTTCCTTTGCCTGTAGAGTTTAAGGATCTGTTTTTTAACTGGCTAATTTGCGCATATGATTTACCCATATGATTGGCAAAGTGGGTCACTGATTTATATTCATCAATCAGTTTTAATAAATTTGAATGCCGAATATCCGCAATAGTTTTCATGTTTTTGTCCATTTTTTAGCAACAAGCTATTATTTTTGTAATATTTACGCTAATTTTTGATGTTTGGCAATATATAAATGCTTATGAAAAGAAAATAGAATATTTTTATGACAATCATTATCCTCAAAATACCATGAAAAAAATAATATTTTTCTGAAATCAAAGACAGTAAAAATGACCAAAGATAATTTAATACTAATATATGTACATATTAGATCAATCAATAATATTTCGCTTGTTTGATTATTTTTGTTTTCTCCATTTCCATGGTGGAGTAGGATTTGATGTAGACCATAAACCTAATTTTTTTTCTTTTGCTTGCGACTCTTTACGATGGTAAAAGCTATTTTTAAATATTTTTGGTTGATCATATAAATGTATGGGGGTTTGTTCACTGTCAAACTCGTCCCTATGACAAAAAGGCGAGTTCCAAGCCAATCCCATTTCCAGTAATGCAATTGAAATATCAATGGAAACTTTTCCTTCCAAAATAACATTTGCATAAACTGTCTGGTTTCCTGTTTCTTTGTATGTTTGTATATAAACTTCTTTATTCAGTAGCCATTCGGTTAAAAAATTTTTTGCTTCTTCTCCAAATGGTTGCGTTAATTCTGGTGCTTCGGTTTGGCATATTTTTATTTTAATATTATTGCTATGATCTTTCTGACAAATTAGGTTATTGCCATCAATCACGTCATTAACCTTACAATAATATGATTCAGCTTGGGCAAGAGACAAGAATAGTAATAGTATTGGAAAAAGAAGTAATTTTTTCATTTTTTGACTTTAGGTTATTTTCATTCCACTGTTATGCTCTTGTTGTTGCGCAATTTGTCGTTGCCTGTCTAAATCTTTCTGTTCCAGTTGTTGACCCATCTGGAGATATAGTTGATTTGCTTCTAATAAACGTTCTTCAGGGTTAACTTTGGCTGCTGCTATTGCATCTACAGATACAAAGTCTCTTTTATTATCCGCAATCACATAAAAAGAATTTTTGTCTTCATTAATCCCCATATGAGCAATTTTGTCAGCATTAATGCCCCTTTCAATACAGGCATAGGTGGTTTCTGCTAACATTGCATTACGCCATTTTCCAGCACCTTTTTCATTAATTTGAGTGCCTAGATCTGATTCCAATTTGGCATACATCCCTTTTACATTATCATCAATATTGTGTTCAGTTAGAAGCCATTGTTTAAAATTCCTACTAGGCATTTTCCCCTGTACTTCTCTATTTAATTCACTGTCAGGAAAGGGCGCTGGAATGCTTCTAATGCTATCAACGTTATTAACAGGTTTCATATGGCCTTCAAAATCATTGGCTCTTTTATTGAACATGTCTCTAGCTGAATCTTTCCAGATATCTAATCCAGCATGTAAACCCGCATGACTTAAACCTTTATAGACAAAATCGACACAACTATTGTTTAGACCATTATAATTAAGACTCATATATTTTTCGTTGCCTGTTCTAGCAGTTTCAGCAAACTCGTATAACTTGTCATATTGTTCTTTGGTAATCTCAATTGTTCGTTGATAGTAAGACTCAGCATAATGTTGGTCATCTGCGCTAATCTGCCCTCTACCCGTTATTGAACCCGACTCTATAGGTGCAAAGCCGTAACTGCGATCAGGATTTCCATCTGCTCCATCTGATAAGCTAAACCACATATGACCTGGTAAAGAAGTCTCTCCATTCGGTTTGCCATCATTGCCAAGTAAAGGGGTACCAGGTGCGGCAATATTAATGGTTACTGTATATCGTCTTGGGTCATCCGCCATATGTATAATCCTTATTTTCCACTATTGTATTTTTTGACATCTAATGAGTACTGAATTTTATCTGTATTAAGTTCGGGAATATTTTGTAATACTTCAGCTTCTAAACGAAAAAAACCATACTCTGTTTTAAATGTTGTGAGAATACAGTCTTCATACCGTTCATTTGGTTCTTCAGGTAATGACCATCCTGCATTGAGATTTAGGTTTGTTACTATATGATCTGTTACAAGAGTTTCATTTGCATCGTTTGTGACACGAAAAATTTTGATTCGAATTAAATTTTCTTTTGGATGTTGTTGGTCGAAATATCTAGGTGTATTTGGATCATCGTCTTTTTTATAAGTCATTTTCAAGGAGACTTCATGATATGATTTATTTTTATCTATTGCTCTAGGGACAACCCAAAAAGAGGTACTTATTTTGTGCCCTTTTTTATAGACTTCAAATGGCACACTAATGGGTTCTACAGGATCTAGAAAAGAATATGGGTCTGTCGGCTTGTTAAAAGAGTTATTTAATAATAGTGTAATACCACTGGCAATACCTACCAACAAACTTAAACCAAGAGCAATAGTCATTTTATGAATCATAGTTTTTCAGCATCCAAATTAATTTTCATATTGTAAGATTTTTTTGTTTACCTGTCTAACATATAATAATAATCAAGAAATTGATTTTTTTATAAAAATAGTTTTTATTTTAATGCGTCAGACTTTTTTATGTTAAGAGGTTTCAGTATGAAACTGAGTAGATATACAGGAAATGTGACACCATATTTTATCTGTTGTATTAAATTATCATCATTTTAATTCGTTTAATTAAAACTTATTTTGTATTTTTTGTACTGCTACATGACTAAAGCATAAATCATCTTAAATTATCCCCTTTTGTTTGAAAAATCCCCACAGTGAATGCAAAACCTGTAATAATTGACCTTGTATGGCTCAATAGCCATATAGGGAGTGGTATCCCTTATCGAAGATCACGACAGTTTTAAACTGTCGTGCCTGTCGTCGTTCACCTCAATGGTGGCACAGACAGGGCAGCCTTCGGGCTGGACAGCTCTTCGATCTGTTATGCCACCCCTGTTTGTGTCCGCCACCCTTACTTTTGGGTGGTGTCGTTAAAGCCGAACAGGAGGTGCAACATGTCAGATTCAAGTTTTTCTAAGGGGCAACACCCCGATTTTCTTATTCATCAAAATATTGTTGAAAAGCTTTCTTTAAACACGCCGTATTGCTTAACAGCAAGATTTTATGATGTTTCAGGTACAGAGGCAGAGCAGATTTATTATACTGCCATGCACACACAGCAACATTTGCAAAAAGGCAATAGTGCTTTATTGCAAATAACAGAGCAATATATTCATGGCGCACAAAACCCCAATATTAATTTAATACAGGATATTTTATCTATGCAGTATTATTTATCAGAGTTAATGCGGGGCATACAATTGTCTATATTTACAGTTGCAGGAACAGCAGAATTGTATGAGCATAAGAGGTTAAAACAAGAAACATGACTTTAGGGCTGAGTTTATATTCAGCCCTAAAATTGAATATCACTATGCTTTATTGCTAAAGTCAGATAAAAATTGAATATAGTCTAATGCACTTTGATGTATTTTTTCTGGTGTTGTGCTGTGTTTTGCACCTGGCTCATTATTGGCGCCATATAAAATAAAAAACGGTTGATAGTCTGCTTGAACATAGCGCATAGTTAACTCAAAGGGTTTTAAGACATCTTTCATGGTTAACTGATATAAGCCATTTTCAGAAAAATCTTCTTCTTCGATGCCTGCTGAAACAGCCAAAGAAACCTTCTTATTTTTTAATTTTTTGCCAGAAGACCCATAAGCCCAGCCATAAGTGAATACATCATCTAACCATTTTTTTAATAGAGGAGGGCAATTAAACCAATAAATAGGAAACTGTAAAATGAGGTTTTCATGCTGTTCTATGAGCTTTTGCTCTTGTGTCACATCAATTTGTCCATCAGGATACTCTTGATACAGTTCATGAACAGTGAATTGTTCAGGGTATTTCTTGAGTTCTTCTACCCAGCGTTTATTGACCACAGAGGTTTCAATATTAGGGTGTGTAACGATTATCAGTATTTTTTTCATGAGGTTTCCATCTATTTGTTAATGAATTTGTCACAAACCCAGTATATGGTATAGTTTTCTATTCGAATAGTACGCACATTATGGTTATATACTAACCAAAAGGAGAGTATAAATGGTTGTAAATCATTGCACACCAACAGGAACCAAACTAGAAGAGACAGGTTTTGGTTACACACTTTCGTTAATCGGAGGGAAATACAAAATGATTGTGATGTATTGGCTTAGTGAATACCAAGCTGTGATGAGGTTTAATGAGTTAAAGCGTTGTATTGGTACGATTTCATTTAAAACATTAAGCAGTACATTAAAAGAGCTTGAACGTGATCAACTGATTATCCGAAAAGAGTATCCGCAAATTCCACCTAAAGTTGAATACAGCTTATCTGAACGCGGCCAATCGTTAATTCCGATCATCAATATAATGTGTGAATGGGGAGAAAAAAATAGAGGATATTGATTTAATTGGATAAATAGTGTAGAAAAATATGTATGAATCTTCTCCGTAATATTGCCATAAATTTATATGTAATTGAGGTTTTGATCTTCTAAAATTTTTAAGGGTGAATTGACAATAATTAGGTTAGAATAGAGAAAAATATATAGGTGCATATATGAATATCTTAAAAAGTATTAATTTTTCATTGCTAGAAAAAACACTTGACCATGATCGTGGAGAATTCAAAATTAAAGGCACTCTTGTTGTTAAATTCAACAATAAAAGAAAGTGGGTCATTGATTTTGATTCATCTAAAGAGCATGAAAAAAAAGATATTTCAGAAAATATGAAATTTTTAGTTTGTTGTACTTTTCTTATTGAAAATATTGTCACAAAATTTGATTCTGATTTTGAATTTGACCACTCCGATAGCGAGTTTTTACAGGCAAGAGAAAGTGTTGTGAGGGTTTTAAATAATGAAGTTCGATTCAGATCAATAAAAGATTTTAATAAAGATTTATTCCTAAGATATGCACCTATTAAATTAGATAAAATCATGAATAATATGCATAATAAAAGTGAAGAGTATAGGCTATTGACTATTGCAAAAGATATTATTGCCAAGGAAATAAAAGAAGTTGATTATGATTTATTATCAGATATTTTAAAATTGCTTGATTCTTACAATGATGAAGATATTGAAGAAATTGGGCACTATTTGGCTATTAAAATGCCCCTCACTCAACAATGGTCATCATAAATAATATGAAATAGATACTAAATATATTAGGATGAGTCATGTTTGAAAGTTTTTTTAGAAAATAAATGATTAAAGCCCTTACAGTTGAACTGTAGGGGCTTTTTAGTATGGAGGCTTAAAGAAGAAATTTATCATAATAAAAAAGATCATTAATATTATTACATGTAAAAATATATTACATGTAATAATATTATGTTAGAATTAGACTACCCAATACCATAAAACAAGGAGGACGTAGATGAAGCTCTCAGAATTAATTGATTGGCTTATTGATTTAGAATCAATAATTGATATGTTTCGCCATCCTAAAACAGCTCTTTTGTGTTTCGCAATTGTTGCAATCATTGTTATTGTGCTTATTGTGGTATTTGCCTGATGATATTAATAATCAAGATACATTCGCATATACTGTCTGGATTTGATGATAACTCAGGCATTGCTGCGTTTTCTACCACTAATTATTTAGTTTTTTAATGAAAGTAAAAATATAAACTCCTTAGAGAAAATCTTTATACTTATAACGAACTTTTATGATGGATGAGCGCAAAATAACCAAAAAACGTCTGGTGTTATTTATATTTTTCTTCTTGTTGTGGTTTTTATATTCATTTAGATTGTAATCGAAATGCCTTTGTCTCTTTAGTATTATTAATACTTTGATATATCGCCACGTTATGCAAAAATATTTGTGCATTTTTATTTTTAATTACTTTGACGTGTTATTTTGTTAATATCATATCAACATAAGGAATTAAAATTGCATAAATTTAACCTAATTGTAGTATCTATATTACTAACCTTCATTGTCAGCTCATGTTCATCAGAAGACCCAGCACAAAATATCGTCTTTAATGAATTGAAATCAGGAGATTTATCTTGTGGTAATGATAACTTCCATCCAGATAATCAAATTATTGAACAATATTTAACTAAGGCCAACAATGGAGATCGATCCGCTCAATTGGAGCTTATGTATATTTATCGACGTCAAAAAGACGACTACGGTCAACGAAATAAAAAAGAAGAGCTTAGATGGATGGTAAGAGTTGCTGAAAAGGGTCATGGGTTGGTTGCTGTTATTTTAGCTAAAAAATATCTAGAAGGAGATTGTCTTGAAAGAGATACTTTAAGAGCTAAGTATTATTATAAAAAAGCAATTGAAAATTTTGAAATATTTGGTTTTACAGAGATGGCTGATCTTACTAGGGAAGATTTAGCTCAGATTGATTATGAAAAAAGTGGACAAAAATAGGATGTATGCTGACCATTTTAGTATGAAAAATTAAAATAACTTAGGTGTTCATTTAAATCTTAAGCTCTTAATAAGAGCTGCTAATTATACAATCAGAAGCTCAGAAAATAAGATTTAAAAGAGAGGTAAGTGTAAATGATGTTTTAACATGAAATAATCGTGTTTGTTGAACATTACTCTAACATCCACATACTAGCGAAACGATGGCAAAACATTATGTAAGGAACAGGTTAGGGAAGAAAACAACACCGACGAAGTCAAAATTATGTAGAACAAAACAAAAAAGCCTTTCTTGTCTGAAAGGCTTAATTTTTTTGGTGGGTCGTGAAGGATTAGAACCTTCGACCAACGGATTAAAAGTCCACAACTAAATCATTTAATATCAATTGATTACCATATTTTTTGTTCTACATTGTATTATGTTTTGGTGTGTATTTTGCTAAATAAAATCAAATAACTAATTTTGTGTGTAGAACTTCAAACGCATAAAAAGCAACTAGCGCAAATTTTGCGCGGGTTCAAATCTTAACCCAAATCAACCCAAATTCTCAGCAGTAATCTACAATATACTTATCTATAAATTTACATAAAGAAACATCATGAAATGCGAAAGTTGTATTTATTGGCAAGCTAAATCAGAACACGATAATCGTATGGCTGATCTTGGCTTAAAACCATGTTCAGTGGAAAACCTTTGGACTTATTACCCTTCGCAGCATGAGTGCCATAATAAGAGATTTGTTATTTTTCAGAATATCTAAAATAAAACTTGAATTATTCTAAAAAACAAGGTAAAACCACCTAAATCAAAATTTTTAGGTGATATATGAAGAACAATAAAAACGTTAGAATAAACCAGATGTTAAAAATGCTGGGAAATGTAAATAAGATGCGAGCTCTTCAAGAAGAAGGGTATGTGCTATCTACTATTGCAAGTATGTTTACTGATAAAGGTATTCCTTTATCAGAAGAGCAAGTGAAGGCGTATATTGAAGCTCCAGAAGTTTTGGGAACCAAAGCATTTAAAAATAAAGATTTTCAAGAACTCATCAGGCATTCTAAAGAAATTGAAGAGTTTAAAGATGAATCCTTAAATAATTAAACTATAAAATTAAAAACCCCTAAATTTTAGGGGTTATCTTATTTGGAATTACTAAAGGTTAGTAATTTTTACTGCTTTTCATTTTCCCATCTTTTTGCAAGCCATTCAAACTCGCAATATAATGTTTTTATTTCTGTATCATCTCTTAATTTCTCAATATACAAACGCAAGCACTTCCAATCCCTGAGTAAATTTGATCTATTCATTAAACAATAGAGTTCTTCATCAAAAACCCCTTTTTTAACGCCAAGACACATAAACTCATAATTATTCAGAATTGTTAAAACAACATCATTATCTGCTTGGATTTTTTCTTCCTGTTCACCATTCCCTATGTTTTTATTATGATTATTAAACTCGCAAGCTAATTTAGTAAAATCTGTACCCACTCTTCTGAGGTCAGCAAATTTTGACCTTATTTCTCTTGAAAAAGAATTCTCTTTTTCTCTAAGAAGGGTATCAACAGTTGATCTTTGTTTACTTTGTTTGTCTGATTGGTTAATTTGCTTAACCATTAACCTTAGCTGCTTTGGCATAAGAAATGCAGAAAAGAACGCCGCAGCAGCAGAAGCTAAGGCCGCAATTAATGCAAGAATTTGAATGTATATTGGATTGACGATATCCATTCGCCTTAGATATCCCAACCTTCAGAATAGATAGTTTTCATGATAAACCCTTTCATAATAAGTCATTTTGTTGGTTTATATATTTGTTATATATAGACAAATATAAATTAAACAAGTTCCTTTTTAATTGGTTTATTGTGTGTTCCTGACACAAAGCTACCTTTTAAAGGTGATAAATATAGACAGTTACTAATTTTTAGTAATCTGTCTTGGAAACACCTCATGAACCCTCCCATAAAGTATTTAGCTTTGGTTAATCAACGTTAGTTGTAAAAATCAACCTTTGCTTGTAATAAATCATATATGATTCGATTCATCATAGCAATATGGTATTCGATAAAAAATTCAATGTTGAATTATGAAATCATCCTATAAACCGCTACATATAAGGACATTTTAACTTTTTTAGTTAAATTTGTTAACCTTAGTTAAATTACGAAAATGGTAATTTTTTGCTACATTCTGGAGAACTCCAACGAACTTTGGCGAACTGAGACGGACAATAGCAAAGTATATTACTTGCGTTTAATTAGTATTATTTCTCACCCATCCCTATAAATGTAGTGTGGTAGAATAGGGTATGAAAAAATTAATCTTACTACCATTACTATTTTTATCTTTTGCTCAGGCTGAAAATTTTGATACGATATCCTGCAAAAATATTGATGTGCTAAATAAAGTGACATTATGTAGAGCAGAAATGTCGCCAATAACCCTTGATTCCGTAATGAAGAGTGATATCTATCGTATTAAAGTGGGCAGTAATGCAAACTTGGAAATGAACTTAATACCTTTCTTGGTTATAAGTTATACAAAACACGTTATGCAGAATGCACCAATGCCCGTAAATATTACATTATTAGGTTTAGCTAATGAAATTTTATAGTAATTTTTATTTATTTGCTTCCCTAAACTCATCAATCACCTGACCATAAACTTGCCATTCTGCTAATTCGTCTCGCTGTTCGTCAGCGATTTTCCCCATTTCTGCGTATCTTTCTGCACATTGTTGGAGTACGTCCCAGCTTTTGGTAATAGCTTCATTAGATGTGCTGGAGATGGTGGTGGTAGTGGATTGCTGATGTTTGAGGTTGGCGATTGTTTGGCGCAACCTGTTAAGCTCATTATCAGCATTAGAAACAGCAAGCTTAGTATTTTCTTTTTCATATATTAATTCCTTCTGTTTTTGTGCAAGTTTATCAATTGCATCTTGCTCTTTTTTACGTGCATCCTCTGAAGCCTCAAGAGCTGCTTGTGTTTCAATTTGAATACGTTTAGCTTCACTTAAAGCCCATTTCTGAGCTTTATCATGTGAACCTTTAACATATCCACCCACAGCCAACAATAATGCAGCCAAGGCGATTAAAAGTGGTTTAGTCATAACTTACTTTCAAAAAGTTGTTTCTCTGCTGCACGTCTACGAGTTAAGCCAGCCAAGACTTTTCCTTTTGCCTTATTCCAGCGTGGGAACTGATTGGCAGCGCCTTTATAATCACCTTGGTTTAATAAGCGTAATAGGGTAAGCATGTCAGCAGCAGCACCAGAGAATTTCTGGTTGTAGATAATTTCCTCTACTCGTGATGTGACTACTAAAAAATCTTTATTGCTTCGATAATTAGCCCATGTGTCCACAGATATATCTAAGAAGATACATAGACCTGATATTGTCATTGCTCTCATCTTTGGAACTGGCTCTTGTGTTACCTCGCCTTGATAAGCAAATGGTCTAATTTCATATAATGGGTTTTCTTCTACCCATGTAAAGTATTCTGTGCAGGCTTCCCATAAATCATCAGGCGAACTAAATTTGGGGTTGCGCCCATGACTACTGCGAGCCTCCCAAAATTTGTTTCCTTTTGGGGCTGCCATATTTATTTCCTCTTGGCACTCTCTTGGTGCTCACTGTAATTTCATAACAGCGAGGGCATTTGATTGATATGAACTTATAATCAGCCTCGCATAGTTTACGATTGCATTTAATACAACGTATTTCTTCTTTCATGTCTATGAGCCTTATGTTAAGCTCTCACTTCCTCGCGAGGATGGAGAAGCCATTGGTTAAGCTCACAGGTATAGTCTGTGTGTTTGATGATCAGACAGGTGTTCGCGCATCTGTTTGATCGCTTCTTTCACTAATTAATTGGAATAATTATGAGTAAATCTAATAAATATTTAAAAATAATCATGTGGATTATTGGTTCAATAATCTGCATGGCTATCATGTTTGTTGTGTTTGTTATGTTCGCTCTGCGTTTTTTTATGCGTGGTTGTTTGTGGTGTTAATTTTATTTCTACTCATAAGCAATAAAAAAGCCCACAATTAAGTGAGCTTGAAAAGAAAATTATGTCTAGTGTTTCTGTTAATCAAAGATACCCATTTCCTTAAAGTACTTTATTGCATCTTCTTCGCTATCTGCTTGAACATATGCAATACATTTACCATTATCTACATCGCTTACACAACAAAGATCACCATAAATTGGGCGACCATGTTTGTCTAAACCTGCTAACAATCTGCAAAGGTAATATATTTTCATACAATCAGAAACTCAGAAATTAGAATATATTGGGTGGTAAGTGTGAACAGTTTCTAAAAAGGAAATTGTCTTAAACTGTGTTGAACATTACTCTACCACCCACAAAAGTCAATATAGCAAAACTATGCCAGTATTGAAAGCTTGTTTCCGTGACTTTCCATGATTTTCCATATTTGTTATTAATCAACAATGTAGTATTCCATTTTTCTCATATATGATTTTTTAGCTCTCTTCCCTATAACGCCTTTTTTGACCCAATGTTTAAGAGAGTGACATATATTATCTGAACCAAAGACATTCCCTGATATGTTATCTATTTCTTTTGCTGTTAAAGGTCTTTTAGCACTTTCTAGTATCTCTATTGAAATATCTGCCACGCTTCTGAATTTAGCCATTTATCGCCACCCCCAATTTATAAAATGCTGCATCACGATATGTTTCTAATGTAGATAAAGGCATTTCTATAATGCGAGCTACTGTTTTAAGTGCCATGTTATGTCCATACACCTCACATGCCACAAGAACACGAATCTCTGTTTTAGATAAATTCTGTATAATTAACTGCTCGGCCTTATTTGCAATCTTTGCGTCATATCTAAAACTTAAACGTCTTTCAATGTCTTCTTCCCATTTATGCCGTTCGGGGTCATTTGCAAAGTGACGTTCAAAAGAGCAGCATGTTTGACCTATTTTGCCTACATCACGATTCCAAGCAGCCTAGTTTCGTATGTATGAACTTACTCTGTTTTTTGTGTTCATTGCTCAATCTCCAGTGTTATTTCCACGCGAGGATTATTTCTATCAACTGTCTTATCTAATACAACAGGGCGCAATATTGAATCATCCATGCCAATAGCCATCATCATTCCATCTTGTGCATGTTTCATTGCTCCATAGAGACCGTCAAGGTCACGTTTTCTATTGTCTTTTTGGTAGAACATTACTTTCATGCCTGTTTTAATCTTTGTATTTTTTAGCCCTGCTGCTATAGTTGCATAATAAGCATCATGCTTTGCCTTATCCCTTTCTTCCTTAGTTGCTGCCCAATGTTTACCATTCTTGCGATTTGGCATGAGTTTTGAATCAGGGAAGGGTAATATTATTATTGTGCTCATTTTCCAGCCATCCATATTAAAAACGCAAAGAATGAAAATGTAATTAAAACAATCAATACTGATGCTGTGTTATTGTCCATTATAAATCCCATCCTTCATTGTTCATCGTTTGTCACCTTTAACTGTTATATCGCCTTTGTTGTACAGCTCAATGATTTTATTTACATATTCAAAATATAACTCTTTGCTTAATCCTTCTTGTTTGTCATAGATGGAATCAAGAGCTTCACATGCTAAATCTGAATAAAATATGATTTTCTTTTTCATTAAAACTCTATGAGTTTCACGTAAACCATTTAATTTAACTAAATAAATACCATTCTCATCGTAATAATTCTTCATGCGACCATCTATGAAATCATGACAAGAGCGGCAACCATACGCGCCAATCAAATCAGTACCTTTTAATCCCATCCCATGAGTACCACTTTTAAGGTGGCAAAATACAGTTGTTTCTCTTGAGCATTCACAAACGCCGTGAGTAAACATAAAACTACATAATTCACCCCTTGCGCCATTTCTAATATGTTTGCTTACTAGGTTTCTTTGTTTATTTATCGACATTTAAATTAACTCCTAATTCAACTGCTGTGGCATAAAGAAATTCAATAAAGGCCGATAGCTCTTTAACTCTAAACTTGCTAGTACTAAGCCCTAGCATAACAATGAACTATATATCAAGCAAAATAAAACCAGCCAAAAGCTCAGAATATCTATAGTGGGAGACCTTAAAAATCTTATAGATAAATTACCAAATGAGGGGAAGTTATTAAGAAATGAAAAAGGCAAAAACTTAACATATAGTATGTTTTGTAATTTGTTTAATCAGGCACGTATTAATGCTGGTGTTAATTTTAATGATTTCCAGTTTAAAGATTTAAGGGCAAAAGCTGGTACAGATAAAGAGGAAATAGGAGGTATGGCAGCAGCAAAAGACCAGCTAGGCCATGCTAGTGAAACAATGACAAAACATTATGTAAGGAATAGATTAGGCAAGAAAACGACACCAACGAAATAAAAAATATGTAGAACAAGCATAAAAATGTAGAACAAACAAAAAAGCCTTTCTTGTCTGAAAGGCTTAATTTTATTGGTGGGTCGTGAAGGATTCGAACCTTCGACCAACGGATTAAAAGACAGTTTTACAATCTTTAGTAAACAATAGGTTATAAAGATAATTGTCTAATAAAATGTAAAATCGGATCATTGATTTTATTGGGTTTTTATATTGAGTATTAGACAGATTTTTCTAATTTTTTGTATATCTCTTTGGTATTTTTTCTAAGTTTTCTTTTTCAAATAATTATTCAGATAAAGGGAGATAATGAAAGCAATTACTTTCTTTCCTTTTTTATGCTTGTCGTTCACATCTATTGTTTATGCAGGGCCAGTAAAATTTCATGAACTGGCTAAAAGGTGTGTACCTGATGTGTCTTCTCACACATTAGCGGCAATCGTTAAAACGGAATCAGGGTTTAATCCCTATGCAATTGGGGTCAATAGAGGGGCTAAACTTTCTAAGCAACCCCAAAACCATCAAGAAGCAGTTTCTACCGCTAAATCTTTAATTGCCAAGGGCGCGAATATCGATATGGGCATTGCTCAGATCAATTCAGCTAATCTTGGTGTGGTTAAGATGAGCGTTGAGCAACTTTTTGATCCATGCCAGAACCTAAAAGCCTCTGCATTGATTTTAAGTAGGAACTATCAGGGTGCAAAGAAGATACATGGTGATGGGCAAAAAGCATTACAAGCAGCTTTATCAGCCTATAACACAGGCTCATTTAGTCGAGGTTTTAATAATGGCTATGTACGTAAGGTACTTGCCAGTGCAGGCAGTAATACAGAACAGGTAACTTTAAAAGTACCTAAGTTAGATCCAAGTTTTTCAACCAAAGCTGCGCCAGTTAAGGCAAAAGCGCAAACAACCAATACAGGAGGAAATAAACCACAAAAGAGTCTTATTGTTTCAACAGTTGAATCAAACAGGGCAGAACCCGTCGAGGGCAGCAAGCCACATCAATCTTGGGATGTCTTCTCCGAGTTCTGACCTGTTTACCATTTTTAATTCACTCAGTCGCTATAGGCGGCTTTTTTTATGTCCGTATGAAGGAAATTTATTTATGAAAGCATTACAAAAGTCTCAAATTTCACAATGGTTATTAGCAGCGTTTTTAAGCGTGTTGTGTCCACTGACCATGGCAGCGGGATTTGAAGGTGAAGTCACCTCAATGATCACAATGATTAGAAACGGGATTTATGTCGTTGTTGGTGTTGTCGCCACAATATGTTTACTTTGGCAATTCGCTCAGGGCTTTATGGGACGTAAAACTTGGGGTGATATTCTGGAAACGGGATTATGGATCGTTGGTGCGGGTGCAGGCATTGTGATTGCGACTTGGTTATTTGCCAAAGGTGGCAGCATGACGTTTTAACAGGAGTGGCCATTATATGAAAGAAAATCCGATTAATAGAGAATGCCCTACCTTTAATGCTTTATCCCGTGAAGCAATGGTTTGGGGGATTCCTTTAATTGCTTTAGCAATATCAGGATTTGTGACGGTAATGGCAGTGATGGCAGCGTTGCCTTTTCTTCAAGGAAAGGCAATGTTGTTTTTACTGTTACCTATTCCGTTTTTATTGTTCCTTAAAACCATCTCTGCCAATGATGATCAGGCATTCAAGATCATTCTTCTTGAAGTGAAATGGTTTTTTAGAAAGAAAAATATAGCCTTATTTAATGGAACATTAACCATTATCTCTACCAAGTTTGGGAGAAATTTAAATGATTATGAGCGATTTTTTGAGCAGTGTTCTAAAAAAACAGCCTGCTCAATCCGATTTTCTGCCGAAAATCTGCCAACACGTCACGGATAATCTAGTCTGGTACAAAGAAGGTTATGTTGGTTTTGTCATCAGAATGGAAGGGCTGGCTTTTGATGGTGTGGATGACAAACATCTGTACACCAGTTTTGTTGGGCTAAAAAACCTGTTTGCTGCTTTAGGCAAAACTTTGGGTAATCACCTTTCTGTCTGGACAACACTACAACGCAAAAAGATTAACTTTGATCGGGATTATGCGTTTTCTACTGATTTTTGCGAACAGTTCGCCAGTAAATACCTCAAGCGATTTCAGGATGAAGATTATTTTGAGAATCTTTTTTATATTACGGCTTTGGTTAAAAGTACGGATATCGATGAAGGGATTAAAGAAGCAGAAGAGCTGATTGATATCATGATGAAGTCTTTAGATGTCTATGATCCGTATTTGCTGACAGCTTATCAGAATCAAGAAGGGACTTTATTTTCTGAAGTGTATGAGTTTTTTGGTTCCTTGATTAATGGTACAGAGCAAAAAATACCCTTATCCAGTGTCGATGCTTATCAGAATCTAGCCAGTGCCAATTTACACTTTGGCTCGGACATATTGGAAATTCGGCCAGATCAAGCCAATAGAAAATATGCGGTGATGTTTGATTTAAAGGATTTTGGCTTATCTAAACCCAAGATATTGACCCAGATATTAACATTGTCTTGTGAATTTACCTTGACCCAATCTTTGGTGTACATCAACCCTTATGCTATGCAAGAAAAAATCAACCGACAAATGAATAACCTTCAGTCAGTGGGTGATAAAGCACAAGGACAAATAGATGAGCTGCTTGAGGGACAAGGTAAACTGACTTCAGGAGAATTGATGTTTGGTGAATATCATGCCGCATTGGTGGTCTATGGTAAAACACCACAGGAAGCGACTTACAATGGTTCCAAAGCCTATGCTGCTTTTTTAAATTCTGGCGGGTATCGTTTTACCAAAGCCACCTTATCCGCTCCTGCAACCTTTTTCAGCCAAGTACCCAATAGTCAGGAAAAACCCAGAAAGTACCCTAAAACAACCGAAAATTTGGCCACCACCTTTGGCATACACAATTACTCCCATGGTAAATCACATGGTAATCCAATTGGGGATGGAACCGCCGTGATGCCCTTACAAACTGTATCCAAAACCGTGTATGACTTTAACTTCCATTTTACCAATCAAAAAGAAGATAACTTGGGTGAAAAAGTGGCTGGCCATACTCTCATTTTAGGGGCAACGGGTACAGGTAAAACTACGCTACAAACTGCCATTCTTTCTTTTGTTGAAAGGTTTGATCCCTTTATCTTTGCCATGGATTTAGATAGAGGGATGGAAATTTTTATTCGTGCCATTGGTGGTCAGTATTTTGCACTGGAAGCTGGAGAGCCAACAGGATTGAATCCATTTCAATTACCTGTGACACCAGTCAACAGAGAATTTCTCTATACATTAGTGACTATGTGTGGATCAGATGAAGAGGGCAAAATAACTGCTGTAGAAGAAAAACAAGTTCAATTTGCTGTGGATGCCACACTTGACCTAGATATGGAGAACAGGAACTTTAGTACATTGCTACAAAGTATTCCTCATTCTGATGATCCTAACTCATTGAGAATCCGCTTAAGCAAATGGTGTCGTAGTGAAAATGGTCGTTATGCTTGGTGTTTGGATAATCCAATCAACCTGTTTAACCCTGAAACCTTCTATCGGATTGGCTTTGATTTAACAGCAGTATTGAAGGATGACTACCCACCTACAGCACCCATTCTGGCTTTTATGTTTCACCTACGTAATTTAATGATGGTCAGGGTCAGTAAAGTAGACGGCATATTGGCAACCATTATTGAAGAATTTTGGTATGCCGCTCGGTTTCAGGCATTACAGGAAATCATGCTGAAGATACTCAAAACGGATCGTAAACTGGGTGGTTGGTTAATTCTGGTTTCTCAATCGCCCGAAGATGCCATCAATTGCCCTATCTTCCCCGCCATTATTCAACAAACACCCACCAAGATATTCTTACCCAACCCTGATGCAGAATACGAAGGCAGTTATCAAAGGTGTGGTTTAACAGAAAAGGAATTTAAACAATTATCAGAACTTTCTACAGACTCTCGTACTTTCTTAGTCAAACAAGGTCGACAATCTGCTTTTGCCAAGCTTGATCTGTATGGCTTTAGTGATGAAATCCCCATTCTATCTGGTTCTGCTGATAACGTAGAAATACTGTATCAGGTAATGAAAGAGTATGGGGAAGAGCCTAAACAGTGGCTTGAGCCATTTGTGCAAAGGTTACAAGTCAAACGTGCTGAAAAGCGTAAGTCTTAAAAATGTGAATATTTATTAATCATTTTTATTCACCACTAATCATTTGATCATTTTTTACCTACCGCACTATGCGGTTTTTTTATTGTTCAATTATGGAGTTTTATTATGAAAAAACAGAAAAAGTATTTTATTTCGATTATTTTATCTGCTTGTATGCTGATTTTCCCTCTGACAAGTTACGCTGGTGGTATCCCTGTTTTTGATGGGGCTCAAGTTGCCAACACCTTACAACAGATTATTCACATGAAAGAGCAAATTGATAATCAGATCCAACAGATTGCTGAGTTAAAAAATCAGGTGTCGGCATTAACTGGATCCAAGGGGGTTGGTAGTGCGTTCTCTGAAACGGCTTTAGAACAACTACCTACAGAATGGAAAGATTTGTATGGCAGTATTGCCAATACTGATTATAAAAAAATGATTCAGGGTAAAACCTATACCCCTGACACAGCCATGAAACAGTTGGTGAATAATTATGATTCTTCAGTGCAGGCATTTAATGACACAAAATTACGTTTAAATAATCTGCAAAAGATGATCAAGAAGATTGATTCGACCACAGATATTAAAGCAGCACAGGATTTACAGAACAGAATAGCAGCGGAAAGTGCTATTATTCAGAACAATCAAACCAAATTGGATATGATGGCTAGATTAGCAGAACAGATGGAGAAAATAGAATATTACAAACGCATGGATCGCCGCTCCTGCTATGCTAAAAATTTTAAAAGCCAAAACTGGGATGCCTGTAAATAATTAATCAAGGAGACTTATTATGCGGATAGCACTTACTTTATTGATACCTGTATTTTTACTGATGGGTTGTTCAAAGGAACCTGTTGCTTGGGAAGACAAAACACCTGAACAACGGCATGAAGAGACTAAGTGGTGGCGAAGTTGCTATGCAAAAAATATGAAAGCTTTTCAACCTGATTTTTGTGATGCAGAATTCGAAAAGGAATTTGGCTATCCGTATAAAGTGAAAAAGAAAAATTAAATATTTTCTTAAATTTTAGTAAATATACCAACCCAGCAAATTTTTTGCTGGGTTTTTATTTGAGGAGTCATCAATGTGAGTGCCTATTTTTCAACTGTAGCTGATGCTTTACTTAATGGTATGGGGACGAACTTATTCGCTAAATCAGCTAATTTAATTTCTGGTATTGCCCCTTTGTTTGCTGCTGGTTTTGGTGTATATGTTCTACTGGTCATAATGAGCTACTACAACAGGGGATTAGATGAAAACATCATGGACTTTAGTAAGAGAATGATAGGTTGGCTAGTCATTATCGCCTGCGCTTTTAATGCAGGAACATATAATAAACTGGCAAATATGATGTATGAGATGCCTGAAGCTCTTAGTGGTTTGCTTGGAACAGGAGAATATTCAGCCAGCGCTTTAGATACTAATATTAATAATTTTGTTGATACGATAATAAAAGTTTGGGATAGTATGTCCAGCGAATTATCCATTACGGATATAGCCGACAGTATCACTACATTTCTGTTACTTGGTGTTATTGCTCTATTAGGTATTGTTTTTTTTGCAGTCACATCAGCTTTTTATTTAGTAGCGAAGCTGTCTTTAGCCATGGTGATTTTAGTTGGGCCAATTTTTATAGGTGCTATGTTATTTCCAGCAACAAGACAATGGGGGATGAATTGGATTGGTCAAGTGTTTAATTATACGATTACCATCGTTTTTTATGTCGTTTTAGGGACATTACAACAGGATTTTTTTATCAGGCATATGACATTAAATCCTGCAACTAAGGATATAATAATGTTAGTTCCTACAGCATGTATATTTATCACTTCAACAATGATTTTTTTAATAGTTGCATGGAATGTACCAAGTATAGCATCTGCCTTAACAGGAGGTGCAAGCATAGGTGGCATAACGAGGACAATGACATCAATTGGTAACAAAGTTAAGATGCCTTCTTTTAGAGGGGGAGGTTCAAGCAGCGGTGGCAGTATCAAAAGAAATTAATAATTAATGGGAGAAAAAAGAATGTTTTATAAATTAAAGCGTATTTATTTCACTGTATCTCGTGGTGTTAATAAGGGTATAGATATATTAATTTATATTTGGCATACTTTTTTGTCCGTATTACGCGCCATAAAAAAGACACTAGATGCGATTGGATATGCAATAGCATGGTCTCTCGGGATGTTTATCTTGATCGTAAAATATTCTTTTGGTCTTCTTGCTGTTGTTGGTGTACTAGGCGCATTAATTTCCTTACTCTTGGGGCTTAGAGATATATCTTTAAATCTGCTTATAGCTGGTTGTATAGGTTGTTTTCTTTTCTTCATGGTAGCTGTTGTGGCCCCTAATTTTGGTCGGGTCAATTATTATGATGATTAAAATATAATGGAGGCACTTTAATTCAACCTCATTAATTTAACTCGCTTAGCGAGTTTTTTTATTGACCTTTTAAGGAGAAATACTTATGATTCATTTGCCGTGCTCAATAGCACGGTCTGGTGTAGCAACCTGAATGATATGGGCAGATATTACCGCTTAATAGCGGTATTTTCATCTGTGTATATTGCTCCTATGGTGGGGCAGTATGAGGCAACCGAAAGGTTGGCTGCTTCCTATATCGCAGTTTGCTACCCTCGTATTGTCCTGCCACCCTTACTGTAGCAAGTAAGAGGTAGGTTTTAAAACCGATATAGGAGTAATAGTATGTCTAACTTAATCCCTTTTTCATTTGAAAATCATCCAGTTCAAACATTAACAATTAATGACGAATTATGGTTTGTTGCTAAAGATATCATGAATGCTTTAGAGTATGCCGAATCAAGTAGACCAAGCAAAGTGATAAGCCACATTCCTGAAGAATGGAAGGGTGTGAAACAGATTCACACCCTTGGAGGTAAACAACGTATAGCTTGTATTTCAGAACAAGGGCTATATTTTTTTCTAGGGCGCTCAGATAAACCAAAGGCTTTGCCTTTTCAAAAATGGTTGGCTGGAGAAGTTCTCCCATCTATCCGTAAAACTGGAGAGTTTTCAAATAAAGAAACTTTAAATTTAGAGGGGTATAATGAATTAAATGAGCTTAATCAATTAATTGGCAATATTTTGGATTTTCGTTTTCTTCTAACATTTGATGAACAGAAGAAACCTCGTATACGTATATTGTCTTATGATGATTTAATTTTTGTAACAGAAGATATTCCAAAATTAATTAATAATCGGCTGAATATTTCAGAAGAGTTATTACTTAAAATCATACAAGCATGTACCAAGAGGCTTACCATGATGGCTTCATGTCGTTTAATTGAAGAAAAAATCAAAAAGTAAAAGTCTATATTGCAGTAAACAATAAACATTTTTATCAACCTTAACTCGCCTAGTGCGAGTTTTTTTATGTCTAAATAAAGGAATTTTTTAATGAAAACATGTATTGCACTCATGATGGCACTACTCTTTTGTGCTGCCTGCACCAATAAACCACCTCGTCCCTATGGACAATATTTCCCCATTAACAAAGACGTTCAGGAGGTGAATAAATGACTCAAAAGCAACTATCTTCCCAAAAAGCAGCCAGTAAGTTTATCCAATGTGCCAAAGATTTCGAAAAGTCCGAAATTGAACGAGTTCGTAAAAAAAGCAAGATTGCTTGGCGGATTACTTGTGCATGTTTGCTGATTATGGGGTTGTCCATTGGGGCAATTGCAGGACTGACCCCACTTAAAACGGTGATCCCTTTTGTGATCAGGGTAGACAATAATACAGGTGCAACGGATATTGTTACCCAACTTAAAACCTCTGAAAAATCTTATGGTGAAGTGATCAATAAATACTGGCTAGCTCAGTACGTGATTTATCGGGAATCCTATGATTGGCAAACAGTACAGTCTACGTACAATGCCACCAATTTATTGTCTGCACCACCAGTACAAGCCGAATTTGCCAAACTGTATAACAAAAACCCTGCTGCGCCTCACTTGGTATTGAAGGATCAATTCAAAGTAATTGTGAAGGTGAATGCCATTAGCTTTGTCGGTGAAATGGCGCAAATTCGTTTTGAAAAGCATCTGATTCCTTTGACCAATGGGATTACCAAGCCTGCCCCTCAAAAGATGATTGCGACAGTGGCGTTTGAATATCAAAACAAACCCCTTCAAGAAACAGATCGTCTGATTAACCCGTTAGGTTTTCAAGTGACGAGTTACCGTGTTGATCCAGAAGCTGCGCCATAAGGAGAAATAAATAATGTTCAATAATAAGTTATGTATTTTAGTGATGTTGCTTGGTTGTTCAGTTATGGCCAATGCAGATATTACCCCCAGCACATCTGTTAAAGATGCCCGTATTCAGTATGTGCATTATGACCCTGATAATGTGGTTAATATCCGTGCCCAAGTGGGCAGAACAACCATGATTCAACTGGAGCAAGACGAACGGTTGATTGGAGATAATGCTGCTTTAGGTATGGGGGATGGGCAAGCATGGAATTTATCTGTTAAGGGTAACAACATCATATTTAAGCCCATTGCGCAAAGCCCTAATACCAATATGATCATCACCACCAATAAACGCACTTATGCGTTTTATTTGTCTTTGGCTCGTCAAGTGCGAAAAGGACAGAAGCCTCAAGCGCCTACTTATATTTTGCGTTTTTCTTATCCTGATAGTCAAAAAGCTGTGATGCAGGCAGAAACCATAAAACGACAGCAGGCGAAGGACATTTTACAGAGCCTACCCGAACAAAAGGAGCAAACCAACTACAACTATTGGGCTCAAGGGGCTAAAGCACTGGTTCCTACTGCTGTTTTTGATAATGGTTTATTTACCTTTTTCAAATTTAATGATGGGCGGGATTTACCCACGATTTATAAGGTAATGCCTGATGGTTCAGAGATGCTGCTCAATACCCATATTGAAGCAGATACCGTCATTGTGCATGAAACCGCTAAAAAATACATGCTGCGTTTGGGTAACAGTGTCCTTGCTGTTGAAAATCGTGGCTTTGATGAAAAAGGACTATTTAATCGTACAGGTACTTCAGACCAAAACTCTGTTCGTATCGTTAAGTAAAGGATCACAATATGGGTATTTTAGATAAATTCAAAAAGAAAAAACCACTGGATCACGAACTGGAGAACACCATCACCTCTCTTGCTGATGCGATTCAGGATGACACGGTAGAAATGGGTATTCCTCAAGATTTAAGCCCAAGTAAAAAGAACAATAATGTCAGTAAAGTGGCTATGGCGGGCATTGGTATTGTTGCCCTTGGTTTAATTGTTTCAGGTCTGATCGCGTTTAGTAGTGGATCAAGTGAAACCGTAGCAGAAAACACCCAACCACTTGATGAAATCAAAAACAATCAACCTAAAGATTTTGAACAAGATAAGGAAGAGCTGGCATTACAACTGCCTGAAGAAGCCAGTGAACCTGAAGCTATAGATATGGCTCAGATTTCAGAACAACAATCTGAAGCAGCTCCTGATCAGATGGCACAATCAACGGATCAAAAAGAACCAGAAGAAACACCTGAACAACGTAAGATGAGGGGTAATGTTCTGGTGGATTTTGAAGGTGGACGTTCTACTGGGGAATATGATACTCAAACTGCCGAAGCACAACCTGTCAGTTTTAATGATGATGGATCAGGTAGTAGTACATTGGGGGATAAATTAAAACCCACTGCAACTTATCAAGCCACAGCACAAAAGCGTATCGATTCTACTTACCTATTATCCAAAGGAACCAATATACCCTGTACACTGGATACCCAGATCATTACCACTCATGCAGGCTTTACTCGTTGTCTGGTAACCAAAGATGTTTATTCTGCCAATGGTCGGGTATTACTGTTAGAGCGTGGCTCTAAACTGGTGGGGGAACAAACTTCTGCCTTGGTTCAAGGTCAAGCTAGGGTATTTGTGCTGTGGAATGAGGTTGAAACGCCTAATGGGGTTAAGGTCAATATCGCCAGTACAGGTGCGGGACAATTGGGTGCTGCGGGACATGGCGCACGGGTCAATTATCATTTCTTTCAACGTTTTGGTGGGGCAATGCTGATCAGCCTGATTTCAGATTTATCAGAAAACCTGAATAACCGTAATAAAGGCAATGACAACATCACTTTTGAAAACGCCAATGATGCTGCTGAAGAGATGGCAACAGAAGCCTTAAAAAACAGCATCAATATTCCACCTACTGGATACGTGAACCAAGGTTCATTAATCAATGTGATGGTGTCTCGTGATGTGGATTTTTCTAAAGTGTATGAAGTGGTCACTCCATATTTTTAATGATACACAAAATAAATCTATCCAATCAAAACCAGCTAACCAAAATGAGCTGGTTTCTTTATGTCTTTTTTATAAGGTCAAAACAATGATCCATGATGATATTGTTGTCAGAAACTTACTCAAACAATTGAGTATTGATGATTATCTCAACCGTACAGGCATTACTGAAGTGATGATCAATCGCCCCAATGAAGTGTTTTTAGAGGGCTCTAGTGGTGTTATTCGATTAGAAAATGAGGCATTAAGTTACACCAAACTGGAAACACTGGCCAATGCCCTAGCAATTTACAATTCAAAATCCATTAATCATCTTCACCCTATGCAATCAGTTACTTTACCTGATGGGGAGCGTGGCCATATTATGATGCCGCCTTCTTGTGAAGATAAAACCATAGTATTCAGTTTCAGGAAACCATCCAATACCCGTTTTAGTTTAGATGATTATTTACATACAAACAGGTTGCAATCCTTTACTGATGTGGGCTCATTCGGTAAAGCGCAAACAGATATTGAAATCAACAGTAAACATTACCGTGATCTCAGTGACAAGATGAAACTACCTCTTGATGTCCTTCTTCATGATTGGCAACTGGATATGCTGCAAGCTAAAGCAGATCGAAATTTAAACCGTTTTTTTGAATTGGCGGTACTGTATAAACTGAACATTTGTATGGTTGGTGGTACAGGATCAGGCAAAACCACCTTTACCAAAGCCCTTGCCGATATGATCCCTCTCGATACAAGAATCCTCACCATTGAAGACACCCACGAGCTGGATTTACCCCACCATCCCAACCATGTTCATCTGTTTTTTAAAGAACATGTGACAGCCAAGGCAGTGATCTCCAGTTGTATGAGGTTAAAGCCTGATCGCATTTTCTTAACAGAACTAAGAGGAGATGAAGCTTGGGATTATCTTTCAGCATTAAATACAGGTCATGCAGGCGGTTTAACTTCTGTCCATGCCAATGATGCGCGTTCAGTTCATTATCGAATCGCCCAACTGGCAAAAGAATCCTCTACAGGTCAAACAATGGATTTTAACTATATTCTGAATACGGTCAGAGCCACTATTGATATTGTGTGTTTCTTCAGTAAAACCTATATGACAGAACTGTATTTTGATCCGGTGGAGAAGTTTTATGCCATGAGTGGGCGAAGTTGATTTTTTTACCAACAACCTAGTGGCACACTTTTCGACCATAACTGGTCGTTTTTTATCAAAAGGAAATAAACATGAGTAAAGAATTTATATTTAATAAGTCACTTGTAGAAGATGAGCCGACAGAAATGGGGAAAAAACATCTAAATGAATTAAGTGAATATATTCAATCTCACTTAGATGGCCTAAAGGCATTATCTTTCTCCATGTATCGGACTGATCAGGATAAAATTCAGTGTTTTGCAGTTGATATGATTGGATTTAATGAAAAATATTGTAGCCTAACGATTGGCAGTACCAATATCAGTCGTTGGGAGCCCATGTACAATACGGTGGATATTGACGTAATTGATGGTATTGATGCAATCGGAATTCTCAATTTTCTTATCAGTACATTTAATTTAAAAAATGTTATGGAAAATAAGGAGAATGGCGCACTCGTTTACTATTAAGTTATTTGACTGTACCTACCAGTCTTAAATTGCGTAAATCAGCTATTCTTATTTGATAAACCTCTTTTCCTGAAGGGGTTGTAACCAACTCAATTGCATCTGGAATAAAATATGCATTAATTTTGTCAAATTTATTAGCATTCTCTAACACATCAATGAGCTCACGTCGTGATCGATAGTTTGTTATTTGCTCGGACGAAATGTAAATAGAAACACTCCGTTCATTGATTTTGGCACCCATATAGATACTGTAGCCTTTGCCATATGATTTTATATTTTTAGAGATATAGCCATACATAATGCCATTAAAATCTGGCTGGTTCCAAACATATGTAAATACTTTGAAATAGTCGTACCAAGATGTTTGTACACCTGCTACTCTTAGCGGAAATTGCCTGAACTCATCTACTTCGAATGCTTCAGATAGTTCGTGATGGCAGCGAACCAGTTTGTAAAATGAAGATGTTTTACGTACTTTTTCTATCGCTTCCGTACAACGGTCTTGATGGCTTTTGACACCTGAATTCTGCGGTTTATGATCTATAACAGTGTGCGTAGGGTCATCTGAATTTACACCGATATTCGGGTCATAAGGGTCATAGACTGAGATTAGATAGTCATTTTTGAGAGAGGTATACAGCTTTCTGCGTATATCAGCTTCTTCAGGTGTTTCGCCTTGGTGCGTTCCTTCATAGAAAGCATATTCGTTGGCTAAAACCCATTCACAGTTTTCGTGATGTTTGTAATATGTATTTTCTCGAAAGTGCATGGCTTTTTTGTGTTCAGACAGTGGCACATTATGATTGACCCCAATAATAGGCACTTCTTGTAGGCGACATTCAACTGAGGAGCAAAAAAAATCAAGTTTTTCACCATTTCTTTCCATTGATGCTGCGTGCGCCTCTTCTATATCAACTACCTTATCAAGTTGAACACAGTAGGCCGCAGTAATCTTAATCTTTTTCATAATTTACTTTCAGAAAGAGGTAGCATAAGGGAATAAAAATAATTATTTATAATACACAGTATCAAGGGAAAAAAGCAATCAAATATGACATCAGGCACCAAGATACTTTTGGTATTTTGCTATCATTTTCCACAATTGATCATTGCTCCGATCAGTAAATCTGGCATCAATTTTTTGTGTAGGTAGCTGGTTGGTCGAAGTATTTTGCCATCAATTTAGACTAAAACCTCTTGGTTATTTTTTTAACTTTGCCATCAAAAAGGATTTTTAATATGGGTACATTAACCATCAGAACAACTGACGAACAAGATCAGATCATTGAACAAGCACAACAACTTTTAGGAGAATCAGCAGGCAGTAAAACATTACTGCGTTGTGTGACTGAATACCAAAGGTTATCATCTACTCTTGAGGACAGAAACATCAAACTGAAGGAAGCACTTAATCGGGTTGATGAGTTAGAAGGGTTGATTTTGAACTATCTCAATAGCCAATATGCGCTGATGTCTGTTGTTTCTTCGCGTGCAAGTAATGGGGTAGAAAGGCAGAATAAAACTTCTCCTCAAGTAGCCAAACAGAATCTGAACAAGATTCTGGAAACCTTAAGGTAAATCCATAGTGTGAATAATCTCAGTTAGCTCTTCTGCATATTGGATTTCATCCATAAATATATCCAGTAATACTGGTTCATTATTTTCTAAAAGCTTTGTTATTTTTTCTTTAATCGTTGCCTTTTGTTCTTCAGTTAAAGAGCTATTTTGTGTGTGATACGACAACGATAAAAACAGCAGTTTCAAGATGCCGCCAGATAAGCTTTGTAAGTTATTGAGTCGGTCTTCTAGCTCAGTGATGCGTTGATCAGCTTTGTTCATCTTTTTTCTTTCGGTGTATTAAATTTAATTTTCAAACTATATTATAGGAGAAGCATCATGCCATATCTTAATAAAATGTCTGTTATGGGTAACCTTGGTAAAACACCAGAGTTGCGTTACTTTGCTGATGGTACACCCACCACCACAATATCCATTGCTTATTCTGAAAACTGGAAAGACAGTAAATCAGGCGAGGCAAGAGAATCAACCGAATGGTTTACCGCCATTTTATATCGTAAACAAGCAGAGCTGGTTTGTCAGTATATGCAAAAGGGGGATTGTATTCAGGTACACGGTAAATTACGTTCTCGCACCTATCAAAAAGACACAGAAACCATCCGTGTATTTGAAATCATTGTGGATCAGATGGAGATGATCCGTACCAATAAACAAACTGAAGCCAAAGAGGAGGCACAATGAGTACTCCTAAAAAAGGCAATATGGTTATATTGATCTTAATGGTCACTTTGGTGTTTTTAGCCATTGGCCAATTTGCAGGCAGTTTTTTATTGAGTTTTCTACTGGATATTGAGTTTACATGGTCACCTTTATTGCTGATAAGTGCATTGGGACAGATGGAACGATATTCTGAAGCAGTTCAGCAAAATATTTATATCTCGCTAGCTGTTTCTGTGGCGATGGGGATTTTACCCAGCATTATGTTACTGGCGGCCATGCTGGTTAAACCCAAACGAGAACTACATGGTTCTGCTCGTTTTGCGAACCCAATGGAAATGAATCAATCAGGATTATTGGCACTTAAGCATGAAAAACCTGATATTTTAGTGGGTAAATATAATGGTAAGTTTTTACGCTGGAGCAGTAATGAGTTTGCCTTTTTAGCCGCCCCTACTCGTTCTGGTAAAGGGGTGGGGATCGTGATCCCCAATTGCTTGCATTATCGGGATTCTATGGTGGTGTTTGATCCGAAGCTGGAGAACTACTTATTAACGGCTGGTTTTAGACACAAACATGGACATAGGGTGTTTTTATTTAACCCTGCGGGCAGAACACCCGAACATGAAACACGACCCCATGCGCCACTGGTGAGTCATCGTTGGAATCCATTAACTTATGTGCGCCGTAATCCTGTGTATACCTATAAGGATGCCATGAATATTGCCACTATTTTGTATCCGAAATCGACTAGGGACAGCAGTAACAGCACTTTCTTTACTGAATCAGCTCAAAAGCTGTTTGTGGGTTTACTGCTGTATATGATTGAGACTGAGGGAGAATCAGGCAGGCACACAACGTTAACCAATCTGTTTCGTTTAACCGTACCTAAAAATGGTGATCCTTTATCTGAATGGATCATCAAAGAGATGGAGAGGCGGCATAATAGTGGTCAATTATTGTCCAGCCAATGCACCACTTTATTATTGGGTTTTGCCAATGGCAATGCTAAGACAGGATCAGATATTCTGGCAACGGTCACAGCTCCTCTATCTATCTTCCTTGATCCAGTGGTTGAGGCAGCCACCAGTAGTGATGATTTTTATCTGGATGATGTGCGTAAACAACGTATGACCATTTATTTAGGGGTGATCCCTACCGAAACAGATACCTTCAGTCGTTTGACCAATTTGTTTTTTAGTCAGCTCATCAGCGTTAATGTGGCTCAAGGGCTGCCTGAGAACAATCCCGCATTAAAATATCAGTGTCTTTTATTGATGGATGAATTTACGGCTTTGGGTGCTGTACCGATTATTGAATCAGGGGTGGCTTATATTGCGGGGTATAATTTAAGGCTATTGTTGATTTTTCAAAGCCCTTCACAGGTAACAAGATTGTATACCAAAGAAGGAACAAGGACATTCTTTACCAACTTTGGGCTTCAGATATTTTACCCACCAAGGGATCAGCAAGATGCCAAAGAATACAGCGATATGATCGGTTATGAAACCTATAAGGCTAAATCACTGTCGCGCTCAAAAGGCAGAGGGGGAAGCAGTACCAGCCAGTCAGACCAACGCCGTGCAGTACTCAATCCTGATGAGTTAAAAATCATGCCTAGAACAGATTGTATTATCAGTATGACCAGCTCACGTCCGATTCTTGCCAAGAAGATTATTTATTATGAGGATGAGGTCTTTAAACCACGCGTATCAATGGCTTTACCTGAAATACCTGAGTTGTTTGTCAATATTACTCAAGCTGTAGAACAACCTGAGCCTATTGCGCCTGAAGAACTGGAGACAGTCGATTTAGCCGATACCAGCAATGCTTCTGTATTATTTGAAGAAATGATCAAAAGTTTGGTTCGCCCTGACAGTCCACCTGAGTTTATCAGTGCATTGGCACAATCAGTAAAAAATAATTTGGGTGTGGATTCTATGCCGATTATTTCTCGTTTGATGCAAGCTGGTTAAATACACAGTAACAGTATTATCTATTTTTCTTATTTTATTCATTATTTTTCAATATTTTTTTCTTAACTAACCTATTTTATTGATTAGTGAGGTTCTATGATGTCTACTACAAATGAAATACGTACAGCCTTAGATTATGTTGATTCCCATGATCGGGATTTATGGCTCAAAATGGGGGCGGCACTTAAAGATGAACTGGGTGAAGAAGGTTTCCCGATATGGGATCAATGGTCTTCTTCTGCACAAAACTACAATGCCAGAGCAGCCCAAGCTACTTGGAAGAGCTTAAAATCAGGTCATGTTCGGATCAACACCCTGTTTTACACAGCCATGCAAAATGGCTACCAACCGACAAAACCTACTGTAGCCCCATCTGCTGAAGAGATTGCCAAAAGACAGGCTGAAGCAGAACAAAAACGCCTTCAAGCGATTGAAGCACAAAAGCAAGCGCAAGAGGTTACCAAGCAAAAAGCACAGTATATCTGGCAAAAAGCCGTTTCAGCTCAATTAGCCCATCCTTACTTACAGGCAAAAAGCATCACTGATCCTGAGTGTATTAAGGGTATTAAGCAGAACCTGTACAAAGATAATCAAAATCTGATTATTCCTATGTACCAGAATAAGGAAATTGTGTCCCTTCAGTTTATCAATCAGGATGGCTCAAAACGTTATATGGGCGATGGTCAAAAGGAAGGCAGTTATAGTTTGATTGGCGATGCAAAAAAGATGGTGGATGGATTCTATATGGCTGAAGGTTTTGCCACTGCTGCATCCATCTATGAAGCAACAGGTCAACCTGTCCTCGTGGCTTTTGATGCAGGCAATCTTGTTCGTGTTGCTGAAAACCTCAAACCTCATTACCCAAATACCGAAATTATACTGGCAGCGGATAATGATCCTGATAATAAGGGACTAACGAAAGCAACAGAAGCAGCACAGATATTGGGTGACAACGCCCGTGTAATTTGTCCTCAGTTTACTGAAGAGCAGATTCAACATTATCAGCAACAATATGGCGAAGGTAAATCACCTTCTGATTTTAATGATCTTCATGCACTTGAGGGGCTGGATCAGCTTAAAAATGTACTCAATAAGGACTCAATACCCATTATGGACAATCCAACCAAAAACATTGCACCACAAAATGAACCACAAGCTGCTGAACAAGCAGCTTTTTTAATACCTTCAGAACCTGAGCAAAAAACTCAGGAAACAGCCAAACGTGCATCAACAAAAAAGGTGATCAACAGTATTGAACCTGATCTGGCTCGCCTTCAGGAAAAGACACCAAAAGGTAAAGTACAAAAAACAGTGGATCCAGCACCCACAATATTGCCTCAAACCACGACACCACCGGCATCTGAAAAAGAGGTAGACAATCTCCCTGAAAATACGGACTCACCAAAAGCAAAACAACCAGAGCCAGCTTCTGATCCTATACCTAGCATTGATCCAAATAGCACAGAAGCAGAAAAACCACCCTTGAGCCAAGATGAGTTCAAAAAAATAATTACTGATCTGAACTATAAAATGCCCCCTGCTGGATTGGAGAGACGTTATCTGGTGGCAGATGGGCAATATCTTTCTGCTGATAATGCCACAACCGTATTATTTGAAGATAAGGGTAAGAAGCTTTCTACTGCACGTAATGACACCCAAATTGCTCAAGATATGTTAGAAGTGGCTAAAACCAAGGGGTGGGATGCCATTAAATTATCGGGTACAAAAGAGTTCAAACAAATGATGTATGTGTTGGCCGAAAGCCAAGGGATCAAAACATCTGGCTATAAGGCAACTGAAGCTGATCGTGTTTTGGTTGAACGTTTACGTGAAGATCAAAGTTTGAACAGTATAGAAGAAAAAGCCAGCCTTTATACCCAAAAATCAATGGAAAATAACCCTGCTTCAGAAAAGAAGTCTGGGCAACCAGATGTAGAAGCCTTATCCAAAGCCGATAGAATCATGGCTACCTCCAGTATTCCTACTACAGGGCAGATTGAAACCTCACCCAAGGCTGATAGAGATGTTGATGTCCCTCTTGCTGAAATTGGCCAAGGTAAGATTCCCAGTGAAGTGATTGTGCAAGCAAAAAACATCAAAACCCATGCACTGGATACAGATGTGGTCACCACGTCAAAAGCCACTTATGACAAAAAAGCGGCTAAATTAAGTAAACCTGAAAAGGCCAAACTTCAATTCTTTGAGCGCAATACCCTAGATGTGATCCGTGATTTAAAAGGAGATGCCAGACAAAATGCCTTGAAGAATTATTATGATCATATGGCTGACAAGATGAATGGTAAAACATTGGATGTTCCCACGCCTTTACAAGTGCCTTCTCCTAGAGGTGAACACACTCGAGCATCCGACAAAACCCAAGATAGAAACCAAGATCAAGAGGTAGAAAGGTAATCGAATAGACAATAAACTTCACGATTAGGATTAAAAATGGATATTTCTAAATTTATTTATTATTTTTTTATTTTGGTTTCCTTCTGTTATGTTTTTGGGATCATTATTGCTTTTTTACTCGATTATTTTAGTGAATATAATAAAACATCAACTCAAGATAAAAACCAAGATTAAGAAATAGAAAGGTAATCAATATGAACAATCAATTACATATTTTTGAAGATGAAACATTTAATTTTACTGAAGATGAACGTATGGCGTTCGCGCAAATGACCGATGAGCAGATCAGTGATTATTGGCAGGCTCAACAGTCTTATGAAGAAATGAAAGCCTATCTGGAGCATCCAGATACACCAGAGATTGTCAAAAACATATTAACCTTATCTGGCTGGCAAGAACACAACAACCAGTAATTTTACCCATTAACTTAGCCCCTGATTTTTTATTCAGGGGCTTTTTTTGTTTATTGGAAGGTAAATAAATGAATACCAAAGAAAGTAAGAAAAACAAAGGGCAAGAATATGCCGAAAATGTGGCCAACGAGTTAATCAAACACCTTCAAGCGGGCACAGCACCTTGGCAACGTCCTTGGACACCTGATCAAGGATTTGATTTACCCTACAACCATATTACAGGCAATGTTTACTCTGGCACCAATAATTTAATGCTGATGATGCAAATGTATGATGATCCGCGTTGGATGACATACAAACAGGCCCAATCGGTTGATGCACAGGTACGGAAAGGTGAAAAAGGCGTGGGTCTGATCAGGCTGATTACTCATGTAGAAAAAACCAAACGAGATGAACAAAATAAGCCTGTTCTTGATGCGGATGGCAATACCGTGAAAGAATATGCTGTATTGCCTCAACCCATCATCAAATCATTTACTGTGTTTAATGGTGAGCAAATTGAGGGCATCCCTGAGTATGACAGAAAACCTGTTCAATATGATTGGGAGCCAAGTGAAAAGGCGGAGGCTATATTATTGGCTTCAAAAGCCCGTATTGATGTACATCCTTTGTACCATCCATCCTATAACCCTGATTCTGACATGATCAACTTACCAGAAAAGGGGCAGTTTCCCAGCCAAGCGTTTTATTATGCTACAGCACTACATGAACTTGGCCATTGGACAGGCCACCCCTCAAGGATGGATCGTGACTTAACAGGTAAATTCGGCTCAGAAAACTATGCAAAAGAAGAATTGAGAGCTGAAATCACCTCTTTAATGCTCTCACGTGAATTAGGTTTACCTCATGATATTGGCCAACATGCAGCCTATGTTCAATCATGGATTCAGGTACTCAAAGATGATCCTATGGAAATTGTGTATGCCTCAAAAGATGCACAAAGAATGAAGGACTATATTCAATCATTTGAGCGAAACCATGTTGTTCAACGGGACATCATGAATCTAAAAGAAACATTTCATCAACAAAGTGGCTTACTTCCTGCCAAAGAACAGCAGTACAGGCAAACCTTAGAATCTTTTATGGACAAAGCCACACTTGGCTTATCAGATGCAGCCAAACAGCAATCCCAGCTTAACTTTTATCAAAATCAAATACAAGAGATATCTCAAGGTACGAAGCAACCGTCTTTATTTGATGTTGATGTAGATAGATAACCCATTTGTTTTGAACCAAACCGATAACCACTGTGTTATCGGCTTTTTTGTGGTGAGGTAAAAAATGAGAAAAAGATTAGGATTAGATATTTTAGGAATCAGTAATACAGATCAGGAAGTCATCAAAAAAATAGCGGTTAAAAAATATGGTAAGCCAAGCATTTCTTATTTTGTGACCCAATTACTTTGGGCTGCCCTAAAAGAAAATAATTATCAGCCTGATGAATGCTATCTTTTGACCAATGATAAAAGTTGTCGTATAGAAATACGTTTTTCAGAAAAAGAAGGTGTTAAGTTAGCCAAACTGGCTAAATCCCATCATATGACAGTAAATGCCTTTATTGTCTCTGTTATTCGAAATTATTTAAATAAAACGCCATTATTAACGGCTGCGGAAGTGGATGCATTGTATCAATCCAATGCCCAATTATTACGTATTGGTCGAAATTTGAACCAGATTGCCAAACAGTTTCATTCAATGGAAGGCGGCAATATCACCAGTGACCAGATCACTGCCCTTCAGAACATCATCAATATCCATACAGAAAAAGTAGGTGAATTATTATTGTCCAATAGGAGAAGAAACAATGAATGATCTGAATAAACGCGTTGATGATTGGTTTTTAGGGTATAAAACTCGCTCTGTTAAATCAAAATCAGGTGCGGATATTTCTCCTAGAAATCATTCAAAAGTAAAACCACTAAAATCTGGATCGGGTATTGTTAACTTGAAAGCAGCGGCCTTGAAACACCCTGAAGTAATGGTCAAAGTACCTACCCGTAAAAGTACCAACTCAAAGGGTATGAAGGGTATCAGGTCACATGTTGATTATATCAGTCGCAATGGCCAACTTGAGCTGGAGGATCGGGACGGTCATATCATCAAAGGCAAAAAAGAGATTAATCAACATTTAGCGGATTGGAAAAAACTCAATATCCCTGAAAAAAGTAAATACAGAGAAGCTCTAAATGTGGTCTTATCTATGCCTGCTGGTACTGATCCAGTTGCCGTAAAAAATGCAGCTCGAGCATTTGCACAAGAACAGTTTGAGCATCATGAATACCTTTTTACCCAACATCTGGATCAACAGCACCCACATGTCCATATTTGTGTACTGATGCGTGATGAATATGGAAAACGTATGAACCCTCGTAAAAATGATTTATTTGAATGGCGTGTCCGTTTTGCAGAAAAGCTACGGGATGAAGGTGTACTGTGTGCTGCAACCAAGAGACAACATAGAGGACGTACCCAGAAATCAGAAAAATTTTCTCTTCGTGAAATGCGTATGAGAGGTGCCGTTGCTAATGTTCATAAACTGGAGGCTCAATTTTTGATTGAGGCTCTAAAAAATAATGACCGTCCTAAACACCCCTTTATTAAAGAAACCATGGAAACGCGGGGCATTGTGACAGAGAATTATGGTTTAATTGCACGAGAGCTGTACAAGATGGGTAATAAAGAAGAAGCACGTATTATTAGCCAATTAGCAAAAGAAGTGAATCAAGCAGGATTTACAACACAGGCTCAACAGCAATTTGATTACACAAAGAGAGAGTTAATTGAATTTGATCTCAATATTGAAAGAGAATAAACTCATAAATAACTGGATATTTTTTTATGAAAATGCTATATAAGAAAAGTATTGGGGATTTTTTATTAAATTAAGCTTAAACAGGAAAGGTTATTATGAAAATTTATTTTTCGGACTTTTTTGATGTAACTCCTGAGTGTATCGAAGAATATGGGGCATTTAACCTTTCCTTAATAAATGATTTGCCTTTATTTATAGATCCTTTTTTACTATTTAATAGTGAGAAGAAAGAGTATTGTGATCTTCATCAAAATATTATTAAGTATGTTAGTTTTTTAAAAGAAGTATCTAATGAACAAGGTATTACTCATGGACTTTTAAAAGCATGGTTTTTATTTCCTGAAGTAAAACAAAACTGGTTTGGTTACAGTAAACTTGGGAATAGAGGAAGTGGTCTTGGAATTCAATTCGCTAATGCTTTGAATAATAATCTTCATCATGTTTTTACTGATTTCGGTTCTGAAAACATTACAAAAGGTAGCCACTTAGAAAAATTATGTTTAATTAGAGACGGAGTGGGGAAAGATAATATTAGTGACTTTACAACTAATTTGATCAAAGGTTATTTATTAAGGTATACAGAATTATTTTCTAAGAAGTATATAAAAAAAATATATTTAAAAACACATATTGTGAGTCATGTTGAGTTTAATTATAGAACTCGTAGTTGGATAAGCAAAGAGTTTATACTACCTACTTTTAATAATGATTTTGTGATTCTTACGCCAAAAGAAATATTAACTAAAGATGAAACATGGATAAATAAATCTGACATGGTTTCAGATTTTTCAGGGGTAGTCGATGGTATTTCAAATGATGTATTACGTGCTCAACTAAATGATTATTTAATACGTAATCTTCCCAAAGATTATAAGAAAAAAGAATATAATGAAACAGTTGAAAAAGCTATTATGAGATTCCCTGAGTATATAGATTATTTTATTAAGCGAAAGGAAGATACAGGAAATGACGCTAAACAATTAAGTGCTACTAAGATTGAAGAAACAGAAAATCTTTTTATATCAAAAGTTATAAAGTTAGTTGAGAAGCTTGCAACAACAGAGTTTTACAATAAAGATACTGCTTCTTTCGAAGCAGCTTATCAAAGAGTATCTTTTTTAAAGCAAATAATTGAAAATAATGATGGTTATCGTTTTTTTTATGTAAAAGGTAAGCCAATTCAGCGAGAACATGATTTACAATTATTGTTTAGACTAACTTGGTTTGCGACTGAATTTGATGTAAATTCTGAGGTTAATAATGGTAGAGGGCCAGTTGATTATAAAATATCTAAAGGTAGCTCAGATAAATCTTTAGTTGAATTTAAATTGGCAAGCAATAGCAAATTAAAACAAAATATTGAAAATCAGGTGAAAGTTTATGAGCAAGCAAATCAAACAAAAAAATCAATTAAGGTAATATTGTATTTCTCTGATCAGGAATTAGAAAAAATAAATAGAATATTTAGAGATTTAAAAATATCCGAATCAAAAAATTTAGTTACTATTGATGCTCGAATTGGCAAAATTTCAGCATCCAATGTAAGATGATATGCAAGAGCTTTGTCAGATTAAGTCGGAACTAATACACCTAATTGGACTGCACCTCAAAATTAGTGACGGTCAAATCAAGTCTGAGTTACTACGTATCATGATCTTTTATCGCTTTTTTTGCAAAATTGATATCCATTTCTAATTTTAGATGTGGGTATTTGTTATTTAATTGTTCTAATACCTGAATAAATTCATGGCTTTGTAAATTTTTTGAAACATCTTCAAATACTTCACTAATCCACTCTAGTTCGTTTTCGTCACAGTTTCTTATAAAATAAATAGTGTCATCTTCACTTTTAGAAAATATTCTAGTTAGTTCTTCCCATATTTCATCAGTTCTGGGGTCATCGGGTAGTAATTGTTGTCGCTCGTTTATGAGCCTTTTTACTTTATCTGTATCAATCATTTTAAGATTTTCCTATTTATTATGGTTGCCGAGAATTATCTGGGATAATAGTTGTTATCTTTCCATCTTTTTTTATAATTCCCACTCTAACACCATCATATGTTCCAAATGCCCATTTTCCATCTGGTAAGTCTTCATGCAAATTATTGATATAATTTCCAGCATCACGAATTTTGTCTTCATTCCAGTTCTCTGGGAACCAAGATTGCCCCTCATCTGTTCTTTTCATGCGGTTTTTATGGCTAGGAATATTACCAACTCTAACTCCGTTTGGATATTCTTTAACAATATTATAATCAATATTGTTTTGTTGTAAATAGTCAATATTACTTTGACCATGCCCTCCATTTATTAATCTATTTGAGTCGTTAAAATCTCCTAATACTGCGTGTTTGAGTGTTGAATCTGGTACATTATTATGTATTAATACCTCTTTTTCCGGATTAATATTACTAGTAGCCAATTTTCTTTCTAAGCCAAGAGTATTATTAGCATCATGTACTGCATCAGCAGCTTTAGATATATTTTTAGCATTTTTAGTCATCCCAATAGGCGTAACAGCAGACAATACCTCAAAGCCAATCTTGCCATCGTTTATACCCAGTTGATAATAATCTCCTGTTTTTTTGAGTTGTTCTGCCTGTTCTTGACGATCAGTGAGCATTCCATTAACTCCTCTGACCAATTCATCAGGATGCGCTGAATAATACATTGTTTGACCTGTGGTGTAGCCAGCTAGGAATCTTACTGAGTTCAGTAGACTATCAATACGTTCATTATTACGATGTATGCTCTCATTGGCTGTCTTAGTGGCACTTTGATCATACAAACCACCAAACAGCGAATAACCTACCGTATTGAGGATATCTGTGGACAATAAATTTGCATCGTCTACCATCTCTTTTAAACCGTTACGCATAGACTCATTAGCCCCTTTATCATAAGCTGCTTGCTCAGCTTCGGTTAAAGGCTTACCTTCATGATCGGTCATTTTTGTAAATGGCATCACATTCGGTTGTGCTGTTAGCGGGCGACTATTGGATAAAGGCACATTTTGAGCAGTATTATTTGCCCAATGTAGAGCATCTATTGCATTGATGGGTTTAGTTGATCGATTGATTGTGGCTTGTAATGTCTCGCTCTGGCTGATTTTAGCCATAAGGGAATACGAAACCGTTTTATTCATTAAACTTGTTTTTTGATAAGAAGAGAGCTGTTCTTTAACGAGGTTTTCTACTTCATATTTACTTAACCCATTTGCTATCTTGGGGTCATTAGTCGCATTATTGATGCTTTGGAAGAGTTGAGCCAGTTGAGTGTGTTGTTGCAATTTAAGGTCTCGTTCTTTTTGCTCTGCTAATGCCTGTGCTCGGGCCTGATCAATGCGCTCATTGTCTATGCTTTGACCTGTAACAATTTGACGTCCTGTTTGTTCATTTTTGGCTTGCTGCTCTTCTGTATATTGGCTACGATCATAGGTATATTCTTTATTGGGTTGAATATTAGGAATAACATGTTGATTGCCATCTTTAAGCTTGATGTCTTTTATCTGTCCTGATCGATACAAAGCCCCTAAAGCTTCATATGGGTGTTCTGAGTCTAATTTTTGCGCCAAACTCCAACCAGTATCCCCTTTTTGGGCAATGATTGTGTGTTTAGTCTTTTCTGCTTCTAACTGTGGCTCAATAGTTTTTTTTATGCTGTCTTCTAATGGCTCACCAGCAAGGATTTTTGGTGTAGATAGATTGAATGGTTTATTCTGCTCACCTAGCTGTAATTGGATTTCTTCTTGATTAACTTGTAACTGATTGATCTTAGGTGGATCACCAGCATAATCATGAGTAACAAATCCTACTGCTTCTCTTAAGATATCTTGTTCTTTTGGGGTAAATCCTGATAATTGTTTATCCACTTGAAGATCATTCATCTGTTGAACAATCTCTTTTAGTCTTCCTTTAGGTGGATAGGGACGATTAAAATGTTCACTAATAGGCTTTAATGGTTTGTCCAGCTTCTCAAGCTCTTTTTCTGGGGCTTTAGCTTCCAATAGTTCTGAATCAATAGTTAGACCTTTGTTGTTTATGGCGTCTTCTACATTTACAAAGGCATATTTATTATTGCCTATATTAGCCATTAAACAACCTGTATCTGGGCTGTAATACATCAATTTAATACTAGGGTGATCATTACGCCCACTTTTAAGAGCGACATCTTGAGCTAAGCCATTAAATACAGCTTCTTTTTGTTCTGGGTTTAATTTATTTAGATGATGAGTAAACTGGCTTTGGTCAAAGGCATTTTTTACAGTTTCATTGAGTTCAGGAGCTTTTTGTTGAGCCAATTCTAACGCTTCTTTTTGGCGTTGTAATTGCTCTTCTTGCTCTCGCTGTAATCTTTGTTGATCGGCAAAGGATTGATTTAAATTTAACTGAAACTCTTCATCCATTTTAACTACTCAAAATAATTTTTTTCAGAATCATATCATCTTTTCTGCATAGGCAGAACAAAATACCTGTTATTTTCTGGCTGTAGCCTATCCTGCGTTTAGTTTGAAATTTCTTTATTAATTCATATTTGGTTTCCATGGTTAATGTTTAATTTTTTTATTGTTTAAAACACTTTATTTTAGCTTTAATTTATTATATTTTAATTTTTTTATATATTTTTTGCTTTATTTTTAGTTATTTTTTAATTCTTTTTTATTATTTAATTATTTTAAATAATATTTAATTAAAATATTCATTTTTCTTCAAAAAATAAGTGACATGATGAGGCGTTTACTTTTTTTAAAACGATTGCAAGACTTTGATTTTTAAAAAGCTTAATTTGATATAAGTATTTTTATAAAGAGAAATATAACATGATGCAATATGTAACAATTTTATTTCTGAATATTTTTTAGTTAATTTAATTGTATTTTTAGATTTTTATTTAGTTCCTAATACTTCTTTTTTGTATTTTATGCTATAGTTAAACTAGTATTTCTTATTTCTGAGAGTTTTTATATGATTACATTAGAAGAATTTATTGAACAAGAAAAAACAGTTGGCCGCTCAAAATTAGAGCCATTTAAAAGTGATATTTTGACTCTTAAAAAAAAGGGTTACACAGAAGTTGCTATTAGAAAATATTTGGCTATGAACGATGTTACCGTTTCTCAACGGGGATTAAACCTGTTCATCAAAAAAAACATTAATACAGAGATAACCCCGAAAACTGAACCAACAAAAAGAATATTTGAAGAAAAGAACGTGAATAAAGTTTCTGCAAAAAAAACAGAGCCTAGAAAATTTGATTGGCAAACCCCAGTTGATAAAGCGGATATTATTTAGTTTAACGTTTTTGCTTACTTCAATACCTCCTAGGATATCAGCTCATAAACCATATTTGACTTTCTTAGCTTCAAATTCTACTAATTTATGGTGTTTGCTATTGTTTCATTTTATTGTGATATTTACTCCATAATTAAGTTAATCTATCATTTTGTGAGATTTTTTATGCTATAATATTAAAAGTGAAATATTAAATAATTAATAAAAAATATCACATTGGAGTATAAAGAAAATGGTTGATCAAGAAGAGCGCTTTCAGATTTTATCTTTATCTGGAGGAGGAGTTAGAGGGCTTTACACAATATCTATTCTTGCAGAGTTAGAGAAGACTTTAGCAGAGAAAGATCAAAATGAACACTACAATATAGCTGATCATTTTGATCTTATTAGTGGTACTTCAATTGGTGGTATTTTAGCATTAGGTTTAGCCTCGGGTATTAATGCTCGTACTCTAGCATCATTGATTGATGAAGAGCGTACTAAAATTTTTAAAAAAACATGTATTCAAAAAATTCCTTTTTTAGGGACTTTGTGCAAGCAAGCCCGTACCTCTCTGTATAGCTCAAAACCACTGAAAAATATTTTAAAGAAGGAATTTGGAGAAAAAAAAATAAGAGATTTAAATACTCGTGTTGTGATTCCTTCGGTTAATGGAACCACAGGGCTTCCAAAAGTTTATAAAACCCCTCATCACTGTGATTTTCTTATAGATAAAAATTTATCTATAGTAGACGTTGGGATGGCTACTAGTGCCGCACCTACATATTTTGATCCACAGATGGTTAATGATAATTTAATGGTGGATGGCGGTTTGGTTGCAAACAGCCCAGCACTAATTGCATATCATGAAGCTACTCATTTTTTAAAAAAAAGAACAGAAACAATACATTTACTATGTATTGGTACTATGGGATCACAAGAAACATTAAATATTGACCGAACAAAATGTTGGGGATATTTATCAGGATGGGGGATGGGAAGAAAATTATTAGGTTTAACACTTAGTTCAAATGAGAAGTTGCATAATTTCATTGTCAAACAATTATTGCAAGACAGGTTTGTTGAGTTAGATGATCACAACACTCCGGATCAGAGTAAAAGTATTACATTGGATAATGCAAATGATGCTGTTGCAATAATGCTTAAGGGAAAAGGTAAAAATAAAGCTCAATTTGCAATAGGTCAGAAGAATGTAAAAGCGTTTTTTACTCATAGAAAAGCCCCTGTAACCTTTTTTGAAGGAGGAGAACCATATGAAGTACAACATAACTAAGTTATTAAACTCTTCTGATGAGTGCTTTATAAAAAAAATCACTCCATCCAGTGAAGAGATTCGTTACTTAAAAGAAGTTAGAAAAATAGTTCGCAGTAAAATAAAAAACACTTTTGAGAAAATCTCTGAATCACTAAAGCAGGACTCTAATCAACATTGGATAGTTGATGAAAAAATTCTTCCAAAATGTATTGTTGATGGTATTCGTAATTTACCTGTCGATCAAAAAGAAGCTTTGAGTATGTTGAGCCCCAAATTTATGAGTCAGGGCTCTTTTGTCTATGAAACTATGAATTCACCATGTCATACACCACCACAAGAAATTGATCTTGATGATGGAGTCTACTTGCCAATAGAAATGTTACGTGAAGGCCCTATTGTTGGTAAAAATTTATTTTTTACCATTATTGATTATGCCCTAAGTGAATTAGCATCAGCACAAAATTGGGAATTTATTGATGACAAACCAACTTGTGCGAGAATTGTTATCCAGCAAGACATGCATATGGATATTCCGTTATATGCTATTCCTAGGGAACAATATGAAATAGTTTTAGAAAGTGCTTCAGCTTTGGGTATGGTTTTTGATAGTGTTGAATTTAGTGAATATGCAAGAAGAAGATATTTAGAAACTGATGATATATATTTAGCGTTGAGGAATAAGGAGCATTGGGTAAAATCCGATCCAATGCAAATTAGTCAATGGTTTAATAGTGCAGTAGATACTCATGGTGAAATTTTACGAAGAATATGCCGTTTTTTAAAAGCATGGAGAGATTTTACATTTGAGACTGGTGGACCTTCTTCTATTACTTTAATGGCTTGTATAGTTGATACTTTCAATACTTCAGGAAGAATATTTCAAGATGATAGTGAAGCTCTTATGGCTTGTACAGAAAATTTATATAAACAATTAGAGAACGAAGTTAAAAGCCCTGTTGATGAGGAAGAACCTATTCTTTTTCCTAGAGCTAATATGTCAGAAACTGAGAAAACAACAATCATTACTGAAGCAAAAAATTTGCAATCACTTATGAAGAACAGCTTATTAACAGCATCCAGCAAAAAAGAAGTGATAACAAATTTACTGGATATTTTTGGGAACCGTATGCCTAATAATCCAGACTTAGTTTTGGATGAAGCACATCATGCAGTATTATCGCATCAGGCTAAACCTCAACCCCAAGAAGAAGTACCAAATATGGAGGCGGGCTAGTGTGCCATTTAAACAAGAAATAAAAAGAGCTTTTTATTCTTATGGCTTTACGATAGAAATTAACCCACCAAGTTTTCAAGCAGTTTTTGTAAAAAACTATGAAACTAGTAGCGGTGTTTTTAAAATATCATTTAATAATATATTAAATGATATGAGTGGGTTGCCCAAAGCTTATCTTGTTTCAGCACCAGAGAGATTTACTGGTGTAAGGCTACCTCATTTAAGTGCAAATAAATCTATTTGCTTTATTGATGAAGAAACAACTAACTTATTTCCGCTGTTTGCAGAACGAGTTATAGCTACTTGTATTAATTCAGTTGAAAAAATAATTAATCTTTGGGCTTCTGGTGACTATAAAAGTGATATACAAGCAGAGTTTTCCTCATACTGGGAAGGGAAAATTTCTGCATACTTAATAATATCTCAGGAAACTAAAGGTGTTTTTTGTAGTTTCAAAAGAACTAACCTTCATGGTGATGAAGTCGATGAGATAATTATTGCTAATGATATAAAACATGCTAATAGTTGGATTTCTTCTCGTAATGGTAATAATGTTTCAAGTTCTAATTTAGCGTTAGTAATTCAGCTTCGTAAAAGCCCATATGTTCCTTACGAGTTTTCTTGGCCCCCAAAAAGTTTTAGAGATTTTTTACTCTGGTTGGAAAAAATCGATCAACCAGCTCTACAAGGTTTAATAAGTAACTTAATAGAACATGTTGACAACAATCGCTTAACATTAGTTTGTTTACAATATGAAAGTGAAATTTTTGCTTTTACAATTAATACTAAGGGTATGAAGGATATACTCAACAGAGCGCGAGGTAATAAGAGAAAGCGCGGAAAATCCTATAAACTTAAGAATTTATTATATGCGCTTAGTAATAATTTAATGAATAATAATTTCACTAGGCTTACAATCTCTGAAGCTTCTGCTGATTTTTTATTTCAACGAAATCAACCTGATTCAGAAAATCTGAAAAATAAAACTATTGCTTTAATAGGCTGTGGAACCATAGGTGGGTATACTGCTCAGGTACTCACACAATGTGGAGCAGGTTCTGGAACAGGCACACTTCATCTTTTTGATGATGATATCCTTACTTCTGGAAATTTAGGACGTCATATTCTTGGGAAAGAGTATTTAGATGAACCAAAAAGTATAGCTTTAAAACACTATATTGAGCGTCAAGGCTTACCTGTAAAAGTGGAGGCTCATTTTAAAAACTTTAAAGAAAGTAATATGAATAATAATTTTGATATTATTATTGATGCAACTGGAAACTACATGTTTTCTGTACTTCTGGCAAAGTGGTACCGCAACAAAACTAAAAATATTTTTAAAACAATTTTGATTCATGGCTGGATTGACGCATATGGACAAGCAGCACGTGTTTTAAAAGATGATCAATCGGGAGGATGCTATGGTTGCCTCTCTACATATCAAGAAGGAAAAAGAGAACCAAGATTTCCTTTATTTAAAGACAAAAAAAAGCCTGATCATAATATGCAATTTAAGAGGAAATGTGGAAAAACTTATTTGCCTTTTGATAGTCAACCAAGCTTAACTGTAGCAGGAATGATTTTAAGAATGACTCTTCTATTTGATAAAAAGAATAGTATACATTTTAGTCAAATAAATTTTTCTGACAACATAAGAAAACATGATAATCAAATATCATTGAAACCAATTAGTGGATGCCCAATATGTCAGAAAAAATATTAAGTTTACCAAATGGTAAGCATATTCTTATAGATAGGGGTATTTCAGAAGTAATTTTACAATATCAACAAAATGATAAATTCGCTACTGAGGCAGGAGGCATTCTTATAGGTGAATATAGAGGGCCGCATCTACATGTAGTTGATTTAACCACCCCTTTTTCTGACGATATAAGAAAAAAATATTATTTTCATCGCTGTAGCCCAGGTCATAATCAATATGCTCAAAAGCGTTGGATAGCTTCAAATCAAACGCAAGCATGGATTGGAGAATGGCATACTCATCCAGAAAATTTTCCAACACCCTCTAAAATTGATATAGACAACTGGCAAAAAAGACTTCCTAAGAAAGAAATGCTATTAATAATACAAGGTAGAATTGATTGTTGGTATGGTTTCTGGAATAGTTATGAGCTATCTACTCTAATTTTAAGACCCTAAAAAGCCAAAATTGGATCTGGTCAGGTAGATAAAAACGCTATGCTTATACACTATTATGTTTGCTGATATTGAACTAAAGTAAGTTTATCTTTGTTATTAAAATCATTACCTTGAAATAAATGTAATTTACATATTGTAATTTATCTAGATGTTTCGTGTATTTATGCCTTTATTTATAAAGATGCTAATGCTTAATCTTATTGAACCAATATAGGATGCTATATATTGAAGTCATATTAAAAGTCAAAAGACTTTATCAAAATCAAAAAGAAGATCTAATTCTAAAAACTATTACTCATAAATTTTACAGCCATTCAAATTTTTCCTTTATTTGAAATTAAATTTATAAATATTCTAAAAAATGTAACGTATAAAAAATATGACTAATTTATTTATATGAAGTAAATCTATGTTTGTATTCTATGTATATTATGCCATCTAGTAACAAACTAATTTGTTTTTTATGAACAAACTAATCTGTACTCTATGTACAAAGTAATGATTTTTAAAAGAATAATTTTGCTAGCAAAAATGATTATATTTTGTACATAAATAGAGGGTTTTAATGGTTTTTAGAAGAAATGGCTATTTTTAGCCTTTTATGCCAAAAATACTGAAAAAATAGGCCGTTTTTGGTGATTTTGTAAATTTTAGGCGCAATAATGCTATAGAAGGGGGGTTATTTCTTCAAAATATTTGAAAGGATATTCTTTAGGTTTTCTTGAGCTGTTTCTTTTGTTGAACGAGTACCTTTTGGCTCTCTTGCTGCTTTGATTTCTGCATTGATCTGTTCTTGAGTAACAGGAACAGTAAGCGATTTTGCTACTGGGCTAAAGTTTGGTTGATAAAATGCAGCCCATCCTTTAATAATGGTTTCTTCCATAATTATATTAATATCAAGCTTCTGATCGTGTAATGCCTTTAATTCATTAATGCGTTTTTTCTTATCAATATTCAGCATGGTGCGTCCTTTTTTACGTTGACGCATACCAATAAACTGATTCCATAGTTTAATAGGCATCCAGTTAGGTACTCTAAATCCATCACTATCAAGCTGGTATTCATTAATGTCTTTAGGAATGGGCAGTCCTTTGACCTGATAAACTAATTTTAAAAGTTTTTCAGCATTTACCCTAAAGTGCATTTTATTGAAGATACCACCCTTTTTAAAATCAAGGACACCAAGATTGGTTAAATAGGTTCTGGCCACTTCATAGCCTCGTCTGGTCACCCCTATTTCTGAAGCTAGGTCTTTACCTGTTTTCCAGAACCAGCCATCACGGTGAGGGGCTTTGCTTTCTACATTTTCAGCCCAATAGAGGAACTTACTTAGCATCCTAAGTGTTGGCTCATGATTATCACACAACTGCCTTAACTCGCTGTAAACAACGAATTCAGTTGATAGGGTAGAACGTATCGAATGAATGTTCATTTAATAAATAGGTCTGGTCTTACATCTTCACGTGAAACAGTACCGTTTGTGGCTTTCTCTATAGAGATTGCTGTTTCAGCAGTAATTTTCCGTCTACGCTTAATCCAACTTGTTACAGTTGATTTATCAAATCCTAGTTTTTTTGCCAGTGCAGTCTGTGTTCCAAAATAAGAAATTGCTTGGTATAAGCCACTTAAACTATATTCATTGGTTTCATTTAAATTATTTCTTTTTTCTTTTGTCATAGCAACCCTTTCTTTAAATGCTTAGTTTACTTATGGTCTACCTATCTTGTCAATTATAGATTATTAAGTGACGACAGGTAAATTTTTTGTGTGTAAGTTTCTTGATAAGTTACCTTGGAGTTTAAAAGTGGAAGCAATTAATTTATCTGAGTGGGTGAAGGCTGCACGTGCTCATAAAAATCTGACCCAAGAAGAACTGGCATTTGAGGCTGGTTTCTCTTCAAAAACAAGCATCTCTGCAATTGAAAGAGGGGTTAATCAACCGACTTTCGAAACAGTTTTAAAAATTGCTGATGTGTGTTCATTTCCATTACCATATCAAAATATAATGTCAGTTGAGACTTCCGAGTCAATCGACGATATCATTCCTTTACCTCTTTATAGAGGGGTCCATACCTCTTTAATTTTAAATTCAAAAGGAATGAATATGGACAAGTCTATTCAGAAATTTTACACACCAACATCTATTTTAAAGAATGCTTCTGTTTTAAAAGAAAATGCGATATGTATTTTACATGAAGGAAATAGTATGCATCCTATTATTCCTGATGATAGCGTAACATTTATTGACACATCATCTACTAATATTATTGAAGGCAAATTATATGCTATTTCATATAATGGATTACTAAGGATTAGAAGGTTGTATTGCTTATCAAATAACTTAATAAAAGTTAACTCATATAATGTTGAAGAATACCCTGATGAACTTATTGAAGCTGAAAAATTATATGTTATAGGTAAGGTGTTTGGTTGGTTTGTTCAAACTAAATAGATTTTTTTTGCAACAAAGAGCTGCTATAGGCAGCTTTTTTTTATATACAATGTTTACTTTTAATCTACTTTAGTTATAATTATAGACATTATAGATTTACATTGTTTATGTTAAATCTTTCTTTAACAATTTAACCCGAATAATTCCGAAGAATACTTATATTCGTTTGGTAATAAGGGAAAGAAGCGCAGTAATGTGCTACGCAACATTCTGGTCGTTGCGTTATCAGGGAATCGTCCGTCTAGGAGTTTCTTAGACAGTTTTAGACAAAAATCTATTACAGGAAACCAGAACCGCCCAACTGCGAAATCCTAAAGCATCGCTTTAGGGGCTTGGCGGCAATAAAGGCAGTCTTCATCCTTTTTAATTATTATTCTTTGAAAGATATTCTATGAAATTTAAATTATTTTCTTTTTTTGTGGGGATAGCTTTATTTTTGACCTCCTCTTTATCTTTTGCTGAAGAGGATATCCTAACAGGGGATACCAGATTATCTTGTGAAGCTATTTTGTGTTTATCCAGTGGTGAGAAACCAAATGAATGCACACCATCGTTGAAACGTTATTTTGATATTCACAAGAAAAAAATGTCTGACACTATAAAAGCACGCAAGGATTTTTTAAGTATCTGCCCATCGAGCAAAGAGGAAGGAATGCCTTCTTTAATCAGCGCGATATCAAAAGGTGCTGGCCGTTGTGATGCAGATGAATTGAATCGGGTCAATCGCAAACTGGTCAAAGTACCTAATCCTGAATATCAGCAATGTGTTTCCAGTAAACGTGGCTCGCGTGTATCTTCTTGTGCGAGTATACCCAGTGTGATCTCGAAATACATTATTCAAAATGCTAGACCATCTTACTGCACTGCGTATTTTAATCATGGATGGACATATAACGTTGATTCTGTGAAATATGTTGGTGATCCATACAATGGTGGTAAGTGGGTCAATCAATAACATAAACAGCCTGATTATTTCAGGCTGTATTTTTTTAAAAAGGCATAATATGAAAGAAGTTCATTTAATTACCCAAGGTAAAGGTGGTGTCGGTAAATCACTTGTTGCCTCCTTTATCGCTCAATACTTAAGAGCCACTAATCAGGATTCATCTGTTCATTGTTTTGATACTGATCCTGTGAATCCAACATTCAGCCGTTATAAAGCATTAGATGTGTCCGTGGTCAATATTCTGAACAACAATAATAATATTGATTCCAGAAACTTTGATGGATTGATTGAACAGCTTGTTGAAACTGATGGCATTGCTGTTGTGGATAATGGAGCGGCGACATTTGTACCTTTGATGTCTTATATGGCTGAAAACTCGGTTGATGCTTTACTGGCAGACAGTGGGGTTGAATTGTATATCCATTCAGTTATTGCGGGTGGCCAAGCACAAAAGGATTGTTTGGATGGGCTGTTTAAAACTGTAAAAAGTGTACAAGCGCATGTGGTAGTGTGGCTTAACCATCATTTTGGACAGATTGAAGAATCAGGAAAATCTTTTTCTGAATTTAAATTTGTAAAGGATCATCGGGACAAGATCATTAAAACCGTTGAGTTATATCCTCGTAATCCTGACACATTTGGCAAAGATATTCATAAGATGACCACGTTAAATCTAACCTTTGATGAAATAGCCAAGCATCCTGATTTCACTATGATGCCACGTCAACGTTTGAAACAGGTAAGAAATGATATATGGGGGCAATTAGCACAAGATGAATTATTCAGCAGAGCAGGGAATCAAGAATGATGATATTGACCATATCATCCAACAAGTGTTTCAGATATCAGGGGTCAAATTAACCGCTGATGACCCAATTGTTGCAGTACTGCTTCTTCAAGAAAAAAATCAGTCTGCCTATTCTTTGGCTCTTCAGGAAGAAACTCAAAAACTCTTGGATGCTGTTTCTGAAATTAAAAAGTATCGGGAGCAGGTTTTAATGGAGCTTATGGGTGAGGCTAAACGCTCTTCTGAACAAGCTGAAGAACAGGTTATTGGTATGGTGAATGCTCATTTATCTGAGTTTAAATACTCTTTAGCTGATAAAAACATAACCTTAAACAAGATTTATCTTTTAATGATAGGAATCATTGGCATATTGATCGGTATGGTTCTACGTTCTCTTTTTTGAGATCAGCTTAGATGTTTATTGATTGACCCGACAAAGGGTCATTTTTATTTTAAGAGGGAATTGAAATGGCTGAATATCTAAATTCCTGCCTGACTGATGAGGATATACAGGAAATTACAGGGTTGGAACAACCAGCAGCACAATGTAGGGCATTGGATAAATTAGGAGTGAAATACTCCAAACGTCGTGATGGTAAACCTCGTACAACATGGCGATTATATGAAGATGCCATTCAGGATAAACAATATGCTTCAGAGCCTGATTTTTCAATCTTCGCAAAGGATGGCCAATATGGGTAAACCACGTACTCAAAATACAGGTCTTCCCCGATACGTCTATCTGAAGCATGGTGCATATTATTATGTGCGTAATAATAAATGGACAAGGCTTGCGAAAAAAGGGGATGAATCGGGTATGTATAAAGCCTTATCTAGCATTACTCTAATGGAAAACCAAAAGCCTGCTATGCTCGGTATCTTTGAAAGATATGAACGTGAAGTGTTACCAACAAAAGCTCAAGGTACCATAAAAGATCAAAAGCATCATCTACAAATCCTCAAAGGTGTATTTGGCAAAATGGATCCAACAGCAATACTACCCAAGCACATTGCTCAATATTTGGATAATAGAGAAGCAAAAATTGCAGCGAATAGAGAAATAGCGTTACTTTCTCATGTATTTAGGAAAGCAATACGCTGGGGGCTAGCAGAAAAAAATCCTTGTTTAGATGTTGAGAAGAATCAGGAAAAACCGAGTGATCGATATATTGCAGATTGGGAGTTTTATGCTGTCTACCAACAGGCTGCTACACATGTTCAAATTTTAATGGACTTAGCTTATATAACAGGTCAAAGACAGGCTGATTTATTAAAAATTAAGCATTCTGATATCTCAGAAGAAGGAATATTTTTTGAGCAAAATAAAACAGGTACAAAGATTATTGTTGTTTGGTCTGATGCTTTACGTGATGTGGTGAATAGAGCCAAAAAAGAGTTTCCCTTTTCATTAGAGTATTTAGTGGTTAACTCCAGAGGGCAAAAATACAGTTCAAGTGGTATACAGACGGCTTGGCAAAGATTGATTGTTGATTGTACAAAAAGAGGCATTATTCAGGAAAGATTTACGTTTAGAGATATCAGAGCAAAGGCTAGGAGTGATGGTGATGATAAGAAATTACTGGGTCACGCTAACCCTGAAGCAATGGCAAAAATTTACCAAAGAAAACCTGTTAAAGTGCAACCTGTTAAGTGATTATATTAGACAACTGTCTAATATAAAAAAAGAGCTAGCTTTTTTATGTAAGCTAACTCATTGTTTTTCTTGGTGGGTCGTGAAGGATTCGAACCTTCGACCAACGGATTAAAAGTCCGTATGTTAATTTTTAACTTGTTGTTTTTATTATGCTTCGCTTCCTGTAAAACAGCGTAAAACAGTATAAAAACGTCACTCAATGTCACATATCTGGCACACGATAATATGCTTAATTATATAAGCATATAACGATATTGTTAACCCAAATCAACCCAAATTCTAAGCAGTAATCTACAATATACTTATCTATAAATTTACATAAAGAAACATCATGAAATGCGAAAATTGCATATACTGGCAAGCTAAATCTGAACACGATAATCGTATGGCTGATCTTGGCTTAAAACTCTGTACAGTGGAAAACCTTTGGACTTATTACCCTAAACAGCATGAATGCCATAATCGAAAATGTGTACCACTTGGTCCCAACCAAAAATAATTAAATAACAGTATGTTAATTAAAAAATAGGCTGCTTTAGTCCCATGATGGGATTACCCTAAAATTACACTTTTACATAATCTGTAAATTGGGAATAATTTACTTATTTTATTAGAAATTAAAATTTAATCTTTTGATAAAAAATTATTATAAAAGTTTTTGTTTTTATTAAAATCATTTTTAAGCTAATCATAATCACAAATTTATGTTATATTCTAAAAAATGTAATTTAACATATTATGAGATAAAAAATGAATAATGACAATAATGAAGGGCATGAATTAAACCTTGATATTTCTATTTATGGTGAGCCATTAGATTTTGTGCAATTATGCAAAGAATATTTAAAGGAGTGGGAATATGTCGGCGAGTCCATGGGCCATGAAATATTTAAAAAAAATAAAGTCTCTATTCATATTGTAAATTTTGGTGATAATTCATGGTGTTCTTCAAATGTAAATACTGATGGTAAGTGCGGAGAGGGATCTATTGATTATGTAAAAGGTATGTTATTTGACTTTAGGAGAGATGTTTTGGAAAATATCCCTTATGATGTTGCTTGTGAATTATACGAACATATAAAAGAATGATTTATATTACACACCCCAGTTTAACAAGTAATAACCCCTAAATTTTAGGGGTTATTTTATTTGGAATTCTTACTTGGCAAAATCAAACACTTTCTCTCTCTGGCTCGATATCTTTTCGGCTAGTTTTAGTGCCTCGCTTGCTTTTTGTCTCATTGCCTCTTTGAACTGATTGTTTTGAGTGATCATCTTCGTTTCTGTCGCCTCCCAACATGTCATGTGGTTGAATACATTTTCCGTTTGATGATTGATCAATTTGCTCATTTTCCTTAACCTCAGTGTTTTTTAGCTTGGCTTCGTGTATTATTGGATCAGCGACAAGATTGATATTCTCAACAATACATTTCCCACTTGGATTACTGATTTTACCCCAGATTTCTTCAACCTCCAATATATTTTTTTCAAGCATATTGAGGTCAGATACTCTATTAAAAAGAGAAGCAGCCTCTTTCCTATCAATAACAAAGCCATGTGAAGGATATGAGGTTGCTAAATCAATTAATGCATTGCCTTTTAAATTACCAGTCTTTTTATTTAGTCTACCACCATAATGCATGGCGATACTCATTGCTCTTTGCATCTCTGCAACTCTATTTGGGTCAATTTGAGTATACAAAGATGATAGCACCCCAGATGCTAGTTTTGCAGCTAAATCCCCAGCTAATCTAGTTGATATGTTGGTATGTGATTTTGTTGCTTTTAATATATTTACAAAGCTACGCTGTGCATGTTCTAAACAGGCTTCTAGAGCTTGTATTGCATCCAGCCCAGACCCGCTTTCATTATATTCATCTTGTTTATGTACTTGAACATCTAATGGCCCAAGCTCCCCCATATCTCCAATAGCCAGATGATGAGCGCCAATGGCAATTAGAGTTCCTGCGCTTTTGCAGTAACTTGGAATAACTATTCTAATTTCATTGTAATAATGTCCTAGCGCCCTTGCTATTCTAAACGCAGCATCTGGATCGCCACCATAAGTGGTGAGAAACATTGTACAGTTTTGCCTATGTTTTATATTGCTCAAGTTATAACTAATTTGTTCGTATAGGTGTCTATGAATCGGGCTATTGATTAACCAATAATCCCTAAATTCGTCTTCTTGATTGATTTTTACTGTATTTGGCATTTAAGTAACCTTTTATCATGAATACATATTTCGTAAATGATAACAGTATATTTAAAATAATCAAATATTTTTTATTTAATTCATTCTGCACATAAAAAATATAAAGCCCCGACATACGAATATGTAAGAGCTTTTGTTTATTATGCTAGAATAGGGTATGAAAAAATTAATCTTACTACCATTACTATTTTTATCTTTTGCTCAGGCTGAAAATTTTGATACGATGTCCTGCAAAAATATTGATGTGCTAAATAAAGTGACATTATGTAGAGCAGAAATGTCGCCAATAACCCTTGATTCCGTAATGAAGAGTGATATCTATCGTATTAAAGTGGGCAGTAATGCAAACTTGGAAATGAACTTAATACCTTTCTTGGTTATAAGTTATACAAAACACGTTATGCAGAATGCACCAATGCCCGTAAATATTACATTATTAGGTTTAGCTAATGAAATTTTATAGTAATTTTTATTTATTTACTTCCCTAAACTCATCAATCACCTGACCATAAACTTGCCATTCTGCTAATTCGTCTCGCTGTTCGTCAGCGATTTTCCCCATTTCTGTATATTCTGTTGAACACTGCTCGAGTAAGTCCCAGCTTTGGGTAGTGGCTTCATTAGGTGCACTGGCGCTGGTGGAGGTAGTGGATTGCTGATGTTTGAGGTTGGCGATTGTTTGGCGCAACCTGTTAAGCTCATTATCAGCATTAGAAACAGCAAGCTTAGTATTTTCTTTTTCATATATTAATTCCTTCTGTTTTTGTGCAAGTTTATCAATTGCATCTTGCTCTTTTTTACGTGCATCTTCTGAAGCTTTAAGAGCTGCTTGTGTTTCAATTTGAATACGTTTAGCATCACTTAAAGCCCATTTCTGGGCTTTATCATGTGAGCCTTTAAGGTATCCGCCCACAACCAAAAATAACGCAGCCAAGGCGATTAAAAGCGGTTTAGTCATAGCTTACTTTCAAATAGTTGTTTCTCTGCTGCGCGTCTACGAGTTAAGCCAGCTAATACTTTACCTTTTGCTTTATTCCAGCGCGGAAACTGATTGGCCGCGCCTTTATAATCACCTTGGTTTAGTAATCGCAATAGGGTAGAGCTTTTCAAATTAGCTTCGCCCAGGTTGTAAGTAAATGAAACAAGTGCATCATATTGATTCTGATTCAATGTTACTTTTACATTACGATTTACAGCATTTTCATAAGTAACAAGTGTATTTTTAAATAGCTCAATTGCACGATCTTTAGTGATTGGCTTATCTCTCATAGTAACTTTAGTGCCGTTTTCATAACGAGTTGAGCCATATCCGATTGTAGGAACGCCCACAGCATCTGAATAAGGGGCTAATTCCAAACCTTCGAATTCAGTAATTAAATTTAGTCCTTTTTGTGATGTTTTCATTTTTAATCCTTATTTTTTAACAATATTTCTACTTGCTTTTTTTAGCCTATTTTCAAAAGTTACACGTTTAGCTGGGTTGTTTTGTTCTTCTGACTTGATTAACTCGTCAGGCTTTGATTTAAATTCGAGTTCGATTAATCCGATGAATTGACCACTTTCTGGTGGCACAGGAGCAAAACAAACATAACTTATTCCTTCCTTCGCCAATTGATCTCCATAATTAGTCTCAGGGATAAGATTTAAACAAGTAATGTTTTTACGGATTAATCTATTGAATGCGATAGCGTTTTCATCAAAATAAAATAAGGGAAAGTCTTCGTTGTAAAAAATTTTATCCTCTTTACCTGATTCGCTTATATAACGATATAAAAGACGTTTTGTATTAGAGCCAACATCAACAACCCAAACTGACGCACTTGCCGCTTTTGAGTTCTTAACAAGAGTAGATATCTCTACATTAAACTTGCTTTCGTCAAAGCGAGCTATAAAGTTCTGTTTATTCTGATCTTGCAAGCGTATCTCAGCCCAATGATCTATATTGATAAAAACAATCGCACAGGCTGTAGAAACCACAATAACAAACGAAATAGCAAAAGCACCCCACCATTTCGACACAACAACTTTAAATAGCTCAGGCAAGCTTTTAATAACTTCCCCTACAGCCTTTATTCTCTCTGGCATCATGTGCGCTTTCTGGGGTTCTAGACCCTCTAAATAAAAATAGCCCCATCAGGGGCAATAAAAAACCACCCGAAGGTGGTGTTGATCTTAATAATGACTATCTATGTTTTTCTTTATATGTGAGAGCCTTTGTATTCTACTGTTAACATATCTATCTATTATTTTATGAAGTGTTATATTTTCTTCATAGGTAAGATGTTTTTGTGCAAACTTCAAAAGCTCTTTTGTATGTTGGTATTGTTTGTTTGCGCTCATGATTCACTACCCCAAGGTTTGCCAATATCACGAGCATCTTCTGCATACATAACAGACATCTTACGAGCCTTACCATTTCTTACAAAAACTCTGTAATCAGCATCACGTACTAAATTAAATGGTATGAGTAGAGTGTTTTTGCTTGGCAATTGCTTGATGCTAAATTCTAAAAACTGCAAGGCTCTATCATAATCCTTGACTAATAAATCTTGATACTTGGGTATCTTAAATTCATTATATAAGTCTCTATAAATAGCTTGATGTTTTTTGCCTGTTTTGCTGGCTAATTGCATCACAGCTTCTTTTATTTGGTATTGCTGTTCTGTGTTTATGGTGTGACTATATGAGCCAGTTTTGCGTATAGATGGCAATACTTCGCTTGTTACCCATTTTTTAAATATATTTGCCGGTGTTCCTGTTTTTATTGCATCGTTAGAACGTAAAACCAATGTATACATTCCTGATTCATTGATGATGTTTGCGTTACCTTGACGACCTAACTTAAAGTTAGACCGTTCATTTTCTTCTAGCACATTCAATGCTTTAGATGGGTTGCTTATTCCTAAAGCTTTGCATATATCAGTTGCAACAAACCATATTTCACCATCTTTGTTTATCGCACGAACAGGAATTTCATTGTTGAAATTGAAGGTTGAGATATTAGACATAATATGCCTCCGGTAATTTTTTCGATTTAAATCCCATAGAATGGGGTGAGCGGTGCTCGAAAACTGTACCAGCCAGCTCCGGGGCATTACTGCTACCCGACACCGCCCATAGTCTTTAGGTTAAGGAGAGAAGACAATGAAACGGAAATAAAAAATCCACGTCAATACAGCCGTGGCACTGCTGGTATAAAGGTTTTCGAGACCTTATAAATAGATTAAGCTAACTTTATATAAATGTCAATAAAAAGACATAAAATCATATGTGGATTGGTTTACATAAATCTAATTTGAATGATTTTCTTTGCTTAATAATGTTACAATTTGTCATTAACATTAATTAAATGGATTAACTAACAATGAAGTTGAATTCACTTACATCATTAAGATTTTTTGCGGCGTTTTTTGTGTTCTTGCATCATTTTCATTTGCAATCTTTCTATATTAATTTTCAGAACAAAAATGAATCGCTTGAAATTTTGTATAAATATATGCATGAAGGGTTTATTGGTGTTACATTTTTTTTTATTTTGTCAGGATTTGTTATTACATATAGTTCACATCAAAGTATGCTGAAAGGCGAATATAAGTCAGGAAAATTTTTATACAATAGATTTGCAAGGCTTTATCCAGTACATTTGCTAACGTTGCTTATTGCAATAGTAGCGTACAAATACATGTATGCATTTTCATTTAATCCATCAAATATCAAAGCATTAATAGCGAACATCTTCCTTGTACAAAGCTGGATACCTGACCCAAATTACTTTTGGAGCTATAACGGCGTGAGCTGGAGCTTGTCTTGTGAATTGTTTTTTTATATTTCATTTACATTGTTTGTTTTGCTTAACAATAAACAACTATTTACAGTATATGCCGCAATTTTAATCACAATTATAATTTCTTTAATTTATATAGAGCCATTAGAAGGATTTGCCTGGATTTTTTATATCAACCCGACTTTTAGGATTGTCGATTTCATCTCTGGAATATTTCTATGTAGGTTATTTTTGTCTGAAAAAATACATATACCTCAAAAATACGCAACAATATTTGAGGTTTTAAGTATCTTTTTATTATTTGTGTTTATTGTGTATGGAGTCAATAATCTTAATTATGACTTACGAGGAGGAATATATTATATTGCTCCAATGTCTTTTATAGTTTTTATTTTTGCGTATGGGAAAGGGGTGTTGTCTAAGCTAATCTGTCTAAAACCCTTTGTGATTTTAGGGGAAGCATCTTTTAGTTTATACATGATTCATCAGATTATCATTAATATTTCATATAAGTATTTTGTTGAGTATTTGGATGCAAATAGATTAGAAAATGTAATTTTTTTTGTTTCTGTCGTTTTAATTTTTACTCTGACTGCTTCTTATGTAATGTACAAATTCTATGAGAAACCTCTAAACAATTTTTTAAGAAAAGCAAATCCATTTTAAAAGTAGCCAGCTTAACGCTGGCTATCTTTATGGTTTTTCTGGCCAATTTATTTCATCAAAAGAAAAGCTAATATTGTTTAATGTTACTCTGTACATTTTCCATTGTTTTAATAACACCTCTGTTTTTTTTGCGTCCTCTTGCATATTAAGATCAATTTCATCTTGCAACATATTTATTTTCAATGTTGCATCATCGATCAACTCTTTTTGTTTTAATTTGTTTTGTTGTAATATTTCATCTTTAGACTGCTTAGGCTCTACTGCGACAGGAAACCCGTTTTCATCTGCAACAATTTGAAAACCATTTGCTTGTTTTTTTAAAAGATCATTCCATTTTTTGATTGAAATTTCAACAGAATCAATTGGTGGATTTTCATCATAAAACCCTTTTGTTTTTGCGTTATAAAATATCATTTGTAGCTCCCTATAACTAACCAAGATGCCGTGATTGTTGCGCCAGCAGTTGAGTTTGGCGCGCGCGCATAAGCACGAAATTGAGTTTCACTTACTGCTTGTGCACCGGTTGCACAACAAGCCGATGCATCAGATACTGTTGATGTTACTGAAATAGATCGAACTTCTTTAAATGCAATAGGGAATGTAACAATTGAGAGTCCATTGTTAATTGTTACCGAACCCCACTGCATCATAAATCCAGACGGAAGCTTTTGATATCCTGTTTGACCGCTTACAATTGCTTCAAAAAAACTCATATCAGGCACTTGATCTGCTCCGCTTCCAATGTTTATAAATGCGGCCGTGCCTAAGTTTGGCGTTAATAAATTGATTGAGTCAGCATAGTAAACTATCTCATACCATTCACCATTTTTAAGTTCTCCTCCAATTAACGGCAACCCATTGAATAAAAGCTGTTTATTAATTGTTAAAGCGCCTGCTGAAATAGTGATGTTAACATCACCTGTATTTTTTGCTGACGCTTTAAATAAAATCTTTGCTCCTGCATATAATGAGGGGCTTATATCGTAGTCGCCTAAAAAACGTGTTAAAGTATAATTATTGCCAGAGTTTGTGCAATCCCAAGTTTGAGCGGTCATTGAATGAATATTGACTGCTTTGCTTAATTGAGTAAGATCATCATTAGTTAAAACTGTAGGTGTTTGTCCTGAATTTGTTATTGTGTTGAGCAGTTCTTTGATTGGGTTATTAAAAGCCTGATCTGTTGGTCTTGTTAGCTCTTCTGGTGCATTGTCTGCGATATCACCATTGGTTGCTATAAATGTGCCAAAATTTTTCATTTAGTTCTCCATGTACATGGTTCTGCTGTAGTGGTAAACAGCAACAGTGTTTGCTGGCTTAATCTTATTGATTAAGCACTCTAAAATTGTAGGCCTTGCTTGGCCATCTAATAAATAATCGCCATCTAGTGGGTATTCGCCATCGAAGCTGTTTTCATCTTCATAGTTGATATAAACATCAAAAGTAAAACGATCTGATTTGTTTGTTGAAAATGGTGCAGCGTCAAAGCTTGCGCCGCCATCAAAAGCATTGTTTAGAATGTTGCTTGATTTCCTTCTTGGGATGATCTTTACATCAAAACCTGTTAACTCTTTGATAACCTGCTCAATTTCATCTGTGGTTATAATAGGCTTTCTTCTGATTCGATAAACAACTTGAAGCCTTCTTTGATCTAATGTTTGCGAGAAGTAAATCGTGCAATGGTCAGGTAATCCGCAAGACTCTTCCCATGCACTAATTAAATCTTCTGTTGTGAATGGGTTTAGTTCTTTTTTGAGGTAGGCTATATATTTAAGTAATAAAGCCACCATTGCCCCAAAAGCCGCGCTTACGGCATAGTTGCTCGTATTAACTACGCCGAACGCTTCCCAAATTCTACCCTTTGGCAAATGGTCATTAACAATATATTGGCCGTCTTTGTATTCATCTTTTAAAATAACAGGTTCAAATTTTAAAGCCATGTCACCCCCCCATAAACCGCCAAAGTTCCTGATTGAGCGAGGATATCTCCTGTTGAATTAGTAAATGTTTTATCTATTTCTCCCGCAACGGATGCGGAAGCAATCGCAGCGTCCTGCATTTGTTGTGAGAACCCTTCTTCAAAATCAATAAAGTCTTGCATATATGCTTGCAATTCAGACTCAATGGCGTTTCTCATTTCTGGCGTATCAGGCACAAGATTGCTAATTGTGAACACCACTTCATTTTTTATTGGCGCAAAGACAAAAATATCTTCATCAATGGTATGTGCTGGTTTTTTGCCGTATTGAATGATTGATTGTTTTGTTTGCTCAATTAAAGTATTGTTTGGGAAAATATCCAAATCATTGTCGCGAACAAAATAAACACATACTTGACCTGGCTGCGGTTTATATCCTGCTTGACCTTCTGTGCCACCTGAAATAAGATATTTAGGTTCAACAACCCAAACACGCGTATTGCCTGTAATTCTTTTTGCTGCTTGGATGATTTGACCGCTTGTAAATACCCCCTCTAAAAGATTTCTAATTTCAATCAAACGCGCCGCATATTCGTCATCTGTTTCTTGATCGGCGCCACCAACTAAGCCATCTGGTAGGGTGTAGGCTTCATAGTCACCAGACAAGGCAATATTGCCTGATATATTGGCAGATAAGCCTGTTTCGTTTGTTTCGGCCTGCACGATATTACTGAGACTTGAAGCGGTGCCACTGGCAGCAGATGCAGGGTTGTTGTTTTGAATTTGATATTGAAAACTTAAATCATCAGATTGGACAATCCTAAAATCACCATTGAAATCAGCGTTCCCTGTGACAATCGTTACAAGACCACCTACAGGCAAATAGTGCCTTGTCGATGTATTGACCGTAACCAAGCCATCCATTGCATTTGCGCTGACAATATCAATGTTTCTTGTGCCAATAGTGACTGTGTTTTTGGTGCGAATAATGGCACTTGCTGCGGTAAATTCTGTACCGATTGGAACAGTCGTTCCTGAGTTGGCATAAATCACAATATTGCCACTGGCAACAGATGCAGGATTTCTTTGCGTTTCTTCTTGCTTGCCATGAAACTCATCTAATACATTGCCTTTTGCGAATTGGACAAAAGCATTATTAAAAGCATCTTCTACAAGATAAGTAGAAGGAAAAACAGCCGCAGCAGCAGAACGTAAAAGATTGGTGATAAAAGAACCATAAACACTAGCATCAAGAGAAGGGGCAAGCTGTTTTAATCTCGCTTGCCCCTGTTTTTCATAATCTGAAATGTTTAATTTTCTGAACGGTAATTCAGCCATAATTGTAAGCCCTTCTTTGTGTGCGTCTCCACAGGTACGAATAATCATTTCCTATGGGGTCACTTCTTCCTGTGATTTTTGCCGAAACAAAAACATCCTGACTTTTTAGATTGACACCAACCTCTACTTTTCGCGCAAGCCCATCTTCTGTCATCCAATCAAATGATCTTTGTGCATACTCTTTGATATTGCCGATCAGACCACTTGTAATCTTGGCGTTTTCCAACCCCCACAACTTAGAGCCAAGCTCCCTGTTTGGCGTCAGGACATTACCAAACCAGCCACCACGATCAATGGGGATTCTTAAATCAGATTCGTCAATGCGCTGATCTGTAAATAGACTCACCAAAATAGCCGATTCCATCCCCTGAACAGGCACAAGGTCATTGTTTTGAACAGAGAGGACAAACAGGCCATCTTGATTCATTTCATGGCATAAGTCTTGCATCATTGCGGGGTTCCTGTGATTGTTCCGTTTTCAGGGTGAACATGATCATTAAAATTGACAACAGGTGTTTCTAGGTCTTGCGCGGTTACTTTACCTAAAGTTTCAAAATCACCTTCTAACTGATTTACTTTGCCTTTTATGTCAATTTCGCCATTGTTTTTGAAATGTATAAAGCAGCCTGACAAATAATTGCCTATAACAATTTCACCTTCTTCTGGTGTGGGTAAAGAGCCTTTATTTAAACTGTCCGCAATACCTACAACATCCGATTCATTGTCATTAACTGGCAATAGAATCACAATTGAACCGCTCGGAGCCTTTGAGATCACACCATAAGGGGCGATTTGAGCAAATGCGACACCCTCACGCCCTTGCCCTGAGCATTCACTATCAGACTGACCTGTTGCATTTGATTTGGTTAATTGTGCGTATTTAGCTGCCATTTTTTTTACCTGACTTTTTAACCTTCTTGGTTTTTGAACATAATTTCTCATACTTGGCATCTATATCAACCACTTGATAAGCTTCTTTTGGTGCTAGTGATAAATTGACTTTTGTGCCATCAAGATCAAAATCAACATCAAATGATTTGATGATGAATTTACCTGCTATGTCTCGTCTTTCGTCATTAATTTGAATAAGTTGACCAAGTTTGATTAGTTGGTTGGATGGGGTTAAAAAAGAGGCAAGGGTACAGTCATAAACATAAGCCTGTGCTTTTCTGTAATTGACCTCATCAACGGCTCTTTGTTGCAACTCTTTGCCTGTCATATTCTCTTTGGCTTTGATTTCTAAATATCGGCTTTCTCTGGCATCCAAATCAAAATGTTGCCCTGTTAAGTCAATAAAATCAGCAGCGTTATCACTGGTTGCTGAAAAACCCAATGATTTTTGACCACGTATTTTTACCTGGTTAAAAAGTTTTCTTAGATCAATATCAAAGCTGGCGCCAAGAACATTATTGATTTTCGTACCTTGTAAAAGATAATTTAAACTCAAATCTGTTTCCTGCTCTCCAGCCCTCATAATCACAAGGTTTGAGTCTTCATCTGTTACCAACCAAACCTGTAATTTTGTGGCTAACTTGGTCAAAAAAGCCATGCAACGCTCGCCAACATCGGCGGTTTTTTGAGCAGTAACTTTTTTGTCTCCAATTTTATCTTGAGTTAAATCAATGACTTTTATATCTAAGCCAATTGATGAGATCACAAGCTCACACATTTGCTTGAGTGTTAGACTGCCTTTGGTGTTTTTAACCTTGTCTGGTACACATGAATCAATCAAATCACAGGTTTTATCTTCTCCTGAGATTTCTATTGTGCTGCCATCTAACGAACCTTTATCGCTTAGTTTATTCACCCATCCAGTAAAAACGATATTGTCCCCAAGCATGATTTTGATCTCATCGTTACCACGAACAGGTAAATCAATAGGAAAAGTATTGGTGACGGTCAACGAAAAACGACCGCAATTACTTTCTATTGATCGACCAAAACGAAAACTTTCCCATTTATCATAAATGGCATTGTTGACCATCACAGACCACTTCATATTAACTTTCTGAGTATTTTTATCTGACCTTTTAAGTGATAAGGCTCACGATTATTGATGTTGTACATAATACGACTTATATTCAACAAGTCTTGTTCTGTCTTAATGACTTCAGCACTACTCAAATAAGCAGCATTTAAAACAGATGTACCCCAATAAACACGAACCAAACCATAATCGATCTTGTACAAAACAACATCGTCTTGTTCGCTGGCAATCAATGAAACGATTCTGAGTTTTTCAAAGTCTGTCCATACGTCCTTTTGTGTTATTAAAGAAACATCTTGATTGACACCTGACTGTAAACGCTGACCTTGAATGATGTTTTGTAAGCCATGAATAACATTAAGATATTCATTCTCTAAAATATTCTTAATATTACTTAGTTCTTCTTCGGTATCAAATTTACTTGTTGCCAACAAAGAGTATGCAATGATCAACATCATTAATCTTGAATAAGAAACAACAAGTGATCTTTGTTCGTTCCGCTCAATACGGCTTTCTGTCGTTTCAGGCCAGAAATTGATATTGTAAAATTGATTGTCTTGCGGGTTTTTAATAGCAACTTCACTAATGGGCAAACGAGAGGAAAAGCTGTTACTTTCGTCAACAAGGTTTTGTATTAAACTATTTGTGTTTGAGCCAATTAAACCAGTGAATAAGGCATTAAACGCATTACTCAATTTAGAACCAAGTAACGAGCCATTATCAACCAGTCTATCCAAATCGCCCGCAATATTGTCAATTTGTCTGAGCAATGCGCCATACTCATCGCCAATCACATTTTTTGCCAAACGTCTGGCGACATTAAGCATGGCATTGATATCAAATATTTTTATTGATTTGGCGAAAATATCAGCGCTTGTCTTAAACCGCTCGCCGAACACACTGGATAAACTGCCCATAGACAATTCATTTAGGCCAAGCACAGAAAACAAATCAAAGCTTTCTTCAACAAACCCTGCGTTTTCTCTTGAAATAGAAAATTCTATGGTAAATGGTATGTTTTCGGCATCAACATAAGGCAATACTGAAGCTGAGCCTTGACCGCATGTCGCCATGCGTACGCCAAAAAAGGGTAAGACTAACTTGCCTGCGCCTTCTTCATTGCATGCGTTGATTAATGCGTTGATTTGGTCTTTTGCGTCTTCGCCAATCACATAGCCTGATATGGTGAAGTTTTCAGGAAATCCCCCTGTATCTTCTGAGTATTGCTCATTGGTGTTGGGGTATTCATGATTGACAATTCTGCGCCCAAATTGGGTAAGCTCTTCCGATTCAACATAAAAAGGGATGCCCTTAAAACTGGCATCAAGTAAAAAATCATAGGCGCTCATCGTCCTTGTTCCCCCAAACTGGCACCTGCCACACTCAAACGAGAGGCTGCCGAATCAATCCTATTGGCTGCATTGGTTAAAGCTTGCGCTGCTGCGGTTTGCGCTTGTGCGGCCTTTGTTTGATTATCCCCAGCTTGCAATTGCTTTTGTGCGGCCTGATTGGATAATTCAGCAGCTTGTTTTTGTGCATTGGCTGTGTCTGCTGTTTTGGCCTGCGGCACACCTGCGGTTGCTCTGGCTTCATTAACTTGAGTATTGATGCTGTCTAAATCAACTTTAGCTTGCGCCAAGCGTTTTAAATCTTTGTCTAAGTTATTACTGTAAACGCTGATTTTGTCTAAAACATCATTGCCCAATTGATCAAATGTTTGTTTTACCCCACTAAAATCACCTGATTTGAACTTTTGAAAGGCTTCATATAAAGCAATTAAGGTAGTAATGGCAATATCGCCAAAGGTGACAATTGTGCCCAAACCAATGCCAATAAAAGTAAACACAGCATTCAAGCCAAATCCCGCCAAGGCCAAAAGATTGGTTTCTCCTGTCAATCCGCTAATGGTTTGGCCTAAAGGCTCAAAGGCACCTCTTAACGTTTCTGAGTTTTCCCAAGCTTGCTGTAACACAAACACAACTAAGGCAATTTTACCTATCATCAGTGTTAATGGACTGGTCACCAAAAACAAAGCCGCCGCCAAACCGCCAGCAGCCACACCAGCCACCGCCAAAGAGGTGGCGAAATCAACAATTGCAGGGTTTTCTTTGGCGAAGTTAATTACGGCCTCAAGTGGCTTAGATACTTTGGTAAAGAATTTATCTGCTGAAGTACCAATTAAGGTTTTAAAGCCATTTTTTAAGCGATTAATGCTGGCGGTTAAGGATTTATTTTGCAGCTCATATGCAGCTTCTAAAGCTGCAGCATGTTCTGTTTTATTATTGGCAAGTTCTAAGTTTTTTTCATAAATACTGAATGCTGCGCCACCCCTTGCCAATTCATCCGCAAACCCTAAACCGAATATTTCGCCTAATTTTTCAGCCTGACCTAATTTACCTAGCTTTTCTGTTGCCTGAATAACCTGAAACACAGTACCAATCACATCTGTTTCAACGTCTTTTCTAAACTGTGCAGGGTTCAAGCCAAGCTCAGCCAGACCTTTTTTATCTCCAGCTAAATTCACTAAAGACATTTGTGCGCTGTTTAATGCCCTTGATGCTGTTTCCGCAGGGATGCCGATTGCTTCAAATGATGCGCCAGCCGCAATAATGGATTCTTTAGAAGCCCCTAAAACCGCATTTAAAGCGGAAGCCCGCGCTGAAAAGTTAGCAAGATATGCTTCGCTTGATTCACCTCTGTCCGCCACATAAGAAATCGCCGCCGCAAAATCAAGCAATCCTTTTTGCTGTGTCTCATAGTCCTGACCTGCAAAGAATGAGTTTCGCAACGTGGTAATGGCTTTGGACGCTTCATCAGTTGACATGTCAAACGCAACCGCAATTTTTGTTGCGTCTTCTACGTTGTTGGCAAGGTTTTCGATGGCAATCCCTGCTTTGGCTGCATCGGCCATCATGGTAATGATAGAAGATGAACTTTGACCTGTTTTTGATTCCAGTTCTGCTGCTTGATTTTTAAGTTTATCAAGTGCTTCGCCCTCTAAATCTGTGGCTTTTGCTAAAGCAGTGACAGCTTGATCTAATTCGAGCGCAGCATTTAAGCCAGCAGCAAGATATACACCACCACCCAAAGCGGAGCCTGCGCCCTGAAAAGCAGATAAGCCGCCCCCCTTAGCTGATGCAGCCCTAACAGCTCCACCTGATACACCCGCGCCAGCAGATTTAACTGCAACTGATTGCGCGTGTTTTTGTAGATTTTTAAGCTTTTGATGTGCTAGACGTGTATCAACATTGATCTTGGTTGGCTTGGCAAGCCTGCCTGTCATTTTGTCTATCTGTTTGATCAGGTTTAAGGCTTTACGCAATGCAGGTGTCAGCATGTCCTTTGCGCTGATTTGATATTGTATTGCGTAGTTACTCATTTTTAATTAACCTTTTGGCCTGATCAATACTTAACTTGCCTTTGTTGTCATTTAAGCTCTTGTAAAACTTAAATGAAGACAATATGTGTTCTGCGGGCATGTCCATCACATCACGATAGGTCATCGCCCCATCAGAATTAGTGGCTAGAAATAAGGCCAATAAATGCCTGTCATTTGCTATTTCTAGCCAAGCATAAAAGCCACACAATAAGCGGTTGCTAGAATAGATAAGTCTTTAAAACTCAGTGAATTAAAGTGAAGCTGTTTCATGGCTTCACCATTAACTTGTAATACTTTTGGATTTTTCTTATAAAGATCGGCAAACTTTTGAATGATATTGACTAAAAAATCAGGGTCAGCTTGTGAGTAAAGCACATTCATTGATTTGGCTGTCTCAAAAACGTCTTCAATTTCTGGCTGTTCTTCTTTTTCTGCCTCTTTTTTGGCTTCTGCTGCACCCTTAATGGCTTCTTCATTTGCCGCTAAGAAAGCTTGCCCAATGGTGCTGCTGGTGTATTTGCCTTGTGAATACAAAAACTGCCCAGAAAGGGCAGCGCATGCTTTGGCAAAGTCAATCGAAAAGCCAACAGGCTCAACAATATCAACAAAGGCGATTCCGTCTTTTTCAAGTGGATTAATTAATTGAAATGTATGCATTTAAACCACCTGTGTCCCTGTTAATGTAATTTCTGTAAAGGGTTGCCCATTATCTTCAACCATTAAATCTGTGTCGTCAGAAACAAACATATTTTTGTAGTCGTAACGTGCATTCCCATTTGTTAAAGACACATTCAGGCCGTTTGAGCTTTTAGCATAGATGAAATTTCTAAGTTTATCTAAGTCTCTTAGCACCATTCTAAATGTGACAGATTGTAGGTTGTTGTCCATTTTTTCAGATGCGATTGTTGCTCTTTGGCCTGCTTTAATCGTTGATTTAGGGTCATACTTTGGCGTAAAAAGGCCATAACTTAGAGAACCCGCTTCAATTTCGATCGCGTCTCCCTCAATAAAGACGCTTAATCCTGTTGAATTAGCCATTTTTAATCCTTGTAGTTAAATACTGTTTTGATGGTGTAATCAATACGACCAACATGTGTCACCATTTCATAGGTGCCTGTTTGTGTGATTTGCTGATTTTGTGGGCTGAATGTAATGGTCAATAACCGTAAAAAAGCTTTTTCTGCATCTGCACCAGAAGTCACCAGTGCCAAATCAGCCAATTCACGATAGACAATTAAATTCCATTCTCTGACCATTTGTTCGTTGACCATGGAGCGGCCAGATATTAACTCGCCATTGGTCATGCGGGTATTGGCAAATTTAATCCGTGCGCTTCTGTCCCAATACTCACGAATTGCCATCGCTGTAAACAAAGACTCAACTTGTTTAAACGTTAAGTTGGTGTTGCCTGCGCTGTCTGTTTTCCACATCGTCACAAAGTTGCCACTGATCGTATTGGTTCCTGTGCGATTTGTGCCGTAGGTGGAAATATTAAGCCTATCAGCTAAAATATTTTGCGTAGTATGGTCAAAATACCAAGCAGGGTTAGAAGGTTTGGTGTTCGGTACACTAATATTGTGCATCGGAAACGAAGCCAAAGCTGTGCCGCCTGTGTAATCATCCAACCCTTCAGCAATAAAGCCTAAATCGGTTAAATCTGCACCCTCTGTCAACATTCTGGCGTGTGCTGTGGCAATAAAAGCCAAACTTGTATCAGGCAATTGTTTTTTGTCTGAGCCAATGGACGCACCAAATAAACCGTCAATTTTTCGCGCTGCCACAAAGCTGATTGATTTTGTGTTGTATGTACTGGTTTCTGTTTCGGCTGCTACTGTGTCAGCAATAGTGATGCTGGTAAACGCCAAGCCACTGATTACTTCATTAAACGCATTAAAACGATCATCTAATAAAGAATAGGCAAATTGCACCGTATTTTTATAGTAATCAGGCCATAAAATATGGGTATAACGTGTGTCGCCGATAATATCGAATAAATCGCTTGTTGGCTGTGTTGGTGGGGTGCTGGTATGAGTTACTGTGCAAGCTAAAGTTAAATCTTTATACTCAACATGCACTGGTGTCGAATCAGTAACAAAACCATCTACCCAGGTAATTGTGACCACGCCAGCCGCAGCCGCAGCAGTATAAGGGCGCACAGTTTCATTGTTTAATTGATTGGCAACTGCTTGCGCCAAGGTAGTGACTGTATCACCTGCTTTAAAATCCACATTAGCGAAGTATTTAAAGCCGTCAAACACATCAACTGTTAATGTGCCATCTGCCGCAGGGGTTGCTGTAAATTCAATTGTGGTGGTTGCCGTGTCTGCATCCGTATTTTTTACTAATAAGAAATCGATAGGTACATTTTGATTAGATCCATTGTATGCAGCTTCCCACCGATGATATGTGGAACCTGTGCCGATTAAATTAGCCACCTCTTTTGCTGAAGCCAATTCATAACTGGTGTTGATGGCTTTTTGTAGCCACGCTGTTGTACCTGAGCCAAAAATAGCATCTTTTGCAGCAGGTACAGCACCCACAATCAACACACGAGGACGATCTAAAGTGGCAATACTGTCATCAGGTACAATATTGCCGTTTACAATAGGGTTATTTATTGCTGACATTATTTTATTTCCTTTTTCTTGGTTTCAAAAACTTGGGTTTTTACTTCAATCAAATAACCCTTTTTTTGTGCTTCTCTAAGTTCTTTGGTCATTAAAAAACCGTCATTGCTGACGGTTAATGTGCCTGTTTGGTTGGGTGCAATGCCACCTATTGGCACCCCTTTGATATTCTTAAATTGTTTATACATTAAAGTGGTACCTCATCTAAATTGACACTTGAAAATATCGGCTGTGGCTCACTTGCCCCATCTGATACATACATTTGACCTTCTGTTTTATTGATATCCCTTGTGGGTACGTCATAATATAAATAACCTTGTTTAAAGCCGTCTTGCTCTGTTTCGATTTGATCTAATGCTTGATATTCGTAGACAAAACCAAAGTTGGCTATATCTGATACATCAGCTTGACCTGCGCCAAGAGGCATAATTTTTAAACCATCTGTACGATTAAAACGATAGCCAAAAAAGACCCGATCAAAGACTTCTTGAATGGCTCCATACGCTTCATTTATTTGAAAACGTGCCGCCTCTTGTGATTTGTTTCTAGGCCAAAATACCAACACGTTAAAAGCTGTGGTAACATTTAAGAACGTTTTGCCTGTTCTGTTTTCCGCAATAATGCCCGCGTCTGCTCTTTTGTCTGCTATGACGTTTCTATCACCCATGATCAAATAAGCAAATAGGGCTTCATTGTCTTTTATCTTTTGAGTGTAATGCGCTTTGGCGCGCTCTATGTCTGGCACAACTGACACATTAACCAATTCAGATACAAACCCAACGCGACATTCACAAGGGTAAACATAACCATTATTTAACTTAAATGTGACTTGTGTTGATGTGACTTTTTTGCACAGAATATAACCATCTTCAGCAATCAAATGTTCAATAATCGCCCCAGAAAATGGGTTAGTCTCTCCATTTCTGGTGATGACAGTTTGTCTGTTGGGTACACTAAAAATAGACTGTTGATTTGCCCAGTTTCCTTCTACTGTAAAATGCGTTTCATCTTCATCTTGTAAAGGTGCGGTGACTCTATGATTGTGCTCTGTGGTTAATGCCCACCCCAAAGCAGAAGACCCAACACAATCTGTAACAGGGTTGATTAAATCTATTTCTCTAACAATATAATGCCTACCCACAACAAACCCTGTTGTGTCGGACAATGTCACCACCAAATCAAGATCGCTGTTTATTTCTGCACTTAGCGGTATCTTCTTACTAAAAAATCGACCCGTCACGAATGGCAGCACTTTGTATAAATGTAATAACAACTGATCTGAGCTAATCATTTAAATACTTTCTGAATTTCATGATCTAAATTCTTTTCAATATCATCTGTTTTTTGCTCAACAAGAGGTTTTAGAAATGTTCTGGCATCCATTTTGCGTGTGCCATTTTCTAAATAAGCGGCATAATGGGCAGAATTGCCAAATAATAATGTTTTGTTGGCAACTCTATAATTTTGGGAATTGACTAATTTTCCTGATAATTTAGCAGGGTATTGACCAGGGGCGGATGCTTTATGTGCCATGCCTCTGATAATATACAATCGTCCTGATCTGGCACCTGTAGACAGCTCTTTTTTGATATTGTCTGTGATTTCCTTGCCAGACTTTCTAAAACCAAGTGTGATTGCTTGATTCACTTTAAAAGAAGGTGTTTTTGATAACCGCTTGACCTTAATCATGAACGGCTTTCTGGTATATCCCCACCTTTTTTACAATAAAGAGCAATTGTTTCATGGTATTCACCTAAATCTTCAACCGCTTCAATTCTGTACAAAATGCCTGCTTCATCAGTGATTAAATGTTGTGTGACATCAATTTCAATAAACAAATCAGCAAAACGCACATAAAACATATGACTTATGTCTGTATTGGTATTCAATAGCTGCACAGGCCTTGTTGGTTTTACCGTTTCACATGCTGCGTAGATTTGCGCCAATGTGGTGACACTGGTTATGTCTTGCGCGGTATCATCTGGATGATCACCATTAATTGTGCGCTGTCCAATACTTAATAAATGGTCTAAATCAGTAGGGCACAATTTAATTTTAGTGAATGTTTTATAATTACACCGCATAATCATAACGCCTAAGCACATAAGGATAGAGCAACATAGTAACTGCTTTTGGCAGATTGACACCATTTTCAGAAGTGCCTGAACATGTACACCCACCTGCGCCGCAATCACTCGGATTTTCAAACATATATACAGCCATATTTAATATGGCTTCTTGTAGCACAATTGGACATGTCCAATTGCCTTCATCATCTTCTCCATAGCCAGCTTTAAATACCACGGTTACAGGGTATAAAGTACAAGCAACTGTTTCTTGTGGTTCTTCAGTGATATAAACCTCACCAAATTCATTGACCACTTCAAGAAATCCCTCAATATTTATGTCTGTGTCTTCTTGTGTTCTATAAGTAATAGATATTAGAGCATCATCAAACACAGGCGCACGAGCGCAATCGATCATTGGTTGATTATTTGCCCTAGAGGGCGTAAATTCTGAAAACTTACCAATGACTTCACATTCTGCCAAGATACGCCATGTGTATGACTCAATCAAAATAACCGCCACATCAAGCAACCCTTTAAGCGAATCATCCCTTGTATTGTCCAAAATTTTTAATTTCTTTTTTAATTCTGGTAACAATAGGGCGGATACATCTATTGCACTGGGTTGCCTGATAAAGCGTTTCATTTTGCGTCTTTCTTCTCTTGTTTTTTGGCTTCAAGCAATCCTTGTCTTTTTGCCTTTTCAATTTCTTTTTCGGGCAGATCAACAGGCGCGCCTTTTTTAAATGACAATACTTTGCCATCCAATAGCCAGTTAAAATCCTTAGTTGCTATCATGCCCATACGCCTACAGGGTTAGTGTGACCACGAGCCAACAAGGTTGATGCAACACTTGCTTTTAACTGATCATGATAAGCTGACAAATACACACCAACAAAGACAATCTTGCCTGCGGCAATAGTAAATTCATTGTTTGTTTCATTGAGTGTAATATCGCCAGAATCAAGATCGTTGTTGTTAAAAACAAGGCGCTCTAACGGAACAACAGTGTCTGTTACATCTACTGTGGAGATTTCGCTGATTGTTGCTGCTGCCCCTGTACCAGTTATGATAAAAATAAAATCACGAAAACCATCTTTAACTACTGATTGATCAATAGCAACAGCCGTATCTGCCGCCAATACCTTGGCGCGTAATTCTGTAGAAATGCTTGCATTTACTGACATTTTTTATATCCTTTATTTGTTCATTAAAAAACCGCTCAATGAGCGGCTTAAACACCTTTTACGGCACGAATGGCTTCTTCATCCCATGTTGACCCACCTGCAAAGGTACAAATGCCGTATTCAGTAAACCCTTCTTCTTTTCGGGTTATTTCGTCTCGATATGTTTTGTATACACCATTTAATAAACCAAGGTAAGCGCGTTTCATATCGCCAAACAACAAAGGAAGTGTGTTTGCGGCAACAGTACTGTCCATGCCTGGCATGATGGTGTATGGTTTGCCCGCCATTGTTGCGCTAATTGAACCATTGATGCCAGGTTGATAGATTGGGCGACCCTCATTATCTGTTTCAGTTAAGAATTGAACCAAGATATCAAATGTAAAAAAGAACTTGCCACTTAAACGATAACGTTCATAATTAAAAGCTTTTTGAACATTGTACAAATCTTTCCATGTCAATGAACCACCAGTTCCGACCGTAGGCGTGGCCGTATCTGTTAAGAATTTTTCATTTAACAGACCAAAAGGCTTAGAGTTGTTACCATCACCACGCAACATATCATCTTGAATGTTTAAGCCAAGGTCAAACATGATATCTTGCAAAATAACAGATTCTCCCTCGACATTTTGACCAGTCAAAAATTCCTCTGTGGCTGCCTCTTGTGAGTAGTAACGAGTAAGACTAATTGTCTTTTTCTCTAAATTGCGTTTTGTTTTGCCACGAGAAGCCTGTTTTTCACCTGCTGGTTTTGCCCCATCAATTAATTTTTTACGCGCAAAAGCAATACCACTTGTTGATTGCTGCGTAAGAATGGTCGCCTCATTAAACATTGGGTTTGCGTCTCTCATGTAAGAGAGTAACAAACTAGGTAAAAACTGAGGGTTGACATAAATGCCACCTGCTTGTGGGTCAGTAGCAGAGCGCGCCTTAAATTCGGTAATTGATTTTTCTTCTGTTGTTGCTTGAACCAATGCTTGCATTAAATGCCCTGTTGCTGCTTTAATGTCAATTTTTTCAGGGTCAGCCTTGCCTTTTGCGGCAATCTTTTCAAGCAGATCAATACGGTCTTCTTGTTTCTTAACTTCTACTTCAGCGCTTGCTTTGTAGTCTTCAAAGGTTTTTACTGCTTCTATAACCTTTTCTTTCATTTCTTTGACTTCTGATTCATACTTTCCTGCCTTTTCATCTACCGCTTCACGAATTGCTTTTAGGGCAATTTGTACATCTTCTAACGCTTTTTTTTCTTGTTCCATCGTAATAACTCCATTTAATAAAAAAAGACCATCATTCCGATGGTTATTGAATTTTGCTGGCTGCTTGGTTAAGCATGTCAGCAAGTGATTTGATATTGCGCTTACTCTCTATTTCACTTGCGCTATTTTTGAGCATTAAGGCAATTTGTTCTGTCATGGTTGGTGTTTCAATATCGGCTGATTTTGAACTGGTCACAACCGCATTTTCATTTGCGGGGAATAGCACAATTGAACCTTCCATCAACTTAAACTGATTAATGATACGATTTGCGCCTTTTAGGTTTTCTGGTATGTCATAGCTGACTTTTTGCGCCACATAACCAATTGACATTTTGAGCTGAATACCTTTGTTTGATAACCACCGCAAACGCGCGCCAAGCCCTTTTAAATCTTCCTGCAAAATATCATCTGGCATCATTTCGCCTTTAACAAAAAGACCAAACTCATCTTCTTTTATAACTTCTAATGCGCCAGATAATTGTCTATGCTCCCAAAAAGCATATAGTTTTTTGCCTACATTCAAAGCACCTGCACCAGGCGAAATAACATCACCATAACTGTCAATGTTTCCATATGCAGCAACGTAACCTTCCCACTCAAAAGAGTTGTCATCTAGTTGCTTGATATCAACATTAAATTCTTTGGTTTCTATGTTCATATTACGTCCACTTCTGTTGCCTCTGACACTCTTGTAATGCTGGCAATACTGACTGTGAAATCATTGTCAGCAAAAGATGTTCTCGCTCTTAACTGATAGCCTGCACCAACTGCCAACGAGGCATTGTCTGCAATTGTTAATATCTCAGCAGTAAAAGACTCTGCTGTTGTATTGCTTGGCAAAGTAATACTCACATTGCTTGTAAAGCCGCTATCTGGATTGATTATTTCAATAATCAAAGAACCATTGTTTGCTGCTGCTTTATTTGCATATGAGCCAATAATGCGCCATCTATGTACTTGACCTAGCTTATTGTTTTCTCTCAGTCTGTTAGCAACATAAAAATCTGTCGCGTAATCACTTGATGAACCATAAGGCCATATTGTTGTGGGCGAAGCTGAAATTGTGTGAGTTGCCGAGCCAATATTAAAAGTTTGATTTGTTGTAGCTGTGAAATTTGTTAGAGAAAGCCCTGTGTAATTAACCTTTACTTGCCCAGCTCTATTTTTATATGATTTGCTTTCAAGCGTAGTTAATCTTGTGTTTTGCGCCTCATCTGTATTAGTCAACGCTAAAATATTTTGAGTGTTAACAGTGACTGAAGTTTGTAATGCTGATATGTCACCATTAATGGTCGTAATCTGATCATTAATTACATCAACGTCACTATTTAACTCATTTATTGCATTTTGAATTTCCGTTAAATCGCCACCACCAGCATTAATTAACTCCTGTATTTTTGCGCTAGCTTGACCAACAAATTGTTCTAAGTTGTCAACATTTCGGAACAAATTGCCTAAAACTTTTTTGTCTCTTATCTTAACTTCTGTTGAGTCCATTATTTGCTCCAATTTATACTGTATACAGTAATACAACGACAACTTGCGGTTTCTCGAATGGGGGCGCGTCTATCTCTTGGATAGAGCAGGTTAAAGCCACCAACAAGAAAATATTCAAGCAAGCTGACCTGCTGTCCATTTGCCTGTAGGTGTGTTGGTCTGGTTTTGTCATCAATAATAGAAAACCATGTTTTTGTGATTGCTGCGCCTGCTGCCAAAAATGACACAATTGCATATTTACCAATCTCAACAGAGCCATGCACAGCATCAGTTGCATAGCCTTCTACACGGCCTTTGCGCCTTGCATTTAGTGTGTTTTCAATTACCTTGTCTTGATTGATCTCTTGCTCTTGATAAGCAAGACTCGCTTGCTGTGCGATTTTTATTGATCTGGCAATAATTAAAGCAATGGCTTCTTGTGCATATGCATCAATGTCATTTTGGTTGTAGGCAATTTGACCAGCTTCTTCTGTTACTGCGTTGTCACGAATAAAAACCCACCCCAAAGCGCGTGATTGTTTGATCTTTTCTAACGCAATGTTTTGATCAATTAAATCAACTGTGAGCACCCCAAACAATTTAAGGCTACTTAAAAGCGAGCGATCAATAATATGAATAGCTGATAAAAAAAGAGCAGATGCTTTTTTTTCTAGCTCCGCTCTTTTTCTGTCTTCTTCTCTCGATGTCATATCTCAACGCCTAGACTTTCTATGGGCACATAACGAGATTCAACAAGCAAAATATCGCCATTGGTGTGTGGTGATAATCCTAACTGTTGACGCATTTCATTTATTGTTTCAACGCCTAAATCTTTACGATCTTTAGCCGCCTTGGTTAACATTTTCTGAATCACTGGAATTTCTTGTATATTCGTCAATGTTGTATATTTTTTATTCTCACGCTTGGCTATTTCTTCGCCTATGGTTGAATAAATCATATTAGCTAAAGGGATAACAGTTTCCGTGTAGAAGTTTTCTTGTGCTGTCTCGTAGTTATTAAAAGTGCTTGCTGAAGCTTTAACAAGTGGCAATGGAACACCACAGCCAAGATAAACCCTCGCCTCACATGCTTCTTGTAGTTGTATGAAATCCATGTCACGAGGGGTTAGCCCCATTTCTTTTAAATCAAGTTCACCATTTGTTGCCAGAATACCGCCATAGTTTTTCCTGCGTATCTGGTTATCTACTGACTCAAGCCTAGATTGAAACTCTGTTTGTGTAGGACTGTCTTTAAAAGTAATTAAAGTGCTCAAACGTCCGCCATTTTGCATTAATGCTGCATTACGTTTTAAGCCATCTGTTAAAACAGCAATTTCAAGCGCAACATTTTGCAAATGCGACCGCTCTGAAGGGTATTCAATGATAACAAGCTGTTTTAATCCTGTTTGAATATCAACAAGTCTATTTTTTTCATCATAGACATAAGTGCCTGCATAATCATCATTAAATATTGTTATATAATCTATATCACCATGTGAATTTAGAAAACGATTAACTTTTTTACCCTTGACATAATGAATCTCAATAGGGGCTGAATTCACATTCCCAACCAAAACAACATAAGCACTTTTATTTTTATAGATATCCTCTGTTATTTTGTATACAAGATCATCACCAGTTGCCTTGTCATTCGGCTTATTAAGCAAATCAACTGATCTTGTCTTAATAACATTATCACCATCTTTAGAAATAGGGTTTGAGTTTGCAATGGCTGACGCAACTTTGTCCACGCCGTCCGCAGCCACTGAGCAATTATCTAGTTTCCAATAATAATCTATTTCCGGAATTTCTAAATTAAACGAGTGGTCATATGCTGTTGATGTTTTTTTGCCAAATAACTTAGCTGTGAAATTCTTAATCATGCTCATAATTTATCCAAACATAAAGCCGCCTTTGCGCTTAATTCTAGGCTGTAAAGCGTATCTTAGTGCGTCAGCATAGTGATTGTTTTTATCTTCTGGTATTGCTGTGATCTCATCGTCTTTGTCTAACTTGTATGAGTATTTTTTTAACTCAGTCATAACATTTTCTGGACAATCTGGATGCACATAAATATTGTCATACGACTGAATATATGCAATACCATCTTCAACAGAGCCTTTCCACTTTTCACAAGCTATCATTAAAGATATGTTTTGTTTTACGTGACTAATTACTTCAGGTCTTGCAGAATCTGCCCTTGATGTGTATTTCAATACGTTTGGGATGTGCTTAATTAAATATCCTGATGTATCCCTAACTTCAAGATGAATTTTTGAGCATGCGCTTCTAATGTATAAATCACGCCCTTTTTCGTACACCTCCAATGCAGCAGTAGGGTCAACACTGAACCCCCAGTCAACACCAATAAGAGGATCACCAAAAGATTCATCAATTTCAAATGATTTTACAGATAACTTCTCACCAAAGATTGATCTATTAGATATCTCTCTGTATGCACCTTCCCAAATCCACGCATATTCACCATAAGGCAGACTTATCAAATCTTCCAGCCGCTCTTCTTCCAAAACCTTAGGGAACCATGGATTGTCCACATAATTCATTTCAACAATAAGTGAATTTTTTCTTGGCTGCTTTCTAAATCTTTTGTCTGTTGGGCTGTTTTCGTTCTCAGGGTTCCACGTAACCCATATTTCAGAATCATCTTCCCTTACAGTTGGTATTAGCTTTTTCCATGCAATATCACTTACATTTTCGGCTTCATCAACCCATGCAATTAAAACTCTTGCTTTTGATTTGATGCTATCTAAGTTATGACGCAGCCCGCAAAATACATAATTCACCAAGCCATTTTTTGTGCGTATGTATTTTTCACCAATATCAAAATATTGCCCCAACCATGGAGTGGCACGTATAGATTGCTTTACCTCTTCCATAGAAGAATCTTCTAGTGAGTTCATGTACTCACGACCACACAAAATCACGCCAGATACGCCACTATATGCGTACTGGTAAGCTCTAACAGCAGACATTAAAGCAAATGACCTTGTTTTTGCAGAACCTCGCCCACCATATGCCCCACGGTACCTACAGTCACCCAAAAAAACTGGCTTGAGTTTTTCGGGTAATTGTATTTGTACGACAGACATTACTTACTTTCTGCTGAAACAATCTCAATAGTTACTGGCATGGAAAGACTGCCGTCACTTGAAGTATTGTCTACTTCATGCTTATCTGTATAACCATGCTTTGTCATCATCATCTTTGTGATTGTTGGGTTATATGTACTTAGTAGCCCACCATTAATGAGCATTTTCTCTTGTGCGGCGCCTATGCCTTCTAAGATGTACGAAAACTCAAGCGATTGTTCTTTATAATCGTATAAAGTTTGTCTACCTACACCCAAATAGCATGCTAGTCCAGCGACACTTGGCACAACATCTCCAGCCTCTTGCCATCCATCATTAGCTAAATAAAAAAGAGCTTTCTCTATAAGCTCTTTAGTTAACAAACTTGGACGACCTATTTTATTTTTTTCTTCTGTCGCCATAATTCAACCCTCTTGGCACTCTCTTGGTGCTCACATTTAATTCATAACAGCGAGGGCATTTGATTGATATGAACTTATAATCAGCCTCGCATAGTTTACGATTGCATTTAATACAACGTATTTCTTCTTTCATGTCTATGAGCCTTATGTTAAGCTCTCACTTCCTCGCGAGGATGGAGAAGCCTTGGTTAGACTCACAAGCTATCTTTGTGTGTTTGATGATCATTCAGATGTTAGCGCATCTGTTTGATCGCTTCTTTCACTATAATTTATTAATGCTCTGATATATCCCCGAGATAAACGAGAATATTTGTTATTATTTATTTAAGATATGTAACATCTTATTTCTTACACACCATTCTTGAATTGTCATTAAATCGTCACGATTAAATCGAGCAGAAATGCCACGACCAAATAAATTAAAACAAGTTGTCTTTGCTACATACTCAACTTCTGAGAACCAATCATGGTCACAATCAACCATTGCAACGATATATTTCATATCTCCCAAGGGGGTAAATATGCCATCCTTTTCAGAATAACCAGTATCAGTTGTTATCCATCTTGGTAATAATATATCTATCCAGAATTTAATTTGATTGATTAGTTTTTTTAGCATTCAATACCCCAATTTAATTTTAGCTTCTCGCCATGTTTCCGCTTCAACTCTATCAAGAACTACTGTGCTGCCATCTTTTATGTCTGATATATATAAACGACCAGCATCACGAACTAAGTATTCTTTACCATCAATAACTTTATTGACAATCTTTAATAAGTAATATGTTTTCATAGGCAATAAAAAAGCCCACAATTAAGTGAGCTTGAGAGATAGTTTGAGGGGGTGGTAAGTGTGAACCGTTTCTAAAAAGGAAATCATCTTAAACTGTGTTGAACATTACTCTACCACCCACAAAAGTCAATATAGCAAAACTATGCTGGTATTGAAAGCTTGTTTCCGTGACTTTCCACGATTTTCCATATTTGTTATTAATCAACAATGTAGTATTCCATTTTTCTCATATAGGATTTTTTAGCTCTCTTCCCTATAACGCCTTTTTTGACCCAATGTTTAAGAGAGTGACATATATTATCTGAACCAAAGACATTCCCTGATATGTTATCTATTTCTTTTGCTGTTAAAGGTCTTTTAGCACTTTCTAGTATCTCTATTGAAATATCTGCCACGCTTCTGAATTTAGCCATTTATCGCCACCCCCAATTTATAAAATGCTGCATCACGATATGTTTCTAATGTAGATAAAGGCATTTCTATAATGCGAGCTACTGTTTTAAGTGCCATGTTATGTCCATACACCTCACATGCCACAAGAACACGAATCTCTGTTTTAGATAAATTCTGTATAATTAACTGCTCGGCCTTATTTGCAATCTTTGCGTCATATCTAAAACTTAAACGTCTTTCAATGTCTTCTTCCCATTTATGCCGTTCGGGGTCATTTGCAAAGTGACGTTCAAAAGAGCAGCATGTTTGACCTATTTTGCCTACATCACGATTCCAAGCAGCCCAGTTTCGTATGTATGAACTTACTCTGTTTTTTGTGTTCATTGCTCAATCTCCAGTGTTATTTCCACGCGAGGATTATTTCTATCAACTGTCTTATCTAATACAACAGGGCGCAATATTGAATCATCCATGCCAATAGCCATCATCATTCCATCCTGAGCATGTTTCATGGCTGCATAAAGATTATCAAGATCACGTTTCCTATTGTCTGGTTGATAGAACATTACTTTCATACCTGGTTTAATCTTTGCGCCTTTCAAGCCAGCTAATAGAGTGATGTAATAACCCTCATCTTTTGAACTTTTCTTTTCTTTTGCTGTGCTAGCCCAGCTCCTACCATTCTTGCGATTTGGCATGAGTTTTGAATCAGGGAAGGGTAATATTATTATTGTGCTCATTTTCCAGCCATCCATATTAAAAATGCAAAGAATGAAAATGTAATTAAAACAATCAATACTGATGCTGTGTTATTGTCCATTATAAATCCCATCCTTCATTGTTCATCGTTTGTCACCTTTAACTGTTATATCGCCTTTGTTGTACAGCTCAATGATTTTATTCACATATTCAAAATATAACTCTTTGCTTAATCCTTCTTGTTTGTCATAGATGGAATCAAGAGCTTCACATGCTAAATCTGAATAAAATATGATTTTCTTTTTCATTAAAACTCTATGAGTTTCACGTAAACCATTTAATTTAACTAAATAAATACCATTCTCATCGTAATAATTCTTCATGCGACCATCTATGAAATCATGACAAGAGCGGCAACCATACGCGCCAATCAAATCAGTACCTTTTAATCCCATCCCATGAGTACCACTTTTAAGGTGGCAAAATACAGTTGTTTCTCTTGAGCATTCACAAACGCCGTGAGTAAACATAAAACTACATAATTCACCCCTTGCGCCATTTCTTATATGCTTACTTACTAGGTTTCTTTGTTTATTTATCGCCATCTTAAATACCCTCATACATCCATTTAGGAGCAGTGAATTTAACTTCTTGCTCATGCCCAAAAGCTATAATCACGTTTATTAGCTCGCCCATTTCATCTACTGACAATTTTGAAGTTCTGGCACCCAAAACTACAAATCCTGTACCCTCAAGATTTGGAACTGTTCTTTGCCCACGCCAAGAGGCTGTAATAATCTCTTTCCATTCATCACTTGTTAGTTTTAAGCCATGCCAGATAACCTGATTAGCGATATCTTGTAACAACGCCCACATGAGCCTATTTTGTGATACTGAACGCGTTATCTTTACTGGTTTAAGATAAATATCACATGCTTTACCTGAATCAACTATTGCACCTGCTGTATTCCATAAGTTAACAAATGTAGCCCTGATATTTGAGCCACGAACAATCGTACATTTAACCTCGTCAATTACCGTTTCCATATCTGCCTTTCCTAAAATCCATGTGTGCCAGTTTTTTTATATTCAACTGGCTCTTGATATGTCCACTCATGAGAAAGATTTGATATACGCGCACAGTTACCTTGGAAAGCTAGAAAAACGCTGCCTGTTTCACCTTGACGGTTTTTACGAATAATCAATTCAACAATGCCTTTATTTCGGCTGTTGTCGTTGTAATATTCTTCTCTGTAGACCATAACGATTACATCCGCATCCTGTTCAATAGACCCAGAATCACGCAAATCAGACATAATGGGGCGTTTATCTGTGCGTTGTTCTACTGAGCGTGATAATTGAGATAGGGCAATAACAGGTACATTTAGCTCTTTTGCTAAAGCTTTTAAGCCTTTGCTGATATGTCCAACCTCTACTGTCTTACTTTCCATAGATTTTGCTGTGTTCATCAGTTGAAGATAATCAACAACAATTAAACCTAGCTTGTTTTTTCTGTTGACCATGCGAGCTTTTGCGCGCACTTGCTCAATTGTTAACCCCCCACGGAAATCAACTGTAAGATTCATTTTTCCTGATTTGTGAGCAGCAGCAGTAACATTGTCATAATCTAAATCAGTAAGCTTTCCTTTGATTATTTTGTCTAATTCAACACCACTAAGGCTAGCAATTTGACGATCTGCAAGCTCTTGTTTTGACATTTCAAGAGAGAACATAAGAACATGATTATTTAGTGCTACATGTTGCATAATGTTTGTCGCGACCAGTGTTTTGCCCATAGAAGGGCGGCCAGCAACAATTACTAAATTACCAGGATTAAGACCATTTGTTTTGTTATCAAAATCTAAATATCCAGTTTTTAAGCCTGTTTCAACACCTTCTTGGCGTTGCATCATGGTATTAATGCTTAATAAGCTTAATTCATTTGCATTCAGTGTATTTTCAGCATCATTATGGTCTTCTGTTAGTTTCTCAAGCTTTGCCGCACCATCAAGAATAATTGCTTGCACATCCTCAATGACTTCTTCGCATAGCTCTTGATTGACTTCATTGTTGATTCTGATAGCTTCTCGTTTTTGAAAATGCTTTTTAACCAACTTTGCATACATAACAATGTTTGCGGCACTTGGGGTATTTTGATGAATGTCAGCCAAGAAAAACAAAGGAGCTATGTCATCACCTAGTTTTTCATTAACCATCAAAATATCAGCGCGATTATGCTCATCAATCAAAGAAGTAACGCATTGAAATATTTTGCTTAACTGAAGGTCATAGAACATTTTAGCGTCTACAATCTCAATGATCTTGTCTAGTGCGTTATTGTTGATTAAAAGCCCACCAATCAATGCTCTTTCTGCATCGGTGTTATAGTTTGTAATCATTTAGCGAACCTTCCATTTTCATAATTGCCTTCAAGAATCTTGATGAAATTAGCTTTCTTGAATATCCAATCAAAGTAACAATTAAATTTTTCTGATCTGCCAGATAGAAAATCTGAGTCCTCAACATATTTAAAAAACCCAGAAAACAAATTAATCATTGTTTGTGTATCAGTAGCTTCTATTTTTTTGTATTCAGCTAAATCTCTCCATCTGGCTTTAATTGCTTTTATTCTGTCTTCAGATATAACTTTTACTTTTGGTAGAGATGTAATTTCATTAAAACTGTCTACAACACGTTGTGCTGTTTTGCGGTTGATAGGGTGAACATTTTTTTGTTCATTGTTATCTTCTCTGTGTAATCTCTGTGTAATCTCTGGTATAGGTTGGGTCAAATTGTCACTATCCATTGGGTCATCTTGATACTCTCCATTGGTGCAATCTGACCCAATCGAATGTTCAATTTCATCTAATCGGTCATCATTAATTGTGTACCATAATGTTTTATCCATTTTGGATTTATTATGGTTTGCTGTAAGCAATAATTTTTGATCTACAAGATCAGCAAAAATACGCTTAACTTTTGTATCGCTCCAAAATGGGAATTGTTTCGCCCATGATGCAATAGAGTTGTAAACCCATGTTTTGCCATCAATTACATTTTTTGATCGTTTTAACCAGTATTTAACTTGCTGAAGAACAACCGCTTCTTCAAAGCCAATAGCGCAAGCTAAATCTGTATTAACAACAATAGGGGCTTTGGTAAATAAAAGACTCATACAAGCCCCTTTTCTGCTTCCATTTGAGCTATTTCTTCTTCCGTGCGTAAATTTAATAATGGTAAAAATTCTTGAAAATAAAGATGCTCCAATAGTGATTGATTATCATCATGCTTGGCCTTAACCATCATGTTTTTGACAGTTTCAAGTTGTTTTTCTCTCTCTATTCTGTCCATATCACACCACCAACGAATACTGAGCAACTTTAACCCTGTCACCATAGCGATTTTTAACCTCAATCATTACGGACACGATGTTATAGCCACGTTTTTTTAAATCATTAACACGAGAAGCTAAACGAGCTACACCATAAAGTTTTTTAGCCTGTTCTTGTGTTATTGAACCTTTGTTTTGTAGATGATTAAGAATCATGTTGTTTTGGCTTGGTTTCATTGTTCACCCCATATATCAGGCCTAAGATCACTTAACTTAAATCTTGAGTCTGCCTTATTAATTTTTTTTGATAACTCTGGGCTTGGGCTTCTTCTGTTTGTCGCAACTAAATACAAATAGCCCTCTGACAACCCAACCTTTTTTTCAAGAGCCATTCGCTCTTTTCTTGTTAATTCTTTTAGCTCCATATTTATCACCAAGATGTAAAACATTATCAAATCTTATCAGATTGATAATTACAAATCAACATCATCATGATAATTTAAAAAAATATCATTTTGATATAATCTTGACAAAACATTTAAGGGGTAAGTAATGAAAACAATTGCAGATGTAAGAAGACAAAATTTATTGATTTTGATTGATGAGTATGGAACCGTACAAAAACTTGCTTCAGTATTAGATAAAAGCCCTTCTCAGGTAAGCCAAAACAAAACAGGTTTCCGCGATATAGGAAATACTTTAGCGCGAGAAATAGAGGTTAAAACAGGCAAGCAAAACGGATGGATGGATACTGATCATTCAAGTGATCATGATACTTTTCCGCGTCCAGCTACAGACGAAAACTTTGCATTTATTCCTCAATATACAGCTAGAGCAGAATGCGGAAAAGGCGAAGAAAATCCTCACGTTGAAATAAAAAGACATCTTGCATTTGCTAGAGACTGGCTTATTTTAATGGGTCTTAAAGAGGAAATGCTGGAAGTGATATACGCCGAAGGTGATAGCATGTTTCCAACGATTTCCGCAGGAGATATATTACTTGTTGACTCGTCGCAAAGAGAGCCTATAGAAGGAAAAGTATTTGCTATACATCGTCACGGTAACGGAGATGTTGTAAAGAGAATTGCTAGAGATCGAGAGGGTGGATGGATTTATATATCAGACAATAATAATAAGTCTCTATATCAAGATATGTTCCCTTTGGAAGATGATTATATTATCGGGCGCGTTGTTTGGCAGGGAGGACAAGGAGGCCTTTTATAATCAATGTAATAGAATCTTGTTTTTATAAAATTACCGCCTTAGGGCGGTTTTTTGTTGCCTAAATCTTACAAAATTTACAAAAATGTAAAATAAATTCAAAATATTTATCTCTTTGCTATTCAATAATTTATCAAATTTATATTAAAAATTATCAAATTGCTATTGATTGATATTTATCATTTTGATAATATTCACTCATACCGCAGCAAAACACCGCCGCACGTTCCTTAAATAAATGAATATAGAACCACTCACTACTTTAAAAAGTAAAACGGCTTTAAGCAGTTGGTTGTGAGACACAAGCGCATGTAATCGGTTCTATGCGCGATTAATTGCAAGGCAGAATCAATAAGACCTTGCGCCGATTAGTCCACTGTAAATGGCTTAATAATTTACAGCATTAGTTAATTTATCCATGCGTCTTTTGGGCGCATCAGTAAGTTAACTGGAGAGAAGACGATGGACGCAATAGATCAAGTAATGTCTGATTTTGAAGATTGCAACTTAACAAATGAGGTTGTAGAGTTTTTTATACCTGAATTGTCAGAAAAATCAATATATGAACTTGCTGAGTTTTTACAAAAGCATATTTTTGCTGAAAATTTAACTATTGGCGAGAACTTCGACAAACAAGTTAAAGTTTTTGAGGGGCTTTTAGAGAGAAGACAAGAAAACATATGGCAACAAGAAAACGAAGAAGCTTTAAACGAAGATGGTTTAAACGACTTTGTTAATCTTGATTGTGTGAATTACTAAGCCCTTCGGGGCTTTTCTAGTTAAAGGACATAGAAATGATTATTAAAAAGACATTTGTAGTCACACGCGAAATTAAGATTACTGTTGATACAGAAAAAACATCACAAAATAGGTATAAAGATGGTGTTATCCCTGACGAAGTATTTCAACAGATTGTAAATCAAGTTGCATTTTGTGGTCGCATTTTCCCGTATGTAGATTATTTATGCTGTGCCCCAGATTTTGCTCATGATGCAGATAGTCGAGCATGCATATACACATTAACTGATTCAGTATCAGAAAAATAAGGAAAATTAACATGTTTTGCGTATATGGTTGGTGTATAAAAAGGGATGCTGAACAAATATACAAAAACAGAAATTCTGAATTTGTTCAACATGTATCTTATGATGAAGCTGTACAAGCAGCAAAGGAACGTTTCGAAAAATGTTCATCTTATCAAATATCGCCTTGGTATGACACTTTAGAGGCTGCTAACACATTTATAGAATTAGCAACAAAAGAAAAAGGCATTTCTGTTGAATGTGTTATGACAAAAATATTTACAGATGAAATAACAGAAAAAGGGAATAGAAAAGCATCTGTGTATGCGTATAGGTGATATATGAAAACACTAAGTATATGCGGCTTAATGTCGCTTTTTTTATGCCTTGCTGCTTTGTGTTCAGGTGGTGCTTTAGATGATTTTTTAAAGGAACCGTGGACACCTTCAGGACAGGTAATTGTAAAAGATCAGGATTTAATCGATCAGTACACATATTGCACTAATCAAGCAGTTTTGGCTGACAGTGAGTCTAAAAGTTATTGTAGTAATTATTAAGGAAATCAAATGAATAGCATAAATATAGTAGGACGTTTAACAAAAGACATCGATATTAGATATACACCTAATTCTAAAGCGGTTGGAAGTTTTACTGTGGCATCAGATATTGGCTATGGTGATAACAAGAAAACAAACTTTTTTGATTGTCAATTGTGGGGTGATCGAGCTGAAAAAGTAGCCCAGTACTTAACAAAGGGGCAAGCATTAACCGTTATTGGAGAACTTGAGATTTATAAATACCAGGCAAAAGATGGTACAGAACGTCAAGGCGTAAGAGTTAATGTGAACAATTTTGAGCTTCAAGGGAAGAAACAAGAGAGTCAGCAAGCACCAGCATCTGAGCCAATAGACGATATCCCATTCTAGGAGAAATACATGAGCAATCAATTAATACAACTATCTAATCAGTTGGCAACACAATTTAATTTAGGTGATGGCAGTCAATTGCTAGACACACTAAAGAAGACAGCGTTTAAGAGTAATGCTACTGATGAACAAATGACTGCATTGCTAATCGTTGCTAATCAGTACAAGTTAAATCCGTGGACAAAAGAAATATACGCATTCCCTGATAGGAGTAATGGAATTGTTCCCATTGTTGGCGTAGATGGTTGGTCAAGAATCATTAATTCTTATCCAGAATTTGATGGTATGGAGTTTGATCAAGATGATGAATCTTGTACTTGTAAGATTTATCGAAAAGATCGAACTCACCCAATTTCAGTAACAGAATGGATGGCTGAATGTAAACGTGATAATGCACAACCTTGGAAGACCCACCCAAAGCGCATGTTAAGACATAAAGCAATGATTCAGTGTGCACGTTTAGCTTTTGGTTTTGTTGGTATATATGATCAAGATGAGGCTGAAAGAATTAATGAAGCAACTCAGATCAAAGCTGTAGATGGAGATGAAAGCAACCCTCAATATGAGTCATTATTAAATAAGCTCACTAAGGCTGCCGAAATGGGTAAAAAATTATTTGGTGATACGTGGGCAACTTTAACAAAAGAAGAGCGCCAGATTGTTGGTATAAAAAAGTTTGAAACTCTAAAATCATTTGCCAAAGATGTTGATGATAATACCGTGGAGCAACAAAATGGAACAGAGAACAGATGATTGGTATCAAACCAGGCTAGGTAAGGTAACAGCCTCAAATGTTCATAAAATCATGGCAAAAGGTAAAGGTGGCGCACCAAGTGACACAAGAAAAAAATATATGCTTGAGTTGCTTGGTGAGCGGTTAGAGGGTGTACAGGCTGAAAGCTTTCAATCTGATGCAATGAGGCGTGGCACTGAGTTGGAGCCATTAGCAAAATCAGCATTTTCTATTGAGACAGGGGAGATAGTAGAAGATGTATTTTTTGTGCCTCATCCTTCCATTAAAAACTTTGGTGCAAGTCCTGATGGGTTGATAAATGATGATTGTTTAATAGAGATTAAATGCCCGAATAGGGCTACTCATTTAGATAGCTTGCTCAATGGTTCAATCAAAAGAGAGTACATGCTACAGATGTACACACAAATGGCCTGTACTCAAAGAGGCAAATGTTATTTTGTCAGCTACTACCCGAATCTAGGTAATGAAAGTTTGTTCATAAAATTAATAGAGCGTGACAATGAAGCAATCAAAGAGATAGAAGAAGCAGTAACTATATTTCTTGATGAACTTTTTGAGCTTGAAAATAGGCTAAAAAATGAAACTCCATAAAATTTCAGAAGAGCCAATATTCTCAAAAAAAGATAAGAATTTCTCAATCTATCTAATAGAAGATGATTACTCGATCAGAGCTATGACTTATTTTCCACTTGATAAATTTTGGTATCTGAACGGTAAAAAGGCATCATGGGGAGATTCTTATTTTGATTTTGAGACCCAGAATTGTAGAGGATGGCTCTATAGCTCTGAACATAGAGAGATATTAAAAGAAAATTTAGCCCTTAACTGGGCTTTTTAATGGGTGGCACAAATGGACAATAATTACGTACTAACAAGAGATCATTTAATAGAGCATATTAAAAACGCTATCTCAGTACACAACATACAGCAGCATGAGTTATTTAATCATTGGGTTAGCGTTGAAGAGAGATTGCCAGAGCCGTATACATTATTTTTGGATGCATCGCCTCTTGGAAATGAAATAGTTTGTAATAATCTCGGTTTCATCACTACAGACGGTTACTTTTTTGATGTGGTTCGCATAAAAATTAGCAAAAATAGCACATTTACACACTGGATGCCAATACCAAAAGGACTCAACAATGAAATGGACTAATGAGAAGCCAACAAAAGAGGGTTGGTATTGGTTTAAGCTTGTCGAACGACATAAAACATTTTCAGGGTTGCTGAAATATGAGCATGTAAATGGCAAGCTAATAGTAACAGACAAAAGCAATCAATTATCTAACAGCATTATTGAAGTATCAAAAAAACAAGAATTTGCAGACTCTGCATTCTATAGTTCTGAGCCATTACCAATGCCTGAACAACAATATTTTTATCCAGAGGATTAAAGAATGCTAACACCTAAACAAGTATCTTCGCTCAGTCGTGAAGAATTAGAAACTAAATTCATCATGATGTATGACGCTCTTGATCACATTAACCGTGTATCTAAGAAATCAAGAACAGCAACAAGAAGGCATAGCTGGATGCAAGCTAGGGCTGATTGTGCATTAAGATTTGAAGAGTGGACATATCCAGATTTAGGGCTTGGTAGATTAAGACCTAGGAAAGAAACAATAGTCAATTTACATAGTTTTGATGAAGAGCCAAAAGATAGCCACAAATTTTTTATTGTTACTGAAAATGACATATTGAAAATTATGCCTTTATCCGCTATGCCATTCTTTGAAAGAATTTATCGAATTGAGGGAACATCAATACGTAGCAATTGGAATGATCTTTTATCATTTAAACAAATTAGTAAAGGCTGGATATACGAACACGAGCTTGTAGATTATTTTATAGGTAAATAATTATGATATTTCTAAAAAAATTAAAATATATTACAGTAAAAGCAGACGATGTTAATAAATACCTGACAACAGCACAGCAAAATCAGCTTATCAATTTAGTAAATAAAATCGATAAAGCAAGAGAAATTGATGGCAAAGAGCCTGTCGACGGTGTGTTTGTTCCCAAGAAATGGGGAGAGCCATATGCAAAAATTGCATGGGCTCTTGTTGAGCTGAAATTTAAAAGTGATGAATTGAGTAAATTATGAGCAACTTAACAGACAGTATTGAGAGAAATTATTATTTATCTCTCAGAAATGGGCAAAAAGTAAAGGCTAGATTGTTGAAACTTCTAGCCTTTTTTCTTTGGAGAAGATTATGAAAGAACGTCCGATATTATTTAGTTCTGAAATGGTTAGAAGTATTTTAAATGACTACAAAACAAATACTCGTCGAGTATCAAAACTTCACTGTAAATTAAAACCAATTCAAGTTATTACTAATAGCGATTTATATCACAAAGGCTATCACTGGGAAGATGGACACGGACAAATGTACAAATGTCCATATGGTGTTGTGGGTGACAGACTGTGGGTTAAAGAGACTTTTAGAGTTTCTCCTGATGCTGTTATTGGATGGTCAACAGATGAAAGCCAACCATGTAAAGGTTTTATTGATTATAGAGCTGGTGGGAAGCTAGAGAGAACAGCTCCAAATATTGATGCTGTTGAACAAGCAATTGTGGGGGATGTTGATTGGGATTTCTTAACTGATAAATGGCGATCATCTTTATTCATGCCCAGGTGGGCAAGCCGAATACTTTTAGAAATAACAGATATTCGTTATGAGCTACTGCATGATATTTCAGAAGCTGACGCATTAAAAGAAGGTATAACTTACGCCCTCTTACCTGATAACCCACAAGATACAGAAAGAGCCAAGACATGGTTTCGTGGTCTTTGGGATGACATTAACGGGAAAAATGAAGATAAGTGTTGGCAAGCTAACCCTTGGGTGTGGGTAATAGAGTTTAAGGGGGTTGAAAAATGAAAGATGAACAAATAACTATCAGCAAAAATGATGCAATGAAAAAATTCTTTACTGAATATGCTTACGGTATAGCTGGTGAACTTTTCAAAATGGATAATGAGGATAGAATAGAATATCTCACAAACGATATTTTTATTAGCTGTGCTTCTGCTGCGACAGAAATCAAAGAGCAAGATTTTGTTGATTATTCAACTGAATTTTTTAAGAAGCACAAAATTTAACCAACCAGCGCATTATTAATTAACCAGCCCTTCAACGTAAATAACACAACACATACAGCCGCTTATGCGGCTTTTTATAGATATAAAGGATTAACTTAATGGAATACATAAAATCACACTACTGCATACCTTTTCTAAAGAAGGGAATGAGAGTTAATGCATATGGGAAAAATGGAGTGGTGACTGGAACAAATGGAGCGCATCTATTGATTCGCATTGATGGAGAAAAAGGAAGTGACCCATACCACCCAACATCAGGCATTATTTACTATGATGACAATGGAAATGTTTTAATGGATTTCGTAGCCGCTTAAATGCGGCTTTTTTAACCAGTACACATTAACTAACGAGATCAGCAAACTAGCTGATCTTTTTTATTTGGAGTAGAAATGGCAACCGTGTACATATGTACACGGTTGAATTTTGAGTTAGAAGGCTAAAAATGGACACTAAATTATATTTGGGCGATTGCTTAAAATTGATGAGCAATATAGAAGATTCAAGTATTGATCTTATATTGTGTGATTTGCCTTACGGCACAACACAGTGTGATTTTGACAAAATCATCCCTTTTGCCCCTCTTTGGGAACATTACAAACGCATTATCAAAAATAATGGAGCAATTGTTTTAACTGCCCAAAGCCCATTTGATAAATTATTAGCCTGCAGTAATTTAGATATGTTGCGATACGAATGGATTTGGGAAAAAACTGCAGCCACTGGACATTTAAATGCCAAAAAAATGCCACTCAAAGCACATGAAAATATTCTGGTTTTTAGCGAGCTAGAACATGAGCATTTGCTTGTGTTTTATAAAAATTTACCCATTTACAGACCACAAAAAACAAGCGGACATAAACCCGTCAACAGTTACACAAAGCATAAATCAGATGGTTTAAATTACGGGCAAACTAAAACTGGCATTTCTGGGGGTGGTTCAACAGAACGTTATCCGCGAAGCGTAATAAGAATTCCTACTGATAAACAAAAAAGTGCTTTACACCCACAACAAAAGCCCGTGGCTCTCATGGAATACCTCATTAATACATACACAAATAAAGGAGATATTGTTCTTGATAATTGCATGGGAAGCGGTACAACAGGAGTTGCATGTCTGCAGACAAAAAGAAAGTTCATAGGTATTGAAAAAGACCCGAAATACTTTGAGATAGCACAAAAACGATTAACTAACGAGATCAGCAAATTAAAAGCTGATCTTTTTTATTGAAAGAAAGGTATAGAAATGAATTTAAACATTGATTTAAACAGTAAAGAAATTGAAACAATGGTTTGCAAAGTAGAGAAAGAAATACTTAAAGCAATAGAAAGTTTTGAATACAAAGAAGCAATACACAGTTTTTTAAATGATTATTTTCTTTCAGAAGAATTCTCAAAAGCAATACATAAAATCATTGAAAATGAGCTAAAAAAAGACATGGCTAATAAATTTAGCGGCGAGTTTAATCGAGTAATTATCAGTGCAGCAAGAGCACTGGCAAATAGCGAAGATGTTAAATTAAAAATGATCGAATTAGCTAAAGCTGAGATTTCAAAAAAATAGAAAAATAATATATATAACCAGCCCCGAAAGGGGCTTTATTTATTGAAAGTCCAATATGCACAAGATTTTAATTTTATGCGTACTTCTGTCTGCATGTTCAGATAAAGCAGAAATACGCAAAGGTATTAAGAATTCAATTGAAATTAGCATGAAAGCTCATGCGAATAAAAAATGAAAGGTTTGAATATGGCTACTTATAACGTAGAGGAAGCCGCAAGTTATTGTAAATGTCACAAAGAAACAATAAAAAAACACATCAAAAGTGGGAATTTAATTGCGGTTAAGGTTGGTAGACGACTTTTAGTTACACAAAAAGACCTTGACCTATTCATTGAAAATCTTAAAAATACACGCTTGCAGGAAGCGCAAGCGGAAAGGAGTAAAAAATGTCAATCCGATTGCGCGGTGAAATTTGGCAAATCGATGTTGTCACGCAAAGCGGTGAGCGAATTAGACAGTCTTCTGGTACGAGTGAAAAAGCCGCAGCACAAGAACTGCACGACAAAATAAAATATGAACTTTGGCGTATTGGTAGAATTGGTGAGAAGCCTAAGTATTTGTGGGATGACGCAGCAATAAGGTGGCTAAAAGAAAAAGCTCATAAAAAGAGCCTTGATGATGATAAGATAAAAATTAAATTGCTAACTCAGTTTAGAGGTAAATACCTAGATGATCTGAGTCGTGATTTTATTATGTCTGTGATCAATGGCCTATCTTGTGCTGACTCAACCAAAAATAGATACATTTCTTTGATTAGAGCAATTCTTAAAAAATGCGAGGGCGAATGGGAGTGGATAGATAAAGCCCCAACACTAACCGCATTTAAAGAAAAAAAGAAGCGTATTAGATGGCTAAAACCAGAAGAAGCAGAACGTTTAATTGGTGTTTTGCCAGATGTGATCGCAGAAATGGCTCAATTCAGCTTGTTAACAGGTTTAAGACAGGGAAATGTTTTGGGTCTTGAATGGTCACAAGTTGATCTTAATCGTCAGGTTGCATGGATACATCCAGATCAAGCAAAGGCAGAACATGCAATTGGTGTACCTCTCAATCATGGGGCAATGCTTATATTAGAGGGTAGGCAAGGAATAGATAGTCAATATGTATTCACAAAGGCCAACAAACCTATTAACGGCATTAGCTCTAAAGTATGGAAAAGGGCATTAAAAGAAGCTGGCATTATTGACTTCAGGTGGCATGATTTAAGGCACACTTGGGCTAGTTGGCTTGTACAAGCTGGTGTTCCGTTGCTAGATTTAAAAGAAATGGGCGGTTGGGAGAGTATAGAAATGGTGCAGAAGTACGCACATTTAGCTCCTGATCATTTACATAAACATGCCGTACACGTAGACAAAATCAATGTCACAAATACGGCACAAAAAAATAAAGCCTTAAATTCTGTGCTTGGCGGCGTGAACTAAGGCTTTAATTTATAAGTGTTTTTTGGTGGGTCGTGAAGGATTCGAACCTTCGACCAACGGATTAAAAGTCCGCTGCTCTACCAGCTGAGCTAACGACCCACTGCTTGCTGCTTGAAGAACGCTACTATACTGAATCTCAGAATATCGGTCAAGTATTTTTAACCAAATTTTTTATTTTGTGTGTTAAAAATTTGGTTTTTTTGAGAAAATTATTATGTGTTCATGCCGGTTAACCTCAGTAATGCATCCAGTTCAGGCTTTCTTCCCCTAAAGGCAATAAATGAATCCATTGCGGGGCGCGAACCGCCAACGGCCAGTATTTCTTGCCAGAAACGTTGGCCAACTGCTGGGTCGTTTGGTGTTTCTTCAAATGCAGCGTAAGCATCGCATGATAATACTTCTGCCCATTTGTAACTGTAGTAACCTGCAGCATATCCTCCAGCAAAGATATGACCAAAGCTTTGCACAAAACGGTTAAATTCTGGTGGGAAAACAACGGCAACTTCTTTTCTGACATCATCTAATAGTTCTTGCCAATGTGCTTTACCATGTTTGTTTTGGTAAAGGAGGATATCGAAGAGGGCAAACTCGATTTGTCTAACAGTTTGCATCCCACTTTGGAAGTTTTTGGCTGCTAGCATTTTATTGTATAGTTCTTCTGGTAAGAGTGCTTTTGTAGTTTTGTGTTCACTCATTTTACTCAGAACGGGATACTCCCAAGCAAAGTTTTCCATAAACTGACTAGGTAGTTCTACCGCGTCCCACTCTACGGCATTAATGCCAGAAACCCCCAATTCATTTACTTGTGTTAATAAGTGATGTAAGCCATGGCCCATTTCATGAAATAATGTAGTAATTTCATCATGACTTAAGTAAGCCTGTTTATCTACCGAAGGCGGAGTAAAATTACAGACCAAATAAGCAACTGGTGTTTGTACTGATCCATCACTTAATTGGCGTCTTCCTCGATAATCATTCATCCACGCGCCGCCACGTTTACCTTCTCTGGCATATAAATCCAGATAAACGCCGCCAATTAAATTGTTTTGATGAGTTAACTCGAAGTATTGAACACTGTTATGCCAAGTTGACACATTTTTATGATGAAATTTAACTTGGTATAATTTGTCGATTAGTGCAAATAAGCCTTCAATTACTTTATTGGCTGGAAAGTATTCTTTGACTTCTTGCTCTGAAAAAGCATATTTAACTTGTTGTAACTTTTCACTGACAAAGGCTAAATCCCATGCTTCTAGGTTGTTAAGCTGTAAGTTTTCTTGGGCAAATTGTTCCAGTTCTTGGTAATCTTTTTGGGCAAAGGGCTTTGCTTTTTGTGCCAGATCTTTTAAAAAGCTAATAACCGCTTCAGGGCTTTCTGCCATTTTGGTTTCTAAAGATAATTGTGCATAGTTTTCAAAGCCAAGTAAATGCGCTTCTTCTTCTGTAAGTTTGAGTCTAGCTTCAATAATAGGGGTGTTATCTAGATTCACGTCGCCTAGATCACTGGCTCGTGTAACATAAGCATGATATATTTGTTTGCGTAAATCTCGATCTTCGGCATATTGCATAATAGCCAAATAATGTGGGAATTGTAACCCTACTTTAAAACCTGTTTTATTGTCGGCTTGCGCTGCAGCTGCAAACATTTCTAAAGCATCTTCAGGAACCCCAATAAGTTGTTTTTTGTCCTCAAAATATAGAGAAAATGAATCGGTTGCATCCAACAAATTTTGGCTAAACTGTGCTGCTAATGCAGCCAGTTGGTTTTGTATTTGGGCAAAACGTTCTTGTTCTTGTTTGGGTAAGTCTGCTCCAGATAAGGTAAAATCGCGTAGATCATTTTTAAGTTTTTGCTTTTGTTCTTGTGTTAAATTTTGAAATTCTTCGCTATTTTTGATTTGTTTAAACTTGTCAAATAGCATCAGATCTTGTCCTAACTCTGTAAAAAACTGAGTGACCTCTGGTAACATTTTATTATATGCATCACGTAGCTCAGGCGTATTCACCACACTATGTAAATGGCCAATTACGCCCCATACCCTTCCTATTTGTTCCGTTAAATCAGTTAAAGGTTCAACAGTGTTCAGCCATGTTGGATGGGTAGAAGCCTTAATCGTTTGTAAAGTATTTTTTGCTTGAGTCAGTAGTTGCGTGATGGTTGGTTCAATTTGGTCTGCTGAAATTTGATCAAATTGAGGTAGGTTTTGTAAGTTTAATAGTGCATTGGCAGTCATTTACAGGTATCCTTTATGTAAAAGCAAAAGCTAATTTCTTATCAATTTTAATAAGATGAGGGCAGTTTTATGGAAAACAATATCCGACCTTTTTTGAATCACACACCTTTTATTCATCCCGATACTTTTATTGATCCAACAGCAACGATTATTGGCCAGGTGACAATTGATGCAGAGGCTTCAATTTGGCCAGGGGTTGTTATTCGAGGTGATGTTAATAAGATCAGTATTGGTTTTGCCAGTAATGTTCAAGATTTGTCTGTTTTGCACGTAGAGCATTGCTCTACGGAGAAACCTGAAGGTTGTCCTTTAACGATTGGCAAATTTGTGACCATTGGTCATAAAGTTTTATTACATGGCTGTACGATTGAAGATGAATCGTTAATTGGGATGGGCAGTATTATTTTGGATGACGCGGTTATTGAAAAGAATGTGCTTGTTGGTGCTGGCAGCTTGGTGCCTGCTAGGAAGAGGTTAGAAAGTGGTTTTTTATATATGGGTTCTCCTATTAAGAAAATTAGACCCTTAACTATTGAAGAGATTGCTTTTTTTAAAGAGTCTGCACAAAACTATCAGCATTATGCATGTGATCATATTAAAAGTTTGAATAATTAACAATTATTTCAGTTTTTAGGTTTATTTGAAATGACCAAAATAGGCAGTATTTGACGTTGATTTTTCATGCGAGGTATTTTGGTTGTTTTGAATAAGTTAATTAAAGTTATAAATTGATAGGTTTATGTTTTTTTGATTGTTGGCATACTTTTTGCTCAATTAAACTCAAAATAGTTTTTAAGTAAAGGGATGTCGTGTATTGTAAAAAAATTGCATATAATCAATTAAAACAACAAGGATTCTCATTAATTGAATTAATGGTTGTGATTGTTATTATTGTAATTGTATCTGCTTTAGCTTTACCAAGGTATTTTGATTATATAAGCCAAACTCAGGTTGTTAGAGTTTATGGAGAACTTGCTTCAGTAAAGTCAGCAACAGATGCTGCGCTTTTTAGTGGTAAAAAGCCAGTAACAAATTCTGTTCCTACTAATAGTGTAGAAGAGTATATTGGTTATAATGCATCTTTATCTTCTTTAGTTTCAAATTTTGATATTCATTTTCAAGGAAACGATACATTTGCAAATGTCGCTTTAGTGGCAACTTTAGGAGAGAGCGCTAGTTTGGATGTTGTTGGATCTGTACTTGTTTTTTCTAGGCATTTTGATAGTGAAACTAAAATAGTTGATCATGCAGGCTGGCGTTGTAAATATTTTAAAGGTGGCCCTTATGGGGCAGCTTCTGGTTGGAACCCTAAGTTTACTCCTGCAGGATGCACTGCCGTTAATGGGGTCTATACGCCATAAAATAATTTGGAGTTTAAGTTTTTTGGGTTAATTTAAGAGTATTTGTCATTACATGACTGAATCATTCTAAAAAATTCTTTAAGTTGTTGGTGTGGTGCTAATTGAAAAGTGTAGTCAAGTCTTTGATGAGAAATGACTTGATCAATTCTAAAGTGGCGAAAGTCATCTCTTAGGCAGCACCAGGCAACTAAGGTCCATTTGTCTCCCCAAAAAAACAGCCCTAATGGGTAAATGGTACGATTGTGTGTTATTTTACCTTTTAGCGTTTTGTACTGTAAAAGAAGAGGTTTCTTCTCCAAGATACATTGGTTAAATTCATTAACCAATTGTCCTTGTTTTTTCTGTACGTCAGGGGCAAATAATTTGACCGTATCCAGTTGCTGTTTTTGTTCATGAGGTAAAGCGGTATGAATTTTAGACAAAGCTTGTTCAGCCACATGTTGTAATGCACCACCTTGAGCCGCAACCATACGAGCACCTAAAACCAGTGCATTGATTTCCTCTTGAGTAAACATAAGTGGTGGTAAGTTATATTCTAGCCGTAAGCAATAACCAATACCTGTTTCTGCTTCTATCGGTACGCCAGACAGGCTTAAGTCTTGAATGTCACGATAAATTGTGCGCTCAGAAACTCCAAGCCTTTGTGCCAACCATTTTGCTGTAGTGACACGTCGGCTGCGTAAAAATTGCACAATTTGAAAAAGTCGGTCTGCTCGTCTCATAATGTACTATTTAATCATTGTTTGCCATCATATTGGTAGTAATTAGTTGAAAGTCGTCTTGTGAAATTTCAAAAAAACCATAACGAAAGGCCATTCCCCAAGATTTCTTGTTCTTAATAAATTGTAGTGATGAAATTAAAGGATGAATAGCAACATCCTGAGAAGAAAGAAAATGTATGTTGCGTCGAAAAAGAATAAAATTTTCGGACATTTGATATGAGTAGGTTTGGTCATCAATAATTTGCCCTACTGCGGTAAAATGTTGATAAGGAGTGTTGGTATGAAATTTTTCTTTAGGTGAATAATAAATCAACCAATCCCCTCGATGCATTCTTTTAAGTGGCTCTGCCTTGCCATGACATAATTGACAAAACCCACCTGTTTTTCCTTTATCAACATGATCTTTAGAGGCAACACCAATCCAATATCGAGTATTCATTATTATGTCCATTTATCTAAGAAATTCATAAATTGTGTCAAAGATTCATTGTAAAGTTCCTCTACTGACACCCTTATGTCAGTAGTTAATTTAATAATCAAAATAATTTTAATTGTTTGTTTTTTAATGAATAGTTGAGTTTTTTGTGCTGTTTGCTGCAACAGGGTGTTTTAACTGTTCACAAAAATATGGCATAATCCCTCTATTTTTCAGAAGGTTAACCATGCCAGATGGTAAACAAGGTTCCGTTTTTATTATTGCGGCTGCATCAGGAACGGGAAAAACAACATTAGTCGCACAATTGTTGAAGTTAGAATCTGAAATCAAATTATCCGTATCTCATACAACCCGTATGCCAAGAGAGGGTGAGATTCACGGGCAGCATTATTTTTTTACTTCTGTGCCAGATTTTCAAACTCGCATCGATCAAAATGAATTTTTAGAATATGCTCAAGTATATGATCAGTATTATGGAACAAGCTGTGCTTGGATTCATGATACCTTGAAACAAGGTCATGATGTTTTATTGGAAATTGATGTTCAAGGAGCAAAGCAAGTTAAGGAGCGGTTGCCAGATGTCATCAGTATTTTTATTTTACCTCCATCCTTAGCAGAACTTGAGCGTCGTTTGACTTCTCGTCAAACCGACAGCATTCAAAATGTAGAAAAAAGGCTCTCATTAGCGAGACATGAAATCGAACAAGCACGTTATTTTGATTATGTGCTGATTAATGATGATTTGAGTGAAGCTTTGCATGAATTGATGTGTATTGTGCATGCAGAGCGGTTAAAGACACAAAAACAATTAGGTGTTTTACAAAATCTATTGGCAAATGATTAAAAGTTGATCACAATAGACAACTAAAGATAATGAAATCCTTATTTATAAAGAAAAGTTGAGGTAATAATGGCTCGCGTTACGATTGATGATTGTTTAGATAAAATTCCGAATCGTTTTGATTTAACTTTGGTTGCTGCTTATCGTGCTCGCCAATTGGCAAATGGCTCTTCCGTGTTAGTTGATAATGTACGTAATAAACCAACAGTAACAGCCTTAAGAGAAATTGCGGCTGGCCAAGTTGGCATGGATATTTTGAAAAAAAATAAACCACGTTAATTCATTTATGGGTATGCAAACCTCTGTTTTTTACGAAAATATGGTACAAGAAGCTGGTCAAAAGCTTCTTGAGATAGCTTCGTATTTAAAAACAGAGGATTTGGCTCAGATTAAGCTGGCTATAACATACGCCACCGATGCTCATGCAACCCAGACTAGAAAGTCAGGGGAACCTTATATTACTCATCCTATTGCTGTAGCCACCGAGTTGGCTTTATGGCGTATGGATGTGCAAAGTTTAGTGGCCGCACTTTTACATGATGTGTTAGAAGATACGGGTACAACAAAAAAACAATTGTCTGCCGTTTTTGGTGAAAAGATAGCTGATCTTGTTGATGGCTTGTCTAAACTGGATAAACTGGAGTATGAAGATACTCAAGCCATTCAGGCAGAAAATTTCCGTAAAATGGTTTTGGCCATGACCAAAGATATTCGGGTCATTATTGTGAAATTATCTGATCGCTTACATAATATGCGCACATTGGATATTATGCGGCCAGATAAAAGAAGACGTATTGCCAAAGAAACTCTGGAAATTTATGCGCCAATTGCCAATAGATTAGGTCTGAATCACGTTTATCGAGAGCTACAGGATTTATCTTTTCAAAATATGTACCCTGCACGCTATGCAACATTAGCCAAGGCAGTAAAAGCTGCTCGCAATAATCGGCGAGATGTCGTAGGTAAAATTTTGCAATCTTTTAGCCAACAATTGGTTGCCTGTAATATTGAAGCCAAAATTAGAGGGCGAGAAAAAAATCTTTACAGTATCTATTGTAAGATGCGGGATAAAAAGCTGAGTTTTTCTAGTGTACTTGATATATTTGGTTTCAGAATTATTGTTGATAGTGTTTCTGCTTGTTATGTTGCCATTGGCGCATTACATGCCTTGTATAAACCCATTCCGGGTAAATTTAAAGATTATATCGCTATCCCTAAAAGCAATGGATATCAAAGTTTGCATACGACTTTATTTGGCCCATTTGGCACACCAATTGAAGTTCAGGTGCGTACCAATAGTATGGATGCTGTTGCAGAGGATGGTATTGCCAGCCATTGGATGTATAAGAGCACGGATGATAAGGTAGACGAAGCGACTATTCGAACGCATCAGTGGTTGCAAAGTGTATTGGATATGCAGGCACAAAGTGAAAGCGCTGTTGAATTTTTAGAGCATGTCAAAGTTGATCTCTTTCCAAATGAAGTTTATGTGTTTACACCTAAAGGTAAAATTATGGTGATGCCTCAAGGGGCAACACCTGTAGATTTTGCTTATGCCGTCCACACTGATGTGGGGCATCAGTGTGTAGGTGCTAGAATCAATCATAAATTGGTTCCCTTGCGTACAGTGTTGCGTAATGGAGACAATGTGGAGATTATTACATCCACAAAATCCAGTCCAAATCCTTCATGGTTAAGTTTTGTTGTTACAGGTAGGGCAAGAAGTTCGATTAGAAGTTATTTGAAAAACATGAAAGAGCATGATGCTATTGCATTAGGTGAACGTCTGCTCAATCAAGCTTTAAGCGCATTATTGCCAGAAAGCTTGTTGCTCTCTGAAGATTTAAAACATGCATATTTAGAAGAGTTGGCGAATAAAAAATTAAGTTTTAATGATGTGTTGTATGATGTGGGGATGGGTAGAGTATTGCCCATTTTTGTTGCCAGACAGCTAACAGAGCTTGCTGGTAAACATTTAGGCAGTGAAGTAAAAATGAGCCCTGTATTGGTGCGGGGAAATGAAAGTGGTGGGCTTCAAATGGCAAGGTGTTGTCGACCGATTCCTGGCGATCCAATTGTGGCTTTGCTCATTAAAGATCAGGGGCTGATGATTCATCGACAGGATTGCCCAAATATTTTACGTTTCCCTCCTGAAAATCATTTAGATGCTAATTGGGATAGTGTTGGTAGCAAACGTTACCAAGCAACGATTGTTGTAAAATCGCAAGATACTAGAGGCTTGCTGGCCTCTATTGCCAGCAGTATTTCAAATTGTGAAGCTAATATAGAATCTGTTGAAACACCTTCTGGAAACCAAGCCGGCACAGAGGGTTTTATTGAGTTCGAGTTCAAAATCCAGATTGTCAATTTGGTACAGCTAAACCAAATTGTTCAAGCCATTCAAAGTATTCCACAAGTGAAAAGTGTCGAGCGGCGTTAAAGGCTACTTGGCAAAAAAATCCAGTTCTGTTAAAATTACAAACTTTCCGCTATTGCTTAATAGCTCACGGATATTTAATTTACCAAAGGAAACCTACATGCCAGCAGTTCGTGTTAAAGAAAACGAGCCCTTCGAAGTAGCTATGCGTCGCTTTAAGCGCGCTGTTGAAAAAACAGGCTTACTTACAGAGTTACGTGCTCGTGAATTTTATGAAAAACCAACAACAGAGCGCAAACGTAAGAAAGCTGCTGCTGTAAAACGTTTACAAAAACGTCTTCGCAGCCAAATGCCACCTCCAAAGTTATACTAAACTATTCAATATAATTTGACCGCAGGTTTCCCTGCGGTTTTGTTGCTTGTAGACAGCGAATTTTTAATGCCTATTTCAGAAAGTATGATGATGAGTTTAAAAGCACAAATTCAAGATGACATGAAGTCGGCCATGCGCAATAAAGAAACCGCACGATTATCTACTATTCGCTTATTACTTGCGGAAATGAAACAAAAAGAAGTAGATGAGCGTAAAGAGCTGACAGATGAAGAAGTCATCGCTATTGTGACCAAAATGGTCAAGCAGCGCCACGATTCGGCTGATATTTATATCAAAGCCAATCGGCAGGATATGGCTGATACAGAGTTGGCTGAAATAGCTGTGCTAAAAACGTATTTACCTGAAGCGCTTTCTGAAGAAAAGGTGTTAGAGCTTGTGCAAGAAGCAATTGCGCAAACAGGTGCACAAAGCATAAAGGATATGAGTAAGGTGATGGCTGTTTTGCGTCCTCAATTAATTGGTCGCGCAGATATGGGTAAAGTAAGCGGTTTCATTAAATCTGCATTGCAATAACAAATGATTCCTGCTGACTTTATTGACGAACTACTCAGCAGAGTAGATATTGTTGATATTATTGAGCAATATGTTCCCCTGAAAAGAGGGGGGCAAAATTATATGGCTTGTTGCCCTTTCCATAAAGAAAAGAGTCCATCTTTTACTGTTAGCCCAAGCAAGCAGTTTTATCATTGTTTTGGCTGTGGCGCACATGGTTCAGCAATTGGGTTTTTGATGAATTATCAAGGAACCAGTTTTGTTGAAACGGTACAAAATTTAGCCAATCAATTGGGTATGAGTATGCCTGTTGGTGTGCGAAATGACACACCACAGGAAACTCAGCAAAAAAAAGAGAAAAAACTTTCATTAGAAAGTGTGGTCGAACAAGCCGCGGTGTTTTATCAAAAGCAGCTTAAACAATCTTCTGGTGCCATTGCATATTTAAAACAGCGGGGGTTGTCAGGAGAAATAGCTGCCCATTACCAGTTAGGTTTTGCGCCAGATGTCTTTGATGGTTTAAGCCAAATATTTGATCCTTACCCTAGTGATTTATTGGTTGAATCAGGTTTGGTTATTGAAAAAGATCAAAAACATTATGATCGATTTCGTGGTCGAATTATGTTTCCCATAAAAAATCAGAGGGGGGCAACAATTGGTTTTGGTGGCCGGATACTGGATAAAGGTGAACCTAAGTACTTGAATTCTCCCGAAACGCCATTATTTTCTAAGGGACGGGAGTTATATGGGTTGTATGAAGCACGATCAGCTATAAAAGAGCATTCTCGTGTTTTGGTTGTAGAAGGCTATATGGATGTTGTGGCCTTAGCACAGTTTGGTATAGGCTATGCTGTTGCGTGTTTAGGTACAGCAACTACGTCAGAGCAAATTAAGTTATTAATGCGGCAAAGCGAACAAATTTATTTTTGTTTTGATGGTGATGCCGCAGGGCAAAAAGCAGCTTGGCGAGCATTAGAAAATGCATTGCCGTTACTTAAAGATGGTGTTGCTTTTTATTTTTTGTTTTTACCAGAACAACACGATCCAGATAGTTATATCAGAGCTTTTGGCCAAGATGCCTTTGAACAAATGTTATTGGAACAAAGTTTGCCTTTATCTGCTTATTTTATTCAATATTTGACGGGTAAAGTGAATTTAAGTGTGCCAGAAGGAAAAGCTGATTTAATTAAACAAAGTGCACCATTGTTAGGCCAGATTAAGGCTCCTGCTTTGGGTTTTTTGCTCAAGCAGCGTTTATCAGAATTGGTTGCAGTTGATTTACACGATTTTGAGTTGTTAACAGGCACACAAAAAGCTAAAAAAGCCAAAACAGGGCTAAAAAATTATCGATTGCCTGTTAACACGACTAGACCGCGCTCTATTAGTTTGGTACATAATCAGATTAAATGGTTATTGATGAATCCTAGTTGGGCAAAGTATGTGATTGTTCCAGAATATATTGTGCTTAACAAAGATATGGCTTGTTTAGTTACTTTAGCCGAAGTGGCAAAGCAAATGGGCGAACAAGCCAGTAGTGCCAGATTAATCGAATATATGCGTGGTTCAGAGTTCGAAGAAATATTAGAAAGTATTTTGCCACAGGTTTTTGTGACACAGGAAGAGTTTAATGATGACTCTCAAGAAGCTCTTGAGTCATTTATTGATGGTATTGAGAAATTATTGGTTCAGTTAAAATTGGCACAAGTCGAAAAACTGAAGTTAAAAGCAGGACAAGGTGGTTTAACAAAGGCAGAAGAAAAGCTGATGTTGGCTCTTTTGATGCAAAAAAAACAGTAGTTGTTGTTGGTTAAGGTGGCCTAAGTTTAAAGGCTGAAATAATGTTTTTGTTCGCTGAATAGTACGCTTTTAGGGCTAAAAGAATAAAGCCAAATTTTAAATGATGATGCGTAATCAAAAAAGCAAAGACACTCAATTTTGAATGTGAGTAGAAACATGGCAAAAAAACAAGCAGATGAAATTGATACAGAAGAACGTAATCAAAATGATGCCTCTTTATCAGAAGATGAGCAGCGCAATCGTTTGCGCCAATTAATTATTCTGGGCAAAGAGAGAGGTTATCTAACCTACGCAGAAATCAATGATCATCTACCAGATGATATTTCTGAAAGTGAACAAATTGAAAGTATCATCAATATGTTCACTAATTTGGGCATTCAAGTAACAGAGCAAGCACCAGATGCTGAAACTTTACTGATGAGTGACAATGCAGCAGCAGTAACAGATGAAGATGCAGCAGAAGAAGCAGAAGCCGCTTTATCAAGTGTTGATTCTGAATTCGGTCGTACTACAGATCCTGTGCGTATGTATATGCGCGAAATGGGTCAAGTTGATTTATTGACCCGTGAAGATGAAATCATCATTGCCAAAAAAATTGAGCACGGGCTAAAAAGCATGATTCAGGCAATTTGTGCCTGCCCAGGTTCTGTTGGTGAAATTCTCATGTTAATTGAACAAATTAAAAATGATGAGATTCGAGTTGATGAAGTGGTTGAGGGAATCATTGACCCAGAAGCAGAGGCAGAAGCTGCCTTACTTGAAGCTGCCGCAGAAGAATTATTAGATGAGGCCGTAGCTGTTGAAGACGATGAAGCCACTGAAGACGATGATGAATCTGAAGAAGAAGATGCTGACGCAATTAATAGCGCTAATTTAGAAGAGCTCAAACAAAAAACCTTAGAACATTTTGTTGGTGTCAGAAAGCATTATGACAAAATGATCAAAGCTTTAGAAAAAAGTGGCACAAATAATAAAGCATACACACAAGCCCAAGAAGCTATTGCAGAAGAATTATTAAAAGTTCGTTTTGCAACTCGTCAAATTGAGAGTCTGTGTGATAGTTTGCGTATACGTATTCAGCAAATTCGTACTTTAGAAAGAGACATTCGTGATATCAGTGTGTCTCGTGTCAATATGGATCGAGCCCATTTTATTAGCTCTTTTAAAAATCAACAAACCAATTTAGATTGGGTTGATCAAGAAGTAGCGAAAGATAAAGTATGGAGTAATGCTTTAGCACGTTTCAAACACGCCATTATTGAAAAGCAAGAAGAGATCGCTCGTTTACAAGCATTAACCATGCTTTCTATTGATGAATTAAAAGAGATCAGCCATCAAATGGTGTTAGGAGAGCGTGAAACCAGCGCAGCCAAGCAAGAAATGATTCAGGCTAACTTACGTTTAGTGATTTCTATTGCGAAAAAATACACCAATCGAGGGTTGCAGTTCCTTGATCTAATTCAAGAAGGTAATATTGGGTTGATGAAAGCGGTTGATAAGTTTGAGTATCGCCGAGGTTATAAGTTTTCTACCTATGCAACTTGGTGGATTCGTCAGGCCATTACTCGTTCTATTGCAGATCAGGCGCGTACAATCCGTATTCCTGTACATATGATTGAAACCATCAATAAAATGAATCGTATTTCTCGCCATTATTTACAGGAAACAGGGGAGGAACCTGATTCAGCTAAATTAGCCGAGCTGATGGAAACTTCGGAAGATAAAATCCGCAAAATTATGAAAATCGCCAAAGAACCTATTTCGATGGAAACTCCTATTGGAGATGATGATGATTCGCATTTGGGGGATTTTATTGAAGACCAAAACAATATGGCTCCTGCCGATGCAGCAATGCATACATCTTTGCGTGAAGCAACAAAAGAAGTGTTAGAAAGTTTGACACCGCGTGAGGCTAAAGTATTGCGTATGCGTTTTGGTATTGATATGAATACCGATCATACCTTAGAAGAAGTCGGCAAACAGTTTGATGTGACCCGTGAACGTATTCGTCAGATTGAAGCGAAAGCTTTACGTAAATTACGCCATCCCACACGTAGTGAGCGACTGAAAAGCTTCCTAGACAGTGAACAAAATAATCAATAGTAATAGATCAGGCAATTTATTTAAAATTGCCTGATTTTTTTACATCTATTCATGTATTCTGACATAGAATATAAAAGAACCATTAAATTTTAAAGGCACGAATCCTTTTAAATAAGGAGCGATACTTATGGATATTCATGTTTATCTTGACCAGCAATTATTAAAAGTGTGGAAGGGTAATACGCTCATCAAAGCCTATTCAGTTTCTACAGCCCTAAATGGTGCCGGAGAAATTTTTGGTAGTGAACAAACACCAAGAGGTAAGCATTATATTCGTGCCAAAATAGGTGAGGGTGAACCAATTGGGATGGCTTTTAAAGGACGCAGAGCAACTGGAGAAATTTGCTGTGCCTATACGAAGGAAAGTGCGCCTGAACGAGATTGGATCACATCAAGAATTTTTTGGCTTTGTGGTTTAGAGTTAGGTAAAAATCGCTTAGGAAAAGTTGATTCATTTCGTCGTTATATTTATATTCATGGCACGCCAGATTGGGAACCAATGGGTGTGCCAAAATCACATGGTTGCATCAGAATGCGTAACCATGATGTGATAGAATTGTTTAATTTAGTACCTGTCTATACACCTGTAACCATATTTGAATGAATTTATGAAAATTTTCAACATATTACTGACTTTTTTAGTTCTTGTTGGCTTTTTAATGAAGCCCGTTTTTGCGCAAACAGCATCAGAACCCACAACAATGGAAGAAATGATGGCCATTATTCATACAGATGATGACCGTGGCTCACCAGAACAAAACAGCACAGTGATTGAACCACAAGAAACAATAGACACAATTGAGTCAGAAGAAGAGCCAAAACAGCAACATGAGTCACAGCCCGAAAGTCAAAGTATAAAGCCCATTCTTCAAGAAGAAACTATTTTACAAACAGAAGAACCCAAAAAGGTGGAAGAGTCTACTATTGTGGTGCCTTCTGTAGATACACAGCCTATGTCAAATTGTCAGCAAAAAGCTTTGTGTGTTGCTAATTTATTAAGTCAACAAATGCTTAGTCCAGACTTTGCCCAAACACATGCTAATCCATATACAGCAAATGCGCCATGGCTTGTGGTAGGGGCGCAAAGTCAAAGCATGAAGTATTATGATGCTTGGGGACGGTTAGTAAAAACGTATCCCGTTTCTACTGCTAAAAATGGCGTTGGTGAGGTGGAAAATACCTATCAAACACCTCGAGGCCATCATAAAATCTGTGAAAAAATAGGTGAAGGGGTAGAAAGTCGTACAATATTTTCACGGCGCCAAGCAACACAATGGAAATATTCTGAACAGTTACACAAAGAGAATCCAAAAAAAGATTGGATTTTGACTCGAATCATGTGGTTATGTGGTCAGGAGGAAGGCAAAAATAAAGGATATAACCAGTATGGGCAGGTTGTTGACTCATATAAACGTTATATTTATATTCATGGCGCAGGGGATCATGCCCCCTTTGGTGTGGCGCCTTCTTCCCTTGGTTGTGTTCGAATGGTGAGCGAAGATGTGATTGAGTTGTTTAATGAATCAAATTTAGGCATGGATGTATTGATTAAAGAATTTGAGTAAAGTTTAATGTCAAAAAAATACAGAATCATTATATTCTGTATTTTTTTGCGTTTTTATATTGGCTATTCTTATTTAGAGATTACCGCAACAGATGAATTCTCTTGACTCTGCTCAATATAGCAATAAGTATTGATTTTATCTTTAAATAAATTCAGGCAAATATCTTATTGATCATTCACATAAAACAATGATCAAATTTTTTATTTTTGGCCAATATGATTACAATACAATGAAGAAAAAAGAGGCGACAGATGCCTTTTAATTTAAAAAAGGGCGGCGATTTATGCTTGAAATCAGTTTGTTATCGTTATTTTTAATGGGATTGGCTGGCGGAGGGCATTGTGCAGCCATGTGTGGTGGTTTATCGACCGCTTTTGCTTTGCAGTTACCCCCCAAATTAAGCCGCTATAAACTGATTCTTTTATTGAATCTGGGGCGAATAAGTAGCTATATCTTAATTGGTGCTATTTTAGGTGGAATAGGACAATTAGGCATTATTCTGGAACAAGGTAGTGTATTAAGAAACACTTTATTTGTGATTGCCAATGTATTATTGATTTTGTGGGCACTTTATTTAATGGGTATTTCCAGTACAATTAATAAAATAGAAGGCATAGGGCGCCCGATTTGGCGTCTATTAAACAGATTTTTACAAAAATTATTGCCTATTCGTTCAGCGGGTGCATCATTTTTTGTTGGCATGATCTGGGGGTGGCTGCCTTGCGGTATGGTTTATACAGCTTCTATTTATTCACTCAGTTCAGGCTCAGTTATAATGGGCGCTTTATGTATGGCATCTTTTGCTTTGGGAACCTTACCCAATTTATTGGCTATAGGTATATTTGCGGCAACAGTAAAAAATTGGTTACAAAAAAAGCCCGTCCGTATGGGTACAGGGCTTTTTCTTATATGCTTTGCACTTTGGCAGATTGTAAAATATTTTCAATTATTTCATTGAGTTGATTAACTGATTGATGTTGAATCTCATCATCTTTAAATAGGTGTCCGCTTCAGTATTTTTTGGACTTAATGCATCTGAATAGAGCTTACCTTGTACCTTGGCACCTGTTTCTTTACTGATCTGTTTGATTAAACGATCGTCCTTAATATTTTCTGCAAAAATCGCTTTAATATTTTGTGCTTTTGCTTGGCGAATCATTTGTGCCACAGTTTTGGCTGAGGCTTCTGATTCAGTGTTTACACCTTGTGGGGCAATAAACTCAATATCGTAATGGTGACTAAAATAACCAAAAGCATCATGTGCTGTCATTACTTTACGTTTGTTTTTAGCAATGGCGCCAAAACTTTGTTTTGCCCAGTTATCTAATTGAGTCAGCTCATTTGTATATGCAGTAGCATGTTTTTGGTAATAGTCTGTTCCTTGAGGGTCAATTGAACTTAATGCTTGAGCAATATTTTTTACATAAATTTTGGTTAAGGTTGGGTCTGTCCATGCGTGAGGGTCTGTTGAACCATGACTATGATCATCATGATGATGTTCTTGTGATAATGTTTGAACACCGCGAGAAGCGATAACCATTTTGATTTTGCTTTGTGTGATTGCTCGATTAAGACCTGCCCCTTCAAAACCTAATCCATTAACAATAATGAGTTTTGCCGCTTTTATTTTTTTTAAGTCGTTTGGTGTAGTTTGATAAATATGGGCATCTTGATTAGGGCCAACAATGCTTTGGACGGTTACACGTTCCCCACCTACTTGTTCGGTTAAGTCTTTTAAAATGCTGAAGCTGGTGAGTACATTTATTTTATCCGCATAAGCTAAATTGGTACAGATGAAAAAAATACCAATTAATTTTAAAAAATTCATTTTTTCTCCTTTATATTGTTTTAATTAACATGGTGTTTGGTGCGAAAATAACGAGCGATCACCCCACCATATTGACCAAACAATAATGAAAATAAGTAAAAGCAACCACACAGTAAAATAATGGCTGGCCCAGAAGGGTATTCATGATGATAGGACAATAACAATCCTCCAGTTGCACTCAGTAAAGCAATTAATGTGGCCAGTAATAAAATTTTCCCCATGCTCTGTACCCATAATCGAGCTGTAATCGCAGGCAGCATCATTAAACCTACAGACATTAATGTACCCAGTGCTTGAAAACCTGCCACAAGATTAATGACCACCAGCATTAAAAATAAAACATGCCATAATCCACCTTTGCCGTTAACCGCTTTTAAAAAAACAGGGTCAATACTTTCCAGCATTAAGGGGCGATACATAATAGCCAATAAAGTTAAGCTGATGGTGGCAACAGAGGTGACTAAAAGCAAAGCAATTTTATCCACGCCTAAAACCGAGCCAAATAAAAGATTGAGTAAGTCAACATTGCCGCCATGCATACTGACCAATAACACGCCTAAAGCCAAACAGGTTAGATAAAAAGCAGCAAAATTAGCATCCTCTTTTAATGTCGTAAAACGGCTGGCAAGCCCTGCAAAAATCGCCATTAATACCCCAGCAATAAAGCCACCTATGCTCATATAAGGTAAGCTTAGACCTGCAAAAATATAACCTATGGCGGCTCCCGGTAACACCGCGTGGCTCATTGCGTCTCCCATAAGGCTCATTCGGCGCATTACTAAAAATACACCAATCGGTGCGCTGCTAATGGATAGGCAAAAACATGAGGCCAAAGCATAGCGCATGAATGAAAACTCAACGAAAGGTTCGATAAAATAAAGGTATAAGGTATTCATCATGAAATTTAAGGGGTCTCACACCACGTGTTGTCTTGTTTACTCATTAAGCGTTGGTTCGCTTGCAATAAATTGTTTTCTGTTAATACTTCATTTGTTGGACCATCAGCAATTTTGTCTTTTGCCAATAATATCGTCCGATTGAAGTATGCTCTAACCTGTTCATAATCATGTAATACAGCTACTATTGCCTTACCTTGATTTAAGCATTCTTGTAGTACAGCCAAAAGTGCATAGGTTGTTTTTGCATCTACAGCATTAAAGGGTTCATCTAAAAGTAAAAATTGAGCATCTTGTACCAACATGCGGGCAAATAATACACGTTGTAGTTGTCCATTTGATAATTGAGCAATGGTTCTATGGGCAAAATCAGCCATACCCACACGTACAAGCGCTTCTGTTATTCGTTCTTTTTGCTGTTTATTGATGCCACCGAATAAACCCAATTCATACCAAAGCCCCATTGCCACCAATTCAAAAACACTCATTGGTTGTGTGCGGTCTATCTCTGATTGTTGTGGTAGATAAGCCAAATCACAGCGTTTTAACTGTTGCCACATAACTTCACCTGTTTCACAAGGTAAAAGATGCATACAGGCTTTTAATAGTGTGCTTTTACCTGCACCATTTGGACCAAAAATAGCACAGGCTTCATGTTCCTTAAATGTGCAGTTAATATGGTGAAGCGCTGGGCGTTTTTGATAAGAAACCGTTAGATTGTCAACAATAATAGGCATCACTACTCCTGAATCACCCAAAAATAAATAGACCATGCCAATATAATCCAAAAAAGCGCCAAACTTAGCCTAAACCAGATATTTTTTAACAATAAAGAATTCATTCTTCTACACATTCCTGTAATCGGTTAGCAATCAGTTCAGCATCAAATTTTTTGGCAATCAGTTCAAAACGGCTGTCTTTGCGCCAAGCAACTTGATTGGCGCCCCAATAACCTTCTGCCCAGTTTAACCAGACCCATGTACCCAATACTTTAAAAATACCTTTTGCACGTACCAAACCCTCACACAATGTTGGTAATTCATCAAAAAACTGTGTCAAGCGTTCACCATGAAAACCCAGTTTGGGGTCAAAAATGAAACCTTCTGATTGGAAAGCTATTTCGCTTTGGGCTAAACCTTTAAGTCGATAGCGGCTTTTTGTCGTCGTTTGGGTGTCCAATAACCAAGATAATTCTATTTTGCCTTGTGTGACTTCTTTAATCAGTGACTTAGGCGGAAAAAGCTGATTGGCTGTACGTCTAAAAGTAGAAAGGGTTTCGATATCACATAAGTCAACTTTATTGGCAATAAGAATATCTGCAATACTGATTTGGTCTCGATAAAGTGCTTGTTTTGCATAGTCAGGATGAACAAATTGACGAGGGTCTACTAAAGTCACATTGGCACCAATAGACAAAGCTTCTATCAAATAAGGCGCTTGTAACTCATCAATTACACTGGCTGCATGTGCTAAACCACTGGCTTCGATGAGTAAACGATGGGGGCGGTATTTTTTTAAAATATTATTAACGGTTACTGTCATTTGAGGGCCAGCAACACAACATAAGCATCCACCTGCGATTTCTGCAACAGGCACTTCATTATTACTTAAAACAGCACCATCGATACCTATATCACCAAATTCATTGACAATAATCGCCCATTTTTCTTCTTGGGGTTTTTGGGTTAGTAAATGTCGTAATGCAGTTGTTTTTCCTGTTCCTAAAAAGCCCGTAAATAAATGGGTCTGAACATTTTTTATTTTGTCTGGCATGATTGACATACTCCTGTTAAAACCATTTGTTGCATATCAACTGTAAAGCCTTTTTGAGCCAGTTCTTCTTTGAGTTCACGAAGTTTTGGTGTGTCACATTCTTCAAAAATATGATGGCATGAGTCACATAGTAAAATAACGCCTTGATGAGGGTGGTCGGGGTGTTGGCACAATACATAACCATTTAAAGCATTAACTTTATGCAGCACACCTTGCTCTACCCAAAAATCCAATGCCCGGTATACAGTAGGAGGTGCAACATTTTTACGAATTAACTGCATATCGTTTAAGAGTTGATAAGCTTTTAAAACGCCATCATGTTTTAACAGTAAATCTAATACAGCTTCTCTTAGTGGTGTGACTTGCGCTTGGTTTTCTGCGCAAATTTTTAAAATATGTTGTTTTAGTTGGTTGGTATGAGCATTCATAGACATAATCGGTCTAAAAATAAAAACAGATGTAATGTTATATTATAACATTAAAAGAAACAAGTATTCATTTTTTAAATCATAATGATTTTTTTTGGAGGGGATTGATTTAGATGAAAATATGATATCATATGCTAAATTAAAGATATGATGGAAATAAGTCAATCTTGTTTTATTATATCAGTCATAAATAAACAGTTTTAAACGACCATCCGGAGAATGACCAATGAAAATAAAAACGCTTATCGCATTAAGTACATTAGCACTATTAGCTGCTTGTGGTGATAAAACGACCACTACCCCAGCTGAAACTAGTTCTGCTCCTCAGGTAATGAGTTCTTCTGAGCCTGATGCTTCAGCTGTTTCAGAACCAGCGGTTCAAGGTGCATCTGAGCCAGTGAGCAAGCCTGTTAATGAAGACGGCCGTGGCCCAAATTCTCAAGCGCGTAAAGATGCATTCAATGCTATGTTAGAAGAGTTTGGCTTAATGGGTAAAATGGTTAAAGGTGAAACTCCTTATGATGCAGAAGCCTTTAAAACAGCTGCTGCCACATTTGCTCAAAAAGGATTGGTACCATTTGAGCATTTTGCTCAAGATGGTGCAGGTTTAAATGGTGAGGCAAAAGACAATGTATGGACAGATGCTGCAGCATTTGAAGCTGAAGTAACCAAATACAAAACTGCTGTGCAAAATTTGAGCGAAGTTGCTGCAAATAATACTGATATTAACAAAATCAAGCCTGCTTTTGGTGCTGCTGCTGCAACATGTAAAAGTTGTCATGATACTTTCCGTCAGGAAAAATAAAGAGCACTTTGTTATTGAAAAAAACCAGATTAATCTGGTTTTTTTTTTGTTAGAGCATATAAAATTTATGTTTTTTTAGAAGGAAAAAACTGCTCAATAGGAAAATTAAGTGGATTGAATGTTTATTTTGAATACCAATAGGGTTAAATAATGATAGATACTTATACATTGAAAAGCATTTATCTCATAATATTCGTGTTTGTTTCTTCTTGTGTTTTTGCACAAGGGGCTGATACTATATTACAAACTAAGGCACAAAACGGTGATGTTGAAGCTCAATACCTTTTAGCAAAGGCTTACTATAATGGTGATGGTGTTTCACAAGATACTCAAAAAAGCTTCTATTGGTTGATAAAAGCGGCAGAACAAGGCTATGCTAAAGCACAAGACAACTTAGCCAGTGCATATTATGAAAATGGTGATAAACAAAAGGCGTTTTATTGGTTTAATAAAGCGGCAGAACAAGGGCTTGCTCTATCTCAATATAGTTTAGCTTTTATGTATTATAAAGCAGATGGCGTACCCAGTGATGCAAAAAGGCCGTATATTGGTATACGAAGGCTGCAAATCAAAATTTAGTCGAAGCTCAATACAGTTTAGCCTTGATTTTTCAACAAGGTCAGTTTGTTGAAAAAAATATGTCAAAAGCTATTTATTGGTATACTCAAGCAGCACAATACAATGAAGTGCAGTCACAAAATAACCTAGCTGAGATTTATTTTCAGGGTGATGGTGTCACAGTAGATAAGCAAAAAGCATTTTACTGGTTTAGTCGAGCAGCAGAGCAGGGTAGTGCAAAGGCGCAAAGTAATTTAGCTCTTTTGTATTATCATGGTGCGGGTGTGAAACAGGATAAACAAAAAGCATTTTATTGGTTTAATAAAGCGGCAGAACAAGGTAATACAATTGCAATACAGTTCTTGCAAAACCTTAAATTTGATATCAACTAGGAGGCAGTTATGAGTGAAATCGTTATTGTGGCAACATTGAATGTTAAAGAAGCACACCAACAAGAATTAATGCCAGAGTTATTGGCTTTAATAGAAAAAAGCCGACAAGAGGTAGGCAATATTAAATATGATTTACACCAAGATATGAGTCAACCCAATATTCTGGTTTTTGTCGAAGTTTGGGCCTCTCAGCAAGCTGTTGATGCTCATAATCAAACAGCACATTTTAAGCAGTTTGTTCAAGTAACAGAGGGTAAACTTAATTCTCTGGAGATTAAACTTTTAAATAAAATTGCTTAAAGTCTTTTGGCGTTCAATCAAAGTTGAGATATTATTTTGTTAAGCAATGAGACAAACTTTTGTGTCTATTTAATTTTATGTGACAAAAACCGTTTGTATACAGGTATCAGTAATCGGCCTAAAGAGCGGTTTTTGGCGCATGTTGATGGAAAGGGGGCACGTTTTACCAAAATGTATCCACCTATAGAAATGAGAATTTTGATAAGTGGTTTAACGAAAAGTGAAGCCTTGCGTTCAGAACACGCAACAAAAAAATTAAATGCACAAACAAAAAGGCAGCTGTGGTCACAACTGCCTACTTTTATTCAGGTACCAGTATTTAGTCAGATTTCGGCAGAAGATTGCCAGCCAGTTTGACCTGTTTCCAGATGTTTTTGGTAGCGTTCAGCTAATTCAGCCATAGGTTGTACAATGAAGTAGTCTACACAACCAAAGTCTTCATCCAGACTAGGTTCACCACAAACCAGTACACCTGTGCGTAAATAACCTTTTAATAATGGTGGCATCACTGCCTCTGGTGTATTTTCATCAAAAGGGACGTAAGCCAGTGATTTTTTAGGTTGCACATGCCAGTTATCGGGTGCACCATGTTTGGCTAATAATGTTTTAGTGAGTTTATGTATCCCTGCTGGGTTATTATTAATGAATACACTGGCACAGCCTAATAGGTAATCACAATTGTATAAAGTGACATAGGCTTGTAAGCCTTGCCATAATAAATTAATGGTTGTCCCTGTTCGGTATTTTTCATGGACACAAGAACGCCCAAGTTCAATTGCTTTACCTAAAATAGGGGTAAGGTTGTCTAAATAAAATTCCCCTGCAGAATACAATCTTCCTGCTTTTTTTGCATTAGTGGGATTTAATAAACGATAGGTGCCGACAACTTCATCAGTTTGTGTATCAATAACCATTAAATGATCACAAAAATCATCGAAGTCATCAATATCTCTTTCTAAATAGGCTGTTGGCAGTTTTGAACCCATTTCTAACCCAAAAATTTGATAACGTAAAGCTTGGATAGCATCTAATTCTTCAGGTGTTTGGGCAAATCGTAGTGTTAAATTCTTGTAAGACAACATGAACTGTTCAAGTTCAGGTGTTCGTTTTTTTGATCTGCCTTTTAACAGCATGTCTTTATCTGTTTGGACTGTAGTCATGTATTGGTTATTATTTTGATCATAAGTACATTGTCTGAATAAAAGAATTTATTGACAAGCACATTTACAAAAAAATACATATTTAAAGTTAATCACAAGGTTGCAGTCTAACATATTATTGCTTTAAAGTAAGAAACATATTGTATTCTTATTTATATTAATTTGGTCTCATGAGCAAAAAGAAACATTTCATCATTAGGTGATGTTCAATTAGGTATTTTAGTTGAAGAGTTGAATAGGCTCTGAATATTTAATATTAAAATACTTAAATAGATCAATGTTGGGACAGGTCAAATGAATGTGGTTCATTTGTGAAGTGTGATTAGGTCTATAGGGTAATTAATGGTGTTAATTGCATAAGCCTATTTTGTGTTTATGAATATGAAATAGGTAATTATTGGATTTTATTCACTACTTTGCCAAATTTCTTGAAAGTACATAATCATTATTCTTTCAACTTGGTTCATCACATAGAACAAATTGTGTAGTACAATAATGCAAATTTAATGACTACCCGACATCAATTATCATGATTAAAAGAGATGCGCTATTAAACTGGTTAAACCAGTTGCTTAAGCCAGAATTGTTTCAGGACTATGCACCAAATGGTTTACAGATAGAGGGTAATGAAAATATAAATACAGTAGTAGGTGCCGTGACTGCGAGCGAAGCGGCAATTGATGCTGCAATCGCGTTTAATGCAGATGCGTTATTGGTTCATCATGGGTATTTTTGGAAAAGTGAACCAGTTGTATTAACAGGTTGGAAGAAAAAGCGCATTGAAAAACTATTAAAACACGGGATCAATTTGCTTGCTTATCATCTGCCGTTGGATGCTCATCCTCAGTTGGGTAATAATGTTCAATTGGCACACATGATGGATTGGCAGATTCTTGTTGAAAATACCCCCAATAATTTATTGACTCAGGGTATGTTGCTTCAAGAGCAAAGTTTGGAAAGCTTGGGACAGCAATTGCAGCAAAAGTTGGAGAGACCACCACTGATTGTTGGTGCTTTAGATAAAACAATCAAAAATATTGCCTGGTGTACTGGTGGGGCACAAGGTTTTTTTCAAGAGGCAATTAATTTAGGTGTAGATGCTTTTATTACTGGAGAAGCTTCTGAGGCACAGTATCATTTGTCTAATGAAACAGGGGTTGCTTTTATTAGTGCAGGACATCATGCAACAGAAAAATTTGGGATCCAAGCATTAATCAATCAAATCAGCATTGATACCCGCTTAGATACTCACTTTTTTGATGAAAATAACCCTATTTGAAGTGTGTGTTTTTTGATTGGAAAGCATATTTCTGACAAATAGGACTTTAGAGCATGATAAAAATGGGTTAAAATCCGTAAGATTTTATGGCTCGACTTTAAAAAAAACAGTAGGATAACTGATAATGAGTGAACAACAAGTAAACAAAGGACGTCGTAGATTTCTGGTCTTGGCGACTAGCGCGGCAGCAGGGGTCGCGGCAATAGGGGTGGCAACGCCATTTATCGCAAGTTGGTTTCCATCAGAGCGAGCTAAAGCCGCTGGTGCACCAGTAAGCGTGGATATTAGTAAGCTGGAGCCAGGTCAACAGGTTACTATTGAATGGCAAGGTAAACCAGTTTGGGTTGTGAACCGTACTGAGCAACAATTAAAAGATTTAGGTACAGTTGCTGCACAATTGGTTGATCCTTCTTCAGAGACCACATCTCAACAACCAGAGTATTGTAAGAACGATACTCGTTCTATTAAACCCGCTACGTTAGTGCTGGTGGGTATTTGTACCCATTTAGGCTGCTCACCTACTTTCCGTCCAGATGTGGCTCCTGCTGATTTGGGTGCCGATTGGAAAGGTGGATTTTATTGTCCTTGTCATGGTTCTAAGTTTGATTTAGCTGGTCGTGTGTATAAAGGCGTACCTGCACCAACAAACTTAGTTGTCCCTCCCTATAAATATGTAAATGACACCACTATTTTAGTGGGTGAAGATCAGGCCTAGGAGGAAATATGTCAGACAGTAAACTAAAAGCAGTTTTGGGTTGGGTTGATGCACGCTTCCCGAGCATGAAAGCTATGTTTAAAGAGCATATGTCTGAATACTATGCTCCTAAAAATTTTAATATTTGGTACTTTTTTGGCTCATTAGCCATGTTGGTTCTGGTGATTCAAATTGTCAGTGGTATTTTCCTGACCATGAACTATAAACCAGATGGCACACTAAATGCGGCAGGTTTACCTGTTGCGTTTGCATCAGTTGAATACATTATGCGTGATGTAGCAGGTGGTTGGATTATTCGTTATATGCATTCAACTGGAGCCTCCATGTTCTTCGTGGTGATTTATTTACATATGTTCCGTGGTTTAATTTATGGTTCATATAAAAATCCACGAGAATTGGTTTGGATTTTTGGTTCGATGATCTTCTTGTGCTTAATGGCCGAGGCATTTATGGGTTATCTCTTACCTTGGGGGCAAATGTCTTTTTGGGGCGCTCAGGTTATTGTTAATCTATTTGGTTCCATTCCTGTTATTGGCCCTGATTTGGCTGTATGGATTCGTGGTGACTTTAATGTATCAGACATCACTTTGAACCGGTTCTTCGCCTTGCATGTTATTGCTATTCCATTGGTGCTTATTGGTTTGGTTGTGGCGCATATTCTTGCATTGCACGATGTGGGTTCAAATAACCCAGATGGTGTGGAGATTAAAAAATTAAAAGATGAAAATGGTATCCCATTAGACGGAGTGCCTTTCCATCCCTATTACACAGTACATGACATCATGGTTTGTGTGATGTTCTTGATTGTGTTTTCATTTATTTTATTCTTCTTGCCAGAAATGGGTGGTTACTTCCTAGAAGCACCAAATTTTGACCCAGCTGATCCAATGAAGACACCCGCTCATATTGCGCCTGTATGGTATTTCACACCATTTTACGCTATTTTGCGCGCAGTACCTTCTTTCTTGGGTACCCAAGTTTGGGGTGTGCTGGCAATGGGCGCTGCAGTATTATTGATTCCTGCTTTACCATGGTTGGATCGTTCTCCTGTTAAGTCAATCCGTTATCGTGGCCCATACTTTAAAGTCATGTTGGTGCTATTTGTTGCCTCATTTATTGGTTTGGGTATTTTAGGTGCAGTCCCTTCAACCAATACACGTACTGTAGTTGCTCAGGTGTTGTCTATAATCTATTTTGTGTTCTTCTTGGCCATGCCGTTTTACACCAAAATTGATAAAGATGGCAAACCACCTAAACGTGTGACCATGTCTACTTTAAAAGATAAAATTATCTTTGTGGTATTGGTTGTGGTTACGCTTGTTGCTGCTGTTATCTTTACGAAAATTATTTAAGAGAGAGCATACAGATGAAAAATATATTAAAAGCTCTATTACTCGCTTGTACATTGTCTTCGGGAGTGACTATTGCAGCAGATGCTGTTCAATATGAGAAAGTGGATATTGACCTGGGTGACCAAGCCAGTTTACAAAGAGGGGCGCAAACCTTCGTAAACTATTGTTTAACTTGTCACTCTGCCAGTGCAATGCGTTATAACCGTTTAACAGACTTAGGTTTGACTGAATCTGATATCGAGAAAAATTTGATGTTCACGACAGATAAAGTAGGCGATACAATGGTTTCTTCCATGAGTAAAGCCGACGCTGTTGCATGGTTTGGTGCTGCTCCTCCTGATTTGTCTTTAATTGCTCGCTCACGTGGTGCAGATTATTTATATGCCTATTTAAGGGGATTTTATAAAGACCCTTCTCGCCCTACAGGTTGGAATAATACTGTATTTGATAAAGTAGGGATGCCACATGCCCTTTGGGAGTTGCAAGGTATTCAAGAAGTTGAACTTGATGAAAAAGGATTGCCTGTAATGGATGAGCATGGAAAACCTAAGTTAAAATGGGTTTCTGCTGGTTTGCGCTCAACTATGGACAGCAATGGTCAGGTAGATACAGCTGAATACGATGCTTATGCAAAAGATTTAGTTGCTTATCTTGTTTATATGGGTGAGCCTGCACAGATTAAACGTCATCAAATTGGTTATTTGGTTTTATTGTTCTTATTTATTGTTTTATTACCATTAACTTATTTCTTGAATAAAGAATACTGGAAAGGTATTCATTGATTCTTTAGATTGACATAAGACTTTAAAAGGGTAATTTATATAAATTACCCTTTTTTATTTTTAATAACATAGTGTTACAGCGTTTTTCTGGTCTTTGCCTTTGTAACTTGATACAATAGTACATTCTGCTTTATTTTAAAGGTCTTTATTTTATGATGGTCTTATATTCGGGCATTACCTGCCCATTTAGCCAACGCTGTCGTTTTGTGCTATACGAAAAAGGGATGGATTTTGAAATTGTTGATGTGGATATCTTCAATAAACCAGAAGATTTAGCTGTAATGAACCCATATAACCAAGTGCCAGTCTTGGTTGAACGTGATCTTATTTTATATGAATCTAATATCATCAATGAGTATATTGATGAGCGCTTTCCTCATCCTCAGTTAATGCCTGGTGATCCAGTTATGCGTGCTCGTAGCCGATTGTTCTTATATAGCTTTGAAAAAGAGTTGTTTTCGCATGTGCAAACATTAGAAAAAGCGGAGTCAACCAATAAAGAGCAAAATCAAGCCAGAAATGCCATTACAGAACAATTAACCATGATTTCACCTATATTTAATAAACAAAAATTTATGCTGGGTGAAGACTTTTCTATGATTGATGTGGCTATTGCTCCTTTATTATGGCGTTTAGAGCATTATAATATTGATTTGGGCAAAAATGCGGCTCCCATTTTAAAATATGCGGAAAGAATTTTTCAGCGTCAGGCTTTTATTGATGCTTTAACACCTGCTGAAAAAGCAATGCGTAGATAAAGATCGTGTTTTTTGTTAGGGTTGTCTTATGACAACCCGATTTTATTTGGAAGTAAAGAATCATGAGTATCAGTACCAAACCTTATTTTATTCGTGCCTTATATGAATGGTGTATTGATTCACAGCATACGCCTTATCTTGTGGTTTGGGTCAATGCGCAAACACAGGTACCCATGCAATATGTGAAAGATGATCAAATAGTCTTGAGTATTGGGCCAAATGCCGTAAAAGATTTACAGCTAGATAATGACTGGATTCATTTTAATGCCAGATTTTCGGGAAAAGTGTATGATGTTTGGGTGCCCGTGAATAATGTTGTATCCGTTTTTGCAAAAGAAACAGGAGAAGGAATGAGTTTTCCTATAGAAGAAGATCAGCTTTTGGTCGAAGTGCCTAAAAAAGAGTCATCCACTAAATTATCTACAACACCTGCTGAAGAGAATGAAACACAAAAGACAGATACAACACATTTAAAAATCATTAAATAGGTTTTTATAAGGTTACACAATAGGCTATTTCTATTTGTTCTTGTATTTTTCTTGCATTTTTAAGCGATGTTTCCTTGCTTTAGCTTGAGCTAACTCTTGTTCTATTTTGATCTCAGATGCTTGTTTTTGTATTGAAGAATGACTGAGCATGTTTTGTTGCTTGGCTTTAGCCATGATTTGAGCAAGAAAATCTGCTTTAGTTGATGTTGCAGGTTTCTGTTCGATCTGTTGTTCTTTTTGTATAGGACTAGATTGTTTATTTTCTGTTTTGTTTATTTTGGTGTTTCTTTGTTTTTTCAGTTCATAACGTTGTTTTAAATTGTTTGCTATTTGTCTTTTTTCGTCAGTGCTTAAAGATAACTCATATAATGTTCGCTCCGCTGACATAGGCACCATTGTTATGCAGTCAACTGGACAAGGTGGTAAACATAGCGCACAACCTGTGCATTCTTGATTGAGTATTGTATGCATCATTTTAGCTGAGCCAATAATCACATCCACAGGACAGGCTTTAATACATAAAGTGCAACCAATGCAGTTTTGTTCATCAATCACAGCCAACATTTTTGGCTTTATTATGGTGTTTGGGGCAAAAGGAATGGTTGGCTGTTGTGTGAGTTTTGCTAATGCCTCGATGCCTTCTATGCCGCCTGGTGGGCATAGGTTAATCGGGGCTTGTTGCAATGAAACTGCCTGTGCATATGGGGTGCAGCCATCAAAGCCACATTGACGGCATTGTGTTTGTGGCAGTATGTCATTGATTTGTTCGGCTAAAGAGTTTTCCATGGGTTGTTGCGTATTACTGAATCCTAAAGTGTTTCAGTTTGTTTGATTTTAAATAAGGCTCTCATTATAACGGTACAAGCGAAGGATATAAATAAAATAATGTATAGTGGTTTGTTAATGTTATTTTATTGAATCAATGTGTTAACCAATGTATCAAAAATGATCGTAAAGATTGTTTTATAGCGCTTTTTTAAGATAAATCATGTCTACTAATTGGATGCCTTCTTCAATAATTGGCTTGGTATAGTGATCAAGAAAGAAATTGTTGACTTGGTGAGAGAGGGCAAAGCCACATTTTTGATAAAACCCTATTGTTTTTGGTGTGTCTCCTGTGCCAACCAACATCACCGCACCTTCCCTTTGATAGTATTTTAAAATGTATTTAATCAAATGAGTTGCGTAACCTAACCCTTGATATTGGGGATAGGTGGCTAAATTTTTTATTTCCCACGTGTTTTTTGCCTCTTGTGTCACAACACAAATACTTTTTAAAGAACCATCATAAAGAGCAAAAAGATCTCCTCTATCTAGATAAAGATCAATCATATGTTCTTCTTCATCGGCTAGCAGCAATAGATCTAAAAATTGTTTTTTATTTTCTGAAATTAAATAAATATCCATCGTTGTGCTATTTTAGCGGCTTTTTTACAAAGATAAATGGAGTTGTTTTCTGTTGCTCTTTGAATAGCGCTTTATTTTATAGGAAAATATCAATAAAAAGTGAATTACTGTTCATTAAAGGGCTGAAAAAGCCAAATCAGCTTAGATTTAAATTTAAAGACATCCAAATTTCTTGTAGAATACAGCGTTAAATTTTATTTTGTTCAGGTTGGGAAAAACCAATGGAGTTTTGTAATCAAATAGGTTTTCGTTGCGATATTATTTGGGAATATCGCGAGATGCTCTTTAATGGCGCATTAATGACCTTAAAATTAACGGTTATTGCCATATTTGCAGGTACTTTTATTGGATTATTTAATGCTTTTGCCAGAATGGCTTATGCAGAAAAAAGCAATATAGTGGTTAGAGCTGCTTTGGCAGTCGTTCGTTATATTTCTTTAATCTATGTGACTTTATTCCGTGGCACGCCTTTATTTGTACAGGTATTTATTTGGTATTTCGTTTGGATGCCTATGTTGATACATCCAGACAATGGGTTAATCATCAGTGGTATTCAGGCAAGTGAAATCAGAAGAGAGTATGGTGCTTTTTTAGCAGGTGCTTTGGCATTATCGGCAAATGCAGGGGCATATATTACTGAAATTTTTCGAGCGGGTATTCAATCTATAGGTAAAGGACAGATTGAAGCTGCACGCTCTCTAGGTTTGGGGTACTGGCAATCTATGCGTTATATTATATTGCCTCAGGCAGTGCGCAGAATGCTTCCTCCTTTTGGTAATGAATTTATTACTTTATTAAAAGACAGTTCGTTAGTATCTGCTATTTCTGTTACGGAACTGGCCTTTACTGCCAGAACCATGTCTGGTACCTATGCCCGTTATGAAGAGCCTTATTATACAATTGCTTTGATTTATTTAGTGATGACTATTTGTCTAGCATTCTTTTTCTCTTTCTTAGAAAAAAGGTATAAAGTTGTTGCGCGTTAGTTAAGCGTTTGTATGTGTTTTATTGAAACCCTACTATATGTAGGGTTTTTTAGCATATAATGTTTTCATATGAGTAAAATAAGTGTCGATTTTCATTGGGTAGAGAAGATTGTTTTATTTGGAATAATATAATCAATAATTGATAGAGAGGGAAAGGTAAAGGATTGATATGTTAATCAGCAATATTGAAGTACTTCCAGGTTATACCATTACCAAGCATTTAGGCTTGGTGCAAGGCAGCACGGTCAGAGCAAAACATTTAGGGCGTGACATGATGGCTGGTTTGAAAAATATGGTAGGGGGTGAGTTAAAAGGTTATACAGAGTTATTGAATGAGTCTCGGCAAGAAGCACTTGATCGAATGAAAAAACAAGCAAGTAAAATGGGGGCAAACGCTATTATTAATGTACGGTTTAGTACATCCAATATTACTTCTGGTGCTTCTGAAATTTTGGCTTATGGTACGGCTGTCTTTATTGAGAGTAAGTAAATGGCATTATACATTATTTATCTTTTTGTTTTTGTTGGTTCCTGTTATTTGATTGGTGCATTCATTGAAAAAAAACATGATCAGTCGCTTAAACAACGAGAGCAAGTGCTTAAGCATATTTTGATTTTTAATGAAAAACGGATTCCTGAGGAATGTGCAGGACAACCATTTCCTTTAGTTATCGGTTCTGTTGTGATGTCCAGTGATTATTTTCAGCAAAGGATGGCTGGTTTAAAGAGCTTATTTGGTGGGAATCTGGATACCTATGAGTCTATGCTTGACAGAGGGCGACGAGAGGCAGTTTTGCGGATGAAAGCACAAGCTAAGCGTTTGGGTGCAAATGCTGTATTTAATGTACGGTTTGAAACATCTTCGTTAAATGAGAATGCGCGTGGCAATAAAAGTAATATGGCATGTGCAGAACTATTTGTTTATGGAACAGCCTGTAAATTGAACCATCATAATAAATAATAATAAGAGATTTGTGGTGGGGAGCGATAAAAAAGCCCTCTTTAGATAAAAGAGGGCTTTTCCTATTATAAAAAGAACAATTATTTTAATTTTGTTTCTTTATAAATAACGTGTTTACGCACAACTGGGTCGAATTTTTTAATTTCGAGCTTTTCTGGCATAGTACGTTTGTTTTTAGTTGTTGTATAGAAATGACCAGTACCAGCACTGGATTCTAATTTGATTTTATCGCGCATGATGCACCTTTATTATCTTAATCGTTTAAATTAAGCTTCACCGCGAGCACGCAAATCAGCCAATACAGCATCAATGCCTACTTTGTCGATGGTGCGTAGTGCTGCATTAGAAATGCGCAAACGAACCCAACGGTTTTCGCTCTCTACCCAAAAACGACGTGATTGCAAGTTAGGCAAGAAACGACGTTTGGTTTTGTTATTGGCGTGTGACACATTATTCCCACTCATAGGGCGTTTGCCAGTCACTTTACATACTCGTGCCATTACGGAACTCCAAATACCAAAAAAGTAAAAGAGCATTTATATCATAAATAACCCTTTATACTCAAGTTTAATTTGTTTTTTTTAAAGTTATGCTTGATTTTTTGTTGGTTAGAAACACAGTTTACCTTGGTGTTTTTCTTTTAACCTAATTGAAATAGGTAAAAATAAGGATGAAAGACACAGATGGGTATGGGTGTATGGTATGAAGCTGTGTGACTCTGGGGTGATGGGTGGAATAATTTTATGGTTTTTGTTCTTTGGGCTCTTTAGTTTTATGTGCAGTTGCGCTAAAATTATGAATTCCATTCAAGCCGTTTTGTCATGACTAAGTTTATCTTTGTAACAGGTGGTGTGGTTTCTTCTTTAGGTAAAGGAATCGCAGCCGCTTCAATTGCTGCTATTTTAGAATCTCGTGGCCTAAAGGTCACTATGCTCAAATTAGACCCTTATATTAATGTTGACCCAGGCACAATGAGTCCATTTCAACACGGGGAAGTTTTTGTTACCGAAGACGGTGCTGAAACTGATTTGGACTTAGGTCATTATGAGCGTTTTATTGATGCAACCATGCAAAAACGCAATAATTTTACGACCGGTCAAGTATATGAAACGGTTATTGCCAATGAGCGCCGTGGTGATTATTTAGGGGGTACTGTTCAAGTTATTCCTCATATCACCGATGAAATAAAACGTAAAGTTCATGTAGGCGCAGAGGGTTTTGATGTTGCTATTGTTGAAATTGGTGGGACAGTAGGTGATATTGAGTCACTGCCTTTTTTAGAAGCTATTCGCCAAATGCGCAGTCAATTGGGACGTAATAATACTTTTTACATTCATTTGTCCTATGTGCCTTATATTGCCACAGCAGGCGAAATTAAAACCAAGCCAACACAACATTCTGTAAAAGAGTTACGTGAAATTGGTATTCAACCTGATGTGTTGTTGTGTCGTATGGACAGACCTTTGCCAGAAGATGAAAAACGTAAAATAGCGTTATTTTGTAATGTGGAAGAGCGTGCCGTTATTGGATGCTATGATGCAGACAGTATTTATAAAGTCCCTGCAATGTTACATGAGCAAGGTATTGATGAACTTATTTGTGAGCAATTACAACTAGACGTGCCTTTGGCTGATTTGTCCGCATGGAGCCATATTTTGGATGCAATTGATCACCCAAAATTTGCGGTTAATATCGCTATGGTGGGTAAATATGTAGATTTGACAGAGTCTTATAAGTCGTTGTCAGAAGCATTAAAACATGCAGGTATTCATACGGATAGTAAAGTCAATATCCATTATATTGACAGCGAAGAAATAGAAACAAAGGGTACGGCTATATTAGCAAATATGGATGCTATTTTGGTGCCAGGTGGTTTTGGGCAGCGTGGTGTCGAAGGTAAAGTAGCTGCTGTACGTTATGCTCGTGAACACAAAATCCCTTACTTGGGTATTTGTTTGGGGATGCAAATTGCGCTAATTGAGTATGCGCGTAATGTGGTTGGATTAACAGATGCCAACTCAACTGAATTTGATATTGAAACTCCTTATCCTGTCGTTGCTTTAATTGATGAGTGGGTGAATCATGATGGTAAAATAGAAAAACGTGATGCCAATGCCAATATGGGGGGCACAATGCGTCTTGGTGCGCAAGCGTGTGAACTAAAACCAGATTCATTGGCTGCTAAAATTTATGGCAACACAAATATTGTAGAGCGTCATCGCCATCGTTATGAGGTCAATAATTATTATGTTCCTCGTTTAGAAGAGGCAGGTTTGGTTATTGGTGGTGTATCTGTTGGTGCTGAGCGCTTAGTTGAAACCATTGAGTTACCAGAACACCCATGGTTCTTTGCGTGTCAGTTTCATCCAGAGTTTACGTCTACGCCAAGACAAGGACATCCGTTGTTTTCAGCTTATATTCAAGCTGCTTTGGCCTATCAAGCCAAACATACTTCATAAAGGAGTGAATAATGAAACTGTGTGGATTTGATGTTGGGTTGGCACATCCATTTTTTTTGATTGCTGGGCCTTGTGTGATTGAAAGCGAAGCTATGGCCATTGATACAGCGGGTCAATTAAAAGAAATTGCGCAAAAATTGAATATCCCTTTTATCTATAAAAGTAGTTACGATAAGGCTAATCGATCCAGTGGTAGCTCATTTCGTGGTTTAGGTATGCAAGAAGGTTTACGTATTTTGTCTGAAGTTAAAAGACAATTGAATGTGCCCATTTTAACGGATGTACATACAGAGCAAGAAGTGCCTGAGGTGGCCAGTGTGGTTGATGTGTTACAAACCCCAGCTTTTTTGGCGCGTCAGACTGATTTTATTCGTGCTGTGGCTCAATCGGGTAAACCTGTTAATATTAAAAAAGCCCAATTTATGGCACCTGAAGATATGGGTAATGTAATTAATAAAGCCCGCGAAGCAGCTAAGGAAAAAGGCTTGCCAGAGGATCTATTTATGGTGTGTGAGCGAGGAGCCAGTTTTGGTTATCATAATCTGGTTTCAGATATGCGCTCTTTATCGATTATGCGTTCAACAGGATGTCCTGTTGTATTTGATGCAACTCATTCGGTGCAGTTGCCAGGTGCTCAGGGTGGCGCTTCAGGTGGTCGTAGAGAGTTTGTGCCTGTACTTGCTCGTGCGGCAATTGCTTCAGGCGTATCTGGGGTGTTCATGGAAACGCATCCAGACCCAGCTAAAGCCTTATCTGATGGGCCAAATGCTTGGCCTTTAGGTAAAATGTATGATTTATTATCTGCTTTAAAAGAAATTGACCATATTGTGAAAAAGCAGGGATTTATTGAAGACACTTTGTCATAAATAGACGAAAACAGGGCTGCTTGAATTCAAGCAGCCTTACTTGATTTGAATATTTGCTTTTAATTAGGAGAAAAAATGAGTGCCATTATTGATATTGTAGCTCGTGAAATTTTAGATTCTCGAGGCAATCCAACTGTTGAAGCGGACGTATTGTTAGAGTCTGGCGTAATGGGTAGGGCTGCAGTGCCTTCTGGTGCTTCAACTGGAACAAAGGAAGCCTTAGAGCTAAGAGATGGCGATAAAAGCCGTTATCTAGGTAAGGGTTGTTTAGCTGCTGTTGAGCATGTCAATAATGAAATCACTCAGGCATTACTTGGTCTTGATGCTTCAGATCAAACTTATATTGATCAGGTTATGCTGGATCTAGACGGTACAGAAAACAAAGGAAATTTAGGTGCTAATGCTATTTTAGCTGTGTCTATGGCAGTGGCACGTGCCGCAGCAGAAGACGCTGGCTTGCCTTTATATCGTTATTTGGGTGGTGCTGGCCCTATGGCAATGCCTGTGCCTATGATGAATGTGATTAATGGTGGTGCTCATGCGAATAACAGCTTAGATATTCAGGAGTTTATGATTGTACCTGTCGGCTCATCATCATTTAAAGAGGCTTTACGTTGTGGCGCAGAAATATTTCATCATTTAAAGAAAATTTGTGATGAGAAGGGTTTTGCAACAACAGTGGGAGATGAAGGTGGTTTTGCGCCTAATTTAAAAAGCCATGAAGAAGCCATCACCTTAATTTTACAGGCAATTGATCAAGCAGGTTATGTTGCAGGACAAGATGTATTGTTGGCATTGGATTGTGCCTCAAGCGAATTTTATAAAGAAGGTAGGTACCATTTAAGTGCAGAAGGTTTGGCTTTGTCATCGGAGCAATTTGTTGATTATTTGGAAAGTTTGGTAGACAAATACCCCATTATTTCTATTGAAGATGGAATGAGTGAAGATGATTGGGCTGGTTGGGCTACATTAACGCAAAGATTGGGTAAAAAAATCCAATTGGTTGGCGATGATTTGTTTGTGACTAATCCTGCCATTTTGGCTAAAGGTATTGAACAAGGGCTGGCTAATGCATTATTGGTTAAGGTCAATCAAATTGGGACTTTGTCTGAAACATTAAAAGCTGTTGATTTAGCTAAGCGAAATCGGTACACCAGTGTGATGAGTCATCGCTCAGGTGAAACAGAAGACAGTACTATTGCTGATTTAGCCGTGGCAACCAATTGTATGCAAATTAAAACAGGGTCTCTTTCTCGCTCAGATCGTATGGCTAAATACAATCAGCTATTGCGTATTGAAGAAGAGTTAGGGGAAAGTGCATACTATCCAGGTAAAGCTGCTTTTTATCATATTGCTTAGGTTTTAATGATTATGAACTGGTGGCGTACTTTATTTTTAGTGGTTGCTCTGGCTGCATTACAGTATCCTTTATGGATGGGTAAGGGCAATTTTAATGAAGTGCGCCTTTCTAAAAAACGAGTTGAAATACAAAAACAAGAAGTCGACAAACTCGAACGTAGAAATAAAGCAATGTCTGCTGAAATTCAGGATTTACAACAAGGGCAAGAAGCTATTGCTGAAATTGCTCGGGATGAAATAGGTTATATCGCGCCAGGCGAACATTTTTATCGTATTAAAAATAAGTAATGTCTTTGTTGCTCAGTATCGTTATTGAGTATTGTCTTTATTGTTCAAAATGATTGCGTCTGATTATTGAAATGAAATTTAATATCTTATGAGTACCCATAATAGCTCCAGATTTTCTTTGCGTTTAGGTGCGGGCTGGATGGTGATAGCCACACTATTTTTTGCCTTAATGGGTGTATTTGTTAAGCTTGGTGCTGGGCACTTTCATTTTATAGAACTGGTTTTTTGGCGTGGTGTATTTGGTGTGGTGTTAATGGCCATGATGGCTAGAGCCAAGCATCAGTCTGTTTACACGCCTTTAATGAAACAACATTTAAATCGTTCTATATCTGGGTTTGTCGCCATGTTGGGTTATTTTTATGCGATGACTCATTTGCCTCTGGCTTCGGCTGTGACGTTAAGTTATACCTCTCCAATTGGCATGATTATTTTGTCCTTTTTATTTTATAAAGAACAAATCACCAAAATAATGGGTTTGGGCATTTTGATTGGGTTCGTGGGTGTTTTATTGTTATTACAGCCTAATTTTAATGATAAAGCTTGGGTAGCTGTTTTAATTGGTTTAGGTTCTGGGTTACTGAGTGGTTGGGCGTATATTCAGGTTCAGCAGTTAACACGTTTGAATGAGCCAGAATGGCGTATTGTTTTTTACTTTTCCTTAGTTTGTGCTATAGGTGGCGCTGTATTATCAACACTATATGGTTGGAGTACTTTAACTTTACATAATATGCTCTATATTGTGGGTATGGGAGTCTGTGCCACCATTGCACAAATGACCATGACTAAAGCCTATAGTGAAGGCAATAAGTTTGTGGCTTCTTCTTTTTCGTATTTAACCATTGTTTTTTCATCAATTTTAGGTGCGTTAATTTTACATGATGTGTTAAGGTGGCAGGAATTTTTAGCAATGTTGGTGATTATTGCCAGTGGCTTTGTCACTAAATTGGGTAAACCGAAACCCCTATAAAAACAGATAAAGTTAATAAAAAAGGTTATGGTTGTTATGTCAGCAATAAAATGGAAAATTGAGCCATATCAACTCAAAGATCATGATGCTTTGGTTGACATTTGGTTAAGAGCGGTTAAACAGACGCATCATTTTTTAGATGAATCAGATATCTCGTTTTTCCATAAAATTGTGTCTGAACAGGCTTTGTCGTCTTGCCCTGTTTGGCAAATTAAGGATCAACAAGAAATACCAGTAGGGTTTATTGGGATTGATCAGCAAAAAATAGAGATGCTGTTTGTTGAGCCTGATAAACATGGTCATGGAATAGGTTCTTTACTGATGGATTTTGCGATCAAAGAACATCAAGTAACAGCAGTAGATGTGAATGAGCAAAATGTTTTGGCTATGGCATTTTATCAAAAACATGGTTTTGAGGTCATAGGGCGTTCGCCCTTTGATGGTACAGGTCGACCATTTCCGATTTTGCATATGTCTTTATTGTCTATTTAATATTTTTCTTGTGATTGAAATAATAAAAAACAAATTGGTTATACTATAGGTATACTGAATGGTACAGTTATTGCTCAGTGAGTAAAAATGATGGATGATCAAACAGGAAAAGTAGATGTCTGTGCTGGAGAAACTGATCAAGCAGTACAGTCAGATATGCCTAATTTAAGTTCAGATACTTTATTGCGCCACAAAAGTAGATTGGCAAATTATCTACATTTAAGTTCACTTTTTGGGGATGATTGGTTTGCTGTTAAGGCCGAGGGGTTTGCTCGATTTTTTGGGACGCCTTTGTTTTTGGTTGCACAAACAGTTGTTGTGTTGGTGTGGATGAGTATCAATATTTTAGGCTGGGCAAAATTTGATCTTTACCCTTTTATTTTATTGAATCTGGCTTTTAGTTTACAGGCGGCTTATGCTGCCCCCCTTATTTTATTGGCTCAAACTCGTCAGGCTGATCGAGAAAAGGCAAGGGCTCAGTTAGAAGCGTTACATAGAGAAGATTTGGCAAAGACTGCCGAACAAAGGCAAATTATAGCTGCTGAATGTAATGAAAAATTATTGATACTTTTGCAGCAAAATACGGAGTTGACTCAATTAAATAAGGAGTTGGCAGAACGTATTGAACGCATGACTATAGAAATTCATCGTAATTTTACCCAAACGAAGCAATAAAATTAATTTTTTGGTTTTTCTTATCAATTTAGTGGGTATTTTAACGGTTTTATCGTAATAAAATGAATCCAAAAAATCATATTCACTATTTATAATAACTGCTAAGATAGCGCATCTTTTGTCAATTATTGCAGTGTTGGAATATAAATATGGTACAAATAGAAGAGCAAAAATATGGTTTAAAAGTTACTTTGTCTGAATCTTTTACTTTAGAAGACTTTAAACAATTTGAACAATCGTTAATCAATCGGACTCATCAGGTTCATCGACCTGATTTGTTGCTGGATTTATCTTGCCTTGAGGATTTTACCTTAGATATGGCATGGGAGCAGATGCGCTTCGTCAGAGCGCATGAGCATGATTTTGGTCGAGTGGCTGTGGTTGTAAATGATATTTGGATGAAAGTGGGGGCACATATTTCAAATTTATTAACAGCGCAGCATGCTAAGTTTTTTGATACAGTGCCTATGGCACAAAATTGGTTGGATAAAGATAGCTGAATGTGGGTAGGATTTTGAGGAATAAGGATAAATTTATACATTATGGCCGCATAAGTGCCATTTTTTTATTGTTCTTTGTTTATGGCCAAATCGTTTATGCACATTCGGTGAATGTTTGTTACCACTATGGCTGCAAGAAACAGGCCACAGTGAACATTACTGAAGAGCAGGTGGTACAGATTAAGACTTTGTTTGATGGTGTGGCTAATGCGCAAGAGGAGAGGGCTTCTATTCAAAAAGCGGTTCTACAATTGTATTTAATTGCAGGAGACCAAACCCCTATTTTTGCCGATAAAGCAGGAAATTTTAAGGATGGCACCGCCGATGGACGCATGGACTGTGTGGATCATAGTGAAACAGATACTTATTTTCTTAAATTTTTGAGTCGTTTAAACCTGTTACAGTTTCATGAAATCATGAAACCTTATTATCGAGCGCCTAGAATTTTAGATTTGCATTACGCCAGTAGAATAAAAGAAAAAGAAAATGGGCAACAATGGGTTGTGGATACTTGGTTTTATGATTTTGGGCATGAACCTGTTGTATTAGAAGCGGATAAGTGGCGCAAAGGCTGGTATCCTGAAGGTTGGTAAAATAATGAGGGGAGGTTAGCGTTTCCCCCTACTGTCTACTTTTAGTTTTTTTCTAGGCTTAAAGAGTATTGTGTAAAGTAACTGAAATAGATGATGTAGATTGTTTTTATTGATAATTTAATCGGTTATTTGCATATAAAAAAATAATACCTGTTTTTAGAGCAGGTATTATTTTTTTATATGAGTAGTGATTCATCAAAATTGTAATGATTTTTCTACTTCTTGCGTTTTTCTGCGAGCCAATGCTAAATTCGATTTAGTATTATCCAGTACAACATAGATAAATATACCAGGCGCAGAGGCTATTGGGCGAATAATATGAAATTGTTTGCCAAGAGAAATCAGAATATCTTCTATATGATCATCTAAACCAAGCATATCCATTGTTTTTAATTTTGCTCTCACAACTTCAGTGTTTCCTGCTGATGCTATTTCTAAATCTACTCCTGAACCTGCAGAGCCAAGCATCATACCTGTATTGCTGTCAACGATACTGCAACATAAGACGCCATCTAGATTCATTATTTGATCTAAACTGGTTTTGATATCTGCCATAATTTTCTTCCTTTAATAGTGTGAGGTTATTCGTTACAACTTAATAAAATCAATATGTGTGTATTGACCTTAATTCTTCATAATATGTACTGCTTCAATTTGGCTCAGTAATGCATCAATCAGTAAAAGGACACTGCCTTTTTCTCTGGCATCAATGCTAAAAATAGGGGCACAAATACCGTTTTGTGAAAGCATATTGTAGTAATCACTTATTTTGAAATGCGATGCAATGTCGGTTTTGGTAATACCTAAAATAATGGCGGTTTTACTTTTTTGGATAAACGGATTAAAAGCTTGAATAAATGTTTGAGTTTCTTCTAAGGCATTGGGTTTGCTATTGTTTGCTAAAATAATGGTACCCAGCATCCCTTCACACAACATTTCCCAAATAAAAGAGAAACGGGTTTGTCCTGGTAAACCATATAAACGTAACCTATTTTGTAGATAAGGTAGATTCACTTCACCATAGTCAAAGGCAACCGTTGTGTGGGTTTTGCCGATTTGTTCGGCATCTGACGCTTTTACATCGGTATAAATAGGTGGAATATCACTGATACTGCCAATTGCGGTTGTTTTTCCTGCACCAACATCGCCAGCAAAAAGCACTTTATATTTATCCATGGTCATGATCAATTCCTAAGTCGATACGACAATTTTGTATTTCTGATAATGATAAGGTTGGTGCAACATGATGATCTTTGGTAAAAGTTGGGTTATTTTCTCGTTCTCCCCAAATAAGGCATTGACACAACATACAACTGTTTAAAAAGCCAATACATTGTTCTTGTGTAAAATGAAAGCGTTTTTTCATCTCTTCTATTGTTAAGGGCTGTTGGGTCATTAAAGTGCAGACACGTAAATAGATAGGGTCAGTTTTTAATGAACCAAAATCAGGCCAACGAGTCACGCCAAAAGTATTTTTATCTGAAATATTGTGAATCAGTTGTGTTGTTATTTGTGTACCCAATATCCATAAAAATCTCTCTAACAGATATTTTGGGTATTGATGCGTTTGCTGATCTAAATGCTTTCGAGGAAATAAGGTGATTTCTCCACCATGTTTAAAACATTGCAGTAGCTTTTCTATTGAGGTATTGTTTTTATTAAAATCATAAGTTTCGGTTGAGTTTAAGAAAAATGTTTCGGATTTGGCATCTAGTGTGATGATTCTATTATTGTGTTCAATCGAGCAAGAAATTTCTTCTTCTGGTGCATAAGCAAAAAGGTATTGTGCCAACTGTGTTAGAGATGAGAATGGTTTTGCTTTTTGTGGTTGTATGTCTAATTTTGGTTGTTCAGTTGTTTGTATTGTTGAAATATTAGGTATGAGGTATTGTTGGAATAAGGGGATAAGCGCCTGTACGGTAATAGTGGCTTTGATACAGGGATGATCGTGAAAAAAAGGCTCTTCTTGATTGTGAACAAAAAATAATATAGGCTGAGCACTATCCTTTGTTTTATTGAGCATAATTTGTGTAAATGCTGAATGTGCATGTACAAATAAAATATTAGGCTCAGTGGAGTTATTAAACACAATCATTAATTCTAGCTGTTGTGCAGCGGCTAAAATGGTTTGTTTTAATAAAGTTTCATCGGCAAGACTCGTGCTCAGAAACGATACAGTTATGGGTTGTTTATTCATATTTTTAGGTAATCATACAAGAACAAAGGTAAGATTTTATTTTTAATTTTTTATAATCTTATTGGGTATTAATTTTTCTTTGGTATAAATGAAAAATTAATAATAATTAAGAAAAGTATTACATGCAAGTAAATATTTTTTAGATTAATTTAAAAAATGTGGTCTATAAAAAATATAAATATAAGTAATTGTGTTAAGTGGGTTGAGTTTGACCGAAGAATATTCGGTTAAGAGAGGTATTGATGAAAAATAGAGTGGTTTTTTATTTATTGAAAAAATTAAACCTGACAGAATAATCTGTCAGGTTTAATAACGTTAATTAAATCGTTAAAGAACTACCTACATCTTGAATTTTACGACGAGCCATTGCTAAATTGCCTTTAGCATGGTCTAAAACTGCGTAAATAAAGATACCTGGTAAAGAAGGAATCAAATAAATGATGTGATATTCTGTTCCCAATGAAATCAGGATATCTTCAATATGGTCTTTTTTACCAAGTAGTTCCATTGTTTTTAGTTTTGCACGTACCACTTCAGTGTTACCTGCTGATGCAATTTCTAAATCCGCACCTGAACCAGCTGAAGCTAACATCATACCGCTGTTATAATCAACAACGCTGCAGCATAAGGCGCCATCTAAAGTTAAAATTTCTGCTAAGCTATCTTTTGCGTTCATAAAAAAACTCCTTTAAAAAGGTTAAATAAAAAAATATAATATGGCTAACAAATATAATATATTTGATTGTCATATTCGGGAAATAATATTCAAATTTTTAACGTTATACTCTGATATGTATGGCTTCTATTTGACTTAAGAGCGCATCAACCAAGAGTAAAACACTGTCTCTTTCTCTTGCATCAACACTAAAAACAGGCGCCCTTATTTGCGCTTGTGCCAAGATGTTTTGATAATCTTTGGGTTTATAATGAGAAGAAATATCACCTTTTGTGACGCCTAAAACAATTGCAACATTTTCTTTGTGAATAATTGGGGCAAATGCTTTTAAAAACGTTTCTGTCTCTTTAATGGCATTGGGTTTACTGTTGTTAGCCAATAAAACAATACCAATAACACCTTCTGAAAGCATTTCCCATATAAATGAAAAACGGGTTTGTCCTGGTAAACCATACAAACGTAATCTATTTTTAAGGTAAGGAAGATTCACTTCTCCGTAATCAAAAGCCACAGTTGTGTGTGTTTTACCAATTTTTTCTGCATCCGATGCTTTTACATCGGTATAAACAGGAGGGATATCGCTGATACTGGTGATTGCAGTTGTTTTCCCTACGCCAACATCACCAGCAAAAAGGATTTTATATTTTTTAGTCATGTGTGTGTAAGCCTAAATCTAAACGACAATTTTGAATTTCTTCTAATGATAAAGACAGCTGAATATCATGTGATGCAGAGGGTGATTGTTGTTCTGTTTGTTCCCCCCAAATAAGGTATTGGCATAGAACACAACTATTTAAAAAACCGATACATTCTTCTGTTTTTAAGTGAAAATGCTCAATGATCCCTTTTATATTTAATGGTTTTTGCATCAAGATGGCACATATTCTGACATAAGCAGGATTGGTTTTGAGTATGCCAAAGTCAGGCCAATGTGTTATGCCAAACGAAACGTCTACTGGGATTTTATTCAACAGTTTATCGGTAATGGATTCGCCTAAAATCCATATAAACCTTTCTAAAATATAAGGAGGTAATTGACGAATATGATTTTTTAATTCTTTTGTTGAAAAAATGGTTATTTGTCCACCATGGGTAAAATGTTGAATTAATGCCTTTATTGAAGTATTATTTTTATTAAAATCATTATGTTTAGCCGATTGAACAAAGAACATTTGGGATTTAAAATCAAAATAGAGCGTTTCATGATCATTTTGTACACGGCACCCGACCTCTTCACCCAAAAGATGGGTAAAATATTCCGCCAATTCTGTTAATGATGCGAATGATCTAGGTTTACCTGGTTGTATGTCCAGTTCGAGCTGTTCTGTAGGTTGTGTTCCCCCAAAGTTTTGCAAATATTTTTGCAAAAGCGTGATGAATTCATTTTCTGCGATGTTGGTTTGAATACACGGGTGACCTTGCCAAGATTCTTGAGGATCTTGACTGATAAAAAAGATTAAATGTTGGCGTTTTTCTAATTTTTTTAAAAGAAAAGGTGTAAAAGCAGAATCTTGATTAATAAATAAAAGATTTGCTTGTGATACTTTCCCAATGGCGATATTGATTCCTAAATGCTGAGCAACCTTCATAAGTAAAGGCGACAGCAATGACTCATCAGCAATACTAAGGCTTAAAAAAGATGCAGTGATCTGCTCTGATGACATGGAATCCTCCAGCATAAATTATATGTGTGTAAAAAAAATTATATTTTAAAGTGCTATTTTAATTATTATTTTTATTCTTGTTATCTAAACTTATTAGAAGATAATATTTTATTTGTGAAGGTGATAATAATCAAAAATAAAATAAACATCTAGCGATTTTTCTTATTTAAAATAAAAATTTATCTATTTTTTTAAAATTAAAATAATATTTTTTTAAAATTAAAATAAATTAATATATCGAAAAAATGTAATATGAAATATGCAACTGATTATTTTGTTTTAATAATTGTTTGTAATTATAAAGTAAATATGTAAAATATTTTACTTTATTTGAGAAAAAAATTTTCTAATCATGTGATTGATAGCTTTAAGCTTATAAATTATTGAATTTAATAATTTGTGTCTTATTGGATACACTTGTAGCGTTTGCGGGTTTTTTATTTAATTTTAAATCTACTTGGTTTTTATTTTAGTATTTTTTGAAAAAACATCACAACGGTTAGAATCATACCAAAAATCATGACACAATGAAAATAATCTATGCCAGCCATGAGTGTTGAGTGTTGCAGTAATAATTGTTGTAGTTGGGAAGCTGCTGTTTGTGTTGCAATTTCTTGTGGCATGGATGCACTTAAAGCTGTTGTTAGTTTTTGTAGGGCATCTAGATAAGCTGGGCTGCTGTTGGTATAGTTTTCACCCATAATGCTGAAATGTACGGTTGTACGCCATTGAATAAGTGCGGTTCCTAGTGAAATACCTAATGAAATAGACAGTTGAGCCAGCATATTGCGCACTTGCATCGCATGAGAAAAGAGTAAGTCACTTTTTTGTAAAGATCGAAAACAAGCAGCTGTAACAGGAGTCATCACCATAATAATGAAGACACCATTGGCTAATAAAGCGGGTAAAATTTGCGTCCATAAATTGGCCTGAATGGTTAAGTTAGAAAGAAAGTAACCATATAAAAACACAGCAAGACCACCAATTACGCAAAACTTACGGATGCTGGGATATTTAGGGACAATTTTACTGAAAACGATCCAAGCCAAAATAGAGGTGCTTAACCCTAATGAGTTAAAAAAACCAACCGAACTCCATGAAAAATTTAAACCTCTTTGTAATGTGATGGGCAAAATATAATTATTGGCACCTGACATAATATAAAAACAAGTTGCAATAAATGTACCAAAAATGAAAGCTTTATCTTGGAATATTGGTTTTACATGCAACAGTGGGCGTTCTTCAATTTTTTGTAATCTTCTGAAAAAGAGACTTAAACTGATGGTGGATAAAACAAAAATGCACAACAACATCATTGTGTCGCTGTAAAAGTCGTAGGAAGAGCGCCTAAATACATAAAAGAAGGCAAAACCGCCTAATAATAAAATAAAAATGAGGACAGGGTTGCTTTTCGTCATGCGTTCTTGCTCATCCACAATATAGGTAGGTAAGCAAAGGGACGTAAAAATAAAAGCCAATATGGCAAAAGCAATTAATAAAACAAAAATAAGATTCCAACGTCCAGAGGAGACAATTAGGGAGGCGAGCCAAGGAGAGAGTGCCATACCTGTTGTCATGCTGACAACAAAGGCTTTGATACCCATAAAACGCACGGGGCTAGGTGGAATCAATAGGGTTAATAAACGAGAACTGGTCATAAAAGAGGCACCACCTAGGGCCATAATGGCTCTACCTGCTAAAAAGGTGGAGAATGAATGGCTAAAGGTACAGACGAGGGCACCTAAAATAAAGAAAGATAAGCCAATTTGTATGTAACGACGCCATCCTAAGCGTTCTACCATCCAGTGCTGTTTGGCAATCATTAAAATAGCAATACAGGCATAGACAGCAGAAACCATGCCAAATTCTTCTGGAGAAGTGCCTGTTTCTCCCATAATCGGGTTTGCCGCAAAAGCAATCATCCCTGCTTGAAGATACTCAATAATATTTAATATAAATATCGTAATAAGTAGCTTACCTAAGTGACGTGAAGGAATTTGATTGCTCATACGTTTTTATTTTTTGGCGTGGCCAATATTTTCCTCAATGATTTGTTCAATCAGTTTATCTGCTTGAACCAGTTCATTTTTAAAGACATAGGTGTTGTAGCTTTGTGGTTTGATGGTATGGTTATTGATTGAACCTTGACCTTTATCTTTGGTAAAAACTTTAACATGCATGGATAGACCAATTCGTAAAGGATGTTTAGCCACCTGATCGGCATCCAGTTTGATGCGTACGGGTAAACGCTGAACCACTTTAATCCAGTTGCCTGTGGCATTTTGCGCAGGTAATAAAGCAAAGGCGCTACCTGTGCCCGCATCCAGCCCCATTACTTGACCTGTATATTTCACTGAGCGACCATAAATATCAGCCGTTAATTCTGCTTTTTGTCCAATACGAATATTTTTTAACTGCGATTCTTTAAAATTCGCATTCACCCATAAATGATCTAATGGTACGATAGACATTAAAGAAGAGGCAGGGTTAATTCTTTGTCCCACCTGTACATTTCGTTTGGTCACCATTCCTGACACAGGTGCAGGTAGGGTTGTTCTTTGTGCTGCAATATAGGCTTCTCTGAGTGCTGCAGCAGCATTTAAGACATTTGGATGGGTAGATACTGATGTATTGTCAACCATTGCTTGTCCTCCAGCCAATTGTTTTTGTGCTACTTGGAGGGCTGCATGGGCTGCTTCATAAGCTTGTTTTGCTCGTTGTACCTCTTCTGTTGAAATCGCGCCAGAACTGGCTAATTCAGACCTGCGTTGGTAATCTGATTTTGTTTTGGCTAATTCTGCTTCTTTCATCTGTACGTTTGCCAAAGATTGGTCTTTTGAGGCAAATTGGTTGCGTACACTTCTGACCGTTTGTGCTAAATTGGATTGTGCTTTGGATAAAGCAAGTTGGGCATCAATAGGATTTAAATGAATTAATGGTTGGCCTGCTTTAACAATATCGGTGTTGTCCGCATCAATACCGATTACACTGCCAGAAACTTGAGCGGTGACTAAGACCACATTGCCATCCACATAAGCATCTTCTGTTTCTTGTTCAAATTGTCCGATGATGAACCACCAAATACTGATGACGATGGCAATAAGCAGTACCACCAGCAAAATGCTGTAAGTAATTCGGTTGCGTCGAACCATCAATCGATATTTTAGTGCCCGTTTTAACTGTTCGGTTTGGCTTCGTTGGTGGTGTATGGTTGATTTATTAGGTTGTGCCTTTTCAGAAGAGGCTTCATCTTTGACCTCTTGTTTGATTTGATTTTGTGTTTCACCTTCCCCTGAAAGGTTGACTTGATCATCATTTTTATTGTCTTGGCTCATGCTTTTTTGCTCGTTAGCTACAAATTTTTAACATTTGAAAGAGTGCTATTATATACCAGTAACGTTTTAATTTTTCATAAGAAAAACGTCATTTAATATTGACTATAAGTTAAATTAGAGCAAAAAATGTAGAGAATAGTTCAATTACCGATGTTTTTTGTATTGAGTGAACATTAGGGTATGCAGATGCAAAGAATAAAATTTAGAGGCGAAGGTGTGGTGAATCTCAATTTATGCCCCAGAATGACTAGGGTCAGAATAGGTTTTGGTTTAAAATAGATAGAGTAGAATTTTTTATAAAGTAAAAATAAACAATGCTGATTTACACCCCTCCTAAGAATCAGGATTTACCTAAGCCAACTGAAAAGCCATGGTTACTCCTCTTATTGTGTTGTGTCTGGTTATGGCCTGCTATTTTTGGCCATGATCCATGGAAACCTTATGAGCCCTATATTTACCAATCCGTTTTGGAAATGCTCGAAACCCATAGAGGTATTGCACCTCAAGTTCATGGTACATGGTATGTCAGCACACCGCCACTTTATGCATGGGTTGGAGCCTTTTTCCATGAGCTGTTTTCTCCTTGGCTCTTGTCTGGGTATGATGCAGTACGATTGGCTACTCCCTTATTTATGAGCATTGGTTTGGCCTTTGCCGGAGGTGCTGGACGGCATTTGCTCGGTCGCAGAAATGGGCGAAGTGTTGTCTTGATTTTAATTGGTTGCTCAGGGTTAATGGTGGTTGGGCATCAAATGGACAATATGGCCGCCACTTTTATGGGCTATGCTATGGCAATGTATGCTATTAGCTTGTCTCCTAAAAAACCAGGGTTGGCTGGTGCTTTATTGGGTGGTTCTTTAGTGGTAATTTTATTATCATCCAATTTATTGGAATTAAGTTTTGTGATTTTACTGACCCTTGTTTTACCCAGCTTTTCCCATTGGCGAAATCGGCAGTACTTAATTTGTTTGGTGTTTGCTTTTACTTTAGCCATTCCTTTAGGGTTGGTATGGCCTTTATCTTTAAGAGCAGAATTGCCACAGGTATTTGATTTATGGTGGCAGACTTTTGCTTGGAGTGGTGTGAGTAAATTGAATCAGGCTGTATTCTTAAACGATTTGGGCTATTACCCAACCGTGGTTTTATGGTTTACTTTCCCTGCATGGCCTTTGGCCTTATGGAGTTTATATAAGCGTCAATCAGTCAGTTTGCCTGCTTTACAGTTATCTGTTGTATGGTTTGTTTTAAGTTTGATTTTGTTGACTTTATTATCGCAACACAGTTCTGAATATGCGGTGGTTTTATTATTACCTTTAGCCGTTTTGGGTGCGGCTCAATTAGACAGTTTACGTCGAGGAGCAGCAGCATTTTTAAATTGGTTTGGGGTCATGACCTTTGGTGCGTTAGCCTTATTTTTATGGATTGGTTTTATTGCCATGAATTGGGGGTGGCCGACGAAACTGGCTGAGCGTTCACTGTATTTTAGCCCATTTTATACCCCAACTATTTCATTTTTTGCGGTTATTATTGCGGTTTTAGTGACACCAGTATGGTTATGGTCAGTCACTCGTAAGCATTTAAGAGGAAGGCAAGCTGTTACCAATTGGGCTGCGGGCATGACCATGGCTTGGGTGTTGATTTTTACTTTATGGTTGCCTTGGCTCAATCAAGCTAAGAGCTTTCGTCCAGTTGTTTTACAAATGGAAGCAAGTTTATCACCAAAGTTAAAAAATAATTTAATGGCAGGTAATGTATGTATGCAGGCAGACAGCACCAATTTACAATTGGTGACCGCTTGGCGTGAATATGGCAGTTTGCCTTTAAAACTCAACAGAACACATTGTCGCTATAAGATTGTTGTGGGCGCAGAAGAGATGCAAATTGAGCATGGTTGGCAAGTTATGTGGCAAGGCGCTCGCCCACGGGATAAAAATAATACATATCGTTTGTTAAAAAGAATTATTTAATTAGGATGAAAACATGGTAGATCAATTGATTTTTGCACCTTATATTGTGACTGTAGCAAAAGATAGAGAAGTACTTTTAGATCACGCGTTGGCTATTGAAAATGATCAAATAGTTAATATTTTGCCTGAGCAAGAAGCCAATAAATTGGTCGCAAAAGAAGTGTTACATTTGCCAAACCATGTGTTGATGCCAGGTTTGGTTAATTTGCATGGACACAGTGCCATGACTTTATTGCGTGGCTTGGCAGATGATTTGGCCTTAATGGATTGGTTAAACAACCATATTTGGCCAGCAGAAGGTAAGCATGTCAGTGATCCATTTGTCTATGATGGTACATTGTTGGCTATGGCAGAAATGATTCGTGGTGGCACAACAACAATCAATGATATGTACTTTTATCATGGTGCGGTTGCTCGTGCTGGGTTAAAGTCAGGTATGCGTACGGTCATTGGGTGTAGTGCTTTAGAGTTTCCTACCGCATATGGTCAAAATGCTCAAGAGTATTTGGATTTTGCCATGGAGGCTTATCATATTTATAAAGGAGAGAGCTTACTGTCTTTTGCTTTAGCACCGCATGCCCCTTATACTGTTTCTGATGACACCTTTAAAAAAGTGGTTCAGCAAGCCGAGCAACATGATTTATTGATTCATTGCCACATTCATGAAACAAAAGATGAAATAGAAGGTTCCTTAAAAGAGCATGGGGTACGCCCTTTAGCAAGGTTAGAGCGCTTAGGGGTATTGCAAAGTCGCTTGATTGGTGCGCATATGGTCCATGTAACTGATGAAGAAATTGAATTACTCAGCAAGCACCAAGTGAAAATTGCCCATAATCCATCGTCAAATATGAAATTGGCTTCAGGTTGTGCCCCTGTACAAAAAATGCTTAATCAAGGTGTATGCGTTGGTTTGGGTACAGATGGTGCTGCTTCAAATAATAAACTGGATATGTTCGCAGATATGCGTTTGGCTGCTTTAATTGCAAAAGGTTTTTCTGGTAGGCCAACTGATATCAATGCTTATGATGCCGTTAAAATGGCAACCATTAATGGCGCAACAGCTTTAGGTATGGGCAATAAAACGGGGTCCTTAGAAGTGGGTAAACAGGCTGATTTAATTGCCATTGACTTAGGACAGGTGGAAACACAGCCTGTATTTGACCCCATTTCTCATATTGTATACGCTGCTGGGCGAGAACAGGTCACTCATACATGGGTTGCAGGTAAGTCTTTATTAAAAAATAGGGTCTTAAGTACATTAGATGAAGCTGCTTTAATTGAACAGGCTAAAGTGTGGCGGCAGAGCATTCAGAAGTAATAAAATAAAAATAAGGAGCATTGATGAGCACGCAAAATGTTGACCCAATCGAAATTGAAAAATTCAGTCAAATTGCCCATAAATGGTGGGATAAAGAGAGTGAATTTAAAACCTTGCATCAAATTAATCCATTACGATTAGGCTATATACAAAAATTTGTGGATATTCAGGGTAAAAATATATTGGATATGGGGTGTGGTGGTGGTATTTTGTCTGAAGCTTTGGCTGAAACAGGCGCAACAGTAACAGGGATTGATTTGGCAAAAAAATCCATTAAAATTGCACAGTTACATGCTTTGGAAAATAATTTGAATATCGATTATAAACACATCAGTGCTGAAGAAATGGCCATACAAAAACCAGAAAGTTTTGATGTCATTACGTGTATGGAAATGTTGGAACATGTCCCTAACCCTGAAAGTATTGTGCGTGCTTGTTATCAATTGTTAAAACCAAATGGCTGGGTGTTTTTTTCAACCATTAATCGTAATTTAAAATCTTATGCCTTAATGGTTGTTGCCGCAGAATATGTGTTGAACATGGTGCAAAGAGGTACGCATGATTATGCAAAATTTATTAAGCCTTCTGAATTAGCCCGAATGGCAAGGCATGTAGGATTAACGCAGATTGATGGTTATGGCTTGGTGTATAAACCATTGAGCAAAAGTTTTGAGTTAAGCCCAGATATGGATGTAAATTACTTTTTGGCTATGCAAAAAATCTAAATTGATATGAATGGACAAATCAGATGATTCTCGTAACAGGTGGTGCAGGTTATATTGGTTCTCATACGGTTTTGGCTTTGCTTAATGCTGGTCATGAGGTTGTGGTGCTGGATAATTTAAGCAATGCTCATGAAGAGAGTTTAAAACGGGTTGAAGCCTTGTCTGGCAAACAAGTGTTGCTTACTAAAGGCGATGTGCGTGATGCAGAAGTTTTGGACACTATTTTTAAGTATCCGATTAAGGCTGTGATTCATTTTGCGGGTTTAAAATCTGTGGGGGAGTCGGTACGTGAACCATTGCGTTACTACGATAATAATGTACATGGTACATTAAATTTAATCAGTGTCATGGCTTTGCATGGTGTCAAAAAATTAGTATTTAGCTCTTCGGCTACAGTATATGGTATTCCTGAAACGTGCCCTATTACTGAGGATATGCCCTTATGGGCCATTAACCCTTATGGGCAGAGTAAACTGATGGCTGAGCACATATTAAGGGATGTTGCCGCAGCAGATTCTGAGTGGCATATTGCATTATTACGGTATTTTAACCCAGTTGGTGCACATGAGAGCGGGCAAATTGGTGAAGACCCAAATGGTATTCCAAATAACTTAATGCCTTATATTAGTCAGGTAGCTGCTGGGAAATTAGAAAAGTTGAATATCTTTGGTCATGATTACCCCACAATTGATGGCACAGGTGTACGCGATTATTTGCATGTGGAAGATTTGGCCGAAGGACATTTAGCTGCGTTGAATGTCTTATCTGAAAATGCTGGTGCATGGGCGGTGAATTTAGGGACTGGGCAAGGCTATTCCGTTTTACAAATGGTTGAGGCTTTTGAAAAAGTCACAGGGCAAAAGATTCCTTATGAGTTTGTTCCACGTCGAGAAGGCGATGCGGCGACATGCTTTTCTGATCCAAGTTTAGCCAAACAAAAATTAGGATGGCAAGCAAAAAGAAATTTAGAAGATATGTGTCGTTCTAGTTGGAACTGGCAAAGTCAGAATCCTAATGGATACATCAACACGGATTAAATAATATCATATTAAGAAGGGGGAACTCATTGAATAATGAGATGGCGCGTTATGGGTATGATGAAGAAAAATTAAGTGCATTAGAGGCAATCACTGAGGCACAAAAAATTGCATTTGCGCCCATGATTTTTCAGGCGACTGTTGTTTTGCGTGATAGTGGTATTTTGGCTATTTTAGATCAAGCAGGTTCAGATGGCTGCTGCTGTGATGAAATTGAACCACAGGTTCAATTAAATAAATATGCTATACAATTGTTGCTTGATGTTGGACTGAGTGCAAAAATTGTTTATCAAAAAGGGGAGTCCTTTGTTCTAGGTAAAGTAGGGCATTATTTGTTACATGATTATATGACCCGTGTGAATATGGATTTTACCCAAGATGTGTGTTATCAAGGATTATTTCATTTAAAAGAGTCTTTTGAACAAAATGCGCCAGTAGGCTTATCCGTATTTGGCCCTTGGTCAACCATTTACCCTGCATTAAGTCAGTTACCAGAACAAGCACAAAAAAGTTGGTTTGCTTTTGATCATTTTTACTCAGATACTGCTTTTAGTGAGGCATTTAAATATATTGCTCAATTGTCTGCTGAGCATATTTATGATGTTGGTGGTAATACAGGTAAATGGGCTATGTTTTGTGCCCGTCATGATCCTAATGTAAAAATAACCATTTTGGATTTACCACAACAATTGGCTATAGCACAAGAAAAAATTAAAGAAGCGGGGTTTTGTGAGCGAATTGATGGCTTTGCTGTAGATTTATTACAGGCTCAATCCTTGCCAAAACAAGCAGATGTTTGGTGGATGAGTCAGTTTTTGGATTGCTTTAGTGAAGAGCAAATTATCCATATTTTGACATTGATTCATCAAAATATGAAACCTGATGCAAAAGTATGTATTTTAGAAGTATTTTGGGATAGGCAACCTTTTGAAGCAGGCGCATTAAGTTTAAATGCCACCTCTCTTTATTTTACTTGCATGGCAAATGGAAACAGTCGTTTTTACCACTCAAAAGTATTTTATGAGTGCTTGCATCAAGTAGGATTTCATATAGAGCAAGATATTGATGGTTTAGGTGTTGGTCATACTTTATTGATATGTCGTAAAATGATCAGTTGATGACGGCAAATGACCGATAAAGTCGTTTTTTATATCAAGATGATTGATTACATGGCCAATAAAGTAGCGATTAAATCTTATTTGAATAAGTATCAAAATAAACCGAGAGAAACATTATGAGCCAAATCATCACCGAGCTTTTGGGTATTCAATACCCCATCATTCAGGCACCAATGGCAGGTGTTTCTACCCCTTTACTGGCAGCAGAAGTGACTCATGCAGGGGCATTAGGGTCTATTGGGATAGGGGCATGTTCAGTTGCTGAAACTGAGCGTATGCTTGATGTTTTGGCCGCGCAAACAACAGGGCCGGTCAATGTGAATGTGTTTTGCCATAAGGGTGCACAACAACAAAGACAAAAAGAACAAGCTTGGCTCGATTATTTAGCTCCTTATTTTGCTGAATTTAATGCACCTATACCAGAACAGTTACACGAAATATACAAGAGTTTCGTTGATCATCATGAGATGTTGCAGCTACTTTTATGTAAACGGCCTGCTGTGGTCAGTTTCCATTTTGGTTTGCCTTCAACTGATTATATTCAAGCATTAAAGCAAGTTGGCATAGTATTAATGGCTACGGCAACGAGCTTAAAAGAAGCATATCTCATTCAAGAGGCTGGTATTGATATTGTTGTAGCACAGGGTCAAGAAGCTGGAGGACATCAGGGTATATTTGAACCAGACAATATCACTCAGATTATGCCTACTCTCGTTTTGACCCGTTTGATTTCTGAGAACTTAAGCATACCTGTTGTCAGTGCAGGCGGTATCATGAATGGGCAAGATATCAAACAGGCCTTTAAACAAGGTGCAAGTGCGGTACAAATGGGCACGGCTTTTCTTTTATGCTCAGAATCTGCTACCAGTGAAGATCATAGAATGGCGATAAAAAAAGCAACAACAGGCGCCACACAAATGACTTCTGTCATTTCAGGTCGACCTGCCAGAGGGTTGATTAATCGCTTTATGACTCAGATAGATCAAATTGGGCGGCCTGATATTCCTGATTACCCGATTGCTTATGATGCAGCCAAAGCTTTATATAAGGCTGCAAGTGCTGAACAAAAACACGGTTTTGCCGCTCATTGGGCCGGCAGTAAAGTGGAACAAACCAGACAAATGAGTGCAAAACAATTGATTGAATGTTTGGTGCAGGAGTTTACACAGGCAGGTTAAACTCATTGGCTTAACAGTAAATCGACATACCAGTTACGTCCATCAAAAGAGTGTGCCCCTGTTTGGATAGGGATAACTTGCTTGAACATTGGCCCATTCACACAAAAGGTATGGTATTCACCATATTCCGCACATTGATCTACCCCTTCTGGTAATTGATCAAGTAAAGATTGTGTCATGGTTTTACCCAAATAATCTTCTGTTAATTTAGTACTGTCTACAGCCACAATTAAAGTTTGATAGCCAAGAGACAAAAAAGAATCCATAATCTGCTGTGGGGTGTTGTCCCATAAGGGGTATACACCCGTTATGCCGTGTTGCTTATTTAAATTTTCTCTATAAGCTTTGACATCTTCTAAATGAATGTCACCATACATGACATCGGTAATTCCTTGTTGTTTCAGTTCTTCATAAAATCGCCCGATTTTTTGATCATAGTCAGTATAAGCTTGGCCACGCTTATTTTCTAAGTTCAGAATGTGTAAAGGCAACCCTAAGGCATCTGCTTGTGCTTGCATCACATCTTGTCGAATATTATGTGCAGTTGAACGACCAGTTTGCGTATAAAAAGTAGTCATTAAACCAATTGGTTCATAATGGCTAAATTTAGGGTTAAAGCGCAGATAATGTAAGGCTAATGTGGCATCTTTGCCGCCAGATGTGGCAATCATAATAGGTTTTTTAGATAATTGGGTAGACATGGATATGAAGAAAATGAACTAAGAATGGCTAATTCTATCCTTGTCTATTGTCTTTAGCGAGTAATAATCGTTTGCTCAATAAAATATGATGATATTTTTAATGATAAATAAAAGATATAATGGCTATTTGTCCTTAAATGATAAAAAGCTATTAAAGTGTTTTGGTTATAGTGAAATTGGTTATATAGATATAGGGAAAAGGTGATTGACAGTTAATTCGCAAAAGCCTTAATCTTAGTGCTTTTATGGGTATTGTATACGCTATAAGAATTGATCACCATCGTAAACAGGAGTTATTGTGTCGTTGAATTGGGAATACATTATCCGTTTTTTACCCATGTATGAAAAAGCATTATGGTTGACCCTTAAGTTATCATTTTGGGGGATTTTATTTGCTTTTATTATTGGTATGGTTTGCAGTATTGTGACCTTTTATAAAGTGCGTGTATTGAGCCAAATAGTCAATGGATATGTTGCCTTTTTCCGTAATACCCCCTTATTGATTCAATTGTTTTTTATGTTCTATGGCTTACCTAAAATAGGTTTAACATTAAGCCCAGAAGTCACTGCCGTTATTGGTTTGTCTCTATTAGGGGGAAGCTTTATGGCAGAAGCTTTTCGTGGTGGCATAGAAGCAGTGGCAAAAAGTCAGTTAGAGTCAGGGGTGGCAATTGGTTTGAATAAATTTCAGTTGGCACGTTATGTCATTTTGCCTCAAGCTTTATCCTATAGTGTGCCAGCGTTAGGGGCTAATTGTATCTTTCTCATTAAAGAAACCTCCATTTGTTCTGGGATTGCTATTTTGGATTTAACCAATACAGCTAAAGATTTAATTGGAATGTATTACAAAACCAATGAGTCTTTATTGATGCTGGTGGTAGGGTATTTGATTATTTTGTTGCCCGTTTCCATTTTATTGACCTTTATTGAAAGAAAGGTGCGTTATGCAGAATTTGGGCATTGAAGTACTTTTTCATTCAGTTACCATTGAGCGTTTATTGGTTGGGTTTTCAGTCACATTAAAAATTGCCCTGATCGCTATTTTGATTAGCTGGTTTTTTGGCACTTTATTTGGTGTGATTCGAACAACACGCTCTGTGCTTATTCGGGGCATTTTTAGGGTTTATTTAGAGTCGATTCGAATTATCCCCTTATTGGTGTGGCTATTTATTTTGTATTTTATTTTGCCTGCCGATTTTGATATGAATCTCAGTGCTCAAACAGTGGCCATTATTGTATTTAGTTTATGGGGTGCAGGGGAAATGAGTGATATTGTCAGAGGTGCACTTATATCTTTACCCAAACACCAAACAGAATCTGCTTTGGCCGTCGGTTTGAATAAATGGCAGGTATTTGGGTATGTGTTATTGCCCCAAGCGTTTAAACGAACCATCCCAGCTGCCATTAATTTATCTGCACGTATGATTATGACCACTTCTCTTTTGGTTTTTGTTGGGGTGATTGAAGTGGTTAAAGTGGGGCAGCAAATCATTGAATATGAAAAGTTTACCAATGAAATGGCCCCATTTTGGATTTATGGTTTTATATTGATTTTATATTTTATGGTGTGTTACCCGTTGTCCAAGTTTGCCCGCATGGCCACAAAACAGCCCTAACCCGAAGGAAATAAACATGGCAGAACAAGAAGCATTATTAGTGGTCAAAGATGTCCATAAAAGTTATGGTCACGCAGAGGTATTAAAAGGCATTGATATCACTGTAAATAAGGGTGAAGTTGTGGTGATTTTAGGGTCATCTGGTTGTGGTAAATCTACCTTTTTACGTTGTTTAAATGGGTTAGAAAGTATCCAGCAAGGCTCAATAAAATTGTCTGGTGAAGAATTGAATACACCTAAAACCTCTTGGATTAAAGTCAGACAAAAAGTGGGAATGGTGTTTCAAAGTTATGACTTGTTTCCCAATATGACCGTTATTGACAATATTTTATTGGGCCCACTCAAAGTACAAAAACGTAATAAAGCAGATGCATTTGCCCAAGCAGATGAACTATTGAACAGAGTTGGTTTAGCAGACCGAAAAAATGCTTACCCCAGAGAGCTTTCTGGTGGGCAAAAACAACGTATTGCCATTGTGCGTGCATTGTGTATGAACCCAGATATTATGTTGTTCGATGAAGTCACCGCTTCGCTTGACCCTGAAATGGTTCGAGAAGTGTTGGAAGTGATTTTAAAATTAGCCGCACAAGGTATGACCATGATTTTGGTCACCCATGAATTAAATTTTGCTAGAAAAGTTGCAGATAGAATTATTTTTATTGATAAAGGAAAAATCCTCGAAGAGGGCACGCCTGAGGAATTTTTTAATCACCCAAAAACGGAACGTGCACAGCAGTTTTTAAACGTTTTTGATTTTTAATCTCATAGGAGCATCATAAAATGCAACGTATTCACTCAAGTAAGAAAAATATGGGTTGGCTATTGGCAGGTATTTTGACACTGGCTTTAGTTGGTTGTGGTGATCAAGGAACCGCTACCAGTGGCAGCAGCTCTGAGGCAGCATCAAGTACAGCCTCTCAAGCTTCTTCTATTGATGCCATTAAAGAGCGTGGCGTGATCAGAATTGCTGTATTCAGTGATAAACCTCCTTTTGGTTATATTGATAAAGAAGGCAAAAACCAAGGCTATGATATTGAGTTTGGTAAACGTATTGCTAAAGATTTACTAGGCGATGAAAGCAAAGTAGAGTTTGTTTTGACTGAAGCGCAAAATCGTGTGGATGTCCTAAAGTCCAATAAAGTGGACATTACTTTAGCCAATTTTACTGTTACCCCAGAAAGAGCTGAGCAGGTTGATTTTGCCAATCCTTACATGAAAACCGCAATTGGTGTGGTGTCGCCTAAAAATGCGGCTATTCAAACTGTAGAACAATTAACAGGCAAAAAGCTATTGATCAATAAAGGCACAACAGCAGAAACTTATTTTGCAGAAAATTTCCCTAATGTTGAACAAATGAAATTTGACCAAAATACCGAAACATTTGCTGCTTTAAAAGATGGGCGTGGTGCTGCATTGGCGCATGACAATACTTTATTGTATGCATGGGTAAAAGAAAACCCTGATTTTGAAGTAAGCATTAACCAAGTTGGTCCAAACGATTTTATTGCCCCTGCTGTGAAAAAAGGCAATACTGAGTTACGCGATTGGTTAAATCAAGAGTTGGTGCAATTGGCTCAAGAAAAATTCTTCCATGACGCATACAATAAAGCGATCAAACCATTTTATGGTGATAATATTGACCCTGAAAATGTGGTGATTGAAGGCGGAAAAGTAGATTCTGCTGAACATGCGAATCATACTACTTCTTCTGAGGCTGTTTCTGCTGCACAATAAATAACCTTTTTATACAAAAGGTCTTAATAAAACGCACCTAAAAAGTTGGATATAAATCATCTACTTTTTAAGGTGCGTTTTTAATAAAAATATGCTTTTTAAGTTTGAATTGCCTTTGGTGCAGTTAAAACAATCAGTTGATCAATCAATGATTCAATCAAAAAATGTATTCTCCATTTAAAAAATCAACTATAGCAATATTTGTAACATACTATATTTGTTGCGTTAATTTTATTTTCATATATTAATGGCGTACAATAAAAAATTAAATACAGTGTGTTTTACTCATCATTTATATTATTAAGGTTCGTCCATGAAGCATTCCTTCCACACCCTTCTTTGCATTAGTACTGTTGCTTTTATTACTTCAAGCTGTACTTCCACCATGATCAATATGGCACATAAAGTGGATGAACGCGATCAGGCAAGCAAACAAAAAGGGACACAAAGTTTTGCCCAAAAAGAGCATGAACGTTTTGAAGCTTTGAAAGCCAAAGGCGATCCAGATGGGTATTATTTTTTGGCCATTGAGTTTGCGTTAAGTAAACGTGGGCAATCGACACCGGAAAACCTATCTGAAATCAAAAGGCGTTATGAAGAAGCGGTAGCCAAAGGTTCGAATGATGCCAAAGTGGCTTTAGGTAATATGCTAGTCACAGGTGATACAGTACCTTTTGAATTTACTAATACAGCCTTGCCCTTAAAAGATCGAGATATCGAACGAGGTTTACGCCTGATGTCAGAAGCAGCGACGGCAAGCTGTATGTATAAACAGCCCTTATTTAGGGATGCTCAGTGTGGCAATATCCGTATGTTTAATCCTGCCATTAAGATTTGGGTTTTGTACCGTAGTGGTAGACATGATCGTGATTCAGCACAAGAGCCTTGGGTAAAACTAGTACCAATAAATGAAAAATTGGCACAAAAGTGGAAGCAGAGGCGTGATCAATGTGAAGCTGAAATTGAAGCGTATAACCGTAAACATGGTTGCAGTAACTATTGATTAAAAATAAATAGAAGGGGAATAATGGAGACTCAAAAAAGCAAGATCACCCAACAAGATGGTATGGCATAGGCTTATTATGGCTACCCAAATTCGTGTGAGACTAAAGAAATTTATAATCAATAAGCTAATAAAGAGTGATACCTGATCAATTAACTGTTTATCATTATGGTGTATAAAATTTAATACTCTTATGTTATTTCTTTTTCGTTTTTATATGTTGTTGAATTATAATATAAAAAATTAAGTGCATATAATAAATATTCATTTTCATTAAAGGATTATCGATGAAACACTCCTTTCGTATAGTCATCAGTATGATGGCTATCGCCCTTATCAGCTCAGGCTGTACCTCTACCATGATCAAAATGGCACATAAAATAGATGAACGCGATCAGGCACGCAAACAAAAAGGGACACAAAGTTTTGCCCAAAAAGAGCATGAACGTTTTGAAGCTTTGAAAGCCAAAGGCGATCCAGATGGGTATTATTTTTTGGCCATTGAGTTTGCGTTAAGTAAACGTGGGCAATCGACACCGGAAAACCTATCTGAAATCAAAAGGCGTTATGAAGAAGCGGTAGCCAAAGGTTCGAATGATGCCAAAGTGGCTTTAGGTAATATGCTAGTCACAGGTGATACAGTACCTTTTGAATTTACTAATACAGCCTTGCCCTTAAAAGATCGAGATATCGAACGAGGCTTACGCCTGATGTCAGAAGCGGCGACAAAAAGTTGTATGTATAAACAGCCCTTATTTAGGGATGCTCAGTGTGGCAATATCCGTATGTTTAATCCTGCCATTAAGATTTGGGTTCCTTATCGTGATGGCATTTATGATCGTGATTCAGCACAAGTACCTTGGGTAAAATTAGTCCAAAAGAATGAAGTATTAGCACAAAAGTGGAAGCAGAGGCGTGATCAATGTGAAGCTGAAATTCAAGCATACCGCAAAGAGCATCGATGTAAGAATTATTAATTGAGAACATTGAAGAAGGAGGAATAATGGAAACTCAAAAAAGCAAAGTGACACAACAAGATGGCATGGCTTTGGCGTATTATGGTTATTATGAGTCTCGTAAAATCAAAGAAGCTTATGATCAAGACAATCAAAAAGAGCGTCCCACTTTTAATATGCCCGACAAGTGGGGATTTATGGATGATGTCAGACTTGATAGATTAGGATTAGAAAAAGATTTTAATGTTTACAGGAATTCTAAAGGAGATGTCTCCAATCAGTTTGAATTATTAATTAATGATGATACCAAAGAAATCGTTATTTCTTTTAAAGGTTCAGTGCAGTTAGAAAATTGGGTATCCGATTTAAAAAATTCAGGTGCTGGGGAATTTAAAAAAATACAAGAAAAAGCCCAAGCGGCTTTAGAAAAACTGCAACAACATCCTATCTTTAAAGATTATAATATCTCCGCAGCAGGACATAGCCTAGGTGGTGGAATGGCACAAGCGTTTGCGCTTAAAAACAATTTGGATGTGCATGTGTATAATTCACTGCCACTGACACAAGGCATGATTGATGCAGGTTATTATGATCATGATGGTAAAACAGGCAATGCCGCTTATGAAGCGAAACTGGCACAATATGATGCCAGCAACCATACCATTAATGATGTGCGTACAGCCAACGATATTGCCAGTCAATCGATTGGGTATAATATACTCCCAGGCAGTAAAGCGCATATTTTCAGCAGTACCGACCACTCAGGTTATTTGTCACAAAATCCTACTGTTTTGCCTGGTACACCAATGCCCAAAGCATTGCAGATTCCTCTATTGGTTCCCATGTTAATGCCTATGGGGCTGGATCACACAATGGGCAGTTTACGGGATGCGACGGTGAATTTATCTTTAAATAATAATGGGCAGTATATTTTGCCAAAAGGGCAGAAAAGCCTCGCGATGATGAGTGCTTCTTCCCGTTCGATATTAGCGGCATTAGATGACTCCCCTATTTATGAAGTGAAAGCCAGCGCTTTTAATCAAGCAAGTAAAGATTTTCCTAAAACATGGGACATTATTCGAGAAAACAATACCCATCAATCCATCACAGTGCATGAACGTGGCGAAACCACAATCAAACAATATAACAGTGACAACACCATTACTGAGGTTGGTTTTAATAGCTGGGCAATACAGCGAGCACTGAATAAAAATCAAGGCTTCGAATTGACGATGCGTCATACCGATATGGAAGGCAAGAGTATTGCAGACAGTACTTTGGGGACACTTTCTGGGCAAGATGCTTTTGGTCGCACACAAGTACATACACAAAATGAGCGCACGGCCCCCTCTATTGTTATAGATCCACTGAATTTAAATGCGCAGCAACAACATGCTGAACTCAAAGCCATGAATCCTTATCTGGCTCAATTGGCAACACAACTAAATGATGCGCCTTTAGAGTCAATTAAAGTCTCACTAAATGATACCTTTGATAAAAAAGAAAACCATAAGGTTTGGGTGCTCAATTATGAAGACGGCTCATCCACACGGATTAATAGTGATAATCATATGGCAAGTATTCGAATGACTCATGCGGATGGGTCTAGAGCTTCAATTGATAATATTGGTATTCGTACTTTAAAACAGAGTATCGAAAAAGGAGAGCCTTTGAGTTTGGAGGTTAAAAATTATGGGGTTCATGGAAAAGAAATCAGACCAAGTACAATTGAGCTCATGCAAAAAGATCCTACATTGGCAGTAGATGCACAGACAAAGGAACTGAAAGATCGTCCCAGTGGTGACCCTGAAATTGATAAACTGTTTGCTGCCTTAAAAGACCCTAATGCATTAAAAGGAGTGGTTGCTGAACTTAAAGCATCCCCAATGGGGCAAAATTTTGCAGAAGAAGTACAAAAAGGTGTTGAGCAAAAAATGGCTGAACAACAACAGCAAATAAATCAACAACAGCAAGAGATGACAAAGCAGTCTCGGGCAATGAGTCGATAAATGCAGAGGAATGTAAGCAATGAAATCGGAAGAGTTAGGTGATTTAGCCAAGAAAGTGGCGATTATTTTAGAGCAGTTTGAAACAGCAGCCAGAAATATTAATCAAGTCACCATTGACAATACAGAACAATTGGCTTTAACCGTAAAACATACGGAGTCACAAACAAAAATGCTTGTTGAACAATCTAATGGGCAGATAAGGCAAGCAACTAAAGTAGCTGTAAAAGAAGGATTAAACGAAGGTGTTGTAGATGTTGTGAAAAATCTATCGATAATGACAGAACGCTTGTCAGGCACATTAAAGCATATTGAAGGAGCGTACCAAAAAAACAATCGTCAAAAGCTTATTTTAGGCCTGATGACAATGATCACGGTCATTGGTTGTTCTGCTGCTATAGGTTTCGCAACATGGATGATATGGAATGCGCAACAGGAGGTTGAACGAATAACTTACCGTAAAGAAGTACTGGATGCGGTGAGTGCTGTAGATTTTGCTTTATGTGGCAAGCTTGCTTGTGTTCGTCTTGATGAACAGGCCAAAAAGTGGGGAAAAAAAGGAGAGTTTGTGATTGTACAATGATGGTTCAGTGCGATATTGAGGGGGTATTACTCCCCCTTATTAATATTTAATTACTCAGATAATTGCCATTTCTTGGCCAAATTAGACTTGGTTGGGCCTCTTAGCCATTGGTTGATTTGCCTTAAAAGATCAGTATTATCCTTAGACAACATATACACTTTATGGCTGGCTGTACCGTCTAAAACTTCAGGGGTTGCCAAACATAAAATACCCGGCTCTTTAACTTGATAGTAATCTGCCTCAATTAAATCAGTAAACATAATATCGGCTGTTTGATCCCGTAGCCCTTGTAAGTTAGCAAAATTGTCTTGAGTACGGATAACATGTGCCTGTTTAATGTGCTGATCTACATAGCTTTGATTGGTGCCACCAGGATTCACAATCACACGGACATTAGATTGATCTATTGTTTTTAAGGTAGGATATTTTTTAGCTTGATTACAATTGGCTAAAGCTACTTTCCCATTTTTGACAACAGGGTTAGATAAAGCAAATTGTTGTGCCCTTTTTTCTGTTGCAGTCACACCCCCCATGGCAACATCAAATTTATCTGCTAGCAGGTCTTCAGATAAAGTTGGCCAGCTGGTTTGGATAAATTCAACTTTCAAGTTTAATGCATGGCCTAATTGATTGGCCATATCTATATCATAACCGACCAATTGTCCTTCTGGACTATAAAAAGCCAGGGGCGCATAGTCAGCAGGAACCCCTATTTTAATGAGGCCTGTTTCTTGAATTTGTGCCCAACTTCGCGCATAAGAAACTTGGCTAAATAGCGTCAGCAAACAAGTCAATAAATAAATTTGTTTCTTCATATAATGATTCCTATAGAAAAATCAGATTAACCCCTTCGTTCATGTATAAATGAATCGACAATAAAAATCAGTAAAGCAACCCAGATAAAGCAAAATGTGATCAATATATCCATATTGATGGGTTCATGATACATAAATATGGCTAAAGAAAAAACCAATGTGGGGCTGACATATTGTATCAATCCCAACGTAGATAATTTCATCCGAATGGCTGCTGCATTAAAAAACAGCAAGGGAATCGTGGTTACAGCACCTGCTGTAATTAAAAGTAGTTGCGTGTTTAATGGATAACCAATAATAGCGTTATGAGGGGTGTGAGTGAAAAAGAGCAAATAGATAATAGCAACTGGCATAAGCAGTAAAGTTTCAAAAAATAATCCTGATTGCGCATCTACCCCAATTTTTTTGCGTGCTAAACCATAAAAGCTGAAACTAAAAGCAACACCCAAACCAACCAGAGGAATGGTACCAAAACGCCAAAGTTGAATAGTGATGCCTAAAATAACCAATAAAATGGCACACCATTGCCTTAATCGAAACCGCTCTTTTAAAAAAATAAATGCCAATAAAATGCTGCTTAAAGGGGAGATGAAATAGCCCAAGCTGGCATCAAGCATATGTCCATGGTTAATGGCCCATATATAAATTGTCCAGTTACAGCCAATTAAAATGGAGGTTAAAAATAATACAGCCAATGTTTTGGGGCGGGTACAAATTGTTTTAATGTTGCCCCAGCTATGTGTAAAGGTAATTAAGAGGACCAAAAACATTAAAGACCAAATTGCTCTTTGTGCAATAATTTCATAGGTGTTAATGGCTTCAAGCAATTTAAAAAATATTGGGGAAATTCCCCAGATACAATAAGCTAATAGCGCAAAAACAAGCCCTTCTTTGGTCTTTTTATTGGCTTGATGGTCAGTTTGGGTGTTCATAGTATCGTTTGTTTTTAGAGAGTGAGACATAAATTTTATAGGAAGTATATACAACTAGGAAGGGTTAAATATTAATCATACTGTCACTTTGTTATCATCATTAATGAAAGCATGTTTTATGCTATTAATTTTGTAAATATTTTAATTGTATCAAAATGCTAATATGAGAATTTTTAGATTGGTTATTTTTTGAGATTGGTTATTTTTTGATCATACCCCTTAGCTTGACATCATGCTTAAACATAGTAGTATCCGTGATGTATGCTCATTTTATAAAATATATTTTTTGTGGTGTTAAATAAACTAAATGAAGAAGATTCAATTGATTGTGCTGGCTGTTCATTTGTTAGTGGTCCCATTAATTTGTTCGGCAGACATGATTCAAGAAAAAGACAAGAAAGACCCTGTTTATTTTTCTGTCATTATTGAACCGCCAGGAACGGCTGGTTTAATTATAGAGCGTACCCAATCGTATTTTATGGATAAACAGGGCAAACCACTATTATATTTTGGTGGTTGGGATGGAACAGGGAATATAGACAGTACGGAAAATATAAAAACAATACCGATTTCAAACATAAATATGATACCAGATGCTTTAAAAATACGGTGGTTTTCTGTTGAGAAGAATCAATTTTGGGAAGGGGATTTTACTTTGCCAAAAGAAAAAATTTCTAATCTTATTAATCCAAAAGAACCTGAAGATCAAAATTTCAGACTGAGAAAAATGCCCCATTATTCCAGTTTTCTTGTCACCATTAAACCAAAAGGGCAAGTGGTTTTATGGTTGGTTAGTGAAAAACAACAAGTACAAGTTAGTCCCCATTGGTCTGCAAATAAAACAAATATGAAATGGTCTAAATTTGTTTCGTCTTTACCAGAAGTCAGTCAACATAAAAATCGAAAACGATTGGTTCAAGAAATGAAACAAAAAAATGAATTGCCATATTTAGATGAAATGTTTGTTTTGTCTGCTTTCGATAAGCCTACTGTTGATTTTGAGTATGTCATTGAGCGGGAAGATGGTGTGATTTATCGAGGCACAACCGATAAGGATGGTGAAACAAGGCGTATTAATACAGGGCAGATGCCATATTCTTTAAATCTATATGATGCTCAAACTTATTCACGTTAATTTATCTTAATTTTTTATTATGCCTAGTAACGTTCAAGTTGAAGTGACCTTTATTGAAATATAAAGCTGCTTGATGAAAGCAGCTTTATAAACTTAAGTTTGGGATGACGATTAAACCATTAATCATTTTTTTCTGGTTCAATGTCTGATTCTTTGTTGAGCTTAGCAGTTGTTTCAGTTTTTACTTTCTTCTGGCTTTTTTTATAGCGTTTTAAAAAGATAAAACCAATGACAAGTGCACCGATTGTGATTGGCCAGATCGTGATGAAAAACAGCACAACTGCAATGACAATCATCCAGCCAGTGTATAAAGCCTCTTTTACTTCGAATGAAAATTTAGGTTGATGTTGTTTCAGCAATTTATCGGTATTTTCTAGTGTACTTTTGTGCACTTTTTCTGCTTGCTCTATTGATAAATGAATGGTACTGAATTCGGTTTGGTCTTTAAAAGTCGATTGTTGAATCACCGCTTCGTCACGTAGTTGTTTTGCCTGATGTTGGTTGCTAATGGCCTCAACTTTATCAATGTTTTTGGTTTGTTTGATTGCACTACCCAAGTCTTGTTGGGTTTCTTGTGCACGTTGATAGGCAAGTTTTGCCCGTAAAAAATCAAAAGTTGCATCTTGTGCTGAAAAATTTCGTTCTTCTAAATAATCAATATAAGGTTCTAACTTACGTAAAAACTCTTGTGTTTTGGCAGTGGGTACCCTAATAATCAATTGTCCTTTGGTGATGTAGCGGGTGGTTTGAATAATGGTTTGATCATCTTGAGGGATTCTGTTTATGCCTGTTTTTGTGTTGTTGATTTCATTTTTCAGCACAAAACCACCCAAGCCATAGGCCAAATTTTCAATGGCAATGGCTGTTTGGTACACATCTTTTGTTTGAAAATGCATATTGGCGGTTAAGATAAAAGGGCGCATAAGCTGTTGCGCCAATATGCCTGAAGTCAGCTGGGTTTTTGTGTCTGGTGTATTTTGATTGGCGTCATTCGTTTGGGGTTCTTCAGATGCAGCAGCTTCTTCATATTCAACGATGTCAGCAGGAGGTGCAGATGCTTCTACTGCTGCCTCTGTATAGGTTGCTTTTGAGTAGCTGCTACCATCAGGTGATTGCCCACAAGATACAAGTAATAAAGTTACGCAAAAATAAAGTAAGTATTTTTTCAATGTTTTCATAAATAAGCATCCATGTAATATATTCGTTTGTTTATTTTGACAACGGTATATCAAATAAGCAAATCGTTTTGGGTAATAGGGCTTTATTTTGTTTAAAATTTTGCTTTATGTCTGGTTTTTGAAAATAAATACTGTTTCATGAACAGGGGTTAAGTTATAATTTTGCCTAAATTCTGCGCGAGGGGTGCTGCAAGGGACTTTTTCCTCTGAGGCTCGCTTTAAAACGGCACTCATCTATATAATAAGCATATAAAATAAGCTTATTTTCTTTGGAGTAGTGAATAGTGATTGATTATAAAATAGCCGATTTATCTTTGGCATCATGGGGTCGTAAAGAGCTGAATATTGCTGAAACAGAAATGCCTGGGCTTATGGCATTACGTCAACAATATGGTACAAGTAAACCTTTAAGCGGTGCGCGCATTGCCGGTTCTTTACACATGACCATTCAAACAGCCGTGTTGATGGAAACACTGGTTGCTTTAGGGGCTGAGCTTCGTTGGGCATCATGTAATATTTTTTCGACACAAGACCATGCAGCAGCAGCAATGGTAGAGGCAGGTATTCCTACTTTTGCTTATAAAGGTGAAAGCTTAGAAGACTATTGGGAATACGCACATCAAATTTTCAATTGGCCAGAAGGCAAGTTTGCCAATATGATTTTAGATGATGGTGGGGATGCTACTGCCTTATTGACTCTAGGATCTAAAGCCGAAAAAGATATTTCAGTATTGGATCATCCGTCTAATGAAGAAGAAGTGGCTTTTTTTGCTGCGATTAAACGCTATTTAGCACAAGACAATCAATGGTATTCAAAACGTTTGCAACATATTAAAGGGGTGACAGAGGAAACCACTACGGGGGTTCATCGTTTATACCATATGGAGCAAACCAATTCATTGCCTTTCCCTGCTATTAATGTCAATGATTCAGTGACAAAATCTAAATTCGATAACTTATATGGTTGTCGTGAAAGTTTGGTTGATGGGATTAAACGTGCAACTGACGTAATGATCGCTGGAAAAATTGCCATTGTGATCGGCTATGGTGATGTAGGTAAAGGATGTGCACAAAGTTTACGTGGTTTAGGTGCCACTGTTTGGGTGACTGAAATTGACCCTATTTGTGCATTACAAGCAGCAATGGAAGGTTACCGTGTTGTGTTAATGGATGAAGTAGCCAGCCAAGGTGATATTTTTGTGACCTGTACTGGAAACGTTAATGTGATTCATCACGACCATATGAAGGCCATGAAAGATCAGGCTATTGTTTGTAATATTGGTCACTTTGACAGTGAAATTGAGGTGGCTTCTTTACGTCAATATACATGGGAAAACATCAAACCTCAGGTTGACCATATTATTTTCCCTGATGGCAAACGCATTATCCTATTAGCAGAAGGTCGTTTGGTTAACTTAGGTTGCGCAACTGGGCATCCTAGCTTTGTGATGAGTAACAGCTTTACCAATCAAGTATTAGGGCAAATGGAGCTTTATGTTGATGGGCAAAAATATGAAAATAAAGTATATATTTTACCCAAACATCTAGATGAGATGGTTGCCCGTTTACATTTAGGTAGAATTGGTGCTAAATTAACCACACTCAGTGATACTCAGGCTAAATATATTGGTGTGCCAAAAGAAGGCCCATATAAGCCAAATCACTACCGCTATTAAAAGCTCATCTTTCATTCAGGCAGTGTGAGCTGCCTGAATAGATAACACGATCAAAAGTGTTGTGACTCTTAATGCTTGACTGACTCAATGTGACCTAAATTCACATCTTGTATACTCAAGATGACTATTAAAAACGTGACACAAAGAAAAGAGGAAAGTTATGGACATTACCAATATTATTCGACCTGAAATTAAGGCGATGAAAGCATATCCAGTTCCGTCATCGGAAGGGTACATTAAACTTGATGCAATGGAAAACCCGTATACTTATTCAGACGAGTTGATTGCTGAACTAAGCAAAGCCTTGGCGCAAGCGCCTTTGAACCGTTATCCAGATCCAAATGGTCATGGTTTAAAAGATGATTTACGCGAAGCCTTTGATATTCCCCAAAATGCGCATATTATTTTAGGCAATGGCTCAGATGAATTAATCACCATTATTATGCAGGCAATCGCCAAACCTGATGCAGTGGTTTTAAGTGTAGAGCCTTCATTTGTGATGTATAAAATAAATGCGTTATTCAGTAAGGTACGTTATGTTGGCGTGCCGTTAAATGAAGATTTTAGTTTGAATTTAGAAAATACATTGGCTGCTATTAAAAAAGAGCAGCCATCTGTTGTGTTTATCGCGTATCCAAATAACCCAACAGGGCCTAGATTCGAACGAGAAGACGTTTTAAAAATAATTGAGGCAGCACCAGGGTTGGTGGTGGTTGATGAAGCTTATCAGGCTTTTGCTTCTGACAGCTTTATGGATTTGGCAGGAAGTTTACCCAATTTAGTGGTGTTGCGCACATTATCAAAAGTCGGTTTTGCTGGTATTCGGGTTGGATATGGTGCAGGTTGCCCTGAAATCATCAGTGAACTTGACAAAGTGCGCCCGCCCTATAATATGAATCAGTTGAGCATCACAGTTGCAAAATTTGCTTTGCACTATAAGCAGTCCTTTGAAGAGCAGGCAAAAAAAATCATGGATGAGCGTGAGCGTATGCGTACAGCGTTAAAAGCATATGATCAAATTACTTTGTTTGCCTCAGAAGCAAACTTTTTAACGGTTAGAGTACCGAATGCGCCTGCTTTATTTGAAGCCTTAAAAAACAATATGATTTTGGTCAAATTGTTGCATGGGGTACATCCATTATTAGATCATTGTCTTCGTTTTACCGTAGGGAAGCCTGAAGAAAATCAGGCTGTGTTAGATGTGATTAGCCAATTTTTTGAAAGTTAATTATGCGTCAAGTCAGTGTAACTCGCGACACGAGCGAAACAAAAATCAGTGTGACTCTTAATTTAGATGGCACAGGTATTGGACAGTTTGATACAGGTGTGCCTTTTTTAGAACATATGCTTGATCAGATTTGCCGACATGGTTTAATTGATTTGTCCATTAAAGCTGTGGGCGATTTACACATTGATGCGCATCATACTGTTGAAGATATTGGCATTACCCTTGGGCAAGCACTCAATAAAGCCTTAGGCAACAAGCAAGGCATTCGTCGCTATGGTCACTCTTATGTCCCTTTGGATGAAGCATTAAGTAGGGTTGTGTTGGATTTGTCTGGTCGTCCTGGGTTGATTTATAACATACCTTTTACTCGAGCCATGATTGGTCAGTTTGATGTGGATTTATTCAGTGAGTTTTTTCATGGGTTGGTCAATCATGGTATGTTGACTTTACATATTGATAATCTACGTGGGGAAAATGCCCACCACCAAGCTGAAACAGTATTTAAAGCCTTTGGTCGGGCATTACGTATGGCCATTGAGTTTGATGATCGTATGGCCGGCATGATGCCGTCAACCAAAGGAACCTTAACAGCATGAAAGTAGCGATTGTTGATTATGGCATGGGCAATTTACATTCGGTTTTAAAATCTGCCCAATATGCCAACCAAACCCAGCAAGCACAGATTTTTATTACAAGTGATCCTCAAGAAATCTTGGCTGCGGATAAAGTGATTTTTCCTGGACAAGGGGCAATGCCTGATTGCATGAAATCTTTACACGAATATGGGTTGGGTGAGGCTATTTTAAGTAGCTTACAAATAAAGCCTTTTTTTGGTATTTGTGTGGGCGCACAGTTACTTTTTGCCATGAGCGAAGAAGGACAGACCAAAAGTTTAGGTTGGTGTGAGGGCGTTGTTAAACGATTTGAGCAGCCGCTTTTAGATGAAAGTGGGCAAAAGCTTAAAGTGCCCCATATGGGCTGGAATAATGTACATCAGACAAAAGCACACCCATTGTTTAAAAATATTGCTCAGGACAGCCGTTTTTATTTTGTTCATAGCTATTATTTTGCGCCAGAAGATCAAAGCATCGTTTTGGCCACAAGCGAATATCCACATGAGTTTGCCTGTGTGATTGGACGAGACAATGTCTTTGCCACGCAGTTTCATCCAGAAAAAAGCCATCAAGCTGGTTTGCAATTAATGGCTAATTTTTTAGATTGGGATGGGCAAAGTTAAGCCTTATTTGAAGTTTAGTTTATTAAGTGTGGTGAAATGACTTTTATCGCCATTTAAATTTAACGAAGAAAAGAAATTTTATTATGTTACTGATCCCTGCAATTGATTTAAAAGAAGGTAAATGCGTTCGTTTAAAACAAGGTTTAATGGAAGAAGCAACGGTTTTTTCTGATTCACCTGCTCAAATGGCAGAACATTGGGTCAAACAAGGAGCAAGAAGATTACATTTGGTTGATTTAGATGGTGCTTTTGCGGGTAAACCCAAAAACTATGAAATCATCAAAGAGATTTTGAATACCGTTGGCAGCAGCATTCCTGTTCAATTAGGTGGCGGTATCCGTGATTTAGACATCATAGAAGCTTATTTAGAAATAGGTTTAACGGATGTCATTATCGGTACGGCAGCAGTAAAAGACCCTCTTTTTGTGCGAGAAGCCTGTAAAGCGTTTCCTAAACACATTATTGTTGGGCTTGACGCTAAAGAAGGTATGGTTGCTATTGATGGTTGGGCAAAAGTGACTGAACATAATGTGATTGACTTGGGTAAACGTTTTGCTGACGATGGCATTAACAGCATTATTTATACCGATATCGGGCGCGATGGCATGATGAGTGGTATAAATATTGATGCAACAGTTAAATTGGCTCAAGGTACAGGGTTGCCAATCATTGCTTCTGGCGGGTTAACCAATCTGGACGATATTCGTGCGTTGGTTGTCGTTGAGGATCAAGGGGTAACAGGTGCGATAACAGGGCGTGCTATTTATGAAGGCAGTATTGATTTTGCACAGGCACAACAATTAGCAGATGAACTAAAAAAATAACATCGTTTATTTTTTAATAATAGCTGAGAAAATATGAATATACCTTCTGAATATGTGCCTGCGTTATTGTGCGCCTTATTTTTTGTTGCATGTATCACATGGAATCGAAAATTCTGTAAGGGCTACCAGGGCCCCGAGAAAATCCGAAAAAAAATATTCAGGCTACTGGCCAGCATTACGACTCTTGCCACAATTGTGTTGTACTTTCTGATTTTATATATACAAACAATGAATTAATTTCATGAAATAAAGACGACAGGACTAAAGAAAAAATGGGGTTAGCAAAACGAATTATTCCATGTTTAGATGTTGATAATGGCCGTGTGGTGAAAGGCGTTAATTTTGTTTCCTTACGTGATGCAGGTAACCCTGTGGAAGTAGCTAAACGTTATAATGACGAAGGTGCAGATGAATTGACCTTTTTGGATATTACGGCCAGTAGTGATAACCGTGATACTATTTTGCATGTTATTGAAGAGGTTGCCTCCCAAGTTTTTATTCCATTAACTGTTGGCGGCGGCGTTCGTTCGGTAGCAGATATCCGTCGATTACTGAATGCTGGTGCCGATAAAGTGAGCATCAACACCAGTGCGGTGACCAATCCAGACTTAATCAATGAAGCCAGTGGTTTTTTTGGTTCTCAAGCGATTGTGGTGGCAATCGATGCTAAAGCTGTGAATGTTGACAATACACAATGGCAGGTGTTTACCCATGGTGGGCGTACACAAACAGGTTTAGATGCCGTGCAATGGGCTAAAAATATGCAAATACGTGGCGCAGGTGAAATTTTGTTAACCAGTATGGATAGAGACGGCACAAAAATCGGATTTAATTTGCCTTTAACACGCGCAATTGCTCAGGCTGTGGATATTCCCGTGATTGCTTCTGGTGGGGTAGGGAATATTCAACACCTGATTGAAGGTGTCTTAGAGGGACAGGCCGATGCGGTTTTGGCTGCCAGCATTTTTCATTTTGGGGAAGTATCCATTGTCGATGCGAAAAAAGCAATGCAAGCGGCAGGTATTGAAGTTAGGTTATAATATACAATCAAATATAAATCGCCTTTATTAAAAGGAACAATAATGAATAAAAAAAGAATGGTTTTTGCTGCATTGTTTGCCAGTTCATCCTTATTTGCCGCACCTTTTGAATTAATGCCTGGACAATGGCAGGCTCAGACCGTTGTGCAGACGTCTGATTCAACTGGTAAAATGAGTGAAAAAGTAGAAGATTATCAAGTCAATTGTGTGACGAAAAAAGAAGCCAAAGGCTTTTTTTCAGATTTATATGGACTATTCGATAGCTTTAATGAAACGCAAATTGCCAATGTAAAAGAACAATGTAACACAGAATCAAATGATACTGATACTCAGCTTAAGCGCACTATAACCTGTAAAATAGAAGGCACCAATAAACCTTATATTGCAACAGCAGTAGTGAACAGTGAACATAACCAACATTATTATGTGGGTAAAATTGAGTCGGATCATCCCGTGTTAGGCAAAATGAGCATGCAAAGCAGTATTCGTTATCTTGGCTCATGTAATGTAACTAAGTGAAAATAATTCTAAAATCATAGAGGATAAAGACAGGTTTTAAACCTGTCTTTTTTATGGTTTATCGCACATATAAAATGATGCTGAAAAATTGGCATAGACTGCCCGCTAATACAAATAAGTGCCAAATGCCGTGCCCGTGTTTTATTTTTTCATCATTGATGAAAAAATAAATACCTACACTATAAATAATGCCACCCAACGTTAACCAAAATAGGCCGCCACTTGATAAGTTTCTAAGCAGTGGCACAATCCCAATAACAATTAACCAGCCCATCACCACATAGATAATCATCGATAAAATACGAGTCCGCTTACCTAAAGTGAGTTCTTGAATGATGCCGAATATGGCCAATCCCCAATTGACACCAAATAAAGACCATCCCCATGCGCCACGTAGTGTGACCAATGTAAACGGGGTATAAGAACCAGCAATCAATAAATAAATAGAAATATGGTCTACTTTTTGTAAAACAGTTTTGACTTGTTCACTTTTTATCCAGTGATAGCAGGTAGAAGCAACGTATAAAATCACCAACGTTGTACCATAAATACTGAAGCTGACAATTTTCCACGGATCAGCAGATAAACAAGCAAAAATCACCAGTGCGATTAACCCAATAATACTTAATACCGTACCAATTAAATGGCTAATGGTATTAAAACGTTCCCCATGATACATATTATTAACCCAATAAGATGAAATAAAATATTTGACAATAGTATAAACCGTTTTAACAGATCACATGTATCTGGATTAAGAATAATTGAATAAGCAAAAAAGAGAATCTGATCAAATAGACACTGTTTCTTATGAATACTTATTTGCTCAAAGATTATTCATAATAGTCAAATTTATTGGCTTATTCTGTGATTTGAAGGCAGTAACGAGATTGTGGCGCAAAATAAGTTAAAAAATTAAGGGTATTCACGATTTTTGGCATGATTATGATGGTTTTTTTTCTAAAAAAATTCCCCTCTTTGTTTCAAGAGGGGATAAAAAGGGATATTATCCGTTTGTGCAAAAGTGCGGCTATATAATACGCCAAGATATACGGCGAGTAAGTCCTTTACTTGCGGCACAAATGATTTGTTTGGCAATTCTGTTTGATGGGTTATCAGGGTCAGGGATGTAAATATAGGTTTTGCCTTTTACACAGCCTTTTTCCTGTTCAACTTTATCTTGCCCAAATTGAGATTGCCCCGTTTTTGTCCTGATACCATTTTCATTATGAGCAAACCCTTGACCTGTAACAAGATTTAAAGAAGGGGATAAGAAGTTAGGGCTATTAAGCATACTGCCTTCAAAATACAGACCTGCGATATACTCCCCATCCTTGTTCTTCATTCCAGATACCTGCTTATCCGCTAAACCACCATTCTCAGCTTTCACCATAAGCAACCAACTGTCTGCATTAGCAGTCGAAGTAGAGCATCTTGTTTCTGGTAGAGGGTCATCACTTTGTTTTTTAGGTCTAAAAATAACAGTGTTTGCATACACAGTCCCATTACGAACATCTACATCGTTAATGATTTTTTCTCCCGTTTTATTCAACGGGATAAACCATCCTTTTTGTTTATTTTTGAGCTCCTCTTCAGAGAGTTTTTTTGGTGAAACAGTTCGATATTTTATATCCGTTATACTCAATGTTTGCTTTTGTAGATTGTCTTGAGTAACAGGTATTGTAATATCTGCTGATACATCATCAATAATGCCATATAAAGCTTGTTCATTGGTATCTTGACTGTCTTTTGTATATAGGTCACTACCTGTACCAAACACAACCATTAATTTTTTACCTTTATCTAAAACATGGACAGAAGGAGCACTGGAAATGGGCTGTTCTAAACTACCTTTAAAGAGCAATTGTGCTGTCCATTTTTCGGGGGAGGTGCCTCTTAAATCAAAACGGTAAAGGTCACCATTTCTGTCGCCCGCATAAACCAAATCAGCAATATCATCACCATCTAAATCAACAGGAATAGGTGTGGATAAGGCACTATTTTTGTTACCAAGAACAGGATTAGCACTTAATTTAGCAATGAGTTTACCTTTGCTATTATTATTAACTGAACCTTTTTTATGCATTTTTGCACCGATGGTATCAATAATATAGAGCGTAGGTGTTGCTTCTGAACTTTCTGCTCCGTTTGCAATAAAGGCTGCCATCCTAACGTCGGCATCATCACCTAAAATAACGGGTTTTTTATTTTCAGTACGATTTAAAGCCACAATATCAACGGCAGGTGCGCCAACGGTGTAACCGATGTTTTCTGTATCTGATACCCCAACACCAACGCCTCCTTCAATTTTTGCAGCAGTATCCCAAAGAGGTACAGTATCTTTTAGCTGAGTATTGTCTTGTGCTGCATTAACACCCACTTTTTCCGTTTTATTCCAATCAGTATTGCCGCCAACATTTAAAGCAAAAGCCCCTTTCCCTCCTTGACCAATGGTTGTGACAATGACATTATGACCGCGAGGGGAAGTCATTTGTCGTGTGTCACCATTGGAAAGATAAATATGCGGATGCATACTGTCTTTTGTATAGTCAGGATTGGCGCGGTCTTTTATATCCTGAATAAGGCTTTGTCCGTTCTCTCTTTTGGCTGCACCGGGGATATAACCAAAGACAAAAGCATAAGGGTTATCGCCAGAACTACTTTGGTTTTGGTAGATTTTGGTCATGCCATCGTTACTGCTTAAGAACATAAACTCATTTAATTGAGTGGTTTTTGCTGTAGTACTGCTTAATGATCGATATTTAAACTCGTTGGCTGGTCCAGAAAAAAGGATATTTCCTGTTAACATATCACCGATAAAGCGGTCATATGAATCAGATTGACCATAACCTTTACCTAAAGTGTCCCGAACACGATAACCTGTACCAGGTTTTCCTATGCTATCATCATCTTTTCCATCAATGTATTGCTCTGCTTGCCAAAAAGCCAACCAAGGAACAAAGTTATTTTTCCACTGATCTTTGTTTGTTTCTTTTAGATCAAATGAATTATTATCCAATTGCTTACCTAAATCCCCATAATTTAAAGATTGGATGCCATCTTTAGGAGTATTGGTCACAATTGAGTAAGATGTTTTAGGATTTTTCTCCCAAGAATATGCCTGATGATAAGTATTGGGGGTACCATTAACTGTATCTTCCTTTATGTCTGACCCGCTATTTTTGAGTTCTACAGCTTTAACTTGAGAAGCCCAAATGTCATGATTTCTATACACTTGAAAACTAAGTGTACTTGAGTCACTTGTTGTCGCGTGAGAAAAGCCAGGGTTAACAGCCAATGTAGGTAAAGACTCTCGTGCTAATGATGTCAGTAATTTCGTAACGGCTTTTGCTATCTCTTCCCTGCTTGAACCGTTTTCCACCACGAATCTGCCTTTACCTTCTGATGCTGTTTTAAACCCCCAGCTTGTACCATCGTGCCCAATCATTAAAATATGAGTATGGATAATTTGTTTAGGCCAACCATCTTCATTAAATTTGCCTGGAGGCTTATCCTGATCATATTTGTTTCCTCCATTTTCAAAAACAGATGTCCATGTCGATTTTTTCGCAGCTTGTTCTGGTCCTAACTGTCCAGAGGTTGGCTTAGCATCGGGCGCAGTGGCTGAGACAATAATCAGATGATTTTGTGCACAGCGGTATTTCATGTTTTTAGCGAGCATTGGATAATAATGGTTGGTCAAATTCGTATAGAAATCATGGCCGCTTGCATCTTCTTTTACCGCAAGATCGCTCCATTTAGTAGGTAGCATCATCGACATGCCAGGGTTAGTAATGGGGTTGAAGCCATCTATATACCTCCTCCCTAAGGTTCGCATTTGGGTATTATATTCTTCAATAGTATTAGGTTTCTGTTTCAAAGAATTATCTATGTCATAGATTGGGCGCTCTCTTATTACAGTGTTTATTCTGTCCCGTGTATAAGTAGACCAACCGACATTGAAGTCAGAGTATAAAGTTGGGTAAAACCACTGATTATAGAGTGCGATCCGGACCCCTCCTACCATTGCCGTGAAACGTGTTTTGTTCATCTTTCGGGTATCGTCCATGACGATTAAAACGTTATCCTTAGCTTTTACTATATTTTGCCTAGCAATAATATCTGAGGGCACAGGGGTAAAAGTATCTGAGGATACAGGTGGGTCAGATGCATGGGTAAAACCGATTAAGAAACTAAGTGTAATTGTGCTTAGTTTGTGGGGAGAATACATTTTTTTCATAACTAAACAATATTTAAATTAATTGTTAAAGATTATAAAAAGTAAGTATTATAAAAAATAAATATTATAAATTGAATAGAATTTCTTAAACATTAGAAATAAAATAATTTGTTTTTTATATATAAAACGAAGCGGTAAGATTTAATAGTTGTTTTGTTATGATTATTTGATGGTTAATTTTAAAAAAATATTGCAAAAATGAAATTTATCTCAATAGGTTAAATATTAAGACGTAATTTTTATATTAGATCGTTTAAATAGGATGAATTTCACCATTAATATTAATTGTAGCAGGATTATGATGATTTTTTTCTTAAAAAATTCCCCACTTTGTTTCAAGAGGGGGTAAAAAGGGAACGGGCCGTTTGTGTTAAAGTGTAACTATAAAATACGCCAAGATATACGGCGAGTAAGCCCTTTGTTTGCAGCACAAATGATTTCTTTGGCGATTCTATTTGATGGATTATCAGGGTCGGGGATGTAAATATACGTTTTGCCTTTTACACATCCTTTTTCTTGTTCAACTTTATCTTGCCCAAATTGAGACTGCCCCGTTTTTGTTCTGATGCCATTTTCATTGTGAGCAAACCCTTGACCTGTAATAAGATTTAAAGAAGGAGACAAGAAATTAGGGCTACCAAGCATAATACTCTCAAAAGAGATGCCTGCTATATATTCCCCATTTTTATCTTTAATGCCAGAGGCCTTTTTGTCTACCAGCCCACCGCTTTCGGCTTTAACCATAAGCAGCCAGCTATTTGCGTTAGCAGTTGAAGCATCACATTTAGTTTCTGCAACGGTCTCGTTTTTTTTGGCAGGTTTAAAAATAGCTGTATTGGCATAGACGGTACCATTGCGTACTTCTATATCCCTTACAATTTTTTCTCCTGTTTGATTCAATTTAATGAACCAACCTTTATGCTCACTGTTTATCGGATTTGATGAAACAGTACGATATTTTAAATCTCCTGATATACTGAGTTCTTGTTCCAATAAATCAGAGACAGTGGTCGGAATTGCAATATCTTTAGTCACATCATCAATTACTCCATATAAAGCTTGTTGACTAACATCTGTGGTATCTTTATTGTAAATGTCGCTACCAGTGCCAAATACCACAAATAACTTACTTCCCTTTTGTTTTATGTGTATAGAAGGTGCGGTGCTAATAGGTTGATTTGTGTCGCCCTTGAATAGTAATTGAACTTTCCAATCTTTCGGTGATTGACCACGTAAATCAAAGCGATACATATTTCCATTTCTATCACCTGCATAAACCAGATCAGCAATATCATCTCCATCTAAATCAACAGGGGTAGGTGTAGAGAGTGCACTGTTACTTAAGTTCAATGCGGGAACATTTAACGCAGCAATTAATTGGCCTTGAGTGTTATTTTCAATTGAGCCTTTTTTATGCATTTTTGCACCAATAGTATCTATAATATATAAAGTTGGTGTTTGTTCAGCGCTCTCAGGCCCATTAGAAATAAAAGCTGCCATTCTGACGTCACTATTTTCACCAGATGTAATGGCTTGTTTTTCTTCAGTGCGTGTTAAAGCGATTAAATCTATGGCAGGAGCACCAATTGTATAACCAATGTTTTCGGTACCAATGACGCCGACACCTGAACCTCCTTTAATAGGGGCAGCCGTATCCCAAAGTGGGACGGTATCTTTTAGTTGAATGCTATTTTGAGCTGCATTTATGCCAACTTTTTTAGTACTATCCCAGTCAGTATTTCCGCCGACATTAAGTGCAAAGGCACCTCGTCCAGCTTGCCCTAAAGTGGTCACAATGATATTCTGACCTCTAGGGGAAGTCAGTTGTCGTGTGTCACCATTTGAAAGATAAATATGAGGATACATATCATCTTTTGTGTAGTCAGGATTGGCACGATCTTTTATATCTTGAATCAGGCTTCGTCCATTTTCTCTTTTGGCTGCACCTGAAATATAACCAAAGATAAAAGTATAAGGATTCTGCCCAGTAGCATTTTGATTTTGATAAATTTTAGTCATGCCATCATTACTGCTTAAAAACATGAACTCGTTTAATTTGGTTGAGACATCGTTTTCGCTATCTAGCAGCAGTTTATATTTGAAATCATGCACTGGCCCAGAAAACAATATGTTGCCACTTAACATATCACCAATAAAGCGGTCATAATCATTGGCTTTTTCTCCACGAACACGGTAAGGTGAACCCTTATCTCCTTCCTTTTGCCAAAAAGCCAGCCAAGGTATAAATTTTTCTTTCCACTCATTAGTGTCTGTGTTAGACAGGTCAAATGATACATTACTAAGGTTTTTACCTAAATCGCCAGAATTCAAAGGCTGAACACCATGTTGAGGTGTTTGAATTACAATGGAGTATCCTTTTTCTGGGGTTTCAGACCATGGATATGCTTGAACAAGTGAATTGGTTCTTCCTCCATATTTATCTTCGGTGCCATCAGGTTTAAGAACAACTGCGCGAACTTGGGATGCCCAAATATCAGTATTGGTATAAACTTGGAAACCAAGCGAATTTAGCTGTCCAGTTGTCACGTGTGAAAAACCAGGGTTAACAGCTAATGAAGGTAATGGCTCCCGTTTTATTTCACGTAAAATACTTTGTATGGCATTGGCTACATCTTCCCATCGCGTTCCTGGTACATACTGAACATATCCTTGAGATTCTTTTGCAGAAATTTTCCCCCATTCAAGTATTGGATCCTTATCACCACCATCATTCATCAGTACATAATGAGTGTGTATGGTTTGTTTAGGCCAGCCGTTTTCATTAAATGTACCAGGAGGGGTATCTTGATCAAGTTTATTGGTACCAGGATTTAAAAGAGCATCCCAAAAATTGCCTGTATGGACAGATGCCCATCTATCCATACTTGCTGCTAATTTAGGTGTAATATACCTAGTACTGTTTATAGTGTTCTTGTAATCGGCGGGAATGGCATTAGTTATTATAATTACATGGTTATTCGCACAACGATATTTCATTGAGTTACCAACCACTGTGGGGTAAAAATAGCTGTTTAAATTATCATAAACATTACCTTTGCTGCTTTTTGTATCCAATGTCCACTTGCTCACAGGGGAAAATGTTAAAGGCATTATTCCATTTTGAATTTTTATGTTCCCTTTATAGATAAGGTCATTTCCAAGAGCTGCCATCGCCTCTTTATATTCCTTTGCATCTTTTGGTATGGTTTTGAGGAATTGTTCTAAGTCTATAATAGGGAGTACTGTTGTATATCTATTACCAACTGCTGTTCTTGAAAAAGGAGACAATCCAACATTAAAGTCAGAATAAATATCGAGATATTTGTAAGGATCTCTATAGTCTATATTGGCATTTAATGTATTATTTAACCCAAGGAGTGCAGTTTCAAATCTCGTCATGTTTGCTGGACGTACAGTTTTATTCATTCCTTTTGAGTCATCTAGAATAATCAGAAGGTTGTCTTTGGCTGCTTTGAATTTTTGTTTGGCGATGATATTGGGTGGCACTGGTATAAAAGGACTAGATGCATGGGATATACTAAAAAACAATATGCCTAATGCTAAAGTGCTTAATTGATTTGTTTTGTATATGCTCTTCATTTGTATCTATTTTCATCGTTAGTTATACCTCCTTTCAATCTAATAGATAAACTCATTTTAGAAATAATATTACTTATTCTAAAATAATAATAAATATTTGATTTTAAATGTAAAAATATTGGTTTTAAATGTATGGCGATTTATGTTTTGTATTGAAACTTATTTTTTATTGGAGTAAATATTTATATTCCAATAAGTTTGAAAAAATATTATTTCGTATTAAGAGTGCAGTAGGTAAGTATTATTCCACTTTAAGTAAAATATCTTCTTTGATTTCTTCCATCACAATATAACTTCTGCTTTCTTGAGCTTCTGGTAAAGCCAATAAAATATTACCCAATACTTTACGGTAAGCAGACATGTCATTTAGTCGTACTTTGATTAAATAATCATATTCGCCAGAAACTAAATGGCACTCTAAAATTTCTGGAATCTTAAGCGTGGCTTTTTTAAATTGCTCAAAAATATCACCAGATGTACGCATTAGCTTGATTTCAACAAACACCAATAAATTTTGCCCTAAGGCATGGGGATTTAAGCGGGTATAGTAACCCATGATGATGTTTTCTCGCTCCAGTCGTCTCACTCGTTCGGTCACGGGGGTGACAGATAATCCAACCTGTTCAGCAAGCTCAGTCATGGCAATACGGCCATTTTTTTGCAAAATGGCCAGAATCTTTTTATCCACTTTATCAATGTGTTTGTTTGATTTCATTTTTCACCAAAATAATTAAAGTTTTTAGGGAAATACCTTTTTATTCTGCCATTTTTCAATGAAAAAAACTAGATAAAAAGCATTACACTTTGGAAAATCACTAATAATAAATAAAAAGATATATCTTTGTAATAAGAACATATCAACAATGGTCTACACAAGAGGAAAAGCATATGCATGTTGTTATTTTGGGCGCGGGTATTTTAGGTGTGTCTACTGCTTGGTATTTGGCTGGGGAAGGGCATGAAGTGACCGTCATTGAACGGGAAAGTGGTGCCGCATTAGAAACCAGCTATGCTAATGCTGGGCAAATTTCACCAGGCTATTCTGCCCCTTGGGCTGCACCAGGTATTCCTTTTAAAGCCGTTAAATGGATGTTTGAAGAGCACGCACCTTTAGCCATTCGTCTAGATGGTTCGTGTTATCAACTAAAATGGATGAAGCAAATGCTCGATAATTGTAATGAGCGCTCATACCATATTAACAAAGCACGAATGATGCGTTTAGCCGAATATAGCCGCGATAAAATGATCCAATTGCGTGAACAAACACAGATACAGTATGAAGGACGACAACAAGGCACCTTAGAAGTGTTCCGTACTCAAAAACAAATGGATGCCATTGCTAAAGATATTGCCGTGTTAAAAGAGTGCGGCGTACCTTTTAATGTGCTTGATCGAGAAGGTTGTGTTGCCGCAGAACCAGCCTTAGCCAAAACGCAGGAAAAAATCATTGGTGGTTTACAATTACCTAATGATGAAACAGGTGATTGCCAAATGTTTACCGTCAATTTGGCTAAATTATGTGCGCAAAAAGGGGTTAAGTTTCTATACAACCATACTGTTGAGCAGGTATTACATGATGGCAGTCGTATCACCAGTATCCGTGTAAACGACCAAAGTATCGTTGCCGATGCGTTTGTGGTGGCATTGGGTTCTTATTCACGTTCATTATTGCAACAAGTAGGGATTGAGTTAAATGTGTACCCTGTTAAAGGTTATTCGTTAACCATTCCTATTAAAGACAGTGACGCATCCCCCGTATCAACCGTTATGGATGAAAAGTATAAAGTAGCCATTACCCGCTTTGATGACCGTATTCGGGTTGGGGGCATGGCCGAGTTAGCAGGGTTTGACTTAAGTTTGAACCCCAAAAGACGCGCCACTTTAGAAATGGTGGTCACCGATTTATTCCCCGATGGCGGATTAGTGGCCCAAGCTGAATTTTGGACGGGGCTGCGGCCAATGATGCCAGATGGCACGCCCGTAGTGGGCGGCACAAAATTTGATAACCTCTTTTTAAATACAGGTCACGGTACCCTTGGTTGGACAATGGGCCCAGGTTCTGGCAAAGTCTTATCTGACATCATCAGTCATAAAGAACCTGAGATCGATGCGCAGGACTTGGCCATTTCCCGTTATAAATAAGCGTAAAACAGGTTATAAAATATAACCTGTTTTTTTATTTTAGATAAGTGGCTTTAAAACGGGATTGAAATAGTTTGCAGTTACTGTTTTCCTTACTATAATCCCCATTTTATTGTTGCTCTTTGCTTGTTAAGGCCTTGTTATGCGTCCATTGACCGCACAAATTAATTTAACTCATTTAAAACACAATTACCAATTATTAAAACAACTTCATGGTAGCCGTTTATTGGCGGTATTAAAGGCCAACGCCTATGGGCATGGCGCCGTACAGTGCGCAAAAGCATTGGCTGATATGGCCGACGGCTTTGCTGTGGCGTGTATAGAAGAAGCCATTGAGTTAAGAATGAGCGGAATCAATAACCCTATTGTGTTGTTAGAAGGTGTGTTTGAACCGCAAGAGTATGCACTGATCGACCAATATACATTATGGCCAGTAATCCAAAGCCAATATCAACTAGATCACTTTTTGGCTTATGACTGGCAAGAACCCGTACATGTATGGTTAAAAATGGACTCTGGTATGAGCAGAGCAGGGTTTTTCCCGCAAGATTATGCCGATGCTTATACTCAGCTCAAACAAAGCCCTCATGTGCAGCAAATCACTAAAATGACCCATTTTGCCCGAGCAGATGAACCTGAACTTAGCATGACTGATGAGCAGATCGAACGCTTTGATCAAGTATGCCAACATTTAGAGGGTGATGAAAGCTTGGCCAATTCTGCCGCTATTTTATCTTGTCAAAAAGCACACAGACAATGGGGGCGTGGAGGCTTGGCTTTATATGGTTTATCCCCCTTAATCAGTGGTGGAAATTTTGGCTTAAAACCTGTTATGAGCTTATCGACAAAAGTATTTGGTGTGCGTGAACTGAAAGCAGGTGTACCCATTGGCTATGGTGCAACATACGTGACAGAGCAGAACACAAAAGTAGGGCTGATTGCTTGTGGTTATGCAGATGGTTACCCACGTTTGGCTTCTACTGATTCCCCCGTGTTGATAGATGGGCAGTTAAGCAGAATCATTGGACGGGTTTCTATGGATATGATTACAGTAGAGTTAACCCATATTCAGGGTGCAGGTATTGGCAGTCATGTAGAGCTTTGGGGTGAGCAGTTGAGTATTCATGACATTGCAAAACAGGCAGGGACACTGGCCTATGAGTTATTGTGCCATGTAAAACGGGCAAAATTTATTTACCTTGATTAGGGTGTGAGGCGGTTGTATTCAATAAAGTACAACCGCAGTTGATTCTAACCCAAATGTTGCCTTTCTTGATAGGCTCGAAGTGATATTTCCAATAAGTCCAATTTACGCAATTGTTCTTTAAAAATATCTTCATCAATCATTTTGTGTTTGTGTTGTTCAAATAATGTATAGCGCTCTGCTTCTAGGCCTCGTAAAAATAAACTGTTTTCTGTAATGGTTGATTGCCGTCTTTCACGGTATTTGTCAGGATCTGGTTCGTCCAGTAATTCCAAACGGTCTTCATAGTATTTTTTTGCTTTAGCATAGGCCAGCTCTATCATGGATTGATTGACACCATTATCTATTTGTTGATCTTGTTCGATCATTTCTGTATAAGCTTTTTCAACAGCGGCCAAAGCATCTTTCGTACATTCTTGTAGTAGTTTGATTTTTTTGACATTATAAATTTTATTTTCTTCTTTAGGATTGGTTAAGCCTCGCATTAATATCGGTAAAATAATCATGGCACACAGCAAAGAAAATAAAATCAAACTGGCGGCTAAAAAGATTAAAACGCCTCTTTGTGGAAAGGGTTGACCACTGTCTAAAAATAATGGAATAGACAAAACGCCCGCCAGAGTTACCGCACCGCGTACCCCTGCAAAAGTAATGATGGCAATGGCACGACTGCCTTTGATCGCAGGCTCTTTCCCCAGTTTTTTTGCCCGTTTGGAGAGCAAGCGCACCAACAGCCAAACCCAAACAAAACGAATCACCATTAAGGCAAAACCAATAATGACCACATACCAAAGTGCTGCCCATTCTCCGGTAATGATGCCAACACTGGGTAAATTAGGTAAGTGACCGATAATATGGGGAAATTGCAGACCCAATAAAATAAAAATCATGCCATTAAAGGTAAACTCCAGTGTTTGCCAAGTAGAATGAGTTTGTAGGCGTTCAGCCAAACGTTTATCCAGTGATAAGTCATTATAGCTTTGGGCGATACCTGCTGATACTGCAGCTAAAATACCAGAAACACCAATATGTTCTGCAAACAGATAAGCGGCAAAAGGCAGTAAGAATAATAAAATAATTTCAGTTGCCGTGTCCTGTCCGCCTAGTCGCACCAGAACTTTCAGAGCATGTGAATAAACCCAGTTGATGACGACACCTACAACCAAACCACCAACGGCAACCATCAAAAATTTGCCAGAAGCATCTACAATTGAAAATGTACCCGTTAATACGGCTGCTACAGCAAAACGTAAGGCAACAAGGCCAGACGCGTCGTTCATTAATGCTTCGCCTTGTAAGAGATTCATGACATTTTTGGGTACGTAGCGTTTACCAAAAATACCAGAAACGGCGACAGCGTCCGTTGGTGATAAGACTGCCGCTAAAGCGAAGGCTGCAGCCAGTGGAATACTGGGAATCAAAAAGTGGACAAATGAACCAAGCACAAAAATGGTAAAAAAAACCAAACCCAATGCCATGGCTAAGATAGCAGGTTGTTGTTCAAAGAATTCTTGTTTGGGAATACGCCAACCATCTGCAAATAGCAAAGGGGGAATAAAAAGCAGCATAAACCAGTCTGGCTCAAATGTAACATGTAGGTTAAATACATCCCAAGCTAAAATTGCGCCCATTAAAATTTGTACTAAGGGTAAGGGTAACCTAACAGGTGAAATTTTTGCCAATGCGCTGGATAAAGCCACACAAAGCAATAGAATGAGTACGGTAAAAACTATTTCCATGAGTATACCTAGAGGGTAATGATTGTTTTTATTTTTGATTATGGTTATTTTAACAAAATTGAAACATTTATTTTCATAAATATTATTTACAGAGTTTAAATTGATTGGATAAGTTCCAAGAGGACCCCGAATTTTTTATGTTAGAAGGTTCATTGAAACAGAGCCTTTTAAATAAACAATATAGTTATCATGAAAAAATGAGGGCGTGAGATACCTTTTTGTTTATTTTGACTGAATGGATTAGCAAGAAATAGAAGTTGAACTATCTTTCATTGTGATTTTGATGAGATCTTGGGTAAAGGTTGGTAGTCTTAAAAATATCAAACCCCGTATACAAATTAATTTGTATACGGGGTTTGATTGAAATCACTTATTTTTAAAAGCGATATTTGACACCAACCATACCTTCGTAACGTTTGTAGCTATTTTCGCCAAATTGCATACCAGCATGTCCCCATAGTTGCCATCTTTGTGAAAGCTTGCCTTGGAAACCTGCTTTTAATTCATAACGATTTTTTGGCTCACCACTATCTAACGTTGTGTCAGAAAATTTTAAAGAATTTTTTGCACTACTATGCCACCAATTGATTTCAGCAAAAGGTTGTATACTGTCGCCATCTAATTTATCACGGCTATATAAACGAGCACCTAAGCGGGTAATCAAACCATTTGCATCAGCATCATGAACATACATCCCATTATAATAATGGTCATCAATGTCGTAAGCACTGTAAGCAATTTGTGCTTGCGGTTCTATCATCCATTGGCGTTTTTCTCTATCGTTAAGAATAAATGCATATCCAGCTTCGATAGAGGCAGTCCAACCTTTACTGTCAAAACTTTCTTCTTTTAGGGTATTGCCTTGAATTTTATTGTCATACCAGCCAAATTGTGCCCATGTGTCTATATAAGGGCCCGTTGGTTTGTCTTCATTGCCATACCATGTTGCATAAGCACCAACACTGTACCCATCAATTTTACCTGTAGCTGTACGTTTTATACCGCTTTGTGTGTATAAAGGTGTACCTTCTGCATCGCTCTTGCTGTGTCCATAAGCACCCATTAAACCAAATAACCAGAAATTATTTTTTTCATCGGTCCAACGTGCAATGTCCCCACCAAAGTGAACCAATACAGAGTCGGTATCTACATTAACCGTTTTATTCGATTGCTTGGATTCAGTATGATTACCAACAATTCTTACCCAGCCTTCGCCAATATTACGACGCTCGACAGTATTTTTATATGAGTCGGTATATTGTGGTTCTCCTAAACGATCATGTAATGTATGCATGAACATTGTTGAACCAATGAATAAATTGTTGAGGTAAATACCTGTTTCTGGAGGAGGGGATGCTAGGGTGCGAAGATACCAGTTACCATCTTGTATACTTGAATCGACACCATGTTGAAATAAATCATATTCGTGGGCACCAGCAAGAACACGTTGCCCCAGTTTAAATGCACCTGCGGCAGATTGAGTCTCATCTAAAACTCGGATCACTTCAATGCCATCACCTACTGTTTGGGCACCTGTGCCGCCAACATTGTTGACAAAAACAGAGGTCGCTCCTGAAGCAAGTTCAGTGCTGTCAACAACCAGCATATCACTGGCACTATTTACATCTCCTTCATTAAGTACAGTATCAACAATTAAGGAGCCTGAGTTTGAAACATAGCGACCACCAGCAGCAACCCCAGCAGTTGCGCCACCACTAATCACCAAAACATCTCCAGCTAAGGCGTTGCCAGAACTTAAGTCAATTGTACCGCTGTTATCAAAACTTTGGACATTATGTATTTGACCTTGCACTGAGCCGCCAAGAGACATTGCATTTGCAGTATAACCTGTTGCGTATTCATCAGTGCTGTTAAGGGTGGTTGCTTGCCCATTATCACCTAAAAGTTTCAATGTGCCTGTATTGACGATTTGGTTATTGCTTCCAGAACCAAGGTTTGCCACTGCAACGCGTATGTTATCTCGTAGGCCATCACCATCTGTATCGGCAAAACCACGTAATTCAAATGAACCTGTATTATTTAGGGTATTGTCTCCAGAACCTAAATTAATTGTCCCTGTAATCACGCCAGAGTTGTTAATTACGGTTGTTGTGCTGGTTAAAGCTGCTGCAGTTTCTAGTGTTTCTATGGCTCTATCTGAAGCGGCACCAATGATCCCTGCATTATTGACAGTTGCCGTATTGGCTTCTGCGCCAAGCAATACACCTACCGCAGCATTTGGGTTGCGTATTGTATAACTGCCTGTGTCAAATAGAGGGTCAGAAGACCATCCACCTTGTATCGATGCGTCTGAACCAATAGTAAGGGTAACAGGACCATTTTGTTGGCTTAAAGAAACAATCGCTGCGCTATTTTCACCTGTGGCTAGAACAGAACCTAGTGTTGTTAGGTTATTGGCACCACTTGCGTTGTTTAATTCAATACCAATTGAGCCTTGCCCAGTCGTTTTAATCATTGTGCCTGACACAGTATCTACGTTGATTGCACCAGAACCTGTGGCAGACGTTTTTTGTGCGGCAATGCCTTCACTAAAGTCAACGCCGTCAATATCGATATTGCCAGCTGTAATATTAATATCAGCAGTGTCAGATGAGGAAACTGCTCGTACACCAATTAATCCTGCAGATGGACCTAACTGGCTGCTTCCGCGTATGGCAATTGTTCCTGCTGTTGTATCAACAGTAATATCTTCTTTGACAGAAATCTCAACAGCTGCGTCATAATCAGGCATATTTGTGCTATGAGAAACAATGGTCATATTACCTGTTTTGAGGTTAGCAGAATTAATGCTGATTGATGAGTTTGACTGAATATCGATACCATTGATATTGCCTCCTTCAACATAAATATTTGATCTGCTTAAGTCGGCTTCTACTGTTTCTGCTTTAAATTCAATGCCTGAAAGTCCAGGGGCAGAGTCTGGTCCTGCACCATATACAGTTAAATTAAACATTGAATTTGGGTCGTTTGCATTAAAAACCAATTTATTACCCGCACCAGATGCAAGTAGTCGAACACCTGTAACGCCAGGGTTTCCTCCTCTGCCGTCCACAAGCATATCCACTGTGCCAAGCATATTCTGGGTATAGTTTCCTGTGGTTTGAATATCTACCCCAATATTAGGAGCAACGCCAATTTTATTCAGATTAAAGGGGTTAGATCGTCCATCAAAGTTGACTGTGTAATCACCAACCAAACCACTATAATTAATGCCTGAGGTATAGTTGTTTCCTGATGAAGTACAATTAATTGTGCCTCCACCAGTAGGTGCAATACCACATTCGTCGTTTGCTAGAGCAGTGTTAGGCATAAGGCATAACATAGAGTTGGTCAGGCCTAAAATAACTGCAACTCCTGTGCTTTTGAGGCGGAAATGTTTTTTATCTGTATTTCGATGCTGAGACATAGGGTCAAAAATCTTTCGTAATGAATAAATTGGTTAGGGTGTTTAATCATTATTGATCATAAAAATATGAATTTCTGGTTGTGAATCTTCGTAGGTATCCATATTTTTATGATCAATAACTGTTAGTGTATTTAAATTATATGTTAACTGTTCATTTAAATATCTAAAATCGGAATTATAAATAATAGTTGTATACAATTCCAATTTAACCTATCAAAAAGGAGAGAGATAAACTTAAGTGATGTATTTTTACATCAAAAAAATTATCTGGTTTTCTTTGGGATGTGCAGCTAATAATTGCCTATCTGATTGTTATCTTATTGGTTATTCTTTATGTGTCTGTTAGCATGAGTGTTTGACCATTTTAGTGTGTAATTGATGTATACATTCTTTGGTTCGGTAGTGAAATAAGGGCAAAGAGTCTTGTGATCATTTAAATACCAATAATAATATTCGCTTATTGATGGTTTTAAAAATTTTCATACTTCTTTAAGTTAAAATTGGGTCGAAGACAGCGTTAAACTAAGAATATAGCCAGTATGAGATGGTTATATGTGGGCATTATTGTTACCGTAATCAAGTCCGCTTCAAATACACGTCATTAAATAAGGTGTAATATGGCTGTTTTAGGCGTATAAGCTTTAAGGATAATAAATCATTTACGTAGGGAAATATATATGAATATTGCTGCTCAAAGCTTACAAAAAATTGTACAAGCTTTTTTAGAAAATGCAGGAAGTTCTGCTGATGAAGCATTGTGTGTGGCAGAACATTTGGTTCAAGCCAATTTAAAAGGGCATGATAGCCATGGTGTGGGTATGTTGGTTCAGTATGCTAAATCTATCCAAGAAGGTTTGCTTAAACCCAATACAGCAGCAAGGTTAATTAATGACGCGGGAGCTGTATTGCAGTTTTCAGGCGATAGAGGTTATGGACAACGTACGGGTAAAGAAGCCATGGCAGCAGCTATTGAGCGTGCCAAACAAACAGGTGTTTGCTTGATGACTTTGGCCAAAACAAATCATTTAGGGCGAATTGGTACTTATGGCGAACAAGCTGCAGCAGCAGGCATGATTTCTGTTCATTTTGTGAATGTGACCGATTTTAATGCTGCTTTGGTTGCGCCTTTTTGTGGGTCAGCGGCAAGGTTTGGTACCAACCCTATTTGCATTGCCATGCCTAAAAGCCCTGAAAACCCAGCATTTATTTTGGATTTTGCCACCAGTATTGTGGCTTTGGGTAAAACAAGAGTGGCTTATTTGGCCGGTAAAAAATTTGATGAAGAAGTGATGTTAGATGCAAAAGGGCATCCAACAAATGATCCTAAAGCCATGTGGGAAGAGCCAACTGGTGCATTGCGTCCCATTGCCAAACATAAAGGTGGCGGTTTGATTATGGCTTGTGAATTTTTGGCAGGTTTGCTTTCTGGTGGTGGAACATTCCAACCTGAGAATCCAAGAGAAGGTGCGATTGTGAATAATATGACCACTTTTGTGGTAGACCCAACAAAATTAGCCGCAAAAGACTGGTTTGGGGCAGAGTATGATGCCATGATTGATTATATTCGCTCATCTCCAGCACCTTTTCCAGATGAACATCCCATTTTGATTTCAGGGGAACCAGAAATCAGAACTGCTGCACAACGTTTGGCAAATGGTATTGATATTTCAGATAATGAGTGGCAAGCTATTACAGATGCTGGTGTGGCTCTAGGTATGAGACAAGCTTCGTTCAGTTATTAAAACAATGTAAAAGGAGAAAAATATGAAAACCAAACAAGATATTGAAGCATGGGCAAATGTACGTGAAACCTCTATCGAAATTGCGGAGGCCATTTTTGAGTTGGCAAAAGATGATGAAGCTTTGGCTGAACAAATTTGGGAAGAAGGCAGTGATGAAGTATTGGTAAAAGCTTTTGCTAAAACAGATGCAGAACGGTTGTTTTGGGGTACTGAAACGATGGAGCGATCTGATCTTTAATTTTTAGTTCATGAGTGTCCAAGTACAGTTTTATGCATTTAAACCCTATACAAGGTAATCAGTATAGGGTTTAAATTTGTTCAAAGTATTATTTACTCGGCAAAGTTGAGGCCTGTTTCTTGATCAAATGCTTGTTTTTCTGCATCACTCATTGCGTCACGCATCACACGAACGGTATAGCCACCGTAAGTTTTGTTGGTTTTTGTATCAGTAAACATCCAATCGCTGATTTGGTTTTGCTCGATTGCTGTTATTGTGTCGCCGTATTCAAAGCCAACATTTTCAACAGGGGTATTGTAAATTATGCCTGAATAGTTTTTTTTGTCATACTGAATATCACTTACCCATATATGTTCTTTTGAACCTGATTGTGTTGGAAAGCCGACTTTAATGGTAAAGCCAGAGTATTGGTTGGTGTCATTTTCATTAAATGCTTTTTCGAATTGGTGGAAAGTTGTTCTGGCTGTTTGAATGGCCTTATTCATTGCTTTGTCATCATGTTTGAAATAGACAACAGGGTCCTCAGTATCATTAGTGTTGGCTAACTGAGCTTTTTCTGTTTCTGTACATGCGCCTAATAATATTATTAATAAGCTGATAATAAGTATGTTTTTATATTTCATCTTTTTCTGTTGTTCATAAAGCGATTAAAATGAGTTGCTCATTTGTCATCTTGGGTTAATAAGATGGGGCATAAAGATTAAACGGAATCGATAATGATTGCTTGCACAATTTAAAATGAATCATTGCTATTATGGATTCTTCTTTTAACCTGATTATGCCCACCGTTTAATAATTAATGAGGTGTTGATCCCGCCAAAAGCAAAATTATTGGATTGAATGTATTCAATATCCATTGTTCGACCTTCTTGCATAATGTAATCTAATTGACCACATTCAGGGTCAGGCTCTGTTAAATTGATGGTTGGTGCAAACCACTTATTTCGCATCATTTCAATACTCAGCCAAGCTTCCATTGCACCACAAGCGCCTAAAGTATGACCAAAATAGCTTTTAAGGGAAGATATCGGGGTATTGGTGCCAAAAATATTGGCTGTCGCTAAACTTTCTGCCACATCACCTCTGGCAGTTGCAGTGCCATGAGCACTTAAGTAGCCAATCGCTTCAGGGGGTAATTGTGCATTTTGTAGGGCTTGTTCCATACAAATTTGCATGGTTTCTTTTCTGGGTTGGGTAATATGGCTGGCATCACAATTGCTGGCAAAGCCTACAATTTCACCATAAATGGTGGCACCACGTGCCATCGCATGGTTTAACTCTTCTAAAATTAATGTGCAGGCGCCTTCACCAATAACTAAACCATCACGATTTTTGTCAAAAGGACGAGGAGAGTGTTCAGGTTGATCATTCATTTGGCTCGTGGCAAATAAGGTATCAAATACGGCTGCTTCTGATGGGCAAAGCTCTTCTGCGCCACCTGCAATCATAACCGTTTGGTAACCATGTTTAATGGCTTCGTATGCATAACCAATGGCTTGACTGCCAGAGGTACAAGCGCTGGAAGTGGGGATAACACGTCCCTTTAAGCCAAAAAATAGCCCAGTGTTAACGGCTGTAGTATGTGACATCATTTGTACATAGGTAGTGGCTGTAATGCTGTACACATTTTTATTGTTGAGCATGTTGCCAAATTCACCCACTTGTTTGGTGCTGCCAGTAGATGAACCATAAGCAATGCCAGTTTGTCCATTGCTGAGGACTTCATGATTCAATAGATTTGCTTGTTCTAAAGCAAGCTCGGTGGCACGGGTTGACATAATCGATACTGGCCCCATTGAGCGTAATTGCTTACGGGTATAGTGTTTGGGAATGGTAAAATTTTGAATAGGGCCTGCCAATTTAGTGTTCAGACCTGCATACTCTTCCCATTCAGGCATGTATTTAATCGCATTTTGACCGTCTTTGAGTTTTTGCATAATGCTTTGGCTGTCTTGCCCAAATGCGGTGATCCCACCCATTCCTGTAATGACAACTCTATTTGTCATAACATGCCTCCATTAATTGAAATAACTTGACGCGTAATGTATGCAGCATTGTCTGACATTAAAAAATTTGCCAAAGCAGCCACTTCTTCTACTTGCCCCATTCTGCCCATTGGAATCATCCGCATGGCTTCTTCTTTTGCTTGTTCTTCCATGTCTAAGATGCCTGTATCAATTAAACCTGGTGCAATGCAGTTAACAGTAATTTTGCGTTTGGCGAGCTCAACTGCTAAAGCTTTACATGCACCAATAATGCCTGCTTTTGCTGCACTGTAGTTTACTTGTCCTCGGTTGCCCATAATGCCTGAAACAGATGATAAAACAATAATACGTCCGCCTTGCTTGAGTCGAATCATGGGCATGATGCAAGGATGAATCACATTGTAAAAACTATCCAGATTGGTGTGGATCACATCATCCCAATCTTCATCTGTTAAAGCTGGAAAAGCACCATCTTTAATGATACCTGCATTATTAACAATGCCGTAATAAGCACCATTTTGTTCTATATCTTGCTCTAATGTTTGGCGGCAATCTTGTTTATTGCTGATGTCAAAACACAATAAGCGACCTTGTCCATTCAACTGCTCAATTTGATTGAGCGTCTGTTCTGCACCTGCTTTATCTTTTAAATAATGCACCACAATGGTGAAATTTTGTTTGGCTAATTCTATGGCAATTGCTTGTCCAATTCCTTTGCTTGCGCCTGTAACCAATACAGTACGATTCATTTAGGTATTCCTTTCCAATAAAGCATTAATTTCTTCAGTATTTGGTTCAAAGACATTGATTTTGGCTGAGGCAATCATGTCTTGATCAATCAAAACGGCACAATCAAAATTAGCCAGTCTCTCATCTTGGAGTAATAATTTTGCTTGGATATGTAAAGTGGTGTTTGGTGGATATTCAGCTTGGATCGTTTTGAATGCACGAGAGCCCAGTAACAGGCCAATTTGTGGGGCTTTATTGTGTGCCTTTGCATGAAAACCATTCCATACGCCAACTGTTTGTGCCATGATTTCCAATAAAAACCATGCAGGCAAATGATCATTTTCATTTAAAAATGGTGCCAGTACCCCTGTTTTATTGATTTGTACGGTGCATTCAATTGTTTCTGGGTCAACGGCATAGAGTTGATCCAAGAGTACCATAGGCGCTTCATGTGGCAGATAATCTGCAACAGGTAAAAAAGAATTCATCATCGGTTTCCTAAAATCAAGCAAGCATTATTGCCCCCAAAAGCAAAAGAGTTAGATAAAATAGTCTTTTGCTTCAAGTTAAGATGACCCTTGACTAATTGAATGGGGGCAAGTGCGGCATCTTGAGGTGAGTGTGTAAAGTCTTGTTGGGGTAAAGGTAAATTGTCTTGTAAGATCAATGCGCTGATAATTGCTTCGGTAATACCTGCCGCGCCAAGGGTATGCCCCGTTAAATGTTTGGTTGAGCTACATGGCGTTTGGTCTGCAAAAACTTGATAAACAGCTTTTGATTCTGCATCATCGTTTAAACGAGTCGCTGTACCATGTAAATTGATATAACCAATATTTTCAGGCGTGAGTTTGGCATGGGCAAGCGCTTTTTGCATGGCATTTTTTGCTCCTATGCCTTCGGGATGTGGGGCAGACATATGCCATGCATCTGATGATTCACCAAAACCCAAAATGCTTAAATCACTTTGTTCTTTACTTAAAATCATCAGCCCAGCTGCTTCGCCAATATTGATGCCATCTCTGTCTTGAGCAAAAGGCAAACACTGTTTTGTAGAAATGGCTTCTAAGCTATTGAAACCATTGATGGCCATTTTGCATAAGCTGTCGGCGCCGCCCACAATTGCTGCATCGACAAGGCCAGCTTTAAGTAGGCGATAACCACTAATGATGGCTCGAGCGCTGGATGAACAAGCTGTTGAAATGGTATAAGATGGGCCAGTTAGGCCAAGATATTTGGCCAAAAATTCACCTGCATCGCCGAACTGTTGTTGTTGATAGTCAAAACCATCAGCTAAAACGCCATAGGTTAAGTAGTGTGCAATAGCCAATTCACCCTCATAAATGCCAGAGGTGCTGGTACCCATAATAACGGCAATACGATTGTGTCCAAATTGGCTGATTAAATTGTCTACTTGTGGGCGAATTTGTTCTAAAGCTGCCAGTATTAACTGATTGTTTCTAGAATTGTGTTGACTCAGGTCGGGGGGGACTAAAGGTAAATCTGCTTGAACTTGCCCAAGAAAGGTGGTCTGTTGATTAGTTAACCAGCTATTATTTGATTTTAAACCAGTTTGTCCTTCTTTTAAGGCAGAACTGATGCTTTTACAATCAGATCCTAGGGCATTGATGGCACCAAACGCATTGCAATAAATCATGGCTCGTCATCCATATTTGTCAGTGTGATTTCATAACCAAAATAATGCTGTTTTAAGGAAACAGGTTCACGTTTATTGTGTTGGTTTTGATAATGAATTTCGGTAATCGTTTCACCTTTATTATTTTTTAAAAGGCGTTGTTGTTCTGTATCCGTTAATGTCCAACCTTCAGGTAAATGGTTTTGCCAAACAGCAGTGGGCCAGTAGCTGAGCATAATATCGCTTAATACCTGAGGGGCAGGTGGTAATTGTGCTATTTTAATAAATTGTTTGGTTTGAATGCCTTGCTGGTTATACTGTACGGTAAATAATCGTATGCCAATTGCAGATAAACCAACCAGTTTAATTTCTTGTTCATTGGCATCCAATAAAACCATTAAAGAATGTTGCTGTCCTTTAACTGTGGTTGTTAAGAGCTGTTGCTTATGGATATCCATGGCAATACCTGGCGGAGGTAAGGTGATTTTTGTGCCGCGAGTGAGCCAAGCTTCATTGTTTTGTTTGGTCGCGCAACCGGCCAATAAGAGGATAAGGCTTAATAGCCAGATATTAAAATATTTCATGCCTATTTTGTATCCTTTTTCGATGTTTGTGTGGGGAGCGCAATGGGCGCCAATAAAAAAGCAGTAAAAATACCTGCGCTTAATACTAGCCCAAAGCCACTAATGGCTTGCGTATGACTAAACCCTAAAAGCCCAAAGGTCAATTCTGTTGTCAGGGCAGCCATAAAAACAGATAAGGCAACTGTGGTAGGGGTGATGTGTTGATTACTAAAAAACAGGGTGTAATCAATGCCAATACCCAAAACAAGAATTAAAGCCAATAAGGAGAATAAATTAACGGTTTGTCCTGTTAAAGCTAAGATGCTTAAACTGGTTGTCAGTGCCAAAACCAACGGTAGAGTACAGCGGATGCCACGAATAACCCCCATTTTATAAATAAACAGCAAACAAATAAGTCCTAACGCACCAACGAGCAACCAAGATAAATAAAGTCGGTACGTTGCAAATAGCTCACTTAGTTCGGTTTTTCTGTCTACCCAGTGTACACCTGCTACTTGTGTGCTGATGTTTTTTAATTCAGCAGGTTGCGCGATACCATGTAGTGGCACCAAGACAGCACTTTGCCCACTATCTAAACTGAGCCATAAGGTTCGCCATGCTTCGCTAACTGGGTGAGCTAGCCATGTGTTTATATCGACCAAATTTGAATCCATTGTAGAGATATTGGCTTGAATGCCTTCTTTTTGTAGTGCAGTTAGAACAGTTGGCATTTTTTCTTGTATGAGAGCCAGATGTTCTTTTTGTTTTTTTAATGAAGGCAAGGGCAGTATATTAAAATCGTCTAAAACTTGGTTTTGTTTCGCCTGATTCAATAAAACAGACACGTGTTCTAACCTTTGTAAGGTTTCCTGCGCATCATTGCCATAAACAATCAGCCATTTTTGGTCATTATTTTGACCTGTTAATTGTGCTATTTTGTGCTCTTGTTGTTGTAATGATTTGGGTAATGCCTGTAGTTTACCAATGTCATCATCTGCTTTTAATTGGCTTAAACCAATTAAAGAGACAATAAAAATCAATGCAGGTAAACCATAACGAATCAGGTTGTTTTGTTGCCATAGATTCAGCCAAGAGCTTATTAAGCGTGTCGAAATATTGGGGCGAGTCGGTAATTTTTTAGCTAAAAATGGGTACCAGCCCACTACAGTAAAAAAGGCACCAGCTAAACCTGCTATGGCAAACACAGCCAATTGTTGCAAACCTGCAAAAGGGGCAAAGAGTAAGCAAACATAGGCACTGATACTGGAGGCTAAGGCAAGAGCCAATGTTGGGAGCAACTTGTTCAGACTGAATAAAGGCGTTTCATCTTTGCCATGAACCATGCGCTCTGTTAAATAATGCAAGGCATAATCAATCGAAATCCCCACAACACTGGTGCTCATCACCAACGTCATGATGTGTATTTGACCAAAGCAAGCCAAAACGGCAGTGATGCCCGCTAAGACACCTACAGCCAAAGACAATAAGGTCAAAATAATGGGTTGTATGGAACGGAATACCAGTAAAATCAATAAAATAATACCAAGTGTTGACGCCACACCAATGGTGGAAATATCTTTTTGGGCTAGTTCGCTGGCGTAATTGCTGTAAAAAACCGTACCTCTTTGTAAGACTTCTGTGCCAGGAAACTGCTGTTTTAAATTGTGTTCTAGGCTTAAGAAGGTATTAACGATATTGCGTGCACTGTTCATATCAAAAGAAGAGTGTTTGAGCTGTGCATGCACAAAATACCAAGTATTGCCTTGTTCATCTTCACTATACAGCCAGCCATTATCCATTTGTAATGCCCGAGCGTTTTTTTGTTGATCCAGTTGAATGGCTCGAGTTAATAATAGTGGGTCATGTTTTAATTCTTGTGAACCTACTCCTGCAAAAGGAGAATAAATTTGACTTAAAATCCAGTCTGTATGGGTATTGTTTTTAAGTCTTTGTTCTGTTGCTGCGTCAAGCAGTACCGCTTTATGTTGAAAGAAAAACTGCCCCCATTGTTGTTGGGTTTGTGGAGTCATCTGTGTTGAAACAGAGCCAATAGAGGGCTGTTTTTTTAACTCATTAATCCACCATTTTGCCGGTTCTGCATCCAGAGCAGTGGGTGACTTAATTAACCAAATAACCTGTTTATCGAGCCTTGAACTGAACCCCTCTAAAATAGAATCGGGAATATCAGCATAATGCTCCTGTGGCAATAAGGCCATGACACTGGTGTTGATCTGGCTGCGTGGCAGTAAAATGCACAGCAATATGCCTAGGGCAATAACGGTTATTGTCCATAATAATGCAAAAAATGTATATTTTTTCTGATTATTTAAAGTAAGCACGTTCGTTCGCTTGTAAGGTTGTGGGGGTTAGTTTGTGGTTAAAAAAACGGATATTGGTTTGGTCTGCCTGTTTGTCATGCACTTGAATGTTTTCTAATACCTGTTTACCCGATAGAGTAATGGTGTTAAAAATTTTATTCAGTGGCTCTTTTTTAGGGGTCAGCGTAATCACCCAACCTGTTTGTTTTTCTTGTAACTTAATGACAAAATTTTGTTCTAATGTTTTTTTGTCTGCCTTAAATAAAGAGGATAAAAGGCTATTAAATTGAAACAACTGAGGGTTTTGCTTGGCTGTAATCACTTGTGGCTGATTCCCTGCTGTGCTTTGTTTCATGACTTGATTAGTGAGTAAAAGTGTTAAATCAAATGGTTTTGTTTGATGCCACCATAAACCATCTTGTTGTGACACAATAATTGTGCCAGAAGATAAAATGGGCTTTGACACACCACTGATGCTCCGTTTTTGCTCAAATTCAGCACGTACAATTGGGTGTGCACCTAATTGTTGTTGTATGTCGTCTAAAGTAATTGCATGTAAATGGCTACTGAATAAGCCAAATAATATTAATGTCCATTTTTTCATTGTGAGATGCCCAATTTTTCTAAAAGGATGGTAGGAGAGGCAAAACACATTTCTCCTGTTTCTTCCAATACCGCTACTTGAATAGTGTGTGCTTTCGTGGTGATTTTATTGGTTTGGCAATCAATAATTTTATAATCAAAGCGTAAGCGGTTTTCATATTCTGTCATGTCAGTATGTACACGAATTTTTTGTTCAAAATGTAAAGGGGCAATATATTTGACCCGTGTGTCAATAACGGGCCATACATAGCCTGAAAGACGCATTTTTCGATAACCATAATCAATGCTTGCCAATAAATGTTCGCGGGCATTTTCAAAGTAACGAAAATAATTGCCATGCCATACCACACCCATTGGATCCGTATCGTAAAAGGGAACCGTTAATTCAAATGTACCAGATAAAATGGCTTGTTTGTTTTTACTCATTCATGATCCTTTTTGGAAGGTAGGTTTAATTGCCAAAATGGGTAGAAATTAAACCAGTCTAAAGGAGAAATAAGGCAGTGTTCCTCCAATTTTTTTGCATATAAATCTACCGCAGCTTGCAGGGAAGCTTGCCTTGTTTGTCGTGGTAAGGTGAGAGGATTGGCAAACTCTTCAAAATAAATAATGTATTGGTTTGCGGGTTTTAAGCCAAACATCAAAAAAACAGGGCATTTTAATGTGGCGGCTAAAATAAAGGGGCCTTGTGGGAAGGGGGCTTTTTCTCCTAAAAAAGAAGACCAGATGATTCGTTCAGTCTCTTGACGATGGTATTGGCTCACAGGGGTTCTGTCACCTACAATAGCAATCCATTCGCCTTGTTCCAATTTTTGTTGTAACAAAATAATTGTGTCTGGCCCAATATCAGTCACTTCAATCAAGTTAATGCTTGATTGCGGGTTGATTTCTTTGAGGACTTGATTAAATCCTTTTGCGTGTTGGGTAAAAACCAATGCATTGATTTTCACTTTACTGCCCATTTCCCCTAATGCACGACATACCTCGATATTCCCTAAATGGGAACATAAAATAAGGGTGCCTTCTTTTTTTTCTTTTTGTGCTAAGTAGGTTGCTTTTTGTGGGAAGACCACATCTTGGTGAGACATTTTACCCAACCATGAAGACAGCTTATCCAAAATGGATCCAGCAAAATGCATAAAGTGTTTGAAACTGCTTAAATCAGAAGGGATTGTTTTACCTTGTGTTTGTGCAAAATGTTTGATTTTGGCTAAATAAGCCTCAGATGCTTTTTTCTGGTTGCTACCTGTGAGCCAAAAATAGCAAATAACGGGGTAAAGTAAACATTTAAAAACGGTAGAACCGAACAAGCAGTAACTTTTTAGCAGGAAGCGCATACCCCATAAACCTTGTCGTTCTTTCGTCTTTGACCAATGTTTATTAGCCTCTGGTTTTTGTTTATGTAATAAAAGGTAAGGCATTTTGGGTAACATCGAAAAAAATAGTCGAGTATGCATCCAAGAAATACGCACATTGTCTTTTAGCGCATCAAAATGAGAGAGACCATTTTCAGGGTAAATGACTTTGGTTGGGATAAAATAAATAGGCGTATTTTGCCAATATAAACGCACCATCACTTCAATATCAAAATCCATACGTTTACCCAGCCGATGTTTTTTTGCCAAGGTATGCATTGTGGTAACAGGGTATACCCTAAAACCACACATACTGTCTTTTATTGAAAATGATAACGTTTCCAGCCATACCCAAAAGTGGGTGATATAACGACCATATAGTCGACTTTTAGGCACTGAATCATCATAAATAGGTGCGCCTGAAATCAGAGCTGTTGGGTTATCTTTGGCTTTTTGAATTAACTTGGGGATATCGGTTAATTGATGTTGGCCATCTGCATCGATTTGAATGGCATGAGTGTATTTTTGTCCGAAGGCAACATCAAAAGCAGTCAATACTGCTCCTCCCTTGCCTTGATTGGTTTGATGACGAATCAATGTTACCCATGGGTAACATTGAGCCAAGTTTTTTAACATACTTGCTGTAGGTTCTGAACTGGCATCATCAACAATAATGCAGGGTAAATTGAAAGGTTGTAGGGACAACAATACCGCTTCCATAGTATGGCCATGGTTGTAGCAGGGGATAATGACACAAGGGTTAAAAGTATTGTTGTTCATAAATGTTACTCAGCAGCTGAAGGTTTTTGTAGTTGAATACGCCCGTTACTGGCTCCTTGGTTGTTTGCTGTTTGGTAGTCAAAATCCAATTTATGTGTTTGCTCATGCCATTTTAAGGTGAGTATGATGGTTTCTTCTGGGAAAATGGGCTTTTGAAATTTTACTTTTTCAATGCCTTTAAAAGGTTGTGTTAGCTTCAAAATGGTCTTTGCGTAATGCATCACCCATGTTACCTGTGTCACCCCCGGTAAAATTGCCTGAATAGGAAAATGGCCTTTTAACCAGAAAAGTTCTGGGCAAACAAATAGTGTGATCATGGCATGATTCTGATCCAATAATTGGATGTCTAATTCTTTAGGTAGCTTCATTTAAACAGTTCCTGTAAATCGTGAAAGTTACGCTTACCTTGAGTATTAACAGGGATATCCTGTACAAACCGCCAACGTTTTGGCACAGCAACAGGTTCAACATAGGGTCTTAAAGCTTGGGTAAATTGTTGAATCAGATGGGCAGTAGATGCTCGGTTAGTTTGTGCTTCAAGTACAATAACAGCACCCAATACCGTTCTATTATTGTGTTCAAGGGTACATAAGGCAACATCGGCTATTTGGGGTAAGCATAAGAGCCTGTGGGTGATTTCAGTTAATGAAATGCGTTTTTCTTCCAGTTTGATGATGCGATCTGTTCGACCAATAATGTGAAAGCCATTTTGCTCTATTTGTATTTTATCTTTAAGGATTGCACCACAAGTCTCTTCACATAATGCCGATTGCACCAAAAGGGCATGATCTTTTGTGATGGATATATTGATCCCTGCAAATAAAGACCAAACTTGGTTCTGGCATCTTTGTTTTCGATGAGCAATGACACCTGTTTCACTGCTGCCATATATTTCTGTGGGCAACACACCAAACATTGCTTTTGCTTGTTGTGCTTCGGCAAAATGTAAAGGCCCGCCAGCAGAAAACATCATATTAAGAGGGGCTTGATGCAACTGTGTATCCAACCGTTTTAAAAAAGCAGGGCTGGTAATAAAAACAGTTTGAGCAGGGTATTGCATGGCTAAAGCCAACACATTTTCATGAAATTGGGTCATCTGGGCATAAAAAGGGCGTCCCAAGCTTAATGGCAGTAAAATTCTAAAGGTCAACCCATATAAATGCTGATGAGAGACAGAGGCGATAAATACCGCTTGTGTCAGTTGTTCACCCCATTGAGAAGCAAGTAATTGACTTTCTGCTTGTAAGGCACAGAGTGATTTATGAATGGGTTCAGGTTTGGCGGTAGAACCCGATGTAAACAAAATCAGTTGTGCATCTGTTGGCCATTGATATTGTGTGGCCAATTTTTGAGCATCAGCTAAATTGAGTAAACAGATATCGTTGGTATTGATTTGCGCGCAAGTCAGGTTCAATGATAGGTCGGTTAATATGCCATCAAAGTCAGCTTGTTGTTCTGCTAACAATGCTTCACGTGTATGCCCAGGAATAATGGGTATTTTATTGCTGTAAATTAATGCAAATAAAGCCGCACTGAAAAAGAAACTGTTGTCAAAGCAAATCGCCCATTTTTTCTGTGGGTATTGTTGCAGTAACTGATATAATGAAAAAACATATTGTTGAAAGTCAGCCAAGGAAAAAGTGCGATGCTTATCCCAAGCAATTATGCGCGTTTGTGCATCTTGATGTTGTTTTAAAATATCTGCATAAAGCATCATTTGTGGCGGACCCATTGTCTAAATAGCCACTCTGAACCCAAAAGTGTGCCCATTAGGATATAACTGATGGCACCATTATATAAAGTCCAAATATCCATATTGTTTAAATAACATGTCCATAAAGCAATACTGGCATTGATCACAAAAAATACACACCAAATTTGGGTGACAGTACGAGTGTACCTAATACCCGATTGTGGTAGTTCAGGTTCGGTTATTCGAGCAAGTCTTTCTATAATGCTTGGTGGCTGGAGTAAAGAGTAAGCAAATAACCCAAGCATAATGAGATTGACAGCAACAGGGTAAAACAGCAGCCATTGGTTTTGTTTCAGTAACCAGCTGGCTAGAATCAACAAAATACCGATAATCGATATTGCTTTAACGGCAAAAATAAATTGTTTGGTTTTTTGTGGATGTTGTTTGCTTAAAACCAGACGTAAAACAAACAAACACAACAAACAAGGTGCTAAAAAACTGATAGACCAGTAGTTTAGACCAAAATAAACAATAAAAGGGTAAGCAATAATGAATAAAGAAACCCCTATTTTGGTGCTCCAATTCAGTACTGAGTAATATCTTGATGACATCAGGTCAGGTTTTTTGCTTGATTATTTGCTGTTGAGTAAAGTGTCAACTGCATTAATGACATCTTCAACTGTTCTGACGGACTTAAACGTTTCAGGGTTGATTTTTTGACCTGTCACTTTTTGTAGTTGTACCACTAAGTCTACGGCATCAATGCTGTCTAGTCCCAAATCTTCATATAGTTTTGATTCAAGCTGAATGTCATTTGGTTCCAGTTCAAACAGTTTAGCAATCATGGCAATAACTTCATTTTGAATGTCTTGTTTATTCATGGCGTTTTCCTTCCTTTATGACATCTTATTTTTGATTGCTTTGAATAAATTTTGCTAAAGAAGCAACAGAGTAAAAGTGATTACGCGTTTGCTCACTGTCAGCTGATAAAGTAACGTGATAATGATTTTTTATGGCTAAGCCTAATTCTAAGGCATCAATTGAGTCTAACCCTAAGCCATCTCCAAATAAAGGCGCATCTGTATCAATTTCTTCAGGTGTCATTCCTTCCAAGTTTAATGAGCTGATTATCAACTCTTTAATGTCATTGTGTAATGTCATTATCACTTTCCTTGCTAATTAATAAATTATGTTCACTTAATTTTTGCTGTAAATACTGAGTGAGTCGTCTAGCATCTGCTGCTAACGCTTCATCTCCATCGGAAATGAAATCGTGTATATGAATTTTCTCATCAATGCTGATGGTGAATGTTGGTTTTGCAGGCGGGATGTTATACCATTTACCTTGTTTTGTCAGCATGGGTAAGTCGCAGTGAATACGGGCAATGCGAATATCCACTTTAGACCTTAAAGCAATGTTGGCTGCACCTCTTTGTAGTTGAATGCTTTGGCCTGGTGTTGTTCTGGTGCCTTCTGGGAAAATCAGAATTGTACCGCTTTCATTTAACTTTTTTTGGCAAGCAGGCAGTAAAATATCTGCTTGGGTATTGGGGATATAGCCTGCGGCTTTGATGACGCCACTCATAAAAAAATTATCCAGTAGTGTCTCTTTTACAATACAGTCACAACGTGGCATAACAGAAGCTAAGAAAACATAATCAAGTAAACTAGGGTGGTTGGCCACCATGATACAACCCGAATCTTCATCCAATTTTTCTAAATGAATAAAATGAATATCCAAAATCCCTAGTGTCTGCATCAGCTTGATGAAAAAACGAAATGTATTTTTAATACTGTTTTGGGTCATGGCATGGCATTTGAGTTCATTCTTAATACATAAGCGTAAAAGAGGAAACCATAATGCAGAAAGAATTAAGCCGCCAATACCAAAAAAAGCAAAACAAAAACCTGTTGCTGTAATGCGCCATATTTTATTGAGCCATGATGATTCAGCTTTTTTTACCAATAATGTGGGAGAGCGATTTATTGTGTCCATAACCAGTTAGAATGTGTACCGTTAATCATAAAAGAAGCATCTTGACGCAGCATATTGCGTAAAAGTTGTAAACTTTGGGGCAAAATTGAAAGTGTTGTATTGTTGCCAGTCGGTTGCTGGGAGCAAGATAAAGTGTCTCCTTGGGTAATAACATAAGCACAGGCATAGGCTGGCGTATATTGTGGGTATTGTGTTTGGTACGCTTTGGGTATATCTCCATCAAAATCAACCACTAAAACGTTTTTGATGTTATCTGTTTGCAATAATGCATATGTTTCAAGCAATGCTTGTTGAAAACCATCCCTACCTGCTGCTAAAGAAGAGATCGGAAAAGTTTGTTTGCCAATAATGCTGACTAAACCGGCAGCGGTATTGTGAACAGACATAGAAAAATCAGTAGGTGAAACGTCGTATTTTAAGCAAATGCTTTCTATAATTTTATAGCTTCGTTCTAATTCACCATGTTGGCTGATAAATATAGCCGCATCAATGGAATGCTGTTCAATTAGTGTTAATGCTGCTTGAGTCGCCAGTTTGCTGGGGGTACTCATTCTTCTTGCACTCATTTTCGGTAGCAATGGTGTGGCAGGCAGCTCTCCTGACCATGCATTGTTGTGATCTTGTCGTGCCCATTCATACCAAGCTGTTTTGTCTGCTAGGCCTAGACTAATTGCATACCAATCGATTATATTAATGGTGTATCCCATTTAAATTTTCCGAAGACATAATTTTAATATTATAATATAAACCAGAACAATTCGAATGAAGTTGTTAGTGTTAAATTTTGTTACGTGCGTAACAAAATTGTCATATTGTTTAATTTTTATTTATAAGGTATCAGGAGGTTTTATGAAGTTTGTGAAGTTATTGTTATCCAGTTTATTTGTGGTGTCTTTTATGGCAGCTTGTACAACAACAGGCAGTACGTCTGCTGATGGTACAAAAAGATCTGGCCCTAAACCATTGGTGCAGCAAGTAAATGGCTTTAGCCGAGCACAAGTTGAACAATCTATTTTGGCTGGCGGCAAAGTAAAAGCTTGGTCGATGAAAAAAATCAAACCGGGCATCATTGATGGCACCATTTTGGTCAACAATCAACGAGCCAATATACGTGTGACCTATAGTGCAGAACAATACTCTATTCAATATGTTTCTGGTGGCAATGTGGTGACTGGGAATGATAAAGTACCGACTAATTATGGCCGTTGGCAGAAAAAACTAAGCGAAGCCATTCAAAATAGCTTGGCTAAAAAGGCAAGAAGATAAGGGTAAGAGTTTTTTATATTTTTATTCAAGTGTAAAAACGCCAGATAAAATTTTGGCGTTTTTATTTTTTATTCTCTATATGTCTTTGTGTTGCATCAAATTGACCAAAGACACTTTATTGGATAATGCCCGCCAAATTGATTGAAATATTTTAAATAATGATGAGTATATGATGAGTAAAACAGAAAATAGAACCGTAGTGATCATTGGAGCAGGCCCATCAGGCAGTATTGCTTCTGCTATTTTGCATCAAAAAGGTCATGATGTCGTTGTGATTGAAAAAGAACAGTTTCCTCGCTTTTGTATTGGTGAGAGTCTACTGTCTCATTGTCTGGATTTTATTGAAGAAGCGGGGATGCTTGATGCTGTTCATCAGGCAGGTTTTCAATTAAAACATGGTGCCGCATTTTCATGGGGGGATCGTTACACTGAGTTCGATTTTCGCCAAGGATTCACTTCAGGTAAAGGAACCACTTTTGAAGTACCTCGTGGCGACTTTGATAAGCTTCTGGCAGATCAAGCTGTTGCACAAGGTGTGGAAATAAGATACCAACATACTGTTCAAACAGTCAATTTTGAAGGTAAGCCATTACTGCATATTCGCACCAGTGAAGGTGATGAGTATGATATACAAGCAGATTTTGTGCTTGATGCCAGTGGCTATGGTCGAGTATTGCCTCGGTTGTTGTCATTAGAAACCCCCAGTAATTTACCACCAAGAAGGGCTGTGTTTACTCATATAGAAGACAATATTACTTCGGCTAAATACAATCGAGAAAAAATTTTGATCACAACCCATCCAGTGTTTCGAGATGTTTGGTTTTGGTTGATTCCATTTAGCAATGGAAGAGCATCGATTGGTGTGGTTGGTTTGCCAGAACGTTACGAAGGCTACCCCGAAGACTTAGGGCTTTGTTTACAGCAATTTGTCCATGATGTCCCACATTTAAAAGAAATTTTGGCTAATGCCAAATGGGATACACCATTTAGAGAAATTAAAGGTTATTCTGCCAATGTGAAAACCCTGTGTGGCGATGGTTTTGCTTTATTGGGCAATGCGGCTGAATTTCTTGATCCCGTTTTCTCTTCTGGTGTAACAATTGCTATGCGTTCAGCCAGTATGGCTGCTGGTTTATTAGATAGACAATTAAAAGGAGAACTGGTTAATTGGCAGCAAGAATTTGCTCAGCCACTGATGGTTGGTGTCAATACATTCCGGACCTATGTTGAAGGTTGGTACAATGGCACATTTCAGGATGTGATTTTTTATGAACATGCCAATGAAGATATTCGCAAAATGGTTTGTTCCATTTTGGCAGGTTATGCTTGGGATATGAGTAATCCATTTGTTGCAGATGCTAAGCGTAAGCTGGATGTGGTCTACCAACTGTGCCAATAATGTTTGTTATTTGAATGTTTTCATAAAAAGGGCTCTGAAATACAGAGCTTTTTTATTGGTTCAGTCAAAATACGATTGTTTGTACAGGAAAATGTTTAAGAATGAAATAATTATTTTATAGTTTCCTCTTTAAATTTTGAATAAAGGCTCTATATTTTAAACTTATAAATTGTTTTATGTGTTTATTATCTAATTGGTATATTTATTTGGATGAAAAACTTGAGAAAATGGCTAAATATAGGCAAAATATAGCCATTTTTGCCACTTAAACCAGTAATGAGGGACAATATGAAAGCAATAGTTGCTGTAAAACGCGTACTTGATTACAACATTAAAGTTCGTGTTAAAGCAGATGAAACAGATGTGGATATCGGAAATGCGAAAATGTCTATGAACCCCTTTGATGAAATTGCTGTGGAAGAGGCTGTTAGACAAAAAGAAGCTGGTAAAGTGACCGAAGTTGTTGCCGTATCATTAGGGGTTAAAGCATGTGAAGAAACCTTACGTACAGCTTTAGCCATGGGGGCAGACAGAGCCATACACGTTGAAACCGACGAAAAACTAGAGCCGCTTGTAGTAGCAAAATTATTGGCTGCCATTGGTCAAACAGAACAACCTTCTGTGTATTTCTTAGGTAAACAGGCCATTGATGACGATGCCAATCAAACAGCACAAATGCTGGCGGCTTTGATTAATGCCCCTCAAGGCACCTTTGCCAGTAAAGTTGAGTTAGAAGCAGACAAAGCCATCATCACCAGAGAAATCGATGGCGGCGTACAAATAGAAAGCCTTTCATTACCTGTTGTGATCAGTGCTGATTTACGCTTAAATGAGCCGCGTTATATTAAGTTACCTAATATTATGGCGGCGAAAAAGAAAACCATCGAAAAAACCACTCCGCAAGAGCTGAGTGTGGATGTTACTTCGCGTTTAAAAGTGATCAAAGTGACTGAACCTAAAGAGCGTACAGCAGGCATTAAAGTGGCCAATGTGGCAGAACTTGTGTCCAAACTTAAAGAAATTAAAGCGATTTAAGGAGCAAAGATGACCACATTAATTATTGCTGAACATAATAATCAAACTTTAAATCCAGCCACTTTACATGCTGTCACAGCAGCAGCAAAATTAGGGGATGTTCATATTTTAGTGGCAGGGCACCAAGCTGAGGCGGTGGCTAATCAAGCTAAAACGGTGGCTCATGTCAGTAAGGTATTGAGTTCAGATGCGCCCCATTTTGCACATGCTCAAGCTGAAGAGATTGCGCCACTGATTGTCAGCATGGCTAAAAATTACCGCCATATTGCGGCATCGGCTACCGCTTTTGGTAAAAATTTGATGCCACGTGTCGCGGCTTTATTAGATGTAAGCCAAATATCTGATTTATCGGAAGTGGTGGATGAAACCACATTTGTGCGTGCTATTTATGCGGGGAACGCATTTGAAACAGTTTCTTGTCAGGATGAACATATTGTTTTAACCATTAGAGCCACTGCATTTGAAGCTGCTCAAGCGACAGGCTCTGATGCTGTAATAGAGATTGTGGTACCCACAGCGGCACAAAATTTAAGTCAATTTATTCGTGAAGAATTAATGCAATCAGAACGTCCAGAGTTAACTCAGGCAAAAGTAGTCGTCGCTGGTGGTAGAGCGTTACAAAGTGAAGAGCATTTTAATCAGATCATTCATCCTCTGGCAGATGCTTTAGGTGCTGCCATTGGTGCATCTCGTGCTGCGGTGGATGCAGGCTTTGTCCCAAACGACAGTCAAGTTGGGCAAACAGGTAAGGTTGTTGCGCCACAGCTTTATATTGCTGTCGGTATTTCAGGTGCCATACAACACGTAGCAGGTATGCAGGACAGTAAAGTGATTGTTGCCATTAATAAAGATCCTGACGCTGCTATTTTTAAAGTGGCTGATTTTGGGCTAGTGGCTGATTTGAATACAGCTGTACCAGAATTAATCAATGCTCTTAAGGCACTATAATGGCTAAAACATTAGAAGAGTTAACCCGTCAATCAAGCTCAATTTGGCCCCAGATGCAAGTTGAGTTTGGTAAATCTCCAGTTTTGGTCAAGATTTTACCCGCAGACCCACAACAGGCAGAAAAAACTTTGCTGCAAATTCAAGCGCCAACCAGTAGTGATTTTGGTGCTATTTTGTATCATACAGGTGGTTTATTGATCGACCATGGTTGGGTGCGTGTATTGGGTTCGGGTTCAGAACAATTGCGTGGCATTATTCAGTGGAATCAGGATAAAACACTGGACGAAGAGGGGAAAGCAGCCGGTAGTCTATTGATTGCAGATGACGTGTTAGGCGGACTTTTTGCCATTAATGGCGGTGGTTTAGGTAAAGATGTGGGTAAAATCTATTATCTTGCTCCAGACAATTTTGAATGGGAGCAGCTTAACTTGGGTTACGCTGATTTAATTGCTTTTTTCTTAAGTGGTTCATTACCTGCTTTTTATGGACGTTTCCGTTTTGATGCTTGGAAAGAGACTATTAAAGAAATACAACCAAATCAAATTTGGTTGTTTGAACCACCCATGTGGACAGAAGAAGCGGAACACACAAAACCTGTGCGTTCAATCTTGAATATCCAAGAATGGTTTGATAATATTTTGAACATGCGCTCATAATGGTTTGAGAAAAACATGACAATCAGAGAGATTCTGTTGGTGTTCGTTGGTGGTGGATTGGGTAGTGCAACTCGTTTTGTTTTGTCCCGATTCCTCAATACACACAATATGCCATGGGGGACGCTGGTCATTAATATTGTTGGGTGTTTTCTCATTGGCGCTTTGGCGGGGCTTTTAGGAAAAACAAGTATTGATAAGGCGTTGTATGCCTTTTTGGCTGTTGGTTTTTGTGGCGGCTTTACCACTTTTTCTTCTTTTGGTTTAGAAAATGTGCTCATGTTGGAGTCAGATCAATTTTTAAAAACACTGTGCTATATTATATTCAGTGTTGTTTTAGGTATTGGTGCGGCATATTTAGGGTTAAAATATACCCGTTAATCTTTATTTAGAGACATAGATTGCAAACAACACAACATACATTTGAAAATATTGATAACCTTGCGTTACAGCGCTTATGTGGCACATTAGATGAGCATATTCAGTATCTGGCTAAATTAATGCATGTAACGATTGTCCGCAAGGAAGCCGTGTTTTCCATTACCGCGCAACCAGAAGAGACTAAGCACACTATTGATGCCCTTGAGCGTTTATATCAGTTGGCCAAAAAACAAGAAATTTCAACAGAAGATGTTCATTTAGCCAGTGTCAGCGCACATGCAAAAGTACAAGAAGCCAATCAGCCTGAACAAAATACGCCTAACTTTACTGTATTGCGTACCGGTAAAAGGCATATTCAAGGACGAACACTCAGACAAAATCACTATATTAATGCGTTACAAAAATACGATATTGTTTTTGGTATAGGGCCTGCTGGTACAGGTAAAACTTATTTGGCTGTTGCAGCAGCAGTTGCTGCCATTGAAAATCATCAAATAGAGCGTATTGTTTTGGTTCGTCCTGCCGTAGAAGCTGGGGAAAAATTAGGATTTTTACCAGGTGATTTGGCGCAAAAAGTGGATCCATATCTTCGCCCTTTATATGATGCTTTATATGATTTTATGGGCTTTGATAAAGTGTCTCGTTTTTTGGAAAAAGGGTTGATTGAAATTGCGCCTTTAGCCTATATGCGAGGGCGTACTTTAAATAATGCTTTTGTTATTCTGGATGAAGCGCAGAACACCACACAAGAACAAATGAAGATGTTTTTGACCCGTATTGGTTTTGGTGCCAAAGCAGTCATTACAGGCGATATTAGCCAGATTGATTTACCTAAAAACATTGAAAGTGGCTTAAAAGATGCCATTAATGTTTTATCTGGAACAGAAGGTATCCATTTTCACTACTTTAAAAGTGATGATGTGGTTCGTCATCCTTTGGTACAAAAAATTGTGGATGCTTACGATCATTATTATCCATCAGGTTATCAAAAATGAAAAAGGCCAAGAAATACCCTTTTTTATCCATTCAAAGAAAACGATTAAATCTTTACATTCAAAAAGAAACAAGCAGCTTTGTTCCTTCAGAGCAGGATTTCTTTAAATGGGTCTGGCAGGCTATTAAAAATCATTATTCAAGTGCGCAAATCAATATATTATTGGCAGATGAAGCACTTGCCAAACAATATAATCATGATTTTCGTCATAAAGATTATGCAACCAATGTATTGAGTTTCCCATCGGAAGATGCAGGTTTTTACACAGAACATACTCATGCTTTACAAGGCGATTTAATTATTTGTCCACAAGTCGTTGAAAAAGAAGCCAAAGAGCAAAATAAAACGATTCAGGCACATTATGCTCATTTAACCATACATGGTGTGTTGCATTTAATGGGCTATGATCATGAAAATGAACAAGATGCCGAACATATGGAAATGCTTGAAATTTCCATTTTAAATCAGTTAGGTTATACTAACCCTTATTTTATTCAGGAGTAACAAAATATTATGGATGAACCCAGTAGTAAGCCGCACACGGGCTGGTTTGAACGTTTTATTGGTCGTTTAACTAAAGATGAACCTGAAACTCAAGCTGAATTAATAGAAACCCTGCGTGCGGCGTTTAATAGAAAATTACTGGATCAAGACACCTTTGCCATGGTAGAAAGCGTTCTGTCTTTTAGTGATTTAGAAGTTCGCGATGTCATGATTAGCCGCAGTCAAATGGATGTTGTTCGCCTTAATGATAGCTTAGATCGCCTGATCAGTTATGTCACAGAAACCACCCATTCACGTTTCCCTGTTATTGGGGAAGATAAAGATGATGTATTGGGTATCTTACATGCAAAAGACTTGCTTAAATATTTTTCAAATCCCGAAAAATTTAACTTAAAAGATATTTTGCGCCCTGCGCATTTTGTTCCTGAAAGTAAATCACTCAGCGCTTTATTGAAAGAGTGTCGCGCCAGCCGTAATCATTTGGTGATGGTGGTTGATGAGTATGGTGGTGTGTCAGGCTTAATTACCATTGAAGACCTTATTGAAGAAATTATTGGTGATATTGAAGATGAGTTTGATGAAGATAATACCGCACAAAATATCATCGAAATTTCACCAAATAAATTTCAGGTAAAAGCCACAACTGAAATTGAAGACATCAACACTTTTTTTGACACTCAGTTTAGTGACGAAGAAGTCGATACAATTGGTGGCTTGGTGATTCAAGAACTTGGACATATGCCGCAAAAAGGTGAGAAAGTCATCTTAGGTAAACTCAAACTAAGCGTTGCCCGTATGGATAATCGGCGCTTACATACCTTAATTGTTACCTTATCATGATTAAACTGCAATATTATGGGCAAAAGATAACGCAGTCTTCTGTTTTTGCTTATATTGTGGTTGCGGTAAGTGGTTTGTTGACACCTTTTGCTTTTGCTCCATACCGATTATATTGGTTAATGCCCATTTCATTGGGGGTACTGGTATGGTTTGCTTTTGCAAAAAAAACACCCATACGTTTGGTTTATCTTTGGGGGTTTTGTGCTTATGTCACTCAATTTTATTGGGTATTTATAGCTTTACATTCTGTGGCGGGTTTGCCCGTTATTTATGCCGCGCCCTTAACGGCATTATTTGCTTCTTATCTTGCTTTATATCCTGCCTTGTGTTTTTGGTTATTGCATCATTTAAAGGCGAATAAAAATATCCAACTATTGGTTGGTTTCCCCTTATTATGGGTCATCACAGAATACATACGCGAACATGCCTTAACCGGTTTTGGTTGGGGTGCTTTAGGTTATTCACAAATATCAGAAAGCCCTTTAGCAGGGTTCGCACCATTAGGTGGCCTTTATCTGGTGACACTAGTAGTCGCGTTTATTACTGCTTTATGGGTCTTTATATTGCGTTGCAAAAATTTTAAGATCAGTTTATGTGTATTATTGTGTTCCTTTATTTTAATCGGTCTTGGTGCGCATTTAAAACAGAACAATTTCACTGAACCTGATGGTACAACAGCAAGCATAGCCTTGGCACAAGGTAATATCCCTCAAACACTAAAATGGCAGCCAGAAGCGGTTGTGCCAACAATTGAACAATATTATCAGCAAGTGGCTCAAACCAGAGCCGATATTATGCTACTGCCTGAAACTGCCTTACCCTTATTTCAACAAGATATGGTTGATGCATTAGGGCAGTTTGCCCTAGTTGCACAAAAAAATCATATGGCTTTAGCAACAGGTATCGCGCGTTATACAGATGATAATATGGGCTATTTAAATGCAGTTGTGAGCTTAGCTGATTATCAAGCCGCAGAACCACTCAAACAACCTTATTATGCTAAAAATCATTTGGTGCCCTTTGGTGAATATATTCCTTTACCCACAATAACCAGTTGGCTGTATCGGCAAATGAATATGCCTTTGTCTGGCTTTACCGCAGGAGGGGCAGGGCAGTCACCATTAAAATTAGCCAATCAGAAAATAGCCTTTAATATTTGTTATGAGGATGCTTTTGGTGATGAATTGATTGCCAGTGCCAAACAGTCAAGTTTATTGGCTAATGTCAGCAATATGGCATGGTATGGTAACAGCTATGCTATGGATCAGCATTTACAATTATCTCAAACTCGTGCGTTAGAACTAGGACGCTTTATGGTGCGCTCAACCAATACAGGGATGACAGCCATTATTTCACCCAAAGGAGAAATAATGGCTTTGGCTGCACCAAATACCGCACAAGTGTTGGTTGGGCAGATTCAAGGCTATCAGGGAGAAACCCCTTTTATGAAACTTGGGGGAAGTTTACCTTTGATTGGTTTATGTGTTTTGATCCTGATTGGTTTATATACTTATGGGTTTTATCGACACAGGCAAAAACAAGTCGGTGTTCCTGATCAGCTATAAAAAATTATGTTTAGATAAAAAGCTGCTGCTTGGCAGCTTTTTATTTGTATCAGCTTTAAGGGTTGTTTATTTTGGATAAAAAATTAAATTTTTCAGCATATGCCATCATTGGCACCATGTTATTTGGCTTATTTTTTGGGGCAGGCAATCTGATTTTTCCTTTATTACTAGGGCAGCAAGCCGGTGAGCATGTGTATTTTGCCATTGCTGGTTTTTTGATCAGTGGTATCGGTCTACCTTTTTTGGGAGTGTTGGCTGTTGGTTATTCAAATACCAAAAATTTACAAGAGTTAGCTGGTCGGGTACACCCAGTTTATGGGGTTTTGTTCACTGTGACCTTGTATTTGGTTATCGGGCCACTTTTTGCGTTACCACGAACAGGAACTGTTTCATATGAAATAGGTGTCTCTTCTTTTGTCTCAAAAGATTACCAGCAAGTAGGGCTGGTAATCTATACCATCATGTATTTTGTCTTGACCTTATATTTTGCCTTAAATCCAGCTAAAGTGATTGTTTGGATCGGTAAAATTCTCACACCATTATTTTTACTTTTTTTAGGCGCGATCATTGTTTTAGCCATTATGATTCCTATGGGGCAACCAAGTATCGCAACAGGAAAGTATATAGATACAGCTTTTTCTTCTGGTTTTCTTGAAGGTTATAACACCATGGATGCGCTTGCATCGTTGGCTTTTGGGATGTTGGTTGTAGATGCAGTGAAGCGTTTTGGTGTTTGTACCCCTAAAATGATTGTGTCTACTACTGCCAAAGCTGGTTTGGTTGGGGTTTTACTCATGGGGATATTGTATGTTGCTTTTGCTTATGTTGGCGCTTCCAGTATCAGTACTGTAGGTTCACAGGAAAATGGTGGTTTGGTGTTGGCAAAAGTGGTGCAACATTATTTTGGTTCATTTGGTAACATTTTCTTGGCTATCTTGGTATTTTTAGCTTGTATCACAACGGCTATTGGTTTAGTCAGCGCATGTGCCAGTTGTTTTCATCATTATGTACCCAAAATCAGTTATAAAGTTTTTGCTATTATCATCAGCACAATGGCGACTTTTACGGCGAATATAGGTTTAACCAATATTATCAATTTTGCTATTCCCATTTTGATGTTGATCTATCCATTAACCATTGCATTGATTGTCCTGACTTTTTTAAATCCTTACTTTATTCGTCAGCAAATGGTTTATGTGGTGACGATTATCTGCACAGTGATGATTAGCATGATTGAAGCATTAAAGAGTGTAACCATGATTTTTACATCTTTACAGGTGCCAAGTTTTATGGGGAAATTATTTAGTCTATATGATCATTTACCTTTTGCTTCTATGGGGTTAGGCTGGATTGTACCTATGGTTTTGGGCTTGTTGTTAGGTTGGGGTAGTGGTTATTTTAGACAGACAAAGTAAATAATAGGTCATATATTTTAATGTGTTTCTGGTAATAAATGACCTGTTTTATTCAAAGACTTATTCTGTTTTTAGCTATTTGTGCAAGATTTTTCTTGTTCATTCTGGATTAAACTTTCGGCAATCACGGCTTGATGCACTTCATCTGCATGATCTTCTCTTTTCTCAAATTGAATACCCAGTTTTTTGAGTAAATGACGATCTTTATCGATTTGAGGATTGGTCGTTGTCAGTAATTTTTCACCATAAAAAATAGCGTTAGCACCTGCAAAAAAAGCCAAGGATTGCATTTCTTCACTCATGCTTTCTCGCCCTGCTGATAATCGAACGTACGATTTAGGCATCAAAATACGGGCAACAGCAATGGCTCGAATAAACTCAAAAGGGTCAAGATCTTGAGCTTTAGCCAAAGGGCTACCTTTGACTTTAACCAACATGTTAATCGGTACACTTTCAGGATGTTCAGGTAAATTGGCTAGTTGCATGAATAGTTTTAAGCGGTCTTGATGGCTCTCCCCCATACCTAAAATCCCACCACAGCACACTTTTATACCAGATTGCCGCACATGAGCAATGGTATTTAAACGATCTTGATAGGTTCGAGTGGTGATGATTTGTCCGTAAAATTCAGGGGATGTGTCCAGATTATGATTATAGTAATCTAAGCCTGCCTCTGCCAATTGTTGGCTTTGTTCTAAATCTAATTGTCCTAAAGTCATGCAGGTTTCTAGCCCTAAGTTTTTTACCCCTTTAATCATGTCAATAATATAAGGCATATCTTTTTTTGTTGGGTGTTTCCATGCAGCGCCCATACAAAAACGGGTGGCTCCTGTAGCAACAGCACTTTTTGCCGCTTCCAAGACTCTTTGTACCGCCATTAATTTTTCGGGTTTTAAATTGGTTTGATGGTGAACAGATTGAGGACAGTAATGGCAATCTTCAGGACAATTGCCTGTTTTGATGGAAAGCAGTGTAGAAACTTGTATTTGGTTAGGATGAAAATATTGTCGGTGAACAGAATGTGCTTGAAATAATAAATCATTGAAGGGTTGTTCAAAAATTTTTGTGACCTCATCATAATGCCAAGAGTGTTTTAATTCAGATTTCATTTTTTTTCCATTGCGTTGATGGTTGTAAACTTAATGTGTTTTGGCAGCAAACTGAGTAAAGTGAATAAAATAGAAACACCTATACCCAAATAAGCAAAATAATAATTTGCGCTAATTGAAGCCGTTAGTCCCAACAAGCCAGTTAAAATCATGCCTGATGTGGCAAAAGTGGCATGAATATCGTCTTTTGTTTTTGAAAAAGCCAAGTAAATAAATAAAGGGGTGACAATGCTACAAACATAAATATCGTTTGCCATTAATAAAAACCCTAAAATACTTTTTTGGGTAAAGGTCAATAATAAAGCGACTAACATCAAGACAATAATGCTGATACGAGTAAAGAGAACAGAATGTTGCTGAGCAATGTTTTGAGACAATGTAATGCCCGCAGTAAGTAGGCATGAGTCTGCCGATGAAATCACTGCACTTAATAAGATAATATAGATTAATCCAGTAAACCAACTGGGGAAAATATTTTTGATGATTGTGGTTAAAACAAGGTCAGTCGGCGTATCTTGTGCGATGAGCCCTTTGGCAAATAAGCCAATACAAACAATAATCATCGAAATAAATGCAATAGCAATTGCCGCTTTCAATACCCCATATTGTGCGGTTTTTTCATCTTTTGCGCTTAGTACTCGCCCGTATAACATAGGGCAAACAATATAACTGCCTCCTAGAATCAGTAAAAAATAAAGGAATCGAGTAAATGGAAACTCTTCATTAATAAATTCAAATTCAATGGTGTTTAGTGCCGTTGGGTTACTGGGTACCAACCATAGTAACGTCACAATTAACCCGATTAAAATAATCAGGTATTGTATTCGATCAAGTTTAATGATGCTCTCTTGTCCACCCGCTAAAGTATGCAGGGTAATGAGTACACTACCAATGAATAAGGCAAAGGGTTGTTTTAGTCCTGTTAAGGCTTCAATCAGCATCGCTGCTGCCGTTAATTGAGCAGCTAAAATAGCAGTCCAAGCAATAATAATAATGATAGAGGCTAAATAGCTTGCTTTTTTTCCCAAAAGATTTTCAATGATTTGACTGAGGGTATAGGCATTGGTACTGCGTACTTTTTTGGCTACAAATAAAGATAAAATAATAAGCCCAATGGCACCACAGCCTAACCACCAAAATGCAGGTGTCCCTACTTTAAATGCCAACCCAACCACCCCAATGGTTGCAGAGGCACCAACACAAGATGCGACAATAGAAGAAGAAACCATTGATGCGCTGCTGCAACGATTGTTGACTAAAAACCCTTCTTTTGTTATCGGCTTTTTACCATGTACCAAAGACAGAACAACAATGAGCATAAGGTAAATAATAAAAAAAGTTATGCCCATACACCTTCCTTAACTGCACATTTAATGGCATCAGTTAGTTGGTATATTTCTTCAGAGGTGATGGTAAAAGGAGGCATAATATAAATCAGATCCCTGAAAGGGCGAATCCAAACACTATGTTGTTCAACAAAATAATGCTGTAGTTTGTTTGCATTAATGGGGGCTTTCATTTGTACCACCCCAATGGCGCCTAAAACCCGAACGTCAGCAACGCTGTCTTCTGTCAGACAGCTAATCAGTTCTTTTTGTAAAATATGTTCAATGTTGCTGATGTTTTTTTGCCAATCAGATTGCAATAAAAGGTCAATACTGGTGAGCGCAACATGACATGCTAAAGGGTTGGCCATGAATGTTGGGCCATGCATTAGTACATGTCCTTGTGCAGAAATACCTTGAGCCACCTTTTTTGTGGTGATTGTGGCTGCTAAAGTCATGGTGCCGCCTGTTAAAGCTTTACCAATACACATAATATCTGGTGTGATATTGGCCCATTCACAGGCAAAAAGTTTACCTGTTCGCCCAAAGCCTGTGGCGATTTCGTCCACAATTAAAAGGATATTGTGCTCAGTACATATTTTTTTGAGTTCAGTTAAATACGCTGGATGATAAAACCACATGCCCCCAGCACCTTGGACAATAGGTTCAATAATTATGGCAGCACATTCATGTTGATGTTGTTGCATCAGTGTTTTGAGTTCAGTTAATGAACTTGGATCAAAATCTTGCCTAAATGGGGTATTGGGTTTAGGTGCAAAAATATTTTTAGGCAACACATTTTTAAAGACAGTATGCATCCCATTTATTGGATCACAAACACTCATGGCGCCAAAAGTGTCTCCATGATAACCGCCATAAAAACTGATGAATTTAGTTTTGTTTGGTAATCCTGTGGCTTGAAAATATTGCAGAGCCATTTTCATGGCGACTTCTACCGCAACAGAGCCCGAGTCGGCATAAAAAATATTGCTTAAGCCTTTAGGGGCAATACTGAGCAAACGTTGCCCTAAATGTACCGCAGGTTCATGAGTGAAACCACCAAACATAATATGGGGCATTTGTGTGGCTTGTTCATTTAATGCTTGCAGTAAAGTAGGATGTGCATAGCCATGGATTGCACTCCACCATGATGACATACCATCTAATAAACGTTGCCCATTACTCAAATAAATATGGCAACCTTTTACTTTTTTGACAACCCAATTGGTTGAGTGATCTGTTGCATTTGTGTACGGGTGCCATAAATGCTGTTGATCAAACTCTGTAAGGGTATAATCTTTGTTCTCAATATCTTTTGTGATCTCTATTGCCGCATCCTGTAACTGGGCTGCAACCTGTTTCCAAGCAATTTGATTGTCTTTATTCGCTAACTGAGCAATAAAAGGAAGATTTCCCAAAATAGGCAGGTTGGTCATTGAAGCGAGAAATAGTGCATTATCAGCACGAATCAGCTTGTCTTCTTCATTTAAACATTCATTGGGTTGAGTAAAGATCAATCCTTTTATTTGAATATCATAATATTGAAGTGTTTTAACTGACAGTAGGCAGTGATTAATGGCGCCTAATGTGTTTTTAACAACCAAGAGTACTGGGTAGCCTAGTAGGGCAATTAAATCGATAAATGTTTCAGTTTGATTAATCGGCGTCAATATACCCCCTGAACCTTCAATCAAAGTAAATTCATTTTTATTCACTTCCTTTGCTATTTGTTCTGACAAAGAGTGTACGGTTAAAACCGTATCTGTTTGTTTAGAAGCAAGATGAGGTGAGGCAGCCAGATTAAAATGATTCAACGTTTTAACTTGAGCATTAGGGTGTGCTGTTTTATAGGTGTATTCATCAAATAATGTATTGCCTGTTTGGATGACTTTAAGTACTTGCGCATGAGGTAAATTTTTCAATAAACCTGAACAAACAATGGTTTTGCCAACATCAGTATCTGTGCCGCAAATAAAGCAAGCATTTATCTTAGACATTCTTCTGCCTTTTATTTTTGTTACAATGGTTTGAGAACTGTGTATTAATTATATGAACAACAAATTTAATTGTAAACCTTAATTTGTTTTTTTATAGTTTACAATTGAAAGAAGAAACATTTATGATGACCACTAAAGAACAATTAATTCAAATATTAAGCGCTGCGAAAGGCTGGATTTCAGGAGAAGATATTTCTGAAACGCTCGGGGTGAGTCGGGCAGCGATTGCCAAACATATTACGACATTAAGAAAAGAGGGTTATCTAATTGATTCGGCAACCAGACGAGGTTATTTACTGAAGTTGGTGCCCGATGAAATTGATCTCGAGCATATTAAAAAAGGCATCAATACCAAAATAATTGGGCAAGGGCAGTGGTTTTTATTGGATGAAAGCCTTTCAACCAATCAACAAGCGATACTGTATGCTGCTCAAGGTGCACCAGAGGGTAGTATCATCATTACAAAAAAACAGATCTGTGGGCGAGGCCGTAAGGGAAAAGAGTGGTTTTCTTCTCCAAGAAGTGCTTATTTTTCTATTATCCTCAGGCCCAATCTTTCTTCTGAAAAAATACCCTTATTATTAACAATGGCTACCTTAGCTGTTCAAAAAACACTTTCTGAGTTCGAACAGCTAAAGGCAATGATTAAATGGCCAAATGATGTATTCATTCATGGTAAAAAAATATCGGGTAGTTTGGTTGAAACAGGTTTTATTGCAGATGAATTAGAATGGGCTGTTATTGGTATTGGGTGCAATCTGAATACTGTGTATGCAGAATTCCCAGAGAATTTACAAAATATGATTACATCTACATTAGAAGAAACAGGAACGTATTTTCCGCGTAATTTATTCTATAAAAATATTATTAAGTGGCTTGATTATTATTATCAAATGATTTTGAATCATCAGGAAAAATGTTTTTTAGAAGCAATGGATGAAATATTTGATGAAAAGGATAGATAATATAATTTGTATTGCAACGATATATTTGATTCGTCTTGAATGATGTTAAATATTTGTTCCAAAAGTGCTCATCTATTGTATAAAAAAATATGTTTAACAAGATATTTTTTTCGTAGGGATGGCTAATAAAAAATACAAAGGAAAAATTTTATTAGTCAATGGTTTTGTAGATCATGTTCAAGCAGGTAGTGAGAATAGAGCTTATGTTGTATTAAAAGCAGGGGGCCTTCTGAGGCTATATTACCTCAAGCACATTTTAAGAATCCTGAAAATGATAAAATCATTAAGTTAAATAAAGGCCAAAAAATTAGACTATTATGTATTGGTGGTGGAGAAATTATTGGTATCCCAATTCTTCAAAATTGTACTTTCTAATTATACTGTTTTTAATTACAGATTCTGAAATTTATTTGAATTAATTAAAAGGTTATATTTTTTGCAATAAGACCCTTTATGAGAAAAAGGGGCATATTCTTAATTGAAGAGAAATGAAAGGGTAGCTCTTGTTAATTCTGGGATTAGTAACGCAAAAATGGTTACTGAAATCAGAACACGATAACAGGATGTCTGATCTTGACTTAAAACCATGCTCTATCGAAAACCTTTGGACTTATTACCCTTCACAGCATGAGTGCCATAATAGAAAATGGGTACCACTTAGTACCAATCAATAATGATTATTAAAATATAAAGGATATGTAAATGTCTAAAAAATTATATAAGCTTTACTATGAAACTTATTCCTACCATGGAGAAAGCCTTATAGAGTCAGAGCCTCCAGATTCTGATCAATTTGATTTAGAAGATGGTGAACTTTTAGGTATTTATAGTAGTTATGATATTGCATCACAGAAATTACACTATTTTTCAAAAGTCCTTTATTTAAGCAATTTAAAGAGACTCAATATATATGATGCAATGCTTGATCATTCTGAATGGGCAGATGGTTTTATCACAGATTTCATTTAAAGGAATATTGATTATGTCCCATAATGTTTATGTGCTTTTACATACATATGAAACTAAATTTGGTATAGAAACAAAATTGATTGGCAATTTTTCTTCACGAGAAAAAGCAGAAGAAGAAAAGAAAAAACGTGAAAAATTACAGGGTTTTATTGATTATCCTAAAGGTTTTAGAATAGAGGTTTATGAGATTGATAAAGATAGATGTCAAGAAATTATTTATTTAACATGATTGATATATTCTTACTATAATTTTCCCTAACTCATTTTTATATAATCTGTAATTTCGTATCACCCCCTATGTAATAGTCTTCTGTGGGGGGGTGAAGCACATCTCTATAAATGTAGCTGTGGTAGGGCTAGCTCTTATGAATTTTTTATCATGAAACAGAACATTTTTGTTTTCTTGTCTTTTGCCATGAATCTATCAGCATATTTATAAAAATACTCTCTTGTTTTAAATTATAAATACTATCTGGAATATAAGCTTCTTCTGAAGTGCGGATAACAATATATGCCTTATTTCCAAAAGAAGCAGTATTATGAAATACTATTTTGTAAGATTTATCCTGGCCTGACTTAGAGTCGTATCCCATAAACAAAATATCTTTAATCTCGGATAGAGGTATATTCTCATTTTCTATTTCTATTGAATTTGAATAAACTTTAATCTTTTTAACTAAAAAAATATTAGAAATAACATCTAACATGGTAATTTGGCGATTCATATCTTTTGCAATAAGATATCTCATCAATAATGCAATTAAGATTATTGGGATTATAGTAAAACCTAGGACAAATAAAAGCCCTAAAACTTCAGTTTGAGGAATAAACAAAAACAACAAACATATTCCAATCACAAATATTGCTAATGTAGCATACATTAGTATCCCGACAACTCGATAACTCGTAGAGACGCATTTCCAACCATTCTGTGAGAGCAAGTCCATTAAAAGTTAATCCTTTCATACTTTAATGAATTGTATAAAAAAATAGTTATATCGTCTATAAACTTAAATCTTAATTCATATTGGTTAGCTTGAGTTTTGATTAAATATAGCTGTGGTAGAATAGGGTATGAAAAAATTAATCTTACTTCCCCTACTGTTTTTATCTCCTCACGTATTCTCGAGAGTTCCAAGTGTTCCAACATTATGTGAGTTTAACAAGTGGGAAACTGTGTATATACCCACTAAGCATCTTGGAGATAAACAAAATATTGTTTGTATTTTGCCTGATGGAAATTACTATTTTGCTATGGATATAAGGAAAGAATATGATGGCAAATATCAGCATTTATTTGATCAATATTCAAAAAGATCACCAACAAAAGAGCAGATTGTTAAGGCTATGATAGAAATGGTAAAGGCTGGCTTATTTAATCCAAGGAAATAACTTAACAAATTATCTTATTTCGCTTATTTTGACCTCCCCATCCCTATAAATGTAGTGTGGTAGAATAGGGTATGAAAAAATTAATCTTATATAGGTATATTAATGGAGAAAAAAGGCCAAGAAAGTAAAAAGACTCCAGATTCTTTAGTTACTCAATTAATAGGCCTAGTTATACCTTTTTGTGTTGGTATATATTTTGGGCTGGATAATCATCTTATTGCATCCATTATGGCTATAACTACGGGGATAATATGTATCGTATATGGATTTTTAAACATCCCACTGCGTTCCTTTCCCTTTCATAAAAATGGATGCTCGCTGATACCGTTTTACCAAAGCCACGTTATCGGCGCCAGCAACCTTCTTCAGCCAAGTACCCAATAGTCAGGAAAAACCCAGAAAGTACCCTAAAACAACCGAAAATTTGGCCACCACCTTTGGCATACACAATTATTCCCATGGTAAATCACATGGTAATCCAATTGGGGATGGAACCGCCGTGATGCCACTGCAAACCGTATCCAAAACCGTGTATGACTTTAACTTCCATTTCACCAATCAAAAAGAAGACAACCTTGGAGAAAAAGTGGCGGGTCATACCCTCATTTTAGGGGCAACAGGTACGGGTAAAACCACGTTACAAACCGCTATACTTTCTTTTGTTGAACGGTTTGATCCCTTTATCTTTGCCATGGATTTAGACAGAGGGATGGAAATTTTTATTCGTGCCATTGGTGGTCAGTACTTTGCACTGGAAGCGGGAGAGGCTACAGGATTAAACCCATTTCAATTACCTGTGACACCAGTCAATAGAGAATTCCTCTATACATTGGTGACCATGTGTGGTTCAGATGAGGATGGCAAAATAACCGCCGTAGAAGAAAAACAAGTTCAGTTTGCCGTGGATGCCACACTTGACCTAGATATGGAGAACAGGAATTTCAGTACCTTATTACAGAGTATTCCTCATTCTGATGATCCTAACTCATTGAGGATCCGCTTAAGTAAATGGTGTCGTAGTGAAAATGGCCGTTATGCTTGGTGTCTGGATAATCCAATCAATCTTTTTGATCCTGAAACTTTCTATCGAATTGGTTTTGATTTAACCGCAGTATTAAAAGATGACTACCCACCTACCGCACCTATTCTGGCTTTTATGTTTCATCTACGTAATTTAATGATGGTAAGAGTCAGTAAGGTAGACGGCATATTGGCCACCATTATTGAAGAATTCTGGTATGCCGCTCGGTTTCAGGCATTACAAGAAATCATGCTGAAGATACTCAAAACAGATCGCAAACTGGGGGGGTGGTTAATTCTGGTTTCTCAATCACCTGAAGATGCCATCAATTGCCCCATTTTCCCCGCCATTATTCAACAAACACCCACCAAGATATTCTTACCCAATCCTGATGCAGAATACGAAGGCAGTTATCAAAGGTGTGGCTTAACAGAAAAGGAGTTTAAACAATTATCAGAGCTTTCTACAGACAGCCGTACCTTTTTAGTCAAACAAGGTCGCCAGTCAGCTTTTGCCAAACTTGACCTATATGGCTTCAGTGACGAAATCCCCATTCTATCTGGTTCTGCTGATAACGTAGAAATACTGTATCAGGTGATGAAAGAGTGTGGAGAAGAGCCTAAACAGTGGCTTGAGCCATTTGTACAAAGGTTGCAAGTCAAGCGTGCTGAAAAGCGTAAGTCTTGACACCTTTAACTATGAATCACCCGTTTTTACCTACCGCATTATGCGGTTTTTTTATTGTTAAATTATGGAGTTTTATGATGAAAATTATGAAAAAACAAAGAAAGAATATTCTTTCTATTGTTCTGTCTGCTTGTATGCTGATCTTCCCTCTGACAAGTTACGCTGGTGGTATCCCTGTTTTTGATGGCGCACAAGTTGCCAACACCTTACAGCAGATTATTCATATGAAAGAGCAAATTGATAATCAGATCCAACAGATTGCTGAGTTAAAAAATCAGGTATCAGCACTAACTGGATCCAAAGGTGTAGGTAGTGCGTTCTCTGAAACAGCTTTAGAACAGCTACCAACAGAATGGAAAGATTTGTATGGCAGTATCGCCAATACCGATTATAAAAAAATGATTCAGGGTAAAGCCTATACCCCTGATACAGGCATGAAACAGTTGGTGAATAATTATGATGCTTCTGTGCAGGCATTTAATGATACAAAATTACGTTTAAATAATCTGCAAAAGATGATCAAGAAGATTGATTCGACCACAGATATTAAAGCCGCACAGGATTTACAGAACAGAATAGCAGCAGAAAGCGCCATTATTCAGAATAATCAAACCAAATTAGACATGATGGCCAGACTAGCAGAACAGATGGAGAAAATAGAATATTACAAACGTATGGATCGCCGCTCCTGCTATGCTAAAAATTTTAAAAGCCAAAACTGGGATGCCTGCAAATAATTAATCAAGGAGAGACTTATGATGCGAATAACTCTGGCTTTATTAATACCTGTATTTTTACTGACGGGTTGTTCAAATGAGCCTGTTGCTTGGGAAGATAAAACGCCTGAGCAGAGACATGAAGAAACTAAGTGGTGGAGAAAATGCTATATAAGCAATATGAAGAAGACCCATGAAGCCGATTTTTGTAATGCAGAATTCAAAAAAGAATTTGGCTATCCATACAAAACGACAAAAACAAATTAAATAATTTTTAAAAATTTTAGCCCAGCAGATTTTTTTGCTGGGTTTTTATTTAAGGAGTCATCAATGTGAGTGCTTATTTTTCAACTGTAGCAGACGCATTACTTAATGGCATGGGTACGAACCTGTTTGCCAAATCTGCCAACATTATTTCTGGTATTACACCTTTGTTTGCTGCTGGGTTCGGCCTATATATTCTACTGGTCATGATGAGCTACTACAACAGGGGGTTAGATGAAAACATCATGGACTTTAGTAAGAGAATGATAGGTTGGCTAGTCATTATCGCCTGCGCTTTTAATGCAGGCACATATAATAAACTGGCAAATTTGATGTATGAAATGCCTGAAGCTCTTAGTGGTTTACTTGGAACAGGAGAATATTCAGCCAGCGCTTTAGATACTAATATTAATAATTTTGTTGATACATTAGCTCAAATTTGGGGCAGCATGTCTAGCAAACTATCCATTACAGATATAGCCGACAATATCAGTATACTTCTGTTACTTGGCGTCATTCTTATCTTAGGTGTTATTTTTTTTGCAGTCACAGCAGCTTTTTATTTAGTAGCAAAGCTGTCTTTAGCCATGGTGATTTTAGTGGGACCAATTTTTATAGGTGCTATGTTGTTCCCAGCAACAAGACAATGGGGCATGAATTGGATTGGTCAAATATTTAATTATACGATTACCATCGTTTTTTACGTTATTTTAGGATCATTACAACAGGATTTTTTTATAAATCATATGGCATTAAATCCAGCCACAGATGATATAATTATGCTGATTCCTACTGCATGCATATTTATCACCTCAACCATGATTTTTTTAATTATTGCGTGGAATGTACCAAGTATTGCATCTGCTTTAACAGGCGGCGCAAGTATAGGTGGCATAACGAGGACAATGACATCAATTGGCAACAAAGTTAAGATACCTTCTCTTCGAGGTGGTGGCGCCAGTAACGGTGGCAGCATTAAAAGGAATTAATAGTTAATTGGAGAAAAAAGGATGTTTTATAAATTAAAGCGTATTTATTTCACTGTATCTCGTGGTGTTAATAAGGGTATAGATATATTATTTTATATTTGGCGTACCTTTTTGTCCGTATTACGCACCATAAAAAAGACACTTGATGCGATTGGATATGCAATAGCATGGTCTCTGGAAATGTTTATCTTAATTGTAAAATATTCTTTTGGTTTTGTTGCTGTTGTTGGTGTACTGGGCGCATTAATTTCCTTACTCTTAGGGTTTAGAGATATATCTTTAAATCTGCTTATAGCTGGTAGTGTGGGTTGTGTTCTTTTCTTTATGGTGGCTATTGTGGCTCCGAGTATTGGTAGGGTTAATTATTTTGATAATAATTAACCAACCTGTTTTATAAATGATAACCCTCAATATATTGAGGGTTATTTTAATTGAACAATAATAAAAAAATATAACTCTCTATAGAATAACCATTGTCTTAAATCATACGATTATATAAAAAACTCATATTACTCTTTACAAAAAATATTACATGTGTAATATTACATGTAGTAAACTAAGGAGTAATATAATGATAAAATATTCTTATTTATTCATCATGTCTTTGTTATTGGTTGCTTGTGATGTTTTTAGTAAACAAACGAATGACACTGATAGTCAACTCTCTAATACTGAGGTTGTCTCTCAAAAAGAAGATAGAATCGTCACTTATTTTGAAAACTCATTATCTAACCCAGATGAACCTATATATTTTTATAGAAAATTGTTAGGCAAAAATAAAAATGGTGATTTTATTGTTCAAGATTTTTATCGAAATAGCCATAGAAAATTCACAGACCCTTACATTTTAAAGAAAGAAAAAGATCTGTTCATCGTTGATTTTAAGCAATTTATAACACAATCAACGAATGGAAAATTAATTTCTTGGCACGAAAATGGGCAAAAACTTAGTGAAGCAAATTTTGTAAATGGAAGATTAAAAGGAAAATCAATTATATGGGACGAAAATGGGCAAAAGGAGAATGAATATAATTTTTAGAAAAAAATCATTCATGTCCAGCTACTCTGTCGTCTTTTTTCTTATTTAACCATCAACTCGCTTAGCGAGTTTTTTTATTGACCTTTTAAGGATAAATACTTATGATTCATTTACCGCGTTCAATAGCGTGGTCTGGTGTGACAACCTGAATAATCACAGGCAAATAATGATGCCCGCGTATGCGGTTTTTTTATTTGTGTATTGCTCCTATGGTGGGCGGTATGAGGCAACCGAAAGGTTGGCTAGACCCTGTGATCTAGTTTGTCACCCTTGTACTGTCCTGCCACTCTTACCGTGACAAGTGAGAGACAGGTTATAAAAACACTTCACAGGAGTAATATCATGTCTAACCTTATCCCATTTTCATTTGAAAAATATTCAGTTCGTACAACAATAATAGATAACGAACTTTGGTTTGTAACCCAAGATGTTATGGATGCATTGGAATATTCGGAAACATATAAGCCATCAGTAGCTGTTCGTCACATACCTAAAGAATGGAAGGGTGTGTATCCGTTACACACCCTTGGCGGAAAACAACGTATAGCGTGTATTTCAGAACAAGGGCTCTATTTTTTTTTAGGGCGTTCAGACAAACCAAAGGCTTTACCTTTTCAAAAGTGGTTGGCTGGAGAAGTCCTACCCTCTATTCGTAAAACTGGGGAATTCTCAAATAACGAAGCTGTAAATATAGAAGGCTATAACGAACTAAAGGAACTTAATCAATTAATAGGCAATATATTGGATTTTCGTTTTCTTCTAACCTTTGATGAACATAAAAAGCCTCATATACGGATATTGTCTTATGATGATTTAATTCTTCCTGTAAAACACATACCAAGGATGATTAATAATCGTATGAGCCTTTCTGAAGAATTATTACTTAAAATCATGCAAGCCTGTACCAAGAGACTGACCATGATGGCTTCGTGTCGTTTGATAGAAGAAAAAATAAAGAAATAAGCATTATATTTCAATAAAAAACTCGCCTAGTGCGGGTTTTTTGTAGCAAAAATTAATTATTTTTAATTAATTTAAATAAAATTCAATATAGACAATAAATTGATTATTCTTTATGTAATAATTTGTATCTAACTCTTACCATTATCTCTTTGCCATGATAAAAACTCTAGCCATTGCCAATTTTCGTTCAATTCAGGAACTGATTTTACCTTTACAACAACTTAATATTATCACTGGAGCAAATGGTTCAGGTAAATCAAATTTATATAAATCCTTGCATTTATTGTACGATGCGGCTCAAGGCAATGTGATTCAGTCTCTTGCCAGAGAAGGTGGATTGAATTCTGTTTTATGGGCTGGACCAGAACAAATTAGTCGACGAATGCGCCAAGGTGAAATAAGTGTACAAGGAACGGTACGCACTAAGTCCTTACGTCTTAAAATGGGATTTAGTGGCGAAACATTTGGCTATAATATTGTACTTGGCCGCCCTGAATATGTTCGTGGTAACCCCTCAGCTTTTGCGCTAGATCCAGCCATAACCCATGAAGCAATCTGGGCTGGGGAATATTATAGTCGCTCATCAGTATTAACTGAACGAAAAGGAGCGGTAATTACTATAAAAAAAGGGCGACAGAAAGAAGTTCTGGCACAACATACCTCAAACTATGAAAGCATGCTGTTACAACTAGGGGAATATGACAGTCGCTGTTCAGAAATCATGCAGGTAAGAGAATTTATCAAACAATGGCGATTTTATGATTATTTCCGTACAGATCGAGATTCCCCTGCTAGACAACCACAACTTGGTACACGTACACCAGTACTGCATCATGACGGACATGATCTAGCTGCTGCTCTACAGACCATTATTGAAATAGGAGATAGTGATTTATTATATGAAACGATAGAAGATGCTTTCCCAGGAACTTCCCTAGAGATTAATACTGACGATTACTTTACAGTATTTCTACAGCAACCAGGAATGTTACGTCCTTTGTCAGCAAAGGAATTATCAGATGGTACATTACGTTATCTGATGCTGAGTGCTGCTTTATTGACTCCTAGACCGCCTTCGCTTTTGGTATTAAATGAACCTGAAAATAGCCTACATAGTGACTTGTTGCCTGCATTAGCTCGACTAATTATACGAGCTAGAAAGCGTAGCCAGATATGGGTTATCACCCACTCTAAACGTCTGATTAATGCTCTGGAATTAGAGGTTGGAACAGATTGTAATTTGATTGAGCTAGAAAAAGAATTTGGACAAACCACCATAAAAAATCAGATATATCTGGAAACGCCTGTATGGCAATGGTCAATATAATTTAAAGGGATAAGCCATCCATTTTTTACCATTTTCAATATGTAAAATATCAGTCATATGAAGTAGTTTTTTATTCACCATAACCCGCCTAGTGCGGGTTTTTTTATATCTCAATAAAAGGAAATTTTTAATGAAAGTATGTATTGCACTCATGATGGCACTACTCTTTTGTGCTGCCTGCACCAATAAACCACCTCGTCCCTATGGACAATATTTCCCCATTAACAAAGACGTTCAGGAGGTGAATAAATGACTCAAAAGCAACTATCTTCCCAAAAAGCAGCCAGTAAGTTTATCCAATGTGCCAAAGATTTCGAAAAGTCCGAAATTGAACGAGTTCGTAAAAAAAGCAAGATTGCTTGGCGGATTACTTGTGCATGTTTGCTGATTATGGGGTTGTCCATTGGGGCAATTGCAGGACTGACCCCACTTAAAACGGTGATCCCTTTTGTGATCAGGGTAGACAATAATACAGGTGCAACGGATATTGTTACCCAACTTAAAACCTCTGAAAAATCTTATGGTGAAGTGATCAATAAATACTGGCTAGCTCAGTACGTGATTTATCGGGAATCCTATGATTGGCAAACAGTACAGTCTACGTACAATGCCACCAATTTATTGTCTGCACCACCAGTACAAGCCGAATTTGCCAAACTGTATAACAAAAACCCTGCTGCGCCTCACTTGGTATTGAAGGATCAATTCAAAGTAATTGTGAAGGTGAATGCCATTAGCTTTGTCGGTGAAATGGCGCAAATTCGTTTTGAAAAGCATCTGATTCCTTTGACCAATGGGATTACCAAGCCTGCCCCTCAAAAGATGATTGCGACAGTGGCGTTTGAATATCAAAACAAACCCCTTCAAGAAACAGATCGTCTGATTAACCCGTTAGGTTTTCAAGTGACGAGTTACCGTGTTGATCCAGAAGCTGCGCCATAAGGAGAAATAAATAATGTTCAATAATAAGTTATGTATTTTAGTGATGTTGCTTGGTTGTTCAGTTATGGCCAATGCAGATATTACCCCCAGCACATCTGTTAAAGATGCCCGTATTCAGTATGTGCATTATGACCCTGATAATGTGGTTAATATCCGTGCCCAAGTGGGCAGAACAACCATGATTCAACTGGAGCAAGACGAACGGTTGATTGGAGATAATGCTGCTTTAGGTATGGGGGATGGGCAAGCATGGAATTTATCTGTTAAGGGTAACAACATCATATTTAAGCCCATTGCGCAAAGCCCTAATACCAATATGATCATCACCACCAATAAACGCACTTATGCGTTTTATTTGTCTTTGGCTCGTCAAGTGCGAAAAGGACAGAAGCCTCAAGCGCCTACTTATATTTTGCGTTTTTCTTATCCTGATAGTCAAAAAGCTGTGATGCAGGCAGAAACCATAAAACGACAGCAGGCGAAGGACATTTTACAGAGCCTACCCGAACAAAAGGAGCAAACCAACTACAACTATTGGGCTCAAGGGGCTAAAGCACTGGTTCCTACTGCTGTTTTTGATAATGGTTTATTTACCTTTTTCAAATTTAATGATGGGCGGGATTTACCCACGATTTATAAGGTAATGCCTGATGGTTCAGAGATGCTGCTCAATACCCATATTGAAGCAGATACCGTCATTGTGCATGAAACCGCTAAAAAATACATGCTGCGTTTGGGTAACAGTGTCCTTGCTGTTGAAAATCGTGGCTTTGATGAAAAAGGACTATTTAATCGTACAGGTACTTCAGACCAAAACTCTGTTCGTATCGTTAAGTAAAGGATCACAATATGGGTATTTTAGATAAATTCAAAAAGAAAAAACCACTGGATCACGAACTGGAGAACACCATCACCTCTCTTGCTGATGCGATTCAGGATGACACGGTAGAAATGGGTATTCCTCAAGATTTAAGCCCAAGTAAAAAGAACAATAATGTCAGTAAAGTGGCTATGGCGGGCATTGGTATTGTTGCTCTTGGTTTAATTGTTTCAGGTTTGATTGCATTTAGTAGTGGCTCAAGTGATACCGTAGCAGAAAACACCCAACCACTTGATGAAATCAAAAACAACCAGCCTAAAGATTTTGAGCAAGATAAGGAAGAGCTGGCATTACAAATGCCTGAACAAGCCAGTGAACCTGAAGTAATGGAGATGGCTCAGATTCCAGAACAACAATCTGAAGCAGCACCTGAGCAGATGGCACAATCAACTGATCAAAAAGAACCAGAAGAAACCCCAGAGCAACGCAAGATGAGGGGTAATGTTCTGGTGGATTTTGAAGGAGGACGTTCTGCTGGAGAACATACTCAAACTGCTGAAGCACAACCTGTCAGTTTTAATGATGATGGCTCAGGTAGCAATAGTACATTTGGAGACAAATTAAAACCCACTGTTACCTTTCAAGCCACTGCACAAAGGCGTATCGATTCCACTTACCTATTATCCAAGGGAACCAATATACCCTGTACACTGGATACCCAGATCATTACCACTCATGCAGGCTTTACCCGTTGTTTGGTAACCAAAGATGTTTATTCTGCCAATGGTCGGGTATTACTGTTAGAGCGTGGCTCTAAACTGGTGGGGGAACAAACCTCTGCCTTGGTTCAAGGTCAAGCTAGGGTATTTGTACTGTGGAATGAGGTTGAAACACCGAACGGGGTTAAGGTTAATATCGCCAGTACAGGTGCGGGACAATTAGGTGCTGCGGGACATAGCGCACGGGTCAATTATCATTTCTTTCAGCGTTTTGGTGGGGCAATGCTGATCAGCCTGATTTCAGATTTATCAGAAAACCTGAATAATCGTAACAAGGGCAATGACAATATCACCTTTGAGAACGCCAATGATGCTGCTGAAGAGATGGCAACAGAGGCCTTAAAAAACAGCATCAATATTCCACCTACTGGATACGTGAACCAAGGTTCATTAATCAATGTGATGGTGTCTCGTGATGTGGATTTTTCTAAAGTGTATGAGGTAGTCACACCTTATTTTTAATAGGTGACAACATTAATTAAGCCAGCGAATATGCTGGCTTTTTATATCAATACGCGGCTCTATGTTATGATAATAATAAATATATTATTTCTTTTGTAAGGTTAATATGAAAAAGATTATTTTACTTATTCTGTTTATAAATTTATTTGCTTGTGATGATAATACTCAGCAGGCTGAAAATAAGCAGGCAAGTCAAATCATGACCAATCATGATGCTGCTATTTCTGATTTAGACATTGCAGTTTCCGAGGTTTCTAACGAACAAAAAACAAAAGATCGAGTTCCTTATAATAAACTTGTTTGGAATACAGGTGGAGGGGGAGACTTACATTTTATTGTGCAAAAGCAAGGAAGCAATTTTATCATTGAACGTCAGGAAATGAACTTTCAAGAAGATTATGCACATTACGTTCTAACGCCAGATTTAGAAGAAACAATATATATAGAGCAAGAGCAATCGAATATTGATACCAAAAAAGTATACCAAGAATTATTGGATATTTACACTAATCCAGAACGAAACACCCCCAAACCACCAGAACCAGAGGAAGATAGTGAGCATCCTGTTGCAACTGGATCATGGACAAGTCTTGAAGTTTGTACCTATGATGAAAAAAATTGTTATGAAATTGAACGTGGAAGTTATGATTTATATTGGTTTGTGGCTCTACTTCCAATGACCCAAAAAACAAATTAAATATTTTTAGCTTGATTATTGTTGTTTAAACCACCAAAAATTTGGTGGTTTTTTTTTGAGGAAATAAAATGATTCATGATGATATTGTTGTTAGAAACCTACTCAAACAATTGAGTATTGATGATTACCTCAACCGTACAGGCATTACCGAAGTGATGATCAATCGTCCCAATGAAGTGTTTTTAGAAGGCTCTAGTGGTGTGGTTCGCTTAGAAAATGAAGCATTAAGTTACACCAAACTGGAGACTCTAGCCAATGCCCTAGCGATTTATAATTCAAAATCCATTAATCATCTTCACCCTATGCAATCAGTTACCTTACCTGATGGAGAACGTGGCCATATTATGATGCCGCCTTCTTGTGAAGATAAAACCATAGTGTTTAGCTTCAGGAAGCCATCCAATACACGTTTTAGTTTAAATGATTATTTAAATACCGATAGATTGCAATCGTTTACCGATGTAGGTTCATTCGGCAAGGCTCAAACAGATATTGAAATCGACAGTAAACATTACCGTGATATCAGCGACAAAATGCAGCTACCTCATGATGTTACGCTCCATGATTGGCAACTGGATATGCTGCAAGCTAAAGCGGATCGAAATTTAAACCGTTTTTTTGAATTGGCGGTACAACACAAGCTGAATATTTGTATGGTTGGTGGTACAGGATCAGGTAAAACCACCTTTACCAAAGCCATTGCCGATATGATCCCCCTTGATACAAGAATCCTCACCATTGAAGACACCCACGAGCTGGATTTACCCCATCACCCCAACCATGTCCATCTGTTTTTTAAAGAGCATGTCACCGCCAAAGCGGTGATCTCCAGTTGTATGAGGCTCAAACCTGATCGCATCTTCTTAACAGAATTAAGAGGAGATGAAGCTTGGGATTATCTTTCTGCTTTAAATACAGGTCATGCAGGCGGTTTAACTTCCGTACATGCCAATGATGCCCGTTCAGTTCATTATCGGATCGCCCAACTGGCAAAAGAATCCTCTACAGGTCAAACAATGGATTTTAACTATATTCTGAATACGGTTAGAGCCACCATTGATATTGTGTGCTTCTTCAGTAAAACCTATATGACTGAGTTGTATTTTGATCCAGTAGAGAAGTTTTATGCCATGAGTGGGCGAAGATAATTATTTTGATTTTAAATTTTAATAAGAAACGTAGAGATTTTTTTAATATATGTATATTATTAAAGTAGATTTCAATATAAAAGTTATCTAGAATAAAGGGGCCAGTGGGCTGATATAATTTGTTTTGGAATAATCCATATTCAAAACTAATTTCTTATTATTTCATAAAACTCAATCATTAAGTCGTATAACGCACCTTCACTATGAAACAAAATACTTTTGAAAAAAATCAGATTATTGCCTATTTTGATGATTGTGGTTATTTAGTTGATGAAGATGACCCAGCAGTCTACTCCTATCGGAAATATTTAGGTAAAACTGACGATGGTTTTTTTCTTATTCAAGATTTTTATAGTGGGTCTCATAAAATTTACTCCAATGAAATAAAAATTAATACTCTTGAATACATTGATGAATTTTATCTACCATCATGTATTGAGGGTGTATTAACTTATTGGCATAAAAACGGACAAAAGTATAAGGAAGAAACTTATATCAATGGTGTTGTAGAAGGAATCTATACAGAATGGTATGAGAATGGACAAAAATCCTATGAAATAAATTTTGTAAATGGATGTCTAAATGGACTGCATTCTATCTGGTATAAAAATGGGCAGAAACACTCTGAAGAAAACTATATCAATGATATATTCACAGGAGAAGCTTCTTATTGGCATGAAAATGGACAACAAAGCTCCTACAAAGTGGTATTAGATTGGGGGGGGCCTTATGCTGACTTTGGAATTGTTGAGCACCTTGATAAAAATAAGGATTATACGTTTTCTGACTATGAGTTTGGATGTGTCAAAATAAGCGATATGGTGATAGATGGTTGGTGGAAAAGTTTGTCTACCATGAAATCATATTATTTTTGTTATAGTCGCCCTGAAAAAGGACTTAATCGGTATGGTGTAACGCTTATTCCTCCAGAATCATTGGATCTACTCTATGATATTGTGGTAAATAAAACGGCGGAGGATTTTAAGGTGAAATATCCACAAATAGCTTTAGAACTATTGGATTTAATACAAAAAGCAAGAAACGAAGGAAAATATATTATTCATTTTGGGGTATAACAGAAAGGAAGTATTCTTTGAAACTGATTGATGCTAATAGCAACTGTCTTTTTGTAGGAGATAAAGTTCGTATTTTATCTGTTGATTCCTGTATGAATATAGGGTTAGAACAAGAATCTATAGATGCTTTATTATCACTTATAAATACAATTAAAACGATAAGGGAAGTGGATGAATTAGGCTGTATCTGGTTTCAATTTTATGATAAAAATCAAGAGTGTGAAACAGATTTTTCTTTAGAGCCAAAAGAAGTTTTATTAGAAAAACCAGCAAAGGCTGGCATGAAAATGAATTGGCCATCGATCTTTGGCAAGAAAGAGCCTAGAAGAACAGGTAATGAATAATTTGGCTACTATTCTATGAGTTGAATAAATATATCCATTTTTTGCTTTTTTGCATACAACACAGTTAACATTATAGGAGAGAAAATGAAGCAATGGTTTAATTTTTTAAAATACATTTTAGTTGTTTTATTTATACTATTATCTCAAATATCTTGTAAAAGTATATCTTCTGAATCACCTCCTTCCAATTTGTCGAGCGTTTGGAAGGGAGCGGCATACCAGTTTGATGTAAGTGAATCATGGGATATTGTTGTGTCTTTTGATCAAACAAAACAGCAGACTGTTATCAAATATCCCTCTTTAAATTGTGGTGGCTATTGGAGCCTATTGGATTCTGATGAAGAAATGTTTGAATTTCGAGAAGTAATTACTGAAGGGCAAAATGAATGTACGAATAATGGACGTGTCGTCCTGAAAAAGAAAGATGATGTGACTTTTGAGTTTTATTATTTTTGGCCTGATGATCAGACTTTCAGCGCTTATGGTTTGGTTTTTAAAAGATAAAGAATAAACATGTTCAAACAAATTAATTATTTTACTGTAATATTAATCTCATTAACGGTTAATAACCTCATATGTGCTAGCCCCACATTTGAGCAACAACAAATTCAACAACAAGAAAACCAAAACATGTTTCAAGAAGTTAATGAACTTCTCATTCAAGGGAGGAACAGTTTGAATGATGACCTTGTCCGTCAAGCTAAAAATAAACTTTCCCTATGGCTTAAAAGCAGCGAACAAACACTTGATCATAAAACTCTAGCACAAGCGTTACGCACCCGTGCCAGTGCATCTATGTTACTTGGAGAAATTAATGATGCGATTGATGATTATAAAAATTCAAACCAATATGACCCTATTGGGGAAGTTCAATTTGGTATTTGTTTGTTAGAAAAAACCCAAGGAGCTAAACCAAGCGATTTACAAAGTTGTTATAACAAAACTGTACAAATATACGCTGATAAACAAACCACTAAAAATGATCCAAATTACCTTATTGCTCGTATTTTTAACGGAGATAAAACAGCAATAGCTGAATATAAAAAACTGATTGAAACCACACCTGAAAGTATTGAATTAGAAGCCTATACGTTGATAGCTCAGAAATTATTAGATAAATCAGTATGTGAACAGATTTTACCCATCTGTGCAAACAATGATAAATAATTGTTAATTACTCGTATTACCCATTTTTAAGAATAACCATACACTTAATAGTGCCATCAAAACATTTGTACTTAACATTGGCCTAAAGGAATTTTATGCCATGAGTAAGCGGTATTAAGTATTTTCAAGTAATTAAGATACAGCATAACCAAAATAGAAATTGGATGTCATGTAGTGATCAGTACACTATTATTATTTTAGGATTTTCCTATTGGATTTTTTATGAAAAAATTTCTAGTATTTCTAATTAGTTTATTGTTTTCTGTTGGTGTTTTTGCCCAAAAATGCATTCCACAAGAGCCGCCTCTGAATGAATATGGACAAAAAAATGGTATAGAGATTATTTGTGAGAGTGATCAAAAGATATTTGAGGGTAAATATGTTAATGGTGAACCAGAAGGAAAATTTACTAAATGGTATGAGAATGGACAGAAAAAATCTGAAGTAAATATTGTCAAAGGTCAACTAGAAGGCAAAGAAATCAGGTGGTATGAGAATGGTCAGAAAGCAGTAGAAGCAAACTATGTTAATGGTAGGATAGAGGGGAAAGCCACTAAATGGTATGAAAATAGTCAAAAAGAATCTGAAGTAAACTATGTTGAGGGTAACAGAGAAGGTAAAACTATCTGGTGGTATGAAAATGGACAGAAGGGCGAAGAAATAAATTATATTAATGGTAAATTAGAAGGCAAACAACTCTATTGGCATGAAAATGAGCAGAAAAAATCTGAAATGAACTATGTGAATGATAAACTGGAGGGCCAGCAGATATTTTGGTATGAGAATGGTCAGAAAGCTTCTGAAGTAAACTATATCAATGGTGAACAAGAAGGTAAAGAGATCTGGTGGGATGAGGAAGGAAATCTAATCAATGATGAATAAGCGTCAGTAATTGTATCAATTGATTTCAAAAAATGATCAACTCATACCACCATTTTGGCGGTATTTTTATATTTATGTATCAGAAAGGAGTGATTGCTACAGGCAAACATCGTGGTTAACTTAAAATGTGTTAAACGAATTAAGTTGACCTTTTAAGGATAAATACTTATGATTCATTTACTGCGTTCAATAGCGCGGTCTGGTGTGGAAACCTGAATGATATAGGCAGATATTGCCGCGTTAGCGGTATTTTTTATCTGTATGTGTTGCTCCATCTATGGTGGGCGGTGCGAGGCAACCGAAAGGTTGGCTGCTACCTATATCGCAGTTTTCCACCCTCGCATTGTCCTGCCACCCTTACCGTGGAAAGTAAGAGGCAGGCTTCTAAACCGATATAGGAGCAATATTATGTCTAATTTAATCCCCTTTTCATTTGAAGATCATCCCGTCCGTACAACGCTAATAGATAGCGAACCTTGGTTTGTTGCCGTTGATGTATGTAAAGCATTAAATATCAAAAATGCTCGAATGGCTGTTTCTAGATTAGATGAAGATGAAAAAATGACCGTCAGTAATATTGACGGTCATTCCGAACAAAAAAGAGGAGGAGCTCAATCGTTTAATTTAATCAGTGAAGCAGGTCTATACCGTCTTATTCGTAGGAGTAATAAACCAGAAGCAAAACGGTTTGATCGGTGGATTTGTCATGAAGTTCTACCTTCCATTCGTAAAACTGGAGAGTTTTCAAATAACGAAGCCGTGAATATAGAAGGCTATAACGAACTAAAAGAGCTTAATCAATTAATTGGTAATATTTTGGATTTTCGTTTTCTTCTAACCTTTGATGAACATAAAAAGCCTCATATGCGTATATTATCCTACGATGATTTAATTCTTCCCGTAGAACATATACCAAGAATGATTAATAATCGAATGAGTCTATCAGAAGAATTATTACTTAAAATCATGCAAGCCTGTACAAAGAGATTGACCATGATGGCTTCGTGTCGCTTGATAGAGGAAAAAATAAAGAAATAAATAAACGCCTATATATTTCATTAGTGTTATTAACCTAAAACTCGCCTGTGCGGGTTTTTTTATACAAAAAAAGTGTGTTTTTTGTGGCAGATATTCATGATTTTTTATTAATTGATATCCAATTTAATCCCCAATAAAATTGATCGTTCTTATCACCATCAGTACACTATCACTATTGTTTTTCTTCCCTATTGGATTTTTTATGAGAAAATTTCTAGTATTTCTAATTAGTTTATTGTTTTCTGTTGGTGTTTTTGCCCAAAAATGCATTCCACAAGAGCCACCTCTAAATGAATATGGACAAATAAATGGTATAGAGATTATTTGTGATGATGATCTGAAGGTATTAAAAAACTATGTTAATGGCAAAGAAGATGGAACACGGATTATTTGGGATGAAAATGGCCAAAAACGATATGAAGCAAACTATGCTGATGGTAAAAAAGAAGGTAAAGAGACTTGGTGGTATGAAAATGGCCAGAAACAATCTGAAGGGAATTACCTTAATGATGAGCAAGAAGGACAAGAATTCCTTTGGTATAAAACTGGTCAGAAACAAGCAGAATTAAATTATGTTAGTGGTCAAAGAGAAGGAAAACAGGTTTGGTGGTATAAGAATGGCCAAAAGGAAACTGAGCTGAATTACATTAATGGTAAAAAAGAGGGACAAGAAATCAATTGGGATGAACAAGGAAATTTAATCAATGATGAATAAATGTCAGTAATTTTATCAATTAATTTCAAAAAAATTATTAACTGCTACCGCCAAATCTGGCGGTATTTTTATATCTATCTATTGGAGAGGATTTTTACTATGGGTACATTAACCATCAGAACAACTGCTGAACAAGATCAGATCATTGAACAGGTTCAACAACTTTTAGGAGAGTCCGCAGGCAGTAAAACATTACTGCGTTGTGTGGCTGAATACCAAAAGTTATCTTTAACCCTTGAGGATCAAAACCTCAAACTGAAGGAAGCACTTAATCGGGTTGATGAATTGGAAAACCTGATATTGAATTATCTCAATAGCCAACATGCTCTGATGTCTGTTGTTTCGCCACATACAAATAAAGTGACACGAAAGCAATATCCAGCTTCTTCTCAAGTAGCAAAACAGAATCTGAACAAGATTCTGGAAACCTTAAGATAAATCCATTGTTTGAGTAATATCTGCAATCTCATTTGCATATTCAGTATTTTCTAGTATATCCAGCAATGCTGGTTCACCTTCCAAAAAGTGAATCATTTTTTCTTTCATCGTTGCCTTTTGTTCTTTAGTTAAAGAGCCATTTTGCGTGTGATACGACAACGATAAAAACAGCAGTTTCAATATCCCGCCAGATAAGCTTTGCAAGTTATTGATGCGGTTTTCCAGTTCAGTTATACGTTGGTCAACTTTGGTCATTTTTTTCGTTTAAAAAATTAATAGGTTCTGTCACTAGTAAAGGATATCATAATGTACTTTATTTAAAATATACCCAATTATATTATTTTAGAATCAAAGGAATTTTGATGAAAAAAATACTCTTTTTAGCTTTTTTTACTGTTTTATCTTCCAATGTTATTGGTCAGAATATAAAAACAGATAAATGTATACCGCAAGAAGCACCTACTGATAGGAATGGAGAAAAAAATGGTCTTGAAATATCATGTTATTCCGATCAATCATTTAATGAGCGAAAATATATAAATGGCAAACGAGATGGTGTACATACTTATTGGTATGACAGTGGCCAAAAAAAATATTTGCTGACATTATCTAATGGTAAGTTCAATGGTCTAGTACTTTTTTGGGAAGAAAATGGAAACGAGTCAGGTCATTGTTTATTTAAAAAAAATAAAGCGATTAAATGTATTAATTTAGATCCTGATGAAATTATTGAAGATTTCTAATTTATAAATCAAAAAATTACTGCACGACCATAATAAGTAATGAATATTAATCCAACCACCTACTCAATGAGTAGGTTTTTTTATACCTAAAATAGGAGAAGCATCATGCCATATCTTAATAAAATGTCTGTTATGGGTAAAGCAGAAGCACGTATTATTAGCCAGTTAGCAAAAGAAGTGGATCAGGCAGAGTTTACAACACAGGCTCAACAAAAATTTGATGATATTAAGAGTAAAACCGTAGATATAAATCAATCAGAAAATATGGAACGGAATTAATTCCCTACATTTGGGGGCATTCAATAGATATAAATATTTAGCTTCGGCTAATTTTTTATTACATTTTCAACACCGTATTTTTTCTATAGGGAACAAAGCAATAGAACATAAAAATAAGCCCCTTTCGGTGTTTCATTCACACACAATTGTAGTCGCTTATTTAATCTACTATATACCCGTCTTTACGTATTTGTTCTTTTGCTTTTTTAATTTGTTTAAAGGTGGGATATTGTCCTGAATATTGTTTAAACAATTCTTTATATCTATCATCTTTGTGCTCAGCTAATTTCCATGATGAGTAATGATCACCATTAGGTAAGATGCAAAAATCACTGCGTACAAAGGGCACTGAACTGCCTGTCCACGTTAAGTAATTTTTAACTAAAGGATAAATCGCAGAGATTTTCAGCCCAACCATTATCGAGACAAATTGAAGGAGGTATCCATGTCTTTGCTTCAACGTGAACAGGTAAAAACAGTGCTGAAATTAAGATTAATTTTTTCATACCTAATTCCATCAGGTTATTTTTTGAATTAGCAGAATAGCAGGTATACAGTCAGGTGATTAATGAGTCTAGGAAAGCTAACAAGTTAAATTTACAACTCATTATTATTAATCAATATTTCTTTTGCTAACCCATTTCCTTGTTTAGCGGATTTACGAAACCATTCAAATGCTTTTTCTAAATCTTGCTTAACACCATCCGCTTGATAATACATAAGACCAATTACATATTGAGCATCTGAGTCCCCATTTTTTGCAGCTTTTTCAAACCAGCTAAATGCTTGATCGAAATTTTGAGGCACTCCTCCACCATAATAATATAGGTAACCAAGCTGATATTGAGCACTAAATAACCCTGTTGTGCTGCTTTTTGTAACCACTCAACCGCTTTATCATAATTCTGCTGTCCACCTTCACCATCAAGATACATTTCTCCTAATCGGTATTGGGCATATTCGTTATTTTGATAAGCTGCTTTTTCGTACCATTCAATCGCTTTAACTGGATCTTTTTCAATTTCAAGCATGTTTCCATAATCATACATTAATGCAACTTGGAGTTGAGCCTCAGTATACCCTTGCATAGCGGCTTTCAAAAGCCATTGAAAAGCATTAATCATGTCAGAATTAAAGTAATATTCCATACCTAGGTTATATTGAGATTGCATGTCTCCGTTTTTTGCGAGACCTTCTAGTTGTTGAATATACTTATCGTTTCTGTTTTTTTTGTGTCTTTAGAAATTGAGTCTTGCATAATCTCTTCTTGATTAGTTTGGTTTAGACAAGAAGATACATTTTCATCTATTGTGCTGGTAACTTTCATCTGAATAATTTCAGCATGAGCAAAAGATAAAAATAGTAAAGGAAATAGAATTAATTTTTTCATACGGCATTCTACCACAGCTATATTTATAGAAATGGTGAGAGAAGGAAGTAAAACTATGTTTTAACTGCTGAGCCAAAAATATGTTTGAAATAAAAAAGCTACTAGTATAGAAAGAAAAAACAATCTATATAACAATATTTGAAAAGGATTATTATATTCTCTGAAATATTTTTCGATTACTTCAACATTAAAAGGCTCTAACTGATGATCATAAACCTCCCAGTCAGGCCCAATCCAATATTCATATCCTATACCTTCACATACAATAAAATGTTTATCCAAGTAATCAAATTTTATAGGGACATCTTTTGAGAAAAATCTGCTTCTTTGTACGTTTTTTACATTAGGAATTTCTTTTAATATTTGTTCAATCTCAGATAATAGAAGCCAATCGCTACAGACATTAAAATGAGTCATAAAACTTTTATCATCAGAATAATATGGACAGGTTTCTATTTTCAATGGATTAAAAGAAAACATATCCCCTCCTTAATCAAATAATACATATTTTCCCAGTTTTTCTTCACAAATTTCTTAGTGTGATACTCAATACTGTGAAGGATAATAAGCCCAGAAGTTTTCCAATTGGCACTATTTTAAGCTATTTAATCACTATATATCCATCTTTACGCATTTGTTCCTTAGCTTTCTCTATTTGCTCAAAGGTAGGAGATTGTCCTGAGTATTGGTTAAATAGATTCTTATATTTGCTTTTTTTCTGATTGTATAGCCTCACAATTGAATAATATTTTTCATTAGGGAGAATACAATAAGACATTGGTTTTGAATAACCATATAACTTTTCATGCTCTAAATCTTTTTTTGTTTTTCCTTCAACCATAGCCCATTTGTTTTCTTGGCAAACTGGGGGGAGAGGTTCCGCATGAACGATAGATAAAAATAATAAAGGGAGTAAAATTAATTTTTTCATACTGAATTCTACCATAGCTACATTTATAGAAATGGTATAGCAGTAACGCTTGATGCTTACTAGAACAAACTATTTAAAATAATTAGGCATAGGCTCTTTTTTTTCAAACAATTCAACCTCTTCTTTTGGTACCCATTTCATATAGACTCCACGCTCATCAAACTCAAACCCAAGCTTACTGGCCATCATTGCATCGCCAACACCAAGTAATAAGTTTTTACCTGTTTTATCTTCCATTCTGACTCCAACTTCACACCCTTTATAAATACCAAAAGTATTTATGCCATAAACTTCACTTACCTCTAAAGGAATAATGTCTTTTATATAAATGTCTGGCTCATTGATATCCCTCGGTGGCAAGTAAAATTTTTCCCCTTTACTTGTCAGCACATATTCTGGTCTCTTATAAATTGAAAATCCATTTTTTAAATCTTGAGGGTCTAATGAACGTAACTGATAAATTCTATCTCCATTCTCAATAGAGCTAATAATTTCATATTCTTTTCCTTGATATAAGGTATATATATCATTTCTAATCATTTTATTTCCTTATTGCTTTCAGGTAAGAATCTTTTCTCACTCTCAATATATCGTCCTACCAACTCTTCTTTACCATCAATCACCTTATAAAGTTCAGCTCCATCTTTCGGCGGCTCATATACACCTTTAGGATAATTCCACTCAGGAATAGCCTCACCATTGCGTGTCGCTAAAAACCCATTTCTTGTAGCTGGAGCAGAGCTTGTATCTGTTCCACCTAGCTTAGAACCATAAGGTATCTGAATCTTTTCTACTTTTTCTATTTTAAACCTAATGATGCCATAACTTGTACCATCTTCAGCAAACTTCGTATATGGATAATCTAGTCTTAATGACTCATATACTTCATCATAATTTTTTAAATGTTTTACATCTTCTGCTCGAGCTATATAACCGCCTATAGTCGTATAAGGGTTTTCAGGATCCAAATACCTATCTATATCACTAAACGAAATCACTTTTTGTAATTCAGTTTCTGTAGTGATGTTAGGAACCATCTCTCTAAGTTGTTTCATCTTTTGTGCTTCTATATCTGTCCAAGTATCCACTGATTTCAGATTAAGGTTTCTAAATTCTTCTGCTGTTAATCCTACTGTTTTTAAATCTTGTGGGAATTGAGTTTCTTTATAACTTAAAGGACTTGGTACTTCAGTTGGGTAAGTAATTTCTCTTGATGCTCTGGGTAATACTGTATTTTCCACATTGGTTCTGAAATCAAAGTTCGGATCAGCTTTAACTCCTGTAAACTGCCCTGTTGGCTCTTTAATCAATGGGACATGTTTTTCAACAAACAAAGGAACGGTTACGTTCTTTTGTATCACAGGTGTTTGGCTAAAATTGCTTGTGGGTTGAGTATGTTTTTTATTAAAACTTACCCCTCCATGCTCAAAATACTTAACATTGCTGATATTTCCTTCTTTAATCGCATTCTTTGTGATGGCTGTAATCGTATCATCACCACCCATTTTAAAGACTTTTGCCAGCTGTTTACCGCCTTTAACGGGTATAACTTCACTTAATACTTCAAAAGAGCCAAATAACAGTGCTGTCCCAGCTAAACCATAAGCATCAACATTACTTTGTCTAACGGATTCTATGCCTTGTTCCATTTGCTTGATATAAGGGGCTAAAGGCTGACCTATATTTTTTTGTATGATTTCTTGTGTACTGGCACTAGGCGTATAGGTATAGCGTTCCTGAATATCTTTTTGTATGGCTACAGCGGCTTCTGTACCATAAATAGCCGCAGCAGGAATTGAGGTTACACCAGCAGCCATTCTACTGCCCATACCTGTGAGCATATTCAACCCTGTTTCGAATGCTGCTTTTTGGTTCAGTACTCTTTGTTCTGTCGCTTGATAAACCTCTACTCCCCAGTGTTTGACTGTATCGGGAATAGGTAGTTTATTTAGATTCACATTACCCAACATACCTAGAACAATTTCATCATCTTTAGCTTTGTATTGTCTAGCGTAACTCAAAGGATCAAATTTTTGTTCTTGACGTAGCTTTTGATAATAAGGGTCTTCACTCATTCTTCCTCTAGCTAAACTGATTTGCTCATTTCGATGTTGAGCGGTTAGTTGCCTTTCCTCTTGCGCTTGTCTGGCTTGTTCGGCTCGAGCCTGATCAATACGTTCATTGATCATACCTTGCCCAGAAGTATTTTTTCTCCCTTCTTTTTCATTTATAGCTTGTTCTGCTTCTGTATATTGACTGCGATCATAAGTGTATTCTTTATTGGGTTGAATATTAGGGATAACATGTTGATGACCATCTTTAAGCTGAATATCTCTTATTTGCCCAGATCGATACAAAGCACCTAAAGCTTCATATGGGTGTTCTGAATCCAGTTTTTTAGCCAGACTCCAACCAGTATCTCCCTGTCGGGCAATAATTTTACGTTTGGTGTCTTCTGGTTCTAATGGAGGTTCAATAGGTTGTTTAACGATATTCTCTAAAGATTCTCCAGCCAGAATTTTTTGAGTTGATAAGCTTAAATGTTCATTGCGTTCACCTAACTGTAACTGAACTTCATCTTTATTGATCTGTAACTGGTGAACTTTTGGCGGATCACCAGCGTGATCATGGACAATAAAGCCTAGAGCTTCTTTAAGGATATATTGCTCTTTTTTGTTAAAGCCAGATACTTGTTTATCAAACAAATGTTCATCCAACGCATTGATAATCTGCTTTTTACGTCCTATAGGTGGATAGATTCTTTGATAAAGCTCACTATAAGGCTCAGATTTTGCTTTCTGATATTCTGTTTTATCTGGATTTTTAGCCTCCAACAATTCTGAATCAACAGTGAGCCCTTTATTGTTTATGGCTTCTGCTACATTTGCAAAGGCATATTTATTGTTACCAATATTAGCCATTAAACAACCTGTTTTAGGGCTGTAATACATCAATTTGATATCGATATTATCGTTACGCCCACCTTTAAGAGCCACATCGAAAGCTAAGCCGTCAAATACAGCCTCTTTTTGTTCTTTGTTTAATTTATCTAGATTATGAGTAAACGTGCTTTGGTCAAAGGCATTTTTGATGGTTTCATTGAGTTCAGGAGCCTTCTGTTGTGCCAACTCCAACGCTTCTTTTTGACGTTGTAATTGCTCTTCTTGCTCGCGTTGTAATCTTTGCTGATCAGCAAAAGATTGATTGAGATTTAACTGAAACTCTTCATCCATTTTTACTACTCAAAATAAATTTTTTTAGAATCTTATCATCTTTTCTGCATAAGCAGAACAAAAACACACCGTGTTTAACGGCTACCGCCTATCCTGCGTTTAGTTTAAAATTTCATTATATATTCATAATGGTGTTTGAATAAATTCTATTTTAATGATAACCAGTATTAAAATAGAATTTTTGATTGAAAATACATGATTTTTGAGTATATTTTAATGAATAGATATGATCATATATTATATATAGTGAAATTTTAATGATATTTAACTTCTTAATTAATGCTAATATATGAAAAATATGTATATTTGGTATTAATCATTTAATACATGGAAAACAGAATTTTTTATCAAAAAAGAAAAGTGATGTAGTTAAATGTTCACTTTTGTGAGACTTTTACAAAAAATTATCCAAGAGCAGTTAAGTATGATGTATATTTAGAGGTACTTTTAGTTATCAAGGAATGGTGATAAACCAATTATGAGTAAAGATAATTTGAGACAGCAAATTAATAATTGGATAACACGAAAAACACCTAAAAATTGTGCTGTTAGCGTTGCTGACAATTTTCCAATTGCTATTGCATCAGATATAGGCTTAGTCAGAAATGAAAATCAAGATAAAGCAGTTTTATTAAGAGCTCAAGTAACCCCATCAAAATCATTTATAGTTGGCGTATTATGTGATGGCATTGGGGGAATGCCAAATGGTACAGAGTGTGCCTCACTCGCTGTTTCTTCATTCATTTCAAGTTGTATTCAAAATAGGAATTTAAATGTCGATGAACGCCTTTTAAAAGCAACGTATGAGGCAAATCAAAGTGTTTTTAATAAATATGAAGGGAATGGAGGAGCTACACTCTCAGCGTTTATTTATGATAATGATGGTAACACAAGTGCAGTTAATATTGGGGATAGCCGGATATACTGTTTTACAGGACATAATGTGACGCAATTATCTGTTGATGATACGATTGCAGGGCAGTTAAAACAGTTAGAAAACCCTTCAGAGATGAGTTATAAACTTCTTCAGTATGTAGGCATTGGAGATGAAATAGAAGTTCATCAAATCAGCCTTCCGAATATTTTATCAATAAAAAAACTATTACTTACAAGTGATGGAGTACATTCTCTACCTATACCCACCTTTAATACATTAGTCGCGCAAGATATATCATCTTTTGAACTGGCAAAGAGGCTAATCTCTGTATCAAGTTGGAGTGGAGGTTCCGATAATTCAACTACAATAGTTATATCAGAACTATCAACTCTTCTTTCAAATAATACAGATATAGCAACTGGAACAGTGCAGTTATGGGATTCTAATGGAAGTGCCTATTTTATTGGTATAGAAAAAATATCTACGGTTACTGTAGAGAAAGATACATCAACAGAATTTTCTCATCATACTAGCAATGTTGAATCTACAGAACAATTACATCCAAGAAATGAATTTACGCCAAGATATACTATTAATAGACGGAGAACAGGAAAGCCTAAAAAGCAAAAAACAATTAAAGAAATTGTTCAACTTAATGAATCAATTGAAGAACAAGAAAAAAAGCCTCAATTAAGGATAGATTTTGATGATAAATAGGTTATTAGAAAATTTACCAAACAGATACCAACCTTTACCTGGTGCTGGTGCTAGCGGTGGTTTCAGTGATGTCCTCTATTGCAATGATAAAAATTTAGAACGCCACGTCGTAATAAAATCCATAAGAGATATTTCTGAGACGGATAGGCTACTAGATGAAGTTAATGCCCTTATGCAACTTCGTTCAAAACATGTAGTTCAGCTTTACGATGTAATTTATGACAATAGTACAATTATTGGAATTGTAATGGAGTTTATTAAGGGCAATGACCTATTATGTTTACCAGAAACAATAAAAAATGGAGAATGCTTACTTAAAGTATTATGGCAAATAGCATCGGGAATATCAGATATTCATCAAGCTGGTATTATTCATCGTGATATTAAACCTAATAATATGAAAATGGGTGGGGAAGATATTGTTAAAATCTTTGATTTTGGTTTATCTAGAAAGCAAGATTTAAATGCCAAAACTATAGGATTCAAAGGAACATTTGGCTTCTCTGCCCCTGAATTATTTCAAAATGAAAGCAAATTTACAAATGCTATCGACGTTTATGCCTTTGGAGCTACAGTATTGTATTTTATTAGACCAGAACTATTCCAAAATTTTAGAAATACCCCGTTCTCTACATTACCTGTTGGGTCTTTTGAACATGGATATTTAAGCACTTACCCGAACTTAATTCCATTATTTGAGCAATGTTTCTCTCCTAACCCTACTGAGCGGCCACGTATGAGCCATATAAGAGATGAGATAGGAAAACACTTATTATTGAATCAACATCAAGCTTTAATTATACACAAAGCTAAGTCTCATATCCTTAATGCCGATTCTAGAACTGCTAAATTAGATTCTCCAGTTGGGTCATGTGAGCTTTATTATGATGGTCTAAATTTTATAATGCAGAATATTAATGGAGAAGTATTTGTAAATAATAAATATATAAAAGAAGTTACTATTTTGTATGGTGCTTGCGTCATATCATTAGGTAATAGTGATAGACATGCTAGAGAAAGATATTTTATTACATTTGATATATCAAACCCTGAGATTACATTATGATAGGACCACATACTTACAATGAATTAATAGCCTCAAGATATAGAATTGATGGCTTTGTTGGTGTAGGAGGAATGCAGTATGTTTACTTAGCCCATGATCTATTGTTAAAACGTAATGTTGCTTTGAAAACACCTAAAAATGATTCTGCTGAAAAACGTTTTCACCGTAGTGCCATAGTATCAGCTAAAATTAATCATCCAAATATTGCAAAAACACTAAATTATGTCGAAGAAAATAATCGCGCTTATCTTGTTGAAGAATTAATCGAAGGTGCTGATTTAGCATCAGCGATATTAAAATCGATTGAATATTTAGATCCATTTCTAACTGCTCGAATATTACATCACTTAGCAAAAGGATTAGCGGCATCTCATCATGTTGGTGTGATACATCGCGATCTTAAACCCACTAATATAATGGTGACAGATACATTTAATTTACAACAAATAAAGATTACAGATTTTGGTATAGCTAAAATGGCTGATGAGGAAATTGCTATGGCGGCAGAAGGAGGTAACGATACAATCACTGCATCAGCGACAGCGGTTGGTGCTTTGCCATATATGGCTCCTGAATCTATTAATACACCTAGAGATGTTGGTTTACAGGCTGATATATGGTCTATTGGGGCAATTAGCTATGAATTATTGACAGGAAAAAAACCTTTTGGGACAGGTCTTAAAGCAGTCGGTAATATTATAACTGGAAAATATGAAGAGTTCCCTAATTTTCTTATTGATAACCCTCAATTTAGCTATTTATCTCAACAATTAATTTCGATTGTTAAATCTTGTTTACAAGTTAATCCTGATGATAGGCCAACAGCAGATGAGCTTGTCCATAAATGCAGTTTATTATGTTATCAAATAAGTAGGCGTTATAAAGGTGTAATAAGGAATTTAAATCATAATGCATGGGGATTTATTGATGTCTCTGGTATGAGTAATGTTTTTTATCATGTTAATTGTGTTTATGGAGCCCTACCCAAAATAGGAGAATCTGTTTTATTCTCAAAGTATGATGGTGGTGGCGCAGATCGAGCACTACCAGTATTGAAGTTAAAACCCGTTAGTAAATAAAACCAATATTTATAGTGCAACTAAAAAGTTATGATACATAATAGATTAGATTAAAGTGAAACTACAGATAATGATATCTATATTATAATTAAATGAAATTTCAATGCTAATAGATGCTAATAATTAATTTAAATAGTATAATGACTACATATAAAATTAAAAAATAAGGCTCTATTTTATGATTTCATTAGAAGAATTCATGGCATCAGAGAAACCAAAACGTCGTTCTAAATTAGACCCCTTTAAGGACGATATCTTAGCCCTAAAACAAAATGGCTATTCAGAACGATCTATTGTTAAATATCTCGAATTAAATGGGCTTATAGTCTCACAACGAACAGTTAATCAATTTATTCTGAACAACAAGCCTGAAGAAAAAGCTACACCTAAAATAAAGGTTACGAAAAACCAGACAAAAGAAAATAAGGAAAGTAAGTCTTCTTCAGTTCCTAGAAGTTTTGACTGGCAAACTAAGGTTGATGAAAGTGAGCTGATTTAACTTTCTGGTTTTTGCCAGAAATGACATGAAGAATTTAATTTATGTGCAATAGATAATGAGAACTGTGCTGATTCTAGCTTATGCTGTTTTTTTACTTGGTTTATATATTGGATTGATAACTTGGTTTACTGTCAGATCAGGTCTGAGCTACTACAAATAAATAAAATAATAAGTGGCAGATAGATTTTTTTGAAGATAATAGATGACTTCATTTGTTCCCTCATTCCCAAGGAACAATAGGATTAGGAACAGCCCATAACCCGCGTTTAGCTTGTTTTGCTTCTTCTTGAGCCTGTTGATAGGTCAAATTTTTTCCCATTGATGGATCATACCAAGCATATCCTTGTTTGATCATTTCTTTATTGATGTCGACAATAATCATTGGCCAAGGGCCACAGGTATTGTCTTTTTGTGAAATTTCTTCCTCTGATAGATAGCGTGAACGAAGGCAATTACCCGCACTTGGTACAGTCAACTCACTGTACCAATCAAAAACAGTTCCCCATATTGTAGAAGCTTCTTTTTTATTGACTTTTATAGTGAACGCTTGGCCAATTGCCCTATCTGAAAATTCTTTTAAAGCCTGTGTCGCCTCTTTTTCATAGGCTTGCCCTTTTTTGGGCGCAGCAATTTGAGATAACTTAACCATAACAACATTAGGTTGCTGATCAGGATCAATAGTAGGATCATCTACTCTACAAAGAAGAGTATCCCCATTAAGATTGCCTACAAAAACACAATTGATGATTTCAGCATGAGCAAAAGATAAAAGCAGTAGAGGGAGTAAGATTAGTTTTTTCATAATTTTGTTCTAATATAATAAACAAAAGATTCTACATTTATAGTGGCTTCATAATTTTGAAATTTTGTCTGATACCCGATACATTGTTGCTACCATAGAGGGAAAATGTTCAAGTACTATGTCTGTTTCTAAATCACTAATAAATTTCTCTTCAGAGGATCTTTTTGCCACATAAAACCATTGAAATAGACCATATGGAATAAGTGTTATCGCTAAAATAATAAGAATTATGTTAATAGAACCAAGCTTCTCTACTACTGCTACAGAGTTTTCAGGCAAGAATGGTAAAGTAACTTTGAGAATAGTCAGGAAAATCGCGACATAAATAATAAAACTTAAGAGCCTAGAATCTTTTTTTCTTAAATTTTGTACTTTTTCATGTACACCTTCTCCAAATTGAGCATCTGTTTGATTTTTTATCTTTTGATAAAAATGTTTATATTTATTGGCTAGTTCTTTCTCAGAAAGAAACAGTGGATAAATGCTTACGTGATAACAACCAGGTGGAACGTTTATATAATCACAGTTGCTAATATAATCACGAGCCTTTTCACTATCACTATGTTGAGCAAACCCAGCTAAACCAATTAAACCTATCTTTCCATCTGTAGTAACAAATTCTCTATTGATTATTGGTTTAAAGTTGATGTTGTCAATGTTCTCTATTTTGGCAAGTTTTTTAAATAGTTCAGGTGGAATATTTTCTTCTAAGTAAAGATGCATTATATGCATTTCTTTTTTTAACGTTATTATTTCAATTAAAGCATTATTCCTTTTTAGTTTAGAGAATAATCTGCTTCGGATAAAAGGGTAAAAGGCTTTAACTAATTTAGATGCTGGCAAACCTTCTGTACTAAATAATAATACTTTTTTTGCCCAATCAGTTGTTGTTAAAATATGTTTAGCCATTTTTCTCTCTTTATAACTTATTTTGCTATTACGCTAAAAATCCTTACTGTGAGGGGATACTGTTTAGTATGGATGATTATGTCTATATTCTTCTAAAATAAAATCAGTTTGTTTTTTCTCTTCATGGCGAATCATTTGACGATAAATCCAAGGAGGAATCGGATTAGGTTCTGTCCATAGTCCACGTTTTGCTTTTTTTGCTTCTTCTTGTGCTTGTTGGTAATCAGAGAATTGTTGGCCCAATGGATTATTCCACGAAGCTCCTTGTTTGATCATTTCAAGGTTAATGTTGTTATATTTTGTACAAGTTGTTGCTAGATTTTTTGAACCACAACCGTACAATTTATATTCAAAAATAGTTACTAAGATATTGCCAAACTGATCTTTACCATATGATTGAATCAAAAAATTATTTTCTATATTTAATAGTTTCCTCAAAGTATCTTTTGCTTTTTTTGCATAAGGCTGTTTGCCATTTGGAGCAATACTTTGAAATAAAATTAGGGTTATTGTCTCTTTTGTACTATCTTGTTGACAAATTATGGTATTACCATCAACAACGGTTTCTATTTTACATGATAGTTTCTCCACTACAGTTTCAGCCTGTGCAAAAGATAGAAATAGTATTGGGAGTAAGATTATTTTTTTCATAATTTGATTCTAGCATAATAAATAAAAACCTTTATATAGCAAGGGTTTTGTAGTGATGGAATATCTTTCTTAATCTGTTATTATTCTATGCATTGCTGCCCTAAAATTAATAGAGAATAATAAAAATGAACACACAAAAAATCAAAAAATCAATTATATTTATTCAGAAACACATATTATTAAGTCTTTTATTGGCAACAGTTTTATTGATATTGAGTATATCTCTTATATCTTTTTCTGCAGGATTTTTTGATTTAAGATACCAAAATTTCCCATGGAAAGCGTTTGTTTTTGACCTGTCTCTTGCTTTATGCTCTTTGTTTTCAAGTATATGTTTTTTATTAGTGATTTTTTCTAAAAATTTAACGAAAACCAAATATCTCAGATTAACGTTAAAAATATATTCTTGGTTTTGTTTTGTGGTTTCTTTTTTATGTTTTATTGATTATAGTGCAAATATGATGCTTATATTAATAGCGTTTTTAATTAAACATAGTATCGTTGCGCCATATTATCCTTCTATCAAATGGTAATGATATACTTAGACACTTATGAGTTTTTCAATTGATAAAACCTTTAAATTTAAGTTGAGGCAGCACGAAATAATAATGTGTTTCAATACATATATTGATGCAAACAAGAAAAAAATTCCACTCGTAAGTGGAATTATAATTACTTTTCATGCCAATTTTTTTCTAAAAAAATTGATATTATTTTGCTAAATCAGGATATTACAAAGACTCGAATTGTAACTGACCTATGCCTGAGAGCAAACCAAAACCTAACAATCATAGTGAATATTTTACTCAATCGTTTATAATGACTTTTGTGTCAATTTTAAAATAATCATTAAGTACTAAAAATAGATAGATGGGAAGATAGAAAATAAAAAAACATTAGAAATTTTCATTATTTAATAAACTCTGAAACTATTAAGAGCTTTATTTTAGTAAGCTAATTATTATTGTTTTATATTTACATATTAACCACAATGATACAAATTGAAAAGATAGGAATTTACAATTGGATAAAATAGATTTAGAAATACAGATTGAGCAAGCAAGGAAAACTGTGCATGTTGATTCATACCCCATGTCAATAGGTGAATTAGTGAACCTGTACAAGGAGGGTGATTTAAATATACAGCCTGAATTTCAAAGAATTTTTAGATGGAAGGAGAGGCAAAAAAGCCAATTTATTGAATCAATTTTATTAGGGATTCCAATCCCATCAATATTTGTAGCACAACAACATGATGGAAGATGGGATGTTGTTGATGGGTTACAAAGAATTTCAACAATCCTTCAATTTTTAGGTTTCTTACGAGATGAAAATGATAAATTAATTCCTCCTCTTGAGTTAGAAGCCACAAAATATTTGCCTAATCTTAAAGGAAAGGTAGCCATAGATAAATCTATTGACCATACTGATGATAAAATATATCAAACAAGATTGATTCATCCTAATATACTAAGAGCGTTCAAAAGAGAAAAAATTGATTTAAAGATCATAAAAAAAGAAAGTAATGAAGATGCGAAACTTGAGCTTTTTCAGAGACTTAATACTGGAGGCTCTAAATTAACAGACCAAGAAGTACGAAACTGTATACTTCTTATGGTTAATCGAAAGGCATTTGAATGGCTCCAAGATTTAGCAAAAAATAATGACTTCAATAACACTGTAACAATAACCAAAAGGAAAGAGGAAGAAAGTTATTTTAATGAACTTATTCTCAAATATTTGGTATTGCGTCATTTTGATGAAAATGAGTTAAAGGAAGAAAAAGATTTAAATGTATATTTAGATCGAGCTACTTCTAGAATTTTTGGTAATTCTGATTTTGATTTTGATAGAGAAAAAGTGATTTTTGAGAGGACATTCAAGTTATTAAATGAATCACTTAATGAAGATGCATTTAGAAAGTACCAACAAAATGTTGGGAAGTACAAAGGTCCTTTCTCAAACCCTATATATGAGTGTTTAACATTTGCTCTTTCCCATTATTTAGCTGACTCAGGAGGTGATGCTTCTAATATTTCGAATACTATTCAAGAAATTTCCAGGTCCCTTCCGACGAATAACTCTTTTTTGGATATTGAAAAACCTGGAACTAGGTCTCTTTATAGATTGATGGAAATGAGAAAGTTAGGACTAACGCTTTTTAGTCATGAATAATTACCGACAACCTATAGATATACTTCAAGAAAAATTGGATAAAGATTTATCTTGGAGGAAAAAAGAAATTTCCAATCTTTTACTACACATTGATAGTCAGGAAGGTTCCTTACAAATTGCACTAATTAGAGGGGCAATCACTATCCTATATGCACATTGGGAAGGATTTGTTAAAGTAGCGTCAATAAAATACTTGGAATATGTTTGTAATCAGGGCTACTCCTTAGCAGAACTTACCCATAATTTTTCTTATATTACTTTAGGAAAAAAATTTCCTCATAATCAGGTATCTATGAATTCCTATCGGTGTCAAAAGGAGATTTTTGATTATATTCATACACAACATCAAAATGAAAAGCTACAAATAAGCCCAAAGGATACGATTAAGACGCACTCAAATCTTACCTTTAAACATTTCAAGATAATTGGTCAACAATTAGGTATAGATATCTCATGGTATAGCACAAAGGAAAATTTTATTGATAAATGTTTATTGGCTTTACGTAATCCTATAGCTCATGGCGAATTCAGAAATGACGGCCAACTTTTAAAAGAGTTCAATCAGATGAAACAACATACACTTGACTGTATAGAAAAATTCAAAGACCTCATTATAAATGCTTCTGAAAACCAAGAATTTTTACGCGAAACTCCGCCTCTAGATGAGATGAAATAGATATTTATATGATGAGTTAACAATGAAAAGAAAAATTTTAAATTTTCTTCGTAGTAATAACTTGGTCGACGAAAAATTAGTTAATTCACTAATTACTTCGTTATTTATTCATGAAAATCAGCTATCTGTTTCTAAAAATCGTATCTTACTAGACACGATAAACTATGATTTCCCTAATAAAACATCCCTAAAAAGTGAGCTTCTCCAGATTATAAATGACGAAGAAACTCCTTTCAATTTTGAAATGCTGATTCAACTTTTTGAGTTTGTGATTTCACCCAGTAATAGAATTGTTAATGGCGCCATTTACACACCTAAAAATATTAGGTCATTTATCATAGAAAGTGTTATTGATATAAAAAATGATAGCCTTTTTTTGCCAACGTATAAAATTGCTGACCTATCATGTGGGTGTGGAGCATTTTTGGTTGATGTTGCTCATAAATTAAAACAAAAAAGCAATCTATCATACTATCAAATTTTTAAAGAAAACCTATATGGAATTGATATAGAAAGTTATGCTGTTAGGCGCTCAAAAATTTTATTGAGCTTATTAGCTCTTTGGGAAGGAGAAGACGATAATTTTGAGTTTAACTTATTTGTGGGCGATTCTTTAAAATTCAACTGGAAAACATATTTTCCTTATTTTTCTGGTTTTGATATTATCGTAGGTAACCCTCCATACGTTACAGCAAAACATATGGCAAAAGAAACTCGTGAAATATTGACAAAAATGCAGACTTGCCAAATAGGAAGCCCTGATCTTTACATTCCTTTTTTTGAAATAGGTATAGAAAATTTAGCATCTGATGGTCAGCTAGGGTTTATTACGATGAACAGCTTTTTCAAGAGCTTAAATGCGCGTAATTTACGACAATACTTTTACAATAAATCCTTAAATTTCAATATTATTGATTTTGGAGCTGAGCAAATTTTTCAATCCCGTAATACCTATACATGTATCTGTATAATTAGCAATAAAAATAGTAGGTTCGTTAAATATATAAAAACTAAATCCCATATGCTGCAAAAAGATATGGCTTTTAAGCAGATACCATATGAAAATCTGAATGCTTATACTGGTTGGAATTTACACTCAAATGAACTCATTAAAAAGATAGAGAGTGTGGGAACACCTCTGGGGGAAAAATATAAAACTAGTCATGGATTAGCCACACTAAAAAATGACTTATATATTTTTACTCCTATTAGAGAAACAAAAGAATTTTATTATTTAAAAGCAAAGGATAATCAAGAATATCCGATTGAAAAAAACATTTGTGTTAATGTAATCAATTCTAACAAACTAAGCAGAGTAGCATCCATAGACAACTTTCAAGAAAAGCTTATTTTTCCTTATACCAATGAAAAATATCCTAAAATTCTTGATGAAGTAATCTTTAAAAAAAATTTCCCATTAGCCTACCAATATTTAAAAAATCATAGTGATGTACTTGCTCTCCGAGATAAAGGGAAAGGAAAATACCAAGCTTGGTATGCTTTTGGACGCACGCAGGGATTAGAACAGATAGAACATAAAATGTTTTTTCCTAAGTACTCAGATATTATCCCTCATTATTTAATTCATTCAGATAAGCGAACATACTTTTATAATGGTCAAGCTTTTCTAGGCAACTCAGTAAGAGAATTGCAAATATTAAAGAAAATATTAGAAACGAGATTATTTTGGTTTTATATCTCCTCAACTAGTAAACCATATGCTTCGAATTATTATTCTCTAAATGGAACTTATATTAAGAATTTTGGTATTTGCGATCTAGCAAAAGAAGAGGAAGATTTTATTTTAAAAGAAACCAATCGGGATATTTTGGATAGTTTTTTTGAAGAAAAATATAAAATTAATTTAGGTATGTTAGTTGAGACTTAAAGTGTCAATATTTTGTAACGGTTCACTATTAAATCTGGTTGTCAGCTAGAAGCTATAAGTTGCATAATAGAAATGTAATGTAATGTTCTGCATTGAAGCTGTAATGGTTTGTTAGTAAGTTGACCAAAGTGCTATGAGTAAATCAGTTGACCACTCAAAAATATATGAGTCATCATCAAGCGCCCGTAATGCCATAGCCTCTGTGTTAATTTTTTCTTTTTGATATCTTTTCATACATTGTTCGGCAAATTGTTTGATCTCAGGAATTTTAATTATCTCTCCCTGCTGGAAGTAATCTTTAAAATCACCTGTTATCACAGAAACAGCTGATGGTGGTAGAAAGACATTTTCCTCAGATAAAGCCTTAAAATCCAAAAGGTAGCTTTTTGCTTTTTCGAATGAATCGCTTGAATTGATTGCAGAACTGATATGAAGTAAATATATTGCAGAGTTTAATCCCGCCCAGCATATGCCAACTCTATCTAATGTTTGAGTAAGAACCCCAACAAACTCTAGACATATATCTTCATGTTTAAATGATAATGCAATACAAAGTGTAATTAACTGTGGTGCTAATCCTAAAATGAACTCGTCATAGTCACTTGATAATCCAAATCTAGGTGTGATCATGGGCATGTAACAGCTATTTCTCTGCCATTCAAGCAACAAAGAAGACCAATATTTAGGGTCTTTACTTAAACCACACAAAAGCGCAGTAATAATCGGAATACCCCATTGGGCACCTAAACATGAGTCTAAATTTGTGTTAGCGAAATTTTCTTTAGAATCCGCTGTAATCAGCTCAATTAAGTCAGCAAAAATTCGTGAATCATGACGACTTATTGTAACATAAGAAGAAATAACATTTTCCTTTGACAAACCTAACTTAACTGCATGCATAAGCAACTGAGGGTAGTCAACTTTTTTCAGCCATAGTTCTGATGTAAACAAATCATGCAATGCGAAATAATTAACATTATTTCTTACTCTAACGTGTTGAGTAAGAACATCTTTAATAAGCTCGTTCGCTGTATTACTGCCAACAAGGTAAACTCTATAATTATTTTTTCCATACTGAGCTTCCAGATTTCTAGGGCGAACAGAGTGGCTCCCACCTTGGGCAACGATATGGAAGAAAAAAAGTGGTTTCTCAAACTCTCTGTTTTCCTGAGCATAAACTTTTAATGGATTATTTGTCATCCCATTAGTAGCTTTACTTTCAACTTCAAAGATGAAAAGTGGAAAACGATTACCCTTTTGTGAAAACCATGCAACATCAACTGCAGGAGATTCTCCATGTGAAGATTCATCGACAGGAAACTCTTCTTCAACATGATAACCAAGGACCGAACCTAACTGAACGATTCCTTCTATTAATTGCTTTCCTGCGGTAAGTTTGTGATTAGCCATTAGGTGATATAGTAATTTTCCCTGATTATAGCATTTCAATCGGTCAATAAAAAAGAGAACAAACCTTTACAAGGAAATTGTCTACGACTCATGATTCAGTGGTAATTGGAAACATGAATTCACTAGGCCTAATGCCTGAGCTCCATACTGATTATGAATCATTGTACCTAGTTTAAAATGAAATTTTAATAATTCTGATTCTTTTGTAGATTGGATGATATTTTTATCTTTTTCAGATAAGTTTTTTATCAAGTCATCTGTTACAGCTTCAATGATCGCGAAGTTTTGCATTTATCTTTTTCATAAAAAACCTAAGTGCGCCACCTTATTTATATGAAGTAACCCTATGTTTGTATTCTATGTATATTGTGTTACCTAGAGACAAACTAATTTGTATCCCATGAACAAACTAATTTGTATCCCATGAACAAACTAATTTGTATCCCATGAACAAACTAATTTGTATCCCATGAACAAACTAATCTGTACTCTATGTACAAAGTAATGATTTTTAAAAGAATAATTTTACTGTCAAAAATGACTATATTGGGTACATAAATAGAAGGTTTTGATTATTTTTGGAAGGAATGACTATTTTTAATTTTTTATAGCTAAGATACTGAAAAAATAGGCTGTTTTTGGTGGTTTTATAAATTTTGGGCGCAATAATGCTATAGGAGGAGATTATTTCTTCAAAATATTTGAAAGGATATTCTTTAGGTTCTCTTGAGCTGTTTCTTTTGTTGAACGAGTACCTTTTGGCTCTCTTGTTGCTTTGATTTCTGCATTGATCTGTTCTTGAGTAACAGGAACAGTAAGTGATTTTGCTACTGGGCTAAAGTTTGGTTGATAAAATGCAGCCCAGCCTTTAATAATGGTTTCTTCCATAATAAGATGAATATCAAGCCTCTGATCACATAAAGCCTTTAATTCATTAATGCGTTTTTTCTTATCGATATTCAACATGGTGCGTCCTTTTTTCCTTTGACTCATACCAATAAACTGATTCCATAGTTTAATAGGCATCCAGTTAGGTACCCTAAAACCATCGTTGTCTAGCTGGTATTCATTAATGTCTTTAGGAATGGGTAATCCTTTAACCTGATAAACTAACTTTAAAAGTTTTTCAGCATTGACCCTAAAGTGCATTTTATTGAAGATACCGCCTTTTTTAAAATCAAGGACACCAAGGTTGGTTAGATAGGTTCTGGCAACTTCATAACCTCGTCTGGTCACACCTATTTCTGAAGCTAGGTCTTTACCTGTTTTCCAGAACCAGCCATCACGATGAGGGGCTTTACTTTCTACATTTTCAGCCCAATAGAGGAACTTACTCAACATTCTGAGTGTTGGCTCATGGTTATCACACAACTGCCTTAATTCGCTGTAAACAACGAATTCAGTTGATAGGGTAGAACGTATCGAATGAATGTTCATTTAATAAATAGGTCAGGTCTTAAATCTTCGCGAGATACTGCTCCATTAGTAATTTTTTCAATTGAAATCGCCGTTTCAGCAGGGATGATACTACGTTTTTTAACCCAGCTATTGATTGCTGATCTCTGAAGCCCTAGCTGTCTGCCTAGTGCTGCTTGAGAACCAAAATATAAAATTGCTTTCTCTAAACCTGTAATCATTGTCAAATCCTTTAAACTTAGTATTTTTTAGTTATACATTTTAATTATAGTATAATAAATTTATACGACACACAACACTTTTAGAATTAACCTCATAAAAAATATGAGATTAATTATTCAATGAATACAATAGACATTGCTGATTGGGTCAAATCTGCACGGCAGCATAAGGGGTTGACTCAAGAAGAGTTAGCTTTTGAGCTTGGCTTTTCAACTAAAGCCAGCATATCTGCTATGGAGAGAGGTAGAAGTCAGCCTACATTCACAACTATGCTTCAGATATCAGAGCTATGCTCTTATCCTTTACCATATCAAGATTTTTACTCTATTGAGCAGGATTCAGAAGATGATGTTATAGAGCTTCCTCTATATATAGGATTTATTAATCCAAAAAATATAGGAGAAGTAATGCTGGAAAATAGCAATAGAAAAATGCATATTTCTAAATACACACTTAAAGAAGCTCAAGTTGAGATTGAAAATGTGATTGCCACAAAAATAGAAGGAAATAGTTTATACCCAGTTATTCCAGATACAAGTACAGTTATTTTAGATAGATCATTAATCAATATTGTTGATGGAAAGTTATACGGTTGTATTTATGGTGGATTATTCAGAATCCGTAAAGTTTATTCACTTCCTAATAATATGATTAAATTGAGTACTTATAACAATATTGAATATCCTGATGAATTTATAAATAGAGACGAATTACAAATACTAGGAAAAGTATGTACATGGATTGTTGTATATAGATAATCTTCTTAAAAATTTAAAGCTGCTTTAAAGCAGCTTTTTTTTATCCTATTGTATAATTATTATATACTATGTATAATTTAATTATTCTCTTTAAAAATTCAGCCCGAATAACCCCAAAGAATACTCATATTCATTTGGTAATAAGGGAAAAACGCACGGTATGTTTACGTGCAACGCAACATTCTGGCCGTTGCGTTATCAGGGAATCGTCCGCAGTGAGTCTCACTGACAGTTTTAGACAAAAATCTATTACAGGAAACCAGAACCGCCCAACTGCGAAATCCTAAAGCATGGCTTTAGGGGCTTGGCGGCAATAAAGGCAGTCTTCATCCTTATCTATTATTTATTCTTTGAAAGATGGTCTATGAAATTTAAATTATGTTCGTTTTTTATGGGGATCGGTTTATTTTTAACCTCAACTTTATCTTTTGCTGAAGAGGATATCCTGACAGGAGACACCAGACTGTCTTGTGAAGCTATTTTGTGTTTATCCAGTGGCGAGAAGCCAAGTGAATGCGCACCATCGTTGAAACGTTATTTTGATATTCACAAGAAAAAAATGTCTGACACCATAAAAGCACGCAAGGATTTTTTAAGTATCTGCCCATCCAGCAAGGAAGAAGGAATGCCTTCTTTAATCAGTGCCATATCAAAAGGTGCGGGTCGTTGTGATGCGGATGAGTTGAATCGGGTCAATCGTAAGCTGGTTAAAGTGCCGAATCCTGAGTATCAACAATGTGTTTCAGGAAAAAAGGGGTATCGTACACAGCCTTGTGCAAGTATACCCAGTGTGATCTCAAAATACATTATTCAAAATGCTCGACCATCTTACTGTACGGCGTATTTTAACCATGGGTGGACTTATAACGTTGATTCTGTGAAATATGTTGGTGATCCATACAATGGTGGTAAGTGGGTTAATCAATAACTGAAACAGCCTGATTTTTCAGGCTGTATTTATTTTAAGAGGCATAATATGAAAGAAGTTCATTTAATTACTCAAGGTAAAGGTGGTGTGGGTAAATCACTGGTTGCTTCCTTTATCGCTCAATATTTAAGAGCCACTAATCAGGATACACCTGTTCATTGTTTTGACACTGATCCTGTGAATCCAACATTCAGCCGTTATAAAGCATTGGATGTGTCTGTGGTCAATATCCTGAACAATAATAACAATATCGATTCTCGAAACTTTGATGGATTGATTGAACAGCTTGTTGAAGCTGAAGGCATTGCTGTTGTGGATAATGGGGCGGCGACATTTGTTCCTTTAATGTCTTATATGGCTGAAAACTCGGTTGATGCTTTACTGGCAGACAGTGAGGTTGAATTGTATATCCACTCAGTTATTGCTGGTGGCCAAGCACAAAAGGATTGTTTGGATGGGCTGTTTAAAACGGTAAAGGGGATACAGGCGCATGTGGTTGTGTGGTTGAATCATCATTTTGGGCAGATTGAAGAATCAGGTAAATCTTTTTCTGAGTTTAAATTTGTGAAAGATCATCGAGATAAGATTATTAAAACTGTTGAGTTGCACCCTCGTAACCCTGACACATTTGGCAAAGATATTCAGAAAATGACTTCTTTAAATCTGACGTTTGATGAAATAGCCAATCATCCTGATTTCACTATGATGCCACGTCAACGTTTGAAACAAGTGAGAAATGATATATGGGGGCAACTAGGACAAGATGAATTATTCAGCAGAGCAGGGAATCAAGAATGATGATATTGAGCATATCATTCAACAGGTGTTTCAGATATCAGGGGTTAAATTAACGGCTGATGACCCGATTGTTGCGGTATTGCTTCTTCAAGAAAAAAATCAGTCTGCTCATTTTTTGGCTCTTCAGGAAGAAACTCAAAAACTCTTGGATGCTGTTTCTGAAATTAAAAAGTATCGGGAACAGGTTTTGATGGAGCTTATGGGTGAGGCCAAACGCTCTTCTAAAAATGCTGAAGAACAGGTCATTGGTATGGTGAATGCTCATTTGTCTGAGTTTAAACATTCATTGGTTCATGAGCATCTAACGTTAAATAGGGCGTATCTTTTGATGATAGGGATAGTTGGCATGGTAATGGGGGTGGTTCTGCGTTCTCTTTTTTGATGCCAATGTGACATTTTATTGATTGACCCTCTTAAGGGTCATTTTTATTTAAGAGGGAATTGAAATGGCTGAATATCTAAATTCCTGCCTGACTGATGAGGACATACAGGAAATTACGGGTTTGGAACAACCCGCTGCGCAATGTAGGGCATTAGATAAGTTAGGGGTGAAATATTCCAAACGCAGGGATGGTAAACCTCGTACCACATGGCGACTTTATGAAGATGCGATTCAGGAAAAACAATATACAGTAGAACCTGATTTTTCGGTATTTGCAAAGGAAAAACAATATGGGTAAACCGCGTACTAAAAATACGGGTCTTCCTCGAAATGTTTATTTGAAACATGGCGCCTATTATTATGTACGCAATAATAAATGGACAAGGCTTGCGAAAAAAGGGGATGAGTCGGGCATGTATAAAGCCTTATCTGGTATTACCCGTATGGAAAACCAAAAGCCTGCAATGCTCGGTATTTTTGAAAGGTATGAACGCGAAGTTTTACCCACAAAAGCAAAAGGTACGATAAAGGATCAAAAGCATCATTTGCACATCCTAAAAGGTGTGTTTGGCAAAATGGATCCAACAGTAATATTACCTAAGCACATTGCCCAATATCTGGATACCAGAGAAGCAAAAATTGCGGCCAATAGGGAAATTGCTTTACTTTCTCATGTGTTCAAAAAGGCCATACGTTGGGGTTTAGCTGAGAAAAACCCCTGTTTATATGTTGAGAAGAATCAGGAAAAACCCTGTGATCGGTATATTGCAGATTGGGAGTTTCATGCTGTGTACCAACAAGCTGCTACGCATATTCAAATTTTAATGGACTTGGCTTATATTACAGGCCAAAGACAAGCAGATTTATTAAAAATCAAACATTCGGATATTTCGGAAGAAGGGATATTTTTTGAGCAAAACAAAACGGGGACAAAGATTATTGTTGTTTGGTCTGATGCTTTACGTGATGTGGTGAATAGGGCTAAAAAAGAGTTTCCTTTTTCTGCAGAATATCTGGTGGTTAATGCCAGAGGGCAAAAATATGGCTCAAGTGGCATACAGACGGCTTGGCAAAGATTGATTGTTGATTGTATAAAAAGAGGCATTATTCAGGAAAGATTTACATTCAGAGATATCAGGGCAAAGGCTAGGAGTGATGGTGATGATAAGAAATTACTGGGTCACGCTAACCCTGAAGCAATGGCGAAAATTTACCAAAGAAAACCTGTCAAAGTGCAGCCTGTTAAGTGATCATATTAGACAACTGTCTAATAAAAAAACGAGCTAGCTTTATTTGTGTAAGCTAACTCATTGTTTTTAATGGTGCCGGCGAAAGGAGTTGAACCCTCGACCTTCTGATTACAAGACAGTTGTACAATTATTTATAAACAATAAGTTACAAAGATAATTGTCTAATAAAATGTAAAATTCGACCCTTGTTTTTATTGGGTGTTTATATTGAGTATTAGACAGATTTTTCTAATTTTTTGTATATCCCTTTAGTATTTTTTCTCAGTTTTCTTTTTCAAATAATTAATCATTCATGTAAAGGAAGATAATGAAAGCAATTACTTTCTTTCCTTTTTTATGTTTGTCATTCACACCTTTTGTTTATGCTCAAACAGTTAATTTTCATGAACTGGCTAAAAGGTGTGTACCTGATGTGTCTTCTCACACATTAGCGGCAATCGTTAAAACGGAATCAGGGTTTAATCCCTATGCAATTGGAGTCAATAGAGGGGCTAAACTTTCTAGACAACCCAAAAGCCATCAAGAAGCGGTTTCAACTGCTAAATCTTTAATAGCCAAAGGCGCGAATATTGATATGGGCATTGCCCAGATTAACTCTGCCAATCTTGGTGTGGTTAAGATGAGTATTGAACAACTTTTTGATCCTTGCCAGAACCTAAAAGCCTCTGCATTGATTTTAAGTAGGAACTATCAGGGGGCAAAGAAGATACACGGGGATGGGCAAAAAGCACTACAAGCGGCTTTATCAGCTTATAACACAGGCTCATTTAGTCGGGGTTTTAATAATGGCTATGTACGTAAGGTACTCGCCAGTGCAGGCAGTAATACAGAACAAGTCACTTTAAAAGTACCTAAGTTAGATCCAAGTTTTTCAACCAAAGCTGTGCCAGTTAAGGCAAAAGCGCAACCAACCAATATAGGAGGAAATAAACCACGAAAGAGTCTTATCGTTTCAACAGTTGAATCAAACAGGGAAGAACCCATCGAGGGCAGCAAGCCACATCAATCTTGGGATGTCTTCGCCGAGTTCTGACCTGTTTACTATTATTAGTTTTTTGTGCCGCTACTATATGCGGCTTTTTTTATGTCCAAAAGAAGGAAATTTATTTATGAAAGCATTACAAAAGTCTTCAATTAATCAATGGTTGTTAGCAGCATTTTTAAGTATGTTGTGTCCACTGACCATGGCAGCAGGATTCGAGGGCGAAGTCACCTCAATGATTATTATGGTTCGAAATGGGATTTATGCCGTTGTTGGGGCAGTTGCCACAATCGCCCTACTTTGGCAGTTTGCCCAAGGGTTTATGGGGCGCAAGACATGGGGCGATATTCTGGAAACTGCTTTATGGATCGTCGGCGCAGGGGCTGGCATTGTGATTGCGACATGGCTCTTTACCAAAGGCGGCAGCATGAGCATTTAATAGGAGTAGCCATTATATGAAAGACAATCCTATCGATAGAGAATGCCCTACCTTTAATGCTTTATCTCGTGAAGCAATGGTTTGGGGGATTCCTTTAATTGCTTTAGCAATATCAGGATTTGTGACGGTAATGGCAGTGATGGCAGCTTTGCCTTTTCTTCAGGGAAAGGCAATGTTGTTTTTACTGTTACCCATTCCGTTTTTATTGTTCCTTAAAACCATCTCGGCTAATGATGATCAGGCATTCAAGATCATTCTTCTTGAAGTGAAATGGTTTTTTAGAAAGAAAAATATAGCCTTATTTAATGGAACATTAACCATTATCTCTACCAAGTTTGGGAGAAATTTAAATGATTATGAGCGATTTTTTGAGCAGTGTTCTAAAAAAACAGCCAGCTCAATCCGATTTTCTGCCGAAAATCTGCCAACACGTCACGGATAACCTAGTCTGGTACAAAGAAGGTTATGTTGGTTTTGTCATCAGAATGGAAGGGCTGGCTTTTGATGGTGTGGACGACAAACACCTGTACACCAGTTTTGTCGGGCTAAAAAATCTGTTTGCTGCTTTAGGCAAAACTTTGGGTAATCGGCTTTCTGTTTGGACAACGCTTCAACGTAAAAAGATCAACTTTGATCGGGATTATGCGTTTTCTACTGATTTTTGCGAGCAGTTCGCCAGTAAATACCTCAAGCGATTTCAGGATGAAGATTATTTTGAGAATCTTTTTTATATTACGGCCTTGGTTAAAAGTACGGATATTGATGAAGGAATCAAAGAAGCAGAAGAGCTGATTGACATTATGATGAAGTCTTTAGATGTTTATGATCCGTATTTACTGACCGCTTATCAGAACCAAGAAGGCACTTTATTTTCTGAAGTGTATGAGTTCTTTGGTTCACTCATTAATGGTACAGAGCAAAAAATACCCTTATCCAGTGTTGATGCTTACCAAAATCTAGCCAGTGCCAATTTACACTTTGGCTCAGACATATTGGAGATTCGACCCGACCAAGCCAATAGAAAATATGCGGTGATGTTTGATTTAAAGGATTTTGGCTTATCTAAACCCAAGATATTGACCCAGATATTAACATTGTCTTGTGAATTTACCTTGACCCAATCTTTGGTGTACATCAACCCTTATGCTATGCAAGAAAAAATCAACCGACAAATGAATAACCTTCAGTCAGTGGGTGATAAAGCACAAGGACAAATAGATGAGCTGCTTGAGGGACAAGGTAAACTGACTTCAGGAGAATTGATGTTTGGTGAGTATCATGCCGCATTGGTGGTCTATGGTAAAACACCACAGGAAGCAACCTATAATGGTTCCAAAGCCTATGCTGCTTTTTTAAATTCTGGCGGGTATCGTTTTACCAAAGCCACCTTATCCGCTCCTGCAACCTTTTTCAGCCAAGTACCCAATAGTCAGGAAAAACCCAGAAAGTACCCTAAAACAACGGAGAATCTGGCCACCACCTTTGGCATACACAATTACTCCCATGGTAAATCACATGGTAATCCAATTGGGGATGGCACTGCCGTGATGCCACTGCAAACCGTATCCAAAACCGTGTATGACTTTAACTTCCATTTTACCAATCAAAAAGAAGACAACCTAGGTGAAAAAGTGGCTGGTCATACCCTCATTTTAGGGGCAACAGGTACAGGTAAAACCACCTTGCAAACGGCCATTCTTTCTTTTGTTGAACGGTTTGATCCCTTTATCTTTGCCATGGATTTAGATAGAGGAATGGAAATTTTTATCCGTGCCATTGGTGGTCAGTATTTTGCGTTAGAAGCTGGGGAGCCTACAGGATTGAATCCATTTCAATTACCTGTGACACCAGTCAATAGAGAATTCCTTTATACCTTGGTGACCATGTGTGGCTCAGATGAAGATGGCAAAGTAACTGCCGTTGAAGAAAAACAAGTTCAGTTTGCCGTGGATGCCACACTTGACCTAGATATGGAGAACAGGAACTTCAGTACCTTATTACAGAGTATTCCTCATTCTGATGATCCTAACTCATTGAGGATCCGCTTAAGTAAATGGTGTCGTAGTGAAAATGGCCGTTATGCTTGGTGTCTGGATAACCCAATCAACCTGTTTGATCCTGAAACCTTCTATCGAATTGGTTTTGATTTAACAGCAGTCCTTAAGGATGACTACCCACCTACTGCGCCTATTCTGGCTTTTATGTTTCATCTGCGTAATTTGATGATGGTCAGGGTCAGTAAAGTAGATGGCATACTGGCCACCATTATTGAAGAGTTTTGGTATGCCGCTCGGTTTCAGGCATTACAGGAAATCATGCTGAAGATACTCAAAACAGATCGCAAATTGGGTGGCTGGTTAATCTTGGTTTCTCAATCTCCTGAAGATGCCATTAATTGCCCCATTTTCCCCGCCATTATTCAACAAACACCCACCAAGATATTCTTGCCCAATCCTGATGCAGAATACGAAGGTAGTTATCAACGGTGTGGTTTAACAGAAAAGGAGTTTAAACAATTATCAGAACTTTCTACAGACTCTCGTACCTTTTTAGTCAAACAAGGTCGACAATCTGCTTTTGCCAAGCTAGACCTATACGGTTTTAGTGATGAAATCCCCATTCTATCGGGTTCAGCTGATAATGTAGAAATACTGTATCAAGTGATGAAAGAGTATGGAAAAGACCCCACACAGTGGCTTGAGCCATTTGTACAAAGGTTACAAGTCAAACGTGCTGAAAAGCGTAAATCTTAAAAACGTAAATACTTATTAATCATTTTTTATCCGCCGCTCTATGCGGTTTTTTTATTGTTTATTTATGGAGTTTTATTATGAAAATTATGAAAAAACAAAGAAAGTATATTGTTTCTATTGTTCTATCTACCTGTATGCTGATCTTTCCAATTACAAGTTACGCTGGAGGTATCCCTGTTTTTGATGGAGCACAAGTAGCCAATACCTTGCAACAGATTATTCATATGAAAGAGCAAATTGATAATCAAATCCAACAGATTGCTGAGTTAAAAAATCAGGTGTCGGCGTTAACTGGATCCAAGGGGGTTGGTAGTGCGTTCTCTGAAACAGCTTTGGAACAGCTACCGACAGAATGGAAAGATTTGTATGACAGTATCGCCAATACCGATTATAAAAAAATGATTCAAGGTAAAACCTATACGCCAGAAACAGCCATGAAACAGTTGGTCAATAATTATGACTCTTCAGTGCAGGCATTTAATGACACAAAATTACGTTTAAATAATCTGCAAAAGATGATTAAAAAGATTGATTCGACCACAGATATTAAAGCCGCACAGGATTTACAGAACAGAATAGCAGCAGAAAGTGCTATTATTCAGAACAATCAAACCAAATTGGACATGATGGCCAGATTAGCAGAACAGATGGAGAAAATAGAGCACTATAAGCATGTCGAACGGAGTGCTTGTTATGCTAAAAATTTTAAAACCAGAAACTGGGATGCTTGTAGATAACCAAACAATTAATTAAGGAGACATATTATACGGATAGCATTGCAAAGAGTTTGGCTATCCGTATAAAGTCTTAGAACAATAGATAATGCTCTTTTAGAGCATTTTTTTATAGAGGTAAAAAAATGGGACACTTTTCAAGTGTATCAGATACCTTGCTTCATGGTATGGGAACAAATCTGTTTGCTAAGTCTGCAAATCTAATTTCTGGTATCGCTCCGCTATTTGCTGCTGGGTTTGGTGTGTATATCTTGCTAGTCATGATAAGTTACTACAATAGGGGGTTAGATGAAAACATCATGGATTTTAGTAAGAGAATGATTGGATGGTTGGTTATTATCGCCTGTGCCTTTAATGCAGGCACATACAATAAACTGGCAAATTTGATGTATCAAATGCCTGAATCAATAAGTGTAATGTTGGGTACGGGGGAATATTCGGTAACCGCTTTAGATGCTGCCTATGACAACTTTATGTCTGTAGTCTCAGATACATTTCAGCAAGCGAAAGAACTACCCATGACAGAGATTGCTGAAAAGATAGGGTTTTATTTTATAGGCATGATTATTTTTATTTGTGGTGGAATATTTTTTCTCGCTATTTTATCATTTTATCTAGTTGCTAAATTATCTTTAGCAATGGTTATTTTAATAGGTCCCATATTTATAGGAGCCATGCTATTTCCAGCAACAAGACAGTGGGGTATGAATTGGATAGGACAGATATTTAATTATACCATTACAATAGTTTTTTATGTTATCCTAGGATCATTACAGCATGATTTTTTCCAGAATCATGTCAATAATTTACTGGGTAATGAGATAGACTCCGTTCTTTTATTGCTCCCATTAGCAGGTATGATGTGTACATCAACACTCATTTTTTTAGTTGTTGCATGGAATATACCAAGTATCGCATCTGCGCTAACAGGTGGAGCAAGTACGGGAGGTATACCAGTTATTTTGAGGTCAATTGCAAATCGTCAATTTCATTATTCTAAAGGAAATACAGCCGGTGGTAGCATTAAAAGGAATTAATAGTTAATTGGAGAAAAAAGGATGTTTTATAAATTAAAGCGTATTTATTTCACTGTATCTCGTAGTGTTAATAGAGGTATAGATATATTAATTTATATTTGGCGTGCTTTTTTGTCTGTATTGCTAGCCATAAAAAAGACACTAGATGCGATTGGATACGCAATAGTATGGTCTCTAGGAATATTCATTCTAATTGTAAAATATTCTCTTAGTTTTTTTAGTGTTATAGGTATTCTAGGTGGATTGATTGCCATGCTCTTAGGGTTTGAAGAAGCCTCATTCAGGCTAGCTATAATTGGAGCTATCAGTTTTGTTTTTCTTTTATTAGTTTGGGTTGGACCTAGCTTATTTAGTGTGCGTTATTATGAGTATTAATAATTATGTAAAAAGGAGATTTATGCAAAAATATATTATTGCCCTCAGTGTTATATGTTCTATTAGTATTGTAGCTTGTAGTAATAAGACCGATGCTAATGAGCAAAATTTTACTACAGCAATGAATCAGTATTTTGATAAAAAAGGTGATTTGTGTCTTAATATCAAAAAATGGCCTGTGGATGTATCTGAAGGAAGCCTTGGGATGCAAAATAATACACCAAGTAGCGAAGTTAATCGGATGGTTGCACTTGAAGCTGTTGGGTTGGTGAGAGGAGAAGATGCTGAAGTACAGGGTACCAACTTTAGCGGAGAACCAAACGGTGTAATACGTAAGGTCAAACGTTATATGCTTACAGATGCAGCTAAGAATTTTATTCAAGAAAAAGATGTAGATTCTATTGGTATGAATGGAAAAAATACAGTTCGCCAAACTAAACTTTGTTGGGGTAAACAAAACATTGATAAGATCGTGAAGTGGGAAGGGCCAATAAAGTTAGGAGATTATCAAGAAGTGGGTATTACGTATACATATAAGATCAATAATATCGCTGATTGGGCTAAAAAACCTGAAATACAAGCTGCGTTCCCAGAGGTAAAGAATATTATTGATAATGAGAGTAGTAGAGAGATTAAGCATGGTATCAAGTTAACTAGTCAAGGCTGGGAGGCAAAAGGGCTGATTTGGGAATAAACATTCTGAAATACTTAAACAAAACCATCTATACGTTAAAAATAGATGGTTTTATTATATGGATTACTTGACCTTTGAAAATCATCCAGTTCAAACATTAACAATTAATGACGAATTATGGTTTGTTGCTAAAGATATCATGAATGCTTTAGAGTATGCCGAATCAAGTAGACCAAGCAAAGTGATAAGCCACATTCCTGAAGAATGGAAGGGTGTGAAACAGATTCACACCCTTGGTGGTAAACAACGTATAGCTTGTATTTCAGAACAAGGGCTATATTTTTTTCTAGGGCGCTCAGATAAACCAAAGGCTTTGCCTTTTCAAAAATGGTTAGCTGGAGAAGTCCTACCTTCTATCCGTAAAACTGGACATTATTCAAATGAAGCTGCCAACATAGAAAACTATAATGAACTAAAGGAGCTTAATCAATTAATTGGCAATATATTAGAATATAGATTTATTTTAACCTTTGATGATAACAGAAAGCCTCATATGCGCATTTTGTCCAATGAGGATTTAATCATTCCTATAGAAAATATCCCAATGATAATTAATGAGAGAAGGAGTATTTCAGATGAAATAATTCTCAAAACCATGCAAGCCTGTATGAATAGACTTTCTAAGATAGTTTCCCATCACTTAATTGAAGAGACCACAAAGAAATAGAAACTCTCTCAAAAATCATGATCCACCTCAACTCGCCTAGTGCGGGTTTTTTTACGTCTCAATAAAAGGAATCTTTTATGAAAATATGTATTGCACTCATTCTGGCAGTGCTTTTTTGTGTTGCCTGCACCAATAAGCCACCTCGTCCCTATGGACAATATTTCCCCATCAATCAAGATATTCAGGAGGTAAATAAATGACTCAAAAGACATTATCTTCCCAAAAGGCGGCCAGTAAGTTTATTCAGGCAGCGAAGGATTTTGAAAAGTCTGAAATTGAACGGGTTCGTCAAAACAGCAAGATTGCTTGGCGTATTACTTGTGCATGTTTGTTGATTATGGGGTTGTCCATTGGCGCAATTGCAGGATTGACCCCTCTTAAAACCGTGATTCCTTTTGTGATACGCGTTGACAATAATACAGGGGCAACGGATATTGTCACCCAACTTAAAACATCTGAAAAATCTTATGGTGAAGTGATCAATAAATACTGGTTAGCCCAGTATGTGATTTATCGGGAATCCTACGACTGGCAAACAGTACAGTCCACTTATAACGCCACCAACCTTTTGTCTGCACCACCTGTACAAGCTGAGTTTGCCAAACTGTATAACAAAAATCCTGCTGCGCCTCACTTGGTATTGAAGGATCAATTCAAGGTGATTGTGAAGGTGAATGCCATTAGCTTTGTGGGTGAAATGGCGCAAATTCGTTTTGAAAAGCATCTGATTCCTTTGACCAATGGTGTCACTAAACCAGCTGCGCAAAAGATGATTGCTACAGTGGCATTTGAATACCAAAACAAACCCCTACAAGAGGCGGATCGCTTGATTAATCCGTTGGGTTTTCAAGTGACAAGCTATCGTGTCGATCCTGAAGCTGCGCCATAAGGAGAAAAAAACAATGTTCAATAATAAGTTATGTGTTTTAGCAGTGTTGCTGAGTTGTTTATCTATGGCACATGCAGATATTACCCCCAGCACATCGAGCAAAGATGCCCGTATTCAGTATGTGCATTATGACCCTGATAATGTGGTCAATATTCGTGCCCAAGTAGGTAGAACAACCATGATTCAATTGGAACAAGACGAACGATTGATTGGGGATAATGCTGCGTTAGGTATGGGCGATGGGCAAGCATGGAACTTATCTGTGAAAGGCAACAACATCATATTTAAGCCCATTGCGCAAAGCCCCAATACCAATATGATCATCACCACCAATAAGCGCACCTATGCTTTTTATCTGTCTTTGGCTCGTCAAGTGAGAAAAGGACAGAAACCTCAAGCGCCTACCTATATTCTGCGTTTTTCTTATCCTGATAGCCAAAAAGCAGTGATGCAAGCAGAAACCATGAAACAAAAGCAGGCAAAGGATATTTTGCAGAGCTTACCTGAACAAAAGGGTCAAGCGAATTATAACTATTGGGGCAAAGGGGCTAAAGCATTGGTTCCTACTGCTGTTTTTGATAATGGTTTATTTACCTTTTTCAAATTTAATGATGGTCGGGATTTGCCCACCCTTTATAAGGTGATGCCCGATGGTTCAGAGATGCTGCTCAATACCCATATTGAAGAAGACACAGTCATTGTGCATGAAACCGCTAAAAAGTACATGCTGCGTTTGGGTAATAGTGTACTTGCTGTTGAAAATCGGGGCTTTGATGAAAAAGGGCTATTTAATCGTACAGGTACTTCAGATCAAAACTCTGTGCGTATCGTTAAGTAAAGGATCACAACATGGGTATTTTAGATAAATTCAAAAAGAAAAAACCACTGGAGCATGAAGTGGAGAACACCATCACTTCTCTTGCTGACGCGATTCAGGATGACACGGTGGAAATGGGCATCCCTCAAGATTTAAGCCCAAGTAAAAAGAACAATAATGTCAGTAAAGTCGCCATGGCAGGCATTGGTATTGTTGCCCTTGGTTTAATTGTTTCAGGTCTGATTGCATTTAGTAGTGGTAGTGGGGACACCGTAGCAGAAAACACCCAACCACTTGATGAGATCAAAAACAATCAGCCTAAGGATTTTGAGCAAGATAAGGAAGAGCTGGCATTACAAATGCCTGAAGAAGCCAGTGAACCTGAAGCAATGGATATGGCTCAAATTCCAGAACAACAATCTGAACCAGCTCCTAATCAGATGGGGCAAACAACGGATCAAAAAGAACCAGAAGAAACACCTGAACAACGTAAAATGAGGGGTAATGTTCTGGTCGATTTTGAAGGTGGACGTTCTACTGGAGAATCTACTCAAACGGCTGAAGCACAACCTGTCAGTTTTAATGATGATGGATTAGGTAGCAGTAGTACATTTGGGGACAAATTAAAACCCACTGTTACCTTTCAAGCCACGGCACAAAAGCGTATCGATTCGACTTACCTACTCTCCAAGGGAACCAATATACCCTGTACATTAGATACACAGATTATTACCACTCATGCAGGCTTTACCCGTTGTTTGGTAACCAAAGATGTGTATTCTGCCAATGGTCGGGTATTACTGTTAGAGCGAGGCTCTAAACTGGTGGGTGAGCAAACCTCGGCTTTGGTTCAGGGACAAGCTAGGGTGTTTGTACTGTGGAATGAAGTTGAAACACCTAATGGGGTTAAGGTTAATATTGCCAGCACAGGTGCGGGTCAATTAGGAGCCGCTGGACATGGCGCACGGGTCAATTATCATTTCTTTCAACGTTTTGGTGGGGCAATGCTGATCAGCCTGATTTCAGATTTATCAGAAAACCTGAATAACCGTAATAAAGGTAATGACAACATCACCTTTGAAAACGCCAATGATGCAGCTGAAGAAATGGCAACAGAAGCGTTAAAAAACAGCATCAATATTCCACCTACTGGATACGTGAACCAAGGTTCATTAATCAATGTGATGGTGTCTCGTGATGTGGATTTTTCTAAGGTGTATGAGGTGGTCACGCCTTATTTTTAACACTATAAAGAGCAATCAACCCATTTAAAACCAACTGATCATCAATCAAGTTGGTTGGTTTTTATGGTTGTTTTATTATAAATTTGTTATAGTAAAACAAATATTTGATTATAAATTTAACTTACAAAAATATGAAAAAAATTATTTTACTTATCATGTCTACAACCTTATTTGCATGCATTAATGATGACCAACCTACTCCGTATACCCATACCCAGTCAGGTAAAGAAGCAGTGATTAATTCTGATACAGATACTATTCTTTGTGGAGCGGTGACAGACAATGAGGTTCGTTATAATAAACTTGTTTGGGAAACACGAGGAGGCGGAAATTTATATTTTACGGTGGTCAAAAAAGGGGAGAATTTTGTCCTTGAGCGTCAGATAATGGCCTTTAAGGAAGATTTTACACATTATGTTTTAACGCCGAACGCTGAAGAAACAAAAGATATCTATCAGGAACTATGGGATATTTACACTAATCCAGAACGAAATAAACCCAAACCACCAGAGCCAAAGAAAGATAGTGAACATCGTGTTTTAACTGGTTCATGGACAGTTTTTAAAGTTTGTACAGATGATAAGAAAAATTGTTATGAAATTGAACGTGGAAGTCAAAACTTATATAACTTTGTCTCCAAACTTCGAAGTAATCAAAAGATGAATTAAATATTTTTAGCTTGATTATTTTTGCTTAAACCACCAAAAAAATTGGTGGTTTTTTTTTTGAGGAAAAAAATGATTCATGATGATATTGTTGTCAGAAATTTACTCAAACAATTGAGTATTGATGATTACCTCAACCGTTCAGGCATTACTGAAGTGATGATCAATCGCCCTAATGAAGTGTTTTTAGAGGGCTCTAGTGGTGTGATTCGCTTAGAAAATGAAGCATTAAGTTACACCAAACTGGAAACTTTAGCCAATGCCCTAGCGATTTATAACTCAAAATCCATTAACCATCTTCACCCGATGCAATCAGTTACTTTACCTGACGGAGAACGTGGCCATATTATGATGCCGCCTTCTTGTGAAGATAAAACCATAGTGTTTAGCTTCAGGAAGCCATCCAATACCCGTTTTAGTTTAAATGATTATTTAAATACCAATAGGTTGCAGTCCTTCACTGATGTAGGCTCATTCGGTAAAGCGCAAACAGATATTGAAATAGACAGTAAGCATTACCGTGACATCAGTGACAAAATGCAGCTACCCAATGATGTCCTTCTTCATGATTGGCAATTGGATATGCTTCAGTGTAAAGCAGATCGTAACTTAAATCGTTTTTTTGAATTGGCTGTACAGCATAAACTGAATATCTGTATGGTCGGTGGGACGGGATCAGGTAAAACCACCTTTACCAAAGCCCTTGCCGATATGATCCCGCAAGAAACCAGAATACTCACCATTGAAGACACCCATGAGTTAGATTTGCCCAACCATCCTAACCATGTTCATCTGTTTTTTAAAGAACATGTCACCGCCAAAGCGGTTATCTCCAGTTGTATGCGACTAAAACCTGATCGTATTTTCTTAACTGAGTTAAGAGGGGATGAGGCTTGGGATTACCTTTCCGCATTAAATACAGGTCATGCAGGTGGTTTAACCTCAGTTCATGCTAATGATGCCCGTTCAGTCCATTATCGGATCGCCCAACTGGCCAAAGAATCCACTACAGGTCAAACAATGGATTTTAACTATATTTTAAATACGGTCAGAGCCACTATTGATATTGTCTGCTTCTTCAGTAAAACCTATATGACTGAGCTGTATTTTGATCCAGTGGAGAAATTTTATGCCATGAGTGGGCGAAGTTGATTATTTTACCCAAAATCTAGTGGCACACTTTTCGACCATAATTAATATTTTCAGTCGAATATTGAATCACATTTTTACATCAGCCTAGAGCTGATTTTTTTATTTAGGGGTTGATATGAGCACTTCAAAAAAATATGTATGTCCAGATTTAAGGGAGAAATAAATGAGTCTATGTTCAATTTTGCTGGTGGAAAATGAAGATAAAACAATTAATGGTCTTTTTTGTGGAACACCATTAAACGAGTATTTTATTTTCGACTTTTTTAATCATTTTTTTGAATATGAGGAAGTGCAAAGAAGTATTAATATGCTTAGATATGTGAATTCTTGTTTTTGGCATGATAGAGAATACATCTTTGAATATATTGAAGGGAACAATTTAAAAACCGTCATGGATATTGCAGATAAGAAGCTGCCCCCATCAGACCAAAAATATATTCATATTTTTAAAAATAATTTGTGGCATAGAGGCATTTATAACAATGATGTTGATAATATAAATTTTTCTATTTATGCCAAGCATCAAAAAAACGTCAAAATATCAAAACACTACACAAGAAAAACGCTAAAAGAGCTCATTAAGCAACAAGATGAAGCATTTTTTAAAAAAGTTGATGAAAAAATTGCGTTAGGTAAATAACGATTTTGCTGTCATTTTTTCGGATCGAGTATGAAACAAGCAGCTCATTTTGCCATCAATTTAAACTAAAACCTCCTGGTTATTTTTTTAACTTTGCCATCAAAAAGGATTTTTACTATGGGTACATTAACCATCAGAACAACTGATGAACAAGATCAAATCATCGAACACATTCAACAACTTTTAGGAGAGTCAGCAGTTAGTAAAACATTACTGCGGTGTGTGGCTGAATACCAAAAGTTATCTTCTACTCTTGAGGATCAAAACCTCAAACTGAAAGAAGCCCTTAATCGGGTTGATGAGTTGGAAAACGTGATATCGAATTATCTCAATAGCCAACATGCGCTGATGTCTGTTGTTTCTTCGCGCACAAATAAAGTGACACAAAAGCAAAATAAAGCTCCTGCTCAAGTAGCAAAACAGAATCTAAACAAGATTCTGGAAACCTTAAGATAAATCCATTGTTTTAGTAATATCTGCAATTTCTTTTGCATATTCAGTATTTTCTAGCATATCCAGAAATGCTGGTTCACCTTCCAAAAATTGAACTATTTTTTCTTTCATCGTTGCCTTTTGCTCTTCAGTTAAAGAGCCATTTTGCGTGTGATACGACAACGATAAAAACAGCAGTTTCAAGATGCCGCCAGATAAGCTTTGTAAGTTATTGAGTCGGTCTTCTAGCTCAGTGATGCGTTGATCAGCTTTGTTCATCTTTTTTCTTTCGGTGTATTAAATTTAATTTTCAAACTATATTATAGGAGAAGCATCATGCCATATCTTAATAAAATGTCTGTTATGGGTAACCTTGGTAAAACACCAGAGTTGCGTTACTTTGCTGATGGTACACCCACCACCACAATATCCATTGCTTATTCTGAAAACTGGAAAGACAGTAAATCAGGCGAGGCAAGAGAATCAACCGAATGGTTTACCGCCATTTTATATCGTAAACAAGCAGAGCTGGTTTGTCAGTATATGCAAAAGGGGGATTGTATTCAGGTACACGGTAAATTACGTTCTCGCACCTATCAAAAAGACACAGAAACCATCCGTGTATTTGAAATCATTGTGGATCAGATGGAGATGATCCGTACCAATAAACAAACTGAAGCCAAAGAGGAGGCACAATGAGTACTCCTAAAAAAGGCAATATGGTTATATTGATCTTAATGGTCACTTTGGTGTTTTTAGCCATTGGCCAATTTGCAGGCAGTTTTTTATTGAGTTTTCTACTGGATATTGAGTTTACATGGTCACCTTTATTGCTGATAAGTGCATTGGGACAGATGGAACGATATTCTGAAGCAGTTCAGCAAAATATTTATATCTCGCTAGCTGTTTCTGTGGCGATGGGGATTTTACCCAGCATTATGTTACTGGCGGCCATGCTGGTTAAACCCAAACGAGAACTACATGGTTCTGCTCGTTTTGCGAACCCAATGGAAATGAATCAATCAGGATTATTGGCACTTAAGCATGAAAAACCTGATATTTTAGTGGGTAAATATAATGGTAAGTTTTTACGCTGGAGCAGTAATGAGTTTGCCTTTTTAGCCGCCCCTACTCGTTCTGGTAAAGGGGTGGGGATCGTGATCCCCAATTGCTTGCATTATCGGGATTCTATGGTGGTGTTTGATCCGAAGCTGGAGAACTACTTATTAACGGCTGGTTTTAGACACAAACATGGACATAGGGTGTTTTTATTTAACCCTGCGGGCAGAACACCCGAACATGAAACACGACCCCATGCGCCACTGGTGAGTCATCGTTGGAATCCATTAACTTATGTGCGCCGTAATCCTGTGTATACCTATAAGGATGCCATGAATATTGCCACTATTTTGTATCCGAAATCGACTAGGGACAGCAGTAACAGCACTTTCTTTACTGAATCAGCTCAAAAGCTGTTTGTGGGTTTACTGCTGTATATGATTGAGACTGAGGGAGAATCAGGCAGGCACACAACGTTAACCAATCTGTTTCGTTTAACCGTACCTAAAAATGGTGATCCTTTATCTGAATGGATCATCAAAGAGATGGAGAGGCGGCATAATAGTGGTCAATTATTGTCCAGCCAATGCACCACTTTATTATTGGGTTTTGCCAATGGCAATGCTAAGACAGGATCAGATATTCTGGCAACGGTCACAGCTCCTCTATCTATCTTCCTTGATCCAGTGGTTGAGGCAGCCACCAGTAGTGATGATTTTTATCTGGATGATGTGCGTAAACAACGTATGACCATTTATTTAGGGGTGATCCCTACCGAAACAGATACCTTCAGTCGTTTGACCAATTTGTTTTTTAGTCAGCTCATCAGCGTTAATGTGGCTCAAGGGCTGCCTGAGAACAATCCCGCATTAAAATATCAGTGTCTTTTATTGATGGATGAATTTACGGCTTTGGGTGCTGTACCGATTATTGAATCAGGGGTGGCTTATATTGCGGGGTATAATTTAAGGCTATTGTTGATTTTTCAAAGCCCTTCACAGGTAACAAGATTGTATACCAAAGAAGGAACAAGGACATTCTTTACCAACTTTGGGCTTCAGATATTTTACCCACCAAGGGATCAGCAAGATGCCAAAGAATACAGCGATATGATCGGTTATGAAACCTATAAGGCTAAATCACTGTCGCGCTCAAAAGGCAGAGGGGGAAGCAGTACCAGCCAGTCAGACCAACGCCGTGCAGTACTCAATCCTGATGAGTTAAAAATCATGCCTAGAACAGATTGTATTATCAGTATGACCAGCTCACGTCCGATTCTTGCCAAGAAGATTATTTATTATGAGGATGAGGTCTTTAAACCACGCGTATCAATGGCTTTACCTGAAATACCTGAGTTGTTTGTCAATATTACTCAAGCTGTAGAACAACCTGAGCCTATTGCGCCTGAAGAACTGGAGACAGTCGATTTAGCCGATACCAGCAATGCTTCTGTATTATTTGAAGAAATGATCAAAAGTTTGGTTCGCCCTGACAGTCCACCTGAGTTTATCAGTGCATTGGCACAATCAGTAAAAAATAATTTGGGTGTGGATTCTATGCCGATTATTTCTCGTTTGATGCAAGCTGGTTAAATACACAGTAACAGTATTATCTATTTTTCTTATTTTATTCATTATTTTTCAATATTTTTTTCTTAACTAACCTATTTTATTGATTAGTGAGGTTCTATGATGTCTACTACAAATGAAATACGTACAGCCTTAGATTATGTTGATTCCCATGATCGGGATTTATGGCTCAAAATGGGGGCGGCACTTAAAGATGAACTGGGTGAAGAAGGTTTCCCGATATGGGATCAATGGTCTTCTTCTGCACAAAACTACAATGCCAGAGCAGCCCAAGCTACTTGGAAGAGCTTAAAATCAGGTCATGTTCGGATCAACACCCTGTTTTACACAGCCATGCAAAATGGCTACCAACCGACAAAACCTACTGTAGCCCCATCTGCTGAAGAGATTGCCAAAAGACAGGCTGAAGCAGAACAAAAACGCCTTCAAGCGATTGAAGCACAAAAGCAAGCGCAAGAGGTTACCAAGCAAAAAGCACAGTATATCTGGCAAAAAGCCGTTTCAGCTCAATTAGCCCATCCTTACTTACAGGCAAAAAGCATCACTGATCCTGAGTGTATTAAGGGTATTAAGCAGAACCTGTACAAAGATAATCAAAATCTGATTATTCCTATGTACCAGAATAAGGAAATTGTGTCCCTTCAGTTTATCAATCAGGATGGCTCAAAACGTTATATGGGCGATGGTCAAAAGGAAGGCAGTTATAGTTTGATTGGCGATGCAAAAAAGATGGTGGATGGATTCTATATGGCTGAAGGTTTTGCCACTGCTGCATCCATCTATGAAGCAACAGGTCAACCTGTCCTCGTGGCTTTTGATGCAGGCAATCTTGTTCGTGTTGCTGAAAACCTCAAACCTCATTACCCAAATACCGAAATTATACTGGCAGCGGATAATGATCCTGATAATAAGGGACTAACGAAAGCAACAGAAGCAGCACAGATATTGGGTGACAACGCCCGTGTAATTTGTCCTCAGTTTACTGAAGAGCAGATTCAACATTATCAGCAACAATATGGCGAAGGTAAATCACCTTCTGATTTTAATGATCTTCATGCACTTGAGGGGCTGGATCAGCTTAAAAATGTACTCAATAAGGACTCAATACCCATTATGGACAATCCAACCAAAAACATTGCACCACAAAATGAACCACAAGCTGCTGAACAAGCAGCTTTTTTAATACCTTCAGAACCTGAGCAAAAAACTCAGGAAACAGCCAAACGTGCATCAAGTAAAGAGGTGATCAACAGTATTGAACCTGATCTGGATCTTCTTCAGGAAAAAGCACAAAAAACAGTGGATCAATCCACTGTGTTACCCACTACACCACCACCGGCACCTGAAAAAGAGGTAGACAATCTACCCGATGGCACTGCTACACCAAAAGCAAAACAACCAGAGCCAGCTTCTGATCCTATACCTAACGCTGACTCGAAGAATACAGAAGAAGAAAAACCCTCATTAAGCCAAGATGAGATCAAAAAGATCATTACTGATCTGAACTATAAAATGCCCCCTGCTGGTTTAGAAAGACGTTATCTGGTAGCAGATGGGCAATATCTTTCTGCTGATAATGGCACAACTGTATTATTTGAAGATAAGGGTAAAAAGTTATCCACTGCACGTAATGATACCCAGATTTCCCAAGATATGCTGGATGTGGCCAAAACCAAGGGATGGGATGCCATTAAATTATCAGGGACGAAAGAGTTCAAACAAATGATGTATGTCTTGGCTGAAAGTCAGGGTATTCAAACCAAAGGTTATCGTCCTACTGAAGCGGATCGGGCAATGGTTGAACGATTACGTGCGGATCAAAGCCTCAACAGTATAGAAGGAGAAAATAGCCTATATACACAAGAAAAAAATAATAAACCAGATAATCCTGATCAGCAAAAAGTGACCGAACGCTCACAACCAGATATAGAAGCCTTATCCAAAGCCGATAAGATGATGGCTGGAGCGAGCATGCCCACTACAGGGCAGATTGAAACCTCACCCAAGGCTGATACAGATGTTGATGTCCCTCTTGCTGAAATTGGCCAAGGTAAAATTCCCAGTGAAGTCATCCAGCAAGCAAAAAACATCAAAACTCATGCACTGGACACAGATGTGGTCACCACAGCTAAAGCCACTTATGACAAAAAAGCGGCTAAATTAAGCAAACCTGAAAAGGCCAAACTTCAGTTCTTTGAGCGCAATACCCTAGATGTTATCCGTGATTTAAAAGGAGATGCCAGACAAAATGCCTTGAAAAATTATTATGATCATATGACTGACAAGATGAATGGTAAAACATTGGATGTACCCACCCCTTTACAAGTACCTTCTCCTAGAGGTGAACATACTCGCGCATCAACCCAAGATAGAAACCAAGATCAAGAAGTAGAAAGGTAATCAAGATGAACAATCAATTACATATTTTTGAAGATGAAACATTTAACTTTACTGAAGATGAGCGTATGGCGTTCGCACGAATGACAGATGAGCAGATCAGTGATTATTGGCAAGCGCAACAGTCTTATGAAGAAATGAAAGCCTATCTGGAGCATCCAGATACACCTGATGTTGCCAAAAACATTTTGACTTTATCTGGCTGGCAGGAACACAAACAGTAATTGTTCCCCATCAACTTAGCCCCTGATTTTATTCAGGGGCTTTTTTTGTTTATTGGAAGGTAAATAATCATGAACACCAAAGAAAGCAAGAAAAACAAAGGACAAGAATATGCCGAAAATGTGGCCAATGAGTTAATCAAGCACCTTCAAGCTGGCACAGCTCCTTGGCAACGCCCTTGGACACCCGATATAGGATTTGATTTACCCTATAACCATATTACAGGCAATGTTTATTCTGGCACCAATAATTTAATGCTGATGATGCAAATGTATGATGATCCGCGTTGGATGACATACAAACAGGCACAATCGGTTGATGCACAGGTACGTAAAGGTGAAAAAGGCGTGGGTCTGATCAGGCTGATCACCCATGTAGAAAAAACCAAACGAGATGAACAGAATAAGCCTGTTCTTGATGCCGATGGCAATACCGTGAAGGAATATGCTGTATTGCCTCAACCCATCATTAAATCATTTACTGTATTTAATGGTGAACAAATTGAGGGCATCCCTGAGTATGACAGAAAGCCTGTTCAATATGATTGGGAGCCAAGTGAAAAGGCAGAGGCTATCTTATTGGCTTCAAAAGCCCGTATTGATGTACATCCTTTGTACCACCCATCCTATAACCCTGATTCTGACATGATCAACTTACCAGAAAAGGGGCAGTTTCCCAGCCAAGAATTTTATTATGCGACGGCCTTACATGAACTTGGTCATTGGACGGGTCACCCCTCAAGAATGGATCGTGATTTAACAGGGAAATTCGGCTCAGAAAACTACGCAAAAGAAGAACTGAGAGCCGAAATCACCTCTTTGATGCTCTCACGTGAATTAGGTTTACCGCACGATATTGGCCAACATGCTGCCTATGTTCAATCATGGATTCAGGTACTCAAAGATGATCCGATGGAAATTGTGTATGCCTCAAAGGATGCACAGAGAATGAAGGACTATATTCAATCATTTGAGCGAAACCAAGTTATTCAACAAGACATACTGAATCTTAAAGAAACATTTCATCAACAAAGTGGCTTACTTCCTACAAAAGAACAGCAGTATAGGCAAACCTTAGAATCTTTTATGGACAAAGCCACGCTTGGCTTATCAGATGTAGCCAAACAGCAATCCCAGCTTAACTTTTATCAAAATCAAATACAAGAGATATCTCAGGGTACGAAGCAACCCTCTTTATTTGATGTTGATGTAGATAGATAACCCATTTGTTTTAAACCAAACCGATAACCACTGTGTTATCGGTTTTTTTTATAGTGGAATGTAATTATGAATAAAGTTGTAAGAGTAGATATACCTGATATTAATGAGAGAGAATATCAAGCACTTCGGCATATAGCCTGTAAAACTTATGGTAAAAATAGTATTTCTTATTTTGTGACCCAATTAATAAGAGCAATTTTGCAAGAAAATGAGCAGTTAGCAATAAAAATTACCCCTCCTATTGTAGAGGTAGATAGGTTAGAACTACGCCTATCAAAAAAAGAGAAAACTCAGCTTTATCAACTGGCACAATCTCATCATATGACAACTAATGCTTTTATTAGCTCTCTTGTCCGAAACTACCTAAATAAAACCCCATTATTGACGGCTGCTGAAGTAGACGCACTATATCAATCTAATGCTCAATTACTCCGTATTGGCCGTAATCTAAATCAGATTGCCAAACAGTTTCATTCAATGGAAGGTGGCAATATCACCAGTGAACAGATCACTGCCCTTCAGAACATCATCAATACCCATACAGAAAAAGTAGGCGAATTATTGTTGTCTAATAGGAGAAGAAACAATGAGTGATTTAAATAAACGCGTTGATGATTGGTTTTTAGGGTATAAAACTCGCTCTGTTAAATCAAAATCAGGTGCGGATATTTCTCCTAGAAATCATTCAAAAGTAAAACCATTAAAATCTGGATCAGGTATTGCTAACCTGAAGGCTGCTGCCTTGAAACACCCTGAAGTAATGGTCAAAGTACCTACTCGTAAAAGTGCCAACTCAAAGGGTATGAAGGGCATCAGGTCACATGTTGATTATATCAGTCGTAATGGTCAACTTGAACTGGAGGATCGGGACGGCAATATCATTAAAGGCAAAAGTGAGATAAACCAACATTTAGCTGACTGGAAAAAACTCAATATTCCTGAAAAAAGTAAACACAGAGAAGCTTTAAATGTGGTTTTATCTATGCCTGCTGGTACTGATCCAGTTGCGGTAAAAAATGCTGCTCGAGCTTTTGCACAAGAACAGTTCGAACATCATGAATACCTTTTTACCCAACATCTGGATCAACAGCACCCACATGTTCATATCTGTGTGCTGATGCGTGATGAATTTGGCAAACGGATGAATCCCCGTAAAAATGATTTATTTGAGTGGCGTGTCCGTTTTGCAGAGAAACTACGAGATGAAGGTGTTCAGTGTGCTGCCACCAGAAGACAGCATAGAGGACGTACCCAAAAACCAGAGGAAAGCCGACTTAGGCGTATGCGCTTGAGGGGTAGCCCTGCCAATATACATAAAATAGAAGCATTGGCACTGGTTGAAGCTCTAAAAAATAATGATCGTCCAAAACACCCCTTTATTAAAGAGACCATGCAAACTCGGGATATCATTGTTGAGAATTATGGTTTGATTGCTCGTGAATTATACAAAATGGGTAATAAGGAAGAAGCCCGTATTATTAGCAAGCTAGCAAAGGAGGTTAGTCAAGCTAACTTTACTACCCAACCCCAGCAACGGTTTGATGAAATAAAGAATAAAACAATAGACCTCAATAAATCAGAAAATATGGAACGAAGCTAATGCACTGTACATGTAGAAACTCAGAGCTATCACATATGAGTTTCTACAATTTATTTTGTTGTAAAAATGCATTTAAAATTTGCTTTACTGGTAAGCTTGCATTTTTTAATAATGTTTCTGCTTTTTCAATTATTTTTTTGTTTGAAGTAATCTGTTTTATGTACTCCTCCTTGTTAAATGAACGTAAAGAATCTAAGGCATACTCAGCCACTTCATCACTTTCATTTATTAAATCTAACAACACATTAAATCCATTTATTCCTGTATCTTCATTAAGGCAATATGCCAATCTAATTTTATATTTATTGTCTTTACTTTTTAAATTATTTATTAAATTTTTCCAATCAATCTCAGTAAATTCACTTATTAACTCTTGTATATATAGAAATTCGTCATCATAAAAATAATTATCTGAACTATTCTCAGATAAAATTACATCTACTTTTTTATACATTTGCTTCCCCTTTATTTAATAAACCCACTTGGTAATGGTGCATTTATTTGCCCTGTCGGATAACCACTAACAATATTATCTCCTATTTTAATTACATCTATTTCTACTCCATCAACAATTCCTCTGTGAAACGTAGCTCCATCACGTCCCCTAACACTAATTGGAGGAGAGTTACCAATATCCGTAATACTACCTAAAATTTTGGTGTCAGACCAACCTTCAGGAAAAATTGTACTATTCTTTATTTTAGCAAGATTTCCATCAGGAAACTGAGTTGTATATTTGATATCCTTTGTACCATCAAGATTATAGTTAATCGTTTCTGTTGCATAATTAGGATGCTTATTATTAATATTCGGTGAATGTCCACCAATGATTTCATTTCTATTAGGGTTCTTCCTATACCCCCAGAAAATTTTATTTTCCATTTCAGGAGAAATAAGAGACCTAACTTTGTTAATTTCAACATTAACAGCCGTTTCTGCTTTACCCAATTTTCTTTCTAAGCCAAGAGTATTATTAGCATCATGTACTGCATCAGCAGCTTTAGATAAATTCTTGGCATTCTTAGTCACTCCTAAAGGAGCAACAGCAGAAACGATCTGAAAGTTCATATTCCCATCGTTTATACCCAGTTGATAATAATTTCCTGCTTTTTTGAGCTGTTGTGCCTGTTCCTGACGATCTGCGAGCATCCCATTAACACCTCTGACCAATTCATCAGGATGTGCTGAATAATACATTGTTTGACCTGTGGTGTAGCCAGCTAGAAATTTTACTGAGTTGACTAGACTATCAATACGTTCATTATTCCGATGTATGCTCTCATTGGCTGCCTTAGTGGCACTTTGATCATACAAACCACCTAGCAACGAATAACCTACTGTATTGAGGACATCTTTAGACAATAAATTCGCATCGTCTACCATCTCTTTTAAACCATTAAGCATAGACTCATTCGCACCTTTATTATAAGCAGTTTGCTCAGCTTCGGTTAAAGGCTTACCCTCATGATTAGTCATTTTCATAATGGGCATTACGCTTGGATTTTCGGTTAAAAGGCGAACATTAGATAAAGGGGCATTTTGAGCGGTATCATTTGCCCATTGGAGAGCATCTATTGTATTGATGGGTTTAGTTGATCGATTGATTGTGGCTTGTAATGTCTCGCTCTGGTTGATTTTAGCCAGAACAGCAACTGAAACTGTTTTATTCATTAAACTTGTTTTTTGATCAGAAGAGAGCTGTTCTTTAACGAGGTTTTCTACTTCATATCTACTTAACCCATTTGCTATCTTGGGGTCATTAGTCGCATTATTGATGTTTTGGAAGAGTTGAGCCAATTGAGTGTGTTGTTGCAATTTAAGGTTTTGTTCTTTTTGCTCTTCTAATGCCCGTGCTCGAGCCTGATCAATACGCTCATTGTCTATGCTTTGACCTGTAACAATTTGACGTCCTGCTTGTTCATTTTTGACTTGTTGCTCTTCTGTATATTGGCTACGGTCATAGGTATATTCTTTATTCGGTTGAATATTCGGAATAACGTGTTGATTGCCATCTTTGAGCTTGATGTCTCTTATTTGTTCAGATCGATACAAAGCCCCTAAAGCTTCATATGGATGCTCTGCGTCTAATTTTTGCGCTAAACTCCAGCCAGTATCGCCTTTTTGGGCAATGATTATGTGTTTAGTCTCTTCTGCTTCTAACTGTGGCTCAACAGGTTTTTTTATGCTGTCTTCTAATGGTTCGCCAGCAAGAATTTTTGGAGTGGATAAATTAAACTGTTCATTCTGTTTATTTAAATTAAGCTGAATTTCTTCTTGATTAACTTGTAACTGATTGATCTTAGGTGGGTCACCAGCATAATCATCAGCTACAAATCCTATGGCTTCCTTAAGGACATATTGTTCTTTTGGGGTAAATCCTGATAATTGTTTGTCTACTTGAAGATTATTCATCTGTTGAACAATCTCTTTTAATCTTCCTTTAGGGGGGTAGGGACGATTAAAATGTTCACTAATAGGCTCTAATGATTTGTCCAGCTTCTCAAGCTCGTTTTCTGGTGCTTTAGCGTGTAGTAATTCTTTATCGATACTTAAACCATGTTTTGCTAGAGCTTCTTCTACATGGACAAAAGCATATTTATTATTGCCTATATTAGCCATTAAACAACTTGTTTCGGGGCTATAATACATTAATTCAATACTGATATTCTCTTTACGCCCACTTTTAAGGGCGACATCTTGGGCTAAGCCTTTAAACACAGCTTCCTTTTGTTCTGGATTTAATTTATTTAGATTATGGGTAAACTCACTTTGGTCAAAGGCATTTTTTACAGTTTCATTGAGTTCAGGAGCCTTCTGCTGTGCTAACTCCAACGCTTCTTTTTGGCGTTGAAGTTGCTCTTCTTGCTCTCGCTGTAATCTTTGTTGATCGGCAAAAGATTGATTTAGATTTAACTGAAACTCTTCATCCATTTTAACTACTCAAAATAATTTTTTTTAGAATCTTATCATCTTTTCTGCGTCAGCAGAACTTAAATACCCAGTATTTAACGGCTACCGCCTATCCCGCGTTTAGTTTAAAATTTCATTACATATTCATAATAATGTTTTAATAAATTCTATCTCAATGCTAACCAGTATTTAAATAGAAATTTTGATTGAGAACACATGATTTTTGGTTATATTTTGATGAATTGATATGATTTATTATTCTATATGTTGAAATTTAAATGAAATTTGAATTCTTAATGAATGCCAATATATGAAAACTCTGTATATTTGGTATTAATCATTTAATATGGGGAAAACAGAATTTTTTATCAAAAAAGAAAAAAAAGTACGATTAGATACGTGCTTTTTTTAAATGTTTGACAAGGGGGCATAATTTGTGTTTTAAGTCAGGCAATCACTAAAAGATACGGAGCTAATCTATCAATAATAAATTATGCTTGTCATGTTTAGGTAGGTGGATCTGTTGTCAATTTTGTTTTATTGCAATTATAGTACTGCGGGGTGAGAGAAGGAACTACAACGCCATAATTAATCATTTTTTTATTCCTCTGATTATAGTACTGCGGGGTGAGAGAAGGAACTACAACCTGAAGGAGCCTTGCTTGTGATAGATGAGGATTATAGTACTGCGGGGTGAGAGAAGGAACTACAACTCCATGTATCCAAGCCCAATTGCCGCAAATATTATAGTACTGCGGGGTGAGAGAAGGAACTACAACCAGTAACCAACAAACCGAATTCATGCCTGCATTATAGTACTGCGGGGTGAGAGAAGGAACTACAACATTTTTTGACCAGTTACAAAATACCTTTTGATTATAGTACTGCGGGGTGAGAGAAGGAATTACAACGTGTAAATAACTCTACGAAATTGATAATAGAAGACAAGTACTGTTTTGAATAAATTATTTTTATCTTTAGATATCTAAACCACATTACATATTGTAACTGACCTATGCCTATGCTTATCCAGCTTCAGGTGCATCTATCTGGTAAAGTCTGACTTTGATTTGTTATTTCTGTTCGATTAAACAGGTTATTGTGTCTCCATCGTCTATCGGTTACACCGAAAACTTTACACTATATAGATTCAGCTTATGCAAATGATAAAAATAATAAGAGTAGTAGGAATAATTTTTTCATTGTGTTTTTGTTTCTTGGCGAAGTGTCGACCATAATTTTTTAATAATTATGGATGAGGTATCATCTGGATGCATTACTGCACATTCATTCAATAATTTTTGCTTTTCTGTCCAAAGCCTGTATTCATTGCGAATCATTGTACCTAGCCCAAAATGAAATCTAACCAGCTCTGATTCAGCCGTAGATTGAATAAGATATTTATCTTCAGTAGATAATTTATGCTGTAAATCTTCTATAACAGATTCTATTGTTGTGAAATATTTATTCATATTGTTTTTCTTTCTTCAAAAAATAAACTACAGTGCGCCACTATATTTATATGAAGTAAATCTATGTTTGTATTCTATGTATATTATGCCATCTAGTAACAAACTAATTTGTTTTTTATGAACAAACTAATCTGCACTCTATGTACAAAGTAATGATTTTTAAAAGAATAATTTAACTATCAAAAATGATTATATTGGGTACATAAATAGAGGGTTCTGATGATTTTTAGAAGAAATAGCTATTTTTTAGCCTTTTATGCCAAAAATACTGAAAAAATAAGCTAATTTTGACGATTTTATAAATTTTGGGCGCAATAATGCTATAGGAGAAGATTAATTCTTCAAAATATTTGAAAGGATATTCTTCAGATTTTCTTGAGCTGTTTCTTTTGTTGAACGAGTACCTTTTAGCTCTCTTGCGGCTTTGATTTCTGCATTAATCTGTTCTTGAGTAACAGGAACAGTCAGTGTTTTTGCAACTGGGCTAAAATTGGGTTGATAAAATGCAGCCCATCCTTTAATAATGGTTTCTTCCATAATAAGATGAATATCAAGCTTCTGATCCCGTAATGCCTTTAATTCATTAATGCGCTTTTTCTTATCGATATTCAGCATGGTGCGTCCTTTTTTACGTTGACGCATACCAATAAACTGATTCCATAGTTTAATAGGCATCCAGTTAGGCACCCTAAAACCATCGTTATCAAGTTGGTATTCATTAATATCTTTAGGTATAGGAAGTCCTTTGACCTGATAAACTAATTTTAAAAGTTTTTCAGCATTGACTCTAAAGTGCATTTTATTGAAGATACCACCTTTTTTAAAATCAAGAACACCAAGATTAGTTAAATAGGTTCTAGCGACTTCATAGCCTCGTCTGGTAACACCTATTTCTGAAGCTAGGTCTTTACCTGTTTTCCAGAACCAGCCATCACGGTGAGGGGCTTTGCTTTCAACATTTTCAGCCCAATAGAGGAACTTACTCAACATTCTGAGTGTGGGTTCATGATTATCACATAGCTGTCTTAATTCGCTATAAACAACGAATTCAGTTGAAAGTGTAGAACGTATAGAATGAATGTTCATTTAATAAATAGGTCTGGTCTTACATCTTCACGTGATACTGCGCCATCAGTAATTTTTTCAATAGATACGGCTATATGTGCAGGAATTTGATTACGTTTTTTTTTCCAGCTAGTTACAGCGGATTTGGTGACACCTAATTTACGGCCAAGCTCTACCTGTGTTCCGAAATAAGAAATCGCTTTTTTTAAACCAATATTTAAACATTCTGACATATTTCATCTCCTTTAAAATAATAAATGTGTATAGTTTATGCACTTTTTTTGTTTTTGTCCACAAAACATTGCCGACAAATTAGTTTTACTTGTGTAGTCTTCTATAAAAATACTTAGGGTGAGTAATTTGTGGACATAGATATTTCAGAATGGGTCAAGGCAGCAAGAAAGCATAAAGGGCTAACTCAAGAGGAGCTAGCTCTTGATCTTGGTTTTTCCTCTAAAGGAAGCATTTCCGCTATTGAACGAAAACGAAATCAACCTTCTATTGATATATTATTCAAAATAGCACAAATCTGTTCATATCCTTTGCCTTATCAGAACCTTTATCCTGTAGCGATTGCCTCTGATGCTGACAGTGTTTTAATTCCTTTTTGTAGTGGAGAGCAGATACTCTCAATTATAGAAAGGAATAGCATGTCAAGAGAATATGAAAAATCTGAAGAAACATTTTCTATCCCTAAGAGTATTCTGATTAATTCTAAAGTAGATGAAAAGGACGCGCTCTGTACTCGGATGGAAGGCAATAGTATGTCTCCAGTCATTCCTAATTCAAGTTTAGTTATTCTTAATACTTCTTCAAAAAATATTATTGATGGTCAACTTTACGGTATTGTTTATGGAGGTTTGTTTAGAATCAGAAAAGTTTTTAACTTACCTAATAATCTCCTACGACTTAGTGCATACAATAATATAGAGTACCCTGATGAAACCGTTCAAAAAGAAGAGGTACATATTCTTGGATATGCTTTTAGTTGGATAGTAACCAATAATTAATTTTTAAAAGATAAATATTTAGCTGCGTATGCAGCTTTTTTTTTAATCTATTTGTGCATAAATCATTTACTTTAATATTTATAGTGTATATAATCTAGACAAATATATACAAAACATGCTCATTAACAATTTAGCCCGAATAACTCCGATGAATACTTATATTCGTTTGGTAACAAGGGAAAGAAGCGCAGTAATGTGCTACGCAACATTCTGGTCGTTGCGTTATCAGGGAATCGTCCGTCGTGAGTCTCACGAACAGTTTTAGACAAAAATCTATTACAGGAAACCAGAACCGCCTAACTGCGAAATCCTAAAGCATCGCTTTAGGGGCTTGGCGGCAATAAAGGCAGCCTTCATCCTTTTTAATTATTATTCTTTGAAAGATACTTTATGAAATTTAAATTATTTTCTTTTTTTATGGGGCTAGCTTTGTTTTTGACCTCAACATTATCTTTTGCTGAAGAGGATATCCTAACAGGGGATACCAGATTGTCTTGTGAAGCTATTTTGTGTTTATCCAGTGGTGAGAAGCCAAGTGAATGTGCTCCATCATTGAAACGATATTTCACTATTCACAAGAAAAAAATGTCTGACACCATAAAAGCACGCAAGGATTTTTTAAGTATCTGCCCATCTAGCAAAGAAGAAGGGATGCCTTCTTTAATTAGTGCGATATCAAAAGGTGCTGGTCGCTGTGATGCAGATGAATTGAATCGGGTCAATCGCAAGCTGGTTAAAGTCCCCAACCCTGAGTATCAACAATGCGTTTCAGGGAAAAGAATTTCTCGTTCATCTTCTTGTGCGAGCATACCTAGTGTGATCTCAAAATATATTATTCAAAATGCTCGCCCATCTTACTGTACCGCATACTTTAATCATGGGTGGACATATAACGTTGATTCTGTGAAATATATTGGTGATCCATACAATGGTGGTAAATGGGTTAATCAATAACTGAAACAGCCTGATTTTTCAGGCTGTATTTTTTTAGAGGTATAATATGAAAGAAGTTCATTTAATTACTCAAGGTAAAGGTGGTGTGGGTAAATCACTGGTCGCCTCCTTTATTGCTCAATACTTAAGAACAGCCAATCAGGATACGCCAGTTCATTGTTTTGATACTGATCCTGTGAATCCAACATTCAGCCGTTATAAGGCTTTGGATGTGTCTGTGGTCAATATCCTTAACAATAATAACAATATTGATTCCCGAAATTTTGACGGGTTGATTGAACAGCTTGTTGAAGCTGATGGTATTGCTGTTGTGGATAATGGGGCGGCAACATTTGTCCCCTTAATGTCTTATATGGCTGAAAACTCGGTTGATGCTTTACTGGCAGACAGTGGGGTTGAATTGTATATCCATTCAGTTATTGCTGGTGGCCAAGCACAAAAGGATTGTTTGGATGGATTGTTTAAAACGGTAAAAGGGATACAGGCACATGTGGTTGTGTGGCTTAACCATCATTTTGGACAGATTGAAGAATCAGGAAAATCTTTTTCTGAATTTAAATTTGTAAAGGATCATCGGGACAAGATCATTAAAACCGTTGAGTTATATCCTCGTAATCCTGACACATTTGGCAAAGATATTCATAAGATGACCATGTTAAATCTAACTTTTGATGAAATAGCCAATCATCCTGATTTCACTATGATGCCACGTCAACGTTTAAAACAAGTCAGAAATGATATATGGGGGCAATTAGCACAAGATGAATTATTCAGCAGAGCAGGGAATCAAGAATGATGATGATATTGATCATATCATTCAACAGGTGTTTCAGATATCAGGGGTCAAATTAACGGCTGATGATCCAATTGTTGCAGTGCTTTTTCTTCAAGAAAAAAATCAGTCTGCCTATTCTTTAGCTCTTCAGAAAGAAACGCAAAAACTCTTGGATTCCATTTCTGAAATAAAAAAGTATCGGGAACAGGTTTTAATGGAGCTAATGGGTGAGGCTAAACGCTCTTCTGAACAAGCTGAAGAACAGGTTATTGGTATAGTGAATGCTCATCTATCTGAATTTAAACATTCATTGGCTAGTAAGGATTCAACCTTAAATAAGGTTTATCTTTTGATAATCGGTATGGTGGGTATCGTGATTGGCATGGTTCTTCGTTCTCTTTTTTGATGCCAATTTAACTATTTTATTGATTGACCCTCTTAAGGGTCATTTTTATTTTTAAGAGGGAATTGAAATGGCTGAATATCTAAATTCCTGCCTGACTGATGAGGACATACAGGAAATTACAGGATTAGAACAACCCGCTGCACAATGTAGGGCATTGGATAAATTAGGGGTGAAATACTCCAAACGTCGGGATGGTAAACCTCGGACAACATGGCGATTATATGAAGATGCGATTCAGGAAAAACAATATGCTTCAGAGCCTGATTTTTCAATCTTTGCAAAGGATGGTCAATATGGGTAAACCACGTACTAAAAATACAGGTCTTCCCCGATATGTCTATCTGAAGCATGGGGCTTATTATTATGTGCATCATAATAAATGGACAAGGCTTGCGAAAAAAGGGGATGAATCGGGTATGTATAAAGCCTTATCCAGCATTACTCAGATAGAAAATCAAAAGCCAGCAATGCTCAGTATCTTTGAAAGATATGAACGTGATGTTTTACCAATGAAAGCTCAAGGAACGATAAAGGATCAAAAGTACTATCTACAAATCCTCAAAGGTGTGTTTGGTAAAATGGATCCAACAGCGATATTACCCAAGCACATTGCACAATATCTTGATGCTAGAGAGGCGAAAATAGCGGCAAATAGAGAAATTGCTTTACTTTCTCATGTGTTCAGGAAAGCCATACGCTGGGGATTAGCTGAAAAAAATCCCTGTTTATATGTTGAAAAGCATCAAGAGAAACCTTGTGATCGGTATATTGCAGATTGGGAGTTTCTCGCTGTGTACCAACAGGCCACTACACATATTCAGATTTTAATGGATTTAGCTTATATAACAGGTCAAAGGCAAGCTGATTTATTAAAAATCAAGTATTCTGATATTTCAGATGAAGGGATATTTTTTGAACAAAATAAAACAGGTACAAAGATTATTGTTGTTTGGTCGGATGCTTTACGTGATGTGGTGAATAGAGCCAAAAAAGAGTTTCCTTTTTCATCAGAATATCTGGTGGTTAATTCCAGAGGACAAAAATACAGTTCAAGTGGTATACAAACAGCTTGGCAAAGATTGATTGTTGATTGTATAAAAAGAGGCATTATTCAGGAAAGATTTACGTTCAGGGATATCAGAGCAAAGGCAAGAAGTGATGGTGATGATAAGAAACTACTGGGTCACGCTAACCCTGAAGCAATGGCAAAAATTTACCAAAGAAAACCTGTCAAAGTTCAGCCTGTTAAGTGAATATATTAGACAACTGTCTAATATAAAAAAAGAGCTAGCTTTTTTGTATAAGCTAACTCATTGTTTTTAATGGTGCCGGCGAAAGGAGTTGAACCCTCGACCTTCTGATTACAAGTCAGCTGCTCTACCAACTGAGCTACACCGGCATCAAGACTGTGCATTATCACTGATTTTTTTTATTTTGGCAAGAGAAAAAGAAAAAAAATTGTGTTGTTGTAAATAAGTTGAAATTAATATTTTGTTAGCATTGAATATTTTGGTTTTTCTGGCTATATAAAGAAAATCAGTTTATAAAAGGTTAAGAACGAATATAATAGTGTAACTGTTTGGAATAGAGAGACAAATATGTTAAAACAAATGTATAAATCAGTGTTGTAACAATTTAATTAAATATATTAATTATTGATTAAATGTAAAATTTAATCATTTTTTGCGTTTTGTTTGCTTGTTTTTTGTTAAAATTAGCGTTAACACAGGAAATAACTTAAGTTAATTAAAGTATTTTATTTGATTTTTTGTACCGTTAGTCTGGTAAAACAATCATATATATAAGTAAGTTGTACAATTCAAAATAGAAGTTTTAAATAAGCGAGAGAATAATAATGAAGTTGGTTGGTTTATGTAAACAAAAAGGCTTCACTTTAATTGAAGCGTTGATTGCAATTGCTATAATTGCAATTCTTGCTGCATTTGTGATACCAAATGTGGTTAACGTTATCTCTAAACATGAAGTAGATAAAGAAGCCAGAGCACTTGCAAACGTTTTAACTTTGGCAAGGGCAGAAGCTATGACCCGTGGTAAACCAATATTTGTTTGTCCGATTTCTATTAATTCAAATACCTTGACAACAGTCGGGTGCCAATCAAGTGGGGCATGGAATGATGGTGTTTTAAGTTACGCAAATACTCAAGAAAATCCAGATGTTACTAGTTATAAAAATTATGCGGCAAATGGCAGTGTTGGTAGACAAGTTTTTGCTAATAAAAATATAGATGTTTATGGAGAAGCTAGAAATGCAGCAGGAGAGAAAGTGACTGTTGATATGCCTCTAATTTTCAATGCAAATGGGTCATATGGTGTTTCTGGGATGGCAGGACGTAATTATGTTTTTATAATTAAGAAAAAAGGAACAGCATATGGAACAGATAATCAGACATGTGCTGTCGTGTTATTAGACCCTTCAGGAAAAGCAAACTATTGTGACCCTACTGTTGGGAATAGTAGTTGTGCCTGTAGCCCGGCATAAAAATTGTGAATACTAGGTAGATTGATGATTAAAATGAAAAACAATTTGAGTATATATAAATTACAAGCAGGAGCAACATTGCTGGAGATTTTGCTGTCGGTGTTTATTTTAAGCTTTGGGCTTTTGGCTTTATTATCCATGCAGTTAAAAACATATTCGGGTATTCGGGAGGCTGAGTACTCTGGTGTGGTATCCACTTTGGCAGAGTCAATGGCAGAAGCCATGAGAGGTAACCCACATTTAAATGTGGGTGAAATAGCTTCAAATCCTTTATTGGTGACTAGGGATTGGCAAGAGTATACTAACTACACTAGTTCATCAAATGTTCAGAAACATTCTACGACGACTACTCTTTGTAGTGTTGCTTTACCTTCAGCTACTGCTATGACTAAAACCGAACTTGCTCAATATCAAGTTTGTCAGTTTACTCGCCAGCTAAAACAGCAATTGCCTGTAAATACGGCTTTTGAGTACCGAATTTGTAAGGCAAATGCAAAATCTACGACTAAGCCTAAACTTGGTGCGTTAGGTTGTGATGATTCAGGAAAAGATACAATGATTAAGATCGCTTGGAAAGTATCGGCAGATGCTGAAACAGCTGCAGAGCTAGGTGGTAGTGCGGCTGAGAAGACTCTTGGGTATGGCTACCAACTAGTCATCAATAATTAAGGTGGTATGGGAATCAATTAATGATGAGTAAAATTAAATACAGATTTAACAATACAAGTCCACTAAAGCAGAGAGGGTTCTCTTTGTTAGAGCTTCTTATCGCAAGTGCATTAGGTGTGGTTGTGATTTGGGCAGCGACAGAAAGTTATATGACTACCAGAACATTAAACCGTACGGCGTTAAATAGAGTAGATATTCAACAGGATATTCGATTGGCAACCAGTAAAATTTCCCAAGATGCCCAAATGGCAGGGAGTTTTGGTTGCGCTAATTTATCACAAAATGCGGCAAATGTTATGCTTTCTAGTGCGGGAGATGGACTGATCTTCGGTTCAAATATCGCAAGTAATCAATGGACAAATATTGATGAAACTTCATCCAGTAATATGGGCAATTATGGTGCAGCCATTTTAAATAGCCCGCCAACAATTACTGGGTTTACTGCTAAAACAGGTACAAAAGCCTTATTTTTTCAATATGGGATAGGTAGTACATTATTACAAAGCGGTGGAACAGGAAGCACGTTGAAATTTGACGCTAATATTGCTCAGCCTGAGTTATTAAGAAGTTCTGGTATTTTTGCATTGACCAGTTGTAAACGAATGGATGTAATTAATAGTGGCGTTAGCCTTTCAAGCTCAAGTTTTTCTGTAGATTTACCTAGTGGAGTGACGCTTTCTAAATCGGCAAGTTATGATCCTAGTAAAGAACACTCTCAAACAGAAATTCAGTTATTAAGATTTGTTGCACATTTATATGCTATTGGTACATATAATTATAATGGTAAAGATACGACAGGATTATATTTGTTTGCTTTAGAAGATGGTGGCGTTTGGGGCGATCCAGAGTTGATTTCTGAACATATTGACTCATTGGATGCCATATTTAATTTTGCGAAGGCTTGTAAAGCGGAGCAACCAGAAACAGAACTTAATTTAGAAAAATTTGCGTTTGATAGAAATATTTTAGTTGATGGTGGTGATAAATTGGCACCAATGTCTTTAGTTTTTAATTTGGGAACAAAAGCAGTTACAACTGATAATTTAGATGGAACAACAACAACTAAAAACACCGAAAATTATCAAATGACAGCATTAATTCGTGGAGGTAATGTATGCGCCGATCGCTCAATGGTAACAAATTAAAACAGCAGCAAGGGTTTTCTTTGTTGGTTGTATTAGCCATGTTATTGGTGATTTCTTTTTTAGCTATTGGAGGTGCTCAGATTGTCAATACCGAAATGGCAATGAGCGGTACTTCAATGGAAAAAAAATCAGCTTTTTCTTATGCAGATACTACTTTAAAAGTTATTGAAAATACGGAGTTGTTCAAACTTGATGAGTTGATTAAAGATAAGACTGATGCAGAATTAGCCACTATTTTTACTAGTACATGTACCTCTAGTTTAACTGGTTGGAAAGGTTTGTGTAGCTCTTCTAGTGGTCAGCCTGCGTGGCAAAGAGATGACATAATGACGCCTTGTGGTAATTCTAATTCGTATGCTGTTAATAGTACGGGTGGTGGTTGTAATGATCCAGGTGATGTGGTTTGGGCTAATCCTCGTTATATCATTGAATTGTTGTCCCCCGCTGGCGCGGATGAGCGTATTTATCGAGTTACAGTTAGAGCTTGGGGGAAAAATAAGAAGGTTTCATCAACCATTCAATCTTATTTTTCCATTTCCAGTTAATTTATTAAGTTTGAGATGAAGGTTTTCATAATGAAAATAAGTAAAGGGTTTACTCTTATTGAAATGATCGTTACTGTCGCAATTATTGGTATATTGGCTGCTATTGCAATGCCAATATATCAGAATTATGTGGAAAATACACGTATTACTGCAGCAAAAGCTAATTTAACCAAATATGGACAGTTTATGGTTCGTTGGAAATTGGATAAGGGTACCTTTGCTAATGGTAGTGTCTGGCCAACTTTACCTGCTAATGTAACGGATGAGTTCTATACGTATACTTTTAAACCAAGTCAGCCTGATTCAGCAAATACTGAATTGTTTGAAATTCTGGCAACACCTACTGCACGCAATACTAGCACAAAGGTTGTTTTTATTGATCAGGATGGTGGTACTAAAGTTTGTACTAGTTCGGCAGCAACATCGTGTGAATAACACATTTTTTCTATATAATATATGTCCTTCTAATAAATATATAAGAAGGGCATTTTTTTATGGGGAAAAAAATATATAGAGAACAAGGCTGGACCTTATTAGAGTTAGTAGTTGCTTTGTTTGTTATTTCTGTTATTTTGAGTGTTGCTTGGTCACATTATGCTTCTTTTCTGCGTAATGCTCGATTAAAAGAAGCTCAGGCTGCTTTATTAACTAATGCTTCGTTCATGCAGCGTTGGCATAAACAGCATGGTCGTTATACAAAAACATCCACAACATGGCCTAATTTACCTGTTACTCAAACCGAATATTTTGTCATTAGTTTTAGTTCTAAAGCCCAAGGAGTTGCAGAAGGTCGGTTTTACTTAAAAGCGGTGGCTAAAAATGAAAAAGAAGAACCTAGATATTTAACTATTGATCAATTTAATGAATTACGGTTATGCGAAATAATAGATAGAAAGAAAAAATGCATACTGTCAAAATAAGTTAGAATAAATAGTCTAGACTAATAATGGTTCGAGTAAATAAGATGCAAAAATACAAAATATTATTTGTTTGTTTAGGCAATATTTGCCGTTCTCCTGCAGCAGAAGGGGTTATGGCTAAGTTATTATTGGATGAAGGATTGGCTGGTCAGGTATTGGTAGATTCAGCAGGTACATCTGGTTTTCATGATGGTGAACTGCCAGATGAACGGATGAGAGCACATGGTCGTAAAAGAGGTTATCAGTTTTGTTCTGTTTCTAGGAAATTAACCATTCAGGATTTTAAGCAGTTTGATTTGATTATCGTCATGGATGAACAAAATCATAAAAATGTGATGGCTTTAGCACCTACTCAATTGGATAAACAAAAAGTACATTATATGACCGAATATTTACAACATCATCAAAGTAAGTATATCCCTGATCCTTATTATCAAGGTGAGGAGGGCTTTGAAAACGTGTTGAATTTATTGGAAGATGCCTGTTATGGTTTACTTCGGAATGTTAAATCGCAATTATAGTCAGTTTGTTAAAAGGCACATTTTATCATGTGCCTTTTTATTAGGGTAAAGTAGCTATAGCACGGGTTAAATAAGAGAAAAACTGTTCGTCATCTATTTCATTCACCCAAAAGGCATTTTTTGGTTTGCCCCATACATGCCACCAATCAACAACGCTGGCGCCTTGAGTCAGCTCACTACATGTTTCAACGTCAACAAAAACTTCTTTACCCTTAAATAATTCTGGGAATACTGCATAGGCAACAGCACAAGGGTCGTGTAATGGTCCACCTTCTAAGCCAAATTTTTGTGTATCAAATCGTTCATAGCTTTGTAAGATGTCAGCAAGTCTTGTGCCATTTTGGTTGGGTAAATCGCGTAATGCTTGTACTCTTTTGATACTTAAACAGGCTTTATGGGTCACATCTAAAGGAATAATAGTAATTGGTGCGCCACTTTGTAGCACGATTTTTGCTGCATGGGGGTCAACAAAAAAATTAAAATCGGCTGAGGGGGTAATATTCCCTACTTCAAAAAATGTGCCGCCCATAATCACAATTTCTTTAATGGCCTGAATGCATTCTGGTGCCATACTGAGTGCTTGGGCAATATTGGTTAATGGCCCAACAGGGCAAAGGGTGATGCTGTTGGGTTGGGCTTTTTTTAATGTTTCAATTAAAAAAGAAACCGCATGTTCTGTTTGTAGTGGGGTTTGTGGCTCATGCAAAGGAACGCCATCTAAACCTGTTTTACCATGTACTTCTTCTGCCGTCACTAAGGTTTTGATTAATGGTTTATTGGCACCAGCAAAAACGGGTATATTTTGTTTGTCGGCCCAGTCGCAGATAATACGTGCATTTTTAGTGGTGTAATGTAAGGGGACATTACCAGCTACACAGGTTAAGGCAATGATATCAACTAACTTTTGATTTTGTAAGCCAAAGGCAAATAAAATGGCTGCTGCGTCATCCTGACCGGGATCTGTATCAATAATCATTTTTGGGATGGAAGTCATGACATTTCCTTTTAAAATATATGGTTAATGGTGATGATTCCTAATCGTTTATCAGAATGATTCATTGGGTGTAGATTGTCCATAACATTCAATCAAAAAGATCCGATAAATTTCTTGTTCAATTCTATTGCGTTGTGTTTTTGGGATCGCAATCCGAATCACAAATTTATATTGTTTGTCATCAACGGGAGTCATGCTGATTCTGGGTTCTAGTGAAGGCGTATCCAGCATTTTTTCAATTTCTTGAATATTAATTGAACCACGTGCTTCATCTAAGTAGGGAAGGGCATATTTATTAGTGGCTGCTAAAATAACATGTTCAGCTTTAACTGGATCAACATGATAAGGTACGGGAATGGTAAAGGTACATAAGATAAAACCGTTAAGGTCATTGTCTTTAATCACAGGGAAACTGAGTAAAAGGCTATTGGGGAACTTGATGATTTTCCCTGTCATTCGATGAGACAGATGATCGGGGCCCAACTCAACCAAAGTGGTCGTAAACAAATTAATATCAATGACTCTACCTTGGTTGGTATTAACTTGAATATGGTCTCCTAAAGTGTAACTATTACTAGCCGCACGTAAAAAGCCACCTGAAATACACATGATGATTTCTTTGGTTGCTAATACTAAGGCCGCAGCAAAGGCCACAATAGATAAGGCAAAACTTTGTAGCTCTCTTGCCCAAATGAGAATTAAGCCAAATAAAGAACAAAAAATAACGGTATTGCGTAAACTAATAGCCCAACGGCGTTTATCTTCAAGGCTTAGATTAGGGCTGGCTCTATTGAGAATACGCAATATAAAGTATCGTAAGATAATTAATGACATAATCAACAGGATAGACCGAACAAGGTCTAATCCTGCTGTAGTAGAGGTCACATTGATTATTTTTTCAAACCAGCCCATTTTGTTTACCTTGTTTAATCATTTAGATTAATGGCATGTTCACGCGTTTCATGGAATACAATATCTGGCCATCTTTCTTGTGTTAATTGTAGGTTGACGCGATTAGGGGCTAAATAAGCCATATTGCCACCAGCGTCAATACTTAAATTGCCTTGGTTGGTTTTTTCAAATTCAGCCAGTTTCTTTTTGTCTTCACAAGAAACCCAACGTGCAGACCAGATACTGCTGCTTTCAAATATGGCTTCTACACCATATTCAGCTGCTAAACGCGAAGCGACCACTTCAAATTGCAATACGCCAACAGCACCCAAAATCAAATCAGTACTGATGACTGGTTTAAATACTTGAACGGCACCTTCTTCGCCTAGCTGTTGTAACCCTTTTTGGAGTTGCTTAATCTTCAATGGGTTTTTGATGCGCACAACTCGAAATAGTTCTGGTGCAAAAAAAGGAATGCCTGTAAAAGCCAATAATTCCCCTTCAGAGAAACTGTCGCCAATTTGGATATTGCCATGGTTCGGTATCCCAATAATATCGCCAGCAAAGGCTTCTTCTGCCAGTTCTCGGTCATGTGACATAAAGGTCATGACACTGGTTGCAGCAATATCACGATTTAAACGCAGATGTTTCATCTTCATTCCGCGCTCAAATTTACCTGAACATACACGTAAAAAAGCAATACGGTCACGATGTTTTGGATCCATATTGGCCTGAATTTTAAAAACGAAACCCGAAAATTTTTCTTCAGTTGGTTCAACCAAACGTATTGTTGCATCTCGCTCTTGTGGGGCTGGGGCCCATTGAATCAATGCATTTAATATTTCTCGTACACCAAAGTTATTGATGGCAGAACCAAAAAACACAGGGGTTAATTCACCAGCCAGAAAGGGTTCAAGTTCAAAAGGATGCGAGGCTGCTTGCACCAGTTCGATTTCACTTCTTAACTGAGTCATCTCCATAGGGAACAACTCATCTAAACGGGGGTTGTCAATGCCCTTAATGACTTCAAATTCATGGCTGAGCTTTTCTGCTCCAGCTTCAAATAGATAAATTTCATCATTTAAAAGGTGATACACCCCTTTAAAGTTTTTACCCATGCCAATAGGCCATGTAACTGGTGCACAGCGTATTTTGAGGATGCTTTCAACTTCATCTAAAAGTTCTAATGAGTCTCGCACTTCACGGTCATATTTATTCATAAATGTGACAATGGGGGTATGACGCAAACGACACACATTGAGTAATTTAATGGTTTGTTCTTCTACCCCTTTTGCTGCATCAATAACCATGAGCGCACTGTCCACTGCGGTTAAAACACGATAGGTATCTTCAGAAAAGTCCTGATGTCCAGGAGTGTCAAGTAGATTAACTGTATGTTCTTGGTAATCAAATTGCATCACGCTGGATGCAACAGAGATGCCCCGTTGTTTTTCAATATCCATCCAGTCACTGGTGGCAAATTTTCCTGATTTTTTCCCTTTAACTGTTCCAGCCATTTGAATGGCACCTGAAAATAACAGTAGTTTTTCTGTTAAAGTGGTTTTACCCGCATCAGGGTGAGAAATAATGGCAAATGTTCTGCGGTGTTTTACCGCGTTTTGAATTTCAACTGCAGACATGATTGATCAATAAATTCGTATAAAAGAGTAATTATACCGTGCTTTAAGTTAAGGTACATTGAATTCTTTTCTCGTATCTATGCGATTTTATGATGCTGATTGAGAGAAGAATATCACACACGTTACGGTGATATTCTTAACAGATGCTCATTTTATGTGGTTTTAATGGTTATTAAAAAACATTTTTGATGGTTAAATTAGGGTAAGTTTTATCTAGTCTTTTGGCAATAATATGTAGTTTACTTGTTGGCACTGCTGGAAATAAATGGTGTTTATAGTGGTAAAAGAGGTTATAGGTAATGATTGCTTTAAACCCATTTCGAATTGAACGGCTATTTGGGCCGTGTTCATCACAATCATGATGAACCGTCCACACAGCGAAAAAAGAAGTCAAACATTCGCCAAATGCCATTATCATTATCATTATCATTGTCATTGTCATTGTCATTGTCATTGTCATTGTATGGTATTTTAAAAAATCAATATTAATGATAAAGAAAACAAAGTATATCCATATTAAACAAATAATCAGTTCAAGGTATATCCATTTTTTTATGTTGAAATGACCAATTTTAAGGGCATGAATATGCAGTTTTATAGGGAACCAGGGGCCAATTAAAATAGCTTTCCATGCGGGCATTTTTGCACTCATTGCTTCAATGTCTTCGTGGTTAAGATTCAATTGATGGTGGCGTAAATGATTAAATTGAATAGCGTGTGCTGAGCAGAGCATCAGTGGGCTCATGATGAGCATAAAGCGTTCTGTCCCTAGTTTGTTAATTCCTAAAGCATAGTGGTAGGCATCATGCACTTGACGTAGTGCCGTTAAAAAAAACATAAAAGAACAAGCCAGACCAACAATAAAATAGTGATGATGGTAAGCAATAAAAGAACTTAATAACCAAGGTGTAGACAGAAATAATTCATGTGTTTTTTCATAACAATTTAATTGTAGTAAATCTTTCCATTGTACTTTTTTCAAGACATCTTTCGGATCAATGTTCATGAATTTTCCTTTCATACGGTTGTATTGATTAAATGGATGTGTTTATTATAGATATTTTATTTATTTCAGTAAATACAGAAATTAAAGAAAAATTAAATTAAAGTTAATAAAAGCTTATGTTGATCATTCAGGATGAAATAAATATTGGGTTAATATAATAAATGGGGAAAGATTAATGGAAGATCTTCAATGATTTTATATAAAAATTTAGAGTAGGCTATAAAAGTAATTATATTAAGAAAAAGATTGAGGTTTTGGGTAGACAAACCAAGCCCATCTCCTTTTTAGGTTTTTATCGTATCTTTATCACAAATCAAAATACAAACTGTTATAATCAACGAATTATTTTTACTATCTGGTTTTATTACTATGCAAGAACAATATCAGCCTTCATTACTTGAGCCAGCTGCTCAACAAAAATGGGAAGATGCTCGGTTATTTAATGTCTCTGAAGATACTTCTCGCCCTAAATATTATTGCTTATCTATGTTTCCTTATCCATCAGGTAAATTGCATATGGGGCATGTACGTAATTATACCATTGGCGATGTATTAAGCCGTTTCAGGCTGTTGCAGGGTTATAATGTATTGCAACCTATGGGCTGGGATGCGTTTGGTTTACCAGCAGAAAATGCCGCAATTAACAATAAAGTTGCCCCTGCTGCTTGGACCTATTCAAACATTGATTATATGCGTAACCAATTAAAACGTTTAGGGCTAGCTGTTGATTGGGAACGAGAATTAACAACGTGTTCTGCTGAGTATTATCGCTGGGAACAATGGTTATTTACTAAATTGTTTGAAAAAGGCATTGTGTATAAGAAAAGTGGCATGGTCAACTGGGATCCAGTTGATCAAACAGTGTTGGCTAATGAGCAGGTAATTGATGGACGTGGTTGGCGTAGTGGTGCAGTTGTTGAAAAACGCGAAATTCCCATGTATTACTTTAAAATTACGGCTTATGCAGAAGAATTATTACAGGATTTAGATAAGTTAGAAGGCTGGCCTGAACAAGTTAAAACCATGCAACGCAATTGGATTGGCAAATCACATGGTATGTTGGTGAAATTCCCAATCGCATCGCAAAGTAAAGAAGGCCTAGAAGACAATCAACATGTGGTCAGTGTCTATACCACACGCCCAGATACTTTGATGGGTGCAACGTATTTAGCCGTTTCTGCTGAACATCCTTTGGCGACTGTTGCGGCAAAAAATAACCCTGCTTTGCAAGCTTTTATTGCTGAATGTCAATCAGGTAGTGTGGCGGAAGCGGATGTTGCAACCATGACCAAAAAAGGGATGGCAACAGGGCGCTATGTTGAGCACCCATTTACCCAAGAGCTATTAGAAGTTTGGGTAGCCAATTATGTGTTGGCAGGTTACGGAGAAGGTGCTGTTATGGCGGTACCTGCACACGATGAACGGGACTTCGAGTTTTCAAAGCAATATAATTTACCGATTAAAGTGGTCATCAAACCATTAACTGGGGATGACTTACCCGAAACACAAACTGAAGCATATACTGAAAAGGGTATTTTGGTTAATTCAGGGGCATTTGATGGCTTGGATTTCCAAGCAGCTTTTGAGGCAATGGGTAAAAAGCTGCAAGAGCAAGATTTAGGTGAAGCACGCACTCAATATCGCTTACGTGATTGGGGTGTGAGCCGACAAAGGTATTGGGGGTGTCCAATACCAATTATTCACTGTGCCTGTTGTGGTGATGTACCCGTGCCAGAGAAAGATTTACCTGTTGTTTTACCTGAAAACGTTGTGCCTGATGGCGCAGGTTCTCCTTTGGCTAAAATGCCTGAATTTTATGAAACAACTTGCCCTAAGTGTGGTCAGATAGCAAAACGTGAAACAGACACCATGGACACTTTTGTTGAGTCAAGCTGGTATTTTAACCGTTATATTTGTCCAGACAATACTGATTCAATGGTGGATAAAAAAGCGGCTGATTATTGGTTAAGTGTTGATCAATATATTGGCGGGATCGAACATGCCATTTTACATTTGTTGTATGCCCGTTTTTTCCATAAACTTATGCGAGATGAAGGTTTGGTGCATACTGATGAACCATTTACCAAATTGCTGACTCAAGGCATGGTGATTTGTGAAACCTTTTATCGCGAAGCAGACAATGGCGCGACTCAATGGATTGCACCACAAGACGTTGTGCTAGAGAGAGATGCAAAAGGGCAGGTCATTAGTGCAATACATAAAGTAGATGGTTTACCAGTTGTGATTGGTGGCATTGAGAAAATGTCTAAATCAAAAAACAATGGTGTTGATCCACAAGAACTTATTGAGGTTTATGGTGCCGATACTGCACGTTTATTTATGATGTTTGCTTCTCCTCCTGATCAATCATTGGAATGGTCTGATGCGGGTGTTGAAGGTGCTCATCGTTTTTTACGCAGATTATGGCGCACGGTGTATGAATATGCACAAACTGGGGTTGGCACGGCTTATCAAACAGGCACATTGTCAGCAGCCCAAAAAGAACTGCGTTTGAAATTACACAGTGCGATTGCAAAAATCACAGATGATTATGATCGTCGCCAACAGTTTAATACAGCAATTGCAGCCGTGATGGAACTGCTTAATACCTACGATAAAACAGATTTAAGTGATGATGTTGGGCAGCAAGTAGCACAAGAAGTATTGGAAAATGTTGTGCGTTTATTGTGGCCTATTGTGCCCCATATTTGTGAGAGTTTATGGGAAGTGTTGGTGCCAAATAAAGCGATGATTCAGGCCGCTTGGCCAAAAGTTGACCCATCAGCATTGGTTCAAACGGAAATTGAATTGATGGTTCAGGTCAATGGTAAATTACGTGGCAGTATTACTGTTGCCGTTGATGCCGATCAAGCAACAATTGAGCAAACCGCGCTTACCAATGAAGGAGCATTGCGATTTATTGATGGCAAGGCCATTAAAAAAGTCATTATTGTGCCAAAAAGATTGGTTAATATTGTTGTGTAACATGCCTTCTTGTTATTTTAAAAAAGCCATATTTAAAAAATATGGCTTTTTTTATGCTTTTTTAAAAATAACCGCAACACGTAAACCAGAACAATCCTGACGATTTTCGATGATCAATTGTGCCTGATGAGTTTGGGCAATACGAGCAACAATATTTAATCCTAGTCCATGTCCTTTTGTGGTTTCGTCTATTCTGACAAAACGTTGCGTGACTTGGTCGAGTTTTTCTTTTGGAATGCCTGGCCCTTGGTCGAGTACTTCTAATGTGACTTGATGATTGTCTTCGCTTAAGCGAACGATGGTTTGAGTGCTGTGTCTTGCGTAGTGGCTCACATTGTCCAATAAATTGCGTAACAGTAAAAATAAAAGCCCAGAATCCCCTTTTATCATGATTTGTTGTTCTGGGTATTGCCAAATAATGGGGTGTTCAAAGTTATCGATAAGTGTGGTTAATTCTGTTTGCATGGGTATGATGACTTCTTGAACAAGATCGACCAATTTGGCTTTGTCTGTCAGTAATTGTTGCCCTGCACGGGATAGTTGTAAAAGCTGTTCTACTGATACCATCATTTGATCAATACGGTTGATCATTAATGTGATTTCATCGGATTGTTGATGGTCCAATAACTCCAAGTTCAAACGGATTCCTGCCAGTGGTGTTCGTAATTCATGTGCCACATCTGCAGTAAAACGACGCTCATTTTCCATACCCTGTTCTAATTGTTGCAACAGTAGATTTAATTTTTGGGTAATGGTCGATACTTCTAATGAGGAGTAATCAGTTTGGATGGGCTGTAAATTATTGATAGAACGAGATTCAATTTCTCGAGTCAGTTTGTTCAGTGGTTTGGTTAAACGGGTAATCGTCCAAAAAATGATCAATAATGATAAGCTAATCGTTAAAAGAGAAGGAACAAGTAAGGCTGCTATTGTTTCTTCTATTTCATGTTGAATTTGATCATTTTTAACATGCGCTTCTAAAGTTTCATTTACCAAAATGGTGATTTGTTCTTGGCTTTCATACCAGACCCATATTGAACTGATCACTTGTGTGCATAATAAAATCATACCAATAGACAGTAATAATTTTTGCCGCAGGCTACTCATGTGGGCGCTCCAAAACGGTAACCCACCCCCCTGACTGTTTGAATCATCTCTTTACCTAATTTGGTTCTTAAATGGTGAATATATACTTCCAGTGTATTTGAACCAAAATTATCTTGCCATGTGTAAATGTCTTGTTGTAATAATTCTCTGTTAATTGCTTTTCCCGGTTTCAATATCAGCCTTGATAAAATAGCAAATTCTCGCGGGGTTAAAAATATTTCCACTCCTGCTTTTTTTACCTGTTTATTGGCTAGGTCTAATGATAAATCATCAATGATAATCAAGTTGTCACTTGCTCCTTGATGTCGCCTAATTAGAGCCCTTAAGCGCGCAAATAACTCTACTAGCTCAAATGGTTTGATTAAATAATCATCTGCTCCAGCATCCAGCCCCTTTACCCTGTCTTCTAGGGCATCACGGGCGGTGAGTATGAGCACAGGTAAATTAATATTATGTGAACGCCATTGCTTGAGTAGTTCAAGACCATCTTTATCGGGTAAACCAAGATCAAGTAAAATGGCGCTATAATTTTCTGTTTGTAAAAAAAGCTCCGCTTCTTGGGCAGTAGACGCGCAAGTACAGGTGTAAGCTTCTTTTTGTATCGCTTTTTCTAACCCTTTTTGTAGCAAAGGGTCATCTTCAACAATCAGTATTTTCATGTATGTCCTATTTTTTACATGATATGCTTTAATTTAAACCATTATAGTCAAAAAATGAATTAAGAGGATTGACATGATTTAAATAAATCTAATGAAGCATCATATTCTTTAGTGGACACATTAAGCAACCCCAACACTGAGTGAAACAAATTATCTTGAGAATAAGGTTTTTGCTGAGCATTTTGTCGCAAACAGGTTTGGTTCATGTTTCGTGTATTTAAAAAGTCAGCAGAAGACCAAAAAATCATTGGAATATGTGTTTGTTCCTTGGGGGCAATGGAATAGGGAGCGCCATGTAGGTATAAGCCACTTTCACCCAGTGATTCACCATGATCTGATAAATAAAGCATCGCCGTTGCAAATTGGTCATTGTGTTTTTTTAAGAGCTCAATGGTTTGGTTTAAGACATAATCAACATTTAAAATAGTATTGTCATAGGTGTTGATTAATGCTTCTTCAGAACAATCTTGAATTTGGTTGGTATCACAGCTGGGTTTAAATGAGTTGATATGTTTTGGGTAACGCTGGTAATAGCTTGGGCCGTGGCTACCATTTGTGTGTAATACGATGACTGTGTCTTTTGTACGGTTATTGATGTATTGATCTAAATTATTTAATAAATTCTCGTCATAGCATAAACCTTCTGGGCAAAATTCTTTTGCTGTAACATCAATAATATTTTCCGTAGGGATTCGGTTGCAAACACCTTTACAGCCAGCATCATTTTCTTTCCATAATATATCAATATTGGCTCTTTTTAAGATGTCTAAAAGGTTTTCTTGGTGTTCAGCAAGGCTTGGTGAGTAGTTGTCACGAGTCATATTCGAAAACATACAAGGTACCGATACAGCAGTGGCAGTACCACAAGATTGGACATTTTGAAAACTGATCAGACTATCTTGTTTGGACAGTAAAGGGTTGGTGTTTTTTGTGTAGCCATTTAATGAAAAATTTTGTGCACGAGAGGTTTCTCCCACCACAATAATCAATAAAGACTTTTTAGTATTTTGAGCTGTTTTGAGCTGCTTCGCATCTAATCCAATCGAAATTAAAGGACGATTACTGTTATATAACTGTTTAAAATAGTTCACTGAGCCTGCAATATAGTTGGTTGGTGTGATAAATTTCACAATTCCGCTATTATTACGAATAAAAGATGAATAATCTTTGTACAAAGGTAAAGCAACGCACAGTAAAACAACAAAAGAAATCAGAATATTTAAGATGCGTAAGGAAAGATTGGTCCAAAGCTTGTCAGATTTAATCAGTTTTATTTTCCATACAAAGATACTGGGTATCACACCAAAAACAGTGACCCAAAGCATTAACTTAGGGGTCAGTAATGCCAATGCTTCGTGAGTGTTGGTTTCGAAAATATTGGTGATCATGGCTTTATCAATATAAATGCCATAATTTAGAGAAAAATAATTGACGCTGGCACTGGCTATCAGAAAGAAAACCAATAAAGGTTTCAATGTGATTCGGTATAAAAGAAGAGAAAAAATAATGTTAATGGCGCAAAATAAAAAAATGATAAGCGATAAGGCAAAAAGGACATCATGTAATGATCGAAACGACAAAAGAGAAAAAGCCTTATACCAAAAAGCAATATTTTGAATGCTCGTAAAAAAAACAGTCGAAATCAAAATAACAAGTAGGGTATTACAAGAGAATTTATTGTCAAAAAAGTTACGGTAGTTCATGGCATTATTTAGAAATCATAAAAATAAAAATGCCAGAATAAAGAAGAAAGCTTAAAAAAACCTTAAGATGAAAATTGATTAGAAAAAATTATTTGGAATTTATTGTATAAAAAAATGCAAACACCTATGTTCATAACGTGTTTGCATTTTTTTAATGAGCAAATTAATTCAATTAATTTTTACTGGTTTTCCGAGTATTTTTCTTTTTAGTTGTGGCTTTTGTGGGTGTGACTTCTTTACAGTTTACACCCACAGCAGAGGCAACGGCTTCGTTACCTGCTAATACAGCTAAATTGCCTTCACTGCCTTTTGTCCACCACTGCCAACCTTCACCAATATAACGTGCACCGCTGGCAGATGTGGCATTTTTTAACAAAATCAGCTCTTTATTGTAACTCATAACAGCATGATCCTGATCAGGATAGGCAATACGGAATATTTGTCCATCATCACATCTCATGGTGACTGTTTTGGCTGCAAAACTCAGGCTTGGGATCAGTAAACAAATTGCTAAAGTAGGGACAATCATTTTTTTCATTCTGTACTCCTTTATTGTTGTATGTGCGTAAAGTATAGTTTATAGATAAAAACATAATTTTGCAAAAAAACTAATTAATTTGGCTTGGCTTTCTGTATCGTCCTTGAATTAACGACTTAAGTAAAAAACGATGTGGTGCTAAGGCATTTAATAATGTTTGAGTGATCGGTAAAGGCGTATGAGTAATCATATTGGCAATAATTTGCCCACATAATGGCGCGGTTGCCAACCCTTTTGTGCCATGTGCGGTATTGATATAAAGATTAGGTAGATAAGGGCAGGGAGCATCCAATTTTCTGTTTTTATCCAGAGCCAAATCAGCATAAACTTCAGTAAATTGTTTCATGTCCACAATAGGGCCAACTAAAGGCAAATGATCTGTTGAGTCACAGCGAATGGCAGCTTTACCCAGTAAAGGAGCATTTTTAGAGAGGTTTAATGCCTGATACAAATCAGAAGACAACTGTTGTAAATGGTTTAAATTGTCCAGTTGTTCTTCTATTCGTAACGAACTGTCTGTATCCATGGGGATAAAACTTGCCCCTAAACAATGAATGCCTTGCCATGCAGGGCTGATATAACCCTCTGCATTTAAAGCTATAGCCAATTTTTTGCTGGCATCCGTTGCTTTAATATGGGTTACTTGTCCACGAATAGGTGTAAGTGGTAAATATTTTAAATAATCAAACTGTCCACTTAAATACCCTTGGCAAATCACAACATGGCTTCCCTTTATTTGTTGCCCTTGTTGGCACTCAATGACCCATTCTTGCTCAGTTTGATAAAGCTTATCCACTTTGTGTTGTGTCAGTACACTAATATTTGGATGTTGTAGCAATTTATTAACGAGCGAGGGCGGGTTAATCCATGCCCCAAGTGGGAAATATAACCCTCCTGTAGAAGATGCTTTTATGTTGGCTAGCTGTTCAATCTGTTCCTGATTTACATGCTGAAAAAGTGAGGGTAAGTTAAGCTCATCTAATGCCAAATGTCGTTTGGCTGCTTCTTTGTCATAATCTAAATGAATAATACCCGTTTGGCGCCATGACTCTTGTTCAGGCAATAGTTGTTGCAATAGCCGTAATGAATAACCAAAGCCAGCCAATAAAAGTTGTGTTTGGGGGGTAAAATGAGCAGAAAGTTTTGTGTACAATATACCTTGATGATTCCCTGATGCACCATGAGCAGGGTGTTCTTCTGCTTCTAATACGGTGACTGAAATGCCTTTTTGTGCCAGTGTGTGGGCAGTACTTGCCCCCGCAATGCCAGCGCCAATAATCAATACATGTGTAGGTGAATGATATGTTGGCAAACAAAACCAAGGTTTGATTTGATTTGCTGGTTTAACTTCATTTATTGAGCCAAAACACATTTCTCTTTTTTGGGCAAAACCTTGTGTTTTAAAGACCTTAAATCCTGCTTGTTCTATATTTTTTCTAACCCAGCCAGCACTTGTGAATGTTGAAAAAGTCGCATCATTTGCGCAAAGCTTAGCCATTTGCTCAAATAAGGGTAATTGCCACATTTGAGGATTTTTTGACGGAGCAAAACCATCAAGAAACCATGCATTTATTCCTTTAGGAGGGGTGATTTGTGATAAACCTTCCGCTACATCGCCAATAAACAACAATAAAGTGATTCTGCCCTGATCAAAAGATAAATGATTTAAGCCAGGGCTAAGGCTTAGGTATTGAGTCAAAAAAGAATCTGAAATGTCAGTTAACTGATTTTGCCATAAATGAAATGACTTTTTTAAATCTTCTGGTTTTAGAGGTGCACATTCAAAAGAAAAAAAAGTCAGGTGCGCTGTTGATGGTGCATGGTTGAGAAAACAATGAACTGTATTAAAAAAATTGAGGCCTGTGCCAAAACCCAGTTCACCTACTGAAAATGCTTCTTGTTCTGACAGTTGTGTAAACCGTTTAGGTAAGTGATTGTGTCTCAAAAAAACATAACTGCTTTCTTCTAAACCATTACTTTTCGAAAAGTAAACATCATCAAACTGAGCAGAAGTTGGTAGTTTGTCCTGCCAATCAATAGAAATAAACATACTTAATTTTAATGCCGAATAAAATTATTTAACTGTTTGACCAATTCGTCTTTTAGGACTTTCTGTTTTTCTTTTGGCGTATTCTTACCTTTAGTGAGTACATTATAGTCCAATGAATAAACTGGCTCTGTAATATCTCCTGTAATTTTTAAGGGGACATTAATGTCTTTGAAACGGGGCAAATCTTTACCTGCTGTAATGTGCATTGTATATTCAACCAGTTCATTATCCAGATTAATTTTACCTTCCCCAGCAATATTAATTAGGTTTGAACTTAGGCGTAAATCTTTGTTTCGCGCTGTGCCCTTAATTAAATGAAAATTACCCTTCAATTGAGTAAATTGAGTTTTTTCTGTTGGGTCAAAAGTCATTTTGGTACTGTTTTGTTGTAGTTCAGAACGTAAATTTTGCAAGGTGTTGACCAAATCTAGCCCTAATAAAGCCCCATTTTTTAACTCTAATGACACATCACCTGATAAGCTGCTGCGCATTTGTTTTGGGGTTTTACCTGTTGCATTTAATAATAGTCGCCCATTACCATTACCCGTTAAGCGTACATAACCAAATAAATCTGTTAACAAAGGTTGTATGTTCATACCCAATAATGTTTGGTCTATTTCTAAAGATGCATCGCTATTATTTAACATCGTCAGTTTTGATTTACCTGTTAATTTCCCTTGATAGATTTGAGCACTTAAATTATCCAAACCAATAGAGTTTTCCGTTGCCAGGACATTGGCTGTTAATTGATTAATTTGTAATTTTTTAAACAAGAACGATTGGATATTGACATTGCCCTTAATTTGTTTATTTTGTAACCAGCTTAAATCAAAAGCATGTTCAGAGTTAAAAAAGGCAGTGGATGTATCTGTGGCTGCCGTTTGTGCATTAACCGCATAATGTGTGCTGTCTAGGTGATCCATATCCAAATTAAACTCATATTGATCTTGCTCAGCAACTATATTTTGTTGTAATGAAAAAGAAGTCTTACTTTGATCAAAGATTCCTTGAACATTCAAATCAAAGCCTTTATTTATTTGACCAGATAAAGTACCTTGAAAACTTCCTTGCATATAGCGCTGGTCTAAATTTTTCTTTATTTGGTGTGTATTAAACGCTAATTGATTAAGCGAATATGCCCATGATTGAGTGTTTAACTTGAGTCCAAATGTGCTGTCTATTGTAATGACACCTTCTGGGGAGATGATATTGGTTGTGATTTTTCCTGATTGCGTTGTAAAAGTATTATTTGAAGATTCATTATTGGCCAAATGACCTTTCCAACCAAAAATAATATTATTTTGTTTGAGTGTGGCGTCTATTTGCATAGACGGTAAAACAAATAAATTGGGTTGAAGAAGCCAATTTTGGCCTGTTGCTGTTAAACGAAGTTGAGGCGTTTCGCTGGTTAATAATGCTTGCACATTATTCAGTGCAATAGCATGATTATCTGGTTGATAAAGTGCTTGCGCTGTTAGCTTTAATTGGGTTTGCCCAAAACGGATTAAACGCTCTTTTGCTGTGAGTGTGAAATCATTAAATTGAAAAACATCTTTATTTTTAATCACTTTTGCATTGATGTTTAGATCTATTTTATGATTATCAAACAGCAGGTTTGCAGAAGCACTCAGTTGACCAGTCAGAGAGTGGGGTTCTTTTAATGCAAAATTGATATTTTCCAAACGGAAATTATTATTGGTCATTTGATCTTGAAGATCGATGTTACTTGAAACAACCTCTAAATTATCCAATTGAGGAGAGTGGCGTGCCTTATTTTGTAAAGATAACAAATCATCAATTGACACCGTTCCGTCTGCAAAGCGTACCAGTTTAATATCCGCTTCATTAAAAATTAGTTTCGTTAATGTTGTCTTAGAAAATAAAGACCACCACGAAAACTGTAGTTTTAACTGATTGATTGTTAATGCTGTATGAGGATTGTTGGGTTCACTTATTCGCACATTATTGAGCGTAATTGCTGGACGGGGGAGCCAAGAGCGCTCCATGCCATCAGCAAAACTAATGGTACGGTGTGTTGGTTCAATTAAAGTGGCAAGCTCTTTTTTGACTTGCTCTTCAGAAAATTGCCAACGTAAAATACCTTGGATGGTTAAGGTGAAGCAAATAAAAAATAAGCCACTAAAAAATATCAAGCGTAACCAGAACCGACCAGAATTGATTTTTAATTTCATGTAATTATTGTTTTTTGAGTTGCTTAAAGGGTTGTGTCGTATGCGATTATATAAATAAAAGCCAATCTAATTTAAAAATATAGAGTTACTTTTGAATAATTCTTGGCAAATTTACCTTTTTTTGATGTGATTGGCAAGAAAAGTAGGTAGGTTTTTAATCAATCTTCAGAAATTTGTTATGATGTGTATTAAAGCGCAAAGATAAAAAGGAAAGAATATATGATTATTGTGATGCAAAAACAAGCCAGTGAACAAAGTATCACAACCGTTGTCCAATTAATTAGAGAACATGGATTGCATGAACATATCTCCAGAGGAATTGAACGCACAATCATAGGCGCGGTTGGTGATGAAAGAGTGTTTCTCCCCGAGGAATTTGAAGCCTTACCTCAAGTTGAGCGAGCGATGAGAGTAGTCAATGAGTGGCGTATTGTGGGTAGAGAAGTTAAAAAAGAAGATACCGTTATCAAAATAAAAGGCGTTTCTTTTGGTGGTGATTCATTTTTAACCATATTAAGTAATCCCATTAATGAAGAGGAAATCATAAAAGCCCATGCTCTTTATCTCGATTTAATTGAAGCGGATACTAAGTTCTCTATATATCAACAAAAAGAATTAGTTAATCAAGAATATATGTTACACACCTTATTCGATAAAGCGCATCATCATAATAAACCTGTTTTATTCCACCTAAGGGATATCAGACAGTTAGATATGGCTCTAAAATATGGTGTAGACATGCTTTATTTAGGCGCAGAATTTATTGGTAATCGTCTTTTGCTGGATGAGGTGCGTCAATTGAATATTCCCCTTGTGCTGGAAAAAGGGCGACAACATACAGCATACGAAAGCTTATTGTCAGCAGAATATATTGCTTTAGGGGGGAATCATCAATTGCTTTTTTGTGAGTCGGGTACTTTACATTTTGATCCACAGCAACCTTTACGCTTAGATATAGAAGCAATTTTAACGCTTAAAGCACAAAGCCATTTACCTGTGTTAGTCAATACTTTATCTCTTGGTAGTAAAGATGTGACACCAGAGCATTTACACAAAATCATTAAAATAACTGGTGCAAATGGGGTGTTGTATAAAAGAAAAAATTGATTGCTAAGCATATTTTTTCTATGTCGTAGTTTATTTTTATAATATAAACAGAAAAAAACAATCAGGTTTTCTTTAAAAAAACTATTTTTCATTAAAAATATAGTATATGCGCTTGACGCAAGAGGGGGGATATTTTAATATCTCAAGGTTGACAAAGGCAGCATATTAAAACACTGTCTTTAAATTTAATTAAGGTTTGCTTGCTTGTGAAAAAACTGGTTTATTTTCAGTTGGTAGCACTAATCGTAATTGTTATCACTGTAGCGTTTTTTTTCGGGCGTGCCGCAGCTATTTCTGCATTGTTAGGTGGTTTATGTTATATGTTACCTACAGGCATAATGGTGTGGTTGCATAATCTAATACAAAAAAATAAAAAAAATATATTGCAAGCTCAGCTTGCCTTTATAGTCGGACAAAGCAGCAAAATCTTTTTGGCAATCATATTAATGTGTTTGTCTTTTGCTTTATATTCAGAGTTGTCAGGAATTTACTTTATTATTGGGTTTATTGCTGTCAGCAAATTTATTTACCTTGTATTTTGGAAGTTTGGTCACTATGGCGACAGGCACTGAAAACACAGCAGCTAATTATATTAATCACCATCTAGGACAGCTTACTCAAACTGGGCATCCACAAACAAAAATAGTTGATTTTAGCTTAATCAATATCGACAGCGTATTTTTCTCAGTTGTTTTAGGGATTCTTGCTGTGTTCATTTTATGGCGAGCGGCCAATAAAATGACGGCTGGGGTTCCAGGCAGATTTCAAGCCGCAGTTGAGTTGTTGGTCGAATTTGTTGATGGGTTATGTAAGGACATTATCAGTAACCCACAATCGCGCAAAGCAGTTGCACCATTAGGACTAACCGTTTTTGTGTGGATTTTCTTTATGAATGCGATGGATTTATTACCTGTTGACTTGTTGCCTACCATGGCAAGTTGGGTTGGCATTCATTATATGCGTGTTGTGCCTACGGCTGATCTTAATGGCTCTTTAGGCTTGTCTGTTGGGGTTTTATGTGTGTGTCTGTATTATTGTGTGAAAATTAAAGGCGTTGGTGGTTGGGTACATGAATTATTCACCGCACCATTTGGCCCATATATGGCACCTTTTAATTTTATTCTGAATATTCTTGAATTTTTCTCTAAAACAATTTCTCATGGTATGCGGTTATTTGGTAATATGTATGCTGGTGAGTTAGTGTTTATGTTGATTGCTTTATTAGGCGGTACATGGGCAGCTTCTGGTCAAGTGACATTGCTTGATCCATTGTTGTTCTTGTTCCAATTAATTGCGGGTTCTGCTTGGGCAATTTTCCATATTTTGATTATTACCCTACAAGCATTTATATTCATGGTGTTAACCTTCGTTTATGTTGGTCAAGCACATGATAGTCATTAAATTTTGTAGTATTTTTAGCGGTTGTTTACATACTTAAGGAGTGTTTTACTATGGCTGGTTTAGTAGCTTTGGCTTGTGGTTTGATCGTTGCTTTAGGTGCAATTGGTGCCTGTATCGGTATCGGTATGGTTGGTTCTAAATATCTGGAATCTGCAGCTCGCCAACCAGAGTTAATTGGTCCTCTTCAAATTAAATTATTCTTGATCGCAGGTTTGATTGATGCCGCTTTCTTGATTGGTGTGGCGATTGCGTTGTTATTTGCATTCGTTAATCCATTCGCAGGTTAATTTTGTTTGAAACCATTAAATAAAGAGGGTTAGTTCCGTGAATTTAAACGCAACCCTATTTGCGCAGTTAATAGTATTTTTTATATTGGTTTGGTTTACGATGAAGTATGTATGGCCACCAATTGTAAAAGCTCTTGATGAGCGCGCAAACAAAATCGCTGAGGGTTTGGCTGCCGCTGAGCGAGGCAAGAGCGATTTTGAGGATGCAGAAAAGCGTGTGTCAGAAATTTTAGCTGATGGTCGTCATCAAGTGGCTGAAATGATTGCAAACGCAGACAAACGTTCGCAGCAAATTGTTGAAGAAGCAAAAACACATGCTTCTGACGAAGCTGCTCGCATATTGGCTACTGCTAAAGCGGATATTGAACAAGAAACCACTAAAGTACGTGAAGCTTTACGTGAGCAAGTTGCTACCTTAGCGGTTTTGGGGGCGGAGAAAATTTTACGCCGTGAAATAGATGCACAAAAGCATGCCGATATTTTAAGTACCCTTAAACAGGAACTATAATATTTATGGCTGAGTTCGTAACTATTGCCAGACCTTATGCTAAGGCATTATTTAGTTTGGCTCAACAACATAACCAGCTTGTAGCATGGTATGACGAACTTAAAATGTTGGCAACTTTAGCTTCTAACCCAGATGTTGCTTCAGTACTGGATAATCCTGAGTTAAGTGCAGGCAAACGTGCTGAAGTATTATTGGAGTTGGCTGGCAAAGTCGACAGCTATATAAGTAATTTTGTGTCTGTCTTGTCTGAAAATGAACGTCTGAATGTACTTCCTTTTATTTTAGAGGTGTACGAACGTTTGATGAATGAAGCAACCCACACCAAAAAAGTAATCATTTATAGTGCGTTTGAATTAACTGAACAGCAAAAAAATGAGCTATTGGTTGACTTGGGTAAGCAAATTAGCGGCAAGCTAGAGGCAGAAGTTGAAGTTAAACCAGAGCTAATTGGTGGCGTTAAAGTCGAGGTTGACGACCAAGTGCTGGATCTGTCAATACAAGCAAAATTAGATGCTTTGTATATGACGCTTAAAAGTTAGGAGATAATTCATGCAGCTGAATCCTGCTGAAGTCAGTGATCTGATTAAAGCTAAAATTGAAAGTTTAGCGATTAATCCAGAAGTTCGCACAAAAGGAACAGTTATTTCTGTAACTGATGGTATCGTACGTATTCATGGTTTATCAGATGTCATGCAAGGTGAGATGATTGCTTTCCCTGGTGACACTTTCGGCTTGGCTATGAATTTAGAGCGTGACTCTGTAGGTGCCGTAATTTTAGGTGAATATGAACATATTAGTGAAGGTGATGAAGTTACCTGTACAGGTCGTATTTTAGAAGTACCTGTTGGTCCTGAGTTAGTGGGACGTGTGGTCAATTCATTAGGACAACCAATTGATGGTAAGGGTCCTATTGAGGCTAAAGAAACCTCTCCTATTGAAAAAATTGCACCAGGGGTGATTGCACGTCAATCTGTATCACAACCTATGCAAACAGGTTTAAAATCAGTCGACTCAATGGTACCCATTGGTCGTGGTCAACGTGAATTGATCATTGGTGACCGTCAAACAGGTAAAACAGCTGTTGCTTTGGACGCGATTATTAACCAAAAAGATACAGGTGTGATTTGTATCTATGTGGCGGTTGGCCAAAAAGCGTCTTCTGTTGCAAACGTTGTGCGCAAATTAGAAGAATATGGTGCAATGAACCATACCATCATCGTTGCGGCTACAGCATCAGAAGCTGCTGCATTGCAATATATTGCGCCCTATTCAGGATGCGCAATGGGTGAGTATTTCCGTGATCGTGGACAAGATGCTCTGATCATTTATGACGATTTGTCCAAACAAGCTGTAGCGTATCGACAAATTTCTTTGTTATTACGCCGTCCTCCTGGACGTGAGGCTTATCCTGGTGATGTTTTCTATTTACATTCTCGTTTGCTAGAAAGAGCAGCACGTATTAATGTAGAAGAAGTGGAAAAGCTAACCAACGGAGAAGTAAAAGGTAAAACAGGTTCTTTAACTGCGCTGCCTATTATTGAAACTCAAGCAGGGGACGTATCTGCATTCGTACCAACGAATGTTATATCGATTACCGATGGACAGATTTTCTTAGAAACAGATTTATTTAACTCAGGTATTCGCCCTGCGATTAATGCAGGTATTTCTGTGTCACGTGTTGGTGGTGCGGCTCAAACTAAAGTCATTAAAAAGTTAGGTGGCGGTATCCGTTTAGCATTGGCTCAGTATCGTGAGTTGGCAGCCTTCTCACAGTTTGCTTCAGACTTAGATGAAGCAACTCGTAAGCAATTACAGCATGGTGAAGTAGTGACTGAATTGATGAAACAAAAACAATTCATGCCAATGTCTGTAGCGGATATGAGTTTGACTTTGTGGGCTGTTAATAATAACTCATACGAAGGTGTACCAGTAAAAGCTGCTTTGGCTTTTGAAGCACAATTCCTATCTTATGTACGTGCAAATCATCCTGATGTTTTGAAACAAATCAACGAAACAGGTGAGTTGTCTAGTGAAAATGAAGCGATTTTAGAACAGTCTATGCAGACCTTTAAAAAAGACTTCAGTTTTGAAGCATAATTAAAGAGAGGAAAGAGGCATGGCAGTAGGAAAAGAGATTCTGACCAAAATCCGAAGTGTACAAAATACACAAAAGATTACTAAAGCAATGCAAATGGTCTCTACATCTAAAATGCGTAAAACGCAAGAGAGGATGCGTGCTGCCAGACCGTATGCTGACAAGGTTCGTGCAGTAATTAGTCATCTTGCACAAGCGAATTTGGACATTCAATTACCTTTATTGCGTAACCCTAAAAACATAGAACGTGTTGGGTTTATTTTGATCACCACAGATAAAGGTTTGTGTGGTGGTTTGAATGCTAATGCATTGAAATTGTTCTTGGCGAAAGTCAGTAAATATCAAGAACAAGGTGTGGGTATTGATGTATGTGCTTTAGGGACAAAAGGCTTGGCCGCTTGTCAAAGAGCACAGCTTAATGTTGTTGCAAGTGCCGTTCAGCTAGGTGATACACCAAAAGTTGAAAAGCTCATTGGTCCTTTGCGTGTATTAGTCAGTAAGTTTGCAGCCGGAGAGCTGGATGCAGTTCACGTTGTGTATGCAAACTTTGTCAATACGATGCGCCAAGAGTCGAAAATTGAACAATTACTTCCTCTTAAAACAGAAGATATGATTGGTCAGGACGTCGGGCATAGCTGGAATTATGTTTATGAGCCAGATCCTGTAGCAGTATTGGATTTTTTACTTCATCGTTATATTGAATCTGTTTTGTACGAAGCACTATGTGAAAATATGGCTTCAGAGCAGGCAGCAAGGATGGTGGCGATGAAAGCGGCAACCGATAATGCAGGTAATGCAATTAAAGAGTTGCGTTTGGTTTACAACAAATCCCGTCAGGCAGCGATTACAACCGAGTTAACAGAAATTGTGGCAGGCGCAGCAGCAGTATCTTAAATCTGCCAAAAATATAGGATGTGAATAATGAGTCAAGGTAAAATTGTACAGGTTATCGGCGCAGTAGTAGACGTTGAATTTCCACGTAACGCTATGCCAAAAATTTATGATGCCCTTAAACTAAATGATGTAGACCTTACATTGGAGGTACAACAACAATTAGGTGATGGTATCGTGCGTACTATTGCAATGGGTAGTTCTGATGGTCTAAAGAGAGGCTTGACTGTAAATAATACGGGTGCCGCCATTAGCGTGCCAGTAGGTAAAGCAACTTTAGGTCGTATTATGGATGTGTTGGGAAACCCTGTAGATGAAGCGGGTCCAATTGGTACGGAGGAAAGACGCTCTATCCACCAAATTGCGCCTAAGTTTGATGAACTGTCTAGTGCCACTTCGTTGTTAGAAACAGGTATTAAAGTGATTGACTTACTTTGTCCTTTTGCTAAAGGGGGTAAAGTAGGCTTATTTGGTGGTGCTGGTGTGGGCAAGACTGTTAATATGATGGAATTGATCAATAACATTGCTAAAGCACACTCAGGTTTATCTGTATTTGCTGGTGTAGGTGAGCGTACTCGTGAGGGGAACGATTTTTACCATGAAATGAAAGACTCTAATGTCTTGGATAAAGTAGCCATGGTGTACGGTCAAATGAATGAGCCTCCTGGAAACCGTTTACGTGTTGCCTTAACAGGTTTAACAATGGCCGAACACTTCCGTGATGAAAAAGATGAAACAGGTAAGGGACGTGATGTATTGTTCTTTGTGGATAATATTTACCGTTATACCTTAGCGGGTACAGAAGTATCTGCTCTGTTAGGCCGTATGCCTTCTGCGGTAGGTTACCAACCCACATTGGCTGAAGAAATGGGGCGTTTGCAAGAGCGTATTACCTCAACCAAAGATGGTTCTATTACGTCAATTCAAGCGGTTTATGTCCCTGCGGATGACTTGACTGACCCTTCTCCAGCAACAACCTTTGCTCACTTGGATGCAACCGTTGTGTTAAGTCGTGATATTGCTTCATTAGGTATTTATCCTGCTGTGGATCCACTAGATTCAAGTTCACGTCAACTTGATCCATTAGTTGTGGGTGAAGAGCACTATAATGTTGCTCGTGGTGTTCAACAGACCCTACAAAAATATAAAGAATTACGTGATATTATTGCCATTTTGGGTATGGATGAGTTATCTGATGAAGATAAACTGGTTGTGGCGCGTGCACGTAAGATTCAACGCTTCTTATCTCAACCATTCCATGTTGCAGAAGTATTTACTGGTTCTCCAGGTAAGTTTGTTTCATTAAGAGATACCATTACAGGCTTTAAGGCAATTTTATCTGGCGATTATGATCATTTACCTGAACAAGCATTCTATATGGTCGGTTCAATTGAAGAGGCTGTTGCAAAAGCTGAAACAATGAACTAAAAATATGGATAAGGAGTAAGGTATGGGTGCCATGCAAGTTGATGTGGTTAGTAGTGAAGAGAGCCTTTTCTCTGGTAAAGTAACCTTTATGGTTGTGCCAACAGAGATGGGAGAGGTGGGTATTTATCCTAACCATGAACCCTTATTAAGTAAAGTTCGTCCTGGTGTATTACGTTTGCAAATTGAGAATCAGAAGGAAGAATTGTTATTGGCTGTGTCTGGTGGTATTTTAGAAGTGCAACCAAATGCAGTTACTGTTCTGTCTGAAATTGCTGTGCGTAGTGATGACTTAGATGAAAAAAGAGCTCAAGCTGCTAAAGAAGAAGCAGAAAAACGCTTAAAAAATGCAATTGATGATAAGACAACAGCAAATGCGCAGGCTGCTTTGGCTGCAGCAATTGCTCAGTTAAAAGCACTGGATTATTTACGCCAGCGTAATCATTAATAGTTAAAAAAGTATAAAAAGCCACTAGTTAATAGTGGCTTTTTTATTAAGAAAATCAAAATGTGATAAATCAATCATTATTAAAGCTGATTAATGGCACATACATATTGGTCGATATTGAATTTTCTTCTTAAACCAGAAGCATTCATATAACGTATTTTGCCAAAAATTTCCCGTTCGAACCATGGTCTGTCATGTTTGCCAAAACACCACATTATACCTGCATAGCCATTAGGGTCTCTTCCATCTAGTTGATAAGTGTCATTTAAATATAACATGGTTTGTAAGGCTTCTTGATAAGTTTGACTCCATTCAATAATTTTCTTGCCCCAATACATTCTCATATAGTTGTGCATATAACCTGTTTTTGTCAGTTGTTGTTGCGCAGCATTCCAATAGGGGTCGAAGGTTTTTGCTTGTTCAAATATCTCTGGTGTATATGTAATGGCTCTATGATCATATTGATGTTGTTCTAAACTTTTTTGTGCCCAGATGGGTAAACAGGATAAGTTGTCATAATCATGCTCATAATAAGTAAAGTTAATGGCCAATTCTCTACGTATAAATAACTCATCAATAAAAACATGCTTATTTTGTGTTGTGATACTGGGGTGGTTTTCCATTATTTGTCTATAAATTAAAATGGGACTGATTTGCCCAAAATGCAGATAAGCACTTAATCTTGACGTAGCATCTAACTCAGGGAAATTTCGATTAATGGCATAATTGGCTAATTGATTTTCTATAAAAAAACGTAATTTTTTAATCGCCTGTTGTTGCCCACCAATATGCTGATGTTTAAAAGGAAAAGGAATTTCTTGTTCGATTGTTTTTGTGTAGAAAATACCTTTATATGAGCAGTCTGTTTGTTCAAATAAAAAATCTTCTAATTTTGCCATAAGTTTAGGGCGAATCACCGCAGCACTGTAGGCCGCTTTTGGGTAAGCTGTTTGAACGGGGACAATGATATTTGCCTCAATACCAATTGCTGATATATTTATTTTATTGGCTATTTCATCTTTGCTTTGACGTAAGAAGTGGGTATAACCTAAATCAGTAATCAAGCAGCAACAATTATTGATTACTGATAATATGGCTTGATTGAGTGTGCCTGAGAGTAAAATAAAACGGATATTTTGTGTATGCAGCTCTTGTTTGACATCATGTAATCCATCAAATAAAAATTGAAAATGTGCTTTTTGTGCCATTGGATAATTTGAATCATAAACAAATGCCACAATAAGCGGTTTTTTTAGATCATTGCTGAGTTTTATGGCATATGTTAGAGCCTGATTATGGTATGTTCGAACAGATGCTTGCATCCAATACAGGATATAATCCCCTTGCTTATTGATTGGGTGTTGATTTAAATGGTGAATGCGTTCTTCTTTAAGTTGCATGCTGATCTCTTTTTTGATTATATAGCGTAAAAGTAGCATAATTTAGCGAATGTGCGTATTGGAAAAAGTTATGGATGATATAGAGCAAAAATTAGAAGAGTTGTTGGTTCAGTTAGGTTTCCAAGAAACCCTAATAGACAGTTTAAATCAGACGGTTATTCGTCAGCAACAAGAGTTAGAATTGATACAGGCACAATTACGTTTTTTATATCAGCAAGTCAATTTGAATCAAGAAACGCAAAAAAGCACACATTCTTTGTTTGACGAGTTACCACCGCATTATTAGTAGATATTATAGCCACAAGTAATAAAGAAATGGTAAAAAAGGCGTTGACCAGAATGTGAAAAAAGCGTTTAATAATGCAATTGTGAATTATTTGCCGATTTGAAACAGCTTGCGGGCATAAAACAGCTAAAGCGTATTGAATGAATACTATGTTAGCTCGCTATGTTGTTTTGGCGAGCTTTTGTTATTTTGGAGTATTGTTTTTATGATTACATTGGACAATGTTCAGAAACGTTATGTCCATCCTGAAAATGGTAGTTGGTTTGATGCTGTATTGCCTACCTCTTTAACGATTGAACAAGGTGAAGTATTTGGGTTGATTGGGTTTTCTGGTGCAGGTAAGTCAACTTTATTGAGACTGATTAATTTATTAGAGCGTCCTGATCAAGGAAGTGTGATTGTAGACGGGCAGAATCTGGTATCTTTGTCACCTAAACAGTTGCGTCAAGCACGCCAGAATATAGGTATGATTTTTCAACAATTTAACCTATTAGCTAATTTAACTGTTGCCGATAATGTGGCTTTCCCTTTGAAAATAGCAGGTTGGTCCCACGATAAAATTGTTAAACGTGTTACTGAATGTCTGGATATTGTTGGTTTATCTGATCGAGTAAAACATTATCCAGCACAATTGTCTGGAGGGCAAAAACAAAGGGTGGGTATTGCCCGAGCTTTAGCCCCCAGCCCTCATGTTATTTTAGCAGATGAACCAACAAGTGCTCTTGACCCATTTACCACAAAAAGTGTTTTAGAGTGTCTGGAAGACATTAATAAACGTTTTAATGTCACTATTGTGATTGTGACGCATGAAATGAGTGTGATTCGCCGTGTCTGTCAGCGTGCCGCATTAATGGATCAGGGGAAAGTTGTTGAAATTGTTCAGGTTAATGATCATCAAATTCAGGCTCATTCAGATTTAGCCCGAAAGTTGTTTGAGGAGGCATAAAGATGCAAATGAGTTTAACTTTAGCCGATTATTGGCAAAATATCTGGTCATTACGTGATGAAATATGGCTTTCTTGTCAGCAAACATTTGTTATGGTGACTATTGCAACTGTTGTTGGGATTATATTTGGTACATTGTTGGGCATATGGTTGTATTTAACGGCTAAAAAACAAATATGGGATAATAAGCTGATCAATCGTTTGGTTGGTTTACCCATTGATTTTATGCGTGCATTTCCTTTTGTGATTTTAATGGTGGCTATTGCTCCATTTACCCTTATTTTAGTCGGTGCACGTATTGGCCCTTTAGCCGCTTCTGTTGCTTTGTCTATTGCATCGATTCCTTATTTTGCACGTTTGGTCGAACAAAGCTTACGTGAAGTACCTAAAGGCGTTATTGAGGCGGCTCAAGCGATGGGTGCTTCAGATTGGACCATTATTTTTAGAGTATTGCTGGTTGAAGCAAGGGCAGGTATGGTTTCCAGCATTACAGTGTTGATTATCAGTATTCTGTCGTATAGTGCGGCAGCAGGGATGATTGGTGGTGGTGGTTTAGGCGATTTGGCCATTCGTTATGGTTATTATCGTTATCAAACTGAAGTCATGGTGGCTATTGTGTTGTTGTTGTCTGTTATTGTGATTTTTATTCAATCAGTTGGTAATTTTTTAGCAAGAAAATTAGATAAGCGTTAAGCATATTTTAGGAGAGAATCATGCAGTCAGGTTTTTTTAAAACATTATCTGTTGGTGTACTGGCATTAACTCTTGGGTTAGTGGGTTGTTCAAAAGATGAGAGCAGTCAAACTGCTGCCAATACCAGCAGCGATACTGCTGCTACAGCGAAAAAAGTCATTACTATTGGTACGACTGTAGGTGATTTTGGGGATATGGTGAAAGATTCCATTAAGCCGATTTTAGAAAAAAAAGGTTATGAAGTAAAATTGGTTGAGTTCAGCGATTTTGTTCAGCCTAATTTGGCTTTGTCTGAGGGCAGTCTGGATGTAAATGTCTTTCAACACAAACCTTATTTAGATACTTTTGCTGCGGAACATAAATTAGCCTTGTCTTCAGTATTCCAAGTACCAACAGCACCATTGGGCATTTATTCTGGTAAATTAACCAGTTTAGACCAAGTCACAAACGGGACAACCGTTTCTGCACCAAATGACCCAAGTAATTTTGCTCGTGCTTTGGTTATGGTCGCTGAATTAGGTTGGGTGAAATTAAAAGACAATATCAATCCATTAACCGCATCAGAGCGTGATATTGCAGAGAACCCTAAGAACATTAAATTTGTTCCACTAGAAGCAGCGCAATTGCCGAGATCTCGTCAGGATGTTGATTTTGCGATTGTGACAGGAAATTATGCAACCAGTTCTGGCATGAAGTTGACTGAGGCTTTGTATCAAGAACCAAGTTTTGCTTATATTAACTGGGGTGCGGTACGCACGAAAGATTTAAATGAAGCTTGGGTAAAAGATGTCATTGATGCCTATAGTTCTGATGAGTTCAAAGCTTATTGTGCTCAACGTTTTGTTGGTTACAAACAACCTGAGGCTTGGGGCACACAAAAACAGGATGAATCAAACACCGCATCGGGGGTTAGCCAAGTAAGCGAAACAGTTGCAAGTGACGTAAAATAAAAGTCGTTTTAATGTATAAAAAAGATCAGGTCATGACCTGATCTTTTTTATTTGAGTGTGTTGTGAATAAGGCATAGCTCGACAGGGTCTTCATGCACAATAATTTCTGCAAATGGATAATGTTCTTTTAGTGCAGCTTCTACTTTTTCTGTAACGGCATGGGCATCAACAAAGCTCATTTGTGCATCTAATTCAATATGCATTTGAATAAAATAGTGCCCACCAGAAGCACGTGTTTTCAGATCATGAAACCCCAAAAGACCCGGTGTATTTTGAATGATGTGTTCTATATGCGTGCGTTCATTATTGGGTAACTCTCTATCCATTAAATCATTTAAGGCTATTTTTGCAATATCCCAAGCACTTTTAACAATCCAAATAACCAGTAGTATACCAAAGTAAGCATCTGCATTTTGCCACCCCCAACCAGTCAGTATTAAGGCAATAATCACTATTGTGTTGGATAATAAGTCACTGGCATAATGTAATGAATCAGCATGCAGCGCTTGGGAGGATGTCTGCTTGACTGCCCAGCGTTGGAATAATACAAGTAATAAGGTCAGGATAATTGAAATACCCATGACCCAGATACTTAAAGATGAGTGAAGTAAGGCTTGAGGTTCAATTAAACGTTCAATACTGTGTAACAGTAAAAAAGCAGCAGAACCCGCAATAAAAGCCGCTTGAGCTAAAGCAGCTAGACTTTCTGCTTTGCCATGACCAAAGCGATGTTCTTTATCTGGTGGGGTCAATGCAATACGAATAGAAAAAAAGCTGATCAAACTGGCTAAACTGTCCATTGAGGAATCAATTAAGCTGGCTAAAATACTGACAGAACCACTACTAAACCATGCCCATGTTTTCAGTAGAATAAGGGTAATAGCTGTAGCAATAGAAGCCCAACTGGCCAGTTTTAAGATAAATTCTTTTTTTTGCATTTTTTTGTGAAAGAATATTAAAGAGCGATACGCATTTTATCCCAATTTAACTCTTTATCGTAGACCCAATGTAATGCTTTTCGTCTTTGAGCCATTCGGTTTTCATCAGGAAAGCCTGTTTTTTTACCCAATTTAGTTTGGTCGACACAATACCAATGCACCCGATAATAATAGTCTAGAAGCTCATAAAATTCACCAGGTAGCCGAGTATGTGTGAGTTGATCAATTTTATTGTTATCCTCATCTTCCAAAATTTTAGGTAAAAAATCATTCATATTGTTGGCACATGCTTCTTGTACAGATAGCTCATCAATACATTCAAGTACCCACAGTAATGCCCAAACACTTTCTAAATACTGCTTTAAATAATTGCGATCAAATACAGAAAGGGAAGTACGTTGGCTGCGTTTGAGCAGTAGAATTTCATTTGGGGTCAGTGCCTCAAGTTTTCCTTGTGTTTTTAACCATTTACCTATTTTAGGTATGGGCGCACCAAAAGCGACATACAATAAGGCATTCATCACACATAGCCTGTCTTTAATTTCATCTATGCTGCGCCAATTAGGATCGGGTAGCTCTTCCATCCAATGACAAATTCCCCAACCATTGGCAAGAATTTTGGCTTCGGATTCTGCTTTGATCATGAGCCGATATCGCTTATCTAGCATAATAAAACTTTTTTTGATGTGATGGATTAAGGGGAACGATACGTTGCTTTCTTATAATAAAGGGGTCAGTTTTGGCAGTACATTGAGCATCATCTTATCTTGTGCGCTGGCTTTAGGATGAATGCCATCATTTTGGAACTGACTTAAATCTGCCGCAAAACCGTCTATTAGTAAAGGTACTAAAGCAATTTTTTCTTCTGTCGCTAAATTTTGATAAATACGCTTAAATTGTGTACGATAGCTGTTGCCGAAATTGGGTGGCATATCCATACCAACCAACAGCACTTTTGCTTTTGCTTGTTTACTTAACTGAATCATTTTTTTTAGATTCGCTTGTGTTTGTGTGAAAGGTAAGCCGCGTAGAGCATCATTGCTGCCTAATTCTAATATAATGATATCAGGTTTGTGGTTCTTGATGGCTTGAGGTAAGCGAGCAAGCCCAGCTGAGGTGGTATCGCCCGATATACTGGCATTAATCACTTTATGTTTATTGCCTAATTTTTGTCCTAAAAGATACACCCAACCTTGTTTGGCATTTAAACCGTAGCCAGCTGATAAACTGTCTCCCACAACCAGTACTGTAGCTGCTTGCACAGGCATACTAAATAGCATAAATAGAAAGAATAGTCTTATCATGGTACAGTCCTTAATGAAACCAAAAGTTATTTTACAAGCAACAAACCTTGAAAAAAAAGTACAGTTTGCATCTGCTGAACTGGTGATTTTTCAACAATTGAATATGCAAATACTGACAAAACAAACAGTTGCCATTGTAGGTACTTCAGGTTCAGGTAAATCAACATTACTGTCTATTTTATCAGGTTTAGACAATGCAAGTGGTGGAGAGTTATTGTTGTTTCAACAAAATATGATCAAAATGGATGAAGATGAGCGGGCAAAGTTGCGTTTAAGCCACGTTGGTTTTGTTTTTCAGAATTTTCAGCTTATTCCCACTTTAACTGCATTGGAAAATGTCATGTTACCTCTTGAAATTGCAGGTGAAGGAAAAAAAGCAAAAGAGCGTGCATTAGATGTTCTTGATCAGGTTGGATTGTCGCATAGATTAGACCATTACCCCAAATATCTTTCTGGTGGTGAGCAACAGCGAGTGGCTATTGCCAGAGCTTTTGTGGTTAAGCCCAGCATACTTTTTGCTGATGAGCCAACAGGCAATCTTGATCCAAATACGGCCGCAGGAATCATTGAATTATTATTTGATTTAAATAAACAGTACGATACTGCATTGGTTTTGGTTACCCATGATATGAATTTGGCCAAAAAATGTGAACGTGTTTTGCAAATGACCCAAGGCCAGCTTATTGAAGAGGCAGTAAATTAATGATCAATCCAGTTTTGTTTTGGCGGTTTGTACTCAGGCAACTGCGTTCTAAAGAGTTATCTGTTCTGTGTGTTGCGTTTATTTTGGCTGTATGTGCAGCAAGTTGTGTTTTGTTTTTTTCGTTTAGGCTAGAACAAACTTTAGCTCAAGAAGCCAGTAAATTAATTGCTGCTGATTTGGTTGTTGTTTCTGATCAAGCTGGTGATGAATATCAGCTCATAAAAAAACAAGTTGATGCTGAACCGCAATTACATTCAGCACAAAGTGCGACTTTTCAATCTATGTTAATGACTGATCAAGGTGCCAGATTGGTTAGAGTCATTGCTGTATCAGATAAATTTCCACTGAAAGGTGAAAATCGAATTCAAGTGTCCAATAAGGAACAAACTGGTACATTTGTGCCAAAAAATGGGCAAATATGGGTAGATCAGCAGTTAGCTAGCCAGTTACATCTTAAAGAGCAGCAAAGAGTACATGTTGGAGATAAAGAGCTTTTGGTTGAAGCAACGCTGCTTGAATCTGCAGCCAGTGGTTTGGAATTATTTAATTTGCTGCCAACTGCAATGATGAATTTAAGTGACCTGCCTCAAACAGGTTTAGTGCAAGAAGGCAGTCGTATTCGTTATCGTTTATTTATTACAGGGCCTACAGCGCAACTAGAGCAGTTAAAACAAACATTGATGCCTAATTTACCTAGAGGCATGAAATTGGAAACCATTGATTCAGCTAGACCAGAAGTGCAAAACACTTTGGTTAGAGCCAATCGCTTTTTAGGGTTTGCAACAAGCTTAAGTGTGATTTTATCAATTGTGGCATTAAGTTTAACCAGTACACGTTATTTATCTAAACATGTGCGGCAAGTGGCTATTATGCGCACATTAGGTAGTGACAGTAAGCAGATTTTCCGTTTGTTTTTAGGCCTATTTGTGTTTATTGGGTTGATATGCAGTGTGTTGGGTACATTGTTGGGTTTCGTTGCCCAAGAATTCTTGTTGTTCAGTTTGAAGAGGGTGTTTGATTCTATTAGTATCAGCACTTTTCCAATACAAGGTTTGACCTTGGCTGTACTGATTCCTTTTGTTGCGACAATTTTGTTGTTGTTACTGATTTTGCCCCAAATTATCTCTTTAAAAAACAGCAGTACACTGAATGTTCTTCGTGGAGATCTGCCTACACAAAACAAACAATTATTGAGTGTTTTTATGTTTATTTTGGTTGTGGTTGGGTCAAGTGCCATGCAAATTGGTGATCTTAAACTGACCGCCCAGTTTTTAGCTGGTGTGGCTGTTTTGTTTGTGGTGATGTCTTTTGTCAGCATACTTTTGCTCAAATTATGTAAATGCGTGATTACATCTGCCTATTCTTTTGCTTGGCAAGGCTTGGCAGATGTGGCTCGTCGACCTAAGCTCAGTTTGATTCAAATGGTGTCTCTTAGTGTCAGTTTAATGGCTTTATTGACCCTAACTTTTGTGAAAAATGATTTGGTGGATGCTTGGAAACAACGCATTCCAGATAATGCGCCCAATTACTTTATTTTAGGGGTACAAAAAGATCAAACCGAGGCATTGAATCAGTTTTTTAACGAGCACAATATTCCTACTGTCAAATTATCTGCCATGACACGTGCTCGTTTGGTGAAGGTGAATCAACAAGAAATTACCGAAAATACATATACTGAAGAGAATGCAAAAAGGTTGGCAGAGAGGGAGTTTAATTTATCTTGGGGGCAAACCATTCCTGAACATAATCAAGTAGTACAGGGACAGTTTTGGTCTAAAGACAATGCTGATCCCGCTTTTTCTGTGGAGGAGGGTTTAGTTGAAACATTAAAGCTGAAATTAGGTGATGTTTTGACCTTTGATATTGCAGGACAAGAATATCAAGCACCCATTACCAATTTACGTAAGCTCAATTGGGAGTCTATGCAGGTAAACTTTTTTGTCATTGGTAATGGCATTTGGTTAGAAGATGCACCTGCCAGTTTTATTGCCAGTTTTTATCTGGCTTCAGAGCAAACGGGTTTTATTAATCAGGCAACAGAAGTTTTTCCCAATATCAGTTTTATAGATGTGGGCAATATTATACGGGAAATGCAAAAAATTATTGATCGGCTAACATACGTTGTGAATGCCGTATTTGTATTGTGTCTCATGGCCAGTGTCATTGTGTTATGGGCCAGTGTACTCAATACAAGAGATGAGCGCTTATTTGATGCCGCCTTGATGAGGTCATTAGGTGCACAAAACCAACAAATCAGAAGGCGTCTTTTTGTAGAACTTTGGGCATTAGGAGCCTTTTCTGGATTACTGGCAGGTTTATTTGCTTTGGCATTAGAGTATTTTAGTGCATCCTTACTTTTAGATTTAGAGCCTAAAGTTAATCTATTACTTTTGCTTGTTGGTATAATAGCAGGGGTATTGTGTACCACATTAAGTGGTTACCCTATTTTAAGAAATGTACTTAAAGTACCGCCTAATCAAATTTTGAATCAACGTTAAATAAAAAAGTATGAAGAAATTATTTATTGGCTTATGTGTGTTAGTGGTGGTGCTTGCTTGTGTGTTTGCTGCATTACTACTGACACCAATAAAATTAGCTGAACCTTATCGATTAACCATCACCAAAAATCAAAGTTATGGGCAGATTGTTCGTACTTTAGAAAAAGATAAAGTGATTCGTAATCGTTATGTTATGTTGGGGACAGCTTATGTGCTTAAAGCTCAAACCAAATTAAAGCCAGGGATGTATCGCTTCAAAGGACAGGTTTCTATTTGGCAAATCATCAAAATATTGCGCAATGAAAAGCCTACACAACTTGCTGTGACAATTGTAGAAGGGATGACTTTTGCTCAGTTTAGGCAACGGGTCAATAGAGCAGAGGGTTTGGATATTCAAACCAGAAAAATGTCCGAAGCTCAAATTTTAGAAGCCATTGGTTCCCCTTATAAAAAGGCAGAAGGTTTGTTTTTCCCCAGTACATATATGTATGATTGGGGCAGTACAGATTTGAGCATTTATAAATTGGCCTATAGCACAATGCAAAAAGAACTCAATCAGGCTTGGGAAGAACGTCAGACGAACTTACCCTATCAAACGCCTTATGAGCTATTAACCATGGCCAGTATTGTAGAAAAAGAAACGGCCCATCCCGATGACAGAAACCATGTTGCAGCTGTATTTGTAAACCGTTTGAAAATAGGTATGCGTTTACAAACTGACCCAACGGTAATTTATGGAATGGGGGATCGGTATCAAGGTAAACTTTATCGTAGCGAGTGGAAAAAAGACAGCCCTTATAATACCTATACTCGATATGGTTTAACCCCAACACCGATTTCTTTACCGGGTAAAGCAGCATTAGAGGCTGCTGCCCATCCATCAGGTGCTGAGTATTTATATTTTGTTTCTCGTGCAGATGGCACAGGGCTTTCACAATTTAGCCATACCTTGAATGAACATAATGCAGCAGTCAACAAATTCATTAGAAAGAGAAAAAAATAATGGCTAAGTTTATTACCCTCGATGGTATTGATGGTGCTGGGAAAAGTACCCATATCCATTTTATGAAACAGTGGTTTGAACAAAAAAAAATTCCTGTTGTTTTTACCAGAGAACCAGGTGGAACACCTGTAGGCGAAGCCTTACGTAACCTTTTATTAGATCCTCGAACCCAAGCCAGTTTGAATACAGAAACACTCATGATGTTTGCTGCTCGTATGCAACATTTGGAAGAGGTCATATGGCCTGCTTTAAACAAAGGTACATGGGTTGTGAGCGACCGTTTTACTGATGCTACATTTGCGTATCAAGGTGGGGGCAGAGGTGTACCTTTGCATAGAATAGAAATATTGGAAAATTGGGTACAACAAGGCTTTGAGCCTGATTTAACCTTTTTGTTGGATGTTCCTTTAGAAGTGGCTCAACAACGTGTGGCGCAAACTCGTGAAAAAGATCGGTTTGAGCAAGAACAAAGCAGTTTTTTTGAGCGCACCCGTTCTGTTTATCTAGATAGAGCCAAAAATAAGCCTAAGCAATATGTGGTGTTGGATTCAACCCAAACCATTGAATACATACAAAAGCAACTGGGTAATGCATTGGAGATGATGCTTGAGTAAATCCGTTCAATTATATCCATGGCAACAACAAAATTGGCAGGATATTACAACACAGTGGCAAACGAAACCGAATGCTTGGTTATTTGTTGGCAAAGCGCATACAGGTAAAACCAAGTTTGCGACATTTTTGGCACAGGCATTATTGTGTGAAAACCTACAAAAGGGTTATACACCGTGTGGTATATGTCCTTCTTGCCATTTGTTTAATGAGGGGATACACCCAGATTTTAAATTTTTAAAGCCTGATGTTGAGGGTGAAGAAAACAGTAAAAAACTGAAGCAAATTAAAATTGAAACGGTTAGAGAAGCCTTACAGTTTACTCAATTAAGCAGCCATCGAGGTGGTTTAAGGGTTTTATTGATCAGCCCAGCAGAAAGCATGAATGTTCAAGCTGCCAATGCTTTATTAAAAGTGTTGGAAGAACCGCCACAAGGTGTGGTGTTTTTGTTGGTATCGGATAAAAAAGACAAGTTGTTGCCAACAATAAGAAGTCGTTGTCGCCCATTTTCTTTAAATAACCCAAGCAAACAAGACGCTGAGCTTTTTTTACAGCAACAAGGCCTAAGTGATATCAAAGCTTTATTGGCTTTTTATAGTGGAGCACCTTTATTTAAACACGAACCTGAACAAGATGAATTAAGAGAGCAGTTATTAGAGTATTTGTCTGTTCCAAGTTTAACCGCCTATTTAGATTTTGCCGCTAAGTTTGATCAAAAAAAACTGGCTTTAGGGGTTTTTTTGGACTGGATGCAAAAATGGGCCATGGATTTGATGTGGGTACAATATGCCGATCAAGCGTATTTCTACCCAAACTACACCCCTGAGCTCAAAAGCATTTTACAAAAAACCAACGCTATGGCTGTTTTTACATTTTTTAGTCAGTTAAATAAGCTAGCCCCTTACGGACAGCATACGCTTAATGTTAAACTTCAGGTAGAATCAATTTTTATTGATTATTTGAATTTATTGAAGAACGAAAAATAAGGAGTAAAAGTGTCAGATTTAGACTCCCAAGAACAACGCAAACCAGGTGTATTGTCTTTGAATATTAAAGAACGTAGCGCTTTGTTTGCTGCTTATATGAGTTTCCTAAAAAACGGTGGGATTTTTATCCCGACTGATCGCCCGATTAAAATGGGTGAAGAGATTTTTATGTTACTGACCATTATGAAAAACCCTGACAAAATTGCTGTTCAGGGCAAAGTGGTTTGGATCACACCCGCTCATGCCAATGATAACCGTATTCAAGGAGTAGGGGTTCAGTTCAATGCGGATGATGGCGGTAAGTTAGCAAAGCGTACAATAGAAAACAACTTAGTTGGATTATTAGAAAACGCTCGTTCGACACATACACTTTAAATCGATACTGCACTAAAAAACCAAAACATGTTATTCTGTTTTGGTTTTTTATTATTTAAAGAGCTTTATCGTGTTTATTGATTCACATTGCCATTTAAACTTTCCTGATCTACAAAATAACTTGCCTGAAGTATTCAAGCGGATGAAAGAGTATCAGGTTAACCTTGCTTTAGCAATCAGTGTCAGCAAAGATACTTTTGAGCAGGTGCGAACATTGGCGCAAACATATGAACATATTTATGCTTCAATTGGTGTTCATCCAGATCAGCAGGATACGCCAGAGTTTACTTTTGATGAATTGGTTGAACAAAGCTTGCATGAGAAAATTGTTGGTATTGGTGAAACAGGTTTGGATTATCATTGGTGCACAGGTGATTTGACTTGGCAGAAAAATCGTTTTATCACCCATATTGAAGCGGCTAAACAAACAAACTTGCCGCTTATTGTCCATACAAGGAAAGCTGCAGAAGATACATTGGCTATTTTGCGTGAGCATAAGGCCTCAAAGGGAGTGATTCATTGTTTTACCGAAGACAGAGCCTTTGCCAAAGCAGCGCTTGATTTAGGGTTTTATATTTCTTTTTCTGGTATTGTGACATTTAAAAATGCTCAATATATTCAAGATGTTGCCAGATATGTGCCTGAGGATCGGTTTTTAATTGAAACAGATGCCCCATTTTTGGCGCCAACGCCTTTTCGGGGTAAAACAAATGAACCTGCTTTTGTCTATTATGTTGCTCAGTATATTGCAACATTAAGAAATACTTCTATTGAACAAATAGGGCGTTTAAGTAGTGAGAATTTTTATCATTTATTTGATAAAATTTCAGCATCACAATAATTATTTTATCGATTTTATAATGACAAAAAATCAAATAAACACACAAAAACAAGTAGTGAAATTGACAGTATTGGGGTGCGGCAGTTCGTCCGGTACGCCAGTGATTGGTTGTTCTTGTGCAACATGTAAAAGCACAAGTCGTAAAAATAAGCGCAGTAGAAGCAGTGCCCTAATTCAGATTGGTTCTTTGAATTTTGTGATTGATACAGGGCCTGATTTTCGCGCCCAGATGTTACGTACCAAAATTGAGCATATTGATGCCATTTTATACACGCATCCACATGCAGATCACTTAAATGGTATTGATGATTTACGTGCTTTTTGTTTCAAACAAAAAGACATGATACCTGTTTATGGAAATGAATTTACCATAAACAATGTCACTAATCGGTTTGATTATGCTTTTTTGCCCGCAAATAACCATTGGGATAAACCTGTTTTACAGGCGCATACTATTGGCGATGAGCCATTTGTGGTTCATGGTGTGGATATTATCCCTATTAAAGTGACTCATGGGCGTTGGACATGTACAGATTATCGCATTGGTAATATTGCATGGTTAACAGACCTAAATGCGATTAGTGATGAAGAGTGCGCCAAATTAAAAGGGTTAGATTATTTATTTTTAGATTGTTTAAGGCATGACCCTTATCCTAGCCATTTGGGGTGGAATGCTTCCTTAGCTTTGGCTAAAAAAATAGGTGCCAAACAGACTTATTTGATTCATATGACACATGAAATGGAATATGCTGCCACAGTTACCCAGTGTCCAGAAGGGGTAAGTATTGCGTATGATGGACTTAAAGTTCGTTCATGGATTAAAACATAATGAAAAAGTCATTTATTTTTAAATTTTAAAATAATATTGTTATTTGTTAGATTTTTTGTTTAATTTTTCAGGTATTTTATTGTTTTTTTTCTTAAGAAATAATATTTTATATGGTTTTTTTGGCTAAATTTTTTTTTGAATTATGCTTTTTTTATTGAGGATATTTTTTTTATAACTAAATAATATTAAAAAATATTTTTGTCATATTTAAATTTTTCGATAAATTTTTTTATATGTTTTTTATTTTTCAATTAAAAATATAAATTCTTTGTTGGGTGTTTCTGCTTCTCTTAACCATTCATTTGTCCACTTCATTTTTGACATAATGTTTTTTTCGTAGCTAATTTCGATTGTTTGTATGAGTTTTCCATGTTTATGTAAAATTTGATCCAATTCTTGTGCGGTTGCTTTGCCGCCGGAACTGTAAGATAACGCAATATAATGCGCTTGTGTTTTTTCGACTAAGCAATCAATTGCTTTGGCTGCAATATAATTGCCGTCTGTATCTTGATGAAAATCTTCAAAAATATTTTTATTTGTTTTGTCTGAACTGTCTTGTCTTCGATTGGCTACACCAAAAAGTGGGGGGTGATCATTTTTACAGATCGTTTCCCATAAATGGTAATAGGAGGCATAACGCACACGTGAAGAAGGCATTTTTTGATTATTAGAACCGTATGGAGGGTCAAAATAAGCTAAATCAAATTGCTTATCTGAAATTGTTTGAAAAATATCATTTTGATAAACGTGATTTTGTTGCTGGTTGATAAAGAGCTCAGGTACTTTTAACTTCATTGTTTTATATGAACGTGCTGACCAATTTTTTAGGTAAGAAGTAAAGTGTCCTAAAGTGTTATCAACTTCATCCAAAGCCAGAATCAGGCTGGTTAAAGCAACAGCGCGCTCTATTGGGGTTAATGTCAGGCGATCAATTTCTTCTCTAATGGCATCAAGTTTGCGCGTATTGTGTATTTGCCAAGGTTTTTTTGTGCCATCTGCTTGAATGGCACTGCCTTGATGGTCAATTCCACCGTAATATTGGGTAAACCAGCCATCATAACCTTGTAAATGTTCTAAATGTTCAATTAGTTCAGCATATTTTGTAGGCAGCTCTTTATTCAATAGATAACATTGCCCAAAAATATACGAATATTCTGCAATATCATTGCTTGTCACACAAAATCCATTTTGAGCAAAAGCTTGTGATACCCTTGTTGTACCAGAGAAACCATCCAGTATGGAAGATACATTTAATTGTTTAGCTAAAGACAGAATGTGTGGCAGTAATTTTAATTTAGACCCAGTATATTTGATACCTTGAGTTTTTATTTTATTCATTTTTTTAGTATTTCTGTGCTTCATCTAAAAGACTTTATATCAGAATACATGTAAAATGAGAATAAAACAAGAAATAAGCTGACAAGAGGTCGTCTTATCAGCTTAAAAGAGTTTTATAGAATTTGTTAACGAATGACTTCAACACCTGATTGTTTTGCTAATACCAAAATATCCGCTCGTTGTTTGGCGAAAATACCATTTTCCATGACGCCAACAATATTGTTGATTTTGTCTTCCATCGCCAATGGTTCATCAATATAAAAATCATGTAAATCCAATATTTGATGACCGTTATCAGTTGTGAAATTTAAGCGTAATTCAGGCATTGCCCCTAATTTGATTAATTCTCTGGCAACATAAGAACGTGCTACGGGTAAAACTTCTACTGGCAAAGGAAAGTGCCCTAAACGGCTGGTATATTTGCTTTCATCAATCATACAAATAAAGGTCGTTGCAGCGGAACCTACCAGTTTTTCTTGGAGGAGTGCACCACCACCACCTTTAATCATCTGTAATGAATGATTCACTTCATCCGCGCCATCAAAATAGGCAGAAAAATGATCAACTTCTGATAAAGAGAAGACAGGAATATCATGCTTTTTAAGGAGTTCAGTGGTGGCTTTTGAAGTAGGAATAGCCCCTTTGATTTTTTCTTTTACTTGAGCCAGTGCTTCAATGAAAAAAGCCACTGTACTACCCGTTCCTACACCAATGACTTCTCCTTCTGGTAGAAACTCTATGGCTTTTTGTGCGGCTAAACGTTTTAAGGAATCTTGTAAGGCTTTATCTAAATGTGCATTCTTACTCATGAGATTTCTCCTAGGGAATTTTTAATGGTTTTTGTTTATTTTAACGGATAAATCAGGTTTTCGTCTTATTTATCTTTAAAATTATTCTTCTGGATTAATGGTTTTTAAATAATAAAGCTCATCGTCAGCAGAGCCCGTGATTTCTAACCACATAGTCTGGTTTTTACCCCAGTATGGTCGAATCAGAAAACCTGCTCTGGGTAAATTCACTTGTCCTCGCCAATCAGGGGTGAGGTTTTGAGCGTCAATACTGTAGCTGGTTAAGGTAAAAGGGCAGGATAAAGAATCATTATCTTGACAACTTTCAGGCGGTACATTAACCACCAGAAGCTTTTGTTCATCTGTTGAGACAAAAACTTCAGCTAAATTAAAGGCAATGCGTTTATTTAATTCTGGTTGAATGGCCAGAATTTTCCATCCTTGCCAAGAATCTTGTTTCAGTAAAAAGAAATGATTGCCTAATTCGCCCAGATAAGTTGTTTTTTGATAGGAGGGGTCATTGCTTAGGTGATCAATCATTTCTACTTGATTGTTTCCGTTTTGATAACGAATAGCCTGTTTTGTACGATCTAACTGTACGAAGCGACTTAATTTATTTAACCAAATGGCACTTTCTTCTGTTGGCTCTTCTGAAAAGATAGCCGTTTTGTCCATTAAACTTAAATTATCTGAATGGCTTAGAGAAGGAGGTAAAGAGCGCGCTGTTTTTTCTTGTTCTTGTGCCAGTACAAAATGAGTACAAATAAATAAACTGGACAATAAAGTAAAGAGTAAATGTGTATTTTTCATAAAAGCAATAGGGGGTAGATAAGACATTTATTTGCTTACTGTTTAAGTTACCTAAAGCAGTAAGCAAAAATTTGGTTATTCTGTTTCAACCTCTTCTATATTAAGGTTTTGATCCACCATTTGGGCATCAACCAAATTATTGATAGGTGCATTGAAACGGTCAGTCTCAATTTTATCTAAATAGCTTTCAGTGATATCGCCTGTTAGGTAATACCCTGTAAAGCAAGAAGTATCAAATTCTTTAAGATTTGGATTGGCCTCTTTTACGGCACTGATTAAGGCATCTAATTCTTGAAAAACCACTCCATCTGCACCTATTTCTGCAGCAATTTGCTCAGTTGTTCTGCCTGTTGCCAAGAGCTCTTTGCGTGTTGGCATATCAATACCATATACATTAGGGAAACGCACTTCAGGTGCAGCAGAAGCAAAATAAACTTTTTTTGCCCCCATATCACGAGCCATTTGTACAATTTCTCTACTGGTTGTACCCCTGACAATTGAATCATCTACCAATAACACATTTTTTCCTGCAAATTCACAACCAACAGGATTGAGTTTTTGTCGAACGGATTTTTTTCTAACCGCTTGCCCAGGCATAATAAATGTCCGACCAATGTAGCGGTTTTTGATAAAACCTTCTCTATAAGTGATGTTTAGATGGAAGGCCAATTGTAAAGCGCTGGGTCTGCTGGTATCAGGAATAGGCATAACCACATCAATATCCTGATAAAAATCGGTTTTCCTGACCTTCTCTGCTAAAGTGACTCCCATATTTAATCGTGCTTGATAAACTGAGGCACCATCGATCACTGAGTCAGGGCGAGCAAAATATACATATTCAAAAAGACAAGTGGCTAGCCGACTTGTGCTGCTGCATTGTTTTGAACTAAATTGTCCATCAAAGGAAACAAAAATTGCTTCTCCTGCGGCAACATCTCTGAGTAAATTAAAGCCAGAACAATCTAGTGCAACAGACTCAGAGGCGAAAAGATAATCGGTTTTGTCCCCGTTTTTTTGGGTACCAATAACCAAGGGGCGAATACCGTTAGGATCACGAAAAGCCAGTAAGCCATAACCTGCAATCAAAGCCACAACAGCATAGGCACCACGTACCCTTTTATGTAATGCGGTGACGGCATTAAAAATATTGTCTACACTTAGTTGTTTATCTGTTACTTGGCGTTCTAATTCGTGTGCGAGGACATTGAGCAGAACTTCTGAGTCGGAATTGGTGTTGATATGGCGCAAGTCATTATGACAGACATGTTCAAACAATTCGGTTGCATTCGTTAAATTACCATTATGTGCCAGAACGATCCCGAAAGGGGAGTTTACATAAAATGGTTGTGCTTCTGCACTGCTTTGAGCATTACCTGCTGTAGGGTAACGTACATGGGCAATACCGGCATGACCAATTAAATTGCGCATATTTCGGGTACGAAATACATCGCGTACCATCCCGCTGCCTTTATGCATATGAAAAGTGTTATGGTGTGCTGTGACAATTCCTGCTGCATCTTGCCCACGGTGCTGAAGTAATTGTAAGCCGTCATATAGAGTTTGATTAACAGGGCTTTGACTGACAATACCTAAAATGCCACACATAGTGAAGTTATCCTAGTAAAAAAAATTTTACGCTAATTCGCAGATGAAATAACATCTGCAACTTGTTTGGGTAGGTAAGGAATAGCGATTGATGCTAATTGCTGAAAAAACCCAACTGTTTGAGCCGTACGCCATTCGGGCGTTTGGCTTAAGCTGGTCATCGAACAAATCAACACAAGAACCGTCACAATAAGCACACCTCTGGCAGCACCAAATACCCCACCTAATAATTTGTTTATACCGTCTAAGCCTATGGATTTAATCAATGCAGTGAGCAATGAACGTAAAAAATATTGCGCAACCAACAGTAACACAAATAGTAAAACAAAGGTGCCAACATATTTTAAGGTTTCAGGTTGGACATCTTTCATGGCTATTTCAGAAACTTGGGGGGTGAACAATTTTGCCCCCGTAAAAGAGACAACCCACCCAACTAGAGAGGCTAATTCGGTCACAACACCTCTCATTAAGGCGATTAATGTCGATAAACCGATAATGCCAATGGCGATAAAGTCAAATAGCGTCATTGGCTTACAATAATACCATTCATACCAGAAGCTTTAAGTCTGTTAAGGGTCTTTTCTGCTTCTTCTCGATTGCTAAATGGGCCTACACGTACACGGTTGATTTCACCTTTACTTGTGTTTGCTTTGCTGATGTTGGCTGAAATACCTATATCAGCCAGTTTGCTTTTCATTTGTGCTGCTTGAGCGCTATCAGAAAGTGCCGCAACTTGAATCACCACTTTTCCTGTGTGAGCTGAATTAGCCGCTGTTGTACTGTTTTCTTTAAATGTGACCCTACCTTCTAAAATATCTTTAGGATCTGGTTTGCTGTTTACTTTTGGTGGTGTTGTCACAGTTGGTTTTTTTTCAACTGGCTTTTTTTCAACGGGTTTTTTTTGTGCTGTGGTTGTTGTTTGTTTTTCTGGGCTGGTTGGGGGCGTGCTAATAGCAGCAGGCGGTTGTTGTGTTTGAGTATTATGCTCCGTATTTGAGGCAATGGTTGGCTCGCTGATGATTTCAGGTTCAGTTGGTATAGAAGCAATAGCAGGATCTTCCACTATTGGTTCAGAAGCAAACTGAGCAATTGGGTCACTGCTTATTTGTGGATATGTTTGTGGGACTGTGTCAGACACTTGATCATTAATCACCACAAAGTCAGTTTGTGTTTTTTGTTCTGGTGTGTATGAAATGGCTTTCCACAAAATGATGATGGCGATAAATACTAAAACAACTGTGCCTACCAAACGACGGCGATTACGGCGTTTAAGTTGTTCATAGTCATTGGTTGAATTATTAGCCATATTTAGGTTTCCTATTTCAAAGTATGTTGGGTCAGGATTTCTGCGACAGTATGAAATGAACCAAACACGGTTATTCTATCACTTTCTTGGGCGCAAGATAAAGCATGTTGATACGCGGTTTCGATATTCTCGAATATTTGTATTTGCTTAATGCCATGTGTGTTAAGTTTCTGATGTAAAACATCAATTGCAACTGCCCTTGGCACATTAAGTGGGGCAATAAACCATTCATCAAATGCACCCTTGCAAATTTCAATAACTTCATCGATGTCTTTGTCCGCTAGCATAGAAAACACTGCAATTTTTTTAGAGGCAAAAGGTAAAAGATTTAAGCTTTTTACAAGAGCGCGTGCAGCATGAGGATTATGACCAACGTCCAGTATCACCATGGGGCGTCCAGGTAAAATTTGAAAGCGCCCAGTATTGCTTGCCTTAATCAGCCCACGTTTGATGGCGCCAATAGTGACAGGAAGTTGTTCGTATAAGCATTCAATTGCAGCTAAAGCACAACTGGCATTTTGTATTTGATAAGTGCCTCTCATCGTTGGAATGGGTAATGCGTGGCGGGCTTTGTCTTTAAATAGAAAATCCCACTGGTTATCCATAGTACGAATAGAAAAATCAGTGTCGTAGCATAAAAGCTGGGCATCTATATCATGAGCATGTTTGTTGACACTATTTAATAAGGGTTGTTGACCAAAAATAGCGGGTTTATTTGAGCGAAATATTCCTGCTTTTTCAAAACCAATGGTTTCTAAATCTGTCCCCAAATAATCTTGATGATCAATATCCACGCTTGTGATGATGGCGCAATCAGTATCAAACACATTCACCGCATCCAAACGACCGCCCAGGCCAACTTCTAAAACCATGACATCAGTTTGCTGTTGTGCAAATACCCAAACTGCAGCCAATGTGTTGAATTCAAAATAGGTTAATGGTATATCGCCTCTGGCTTGTTCAATGGCTTCAAAAGCCTGAATAATTAGCTCATCTGTAACAGGTTCGGCGTTAATGGCAATACGTTCATTAAAGCGGATTAAATGAGGGGAGGTTAATGTGCCGACTTTAAAGCCAGCTTCATGGTAAATCGCTGTTAAATAAGCACAAACAGAACCTTTACCATTGGTGCCTGAAACAGTAATCACAGGACATTGTGGTTTTAGGTTTAGTTTTTCTTGTACTTGTTTTGTACGGGCAAGCCCCATATCAATTGTTTGAGGATGAACACTTTCTATGTATTGTAACCAATTGTCTAGCGAATGACTGGTGAACATAAATGACCTTTAAATTTGTTATAAATTAAATTTGGGCGTTTGCTCTGTTTGTTTACACCAACGTGCAAATGCCATTAGTTGGCGGTATTCTTCTGGAGCAGTGTTGTTTGGGAAAATACAAATAGAGTATGTTTTGATGTTGTCCCTAAAAGATAAAACACATAAAAAACGTGAAAGCATGCTGTTGGGTAATAAAATAGCGCGGCTGCGTGTTTGATTATGGTGAAATAAAGTTGTGTGGCGTGGTTCAAACCATATTTGATCAATTGAATTTTTGGTTTTAAACCAGTGTATTTGCTTTAAAGAAATAACCAAACTGATGCTGATTACCAATAGCCCCAGTAATATCCATGAAAAATAGAACCACCAAATAAGCACACAATTTAAGTGGCAAAATAAGGTGGCAATAAGAATTATCTTTGAAGGTTTAATTGTCAGCGCAAAAGGAGACACTACTCTTCATCCATAAGAGGGGTATTATGTAACCCTTCGTCAACTGTATCAATGACCATTGTGTGTATGGATATATCAAATGTTTCCCAAAATGCTTTTAAACTTAAATCTTTAGGCCAAACAGTTTCATCTTCATACCAACTGGACAGCTCTATTTTAAAAATAGACAAATAAATGTCATCAATATAAGCCACAGCTTCTTCTGGTTCCACATATTGTGGAATCAAAAATGTATTACAGTCTGCTCTAAGTTGGCTCAGTGTCAGTTCAATTGCTTGATCATCTTCAACAGAACGCAACCAGTCTAAAAAGGGTTGTTTGGGTTGAATGAGGGCAATTGAGCGATCAACAAAATACATAATAAATCCTTTATTTAATGATTAATTATAGCATAGCTATGCTACTTTTTAAGCTAGCGAGGCTAATATACAAATGATTTTGTTTGAGTTGAAGGTTAAGATAAAAATAGCCCGAGGGTAGTGCCTCGGGCTGAAGGGAAAATAGGTATATGATTAACCTTGTTTTTCCCGTTTCGCTTTAACAAAAATATAGGCAACGCCTAATAAAATAAACCATGAAGGGGTATAAATCAGTGCTTCTAGTGTATCTGCTTCTAAGGTTAATAAATAGAGTACAAAAGCAAAAAATGCCAACACTACCCAGCACATAAGCACACCACCTGGCATTTTATAAATAGATTTTTCATGTAACTGCTTACGTTGTTTGCGATAAACCATGTATGAAATCAAAATGATTGACCAAACGAAAATAAATAAAATGGCCGATATGGTTGTCACCACAGTAAAGGCACCCATAATGCTGGGAATAGAAGATAAAATAGCATAAGCAATTAAAATGCACAGGCAAGAAAAAATCAAGCCATTAGCAGGTACACTTAAACTTGATAACTTGCTGAATAATTTGGGTGCAGCTTTTTCTTCTGCTAAGCCAAACATCATGCGACTGGTTGAAAATACCCCACTGTTGGCAGAAGACGCGGCAGAGGTCAGTACCACAAAATTGACTAGGCTGGCCGCAAAAGGAATACCAACAAGTACAAACATTTGTACGAAGGGGCTTTTATCTGGAGAAACTTGATTCCATGGTGTCACACACATAATCACGATAAGAGACAAAACATAAAAGAAAATAATGCGAATGGGAATGGAGTTAATTGCTTTAGGTAAGGTACGATTAGGGTCTTTTGTTTCTGCTGCTGTTGTGCCGACTAATTCAATACCCACAAAGGCAAACACAGCAATTTGGAAACCTGCAAAAAAGCCAATCACCCCATTAGGGAACATATTGCCTCCATTCCAGATATGATTCAAAGAAGCAATGCTGCCAGATGGAGATTGAAAACCAGTGACCACCATATAAATACCTACAACAATCAGAGCAAGAATGGCAATGATTTTAATAATGGCAAACCAAAATTCCATTTCACCAAACAGTTTGACGGCAACCAAGTTTAAGCTTAAAAATAAGATGACACAGATAATCACAGGAATCCATGGGGTTAATCCAGGCCACCAAAATTGTGCATACCCTGCAATAGCAATGACATCGGCCACACCTGTTACGACCCAACATAACCAATAAGTCCAACCTGTAAAATAACCAGCCCAAGGCCCGAGTAAATCAGAGGAAAAGTCGATAAAAGATTTATAATTGAGATTAGATAAAAGTAATTCACCCATGGCTCGCATAACAAAAAACAGCATAAAACCAATAATCATATAAACAAAAATGATAGAAGGGCCTGCAAGGCTGATGGTTTTACCTGAGCCCATAAATAAGCCGGTACCAATTGCTCCACCTATTGCAATTAACTGAATATGTCTATTATCTAAACCTCTTTTGAGATCTGCTTCAGGAACACCATGGTGACGCATTTCTTCTGACATGTAGTCTCCTTAAAATGAGTAAGGTGAGTTTGAAAACTTAATTAATTCAATAGATTATTTTTTGTTGCAAGCGAACATGTTGATTAGAATTATTGTTATTCAGTTAGATTAAACAAAAAACTGTTTTTAGACAACAAAAATCTTAACGTCCTTTTACAGTTTTTTGTTTTTTTGATTGATTTTATTTAGCAAAAAGTGTTCTGGCACTGGTAAAGCGAGAAGCAAAATACTGATTGTCTAAACTGGCTGTACGAATAGAGCCGTTGGTAGATGGTGCATGTACAAAGCGATTGTCGCCAATATAAATACCCATATGAGAGAAGGGTTTCCCATTAGTGTTAAAGAAAACCAAATCGCCCACTTTTAGCTGGCTTTTACTGATTGTCGTAGATGCTGCCGCAATATCAGCTGCTGTACGAGGTAGTTGTACCCCTAAAGCATTTTTATAAATATAACCAACCATACCACTACAGTCAAAACCTGCTTGTGGATTGGTACCGCCAAATTTATAGCCAATTCCCATAAGGCTCATGGCATACATCATCACTTCTTGTCCACCTTGTCTGGCACTGACATGGGTAATGCGCACCTTTTTTGCTTGGGTTTGTGTGCTGGTTGTTTTTTTTGTGGTTGGTTTTGCTGGTTTTTTGTTGGTTGAACAGGCATTTAATGCCAATGCTAATAAACTCAATAACAGTATTTTTTTGAACATATAGATTATCCTTTCTGTTTTGTTTCCAGAATGTCCCAACGCTCAAGCTTTTCTAATAGCTCAATTTCTATTTGTTCTATGCGTTGTTGCCACAAGGCAGCTTCCTGATGATTATGTTTAAAGACATTAGGATCCAGTAATTGTTCCGTTAACTGGCTTTGTTCAGTTTCTAATGCCTGAATTTGTTCTGGTAAAGCGTGTAATTCCCTTTGTTCATTAAAACTGAGCTTGGCCGATTTTTGTGATTTTTCTCGGCTGTTCTTTTGATTGTTTTCCTGAACAGTAGCGGTTTTTTCTGGTTTTTTTAACACACTTTCTCGCGTTTTTGCATCAAGATAATCTTGATAACCTCCAATATATTCTTTTAACACACCATTTTGTTCAAATACAATACTTTGAGTAATCACATTATCTAAAAAAGTACGGTCATGACTCACTAAAAACACAGTTCCCGTGTATTCTCTTAAGCATTCTTCGAGTAATTCTAGGGTATCGATATCTAAATCATTGGTCGGTTCGTCTAAAACCAAAATATTGGCATATCTGGTAAAAAGCTTAGCCAATAATAAGCGGTTACGTTCTCCCCCAGATAAAGAAGATACTGGGCTATTGGCGCGTTCAGGGCTAAATAAGAAATCGCTTAAATAACTCATGACATGTTTTTTCTTGCCGCCAACTTCGACAAAGTCATTTCCTTGGCCTAAAGTATAGAAAATAGAGTCTTCTTCATTTAATTGGCTGCGAAACTGATCAAAATAAGCGATTTCCTGTTTGCTGCCTTGGCGAACTTTTCCTTTTGTTGGCGAAAGCTCTCCTAAAATAATTTTCAGTAAGGTGGTTTTTCCCACACCATTTGGCCCAATTAAGCCAACTTTATCACCGCGTAAAATACGGCAACTAAAGTCTTGAATAATAGGTTGCTCTTCATAAGAGAAAAAAACATGTTCTAATTCTGCAACCAACTTACCGCTTTTTTCGCCTGTATCTAACTGTAGGCTTACTTGACCTTGAACGTCACGGCGTTGTTTTCTTTCTTGCCTTAATTCTTGTAAGCGGCGAACACGTCCCATATTGCGGGTTCGTCTGGCTTCAATGCCTTTACGAATCCAAACTTCTTCTTGGGCATGAAATTTGTCAAATACTCTATTTTGTTCTGTTTCAACAGCAAGTTCTTGTTCTTTTTTGTCTTGGTAGGCATGAAAAGAACCAGGGTAATTGCGTAAAATACCACGGTCTAATTCAACAATGCGGGTTGCTATATTGTCTAGGAACTTACGATCATGGGTAATGAGGACAACAGAACCTGTAAAGTTTTTAATCAACCCCTCCAGCCAGATAATTGCCTCAATATCTAAATGGTTTGTTGGTTCATCCAGTAGCAGAACATCTGGTTTGGCAACCAAAGCTCTGGCTAAAGCCACCCGTTTTTTTTGACCACCGGATAGTTCTTGAATCTTTTGATCTTCAGATAAAGACAATTGCCCCATGGTTTGATGAATAAAAGCATCAAATTGCCAGCCATTTTCTGCTTCTAATTGAGTTTGTAAAAGGTTTAACTGTTCTAATTGTGCTTCTGTTGATGTTGCGCTTTGGGCGATTATTCGGCTTAAATCATGATATCGTGTCAGTAATGAGCGCAGCTCTCCCAGACCTTCTGCAACGGCATCAAAAACGGTTTGTTCTGCTTCAAATACAGGTTCTTGTGGTACATAGGCAACTTTCAGCCCTTTTTCCATGCTGATTAGACCATCATCCAGTTTAATGGTACCCGATAATGTTTTTAAAAAAGAAGATTTTCCTGCACCATTGCGTCCAATCAAACCCACGATTTCATTCGGGTTAAGTGTAAATTGAACATGGTCTAACAGAGCAGTGTGTCCGAATGCCAAACAGGCGTTTTCTACAGTAATAATGGCCATAATAAACTTAATTTGTGTGCAGCAAAAAAAGTGATTTTACCTGAAAATATGGGGTATAGGGTTATGCATCACTAAGATTGAATCGTTGGACTAATTGTTTTTTATCTATTTTGCCTAATGAAGAGTAGGGTAAAGCATCCATAAAAACAATATATTTAGGTTTTTGGTGGCGAGCCGTATGTAAAGAGAGCCAGTCAAATAATTGCGTTTTTGTTAACTGTACATTGGTTTTTAACACGACAAAGGCTTGTAAACGTTGCCCAAATTCATCGTCTTTGATGCCAATAACACAAGCCTCGGCAATTGCTGCATGTTGAGAGAGGATATTCTCTAATTCTATTGGGTAAACATTTTCTCCGCCTGAAATAATCATGTCATCCTGACGCCCAGCCAAAAAAAGATAGCCTTCTTTGTTTTGATAAGCCAAATCTTTGGTGTTGATTTGCTTATGTATCTGCTCACTGCTCCATGGGTTTGAAGCGTAAAGTAAGCCAACAGTATGGTCTGTTGTGATTATTTGATGGTGTGTGTCATATAAAGTTAACTTGGTGCCCCGAATTGCTTTCCCAATAGAGTTGGGGTGTTGTTCTAACGTTTTAGGTGTGGCAATGGTACAGACTCCCGCTTCTGATGTGCCATATAAATTGAACAAAACAGATCCTAGTGTATCTTGAGTGTGTTTGACCAGAGTACTGGGTAAAACTGCACCCCCACATACAATGCATTTTATAGAAGATAGTTGTTGCGATGGTGCATGGTTGATGATGCGTTGCAACATAATAGGCACAAGGGTGATGACTTCAATGCGATTTTTTTGAATGATACGGATACTTTTTTGAGCATCAAAATACTCAGTAACAAACATTTTTTTGCCCAATGCCAAAGACATACATAAGGTAGCAAAACCAAAACCGTGGTAAAGAGGGGTCGCAATAAGCACAGAACCATAAGCATGGAGTCGTAATTGGCTGAACAGTACATGAAAAATGCCCATGAATTGATGCAATGAAGGTTGGCGACTAACTGCTTTAGGCATGCCAGTTGTGCCGCTGGTTAATAAAGTTATTTTCCCAGAAAAAGAAGGTTTAATTTTCTTTAAAAGCTGATTTTTTGGATGAAATAAAGGATTGTCCATCGCAATTAAGTTGATATTTTCTTGGCTTAAAATAGCCAGTTGAGTATATTGTGGATCATATATTAGGTTTTCTAGGTGTAGCTGCTTTATCAGCGTCATAATTTGTGGGGCTGTTAAATTAGGGTTGAGCATATATAAATGCGTGCCTAAACCTGAACAGGCAATAATATGCTTAATACAATCAAGGCTATTATTGGCTAAAATGGCCGTTTTACTTTTTTGGTTAACACTCAATTGTTGATTAAGTACATTCATAAGGCATGAGACTTGATGATGTAGAACTTTGTAGGTCACTTCAGATTGATTCATGGTAACGGCTACATGATTGGGGAACCGTTTGCTGGTAAAAACAAGCAGAGTAAATAAATTCAAACCATGACGAATAATCGCAAAAAGCAAAATAATGATGAATTTGGGTGATAAAAGTTTATTGTGATACAGCGTTTTTAATATGGCCCACATTGCTATTTACCTTTTTTTTGATTCTTTTTTTTCAAAGAAAAACACCATATTTTTTCCCATAAAGGGGTCAATGGATTGAATGCTTGAATAAAGGGTAGCCACCATGGTTTAAATGTTCTGGGTCTTTTTAATAAACACTGAGCCAAAACAATCGCTGCTTGATCGACATTCATTGCTGGCACATGCTGATACATTTGAGTCGGTTCAATCATACGGGTTTTGACCAAGGGGAAGTACACAATAGAAGTGGCAATATTATGTGCGTAAAGCTCAGGTATATTACAACGTAACCATTGATCAAATGCTGTTTTAGATGACTGATAGGCACTCCAGTAAGGGGGGGGGGCTAACAGAACATTGACCGCGCTCACATGAACAATATGGCCATTGGTTTGCTGTAGGTGCTTGAATAAACCTTGTGTGAGTTTAATTGGGGCAAAATAATTTAAAGCCATAGAACGTTCAACATCATGATGTCTGTCTAATGAATCGATAAATGAGCGGCGAATAGATTTACCTGCATTATTGACAAAAATATCTATTTTGTTCGGAAGACTTTGTAAGTGTCGCAGTAAATCATCAACTTGCATAGGGTCGGCTAAGTTAATTGCAATACAGCTGACATGATTACCAGAATGTTGAATATGCTTTTTGATGTACGATAATTTTTCCTTTGTACGTGCCACCAAAATTAAATGGGCATTAGTCTGGCCAAGTAAATAAGCCAGAGCTTCACCAATACCAAAACTTGCCCCTGTAATTAAAATGGTTTTATTGGTTAAGTATTGTTTCAGTTTTTCCAGATTAACTTGTTTTTTAGGGAATAGAAGTGAAGCAAGTAGAGACATAATAATGATTCATCAATAAATAGAAGGTAAATTGATTGTATCTAAGCTTGAAGGTAGGGTAAAGCGAACGGCAAATAACGATTTGTTACAAAAAATAAATTGTAACGAAGATCAGTTAATTTAAATGAAATTTAGAAAATCACTTAGGCAGAAATTAGCTCTTTACAAAAGGTCAACAAAGTATGACATTTTTCTTTTTCAGTGTCTTTAAATTTAAGCCTAATTGGTAGAGCTTCTGTTTTCATCTCTTCGTGTTTGACCCGACCTTTTATCACCAATTCTAAAGCTACAGCTGGAAGAAACCAGCCTTGTTCTATATATTGAATTGATTCAATGGCACTTTTAGGGTAAAAAATAATGGTGGTTTTATTTTGAAACCAATTTTTTCTACCTTGATAATAAATACCAGCAGTGGAGAGGAAAATTTTTTGTTGGGGGGTATCCATGCAATAAACAGCACGTTCATTATGGTTAAATAAACTTTCCACTTTTTGCATGAAACTTGGAGCAAGGGCTTGCTTAACGGGCTCTTTAGACATAGTAAAATAAGTAGCAATCAATTGTGTTATTTTAACAAATAAATTTTATGGTGCATACTTTTAAGCCCTTATTAAATTTTAAATAAGGGCTTTTTACCAAAAATGTTAGAGGTTTGTGCTGTGTTTGTTCAGGTACCTGGCCACCCCTTGGGCATCAGGTATCATGCCTTCTGTACCTTTTTGCCAACTTGCTGGGCAAACTTCGCCATGTTGTTCTGTAAATTGTAAAGCATCAACCATACGTAACATTTCATCAATATTGCGCCCTAACGACAAATTATTGACAACTTGGTGTTGTACAATGCCTTGTTGATCGATTAAAAAAGACGCACGTAATGCCACACCTGCATCTGTTGCAACATCATAGGCATGGACGATTTCACGTTTAATGTCTGCGATCATGGTAAAGCCTACAGAGCCGATGCCGCCTTTTTCCACCGGTGTATTGCGCCAAGCTGCATGGGTAAATGCACTGTCAATAGAAACGGCAAGTAATTGAACATTGCGTTGTTCAAATGCTGCTAAACGGTTATTAAATGCAATAATTTCAGATGGACAGACAAAAGTAAAATCTAGTGGATAAAAAAATAGTACAGTATATTTATTTTTGGTGGCATCAGGAAAATTAAAGTCACCTATAATGTCTCCTTTTGCGGTAACTGCACTGAATTTCTTATCACCATCATGAAAAAAAGGGGCATGTTTATTGACCAAAACACTCATTAATGGCTCCTGAAAAAAATAATCTTGGGATGTTATACGTTATTGTAATCAATTACCGTCAGTTAAGTAACTCATATTCGATATGGTAAGCTAAATTAAGTATGTTCCGTTTTTGGCGTAGGGCGCTCAATAGTCAGTGTGGCACCAATAGATGAAATGCAAATGGCAAATAAGGCCACCCATTGAATTAAGGTGAGTTGTTCACTCAGTAATATTAAGCCTGATAAAGCAGCAAAAGCAGGATCTAAACTCATAAGTGTACCAAAGGTACGCATAGGTAAACGAGCCAGTGCAATAAGCTCTAATGTAAAGGGTAAGGCAGTGGATAAAATTGCCACCAATAAGGCAGTCATTAAAATAGAAGGAGAAAACAGTTGGGCGCCTGCATGTTCAATACCAATAGGTAAAAATACAATCGTAGCAACCAATGTACCTAAAGCAACAGTGCGTGCACCATGGGACGTGCCTACCTTTTGCCCAACAATAATGTAAATAGCCCAACACACACCTGCACCTAAAGCATATAAAACACCAATAATATCCAAATGTTCTGTTGATTGATCAAATGGAATCAACAGTAAAATACCCACAATAGCCAATACTACCCAAATAAAATCAACCGGTCTGCGAGAAGCAAAAAGGGCGAGTGTGAGTGGTCCAGCAAACTCTAGACCAACAGCAATTCCCAAAGGAATACGGGCAATAGAAAAATAAAATAAAAATCCCATAAAACCAAGGGACAACCCATATAAACCAATAGGTAACCATGCTTTACGTTCAAAACGCATACGCCATGGTTTAAAAATAATGCATAAAATGATGGCTGAAAGTGTAAAGCGTAAAGCAATAGCACCTTGAGAACCAACAAGAGGGAATAATTGCTTAACAATACTGGCACCCGTTTGGGTAGAAATAATAGCAATAATCAATAAAAAAATAGGCATTAAATGCCCTGAATGTTTGGTCGTCATTATTTAATCTAAGTGTTATGTTTGATAAGTATACTAAAGCATCACTATACAGAAGCCCAGTATAGAATTAAAGCAGTTATCAATAAAATTGATATTCCTTTTTCTTTTTTGCATATGCATAAAACACGATGTAGTATTTACTCATTTTGCTTTATAATATATTAATAAAGACAGTTGAATATAAGGAGAGCATATGATCCCTTTTTCAATATTAGATTTAGTACCCGTTGTCCAAAATAAAAGTGTACAAGAATCTTTCCATAATAGTTTGCGTATTGCTCAATATGCAGAGCAGTTAGGGTTTACCCGTTACTGGGTTGCAGAACATCATAATATGCCCAATATTGCCAGTGCAGCTACTGCTGTTGTCATGGGGTATTTGGCATCAGGCACAAAAAATATTCGTATTGGTTCTGGGGGGGTGATGTTGCCTAATCATCCGCCTTTAGTTATTGCAGAACAGTTTGGTACATTAGAGACCTTATACCCTGGTAGGATTGATCTGGGTGTTGGGCGAGCACCTGGTACTGACATGCTGACAATCGAAGCACTAAGACGTGATGTTCGTCGAGCAGATTATTTTGCCGAGGAAATAGAAGAACTACGTTCCTTTTTTGCTCCAGTTGAACCACAGCAAACCGTACAAGCTGTTCCTGGTGCAGGGTTGAATATTCCCATTTGGGTTTTAGGTTCCAGCTTGCATGGTGCTCAAGTAGCAGCTAATTTAGGCTTGCCATACGTTTTTGCCTCACACTTTGCCCCTGATTTTTTATTAAAAGCTATCAGTATTTATCGTCATTATTTTAAGCCATCCGCACAATTGCAACAGCCATACGTTATGGCCGCAGTGAATATGGCTGCTGCTGATTCAATGGAAGAAGCAAAGCACTTATTTACCACTACCCAGCAAAGTTTTACCAACTTGCTAAGAGGTCAAAGGCAATTAATTGCACCGCCTATTGCTAATATAGATGATTATTGGACTGAGTCTGAGCGAGCCAAAGTAAATCATATGTTAAAGTATAGTTTTGTGGGTACCTATGAATACATTGCTGAGCAGGTTAAAGAATTTGTACAAGAAACAAGTATCGATGAATTGATGATCGTTTCTGGTCTTTACGATGTACGAGCACGAGAAAAAACAATACAAATTGCTGCAAAAGTGGCGCAACAAATAGAATAAGGAGATTATGTGAGTAAACATTATCAATATCAACTAAAACTAACTGCACTAACTGATAAAGAAGGGCAGCAAATGGCATACGAGCCATTAATGTTTCAATTTGAAAATCATGACAATATATTTGATATCATTGAAAGCATTAAATCTAAAGGGCTTTTCGAAAAAGAGTCAGAAGCCATTGAAATGGCCATTGGTTTAAAACTGTTTAGTGAAGTAATGTTAAAAAATAAAAATCATGACTTGTTTGAAGAGTTTCAGCCACAATTTATGCAATTTATGAAAAAACTAAAATCATCGGTAAAATCAGAATAAATGAATAAATACATTTCAATCATTGTTGTTGCGGTTGTTCTAGCAGTTGGTTGGTATGCCTCAGAACAGTTTGCTAACCAACGAGCAATTGAAGGAACAACAAATGTTCCCTTGGTGGTTTCAGAGACCACAGCTATTGAACGCCCAGAACATAATGAACTTTTAGAACAAGCAATCGAGCAACAATTACATAATGTGCCTGTTCACGGGCGTGGTATTGTCGAAAAAATCCTACCTGATGATAACCATGGTTCCAGACATCAACGATTTATTATTCGTATTGAATCTGGGTACACACTATTGGTTGCCCATAATATCGATTTAGCCCCTAAAATAGAGGCTTTACAAAAAGGACACAATATCGAGTTTGCGGGTGAATATGTTTGGAATAAAAAGGGTGGGGTCATTCATTGGACTCATCATGATCCGAAAGGCCGTCGTCAAGGTGGCTGGTTAAAGTATCAAGGTCAGCTATACCAATAATCTATTTATGCTGTTTTTTCAAAGAAATCATAAATATCTTTTATGCGTAACCAAGTGGTCAGCAAACTACCCAACATAATGATCATTATACCAATAAAAAAAGCAATCCCTTTTTCCCACCAGATAGGTTCAAAACAACTCATTAAGCACATGAAGCTTAAAACCGCCATACGGTGTTGTTTTGCCATTGGCCCCCTAAAGCTTACTGGTGCCCCCATAGATGCTCCTAAAACCCTTACATAAGCAGTAAGTACAGCAAAAATAGCCGCAAAATAACCTATTAAATAAGCCCATGAAATAAAAGTGCTTGCCGCGTATCCAGCAGCAATAAATAACAAACAATCGGCTATTCTATCGGGAATATCATTAAATAATTCACCTGATCGGGTGCTTTTACCCCCTTCAATAGCCACCATACCATCAAGTAAATTACAAACCAAACGCCCTTGTATACCGATTAAAGCAAATAGAGGAAAAACATGTTGTAAGGGATTCTCGATCCATGTCCATAAAAATAAATTCATTGCCCCAAAAAGCGCAAATAAAACACTGGCAATAGAAATTTGGTTGGGGGTAAAACCTTTTTGATTGAGCCAAATAGCAGCTTTACTTGCCAGTTTAGCATCTCGGCTTTTAATTGGGCGACGATTAGAAGTAGAAGAGGGCATGTTTTTACTTATTTTTAAATGTGCCGATTATAATGTAATTTAATCATAATTGTTTTGATTAAATTTAATTTTTATTGTTTCGGTGTAAAAATAGGTGATAGTATAAATGGGGCAGAATATACTCCCCTTAAATTTTGCTCCAATTGATATAAACGGGTATTTTTAGACATAAATTTTATTTAAAAAATTATATAGTTATAAAAAATAGCTAAGCCCCCAATTGTAATAAAAAGCTAAAAAGTATATAATTGCCAGCTTAATTGGTTAGCAAGTAGTGGTTTTTGAACTATCCAATAGTTTTTTAGCATGATTTAATGCTTCAAATGCGGGAATAGCTCAGTTGGTAGAGCGCAACCTTGCCAAGGTTGAGGTCGCGAGTTCGAACCTCGTTTCCCGCTCCAGTTCTTAGTGTACAGAACGCTCCATAAGGTGTACTAGCTTCTACAAAACCCAATAAAGCCAGTCATTTGAACCACATTCTTATCCACTAACGTCTACTCGTTGTTTACCTAAAGCTACAAAAAATAAGTATAGAAATAAGTATATTTTTTACTATCTTGAGTTCGATTACTTATTTGCGTATTTCAAAAAATACAGATTTTCCAAAATCGTATTCTTTCTGATTTTATGCCTCAAAACATCTACATTCATTTACGTATTTGTTCACATATTGAGGTATCAACATGACATTATTATCTAACTTAACCATTCGCAATGCCAAACCCGAACTCAAAGCCTATACCCTAAAAGACGGAAACGGCTTATTTTTACGTATCGAACCCAATGGCACAAAAGTCTGGCACTTTCGTTTTTACTGGAAAGATAAACAAAAACTCATCTCTTTTGGTACCTATCCCAAAGTAGACATAAAAACTGCCCGAGAAAAAAGAGAGGAGGCAAGAGCCTTACTCGCTCAAAACAAAGACCCACGGCAGAAGAAAAAACAACAAGCCAAATATGGCACTCATAAAGATATGCTCACCTTTGCCCAATTTGCCCAGCATTGGAAAGAATTTAAACTCAAAAAATTAGGCGTGGCAGACAGTACGCGCAGACAAAGCACCCGAATTCAAATAGAACGCTATCTCAGTAAAGATATGTTACCGATTTTAGGTGAACATTACCTAGATGAAATCGACAAGCCCCATATCTTAAGAGTATTACGCAAAATAGAAAACCGAGGCGCATTATCCATTGCCGAAAAATGCCGAAGTTGGCTCAATGAACTGTTTCGTCATGCCATAGCTGAGGGTTTTATTAAAGACAATCCCGTTTCAGATTTAGACATATTATGTATGCCACAAAAACCAACTAAACATAATCCCTATCTTAAAATGAGTGAATTGCCCGAGTTTTTAGCGGCACTCCGCCACTATAACGGTATGAGACAAACCCAACTAGGGATTAGGCTGTTATTGCTAACAGGTGTCAGAACAGGCGAACTCAGAGAAGCCAAGCCCGAACATTTTGATTTAGAGCATGGTCTATGGAATGTTCCCCCTGAAACCGTCAAACAGCTTAAACGCAAAGTCAGAGCCCTGAATGACGAAATACCGCCCTTTATTGTCCCCTTAGACATAATAACAATTCTCTGTGATGAAAAGGCTCACCACCTCCAAGAAACGTCACATTAATGGAGGTGACCCAGACAGCGTTGACGTACCAGCTCACAGCTCTGGCCTCCCTAACGGGAGCACCGCCTGAGCCACCATAGAATAAAAGGCGTGCACAGACCATACCTAGGAATAGACCTAGATACTGTGAGCTTCGGAACGTCAACTCCGACTACAGATTTTGCTGTAGTGCTATTAATATAACGGAAAAAGAGAATTTATCAATAAATAATGTTTTGTCATTTTGATGGCAAGTTTAAATATATTTAAATTGCATTGTAGTAAAACGTATCATCTATGATAATTTTATTGATAAACTCAAGAAAATTAGTAGCTATTTCTTCATTATAATAAAATATTGCTCTAGATTTATTATTATCAATTGCTATTGATAACATGGACACTTCGTTAGCCTCAAAAAATATAAGTTTACCCTCTTCAAAATCATCATAAATTTCAATATCTGGATAATACTCAAAATCATTTTGCCTTAATCTAAAATCTCTAACTGAATAAGGATCCATAATTCTATTTATATTACCAACAGAGCTATGAATAAAACCATATCCAATATTTAGGTAAAATTCTTTTAATTCATCAGGTAAACAAAAACCTAAATCTTTTTCTACCTCTTCTATTTCAGATTGAGTGACTTTATAAAAAGTATTTTTAGAATTATTTTTTAGTTCTTCAAACATTTATTACTCCTTCCCCTTGCCAAATATTTCTCTTGCAGGAGAACCTGATCTGTGAATACCACCCTGATGTTCATTTGGAAATTTGGCTGGGTGGATATTCCACCACTCATTATTTCCTCCATAAGAGTTTTCAATTATATGATGAGCATCGTATTTATCACCAGCTTTTCTAACTATTTTACCATTTTCCCCAATTACATCCTCTGAATAGGTAGGCCATTTTTGGTTAGTCGATTTTTCCCATTCATTAATTAAGTTATTTTTTTTCCGATTAAAATCGGCTCTGTGTTTTGCAACCTCTAAAGGAGATAAATATTCATAATTTCTATCTCTTAATGCTTCTTTTAATTTTTCTATCTGAGCACTATGAATTTTTCTTTCCGTATTAAACTCTATATCTTTAATATAATTTCTAACCAATTCGCTATCAAACTTATCAATTTTTCTTTCAAGATTAATAGAATGGCTAATATCCTGAGCGACATCAGCAGCCTTGGATACAGATTTAACCTTCTTAGTCATTCCCAAAGGCACAAAAGCAGAGAGTACCTCAAACCCGATTTTACCATCTGTTTTGCCTAGCTCTTCATAGCGACCTTCTGCTTTAAGTTGCTGTACCTGTTCTTGTCGATCAGCCAATAGATTATTCATACCCTTGACCAACTCATCAGGGTGAGCAGAATAATACATCGAGTGACCTGTGGCAGAACCGGCTAAAAATTGCACAGAGTTAATTAAGCCATTAATCCGTTCATTATTGCGCTGTATGCTTTTACTGGCTTCTGCCTGATCATAAAAGCCACCTAATAGAGAATAACCCACCGTATCCAGAATATCTTTAGACAATAAATTCGCATCATCTAAAGTTTCCTTTAAACCAGTGAACATAGCTTCATTAGCCCCTTTACTGTAGGCATTTTGTTGTTCCTCAGTTAAAGGGTTGCCCTCATGATTCGTCATTTTCATAATGGGCATCATGCTCGGTTGAGCCGTTAAAGGACGAATAGAAAATAAAGGCACATTTTGAGCCGTATATTCAGCCAATTTGATGGCTTTTGCTATATTGGACTGATTCCCAGAGCGGTCAATAACTGCCTGTAAAGATTCGCTCTGGCTAAACTTATACATGGCTACAACCGAAACACTTTTATTGATTAAAGGCGTACTCTGATATCTGGATAGATTTGTTTGAACCAGATTATCTAAATCAAGTTTATTTAAGCCTTGTACAATATTAGGGTTATTGCTGATGTGATGATTGATGTTTTGAAATAATTGAGCCAATTGAGCATGTTGCTGTCGTTTCAGGCTTTCTGCCGCCAAATCAATCTGTTCATTAGCCAAAGTTTGCCCCGTCATCTTTTGTCGAGCTAACTGAACATTGTCTTGTTTTTCCTGTTCCGTGTAGATAGAGGGATCATAGCTGTATTCTTTATTAGGCTGAACATTAGGCACAATATGTTGATGCGTGTCTTTAAGCTGAATATCTTTAACTTGTCCAGAACGGTATAAATGCCCCAAAGCTGCTTCGGGGTTCTCTGGGTCTAGTTGTTTGGCAATCGCCATACCACTATCGCCACTTTTAGCAATGGCGGTGCGTATGCTTTGTTCTGGCTCTTGTTCGGGTACCGCTTGTTTAATATCTTCTTTAGTCTGATTCTGCGCCAGAATCGCCTGAGGGTCTAATTTAATGCTTTTATTATAAGCCCCAACGACTAAATGCATCTGTTCATGATTGATATCGACATAAGTAACTTTAGGCGGACGCCCTGCAAAGTCATCAATAGCAAAACCAACTGCTTGCATTAAAGTCTGCTGCTCTTTAGGTTTAAAAATAGACAACTTCTCATTCACGTTAAAGATATCGATGAGTTTATTGATTTCATTTAACCGTTTAGGTTCAGGTAAAGGTCGCTCTAATAGGTTTGGTTGTTGTTCAGTTTGTTGTTGCGTTAGAATTTGACGAATATTGAGATGAGCCGCCACATTATTGTGGATATGGGCAATCAGATGATTGCCATCTTTGGATAGCCCGACTCCATCAATTTTATCGAAATGCTTCTTTTTAGCGACTTCTACCGCTAAAGCCTCGGTTAATTGCTTTTGTTGTTCTTGGGGAAACTCTTTAAGTAAATTATTTTGATTGAGATGATCTTGCACGTCCTCGATTGCTTCTGGGAGTTTTTGCCCTATACGCTGCTGTTCTTCTTGCTCTTGCTGCCAGCGTTGCTGTTGCAAGATTTCTAAGTCGATTTCTAGGCGTGGGCGTTCCATGAAGTAATAAGATGGAGGAGGGGTGAATAATAAGCCAGATTGTACAATAGCTAATATGCTGCATGTTTAAAAAATAGAAAAACAATCAAATTAAACTCACTTATGCTGTATTGGTACAACGATTATGGTAAGTCTAAAGAAACATTATTGTGTATTCATAGTCACATTAAAATATCGAGATAATGAAAAAGGACGTTTGACGACTAAAGATAGTGTGCTAGAGAATAAATGGCGGATTGATTTTTTCGGTGTCTTAAATAATTCTAAAGTCCAACCCCCTTCTGCCATAAATTCAAAAGAAATTGTGTTTTCAGAGTGAATGATTAAATCAGTGAAGATTCCGGGACTGTATATCTGAAATATTCTCGCTTTATCAACAATACAGTTTTGTTGAGTATCCATCAGATAAATGAATAAAGTCTCTTCAAATGGACAATCATCGGTGAGAAATAATAAAATATAACGTTCATCAAATAAAAGAGCAGCCTCTAACCATACGCCCTCAACACGAACCAAACTATCGATACCATCAATTTCTATCTTATTGTGATTGAGTGTGACATTGGTTAACTTTTTAATCATAAATGGCTCTTATTTTTCTTATCTGTTTTAGATAAATATATTTATACAGTATATGATAAAAACAAACCTTTTTGCTTGAAAAAATACCACGCAATATTTGAAAGTCAATCAGCCAAAGAAAGTCTGTCACACATCTTATTTATCTAAAGCTACAAAAATAAGTATAGAATAGAATTTAGTCTAAAATTCCATGCAAATGGAAAAATGATTGTTGTTCGATATGGTCAATTTTTTTCAGTAGCTTATGATATAAAAACTTATTTTGATAGGAGTGTGTGGTGGATAAAAAACAGATAAAGTTTCATTTAATCAACACTGAAACTTGGCATAGAAAAGAACACTTTGAATACTATATGAATAAAGTGTGTTGCTCCTATAGTATGGTGGTGAATATCGATATCACAAAATTGCGTAGCATGCTTAAAGAGCTTGGCCTCAAAGCTTATCCTACACAGATTTATATTTTGTCTTGCGCTGTTAATCATTGTCCAGAATTCAAGATGAGCCTTGATCAAGAAGGTCGTTTAGGATATTGGGATACAGTAAATCCCCTTTATACGACCTTAAATCAAGAGACAGAAACGTTTTCTTCAGTATGGACTGCTCATTCTGATTCATTTGAAGCATTTTACAAACATTGTATTGACGATATCAATCAATTTTGTACAGGCTCTTTTGCACCTCAACAAGATTATCCTGTAAATATTTTTACTGTATCAAGTATTCCATGGGTTCAGTTTAGCGCTTTTAATATTAATGTTTTTTCAGAAGGTACATATTTGCGTCCCATATTTACTATTGGTAAATATATAGAAGACAATGGTAAAATCTTAATGCCACTGGCTATTCAAATTCATCATGCTGTATGTGATGGGTTACATATTGGTAAGTTTATCGAAAATGTACAATTGATGATTAATAGCTGTGAAACATGGTTACCTAAAAACAATCATTAAATATTGTGTAGGTTGTTTGTTATCAAAGAATAATACGATAAAATTCATGATTAAATTAACGTATTATGTTATAACCACTCTTTATAATTGTAAAGAGTGGTTAATAAGGGTACAATAATGTACCTTGGTTGAGGATATTAAGAAAATAAACCAATGCTATCAATGTCATAGATTAATTGTTGTGGGGCACGTTTCCCGCTCCAAGTCTTCATCTATGGAGCGTCATTAAGGTCTATAAGCCCTTAAATTCAAACAAGTTTTACCCAATATTCAGTCCATTAACCGACACTAAAATATACCCCCAACCACAACTAATTTGTACATTAGATTGTACATCGGTACTTTTTAATTGTACATCGGCTCTAAGCCTTATCCAACAAGGTGTTTGTCTATATTCATCTAACCCTTTCCATGGCTGTTTAACCACATATCCCCCCATCCAAGCAACAATATTAATCCCCCTATGCGACCCTTACAGGTACAGTCTTTTAGCCAATAATAAGTATAGATTTAAGTATATGGACGACTATTTTAGTCCAGAGCGTTGTACATCAACTTGTACATCAGCGTTTTTTACCACCTTTTGATGTACAAAATTTAATGAAATATACAAACTCCCTTGACAAGTAAACGGTCGTTTACTACCATGTGGTAAACGGTCGTTTACCACAAAGGAAGAATATCGTTGTCAAATACAAAGGAAAAAATCCTATTTGTCGCACTCCGTTTGTTTGCTCAGAATGGTTATGAAGCCGTTTCAATCAGTGCGATTGCCGGAGAACTTGGAATGACAAAGGGAGCGCTATATAAGCACTATAAGAATAAGCGAGACATATTTGATAGCATTTTTGAACGAGTGTACCAAGAAGATATTGTCTTAGCTGAAAAATACGGCATACCAGAAGGTGAATTTGAAGAAATGCCATCTGCATTCAAGAACGTTTCTTTGGAAAGTCTTAAAAATTACATTGAAGCAGTATTCCGTATTTGGCTTGAAAATGAATTGTTTCGTAATTTTCGCAAAATGCTGACATTGGAACAGTATAGAAGCCCTGAAATGGGGGATTTATACCAAAAATGTGTTGGACAAGTCAGTTATATTGAAGACCTGTTTCGTGGGATGTTGCAACGAGGCGTCTTGAAAGAAAACGACCCGAAGTTGCTTGCTCTGGAGTTTTTGGCTCCGTATCACTTTCTGCTTAATATGATGATAGTGAATGAATCAGCAGACATAGAGGAAGCTTCTAATCTTTTAACCGCGCATATAGAGCGGTTTATAGAGCTCAATGCCACGAATAAAACATAATATAGGAGTAAAATAATGCCGGACAAACAATTATCTGTGCTTGATTTGATTATAGAAAGTCATGTCGGCTTGCAGCGGCAGGGACCGGGCAGTTCAGAAATGACCCTCAAAGCACTAAGTTTTCTGGATAATACCGACCAAATTTCGCAGATAGTGGATTTAGGTTGTGGAAGTGGTGGGCAAACAATGGTTCTAGCCCAAAATCTGGCTGGCAGTATTACTGGCGTGGATATCAGCCCTGATTTAATCAATGTATTTAACGACAACGCAAAAAAAATAAACCTCCAAGAAAGAGTGAAAGGCGTTGTTGGTACAATCGAAGAGCTCTCTTTTCTAAAAGGGGAATTTGACCTTGTATGGTCAGAAGGAGTAATAGACAGCATAGGCTTTGAAAAAGCATTGGCTTATTGGAACGGCTTTCTAAAGAAAAATGGCTATGTTGTTGTAACGTGTCCTTCATGGCTTACTGATGAACATCCTACGGTAATTGAAAAATTCTGGAGTGATGTTGGAAGCAAGCTAGATACAATAGGACATAATATTTCAAGTATGCAAAAAGCTGGTTATAGTTTTATTGCTGCGTTTACATTGCCTGAAAAATGTTGGACAGACAACTATTTTATTCCACGAGGAGCAGCAGAAAAAGCGCTTTTAGAGAAATACGCCGGCAATAAAACCGTAGAGGCATATGTTAAAGAAGCAAGACACGAAGTAGATCTGTATTCAGAATACAAACAGTTTTATGGCTATGTTTTCTATATTGGCAGAAAAATATAAATACTATTGAATTTGTTTAAATTGGCTTTGACTCATTTGTTGTCTCTTTAAGTGGATTTCAATAGATTTGAATAAAATACAAAAAGGGGCAAAATCCCCTTTTTTATAGGCTTATATTAAATACCAAAAAGTGTTTGTTGATTGTGCTTTTATTTTTTAAGTATTCTTTTTAAGTAGGAAATATCTAATAAATTCACTGTTTCAAAAATGCCTTTATAAAACACAGCACAATTATTAAAGACACAAGGCAATTCTTTGGCTTTTTGTAATGCATCAGTCACGATAAATCAACATAGTTGATAAATCTTTAGGTTTTATTTTCTTTATAGTCTAAGAATCTATGCTAACAGCTCTCTATTTACATCGCCTATCTGATAGAATTCTTTAAAAACTTTAATAACTAAAGAAAAGTCGGTGACGGTTGATGCTTTTGCATAAGGCTCTCCAAGTATTGAAATAAACTCTTGAGAGCCTGAATTATCATTGAATGTTCTTACTTCAATATCCCCATCGTCCATAAGCGTAGCAAATAAGATCAAATACCTTTTATTATCAGAATAAAGAGTCATATTATAAGGTTTTAAGTTTTCTTCTTGATCATTGGATAGAGTAAGAGTTCCGTCGTAATCTTGGAAATAACTTAAATAATTAATAATTTTTTCTAAAGGCGGGTTATTAGTTAATGGTAGCCTAATGCTTTCTCCATTTATTCTGTAACCACCTACAATTTCATAATTAATTATCATTTTTTAACCTCTTGGATTGATTTCATACCAGAACTCCAGAGATAATGCCTTGTTATCCCAGAGTCTTGATCAAAAGCTGTGATCGTAACAGATTTCGCTTTGGCTGCTTCTGCTGCTGCGGCAATATCACCTTTCCAATAGTTACAAACATCCTATGCTAATAGCTCTCTATTTACATCATCTGTCTGATAGAATTCTTTAAAAACTTTAATGACTAAAGAAAAGTCGGTGACAGTTGATGCTTTTGCATAAGGCTCTCCAAGTATTGAAATAAACTCTTGAGAGCCTGAATTGTCATTGAATGTTCTTACTTCAATATCCCCATCATCCATAAGCGTAGCAAATAAGATCAAATACCTTTTATTATCAGAATAAAGAGTCATTTCATAAGGTTTTAAGTTTTCTTCTTGATCATTGGATAATACTAATATTCCATCGGAATTATTTAAAATATCTAAATATTTTTCTAATTTTTCAATTGAAGGCGCTTTTTCTAAAGGTAATTGAGTTCTTGTGCCATTTTTTAAAAAATACCCACCTAATTCAAATTTTGACATTATTTTCTTATCTCCTTCAATGTTGTCATACCAGGCTCCCATGTGTACGTTTTTGGTGCGCCTGTTTTATTATCAACAGCATAAATAGTAATTGATTTAGCGCCTGTTACCTCTGCTGCTGCGGCAATATCTCCTTTACAATAACCACAAATATCCTTACCAGTTACATTAATTTTCAAATCTGCTCCTTTAGCCAATCCAGCATTATGAGCTTGTTGTATCGCGCCTATTTCTGCATGAGCATTAGCCATATTACCATTAGGTAAAGGTAAATTGTTTGTTTTCCCTTTATCTATTAATAGTTGTTCCTTTGCTAATATTCTCTCTGCTATTAAAGTTGGCGTATTTTCATTGGCTAACTCAATTGGTCTTGCTTTTTGATTTGTATCCTTGAATTTGTGACCATTGACTTCTAATTCTGCAACTACTGTAGGTTTTATTTTATCTAAATTCAAACTTAACGTGTCTTTTACGGTCTGAACTTCTTTAGATTTTAAATTTAATTTTGGTGAGGTATGTTGGGGAGAAACGACTTCTATTTTTGCGCCTATTCCTCCTATTTGATATCTCATTGCTCCAGTAGGCAAAGCAATAGGTTTTACAGTGACCCCATAACCACCATATCTTGTCGCTGCTTTACCCATCGCCAAACCCGCAGTGACACCACCCGCCAATTCGGCAAAGTCTCCATTTCGTCCTTGCATCAATGCTGTGGTGCCGTGATAACTGGTTACTCCTATACCTGTAATGGGGTTACTTTGTAACAAGAGTTCTGTTTGTGAGGTGCCATTTTTATATGCCTCGGCTGTGCCACTTTTCATGTCAGGTAACCACATATCGGCACCTTGTTTATTGCCAACATAATTGTAAGTGACCGCAGCACCAGCCATAGCCATATCCCTGACTTGTAATACGGGTTCAACCACAAAGCCTTTTGCACCATTCACCAATCCACGACTAAAGCGTTCACCATAATTGCCTGATTGCCTATATTCAGTGGGTAAGTATTGATTGACCAATACGCGGTGTTTGAGTTGGTCTTCAAAAGAATTACGCGCTAATGATTCTTGAGGTTTAAATAAACCGCTTAATAGCTCATTGGTTTTTTGTTGTTCGAGGTTCTGTTTTTGCTGTTGTTGAATCTGTGCCTGAATACTGTCAATTTGTTGGTTGATTGTGCTTTGGCTACTTATTCGCTGTTTAGCGAACTGTTCGTTTTCTTTTAACTGTTCAGGTGTATAAATACTGGGATCATAGTGATATTCTTTATTTGGCTGAATATTGGGTACCAGATGTTGATGTGTGTCTTTAAGCTGAATATCTTTAACTTGTCCTGAACGGTATAAATGCCCCAACGCAGCCTCTGGGTGATTGGGGTCTAATTGTTTGGCAATCGCCATGCCACTGTCGCCATTCTTAGCAATAGCAGTGCGTATGCTTTGTTCGGGTTCTTTTTCGGGTACAGATACAGTTTGATTAATATCTTCTTTAGTCTGATTTTGCGCCAGAATAGCCTGAGGGTCTAATTTAATGCTTTTATTATAAGCCCCAACGACTAAATGCATCTGTTCATGATTGATATCGACATAAGTGACTTTAGGCGGACGCCCTGCAAAGTCATCAATAGCAAAGCCAACTGCTTGCATTAAAGTCTGCTGCTCTTTGGGGTTAAAGATCGATAGTTTATCTTTCACGTCAAAGATATCGATGAGTTTATTGATTTCATTTAACCGTTTAGGTTCAGGTAAAGGTCGCTCTAATAGGTTTGGTTGTTGTTCAGCTTGTTATTGCGTTAGAATTTGACGAATATCGATATGAGCAGCCACATTATTGTGGATATGGGCAATCAGATGATTGCCATCTTTGGATAGCCCGACTCCATCAATTTTATCAAAATGCTTCTTTTTAGCGACTTCTACCGCTAAAGCTTCGGTTAATTGTTTTTGTTGCTCCTCATTAAACCCTTTAAGCAAGTTATTTTGATTGAGATGATTTTGTACATCTTCGATTGCTTCGGGGAGCTTTTGCCCTATACGCTGCTGTTCTTCTTGCTCTCGCTGCCAGCGTTGCTGTTGCAAGATTTCCAAGTCAATTTCTAGGGGTGGGCGTTCCATGAAGTAATAAGATAGAGGAGGGATAAATAACAAGCCAGATTGTATAATAGCTTATATGCAGTATGGTTTGAAAAATAGAAAAACAATCAAATTAAACTCACTTATGCTGTATTGATACAACGCTTATTCTAAGCGTAAGGATATAATTTGTTAATCATTGCTTACTGTCATTGTTATATATCTTTAATAAAAATAAAACTTAATTTTCTTTTACTTACTAATGGCTGTTTCTGTTTTAGCTCTTTTTGCGCTATATCCTAGCCAATAACTAGGCCAACGATTACCTACACCAAAGTTGTTAACAATCAAAGCCACTAGAACCAATAAAATTGAACCTAATAGCACTGGTGTGAATAAAAAACTATAATCATGAATCCCTGACATGATGATCAAAATCGGATTGGCACCAGCAGGAGCATGTACTACTCTAAGAGCCTGCATAGCGGCAATAGCTAAACCCACTGCAATAGCGATACACCAAACGCCATCTCCAAATGTATTGATCATGACAAGCCCAATTAATGCTGAGACAAAATGTCCTCCAATAACACTTCTAGGCTGTGCCAGTGGTGCTTTAGGAAGAGCAAACAACAGAACACATGTCGCCCCAAATGGTGCCATAATTGCGAGTGTTCCATGTGACTGAGTGACAATTAATAGAACTAAAATACCCAGAGTTCCCCCAACAAAGCCCTTTGTTACCGCAGCGATGTTTGGTCTTGGTTGAATCTTTTCTCCACCTTTGAATTTTCGTAACATAGTATGTTCCTTATTTTTACCCTGAAAAGAGTGTTTAATTTCTAAAAGTATTCAGTATTGATTATTTAATAAATAAAAGTAAACGATAATGGTTATAGAATATATTATTAGTTATTATTAATGTCAATATTTATATAAAAATAGTCTATGTAGGATAGTTATGATAAGATTAGAGAATGTTATTGTTATGTATAGACCCATTAATATGAAGCAAAAATTAGATATTCGGGAAAGTATCCTTAATGCAGCAGAGTCACTATTCAATGAAAATGGCTATTTCCCTGTCAGTCTTGAATCAGTTGCGGAGAGTGCTGATGTCTCAAAGAGGACATTGTATAAATATTTTGGCGATAAAAATGGCTTAGTCAAAGAGGTTTTAATAAGAAGAGACTCTTATTTTAATGATGCTTTGACTAATGTTATGGCTGTTTTTAGTGAACCAAAAGATAAAATAAATGCCATTGTGTCGTGGCATATACGCTGGTTCAATAGTGAGCATTATCGAGGCTGTATGTTTTTACGTGCTCAATCAGAATATAGAGACAGAGTGCCAGAGATTCAAAAAGTTGTCCGAGAACATAAAGTAAATGTAAAACGTTTAATTTTGGATAGTTTGGGACAAGGTGAAACAGCGGAAGAAACCGCTCATATGATTATGCTTTTATTAGAGGGCATGATTACATACACAATGATATTTACCCCCAAAGATGATAGTTTTGCCGTTGAGAAAAAGTATATTTTCAGTTTAGTTGATCAAGCATTAATGTAGGATAATATGGAAAATTTATATGTTTTCAAAGCTGTTTAATTACATGGTAAATTATTTAAAAAAATAGATACTTAGTAGAGTAAAAATAATTTTTGTTGTAAAGCAAAATCAATAAGGATAACATTATGTACCTTGGTTGAGGATATTAAGAAAATAAACCAATACTATCAACGTCATAGATAGGCTGTTGCTGAGATCGTTTCCCGCTCCAGTTTTTCTTTCATTAAAGCTTATAGCCTTTTACTAAGATCCACAAAAATAAGCATAGTTTACTTAAATTTAAGTTTGATAACTTAACAAGAGTAAAAGTTTCATTTCGTATAGTGATTATTGTTTCGGTTTTGTTACCCACCAAAAAATAAAGGCTATGATGCTAAAAACCATTCCCAATGAACTGACTGCCTTCCAACCCCAAAGTACATACACACTCGTTGCAGTAATGGCTCCTAATGCACTTCCGATAGAGTAAAAAAACATGTAAATACCAACTAAACGACTTTGAGCATGAGAGTTGGTTGCAAATATTAAACTTTGATTCGTTACATGAACAGCTTGTACTGCAAAATCTAATATGACAACACCAATAATAAGCATAATTAATGATATATATAATGAACCAATCGCCATCCAAGAAATGATTAAGAGTATTAAAGAGAAACCTGTAACTTTTTGTTCTATGCCTTGATCTGCCCATTTGCCTGCTTTTGTCGCCGCTAAAGCACCAAACATTCCAGCTAAACCAAATAAGCCAATTTGTGTATGAGACAACAAAAACGGTTCTGTGCTTAAAGGCAACACCATGGCACTCCACAATACACTAAAAGAAGCAAAAATGAGTAAAGCTAATATACCTCTTACCTGTAGCGTTTTTTCAGTAAGCAATAAATGAAACGCAGAAGATATAAGCTTAATATAAGAATGGCTTGTTTGTTGATCCTGATATTTGGGCATGACATACAGAAGTAATATACTCATTAAAAATATTAATATCGCTGAAAAATAATAAACCGCTCGCCACCCGACTAGGTCGGCTACGGCACCAGAAAACAAACGAGCCAATAAAATACCCAATACCACACCGCTAGTCACGATACCAATTGCTTGACCGCGTTGTTCAGCATTTGCCAAGACGGCTGTATATGCAACTAAAACCTGTACAACAACAGCCATACACCCCACTATAGTCATCGCACTTAAAAATAACCACAAGTTTGATGCTAAGCCAGTTACAACTAACGCTAAAATTAATAGTAACATTTGCCCAATGATTAAACGTTTTCGATTTAATAAATCACCCAATGGTACAATAAATAATAACCCCAATGCATAACCTATTTGTGTCATGGTCACAACAATACCAATGGAGCTAGCAGGGATATCGAGAGAATGAGCGATTAAATCCAGAAGAGGTTGGGCAAAATAGACATTGGCTACTGCTAGCCCACTTGTTATGGCAAATAATAAAATGATTGAAGGAGCCAACCCCTTTTGATCATTAGTCATCAAATCTGTTTTTTTCATTAGATAACGCATCATATGTTCCTTGATTTTTGGTTTTAAAATGAAACCACTTTGTTGATTATTACTTAAATTGGTTTTAAAATGCAACTACTTTTGATGCGTAACAATTTAAGGGATATGATTCATGACACAAAAAAAACAAGTTGAATTAAGTGAATGCCCTGTTGCCAGAGCATTAGAGGTGATTGGGGATAAATGGACATTGATGATTATTCGTGATGCATTTGATGGTATTAAACGTTTTGGTGAGTTCCAAAAAAACTTGGGATTGGCTAAAAATATTTTATCGGTACGATTAAAATCATTAACTTCATTAGGTTTATTGGAAATACTTCCCGCATCAGATGGGAGTGCTTATAAGGAATATGCTTTAACAGAAAAAGGGCGCGATCTTTTTCCTATTATTGTGGTTTTTCGTCAATGGGGAGAAAAGTATATGTTTGAGGTAGGAGAAAAATTGTCCATATTAGTGGATACTAAAAATAGTAAGCCCCTGAATATCATAAGAGTGCAGTCAAGCACTGGAATGTTAATAACACCACAAGATTGTCATAGAAATGTCATTATAAAAAAATAAAGATTTTTCAATACTGTTATAGAAAATACAGCATATTTTTTATCTTCAGCAGGAAATATTTCTTTTATAGAATGGGGTATAAATTTGATTCAATAAAACATAAATCAGCACTGAGAGTAGGGCTGACAATCGCTTGAGTTTACCTTTTAGTTTTTGTATTGATTATTTCTTTGCCAGTTCATAATACTTAAAATGAAAGCAAAAATAATCAATAAACCACTGATATATTTGTATCTCATAGGTGTTTCTTTGTGGTTTTATTATAAATTTTTAATATTTTATATTTGGTATATAGTTTGATAAATTTGGTCAGATAGAATTTGGATTGGTAAAAATTGAGATTTATGGGAATAGAATAGATGAAGACATTTCACAATTATATAAGCAAATAATTAAAAAAGTACTTAATTGAAATTTTATCCTTTTTGTTTTATAAAAAAATAATAGAGTCAGATATTACTGTCTATGTGAAAAGAGAAAAGAACCTAAGCACGCACTAAATAGTTGGGCGATAGAACATGAATGATCATGTAAAACAAGAGAAAGTGGAGCTAATTAATATTCGTTCCTATGGCTGATCAAGGCTATTTTATGATGCGTAATACTATTTACTTATTGAGTTAAAAATAGCTCTCATATAATTCATCAGCAAATACATGATCAGAGATTTGTCCATTTTGATCATAATTGATTTTTTCCAGTAGAATGCCATCTTCAAATAACATCTGTTTTATTAACAGGCCATCTTTGTTCCATCTTTCCCAGAAACCATCTGGATGATCATTTAAATATTGTCCTTGTTGGTGTTTTTGTCCATTGTCATGCTAAACAATATGTGTACCTTCTCGTTTTCCATTAATATAATTCAACTCCTCCTTCTTTTGTTCTTTTGAATGCCAAGATGTTTCAACGCCATGTTTTTTACCATTATGATAATGAACAATCCCAGATTTAAACCCTCTAGCATCCCATTGAATTTTTGCGCCTTCATTGGGTACAATGTCTAATATTTGTAGTGAGACGTTGTTCACTCTGTATGGGTCAGTGTATTTAATTTCATGTGTAGATGACAAATCTTCTTTACAAACACGGAGCAAATCCATCACATAGCTGTCTTTAATATAAAAGTCTTGAATAAGGTGGCTGCCATCTGGGTAATTTTTTAATATTTTTCTATAAATAAGCGGTTTTTCATCAGCCTCAACAAGGGTGCCCCCTCCAGCAAAATAGGCAACAATTTGTTCTGATGTTTCATCAATATCTGCTATATCGTTGGCTGAAGCAGCAAAAGATAACAGAAACAACGTAGATAAAAATATTTTTTTAAACACAATATATTATTTCTTAACTAGACGCGCCAAAGTTTACCTTTATATTGCAGAAATAAGTAGAATTTCAAGTATTGTTTTGATAGGTTTTTTGTAATGAATCAAAAAAAATCATGACTTAAAGCCTCTAATTCTGTTTATGCAGTCAAAAATATATTTAATTTGAAGCAGAACAGAGGGAAAGTGACCGTTTTTAAATGGACAGTGTAAATATTTTGAATATCGTAAAATAATAGATATTATTGTTGATGAGCATTCCTATTATTAGTCACTATTGTGGACATACCGTTTAGAGTGGTTTATGTTATGTGTTAATTCGTTATTAGGGGTAGATTATGCTAAAAGCCATAACCACAACCGCACACCAAAATTATGGTATTTTTCCAACCTTTCCCAAAGGAGTACCAGTTCAAATTAAAGGTGATGATCAAGAAGCGCAAGACTGGTACCCTTGTGATATTCAAGGGCATGAGGCTTATGTCTATAAATATCTTTTAGATGAGCAAAACTGCTTACTGATTGATTACAACCCAACTGAATTGGATATTGATGCCAATATGCCTTTAGATGTGCTTGGTGTATATGGTGCTTGGCTTTATGTTCAAGATGAGCAACAAGCTAAAAAAGGTTGGATACCCGCCGAAAAAGTGACCACATTTAATGTAGACAGATAGTTTAAGCAAAGTTTAAAAGCAACTAAATTATGCTACACTAATGAGAAACCAAATAGTTTAAGAGTATATTCATGGATATAAAACTTGCCAAAAATGATAAACGTTATATAGAAGGTACGGACGATGTGTATGGCATCATGCAACGCATTTTATTACGTGAAAACAAAATAGACCAAGAAAAAGAACATTTTTGGATTATTGGCATGAATCAGGCAGGCTATATCCTTTATATCGAACTGATTGCGTTGGGCACATTTAAATCGGTTGATGTGGAACCGATGAATGTGTTTCGTGTGGCGGTGATGAAAAACGCCTCTCGTGTTATTGCGGTACACAATCACCCATCTGGTGGCTTAAAACCATCCGATGCAGATAAAGAGGTAACCGATCGCTTAATTCAAGTAGGACGTATTTTAAATATCGAACTTGTTGACCATTTGATTATTACCCCTCTTTCTTATTCGAGTTTTAAATCTAACGGTATTATGGATGAGTTGGAGAAAAGCTTAAAGTATGTGCCCACTTATCAAGTTGTGGAGCAAATTCGCAAGGAAGAGAAAGCAATTGCTAGAGAAAAACTGAAGTCAGAGAAAGATAAAACTAAAGCTGCTCAGGAACAGACAAAGATGCTTGCTAACGCTTTGCTTGATAAAGGGGTTGATGTAGAAACTATTGCGAAGATTATGGAAATTACACCAAGACAGGTCAAACAGATTGTTAACAGGGAAGACTAATTAGGGAATCTGTAAATATAGAGCTTTCATAAGGGTAAGTATTTTTATATTACTGGCTTGGTTTAACTCTTTTTTTAAGCTGACAGTCGTCGGTTAAGAGCGAGAAGCTGAATAATAAGTAGCGTTATGTTTGCATTGGATATCAGAGTTACAACGAAAGTATCACAAATAGACTTGGATATTAACCATCAGTCAGCAGGTCATTACTATTATCACTTCTGATAATCCGTCTTCAGAGTTTGTCCTAAAGCACACATATTGTTGTTTGATGGGATATGTGACGCTTTTACAGCGACATATAGGTGAGGATAAGGCGTTGTTGTCCCAACGAGAGAAGGTCTATCAAGCGGCGAGAGGCTCCAATCCGACACGTTGGTTAGTGCAGTCGTGAAACTGGCAATGGCTGAATAACGTCATGCTCAATCCAGAGCGGGAAAACAGGCCGTATAAACTAATCTGGGGCGACAACTATCTTGAAAACCCTCGAATAGTTTCAATTTTTTTCAATTGGGAACTGAAATTAAATTTTTTTGTATTTAATATTTGAGCTAACAATAATTTTGAGCCTACAAGTTCAAAAAACGGATATTTTAATTTGATAAGGAAAATAAGGAAATGTTGAATAATAACTTTACGAGTGTAGTCTCTGTTCTTCACGTGAATGATTTCAACGGAGCTGTTGAATGGTATTCCAAATGGCTTGGACGTAAGCCAGATGTTACACCTGATGAGGGAATCGCCGAATGGCAGTTGGCAGAAAATGCTTGGATTCAAGTGTCGGTTGCTCCTGAACCAAGCCTTGCAGGTAAATCATTTGTAGTTTGCGGTGTCCACAATATCGAAGCACAGAGGGCAATTTGTCAAGATGCTGGTGTTATCGCTAGCGAAACACAGGATCTAGGATTCATAAAGCTTGCGCAAGTCAACGATCCAGCCGGAAACACCGTGATGTTCGTCCAAGAAATGTAGAGCAGTCTTGATTAGCGAAGTGAATTCTTAGTGAGGAGATGTGTTTCAGAACATTGAAGTTGGCATTTGGAGAAAGTTTATTTTTTGCTATTTAAATTAAATTTAAATAGCAAAAAAGTAAGATAGTCATTATTGAAGTAAAGTTGGGGAAACTAGAATTACATTTTAGATTTTAATTATAAAGGCATTTTTTTCAGTAACTCATTTATTATCTTTTTATCTTCTGGATGGAATTTTAGATATTTCTCACAAGCTAATTTAACATAGTGATAGCAAGTTTCTTCACTAACTATAATTTCATCTTCATCAGTTGGTGGATAACCTATAGAAAATTGAACGCCCTCAAAATGCTCTTCTTCATCATAACTATTCATATCTGAAAAATGACAGTATGCACCATCAATTGTATATTTTGTGTTTATTTCTAAACAATAAATATAGAAAAAATATTATGGTTTTAACTCAAAAGTGATCATTACATTTCCTGCACCTAAGGCATGTTCTAACCCTGATGGGTTATGAATCGAGCCTAGTCGTGTATAACTATATGGTGTTGTAAATGTTTTATAAAAAAGCACAACGGTATCTGATCCCCAAAGCATAAGATCACCTTTTTGAATCGTTTTTGGATTAGAGGCATTTTTAGGCAGTGATGTTGGTAAGTCATGGCACTTTTCATTCTGATTTACGTCTCGCATATTGATCGTCATGGGGAGCATTTGTTTAAAAGCTTTTGTTGTTTGATTATCTTCTAGTGTTGCTGTAAACGTAGCAGAGCCTACTGTAATTTGAATGTTCATGTTCTCTGGTTTTGCCTGATTTTCTGGTATTGTTGAAGTAGGTTCTGATGGAAAATCATTGCTTGAATGGCAGGCTTCTATATTCAACAGAAGAGCAATTGATAATAGTATGGTGAATAATCGTTTCATGGTTGATAACCTTAGTTTATGCTTAATTTATTCGCTCAATATTTGATGCGATATTGATTATATAGTAGAGTCAAACAATAAATTGATTGAGCATTGCTACAAATAACAGCGCTAAATCTATTCAGTAGCAATGCTTTATTATTCTGGTTTAGACATCATAAGCTTTTACTCAAACAAAGTGCTTAAGGTGATCATCTATTGATCTTTTTGTTGGCCAGATAGCGGTTAAAAAGCTGGCTACACTCATGGAAGTATCTTTTTGTTTCAGGTGCGTCGCTGTTCATTAAATATTGAGCATGTGATAACCCTTCAAACACAAGTAAGTCTGCAATCACGCCTTCTTCTCGTAATTTTAAGTGCATTCTTACGGTGTTACTTAAAAATAGATCCCGTGTGCCTGTCACGAGCAAGGTTGGCGGAAGCCCTTTTACATCACCATAAATGGGGGATAACAGCGGGTTTTTGAGCGGTTGTCCATTGGCATAGAGTTTTGCGGCTTCACCCAACCAACCATCATAACTGACCAGTACGTTATCTATCCCTTCATGGGTAAAATACGAGTCTCCAGTTTTACTCATATCGGTCCATGGTGTGCCAACGGCAATAGCTGCGGGTAAAGGTAGACCTTGAGCTTTTGCTTGCAGCATCAAGGCTAGTGTGATGCCGCCACCAGTAGAGGTGCCAAAAACACCGATGTTTTCTGGAGGATATTGTTTCAGGATTTCACGATATGCGACTAGAGCATCATCAATTGCTGCAGGGAAGGGAAAGTCTGGTGGCATGCGGTAATCAATAGAAATGACTTTGATTTGACCGTAACCTGCCATCATAATGGCTTCATCTGTACCTGCTTGACCAGGGTTCAGTACATAACCACCACCATGAAAATGGATCAGAATGCGATTGCTGTTTTCGGGGCGTATTTGTTTGGGTGTGATTAAAAAGCTGGGGACATCGCCAAGCATGGTGGGTTCGACAGAAACCTGCATTTTTTTTTGTAAATGGGGTAATTGTTTCATGCTTGTTTGGGCAATTTGATTGACCCATGTTTTCCATTCAGCAGAGGTTTGTGGGCGATCATGCCAAAAAGGTGTGGGTTGACCCGCAACCAATGGCTTTATTTCAGGACTGACTGTGTCTGGAGTTGGGAAACTGTGTATAGAAACTTGTTGAGCATAAGCATAAGATCCCCAAAAAACAGCCAATATTATTAGGCAATATTTTTTCATTTTTCTTTCTTTCCCCTTTGTTTGTGAACTATTACGGATAATGATAAAGAAGGGGATATCTGGTCAATATCCCCGAATTTTTTGGGTTAAAGTGGTATTTTATTGCAAGTATTGTTTAAAAAATGCATCAAGCTTATTAAATGGAATCAGGTCAACACGGTCATAAAGGTCGACATGACCTGCATTAGGTATAATATATAATTCTTTTGGTTCAGCAGCACGTTTGTAGGCATCTTCACTAAATTCAATTGAGTGTGCCTTTTCACCCGCAATAAACAACATTGGACGAGGAGAAATGGTTTCAATATCATTAAATGGATAAAAGTTCATAAATTTAACATTGCTGCTTAATGTTGGGTGTGTGGTTAATTGTTGAGAGGAACTTTTTGGGGTGAATTCGCCTCTTGGGGTACGATAAAAATCATAGAACTCACGCTCAATTGGGTTTGAATGCTCATTAATTTCATGTACCGTGCCACTGGTGTACTTGGTTTGACCCCCTGTAAATTCAACATAGCGTTGTTGTGCTGCATCAGCAATGATGTTTTTTCTTTGCTCAAGCGTTAAAGAATGGTTGAGCGCATTGCGATTGGCGGCACCCATATCGTACATGCTGACGGTGGCAATGGCTTTTAAACGTGGGTCAATTTTTGCGGCACTGATGGCAAAGCTGCCACTACCACAAATACCAATAACACCAATATTATTTCTGTCAATAAATGGCCTTGTTCCCAGAAAATCAACTGCTGCGCTAAAATCTTCAGCATAAATGTCGGGTGACACGCTGTTACGAGGTTGTCCTTCGCTTTCGCCCCAGAATGATAAATCAATAGACAATGTTACAAAGCCTTGTTCAGCCATTTTTGTGGCATACAGGTTAGCACTTTGCTCTTTTACTGCTCCCATTGGGTGACCTACTATGATTGCTGGGTGTTTGATATTTTGGTTTAACCCTTTAGGTATAAACAAATTACCCACCACTTTCATATTGTATTGGTTTTTAAAGGTAACCTTTTGTACGGTTACTTGATTGCTTGTATAAAAATTATTTGCACCGTAAGACATATCTTGACCTATAGCTGATGTTGATAAAAAAATACCCACTACACCAATCAATGTGGTGATGGCAGACCTAAATTGTAAAAAATGCATCATCTTTTTCATATAACCTCCTTTAACAATAAATATGTGTTTGCTTCTTTTTTGCTCAAAGTATCCATTAGGCAATTTATTTTGCTCTTACAAGAGCCTTGTGACTTTAGGCTAACTTTCCTGTTACTTTGGCGAATAATGAAAAACTCGTTTTAATAAACGCTATGGCAAACAAAAAAATCAATGCGGCACAAAGAAAAATGCCATGGGTACCAAAATGATCAAATATAAGCCCGCCCGTGGCAGCAGCAAGTCCAATAGAAAATTGAATGGCGGCAACGGATAACCCACCAACCATTTCAGCCTTATCTGCTAAGGTACGGGTAATCCATGTAGACCAACCAACGGGGATAAAGCCAAATATAAAGCCCCACAATATGACCAGTATCATGTTGACAGTCAGGTTGCCGTTGTTGATGTATAAAAGAATGGCCAATACTAAAAGCATAAGGTGTATGGTCACCATTGTTGCCCTAAATAATTTACCCAATAAAAAACCCGCAATAAAAGTGCCTAGACAATTGGCGATACCAAAAACCAGTAATACGGTGGCTAATATGTTTGATTGCAAGGCAAGATTGTGTTCTAAAAATGGTCTCAGATAGGTGAAAAATATATGGTAACCACCGTAGCTGAAAATAGTGGCGCCAATACCCATTAATACCCAGTTTTGTTTCATGAGTTGGAACATGTTTTTGAACGAGCTGCCTTCTTGTACCGATAATGAAGGCAAGGAAAAAAACTGCCAAATAAGCGCAATCAAACCTAATAATGCTGATAAGAAAAAGACATTACGCCAACCAATTATATGACCAAGATAACTGGCTAAGGGTAATGAAATAATGGTGGCAACTGAAACGCCAGCATAGACAATACTCAATGCTCTAGGCACATCTTTTGCTGGTACCAGTTGTAAAGTTACTGCGGACGCCATAGACCAGAATCCACCAACACACAAGCCTAAAATACTGCGACCGATCAGAAGAGTCGCATAATTAGGGGCTAGAGCAACCAGTATATTTGAGATAAGCAGTAAAACCGATAAGCTTAATAGAACGAATCGCCTATTCATGTTTTTGGTCAGAGGTGACAGCGTTAAGCTGGCTATTACAGCAAAAATACCCACAACAGTGACGGTTTGACCTGCCATGCCTTCTGTAATATTGAGGTCTTGTGCGATGGGCGTTAACAGGCTAACAGGGATAAACTCTGCTGCAATCAAACTTGTCACCCCCATAAACAATGAAAAAATCGCTGACCAATATGCTTTGGTCGGTGTACTTTTTATTAAAGGTGCGTTCATTGTTGTTTGCATACTGGTCTCTTTGATTGTTTTACTTATGTGTTATGTGGTTTCAATAATCGCATAAGGTGAGTTTGTTTAAATGTGGGTGATCATTTTGTTATCCTTGAGTATAAGTTTGTATTTTATTCATGTAAAATACTTATATTTTATGATTTTTCATGCTTTTTTAGCATGGTTTTGTGACAAACTTTTATTTGTTTCAGGTAAACTATTATGGATATAAAGGTACTGCGTTATTTTTTGGCACTTGCAAAAGAAGAGAGTGTTACAGCAGCGGCTCAGTATTTGCATTTGACACAGCCAACTTTATCTCGTCAGCTCAGTGAGTTAGAAGACAAGCTGGGTACGCAATTATTTATTCGTGGCAGCCGAAAAATTACTTTAACCGATGAAGGGATACGGCTACGTAAGCGTGCAGAAGAAATACTTGAACTGGTTCAAAAAACAGAAGCTGAATTTCATGCCCCAACAGAAGCTGTTAGTGGTGATATTTATATTGGTGGGGGTGAAACCTATGCTATGGAACTGATTGCCGAGATCATCAAAACACTAAGAGATGACTTTCCACAAATTCATGTTCATTTATTTAGTGGTAATGCGGATGATGTTACAGAGCGTATAGATAAAGGTTTACTAGACTTTGGTGTGTTAATTGGGCCTGCTAATATGGCCAAGTATGAATCTTTGACATTACCTGCAAAGGATACATGGGGTGTATTGATGAGAAAAGATAGCCCATTAGCAGAACGAAAATTTATTTGTCCAGAAGATTTATGGGATTTGCCGTTAATTGGTTCAAAACAAAAATATGTGGATGAAAATATCTCGAAATGGATAAAAAGAGACTATAAAAGGTTGAACATTGTGGCTACATATAATTTGATCTTTAATGCTTCTTTAATGGTTGAAAAAGGCATAGGTTATGCTTTATGTTTGGATAGGCTGGTGAATACAACCTGTTTGAGTAATCTTTGTTTTCGACCACTGAGTCCGGTGTTGGAGGTTGATATTAATATTGTGTGGAAAAGGTATCAGGTGTTTTCTAAAGCATCGGAACTGTTTTTGCAGCGGCTAAAATCGATGTTTGCTCATGTTTGATTGCTTGCATAATAGTCAACATCTTGTTTAGATGACTATAGGTACCTTTATTAAACCTAAAAATAAACGCTTATTTGAATAGGCGTTTATTTTTATGATAAAGATAGGTGTTGGTATTTTGAGTTTAGCCTGCTGAAGGAACATGAGGTTTGAATTTTAGCCCACCTGCAATTCGATTCCATGCATTAATATTGGCGATGCAACTGGTTAAAAACATGATTTCTGTCGCAGAAAATAGTGTGTTCAATTGTTCATAATCAGCAGCAGTAATGTCGACTTGCGCCATTTGGGTTAGATGTTCGGCCCAATTTAATGCAGCTTGCTCTTTGGCATCGAATAAATCGGTATCGCGCCAAACTTGAAGTAAATCTAATTTGCTTGGTGCAATGTTCAGTTTATGGGCGACATTTAAATGCATGGATAAACAATACGAGCAACCATTGATTTGGGAAACACGTATTTTGACCAGTTCGCAAAGTGAATCATCTAACCCAGATTGTTTAACAGCAGCACCAAGATCAAGCAGTGCTTTTTTTGCATCTGTTGCATGAGTAAAGAAGTCTTGTTCAGAGATAAATGTTTGCATAGGGTTTGCCTCGTTGTTAATATAAGAATTCGTATATATTTGCTATAATATAAGAGTTCGAACATTATGAGTCAAGAAAAATTTAACATCCCTATTATTGGAGAGGGTAAGAGAGGTCAGGATGGGCATATAGCTTATTTATTTAGGCAAGCTTATTCAAGTTACAGAATCCAGATGGAGCAAGCTTTATCTTCAGTTGGGGTTACTTTTCCTCAATTTGTTATTTTAACGATGTTAAAGGCTTATCCTGATATTTCGGGTGCAGACTTAGCTCATTTATCGTTGTTAACACCACAAACTATTACCGTTATATTGAAAAATCTGGAAAAAGAACAGTTTATTGAACGTGTACCTGATCCTAATCATGGGAGAAAAAAGCAGACACGTATTACTTCTTTAGGGTATGAAAAACTTCAAACTTGCGAGGGGGTAGTCAGTGAGTTGGAAAACAAACTGATCCAAACCATGCCCAAAGGTACAGAACAGTTTATTAAGGAATGGTTGGTAAATGTGGCAAAAGGCTCTTAAATAGAACGTGTTGCCATCAATTCTAGAAAGCATGATTGTTAAAGCCCGAGTGCATTGTTTTCTGTTTTTGCTATTTTGTATACCAATACTTCATTTTTTGCCTGATCAAATTGGGTTTGATTAATAAATCCTAATTGTTTCATATTTTCTAAAACGAGCATTTGGCGAGCTCTGGCTCTTTTAGGCCTATCAACAGGATTGAAAGCAGATGGTCCCCTTGGTAGGCTTGCCAACATGGCTGATTGAGCTAAGGTGAGTTCAGAAACATTTTTACCAAAGTACACTTGAGAAGCAATTGGAAAACCATAGGCTTTTTTACCCATATACACTTGGTTTAAATAAAAGCCCAAAATTTCATCTTTTGAGAAATTTTGTTCAATTTTATATGCTGATAACAGCATATAAAATTGACTCCTCGATGTGTTATTATCTGTAAGATTGATCTGTCGAGAAATTTGGTGGGCAATGGTACTGGTACCAGCAACAGGTTTATTAGCTATATTACCAAATATGCCACGACCTATACTAATAATATCCACGCCTGAATGTTGATAAAATCGTTTGTCCTCTGCTGCAATTACTGCATTTTTTAGATTGACTGGAAAATCTTCTATTTTAGTACATGTTTGGTATTGTTTACCCAATTCCTTTACCCACTCTTGATCAAGTCCATCAATTCTTGGTCTACAGGTGGCAAGTGCATCTACTGGGGGTAGTTTAGAGTAAGCCTTCATAATTATGATGCCTAAAATGCTGATGATAAGTACCACTAAACTTAAAAGGGTGATGAGTATCCGTTTAAGCAGCTTTTTGACCGTTTTTTTCATGTGGGCAGCTCTTTAAACTATAGTTAATTGATCGCTTTCAACTAAAATGGCTTGTATGTCTGTAATGGGTAATAGATTGAGGGAGCCACCATAAGTCTGGATGATTTGTTCAATTGCTTCGCCCAGATATTCGTTATTTAAATGTGGTAAGGGGTACTTACTGAGTGCATTTAAACCTTCATAAGATAATAGATCAGGGGCTTTTTCTTTGTCATCAAGTACAGATATATATTCTATATTGGGTGCCATAATAATTGAACCTGCTGACTCTCCTATATAAACTTTTCCTTTGTTTATTTCTTGTAGAATGATTTCATCAACCTGTTTCTTTTTTAGCTCTTGCAGCAAGAAAAAAGAGTTTCCTCCTGAAATATAGATAAAATCATTTTTTTCTATAGTGTTTTTGATTTCTTCTTTTGTCGTGTCAGCAATATCTAATATAACAAGTTTCATACCTAAATTTTTAAAAGCTTCTTTAGCAGCATCTATATAATAGGTTATTTCTTCAACAATACTTGCTGTAGGGATAAAGGTGACGGTTCGATTTTCTAGGTCTTTTCCGATAAATTTTTGAAAAATTTCAACACTATCTGCAAAAGATGAAGATAAAAACATTTTGTTCATAAAATCAATACTCCTTCTTTAATGATGTTAACTTTGCTGTCTTTTGTTATTGAGCCACTCTTCAATTTCAATAGCAAAGCTTGCTGGTGCTTTGACATAAATACTGCGTGAAATATCAAGAATAGAGTATTGTGCCAAGACTTCTTCCATGCGTTCTTGTGCCGTTTTCATGACTGAATGGATGCCACAAATGCCCGCGCACGCCCATTTGGGGGGCGAATCATTAAAAACAACAAAACGTTCTCTGATTTCTTTGCACTGGAAAATAGGTTTTTTATCATCAATGGCTTGAGCGATATCTAAAAGAGTAATCAACTCTGGCGAGCGAGCAAGTTGAAAGCCACCACCTTTACCTTCAGCACTGATCACAAGACCTGCTTTGGATAATTTTGTGAAAATTTTGGCTAGATAATCAAAAGGCACACCTTGTAATTGTGCAATTTCTCGTACACTCATTTCTCGTTTGTTGCCTTTTGCATCGATCATGCAAGTCAAACTATGAATACCATATTCTACACCAGAACTATAAAAAGCCATATTCATTCTCCATTGATCACAGAAAGATCATAGCAAATATTCTATCTCGGATAAATAGAGTCTGCTATTTTTAATTTTTAATTGTTTAAATTCATTATGTTATTTTTTATTTTTATTTTAACTAGGATTAATATTGTCTTAGTTAAAATGTTTTGATATAGTATTTTGCAAATGATGAACAACATGAGAGTGAAAAAATGAAAGAAAGAATTTTAATTATTGGTTCTGGATTTGCTGGTATGTGGTCAGCCTTAAGTGCGGCAAGATTGGTTGATTTACACAATAGGGAGAATATTGAAGTCATGGTATTGGCACCTAAACCTGAGCTATGTGTTCGCCCCAGATTGTATGAAGCAAATGCAGATAAAATGGTGAGTCAATTAGCGCCTTTATATCAAACAACAGGTGTGGTTTTTGTTCAGGGTAAAGTCGAAAAAATAGACACCGTCAACAAACAGGTTGGTTACTGCGATCAACAGGGTAATCAAGCAATACTTGATTATGATCGCTTGGTTCTTGCAAGTGGTAGCCATGTTAGGCAAGACCTTGTGCCTGGAGTAAAAGAGTTTACTTTTAACCTTGATCAACTTGAATCAGCCATTATTTTAGAAAAACATTTACAAGATTTGGCTTTGTTATCTGCTTCTCAAGCTAGAAATACAGTGGTTGTGTGTGGCGGTGGTTTTACTGGTATTGAAATGGCCATGGAGTTGCCTGCAAGATTAAAAGCTACTTTAGGGAGTGATATCGATGTGGTGATTATTGATCGAGGTTCCAGTATTGGCAGTAATTATAGTGTACAAATGCAAGCTATAGTTAAACAAGCTTCGCAAGAATTAGGGGTAAGATGGTTACTTAATTCAAGTATTGATCATGTTGATGAGCAAGGTGTTTATTTAAAAAATGGCCTATTTATTGAATCAAAAACTGTTATTTGGACAGTGGGTGTTCAAGCCAGTACATTAACAGCTCAAATTGTAGGCACACGAGATAAGCAAGGCAGGTTAGTTGTTGATGAGCATTTAAAAGTTGTTGGGCAGGACAATGTTTATGCAACTGGTGATGTGGCTCATGCTGTAACAGATAATAAAGGCAATATTGCGTTAATGACGTGTCAACATGCTATCCCATTAGGTAAATTTGCAGGGAATAATGTTGCCGCCAGTTTGTTAGGTATTGAGCCTTTGACTTATAGGCAGGAAAACTATGTTACTTGCCTTGATTTAGGTGCTTGGGGAGCTGTTTTTACAGAAGGTTGGGAACAGAACGTGAATTGTATTCGCCAAGATGCTAAAAAAATAAAAATAGCTATTACCAATGATTTGATTTATCCACCAAAAGCTGATCGGGTGGAAGCCTTTAAAATAGCTGATCCTCTGGCTCCTTTTGTTTAATATGTTTTTGCTAAATAGCTTATTTCTTTTCTCACACGCCCAGCTACAGCGTATACTGTAGCTGGGCGTGTGAGAAAAGATTTAAATTTTTTGACCTATTAATGGCTTAGAAAGCTTTTCTTTTCGCATTAATATTATTATTTTAAGAATGGGTAATCAATATATCCTTGTTCTGTACCGCCAAAAAATGCATTAGGATTTGCCTGATTCATTGGGGCATTAGATTGCAAACGCTCGACAAAGTCAGGGTTAGCCAGCACCATTTGTCCATAGGCTTCTAAATCTGCTAGGCCAGATGAAACATCTTGCCCAATTTGCTCACGTGGTTTATTTGGACGATTAATAATCAATGCTTGTGACCATAGTTGACGAATATCTTGTAACAATGATTCATTGCCTTGATCCATAATGTGTATATAGGCTAATCGTAGTTTATTCAATTCTGCAACTAAATAACGATAAAGCTGAGGGCCTTCCTCTCCTTCGTCAATACCCCATAATTTAGCACCAGGAGAAAAGCGAATGGCTGTTTTATCTGCACCAATTTCTTCGGCTATTGCTGATGCAACTTCTAGTGCAAAACGTGCCCTGTTCTTGATAGAGCCGCCATATTGATCAGTTCGGGTATTGGCGCTAGGTGCAAAAAACTGTTGAATCAAATAGGCGTTTGCCCCATGGATTTCCACCCCATCTGCACCTGCTTCTATTGCTCTACGTGCAGCAAAACGAAAATCAGCTACAGTTTTTTTGATTTCTTCAACGGTTAAGGATCGTGGGGTTGGAATATCCTGCATACCAGTAGGGGTGAATATTTGTGTGTCTGGTGCAATGGCAGAAGGTGCTACACCTTGTCGATGGTGCGGGGTATTGTCGGGGTGAGACATACGGCCAGCATGCATCAGTTGGAAAAATACATGGCCTTTTTTATCATGTATGGTAGAAGTGATTTTTTGCCAACCTGCAACATGTGCATCAGTATAAATACCCGGTGTCATCATATAACCTTGACCATCATCAGAAGGTTGGGTGCCTTCCGTAATGATTAGGCCAATACTTGCGCGTTGCGCATAGTATTCACTGGCCATTTCGCTAGGTGTGCCATCATATTGTGCTCTGCTTCGAGTCATCGGTGCCATGGCTAGACGGTTTGATAGTGTATTTTGTCCAAGTTTGATTGGTGTAAACAATTTATTCATTTTAAAGCCCTTTTTGGTATTTTTTTTGCGTAGATAACGCAAGTATTCGTTCTCTTATACAACCTTATAAATGGTCATTCATGTATAGGGTGCATCATATGATAATAATAAAATGAGATAAATATAGTAAAATGGAAAAGATTAATCCATTAATGGAGCAATGCTGTGGCACTATTAAATGATATGGCTTTGTATGTTGAGGTTGTCAAAGCCATGAGTTTTCGAAAAGCTTCGGAGGCTACTGGTGTACCCAATTCAACCCTTTCCAGACGAATCTGCATGTTGGAAAAAGAAATAGGGTTAAGATTATTACATCGAACAACACGTAAAATAGAGTTGACCGAATCTGGTCAAATTTATTATGAACGTTGTCGGCGGATTGTAGAGGAAGCAAGGCTTGCACATGAGCAATTAGGGGATATGCTTGCACAACCCACGGGTTTATTGCGTGCGTCTTTACCTGTGGATTTTGCACTTAACTATATGGCACCATTGCTGATTGAGTTTGCCCAACTTTATCCAAATATTACTTTTGAGTTTGATTTAACACCTCGCAGAGTAGACCTTGTCTCAGAACCATTTGATGTGGCTATTCGCATGGGCGAGCAGAAAGATTCCAACTTAATTGCCCGTCAGTTAGCAAAATTGTCTGTTTATCTTTATGCTTCACCCAAATATCTTGAGGTTTCAGGAGAACCGTCCCACCCTCGTGAACTTGGGCTATATGAATGTTTAGGGTTTCCTAAATATGGAGTATGGAATTTACATCATGCTCAAACGGCTGAGAAAATAGAAGCCCAAGTCAGTGGGCGGTATGTGCTTAATAATGTTGGTATGATCAAACGCCTTGCCACTCTTGATCAAGGTATTGTGCTTTTACCAAAGGAAGTGGTTGCACAAGAACTTAAAGAGGGGCGTCTTTGTCGTATATTGCCACAATGGCAAGGAGAGCCTGTGTCTGTCTATGCACTGACAGAAACAAGACTGCTTCCAGCAAAAACTCAGCGGTTTATAGAATTTATCACAGAACGCATGAGGCATTCCAATGAGCTTAAATAGGTATTGGTTTTGTTGAATGCTTATTCTAATTGTTTAATATTTTGAGTAATTTTTTGTCTTTTTTATAACAAGGTACCTTTTTATATTGACAATTAATATATGGGTGTTTATTATATTTAAAAGGTACCTTTTTATAAAGTCAATCTATAGATAACAATAATGGGTAATCCAGTAAACAAAGTATATAAAGCCATAAGGAGACATAAATGGATACAGATACTCAAATCAATACCGATGCAGTAAACGACGAAGTATTGGCTACATTATTTCATCGAGCTGCTAAATTTATGATGCGTGCACGTCACCATAAAGGTCATGCTGAACATGCCCAAATGCGTGTGCTGTCTATTTTACAAAACAATAATAATGCCATGAATCAAAGGGATCTGCTGGAAATATTAAATGTAAGGTCTGCTTCTTTGAGTGAGCTATTAGGAAAATTAGAACATCGTCACTTGATTGAACGTAACCGTGATGCGCAAGATAAACGCAATATTGTTATTTTCTTAACTGAGCAAGGTTCAGAGGCTGTTAAAGCCATTAAAGCGGTTAAGCAAGACAGCGCAAGCACCATGTTTGCGACATTGTCACAAAGTGAGCGCGAGCAATTAGCAGAACTTTTACAAAAAGTGAATCATTCTTTTGAAGATCAGGTAACAAAACATCGTGCACACAATAATGGTGAACATGAGCATAGGCACGAACACGAACAAAACCATGTGGGCAGACATACGCGAGATGATTTTCATCATATGGATATGAGACGCCATAGTCGAGGAGGGCGAAGAGATCGTAATGAAGAATAAGCTTAGCATTTAATGAATAGATAGTCTAAGGCTGTCTATTCATTGTGCTCATGGCAAAGAACCGCCAAACAGGGGTCTTTACATTATATCTGAAAGTATTTTTTCTTAATCCAAAGTGCGACATTGACCAATAAAATCAATACGGGCACTTCAACCAATGGGCCAATTACTGCTGCAAATGCTACTGGCGATGCTAAACCAAACGCCACAATAGCCACAGCAATGGCCAATTCAAAATTATTACTTGCCGCAGTAAACGACATGGCGGTTGTTTTTGCATAGTTTTCGCCAGCTAATTTACCCATCACAAAACTTAGAATAAACATGGTGAAAAAATAAATAATTAGGGGAATGGCAATACGAATGGCATCTAAAGGTAATTTAACCACCTCGTTACCTTTTAAACTGAACATTGCTACGATGGTAAACAGCAGAGCAATTAAAGTGATTGGGCTGATTTTAGGTAGAAAATAATGTTGATACCAATCGTCGCCTTTTGCTTTGCGTAAAAAATAGCGGGTTAAAAAGCCTGCCAAAAATGGCAGACCTAAGTAAATCAATACAGCCTCAGCTACTGTACCAAAACTGACGTTAATGACACTACCCGTTAAGCCAAATAAAGGAGGTAAATAGGATAGATAAAACCAAGCAAATACACTGAAAAATAAAATTTGAAAAATAGAATTAAAGGCAACCAATGCAGCGACATATTGGTTGTCACCTTCTGCCAATTGATTCCAGACCAGCACCATAGCAATACATCTTGCTAACCCGATTAAAATTACACCTGTCATGTATTCGGGGTAATCCCTTAAAAAAATGACCGCTAAAATAAACATCAGGGCGGGGCCAATAATCCAATTTTGTACCAACGAAAGAAACAGAATTTTCTTGTCTGTAAATACATTGGGCAGCTCTTCATAACGTACTTTTGCCAGTGGTGGATACATCATTAAAATTAAACCAATGGCAATGGGTATATTGGTCGAACCAATAGATAAAGCATTAAGTTGATTAGGTAAATCAGTAAAAACTGATCCTAAAATAATGCCTAAGGCCATTGCTGCAAAAATCCATAAGGTTAAATAACGATCTAAAAAAGAAAGTTTTTTTCTGGGTTTGTCTGTGGGGCAGCTCATATTGCAAACCTTTATAAATAGGTTAATTAGCGAATAATCAGCGTGTTAGCCAATTAACGGGTTAATTTTGTTAACGCATCTACGCCAATGGGTTCTTGTGCCTGTAAAGGTACAATAGCCACTTGTTTTGCATAACTGCTCAGCACTTTGTTGATTTGTGGCAGTTCAGCTTGAGCACGCAGTTGGAGTAGTGGCGATTGTGTATCAGAAGCGGCAACACTGTTATTAATCACCCATGCCCAAGGCTCAATACCTGCACGACGTAAGTCATCTTGTAAATGTGCTGCTTCAAGCACAGGCGTTGTTTCTGCTAAAGTGGTGATGATGACTTTTGTATAGTCAGGGTCTTGTAGACGCATCATAGGGGTTGTAAAGTGGCTTTGGCTTTTAGCCATTTGTCGGGTGACTTCTTTATGATAAGCACCTGTTGCATCCAATAGCAATAAAGTATGCCCTGTTGGTGCTGTATCCATAACCACTATTTTTTTTCCTGCTTGAGCAATCGTACGTGAAAACGCTTGGAATACCGCAATCTCTTCCGTACAGGGTGATCTTAAATCTTCTTCTAGTACCAAACGGTCTTGTTCACTCATGTTTTTGCCTGTCGTTGCTAAAACATGCTGGCGATAGCGTTCGGTTTCTTCTTTAGGGTCAATGCGGCTGACGGTTAAATGGGCAAGTTGTTGATCCAGTGTATTGGTTAAATGAGCCGCAGGGTCAGAGGTAGACAGGTGAACATCCAAACCTTTTTGTGCCAGATGTACCGCTATTGCTGTAGCAAGTGTTGTCTTACCCACACCGCCTTTACCCATAAGCATAATTAAGCCATGCTCTTGAGCTTCTAACTGTTTGAGCAGTTGAGCCAATGAAGGCAGTTGTGGCATAGAATCATGATTTTCATGATGTACCCTTATTTGTGACACAGTTGTTTGATCAAATAATTGGCTTAATGCTTCAATGCCCACTAAATTAAATGCTTTGAGTGCTAAATAATCGGTAGGCAGTTGCTTAAGCTTAAGTGGCATCTGTTCAATTGCAGTTTGTTCCCGAATATAAATGGCTTGAGCCAATGTGTCATGAAGTGTTTCTTGTTGAGCCAATACACCATTAATCACCAAAAATTGGTTATTAATGCCTAGTGTGGTGAGCTCTTCATAGGTGCGAGCCACTTCAAGTAAGGCCGTTTTTTGTGCTCTTGCAACCAACACCAATCGAGTTTGGTGTTCATTGGCTAAAGTGTTGACCGCATTTTGGTATTGTTCTTGCTGTTTTTCTAAGCCTGCTAATGGACCTAAGCAAGAACTGCCTTCTGGATTTTTTGTAATAAAATCACTCCATGCACCAGGCAATTGCAGCATACGAATAGTGTGTCCAGTTGGTGCCGTATCAAAAACAATATGGTCAAATTGAGCCAATAATGCTTGATTGGTTAATAAGCCTGTAAATTCGTCAAAAGCCGCGATTTCGGTGGTGCAAGCGCCAGACAGTTGTTCTTCAATACCTGCAACCACATCGTCAGGTAATAGCCCTTTGACAGGATCAACAATGCGTTTTCTATACCGTTCTGCTGCCGCTTGAGGATCAAGTTCAATGGCACTAAGATTGGTCATTGTGTGAATAGGGGTGATGGTTGAGCCAATTGTTTGTTCAAATACTTGACCCACATTTGAAGCTGGGTCTGTACTGACCAATAAAGTTCGTTTTCCTTGATTGGCTAAGTTGATTGCCGTTGCACAAGCTAAAGAAGTTTTGCCTACACCACCTTTACCTGTAAAAAAGACAAAAGAGGGGGTATGTGCTAAAAAATTCATCTTAAACACCTTTAATCTATTAATAATTTATCTGGTTTGGCCTTTGTTGGCCAAAATTAAATTAACAGCAATTAGATCTTTTGCTGCAACAGCCCGTTTTTGTTTCAGATTCGGTTAGCTCAATTTTTGCCCATTGAGCCAACTCTTTACGGGTTGGGTAACGCCCTGCTAAAGCAATGTCACCATCCATTAAAATAAGCGGTAAAGCATCTGCACCTGAGCGTTCTAAAAATTTTTTAACCACTTCATTTTCAGCAAATGCCAATGGTTGCTGAGAAAGATTAAAACGTTCTATTGTGATGCCCTGTTTTTTCGCCCAGTCTGCATCTGCGGCAAAAGTGACCAATGCAGAATCAATTTCTGTACCACATACGCCAGTGCTACAACATAAAGCAGGGTCATATACTTGGATTGATATCATTTCATTACTCCATCAACTATTGAAATATTGATTACAAAAAAATTAGTTCATTAAATATTTTTATAACTTATTGGTTAATCTGAATAAAAGAGTATAGGAGAGCATAAATTTACTCGCAGCCTTTATTTTTATTTTGTGCAATACAGCACTGCTCAGTTAAAAAATTGGCCAAACCTTTCATCAAAGGTAAATTGGCGCGGTAACGCAAAAAACGACCTTCTTGTTCAACCGAAATAAGCTGGCAATGGGTTAATGCTTTTAAATGGAATGATAAATTAGTGGCGGGTAAATTTAATTCTGTTGCTATTTGCCCTGCAACCAAACCATCAGAACCATAACGAATTAATAAACTAAAAATGTCTAGTCGAACAGGCGAGGATAGACATTCAAAATATTTAGCGGCTTCAAGAGTGTTCATGTTTTTATTTTGATATTTCAAATATAGTTGAAATAATAGTGCAAATATAAGAAAAAGCCAAGTAGTATTTTTTAATACAATCATCAGATATGTTCAAAGATAATATGAGATGGTTGATCTTAATATGTGTTTAATAGAAAGTTTGAATCATTTTTTATTTATAACTTTTTGTACGCGTCGTAAAAAATCATTCATTTCTTTGGTGCTGTCAAAGAAACGTTTGGCAATAACCTGAAAAACGTAATCTTGTGAATAGAGTAATATATATTCATCATTTTGAATCATGTCAAAAAAAACAGACCAAGCCAATTGAGATTTTGTTTCTTCACTGGAAATATAGAGATAAGTATCATCCCAGCGAACAGTATAGGGTTTGGACAGTATTTTATTTCTGTTAATGTATTTACTGGCCAAAATAGGAATAAATACAAACCAATTAAAAGCAATCATCATGGGCAGAAGTAACAGTAAAACCAGCCCACAAAGTAAAATATTGACAATAGGTAATGCCAAAAAATAATAAATGCTGATCAACACACCAAATAGGATCAAAAATCCTAACTCAAAGGACAGCAATTTGCGTTTGTTGACTCGAAAGTTTCTGAGCCAATTTAATCTGTTTATTGCAATTAAATCTGCGTTATTTATTGTTAAAGGTTGCATTATTTGATCCAATAAATTTATTTTTATTTACTTGTAACATACCCTATTACCCATGATACCTTAAAGCATCAACCAATAATGTAAAGGCAGGGGATGCATTACGTCTATGTGGGTAATATAAATGAAAGCCCGAAAAAGGTGGGCACCAGTCATCTAATACCCTAATTAGCACACCTTTTTCAATATAAGGCTTTGCCATTTCTTCAGGAATATAAGCGAGCCCAAAACCATCTAATGCAGCAATCAACATTTGGGTTGAGGTGTTAAATGCGACTTGACCTTTAACACGCACACTTAAGGTTTGTCCTTCTTTTTCAAATTCCCATGCATATAAACCACCATAAGTTTGCAAACGTAAATTGATGCAGCAATGAGTCGTTAAATCTTGTGGTACCATAGGCTTTTTGTGTTGGGCGAAATAAGCAGGGCTGCCCACAACGGCCATACGCATGTCTGGGCCAATTGGCACAGAAATCATACCATTTGCTAAGTGTTTGCCAATTCTTACCCCTGCATCAAAACGTTGCTCAACAATGTCGGTCATGCTGTAGTCAATAATCAGTTCTACCTGAATATCTGGATACTGCTGTAAAAATGAGGTGAGTTTAGGCCAAAGTATCGTATTGATCACAAATTCTGTGGTTGTAATACGAATAGTGCCTGCTGGTTTATCACGCAGTTCACTTAAGGCAGACAGCTCATGTTGAATTTCTTCAAAATGAGGTGCAATGGTTTGCAAAAGCCGCTCACCTGCTTCTGTTGGCGACACTTTACGTGTTGTTCGTGTTAACAGCCGTATACCTAAACGCTCTTCTAGCTCATTCATGGTATGGCTTAATGCCGATTGTGATACCCCCAGTTTTGCTGCCGCTTTGGTAAAGTTGAGCTCTTTGGCAATGGTGATAAAGGCCAATAACCCATTCATATTCTCACGAATCATTGATGAATTTTCCTCATATATCTAATCGAATTATACCGTATAGTGATTAAAGGCGACATCTGTTAAATTAACATCATATAAAAGCGATATTGAGCACAAACATTAAGGAGCAACGCAAATGAACATTTATCGAAATGGTTCTCAACCTTCTACAAAAGGTGCTGCTGATTATTTTACGGGTACAGTCAGAATTGATTCTCCATCGACAACAGATGGGGAAGCCAGAGTCACAACTGGTGTGGTCACCTTTGAGCCTGGTGCTTGGACAGCATGGCATACCCACCCATTAGGGCAAACATTAATCGTGACCGCTGGTTCAGGTCGTATTCAATTATGGGGTGAGCCTATTCAAGTGATTAACCCTGGGGATATTGTTTGGATTCCAGCAGGAGAAAAACATTGGCATGGGGCTGCACCAACAACTGCCATGACCCATATTGCCATTCAAGAGCAAATAGATGGCAGTACGGTGACTTGGCTAGAACATGTCAGTGACGAACAATATGAGCATCATGCTTAATACTTACTTATAAGGAGAAGCAATGAAAAAACATTTAATTACACTTATTTTATCAGCATTTTTCGCCAGTTCTCTTGTATATGCAGCAGAACCAGTGAATACACAAACTGTGTTAGCTAATGGTTCTCAAGCTGCTTATACAGGCCCTGCCGAGTTTTTTACAGGTAGTGTCAAAGTACAACCACTTTTTCCTGTTGCTCAAGCGACTAATGTATCTGGTGCTTATGTCACATTTGATGCGGGTGCACGTTCAGCATGGCACACCCATCCAGCAGGTCAAACACTGGTTGTGACAGAAGGTGTTGGTTGGACCCAAGTTTGGGGAGGGGAAATTAAAGAAGTTCATGTGGGCGATGTGATTATTTGCCCCCCTGGGGTCAAACACTGGCATGGTGCTACACCAAATTCAACCATGACTCATCTAACCGTTACAGGTGATCTAAATGGACAAAACGTTCATTGGCTAGAAAAAGTCAGCGATGAGCAATATAAAAAGTAATGTTTAATTTATTAAATAGGAATAAGTCATGAATCAAAAAATATGGCACGTTTTTGTGGCAATTTTAATTTCAATGATGAGTTTAAGTCACATAGTAGGAGCACAAACGATGCAACAAAATACAGCAGCACTTAATGCAAGGCAACAAAGTATGGTCAAAATTGCGGCATTGACTGCATCAGGTGACTTAGCACAACTTAAAGTGGCGCTTAATACAGGGCTTGATGCAGGCATGAGTATCAACGAGATTAATGATGAGTTGACACAAATGTATGCTTATAGTGGTTTTCCACGTAGTTTAAATGGGATCAATACATTTACCGCTGTGCTTAATGAGCGTAAAGCACAAGGGATTGTTGATACACAGGGTCGTGCTGCATCACCAGTAAATGATACACGCGATAAATATACTCGGGGTAAAGCAACATTAGAAGTATTAATTAACGGTACAGACCCAGGTAAAAGCGGGGGTATTGGTGCAGTTAACCCACAGGTTGAAACATTTTTAAAAGAGCATTTATTCGCCGATATTTTTGATAGTGACTTATTGACCTATGCTGAACGTGAGTTAGCAACCATTGCCGCTTTAGCCAGTTTGCCCGGTCTTGAACCAATGTTGCAATCACATATGAATATGGGGTTGAACGTAGGCATTACACAGCCACAAATGTTGGCTTTAATAGAGGTTGTTGGTACATCAATTAATCCAAAGCAAGCACAAATAGCCACTGCAATATTCAATGAAGTATTGGCCAGCAGAAGGCAACAATAGTCGCTATATAATGGTGTATTAAACTGGGCAAGCTAAACAGAACATAAATACTCAGGGTGCTATAACAGTGCGTATTGAAGTGTAATAATCAACCAGATAACAATTGGTACGATTACCGTTCTAGTTGTGATCTGGTTTTTGAACATTAATGTTAGTGACAACTATAAATCAATAACCGAATCTTTATTTAAAAAACTATTTGATCAAAAATAACAAAAAATCAATAATGTGTTTGTTTTTTTAAAAACATTATTCTTAAAATTAAATGTAACTTTTTGATATTTAAAAAATAAATATCTTAATCCGTTTTAATCACAATAAACAATCAATCATCAACTTGCCAGTAAAAATGATCTTGATCAAAAAATCAGAATTTATCTTCTGATAGAAAAATATCTTTGTGTTATATTAAGAGCATAATCATTATTTTAAAAGTGTTTTTAATACCCTGATTGGATTGTTTGTGTAGGGGTTATTCATTTATCAATATTGAACCATCTCTATATAAGTATTCAATCTTTAGTTCTAGACTTAAATTTTACATTCATAAAGTTCATCTGTTGAGCACTATCACTTTTGTGTTCAGTCAGGCATAAAATACAAAAATAGATGAGTAAAAATATCATCATTAAATAAAATAAATCATCAAAGGAGCGTTAACATGGGCATCAAAGATATTTTGACCAAAATAAAACCATTAGAACAAGAGTTTATCGATATTCGTCATACAATCCATCAACATCCAGAATTAGGGTTTACAGAGGTTAATACCAGCCAATTAATAGCAGACAAAATGATTGAATGGGGGTATGAACTCAAAACAGGGTTTGCTTCAACAGGAATGGTCGCCACACTAAAAGTTGGTAACAGCGATAAGACAATAGGGCTTCGTGCTGAAATGGATGCCTTACCCATTCAAGACAACAGTGGTGTTGCTTGGCAAAGCGTCAAAGAAGGCACCGCTCACCTTTGTGGGCATGACGGTCATACTACCATGCTGCTTTGTGCTGCAAAATATCTGGCACAAACAAAAAACTTTGATGGCACCCTACATTTAATTTGGCAGCCAGCAGAAGAGCTACTTTGTGGCGGTAGCAAAATGCTTGAAGATGGCCTTTTTAAAGAATTCAAATGCGATAAAATTTTTGCCATGCATAATATGCCTGGGCTGAATGTGGGCGAATTTTATTTTCGTAAAGGCAAAACGATGGCTTCGTCCGATACTGTTCAAATAATTGTGACAGGTGTTGGGGGGCATGGCGCATTCCCTCATAAAGCGGTTGATACTGTGATTGCGGCTACCCAAATTGTCAACGAATTACAAACCATTGTTTCCCGTAATATTGACCCGTTTTCTCCTGCTGTGGTTACCGTGGGCAGCATACAAGCAGGTGAAGCGGCAAATGTGATTCCTAACGAAGCCAAACTGATGATCACTGTCAGAACCTTAGACAATGAAGCACGAAAAATTGCCCTAAAACGCATCACCGAAATTGCTACAAAAGTAGCAGAAAGCTTGGGCGCAACAGCCCAAGTCAATCACCTAAATGGCAGTCCCGTATTGATTAATGGTGATGAAGAAACCGACTTTGCCTATAACGTGGCCTGTGCGCTTTTTGGCTCCGAAAAATGCCATGACAACAGCGACCCTTTTATGGCCAGTGAAGACTTTGCCTTTATGTTAGAAGCACATCCCCAAGGTAGTTACTTTTTTGTTGGCAATGGCACCGCAGGTGTGAATGGTTGCCCAGTTCATAACCCTGGATATGATTTTAATGATCAAAACATTATTCCCGGTGCTGCATTATGGGCAGCCATTACCGAAACCTACTTAAGTAAGGTATAAGGGGGCACTAATATGCACAATAAATATTTTGTCCCAAGCGACAAAATGCTGCTTGGTTTCGTCTTGGCTATGCTGACCTTTTGGCTGTTTTCCTTATCACTGAACAGTGTGGTGGATAAGCTGATTGCCGACCCTACGCTTAATATACCTAGTGCCCAGATTGCTTTAGGCATTACCATTACCGCTCTGTTTTCGGGGTGTTTTATTGTGGTTGCAGGGGGTATAGGCGATAAAATAGGCCAATTAAAAATCACCTATACAGGCTTGGCATTAACCATTATTGGTTCATTGTTGCTCATATTTGCCACCAATGCGTTTATGTTTATTACCGCCCGAATTTTACAAGGCTTATCTGCTGCTTGTATTATGTCGTCCACCTTAGCCCAAATCAAAATGTACTATGACGGTACAGCTCGGCAACGAGCATTAAGTTTCTGGTCTATTGGTTCATGGGGTGGGGCAGGCTTTTGTACCTTTTTTGGTGATTTGGTTTCCAAAAATTATGGCTGGCGTACCATTTTTATGATCTCCATCGTTGTGGCCATTATTAGTGTGCTATTGCTTTTTGGTACACCTGCAACCAAAAATGCCAGCCCCGACAGTAAGGCTAAATTTGATCGATCAGGTCTTTGTTTCTTCTTAATTACCTTAATTTCGTTAAATTTATTTATCACCAATGGTCGCTCTCTTGGTTGGTTCAGCCCTTATATCTTGATTGCTTTAGCCATTACAGTGGTTGGGTTTATTGTGTTTTACCTTGTCGAAAAACGCAAACAGGATGCTGCCTTTATTGATTTTGCTCTTTTTAAAAGTGGGGCATTTAATGGAGCAAACTTATCCAACTTTTTGGCGAACTGTACCGTAGGAGTGCTGTCGATTGTGCCACTGTACATTCGGGATGGCTTAAAGTTTGAACATTATGGCTGGTTAACCTTGGGGTACGCCGTTTCTGTTTTGGCCATGATTCGTGTGGGTGAGCTGATTTTGCGTAAAGTAGGGGCTAAAAAACCCATGATGCTTGGTGTGTCGATCACAGGTATAGGGATTGTGTTAATGGCGTTAACTTTTTTACCATCACAAACCTATTTTATTTCGGTGGCTATTGGCTTCTTGCTTTTTGGTTTAGGGCTGGGGTTTTATGCAACCCCTTCAACCGATACCGCAGTCTCTAATTCTCCGAGTGAAAAAGCAGGGGTGGCTTCAGGTATTTATAAAATGGCCAGCTCCCTTGGCAGCGCCTTTGGTGTCGCCATTACCTTATCTGTTTACTATTCAGTGTTACCAGATAACCCCACTTTAGCCAATGTGGCACAAACAGCCAGCATTAGCTTATTTGTGAATGCTGGGTTTTGTTTACTGTCGGTTTTATCTGTTTTTTTTCTGGTGCCCAAAATGGCTGGGAAAAAATAATATTAAACCAATTCAACTTAAAAAGCGGCCTGTTTAGCCGCTTTTTTGTTTCTAATTTTTATGCAAAAAACCAGTTGCTCAAAATGAGCGATGATTACGTTTCTTCTTGTTTTAACCGTTGCCATTCAAATTGCTCTGCTGTGCCTGCAACGGTAAAAATAGACAATTGAATCCCACGCATGAGTTCTGACAAATAATACTGCATTGATAAAATATCCTGAAGCATATCGATATTAGGTTGTTTGGCATGTTGAATATAGTGTTCTGTTATGTGTAATAACGCACTATTGCCTTTTTGTAAGCATTGTTGCGTGTGCATTGCCGTATGGTAAATGTGTTCGGCGTCTTCACCCGATACATCATAAAAGCGTGCTGTTAAACAAAATGGTGTGTTTAAACACGACTTTTCGACAATGTTTTTATGGATAATAAAATCGGGGTGAACCCCCTTTTGAAAATCTGAATCTGACATCTTGCCACCTCCTGTTCGGCTGAAAATCGCACCACCCAAACGCAAGGTAAGGGTGGCGACACAAACAGGGGTGAGAAACAGATCTGTGAACTGCTCAGCCCGAAGGCTGCCCTGTCTGTGTCCCCATAGAGGCAAAACAAAGACAGGCTCGACAGTGTAAAAAACTGTCGGGCTCACAGATAAGGGTTCTCACACCCTATACGGCTATTAAACCGTACAAGGGTAATTATTACAGGTTTTGGGGTGGATGTGGGGAAATTTTAGGAAAATGCTAAAATTAAATAGCATAAATGTGGTGGTGATGTGATTATAGCAAATTAAACTTATTTAACTAAATAAATAAGTTTCTATATTTTTGATAATTTTATATTATGGTAAATTATGCTAGCTTGATAGAGAAATTGATATTAAACTTAAGTAAGGCATCAGTAATTTATTAGAAGTAAATTTAAATTTTTTCTATTTTAACTAAATAACAATATGGCTAATCAATTAAATGAAGCAATACATCAAATATTAAGTAATTATCTTCAAACAAAAACGGCACCATTTACCAAAAATAAGTTGGCAAGTTTTATTAGAAATGATATCCCTAAACGAATTATTAAAAACGTAGTGTCATCTACAGAGAATTTAAAATTTAGTGGTTCTTGTGGAATGTCTCAGTGGTCTGAAGTCCCTTGGATTGCTGTATTAGATAAACGCATTACATCAACAACACAAGAAGGTTTTTATGTTGTTTACCTATTTCAGGCTGATATGAAAGGCGTTTATCTTTCTCTAAATCAAGGCTGGGAATTTTTTAAGAGTATATATGGTGCCAAGGAGGGAGAAAAAGAGATAAGGTTTGTTAGTCAACAATACCAAAAAAAATTGCAAATGTTATTACAGGATAGCTCATTATTTTCTAATGGTTTTTCATTTTCACCTATTTTATTAAATAATCAAAACTCTAATACCGATCTTCCTAAAGGTTATGAATTAGGTCATATCTATGGTAAGTATTATCCAGTTGAGGTAATACTTAACCAAACTACATTAGTACAAGACTTAAAGCATATTCTAAGTGTCTATAATAATTTGGTAAATGATGATGTCGCTGAATTATTAACAACAGATTCTATTTCCTCCGATATTGAAGAAATTGATAATAATAGTAGTCTCACAACAACGCAAAAACAGCAATTGAGAAATGCTCGAATTGGGCAGGGAAAATATCGTCGTGAGCTATTATCACTTTATTCTCAGTGTCCGGTAACACAGGTTCAATTACGTACATTACTAAAAGCCAGTCATATTAAACCTTGGCAAGTGAGTAATAATATAGAACGTTTGGATAAATATAATGGGTTGATATTAGCTGCTCATGTTGATGCTTTATTTGATGCGGGTTATATTAGTTTTTCTGATGATGGTGATTTATTGATTAGTACACAACATAACACTGAACAAGAAATCATCAGGTTGAATATTAATAAAGAGGTGAAGATTAAAATTTATGAAAAATCTAAACCTTATTTAGATTGGCATCGGAGAAAAATTTTTAAACCATGATTTAATATAATTATTCTTGTTATTTATTAAAATAATTTATTTTAATAAGATCATTAATGGATAAATTCTAAAAATATTCGTCGAATAATGGCGCTATGGGCAGATAAAGTTAAGTTTTGTAATAATATAAATATCAGCAATTTATGGTGATGCTTTAATGGTATGATCAATTGATAAGTTTTAAAACGTATTGTTCAAGATGCTTGAGTCTTAATACTAATTAAAACAATATGATGAATGGTTATTAAAGTCAATAAATTGAAGGTTTATATAAAAATATGAAATATATAAATGAATTTATTAAGCAATATCATAAAGAATATGATTTTTACCAAAAATTTTCTTCAACCATTGCTGATAAGATAGAAAGCCAGCTACGCGATGGCGGCATTAAAGCAATTGTCACCTATAGAGCCAAAAAGCCTGATACTTTGAAGGAAAAAATTAAACGCAGAAATGCGCAAAAACAATACAAGTCTATTGAAGAAATCAGAAATGACATTGTTGATTTATCAGGAATCAGGGTTGCTTTATATTTCCCTACAGACAGAACAATTGTTGATGAAGTGATCAATAAATTATTTTCAGTCAACAAAAGAAAAGTTTTCCCCGAAAGCGGTTATAAACCAAAATATGATAAAAGGTTCTCTGGCTATTGGGCAACCCATTATCGGGTGTGTTTGAAAGAAGACGATGAAGATATTGAACGCTATGCAGATATTGCAGCAGAAATTCAAGTGGCTTCTGTTCTGATGCATGCATGGTCAGAGGTTGAGCATGATCTTATTTACAAACCCCATACGGGCGATTTATCAAAAGAAGAGTTAGCCATTCTTGACGAGATAAATGGCTTGGTTTTAAGTGGTGAAATTGCACTGGAAAGACTGCATGCAGCAATGGCCCAAAGAGCCAAAAAACAAAATAACATCAATAATAAATATGATCTGACTAATTTACTGTCTCATTATGTGAAAGAAGCTTATTCAGATGAATTAAAAATTGGGAATACCGCTATTTTAAATAATTATCTGGACTCCATTGATAAGCTGAGTGTGAAATCTTTTGAGGAGTATGTCAAAAACATTGATGTAGAGCTGGAAGAGCCAATTGTCGATCAAATGCTCAGCATGTTATTGTCTGGTGCAAATACCAAACGTTTAAATTTAAAAGATTACTTTAATAAGCTGCATGTGCCTGAAGATAAAATAGCCGAATTTGAATCATTTGTGAAATGTTGGATTATTTTAGAAAAAGCCATGAAGAGTATTTATCCAAACGAAAAATTATTGATGTTAAGTAGCAATGCTGAACTTTTAAAAAGAGACAGTGTTTTAAGTAGCCGCGATATTCGCACCTTATTGGAATTAAGAAAGATAAGAAGCGAATTTTTGCATGGCTCAAAAAATATAGCAGAGCATAATGGGGAAAAATTATTTAATCAATTAAAATTAATCACGTTAAAGGTGATCAATAAAGTACCCACTAAAACACTGAAAAAAGCCTTAGAAGAGGAGTTGAAAGAAATTTAGCAATGATAAATGATGACCAACTAAAAACCTTAGCCGAACAATTACGTTGCCCTGATGGGGAAGGTGGGGTAAAGCTTGGCAATCAGATGAACATCAGCAATTTATCGGTGATACTAAATGGTATCGCTAATGTACACATCCGTGATCACGATCATATACTTGAATTAGGCTATGGCAATGGTGGGTTATTGGGCTATATTTTATCGCTTGCTGACGATATTCGATACACAGGTTTAGAAGTCTCTCCTACCATGCATCAAGAAGCCATTGCTTTGAATCAACCTTATATCGATGCTGGCTTGGCTCAATATCAGTTATACGATGGCACTTCCTTACCTTTTGCCCCTGAAACATTCGATAAGGTGTTAACGGTTAATACCATTTATTTTTGGCAAGAGCCTTTGCTGTTGCTGGATAATATCGGCAAAGTATTAAAAAAAGGCGGTTATTTGTGCTTAACTTTTTGCGATAAAACATTTATGCAGACCTTACCGTTTATTGAGTATGGTTTCCAGCTATATGATGCACAAACCGTTAAAGCTTTGGTAAGGGATTTGCCTTTAAAATTTATTCGTGAAGACTGCAAAAAAGACAAAAGCATCAGCAAAATCGGTACGTTGGTTGATCGTGAATTTACGAGTTTGGTTTTTGAAAAGATAGCATAAAATGATTGTTTATCGTAATAATTCAAATGAATGTTTGCAATGTGGCAATCAATTAGCATTAACCTAGTCATAAGCACATGCTGGGTTAATGTGTTTATTGATTTTAGAGTAGATTGGTTAGTTGTCTATAGGAAAATCAAAAAAATAAGAATTTAATACAGCCAAGGGTTCGCGAATAAGGGAAAGATAACGATTTTTGTTTTGATAACTGGTTTTTGAGGGTAAGCCTGACACATCTAAACCTGATCGTTTTGCCAACATCATGGCACGTAATAGGTGATAATCGCTGGTGACCACAACAGTATGTCCTAAGGTCATCATTTTTTTAGGTAAAATAAATTGTTGTGCTGTTCTGACTGATTGGTCTTCCTCAAAAATTCGGTTTCCTTCAATACCATGGTTGACAAGGTATTGCTTCATCACACTGGCTTCCGTAGCGCTTTCATCTAATCCTTGTCCGCCACAGACAATCACTTTTGTATTGAGGTTGGCTTTTAGGTAGGGGATTGCGGCATTTAAACGTTCGGTAAGTGTTTTATCGGGTTTAGCAGGTGTATCAATGATTTTGGCTCCTAATATAATCATGGTATCTGCTTGGGCTTTGGGGGTAGCGTTATTTTTGGCGTTAATGTAAATGATCGTATTAAGGCTAATAAAGAATAAAAGACAACTGAAAAATAGAATATAGCCCACTTTTTTAAATAACAGAATCATTGTTAATATCGCTTCTTAATCGTTTTTTACCTAAATGCTTAGAGCTTGGCATAAGGCAATAAAAATTTTTATTTGTATCTTGCACACAAACAATAAAAAGCCCTCTTGAAACATTTGAAGAGGGCTTTTGTGTGGTTTAATCGTTAAGCTTGTTGATCAGCAACCCATTGATGCACACTGGCTAAAGCTTGAGCTAATTGAGCAGGTTCTGTACCACCTGCTTGAGCCAAATCAGGGCGTCCACCACCTTTACCGCCAACTTGTTCGGCAACAAATTTGACTAAGTCACCCGCTTTAATGGTGCTGCTTAGTGTTTTAGACACCGCAGCACATAAAGAGACCTTATTGTCTTGTACCGATGCAAGCAATACCACAATATTGTCTGCTTTATCTTTTAAGGCTTCTGCGACTTCTCGTAAAGTTGCAGCATTGGCATCTTTTAGTTCGGTACAAATCAATTGCGCTGTGCCAATTGTTTGTGCATCATTTAGTAGGGCAGAACCTGCATGTTTGGCCAGTTCTGCTTTGGCTTTTTGCAGGTCTTTTTCTAAAGCTTTATGGCTGTTTTGCAGCGCGTTGATTTTAGGGAGAATATCGGCATTGGTTTGGGCATTGAGGGTGCTTACGGTTGTACGTAATAGTGCTTCGTTTTCTTGCAATAGTGCCAATACTCCTAGACCAGTTACGGCCTCAATACGGCGAACACCAGCAGCAACGCCTATTTCACTGATAATCTTAAATGAACCAATATCGCCTGTACGGTTTACATGGGTACCACCACAAAGTTCTGTAGAAAAATCCCCCATTTTCAGTACGCGCACTTCATCACCATATTTTTCACCAAACAAGGCCATGGCACCACTTTTAATGGCATCATCGTAAGACATAAGGTTTGCGGCAACAGGTACATTGGCCAATATGGCTAAATTAACCTGTTTTTCTACTTGTTTGATTTGATCTTCCGTCATGGCTTGCGGGTGAGCAAAGTCAAAACGGGTACGCTCTGGAGTAACCAGTGAGCCTTTTTGTTCAACATGTGTTCCTAAAATATCGCGTAAGGCTTTATGCATTAAGTGTGTGGCACTGTGGTTACGCATACTGGCAGCACGCAGTTCGGTATTGATTTGTGCTGTAACAGTGTCGCCAACTTTAAGTGAGCCATTAATGAGTTGACCATGCTGGGCAAAAACGGCTGCTTTGATTTTTTGGGTGTCTTGTACGCTAAATTTGGCATTAGCGGTATAAATTTCACCAATATCGCCAACCTGACCACCACTTTCTGCATAAAATGGGGTATGGTCTAGGACGACACTGCCTTCATCTTCTGCATTTAATTGTGTCACCGCTTCACCATTTTTATACAAGGCAATGATTTTAGCCGATACGGTGTTTTCGGTATAACCTTCAAAATGAGTGTCTTCGCCTGTGTATTCAAGTACTGCACTGGTTTTAAAACTGGATGCAGCACGGGCTCTTTGGCGTTGAGCTTCCATTTCTTTTTCAAAACCGGCTTCATCCATTTCGATTTGGCGTTCTCGACAAATATCTGCGGTTAAATCAAATGGGAAACCGTAGGTATCGTATAGTTTGAAAATCACTTCTCCACTTAATACTTTTTGTCCTTCTTGTAGGGCTTTTTCTAGTAGCTCCATTCCTGTTTCTAAGGTTTGGGCAAAACGGGTTTCTTCTTGCTCTAGCGCCTCAATAATGGTGTTTTTACGTGTCACCAGTTCTGGAAATGCTTCGCCCATTTCAGTAATTAAATCTGGCACCAGTTTGTGGAAAAATGCTTGTTTTTGACCTAATTTATAGCCATGGCGAATGGCTCGACGAATAATGCGGCGCAACACATAACCACGGCCGTCATTTGCAGGTAAAACACCATCGGCGATCAAAAATGAACAAGCGCGGATATGATCAGCAATGACTTTAAGTGATGGTTCATTTAAGCTAAATGGTATATTGGTTTCGCGTGCCGCAGCTTTGATGAGGTTTTGAAATAAGTCTATTTCGTAGTTGCTGTGTACATGTTGTAAAACGGCAGAAATACGCTCTAATCCCATACCTGTATCAACAGAAGGTTTGGGTAGTTTATGCATGACACCTTGTTCGTCGCGGTTAAATTGCATAAATACGCAGTTCCAGATTTCGACAAAGCGATCGCCATCTTCTTCTGGGCTACCGGGAGGGCCTCCCCAGATTTCTTCACCATGATCATAAAAAATTTCAGAACAAGGGCCACAAGGGCCAGTATCTCCCATTGTCCAAAAGTTATCTGAGGCGTATTTGGCACCTTTATTGTCGCCAATACGAATAATACGATCAACAGGTAAACCAATTACTTTATGCCAAATATCAAAGGCTTCATCATCATCTGCGTAAACAGTGGCGAGTAATTTTTCTTTAGGTAAATTAAGCCATTGTGGACTGGTTAAAAATGTCCATGCAAAGGTTAATGCTTCTTTTTTAAAATAATCGCCAAAAGAAAAATTGCCCAACATTTCAAAAAAGGTATGGTGGCGGGCAGTGTAACCAACGTTTTCTAAATCGTTGTGTTTACCACCAGCACGTACGCATTTTTGGCTGGTTGTCGCTCTTTTGTATGGGCGTTCGTCAAAGCCTAGAAACACGTCTTTAAATTGATTCATCCCAGCATTGGTAAAGAGTAATGTTGGGTCATTAAAAGGAACCAAAGAGCTTGAAGCAACAATTTGATGTCCTTGTTGTTCAAAAAATTTTAAAAAATTTGTGCGAATTTGTGCAGTTTTCATTGATTAACTATTTTCTAAAATACTGAATAATGGTGAAATTATACTGTGTTCACGATAAGATAGGGTAGTGTATTGTCAGAATTATCTGCTTTTGTGTGTTGCTTATGCTATTTATAATTTAAATCAGGTAAATTTACGACAGTCTAATAATTTGTGGCAATAAATATCAGCTTGTGTCTATTGTTCTGGTAGATGAGTATCAATTCCTAATTTTTTTGCAATATATGATGTAAGAAAGTCAGGATCAAAGTTGGGGTCTAGTAGGCTTTCTTGCTTTGCCCATTGTTGATACCAGTACCATGCCTGCTGTTTGTCAGGTTGTGCCAACCCTCGACCTTGCTCGTAATAAAAAGCAAGCATGTACAAGACTTGGGGATCATTGTTTTGAGCTTGCTGTTTTAAAGTTTGTAAGGCTGAAGTATACCATTCTTGGCTAAGTTGCTTATCTTTAGGTAAGCCCCCTTTGCCTTTTTCATAAAGTAAAGCAAGCATTTCTTTTGCATAAAAAGAGCCTTTGTTCGCTGTTTTTTCCAACCAATATAAACCTTGCTCTGTATCTTTTTTAAGGTAACATAAACCAAGATAGATGTCTTTTTCAAAACCCTCATCTACCTCTTGTTGAGAATAGGATGTATGTTCTAAACAGGTTTGCAGTTCATTACCATAAACAGGAGACAGATAAGTAAATAGTCCTATTATGAATAAATAAGGTATCAGTATTTTATTCTGTTTAATCTGCATCTGATTCATCTATTGGGTAGATTTTAATACGTTCAATACGTTGGCCTTCTTTTTCGATGACTTCAAAACGCCAGTTCTGGTAGTCAATCCACTCACCCACATCTGGAATGCGTTCGAGCTCCTCTATAATCAGGCCTGCAACTGTATGGTAGTCAACTTCTTCTACATTATGTTTTAAGCCAAGCTCTTGTTCCAAAATAGACATTTCAAAGCTGCCTTCAACTGTAAAGCTTTGGTCTTCGTTTTCTTGTATGCTCGGTTCTGATTCTATTTCGTATGCTTCTGGGAAATCGCCTGCAATACTTTCTAAAAGGTCTTTAATGGTCAGCATACCCAAAATACTGCCAAATTCATCTACAACAAAAGCAATATCTGCTGCTTTTTCTCTAAATGATTCCATTGCATCTAATGTAGATGCCATTTCTGGCAAAATAAGCGGCTGACGCAAGATGGCAGAAACATCCAGCTCTTCTGTTTTGAGCATTTGGCTCAGTAAGTCGCGTTTATTGATGTAACCTAAGGGTTCATCAATGCCTGCTTTACCCACAACAATGAGACGAGTAAAGGGAGTGCTGAGTAATTGTTGTTTTTGTTGCTCTTTACTTTGTGAAATATCTAGGCGTTCAATATCACGCCTTGGGGTCATGACTCCCATTACGGGACGCTCTGCCAATGTCAGCACGCTTCGGATCATACTTTTTTCGGTATCATCAAAGTGATCGTCTTCAAGGTCGGTATTTTGGTGGTTTTTTTCTTTAGCCAATACAGCCTCTCTAACCCCCATAATACCCAATACGGCATCGGCTGTTCTGTTCCGCCAGCCACGGGTAATAGCTGCATTTTCTTTGCTGTTTTTAAGTGAAATTTGATTGAATACTTCCACCAAAATTGAAAAGCCAATAGCAGCATATAAGTAACCTTTGGGGATTTCAAAGTGAAAAGCTTCTGCCAACAAGCTAAAGCCAATCATCAATAAAAAGCCCAAACACAGCATCACCACAGTAGGGTGCTTACCCACAAAAGAAGTCAGTGGTTTACTGGCCCAAATCATCATGCCCATTGCCACAATAACGGCAAACATGGCAATTTCAATATGTTTGACCATGGCAACGGCAGTGATTACTGAGTCTAAAGAGAATACAGCATCTAATACGATAATTTGTAACACAACTGCTAAAAGGGATGAGTAAACTTTATTGGGGCTGCTTTGTGGAATTAACGCACGACCTTCTAGCCGTTCATGTAGTTCTGTGGTGGCTTTATAAATCAGAAAAAGCCCACCAAAAAACATGATCAGGTCTTTGCCCGAAAATGATAAACCGAATTGTTCTATTGTAAAAAGAGGGGCTGTTAAGGTCAGGATTAATGACATGGCTCCTAACATACATACTCGGATCACTATTGCTAAAGACAGACCAACTAAACGCGCTTTGTCTCTATCTGCGGGTTTTACTTTGTCTGCTAATATTGCAACAAAAACTAAATTGTCTATTCCTAAAACAACTTCTAAAATAATTAAGGTGGCAAAGCCAATCCACGTTTGTGCATCACCTAACCAAGAAAAATCCATAATTGTGTTTGTTTATCCTAATAAATAAAAGCGTATTATAGCGTACCATAAGAGTGTAAACCGCTTAAAAACATATTAACACCGATAAATGCGAAAGCGGTAATTAATAGTCCGATGACAGCCCACCAAGCCAGAACTTTGCCTCTCCAACCTGATACAAGGCGTAAGTGTAGCCAAATTGCGTAGTTTAGCCAAACAATGAATGCCCACGTTTCTTTTGGGTCCCAGCTCCAATAACGTCCCCAAGCTTCTGCTGCCCAAAGTGCGCCCAAAATGGTTGCAATGGTGAAAAAGAGGAAGCCTAAAGATATGGCTTTATACATGACTTCTTCTAATACTTCTGCTTTAGGTAAAAAGCGTTCACCTATATGACTGAGTACCAGTAATTGGGCAACACCTAACATAGCTGCTATGGCAAAAGCGCCATAACCAATAAAATTGGCGGGTACATGAATTTTCATCCACCATGATTGTAAGGCAGGTACTAAGGGTTGAATTTCTTGTGCTTGACGGACAATGGCATACCACAATAAAAAACAAACTGTGATGGATAAAAGGGTAAAAACGAATACTCCCATACGTTGGGCATGAAATTTTATTTCATAATATAAATACATAATAATGGTAAATACTATAAATAAAACAAATACTTCGTATAGATTTGATACGGGGATATGCCCTACATCGGGGCTAATGAGGTAGCTCTCGTGCCAGCGTACGAGTAAGCCAATTGTGCCCATTAAGGCTGCGGTCCAAGCGAGTAGACTGCCTAAGTTGAGTGCTGTATTGGATGTTTTTTCAACATTTTTTTTGGGTAAAATTGTACCGATTAAGTAACATAATGTGGCTAAAAAGGTCAGGGCACACATCCACATAATGGCCGCTTGGCTGGAGACAAAATATTTAAGTAAAAAAGTGGCTTGTTCACCACTGCCAAGGTTTAAGTCTCCTTGATAAGAATAGATGCCCAAGTATGCAAAGGAGGTCGATAAAATCAGGAATAAGCGTAAGGGCTTAAAAAACCAACCTAAGAGAATAATACCTACAACGGTGCTCCATAAAATGGCAACCTCATAGGTGTCCATATGGTGAGCGAGGTATTTTTGAGAAAACCCTGCACCAAGAATAGATAAAATAGCAAAAAGCCAATCAAACCAGCCAAGTTTTTTATAAAAAGGGGTTGGTTTTTGGTAGAGCGTTTGGGTATTCATGCAGTTACTCTTCTGAAGGGTGTTGTTCTAAATGGTATGTGTGTATTGTAAATTCTTTATCTAATTCGGTGTTATGTCTTGCACTACTCATGGCAAAAATAGTTTGGGTTGGTCCAAACAGTAACCATGCTCTTTTATCACGAATATAAAACATGAAAAAGATACCTAATACTAGCAATAAAGAGCCAAAATAAACAATGTTTTTTCCTGGGGAACGCGTCATTTGTAATCCAGAAGATTGTACTTGCTCAAAGTCTTCCAGTTGTAAAAATAAGGGAGAGCCATATTCATGTAAATCAGTCATTGCCAGTAAGCTGTTTAACAAAAACTGATCACGTTGTTGATCTTGTGTCCAAACAGGAATATTGGCTTCTTTTTGTGCTTCTTCAAATAGTTGTGCAGTTGCACCATGTAAGATTTGTAAAAAAACCTGAGCCATTTGTTGGCGTTTATCTTCTGGAACATTGGTACGAATAAATTGATCAACTGCTACATAGCCTCCTTGGGCAAATAGTTCCATTGTCTTTTGGACGCTGTCTTCAAAACCTTCTGTGGCTCGTGAGCCTGTTGCCAAAGCGATTTTATGGGCAATTTTTTGGCGTAACTGTGGGTTTTGAAAGGCAGCATTTAACAGCATAAAGCCATTGATACTGACTTCGTTGTCAGCAGGAATGCGTAAAAATTGAAAACTCTCGCCCACTTCTTTACGTACACCTGACATAAAGAATAGTGTGTCGTTTTGGTTAATTGGGGTCATGTAATTAACATATTCAATTGCTTGGCCTGTATTATCTCTTAATTTAAAGCCAATGCTAGGACCAATATTATTTAAATTCTTATTAATTTTTACATCTCGTATCTCATGTAAACTTTGATTGGGTGTTTGTAAATTATTTTGGCTATTGTCTTCAATGTTGAAAACTTTTAGCTCATTAAATTCAAGCGTATATTGGGCTTGGTTGCCTAAATTTAATGGAAAGTCGTTCATGGAAACTGCATCCAGCTGTACTGGAGGTAAAGCAGGTTTAACCAGATTCCATGCTTTAAATCTTAATTTAGAGCCACCATCGCCGAATGAAGATTGATATAAGGTGACGCCATTAATGGTAATGGGGTGGTTTACTCTTAATTGGGACTGTGTTATTTGGCCAGTTTGTTTATCAGTGACGGTAATATCACTGACAAAATTTTTAGGCATCCCTGTGTCGTAGTATTCAACAAGAAATTTATCCAGTTTGACTGTAAAGGGGAGCTCTTGCACCAAAAAACCGCTTGGGGTGCTTAAAAAGACGGCATTTGCTTGATTACCTTCTCGAATACTGACGTTTCCTCTATAAGAAAGTGTTTGACTACTTAAACGGCTTTTTTCTGGAAACTCGTTTTGATAAACAGCATTTTTTTCAGGTACGATTTGACCTGTTAATATTTGGGTTTTGAGTAATAGATCGCTGTCAATTAAACCGCCAAGACAAATAATAATCAATGCGGCATGGGCAAAAATATAACCCAATTTGCTGGCACTGCCTTTTTTAGCCGCAATAATGGTTTGTCCATCATCTTTTACTTCTGTTCGGGTAGAAAAGCCCTGAGCGATTAAGTAGCTATTGGCTATATTAGGGTCTATTTTATGTTGGTATATATGATGGTGTTTCATGGCTTTCAAAGAACGGCTTGTTGCTTTAAGCCGAAAACTTTTAAAGTCTTTAATAAAACTAGGGGTGTTACGAATCAGACATAGACTGGTTGAGAGCACCAGAAAAATCATAATCAATACAAACCAGCTGGCAGAGTAAACATCATATAAGCCAAGAAACTGAAAAATCTCAAACCAGAAAGGGCCGAATTTAAAAGCATAATTGGAGAGCGCTTCATTTTGGTTCAGTACAGTACCAATAATGGAGGCGATTGCTAAAATAGTCAGTAATGACACTGCAAAACGCATTGAGCTTAAAAATTCAAACCAAGGCTTACGAATAAGAGGAGTAGATTTTTTCATGTGCTTTATGATGAAGAAGGGAAGTACTTCACTTCCCTTTTTTTATGGAATTATATTTTAGAGGCTTAAATAAAAAGGGTTATCTTAAGCCTTGAATATAGTTGGCAACTGCTTTAATTTCTTCATCAGTTAAACGTGAGGCAATAGGATCCATCATTGGGTGAACACGTTCACCTGCGCGGAATGCTTCTAACTGAGTCACCACATAGTCAGCATGTTGCGAACTGATTCTTGGGAAAATATCTGGCATACCCGCACCACTTGGGCCATGGCATGAGGCGCATGAAGGTAATTTAATATCAGCTTTGCCACCACGGTAAATTTTTAAACCCAATTGTAAATTGCCTTTAGGGTCTGCTTCGCCTTGTTTAATGTGTTGACGGGAGAAATAAGCTGAAGCATCCCACAGATCTTGTTCAGATAAATTTTCAACCATTGGCACCATTGCAGCAGAAGCACCTGTTGTACGTTGACCATTTTTAATAGCAAGTGCTTGTGTATAAGCGTAGACAGCATGTTGCCCAGCTAAGCTTGGGTAAATAGTGAGAACACTGTTTCCATCGGCTGCATGGCAAGCAACACAGACATTTTCAGCCAATGTTTTTCCATTATTTAAGTCGGTTGTTTTGGGTGGTGCAGCAAAAGCTGCCATGCTGGCTAGAGCCAATGCTAAAGTAGCTAGAGAAAAACGTTTCATACGAGCGCCCTGTAGAAATTTATATATGTTTACTAACTGTTATTTTATAAACATGATATTCTAACCATATTTGAAGGTTAATTCTAGTTTTATGTCACTATTTCAGAACGCACAATTTTTTATTACTGTAAATCATTTAAAGGATCTGCCTGATACAAAAGGAGAAATTGCTTTTGTTGGACGTTCTAATGCAGGTAAATCCAGTACGATTAACACCTTAACAAATCATACTCGTTTGGCGTATGTTTCTAAAACGCCTGGTAGAACACAGCATATTAATTTTTTTGAGTTAAATAATGGCTATTTTATGGCTGATTTACCTGGTTATGGTTATGCTGCCGTCCCCGAAAAAATTCGAGCTCATTGGGTAGAATTGCTAGGTCAATACTTGCAAAAGCGCAACAGTTTGATTGGGTTGGTGTTGATTATGGATATTCGGCATCCACTGCGTGATTTAGATAAAAAAATGTTGGATTTTTTTGCTGATAGAGCAAGACCCGTTCATATTTTGTTGTCTAAAGCAGATAAATTATCAAAAAATGATCAAATTAGGACATTAGCGCAGGTTAAAAAGGCTTTAATTCCTTGGCAGGAAAAATTGCCTGTATCGGTACAACTTTTTTCCAGTTTGAAGAAACAAGGTAAAGAAGAGGTCGAAACGATTGTTGCTTCTTGGTTTGACAGTTTAGACCATACTGAAGAAGAGTCAGTAGAACCGCAATAACAAAAGCCTTATATTTTTGATATAAGGCTTTTGAAAGAAGTTTATTTTTCGTCTTGTTGTAATAAGGTTCGGTAGATTAGGCCACCTAAAATACCACCAACAATAGGCACTAAAATAAAGACCCATAATTGTTCTAATGCCCAAGAGCCTTGAAATATTGCCACTGCAATACTACGAGCAGGATTTACTGAGGTATTGGTCACTGGAATACTGATTAAATGAATGAGTGTTAAAGTTAAACCAATGGCTAATGGTGCAAAACCAGCAGGTGCACGTTTATCTGTTACGCCATGAATAATCAATAAGAAAAATGCAGTCAGTACAAGTTCTGCAGTGATGGCGGCTGCCAATGAGTAACCATCTGGAGAGTGGGCGCCATAACCATTTGAAGCAAAGCCAGCAGAAGCATCAAAACCTGCCTTGCCACTTGCAATAATGTACAGTATTCCTGCTGCACAGATACCCCCAATAATTTGGGCAACAATATAAGGCAATGCTTCTTTTGATGAGAATCTGCCACCTGCTACTAAGCCTAATGTGACTGCAGGGTTAAAATGTCCACCTGAAATATGACCAACAGCATAAGCCATTGTTAATACCGTTAAACCAAATGCCAAGGCAACACCAGCAAATCCAATACCTAATTCAGGATAAGCTGCAGCCAATACAGCACTGCCACAACCACCGAATACCAGCCAGAAAGTGCCGAAAAATTCAGCAAATAATTTTTTACTTAAGCATGTCATGATAACTTCAACCTTATAATAATTAATTCATATTGAATATGATGTTTGTTATGGTAACTCTATTTATTTATGATTGGTTAAAATATACATAAAAATTTTTAATTTGTTTGATATTTTTTATTTATATTTTTTGTTTTGTTTGAAATTAATTTTTTAAAATTTGTTTGTGTAACTAGAAATAATACCTCTTTATTTAGATGAAATTATGCGACTAAACCGATAAAAATAACTAAAATATTCAATATCAGTGAAATGATTGAAAGAACCAGACCAAGAATGGCAAAAACCTTCTTTCTATCCGATTGTGTGCAACCAATAATGCCTAAAATCAAAGCCAAAATATTGAGCATCATAATGATGAAAAAAGCCCCACCAATAATAATTGATTCTACTGTATCCTCTTCCAGAACATCTGGATTCTTAATGGCAATGACACTTGCTACCACAATTAAAATAAAAAATAAGGCAATAGATGCGAAGCTGATAATAAAGGATGTGATGCCTAAGCCAGAATGTTTTTGTGGAGTTTGCATTGATCTGTTTAACTAAAAATAAAAGGGTATTATAAGATATATGTATGAGAAGATATTGGTGCACTATTAAATAATTTTAATATGAGTTAAGTTCTCAGATATCTTGAGTTTTTACTTTATACATCTCCCATGGCACTCATATCATCTTGGAGTAGGTGCCGTCATTTTTAGGTGTATAGTGCCTCATGTTGTGCTGGTTCATTTTTTCGTCGTGATTGTCTTTGGTTTGTCAGTTGATGCAATCTTCACATTTCATTTTCGTTGGCCTTTCTTAGCCTTTCTCCACTCCCAAGGTGAAATAGGATTTGGGTCAGCCCATAGTCCACGTTTATCTTTTCGTGCAATTCTTTCTGCTTCAATGTAAAACTTATTAGCATTATTGAGTTTATGTGACGGATTAGTCCATGCATAGCCACGGTAAATCATCTCCCAGTTTGCATTTGTGGGAGGTTTTTCCATACACCCTATTTCTTGTATCATGGTTCCATCTTCCAGTTTGGATGGTGGAGGACAATCTACATAAACTTGATATTTTATTTCAGATAAAGTTCTTCCATCTGAATCATATCCAAATACTTCTAGGTTTAGAGGTGCATGTGAGAGAATTTTAGATAGTATTTGTGCAGATTCTTTACCAAAATTTTGATTCAGGTCAGGAGCATCAATTCCCCAAAGCCTAACTTTGATTTGTTTATTCTCTGATGAAAGGCAGAAGATGTTATTCCCATCCTGAATTTTTGGATGCCTACAGGAAATGGTTTCAGCAAAAGATATTGAAGCGAGAAATAGGGTAGATAGTATGAGTAGTATTTTTTTCATGAGCCAATAATACTTAATTTGAAGATAATAATACTTGATTTGAATCATTGATCGAATCTGGTTCTGAAATATAATGTGCTGATTAGGCGAAACAATAAAAGGCTCTCAGAAATGTGAGCCTTTTTATTTTAGTGGTAAGCTAGGTAGCAAATTACCAATATTTTAATATAAATATTTGATTTGTAATAATGGTATTGCTTGTTTTGGCCTCGCCGGCGGGAATCGAACCCACATTTTACGCTTAGGAGGCATACGTTCTATCCGTTGAACTACGGCGAGTGTTTTTAACTAGCTTAGGCGAGCAACAGAAGCTTGCGCCAATTGTATCATGCTGGCTGTGGTATTGTTTTGTTTCAGTGGCGCTAGAGCTTCAATGGCCTGATTGCAGGCTTTAGTTGCTTGTTCTTTTGCATAAAGCAACGCACCGCTATTTTGTACAATTTTTAGCACTTGATCAAAATGTTCTCTGTTTGTTTCTTCTAAGGCTTTTTTGATGATTTGAGCATCTTCAGGTTTGCCTTGTTCCATTACATAAATAAGTGGTAGTGTTGGTTTGCCTTCAGCTAAATCATCGCCAACATTTTTACCTGTTTGCTCAGTATCACCTGAGTAATCAAGTACATCATCAATGATTTGAAATGCTGTGCCTAAATACATGCCATAGTCTTTGAGTGCATTTTCTTCTTTATCAGTGGCACCAGCCAAAATGGCGCCTACTTGAGCCGCAGCTTCAAATAGTTTAGCTGTTTTGTATTGAATTACTTGAAAATACTCTTTTTCTGTAATGCTGGTATTGCCAATATTGAGTAACTGCATGACTTCACCTTCTGCAATAATATTGGTGGCTTTCGCCATGACTTCCAGTATTCGCATATTATTAGAAGCCACCATTAACTCAAATGCTCTGGTGTAGAGGAAGTCGCCAACCAGTACCGCGGCTGCATTACCAAATAGGTGATTTGCTGTTTGTCTGCCTCGTCTTAAATCACTTTCATCAACAACATCATCATGTAATAAGGTTGAGGTATGAATAAATTCCACCATAGCGGCTAAAGCGTATAAATCATCTTTTTCATAACCTAATGTTTGCCCAGATAAAATGGTGAGAATAGGACGCAAACGTTTTCCACCTGCACAGATGATATAATTACCTACTTGAGAAATAAGAGGTACATCTGATTGTAGGGCTTGATTAATGACAGTGTTGACCTTGTCTAAACCAAGATCTATTTGTTGTAATAAAGAAGCAGGGGCATTTTGTAACATTTTTATTTCTTAAACTTGAATGTGTACGGTGAATAATTAAGCTTTTTAGTATAACAGATTTGATTCGGATAATACCAATATCAACTAAAATTTGATGTTATTTTTATCGCACATTATTGTTTGCTTTTTTATTGATTCATTCATTGTGAGATATCGTGATATTTTATTGTTTTGTAAAAATAATCCCAGTAAAGTCATTGACGATGTTCCAAAAATTAGGTATAGTTTCAGGTCCTTTACATTTTGTAAAGAGCAATTTTATTACGGAGTTGAGTCTATTATGTATGCGGTCATAAAAACTGGCGGTAAACAATATAAAGTTACCGTTGGCCAAAAATTAAAAGTAGAACAGATACCTGCAGAACTCGACAGCCAAATCGTACTTGAAGAAGTTTTGATGGTTGCTGACGGTGATGATGTAGTAATTGGTTCTCCATTAATCAGTGGGGCTACAGTAAAAGCAACTGTAGTTGCTCATGGGCGTGGTGAGAAAGTACGTATTTTCAAAATGCGTCGTCGTAAACACTATCAAAAACATCAAGGCCATCGTCAGAATTATACTGAAATTCGTGTTGATGCGATTGTTAAGTAAGGAGTAATGTAAATGGCAACCAAAAAAGCAGGCGGTAGCTCTAGAAACGGTCGCGATTCAGAAGCGAAACGCTTAGGTGTGAAGGCTTACGGAAATGAATTGATTCCAGCAGGTTCAATTATTGTGCGTCAACGTGGTACACGTTTTCATGCAGGTGAAAATGTTGGTATGGGTAAAGATCATACATTGTTTGCAAAAGTGGATGGTTATGTTGAATTTACTGTTAAAGGTGCATTAAACCGTAAAACAGTGAATGTGAAACCATATACTGGTGTAGACGAGTAATAATCAGCGTGATTAATGAGCCCTGTCGTTAAGATGGGGCTTTTTTATTTATATTTTATTGAATGAAGTCCTTTGCTTTAGGGCTGGTATAGAGAATCGTAATTTGTTAGAGTGAGAGATAAAACTGAAGAAAAAACAGACATACTCTCCTTTATTTATTGAAAGAGCACATGAAATTTATTGATGAAGCCAAAATTGAGGTTGTTGCAGGTAAGGGTGGAAATGGTGCCTCCAGCTTTCGTCGTGAAAAATTTGTCCCAAGAGGTGGCCCTGATGGTGGTGATGGTGGAAAAGGAGGAAGCGTTTTTGCGGTTGCCGATGAAAATATCAATACATTAATTGAATACCGTTTTGTTAAGTGTTATCAGGCTAAACATGGGGAAAAAGGTCATGGTGCAGATAAGTACGGTAAAGGTGCTGATGATATAGAATTACGTATGCCAATAGGTACTTTAATTACAGATTTGGATACAGAAGAAATTATTGCAGATTTAACTTACCATGGACAAAAAGTATGTTTGGCAAAAGGCGGAAAAGGTGGTTTAGGTAATATCCACTTTAAGTCGTCAACCAATAGAGCGCCTCGTCAGTGTACACCAGGCGAAGCAGGTGAGGAGAGAAGATTAAAACTGGAATTAAAAGTTTTAGCGGATGTTGGTTTGCTTGGTATGCCTAATGCAGGTAAGTCTACTTTAATTCGAGCTGTTTCTGCCGCAAGACCAAAAGTTGCTGATTATCCCTTTACAACGTTACATCCTAATTTGGGTGTGGTGCGTATTGATGAGAATCGTAGTTTTGTGATGGCGGATATCCCGGGGTTAATTGAAGGTGCTGCAGATGGCGCTGGGTTGGGACATCGATTTTTAAAGCATTTATCTCGGACAGGATTGTTATTACACGTTGTTGATATCGCTCCTTTTGATGAAACTGTAGACCCTGTTGCAGAGGCTTTTGCTATTGTAGAAGAGTTGAAAAAATATGATGAAGCTCTGTATGAAAAGCCTAGATGGTTGGTTCTGAATAAAGTGGATATGTTGCCTGACGAACAAAAAGAAGAAAAAATAAGACAATTTTTAGAAGCTTTTAATTGGCATGACTCTAAGCCCAATGATGAATTTGAGTTTGATATAGTGACACCACGTGTTTTTCAGATCAGCGCTTTAGGTAGAGAAGGAACGGAAGAATTGGTTTATGCGATTGATCGTTACCTCGAAGTCAAAAAACAGCAACTTGTTGAAGAGCAAGAACAACTGGACAAGAATGATGTTGTTGTAATGAATGAGACAAATTTAGATATTTTTCAATCAGAGTGATAGTCAAGATTGAATAAATATGTAAATATTCGAGTTTTTGTATTTTTGAGGAAATAGAATGTCAAGCAGAAAGAAGAAGTCCAATACGATTATGATCGTATGTGCTATTGTTGGTGTTTTTGTTGGTGTTTTTGTATCTCGTATGCCTGGCTTGGGTAATAGCCCTATTTTTAGCGGTTTAATGGCTTTGGTGTTATTGGCTGTATTTGGTTGGGCTGTTTGGGTGATTTTTTCTTCATTCTTGAAAACCAAAAAAGCGCCAAAAGAGTTAGAAAAATTAGCTAAAGAATTTTCTGTCTCAACAGACAAAGCGGTTGTTTATGTTTTTAGAGATCAATTTATTGCTATGCTTAAAGCGCTCCCTATTATGATCAATCAGCAGGAGTTAGCTTGGATTAAGGGTAAAACGTTTGCTCGTTTTGAGCTTCCAGAAGGAGAATATACAGTTTCTGGTCATAAAATGTGTAAAGAGCCTTTGGTGATTCAGGTTAAAGCAGGGCAGGTTGTTTTCCTTGAACAAGAAATTGTTACGGGGGCACTGAAAGGTAGTTATACCTATAATTTGTTAACAGATGAGCAAGATGCTAAAAATAGAATTAAATGGTGTAAGTTAGTAGTGTCTTCTGACTTTAAATAAAGTAAGTGTATCGTTAAAAAAGCTGCGCTTTTTATTGGTGCAGTTTTTTTATGTGAAAGTAAAAGTATATATGATAATAAAAAAATGCTGCTTCTATAGGAAGCAGCATTTTCAACTCATAGAAGAAACCTATTATTTTTGAGCAGATTGATTGACTCTTTCACGTAAATCCTTGCCAGGTTTAAAATGAGGAGTGTACTTTTCAGGTACATTCACAGATTCACCTGTTTTAGGATTACGACCAACACGTGCTGGGCGATGATTTAGATCAAAGCTACCAAAGCCACGAATTTCTATCCGTTGACCTTTTGCTAATGCACGGGTCATGGTATCTACCAAAACTTTTATGCCTTGTTCTACGTCTTTTGCAACAACTTGTGTTTCACTGTTGTTTGTAAACGCGTCTGTCAAACGGTTAATTAATTCAGATTTGGTCATAAAATAGATCCTTCTTCTTACTCTTCATCACCAGAAAGTTTTGCTTTAAGTAAATCACCTAAACTTGTTGTACCAGAGCTAACATTTGCATTGCTGGTCACTTGTTTTACTGCAGCATTTTCTTCTTTAGCATCTTTTGCTTTTACAGATAAGCTAATGCCACGGTTTTTGCGATCAACAGAAAGAATAACAGCTTCTACTGAGTCACCTTCTTTAAGTACATTACGAGCATCTTCCACTTTATCACGTGAAATTTCAGAAGCACGTAAATAACCTTCAACATCGGTATCTAATGTAATTGTTGCACCTTTAGCATCAACTGCTTTAACTGTACCTGTTACTAAAGCACCTTTATCATTTACACTGATATAGTTGTTGAAAGGATCGCCTTCAAGTTGTTTGATGCCTAAAGAAATACGTTCTTTTTCAACATCAATAGCCAATACAACGGTATCTACTTCATCACCTTTTTTGTATTTGCGTACAGCTTCTTCACCACTTTCTGTCCAAGATAGGTCAGATAAATGTACTAAACCGTCAATGCCACCAGGTAAACCTACAAATACGCCAAAGTCTGTAATAGATTTAATGGCACCAGAAATTTTGTCACCTTTTTTATGGCTTGATTCAAATTCTAACCATGGGTTTGGTTGACATTGTTTCATACCTAAGCTGATACGACGACGATCTTCGTCAATTTCTAAGATCATCACTTCAACTTCATCACCTAGTTGTACCACTTTGCTTGGGTGAACGTTTTTATTGGTCCAATCCATCTCAGAAACGTGTACTAAACCTTCGATTCCTTGTTCAATTTCAACAAATGCACCATAGTCGGTTAAGTTGCTTACTTTTCCAAATAAACGTGTACCTTGTGGGTAACGACGAGCTAGGCCACTCCATGGGTCTTCACCAAGTTGCTTCATGCCTAAAGACACACGGCTTTTATCTTGATCAAATTTCAATACTTTGGCTTCAACTTCTTGGCCTACTTCAAGTACTTCGCTAGGGTGTTTTACACGGCGCCATGCTAAGTCAGTAATGTGTAACAGACCATCAATACCACCTAAGTCAACGAATGCACCGTAGTCAGTAATGTTTTTCACAATACCTTTAACAACAGTACCTTCTTTTAGATTTTCTAGTAAAGATTTACGTTCTTCACCTAAAGTTGCTTCTAGCACTGCACGACGAGAAACAACGATATTGTTACGTTTTTTGTCTAGTTTAATGACTTTAAACTCAACTTGTTTACCTTCGTAAGGAGAGGTATCTTTAATTGGACGTACATCAACTAATGAACCAGGTAGGAAAGCACGGATACCATTAACCATAACAGTTAAGCCGCCTTTAACTTTTCCATTGATTACACCAGATAGAATTTCGCCACTTTCTAAAGCTTCTTCTAAAGCAATCCAAGAAGCTGCACGTTTTGCTTTTTCTCTTGATAATTTGGTTTCACCGAACCCATTTTCTAAGGCATCGATCACCACTGTTACAAAGTCACCCACTTTAACTTCAAGTTCACCAGCATCATTTTTGAATTCACTGGTTTTGATTAAAGATTCAGACTTTAAGCCAGCATTTACAGTCACGAAATTATTGTCGATAGCCACTACTTCTGCAGTAATCACCTCACCAAGTTTCATTTCTTGTAAAGCCAAGCTTTCTTCAAACAGTTGTGCAAAATTTTCCATAGATTAAACATCTCAATTACACTGCCAAGGTGTGCGGGGTTAGGTTGTAAAAAATTTGTCTTCCTTGGCAAGACAAATTAAATAGTTTCTTCGGTTTTTAATAAACACGAAAGATTGATCAAAAAGTATTTTTAATACAGCAAAGCTTATAATTATACTTTAAATTTTAATATCTTGATACCACTGACAGACAGTTTTTACTGCGTTTTCTATACTCATGTTTGAAGTGTCCAGCAATTGTGCATCTGGTAGTTGTTTTAAAGGTGCAACAGCACGATTTTGATCAGCTAAATCCCGTGCTTCAATATCTTTTAAAATATGTTCAAAGGATGCTTCTTTGCCCATATTTTTTAGTTGATTGACTCGTCTTTGTGCACGAATGGTGGCAGAAGCGGTTAAAAAAACTTTTAAACAGGCGTTTGGGAAAACAACAGAACCCATATCTCGTCCATCAGCGACAAGACCTTGACTTGTCAGAAAATTTTGTTGCCTTTGAAGTAAAGCGAGCCGTACTTTCGGAAATTTAGCAATAGTTGAGGCACCCAAGCCAATCGCTTCAGTTCGAATATGTTCTTCTACAGATTGGTTATTGAGAAAGACCTCTTGATTGGCAAAACTAATATTTAAGTTTTGTGCCACTATGGCCAGTTGATCTTCATTTTCCCAATTAATCTGTTTATTTTGTGCATCAAGTGCACATAGGCGATAAATGGCACCTGAGTCTAAATAAGCAAATCCTAAATTTTGCGCAACTAAGGAGGCAACAGTGCCTTTCCCTGATGCACTTGGCCCATCAATGGCAATAACTTTTTGAACAGTAGGCATATTTATTGAGTAAAAATTGTATAAAAGGTTTATTGTAAACAAACTTTGCTTTAGTTAATAGAAATTTGTCGGTATCATTAAGTGTTTTCATGTTTTGAATATGGCGCTAATCTATATGTCTGAAATTTCAACCTTACATTTACCTGTTCTTTCTAATGTTTCCAGAGAAGTTGTTTTGCCAGGTTCTAAAAGCATCAGTAACCGGGTTTTACTTTTAGCTGCATTGGCAAATGGGCAAACAAAAATACGCAATTTGCTTGATTCAGACGACACTCAAAGAATGTTAGAAGCATTGACTGTGTTACAAGTACCTATTCAACATTTAGATCAGGAATATTGGCTGACTGGGCAAAATGGGCGATTTTCTGTTCAAAAAGCTCAATTATCTTTGGGAAATGCGGGGACAGCATTTAGACCTTTGGTTGCTGCGTTGGCTGTTATGGGGGGGGATTTTTTGTTAGACGGCGTTGCTCGTATGCGAGAGCGGCCAATTAAAGATTTGGTTGATGCACTGCGTATTGCAGGAGCACAAATAGATTATATTCAAAATGAGGGCTTCCCTCCTGTACAGATTGGTTCATTTATACCTTCAAAGCAAAGAGTGATTCCCATTAAAGGTTCTGTATCCAGCCAATTTTTAACTGCTTTATTAATGGCTTTGCCTTTAACAGGACACGCATATGAAATTGAAGTTGAAGGAACACTTATTTCTAAACCCTATATAGCCATTACACTTAATTTGATGGCTAAATTTGGCGTGTTTGTTAAACATGAAAATTTTCAGCACTTTTGGTTATCAGAAGGGTTAACCTATCGGGCACCTGAACATATTTTGGTGGAAGGAGATGCCAGTAGTGCTTCATATTTTTTAGCAGCAGGTGTATTGTCTGGGCAGCCAGTTAGGGTAAAAGGAGTTGGAAAAAATAGCATCCAAGGAGATGTCGCCTTTGCAGATGTGTTGGCTAAAATAGGCGGTAAAATTACTTGGTCTGAAGATTTTATTGAAGCGTCTAGAGAGACAAATCAGGTAATTAAGCCATTTGATTTGGATTTAAACCATATTCCAGATGCCGCAATGACTTTGGCTATTGTGGCTTTAGCCGCTAATGGTACCTCTACTTTGCGTAATATTGAAAGCTGGCGAGTTAAGGAAACGGATCGAATTGCTGCTATGGCTACTGAATTACGTAAACTTGGTGCAACAGTTATAGAAGGGCAGGATTTTATTCAAATTACGCCTCCTGAGGTATTAAAATCAAATGTTGCCATCGATACGTATGATGATCATAGAATGGCTATGTGTTTTGCTTTGGTTAGTTTATTAAATACGCCCATTATCATTAATGAGCCTGAGTGTGTAAATAAAACATTTCCTGGGTTTTTTCAAGTTTTTCAGAAATAAAAATTAAATGAAGAAAAGTCTATAGGCTATTTATGTTTAAAGAACAAATCTATAAGTTCCGTATGTGGAATAGAAGAAGAAACTATTTCATGAAACGTATTCGTTTAGAGTTGGTTAGGTGTTTAATTGATAAGCGAAATAGAAATATTTTTGATCCTAATCAGATAAAGAAAGTTTTATTTTTACGTGATGATGATAAATTTGGTGATATGGTTATTTCTACTATTTCATTTCGTGAACTTAGAAAAGAGGGATTTAGGGTTAGTGTTGTTGCAGGTGCAAATAATAAAAAAGTGATTACTTTTGATGATAATGTGGATCAGGTTTTTATTTATAAAAAAGGCTTCTGGAATATTGTTAAATTAGCTGTACAGTTAAGAAAAGAAAAGTTTGATCTGGTTATTGACGTTGGCGATGAAATGTCTCCCGTTTATTTTCTTTTTTTAAGAATAATCAATTCAAAAAATATGTTGGGTTTTAATAGGAGGCATTATTTACTTTATAATATCAACATTGATTATTCTACTTTAGATAAACATATTAGCTATAGGCATTTTGTTTTACTAGATAAGCTTGGCATCAAGAATATTTCTTTAGATTATAATTTGAATTTTTCTGAGCAAGATGAAGATACAGTAGATCATTATCTAACAAAATTTGATAAGAAAAAAATAGTTGTATTGAATCCGTATACGGCGCTAAAACAAAAAGATTTATCTATTGAACAAATTAAACATATCATTTTCACTGTGTCTAGTTATGAGGATGTTGTCATCATTGTTATTGGTCAGCAAGAAAAAATAGCGGCATTATCATTTTTAGGTGTTGAGTTGTTTCCGTTTAAAGAGTTTCTTCAAGCTGTAGTTTTAATAAAAAAAGCAGATTATATTGTTTCTCCCGATACGTCAATTGTTCATGTGGCGGCTGCTTTTCAAAAGCCTCTTGTTACGATGTATCGAAAAGACCGTTCAGATAATTTTGCCAGTAAAGAATGGGGACCTAATAACAGTAGGTCTATTCAATTGCTTACATCAAATGAACACGAGTTTGTCTCATCTATAAGGGTGGACGAAATCGATAAAGCAATAAAACACATGATCGATAGCGTAGGGATATCTTAATGAATTATATAAATGAAAAATGGTGTAGTATTTTAAAAAATATGATATTGATTTGTTTATTGATTGCTTTTTTGGGGGCATCATTTAATTGGAGTAGTGCAAGAAAAATTGTGTATTTTTGTAGTGTTATTGCTTTTTTTATTCTTTTATTTTCTCAGCATAAAATAAAAAAAATGGATTTTTTACTTCCTTTTAGTATTTTTATCTTTGGAGGAGGGGTACTGCTTTGGATTTGGTTATTTGGTTCTTGGGGAGGGCAATATTATAGTTATCAAAGCCTAGCGAAAATAACAATTGCTTCGTCTATATTGATGTGTCTATATTCCACAGAATATTTCTCTTGTATTTTATCTAAAAAGCCCATCCAAAATTTGTTGTGTATGATTTGGTTTTTTTTAGTCGGCGCCATATTAATAGTGTCATGTTACCAATATTTTTATTTGCACATAGGCAGGGCTGCTGTTGGTTCATCTATCGCCACAATGGCCGCTTATATTGTTTCTATTGCTGGATTGTTGGGTATTGCTTTTGCTCAAAGGAAAAATGATACTAAATGGTCTATTTTATTTTTAGTGGTATTATTTATTGTTGTATATACCTCTATTCTTTTAACGGAAACTCGTTCTGTAATATTAGGTTTCCCATTACTATTTGCAATCGCTGTATTAGCGTATAAAGATAAAATACACATGAAACAATTATTCTGTTTAATGAGTATGCTCATTGTTATTTTGATGCTACTTCTGTACACCTTTGGTGATAGAGTCCAAGGTAGGATGAATGATATTGTTGTAGATATTCATAAATATACTCAACAGCAGAATACAGAGTCTTCTTTTGGTGCTCGTATTGCTATGTTTCATGCAGGTTCAGAAGCAGGGAAACATGGCTTTATGGGGCAGTCTATTGAAGACAGAGCTTCAGTGATCAAACAATATGTTAATCAGTATCCTGTTTATGCTGGTGTGTTGCCGTATGTCTATACGAATCTTCATAATGAGATAATTGAAAACTTCTCGTTACGAGGTGTTTGGGGCGTTGCTTTATTATTATTTTTATATTTTTCTGTTGTATGTACGGCTATCAAACAGCGTAATTCAATCTTGTTGGCAATAGGATTATCTTTTATGATATATGGGCTAACAGATGTTATATTCAGTGATGATTTACCATTAAGCTATTACATCGCAATTATTTTTGTGTTATGTTTACATAACAATAAATTTGCTAAAGAAAAACAGCCATCTATATGCTAATAATCTGGTGAGTGTTCCAGTATCCGAGTAAATATTTTGTATTTTAGATATGGTTGTTGAGTGATTAAAGAATAGAAGCAAGTATCATGCGTTGGAGTATGATACTTGCTTAGGTAGGTAAAAATTTATTGGTTTTTAATTAACCAATCAACATAACGTTCTACACCTTGTTCTACACTATAAAAGCTTTGGTTATAGCCTGCATTATGTAAAGACTGAATATCTGCTTGAGTAAAGCTTTGATATTTACCTTTTAAGCTATCAGGAAAATCAACATAACGAATTAAATTTTGTTCTACCAACTGGTTCAGGCTCAGTGTTTCTTTACCTTCTGATTTTCGACACGCATTGACTGTTGCAGCGGCAAGTTCATTAAATGTTTGAGCAGAACCTGTACCAAGATTGAAAATGCCAGAATGTTCAGGATGATCAAAAAAATATAAATTGACTTTAACGATATCTTCTACACTAATAAAATCACGAGTCTGGCCCCCAGCTTCATAACCATCATAAGGGCCAAAAAGTTCAACAAAGCCACGTTCTTTATATTGGTTAAAGTGATGGAAGGCAACGGATGCCATCCGACCTTTATGGTTTTCTTTCATCCCATATACATTAAAATAGCGAAATCCAGCAACTTGTGCATTCAGCCCTTTTTGCATACGTTCACGAACAATTTGGTCAAATAAAAATTTTGAATAGCCATAAACATTTAAAGGAGATTCCAATTGACGATCTTCTTTAAATACAGTGCCTTTACCATAAACAGCGGCACTAGAAGCATAAAGAAAGGGAATGGCTTCATCCTGACACCAGTCAAATAAATCAAGAGTGTATTGATAGTTGTTGGACATCATGTACTTGCCATCATGATTCATCGTATCAGAACAAGCACCTTCATGAAAAATAGCTTCTATATTTTTAGGTGGGTTTCCTGAACAGACAATATCAATAAATTCGGTTTTATCTAAATAATGGGCGATATCGCAATCAACTAAATTTTTAAATTTCTGTCCATTGGTCAGATTATCTACAGCAATAATGTCTTTTATACCACGTTGATTGAGTCCTTTAACAATATTAGCCCCAATAAAACCTGCCGCACCTGTAACGATAATACTCATTTTATACTCCTAAAATATTTTTTTGTTTGCCCAAACCCATCAACTTAGCTTTTGAAAAAGTTCTTCTTGGGTACAAATAGCTGTTCCTAATTTACCCACAACAATGCCTGCTGCTGCGTTGGCAATTTTCATGGCTTCTGATGAATCAAATTGAGCAGCAATACCCAGTGCCATACTGGCTATAACAGTGTCTCCTGCACCAGAAACATCGTATACTTCACGCGCTTGTGTGCCTTGGTGTTGGATCGTGCCATCTTTTTTAAATAATGATAAACCTTCTTCACTTCTGGTTAAAAGTAGGGCACTTAAATTTAATTGTTCAATAAGCAACATGACTTTTTGTGTCAGTTCTGGTTCGGTTTGCCAAGAGCCTACAACCTGTTTTAATTCTGCTCTATTGGGTGTCAACAAACTTGCTCCATGATATTTGTCATAATTGTCTCCCTTGGGGTCAATTAATACGGGTTTATTGAAACGGTTAGCCAGAGCGATCATTTTTTTGACGTGAGTTAAGCCCCCTTTGCCATAGTCTGACAAAATTACAACATCATGTTGTGGCAAGAGTTGCTCAAATTGGTTATATGTATTAGCCAAAACCTCATGACTTGGTTCATCTTCAAAATCTAAACGAATCAGTTGCTGATTACGTGCCAGCACTCTTAGCTTTATGGTCGTTGAAATACTATCGTCTTGAGCCAAGTATGTTTGGACGCCAGCTTCTTTCATCAGTGTGTGTAAGCTTTGTGCCGCTTCGTCTTGACCTGCTACTGAAATAAGGCTGGCAGGCGCACCTAAACTGGCTATATTACGGGCAACATTGGCCGCACCACCTGCACGTTGTTCTATCCGTTCTATTTTTGCAACAGGAACAGGAGCTTCTGGTGAAATACGTGTGGTATCACCGAACCAGTAGCGGTCAAGCATAACATCACCTACGACCAATACTTTGGCTTGAGTAAAGCGGTTACTCACCTCCTGAGCACTGAGATTTAACTGACTAAGGTTCATACAGTACGCCCTATTGGGTAATACTCAAAACCATACTGTTGTATTTCTTGTGGTTGATAGATATTACGTCCATCAAAAATAACAGCTTGTTTTAGTTGTTGTTTGATTGCTAAGAAGTCTGGAATTTTAAATGCTTTCCATTCGGTCACGATCAGTAAAGCATCTGCATCATTTAGCGCATACATCATATCTGTGGCAAAGCTTAGTGCTTGATTTTGCCCCATAATACGTTTCGCTTCAGTCGTGGCAACAGGGTCAAACGCACAAACAGTTGCACCTTTTTGGGTAAGTTCATTAATAATTGTTTGGCTAGGTGCTTCACGCATATCATCAGTATTGGGTTTGAAGGCAAGCCCCCATACAGCAAAATGTTTCCCTGATAAATTTTCGCCAAAACGATTGGTTACTTTTTTGACAATACGTTTTTTTTGTAAATCATTTGCATGTTCTACTGCCGTTAACACATGCATTGCGTGCTCATACTCTTTACCCATTGCAATGAGTGCTTTGACATCTTTAGGAAAACACGAGCCGCCATAACCAACACCAGGGTAAAGGAAATGGTAGCCAATTCTAGGGTCTGCACCAATACCTTGTCTAACCGCTTCAATATCGGCATTTAAATCTTCTGCAAGATTAGCCAATTCATTCATGAATGAAATTCGTGTTGCTAGCATAGCATTTGCGGCATATTTGGTTAGTTCTGCAGAACGAATATCCATAAAAATAGTTCGTTCATGATTACGGTTAAAAGGCTGATAGAGTTTATGCATGATTTTTTTTGCTTGCTCATCTTCACAACCAATAATAATTCGGTCTGGGCGCATGAAGTCATCTATTGCGGCGCCTTCTTTTAAAAACTCAGGGTTAGAAACAACACTGAAACCAAAAGGGGCATTTCGTTGCGTCAAAATATCATTCACTAATGCTTTGACTTTATCTGCTGTGCCAACCGGTACGGTTGATTTATCTACGATGACTTTATACTCATCCATGTGCTCAGCAATATTGCGTGCAGCAGCTAACAAGTATTGCAAGTCTGCTGAACCATCTTCATCTGGTGGGGTACCAACTGCGATAAATTGTACTTGCCCAAAATCAACAGCTTCTTTGATATCTGTTGTGAAAAATAGACGCCCTGCAGCAACATTGGTCTGAATCATTGCTTGTAAGCCTGGCTCATAAATGGGTACACCGCCTTGCTGTAATGTCGCAATTTTTTGAGGGTCAACATCAAGGCAACAAACATGATTGCCCACATCTGCTAGACAAACACCACTGACTAAGCCAACATAACCAGAACCAACTACGGTAATTTTCATAAGTTATTTCCTCCCTTTTGGAGCATATTGATTTCTTTCAACACGGCAACCGGATCTGATGCCTGTGTGATAGGGCGCCCCATTACTAAATAGTGAGCGCCAGCTTGTAGGGCTTCTTTAGGTGTCATAATGCGTCTTTGATCGTCTTGGGTATTTAAGTCTAAGCGGATACCTGGTGTGACCAGAACAAAGTTTTGACCTAATTGTTCTTTTAGAACGCTTGCTTCTTGGGCAGAACAGACAACACCATCTAAGCCAGATTTTTGTGCCAAAGAGGCGAGGTCTAATACCATTTTTTCAGGTGTCTTATTGATGCCTAATTCCAATAAGTCTGATTGTTCCATACTGGTTAGGATGGTGACACCGATTAATAAAGGACGGTTCGAAAATGGTTCAATTGCTTCACGAGCAGCATGCATCATTCTACTGCCTCCCAGTGTGTGTAGATCAACCATCCAAACCCCCATTTGAGCGGCTACTTTACATGCTTTGGCCACTGTATTGGGGATATCATGATACTTTAAATCTAAAAATAAACGAAAGCCTTTGTTAATTAGCGTTTCTGCTAGGCTTCTACCAGAGGCAGTAAACAGCTCTTTACCTATTTTTAATTGACACAACTGTGGGTTTAAACGGCTGGCAAAACGGATACTGTCTTCAGCATTATCAAAGTCAAGTGCAACAATGACAGGTTTGGTTTGTTCAGTTGTGGCAGGTGATGTAAACATAATTGGATTCATAATGATGATTAAATTTCAACACGGTTAGGGGTAAAGCTTTCCCATTCATTACAAGCTGGGCAATGCCAAAAAAATACTTGTGATTTAAAACTACAGCGTTTGCAGCGGTACATCATGGTTTTTTGAGCTGTTTTGGCAATGACTGCACGGGTTACTTCTGCATCTTGTCGACCTTCTGGTGAAAGCCCTGTGATTCTGGCTTCAATCAATCGGTAAACATTATTTAATGTAGGGTGTCGATAAGCTGATTCTCTGACAACCTCAATTGCTGCATTTTCCCCTCTAAGTAATAATGTTTTTTGGTACAGTAAGTCTACTAACTCAAGTTGGGGAAATGTTTTACAGTAGCCAATGAGTAAATCAAGGCCAGCAATGGCTTTGCCTTGTTCGTCATAAACATCATATAGCCGTTCTGCAACCATACTGAGGAATTCGGGGTTCTGCTTTTCAATTGATTGCCAAGCTTCAATTGCTTCATCATAATGGTTCGATTTTTGTTCAATATCCCCTAAAATAATACTGGCACGAGCACATTTTTTGTTGGCTTGAAGCGCTTCGGTGATATATTGTCGTGCTTGAATAAGATCTGACTTAAATAGAGCTGCTTGTGCTAATTCACAAAAAAATTGTGCGACCTCAAATTGATAAGTTTGTTGGTCATGGCTGAGTGTTCTGGCTGTTTCTATGGCTTTTTGCCAATCACGATCCTGCTGATAAATGCCCAGTAATAATTGTCGGCTGGGCTTACCCATATTGCTTTCAAGTAGGCCATTAAAAATTTGTTCTGCCCTGTCGACTAAACCTGCATTTTGGAAATCTAAGCCTAATTGAAAAGAAATTTGATTACGAGAGTCAGAAACCAAATCAGGGGATTCTAATAGGCTTTGGTGAAGCCTTATTGCCTTATCGTTTTCTCCCCGACGTCGATAAAGTTTGCCCAACGTTAGTTGTAATTCTAAAGCACCAGGTTGTTGGCGAGTCACTTCGTTTAGTGCTTCTGCTGCAACATCCGTTTTATTTTCGACTAAGGCATCTAGGCTTTTAAAAAAGCCAGAAGGGATAGACATCGCATGCTTTAAGACTGTGCGCATATCAATACGTGCTGCCAGCCAGCCCATCCCAAAAAATAGGGGACAAAGTAATAACCACCAGATTTCTAATTCCATAATTACTCTTTAAATTGTGTCAAATTCACTTATTTTATTGATCCGTGTTTGTTGGATTGTTCTGTTTTTGTATTTCTTTTTGTAATTGTTTACTTGTCTTTTTTAAAGAAGAAATTTGTCGTTTTGAGCGCCATGAGCGTCCCATCATCCCTAAAATACCAACAAATATGCCTAAAACAAAAAAGGCAAAAAGTAGCACAATTAAAGGTAACTCATTATTACCAAATATCCAGTAAAAAGAAACATCTTGAAAATTATTAAACGCAATAATTAACAAGAATAATAAGATGACTACTTTGAGGGATAGGTATATATAGCGCATAACTGATTTATCCGTTTTTCAGGGGAATAACGAATTTTAAATGATTTACTCAGGTTTTGATATCCTTAAATGCTTTTTTAAATATATAAAGCCTATTTGACGCCATAAAACTTATTCAATAGTAGCTAGTGTTTAAGTCTGATGGTCATTAAGGGTAATGTTATTGAACCGTTAGGCATCAATTTTTTATATAATAAGTCCAATTTAATTAGATAATGATCCGAATATGTGCATTTATGAATAAAACCCTAAAAGGTAAATCAAATGGATTTATTTGAGAATACCCTGTCTATTTTTGATGAGCAGCAATTACAAAATGTGTATCTTAAATTACAGTCTTCTACGTTTCGGGCTAAGTTTCGATTGGGTATAGAAGATCAACGTTATATACAGCAAAAAGGAATGGGGGTTATTTTAAAACATGCACAGGATTTTATCCAAAAGCGTTTAGCTGCGGCTAATCCTTTGAATGATGGCAAACAAACGCCTTGGATCGGTCACCCCGTTTTTTTAGCACAACATGCTACTGCAACTTGCTGCCGTGGCTGTTTAAAAAAATGGCATGGTATTGAAAAAGGGCATGTGTTAACTGAAAAAGAGCAAAAATATATTTTAGATATTATTCATTTTTGGCTCAATAATCAGTTAGTCTATTAAGTTACTTCTTTTTCCTTCCCCCAGTAATACCACCTAAAATACCCCTCATAATTTCTTTGCCTATTTGATTGCTCAATTGTCTAGTCATTGTTTTTGTTGCTGTTTGAACTAAACCATCTCGTTTGCCGCCACGAGGGCCGGTTGAACCAAATAAAATAGACTTGAGTCCATCTAAAAAACCATTTTCTTCTGTTTGGGTAGCTTGAGGTTGTTGCGTATTGGCAGATTGAGTATTTTGTGTTTGAGTCTGATTTTGAGTCAATTGTTCAAAAGCAGAGTGTCTGTCTATACTTTCTTCATATTTACCATAGAGTAAGGAGTGGTTGATTAAATTATTTTGCTCTTCTGCTGTTAATGGTCCCATACGTGATTCAGGTGCAATAATGCTGCCTTTTTGGACAATAGAAGGGCTGCCTTTTTCATCTAAAAAAGAAATCAGTGCTTCACCAGTGCTTAGTGAGGTAATGGCTTCTTCTGAATCAAATTCAGGATTAGCCCTCATGGTTTGTGCCGCAGCCTTTACTGCTTTTTGATCTTTAGGTGTGAAGGCACGTAATGCATGTTGTACACGGTTGCCTAATTGTCCTAAAACGTTGTCAGGAATGTCCATAGGGTTTTGGCTGGCAAAATAAATGCCAACACCTTTTGAACGAATTAAACGAACCACATGCTCTATTTTATCCAGTAGTGCGTTAGGCGCATCTTTAAACAGTAAATGTGCTTCATCAAAGAAAAACACCATTTTGGGTTGTGGTAAATCGCCTACCTCGGGTAGTTGTTCAAATAGCTCTGATAATAGCCATAATAAAAAAGTAGAATACAGTTTAGGGGTATTATACAATTTTGAAGCTGCTAAAATATTAACAATACCTTGTCCTTGGTTATTGGTCTTCATCAGGTCGTGAATATCCAACATGGGTTCACCAAAAAATTGGTTGGCACCTTGATCTTCTAAAGTCAGTAAACCACGTTGAATTGCACCAATCGAGGCGCTGGCGATATTGCCATATTGTGTTTGGAATTGTTTGCTATTCTCACCAATATATTGCACCATAGCACGTAAATCTTTTAGATCCAATAACAATAAATTACCATCATCTGCTATTTTGAAAACCAGTTGTAAAACACCTGATTGCACTTCATTTAAATCCAGCAAACGACCAAGTAATAAGGGTCCCATATCAGAGATAGTTGCCCGTATGGGGTGACCTTGTTCTGCAAAAATATCCCATAATTCAACAGGGCAACTTTGAGCTTGCCAGTTATCAATGCCAATGGCCTTTAATCGGGCTTCAAGTTTAGGATTCATCGTGCCTTGAGCACCAATACCTGATAAATCTCCTTTTACATCAGCTAAAAATACAGGTACACCAATAGCAGAAAAACTTTGTGCCATTTTCTGTAAGGTAACGGTTTTTCCTGTTCCTGTTGCCCCAGTGATTAAGCCATGTCGATTAGCTAGAGCAGGGATCAGTATAATATCTGTAAGGGTGCTGCTTTTGGCGATAATAAGAGGAGAAGCCATTTGTTTTCCTAAAAATCAGATTTATGTTGAAGATAATGATTAAAACATCGTATTTTTATTTGCCGCTTGTGCGGGTACATCTTGATTAACATCCCAGTGTTCAACAATTTTGCCATTTTGTACACGGAAAATATCCACGCCTGCAACCCCTTTATCTTGAGGTGTTTTTTGTGAGTGTACATGTAAGAAGACTAAATCACCGTTAACGGCCGTACGAACAATACGCGCAGACGATTTGGGATTGTCTTTAAAATAGCCAGCAAAATAATCAGTAAAAGGCAAAATACCATCTGGTACATAAGGATTATGTTGAATATAACTTTTATCTAAATATTTATAAGCTGCTTGAATGTTATGCTGATTAAAAAATTCATTGTAAAAATTTACGACCAATTCTAAGTTCTTTTGTGCTTCAGCTTGAGATAATTGAGAGACTTGTTGATGATCGGTGTGATGTGTTTGTCCAATAGCACTACCTACTGTGAAACTGGTTAAGCCTATAGTAATGAAAAAAAGATGAATAAGACGATTCATGAATGATCCTTTGTGAAGATGATTAAGTATTATCTTGCCATTTTATAATAGCTTCTATTGTACAATTATAGTATTTGGTTATAACTATAGAGTCGATTTGTGTCATAAAACAGGGGGGGCAATTGCCCCCCCTGTTTTATGATAAGTGGTGATTATTTCCAGTACTGATACCAAGGCATTTCTTGTACTTTCCATGGTGTTTTTAAATAGCTGCTTTGTGGATAGTTTCTTTGTAAGACACGAAACGAATCATCTCTTAAATCAGTGATGCCTAGCTTATCATAAGCTGTACTCATGATTGCTAAGGCTTCTTCAACATATTTGGTATTGTTATACTCAGTAATCACTGTTTGAGCACGATTAACGGCTGCTAAGTAGGCGCCTCGTTTCATATAATAGCGGGCAACATGCATTTCATGACCACCTAAGGCATCAAGTAATTTGTTGAGTCTGTCTAAAGCATCTGGTGCATAAACACTATTAGGAAAACGTGTAACCAATTCTTGGAACACAAAAAAGGCATCTTTATTGGCTTGTGGATCGCGCTCACTCCAGTCTTGAGCTGATAATTTGGCTAGAAAAGACTGATCCGCATTAAATAGCACTAAACCTTTTAAATAAAGTGCATAATCCATATTGGGATGGACAGGATGAAGTTTCATAAACCGATCCAACTCTTCTAAAGCTTGTTTAGGTTCACTGTCACGATAATGAGCATAAGCTGTGTCTAAAGAAGCTTGTTGTGCATATCGGCCAAATGGAAAGCGAGATTCTAAAATATCGTATAATTTGACAGCTCGGGTATAATTACCTTTATTGAGCTCCTCTTTCGCTTCTGTATAAAGTTTTTCAACTGTCCAGTCCCGGGTGATTTGAGCATCTTTATCGACAGTGCCTGTGCTACTGCAAGCATTGATTAAAGTAATTAAACTTATTAATAGAAGTATTTTTTTCATGGATAATAATAAACTTTCGCAAAATTCTGACAATTATAACGATGATTTTGACTTTACGGCAGATTTTCATACACAAAAGTATAAATTTATTGTGCCTATTGAGTTAGCGGGTATGCGTTTAGATGCTATTTTGGCAAAATTAATGCCTGATTATTCTCGTTCCAGATTAACTTCATGGTTAAAAGAAGGTTTTGTTTGGGTGAACAATCAGCATTGTGCAGCCAAAACAAAATTAATTGGTCATGAAGAAATTGTTGTTGAAGCACAAGAAAGTCAAGAAAATTTAGCATTTACACCAGAACCAATTGATTTAGATGTTGTGTATGAAGATCACAGTGTCATTGTGCTAAATAAACAAGCAGGGCAGGTTGTGCATCCCGCTGCAGGTAACTGGCAAGGTACAGTTTTAAATGGATTGTTATACCACTATCCTGATTTAAAACAGGTGCCAAGGGCAGGGATTGTGCATCGTTTGGATAAAGATACTTCTGGTTTGATGGTGGTTGCCAGAACATTGAAAGCACAAAACCATTTGGTTAAGCAGCTACAAGAGCGCTCTGTCAAACGAATTTATCGCGCCATTGCAAATGGGATTGTGCCTTTTGATGGTAAAATTGATGCCAATATTGGTCGAGATCCTCATAATCGTTTGAAAATGGCCGTTGTAAAGTTTGGCGGTAAAGAGGCCATTACGCATGTCAAAGTGTTGGAGCGTTATGAGCAATACTCTTATATTGAATGTGTTTTGGAAACAGGTAGAACCCATCAGATTCGGGTACATATGAGAGAAGCAAAACACCCTTTGGTAGGGGATCCTATTTATGGTAATTTAAGACACCCTGCTTCTGATAGTGTCAAAGAAGCCATTAAAATGCTTGGGCGCCAAGCATTGCATGCCTTTAAACTCAGTTTCATCCATCCAGAAAGTGGTGAGCTTGTCCATTTTAAGGCAGCACTTCCTGAAGATATGCATTATTTATTATCAGTGCTGCGTTTGGAGTCTGGCAAAGAAAGCCAATTGACCAGTAGTATGGAAAATCAACTTCTTGAAGATGACGAAGATTGGGATGATGATGACTATGACGTGGAGGTGCGATATGTTCCAGACTAACTCAATGAATCATTTATTTACATCTTCTGAATGCATTGCTGCTCAAAAAGAACCTGTTCTCTTTGCCAATTGGTCTGCTCCCGCGCAGGTTAAAACACTGATTACAACTCGTCAAGGTGGTATGAGTGAAGGTGTTTATGCCAGTTTAAATTTAGGTGATCATGTAGGTGATCAACCCGAGCATGTTGCATATAACCGCTCTTTGGTACAAAAATATATCCCTCACCCAGTTTGTTATTTACAGCAAACACATTCAACCATTGTGGTTCAGGCGCAAGATGCTTTAGGGCAAAACTGTGAGGCCGATGCCAGTATTGATCGTTCTGCTCAGGTTGCCTGTGCAGTGATGAGCGCTGATTGTTTGCCCGTATTGTTGACTGATGAACAAGGGACAGTTGTGGCTGCAGCTCATGCTGGCTGGAGGGGCTTGGTTAATGGTATTTTAGAAAACACCATTAAGAATATGGCTGTTGGTCCTAAAAAAATCAAGGTTTTTTTAGGACCTGCAATTAGCGTTGATGCGTTTGAGGTGGGCTCAGAAGTTAGAGATATGTTTATCAGCCAGCAAAAGGAAGCCATGCAAGCATTTCATGATATTGGCTCTGGTAAATTCTTAGCCGATATTTATCAATTGGCCAGATTACGTTTGAATCGGTTAGGTGTGGAACAAATTAGTGGAGGAGAGTTTTGTACTGTATTGGATAGAGATCAGTTTTTCTCTTATCGACGAGATGGGCAAACGGGTAGAATGGCAAGTATTATTTGGTTAGAACAATAGCAAAATATCCCATTAACGGGATATTTTGCTTTATTATTTATTGTTACGGTTGTTGTGCTTTAAGCTCAGTAAAACGTTTAATATCGTTGCCATATTTAGCTTTGATTTTGGTGATTTCTGCTTGGCGCTCTTGAATACGTTTATCTGTTTCTGCTATTTGTCTGTGTATCAGGCTTGTTTGATTTTTTAACTCATTAGAACCATTGCCTTCTTGCTTTGCTTGTTCTTGTAACGAGTTTAATTCTGTTTGTAAATCCGCTCTTCTTTTTTGATAAGATTGTAAACCAGGTTCAATTAATTCCAATGCTTTATTGCGACGAGATTCTATTTCCTGAACATTGCTGTACGTTTCCAGCAATAAATTATCTTTTCTGATTTGAGAGTTACGAAAAGCCATTTCTTTTTTCGTTTGTGCTTCCTTTTCTAAACGAAGGTTTTTCTCTTCTTGGGTTTCCCCTTTTTTAATAATCCTGGTTTGCTCACTCATTGTGCTTACAGCACTGCCATTTGATTCTACAGGAGGACGGTCACTATATTGGGTTTTACCATTTTGGTCGACCCATTTATATAGTTTAGCGTATGCTGGTGTGCATAATAAACTGAGTGCTAAAACATAAATAACCCGCATTACTGTTGTACCCCATACTCAGATCGATAATCAACCATTTTTTCAAAATAATCGCTAAAATTATTATCTTGCTGCATTAAATGAATTAAATCATTTAAATTAGCAATAGAAACGACAGGAATATTAAACGTTTGCTCAACTTGTTGGATAGCAGATAAATCACAATCTTTACCTTTTTCCATTCGATCAAGGGCAATGACAACACCTGCTGGCTGTGCTTTGTTTTGATTTAAAATATCGATGGATTCTCGAACAGATGTCCCTGCACTGATCACATCATCAATAATTAAAACCTTACCATGCAGTGGTGCACCTATTAAGACTCCACCTTCTCCATGATCTTTTGCTTCTTTTCGGTTAAACGCAAAAGGAACATTGACTCCTTTTTGAGCCAAAGCCATACATGTTGCCGCGGCAAGGGTAATGCCTTTATACGCTGGTCCAAACAACATATCAAATTCAATTTTGCTTTCAATGATCGCTTGTGCATAAAAGTTGGCTAATGTTGTTAGGCTATTACCATCATTAAATAAGCCTGCATTAAAGAAATAAGGCGATTGTCGACCGGCTTTTGTCGTAAACGAACCAAATTTAAGCGCTTCTTTTTGATGCGCAAATAATAAAAAATCCTGACGAAAATCTGACACAAATATCCCTTTATTTGCCAATATTTATTTAAATAAAAACAATATAATATTTAATATGTAATGAGAACGAAAATTCCCTATATACAGAAGAATTATACGCTATTTGAGCAAGGAGAATGTTGTTTGTGCAATAACTGTTTGTATAAATGAAAAGAAGATGGTTTTTTTGTGGTATTATTTATACGATCAAAAGACAATATTGTAATTAAAATTACATCAATCGACAAAGTATTAATTTTTCCTAAAAAATAATTAATACAAATCGTTCATCATCTAAGTGGTTTTATCTTGAGGTTTTTATGCGTTTTTATATATTAGAATGGTTAAAGGAACAAGGGCTACAAATCAGCACTGCTCAAATGCTGAGTAATTTTGTTGTGTTATTTATTATTCTTTTTGTTGCTGTGCTGGTGCATCTGTTTTTACATAAATTTGTATTGACCCGTATTCAAATTTTTCATCAGAAAACACATGGTGTATGGTCCCAAGTTTTATTGAATAATCACTTTTTTAATCGGCTTGCTTTTACATTACAAGGGTTAATTGTTTATTTTCAAGTAACTTTATGGTTAACAGCAGGCTCTAATAGTTATGATGTTTTACATTTATGTGCACAAATTTGGACGATAGTATACGGTTTGTTGAGTATATTTTCATTATTAGATGCAATCTTAATTATTGCTAAGGACAATATTTTAGCCAACAATTTACCTTTACGGGGAATCTTTCAGAGTATTAAGCTCATTTTAGCTATTTTGGCTTGTATCTTGATCATTTCTATTTTAATTGGACGCTCTCCTCTTGTATTGTTAAGTGGTCTGGGGGCAATGACGGCTGTTTTGATGTTGGTGTTTAAAGAACCCATTATGGGATTGGTTGCTGGTATTCAACTGTCTGTTAATAATATGCTTAATGTTGGTGACTGGTTGGAAATGCCAAAATATGATGCTGATGGTGAGGTTATTGATATTGGTTTAACGACTGTTAAAGTACAAAATTGGGACAAAACCATTTCTATGATTCCCACTTCTGCTTTAATTGGGGATTCATTTAAAAATTGGCGTGGGATGGTTGAGTCTGGCGGGAGGAGAATCAAAAGAAGTTTCAATATTGATACAAACAGCATTCATTTTTTAACAGAAGACGAATATGATGCATTACAAAAGGCTAATTTAATTCGCCCTTATGTAGAAAACAAAACAGAAGAAATCAATCAATATAACCAGTCATTTGAATTTGATTTGTCTTCCCCTTTAAATGGTAGGAGAATGACAAATATTGGTACCTTTAGAGCTTATTTGATTGCCTATTTGCGCTCTCACCCAAGTATTCATCAAGAGATGACTTTAATGGTGCGCCAATTGGCACCAACAAACAGTGGTTTACCGATAGAAATTTATGCTTTTACCAATACAGTGGTTTGGTTACAATATGAAGATATTCAGGCAGATATTTTTGACCATATTTATGCTGTGGTACATGAGTTTGGTTTAGTCATTCATCAAACACCTACAGGCAATGATATGAAAATGCTGGTGCAAGGTAAATGATTAATTTTTATTTCTTTTTATGTCTTTTTTGATTTGGTAAATGGCATTAAAGACGAAGGCTAGTCCACTGACCATAAACAGTAATGCTAAAGGAAAAGCAATTAACTTTGGCATAAAAAAGAATAAGATAGCCAATACAACAGCAAAAGAACCTAAACCCATTAAAGCCATGTTTTCTCTTTTGCCAATTGTACGGCTATCACCGCGTAAAAAACCACCTAGACGAACAGCTTGTCGGGCTGCGGCACTGGCTTTGGCTCTTGCTGGGTTATGTTGCCTAGGGCGAGCTTGCTTTAATTGTGCTTGTTCTTGTGTATTCAGAATAATTTCGGTCGCGTTTTCTAAATCTTCTAAGAATTTTGTTTGAAGTTGTTCTGCAATTTTAGTATCTTCAATCGTAATATCAATTTCCCTATTGGCAAACCAACTGGAAATATTGAGATTTGTGGAGCCTATTCTTGCCCATCTGCCATCTGCAACGCATGATTTTGCATGGATCATTGGACCATTCCATTCAAAAATACGTACCCCCGCTTTTAATAACGTACGATATTGGGTTCGAGATACAGCGCCAATCCAAGGAATATCTGATGTTTTTGGAACCAATAAGCGCACATCTACACCATCTAAAGCCGTATTTTTAATTAAGTTAAGGTAAATACCCGTGGCCATAAAATAAGCATCTGTTAGCCATAGTGTTTCTCTGGCAAGGCTAATAATGAGTAAATCCAAACGCATCATATTGGCACTAGACGGTTCAGTTGCAACTAACCGTGCTGCAACATGGCCATTAAGATGAGAGTCGTTATAATGTTTGAATCTTTCAGGCAAAGATAGGTTTTCTCGTATTAGCGTTCCTTCAAACGCGGCAAGAGCCTGTGAAATGATGGGGCCACTCATAATGACCCCAGTGTCTCGCCAAGGAGGGATATTTTTTTTGGGGTTACCATTCCATTGAGACGAAATACATAAACCACTGACAAAAGCGACTTTTCTGTCTACGATAATCAGCTTTCGGTGATCTCGAGACAATAAATCAAAACCACTGGAAATAGAGAGTTTATTATAAGCGCGAACAGTTGCACCTGCAGCTCTTAATGGTTTAAAAAAACCAATATAATGTTGTTTTAGTGAGCCAATCCAGTCATAAATTAAAATAACATGAACACCATTAAGTGCTTTTTGTATGAGTAAATCCCGAATTTGAGTGCCGAATGAATCATTCGAAAAAATATACATTTCAATAAAGATCGATTCGGTTGCATTTTCTAATGTTTCTTGCCATGCAGGAAAATTTTCTTCGCTGTCAAATAAACAGTTGACCTGATTGTATTCACTAATAGACGAGCCTGATGAACGAGCAAAAATTTGTTCTGCAAGATCTAAGTATTCATCAGATACTGGTACAGGGTTTGTGACCATATTTATATTGAAGTTGATTTAATGTTTATTTTGTAAAATTTTGTCCATTAGCTTGTCAGGTAATAAGCGCTTAAGTATACCGACGGCTTTTGTCATTAATGAAATTTTGTACCTGATTTTAGCATGTTTACTTTCAAGTGCATGATAAATAATAGGTAAAATATCATCAGGTGTGACAGTGAATTTGGTTGCAATAGAAGGATTGTGTATAGGATCGTTTTTTTGTGTTTGATTAACGTTTTGGGTAAATTGTGTTTGTACTGGTCCCGGTTCAATTAAGCTTACCTGTATCCCTGTACCTTTGAGTTCCAGTCTAAGCGCATCTGACCAAGCTTCTAAAGCATATTTGCTTGCTGCATAAGCCCCACGTCCAGGGGTAGAGATAAAGCCCATAATAGAACTGGTTTGAATGATCCTACCTTCTTTTTGTTCAATCATGGCGGGTAACAAACATTGGGTTAATTCATGGACACCAAAAAAATTACTGGAAAATTGTTGCTCAAGTTGTGTTCGTGTAATGCTGTTTAGGTAACCATAAACACCAAAACCGGCATTGTTAAAAATAGCATATAGCTTATTTTGAGTGAGTGCCAAAATTTGATTAGCCGCTTGTTTAATACTGTGGCTATCATCAAGATCAATTTCAATAGCATCAAATCCTTCGGCTGCTAATTTAACTAGGTCTTCATTTTTTCGACAACCGGCTAAAACTCTATAGCCACGCTTTTTAAGATTTCTAGCCGTATTTAAACCAATACCACTAGAACAGCCAGTAATAAAAATATTTTTTTGAGTCACGTCTAAACCTTATATTTTCAGTATTTTGTCATTGAATAGCCAATTATTATATAGCTGGTTTTATCAATATGATACCTCTTAAAATGATTCAAACCAGTTCATTCATTTTTTATGTATGGATCGCACAAAAAAATGAATAAATGAAGGCGTTAGCGTTATTTTGTTTCTGTTTGTCGCTCAAAGAAATAATGCTGTAGTTGCAAAAGATTCTCTTCAATAAAGATAGGCTGGTCCATTGCTGAAAATTTAACCACAGCTAAAAGGTGATAATTAGTCTTGTCATCAATTGCTTGGGCACTATTGATAACAATACCAACTTCTTCTTTGTGCTCATTGAGTAAAGTGGTTCCAGCCAAAGCGTTTATTGGTGTTTTGAAAACAGCCAGACCTCTGCGAACTTGACCTCTGTATTGAGCCCTCGCAATGATCTCTTGCCCTGGGTAGCACCCTTTTTTAAAGTGCACCGCCCCTAAACGATGTAAATTGAGCATTTGGGCAACGCATTTTTCACTGGTTGCTGCACAAATCCAAGGAAAACCCGCCATAATTTCATTTTCTTGCCAAATGTTTAGTGTATGTGGGTTCAATGATGGTAGGGAAGGGTTATTTTTTTGACAAAAAAGATAAGTGCCACCATGTGGCAAGTGTATGGTCCAGATACCACTATCAGTATATTCTGTGGATAAAACAGTATGAGGTTCTGTTGATTGCCATTGTTCTGGTATTTTGGCGGCCAATGCCCATTGATCACTCGCATTTTCTATAAGGACTTTGCTACGTAGAACAAACATTTTTAAGCGTTTGGCTATAGTGTCGCATAAGTCTTGGGCAAGTATTAAAAAGACAGAGTCTTGTGCTTTAATCACCAACATATTCGCCAATACTCTGCCCTGAGGGGTATTATAACTGGCATAAGCAGCACTGTTAACAGGTAAATGAAGAATATCATTGGATAATTGGTTGTGTAAGAATGTGCTTGCATCTTCACCTGTCACTTGAATCACACCAAAAAATGGCAGTAATGAGGTAGGTTGATCCATTTGTTGCTCCAATTTATGTATCGTAATATAAACGATGTTGTGTAGGTTCGACAGATTATATGTCTGCTAATACATCGTTTCCTCTTAGTTCCATCCATGCACGTCTACTAGAGGCTTCCCCTTTACCCATAAGCATCACAAATGTGTTTTTTGTGTCTGTTAGCGCTTCTTCAGGAATGCGTACCTGTAATAAACGTCGAGTATCTGGGTTCATAGTTGTATCTTTTAGCTGGTCTGGGTTCATTTCTCCCAAACCTTTAAAGCGGCTGATACTCATGGCGGTCTCTTTGATGTTTTCTTTCTTGAGCCGCTCTAATATTGCGTCAAGTTCTTGTTCATCCAAAGCATATATTTTGCGTGCTGGCTTATTTTTTCCTTGTGCATTGACATCCACTCGAAACAAAGGAGGTTGTGCAACATAAATATGACCTGCTTTGATTAATTGGGGGAAGTGTTTGAAAAATAAAGTCAACAGTAATACTTGGATATGCGCACCATCCACATCAGCATCTGATAGGATGGCAATTTTGCCATAACGCAAGCCAGATAGATCGACAGTGTCGTTTGGTTTATGTGGATCAACACCAATAGCGACCGAAATATCATGAATTTCGGCATTAGAAAATAATTGGTCTTGATGCACTTCAAAGCTGTTTAATACTTTTCCGCGTAAAGGCAAAATTGCTTGAGTGAATTTGTCTCTGGCAAGTTTAGCTGAACCACCAGCCGAATCACCCTCAACTAAAAATAATTCATTTTCGCGAATATCTTCACTTTCACAATCAGTCAATTTACCCGGTAAAACAGCAACGGATGATCCTTTTTTCTTTTCTACTTTTTTGGCTGAGTTTAAGCGTCGTTGCGCCTGTTTAATGGCCAGTTCAGCAATTTTTTTGCCTGCTTCTGTGTTTTGATTTAACCAAAGTTCAATTGGGTCTGTGCCAATATGAGCAACCAATCGTAAGGCATCACGATTGGTTAATTTATCTTTTGTTTGCCCTTGGAATTGAGGATCAAGTAAACGAGCAGACAATACAAAACGAACATGGCTAAAAATATCATCTGTTTGAATTTTAACGCCGCGGGGCAGTAACCCATGATGACTCATAAAGTGGTTCATTGCTGTGAAAACCGCTTGGCGTAAACCTGCTTCATGTGTCCCACCTGATGGTGTAGGGATAAGGTTGACATAACTTTCTCCCATGGTTGCGCCTTCTTCTAGCCAAGTGAGGGCAAAATGAGCACCTTCTCCTTCGCTGAATTGTTCATTATCTTTACCAATGTAATTTTGGATTTCCAAAATAGGCACAATAGGGGCGTCATTTGCACACAATTCTAATAGATAACTTTTTAATCCATTTGGGTAATGCCAAGTTTTTTCTCGGTTGTGTTCAGGGTCTTCTTGAATCAGTGTAAATTGCGCACCTTGTAATAATACGGCTTTTGCTCTGAGTAAGCGCTCTAACTCAGGGATAGAGTATTTAGGGCTTTCAAAATAGTGAGCATCTGGCCAAACATGTACAGTTGTTCCTGTTTCTTTTACAGGGCATTTTCCTATTTGGTGTAATGGCTCGACTACTTCTCCTGCAGCAAAAGCCATATGCCAAATACCGCCATCTCGCTTAATGGTGACTTCCAAACGGGTAGAGAGAGCATTGGTAACCGATACACCAACACCATGTAACCCGCCAGAAAAAGCGTATGCACCCCCATCTTTTTTGTTGAATTTACCGCCAGCATGTAATCGGGTAAATACCAGTTCTGCGACAGGTAAATGTTCTGTTGGGTGTAAACCAACAGGGATGCCTCGACCATCATCACTGACACTTAATGAGCCATCTAAATGAATGGTCACTTGAATGTTTTTTGCAAATCCACCCAAAGCCTCATCTGCTGCATTGTCAATTGCTTCTTGGCAGATATGGGTGGGGTCTTCTGTGCGTGTATACATTCCCGGACGTTCTTTAACCGGTTCTAGCCCTTTTAATACTCGGACGCTTTGTTCATCGTAATTATTAGTCATGTGTTTAATTAAAAGTTAAATATCGGGGTATTCATTATTTGGATTTGTTTTTGATAAAAAACAAATCCAAATAATCCAGTGATAATAATGATTATTTCAAAAAATAAGCATCTTATTGTAAAAGAATAAGAGCAGGTTTGGTTGAAATAAAATAAATCTGTTTATAAAGCGAATTAATCATCATCAGATATTGGTGGTATACGCGCTAAATAGTTTTCTAAAGATTCCATCTGTGTTAGAAATTTTGACAGTTCAAGCAAAGCATCTTGGTACACCGCTCTTTTAAAGTCAATAACTTCATCAATAGGCGCCCAATAATCGTGCCAACGCCATGCATCAAATTCTGGCTGGCGCATAGCGCGAAGAGAGACGTCTGTTTCTCGACCGGTTAGCCGTAAAATATACCAAATTTGTTTTTGTCCACGATATGAACCTCGCCATTCTCGTTTGACCCAGTGAGTAGGGACATCATAACGTAACCAGTCGCGGGTGCGACCTAAAATTTTAACGTGATGAGGCAAAAGTCCTGTCTCTTCTTGTAGTTCTCTGTACATTGCGGCTTCAGGGCTTTCACCTGGTTTAATGCCTCCTTGTGGAAACTGCCATGAGTGTTCACGTACACGTTTTCCCCAGAAGACTTGATTGTGCTCATTTGTCAGTACAATACCAACATTGGGACGATAACCGTCTCTATCTAACATAACCTCAAGCCCAAATGAAATAAAGTTAGAGCTGATTTTCCCATAAAATGAGGTTGAAAACCATGGCTTGTCTAAATAAAAATAGAAATGCTTATTTAGAATTGGTGAAATTTTAGAAAATCATTGGATTAGATGCTTTCTAAATGAGCAAGTATTAAAAAATCGCCAAAGTAAAACATAAACTATGTTACTCTTCGCCTTGGCAGGTTTTAGATGTGGTATTGCTGATTTTAATCTTGATTGGGAGCCTCATTGCAATGACAAAAAAAACATACATAATAGGGTTGGTTATGCTTATTGTAGTTGGCATAATCCTATTTTTATCTTTACACACATCCTCTCAAAAAAATACCAACAAAACGTCCAATAAAAATGTACTGAATATTTATAATTGGTCTGATTATGTTGATGAAAGCACTGTAAAAGAGTTTGAGCAAAAAAACCATATTAAAGTCAATTATGATGTATATGACAGCAATGAAACATTGCAAGCCAAAGTATTAATAGGTAATTCGGGTTATGATTTAGTGGCTCCATCTAATATTTTTGTTGCCCGACAAATTGTTGCGCAAGCTTATCAGCCAATAGATAAGAGCAAGATTTCAAATTATAAAAATTTATCGCCTTTGCTGCTTAAATTAATGCAAACAGCAGACCCTGGTAACCAATATGCTGTTCCTTATTTCTGGGGTATTAATACATTAGCGATTAACAAAGATCAGGTACAAAAAGCATTAAATGGTGCACCACTTCCTGAAAATGAATGGGACTTATTATTCAAACCTGAGTATGCACAAAAATTACAATCTTGTGGAATCAGTATTTTGGATAGCCCAGCAGAAGTATATCCAGTTGTTTTGCATTATTTACATAAAGAACCCAAAACCAATAATTTAGATGATATTAAAGCCGCAGTCGAAGTGTTAAAAGGTATTCGTCCATATATCAAACGTTTCAGTTCATCAGGGTATATTGATGATTTGGCTCGTGGTGACTTATGCTTGGTATTTGGATATGGTGGCGATTTGAATATTGCAAAACGCCGTGCGAAAGAAGCAAAAAATGGTGTTGATATTGCTGTTTTAGTACCCAAAGGTGGTGTGGCTATTTGGGTTGATTCTTTTATGATCCCAGCTGGCGCCAGAAATGTGGATAATGCCTTAAAATATATTGATTATACTTTAGAGCCATCTGTGGCAGCAAAAAATGGTAACTTTGTTACTTATGCACCAGCCAGTACGCCTGCTAAAGATTTAATGGAACCAGAATATGCTTCCGATCCTTCTATTTTCTTAAGTGATCAGATGTTAGAAGCAAGCTTTTTAAATGTGCCCCTTGATTTGAAATTAAATAGGCTTGCCATTAAATATTGGAATGCAATGAAAAAAGAAAATTGATCGTTTTTGTTCGCATTATTTATTTTTTGTTCGTTTTTGAATAATTGTTTTTCGTTTAAAAACACTATATATTAATGATAAATTAATTATATGGTGTTTTTTTTGTTTTTTTGATGATTGTTTTTAAAATTTTTTAATTTATTTTATTTAAAACAATAGGATAAAAAAATATAAAAAAATGATTGAAATTTTTTCTAAATAAGATAAAAATAAAGATGTATTATCCATTTTGTTTTCCTTTTTAATCAAAAAATGAGGTATTTATATGGATATGGTGACTTCGGTTTTTATCTTTTTTTGTACATTATTGGTTTGGATTATGACCCCAGGTATCGCCTTGTTTTATGGTGGATTGGTCAGACGTAAAAATGTATTGTCTACAGCAATGCATAGTTTTAGTGCATTAGCCATTGTTTCTTTATTGTGGATTATCGTTGGTTATTCTTTAGCATTTAGTGGTGATGGTGTGTTTATCGGTGATTTAAACAATGCTTTTCTTCATGGTGTGGGTTTTCAAGGGCCAGAAGGCAGCACTATCCCACCAAATCTTTTTATGATGTTTCAACTCACCTTTGCCATTATTGCAACAGGTATTTTGACTGGCTCCATCGCTGAGCGAATGTATTTCCCCGCTTTTTTAGTATTTATTGTTGGCTGGTTATTGTTCATTTATGCCCCAGTTGCGCATTGGGCATGGGGGCATGGTTGGTTTGAACGTATTGGTGCCATTGATTTTGCTGGTGGAACAGTTGTTCATATTACAAGTGGTGTTGCTGGATTAGTATTAGCGATTATGCTTGGGCATCGAAAGACAAATGAGCCATTGGCGCCTCATAATTTACCCTTAACCATTATTGGGGGGATTTTGGTTTGGTTTGGTTGGTATGGTTTTAATGTGGGCAGTGCAGGCGCGTTTAATGAGATTGCTATGGTTGCTTTTATTAATACCAATACTGCTGCTGTCAGTGGCATTGTCGGTTGGGTCGCGATTGAATGGATGTTGATTAAAAAGCCGACAATGTTAGGAGTGATTTCTGGTGCGTTAGCCGGATTAGTTGGTATTACCCCAGCTGCTGGATTTGTCAGTACTGGTGCTTCTGTCATTATTGGTTTAATTGCAGGAGGGGTCTGTTTTTGGGCGATTTCTTCATTAAAAAAACGCTTGAAATACGATGACGCGTTGGATGCTTTTGGGTTGCATGGTGTAGGAGGTGTTTGGGGATCTATAGCTACAGGATTATTTGCTTCAAAACAAGTGAATCCAGCCATTGAAAATGGGCTGTTTTATGGTAATGCATCTATGTTAGGTGCTCAGCTTGTTGCGACTTTAGCAACATTTGCTTATGCTGCGGCAGTCAGCTTTGTTTTAATTATACTCATTAAACGGGTATGGCCTATTCGTGTTGATTCAGAAAAAGAACACTTGGGCTTAGATGCGAGTTTGCATGGAGAAAGAGCTTACCAAGATTGATTACATTATTAAATGGTTTATATTCTGTTTCTGATCTCTTCGGTCCTTGATGCAATAGCGCCATAAAGAATCGAAGTTAGATTGATTAAATAATAAACAGACAATTATTTTACATATAATTAGAATGAGGGTAAGAATCAATACTATTTAGTGTAGGCATAATCAATCAAGACGATTGAGTTTAACGTAAATTAACACTTGTTAAAAAAGAATTTAACCCCATAGTATTCATACTTGCAAAAACAAGTTAGAATACAAACTCTAAAAAAAATGATTGCACACACAAACTAAGGAATCAACATAATGGACCATGAGTACACGCCGCTTAAAATAAAAGGTCGCCAATTATTGCCTATTGTACAAGGTGGAATGGGTGTGGGTATTTCTGCACATAAACTGGCTGGAGCTGTTGCAAAAGAAAATGCTGTTGGTACTATAGCCAGCGTTGATTTACGGCATTTACATGAGGATCTTTTAGCAAAATCTAAAGAAAATCCTGTTCAAGAAAATTATGATCAATTAAATCGTATTGCTTTAGATCGCGAAATCAAAGCCTCCTTGAAAAATGCACAAGGAAAAGGATTGGTTGCGGTTAATGTGATGAAAGCTGTTGGCGATCATCAGGCCTTAGTTAGACAAGCGTGTGAATCAGGTGCACAAGCCATTGCAATGGGGGCAGGGTTGCCTTTGGATTTGCCTGAAATGACCGAAGGTTTTTCCGATGTAGCGTTGTTTCCTATTTTATCAGAGTCTCGTGGTATCGGTATTGTGTTAAAAAGATGGATGAAAAAAAATCGTCTGCCAGATGCCATTATTATTGAACACCCCAATCATGCGGCTGGACATTTGGGGGCTGCAACAATTGGTGGCGTTTCTGATGAAAAATTTGAATTTAAACGTGTCCTAGATGAAACTTTTGAATTGTTCAAAAACTTAGGTTTAGAAAAGGAAAAGATTCCATTAATTCTAGCTGGCGGCATGGCACATTTTGATAAAGTAAAAACAGCATTGTCCGATTGGGGGGCATCTGCTGTGCAAGTGGGCACAGCATTTGCTGTCACTCAAGAAGGGGATGCTCACATCAACTTTAAAAATACATTGGCGGGTGCAAAAAAAGAAGAAATTGTTGAATTTATGTCTGTAGCAGGATTGCCTGCTCGTGGTATTTTGACTCCATTTTTAAAAAGCTATTTGAAGCGCGAAGAAACATTGCAAGCAAATGCCAAAGCTGATCCAAAAAGATGTACACAGGCAATTAACTGTTTAAGTGTGTGTGGCTTGCGTGATGGTATTGAAAAAATTGGACAGTTTTGTATTGATTTAAAATTGGCTGCTGCTTTTCGTGGTGAGGTGAATAAAGGGCTCTTTTTTAGAGGAAAAGATCCTTTACCATTTGGCGATAAAATCAGAAGTGTGCAAGAGACTATTCAGTATTTGCTTACTGGTAAAGAGTTATCTGAAAACTTAAAATAGATCATAATTTACTTTTGTGAAATGGGCTATAGATATTTCTATAGCCCGTTTTTTATGGTTTGTTTCATTACCGCGTGGCAGCTGACAAAATGCCGCCTAGAATACCAAAAGAGAATGCGAGGACGAAAATGATTACTGAAATAACCAATCCTATAATTGATCCTGCTGGGACAGGGCTGCCATATCGATTGGCACCTTTTGTACCAGGTAAACAGTAATAGATAACAAACCCAGCAATGCCAACCAAAACACTGACAATTGGTATAAGTGAACCTAGACCGAAAAGTAGCACCCACCAGCCAGACCAGCCTAAATCATGTAGTCTTAATATGCTCAGACGTACACTCCAATATACCCAAGGTACAAAAATAACAAGAAAGGCAAAAATCATGCCTCCACCAATGCCAATTGCTGAACTAATAGACGGTGTTCTAGACAGCATGGCTATACTGCCCCCAAAGAATATAAATAAAAACAGCATCACACCAAAACCAATAAGATTCAGTATTAAGCCACCATTGATATACGATAATCTGCCTATTCTGCCATCAATATTAAATTCAAAGAAAGATGGGATTTCATCATATTCATCTGAATACATGTAGACATCATTTTTTTCTGACATATAGGACGCATCATTGGCATAGTATTGCTGATTAAAGTTTTGCGATTCTTGTTGTTGGTTGCCACCATAACTATGATGATTTTGATTGACATTGGTAAATGTTGCATCCGCCCCATCCTCGACCGTGTTTTGATTGTGCTCTTCAGTTTCAAGTGACAGTGGCTCAAGTGATAAAGGTGCACTTTTTATCTTGTTTTTTTGAATTAAGTCATTATTTCGTTGGGCGACATAATAAGCAATATTAGAAGCACATTGTGTACAAAATGATACCCCAGCAGACTGTTGTGCACCACATGCAGGGCAATTAATTGTTTGGGCGTTGTTACTGCGAATAATTGTTTCATTACTCACTGCGTGTACAATGAGCCCCCTTTTTTTAAAAGAATCCAAAATAGGCGTTAATTGTTCACGAGTCACTTCGCTTTTTAACGTAAATTCCTTCCCACTAAACATGGGATCGACTTGCTCTAAAGGCATTTTAAAGAGTTTGGCAAAATTGCTTTTTGCTGTTTCGATATTAAAATCAGGTAAAATTTCACCTTTAAACACGATCTTCCAAGTTGGATTCATATTTTTCCCTTTGATTCTGAGTTTTATTTTGTGCTCTTAACGTGATAAAAGACTCATTCCAGCAATAAACATCATTGAAAACATTATCATTGATAAATAGGGTATCCCTATCACACCAAAAATGATTAAACCGACAGGGGAACCTTGGGTTGGAAGTGGCCCGTATTGATTTTCATCTTGTGTACCAGGCATGCAGAAAAAAATAACGAATGTTGCAATATAACCAAGTAAATTAATGAAGAAGATAGACATGTGCAATGCAGGTATAAAAAAGCATAGCGCAATTGGTACTGACCACCATCCAGACCAATTTAGGTCATGTAATCTTAAAATACTGATTCTAATAAACCATATAAATACAACAATATAGGTAATAATCACAAAAGCCAGTATGCCAATACCTAACCCAGATGAAAAGAAATTGGTTGAGCTTGAAGCATTTTTGAATGAAGCGATCCCAGCTATCAATATAATGACAAAACTCAGTATTTGGGAAAAAATTTGCACACCTAAACCTATTGTAAAAGCATTGATAAACGATAATCTCCCCCAACGACCTTGAGTACCGATACCAATTATTGGTGGTGTAGATTCTAAATAATCATCTAACTCATTTGTTTCGTCTGTAGATAAGCTATGATTATTTTGAGTATATGTATAATTAATATTTGGTTGATTGTTAAATATTTTTTCTTTATTTTGGATGGAAAATCCATTATTAATTTCAGTATGAACAGTTTCTGTTTTAGGCTGTGGTTGTTCGTTTTTAATCACATTATTGGTGCCATTAGCATAAGAAGCGTCGTTGGTAGAAAGCTCATTGTTAATTGCATAAACAATAAGCCCTCTCTTTTTAAAAGAGTTTAAAATAGAGGGGATTTGTTCATGAGAAACATTACTTTTTAGAGTGAACTCTTTTCCAGTGAATAGTTGGTTTACTTGTTCTAAGGGCATTTTAAATAAATGAGCAAAGTTGGTTTTTGCTGTTTCAACGGTAAACTCAGGTAAAACTTCACCTTTAAATACGATTTTCCAAGTTGAATTCATAGTATATCCTTCTTTGCTCTTTATATTTTTTATTTATCAAATGTTTTGTGGTAGGTATATTATTTAATATCCTGTGTTATTAAATGCTGCTAAACCAACACCAAATATTATTAATGCAATCAAAATTGCATATAGAGCCATGAGAACACATAAAATGATTAAGCCTAATTTAGAACCCGCAGGAACAGGGCGACCATAGGGGTTTTCTTCAGGGGTTCCAGGTAAGCAATAATAAATAATTAATGAGGCAATACTGGCTAAAAAACCAACAAATGGAATAAAGGCACCAAAGGTCAGCAATAAAACCCACCAACCAGACCAGCCTAAATCATGTAAGCGCAACACTGAGAAACGTATTGCCCATATCATATAAAGAATAAATAAGGCAAAGATAACAATTAAAAAAACAATACCAGTTCCAGACAAAAAGTTTTGGGAAAGGTCGGATGGGTTATCTAAATTGATACTATTAAGCCCAATTGTCAAAGCAAGAACGATACCTAGGACACACATTACCGCAAAAGAGATCCCCATTGCTGTGACTAATGCATTAATATAAGAAAGCCTTCCCCAGCGCCCCCGAAAGCTGAAACTAAAAATAGGGGGAATAGGATCGTATTCGTCTTGCTCTATTTGTGTAGCATTATTAGGTGAGCTGTTATAATACTGATTATTAAAATTATCTGTGGGTGTTTGGTTATCCATATTTATGTATTTCCTTGTCCTTGTTATGTATAAAAAATTAAGTCCCATATTCTAGCAAATAAAACATATCTAATACAGTTAATAGAATATGTTAAGTTTATATATAAAAGGTTATGAATATAATACTTATCAAATTTATTTCTAAACAATTATCATACATACGAATATTACATGTCAAATATTGTGCAAGTTACATGTGATATTTTTTGGGTGTATGGATAAAAAAACAACAAAGCTGAAAAATCAATTTGGCTATAGCATTCTGAAAAGAGTAGGGAAGTATTATTTTTTGAGAAAAATATTTGATTTGAGTATAATTTGAATATTTTATAGGTTAAAAAATAACCATTCGACAGTCTAGACTTTTTACTAGACAGTCGAATGATTATTTTAAAATCACATTATTATGGCTAAGTAGATTTATTTGTTTTGTGCTCTTTCTTGAGCAAATATTTGTCTGTATTCTGCAAAACAACCATTATCAAGGGCATCCCGAATTTCTTGCATTAATTGTTGGTAGTAATGTAGGTTATGAATGGTGTTTAATTGAGCGCCTAAAATTTCACCTGTTTTATGTAAATGATGTAAGTAAGCTCGGCTATGGTGCTGGCAGGTATAACAGGTACATGTTTCATCTAAAGGGCGGTGGTCCATTTTGTGGGCCGCATTTTTAATCTTAATGTCACCAAATCGAGTAAATAGCCAACCGTTGCGTGCATTTCGAGTAGGCATCACACAGTCAAACATGTCTACCCCATGTGCCACACCATAGACCAAGTCTTCAGGTGTACCCACACCCATAAGATAATGTGGTTTGTGTTCAGGAAGCATAGGGGCAATTTCGTTTAACATTCGGTACATTTCACTTTTTGGTTCACCAACCGATAATCCCCCAATGGCAATGCCTTCAAAGCCAATATCCATTAAACCATTTAATGATTCTTGTCTTAGATGAGCAAACATAGAACCTTGTATGATGCCAAATAAAGCATTTGGATTTTTAAGGTCATTAAAAGCGGTTCTTGAACGCTCTGCCCAACGTAAGCTCATGTGCATAGAATCTTTGGCTGTTTTTTCATCTACTTGGCCAGGTGTACATTCGTCTAACTGCATGACAATATCTGAATTTAATACAGTTTGAATTTTCATGGATATTTCAGGCGATAAAAATAGCTTATTCCCGTTAATTGGGCTTCTGAACGTACAACCTTCTTCGGTAAGTTTTCTCATTTTTGCCAAAGAAAATACCTGAAAACCACCTGAGTCGGTCAAGATAGGTTTTTGCCAACCAATAAAATCATGTAGCCCCCCAAATGATTCAATCACCTCTAATCCAGGTCTTAGCCATAAATGAAAAGTGTTGCCTAAAATAATTTGCGCATTGATGTCCAGTAAGTTTTGATTTGTCATCGCTTTGACAGAACCATAAGTGCCAACTGGTTGAAAAACAGGGGTTTGTACGACACCATGATTCAGTGTTAATGTACCACGTCTGGCGTATCCTTCTTTTTTTAAAACTTTAAATTCAAGCATGTTTGTTGTTTTGTAAAAAATAATAATAACGAATTATACAAGATTGTGGGTTCAATCAGCCAATATATTGCCAATTAAAAATAAGTGGGCCAGACAGATAAAATCGGCAGGTGGCTTAGTTTATGATAGTCACCATCTTAAGGGGGTAGTGGTGCGAGTTTACAGAGAAAAATCAATAAAAATAAATATTCAACGATTAAATGATGGCTTGTTTTTTATTGTTTAGAACAATATGTGATTTTATGGTTGATGTTTAAATCAGTTATTTGAAATTTATACATAGAATATAGGATTAATGAAAAGGCTACAAAAGTCATTCGTTTTTAGATTTTGACTTACCATTATTATATCTATGTTAAAATCCGCCCTATTAAAAAGCTGACGTTCCTACGCCAGCTTTTTATATTGTTTTCGCGCTAAACTTTCATCTGTGATACAGGCAATCAAGCAATTATGGTGAACGCTTTGGACGTGGATTGGTGAATGGCGCAAAAAGCTTTGTGGTTGAACCCGTATTACAAGTCAGGGATATGGCTATGGCTGGTGCTGCGGTAACCTATAATTATATGGGCAATAAACAAGGTGCCGATATGTGGTTGCCTGAGATGAAAAGTGGCACGGCAGAAGCCTATAAAAACGGCACTTCACAAACAGAACTCTTGTTACAAAGTAACCCCATTACAGGTATAGGAGTAACCAGTTATCACGGTACCACAGCGCTGATGCAAGGACGATATGGAGACTTTGCAGAATTGGCGGGTGGTGTCACTGCGGGTTTAGCGATGGGTAAAGCCGTAACCCAATATGGTGGTTATGGGGTGACACTCAAGCCTATTGCCTTGCCTACTGGTATGATGCGTTATCAAACAGGGGCATTGGGTTTTGAGTTGCAAATGGTGCGTCCACAGCAGATCACTTCCAAACAGAATTTAACCATAGTCACAGAAGTGAGCCAAAAAATTGCACAAGATAAGCAAACCTTTAGCCAATGGTCAGAGCGTCATCAAGATATACAATTGGCGATACATAAAGAAAAGCAGGTTTATAGCCAGTTTGCGGAACGAGCTAAAGAACCGAGTCACTTTCAGCAAACATTAGAAAGTTACCGTAAGTATCAACAGGATATTGATTTTAAACATATTGAGGCAGATGTTAGAATCTATGAAAATGGTCGAGGTAAAGTACAGGGTGGACATTTTACGCGCTCACCTGATTTAGTGATTACGGAACTGTTGGAGCCAGTGGGCAGTAATGGTACGATTAAAGCTAAGGTTGGGATGAGACAAGCAGAAGGTGAGCCATTTTACTTAAAAACCAATAATGGGGCTAAATCGACCTTAACGCCTGCTGATTGGTCAGTTACCAGAAGTAAGCTTGAGATGAGTCATGCTTTCGGAAAGAAAGAATTGATAGATGGTATTTGGCAAGGTGAGTCTAGTGGAGTGAAATTTAAATTTAACCCACCAAGCCAAAATATTCCACAATGGAGAGGTTTCCCTTTATATGAACGATAAAATACTTGTATTCAAAATTTCTAAATATAGTACATTTCACTCCCTTGCATTACTCTGTTTTTTAAAGAATGGAGAACTTGATCAAGCAACGTGTAGAACCTTATTGGATTTTATAATGGAGCATTCAACCAGCGAAAAAGAAGATGCTTCCTTTGAAGAGTTATTACAAAAAGTAGAACGAGGAGAATACCAACCTCAAGATCCACGTTTTGCTGATTGGGATATGAATGCAAAGCAAATCTGGTTATGTCCTCCAGTTGCTTTACCAGGACATATGGCAATCACCAACGAATATACTGAATACTCAATCGACCCAGATAGTAGTGAAGAACCACAACAATTCACCTTTAATCAATATCGTACTGTGCTTAAATTTTGGCGCGAGTGCCAACAGATGATTGAAGGCAAGGATTTATCCACTATCGAAGATTTTAGACGCGAAATGCCTTTTCCAGAAAAATAGAATATTTAAAAAAACCAATAATGGGGCTAAATCGACCTTAACGCCTGCTGATTGGTCAGTTGCCAGAAGTAAGCTTGAAATGAGCCATGCTTTTGAGAATAAAGAATTAGTTATTAAAGGATCAAGACAGGTTTGGAGAGGGGAGTCAGGAAATGTTCTATTTGAGTTCAATCCCCCAAGTAAAAATGTACCACAATGGAGAGGTTACCCTGTTTATGAAAAATAATAAAATAATAGAATGTAGTTTCCCTAGATATGAAGATGGTACACATAGTCGTACATTAGGTATGGGGTGCTTTAATGAAGATGGCACTTTAGATATGGCTATAGGATATACGTTATTAGAATTCATTGAGCAACAAAGACCTAAAGCCGATACGGAGTTTGAAGAGCTATTACAACAAGCAGAACAAGGAACGTATAAACCCGATGACCTTCGTTTTGGTGATTGGGGAATTAACGCAAATGAAATATGGTTATCTCCTCCTGTAGCACAAAAGGGCTGTATGGCGATTACAAATGAAAACACAGAATACTCAATCGATCCCGATAGTGGTGGTGAACCACAACAATTCACCTTTAACCAATATCGTACTGTGCTTAAATTTTGGCGTGAGTGCCAGCAGATGATTGAAGGCAAGGATTTGTCTACTATCGAAGATTTTAGGCGTGAAATGCCTTTTCCTGAACAATAACAAGGTTTCATTATTCAAAGTAATTTAGCTCAAATTTGATAACGAACCAATTTAATTGGAATGTTAGCCAAATTTGAGCGAATACTACTTAGTTCCCCTTAATTTATTTATTACTTTTGAAGTTTTTAATAGACCATGCTGGCTCAGAAGGATCATATCTCTCGGACTGAAAAATATGAGTAAGGCTTTTATTATATTCTTGGCTTTGGTTATCCCTTTGTGTTAAATAATTATTGGTTTGAGCCGACGTGTTTATGAGCACTGTATCTGTATCCACGATTGATGGTATTAAAGAAAAGTGAGCAAGATTTTTATTATATTTTTGGTTTTGATTATCCCTCTGTGTTAAGTAGTGATCAGTTTCAGTAGACGTTTTGATGATCACAGTATCTGCGTTTACGTATGACATGTTTAAAGCTATAGAAGTAATGACGATTAGTTCCATTTTTTTCATTTTAATCATTCCTTTATTAATATAAATAAAATTTCAAAAATAATAATGATTTCAAATAACATCATTAAATTTATTTGTTTTGTTGTATGGAGATAGAGTGGTAAGCTTTCTATTGAGTAAAACTTAGTTAAAAACACATAAATATATTTGTCTTTATTACATCAATCATTATGTGTATGAATTACTTTAAATTTTCTAATAGCAAACATCTTATTTAAATACTTTTTTATTATGTTCAGAAAAAACTTCCTTAGCTGCTGCTAATCCATTAAGTGTAGAGGGAAACCCCGCATAGACAGATGCTTGAATCATGACTTCAATAATTTCAGTTTGTGTCAGTCCTACATTTAACCCAGCCTCAATGTGTACTTTTAGCTGAGGTGTTGCTGTCCCCATGGCTGTTAGCATTGAAATTGTTGCCAACTCACGATCACGAAGATTAAGTTGTGGTCGTGAATACACATCTGCAAAAGGGTATTCAAAGATATAGGTGGCAAAATCTGGTGCAATATCTTCTAAAGAGGCAATGACCTTTTCTCCGGCTTCCCCATCGATAACCTGCAACATTCTTTTTCCACGCTCAAGTCGGCTTTCCCCTGAAGTATTGGAAATCACCGTTTCTGAATATGAATAACCATGGGTACAAATGGTTAACCCTGAAAAAATAAATGCTGTTAGGTAACGAGAAATTATTTTCATGATATGACTCCATATATTAAATTGATAAAATTGTGTTTTTGGGTTTTCTATACTGTTATCTTTAAATAAATAACTTTAGAAGCCCTGACTGGTTGGACGTAATACGATCTCATTAATGTCAACATCTGCTGGTTGCTCAATGGCAAAAGCAATCGCTTGTGAAACAGAGCTTGCTGAGATGGCATGTTGATAAAATTCAGAAAGATTTTTTATGCTTTGAGTATCCGAACTGCCTAGCTTCAATTCTGAATCAATTGCACCGGGGAAAATTGTTGTGGTACGAATATGGGCGCCCACTTCATGACGTAATCCCTCAGAAATAGCAGCTACTGCAAATTTGGTTCCACTATAGACAGTCCCACCAGGGCTAAAAACTTTGAGTCCTGCAACCGAAGATATATTAATAAAATGACCTGATTGTTGTTTTTCAAAGATGGGTAGGGTGGCTGCAATACCATACAACACACCTTTAATATTGACATCAATCATTGTGTCCCACTCAACTACTTTTATCTGGTTAAGTGGCGCAATTGACATAATTCCAGCATTATTTACCAAAACATCAATACGACCATATGTATTGAGTGCTTGCTCAATAAGATTATTTACATCCGCACGGCTGGTGACATCGGTTTCTACTGAGATTGCTTTGCCACCATTTTGTATGATTTCTTGTGCTAATTTATCAATCCGTCCTTTCCGTCTAGCAGCAAGCACAAGAATAGCCCCTTTTTTTGCTAAGAGGCGGGCAGTTTTTTCACCGATTCCACTACTTGCGCCAGTAATAATGATAACTTTATCTAAAATTGAATTCATTTGTTTTCCTTACAGGAATTAATAGGCTCAGTCACAAGAAAATATTTTTACAGGATGTTCCGAGGAAGAGACATGACTGTAATTCTTAGAGTAAACTCTAAGTCAAACTGTTTTTTATTGGAGATGAATATGTATGACTCAATTGGAAAGTTTTCTGAAAGGACAGGGCTTAGTAGGTATACTTTAAGATATTATGAAAAAGAGAATTTAATTAAACCTAATCGTCATAAAAATGGACATCGTTATTATACGGAACATGATGTCAATTGGGTTTTGTTTATTAAAAAACTTAAAGATACGAACATGCCGATTAAGCAAATCAAACAATATGCTTTGCTGAGGGAACGAGGAGATATAACATTAGAAGAGCGAATGTTACTTTTGCAGCATCATCAGAGATTTGTTCTGGAAACAGTTGCAAATTGGCAAGGTCATTTGAACAACTTAAATGAGAAAATTGATTTCTATAGAAAAAAAATATCTAGCTTAAGATGAATATCTTTGATGATTTAGTTATTACAAAACTATTGGAGTCCGTAGGCAGCTATGGTGCGATTAAGGTGAAGGTTGGTATGCGTTGATGATGAGCCATTTTATTTAAAAGCCAATAGAGTAAGATATCGTTGACAAAGGTTTGCCTTATTTCTTTCACTTCATTTTGACTTTATGTCAAGATTTCAAGATTACTTTTGTTGTTTTTCTGTCACTCAATATTGGTGATTTATCTTTGCACTCGATATTTTTACAGGCAATTTTCAATATTTTAGATTTATTTTTAGTTTTTATATGTTCATTTATAACTTTATACTACTTGGCAATAAATGAGTTCATTCTTTTGCTTTTTGATGTTTTTTTTTAATGTAAACCTTGATATACCTGATTTGCAGTATGAGGTAATAGGATAAAACATGTACTTGTACCGTGTTTGTGTATCGAAAATACAATCGTTTCTTCTCGGATAGGCTAAGGCAAACCATAAATCGTCTATATCTTTTGGAAGCTGATTTGGTTAGCCATAGAACTTTTTGTAGTGGCTGTGCATTAGATTGACGTTCTATCATTTCTGACATAAAATTCTTCCTTGCAGTTCGCTGAAATTTTGAACAAATCTTATCGCATGAAGGTTTTTAATTAGTGCATTACAAACATAGATAAATATCTAGTAGCAGATAGGGAAAATCAGAAGTTGTTTGATCTGGTTCTTTTATTCCATATGTTTGAACAAATAATAGCCTAGTTAGTGTTCGACTCTAAAATTTCCGGTCACTATATTTGACTGAAAGAAGTTGCTAGTTGTTATTTATATTTGGTTTTTTTGAGAATATTATTAAAGTAACAAGTTGATTTTTACAGGCACGTAGCTCAGTTGGTTAGAGCACCACCTTGACATGGTGGGGGTCGTTGGTTCGAATCCAATCGTGCCTACCAGATTTTTTTATAAAAAGGTGCGACAAGGTCGCATTTTTTTGTTGAAAGTGGTTTCATTATTATTTTGGAGTTTAAGGCTATGCCTAATATTACTTTGCCCGATGGGTCTATTCGTTCCTTTGATCAGCCAGTAAGTGTATATGATGTGGCCGCGTCAATTGGAACGGGTTTGGCACGCGCTGCTTTAGCTGGCAAAGTAGATGGTACCTTGGTTGATACTTCTTATCTTATTGATCAAGATGTACATTTGGCTATTGTGACTGATAAAGATGCAGATGGTTTAAGCATTATTCGTCATTCTACCGCACATTTATTGGCTTTTGCTGTAAAAGAATTGTTTCCTGATGCACAAGTGACCATTGGACCTGAAATTGAAGATGGTTTTTATTATGATTTTAGTTACAAGCGCCCGTTTACGCCAGATGATTTAGCGATCATAGAGAAGAAAATGCATGAATTGGCTAAAGCCGATTATCCAGTTGAGCGCTATGAGCTTCCTCGTGATGAAGCCATTAAGTTTTTTAATGATTTAGGTGAACATTATAAAGCAAAAATTATAGAAGATATTCCGCAAGGTGCGGTACTTTCATTGTATCGTGAAGGCAGCTTTACTGATTTGTGTCGTGGGCCGCATGTTCCTTCTACAGGTAAACTGAAAGTATTTAAACTTCTTAAAGTTGCAGGCGCTTATTGGCGTGGCAACAGTGACAACGAAATGCTGCAACGTATTTATGGTACGGCATGGGCAAAAAAAGAAGATTTAGCTGATTATTTGTATCGTATTGAAGAAGCTGAAAAACGGGATCATCGTAAATTAGGTAAGCAGCTGGATTTGTTTCATCTACAAGATGAAGCGCCTGGAATGGTGTTTTGGCACCCTAAAGGTTGGAGCTTATGGCAAAGTATCGAACAATACATGCGCCAAGAGTTAACGAATGCTGGCTATCAGGAAATTCGTACCCCCATGGTAATGGATCGAGTGTTGTGGGAAAAATCAGGACACTGGGAAAATTATCATGAAAATATGTTTATTACTGAATCAGAAAAGCGTGATTATGCGGTTAAACCAATGAATTGTCCTGGGCATATTCAAGTATTTAATCAAGGTTTAAGATCATATCGTGATTTGCCTATGCGGTTGGCTGAGTTTGGTTCGTGTCATCGTAATGAACCATCAGGGGCTTTACATGGTCTAATGCGTGTACGTGGTTTCGTTCAAGATGATGCCCATATTTTTTGTACACCTGAGCAAGTTGAAGCAGAAGTACAGTCGTTTAATCATTTGTTGATGAGAGTTTATCAGCAATTTGGATTTAATGAAGTTTCAATTAAACTGTCTTTACGTCCAGAAAAGCGTTCAGGTAGTGATGAAGTTTGGGATTTGGCAGAGCAAGGTCTACGAGATGCATTATCAAGTTGTGGTTTGGAATGGGAAGAGCTGCCAGGAGAGGGGGCTTTTTATGGCCCAAAAATCGAATACCATATTAAAGATGCACTAGGGCGATCTTGGCAATGTGGTACCTTACAACTAGACTTTGTGCTACCAGATCGATTATCTGCCGAATATGTGGCAGAAGATAACAGTCGTAAGATGCCTGTTATGTTGCATAGGGCTGTTTTGGGGTCTTTGGAGCGATTTATTGGTATTTTGATCGAGCATTATGCTGGTGCTTTTCCATTGTGGTTGGCACCAGTGCAAATGATGATTATGAATATTACTGAAGCGCAGTCAGATTACTGTCGTGAAATTGCCCAAAAATTTAAAGAGGCAGGCTTTCGAGTAGAGCTTGACTTGAGAAATGAAAAAATTGGTTATAAAATTCGCGAACACAGTTTGCAAAGAGTACCATATCAGCTCGTTATTGGTGAGCAGGAAAAACAAGCAGGAAAAATAGCTATTCGCCATAAAGGTGAAGATTTAGGGCAAATGAGCGTTGAAGAGTTTATTCAACATTTGCAAAATGAATTACAGCAAACATTTGCAGCAAATTAATAATTAATAGGAGAAGTTGCTATCGCTCAAGAACGTGAAGCACGCATTAATGGTGAAATTACCGCTAAGGAAGTGCGCTTAATCAGTCATACAGGGGAACAGTTAGGTGTTGTGGGTATTCGTGAAGCTTTGGCTTTATCGGAAGAACATGATATTGATTTGGTTGAAATCTCACCTACGGCAAACCCACCTGTTTGTAAATTGATGGATTTTGGTAAGTATAAGTATGAACAAGCCAAAAAACGTGATGAAGCTAAGAAGAAACAAAAGCAGGTTCAAATTAAGGAAATTAAATTCCGTCCTGGAACCGATGAAGGCGACTATAATATTAAATTACGTAATATTAAGCGCTTTTTGGAAGAGGGTGATAAAACAAAGATCACTTTACGTTTCCGTGGGCGTGAAATGGCTCATCAGGAACTAGGTTTGAATTTACTCAAAAGAATAGAAGCAGATCTTACCGAAATAGGTGTTGTTGAGCAGTTTCCAAAAATGGAAGGGCGACAAATGGTTATGATGATTGCCCCCAAGAAAAAATAAGGTTATAATCTTGCGCCTAACCTTACTTGCTGCGTAAGGTTAGGATGTATTTTTTGCAGCAAAAAGCGTGGTATCTGGGTTCTAAAGTGCTTTTGCCACCCGATGCCTTATCTAAAAAATGATTTAGGAGCAATTCATGCCTAAAATGAAAACCAAATCGAGTGCGAAAAAACGCTTGAATGTGTTGGGTAACGGTGGTGTTAAACGCGCTCATGCGTTTAAACGTCATATTTTGACTAAAAAAACCACTAAAAATAAACGCCAATTACGTGGTACCACTATGGTGCGTGCTTGTGATATGGCTTCTGTTGCTAAAATGTTACCTTACGCATAAGGAGTATAAATTATGCCACGCGTAAAACGCGGTGTTACCGCTCGTGCTCGTCACAAAAAAGTTCTTGCGTTAGCTAAAGGCTATCGCGGTCGTCGTAAAAATGTCTATCGTGTTGCCAAACAGGCTGTAATGAAAGCGGGGCAATATGCTTACCGCGATCGTCGCCAACGCAAACGTCAGTTCCGTCAATTATGGATTGTACGTATCAATGCAGGTGCACGTGAAAATGGTTTATCTTACAGCAAGTTCATGAACGGCTTAAAACGTGCTTCAATTAATATTGACCGTAAAGTTTTGGCTGATTTGGCTGTATTTGATAAAGCAGCTTTTGCGAAAATTGTTGAACAAGCAAAAGCAAGTTTGGCTAGTGCTTAAAACTTGATTGTATAAAAATTTAAGAAAAAGGAGGCTAATGCCTCCTTTTTTGTTTCTGATAACAGAATTGTTGTTTTATTATCTATAAATATATTCAATTGGTGTTGAAGTTTAAAACTATTTGATAGGTGTCAATATCTTTTGATAAACAAATTGACTAATTTGTTATTCATAAATATCTTAATGTAATTATCTAAATTTACCTATTTATCTAAATTATTGAGCAAGTTACGAACAAATTTAATAAAGAATAGCCAGTTTATTTCTAATGTGGTTTCTTTAGGAGGTGTCGTCATGAGTGCTTATGTTGGAGAATTTTTAGGGACAATGTTGTTGGTGTTTCTTGGTAATGCAAGTGTTGCGAATGTTTTATTAAAAAACTCTAAGGCTGAAGGTGCAGGTTGGGTGGTGATTGCTTTTGCTTGGGGGATTGCATTGACTTTATGTATTTATGGTTTTGGACATATTAGTGGTGCACATTTTAATCCCGCTTTGACTATTGCTTTAGCCATAGGAGGGAGTTTTGACTCAAGTTTGGTTGCAGGATATGTTGTTGCACAGTTAGCAGGTGCTTTTTGTGGCGGTGCTGCTGTTTATTTGTATTTTTTACCTCATTTTAACTTAACTGAAGATGTTGGCTTGAAATTGGCTTCATTTTCAACAGGCCCTGCTATACGCAATACACCTTCAAATTTCTTTTGTGAAGCAGTAGGGACGTTTATCTTGGTTTATGGTGTTTTGGTTATTGGTGCCGCCGAGTTTGTTCAAGGCTTAAACCCTATTGCTATTGGTTGTTTATTAATGGGGATTGGTTTGTCTTTAGGGGGTACAACTGGTTATGCGTTAAATCCAGCGCGTGATTTAGGTCCAAGGCTTTTTCATGCTTTATTTCCCATTAAAGGAAAGGGATCTTCTGATTGGGGATATGCATGGATTCCCGTATTCGCTCCTATTGTTGGCGCTATTGTTGCTGTTTTGGTACGTGCTGCATTTGTGAATTGGGGTTTTAATTAGCTTTGTTTTTGTAAAATGACAGTGTTTCATATTAAACACTGTCATTTTTATTGTTGCCTTTTTCTTATTTATATTTTTATTTTATGTAGGTACAGGCTGAGTGTTTCTCTTCATGTTATAATTTACGGCTACAATTTTTTTATTTGACAGAAGAAAATATAATATGAGTTCAATTGACACAATATTGGCGCAAGCGCTTGCGCAAGTTGATTCTGTAACAGATTTGAATGAATTAGAACTGGTTAAAGCAAACTATTTAGGAAAAAATGGTTCGATCACAGAATTGTTAAAAACATTGGGTAAATGTTCTGCTGAAGAGCGCAAAAGCTTAGGTGCTCATATTAATCAGGGTAAAGATATTTTTGTTGGCGCGCTCAATGCAAAAAAAGAAGCGTTGAATTTAGCGAAGCTTGAGTTGCAATTGGCTTCTGAAGCATTGGATGTGACTTTGCCTGGTAGAGGAAGCTCACACTTAGGATTGCATCCGGTTACCTTAACGTTAGCCAGATTTGTTGAACTTTTTCATAGTGTTGGTTTTACTGTGGGCGATGGTCCAGAAATTGAACAAGATTTTTATAATTTTCAGGCATTAAATATTCCAGAAAATCATCCTGCCCGTGCCATGCAAGACACATTTTATGTGGAAAATGGAGATGTATTGCGTACTCATACATCCCCCATTCAGGTACGTTATATGTTGGATCATGAACCGCCAATCAAACTGATTGCACCTGGACGGGTTTATCGTGTTGATTCGGATGCCACACATTCTCCAATGTTTCATCAAATGGAAGGATTGTGGATTGAAGAAGGCGTTAGTTTCGCGGATTTAAAAGCAACATTAACTGATTTTATTCGTCGTTTTTTTGAGCGTGACGATCTACAAGTACGTTTTCGTCCGTCTTTTTTCCCTTTTACTGAACCGTCAGCTGAAGTTGATATTTTAGGCGAAAAAGGCTGGTTGGAAGTCGGTGGATGTGGCATGGTTCATCCAAATGTGTTAAAAAATGTCAATATAGATTCTGAGCGCTATACAGGTTTTGCTTTTGGAATGGGAATAGATCGTTTTGCTATGTTGCGTTATGGCGTTAATGACCTACGTCTTTTCTTTGACAATGATTTAAATTTCTTAAAACAGTTTCAGTAAAGGATAGAAAAATGCAGTTTTCTTATGACTGGTTAAAAACATGGGTCAATCCTGAACTGGATGTAGAAAAAATGGCGCATGTACTGACCATGGCAGGCTTAGAAGTTGAGGAGTGCAATACGGTTGCGCCTGACTTTACAAATGTAGTAGTCGGTTATGTTGAGCAATTAGAACCACATCCAAATGCAGACAGATTACGCGTTGCTCAGGTAAATACTGGACAAGAGGTTGTGCAAATTGTATGTGGTGCCCCCAATGTGGCTGTTGGCGTTAAAGTGCCTTGTGCCTTAAGTGGCGCACTCTTACCAAATGATTTTGCCATTAAGCCTACTAAAATGAGGGGCATTGAATCTAATGGGATGCTGTGTTCAGCTAAAGAACTTGGTTTGCCCGAAGATGTGGATGGTTTGTTGATTTTATCGCAAGATGCACCTGTTGGTGTTAATTTGCGTACATACTTGAATTTAGATGACACGCTTTTTACGCTAAAAATTACCCCTAATCGAGCAGATTGCCTGAGTATTAAGGGCATTGCCCGTGAAGTGGGGGCTTTGTTACAAAAAGATGTTCAACAACCTGTTTTTGAACCAGTTAAAGTTACCTGTCAAGATAAAGTTTCTATTCATCTTGACGCAAAAGAAGCGTGTGGCCGTTATTTGGGGCGAATTGTTAAAGGTGTCAATGCGAAAGCCCAAACACCTGATTGGATGAAACAACGCTTAGAACGTTCTGGATTGCGCAGCATCAGCGCTATTGTGGATGTGACCAATTATGTGATGTTAGAGCTTGGTCAACCTATGCATGCATTTGATCTGGATAAAATATCTGGTGCGATCCATGTTCGTATGGCAAAAGAAGCTGAGCAGTTATTGTGTTTAAATGAAAAAGAAGTTGTTTTAAGCAGCGATACATTGGTTATTGCTGATGATCAGAAAGTCTTGGCTCTTGCTGGTTTAATGGGTGGCGCAGCCAGTGCTGTGACAGAGCAAACACAAGATGTTTTATTAGAATCGGCATTTTTTAGTCCAGATATTATTTCAGGTAAATCCAGACAGTATGGTTTTGGTTCAGACTCCTCTTTCAGATTTGAGCGAGGCGTTGATTTTGCTGTGCAAGAAGAAGCCATTGAGCGCGCAACAGCATTATTGATAGACATTTGTGGTGGGCAAGTAGCACCAGTTGTTCATGCAGAAGGTCAATTACCTGAACAAAAACAGGTTACTGTGCGTTTTGGGCGAATTAATCAGATATTGGGTGTCACCGTTGAACAAAAACAAGTGATGGATATTTTGACCCGTTTAGGGTTAGCGCCAAAACAAACTGATAATCAACAGTTAATGGTGACTTCACCAAGTTTTCGTTTTGATATTGCTCTTGAAGAGGATATTATTGAGGAAGTTGGCCGAGTATATGGCTATGAAAATATACCAGAACGGTTTCCTAATGCGCAATTGGCTATGTTAGCGTTACCAGAAACACAGAAAAAACGCTTTGATATTTATTGTTCAATGGCAGCAAGAGATTATCAGGAAATTGTCAGTTACGCATTTGTAGATGAACAATGGGAAAAGGATTTTGCGGGTAATTTACACCCTATCCGTTTACAAAACCCTATTGCCAGCCAAATGAGCGTTATGCGTTCTACTTTAGTTGGTGGTTTTATTCAGACCCTATCGTACAATTTGAACCGTAAGCAAACAAGGGTCAGGTTATTTGAGGTTGCTAGAGTCTTTAATAAGTTAGAAAATGGCACATTTGTTCAGGTTGAAAAACTGGGCGGCTTGGCTTTTGGTTCTGTTCGACCAGAACAATGGGCTGAGGCGACAAGAAAAGTTGATTTTTTTGATGTAAAAGCAGATATAGAAAGTTTATTTGCACCAAAAACGTTGGTTTTTAAGACAGCAAAACACCCAGCATTGCATCCAGGTAGAACCGCAGAGATTTTTTTGAATGAGGAAAAAATAGGTTTTATTGGGGAGTTACATCCACAATGGTTGCAAAAATATGATTTGAGTCAGGCACCTATTGTATTTGAAGTAGACTTATTCGCTGTTTTACAACAAGATAAAGTGACATTTTCTGCAGTATCGAAGTTTCAACCAGTACGCAGGGACTTAGCCTTTGTGCTCCCAGAAAGCATTGAATCGGCACAATTAATCAATTGTTTATCTGATGCAGCAAATAGTGATCTTGTGCAAGAGATTGCTTTATTTGACGTGTATCAAGGTCAAGGTGTTCCTGAAAACATGAAAAGCTTGGCTGTGAAAATACGTTTACAGGCAATGGATAAAACATTGTCTGATGAAGAAATTGATGAGGTTATTCAAAGGTTGATTGTTGCAGCTCAGGGTATAGGTGCAACGCTTCGTGCTTAAAATAACGAAAAATAACACTAAAGTATTGAGTAAATAGATAGTTTTGCGTGATAATACGCCATTAATTTAAGAAGGATCTGAAATGACTTTAACCAAAGCAGAACTTGCAGAAGTTCTATGTGAAAAAGCCAATGTAAGTAAAGTTGCGGCTAAAGAAATAGTCGAGGCATTTTTTGAAGAAATTCGCCAAGCATTGGAAAATAAAGAAGAAGTAAAAATTTCTGGTTTTGGTAATTTTCAATTACGTGATAAACCACAACGCCCAGGCCGTAATCCTAAAACTGGGGAAGAAGTGGCAATCAGTGCACGCCGTGTAGTGACTTTTCATGCAAGTCAAAAACTTAAAGGCATGGTTGAGAACTATCATGACAAAGCTAAACGTTGATTTTCCTGCTGTTCCGTTAAAACGCTATTTCTCTTTGGACGAGTTATGTCAACTTGCCCAAATAGAAACGGACGTTTTTGTTGAATGGCAAAATCAACATGGTATTGTGCTTGGAAAAGGGGGCAATACTTATTCACGTCAGGATGTGTTCTTATTAAGAAAGCTTAGTGCAACTTTTCAGCCTCCTGTAGACTCTTTTTTACAAGGGCAAGAAGGTTTAACTGAGCAAGTTGCTTTAAGTGCCCAGGAAGTGAGTAACCGACTGGCCGTCATTTTGCAAAGATTACAAAATTACGCTCATTGAATATTTCTTAGGTTTGTTTTTATAAAATACAATTGTAAGTAAACATTGTTTTAAGCCCATTTTAAATATTATTTAGAATGGGCTTTTTCTTTATTTTCTTATGGGATAAATATGCTAAGCATTTTTATGGTGCCAGGTGTAATACATCAATTGTAGGCGGGTTAAATAAACGCATGGGTAAACCAATTTCACCTATTCCCCTTGTAATAAATACTTTCATTATGCCTTTATCTGTCTTGGTTGTTTCTAATAAACAATTAAAACCATACTCTGAAGGAATGACTTTTTCATAGATAAAAGGGATACGAATTTGTCCACAATGTGTGTGACCTGCAAGAACCAAGGTGACTTTTTTAGGGTCAAACATAACTGCACTATCAGGGTTATGAGCAACCATTAATATGGGTTGGTCTGATGATTGCTCAAGAAATTGAGGATCATCCCCTAAATTCCAGCGGTCGCCTACGCCTGCTAATTGATAAGTAGGCATATCAATGATTTTTTGTTCTATATTGATTAAATTGAATTTTGTTAAGACAGAGTTGAGTTTTGGTGTATGGGTATCGTGGTTACCCAATACAATATACGTTGGGCGGTTGAGTTTTGCTAAAGGCGCCAGTAGTTGGTTCAAATTATCTGGGTTAGCTGCATAGATAAAATCACCTGCGATGATGTTAAATTGTGCTGGTGTGGCATTTATCTTATTAACCAAGCGTTCTAAGTAATGTGTACTCTTGTAGGCACCAATATGTAAATCAGCAACCAGTAAAATATCTGCTTTTATGTGAGTATTGGCAATAGTGGTGTGTTTGGTTAGCAGTAATTGTGGTTCAATAAAGCGAGACCAGATAAAAAGAGTCCCTAGAGTAAATAAAAGTAGATTAATGATATTGGGTTGATTTTTTAAACGATAACATAACCAGAGGAAGTAAGGTATGGCAAGGAAGCTGCCATAATAAAAGAGTTCATTTGTGTTTAAGTGATGCATATTTTATTGGGATGTTTTTCTATAAAAGCTTTAAATTTTTTTCGTAAAGTATTTTTACCTGCCTCATAACAGATAGCTTGTTTCTTTATTATAATGTTTATATTAGCTGAATAGAAAGCACTTTTAAGACTCTCTTTTTGCATAATGAGCAGCAAGTACAGCGCAAACCATTAATTGTAACTGGTGAAAAATCATTAAAGGTAAGACCATTAAACCAATAGCGGATGCGGGGAAAAGTACATTTGCCATGGGAATACCATTTGCCAAACTCTTTTTTGAACCACAAAAAACAATGGTAATTTCATCTTCTTTATTGAACCCCAATAACCTTGCCCCATAAGTGGTACATAATAGCACAACAGCGAGCAATAATACTGAACATAACAATATAACCAATAAAGACCAAAAATTGACTTGATGCCATATACCATTAACAACGGCATCACTAAAAGCAACATAGACGACTAATAAAATGGAAGAACGATCTGTTTTATTCACAAGTTTTATGTGTTTTGCAATCCAACCGGCAGTCAATGGGCGAGATAAATGACCCAATATAAATGGAAGCATTAATTTGACCATAATGGATAATATGGCATCTGTTGTATCTGTCGTTGCTCCTTGAGTGTGCATTAACAGGCCAACTAAGATTGGGGATAAAAATATACCTAAAATACTGGAAGCAGAAGCACTGCAAATAGCCGCAGCAACATTGCCTTTGGCTACAGAAGTAAAGGCTATTGCAGATTGTACTGTTGCGGGTAAAGCACATAAATATAAAAAACCTAAATATAAAGGCTCAGAAAGAATGTTTGGGGTGAGCACTTGCATTGTTAGGCCAAGTAAGGGAAATAATATAAAGGTGCTGGCAAAAATAATACAATGCAGCCGCCAGTTTCCCAGTCCAGACAAAATGGCAGAGCGGGGCAGTTTGGCACCATGCATAAAAAACAATAAGGCAATAGCAATATTGGTCAGTTGTTCGAAAATGGTTTTGTAGAGGCCTTTACAGGGGAAAATAGAGGCAATGATCACGACACAGATTAATATAAGTAAGAATTGATCAATATAAAGTTTTTTTAACCATTTCATATTCATAGTCAGACAGTGTATTTTTGTGTAATAGCGCCCAGTATAGGCTTAAAATACCTATTTGCCTATATGTTGTTTGATTTATTTTTAATTGAGAAGCTATATAAAACATACCCATAGTCAGAAAAAAGACGATAGGTATGTTTGTGCGCATTTATTCTTAATGTTCGTCATCGTGTTCGTGTAAATAAGCCGCCTTTTTAGGTAAGCGCGTACTGACTAGAAAGGTAATAACCAGCATAATGCTCACATAGATATAAAAACCATTTTCCAGTTGGGCTTGTTTAAAACTTAAGGCAACAAATTCTGCTGAACCACCGAAAATAGCATTGGCAATGGCATAAGATAAACCGACTCCTAAAGCCCTGATTTCTGGTGGGAACATTTCTGCTTTAACAATCCCTGCAATAGATGTATAAAAACTCACAATAGCAAGAGCTATAATAATCAAAACAAATGCCATAACAGGGCTGTGTGTATTTTTAAGCCCCATTAAAATGGGGTATGTGCATAAAGTGCCTAAAGCACCAAACCACATCATAGAGGCTCGCCGACCAATTTTATCTGAAAGCATACCAAATAATGGTTGAAAAAGCATATACACAAACAATGCAGCAGTCATGATCAAACTTGCTGTTTTGGTTTCAATACCAGAAGTATTGACCAAATATTTTTGCATATAGGTTGTAAATGTATAAAAGGCCAGTGAACCACCTGCGGTATAACCTAATACGGTAAAAAATGCCGCGCTGTGTTTGGAAAATAACTCTTTTAAACTACCTGCATTTTTATTGGCACGGGTTTCTTCTGTAGTAGTTTCTTTTAGTGTTCTTCTTAAAAATAAAGAAATAATTGCCGCAAAAGAACCAATAAAAAAGGGGATTCTCCAACCCCATGCTTTAATGCTTTCTTGTGTTAAGGTAAACTCTAAAATCACAATAACCAATACGGCAAGTAGTTGCCCACCAATTAATGTGACATATTGAAAGGAGGAAAAAAATCCTTTTTTCCCCTTTAATGCGATTTCACTCATATAGGTTGCAGTTGTGCCATATTCACCACCAACTGATAACCCTTGTATCAAACGGGCTATTAATAAAAAGAATGGTGCCAACACACCAATGGTTTCATAGGTGGGCAAAATAGCAATCATAAAAGAACCTGCACACATCATTAAAATAGATGTCACCATTGATTTTTTTCGACCATAGCGATCGGCAATACGACCAAAAAACCAGCCACCAATCGGGCGCATCAAGAAGCCAGCAGCAAAAACACCTGCTGTTTTTAATAGTTGTGAGGTGGCATCCCCATCGGGGAAAAAAGCACTGGCAAAATAAAGTGAGCAAAATGCATAAATATAAAAATCAAACCATTCAACGAGATTACCGGAGGAGGCGCTGACAATGGCAAAAATACGTTTTCTTTTTTCTTCTGTTGTGTATTGAACTGCGGGGCTGGACATAAAATTCTCCTATGTTATTTTTATTGACCACATCAATTTTTATGCTGATTTTTTGTATGTGGTTGTTCACCAATATATAACAAAAGAGAAAAACACTTCTATTGTTTTATAAAAAGAAAATTTTATTTATTTGATTTTAATGATATTAAATTTTATGTTTTTTTGTAGAGATATATTGATAATTTTTGCTTTTAATTGATAGAAAAAATAAAAAGACCATCATGTTGATAAAATGATGGTCTAAAAAAAGAGTCGTTATTGAAAGATTTTATGCATGATTTTTTCGTAGATTTGACTTAATTGTTCAATATCTTCAATACGGACACACTCATTAACCTGATGTATTGTGGCGTTACTTGGCCCAAGTTCAACCAATTCTTTGGCAATATCTTTAATAAAGCGCCCATCAGATGTCCCTCCTGTTGTGGACAGCTCGGATGTCACCTTTGTTACCTCGTAAATGGCAGACGATACAATGTCTGTAAATTGACCTTTTTCTGTTATGAAAGGGTTCCCTGATAATTGCCATTGAATATCATAATCTAAGGATGACTTATCCAAAATAGCATGCACTCTTTGTTTGAGTGAAGCGGCAGTATGTTCTGTTGAAAAACGAAAATTAAATTGAATGGTGATGACACCAGGAATTACATTGGTGGCACCTGTACCAGAATGAATATTAGAAATTTGAAAGCTGGTTGCTGGAAAATAATCATTACCATCATCCCATTTTTCTTGAGTCAGTTCCAGTAATGCTGGGGTAGCTAAATGAATGGGGTTTTTAGCCAAATGGGGGTAAGCAATATGGCCTTGTTTACCGTTAATGGTTAATGTGCCAGATAAAGAGCCACGTCGCCCATTTTTAATTGTGTCACCTAATGTCTTTGTAGATGTCGGTTCGCCTACGATGCAGTAATCGATTAACTCGTTTCTTTGTTTTAAAACATCCACGACTTTAACTGTACCATCATGTGCATCGCCTTCTTCATCAGAAGTAATTAAAAAAGCAATGCTGCCATTAAAGTTGGGCTTGGTTTGAATGAAACGTTCGCAAGCACAAATAAAAGCAGCAATACTGCTTTTCATATCAGCCGAACCTCTGCCATAAAGAAAACCGTCTTTTTCGGTTGGTTCAAAAGGGGGCGTGATCCAACGACTAGTGTCTCCTGAGGGGACAACATCAGTGTGCCCAGCAAAACATAAAAGAGGGCCACTATTGCCAAGGCGAGCCCAAAGGTTATCTGTTTGACCAAATCGTAGAGATTCAATAGAAAAACCTAAATTGTGTAAACGGTTGCTGATCAGATTTTGACAACCTGCATCATCGGGGGTAACTGATTGTGCGCTGATTAAAGATTTTGCTAGCGTAAGAGAGTCAGACATAAAAATGGTGTGTACTTTAGAATCAAAACGGCATCATACAATAAATAAGATGGACAGCCAAATTAGGTTAAGATCAACAAAATGATGTTAAGTCAAAAAGTAGTTAATGATTGCTTGTCTACTAAAATGGTTTATAGATAGAATACTTGAATAACCAATATTTTTACTTTCATGACTCTTTACCATAGGCGATATGTTATGTCTTCTTACTTGCTTGCGATTGATCAGGGTACAACCAGTACTCGAGCCATTCTTTTTAATGTACAAGGCCAATTGCTGGCAATGGCACAACAAACCATAGAACAGTCTTTTCCCCAAGATGGTTGGGTTGAGCACAACCCTGAAGAAATTTGGCAGACTGTTTTGGCTGTATGTCGTGATGTGTTACAAAAAGCGAATATTCAAGCTTGTGATTTGGTCGGTATTGGCATTACCAACCAAAGGGAAACAACATTGGTTTGGGATAGAAATACGGGTAAAACGCTTTATCCTGCAATCGTTTGGCAAGATAGACGTACCGCTGATTATTGTTCATCATTAAAAGATCAAGGGCATGAGAAATTGGTCAGTGAGCGGACAGGATTATTGATTGATCCTTATTTTTGTGCCACAAAACTGCGTTGGATTTTAGATCATGTCCCTGATGCTCAGCAAAGAGCCAAAAAAGGTGAGTTGTGTTTTGGTACAATAGACAGCTTTTTGTTATGGCGTCTGACAGGGGGACAGGTACATTGTACCGATGCCAGTAATGCGGCACGAACGTTATTATTTAATATTAGCGAACAAAAATGGGATAAAGAACTTTTGGCTTTGTTTGATATTCCAGAAGCACTGTTGCCAGAGGTGAAAGATTGCGCTGCTGATTTTGGATACACAGAACCTGATATTTTAGGTCAAGCTGTCCCTATATTGGCAATGGCAGGAGATCAGCAAGCTGCATTGGTTGGGCAGGCATGTTTTGAGCCTGGCATGGTGAAAAGCACTTATGGAACAGGTTGTTTTATGATAAAGAATACCGGTTCTACTATGGTACATTCACAAAATAGATTGCTCACAACAGTGGGTTATCGTTTAAATGGGCAAACAACTTATGCCATTGAAGGCAGTATTTTTGTCGCTGGTGCGACCATTCAATGGTTACGCGATGGGATTAATCTAATTGAACATGCTGAAGAGACAGAGCAGTTAGCCAGACAGACTCAAGACACAGCTGGTGTTTATTTGGTGCCAGCTTTTACAGGTTTGGGGGCACCTTATTGGGACCCGAAGGCACGAGGTGCCATTTTTGGGTTGACTCGTGACACAGGAATTAAAGAAATCGTCACCGCAGGGCTGCAATCTGTATGTTATCAAACCTGTGATTTGGTTAGGGCCATGCAAGAAGACAGCATGGCTCCTTTGCGTGCATTAAGAGTAGATGGTGGTATGGTGATGAATAATTGGTTGATGCAATTTTTGGCAGATATTTTGAATGTGCCAGTAGAGCGGCCAACCATTTATGAAACAACCGCTTTAGGCGTTGCTTGGTTGGCAGGTTTACAAGCTGGTCTTTACCAAAACTTAGAGGATATTGGCAAGCTTTGGCATTTGCAAAGCCGTTTTGAGCCAAAAATGCAAACACTACAACGTGAGCAGTTATATCATGGTTGGTTGGATGCAGTAGGGCGGGTAAGAAGCAGTTCATAATATAAAATCAATGGCACAATACTTTGTTTCGAACAAGTATTGTGCTCAATAAACAGATAGGTTATCAGCCATCTTAATTTTTGGTTGTTTCGGTGTCTATTAATGGCTGTTTTTTTTGAGCAAGTCGTTTATTGATTTCCCTGATTCCTTGCAAGCCACCAGTGTGAATCGCCAGTATTTTTTTGCCTAAAGGTATTAGGCCTTTTTTAATCATATCTCGTAAGCCAAACATCATTTTCCCCGTATAAATGGGATCTAAAGGAATGTGATTCAGTAGGTAAAAATCATTAATAAAAGTGATCAAATCTGATGTTGTTTTGGCATAGCCACCAAAATGATGATCTAAGTTAAGCGTAAAATTTCTTTTATGTGTCAATTGAGCAATGTCATTGGCTAAAAAGCCAGCGTTTTTGAGTGCAGGAAAACCGATAATGTGTTGATGTGGTTGTGCGCCAATAGACAAACCAGCTAAGGTGCCACCAGTGCCCACTGCTGTGGTTATTAAATCAAAGGGGTGCGTATTTTCTGTTAATATTTCTGCTGCACCTTTAACGGCCAGTTTATTGCTCCCACCTTCTGGGATCAGGTAATGATTGGGAATGTTGTGTAGAATCTGTTGGATCAATAATGATTTTTCTTTTAAGCGGTATTCCTGCCTTGGTACAAAATAAAATTTCATACCTAATAAGTGTGCTTCTTGTAACGATACATTATCCTGCCATTTATCCTTAATTTCTTCACCTCTAATGATGCCTATTGTGTTTAAATGATGTTCTTTACCTGCAGCAGCACTCGCCACAATATGATTAGACATGGCACCACCAAAGGTAACCAAAGTTTGATGATTTAAAGCTTTTGCTTTGATTAGGTTGTATTTCATTTTCCAGAACTTGTTACCAGAAATCACAGGATGTATTAAATCTTCCCGTTTAATAAAAAGCTGATGTTCTGTATGTAGGTCAGGAAAATAAAACCGTTCAATGGGCATATCAGACATAAAATAACCTATTTGCTGCTTAAGTTTGTTGGGTTTAAGCGATTATGTGGGAGTGTCATTAGATTCAGGATTTTGAGTTTTACTGTATTGTTCTCCCCAGTTTTTCATTTCTAAAATAATCGGTTTTAAGCTTTCACCCAAAGTGGAGAGTTGATACTCGGTTCTTGGGGGGACTTCTGCATAAACCGTGCGGGTGAGGACACCATCTTCTTCTAATTCTCTTAATTGTAAAGCCAACACTCTTGGTGTGATACTTGGGATAGCCCTTTGTAATTCACTGTACCGTTTTTTTTGAGCAATTAAGTGATACAAAATGACCCCTTTCCACTTGCCACCAATGACATTTAAAGTCACTTCAACAGGACAGCCTTGAGGGCATGAGTAGGTCTGTTTTCTATTGCGCATACAGCAATCATTCCTTTGGTATGGTTACAATGAGGATACTAAGTGCGCACAAAGTGCGTTCTTACTAAAAATAATGCGAACTGTTATGATCATACCCATAGTTGTTTAAAAAACCAAGGGAGTTTAAATATGAAAGCATTTGCTGTCGTTGGCCAAAATGGACCAATTGTTGAAGTTGATTTTCCTGAAAAGCAACCAACAGGGCATGATTTATTGATTGAAGTTAAAGCCGTTTCTGTAAATCCAGTGGATACAAAGGTGCGCAATGTTGCAACGGGTTTAACCAATAATGCACGTGTCTTGGGATATGATGCCAGTGGTGTTGTTAAAGCGGTGGGTGAGCAAGTGTCTTTATTTAAAGTGGGGGATGAGGTGTTTTATGCAGGCGATATTACTCGTCCAGGCACCAATATGGTGAATCATCTGGTTGATGAACGAATTGCTGGCAGGAAACCTAAAAATACATCATTTAATGAAGCTGCGGCTTACCCATTAACCAGTATTACTGCGTATGAAGCTTTATTTGAAAAATTGAATTTTAGTTTTACACATCCAATACAAAATAAAGATAAAACTTTGTTAATCATCAATGGTGCAGGTGGTGTTGGCTCTATTGCCATTCAACTGGCTAAGTTAGCTGGTTTAACTGTTGTGGCCACAGCGTCTCGCCCAGAAACGATTGAATGGGTGAAAAAAATGGGGGCAGATTATGTCATTAACCATAGACAGACATTTGCTGAAGAGTTTGATCCACTTCCTTTTAAAGAGGTTGATGCTATTTTATGTTTGAATGATACCAAAGGGCATTGGCAAAATATGGCTGATGTGATTAAGCCATTTGGCATGATTTGTTCTATTGTTGAGTGTGGCAACCCCATGGATATTGATGTCTTCAAGAGTAAAAGTGTTTCTTTTGCTTGGGAGTTTATGTTTACCAGAGCAAAATATCAAACAGCAGATATGATAGAACAACATCACTTATTAAATAATGTGTCTGCTTTAATTGAAGAAGGCAAAGTAAAGTCTACATTAACCAAAACATTATCTGGGTTTAATGCTCAGAATATTGATCAGGCACATCAATTGGTTCAAGCAGGTAATATGATTGGTAAGGTGGTCATTGGGGTTTAATGATTATTTAATGAAAGGCATTTATCTTTTAGTAAAAATGCCTTTTATTTTACTTGCCAATCTTTAATAAACGAAAATTGTGTATATTCTTCGTGCGAAAAACCCGTCAAGATGCAAGTACAAAAAGGATCAAAGAATTGATCTTTCCCTTTTAATTTATATTCAGGTCGATTAGGCACAATATAGTGTAAGAGTAGTTGAATCGAATCCGTACCAGAAAAAGCAACTTTTTGAGGTTGAACAATTTCAGCCCAATATTTTATTGGTTCTAATTTGGTATGATTTTGGGCTGTAATGATGACAGGCGGGCATTCAGTTTGTTTGTTTTTTCTGGTGTTGTTATAGCCTAAAATAACCATAAAATCGGTAAAAACAAATACATCACACTTATTCATGTCAAAAAAACCATTTTTTCTGGGTAAATCTTGATCAACAGGAATATTTTTCTTGCTGAATATAAGGCTATCATGACAATGTGTCTGTAAGTATTGTGTCACCAGTTGATGTTTTTTATGGAAATTTTGCTCTTGTTTGTGACGGTAAAGTAAAAAAAACAATAAAAGTAATAAAGGAAGAATAAAAATAATGGCCATAATGGTCAACCATAAAAAAGACAGCCTAAATTATAACAGGCTGTCTTTATTGTTTTATTGAATAATTGTATTAAATTATGTTATGCAATAAACGCGCTATTCTTTGGCTATTGCGCAAAATATTAATGGGCATAATATGTTCATCAACGCCTAGAGGGCTTTCAATAATCAACATTTCCTGAGGACGTCCTGCATGTAAGCTTAATTGTGCTTGTGCAGGCGTAAAATCAATACCATGTGTTTTTGCAAATTGCTCTGCGCGGGCATTGGCTGTTTTAAGCATATCCAGTAAGGAAACATCTAAATGAAATATTTTTGCTTTTAGTACCAAAATACGAGCAGCGAACCAGTCCGCTTCTTCGGTAAATTGAGTGGGGCTGTTAGAGGCTAAGTTGAAATTATGGCGGCTGGCAGCAATCAACATTGCAATGGTGCGAATTTGAGGAAGCAAAGACTCACTAATGCATAAAGTATCTGTGAAATCATGCTCTAATGAGTGAACAAAATGACTGGCATCACACACTAAGTACCATTTACGTAAAGCTTGTTCAGTATGTGCTTTACTAAGAGTAGATGGTCTATTTGTCGTGATGGTTGTCATTTTGTGCTCCAATTATTTAATCATTAATTTTCTTCATTATTTTGGCGGCTACTGTAGAAAATAAAAAAACCGCCAAATTTGGCGGCTTTACACGGTATTTTACTTTAACTTCTTTTATCCATGAGAAAGGGCCGCCTCGGGAGAGTCGTACCAATAAGAATAAAAGAAAAAGAAAATAGCTGTGTTCATGTTTTTAAGAGTACGCTTGTTTGGTTTTGGTTGTCAAGCATTTTTTGTGTTGTGTGACAAAAAGTGCGAAGGTATTTAGAACTGATAACCTACACCAATTACACCAAATATTAACCGCATTCATGGTTTTATTGTGAAGGCATTAGATGAACCTACTCCTTTATAACCGATATCAACAACCAGATGATTTATTTTATTTCGTATTTTTGATGATTTATTGGTTCAGAAAATTAAGGCACATTTATTCGATTCACAACAATAAGCAAGCAGATTATTGTTGTGAATGATTAAGCGTCACAGAGACGAGTTATATAAAAATATTGTCTCCACTTTGATGATTTAAGCCTGGATGGTGATCAAAACGCACGACACCAACAGCAGCTTGACCTTGAACAGCTTTTTTGACTAAACAGACACCTTCGATACCAAAACCACCACATAATTCAATTGCTGTATAATTTTGTTGAACCAATTGTTTGGCTAAATCACATGCCGAGTCATAGCTGTTGACTGCAAAAGTTGAAACACGCACACTTTCTGTATTGGTTTCACTTTTATGGATGGTTGGATTGCCTTCTTCTGAAAGAAAAATAAATGCAGCTTGTAAAGCCATTTTTTGCTCCTAATTTAAGGTTAAAAATGGTATGGTAAGTTAGTTAGATAAGGGTGAATTGTAAAAATGCGTCCTATTGTTTTTATTTTGTAAGTAAGCTAATGGTGCTTGGCCTGTAAATTGTTTAAAGTCTTTAATAAAGTGGGATTGGTCATAATAACCATGTGCTAAAACACAATCCAGATAAGCTTGATTGTCATTTAGCAATAATGTTTTCATGATGTGTTCAAAACGGGCGGTTTTTTGAAAGTATTTAGGACTCACCCCCGTGTTATATTTAAATATCTTTTGAAAGTAACGTGTACTGACCTGAGTTTTTCCAATAACGGAGTCAAGAGTGTTGTGTTGTGGTGCCTGATAATAGAGATGATACAAAGCCTGGTCTAGCCAAGGGTGTTGGTCTTTATGATTTTGCTGTAATTGTGTGCATAAAAAGTGATTCAGTATTTCAATTTTTTGCTCAATTGTTTGGGGTTGTTGAAGACGATTTTCAATTTGAGCACCCATATTCCCCCAGATGTCTTCAGCTGTAATATTGCGATCAATCATTTCTATAATCGGATGTGCGCAGAAGTGCCGTAAAGCGTTATGGCGAAAGCGTATTGCAATAAATTTTATGGGTGATTTTGTTGGTTTGAAGGTAAAGTTTTTGTGACGTGGTAATAACAACATACTTTTAGAAGAGGGTGTTGTGATGGCGGTATTTTGTAATGATATAGGTGCACCATAAAGAAAAATAAGTTCAGCTCCTGTGCCTGGAAGCATACAAGGCAACTGAAATTGTCCTTCCCATACCCAATATCGGCTGATATAAGGTTGTAGTATTTTATTTGCTTTGAAATGATAAATGTTCATGAATCTTTAAAGGGTGTTTGTTTTCAGTATAAATTTTAAGGAAATTAAATACCCTGTTCAATATAGTTAGTGGCAATGTGATTTTTTGATTATGGTGTGGTTTTAATTGGTTCATTTAAAGCAATTTATTGCCTATTTCTGTTTGGCACCAAATATTGTCATGATTTTTGACAACGGAATCACAGTTGATTGTACAATACGGCATTTTACCTGATATACCTTAGTTGTTTGTGGAAAAGTGAATGAAATTAAAACAATATTTGTCTTCTTTAGTGATCCCTTTCAGTGTTGTTTGCTTCATGTTGAGTGGATGTTTTGACTCAAATAAAGCAGATGTCGGTTTGGAAGGGGCTGATGTATTAAAAAATGGGCCAGTTGATGCCTTAATTTATATGACCAAAGCACAGCAAGGTGATGCACCGTCTCAATATAAAGTAGCTAATTATTACTATGATAAAACCCATAGCTATAAAGAAGCATTAAAATGGTATTTTCAGGCTGCAAAACAAGGTTTTGCACCAGCACAGGCAGCTTTAGGACAAATGTATGATCAGGGTGTTGGGATCAAAGCGGATCCTTCTAAGGCTTTATTTTGGTATCAACAAGCTGCTGATCGAAATGATCCAGAAGGGCAGTATTTATTGGCCAATATCTATGAGCATGGTTTAGATGCAGAAAAGCAATTGGCTGATCAACTTTATATTAAAGCATTACAAACATTTCAAGATCAAGCTAAATTAGGAGACGTTACTGCCCAACGGGCTTTGGGGATGATTTATTTCGAGGGTTTAAATAATGTTCGTTCTTCCTTTTTTAAACAAGATATTCCTAAGGCACGACTATGGTTGAGTCGAGCGGCTAATCAAAATGACCCAAAAGCCCAGTTTTTGTTAGGTCAGTTATATGCGCAATATGGAATAGAAGATGGCTTGCCTGATGTTAAAGAAGCCATTAAATGGTATAAAAAAGCGGCTAAGCAAAATTACATTAATGCTTTACTTATGCTGGGTGATATTTATTGGCAAGCCATCCCTGCCAAGGCTGATAATTTTCAGCAATCAATTGATTACTATACCAAAGCTTCAGAATTAGGTTCTGCTACGGCCGATATTGTCTTGGCAGAACATTTTTTAGGTTATGACAGTAATGAGGCAGGGACACTGTCTTTTGTGGTTGATGAAAAAAATGCCATTAAATGGTTAAAAGTGGCGGCGATACAAAAAAATAATGCCGAGGCTCAATACATGTTGGGTATGATTTATGAAAATCCTTTAAGCAGCATGCCACAAGATAGAGTCGAAGCGGAGAAATGGTACAAGTTGGCTATTGGTAACAGACATGAAATGGCCAAACAAGCTTTACAACAAATGTATGTTGTGATGAAACAGGAAGGCTCTCAAAATGATGGTGCTATTCCAATGAGTATAGGTGTGCCTACTTTTACACAGGAGTCACCATTGTTTCCTGTTATTGAAGAGCACAATATTGATGTACCGCCTATTCCTGTCATTGGTAATGCCATTAGCCCCCATAAAGCAGTTGACTCAATGAGCGGTAATCATAATCGTTTATCTGGTTCAGTGGTTGAACAGAAGAAAGAAAACCCTGCCACACAGGCTCAAAATATTAAGACTCAAAATCAACCACAGGTAAGAAGGATAGAAGAAACAAAAGTACAAAATAATAGGCAAGCTCAAAATGAGGATGATCATGATGAAATCAGAGAAATACCCTTAGCAGTAAAGGAAAATCAATAAAATTTTCGATATCTTTGGAGATGGTTTGAGGGTTTTTGTGCTTGTGTACAGTTGTGTTAAAATGTGCCTCATTGAAAAGGTCAGCACAGTTTAGGAGTGACAAATGGCAGGACATAGTAAGTGGGCAAACATACGCCATAAAAAAGAAAGACAAGATGCCAAAAGGGGTAAAGTTTTTACCCGTGTGATTAAAGAAATCACGGTAGCCGCTAAAATGGGCGGAGGGGATCCCAATAGTAATCCACGTTTACGCTTAGCGATGGATAAGGCTTTAGATGCCAATATGCCAAAAGACAATATTCAACGGGCGATTGATCGAGGTACAGGCTCTTTAGAAGGGGTGGAGTACATAGAGTTACGTTACGAAGGCTATGGTATTGCTGGTGCCGCCGTTATGGTTGACTGTTTAACTGATAACAAAACCAGAACAGTTGCTGATGTGCGTCATGCTTTTACAAAATATGGTGGTAATTTAGGCACAGATGGTTGTGTGGCTTATCAATTTAAACACCAAGGTTATTTATTATTTGCTCCTGGCGTAGATGAAGATGCTTTAATGGAGGCTGCCTTAGAGTCAGGTGCTGAAGATGTGGTGGCACAAGATGATGGCTCCCTTGAAGTGATTACTGAACCCAATAGTTTTACCGATGTCAAACAAGCATTGGAAGCGGCAGGGTTTAAAGCCGAAGATGGTGAGGTAACCATGCGTGCAGAAAATGAAATTGTGTTAACTGGGGACGAGGCTGTTAAAATGCAAAAACTGGTTGATGCTTTAGAAGATTTAGATGATGTTCAGGAAGTTTATACTTCTGCTGTAATGGATTTAGAATAAATCATAAAATTGATCTATAAGAGTTAAGTGAAAGAAGATTGGTACACAATCTTCTTTTTTGTTTGAATCATTTGTATCTAACGACTAATTGATTGCTTATTATGCTTGCAAAAATTACACGTATGTTCCCCATTTGGGCTGTTTTATGTTCCCTAATTGCCTATTTTACCCCCAATAGTTTTTTATCGATTAAACCTTTTGTGGGTGATTTATTGATGTTTGTGATGTTGACAATGGGGGTGACACTCAGTATTCATGATTTTAAAAGGGTTTTTTTGCGCCCTAAACCTGTTGTTGCCTGTACGTTATTGCATTATCTGGTGATGCCTTTAAGTGCATGGGTTTTAGGCAAACTGTTTCAAATGCCTGCCGATTTGTTAGTGGGCATGGTTTTGGTTGGTAGTGTGGCCAGCGGTACAGCATCTAATGTCATTATTTATTTGGCCAAAGGAGATGTGGCTTTATCCGTTACTATTTCTGCTATTTCTACTTTGGTTGGTGTGATTGCAACGCCTTTGCTCACTTGGTTGTTTGTTGGCACACAGGTACAAGTTGATATTTTGGGCATGCTGACTTATATTTTAAAAATTGTGGTGTTGCCTATTGGTTCTGGTTTGATTATTCACCATTTGTTGACAACATTTGTGAAAAAAATTGAACCGTTTTTACCTTTTTTGTCTATGTGTTCTATTTTAACCATTATCAGTGTTGTTGTTGCAGGCAGTCAAAGTAATATTGCTTCTATTGGTATAACTGTTGCACTAGCAGTTGTTTTGCACAATGGTATTGGCTTATTAAGTGGTTATTGGGGGGGAAAACTTATGGGGTTTGATGAATCAATTTGTCGCACCATGTCTATTGAGGTGGGTATGCAAAACTCAGGTTTGGCGGCTACATTAGGCACAACATACTTTTCTTCATTAGCTGCATTGCCCGGTGCCATATTTTCAGTTTGGCATAATATTTCTGGTTCTATTTTGGCTGGTATTTGGCAAGGTAAACCCATTAAAAAAGATGAGTAAGATTGGATATTTTAATAAGGACTTAATATGTTTTATCGATACTGTATCGTAGCTGTATGCTTGTGTTTACCGTATTTTACACAAGCTCAGGAAGATTATGCTGTAGATTATCCAGAACCAGGTGTGGTTGTATGCGATGATGGTACATCTGAGACAAGTGCCTGTGCGAGTTTAGATTCACATCCAGCATTGGATGTGTCAGGTCAATATGTTTCTCAACTATTACAAGGAGACAGAAAAAATGCACAAAAATTTTGTGCATTAAGCAATAAACAATGTGTTGATGTCATGATGCCATATTTTCAGGAGACTAGATCTTATGAAATGCGTTCAGTTGAGTTAGTGGATGATGCTGATTTAGCCCATAAAGCAAAGGTAGCGTTTGTGGCTGTTATGGATGATAAAAAAGAACCAGAAGTTTATAAAGAATACCATTTTGTTTTTGATTTTAAGCCAGATGCTCAAAATAACTGGAAAATCACCAATACACAAGTGGAGCAAATAAAAGTTTTAGATACAGATGAATATGAAACAAGAGGGCCAGTAATTGCAAAATGACTCTTTACCCAAAGTTGTGGTATTAACCGGTGCAGGTATTTCTGCCGAATCGGGTATTCAAACCTTTCGTGATGGTGATGGCTTATGGGAAAAACACAGGGTTGAAGATGTGGCCACGTTTGATGCTTATTGTTGCAATCCAGAGCTGGTACAACGTTTTTATAATGCAAGACGCCGTACACTCAAACAACCTGATATTCAACCTAATCCAGCTCATTTTGCTTTAACCCAACTAGAGCAAAAGTTAGGGGGGCAATTCTTATTGGTGACTCAAAATATTGATGATTTGCATGAAAGAGCAGGTAGTCAGAATATTATTCATATGCATGGCGAATTACTTAAAGCTCGCTGTACAGGCTCGGGACAGGTATTTGAGCAGCAAACAGATCTGAGTACAACAGATTATTGTCCTTGTTGTCAGGTGAAACAACCTTTGCGCCCACACATTGTGTGGTTTGGTGAAGTGCCTTTGCAAATGGATGATATTTTTCAGGCTTTAGCTAATGCCGATTATTTTATTTCAATTGGCACGTCTGGGCATGTCTATCCAGCGGCAGGTTTTGTCGCGTTTGCGCGTCAAAATGGTGCACGGACAATAGAGTTAAATTTGGAACCGAGCAAAGTACAAAATCAATTTCATCAGAACATTTATGGTCAAGCCAGCATGACGGTGCCTGATTTTGTCCAAGATTTTTTAACACAGCTTTAAAAGATCAATACTTCAGTATTTGTTTCTTTTATTTTGAACTGCTGCTTGAGCCAGAACATAGTAATCAACGTCAAAGTTTGCTATGATTGCCCCTCTTTTTTTGCAGACTATTTCCTGGAGTTTTTCCGTGTCTGAGTTTTCTTCCCAGTCTCAAAAGCGATCATTTCTTGATCGTTATTTTCAGCTATCTGAACATAAAACCAATGTAAAAACAGAAATTATTGCCAGTTTCACTACGTTTATTACCATGGTTTATATTGTGTTTGTGAACCCTAAAATTTTAGGGGATGCTGGAATGGATTCACAAGCCGTTTTTGTCACAACCGCATTAATTACCGCTATTGCCTGTATTTTAATGGGCGCAGTTGCCAAGTTGCCTATTGCTTTAGCTCCGGGTATGGGCATTAATGCCTATTTTGCTTATGTTTTGGTCGGTTCAATGAAAATGACTTGGGAAACAGGCATGACCCTGATTTTTCTGGGTGCTTCCTGTTTGTTTTTATTGTCCCTATTTAAAATTCGTTATTGGATGGTGGCCAATATTCCCTTCTCACTTAGGGTTGGGATCAGTAGTGGCTGTGGTTTGTTGATCACCTTAATCGGTTTACATAATGCTCATATTATTGTTGCCGACCCAGATACAATGGTGCGTTTAGGTGACCCAAAATCACTTTCCTTTATTCTAGGTTCATTAAGCTTTTTAATTGTGGCTGTCTTGGCGCAAAAGGGCAAACATGCTTCTGTGTTGATTTCCTTTATTGTGGTGACTTTAATTGCTTGGGGCTTGGATGATTCTGTTGTTTTTCATGGCCTAGTCAGTATGCCACCAGATATCACGCCTGTTGTTGGGCATCTGGATTTTGAAAAAGTCTTTAATTTCTCCATGATAGGCATAGTCATTTCGGTGATGTTGATTAACCTTTTTGAGTCTTCTGGTACCTTTATCGCTGTAACCGATAAAGCGGGTCTAGCCGATAAAGATGGGCGTTACCCAAATCAACAGAAGTCTTTGTATATAGACAGTGCCTCATCTGCTGCGGGTGCTTTTATGGGGACTTCTGCTGTAACCGCTTATGTCGAAAGTGCTTCAGGTGTGGCCGTAGGTGGACGTTCTGGTTTAATGGCTGTAGGCGTAGGGTTGTTATTTTTATTAATGATCTTTTTCTCGCCTTTAGAAAAAATGATTCCACTGTATGCAACTACAGGTGCTTTGATCTATATTGGTGTGTTAATGGCTTCTGATTTAGCCAAAATAAAATGGGAAGATTTAACAGAGGCTGTGCCCTCATTTGTGGCAACAGTGGCCATGCCTTTTACCTTTACCATTACTGAAGGTATTGCTTTAGGATTTATTACTTATGTTGTGATGAAAGCTTGTACAGGACGTTATAAAGACTTAACCATCTGTACTGTAGTAATGGCACTTTTATTTTTAGCCCGTTATATATTTTTATAAGCCGTATTGGTTTGACCCTTTGGAGTGAAAAAGATGTTTAAAGAAAATGTGCGTGAAATGATTGATGCAGGTGCCGCAAAAATACCTGCTGATATGGTGATCAAAAATGGTCAATTGGTGAATGTGATTTCAGCTGAAATATACCCAGCAGATGTGGCTATATATCGCTCACAAATTGTGGCCACTGGGGACGTATCTGAATATATTGGCCCAAACACTCAAACAATTGATGCACAAGGAAAGTACTTGGTGCCAGGCTTAATTGACGGGCATTTGCATATCGAATGCAGTAAATTGTCTATGACCAGTTTTGCCAAAGCTGTTGTGCCACATGGCACCACTAGCATTATTTCAGGTTTGGATCAATATGTGGTGACCGCAGGTTTAGAAGGCGTTAAAGAAATTTTACAAGAAATTGATGCCTCTCCCTTAAAAGTGTTTTGGGGGCTGCCTTTTTTAACACCTTATACCTTGCCACAAAGCAATGTCGGTTTTAACGTAACAGCAGCTACACATAAAGAAGTGCAAAAGTGGCCAGAGGTTTTTGGTGTATGGGAGACCGTTGCCGAGTTTATTGAAAACCAACACGAAGATGTGATGCAGGCTATTGAGTTGGCAAGAGAAAACAGATTACCCGTTTTTGGCTGCGCACCGATGACCCGTGGTAAAAAACTCAATTCTATTTTGTGTGCTGGCGTGCGTTTAGACCATGAAAGCTATAATCACGAAGAAATGATGGAAAAAGTGCGCAAAGGCATGTATGTGTTGATTCGTGAATCTTCTATTTCTCATTTTATGAAAGAGAATATGAAGATCGTGACACATTTAAACCCTCGTTTGGCTCGTCGAGTCAGCTTCTGTACCGATGATGTGATTGCGTCTGATATTTTGGCCAATGGTCATATGGACAAACTCATTCGCATGGCCATTGCTTATGGCGTAGACCCATTAACCGCTATTCAAATGGGCTCTATTAACTCAGCAGAAGCCTATCGAATTGATCATTTAGTCGGCTCAATCAGCCCAGGGCGTTTTGCCGATATTTTATTGGTAGAAAATTTGGTTGAATTTAATATTGATACCGTTATTGCCAAAGGAAAACTGACCGTACAAAATGGTCAAATGGCTTATGATTTACAGCCACCCAAACGCAGTGATTTATTATTACAAAGCATGAAATTAAAACCTGTGTTGGCACAAGATATGTGTGTGAAAACAGAGCTAAAAGAAGATAAAGTTCATGCGTTGTCTTTAGATGTTGATTTTAATGTGCCTTTTGTACGTAAAGGCCGCAATGTTGAATTAAAAGTCAAAGATGGTGTGGTGCAACCCGATATTGAAAACGATGTGTTGTATGCAACGGTGGTGGAGCGTTTTGGTAAAACCGATACCAAACCTGCAGTGGGTTTTTGTTCTGGTTGGAAACTAAAAGCAGGTGCGATGGCCAGTTCTTGTGCACCAGATGACAATAATGTTGTGTGTATTGGCACCAACTCAGAAGATATGGCTTTAGCCATTAATCATTTGGCGCAAAATGGTGGTGGACAAGTTGTAGTGCGTGATGGGCAAATTTTAGGCTTCTTGCCTTTACCTATTTGTGGCATTGTGTCTGATCTTGATCCTGAAACTATGGCACATGAGGAAGAAAAACTGCTCCAATTGACACGCAATTTAGGCTGTGATTTACCAGACCCACTTTTTTATATGTGTTGTTTACAAATTACCGCCATTCCAGACTATGCCATTACCGATTTAGGGGTGATTGATTTTGCTGAACAAAAAGTTTTTGACCCAGTATTAAGGTGCAGTTGTTCTCACGGTAAAATGCATCAATAACCTTTTTAAATCAAATGGTAGAAAAATTTAAGTTATAATTATCAGCCCTCAAAAGTATTTGGGGGCTGACGTATTTTTTACTTTGTCTAAGTTAAGCATCATAAGTTCTAAATAAAAACAGGAGCACACGGTGAGTGAACAAAACCAATTAGCCAGCATCATTGACATGGCAGCAGGCAGAACAAAAGCAGATTTATTAATTACTAACTGTAAAATTGTCGATGTATTTAATCAAGTATTGCTTGATGGGCCATTGGCTATAGGCAATGGCAAAGTAATTGGTTGGGGTGAAGGTTATGAAGGCAAACAAACCTTAGATGCCAAAGGTGGTATTGTGATGCCTGGTTTAATTGATGGCCATGTGCATATTGAATCATCGTCTTTAACACCACCACAATTTGCCCGTTGTATCTTACCTTATGGCACCACCACCATTATTGCAGACCCGCATGAAATTGCCAATGTATGTGGTTTGGCTGGTATTCGTTACATGCTTGATGCCACCAAAAAACTGCCTTTAAATGTCAAAATTATGTTGCCTTCCTGTGTACCTGCCACCCCATTTGAACAGGCAGGGGCGGTGTTAGAGGCAGAAGACTTAGAAACCATGATTGATGACGAAGGTATTTTGGGTTTGGGTGAAGTCATGGATTACCCAAGCGTGACCAATCATGCCGATTCTATGATGAAAAAATTACTGATGGCACGTAAACACAATAGAGTGATTGATGGACACAGCCCAGGTTTAACAGGTAAAGATTTAACGGCTTATGTTATTGGCGGCATTATGACCGATCACGAATGCAGTACAACCAATGCTATGTTGGATCGCCTAAGTATGGGGCAATATATTTTGCTGCGTGAAGGCTCTACCTGTAAAGATTTATTGAATTTAATTCCTGCCATTACGCCTGCTAATGCGCGTCGTTGTGTCTTGTGTACAGATGACAGAGAACCTGCTGATATTTTGGCAACAGGGCACATTAATAAAAGCCTACGTTTAGCGGTAGAAGCAGGTCTTGACCCATTATTGGCTGTGACGCTAGGTACCCTAAATGCAGCAGAATGTTTCCGTTTACAAGGCAAAGGTGCCATTGCCCCTGGGTATGATGCTGATTTATTAATCGTGGATAACCTAACAGAATTTAACCCAAAACATGTATTTACCTTAGGGCAAGAAATTGCACGTGATGGTCAGTTATTGGTTCAAATCGAAGACTATGTATCCGATGCTGTATTGAATACTGTCCGTTTAGCCCCGTTAACGGAAGCAAATTTTACCTTACCTTTAACATCAGATAAGGTTCGTGCCATAGGCGTTAAACCACGTAGTGTGGTGACATTCAATTTAGAAACCCCAGTAGTAAAAGATGCCCAAGGCAATTTTGATGCTAAGTTGAATCCTGGTTTAAATAAATTGGCGGTGATTGAACGACACCATGCAACAGGTAATATGGGCTTAGGGGTATTGGCTGATTACGGTATTAAAAATGGTGCCATTGCTATTTCTGTTGCACATGACTCACATAACCTTGTGGTGGCAGGGGACAATGATGCTGATATGCTCTGTGCGGTAAAAGATGTAGAGCAAATGGGCGGTGGGTTTTCTATTTGTCAAAATGGCCAAATTTTAGCCAATTTACCTTTGCCTGTTGCAGGTTTAATGTCCAATCAATCCCCACAAGAAGTAGCCAAACAATTAGAAGTCTTAATCAATACTGCTCGTGGTGCGTTAGGCTTAAGTGACGCATTTCACCCGTTAATGACTTTGGTGTTTATGACTTTACCTGTGATTCCTGAGTTAAAACTGACATCTAATGGTTTATTTGATGTGAAGGCATTTAGACCTGTTGAGGTTTGTGTGTAAAATATTATCTTTAAATAAAAAAGCCAAAAGTTAAAGAAGCTTTTGGCTTTTTTTATTATAATGGGTGCTTATGATATTTAAATGAGTGTATTGAGAATGTCAAAGTTACAAGAGAATAATCTAGTAGTTAAAATGAATAAGCCAGTAGATAATTTTATTGAAAATCCATTTTTCAATAAGTCATTTTTAAGTATGACAATGATCGCTTGTACATTATTTATTATTTGGCGCATGTTAGATCAAATTGGTTGGCGTAGCTCATTTCCTGAATTATTTTCTTCTTTTGATATTGTGCCAGTTATCTTTTTGGTTATTATTTCTCTAATTGTAATTTTTGGTTTAGTGATTGCATTACCTGCTTTTATCATTAAAGAGTACCCAGTAAAATTTAATGCTAATCTTTTTGACAGTAAAAATAAACGAATAAATAAATTGATAGGAAAAAATGCCTTTTTAATTTTTATGATTGATCTATTTTGTTTGTTATTATACCCGATTATTATTTATAAAAAAATTAATATATTTTTATTAATATTAATAAATTTTTCTTTAATAATATGTGTTTTTTTTATTTTAATAGGTATAAAGAATATATTTTTGAAAAATAAATTTTTATGCAATTTGCGTAATGTGGGTTGTTTGTTTTTTTGGTATGGGGTAACTTTGTTTTCAATTAATACTTTGATACGTATTTATATTTTTGCTCAGTTAACAAAACAGATAAGTTATCAATCTTTTTTCATAGATTTAGGCGCTATTTTAATTTATATTTTTATTGCAAAAACTATTTTTTATATTATCCTTAAAAATAGAAATTTTTGGTATATCAAAATAGTTCATGCAATGATAGCTTGTATTGTATTTTCTGCTATATTTTTAGGCTTCTTATTTCCTCGTGGAGGAGATCAATTAATTAATCAAGCATTTATCGCTATAGGTGCACGTAGCTGGCAAGTAGAAACATTTATTATTCACGAGCCTAATTTCAATGATCGCTTTTTTTACTAAACCTCTATATTTAATCAAACAAATATTACCTATGCACCAGCAGGCATTAAAGTAAATGCTGTGCGATTACTGTTTTTAGGGAAAGTTTCTTTGCTTTGTTCACCAGAGATAAGTCAATTAGAAAAACAGATCGACAAATGGTCACAAATTGCTTCTAAATGTATTGCTTTTGACAGCAATAAAGTACAACAATGGCAAAATTAATAGGTAAGCAAAAAGCGAGCATAATTGAATGATTAATTAACTTACAACCTGTAATATTTTGCTTCGGCTGAACTTAGCCAGAAGAGCAACTGAAATAGTTTTATTCATTAAACTTGTTTTTTATAAGAAGATAGCTGTTCTTTAATGATGTTTTCTACTTCATATCTACTTAATCCATTTGCTATCTTGGGGTCATTAGTCGCATTATTGATGTTGTGGAAAAGTTGAGCCAATTGAGTGTGTTGTTGCAATTTAAGGTTTTGTTCTTTTTGCTCTTTTAATGCCTGTGCTCGAGCCTGATCAATACGCTCATTACCACATAAAATATTATAGCTATGCTTCTTGTTGGCTCACTTCTTCAAACCATTGATTAAAAATATGATCAGGTAATAAATTTTTATTGTTTGAATAAATTATTTCGTAGCTATAATTAGCTTCTAAGCTATTATTATTTACGTCATAAATTAATTTCATTTCTGTTGGCATTTTTCTTTTATCTTTGATACATAAATCATAGATGGATTTTAAATCTTCAATACCATACTTAATTAGTGCTCTTTGCCTATCAATAGACACATCATAAGAACTATTACCTAAATTACCATTTAGTTTATGCTTTCTAAAAAAACCATCTTTTAATTTGTAAAAAACATCAAATGCAAGCCCATTATTCTCACATGCACAGTATATATATATTTTTTCAGCTTGTTTATTTACATATTCTAAAGCCAGAGCAACCATATCAGCTTGCAGTTCCGAGAAATAATCTTCAAATACTTTTTCCATTTCATTACCTATCATTTAAGATTTGTCTACCTTTGAAATCACCATCAATGATATATTCTATATCAAAACTACTAGGTCTTAAATTGTCACCATCATAGTTTACTTTAACACTAACTGAAACTTCTTTTCCTGTTTTTAATGCTTCTGCCCATTCATTTTCTATTGTTTTATATTCACTTAAATTTACTTTATCTAATTGAGAAACAAGATTATCTAATTCCGGAGAACCTCCAAAACGATCACCAGCTAAATGCCCTGCATGGTCCCCCTTTAATTTTCCTAATGTATTCGGGTTATGTGGTATACGATCTGTTCTCTCCGTAAACTGTAAAGCATCTGTTTTAAACTCTCTGATTCGCCCTAATTCATCCGTTTTATATAAATACTCAAACTCACCAGATTTATAACGAGCATTAGGAACTAATTTACCCTCTGTTAAATGGCTGCCATCCCTAATAATATCAGCTTTAACAGCCGCTTCTGCTTTACCTAACTTTCTTTCTAAGTCAAAGGTATTATTAGCATCATGTACTGCATCAGCAGCTTTAGATATATTTTTAGCATTCTTAGTCATCCCAATAGGCGCAAAAGCAGATAATACCTCAAAGCCAATTTTGCCATCATTTATACCCAGTTGATAAAAATTTCCTGCTTTTTTAAGCTGTTGTGCCTGCTCCTGACGATCAGCGAGCATTCCATTTTTAGCGGCTAAAATTTATCATGAAAAAATTTTGAGGAATGCTCTAAATATTGGTATGTCAAGAATTTTATAATAAATGGATATCTGTCAGCTCAAGTCTGAGCTGCTACAATTTATTGCCATAAAAAATTCTTGAAAAGAGTCACTTAGTTTATATGTGTTTTCACTTTCTGTAGAAGAGCTGAAGCTTAAACAATGATCCCAGTAATAAATTCCTTGTAATTCTGTTTGATTAACCAACACAATTAAACCATTACTATTAGCAGAACCAATAATTAGAGTTTGTTCTAAGAGTTCATCTTTGTACTCATTGTTCCAATCCTCTAAATTAAAATCTGTATTCAAACCAATACCAAAAAGAACTTCTAGAAATATGTTTTGTTGGAGAGTCTCAAAGTATGATGCTATATAACCAGACATTGTTCCTCCATTATGCTCTAATAAGAATTTTGCATAGTCATTGGGTAAAGTAATGCTAAATTTTTTAGCCAATTGATTAATATATTCTATTTTTGTAGAACCGAAACTATCTATTTTGATCATCATTATTCCTTATTTTTACCTTTCACAAAAGACATCCCGCCTTTATGGGTGAATCTATTATGAATTTTTCTATTAATCTCTTGTAAAGTTTGCCCATCTTCATGATGATGCCAAGTATTTTCCATTTTCTTTGGACCGTTTGGAGCTAATTTGTCGGCTTTAGAAAAATCATTTGGATAATTTTCAAATTGACCAATATTTACTTCTTGCTTTACAAAACCCCCCTTTTTAAAATTGGGAAAGCCATTCATATATTCTATGGTATTTCCTTCCCAATCACGGTAAATCCATTGTTTTTTAGATGTTATAGAAATATTGCCACCTTTATCTAACCAACGTTCAGGCATCGGAGAGTTTTTAGGTTTCGATAAAAATAATTCCTCTGTAATTCCCATTTTTTCCCATGCTTTAACCTTTTTAGTCATTCCTAAAGGAGCAAAAGTAGAAATAACCTCTATACTCACCTTGCCATCTATTCTCCCTAGTTCATAATACTGCCCAGTAATTTTAAGTTGCTGTACCTGTTCCTGACGATCTGCCAGCATCCTATTAACACCTTTGACCAGTTCATCAGGGTGTGCTGAATAATACATGCTTTGGCCTGTGGTATAACCAGCTAAGGCTCCCACTGAATTGAAGAGGCTATTGATACGTTCATTATTCCGAAGAATGCTCTCATTGGCTGCCTTAGTGGCACTTTGATCATACAAACCACCAAACAGCGAATAACCTACTGTATTGAGGACATCTTTAGACAATAAATTCGCATCGTCCACCATCTCTTTTAAACCATTAAGCATAGACTGATTAGCCCCTTTATTATAGGCTGCTTGCTCAGCTTCGGTTAAAGGCTTACCTTCATGATTAGTCATTTTTGTAAACGGCATCACGCTCGGTTGTGCTGTTAGCGGGCGAACATTAGATAAAGGCACATTTTGAGCAGTATTATTTGCCCAGTGTAGCGCATCTATTGTATTGATGGGTTTAGTTGATCGATTGATTGTGGCTTGTAATGTCTCGCTCTGACTGATTTTAGCCATAAGAGAATACGAAACCGTTTTATTCATTAAACTTGTTTTTTGAGCAGAAGAGAGTTGTTCTTTAACGAGGTTTTCTACTTCATTTTTGTTTAACCCTTTTTCTATATTAGGGTTATTGGAAATATTGTTATTGATGTTTTGGAAGAGTTGAGCCAATTCTGTTTGTCTCTGCAATTGAAGACTTCTCTCCCGATCAATCTGTTCATTGTAAATGCTTTGACCTGTAACAATTTGACGTCCTGCTTGTTCATTTTTGGCTTGCTGCTCTTCTGTATATTGGCTACGGTCATAGGTATATTCTTTATTCGGTTGAATATTAGGAATAATGTGTTGATTGCCATCTTTGAGCTTGATGTCTTTTATCTGTCCTGATCGATACAAAGCCCCTAAAGCTTCATATGTATGCTCTGAGTCTAATTTTTGCGCCAAGCTCCAGCCAGTATCCACTTTTTGTGCAATGATTGTGTGTTTAGTCTCTTCTGCTTCTAACTGTGGCTCACTAGGTTTTTTTATGCTGTCTTCTAATGGTTCGCCTGCAAGAATTTTTGGGGTGGATAAATTAAACTGTTCATTCTGTTTATTTAAATTAAGCTGGATTTCTTCTTGGTTAACTTGTAACTGATTGATCTTAGGAGGATCACCAGCATAATCATGAGTAACAAATCCTACTGCTTCCCTTAAGATATCTTGTTCTTTTGGGGTAAATCCTGATAATTGTTTGTCCACTTGAAGATCATTCATCTGTTGAACAATCTCTTTTAGTCTTCCTTTAGGTGGGTAGGGACGATTAAAATGTTCACTAATAGGCTCTAATGGTTTGTCCAGTTTCTCAAGCTCGTTTTCTGGTGCTTTAGCTTGTAGTAATTCTTTATCGACACTTAAACCATGTTTTACCAGGGCTTCTTCTATATGGACAAAAGCATATTTATTATTGCCAATATTAGCCATTAAACAACTTGTTTGAGGACTGAAATACATCAATTTGATATCAACGTGATCATTATGCCCACTTTTAAGGACAACATCTAGAGCTAAGCCTTCAAAGACAGCTTCTTTTTGTTCTGAGTTTAATTTATCGAGATTATGGGTAAAGTTACTTTGGTCAAAAGCATTTTGTACAGCTTCATTGAGTTCAGGAGCCTTCTGTTGAGCCAACTCTAACGCTTCTTTTTGGCGTTGTAATTGTTCTTCTTGTTCTCGCTGTAATCGTTGTTGGTCAGCAAAGGATTGATTAAGGCTTAACTGAAACTCTTCATCCATAATAAAGAAACCCAAATACATATGGTTTTTGCATTATAATACAAATTGTAATACTACTAAAATGATTATTTCTAGTTCGATTGTTGTAACCATTTTAAGTGAGTATTACACTGATTTTTAGCAAAGTTTCCTTACTTTGTTTCTCATGAGTCGATTAATGAAAAATTAGTGATTATTAAATGGTTGCAATAATATGCGAGGAAGAAATGAGTGCAATTAAAGAAATCGAAATACTATTGGCTTCAATGGAACCAGAACTGCATGAAGAAGAGTTTGTTTTTTGTACCGTAACTGACTTGTCTTTTTTGTCTGGTTTATCATGGCAACCAAAAGCCTTGTTTCAAGAAAAAGAGGGGACTACTCTTATTTTATTAAAAGAGCAGGCCATTGAAGCAAAATTGGATTTTTCGGGCACTTTTAAACAAATCACGTTAACTGTACATTCAAGTTTAGAGGCTGTTGGTTTAACTGCTGCATTTGCAACTGAATTAGCCAAACATGGCATCAGTGCCAATGTGGTGGCTGCTTTTTATCATGATCATATTTTTGTACCCTGGACTCAGGCTCAAACAGCTTTAAATGTGTTAAAAGCCTTACAAGTAGCGTGTCAGGCAAAACAATTTGAGTCATTTTGATGTGATCTGTGCTGGTTTGCTTTTTTGTGTGGTAAATAATGGTTTTTTCACAAATTGCGCCAGCAATACCCCAAATAACACTACACTGCCACCAATCACAAAGTGTAAGGTTAAATGTTCTTTTAAAAAGACCACTGCAATAATAGCCGTCAGCACAGGCGCTAAATTAAGGAATACCGAGGCTTTGTCCGCCCCTAAATGATGAATACCCAGTATCCAAACAAAGGGTGCAACAATAGAGGCTGGAATACCTGCAAATAAGACTAATGGTATATTTTGCGCATTCAGTGTCCAATTTGCAGACATAAGAAAACCAGGAAGTAAATACATAATGCCAAATAAAGCTTGAATATACAAAGATTGCCAGTTAGAAATAGGCATGTTCCATTTTTTGATTAATACACCATATAAAGCATAAGCAAATGCAGCAGTTAAAATCAATAACTCCCCTTGATTGATGCCTTGCTCTAATAGTGTTGCTGGATGCCCAGCGCTTACCAGCCAAATTAAACCCAAAAATGATAAAGTGCCGCCAATAATAAGGCCTAAAGTTGGAATGACGCGTAATACTAAAATGCTTAAGAAAATGGTAAAAAGGGGAATAACCGCGTTGGCAATACCCATAAACAATACCGTAATAGATTGAGCCGCATAATAAGCCAAGCATTGAAAAATAGCAGGGCCTAATGCGCCTAAAATAGCCAGTTTCCACCAGTGTGGATAAAATGATTGGCGATTTTTAATGACTTTGGGTAACACAAAAGGGGTCAAAACCAAAAAAGCCAAAGCCCATCGATAAAAAGAAATCACAGAAGGCTCAATTACACCTGCTGAAAGTTTATTTACAACTGAATTTATTGACCAAATTAAAACTGCCAATAAAGGATAAATAAAATACATAAGTTCACACAAAATAAATACAACAAAACCGAACATTATAGACTTACTACCCTAAAATTGTGCTTTGTTGATTAAATATTATTTATCGTTGTTTTTGTGAAAAGTTAAAATAGGGATATAAATATCGGTGATCAGTTTTGTGGACATGGTTGTTGCTGGATTTGATTGATATTGCTCAAAAGCGGGTAGCTGAGTATTGATTTGATAGTCTTGTTTGGGTAACCAATCCAGATAAAGCATCTGGTAGCTTTGAGTGATATCTTGATGAGGGGCTATATGTTGGTAGTGTAGGTAAATCCCATTAGCCATTGAAATATGCTGCAAGGCAATATCTGTTTTTAGGCGGTGTTTGAATGTGACACATGCATCAAATTGGCAATGATTTATGTCTGTTGTACAGGCGCCTTGTTGATATAAACCAAAAAAAGAATCTACTTTGTCTAACAGCTTGTGTGATGTGAGATAATTTTGCAAAACATAAAAATTTTGCTGGATATCATGGTAATCACCAAAATGGCTGACCCCATATACTGTAAACGAAGGTAGTTGTACCAAACTGGGTTCAACCATTTTAATGGATAACCTTAATTGATTGGGTTATTTTGATATTAAAATAACCCATATTGATCATTTGGCTTCTTGTTTTAATACTTTAACTAAAGACCAAATTTCAGAAGAAGCATCCGCAGGGGCATTTTCCCATTTGTCTACTTTTACTTTAAGGGTATATTGATAACCTGGTTGATAATTAAACCCATTTATCTGATTGTAAAGTAACGTCCATTCATTACTATTTTGTTCTTTAATTTGCATGCATTTCATTGGCGCAACACCTACGCAATCAATGAGTTTGGGGCCAACTTCGATAATTTTTTCACCAGTATTGTTTGTTGTTTCAGTTGCTTGGCAGGCAGACAGTAGTACAACAGAAGCACCAATAGCACATAATGTTTTCATATCATGACTCTTTATTTTAAGATAAGTTTAAAAATATGGTATGGGTTGAGTGTATGTTTTTTTGCTTGTTATTTCAACTTTAATTGATGCAATACATTAGAATAAGAATTGAAATGTTAAAAATCACCATCCAAAATAATTGAGTGGTGATTTTTTTGTATGTAAAAATCAAATTTTAATATTTGGCTGTTGCGATATTAAAACTTGCTTGTGCCAATGCATCTACAACCTCAGGCGGGGCATCTAATTTATCTGCTAACATAGCTGGTCCACCTACTATTGGCCCTACAGCCCATAAAGCAATGCGATTAGCAGCCCTTTTTCTTTCTGCTGTTTCTCTATCAATTGCTTGTTGTTCGTCTTTATCAGGAGGTCCACTCACAAAAGGTCCTAATTGGCCTGCAACATAATGAGAAGCCCTACGGTAAGATAATAGTACATCTTGAGAAAATTCAATTGTTCTGTTTAATTTTTCCATTTGTTCTTTAAGTTCATCTTTTAGTTCTCTCTGGCTAAAATACCAGTTTGATGTATTATCGTATTGCTCTTTTAAGTCAGTATATTGTCTATGGTACCCCGATAAATTTTCTGAAAGACTTTGACGCATTTGATGTGTTCTATCCAGAAAGGCTTCAGCATCTTCTTTTGTGGTCAATAAATTAGCGGGGTCAAGAGAAGGTTTCCAATTAAAGGCTTTGGTCAAAGAAATAGGATTTTCCAGTAGTTCAGGGGGACGTCTACATAAATCTTTTGCAGCGTCTGATAATTCAACATTGGCCATACCATATTGACGCGTTTGTACAACCAAATTATTGGTTTGAGGATGAAACCCTAAATAAGAAATTTGCGGTTGTTGACCACCAACTTCAATGGCTTTGTGTGCAATTGTTTGTTTTAAATTATTTTGTTCTTCCTGAGGGAGTTGATCGACTACTTGTTTTACATCAGTGTGTTTATCCAAAGCTTTATCTACTTGAGACAGCATCTGTGGCATCTGTTGTTCTTGGTGTTGCTGTTTTTCTAATTGTTTTTGTTGCTCAATATGTTGCTGTTGTTCTTGGGTTAAATCTGGGCCGCTATCCTGTCCTAATCTCATATTTTATTTCCTGATTTAAGTTAAAAATACCAATTTTTATGTTAAGGTAATTTATTTTTTTTTGTTTGTCAAGGGAAATAATTTGTATTGCGACAAAAACAAACCTTTGTTGCATGAGAATCCTTAATTTTATATTCTGTAAAAAGATATTTTGTAATACAAACTTTTTGAGTTAAGAGTTTCTTTAAAAATTCAAAAATTATAGTAATGAAATATTTTTTATTGAAAAAAGATAATAAAACGAATGTTACTAAAAAGATTGGGGTAAATTGATACGAATAGACAAAGAAACATAATTATTTGCTTTATGTAATCCATCATCTGTTGTTTCTTTTCCTGCCTTTTTTCTGTGCCCATTGCTAGGGTGTAAACATATAGCGTAAAATTCATATTCTTTCAAATATTTGCATAAAAATAAACTCATCAAATGATTTATCCTACACACTATGATGTTATCGTGGTTGGCGGCGGGCATGCGGGCACAGAAGCGGCACTTGCCAGTGCACGTATGGGTATGCGTACCTTATTGCTGACACATAATATAGAAACATTGGGGCAAATGTCTTGTAATCCTTCTATTGGCGGTATTGGTAAAGGGCATTTGGTTCGAGAAGTCGACGCGTTAGGCGGTATTATGGCTTTAGCCACAGATCGCTCAGGTATTCAATTTCGTCGTTTAAACGCATCAAAGGGGCCTGCTGTGCGTGCTACTCGTGCACAGGCAGATCGTATTTTATACAAAGCGGCAGTACGTTATGCCTTAGAAAACCAAGAAAATCTCTCATTATTTCAACAACAGGTTGACGATGTTGTTTTACAGGGTGATCAGATCATTGGTGTGGTGACAACCATAGGGGTTCAGTTCCACGCTAAAGCGGTTATCTTGACAGCGGGTACGTTTTTAACAGGTAAAATTCATATTGGCTTAGAAAACTATGCTGGTGGGCGAGCAGGGGATCCTGCTGCGATGAGTTTAGGTGCCAAACTACAAGAGCTTAATTTGCCTAAAGGTCGCTTAAAAACAGGTACACCACCAAGAATTGATGGACGCAGTATTGATTTTAGCCAATTAACGGAACAACCTGGTGATACACCTGTACCTGTGTTTTCTGTTCGAGCTCATGCCAACATGCATCCACAACAAATCAGTTGCTGGATTACCCATACCAATGAAAAAACACATGATATTATCCGCTCAGGTTTTGATCGAAGCCCTATGTTTACTGGAAAAATTGAAGGAGTAGGGCCTCGTTACTGTCCATCAATTGAAGATAAAATTAATCGTTTTTCTGATAAAAATAGCCATCAAATTTTTTTAGAGCCTGAAGGTTTGACAACGCATGAATTTTATCCTAATGGTATTTCTACCAGCTTACCTTTTGATATCCAGTTAGCGTTAGTGCATAGCATGAAAGGGTTGGAAAATGCCCATATTTTGCGCCCAGGTTATGCTATTGAATATGACTATTTTGATCCAAGAAACCTTAAAGCTAGTTTAGAAACAAAAACCATTAAAGGCCTCTTTTTTGCCGGGCAAATTAATGGCACAACAGGATATGAGGAAGCTGCGGCACAAGGGCTGGTTGCTGGAGCAAATGCTGCTTTATTTGCGCAAGAAAAAGAAGCTTGGACGCCAAAACGTGAAAATGCCTATATGGGCGTGATGATTGATGATTTAATCACCAAAGGTGTGAATGAGCCTTATCGAATGTTTACCAGTAGAGCAGAGTATCGTTTACAATTACGAGAAGACAATGCAGATATGAGGTTAACCGAAGAAGGATACAAAATTGGCTTAGTCAGCCAAACGCAATGGCAAGCATTTTGTGGGAAAAAAGAACAGGTTGAACAAGAAGTTAGCCGTCTAAGATCAACTTGGTATACGCCTACAAAGCTATCTGCGGAAGTACAAAATGAGGTTTTGGGGCAACAAATGTCTCGCGAATATAGTTTGCATGAGTTATTGCGCAGGCCAAATGTATCTTACCAAAGCTTGATGTCATTTCCTGATGCGCAAACATCGGTTCAATTGGCACAAGAGGTCATTGAACAGGTCGAAATTCAGGTAAAATATCAAGGCTATATTGAGCGACAAAATGAAGAAATTTTGCGTAGGCAAACTTTAGAAGAGACAAAATTACCTGAAAATATTGATTATACGAAGGTAACCGGTTTGTCAAATGAAGTACAACAAAAATTGAATCTTCATCGTCCACAAACAGTTGGTCAGGCATCACGTATATCTGGTGTGACACCCGCTGCAGTGGCATTACTATTAGTACATATAAAGCGTGGTTTTCAAGGGGCTAAAGATTCATGAATACACAAGAAACATTACAGCAAGGTTTAAAAGAGTTGAATTTGGTTGCAACTGATGAGCAACAAGACAGATTATTAGGTTATCTGGCCCTTTTACTTAAGTGGAACAGCACTTATAACTTAACTGCATTACGTACAGAAGAAAAAATGCTCAGTCATCATATTATTGATAGTTTGAGTCTAGTCCCATTTTTACCTGCTTCAGGAAGCATGATTGATGTTGGCTCTGGAGGTGGAATGCCAGGTATTCCTTGTGCGATTATGTATCCAGATTTAAAAGTAACCCTGTTGGATTCAAATCACAAAAAAACCACATTCTTACGTCAGGTTGTGATTGAACTTGGGTTAAATAACGTACAAGTAGAAAATTGTCGCGTAGAAAGTTTAGAAAATACACAGTTTGATATTGTCACTAGTCGTGCTTTTGCTGAAATAAAAGATTTTGTTTCTTTAACCCGACAATTATTGGCTAAAGAGGGTGAATGGTTGGCGATGAAGGGTGTTTATCCTTTTGAAGAAATTGAATCTTTACCCGAGGATATTCAAGTGGGAGAGGTGATTTCACTGAATGTTCCTTTTGTTGATGGTGAACGTCATCTTGTTAGGTTGCATAAAAAGGAGCTCTAATGGTTGCATTTATTCTTGCCATAGCCAATCAAAAGGGTGGGGTAGGTAAAACCACAACAGCGGTGAATTTGGCCGCATCTTTAGCCAAAAAGGGCAAGCGGGTTTTGGTTGTGGATTTAGACCCACAAGGCAATGCAACAATGGGTAGTGGCATCAATAAAGGCAATATTAAACATGGTGTGTACCATGTATTGCTGGGAGAGCACTCAGTAAAAGAAGTCTTGCTAAAAAGTCCGACAGGTGAGTTTGATGTTTTGGCTGCTAACCGAAATTTGGCAGGTGCCGAAATTGAGTTGGTGCAAGAAATAGCCAGAGAAATGCGTTTAAAATCAGCATTAGATGAAGTTAAAGAACAATATGATTTTATTATTCTAGATTGTCCTCCGTCTTTAACTCTTTTAACATTAAATGGTTTGGTTGCAGCAGATGGTGTCATTGTACCCATGGTTTGTGAGTATTATGCATTAGAGGGTTTGTCTGACTTAGTGTCTACATTAAGAAAAATCAGACAGACCATCAATCCGAAAGTGGATATTCTGGGTGTCCTTAAAACCATGTTTGATGCCAGAAGCAATTTGGCTCAAGATGTTGCCAAACAATTGGAAAGTCATTTTAGCAAAGAGTTATTTGAAACAGATATTCCCCGTAATGTTCGCCTTGCAGAAGCGCCAAGTCATGGTATGCCTGCTTTGGTTTATGATGCTCATGCAAAAGGTGCAATTGCTTATTTAAGTCTTGCTGATGAAGTCATTAAAAGAGTCCAGCAAAAACAAAAGAGTAAATAATTATGGCAAAACCTAAAGGTTTAGGGCGTGGTTTAGATGCCCTGTTTGGTGCAGGTTCAGCAGATGTTAGTGTACATGATCAATTAGCCTCCTTAAAAGTAGGGTTGATTCGCCCTGGGCGTTTTCAGCCAAGGATGCAGATGGATGATGAAAGCTTGCAAGAGTTGGCTGATTCCATTAGCGCACAAGGTGTGATTCAACCGATTATTGTGCGAGAAGTTGGTCTAGAAGAATATGAAATTATTGCAGGAGAGCGTCGTTGGCGAGCCAGCCAAATAGCGGGTTTAGAAGAGGTGCCAGTTGTCATTAAATCAATCACTGATGAACAAGCTTTAGCCATTGGCCTAATCGAAAATATTCAGCGCCAAAACCTTAATCCAATTGAAGAAGCACAAGGTTTAAAAAGGTTAATTGATGAATTCGGTATGACGCATGAAAAAGTCGCTCATGCAGTTGGTCGTAGCCGTAGCAGTATTACCAATAGTCTACGTTTACTGAGCCTACCCGAGCCTGTGCAAACACTATTGTATGCGCGCCAGCTTGATATGGGACATGCCCGTGCTTTATTGACCTTGCCTGTTTTGGAACAAATTCATCTAGGTCAAAAAGCGGCTAAAATGGGTTGGTCTGTCCGTGATGTAGAGCGTAAAAGTCAAGAGTTATTAACGCAAAAAACGAAACCAAAAACTCAGAAAAAAATAGACCCTGACTTGGTTCAGTTAAGTGAAAAATTATCTCAGTGTTTAGGTACGTCTGTAGAAATTCAAACCAAAAATGCACAAAAAGGAAAAATTATTGTGCATTTTAATAGCTTGGATGATTTTGATCGATTATTACAACAGTTGGGGTTAGAGGAGTAAAAAAAGCAGTGTCTCATCAACAGTCACATAAAAAAATAATGCCTCAAATTGTGTTATTGAGTTTAGAACATGAACATTTGGATGTTCTTTTAGATTGTAAACTGCATTTGTCTGGGCAGGTTGAACCTGTATTGATTGTACATCAAAATATGCGCTCTGATCATTTCCCAGTAGAACATACTTATTATGTGGAGAGTTTATCAGAAGCATTCATTTTGTTGACACAACGTTCCCCAGCAGTTTTGCAGACTTTTGATCCTGACGTGCATCAACAGGTTGTTTCTTTTTATCAAAAACAATCACAGCGTCCATTCTTAATTGCATCTCATTTAACCCATGGCGTTAAAAAAAGTCGTCAAAATCATCGTTATTTTAATAAATTAACCGAACTTAATATTTTTTTTAATTCAGAAGTAGAAGCATTATCTGGTCAAGCAAAGTGGTTAAAGTTACAAAACCCAGTGAATTTATGTAAGTATGAAGATAGGTTAAAATGGTCTTTATACCAACAAAGTATTGATGATCTTGTTTTCCCAGATAGAGTGACGTTTAATGGTGTTCATAAGAAAGATTATTCAGATATTCGCTTAAGTTATATTACCCATTTTTATTGTAATCAAAATGATATTAGCTCCGTGATTAATCTTTTGAAGCGCTATGAGTGTTATCCAACAGAGATTATTTCTCGGGTCCAGTTTATTATTGTAGATGACGGTTCCCCTATAGAGTATGAAATACCAGAGTTCAGATTAAACCTAATCTGGTTAAAAATAATGAAAGATATTCCTTGGAATCAAGGGGGAGCTAGAAATTTAGGGGTCACCTTTGCAAAAAGTGATACTCTTTTTATGGCGGATTCGGATCATGAAGTCCCTGAACAGAGTATGCGTAAGCTCATTAAATTAGGTTATTGTGGTCGCCGTTTATATAAAATGAAACGTAAAAATCAACAAACGGGAGAATTATATGCAGGGCATTCCAATTTATTTGTAATGTCTCGTGGTCGTTTTTTTGAATGCTTTGGATATGATGAAGAGTTTTCTGGCGCTTATGGTGCAGAAGATTTTCGGTTTGTTAAGTATCAAAAAGCAATGGGCAGTAGGCAAATGTATTTGCCTGATGATACTTATGCTATTGAGCGCAAAGATATTGATGATAAAAAATCATACCATACTTTAAAAAGAGATTTATCCTTTAATAGTGCAAAAGATAGCCGTAAACGCGATGAATTGGCTAATTTTGGTCATGGCTATGGGCACAGCCGAATGTTTTTAGAGTTTGAATTTAAAGTACTTAAACAATTATTTTTACCATGCGTGGAACCGCGTAAAGTTGATAAATGGTGGAAGAGACGTTGGTTATTGCGTTTATTAAAACCACGTTATTGAGATAAAAATAGAGATCAACAAAAATAGGGGGTATAAGTATAACCCCTATTTTTGTTGATCCCATTTTTTAAATAAAGGTTTATTAGATGCAATGGCATCTGCCCAACGAGTAGGTTCTGGTAAACGGTAACCTTTCAGTACGTTCTGTACCCAAGATAAAGCAGACTCATTGCTTATTTTATGTCCTGTAGAAATATATAAGGGAAGACATTTCTTTTTACTGCGCAGTAAATAACCAATAGACTCAGTTTTGTCTTTGTTCCATAAAGTTGTGGTGCTGCCAACTTCTTCTGATAAAGGTTTATGAATGCCATATAACCGTTTCTTCGCCACGCCTATTGTCGGCATATCCAATAAAAGCCCTAAATGGCTGGCAATACCTAGGCTTCTGGGGTGTGCTATGCCGTGACCATCAACAAATAAAAGTTCAGGTTTTACAGATAAATTTTGCCAAGCTTCTAAAAGTGCAGGGTATTCTCTAAAAGACAGAAAACCTGGAATATACGGCATGGTTGTTTTAATACGGGCGATTTGATAGGTAATGACTTTTAGCTCAGGGTAGGATAAAACCACAATAGCTGCTCGGGTTATATGCCCGTTATCTTCAAATCCCACATCTGTCCCACCTATGTATTTGGGCGCAGCATTAAAGTTAAATTGGTCAATTCGAATAATTTTTTTTGCATTATTGAGTTGCTCTGTTTTTAAGCTAGGAAGATCAATATTTGTCATTATTCTTAAGGCTCCTTAGTTTAAATCAATTGTGCGGCTCTAAGCTCTTCTTTTAAGTAAGCGTAAAAGACAGGTGCAGATACAACGCCAGGTAAGCCAAAAATAGTTTCCATCACTAACATGGCAATTAATAATTCCCATGTGCGAGCATGAATGTGAGCGCCAATAATTTGGGCATTTAAAAAATACTCTAATTTATGGATTACAACTAAAAAAATCAAAGAAGTTATGCCTAGTGTAATAGAGTGTGTTAGGCTGATTAAAACAATCAGTGTATTTGTGATGATATTGCCAATGATGGGTAAAAGTCCAATAAAAAATGTCAAAATAATAATGGTTTTTGCAAAAGGCAATTGATAATCTGTAATGAACATGACACTGCTTAAATAAATCCATGTAAAAAAGGTATTGATTGCAGAAATTTTTACTTGGGAAAATATGACTGTGCGAAAAGCAAGAGACAGTTTACTGATTCTTTGGATGAATACTGTAGGTAAGGGGGACTGTGTTGGTATATGTGTAAAACCTGATAAGGCAATTAAAGCGCCAATAACCATACCAATAAAGGCATGAATAACGCTTCTACTGGCTTTGCTGCCAAATAATTGAATTTGTGTTGTATGATTTTTTGCCCATTCAATTAAACCCACTTTCCAGCCATTTTCTGTTTGTGGTAATTGTTCTGCTAACCATTGTGGTAATACAGAAGATAGTGTTTTTGTGATGTTTTCGAGTCTGTCTAATACAAGTGGTAAAGCAGAGTTTTCGTGGTGAAATACGGCAATAATGCCAAAATACATGATCACTAGAATACTGATGATAAAAGAAGTGAGTAATGAAATGGCAACCAATTTGGCTTTAGGTTTCCCAAGGCGGGAGAGATAGGTTTTGGTTGCTAATAATTTAGTTAATTCATAAACCAATAAACCAGAAAATAAAGCAGATAATAAGTGAAAATATAAGATACCGATAATTGTTATGATTGCTAATAGATAACTGATACGGTTTAAATAAACCATATTGTGATTTGTATTTGAGGGAATGCTGTTATTCATAAGAGATCATTGTCTTGGTGGTTTTTAAGTTAATTTTGAGTTTGTTTTTTTCATCATTAAGGCATTGATTAAGGCTGTGCTTAGGATCAGCACAATGCCTAGATATTGGTTCCAGTGTAAATAGTCTTTCATAATTAAAGCCGCCAATATGATACCAACAACAGGTTCAATTGTTGTAAATACTGAAGCTGTGGCAGCTGGCATTTTTTGTAAACCTTTAATAAATAAAAAATAGGGCAAAAGCGTACCTAAGAAAATAACATATAAACTTGCACCAATGGTAATAAGGTTAAAATGAGTGTTTAATTTGTGTAGGGTATTTATTGTTGCAGGAAAAAATAGCATGATTAGGCCACTAATAAAAACAGAGGTAAAAAATACCAAGGAGGGTGGATTACCCTGCATCGCTCTTTTGCCTAAAACACCATAAAGCGCGTAACTGATACCAGAACAAAGGCCTAAAATAAACCCCAATACATTTATTCTTCCAGAGCCACTGAGCATCAGCATGACCCCAATTGCTGCGGCAACCGCTAGCCAAGCTTTGGTTTGAGTGATGCCTTCCCCTAAAATCAAGCGGCTCAAAATCAGACTCCAGATTGGCGCTGTATATAAAAGCGCAACGGCAATAGAAGGTCCGATTAAGCTGATGGCACTTAAAAAACACAAAGTCATGATCAGCATTCCTAAAATAGATTGAAGTGCTAAAAAGAGTAGGCGCTTGGGTTCAGTTAGTAGTATTTTAAATGTAGATGCAAAAAAGGGTAAAAATAACAGTAAAATAATACTGGCACCAATGAGCCGAATGCTGGTTACTTCAATACCTGAAAATCCATGTTTACTTAAAATTGCTCCCGCAATACCAAATGCGCCCCATAAAGCTGCCGCAAACATGATTTGAATAATGCCAAGAAGGTTATGATGAGGTGTTGTATTGTTTGGCATAAAGGCGGTCGTATTTAGTTAAAAATGTGCTTTACTGCGTAATGAGACATATTAAAAAATAATGTTTTAAAATACAAGGATAAAATCATTTTAAATATTTAAATTTTAAAGGGTGTTTCAAATTTTTTGGCATTTAAAAGAGTCAGCTTTTGGTTTTATATGAGTTTAGTAAAAAAACAAGTGATGGGGCAGTGTTTGTATTGATTAAATAGTTGTGGGGTTTCTAAGTGTTTTTGCCAACATTTCACCAGCATTCAGAATATGCTGATAAATAAATTCACCAGCTTCTTGTACCTGTTTTTCTTGGCATAGTTCTAAAATATGTTGGTGCTCGTTATGAGCCAGCTCTTTTGTTTGGGTCAATAAAATTTGCATGCGCGTGTAACGATCTGTTTGATTATACAGTTGTTGTATGAGATTCAGTGTATGAGGTCGATTAGCGACTTGATAAAAGGAGGTATGAAATTGAGCATTGAGTCTTCCCCAGTTTTCAATATCGTTTTGCTCAAAAGCCTGATTAAATTCAATTAAACACGTTTTTGCATGTTCAAGATGTGTTTGGGTTAACAGAGGAATAGCTCTTTGAATCAATTCTTTTTCTAATAGGGCACGAATTTGAATCATTTCTAATACGTCACTTAGATGAAGTTGAGTGACTTTTGCACCTTTATGATCTTCAAATGTAATCAGTCCTTCTGCTTCTAACTGGCGTAATGCTTCTCGAATGGGTACTCGAGAGATTCCATATTCTTGCGATAATGTTTCTTGTATCAGTTGAGTACCGTCGACTAATTCACCAGTAAGAATTCGTTCTCTAAGAGAGTTTGCTACAGCACTAGATAAAGTTTGACGTTTTATAATGCTCATGCTGTTATATGTGTCCTATCGAATAATATGAGTCTCATATTGAAGCATGATTTTTAGGTGGGGTGGATGATGGGGCTCGAACCCACGACAACTGGAATCACAATCCAGGGCTCTACCAACTGAGCTACACCCACCGCAGACATTTACTTTTTGGCGCACCCGACAGGAATCGAACCTGTAACCCCCAGCTTAGAAGGCTGGTGCTCTATCCGGTTGAGCTACGGGAGCCTTTAACTATCGTGTACGTAGATATTTTGGTCGGGGCGGTGGGATTCGAACTCACGACCCTCTGCTCCCAAAGCAGATGCGCTAACCAGGCTGCGCTACGCCCCGACTGAGAGGCGAACTATACCGATTTTTAAATTCTCTGTCAAGCAGCTTTTTTGAGTTTATTGGCGTTGTTTTTATATCTAAGTGATTTTATTTAGTATTTGTTCTTGCTGTATTCAAAGTAAAGTAATTATTAGGATCAAATAGTCGGATCAATAATAGTATTTAAATGGTAAGCATTTGAAGCTCTTTATTGTTTTGTTGGTAATTAAGAAGTGTTTTAAATCGTTCATTATCCAAAATTAAGATAAATTTTTTGATAAAAAGCTAAGTTAAAGTTTGTATAGTGGGTTTTTAGTTGCAATAATATTTACTTTATTAAACAATATGATTAGGTAAATATAGTATGGCTTTTACTTAAATTTTAATAACATTTAGCAAGTGGTTATGCTTTACCTACTCGATAAAAAGCTAAGCTTCCTAATAAATTAGGCATAAAGTTAATTCGTTTGCCATCTGTCATTACGGTACGTTCTAAGACAGGGATATTATTTTTTGAGCATAAATGTTCAAAATCTCCCAACATACACCAATGGATGTTGGGAGTGTTGTACCAGTCGTATGGCATATCATCAGAAACGGGCATATGGCCTTGCATGATTTGGATTCGATTCTTCCAATAACCAAAGTTGGGGAAAGTCACTAATGCTTGTTTACCAACGCGTAGCATTTCCAATAAAATAGCCTCTGTTTGTTGCATGGCTTGTATAGTTTGTGAGAGCACCACAACATCAAAGCTTTGTGTATCGAATGTGGGTAATCCATGTTCAAGATTACCCTGAATCACGTTAACTCCAGAATTGATGGCCATAATGACTTTTTCGCTATCAATTTCTACGCCATAACCTGTCACTTGTTTATTGTTCATTAAAGCATGAAGCAGCTCACCACTGCTGCAACCTAAATCTAAGACATGGGCTTTTGCTGGAATCCAGTCGTATAGCAATTGTAAGTCTGCACGTAAATTCATTATTGGCACTCCTGTGCGACTTTTTGTAAATAAGTTCTCATGGTTTGAATATAAATAGGGTCTGTCATTAAAAAGGCATCGTGCCCATGAATAGATTCAACTTCGACATATTGAACATTTTTTTTGGCACAAATTAAGGCTTTAACAATTTCTTTGGAGCGTTCTGGGCTAAAACGCCAGTCACTGGTGAAACTAATGATTAAGAAACGTGCCTGAGCGTTTTGTAATGCTTGAGTTAAATCATTGTCAAAGTTTTTAGCAGGGTCAAAATAATCCAGTGCTTTGGTCATTAATAGATAAGTATTGGCATCAAAATAATCAGAAAATTTATCCCCTTGGTAACGAAGATAGCTTTCTACTTCAAAATCAACATCGAATCCGAATTGATAATCTTCATTTTTTAGTTCTCGGCCAAATTTAGTGCCTAAACCATCTTCAGATAAATAGGTGATATGCCCCATCATTCTTGCAATACGTAGTCCACGTTTAGGTGCTTTATTTTGTTCATAAAAATGCCCATCACAAAAATCAGGATCTGTCATAATCGCTTGTCTTGCAACATCGTTAAACGCAATATTTTGAGTGGATAGTTTGGGGGATGAGGCAATCACCAATGCATGTCTTACCCGTTCTGGAAACTCTATGGTCCATTGTAATGCTTGCATACCACCTAAACTGCCGCCAATAACGGCAGCCCAGACATCAATGCCTAATTTATCGGCCAATATGCTTTGTGCCCGCACCCAATCGGTTACGGTTACAATGGGAAAATCGGAACCAAAGGGTTTGTTGGTTCTGGGGTCAATACTTAATGGGCCTGTACTACCATTACAACCGCCTAAGTTATTTAATCCTACGACAAAAAAATGATTTGTGTCTATTGGTTTGCCTGGGCCAACCATATTGTCCCACCAACCAGTGTGTTTGTCGCTTTCGTGGTGTATGCCTGCAACGTGTTCAGTGCCTGCGAGGGCAGGGCAAATTAAAATGGCATTATTTTTTGCTTTATTAAGGGTGCCATAAGTTTCAATCATAAGCTCAAAGCCATTTAAAGGCTGACCATTTAATAAAGGTAAGACAGTATCAAAAAATATTTTTTGTGGTTTGACTAACCCAATACTTTTATTTTGTACAGCATCCATAAAATTTTTATATAGGCAAATAAGCAGAAAGTTGTCATTATAACGTTTTCTTTCTTCCTTGCGGTTTGTTCTTTCGCAATAATTTATATATGTTTGGTCAGGTATTTCGGATTTTTGCCGTTCTTACTATTGTTCTTACAATTATTTTTATTTTTTTGAATAAAAAGCAGCGTTTGTTTTTACATCAATGGGTAAAAATCATTGCTTGGGGGTTATTAGTAGGAGCATTAATGATATGTGTTTTTGAGTATTGGATGATCTATTGATTATTAGAAAGGAAATTTTTAATTATTTGAAATATATGATTAAAAACTATTTTTTATAAGTTTTAATAGGGTGAATTGTATGAATTTAACAATACATTATGGGTTTATTGATATAATATGCAGTAGAAAAATAACAAGTTTTTATAAATAACACCCATAATTACGAGGCTTTTGATGGTTATCCCACACTTACCTAGTGCACTTAGTGCGCCTTTGTTGTTATTAGAAAAGAATTTTTTACAAAATCAGGCAAAAATTGAGTCTTGGTTTAGATCAAAATGGCATCATCATCAGTCGCCATTTTATGGTTCTGTAGATTTAAGAAACAGTGGTTATAAATTGGCCCCAGTTGATATGAATTTGTTTCCTGGTGGTTTCAATAATTTAAACCCGGACAGTTTACCCTTAGCTGTTGCGGCTGCACAAAGCATGATTGAAAGCGTGTGCCCTGAAGCATCGGGTATTTTGTTGATTCCAGAAAACCACACCAGAAACACTTTTTATTTACAAAATGTATATGCTCTTCAGCATATACTTGAACAAGCTGGTTTGAATGTTCGTTTAGGAAGTTTGAATCCAGAAATCACAACAGCAACAACGTTTGAAACAGCTTTGGGTAATCAGGTAACATTAGAACCATTGGTGCGTGAAGGCAATCGATTGACATTAGCTGATGGGTTTAAGCCTTGTTTGGTTTTGTTAAATAATGACTTATCTGCTGGTGTGCCTGATATTTTAAAAGGGCTGGAGCAAACTTTACTGCCACCATTACAGGCTGGTTGGTATACACGTAAAAAAACAGAACATTTTGCTGAATATGATCGTGTGGCTAATGAATTTGCCCAATTAATTGATATTGACCCATGGTTAATTAACCCTTATTTTGAATCATGTACTCATCTTAATTTTCAAGAACGAGCGGGTGAAGAAGAGCTGGCCAAATCTATTGAAAGTGTTTTGAATAAAATCAAAGTAAAGTACCAACAATATAATATTGATAAAGAGCCATTTGTGATTGTAAAAGCAGATTCTGGCACTTACGGTATGGGTATTATGAGCGTCAAATCGCCTGATGATGTAATTGGGTTAAATCGTAAAAACCGCAATAAAATGTCGGTGGTCAAAGAAGGTTTAGAAGTACACGAAGTCATTATTCAAGAAGGTGTATACACTTTTGAACGTGTACAAGAAGCGGCAGCAGAGCCCGTTGTGTATATGATGAATCATTTTGTGATTGGTGGTTTTTATCGTATTCATGCAGGGCGTGGAGAAGATGAGAATTTAAATGCAATAGGTATGCAGTTTGTGCCACTTTCTTTTCAAGGACATTGTTTGCCAGATAAAAAAGCCCCCATTGACTGTGCATCAAATCGTTTTTATGCTTATGGTGTGATTGCCCGTTTGTCTTTGTTGGCAGGGGCGTTGGAGTTAGAAAATAAACCTTCTCCTTTTTAAATAAATAGGGTCAATCATGAAAATACTGTTTATTGCAGATCCGTTGTCTACCTTTAAAATTTATAAAGATTCCACTTTTGCCATGATGCGAGAAGCAAGCAAAAGAGGTTTTTCTATTTATCATACTTTAAGTCAAGACTTGGCTGTAAAAGCAGGTATCGTTGGTACAAACGCTAGCCACGTTAAATTAACAGGGAAAGACGACCTATGGTTTGAGACCGATCAGATAAGACCCTTGCCTTTAGCAGATTTTGATGCGGTTATTATGCGTACTGATCCACCCTTCGATATGCAATATTTATATGCAACACAACTGCTTTCGATTGCTGAACAACAAGGCGTAAGGGTCTTTAATAGTGGCCAAGCCATGCGTGATTTAAATGAGAAATTAGCCATTTTGAATTTTTCGGAATTTACAACCAATACGATTGTGGCAACGAAGCAAAGCGATATTGTACAATTTTTGGTTCAAGAAAAAGATATTATTGTCAAACCTCTGGATGGTATGGGGGGAAGTGGTATTTTTCGATTAAGAGAAGGTGACCCAAATTTGGGCAGTGTTTTAGAAATGTTGATGAACCATGAGCAGCGAACCATTATGGCACAAAGATATATTCCAGATATTGTCAATGGAGATAAGAGAGTATTGGTGATTGATGGTGAACCCATTCCATTTGTTTTGGCTCGTATCCCCCAAGTTGGTGAAACAAGAGGAAATTTAGCTGCTGGTGGAAGAGGCGTTGCTCAACCTATTTCTCCTCGTGAATTAGAAATTGCACAAACTTTAGGCCCTATTTTAAAAGCTAAAGGGGTATTTTTGGCAGGATTGGATGTTATTGGTGACTTTTTAACTGAGGTCAATGTGACCAGTCCAACTTGTTTCCAAGAGATTACTGATCAGACGGGTTTTGATGTGGCGGTTCACTTTATGGATGCACTGATGAAAAATATCAATGCTTAACTAGTGGAAATTGGGATGATAAAACTCAGAATCAAGTGGTTCTGAGTTTTATTTTTTTGTGGGTTTCAATTGATCAGTAATATTTGTGTATAACTTTTTTATTTGAAAAGAAAAATAAAAATTTAATAGACTTTATTAAAAAAAACAATAGATAAATAATTAAATTTTTTGAACTTTATTGAAGAAAGCCACTCTTACAAACGTAAGTTCAATACAGAACGATAGAATATAAAATATCAATATAAATATAAATTACATATTAAGGAGCTTTGATCATGAAAAAATTATTAATGACACTTATTTTGGCTACTGGTGTTTCCTCTGCTGTTGCTGCCCCAATTCCTGCTCCATGGAATGAAGGCTACGGTCCAACTGCTCATCAAGAGAGCGCACGTAATAAACGTGCTGTTACTTCAGAAAGCACCGCGAACTCATTATTGCAAAGAGACATCAATAGTGTGAATAATAATGAACAAATGGTTGCTGCGCATGAACAAGCAAATAGTCAACAACCAGCAAAAACATTTGTTAAGTTCAGTGGTAAATAAACTAATTAGTTGTAGGTATCAGTAAAACCGAGGCTATATTTTAAACAGCCTCGGTTTTTATTTACTTTAGTTTTTGAGTTTTTGACGAAAACGTTCTATTTGGGCTAGAACTTGATTGGGTGCTGTACCACCTAGATGATTTCTTGCTTGTAAAGAGCCCTCAATAGTCAATACTTCATAGACGTCTTCTGAAATTAAAGGATTAAACTCTTGTAGTTTACTTAGAGGCAAGTCACTTAAATCAAGTTGTTCCGTTTCTGCATACCTGACTGCTTTGGCGACAATTTCATGGCTGTCTCTAAATGGCACGCCTTTTTTAACTAAATAGTCTGCTAAGTCAGTTGCAGTGGCAAAACCTTGTTTTAATGCAGCTTTCATTGCTTCTGGTTTAACTGTAATACCGGCAATCATATCTGCGTAAATACGTAAGGTATCGATCAGTGTATCAACAGTGTCAAATAAAGGTTCTTTGTCTTCTTGGTTATCTTTATTGTAAGCTAAGGGTTGAGATTTCATTAAAGTGATTAACCCCATCAAATGACCAATCACTCGCCCAGATTTACCTCGTACTAATTCAGGGACGTCAGGGTTTTTTTTCTGCGGCATAATAGATGAACCTGTACAAAAGCGGTCAGCGATATCAATAAAGCCAAAGCGTGGGCTCATCCATAAGATCAGCTCTTCTGATAAACGAGATAAATGTACCATAACTAAAGAAGCCGCAGCGGTAAATTCAATAGCAAAATCGCGATCAGATACTGCGTCTAAAGAGTTTTGACAAATATGATCAAAACCTAAAATTTTTGCAGTCGTTTCTCGATTAATCGCAAAAGTGGTACCAGCCAACGCTGCGGCGCCTAATGGCATTGTGTTCACGCGTTTTTGGCAATCATTCATTCTTTGCACATCACGATCAAGCATTTCAACATAGGCAAGCATGTGGTGGCCAAAACTGATGGGTTGTGCAACCTGTAGGTGTGTAAACCCTGGTAAGGCAACATCAATGTTTTTTTGTGCCAGATCAATCAATGCCGTTTGTAGCATTTTGAGTAATTGAACAATTTGGGTGATTTCGTCTCTTAACCATAGGCGAATATCTGTTGCTACTTGATCATTACGGCTTCGTCCCGTATGTAGTCGTTTGCCCGCATCACCAATTTTATCGGTAAGGCGTTTTTCAATGTTCATATGTACGTCTTCAAGATCTAGTGACCATTCAAACGTACCATGATTAATTTCGTCTAAAATTTCAGCCATCCCCTGTTTGATCAGCTTAAGATCATCTTGTGTTAAGATGCCTGCTTCACATAACATTGCTGCATGCGCTAGTGAGCCTTGAATGTCCCATTTGGCTAAACGTTGATCAAAATAAACTGAACCTGTATATTTTTTGACCAGTTCTGTAACAGGTTCATTAAAACGACCCGACCAAGTTTTGTTATGATTCATATGCAGACCTTTATTCTAATAGAAAACTGATTGAGGTAAAAAATGGCTATTATACGCCAATCTATTCCTATCTTTGCAGTCCCAGATTTTAGAAATTTGGGTACATGTATGAAAATTTTGCTGATTACTTTAATGTTTATGGTGGGCGCTAGCTTATTACAGTCTCCTAATGACCGTAATTTTGCAGAGCAGTTTGCGATTTTATCCATATGGGTTTGCCCAAGTATTATCCTTAGTATTACTATTTTGTACTTAGGAGGAGGGATCATTGCTCGAAGCCGCTTTCCCAGTATTATTACCTTAGTGGTTGTGTTTGCATCATTTGCTGGTGTTGAGCTATTTGTTTATCACATACACGATGAAATTTTAGAACATATGATTGCCGTAGTGATACTGACTTTGTTTACCATGCATTATTTTGCATTGATTAAAAAAGCATTGTCTCCGGCTGCCACAGAAGCACGATTGGCTGCGTTAACGGCCAGAATACGGCCTCATTTTTTGTTTAATAGCTTGAATGCGGCCATCAGTTTGATTCGTACTCGTCCAACAGAAGCAGAAATGGTTTTAGAAAATTTGGCAGAATTGTTTCGAGCACAATTAGGGGACCATACAAAAAGCTCCACGTTAGAAAAAGAAATTCAATTGGCTCAAGATTATTTGGCCATTGAACAAATACGTATGGGTAATGAGCGTTTAAAAACCAGTTGGAAAGTCAATGCCCCCGAAGATGCCATTACCCCATCTTTATTATTACAACCCTTACTGGAAAATGCAGTTTATCATGGGATAGAACCATTAAGAAATGCAGGGGCAATCAGAGTGGTTATTTTAAGAGTCAAAAATTGGATTTATATTACCATTACCAACCCCTTACCTGATGTAGAACCTGCAAAAAAACGTCAGGGTAATCAAATGGCTTTAAGTAACTTGTCAGAACGATTGGCGCTTATGTTTGATCAGGATGCAAGATTATCTTTTAAAACTGAACAGAACAAATACATTACGCAAATTCGTCTGCCATATCGTTCTGCAAGAATGGAAGCGATTAAAGAGTTTTCGGATAAAAGAGAAGGTCGTCTATCATGATTTATTGAGCTATAGGTAAGCTACTTTTTTTATTTATTTTCTATAAATGATAAGTTATGCTTAAAAATTTTTCTTAGATTTTTTGAGCATAACAGTATATGATTAAGGTTATCTCTACCTCTTTTAATCAGGGACATAATCATGATGAAACAAAAACTCTTTGATGAATTTACTCAAAAAATCAGCGAGACCATTGCCAATAGCCCCGCCAAGGATATTGAAAAAAATGTGAAGTCTTTAATGGGATCTGCTTTTACAAAAATGGATCTTGTGACAAGAGAAGAATTTGATATTCAACAACATGTTTTGGTGAAAACTCGCGAACAGCTAACAGCATTAGAAGAACGTGTCAGTGAATTAGAAAAACAATTGAGTGTTGCCAAGGAATAAGTATGAGTTTGGCGGTAGTCTACAGTAGAGCACTAACGGGAATGGATGCCCCGTTAGTAGAAGTAGAAGCGCATTTAGCCAATGGCTTACCAGCATTTAATATTGTCGGCTTACCTGAAACAGAAGTAAAGGAAAGTAGAGATCGGGTAAGAGCGGCTATTTTGCAGTCAGGTTTTGAGTTTCCAGCCAAAAAAATAACCGTCAATTTAGCGCCAGCCGATTTACCTAAAGAGTCAGGCCGATTTGATTTGCCTATTGCTGTGGGGATTTTGGCTGCTTCAGGTCAAATAAAAAATAAACAATTACTTGAATATGAGTTTGCTGGGGAGCTTGCTTTGTCTGGAGCGCTTCGTCCTATTAGAGGTGCTTTAGCCATGGTATGGCAAGCAATAAAGGCCAAGCGTACTTTCATATTGCCTCCTAGCAGTGCTCAATCAGCCGCTTTAGTTAAAGAAGCTAAGGTATTATGTGCGCCTGATTTATTGAGTGTTTGTGCACATTTGAATTTACTTAGTCAGCTGGAAATGGTCACTGCACCAGAAGAGCCTATTTATTCACCAACGGTTCAAGCTGATTTGATTGATGTAAAAGGGCAAGAAAGCGCTCGTTTTGCCTTAGAGTTGGCTGCTGCGGGAGGCCATAGTTTGTTATTTGTTGGCCCCCCAGGCACAGGGAAGTCTATGTTGGCAACACGACTGCCCAGCATTTTGCCACCAATGAACTCACAAGAGTTGCTTGAGTCCGCTTCTTTACGTTCTTTGGTGCACAATCAGAGTGAATCATCTTTTTTCGATAGGCCTTTTCGTTCCCCTCACCATAGTGCTTCAGCAGTTGCTTTAGTGGGTGGTGGTTCTAATCCAAAACCAGGTGAAATATCTTTAGCACATCATGGTGTTCTGTTTTTGGATGAGTTGCCTGAGTTTGATCGAAAAGTATTGGAAGTATTACGTGAGCCATTGGAAACAGGAGAGATTCATATTTCCAGAGCAAATAGACAGGCTACGTTTCCCGCCCGTTTTCAATTGATTGCTGCGATGAATCCATGTCCTTGTGGTTATTTAGGACACGCTACACGTTCTTGTCGTTGTTCGAATGAGTCAGTACAACGCTATCAGTCGAAAATTTCAGGTCCATTTTTAGACAGATTAGATTTAACCGTACAGGTCCCAAGTTTAAGTGCGCACGAGTTGAGCCAAACACAGTCTCAGCCTGAAAGTAGCAGGCAAGTACGTGAGCGAGTGTTGCGAGCAAGGGCAATACAAGAGGGCAGACAAGGGAAAGTAAATGCTAGTTTAACTGTACAAGAGATTGATATGGTTGCTAATATTTCTTCTGTTGCACGAGAAACCTTGGCTGAACTTTTGGAAAAGTTATCTTTATCTGCCAGAAGTTTTCACCGTATTTTGCGGGTAAGTAGAACCATTGCTGATTTAGCTCAAGAAGAAGAGGTTGGTAAGCACCATATTTTACGTGCGATTGCCTTTCGTCGTGTATTAACAAATAAAGCATAACAACAATGTATAATTGTTTGTTAAAATGCACGTTTTGATATTTGTACAGAAAGTAACAATATAATGAATCAACGCCAAAATCAAACAGGAAATCTTATGATAGGCATTCTAGTTGGCCTTGTTGTAGGGTTGATTGCTGTTGGTGGAACGTTATGGTATATAAATAATCATAAACCGTCATATGATAATTTACAAAAGTCTGAAGAAGAAGCTCGAAATGGTGTGGCTGCATCTTCTACTGTTGAAGAGTTAGCGCCTAATGGTGCCAGTGATTCTGTCCCAGAATTTAGACCTTCTGAACACCCCATTATTGTCAGTGAGCCTATTAATGGCGCAAATAATTTAGAAGATAGCCCTGAAGTTATTTTAAATGGTGGTTCTCATATTGATCCAGAAGTAGATATTGGTGAACAAAATAAAAAACCAACAGATTCTACTCAAATTAAACCAACGCTAGAAAAAGATATTCAGCCTGCTGTAGCAGTTAAGAATAAAGAAACAATAAAGCCTGTCGCTAAACGCAGTTTTTTACAGGTGGGGGCATTTAAAGAATTCAGTCAAGCAGAAAACCAAAAAGCACAGTTGGCTTTAATTGGTGTAGAAGCATCCATTCAACAAATTGATTTAGGGGGAAGCAAGGGAACTTTTCATCGAGTACGTGTAGGTCCCTTTACTAATGATGCACAATTACATCAAGTACAAGAAACTCTGAAAGAGAATAATATTAAAGCGAATGTGGTTAATCCTAATTAAGCAGACAATAACATCATTAATTGAAAGAAAGGTTTATATACAATGAAACTGAAGCATTTGATCGCTATTGGTTTTTTGACCATATCCAGTTTTGTGCAGGCTGCATTGGTTGAAGGTCAACATTACAATGTTTTACCTAAGCCCCTTCCAGCATTGGCGGCAAATAAAGATAAAATTGAAGTCACAGAGTTTTTCTCTTTCGTGTGTATACATTGCCGTCATTTAGATCCGATTATGCGTCATCATAAAAAAAGTTTTGCCTCTGATACAGCTTTTCGTGCAGAACATGTTATTTGGGATGATGAAATGCTTAATTTAGCCAAAATTTTGGTCGCTATTGAGCAAACACGTACACAAGATACATTAAACCCATTGGTTTTTAATGCATTGTTTGATCAAAAAATTGAATTAAATAAACCAGAAATTTTTAGAGAATGGATCATGCAACAAAAAGGCGTTGATTCAGCTAAAATTTTAGAAGTTTATCAATCGTTTTTTGCCAATGCTGAAGCCAATAGAATGAAACAATTGACAAGTGATTATGGCATCAATTCTACCCCTATGGTGATTGTCGGTGGAAAATATCAACTGATTTTGACTTCTGATTTTAATGCTTCAATGAAAGTGTTGGATGAATTGATTGCGAAGGTTCGTGCTGAACGTGGTTTAGCTGCACCAAAAAGTAAGCCTTTACCTAGAGCCAAAGGTGCTGGATTTGCATTAGGCTTAAAATAAGCATTTGAACATTCATCTTACATAGGCTGTGTTTTTCACAGCCTTTCTTCTTTGGACATTGTTGTGGATATTTTACTGTTTTTTAAAGCTCTGTTATTGGGTATCATCGAAGGGGTGACTGAGTTTTTACCCATTTCCAGCACAGGACATTTAATCGTTTTTGGTGACTTACTTAATTTTCATAGTACAGGTAAAGTTTTTGAAGTGGCGATTCAGTTAGGGGCAGTCTTAGCCGTTGTTTTTGAATATCGTCAACGGTTTTTAAGTGTATTTTTGGGATTAGGGCGTAAACCAGATATTAACCGTTTTGTATTGAATATCATCATTGCCTTCATTCCTGCAGCAGTTGTTGGGTTATTGTTTTCTTCTGCAATCAAAATGCATTTTTTTAATCCGATTACCGTTGCCTCAGCTTTGGTTATTGGTGGTGTGGTTATTTTATTCATTGAAAAGTATCAAAGTAATCATACTCCTAGGGTAAATGATGTTGATGATATGTGTTGGAAAGATGCCCTTTGTGTAGGGCTGGCACAGATTTTTGCTTTGATTCCTGGTACTTCTCGTTCAGGTAGTACCATTATGGGGGGAATGGCCTTTGGCTTAAGTCGAAAGGTTGCGACAGAGTTTTCGTTCTTTTTAGCTGTGCCGATTATGTTTGCTGCGACATTTTATGATATTTATAAACATCATGAATTATTTGACAGTACAATGGTTGGCACCATTATCACAGGTTTTGTTGCTGCATTTATCAGTGGTTTATTAGCCATTAGAGCTTTATTAAAGTTTGTTGCTGCTAAAAATTATGTACCGTTTGCTTGGTATCGTATCGTATTTGGTGGTTTTATTTTGCTCAGTTGGTATTTTGGCTGGATTAACTGGTCAAATTAATCCGCTTATAATATCAGGGTGTTATGTTTATTTAGATATAAAACTGATATATAAGATTGACAAAGTTAATTACACCTTGTATTATACATGACTCAACAGACGCGGGGTGGAGCAGCATGGTAGCTCGTCGGGCTCATAACCCGAAGGTCGTAGGTTCAAATCCTGCCCCCGCAACCAGATAAAATAAAAAGCCCTTAGATTTTTCTAAGGGCTTTTTATTTTATCTGGTAAATGAAATTTTGGGTTATATTGAGTTGGGGGGAAGAAATGCATACATGGCTTACAGTCAAAGAAAACATTTTTGTCTTAAAAGTGTATGTCCAACCTGGTGCTAAAACAACGGAAGTTAGCGGTCTTTATAATAATGCTTTGAAAATTAGATTAGCTGCTCCCCCTGTGGAAGGAAAAGCCAATAAAGCATTAATCTTCTTTTTATCGGATAGATTAAATTGTGCAAAAAAGGAGATTACCATTATCTCAGGTGAGTTGTCTCGGTATAAAACGGTTCAAGTCAGTAGTCAATCTGTTGATCAAAATAGGATTCTGATGGCTTTAAATATAGATGAAACTCAAATAACTTAGTCTTTTGGTAATGCTTTATTAGGATCTATTGGATCAGGCGCAACTTCTGTCACTTCGCCCTCAATAATATCTTCATTTGAGTTTTGATATGTTTTAAAGCCTCCCTGTGCGGAAGTAAAGGTAAAATTTTGTTGAGTAGCTTTTGGTCCTTTAAAGGGTAAAATCAATAATAGAGCCAAAAGATCAGAAACAAATCCAGGAATCATAAATAAAATGGCCGCAAGTGTATAACGGATGGGCCACATTGCTTGGTAAAACGATAAGGTATTATTTTTCCATAAACTGCCTAGGACAAAAATTTTCGAAAGCCCAACATTTCGAAGCATAAATAAACCCAATAAAAAGCTGGCGATAAACCAGATCATTGTCCAAAATGCCCCAATTGCATCTGCAACAAAAATAATCGAGCAGATTTCCAAAATGAAATACAACCAAAATGAAATAGCAAAATAGCGCATAAATGTGGCCTTTAGTGAAAGGAAAAAGTCGTGAATAGTTGATCGTTATTCGTTTAAGTTTGGGTATAAGGGTCAGTTTTTCAATACAGCTAACACATTTTTACACAATTGGTTAAATGGTGCATGATGTTTTGCTGTATGAAGAGCCATTTTACTCATATAAGCATATTGTTCTGGATGATTTAATAAATTGATTACTTGTTGTGCAATAACTTTAGGATCCATTAATGTCACTTGGCCAATAGCATCCTGTTCAGGGTAATAAATAGTTTGAGTAAACCGTGTACTTGCTCGTGTTTGTTGAATATATCCTTCTATACTTAAGCTCGGCTCGATGCAAATACCATTGTGTTGATGCTCAATCACTTCAGGAAGACCATCAATGTTAGCAGCAATAACGGGTAGGGCATAAGCAAATGCCTCTAAACAGACAAGCCCAAAGCTTTCATGCATGGATGTACAAATATAAAGGTCTATTTGTTGATAAAAATCCTGCATATTGTCTATTAGACCGAGTAGGCTAATTTTGTCTGTTAAGTCGTGTTCTTGAATCAGTTGTACAATCGAATCATATTCTGATCCTACGCCAGCAATCAGCGCATAAGCATCAACACCATATTGTTGTAAGTGTTTAATGGTCATAATCAATAAAGGGATACATTTTAGCGGAACCAAGCGCCCAGCTACGCCCAAGGTGATGCGTTTATTGGTTGCAAGTGTTCGTGTGGTTACATTGGGTAATTGAAGGCTTGGGCGTAGGGTATTATGAATCACCTGAATATCTTGCTGTACATGATGGTGTAGCTGCAACATTCTTTTAGCTGCATGGGAGACAGCAATAATACTTTGAACCTGATCAAAGCAATGATGAATCATTTGTTCTGAGTGATCATACCAAGCGCTACCATGTTCATAATAGACATAAGATGTTTGGATGTTTTTTAAATCAATAACTTGGTTCCAAACCAGTATTTTGTCTGCATTTAATTTTTTGATTAGGTGGGATAAATGCCATTTTCTTAAGTGTTTGGGTAAAGAAATGACATTGAACCAGTGTTTGATACTGGAGATACTGCTTACTTTTTGGCTAACATGTACTAAGTTTGGGTGAATGTGTTTATTCAGTAAGATTAAATGGTGGGCTACGTGTGGTGTTTGGTCAATAAAATCAACCAATATCCTTTCAACACCACCAATTGTTCTTAAATCGGCGATATGAATTAATTGAAAACGAGAAGTGTTTTTTTTGAGTCCATGCATTAAGGAGTGTCTATTAAATAAAATTTAAATATTTGAATCATGTAGGTGTTGATCAAAGATCAGCCCTTTTTTGCCCAAGACATACACCAGCCATCTTTTGCAACAAATTTTCCAGCAAATAGACTACAGCCTCCTGCTGCATCACCACCATTTCCTTGGTATAAAGTACAATTAGCACAAGATTGACTGTTATCGTGTTTAGGGTATTTATTGCCATCTACTTGTGTCGTTTGTTCCTTATAGCCTAGTCTAGTAGCCATAGGGTCTTTTTCGTTTAAATAGACAGGTGCGGCGAGTACATTTTTATGAAAAAATAGTACTGTTCCTGTTGTTGCAAGGCTTCCTAACAGAAACTGACGCCTTGAAAAATTTTTCATTATTGTTCTTCCTACATAATGCAACCGTTACAAAATAGTGAAACGGTTGTTTTTGGATGTTTTATCTTATATTAGTTTGATGGTAATTCAAAATATGTGGCTGTTAATATTACCTGTTTTTACATTTCTAAATTCAAGTGTGCATCATCATCCAATATATCTTTCGCAACATTGCCATCTTTGGCCAGTTTAATTCTCAAACGTAAGTCATTCATAGAATCCGCATTTCTCATCGCATCTTCATAGCCAATGATACCAGCTGAGTAGAGGTTAAATAAATGCTGATCAAACGTTTGCATACCAATATCGTTAGAACGTGCAATAACGTCTTTAATCTCGCCCACACGGCCTTTAAATATAAGATCCTGAATTAAAGGAGAGTTCAGCATGATTTCTAATGCAGCCACTCGTCCTGATGATTTTTTACCCGGAAGAGCTGCCTTAGGTACTAAGCGTTGAGAAATGATACCTTTTAAGTTCAACGCTAAATCCATCCAAACTTGAGCATGTCTTTCTTCTGGGAAGAAGTTAATGATACGGTCTAGAGCTTGATTCGCATTTGTAGCATGTAGCGTAGATAAACACAAATGACCCGTCTCTGCAAATTGCATGGCACTCATCATCGTTTCTTTATCACGAATTTCCCCAATTAAAATAGCATCAGGTGCTTGGCGTAATGAATTGGTTAAAGCACTTTCCCAATTTTCAGTATCAACACCAATTTCACGTTGGGTAATGATGGATTTTTTATGTTGATGTACAAATTCAATTGGGTCTTCTACAGTGATGATATGGTCTTGTACATTGCTGTTACGCCAATCAATCATAGCAGCCAGTGAAGTTGATTTTCCTGAGCCTGTTGCACCCACAAAAATAATCAAACCACGTCTTGCAATAGCCAGATCTTTTAAAATGGGTTGTAATTGCAATTGGTCAATTGTGGGGATTTCTGTTGTGATTTTACGCAACACCATGCCAATACGGCCTTGTTCTCGGTATACATTTACCCGAAAACGGCCAAGACCCGCAGGATTGATGGCAAAATTGGCTTCACTGGTACGGTCAAATTCTTCTGCTTGACGTTCTGTCATAACCGCACGGACTAGTTCTCTACTGTGTTGAGGTGTCAATGCTTGAGAAGAAATTGGGGTTATTTTTCCATCGACTTTAATGGCAGGTGGGAAGTTCGGGGCAATAAAAATATCAGAAGCTTTTTTACTGACGGCGTGTTTAAGGATATCAATAATGATAACAGAAGCATTGTCTTTTTTTTGGTTACTCATAACGTTCCCTAATGATATTTTGTTATTTAAAATAGCTCTTTATTTTGTGCTTTAGATCTGGCTTCATCAAGAGTAATCAAACCACGTTGTACTAAGGCCGTCAAACTTTGATCCAGTGTTTGCATACCATATTGTTGACCCGTTTGGATCATTGAACCCATTTGCGCCACTTTATTTTCACGAATTAGGTTTCGAATGGCTGATGTGCCGATCATGATTTCGTGAGCAGCAACACGACCGTGTCCATCTTTTGTTTTTAAAAGAGATTGTGAAATCACTGCTCTTAAGCTTTCTGACAACATTGAGCGTACCATTTCTTTATCTGCTGCAGGGAATACGTCAACAATACGGTCGACTGTTTTTGCTGCACTTGTTGTATGTAATGTACCAAATACTAAGTGGCCTGTTTCTGCTGCAGTTAAAGCAAGACTGATGGTCTCAATATCACGCATCTCACCAACCAAAATCACATCAGGGTCTTCACGTAAGGCACTTTTTAGTGCGTTAGCAAAACTAAGGGTTTGTAATCCAAGCTCACGTTGATTCACTAGGGATTTTTTACTGGTGTGGACAAACTCAATAGGGTCTTCCACGGTAAGAATATGAGAATATGTAGATTCATTGATAAAATTAATCATGGCCGCCAATGTGGTTGACTTACCTGAACCAGTTGGTCCTGTTACTAAAACAAGCCCCCTTGGATACTGGGAGATATCTTTGAAAATAGAAGGGGCCTCTAATTGTTCTAAAGAAAGGACTTCACTAGGAATGGTACGAAATACAGCAGCAAAGCCACGGTTTTGGTTAAAAGCATTGACACGAAAACGTGCTAAACCTGGCATTTCAAAAGAAAAGTCACATTCTAAATCTTGTTGAAAGGCTTTTCTTTGGTTGTCATTCATAATGTCCATAATCATGGAAGAAACCTCTGCATTTTCTAAAGGGGGCAGATTGATTCTTCTCATTTCACCATGTACACGAATAATTGGTGGAATACCTGCAGAAATATGCAAATCCGATGCTTTGTTTTTGACACCAAAGGCCAGCAGTTCCGTAATACCCATTTATTTTTGTCCAATTCTATTAAATATTTTTTAGATAAACCTGATGTTACCTCAATTACAGGTTAGATGAAAACCAGAGTATATTTAATCTAGGCATAAATTATTCGACTTGTTGATTCATGTTACACTTTAAGCACATAATTTAGTAAAATTTGAAGGTCGGAACATATAAATGGATACTTTGGCGCAATGTTTTTCAACAGTACTTCATGATATCGATACTGCTTGTGTTCACTCTGGGCGAAAAAGAGAAGACGTTAAGCTTGTCGCTGTCAGTAAAACACAGCCAGCTTTGGCCATTGAAACACTTTTTGGGTTGGGGCAAGTTGATTTTGGTGAAAATTATGTACAAGAGCTGGTGTCAAAAGCTGAAAGCTTACAGTATTTAGCCATTGTTTGGCATTTTATTGGGCCAATTCAGTCTAATAAAACCCAACTAATTGCCCAGTGGGCGCATTGGGTGCACAGTGTGGATCGTTTAAAAATTGCCAAACGTTTAAGTGAGCAAAGACCCAGCAATTTACCTCCTCTTAATGTGTGTATTCAGGTAAATGTGTCTAATGAAGAACAAAAAAGTGGGGTAGCAGTTGATGAAGTATTGCCGTTAGCGTTAGCTATAGAGCAATTGCCTAATCTTGTATTACAGGGCATTATGTGTGTCCCAGAGGCAACAGAAAATCATCAGGTGTTAGCAAAGCAATTTGAGATGATGAAAAAACTGTTAATAGAGCTACAAAAAAATAAATTAGCTGTATCTGTCCTATCAATGGGCATGTCTGATGATATGGCTTTGGCAATTGAACATGGTGCAACACATGTTAGAGTGGGTAGTGCTATTTTTGGGGCACGTACTTATCACAATAAATAATATTATGTCTAAGGTGATGAATGAGTATTATTCATATGTTGGTACAAACAGTATTTGAGTTATTTATCTTTGTTTGTTTGGTACGTTCTTTATTATTTTTTGCTGGGGTGCCAAGAGCGCATCCGCTTGTTCATTTTTGTATGCTGTTGACGCAAAAATTGGTTCGCCCTTTTCAAAAAATATTGCCTTGTGTTAAAGGGTTTGAAACAGCTTCTTTAATGTTGGCTTTATTGGCTGCATGTATCTGGTCAGTAATTAACTTATTGTGGTTTCAGAAGGTGGCGGCCAATGTCACGACTATTGGTATGGCCATATTATTAGGGTTGGTTTTGTGGATCCAGAGTATATTGCTTACTTATATTGGTGTGTTTATTGTTATGGTGATTTTGCGGTTGGCCGCGCCAGAGGCTCTTTTATTACCTAATTTAGAACGTATTTGTGCACCTTTGATGAGGCCATTTAAAATGTTGAGAATAGGGATGTTTGATTTTTCCTTCTTGCCTTTTTTTATTTGTGCACAAGTTGTTATCAGTACTGTTTTACCTTATTTAACTAGATTAATTCTATCGTTATATTGAAAGATAAAAGCCAGAAATTTTCTGGCTTTCAAACGGGATGTTATTTGGTTGATTAAGCACTTTTCATACTGACATGACCATCCGTTAGCCATTGTGCTTGTTGATTTTCGGCATTCAATGTATACGCTTTACCAAAACCCAATACCAGACGTCCTTTTTGAGGGGTTAGCCTAAATAAAGAAAAGTCACCCAGTTGAGTCAATACATCTAAAGTATTTCCTCCTCTTGGATATAAGGCATCCATTGCTTTTTTAAATTCATCACAATCTCTTTGCACCTGATTTGCTTTTGCTTGGTAGCTTAGTCTTGCTCGAGCATAAATATTTCGGGTATTGCGCTCATCATCAATAATCATAATGCTCAGTTCTGGTGTATTCAAAAGATGTTGTGTGTGTGGTGCAATTTCTGAGATAAATACATAATAATGCCCATCAACATACACGAATGGCGCGTAGCTGGCATTAGGAAAACCATCGTGATCTTTAGTGGCCATGATGAGAGATAAATTATCCTGATGCAATCTATTGATTTCAGGTTGTAATGTTTCATTCAAATTTTCATTCATTTTTTTATCCATTTAATAAATTAAAGTTTTTTATTTTTTCTGATGCCATTGATTCAAAATAGTGACTTGTTCGTGTTTAAGCTCACCATCTGCATCCCTACCAACAAATACTTTAAAAACGACTTGCCCTGTTTCATGTATAAACCACCAGCTTAGGCTTTGCCGATTGTTTTTCATGGTTTCTGTAACAACAGCAATATGGCTAATGTTGTTGATGTTTATGTGTCCACCAAAGCCATCACCATGAAGATTCAAATTATGATACCCATGGCCTTCCGTTCCAGAAGGGAAGGAGCCTTTAAATTCGAATACGCTCCCTAAATGTTCAGTAATCGTCATGACTGTACCGATTGAGGGTAGCTGTGCTAACAGTGGTTTCACATAGTCTTTGCCAAGCAGTGTAATTTCTGGTTTGTGTGCTAAAGCTTGAATCAAAACCAAATCACTGATTTGAAATTCCTGACAAATGGTGCGAAGCGATTTTCCTTCTTCAAAAGCGTTCACATAAGCTTGAATATTATGATCCATGATGATTTTTTTACCTTACCAAACTTGAGTGTATGAAAATAAAAATGGTATATCTATCTTTACAATAAAGCTGAATGCTAACAAATTTTTTTGACTTTGAAAATAAGAATTATTATTATTCTCATTATCATTTAATTTGTAAAATAGACGAAATCATGAATATAAAATCGGTATTGGTATTGTTTAGTTTAAGCGTCAGTACGAATGTTTATGCTAATAACGAACGAATTGTTTCAGCAGGAGCTGGTGTCACAGAAATTTTATTTGCTTTAGGTGCAGGTAAACAAATTGTTGCTGTAGATTCCACCAGTCGTGTACCAAATGGCGTAAAATTACCTATTTTAGGGTATCATCGTGCTTTGAGTGCAGAAGGTGTTCTGTCTGTTAAACCTACCTTAGTGATTGGTTCTGATGAAATGGGACCGGATCAGGTTGTGAAACAATTGCAAAGAACAAAAACAAAAGTAGTGATATTAAAAAGTGAAAACAAACCAGAAAATTTAAGTGAACAAATTTTGAAAATTGGTCAAATTGTTGGTCAAGAAGAAAATGCCAAAAAACTGGTTCGTAAAGTCAATCAAGATATAAAGGATTTACGCACACAAAACTATGCACGTTCACAAAGTGCGATTTTTTTGATGATGCAAAAAGGTAAATCACCTATGGCAGGAGGGGGAGATACCCCAGTGCAGGCAATGATGGCATTATTAAACGCTAAAAATTTGGCATACAATTTAAAAAGCTATCAGAATTTTTCATATGAAATGATTTTGCAGCAGAATCCAAAAGTAATTTTACTGGCAAAAAGAAGTTTTAACGGTAATATGGCTGAACTAAAAAAGAATTACCCACTAATGGTCAATACTCAAGCTTATAAAAACAATTGTATTTTTGCCATTGATGGTAAGGCCATTACTGCAGGGGTCAGTTTGGGGACAATCTCAGAATCAAAAAGAGTTGGGCAGTTAATAAGGAATAATCCCAAATGTTTAGGATAACACACACATGAAGCGTTTACCTTTTTCAGCCATGATGGTAACGTCTTTTGCATTACTGATTTTGTTATTTTTATCGTCTTTAGCAACAGGTGCCATTAGCATTCCATTTCCCGATTTGTTCGATCTGGTTATAGGTAGAACCAACGAAAATAGTGAGCTAACACAATCTATTGTGTGGGAGTTACGTTTGCCTCGTACCATATTGTGTATTGTCATTGGCGCGATATTGGGGTTGTCTGGTGCATCATTACAAGGTCTATTTCGTAACCCTTTGGCAGATCCTGGTATTATTGGTATCAGTGCTGGCGCAGGTTTAGGGGCAGGTTTGGCTATTGTTGTGTTTCCCCCCAATATTATTGCTGCATGGTTCCCTGAGTCATTTGATATTTCTTGGTTTGTTTTAAGCAGTACGTCCGTATTCGCTTTTGTTGGTAGTTTGTGTAGCACAATATTGGTGTTTAGAGTCGGTCGAACCCCTTATGGAACACAAGTGGGGATTATGCTGCTAAGTGGTGTGGCTATAGGTGCTTTAGCTTTTGCCGCTTTAGGTTTCTTGCAATTTATTGCCAGTGATACACAGTTACGCGATTTAAGCCTTTGGCAAATGGGCTCTTTAGCTGGAGCGAGTACTCAGGCCATTGTATTGTGTTTATGTGCTTTAGTATTGATGTTCTTTATTTTATTTAAATACGCTAATGGTTTAAATGCTTTATTGCTTGGTGAAAGTGAAGCAAGGCATTTGGGGGTTAAAGTGGAAACATTAAAGCGTACAATCATTATTGTTTGTGCCTTAGGTGTAGGTTTATCCGTTGCAGTAGCTGGCATGATTGGTTTTGTTGGTTTAATTGTGCCACATACTTGTCGTACTCTGTTAGGGCCAAATCACCGTAGCTTATTGCCGGCCAGTATGATTGTTGGCTCAATTATTTTATTATTAGCGGATATTTTTGCCAGACAAGTTGCCTCGCCTGCTGAAGTACCAATAGGCATCATCACTGCGTTAATTGGTGCGCCATTTTTCCTTGCCTTGTTGATTCGTAGTAAAAAGGGAGGTGCTTAAATGTTAGCTTTTGAGCAAGTAAGCATTAGCTATGGTACAAAGCCCATCATTCATTCTTTATCTTTAAATTTATCGGCAGGTCAGTGTATCGGTTTACTGGGTGCTAATGGTGCGGGTAAGTCTACTTTATTAAAGGCAATCAGCCAGGAAATTCATTATAAAGGCGCCATTCAATGGCAAGCTCAGAATCTTAAATCTTTTGCTGATGACAAAAGAGCAAAAACCATGGGATTTTTGCCACAACATTCTGGTTTGTCTTTTGCTTTTACCGCTTATGAAGTGGTGATGCTTGGCAGAATGATGCACAGTACCTCAAATCAACGTAATAGAGAAATTGTTGAAGACATTATGGCAAAATTTGATGTATTGCGTTTAGCCAAACAAAGCTATCTACAGTTGTCTGGTGGTGAAAAACAACGTGTACATGCAGCAAGGGTTTTGGCTCAGTTGGTTGATGAAGATTTAAAACAAGCAAAGATTTTGTTATTAGATGAACCCACCAGCGCTTTAGATTTGAAACATCAGCATCAATTATTGTCTATGGCACAGCAATATGCACAAAAAGGGCATTTGGTTTTGGTGACCTTACATGACTTAAATTTAGCTGCGCGATACTGTACACAATTATTATTACTCAGTAATGGGCAATTAATTGCAAATGGTACGGCACAAGATGTTTTAACTATTGAACATATCCAAGCAGCCTATGATTATACAGCATCAATTTCATGTCAGGATAATGGTCATATTATTGTCAGTTGATGATTGATCTATTTTGAGATATTTAAATGCAATTACCATTATTTAATATGACATATTGTGTATAAGGCGTGTTTTATACCATATTAAATATGGGGTTAGGTTATAATTTTTTTAATTATTTAATTTTTTTAATAATTGTGTTTTGCTATAGTGGAATTTAATGGTTGCTATTGTTTACGGTTAAGTTAATAGGCGTTACCCTTTTTGTACTTTTATAATAAATAATAAGAAGGGTATTTTTTATGTGAACATCAAGTGACAAATATTCGTTTTATGAATCCAGAAGGGCTTTATAATCCAGAACCAAATAGCTATTCTCATTTTGGCATGACTTCTTTGAAAGAATGGGTATTTGTTGCAGGACAGGGAGGAGAAGACCAAAATGGGGTGCTGAAAATAGGATTTGAAGCATAGGGACAATAAGTATTTGATAATTTAAATACTGCTGATTGTACAATGAGTAATATCATAAGTTTACTGTATTAATAGTGGATCATTCAGAAGATAAACTTGCTCAATTTAGCCAAGTTTTAAAGTCATATTTTCTAAATCAATTAGCACCTGCTTGTACACTTATTCCTGTACCCAGATTAGCCTTAGATGGTATGTTGATAGAAATAGAAGCATTGGCAGTAAAATAATAATATTAATTAAGGGATGGTCATGACTGAAGAACAAACCATAAAAAAAGCATTGACACCTTCGTTGCTGCTATTGATGGCTGCAGCTACAGGTATCGCGGTTGCCAGTAATTACTATGCTCAGCCGTTATTGCATACGATTGCCGAAAATTTAAACCTTTCTTTTACTACTGCTGGCAGTATTGTGACGGTTGCTCAATTAGGATATGCCTTAGGTTTAGTCTTTTTAGTGCCTTTAGGGGATATTTTAGAGCGCAAGAAACTCATCATTATCATGATGTTATTGTCTACAGCAGGATTGGTTGTCAGTGCGTGTGCCCAAAATTTTATGCATTTAATCATTGGGACTGTACTCACAGGATTATTTGTCGTGGTTGCACAATTATTGGTACCGTTTGCTGCTACTTTGGCAGAACCAGCTTATAGAGGCAGGGCTGTCGGTATTGTGATGAGTGGCTTGTTATTAGGCATATTATTGGCTAGAACGTTTGCGGGTATCGTGTCTGAGTTGGGTAGCTGGCGCACAGTTTATTGGGTGGCTTCTGCCATGATGTTGTGTACCACGGTTGCATTGGCAATTAAATTACCCAAATTTTATGTGAAAAATGATATCCATTATGTTGGGCTCATTAAATCAATTTTTCATTTGTTTGTTCAGTTTCCAGCCTTAAGAACACGCTCCTTATTAGGTGCACTGGATTTTGCTGTATTTTCCGTTTTATGGACACCATTGGCTTTTTTATTGTCTGATGCGCCTTATCATTTTTCAGATTTTCAAATTGGCTTGTTTGGTTTAGCTGGCGCAGCGGGTGCTTTGGCCGCGCCATATGCTGGGAAATTTGCGGATCAAGGCAAATCAGCTTATGTGACCAGAGTAGGGTTGATCTTATTATTATTGTCTTGGTTACCTCTAGTCTTCGCTCAATCTTCCATTATTTTATTAATCATTGGCATCATTGTGTTGGATTTATGTGTGCAGTTAGTCCATATCATTAATATGAATGAAGTCTTTAAACTGATGCCAGAAGCGCGTAATCGCTTAAATGCAGATTATATGTTTTCCTATTTTATAGGGGGAACATTAGGTTCCTTAAGTTCAGCCTTTGTGTATGAACATTTTGGCTGGCTTGGTGTGGTGGCTTTGGGTGTAGGTTTGTCACTATTGGCCATTATTGTTTGGGAAAAAACAAAAAACAAATACAGCACGATATAGATTAACCAATTTGGTTTTGGTTAATAAAAAAGAGGGTATCGATTACCCTCTTTTTTATTGCACAAATAATTTTACGACCATACCAGTAAAGCATGGTTTTTCTTGCCTCGACGAATCAAGGTGTATTGTCCAAAACGTTTATCTGAATCAACCAAAGTTGCATCAATATCTGTAATCTTTTGTCCATTTATGACAGCCGCACCACTTTGTATAAACTCTTTTGCTTGGGTTTTGGATTGAGCCAGTTTGGTTTGTATCAAAGCATCAACAACGGTTAATGAACCAGATACAGAAACAGCAGGTAAGCCATCTTGTGCCAATTGAGCAAAGTCTGATTCTGTTAAATCACTTTGGTCTTCCGCAAATAAACTTTTACTGATGCGTTGCGCCGCTTGTAATGCTTCTTCTGAATGAACAAGACGAGTGACTTCTTCACCAAGAATACGTTGTGCAATAGGGGCTTTGCCACTGTTTTTATCTTCTTCTTCAATTTTAAGAATTTCTTCTTCTGTTAAAAATGTGAAAAAGCTTAAGAAGCGATAAACATCCGCATCAGCTGTATTGAGCCAGAATTGATAAAATTGATAAGGAGATGTTTTTCTTGCATCTAACCAAACAGCACCTGATTCACTTTTGCCAAATTTTGTACCATCTGATTTTGTGACTAACGGTAAGGTTAACCCATAAACAGTTTGTTTATTTAAGCGGCGGGTCAAATCAATACCCGCAGTGATATTGCCCCATTGGTCAGAGCCGCCAATTTGTAACATACACTGGTATTTTTCGTTTAATTGTGCAAAGTCATAACCTTGTAGCAAGCTATAGGCAAACTCAGTAAAAGAAATACCCACATCATCACGATTTAAACGTTGTTTGACCGATTCTTTATTCACCATTGCGTTAACAGAGAAATGTTTACCAATATCGCGTAAAAAATCCAATACAGGCATATTGCTGAACCAGTCATAATTATTGGCCATAATAGCGGCATTTTTTCCTTCAAATGATAAAAAGGGGGCAACTTGAGATCGAATCTTTTCCACCCAACTGGCCACAACTTCAGGTGTGTTTAATGAACGTTCTACTGCTTTAAAGCTTGGGTCGCCAATCATCCCAGTAGCACCACCAACAAGCGCAATAGGAGTATGTCCTTCCATTTGAAAGCGTTTTAAGGTCAATAAAGGAACAAGATGGCCTAAGTGTAAACTGTCTGCGGTTGGGTCAAATCCACAATAAAGAGCGATTTTTTGTTTTGCTAAAAGTTCATCTAATGCTTTTGCATCAGTTGTTTGGGCAACCAGCCCACGTTTTTGTAAGCTTTCAATTAGACCTGCTTGTGCCATATTCTCACCTTTTAAGATGGTTTTATTTGAATGAAACGGGTGAATATAACATGTTCTACCTATTCAGAAAAGCATAGGGTGCGTGGGTACTCTATATTGCTTTGTTTGAATCAAATAAATAGCATGCTTGAATAATAAGACAAGTGTTCTGTCGGATACAAAACAGTATTCAAAGGACTTATGTGTTAAAATACAAACAAATGAATCTTTATTGTTCCATATATATTCTGTAGAGAAAATGGGTCGTTTAAAAAGTATTTCTTTGTATTGGAGGTTGTTTTGACAACGTTTACTTCGCTTGGGCTGGCACCAGAAATAGTCAGAGCCATTGAAAATGCAGGTTATGAAACGCCTACGCCTATTCAAACAGTGGCTATTCCCAAAGTTTTGGCTGGACGAGACTTATTGGCTGCTGCACAAACAGGTACAGGTAAAACCGCAGCTTTCATGTTACCAAGTCTTGAGCGATTACGAAAATTTGCCAATAGCAGTGCTTCTCCTGCTATGCATCCGGTTAGAATGTTGATTTTGACCCCTACACGTGAGCTTGCGGATCAAATTGCTATTAATGTAAAACAGTATACTCAATTTTTGCCTTTGCGTTATGCGGTTATTTTTGGTGGTGTCAATATGGACGCACAGGTACAAATATTGCGTTCGGGTGTTGAAATTGTGGTGGCGACCCCTGGGCGATTATTGGATCACATACAGCAAAAAACAATACAATTAAATAAAGTCGATATTCTTGTGCTCGATGAAGCAGATCGAATGTTGGATATGGGCTTTATTATTGATATTAGAAAAATCATTGAGCTTTTACCAAAAACGCGTCAGATTTTATTGTTTTCTGCAACTTTTGCTAAGGAAATTAGAAAACTGGCAGAAGACTTTATGCATAACCCTGAAACAGTTGAAGTAGCCAGACAAAATGCCACTTCCGATCAGGTTGAACAACATATTATTGCCATTGACACTTATCGAAAAAGGCACTTGTTGGAGCGGCTGATTACCGATTTACACATTAATCAGGTCATCGTATTTTGTAAAACCAAACAAAGTGTGGATCAGGTTACGCGTGAATTAAAACGTAAACAAATCAGCGCAGAAGCAATTCATGGTGATAAAGCGCAATCCCAGCGTTCTGATACACTTAATGCATTTAAGGAAGGTAAAATTAATGTGTTGGTTGCCACTGATGTGGCAGCAAGAGGGTTGGATATTGCCGAGTTACCTTTTGTGGTCAATTATGAATTACCCACAAACCCAGAAGATTATGTGCATCGAATTGGTCGAACAGGCAGAGCAGGTGCAGAAGGTGTGGCCATTTCATTGATGGATCAAACAGAACATAAAATGTTTGAGGCCATTGCCAAGCTGATCAAACAACCTTTAAAAATAGAGCGCGTAGAAGGGTTTGAACCACGTTGGTTAGATGAACAAGGCAATATTATTGATGTTCCTGTCCAACAACCTACTTTTTCTGCAAAAAATTCGGCTCCTCAATCTGGCTTACCCAAGCCCAACAAAACAGCCCCTGCTCAGCCATCTTCTTTCGTACCTGCTTTAGGCGGTTCAGGGCGGTATTCTTATGAAGATCAGGCCAGTGCCTTATGTACTAAAATAGCGGGTAGGGCACGTAGATTCAGAGGTAATAGAGAAAAGCCTGCTTTGTTCTTACGTAATTTTGGTGTGAGTAAATAAAACAAGAGGCAAATTATTTTGCCTCTTGTTTATCTTATTGAGTAGCTTCTTTTTTGATTGGTGTTAATTCTAAAAAGTTATCATGCTCTGAGTTTTTGACCAATTTATCTTTATTTTGGGTACCCAGATATTCCAGTATGAATTTATCTTGGTCTTTTTTGATTGAGTACACTTCGCCTTCATTGTTTTCTGACTGATAGATGATTTTTAATGTGGTGCCTTCCAGATGGTAAGGCCATATTTGTGTTCCTTCGCTGGAAGAAGCATGAATTCTACCTTGAGTGAAGTGTAATGTTTCCTGATATTCAGCTTTTCCTTCTTGTTTTGCATAGTCAGAATAGCCAACAAGGTGCCAATCTGTATTTGGGGCTTCTAACTCTTTTTGAAAATCAGCAGGTTGACAAGCACCAAGCATTAAAGTGCCAAGAAGGATAAGAAGAGAACAAAATTTTTTCATGTTTTTCCCATTTTAAAATCAATTGATTATGTTTTTTAAATTTATCGTGTTTGCTATTTATGCCAATAATTTTACCCCATAATAATCTGTCTGATAAGTACTGATTATTATGGGGTAAAGGCTATAGCAGCTTAAATTAAGCGTTGATAGAAAATATTTTAAACATAATCCAAGCAAATGGTGTGGCGACTAAAAGTGTTAACACCACACGTTCATACCAAATAATCACCATATCTTTTACTGAAATAGGGATTCTCATGGCTACCATACAAGGAATTGAAGCAGAGAAAAACAAAATTTCAGAAATACAGGTAATACCCACAACGAATTTAGAAATCAGATCAAGGTCTTTTGCCAATGCCGCAGGTAAAAACATTTCAGCAATACCCATAGAGACTGCTTTAGCAACAATTTGTGCTTCTGCAAATTGCAATAACCATGTAATGGGGTAGAACAAATAGCTTAATAGATCAAATACAGGTGTATATTGTGCCAATACCAGACCCAGTAAGCCAATAGACATAATCGAGGGAATCAATCCAACCGTCACAGAAATACCAACAAGCAGGTTTTTAAGCATATTTGGGATAATAGGAGGCGATTTTTCTGCGGCAGCAAGGCCTTCTGCGATCGCGCGTTTAGTCACACCTGTTTTCAGAATAGGTTCTTCCGGCATTCTTTGAACATTATATTCTTCAGAAAAACTTCTTAAAGGCCAAATGCGCACAGTAATGGCTGTGACAATAAATGTGACGAGGAGCGCACTCCAAAAGAAGAGATTCCAGTATTCCATTAAGCCCAGTGTTTTGGCAACAATCACACAAAAAGTGGCTGAAACAGTTGAAAAGCCAGTGGCAATAATGGCCGCTTCTTTTTTTGAATAAAATCCCGTCTGATATTGCTTGCCTGTAATCAGTAACGCGATAGAGTAACTGCCTACAAATGAGGCAACTGCATCAATAGCAGAGCGCCCTGGTGTTTTGTATACAGGTCTCATAAAGGGGCGGGCAAAAACACCTGTAAATTCCATTAAGCCATAATCTGTTAAAAAAATAATTAATGCGCTGCCAATGGGAATCACAAAGGTCAGACTCATGGCCAGTTTTTCAAATAAAAATGGAATCATTCCTGGCGTATATAAAGCATCAGGCCCCAGTTGAATAGAATAATACTGGTTGAGTACATACATGATACCAATTGGTATCCCCGCGATTTTAAAAAAAGTAAAAGCGCTGTCTGTTAAGCTTCTATTCCATGTTTTATTTGTAAATGGTTGAATGGCACCTGCGATCATTGCTGCCACACATACCCAAGCAACTAATGTGCTGCCAAGAATATCTTTAACGATATTGGCAATATGATCGACTAAAATAGTGGGAGAGCCAGTCTCAGAAATTTTAAAAGAAACAAAATAGGTAAAAAAACCAAAAAGGCTAAAAAAGATGATTTTTGCTTTTGCTTTTGCGCTGAATTTTAAAGGTAAATCAAAGTTTTCCTGTAAAATTTCCTTTCGTTCCCCATTGCTCATAGATGAATCTCCTCTTTAAATTTTGATACTATTTTCAAAATTCTAAAATCCAACAAATACGTGATCAAATTTCCTATGCTGACTCTGTTTGTTATTGTTTTTATTGAAGCCTATTTTTTATCATTTGAAGCACAAAAATAAATAATGTGTTCAAGGTAGGATAACTTGGGTCATGATTGAGTAAATTTTTATTATTATTTTATAATTTATTCAGTGTGTTATTTATTATTATTAGGTAAGCTGACAGTTGAGAAAAAGTGTTTTTGTTGTTATGTGGCAGCCAAATATATACTGTTGTTATATGTATAGTAATGTATATATCTTTAAATAAATAATAACATAGATTAATGCCTAATCCAAAATAAAAATTATTTTTCTGATGTAAATCAAATAGGTGTGTTTAACCTTTTGAAAAAAAAGAATGTTGAGTGAGTGAATAAGCCGTTTGGACAGACTAAATTTAATTGATGATCAAACTTTCCGTAGGCGCAATCACAAATCAATCACTTGATTATTTTATCGCAATACATTTAAGTAAATCAGCTTTTTTGTAAGTAGTTTAATAAAAATAAAGCATGATTGTGTTCCGTATCTTTAGATGCATAAAGTAATGTAACGGTTTGCTCCTTAGATAAAAGAGTGATTTTTTCGAGCAAGGTTTGTTTTTCTGGGCTATGTGTTAACTCGGTTTGGTAACGAAGACAAAATTCTTCTTGCCTGTGGGTTGGATCTTGATGAAACCAGATTCTTAATTCATTACTGGGGGCAATTTCTTTTAGCCATTCGTCTAAATGGGCTTTTTCCTTTGAAATGCCCCTTGGCCATAAACGATCAACCAGAATACGGTAGCCATCATCTTGACTAATCGGGTTATAAATTCGTTTTACTTGAATCATATTTCATCGCTTTATTTAAATAAAAAATAATAAAATTCATGAATAATGGTAGCAAAATTATGAATAAACACATAGGATAGGAAAAAATAACCCATGATTAAAGGGGCTAAAGATGATTACGTTGCATCATTTAAATAATTCTCGTTCACAGCGTATTTTATGGTTATTGGAAGAATTAGGGTTGTCCTACACGATTAAGTATTATCAGCGCAACCCAAAAACATTATTGGCTCCTGAATCTTTAAAAAGCATTCATCCATTGGGTAAGTCGCCAGTTTTAACCGATGGGGCAGTTACCGTTGCAGAGTCTGGCGCTATTATTGAATACCTAATTGACCAGTATGATACCAAACAACAGTTTCGTCCAACCTTGGGTTCTGCCCAGTATTTAGCATACCGTTATTGGCTGCATTATGCTGAGGGCTCTCTTATGCCTTTATTATTGATGCGTTTAGTGTTTGATCGTTTAGGAGGCGCACCTATGCCATGGCTGCTTAGGCCTATAAGTAAGGCCATAGGTAAAGGGGTACAAAAAGCCTATATTGATCAACAATTGGCGATTCATTTAAATTTTATTGAGCAACATTTAGCGCAAAATAACTGGTTTGCACTGGATCAATTTAGTGCAGCCGATATTCAAATGAGTTTTCCATTAGAAGCCATTGCGACACAGATACAAACTGATGGCAAGATCCGCCAGTTTTTAAATACGATTCATCAAAGAGATGCCTATAAAAGAGCCTTGTTAAAAGAAAATAACGATGAATAAAGCATTTTAACGATCTTTGATCTTATCTGACAGCATGGCGCTTAAACCAGCTAATCTTGCTTGGCCTTCCGTTTTACTGACAATCGGGTCACTGCCTTTTTTGCCCAAAAATTTTAAGTCTTCTTGGGGCAACTCATCAATAAAACGAGAAGGGTCAATAAATTGCCAAGTGCCTGCTTTACGCCTTTTGGCACAATAAGTTAACGTTAAATTTTGTTGTGCACGAGTTACACCAACATACATTAATCGCCGCTCTTCTTCGATTTGTGCTGCTTCACTGGATTCTGAATGGGGCAAAATACCTTCTTCACAGCCAATCAAAAAAACATATGGGTATTCAAGTCCTTTAGACGCATGTAGGGTAGAAAGCTTCACTGCATCAATTTCGCCTTCCTCTTTGCCTTCCAGTAAGTTCATGAGTGCCAATGTTTGTGACAACTCAAGTAGATTTTTGCCATCTTGCTCCCCTTTTTTAGTCAGCCATGAGGCCAGATCCTGAGTGTTTTTCCATTTTATTTCAGCGGGGCGTAGCTCTTCTGTTTGAAATAAATGGTTTTCGTAGTCAATTGTTTTGAGCAAGTTCTGTAAAACAGCACCAGCAGGTTCAGTTAAACTAGACTCTTGTGTTTGTTCGATCAAGCTTGTGAAATACTGTAAGGCTTCGCTTTGGCTCTTGCCTAGGCTATCTAAAGCTTCTGGTAGCTTTGCCGCGGCAAATAAGCTGATTTGATGGCTTTTTGCATATTGATTCAATTTTTCTAAACTTTGATTGCCTACGCCCTTTTTTGGGGTTGTTAGCGCTCGAATAAAGGCTGGGTCATCATCAGGGTTATTTAACAGCCTTAAATAGGCCAATACATCTTTGATTTCAGCTTTATCGAAAAAGCTTTGCCCTCCTGAAATCTGATACAAAATGCGTTGGTCTCTTAAGGCCTTTTCTAAAATACGAGCCTGATGATTACTGCGGTATAAAATGGCATAATCCATCAGCTTTTTATTATGTTGTAAACGATGGGTGATGAGCCGATTCACAATAATATCGGCTTCGTGTTCCTCGTCTTTACACACAATCACTTCTATAGGATCGCCCACACCGTGTTCGCTCCAGAGTTTTTTTTCATACAGTCTGGGATTATGGCTAATTAAAGTATTTGCTGCGTGTAAAATACGGCGACTGGAACGGTAGTTCTGTTCCAGCTTGATGATTTTTAATTGATAAAAATCGTTTTGCAGTCGGTTTAAGTTTTCTATATTAGCACCGCGCCAAGCATAAATACTTTGATTGTCATCCCCAACCGCAGTGAACATGCCTTTTTTACCAACCAACAGTTTAACCAATTCGTATTGACAATGGTTGGTGTCCTGATATTCATCAATCAACAGATAGCGTAAACGGTGTTGCCATTTTTCCTGTGCCTCAGTATTTTCTAAAAAAAGCTGAGTGGGTAAACGCAATAAGTCATCAAAATCCACTGCCTGATAGGCAAATAAAGTATCTTGGTAACTGGCATAAAGCCTAGCCATCACAGCTTCCCAATCATTTTGGGCTAAGTTAAAGGCACTTTCAGGTGTAATGAGTTGATTTTTCCATAAAGACAGTTGATTTTGTGCCCGAAAAATTTCTTCTTTACTGGTTGTGACCAAAAAGTCTCGAATGATTTTGCTGGTATCATTTGCATCCAGTATGGAAAATTGCTTTTTATAGGCAAAGTAGGGTGCTTCTTCCCGTAAAATACGCATACCTAATGAATGGAAGGTGCTGACGGTAATACCTTTTAAACTTGTTTTAGGTAAAAGGCCTTGTAAGCGTTCTTGCATTTCTTTTGCCGCTTTATTGGTAAAGGTAATAGCCGCAATATTGTGTGCTTTGTAATTCGCTTGTTCAATAAGATAGGCGATTTTATGGGTAATGACCCGTGTTTTACCACTACCGGCGCCCGCCAAAACCAGTAAAGGCCCATCTAAATAAGTAATGGCTTGACGTTGAGGGACATTTAGTGTGAGCATAGTCTTTTTTATATTTTCTGTATTGGCAGGGGTAAGTTGGTATTATGGCATTTTATGCAATAGGTGACATCCAAGGTTGCTTTGATCAGTTTATTGCTTTACTAGAAGCAATTCATTTTAACCCAAAAGAAGATATTGTGTGGCTTGTTGGCGATTTGGTCAACCGTGGACCAAAATCTTTAGAAACATTGCGTTTTGTGAAGTCATATGAAAATAGTATTCATACTGTATTAGGAAACCACGATTTACATCTATTATCTGTTGCTTATGGTTTTAGCCGGCAAAAAAAAGGGGATACGCTGGATGCAATATTAGAGGCAACTGATAAAGAAGAATTATTATATTGGTTACGTCAACAACCACTCATGCGCAAACGAGGCAATAAAGTGCTGGTACACGCAGGTTTGTTGACACAATGGACCATTGATCAGGCACTTTCTTTAGCTGGCGAAGTATCCGCTTGCTTATCCAACGAAGACTATACAATATTATTGAGCCAAATGTATGGCAATAAACCAGATCACTATCAATCTGATTTAGAGGGTATTGATCGATTGCGTGTTATTTTAAATGTCATGACCCGTATGCGGTTTTTGACGAAAAAAGGCAAAATGGATTTTAACTATAAGGGCACCATAGCCGATGCTCCAGAGGGGTTACAACCATGGTTTATGGCAAAAGATCGTCAAAATTTAGACCATACGATTGTTTTTGGTCATTGGTCTGCATTGGGTGTTTATTTTGGTGAAAACGTGATAGGCACCGATTCCGGTGCCATTTGGGGTGGGCCATTATCTGCTGTGAATTTAGATACACTTGAGGTGATTCAGGTGAATCAATAAAAACACCGTATCTCAAAGTGCACTTTTGTTCTAGCCAAATAAATGGTTGAGCACAGCTATATTTGTTTACTCTAATAATGTTGCTTGTGTTGCAACGTATAAATGTAATTCGTTATGTGTTAAAAATGTTTTATCTAAATCACGTTTACATTTGTTGGCCATTTCGCGAACTGAAGTACGGTTATTTTCCGTTTCTTGTTTGCCCACTTTTTGAAGGTGATAATCTATTTCATGATCTTCTGAAAGATTAATATAATCATGATCATTGATGCTCATTGTAATACTCCCTTAGTCGTTCATGAATAAAATATTTAAATAACGATGAGTGTTAAAGACTTTAATTTTTATAGTAAAAAATCACTATAAAATAACCTAATAAGAATTAGGTTGATTATTTTTAATCATATGTTATTAAATTACAGGTGAATTTTTCTAAAACCAATTAACATATTTAATATTATATGTTTTAATAAATGCTGTCAAATGGCGTTTAAATATTTACAAATATTAACCATTTGTATTGATTGAGTAAAATTTAAAAAACAAATTGAAATGAATGACTTATCAGAAGAGCAGGATGATAATTTTAAATCATCATCCTGTTGGGCTATTATTTTTTTGCCACTTTTTTATGGTTTTTCAATACCTCAGATAAATAACGGGCGGTATAGCTTTTTTTACTTTTAGCCACTTCTTCTGGGGTGCCTTGAGCAATAATTTCGCCACCACCATCCCCCCCTTCGGGGCCTAAATCAACAACATAATCCGCTGTTTTAATGACATCAAGGTTGTGTTCAATAATCACGATACTGTTGCCATTGCCTTTTAAGCGTTTGAGTACCTCCATTAACATCGCAATATCAGCAAAGTGTAAACCTGTGGTGGGTTCATCTAAAATATACAATGTTCTGCCTGTATCACGTTTAGACAGTTCCAATGCCAGTTTGACTCGTTGTGCCTCACCTCCTGATAATGTTGTGGCACTTTGCCCTAAGCGGATATAGCCTAAACCAACATCCATAAGCGTTTGTAATTTTCGGGCAATCAGTGGCACAGCATTGAAAAATGCCAAAGCTTCTTCTACCGTCATTTCCAGTACTTCACTGATGTTTTTACTTTTATATTGGATATCCAGTGTTTCACGGTTATAACGTTTACTGTGACAGATATCACAAGGGACATAAACATCGGGTAAAAAATGCATTTCTACTTTAATCATGCCATCGCCCTGACATGCTTCACAACGCCCACCTTTGACATTAAAGCTAAAACGCCCTGGGTTATAGCCACGCTCACGCGCTAAAGGGGTCATCGCAAAGAGTTCTCTTATGGGGGTAAATAAACCTGTGTACGTTGCAGGGTTAGAACGTGGTGTTCTGCCAATAGGGCTTTGGTCAACATTAATGACTTTATCTAAATGGTCTAGCCCAGAAATATCAGTAAATGCGGAAGGTTCTTCACTGGCACGGTTTAATTCTCGTGCCGCAATCTTAGCCAGAGTGTCATTAATTAACGTTGATTTACCACTGCCTGATACGCCCGTAATACAAGTCATTAAACCTAACGGTAGCTCTAATGTGACATTTTTTAAGTTGTTTCCTGAGGCACCGATCAAACGGAGTATCCGAGCTGGGTCTACTGGTGCGCGTTGTTCAGGAACCGCAATGGCTTTTTTGCCACTTAAATATTGGCCAGTAATAGAGTCTTTATTATTCGTCACTTCTTTTGGGGTGCCTGCAATAATGACATTGCCACCATGTTCACCCGCACCAGGACCCATGTCCACCACAAAATCGGCAGATCGAATTGCGTCTTCATCATGCTCAACAACAATGACACTGTTGCCCAAATCACGTAAGCGGGTCAGTGTACCCAATAAACGGTCATTGTCTCGCTGATGTAAGCCGATAGAAGGCTCATCTAACACATACATCACGCCAGTTAAACCAGAACCAATTTGGCTGGCTAAACGAATACGTTGTGCTTCACCACCAGATAAAGTTTCTGCACTACGAGCCAAAGTTAAATAATTTAAACCAACATTGATTAAAAAACCCAAACGTTCAGTAATTTCTTTCAGAATTTTTTCTGCAATGGCTTTTTTATTGCCTGTTAAGTTCAGTTCATTAAAAAAGTCATAACTTTTTTGTAATGGCCAGCCACTGATTTGAGGTAAAGATTCATCCGCAATCATCACATTTCGTGCTTCTGTACGTAAACGTGCGCCATGACAACTAGGGCACGTTTGTTGTGCTTGGTATTTTAAAAGTTCTTCTCTGACGGCGTTTGAGTCTGTTTCCCTAAAGCGACGTTCTAAGTTAGGGATAATGCCTTCAAAGGCATGAGATCGAATAAATTGTGTGCCTTTTTCCGAAAGGTAGGAAAACTCAATGCTCTCTTTACCAGAACCATATAGAACAATATTTTGGGTTTTTTCAGGCAATAACTCAAATGGCGTATTCAAATCAAATTCATAATGTTTCGCCAGTGATTGCAGCATTTGAAAGTAAAAAGCATTACGCTTATCCCAACCTTTGATTGCACCAGCAGCTAAAGCAAGCTCGGGGTGAACCACAACACGTTTAGAGTCAAAGAAAGTCATTTGACCTAAGCCATCACATTTAGGACACGCACCCATTGGGTTATTAAATGAGAAAAGGCGAGGTTCTAATTCAGGCAGACTATACGAACAAATAGGGCAAGCAAACTTGGCTGAGAACCAATGTTCTTCACCTGTATCCATTTCCATCGCTAACACGCGCCCCTCTGCATGACGCAAGGCCGTTTCAAAACTTTCAGCCAAACGTTGCTTCATGTCTGCTCGTACTTTTAAACGGTCTACAACCACTTCAATAGTGTGTTTTTGATTTTTGTTGAGTTTGGGCAGATTGTCTAATTCATACACCTCTTTATTGATTCTGACACGCGCGAAGCCTTGAGCGCGTAAATCTTCAAAAAGCTCCAGATTCTCACCTTTACGTTCCAATACCATGGGAGACAAAATCATGATCTTAGTTTCTTCAGGTAAGGACAATACATGATCGACCATTTGTGAAACGGTTTGGCTCGCTAAAGCCACATGATGATCTGGACAATAGGGGGTACCTACTCGGGCAAACAATAAACGTAAATAATCATGAATTTCTGTTACTGTGCCGACTGTTGAGCGAGGGTTATGACTGGTTGCTTTTTGTTCAATAGAAATGGCAGGAGACAAACCTTCAATTAAGTCGACATCGGGTTTTTCCATCATTTGCAAAAATTGGCGTGCGTAAGCAGATAAACTTTCAACATAGCGGCGTTGCCCTTCAGCGTACAAAGTATCAAAAGCAAGTGAACTTTTTCCACTACCAGATAAGCCAGTAATCACAACCAATTGGTGACGGGGTAGATCAAGGTTAATGTCTTTAAGATTATGTGTGCGTGCGCCACGAATGCGGATATATTCCATTTTTGTTTGTGCCAAACTCAAAACTGTAAACATTTCATTATACGACTTTTACGATAAGATGTGCTTAATATCTCAGAATGCTTTTTTATATTTTTTAAAGCTTGATTATGGAAGGCGTTTGTTTTTTGGTTGATAGGGTATTATTTATGGTGATTGGGATATCAAACCATTTAATTAATCAAGAAATACTAGGAAATGTCAGTGTTTTTTTCTAATGGTTATTTTATAGATGATTAACTTTGCCTTAATTAGATAGTTGGTATTGATATCAGATAGTATACTTTAACAAATAAAATCGGGTGGTAAAGGTCAGTATAAATGAATATCTTTGTCCAAATTGATGCTGCTTTGGGTGGAAAAAATGCACAATCCATAAACAAAATAATTTTATGGATACAAAAAAGTGGTGTTGATGAATTTTGGGATATCTTAAAACAGGGTGGTTTAAGCGAAGAAGCACAATCATGGCTTAGTGATGAAGAAAATCAATTAAATGTTTCTGTTGAACAGGTGCAAAAAGCTTTGGGCAAAGAGACCATACAACAATTGGCACTTAAAATAGGAAAAGACAGTCATACAGCCAGTACTCTTTTGGCACAATATTTACCACAAATGCTTCAGACAGTGATGGCGTCTCAAATTCATAAAAATAAATAATTATATAATAATGAAGCGGTTTTCTTCGTGAAAATAACCATCATATCGTTCAGATACTTGAGCGATCATGATGGGGGTTTCTGGTTTTATTTGCTCACTGTTAAAGTCCGTAATATGCTCAGGCAATACTCGTATAGGTGCTAATAAGTCTTGGCGAGGTATCAAGACATATTTTTTTTGTTCAGTTTGTTGTGCCATAAAACTTGCCCAGTCATATACCTTACCAGCCCAACAGTGGGGGTTAATGTACGGTGGGTTAAGTTTGATTGTGCCTGAAAGGGTAAAAGCATTGCCCCGAATAATAGAAGCCGCTTTTACTGTGTTTGCATCAATATGATGCTGTTGATAAAAGGTTTGTGTATTTTTATGCGCAGATAAATCAAGCTGCTGTGTTAATTTTGTTGCTTTTTGCGCTAAAGAGTCATTTCGATTTAAACCAAAAAAACCACCGGTTTGCTCAGCGGTAGGGTCATAATAATATTTACATGTCAGCTCAATATGGTAGGTTTGCTCACCAATTTGTGCAATAAAATCTAAAGCGCCAATGGTTTGCTTATTGCATTCAATGGCAATGTTTTGCGCAATTAATTGACAGTGTGGTGCGTGACTGAACCAAAAGGCCAGTAGATGTTCAGCATAAAGCCCCAAACGATAACCAAAAGGTTCTTTATCTTTTAAATAATTCAACAAGGTTTCTGGGTGTTCATTTAAACTGAGTAAATAGCGAAAACCTGTTTGTCCCAACAAAGTGGCAACTGGTAATTCACAACCACTGTGCCATAAAGGCGGTGCAGTCAAAATACTGGCTAAATCACGAACCTTTTGATTGGTTAGTTTCCACCACAAGGCATCCAGCGCGTAATTCATATTAAGGTATTTTCTTCTCTATGGTTTTGAAAAAGCCCCGTAAAATATCAATTTCTTCTTTGCTGATATCGGCGCGGTCAAACAAACTGTGCATTCTACGCATTAAGCGCTCAGCATTTCTGCGTTCAAAAAAATTCAATTGATTCATCGTGTCTTGCATATGCCCAATTAAACCTTGCACTTGTTCGCGTGTGGCTAAATCGGTTTCTTGCTTTAAATAATCCATATCCAAGTCAACTTGACTCATAAGCTCATAACTGATGACTTGTACTGCTTGGGCTAAATTTAAAGAAAAATAATCAGGGTTGCCATTAATGGTGATTAAACGATTGCATTGCGTGACTTCCTCAATGGATAAGCCAAATGTTTCATTACCAAAAACCAATGCCACTTTTTGATCATTTTGCGCCGCTTGCAATAATTCAGGCATGGCTTCTCGTGGGGTCTGTAGTGAAGCAGTTAATTCCCTTTTGCGGCTGGTTAGGGCGCAACAAAGCGTACAGTCTTTAATCGCGTCAGCCAAAGAAGAAACAATTATGGCTTCTTCTAAAACATCTTTTGCACCAGAAGCCAAAATGAAGCTTTCTTCTGGTAAGGTAAAAGCACTTGGGTCTTCTGGACGAAACACATGAGGGTGCTCCGTCATAGGCGTAACCATCAGGTTAGGAGAAACCAATGTTAATTTTGTTAGTCCCATTGTTTTCATGGCCCTTGCCGCAGCACCAATGTTGGCTGGGTGACTTGTTCGGCATAAAACAATACTGATATTCTGTAAATAAGCAGGAAGTTGAGGTTTGTTCATTGTCAAAGTTAGCGTATAATTTAAAAAGTTCTTTAACACATAAACCCCTATTGTAACGTAAGCACACTTTGTTGTGCCCATCTTTATTGGATTAAGCATGAATGCAATGATAAATACGGCTGTGAAAGCCGCTCGTAAAGCCGCTAATATGATGTTGCGCGCTTCTTTAAGTTTAGAAAGTATTAAAGTTGAAACCAAATCCTTTAATGACTTTGTTTCTCAAGTGGACAGGGAGTCGGAGTCCATCATTATTGATACTTTATTACATGCTTACCCTGACCATAAAATTCGGGCAGAAGAAGGTGGGGTCGTTGGACAAGAAGATTCAGACTATGAGTGGATCATTGACCCATTAGACGGCACAACCAATTATTTGCATGGTCATCCACAATATGCCATATCTATTGCTTTAGCCTGTAAAGGCATCGTAACAGAAGCCGTTGTGTTTGATATTGAACGCAATAATATCTTTACCGCATCTCGTGGTAAAGGTGCTTTTTTAAATGATCGTCGTATCCGTGTGTCCAAACGCATTAACTTAAATGAATGTTTGATTGCCACAGGCTTTCCTGTTGTTGACCAAAGCATGATGGACACCTATTTGTCTATTTTAAAAGATATGCTGGCGAAAACCGCAGGTGCCAGACGAGAAGGTGCGGCCTCTTTAGATTTATGTAATGTTGCTTGTGGTCGCGTAGATGGTTTTTTTGAGTTTAACCTAAAACCATGGGATATTGCGGCTGGTAGCTTATTGGTACAAGAAGCAGGTGGTATTGTGACTGATTTCAAAGGCAATGACACTTGGTTAGAAACAGGTGATATTGTGGCTGCAAACCCAAAAGTATTGGCACAAATGTTGGCGATGATTGCCAAACAATATCCGTAAATATGCCAAAAAACCCAATAAATAAAGGGTAACTGATCATTTTGCGGTTGGAAGCATTGGTTGTTTTAATGGCCTCTGTGTTGCTTTATAAACAATATCAGTTTGACTGGTGGTTTTTCTTGGTGTGTTTTTTTGTCCCAGATGTTTCTATTTTTGCCTATGTGTTTGGCACATCATGTGGGGCAATTGCATACAATTGTGCGCATTCTTATATAGGTGCATCGATTGTGTGTATGGTAGGTTTGTTTTTAAATATGTCAGTATTGTTGTCTGTCGGGTTGATTTGGGTTGCCCATATTGGGTTTGATCGGTTTTTAGGATATGGTTTAAAATCGCGACAAGGATTCAAATTTACCCATTTGGGACAAGTGGGTAAATAAATATTTTGAATTTTATTTGTGTTGCTTTGTGATGTATCGGATTAAAAACAACATAAAACTTAATTAACAAAACAAAATAGAAGTCTGGAGTGTGAGAAATGGATTTTAGTAAAGCACGTTTTAATATGGTTGAACAACAAATTCGTCCATGGAGTGTATTGGATTTAAATGTTTTAGACCATTTATTGGAAATTCCACGAGAAGCCTTTGTTGCCAGTGGGCAAGAACGGGTTGCTTATACCGACACCCATTTACCTTTACCTAATGGTGGCGTCATGCTAGAGCCAAAAATAGTGGCTCGTATGATTCAAGCATTGGCCATTAAACCAACTGATAAAGTATTAGAAGTGGGCACAGGTTCAGGTTATGCAACTGCTTTATTATCCAAGTTGGCACAATCTGTGTTAACGGTTGATATTGATCAGGAACAACAAGAAAAAGCCAAACAAACACTGACAAAATTAGCTTACCAAAATATCAATTACCACGTAGCTGATGGTTTACAAAATATCGACCAAGGTAAGTTTGATGCCATTTATATTGGAGGTGCTTGTGACACTGTACCTGAGGCATTAAAAGAACAATTGGCTGAAAATGGACGTTTGGTGATTATTGTGGGACGATCTGCTGTGATGCAGGCAATGTTGTATACCTTAAAAGACAACCAATTCACAGAAAAAGTATTGTTTGATACCAATGTGCCTTATCTAACCAATACCAAAAACCCAGGATTCTCAGGTAAGTTTGAATTTTAATTATGCACGTTCAATCTATTACGGTAGAGCAACTGGCAAAAAGATTACAACAAGAACCAGAGCAAATTTTACTTTTAGATGTCAGAGAACCTCATGAAGTAGAAATATGCTCTTTAGCCAATTGTGTTCATATCCCGATGAATCAAATTCCTATCCGTCAGCATGAACTACCCGATGAGCAGGATATTGTGGTGTATTGTCACCATGGTATCCGTAGCTTTTCTGTTGCGGCTTTTTTGTTGCAAGCAGGTTTTGATGAAAGTCGTATCTATAATTTAACGGGTGGCATAGATCATTGGGCACAGGTGATTGATCATAATATGCAACAGTATTAATCAAATTCATTTTTAGGAGGAAAACATGAATAAGCCAGCTAATTTACGTGACTATGTCCCTTTGTTTATCGATGCATTAAATAGTATTCACCCTAGTTGGCGGCCCTGTTTTCAACAAAAAGAAGTAGCCAGTGCACTCAGACAATGTCATGAATTATACAAACACGCTGTAGAAAACCAGCAGATCATTTATCCACCCGCACCACAAATATTTGCAGCATTAAAACAACCCGTTGATTCCATTAAATGCGTTATTTTAGGACAAGACCCATATCATGGACCAGATCAGGCAAATGGCTTGGCTTTTTCTGTGGGGCAGGGCGTGGCTATTCCGCCATCTTTGCGCAATATCTATTTAGAAATTGAGCAAGATTTAGGCATTAAACCGCCCAGCCATGGTGATTTAACCGCTTGGGTACAACAAGGTGTCTTATTATTAAACACAGGCTTTAGTGTCGCACAGGCTCAAGCTGGTAGCCACCAAACATGGCCTTGGTTTGTGGTCAGTGATGCATTAATTCAATTTGTCAGTCAAGCAAGCCCAGCTTGTGTGTTTTTATTATGGGGCAGACATGCTCAAAACAAACAACCATTGGTTGATACCAGTAAACATTTGGTGTTAACTGCACCACATCCGTCGCCATTATCAGCACATAGAGGTTTTTTAGGGTGTAAGCATTTTAGCCAAACCAATCAGTTTTTGACACAAAAAGGCTTAGCAGAAATTAACTGGCAAATCAGTTAAACGACTTTATCAAAAAAATATCTTGTTAAGGTGAAAATTTGAACGCATTTTCTGGAAAACCGATGCTTTTAAGTTGTTGCTCAAACTTTTCATTGAGTTGTTTTTCGTTATAATGGGTGTCTATTTCGGCCTGCTTTTTGTCTAAAATTTCAGCAAATTGATCATAATTGATTGCACATTTTTCTGAGTTTTTGGGGCATAGTGCCATCATGGTTAATCTTTGAGCTTCTAGAGCTAAATCGGGAAAATTGTCATTTTTTGCAAATTCTTTACACTGACTGTCATATTGAGCACAAACCCAATCAGGAGAATTATAGCTTGTAGCAATCGCAGCAAAGAAAATCCAAAGCGTTTGAGAAGAATAAGATGGGTCAATAGTATCTAACCCATTTTTACCAATTGAGATCAACGTGTTTCTTTGCTCTTCAATTATTTTCGGTGTTATTTTTTTGATATCCATATTACCTGTATCAAATAGAATACTTGAACCTTGCTTAATCTTGTCATACTCAGCATCAACAATGGCATTAATGATGTTTTCTTGCCTATTGGTTAAATAGGGCGCTGCAATTATTTCTCCACAAAAAGCAAAGAAAAAAACAAAGAATAATTTTTTCATATAGATACTGTACCTTTTTAGCCGTATGACTGGGCATTAATTTAACGGGCTTCAACCAGTTATTATAATATCATGGGTTTTAGTTTGCCTTTGCCCAAGGAAGCAATTAATGGTTATTTTGAGTTTAGATTACCGAAAATAATCAATAAATTTTTTTAATTTATTGGGCATGAAATGACGACTTGGATAATATAAATAAAATTGGGTTTCTGGAATATGCCAATCTGTTAAAGTGGGCATGAATATACCCTGTGCTAATTCATTCCTTATATCGGGTTCAAATGCATTGATTAAACCGATGTGTTGCTGTGCCATTTTATTCAGTGGTATGTCTTTGTTCATGGTTAACACACTGTTTGGCATAAATTTCATATGTTCATCACCTTTGTAAAATTCCCAATGATAAATTGTTCTACCACTATTAAAACGGTAGCATAAACAACGATGATGTAATAAATCGTATGGGTGCTGAGGGTGAGCGTATTGTTCAAAATATCGTGGTGTGGCTGCAATAACCGATCGTATTGGTAAGCCAAAAGGCAAAGCAATCATATCTTGATGGAGCATTTGACCTAAACGAATACCGACATCAAAACCATCTTGCACAATATTTGTGAGTCCATCATCTACTTGTACGTCTAGCCGAATATCAGGGTATCGTGCCATAAAATCAGCCAAACGAGGTTCAATCATACTTTGCCAAACAATATAAGGCATGGTTACTTTAAGTGTGCCAGTTGGATTGTGTTTGGTTTGTGGAAGGTCTTCCAAAGCTTCGCGTAATTCATCTAGAGCTGGACTAATGCGTACCAAAAATTGCTGCCCAATTTCCGTTAGGCTGACAGAACGCGTGCTTCGATTAAGTAATCGTACCCCTAATGTTTGTTCTAATTGGCGAATGCTTTGGCTTAAAGCTGATGGTGAAATATCCATATCTGCTGCTGCTCGAGTGAAACTTTTATATTCAGCAACCAATCGAAAAACGTTTAGCGTTGTTTCAATACTTTTATTCATTATGTAGCATTCCTTCATAGTATATGAAGGAATGTACCATTTTTTTATGTAAATAAATGCATTAAAGTCGAGTTTTACAAATAATCAGGAGCAATACAATGGTACCAACCAGAACATTAGGACATTCAGGTGAGCAAGTTTCTGCAATTGGTCTAGGGTGTATGGGCATGAGTGCATTTTATGGTACAAAAAATGATCTTGAGTCTATCAAAACCATTCAATATGCTATTGAGCAGGGCATTAATTTTTTAGATACCGCTGATATGTATGGTCCTTATACAAACGAAACATTAGTTGGCAAGGCCATTATTGGACAACGAGAAAAAGTATTTTTAGCCACAAAATGTGGGATTTTATTGGACAATAATAACCCTAATGCCCGTAGGGTGAATGGCCAGCCAGAATACATTAAACAAAGTTGTGAGGGCAGTTTAAAACGATTAGGTGTAGACTATATTGATTTATATTATCTGCATCGTATTGATCCACAAGTGCCTATTGAAGAAACAGTAGGGGCAATGGCACAATTGATTCAAGAGGGTAAAGTGCGTTATTTAGGGTTATCAGAAGCTTCTGCCCAAACATTAACTCAAGCATGTAAAGAACACCAGATTACCGCTTTGCAAAGTGAGTATTCTTTATGGAGTAGAGAACCAGAAGACGGTATTTTAAGTGCTTGCGAACAACTTGGTGTTGGTTTTGTAGCATATAGCCCATTAGGGCGCGGTTTTTTATCAGGAAAAATTCAAAAACCAGAAGATTTAGCTGAAGATGATTTTAGGCGTAATAATCCGCGTTTTGTTGGTGACAATTTTTATCACAATATAGAACTGGTTCACAAATTAGAAGAGTTAGCCCAACAAAAAAATTGTACTGCCGCACAATTGGCTTTGGCATGGCTTTTAAAACAAAATAATTTGATTATACCGCTTAGTGGAACCAGTAAAATCAGTAATTTAAAGGAGAATATTGGGGCTTTCGGTATAGAGTTAAGTGATGAGCAAATGATGGCTATTAACAATATTTTCCCCTCTCAAGCAATTGCTGGTACGCGTTATCAGCAAGAACTTATGTCAATGGTGAATATTTAAGTTATAATTTATTTGGGTTAAGTTGAAATTAACCCAAATATTTTTGCTCTTTAAAATTTTAAATAAAATCAGTTTGTTATGTTTTTGAGTAAAAATTTGGGTAAATTTGGATTTTTTTAGATAATTAATTGTTTTATTAAAGAAATCGTTTAATTGTTTACTGTTAACCGCCGCATAGGCGGCTTAGAAAAATTATACCGACAAAGGTAAGTTAATTGCTTATATGTTTTATGTTCCAACAATTTATTTTTAAGTTGTAACAATGAGTCATAATCTATTTTAATTGCATTTTTTATCCTATTTTTAGATACTTGGCATGTGGGTTACTATACAATCTCGTTTGTCATTAATATATTGTTTTGAATTTTAATCTATGGAACGCCCACGCCTAGAAATCGACTTGGAAATCTTGCAGCAGCAACGCTGGCAGCAAGAGCAAGAAGAACAGCAGCGTATAGGGCAAAAGCTCCCCGAAGCAATCGAAGATGTACAAAATCATCTTAATCAAAATAATTTGCTTAAAGAGTTTCCCCAAGAACAACAAAAACAATTAACCGAAGCTTTAGCGGTAGAAGTCGCTAAAAAAAAGCATTTTGATAAAATTGATGGAGTCGGGCTATCCAAAGATGGCAATCATCTGATTGCCCATATCCACAATAATGTGGCTGCTCATATCGATATTCGTCAAATTCTAACGCAACAACAAACTGAACAACAACCAAACCTATTAGAGCGACCTTTGCCTGAACCTAAACGGTTAAATGAAATCAATAAACTCATCGATATCTTTGACGTGAAAGATAAACTGTCTATCTTTAAACCCAAAGAGCAGCAGGCTTTAATGCAAGCAGTTGGCTTTGCTATTGATGACTTTGCAGGGCGTCCGCCTAAAGTTACTTATGTCGATATCAATCATGAACAGATGCACTTAATTGTCGGTGCTTATAATAAAAGCATTAAATTAGACCCTCAAGTGATTCTGGCGCAAAATCAGCCTAAAGAAGATATCAATCAGGTTTTACCTGTACCAGAGAAAGAACCCGAACAAACCATACGCACTGCCATTGCCAAAAGTGGCGATAGTGGCATGGCGATTGCCAAACAATTAGACCCCAATCACCCTGAGGCAGCTTTGGGGCATTTATACCGTTCAGGACAAATAAAGGATATTCAGCTAAAAGACACGCATCAGCATTTTGTACCCAATATCAAACCAAATAAAGAATATCACTATGACCCAAGTATCTACACACCTGAACAGCAAAAAGAAAACGAACTATTCGCTAAACAACGACTGAGTAGCCAAAGCAAAATCAACCAACAAATTGACAGCATTCAGGCACAGATTCAACAACAGCAAAAACAGAACCTCGAACAACAAAAAACCAATGAGCTATTAAGTGGTTTATTTAAACCACAAGAGTCATTAACACGTAACTCTTTCGAAGATCAACTCAAACACCGTGTATTGATCAACCAATACTTACCGACTGAATATAGGCAATCAAGCAATTATGGTGAACGCTTTGGGCGTGGGCTTGTTAATGGCGCAAAAGGCTTTGTGGTTGAACCTGTCTTACAAGTCAGGGATATGGCTATGGCTGGTGCTGCGGTCACCTATAATTATATGGGCAATAAACAAGGTGCCGATATGTGGTTACCTGAGATGAAAAGTGGCACGGCAGAAGCCTATAAAAACGGCACTTCACAAACAGAACTCTTGTTACAAAGTAACCCCATTACCGGTATAGGGGTAACCAGTTATCACGGTACCACAGCGCTGATGCAAGGACGATATGGAGACTTTGCAGAATTGGTAGGTGGTGTCACTGCGGGTTTAGCGATGGGTAAAGCAGTAACCCAATATGGTGGTTATGGGGTGACACTCAAGCCTATTCGCTTGCCTAGTGGCATGATGCGTTATCAAATAGGGGCATTGGGTTTTGAACTACAGGCAGTACGGCCACAACAAGTCGTGTCTAAACAAAACCTCAGTACAGTGACAGAAGTTAGTCAGAAAATAGCACAAGATAAGCAAACCTTTAGCCAATGGTCAGAGCGCAATCAAGATATACAATTGGCGATACATAAAGAAAAGCAGGTTTATAGCCAGTTTGCGGAACGAGCTAAAGAACCGAGTCATTTTCAGCAAACATTAGAAAGTTACCGTAAGCATCAACAGGATATTGATTTTAAACATATTGAGGCAGATGTTAGAATCTATGGAAATGGTCGAGGTAAAGTACAAGGTGGACATTTTACACGCTCACCTGATTTAGTGATTACGGAACTGTTGGAGCCAGTGGGCAGTAATGGTACGATTAAAGCTAAGGTTGGGATGAGACAAGCAGATGGTGAGCCATTTTACTTAAAAACCAATAATGGGGCTAAATCGACCTTAACGCCTGCTGATTGGTCAGTTACCAGAGGTAAGCTTGAAATGAGCCATGCTTTTGAGAATAAAAAGTTAATTGATGAGAAAAAAGGTATCTGGCTAGGTAAATCTAGTGAGGTAAAATTTATTTTTAATGAGCCAATAGGTTTAGTTAAACAATGGCGAGGTTACCCTAAATATGAGCCATAAATCTTTAGTATTCAAACTTTTTAAGTTTGAAGAAGGTGATTATATTCAACAGTTAGTCTTAGAAAGTGATGATGTAAAACAAGACAGGGCTATTGGTCTAACATTGTTAGATTTCATCGTAGAACATTCAACCAGCGAAAAAGAAGATGCTTCTTTTGAAGAACTATTACAAAAGGTTGAGAGAGGGGAATACCAACCTCAAGACCCACGTTTTGCTGATTGGGATATGAATGCAAAACAAATCTGGTTATGTCCTCCAGTTGCTTTGCCAGGACATATGGCAATCACCAACGAATATACTGAATACTCCATTGATCCCGATAGTGGTGGTGAACCACAACAATTCACCTTTAACCAATATCGTACTGTGCTTAAATTTTGGCGTGAGTGCCTGCAGATGATTGAAGGCAAGGATTTATCCACTATCGAAGATTTTAGACGCGAAATGCCCTTTCCTGAATAGTAACAAGGCTTAGTTGATCGCTTGAATTGGATTTAAAGCGAGACACTAATCTTTTAAAAGAATTTAGTGTTTTTAAATTTAGTGTTTTTAGGTGGATGTGTGATGATGCGCTGAGGGGGAAAATGACAATATTTTTTATGAACTGCACCAATAAAACAAGATACCCAATTTGTTTTTAAAGGGCAGTTCATAGGTGTTTTTTTATTCGTTAGCGTTTTATTTTTGCAGCTTGCATATAAAGCATATCTAAAGCAATGGTTGCTGCTGCTAATGCCGTAATTTCTGCGTGGTCATAAGAAGGGGCTACTTCTACCACATCCATACCCACTATATTAAGTGATTGCATGGCTCTTAGAATTTTTAATGCCTTATCCGTTGTTAAACCTCCACACACAGGTGTGCCAGTGCCTGGTGCAAATGCTGGGTCTAAACAATCTATATCAAATGTTAAATAAACAGGCATGTCCCCAATAATATGTTTGACTTGGCTTGCAATATCATCCACTGATCGGTCATTAGTTTGTGCCGCATCCAATACAGTAAAGCCATTATCTTGATCATGTTCGGTACGAATACCAATTTGTACCGAATGTGTGGAGTCAATTAACCCTTCATTTGGCGCATGATAAAACATGGTGCCGTGGTCAAATTTACTGCCATTGGCATAGGTGTCTGTATGGGCATCAAAATGCAGTAAAGCCATTTTGCCAAAGTGTTGTGCATGAGCACGCAGTAAAGGCAAAGTAATAAAATGGTCTCCACCAAAAGTAAGCATTTTTTTACCTGCTTGCAATAGTTTTTGTGCATGGCTTTGCAACTGGTTGCACATATCTTGTGCATCCCCAAATTGAAAGACAACATCCCCACAATCAACAACGTTTAAACGATCTTGCAAGTTAAATTGCCAAGGCCAACGGTTTTGTTCCCATGCAAGATTGGTGGATACCTGACGAATGGCCGCTGGACCATGACGCGCACCTGCTCGGCCAGAAGTAGCCATATCAAAAGGAACGCCTGTAATTACCCAATCGGCTTGACTGTTATAAGGCTGAAAATGAAGAGGAAAGCGTAAAAACCCAAAAGCATTGGCAACCAATGAATGATCGTCTTGGTTGTTTAATGTATTAAACATAACTTTCCTTTCTTAATGTCTTTGTTCAGACCAAAAATTAAGATAAATGATTTTATATGAAAAAACACACAATATTTTATTCATCTTCTAAATAAGTATAACCGCTTAATCCTTGTTCAAATAAAGCCATAAACGCCGATTTTGTGTGCTCATCTAAACAGGTTGCTTTAACTTGTTGGTTAAAGTGTTCAGTTAATATATGTGGTGCTTGTTGCACATATTCAAGCATTTGTGCCACGGTGTTGCCTTCTTCTGTTTGATCCATTTTAATCGTACCATCTGCACCCACAAATACATCCACTGAAGCCGTGTCACCAAATAAATTGTGCATATTGCCTAATATCTCTTGATAAGCACCAACCATAAAAAAGCCAATTAAAGGTGGGTGTTCAGGGTCGTATTCAGGCATGGGCATTGTGTTGGTAATGCCGTCTCCATCAATATAATGATCAATTGTACCATCCGAATCGCACGTAATATCCAATAATACCGCGCGCTTATTCAGTGGCTGATCTAAACCACTTAAAGGCATCACAGGGAAAAGTTGATCAATACCCCATGCATCAGGCAAAGATTGAAATAAAGAAAAATTGACATACAGTTTATCGGCCATTCTTTCTTGTAATTCATCAATAATAGGGCGGTGTCCTCTGTTACTTGGGTCTAATAATGGTTGAATGCCTGCACAAATAGCCAAATAGGCTTGCTCTGCCCAAGCGCGTTCAGTTAGGTTAATCAATCCAAGCGAGTATTGTGTGTGTACATCATTTAAGTCTAATTGGCTATCATGTAACCATTCACGTAATGAACGTGGTTGCCTGTTGCTTTGGACTTCTTGCCAAGTACGCCATAAGCTTAATAATGCTCTGGGGGCATCGTCTTTTGGTACATTTGGTGGTAAAAATAGACTTTGCTCAATACCAATAATATTCGATACCAGTACCGTATGGTGCGCCGTGATGGCTCGACCTGATTCAGTAATGACTGTAGGGTGGGGGAGGTTGTTTTCATTGCAAGCATTGCCTATTTCCCAAATAATATTATTGGCATATTCGTATAGCCCATAATTAACCGAGCAGTCAGAATGTGAACGAGAACCTTCATAATCTACACCCAAACCGCCACCCACATCAAAACATTGAATCTGAACCCCCAGTTTATGCAATTCCACATAAAAACGGGCTGATTCCCTTACCCCAGTTGCAATATCACGGATATTGCCAATTTGAGAACCTAAATGAAAATGCAATAATTGCAGGCTATCCAGTTTATTGGCTGTTTTTAGAGTATCCACCAGTTTAAGTACTTGAGTGGCAGACAACCCAAATTTTGATTTTTCCCCACCGCTGGCTTGCCATTTACCCGAGCCTTGAGAAGCCAAACGAGCACGTACCCCCAAGCGCGGGGTAACATCTAATTTTTCTGCCTCTTCAAGCACAATAGCAATTTCAGACATTTTTTCAATGACCAAATAAACCTTATGCCCCAGTTTTTCACCCATCAGTGCCAAACGTATATATTCGCGGTCTTTATAACCATTACACACAATAACCGAACGGGTAAAATCAGCATGGCTTAATACAGCCAGAAGTTCTGCTTTAGAACCTGCTTCCAAGCCTAATGGTTCACCTGAGTGGATTAATGCATCAAGAATACGACGATGTTGGTTAACCTTAATAGGGTAAACCAAAAAATAATTACCCTGATACCCAAAAGATTGTTTTGCCCCTTCAAATGCCTGATTAATAGAACGCAGTTGATGTTGCAAAATTTGTGGGAAACAAAAAAGAGCAGGTAAACGCAACCCCTTTGTTTGCATCTGCTGGGCTAAATCATTTAAATCAATTGTGGCGTTTGGGTGTTCTGGATTAGGGCAAACCCTGATATGACCATTGTCATCAATATGATAATAATTATTCCCCCAATGATCGATATTATAAGTTTGTCGAACCTTATCAAGAACCATGTGTGACATACAATAACCCTGTAGAGAATAAAGTTAAAAACAGCAATTATTTAGCCATAATTGCCCGTTATTGTTTTGTTTGACAAAAGACAAGCAGTATAACTTATTTTTTAAAATAGATTTAAAATTTATGGCTGTTTTCTGTTTGTTTCTTATTTAAAAAGTGCATAGTCAAATGGTGGTAAAGACGATTAATACCCTCAAACAAAATTGTTTAAAGATAAAAATGATATTATGCTAAAAATAATCAAATAAAATAGAGCAAACCACCAGATTAAAAAATAGGAAACTTATGGAAGCTTTAACCGATTTAAAAGCCATATTACATTCTAAACGAGCCAATTTATATTACCTCGAAAAATGTCGGGTGATGCAAAAAGATGGGCGGGTCTTGTATTTAACCGAAGCCAAAGACGAAAACTATTATTGGAATATTCCCATCGCCAATACAACCGTTATTTTATTGGGTACCGGTACTTCCATCACACAAGCGGCCATGCGTATGCTAGCCAGTGCTGGGGTATTGGTAGGGTTTTGTGGTGGTGGCGGCACCCCTTTATTTGCAGGCAGTGAAATTGAATGGCTGACACCACAAAGCGAATACAGACCAACAGAATATGTGCAAGGCTGGCTTTCGTTTTGGTTTGATGAGCAAAAACGTTTGGCGGTTGCCAAAAAATTCCAATTAGCCCGTATTCAATACCTAAAAGCTGTTTGGTCAAAAGACAAAGATTTAAAAGCAGAAGGCTTTGATTTAGCCGATCAAGATATTGAGCAAGCACTGACCCACTTTATCAATAAAATAGATAATGTAAATAAAGTAGGTGATTTATTATTAGTTGAAGCACAGCTGACCAAACGATTGTACAAAATAGCTGCAGCACGCACCCAACAAAAAAATTTCGAACGCCAACATGATGGTGGTGATATTGCCAATAATTTTTTAAACCATGGTAATTATTTAGCCTATGGTTTAGCCGCCACGACTTTGTGGGTATTGGGTATTCCACATGGTTTTGCTGTAATGCATGGCAAAACTCGCCGCGGAGCATTGGTTTTTGATATTGCCGATTTGGTTAAAGACACATTGGTTTTACCATGGGCATTTATTTGTGCCAAAGAGGGCGGCTTAGAAATCATTAACACCAAATACACTAAAAGCATCAACGTTAACCGCCGCATAGGCGGCTTAGAAACTACTCATATTAATACTATCCTTACAAACTCTCTCTAAATTGCTACAGTGTTATTCATTAACTGATCATATATTGCATATTTATTTTATTAAATTTAAATTACATGTGATAATAGGTTAATTACATGTAACAGTTGATGTATTTTTACAGCGGAGTAATTTATGATCAAGTATCTATCCTTAGCAATGATCTTTTTATTATTAAATGGCTGTGATGCTATTAATGAAAAGTTCCATCTTACAAATAACAAAATTTCTGATACTGAAGTTGTTTCCGAAAAGGAAAATAAAATACTGGCTTATTTTCCTGAAAGAGATTTGCTCAATCCTAGTGTTAAGAAGAGTGATAACTTTTACTACAGAAAGCTTTTAGGTAAAAATAAAAATGGCGATTATGTTGTTCAACATTTTTATAAAAGCAATCAAAAAAAATTAACAGACCCTATTATTATAAAGGAGCAAAATGATTTGTTGAAAGAGGAGCCGCTATCAATAAATGGATTGAGAACAATATATGCTGAAACTGGAGAAAAAACGGGAGAAGGCTGGCTGTTTAATGGAAAACCAAATGGTTATTTTGTTCGTTGGCATAAAAATGGAAAGAAATTTTTAGAAAAATATTTCATAAATGGGCAGCAATATGGTATTACCACTATCTGGTTTGAGAATGGGCAAAAATTAATTGAGGGCATGATGATAAATGGAAAAGCAGAAGGTTTATATGTGACATGGGATGAAGATGGGCAAAAAGCAACTGAAGCTAGATTTGTTAATGGAAAAGAAAATGGTGTTGGTAGAATGTGGATAGATGGAAAATTAAGGAGACAAACTGAGTATAAAGATAATCAATTACATGGACGTTCAATTTCTTGGCATAAAAATGGGGTAAAAGCATCAGAACTGACATACATAAATGATAAACCAGCAGGGGTGGGGATTATATGGGATGAAAATGGCAATAAAGAAATAGAAAAAACTTACAAAGACGGAAAAGTCATAAAAAAGAAATGTTATAAAGGTTTGGAATATTGTTCAGATTAATGTGTTTTTATGAAGAGTGATAGATTATCAAAAACCTATATGATATATGTAGTAAGCTAAATTGAGATTGATATAATTATTTAATTTGTATAATAGTTGGTTGCATTTTACAAATTTATTTAAGGATAGAATATGAGTGAGAAGGCACTTTACAATGCTCTTTGTAAATTTAATCAACGCAGATTGATTTATATTTCTTTAATTGCTTTTTCGTTAAGCCTTGCTTGTTCAATACAAATAGCCGATGCCTATAACTTAGCATCTTATCAGATTACAAAGGGGACGCTTGCTGGAACAATTATTGGTACCCCCCTTGGTCTTTTTATACATCGTATAAGAAAAATGATCATATCAGATGATTTTTTGGCTGAGAAATATGGCAATAATTATCGTATCATTGCTATTGGGGCACCATATTTTTTTATTGCCTTTGCACCTATCCTTTTTGGGTTGCTCTTTGTTTTATTATTTACCATAAAGTTTGTTTTAATTTAAGTACGATTTTTTACTTATGATAATCTTTCAGTACTTAATTCTAATCATTTTTTGTTTTTAAATTAATCGATTATTTTGTATAATTGAATTTTTAAAAACGATTTCCTGTTTTTTCCATATCCTTCGATATCCTCTTATCTGTTCGATCATTTATCTTTCCTTGCAATACAACATATTCATAAAAAGTATCCGTTATCCATTCAAAAATCCTTCACAGCTTAAGTAGAAGCTGTAATAATAACTCTTGTACGGTTCAATAGCCGTATAGGGAGTGGCATCCCTTATACAAGACCAACAAGTCAATAAAAGACTTGTTGCCCGTTGTTTGTTCACCTCAATGGTGGCACAGACAGGGCAGCCTTCGGGCTGGACAGCTCTTGTATCTGTTATGCCACCCCTGTTTGTGTCATCACCCTAACTTTATGTTTGGGTGATGGTGTTATAGCCGAACAGGAGGTGCAGTATGTCAGATTTAGGTTTTTCTAAGGGGCAACACCCCGATTTTCTTATTCATCAAAATGTTGTAGAAAAAACGTCTTTAAATACCCCATATTGTTTAACCGCAAGGTTTTATGATGTGTCAGGTGTTGATGCTCAAAAAATTTATGATACAGCGATTCACACACAGCAATGTTTACAAAAGGGCAATAGTGCTTTATTGCACATAACAGAGCAATATATCCACTACACTAAAAAGCCTAATATTGATTTAATACAGGATGTTTTGTCGATGCAGTATTATTTATCAGAACTGATGCGGGGCATACAGTTGTCTATTTTTACGGTTGCAGGGACAGCAGAACAGTTTGAGCATAAACGGTTAAAGCGAGAAGGCAAATAAAAAATAGGGTGATGTTTGATTGAATCAATATGTTTTTAATGGATGAGTAAACAGATCAAAATGGTGTATTTTTTTCATTAGTGTGGATAGTTTTATCCTCAAATTCTCTTGATATCTCTGTGGATAACCCTGTTATATATATTGATTCAATTCAAGATATTCAGGTGCTTAAATTTTAAGCATACGTTGTTTTTGAAAAAATTCAATATAAATAATGGAAAATTTGTTTATTATTATGATCAATTCATGATAAGAATTTTTGCCAGATAAAACAAAAGCACCATAATCAAATGGTGCTTTTTTAATAAAAATAAGGGTTTTAATTTTTAAATGAATGAATAGGTGCAGGAATTCGCCCACCTCTGGCAATAAATTGTGCCGATGATTTGGGGTTAACAGGCATCACAGGCGCTTCGCCTAAAAGGCCGCCAAATTCAACCATATCGCCCACTTTGGTGCCAGGTGCTGGGATAATGCGCACAGCCGTGGTTTTATTGTTAATGACGCCTATTGCCGCTTCGTCTGCAATAATGGCCGCAATGGTGCTGGCAGGTGTGTCGCCCGGTATGGCGATCATATCCAAACCTACTGAACAAATGGCGGTCATGGCTTCTAATTTTTCTAGGTTAAGCGAGCCTGCTTTAACTGCATCGATCATGCCTGCGTCTTCCGATACGGGAATAAATGCGCCAGATAAGCCACCCACATGTCCACAAGCCATCACGCCTCCTTTTTTTACAGCATCGTTTAATAAGGCTAAAGCGGCGGTTGTGCCATGGGTACCCACCATTTCTAAGCCCATTTTTTCTAGGATATGGGCAACTGAATCGCCAATGGCTGGGGTAGGGGCAAGCGAAAGGTCAACAATGCCAAAAGGCACCCCTAATCGGCTTGATGCTTCTTTACCCACTAATTGACCCATACGGGTGATTTTAAAGGCAGTTTGTTTGATGGTTTCGGCAATCTCATCAAATGGGGCATCTGGTAGTTTTTCGATGGCTCTTTGTACCACTCCTGGGCCACTGACGCCAACATTTAACACACAATCGGCTTCGCCCACACCATGAAAAGCGCCTGCCATAAATGGGTTGTCTTCTACTGCATTGGCAAACACCACTAGTTTTGCACAGCCTAAGCCTTGGTTATGGGCTGTTAATTCGGCGGTTTGTTTGATGATGTCGCCCATTTGTTTGACTGCATTCATGTTGATACCGGTACGGGTTGAACCAACATTAACCGAAGCACAAACAATATCGGTTTGGGCTAGGGCTTCGGGCAATGAAGCCATTAAAATTTTATCGCCTTTATGACAACCTTTTTGTACCAAGGCAGAAAAACCGCCAATAAAATTGACGCCAACGGCTTTAGCCGCTTCGTCTAAGGTTTTGGCAAAAGCAACATAATCGGTGTCGTCGCTTGCGCCTGCAATTAAGGAAATAGGGGTAACGGAGATGCGTTTGTTGACGATGGGAATACCAAATTCTGCTTCAATGGCATTGCCTGTGGCAACTAAATTTTGGGCTAAACGGGTGATTTTGTCGTAAATTTTTTGGCGGGCTTTTGCGCCATCGCTGTCTATGCAATCGAGTAAAGAAATACCCATGGTGATGGTTCTGATATCCAGTTTTTCTTCTTCGATCATGCGGATGGTTTCAAGAATTTGTGATGAGTCCATGTTTTTTCCTTTAGATTAAAGTTTGTGCATGGCATCAAAAATATCTTGACGCTGAATGTTGATTTGCATACCCAGTTTGTCACCAACTTGATTAAGCGCTTCTTTTGCTTGCACAAATTCTAGGTTCATTTGGCTGATGTCGCAAACCATCATCATGGTGAAATAGCCTTCCATAATTGTTTGGGATAAATCCAGAATATTGATGTTTAACTCGGCAAGTTTGTTACTGACGCCGGCAATAATACCTACTTTATCTTGACCCACAACGCTAAGAACGGCTTTCATTTATTACTCCTTTCAAATTAAGGTGTTAAATTAAGGTGATTCTTTTCAAATTCCAGTAACCAGCGTTTACGCTATAAGCAACCGCCATATTAGGTAAGATTATCATTAGCGCCAATGATGTGATGGCAGGGAATAATGACTGAAATTCGATTCATCCCATTGGCGTACCTAATGGCACGTATTGCTTTGGTTTTTATAATTCGTGTTGCTTTTTTAAGGTAGGGGCATGTTGTCCGATAAGTAATGGTTTGTAAAGCTAACTTTACTTGTTCTTAAAAAAGGGCTTTTTTATTTTACATGATATTGCTTGTGAGAATACTTTTGAATATTTTTTTATTTCTTGATCTATTTGGTCTGTTTTTTCTTGAAGTGTGCCTTTTAGCCTATTCGGACAATATATTCAGACGACGGTGGGGATTAGAGAGAAGAGATGGTTGCGATCGAATGTTTGGGTGATGTTTAAAATTACAGACAATTAATGTTTGGTTTTAAAAAGCCAGCAGGGGTTATTTAAACAACTGCTGGCATGATCCATTAACGAATATATTCAGGTACTTTAAGAGTCAATTGGTCATCAATGAATTAAGTAAGTTGATTAATTACCTCGGTAAGTTGAGAAGCCATAGGGGCTGATTAACAATGGAATATGGTAATGTGGTAATTTTCCATCAACGTTAAAAACAACTGGAATCTCAGGAAAAAATGTTTCAGTGTTATGCGATTTAAACCATTTATCCATCGCAAAAGTCACGCGATAAATACCATTTTCCAAGGTTTTATTTTGTGGATAAAGGGCTGTAATTCGACCTTGTTCATTGGTGACACCTTCATTCATTAAAATCCATTGGTTGCCTTTTTTCTGTTCTAATTTTACTTCAACACCAGAAGAAGGTAAGCCATTTTGTGTATTTAATACATGTACGCTTAATGGGTTATCGGCAGCGAAACTTGATAAAGAAAACAATGTACAAAATAAAATAGATAAAAAGCGAACGTATTTCATAAAAACTCCTTGTGATTGTGTATTAACAACAATTATTTATTAGTATAGCCAGTATGCTGGATTGAATTCTGCGGTATTTAGCAGAATCAAAACAGTTGACTGTCATGATGGTAATGAAATTTTATCTATTTGGTGATATTTAATATCAATTAATTAAATAGTCGTTAGGTCTTTAATCAAAAAAACAATTGGTTGAATTTTTAATAGTCAATAGGCTGTTTAATAAATGATTCAGTATCTTACTTAATATAATAGGGTTTTTGCAGCTTTTGACAAAAATGAATGAGCTAGTGCAATGTAAAATTTGATGCTGTTGCGCTAAGAGCTTGATGTTTTTCTAAGCCATTTAAATGATGGCTTAGAAAGCTAATGGTGGTTTTTATTATGGCTTCTTTCAAGTTCCAGTAACCAGCGTTTACGCCATAAGCCGCCACCATATCCGGTAAGATCACCATTCGCGCCAATAACACGATGACAAGGAATAATGATTGAAATTCGATTCATCCCATTAGCGTGCCCAATGGCACGTACTGCTTTTGGTTTGCCCATCATTGTTGCTTCTTCAAGGTAGGAGCAAGTTGTTCCATAGGGGATGGTTTGCAAAGTTGCCCATACGTGTTCTTGAAAAGGGGTGCCTTTTGTGTCTAAAGGGACAGTAAATGTTTGAAGGGTACCTGCAAAATACGCTTGTAATTGCTCGGTTAATATGTCAAAAAAAGGGCTTTTGCTTTGAATAATAACTGCGTTAAATATTTTTGTCAGTTGTTTTAGTTCGGTTTCTAACATTTTGCGGTCTGTAAATTCAAGCAAGCAAATGCCTTTGTCGGTTGCCCCTGCAAACATGGTGCCTAAAGGGGTGTTTAAACGGGTCAGGTAAATGATTTTTTGTTCTTTGGTGTGTGAGGGGGCAACGCCAAAAATATTTTTAAAAGATTCTCCAAATCCACTAAGCGAATCAAACCCACTATCATAGGCAACATTGGTGATGGATTGGCCTTCTTGTATTTTATTAAAGGCGTGGTTGATTCGATTAATGCGTTGATAGGCATGAAAAGTCATGTTGTAATTTTTTAAAAACCAACGCCTTAAGGTGCTCGGGTCAATATTTTGTTGGATTAAGTCGGCATCTTTTAATTTGATTTCTGGGTGGTTTTCTATTTGTTCTAAAAGAGCCGCAATGTATTGTGGCGTTTCATTGGGTTGATTGAGTGGTTTGCATATTTTACAGGCACGGTACCCTTTTAAAATGGCTTCTTTTGCTGTCGTAAAAAATTCGACATTTTCTTTTTTAGGTTTTCTGGCGGTACAGGTAGGGCGGCAGAATATGCCTGTGGTTTTGATGCCAGCAAAAAATATGCCTTCAAAAGTAGAGTCCTTATCCAATAAGGCTTGGTACATAGTGTCATCGTTTAATGTGTTCATTGAATCAATCTTTATTGGTTTTAAGTGGGGAAAGAAAACATAATTTAACCAAATAGGCTCTTTGGCACAACCGAAAAATGAGCAGTTAATTTTGATAAGGTATCTGGTTTTTTTATGGATTATGCTAAACCGAAACACAATTCTGGCGTACAATATCTTTTTTATTTGTTAAGTGTAAAATTGTTGTGATGCAATCTGTTGAAAAAAAGCAAAAATATGAAACCGATAAATTAACCAAACGGTTACGCCATTTGGTGGGTGATGCCATAAATGACTTCAATATGATTGAAGATAACGACAAAATTATGGTGTGTTTATCAGGTGGTAAAGATAGCTTTGCTTTACTGCATATATTAATGGGCTTGCAAAAGTCGGCACCCATTCATTTCGAATTAATCGCGGTTAATTTGGATCAAAAACAACCAGGTTTTCCTGAACATGTTTTGCCTGATTATTTAAGTGGTTTGAACATTCCATTTAAAATTATTGAAGAAGATACTTATAGCATTGTTAAAAGGGTGATTCCTGAAGGTAAAACAACTTGTTCTTTATGCAGCCGTTTAAGACGAGGTATTTTGTATCGTGTGGCAAAAGAACTGGGTGCGACTAAAATTGCTTTGGGGCATCACCGTGATGACATATTAGAAACGCTGTTTTTAAATATGTTTTATGGTGGCAAACTAAAAGCTATGCCGCCAAAATTGGTGTCAGACAACGGCGAACATATGGTGATTAGACCCTTAGCTTATGTGCGGGAAAAAGATTTAATCCGTTATGCGCAAATAAAAGAGTTTCCCATTATTCCATGTAATTTATGTGGGTCACAGCCTAATTTGCAACGTCAGGTTATTAAGGATATGTTACAAACTTGGGATAAACAGTTCCCCGGTCGGTTAGAAAGCATGTTCAGTAGTTTGCAAAATATTGCGCCTTCTCATTTGGCTGATACTCGGTTATTTGATTTTACCCATCTGCAAACAGGTTCAGTACCAGCAGGCGGTGGTGATATTGCTTTTGATAAAGAAGAAAGTCAAATAGCGGCTAAACCAACCATGAGTATTTTAGACAATAGAACAAAAATAGGAATTCAAAGTGGCACGTAATCTTTACCGACGTAAGGTACGTTCAAATGAACCTGATTTGCCTGAAGTGGATATTTCGGAAGAGGGCAATATTCGTTCATTACATTTAGGTAGTCCAACGGTACAAAGTTCAATGGATCTGGATGATCCGACTCGTCTGGTTTTATCATATAGCCGCAGTATGATGGCATGGTTGCTGTTTTTACAAAACCCAAAACAAATTGTGCAAATTGGTTTAGGTGGTGGCTCTTTTACGCGTTGGATTGATTATTATCTACCTCAAACCAAAGATATTGTGATTGAAATTAATCCACAGGTTATTGCTGTGGCTAAATCATTTTTTGAATTACCTTTTGAGAGTGAACGCTTTGAGGTGGTTCAGGCTGATGGGGCACAATATATTAAGGTGTTTAGGAAATCGGTAGATGTGATTATGGTCGATGGGTTTGATGGTGTGCAAATTGTTGATGCTTTGGTAGAAGAAGATTTTTTTCAGGACTGCAAAAAGGCATTATCAGAGCAAGGTATTTTTATCACCAATTGGTGGAGTAGAGACAAGCGTTATGCTTATTTTATTGAGAGTTTAAAAAGCGTGTTTGATGGGCAAGTGCTTGAAGTACCTGCTTCAAGCCATGGCAATATTGCGGTTATGGCTTTTAAACAAAGTCCAGCAACAATTGATTTGGAAAAATTGAAAAAAACGGCACAACAATTAACTGAGCAATATCATATTGAATTTGATGCTATTTTTTCTGCCATCAAAAGTCATAATCAACACAATAATAAACAGTTAATATTTTAGAGGTATCAGCATGAGTTATTTTAGTCACCATGTTTTTGTTTGTACCAATAAACGCGCTAATGGCGATGCTTGCTGCGCTGATTTTCAGGTAGAAGACGCTTTTAATTTATTGAAGCAAAAAACCAAAGAAATGGGTATTGCTGGAAAAGGTAAAGTACGCATAAGTAAAGCGGGGTGTTTAGGTCGGTGCGAATATGGCCCTGTATTGGTGATTTACCCTGAAGCAGTGTGGTATACCTTTGTTGATGAGCAAGATATTCATGACATTATTGATCAGCACTTGGTTCAAGGTCATGTTGTTGAACGTTTACTGATTCCAAAAGATTAAAAAATTAAACTCATCATAAAAACAAGAGAGAAATAACATGTCACAAGATAAACAATATCATCCGCAAACACTTGCCATTCGTGGTGCACGTCAAATCAGTCAGTTTCATGAACATAGCCAAAGTTTATTTTTAAGCAGCAGTTTTATGTTTGAAAGTGCGCAGGCTGGTGCGGCATTGTTTGCTGGAGAGGCAGAAGGCTATACGTATTCTCGTACTGCTAACCCAACTGTGACTGCTTTTCAAGACCGAATGGCTCAGTTAGAAGGTGCTCAAGCAGGTATTGCCACTGCAACAGGAATGGCAGCAATACAAGCAACGATATTAACATTTTTAAAAGCTGGTGAGCATATTGTGGCAAGCCAAAGTTTGTTTGGTACCACTTTAGGTTTGTTAAACGGGCAGATGCCTAAATTGGGTATTGATGTAACATTTGTTGCCCCATCTGATTTGTCTGCATGGGAAAACGCCATTCAAGATAATACGCGTTTATTGTATTTAGAAACGCCTTCTAATCCACTCACTGAAATGGCCGATATTCGAGCATTATCGCAGTTGGCCAAAAGTAAAAATGTGTTATTGGTCGTTGATAATTGTTTTTGTACCCCTGCTGTACAACAGCCTATTAAATTAGGCGCTGACTTAACAGTTAATTCGGCCACTAAAGGAATTGATGGGCAAGGGCGGGTTATGGGTGGCGTGGTTTGTGGCAGTAAGGAACTAATTGAACAAGTGTTTATGCATGTACGTACAGCAGGGCAAACCTTGTCTGCTTTTAATGCATGGGTGTTGATGAGTGGTTTGGAAACACTGTTTGTTCGTACTGAAAAACAAAATGACAACGCGTTGGCTTTGGCAAAATGGCTGGAGCAACACCCTAAAGTGCAAAGAGTTTATTACCCAGGCTTACCGAGTCATCCTCAACATGAATTGGCAAAGGTACAGCAAAATGGGTTTGGTAGTGTGCTGTCTTTTGAGGTAAAAGGTGACCGAGCTCAAGCTTGGCATGTAGTTGATCAGGTGTGTTTATTTTCAAAAACAGCCAATGTGGGCGATGTAAAATCGACAATTACCCACCCTTATACCACCACGCATGCCAGAGTGACACCTGAAGATAAAGCCAAGGCAGGTATTAAGGAAAGCTTATTGCGCTTATCCATAGGGCTAGAACATATTGATGATTTGAAAAATGATTTGGCACAAGCATTAAGTTAATCTTAATGGGCAATAAAAAAAGGGAAGATATTGATCCTCCCTTTTTTTATGAAAATTTTATTGATTGATGTGTTTAAAATTTTCTTCCTGCCCCTCCATGTGTGGTACCACTTAATGATTGATGTGTTGTAGAAGGGCTGGATGTACTCGTGTTTGAAGTACTTGAATTTTTTGAGGTGTTGGAAGCTAATGGTTTATGTTCAGATTCTTGTGGAATGTGTGTGCGGGTCACTTTTGAGTCAACTAAATCATCGGTACATAAGGTAACAACAAAACCTTTTTCATCTAAATAAGTGTGAGCATTAGGTGCTTGAGAAATTTTTTGTTTATTCCATAAAGTCAGCAAAAATATGATGATGCCCCCCATTGTGGTACCAAGCTTGAGGGATTCTAGTAATTTTTCAGACGTAGAGGTTGGTTTATTTAAAGCAGGGTTGGCTGTTTTGTTTTCTTTCTGAACCATTATTTGGGCAGGTATATTGTCTTGGATGTCTTGTAGCGTAGTAGATTGTACTTGCTGTTCTATATATGATTCAGATAATTCTAAAAATTGTTTGCTGGCATTAAAGTAATGGTTTTGGGCTAAATCAATATAAATGGAATCTAAAATTAAGTTGATTTTTTGATCTGTGAATATATCAATTGCTTTTCCTGTGGTACTAATCCATATTTCTCGTTCTTTCATATTGATTAGCATGATTAAGCCTGAGCGATCTTCTCCGTAACCAAATTGGTAGGCATCATAAAAATCATCTGCATAATCCCTTGATGTTTTACCGTTTGGTTTATTTGTTGTGACCACTGCAATATCAATTCGCTCATTTTTTGCAATATCTTGGGCGATTTGTGATAGGTTATTTTTTTCTGTCTGTGTAAATAATTGCGCATAATCATATATTTTTATGTCTTTATTAAAAGTGGTGGGTTTTGCCTGAACAAAAACGGGCGCTAATGTCATTAAGAGCAATAATAGTAGGGGGAATAAAAGGAGCAGATGATTTTTTTTCATAGTATGCTCCAAACAAAATGGCAAACTGAAATGATGGTACTAAGGGTAATGAATTTCTTAAAGACTTCCATATTACTAATGGGTAGTCTTCCTGTAACTTTTCCTGTTTGTCCATTCATGGCAAAAACAAATGTTTTTTTATTGTATTGAGTCATCACAGTCCAAACGGGAAGCATGACACTGATGTGATTTATGGTTTGATTCATATCTATCTGGGTAGAATTGATAGAAGAATAACCTGTTACTGTTTGGGTAATCATTCTTTCTACTTCAGGATAAACTCTTTTTAATACCCGTTCAGTTGTTTCTTCAATTTTGACATCATGGATTTCAGCAAAATGCCCTGATAAATAGGCTAGGTCAAATTGTTCCATCTGATTGTAATGAAATGGTTCCAATTGATCCATTAAGTCATCATTCATTTTGGCCGAACCATCAGCAGGAATTTTCTGAAAATTGGCTTGTCCAGCTCGTTGTACTTGATAGTAGTCTATTTTGCTGTATTGATAATGTTCGTCCTGCCAAGTTGACACTTGCGTTGTTTGTGATTGTAGGTGAGTATTTGTATCAATATCAAAAAGCCAAAAGGGGACATATAACCCGAAAACTTCGCCTTTTTTTACAAGCTCTTTAAATGTTTTGGGTAAAAATAATTTATTTTGACATGCTTTTTGTAAGGCATTGATTGCGTCTGCTTTAGTTTGTTTAAATGGAATTAAATAATCGGGTTTGTTGATATCTTCTTCTAATTTTGAGGCAACAATAGCTGGGTTGTGACAATAGACACAAAAAGTAGCTACGGTATTATGTGTTGTTAAAATTTTGCCACCGCAGCTTGGGCAATAATAAAGCTTATTTTCTTCATGATCATCTATTTTATTTGTGTCAGTAGATGCATGTGGTGGTAGGGTGCTGCTGTTTGAGTCGAGGATTTCTGCATTGTTTTCTAGTTGTGTTTGGGTAAATTCTGAACGGCAAAACTGACATTGCCAATTTTGTTTTTTTATATCAAATATCAACGCTGTTGAACATTTTGGGCATTTATAACTGACAATATCCACGTATATTCCTCCTCCCGATATTGTATACGTAAGTGTGTTGTTGAATATTTATTACGAAGTAAACTTTCAAGTAAGTTGATCTATGTCTATTTGGGTCAGCGCGAATTAAATATGTTTTTTTATGATCGGCTTATTGCTTTGCTGCGGTTATGTTTGAAATAAAAAACCTCTTAAGTTATTAAGAGGTTTTTATTTCATTGTGCTGCATCTGTATCTTGGCTCGGTGGAGTTGGTGATTTTTTTAGATAATGCATTGCTGCTAATACATAGCCAGATAAGCTGTATAAGACAAAAAAACCAAAAAGCATAAAAGATGGGCTCCACATCAAAGCAATAAGTGCCGCTAGTACAATTAACATACCAAAGAAGGGTACTTTTCTGCGGATATTGATTTCTTTAAAGCTCCAAAATTTAATTTGCACAACCATGGAAATACCAGCAAAGGCTGTGATAAACAAACAAACATAAGGCATATATGTAAAGTTAACCAGTTTGTTGTCATAGCTAATCCATACTAAGCCTGTGACCAAAGCGGCCGCAGTTGGACTAGGGATCCCAATAAACCAGCGTTTATCTGCTGTGCCAATCATGGTATTAAATAAGGCAAGGCGTAGTGCTGCACACGCACAGTAAATAAAGGCAACAGACCAGCCCAACTTACCAAAGTCGTGTAACATCCATGTATAAGAAATTAGGGCAGGGGCAACACCAAAGCTAACCATGTCAGACAGGCTATCCAGTTGTGCGCCAAATTCACTTTGACTGTGGGTTAAACGGGCGACTCTACCATCAAGCCCATCTAAAATCATGGCAATAAAGACAGCAACAGCCGCTATTTTAAAATGCCCATTCATTGCTTGTACGACGCCATAAAATCCGGCAAATAGGGCGGATAAAGTGAATAAGTTTGGTAGTAAATAAATGCTTTGTTGTCGTAAACTGCGTTTTTGAGTTTCTTTTTGCACAATCAGTACCCTTTATTGGTTAGGTAATTTGGCGAGTATTGTTTCTGTTGCCCGAACTTTATCGCCAATGGCAACTTTAGGTTCTGCCTCTAACGGTAAATACACATCAACACGTGAACCAAAACGAATAAAGCCATAACGTTGCCCACGAGTTAAATGTTCTTGAGCTTTTGTATAACATAATATACGGCGAGCAACCAAACCTGCAATTTGCACAAATGTAATTTGTTTGCCGCTGGGTGTGGTGATGAGTACAGCATTGCGTTCATTTTCTAATGAGGCTTTATTTAATGCTGCATTTAAAAAACTGCCAGAAAAGTATTCCACTTTTTCTACTGTGCCATTTGTTGGGCTACGGTTTGAATGGACATTAAACACATTCATAAATACGCTGATTTTTAAAGCTTCTTGCTCACGATATGGATCCATTGCTTTTTCAACAACGACAATTCTGCCATCAGCAGGGCTGACAATAGCATCAGCATCTTGTGGAATCACACGAGCTGGGTCTCTAAAAAACTGGATCACAAAAAGCGATACTAACCAAAAAAGAATAGACAACCAAGGCAGGAAAATAGAAACCACAACAGAGGCGGCTAATGAAATAGCAATGAAAGGCCAGCCTTCACGTGCAATAATAGGATGTGGGTAAGAAGAATGCACAACTGCTCCATGAGTATATTATTTTAAAAAGCTAATTATATCGTTAATACATTCATTTGAGCAGTCTGTGACCCTAAAAAGGGTAAAAAATAATCAGAACCAACAGGACATTGGCTTAATTTGTTAGGTGGGAATTTAGTGTGCTTAAGTAAATATCGTTCGTTAATATTTTTCTTTAAATATCATTAGTATTTTATTACCTACATTAAATTCTGTAATGCTTGTTGAAAAGCCATAATGTTTTCTTCATCTCTCTTATAGTATGTCCATGCACCAATTCTTTGCGATTTTAGCAGTTTAGCTCTTTGTAAAGAGGCTAAATAAACAGAAGTGGTTGATTGTGATAAGCCTGCTTTTTCTTGGATTTTTTGTACAGAAACACCGACTTCTTCTGGGTCAACTGGTTGACACGCAAAATGCCTGGCTGGTTCTTTTAACCAAGTGAGAATATCCAATCGTGTGGGGTTACTAAGCGCTTTTAATGTTTCGTTAATATCTATGTCCATGAAATTTCCTTACCTATTATTATTTGTTTAAAAATGCTTAATCTGCATTTTATAGTACCTGATATGAATTAGACATGCAATCGCGTTATATACACTTTTATTTATAAAAAATAATGAATAAATATAAAACTTAACATCATAATTTTATTGTTAAATAGAAATATATATATTTATATATTTTATATTATTTATATATATAGTAACAAAAAGCTATTTATATTTGTTTTTAATAGAAAATCTATAAATATCAAAATTTATATATGAACTTTTTGTTATGAAAAATGGCTACTGTTCTATTTTTTGTTTATATAGTTTGCTTGATATATTATTCAATTAATTTAAAAGATATAAAAAATAAATTTCTTAAATTTTAGTTGTATTTTAGTCAACTCTTTTTATGGGAGGGATATTGTTTTATTTGGTTAAGCTCTTGTCTATCTAAAATTCTATATTTGTTCTTTAATTAATAATTAATATTAATATTTATTTATTATTAATAAGTTACATTTGTTTTTTAGAGTAAAAGCACTATTTTGGGGTAAATAACTTTAGTGAAAAATAAGAATGAAGACGCAAAATTCTGGTCTTCGTTTAAGAGTCTATTTACATAAATATGAGGGGTGTTTTTAGATAGCATTATTTTTTTGAAATATTTCCAAAGAAATTAAATATAACTTAAATAAAATTGCTTATTAAGCGTCAACCCTGTCTCAAATTTAAAACCACAATTTTAAAGGGTTTGTGGTATAATTATCGTTTAAATTTCTGATTATATGACATTATGACCGATCAAGTATTCGCTAAAGAAACCATTGCCATCAGTCTTGAAGAAGAGATGCGTCGCTCTTATCTGGATTACGCAATGAGTGTCATCGTAGGAAGAGCATTGCCAGATGTGCGAGATGGTTTAAAACCCGTGCATCGTAGAGTATTGTATGCAATGAGTGAGCTTTCAAACGATTGGAATAGAGCATATAAAAAATCTGCCCGTATTGTGGGTGATGTAATCGGTAAATATCATCCTCATGGTGATACTGCTGTATATGACACGATTGTCCGTATGGCTCAGGATTTCTCTTTGCGCTATATGTTGGTTGATGGGCAAGGTAACTTTGGTTCCATCGATGGTGACCGAGCAGCTGCAATGCGTTATACCGAAATTCGCATGGCGCGTATCGCGCATGAGCTCTTGGCTGATATTGAAAAAGAAACGGTCGATTTTGGCCCTAACTATGACGGTTCAGAACATGAACCTTTAATCTTACCTGCTAAATTACCTAATTTACTTATTAATGGCAGTTCTGGTATTGCGGTGGGTATGGCAACTAATATTCCCCCTCACAACTTAAATGAAACAATCAGTGGTTGTTTGGCATTATTGGCCAACCCTGATATGGATATTGATGCGTTAATCGAGCTTATTCCCGCACCTGATTTTCCAACAGGTGCAACCATTTATGGTTTATCAGGTGTAAGAGAAGGGTATCGTACAGGTAGAGGCCGTGTGGTTATGCGTGCCAAAACACATATAGAACCAATTGGTACGGGTGATAGAGAAGCGATTATTGTTGATGAAATTCCGTATCAGGTAAACAAGGCACGGTTACTTGAAAAAATTGCCGAACTTGTACGAGACAAACAAATAGAAGGCATTTCTGATTTACGTGATGAGTCTGACAAATCAGGTATGCGTATGGTTATTGAGCTAAAACGCAATGAAAATGCAGAGGTTGTTCTTAATCAGCTTTATAAGTTAACTCAGTTGCAAGACAGCTTTGGTATCAATATGGTGGCTTTGGTTGATGGTCAACCACGTTTGTTGAATATCAAACAGATATTAGCTGAGTTCTTGCGTCATCGTCGCGAAGTTGTTACCAGACGCACTTTGTTTGAATTAAGAAAAGCACGTGATCGTGGGCACATATTAGAAGGTTTAGCCGTTGCATTATCGAATGTAGATGAAATTATTGCTTTGATTAAAGGTAGTGCTAATCCACCAGAAGCCAAAGCTGGCTTAATGAGTAAAGCATGGCGTTCTGAGTTGGTTGAAAAAATGCTTAGCCGTGTAGAGCTGGATGATGCTTTAATAGAAGTAGATGAACAATTTGGTTTAAAAGACGATGGTTATCATTTATCTGAAGTCCAAGCTCAGGCTATATTGGATTTACGTTTACAAAAATTAACAGGTTTAGAACAAGACAAAATTGTTGCTGAATATCACGATATTATGACTGTGATTTTAGATTTGATGGATATTTTGGCTAAACCTGAGCGTATTAATCAAATCATTCATGATGAGTTAGAGGCGATTAAAAATCAATTTGGGGATCCTCGTCGATCAGAAATTAACCCATTTGGTGGAGATATTGCTGATGAAGATTTAATCCCGCCTCAAGAAATGGTTGTTACCTTATCTCATATTGGCTACATTAAAACGCAACCGTTAGATGACTACCAAGCACAGCGTCGTGGTGGAAGAGGAAAACAAGCGACAGCAACAAAAGATGAAGACTTTATTGAAACATTGTTTGTTGCCAATACACATGATTATTTATTGTGTTTCACTAGCCTAGGTCGTTGCCATTGGATCAAAGTGTATAAATTACCTCAAGGTGGTCGTACCAGCAGAGGTCGTCCAGTTAATAACGTATTAGAATTGCAAGAAGGCGAAAAAATCAGTGCGATATTGCCTGTACAAAGCTTTAATGATAATGAATATGTCTTTATGTGTACTGCGCAAGGCACAGTGAAGAAAACATCATTAACTGATTTCTCTCGTCCACGTAATGGCGGTATTATTGCTTTGGCTTTAGATGAAGGCGACAGCTTAATCGGTGTAGCTAAAACTTCTGGCCAGCATGAAATCATGTTGTTCTCTAGTGCAGGTAAAGCGGTACGATTTGAGGAGTCTGATGTAAGGGCAATGGGACGTTCTGCTCGTGGCGTACGTGGTATGAGCATGCCTGAAGGAACTCGAGTGATTAGCTTGCTGGTTAATAACCCTGAAGAGCAAACTATTGGTCAGGTATTAACTGCTACTGAAAACGGTTATGGTAAACGAACACCTATTGAAGATTATCGCAAATGTAATCGTGGTGGTCAGGGTGTTATTGCCATTGATACTGGTGAGCGTAATGGGCAGTTGGTTGCGGCTATTTTGGTTGCCCAAACAGATGACTTAATGCTGATTACTTCTGGTGGGGTGTTGATTCGCACTAAAGTTGCTCAAGTTCGAGAAACAGGTCGTGCGGCGCAAGGTGTGCGTTTGATTAATTTAGATGCAGGTGAAAAACTGGTTGGTCTGGAAAAAGTAGCTGAAAGTGATGAAGAAGAAAATGAACTTGTAGATGCAGAATCAGAATCTACGGTGGTTTCTGATTCTGACGATAATGAAACTGTTTCAGAAGAATAAATTAATCTAATAAATTGTTTTCTTTTAAAAGGGATAAATTGTATGAAGCAATTTATCCCTTTTTCAATGTATAAACTCTTAACAAAAATTTACTTTTCTTCTGTATTTTTTGCTAGAAAAACTTTATTTCGGTCAAAGTTTTATTCAGAAACATCAGTATAATGATACTGAAACTTTTAAAAAATCTATTTGGAATTTTTTGTGCAAAATATCAATGTGGACATTGCCATTGTTGGCGCTGGTGGTGCAGGGTTACGTGCAGCAATAGAAGCTGCGCGCTTATACCCTGAGTTAACAATAGCGCTTGTCTCTAAAGTCTATCCTATGAGAAGCCATACTGTCGCCGCAGAAGGTGGGGCGGCAGCAGTGATTAAAACAGAAGATTCTTTTGATGATCATTTTTATGACACGGTAGCTGGTGGCGATTGGTTATGTGAACAAGATGTGGTGGATTATTTTGTTCAAAATAGCCCACAGGAAATGATACAACTTGAACATTGGGGGTGTCCTTGGAGCCGTAAAGATGATGGCTCTATTAATGTTCGTCGTTTTGGTGGCATGAAAGAAGAGAGAACCTGGTTTGCTGCCGATAAAACGGGGTTTCATATTTTACATACTTTATTTCAAACATCACTGAAGTATCCACAGATTAAACGTTTAGATGAGCATTTTTTACTGGACTTGTTGGTTGATGATGGTGTAGTGCAAGGGCTGGTTGCGATGAATATTATGGAAGGTACCTTGGTACAGGTCAATGCACCTTCTGTGATTTTAGCAACGGGTGGTGCAGGTAGGGTATATCAACATAATACAAATGCAGGCATTGTGACAGGCGATGGTATGTCTATTGCTTTTCGGCATGGTGTACCGTTACGGGATATGGAGTTTGTGCAATATCATCCAACAGGTCTGCCAGGGTCGGGTATCTTAATGACTGAGGGGTGTCGTGGCGAAGGTGGTGTGTTGATTAATAAAGATGGTTATCGTTATTTACAAGATTATGGCCTTGGGCCTGAAACACCATTGGGTTCTCCTCAGAATAAATACATGGAACTTGGGCCAAGAGATAAAGTTTCTCAAGCATTCTGGCATGAATGGCAGGCGGGCAGAACCATTAAAACAGCCCAAGGGGATGTGGTTTATCTTGATTTACGTCATTTAGGTAAAAAACACATACAAGAGCGTTTGCCTTTAATTTGTGAGTTAGCTGGACATTATGCAGGTGTTGATCCTGTTGTTGCACCTATCCCAGTTAGACCTGCTGTGCACTATACTATGGGTGGAATAGAAACAGATATTATGTGTCAAACCCGAATTAAAGGGTTATTCGCTGTTGGAGAGTGTGCTTCAGTAGGGTTACATGGTGCCAATCGTTTGGGATCTAACTCCTTAGCTGAATTATTGGTTTTTGGTCAAGTTGCAGGAGAAAAAGCAGGGTTATATGCCAAAAAATTTCCGTTGGCTTTTTCATCTACCACTCAAGCTCAGATTAAAGATGTTGAACAATCATTACAGCAGTTATTGTCCCAAAAAGGCAATGAAAAATGGTCTAGTATCCGCCATGAAATGGGGCAAACAATGGAAGAAGGATGCGGTATTTTTAGAACACAAACCCTATTACAAAAGACAGTTGACCAGCTTGAACAGTTACAAGAGCGTTTTAAACAAGTTCAAATTGGGGATAAGTCAAGCGTGTTCAATACGGATTTATTATACGCCTTGGAAGTAAAAGCCAGCTTAGATATTGCCCAATGTATTGCTCTTTCTGCTTTACATAGAAGAGAATCCAGAGGCGCACATCAACGATTGGATGAAGGTTTGACTGAACGTGATGATCAGCAATTTTTGAAACATACTTTAAGTTTTTATCAACAAGGAAATACCCCAAAATTGTCTTTTAGTGATGTGCTCATTACCAAATTGAAGCCTGCGCAAAGAGTATATGGTCAAGCACAAGAAAAAGGAAAGGCAGAAGAAAATGGTGCAAAATAATATTGCCATACAAGTATCAAGATATCGGCCAGAACAGGATGAGCAACCTTTTTTACAGACTTTCCAAGTACCTTATGATCAAACAACATCATTATTAGATGCATTAAATTATATTAAAGAAAACTTGTGTGCTGATCTGTCTTTTCGTTGGTCTTGTCGAATGGCCATATGTGGTTCTTGCGGCATGATGGTCAATAATATTCCTAAGTTAGCCTGTAAAGTATTTTTACGAGATTACCCCGATGGATTGCTGGTAGAGCCATTGGCTCATTTTCCGATTGAACGTGATTTAGTGGTTGATATGGGGCGTTTTATGTCTTCATTAGAAAAAATAAAACCCTATATTATCAATGATAAACCACTCTCTATTGCCGATGGGCCAACTAAGCAGACACCAGCACAATTAACCAAATATCAGCAATTTTCAATGTGTATTAACTGTGGCTTATGTTATGCAGCTTGTCCTCAATTTGGTTTGAATCCAGAATTTGTTGGGCCTGCGGCATTGGCTTTGGCGCAACGCTATAATTTAGATAATCGTGATGCAGGCAAAAAAGAACGTTTACCTGTTTTTAATACAGATAATGGTGTATGGAGCTGCACCTTTGTTGGTTATTGCTCAAAAGTTTGTCCTAAAGGTGTTGACCCTGCTGCTGCGATTCAACAAGGAAAAGCAGACAGTGCCACAGATTTTTTATTTGCCTTAGCCAAAAATCGTGCTCAGAAAGAATAAGATGCAAACTAAACGAAAACCTTTTAAAAAAGAATTGACGGCAAGTTGGTGGCAAAAAAATCCTTTTTTCCGTTTTTACATGCTCAGAGAAGGAACGGCAGTTTTTACCTTATGGTTTAGTTTGGTATTAATATATGGTGTGTTTTGTTTGGGGCAGGGGGTAGAAGCATGGGCAGGTTTTATCGGCTTTTTAAAAAAACCTTTTATCCTTGTTTTGAATATCATCAGTTTGTTGGCTGCCTTATTGCACACAAAAACTTGGTTTGAGTTAGCACCTAAAGCAAAAATGATTATTGTACGTGGGCAAAAGTTACCAGACATTATTCCTGTAAGTATTTTATGGGGGGCTACTTTAGCCGTTTCCATTATTCTTTTATTTTTAATTTTTAAATAAGAACAAATATGAAACAATCAGAAAAACGATCAAATGAGCTTATATTTTGGGGAATGTTTGGTGCTGGTGGTATGGTCAGTGCCATAGTTGCCCCTATTGTCATTATTGTGGTTGCTTTTATTTTACCATTTGCATCAACACAAACCAGTGATTCAATTGTTTCTTTCGCACACTCTTTAATCGGGAAATTATTTTTGGCTGTTGTCATTATTTTACCTTTATGGTGTGCTTTTCATCGTATTCATCATGCTTTACATGACTTAAAAATTCATTTTCCCTTTAGTAAGTTTTTATCTTATTTTTCCTGTGCTGTGCTCAGTGTGATTGCCGTGTATTTGATTATTATTTATTAATTTTTTGAAATGAAAGAAATTGATAAAAATATATTTTCAATTAATTTGGTGTAAAATAAAACTAAGGTAAATTCAATTAAGGAATAAAATCATGTTAAAAAAAATCAGTATTTCGATCTTATGTAGTGGTTTGTTGTTATTGAGTGCTTGTTCTGAAAAGTCACAAGAAAAAACGACACCTGATCAGGTCAAAGATGCCATTATTGATCACACACAAGGACGTTTGAATGACATGAAAGACGATGTCAAAAAAGCAGAAGATTTAGCGAACCAAAAATTTAAAGAAGCTGAAGAAAATATTGGTAAAACCAATGGCAATCAGTAGTACAAATAAATAAAAATTCAAGGGTAAAATACATAAAATTGGATGAGCAATAATGTCTATTTTATAAAGTAAAAATGACATATTGCTCTCTGAAATCATGGATTAAAATGCATTATATTGATTCACTCAAGCTTATTCATCAATAGATAAAATTATTTTTAGCTTTTATTGCGTCCATTATGCTTTATATGGCCCCAAAATATTAAATTTTAATCTTATTTTTTATGTTGTATTAAGTAAATTTGTCGCTTGCTCTATTGTAATTTGTTAAATTTTAAATTAAATAGATTTTTTGTTGATTGATATTTTTTCTTAATTTTTAAAATAAAATTTAAAAATAAATATATTTTAGATTGATTTAGTGTAAAATCATAAAACATTATGAACATTATCAATAAGGAATTAAATCATGTTTAAAAAATTAACTGTTATTGCATTATGTAGTGGTTTATTGCTAAGTGCTTGTTCTGAAAAAACTCAGGAACAAACTACACCAGAGCAGGTAAAAGATGCTATTGTTGATGATTCAAAAGATACGCTGAATGAAATGAAAGATGAAGTAAAAAAAGTGGAAGACTCAGCAAATCAAAAAATTGAAGAAACAAAAGATGCTGCTGCACAAAAAGCTGAGGAAATAAAAGGTACTGAGGAACAAAAAGCCGAAGAAGTAAAAGGTGCTACTGAGCAAAAAGCCGAAGAAATAAAAAATGCCGCTAAACAAAAAGTTGAAGAAGCAAAAGATAAAATAAATCAGAAAGTTAAAGAATCAGAGTAAAGCCTTAATAAACTACAGATCAGTAATTGAGTGTGGCGTTTAAGGCGATAAATATAAGTAAGGGAACGCACATGAAACTATATGTATATGATCATTGTCCTTTTTGTGTGAAAGCAAGAATGATTTTTGGCATAAAAAAACAATCTGTTCAGGTACATTATTTATTGAATGATGATGAACAAACACCAATCAGTATGATTGGGCAAAAAATGACGCCTATTTTGGAAAAAGAGGATGGTACATTTATGCCTGAAAGCATGGATATTGTGCATTATATTGATCAACTTTACCCACCAATTACGCTAATTGGGGCAACTAATCCCCAAATAGCACAATGGTTAGAGAAGAATGGTCAAATCATTAATCAATTACGTATTCCACGTTTTGTTAAAGTGCCATTACCTGAATTTGAGACTGAAGCGTCACGCTTATATTTTACTGAGAAAAAAGAAAAAACAATGGGTTCATTTGATGCATTAATTCAGCAAACGGCGGTATTGTTAGCGCAAATGAATCAAGAATTGTTGGTATTGAATGAAATGATTCAAACAGAGCATGCATGTAATGGTGTGCTCTCAGAAGATGATATTCATTTATTTGCCGCTTTACGAGGGCTTTCCATTGTCAAAGGAGTTGCTTATCCAGCTAAAGTAGAGGCTTATCGCCAAGCAATGGCTAAAGATAGCAATGTTCCTTTGCATGATCACATTGCTATATAATTATTAATATATTGTGCTCAGTTTGAGCTGAATATAAAAAAACCAGAAAAATTCTTTCTGGTTTTTTTATTTGATAACAATAATTAATTATTTATTAGCATGGTAATTAGGTGCTTCTTTGGTAATTTGTACATCGTGTACATGCGATTCATTCATACCCGCAGAAGTAATTTCCACAAAATTAGCTTTCTTATGCATATCTTCAATAGTGGCACAGCCAAGATAACCCATAGAAGAGCGTAAGCCACCTAGCAATTGATGAATCACTGGTGCAATAGGGCCTTTATAAGGCACTCGCCCTTCAATACCTTCTGGAACGAATTTATCCGCATTGGCTTCATTATCTTGGAAATAACGGTCTGATGAACCTTGGCTCATTGCTCCTAAAGAACCCATGCCACGATAAGATTTATAAGATCTGCCTTGATACAATTCAATTTCGCCTGGTGCTTCTTCGGTACCAGCAAACATGCCTCCTAACATTACACTATGTGCGCCTGCTGCTAATGCTTTGGCAATATCTCCTGAAAAACGAATACCGCCATCTGCGATTAAAGGAACACCTGTACCTTCCAGTGCTCTGGCAACATTATGAATAGCAGTCAATTGAGGCACGCCGACACCTGCAATAATACGAGTTGTACAAATAGAGCCTGGACCAATGCCCACTTTAACCCCATCTGCTCCAGCATCAAGTAAAGCTTTAGCTGCATCAAAAGTGGCAATATTACCACCAATCACTTCAAGTTGAGGGTACTGTTGTTTAGCCCAGCGAACACGGTCTAAAACACCTTGGCTATGTCCATGAGCTGTATCCACAATAACCACATCCACTCCAGCTTCTACTAAGGCAGCGATACGTTCTTCCGTTTCCTTACCTACACCAACTGCGGCACCTACACGTAATTGACCATGTTCGTCTTTATTGGCATTAGGAAATGCACTGGTTTTTAAAATATCTTTAACTGTGACTAAACCTTTTAGATGCCAGTTATTATCCACAACCAATACTCGTTCAACTTTATGTTCATGCATAACTTCTCTTGCATATTCTATGGTTGAACCTTCAGGTACAGTGACCAATTTTTCTCTTGGGGTCATAATAGCCGCAACAGATTGATCTAGACGTTTTTCGAAACGTAAGTCCCTATTGGTGACAATGCCAACAACTTGGTTATTTTCAACAACAGGTAAACCAGAAATCTTGTGTTTATACGATAGCTCAATTAAATCCCGAATCAACATATTAGGGGCAATGGTGACAGGGTCTTTAACAACGCCACTTTCATGTCTTTTTACTTTGGCAATACGGCTGGCTTGGCGTTCAATACTCATGTTTTTGTGTACAATACCAATACCACCTTCTTGGGCAATAGCAATAGCCAAACGGGCTTCTGTAACCGTGTCCATTGCTGCAGAAATAAGGGGCATATTTAAAGTGATGTTGCGGGTGAGGGGGGTTTTAAGAGTAACGTCGCGGGGTAAAACTTGAGAGTGTGCTGGAACCAGTAACACATCATCAAAGGTATAGGCTTTTTCTATAATGCGCATGATGTAAACTTTCAGTTAGGTGCTAAGATAGCCCATAATTGTAACAAATTAGCGTATTTTGGTACAATTATTTCTATAAATTAGTCTAAAACCATTGGATTTGGCTAATTTTCGCATTACAATGGCACAAAACTGATTATGGAGAGAGTAATGTATAAAAAAGCCGCTTTATTATTATGTGTATTAACGTTGCCGTTAATGGCTCATGCTAAAGTATACACTTATAAAGATGCTTCTGGTCGCACAGTATATTCTGATGTGCCACCCCCTACAAAAACACCTGCAAAAGAGGTAACAGTTAAAGTTGCGCCAGCTAAGGAAGTTACTGCCCCTGAGACTGAAAAAAATCCTTCTGACTCTTTAGCTGATCAACAAGCTGAATTAAACAAAAAAATTGCAGAAAACAACAAAAAAATTGAAGAAGAGAATAAACGCAAGAGAGAAGAAGACAAAAAAGCAAATTGTGAAGCGGCACGTTTGAATTTACAAACAGTTCAATCTGGTCGAGTGGTTAACAAAGAAACATTGATGCAAAAATACCAAAACGATATTGATACTTATTGTAAATAAATGAATTGTTTAATTTAAACGAATTTCTTAATAGTTTACCTAATCTGCCCGGTGTCTATCGCATGATAGATATAAACGGGCAGGTTTTATATGTGGGTAAAGCAGTTAACTTAAAACGTCGTGTCAGTAGTTATTTCCAAAAAACGGAGTTATCTCCTCGTATTCAATTAATGGTCAAACAAATTGATCATGTTGACATTACCGTATCTCGTTCTGAGGTAGAAGCTTTAATTCTTGAAAATAATCTTATTAAAGCCTTAGCGCCTAAGTACAATATATTATTTAGAGATGATAAAAGTTATCCTTATCTGAAATTTAGTGCGCATACCTTTGCTCAGATGAGTTATTATCGAGGAAACTTAGATAAAACCAATACTTATTTTGGTCCATTTCCCAATAGTAATGCGGTTCGAGACAGTATCCATATTTTACAAAAGATTTTTTTATTAAGAACCTGTGAAGATTCTGTATTCCAAAATAGACAACGCCCTTGTTTATTGTTTCAAATCAAACGTTGTAGTGCACCATGTGTGAGTGCTATTTCACAAGAGGAATACAAACAGACCGTTCAACAAGCAGCAGACTTTTTAAACGGCAAAAAAGAGCAGGAGCTTATTGTCGCCATTACACAAAAAATGGAAGCTGCTGCACAGGAGCTTAATTTTGAAGATGCAGCCAAATATCGTGATCAGATCCAGGCATTAAGCCGTGTCCAAGAAAAACAATATGTAGAAAGCCAAGAGCATTATCAGAATATCGATGTGTTGGTTGTTGTGCAGGAGCAGGAGATTGTATGTGTTCACTGGGTCAGTATACGAGGAGGGCGGCATGTCGGGGATAAAAGCTTTTTCCCAAAGGTATTGGATCAAACCGATTCCTTACAAAATTATATTGAAGCATTTATTGCACAACATTACCTAGGAAAAAGTAAACCCGATTTAATTTTAACCAATTTACCCGTTCCAGAAATACTGATTACAGCATTAAATGAAGAAGTTCCTAAAAAAATAGCATTTATTCATCGTACCTTGGGTGAGAAAAAAGTATGGTTAAAAATGGCTGAACGTAATGCGCATTTAGCCATTGTGCAAAAAATGGCGCAAAAACAAACGCAAACAGAGCGTTTAGTCGCCCTTCTTGACGTATTGGCTTTGGAAGCTGAAGATGATTTAAATAACTTTAGAATAGAGTGCTTTGATATCAGTCATACACAAGGGGAGGCAACGGTCGCTTCATGCGTTGTTTACGAGAAGGAAACCATGCAGCCTTCGCAATATAGACGTTTTAATATAGAAACAGCAAAAGCATCAGATGATTATGGTGCGATGCGTGAAGTGCTTACCAGACGTTATACGCGTATGCAAAATGAACAAACAAAATTACCTGATTTGGTTTTAATTGATGGTGGCAAAGGGCAAATTAGTGTGGCGCTTAATGTTTGGCAAGAGCTAGGGTTAGATATTCCTTTGTTGGGTATTGCTAAAGGGCCAGAGCGTAAAGCAGGTTTAGAAGAATTGATTTTACCCAGACAAAACCATACAATACAATTACCTCCTAATCATCCTGCGTTACACTTGCTACAAACCATTAGAGATGAAGCGCATCGTTTTGCCATTACAGGACATAGAGCAAGGCGTGCTAAAGCAAGAGTAAGTTCTTCTTTAGAAGATATCCCTGGAGTAGGAACAAAGCGTAGACAAGCCTTATTAACTAGGTTTGGTGGGCTAAGAGGGGTACAAGCTGCAAGTGTAGAAGACTTATCTAAGGTATCAGGGGTCAGCATGGAGCTGGCACAAAAAATTTATGATCATTTACATTAGAAGAACAGAAAAATATTTATTATGCCTTTGAATATTCCTATTTTATTGACTTGGTTAAGAGTCGTTTTGATCCCTGTTTTTGTGGTGGTGTTTTATTTACCAAGTAGTTGGATTTCACCCACCTGTGCCAACTGGTTAGGTGCCCTTATTTTTGCTTTTGCCTCTATTACTGATTGGCTGGATGGTTACCTAGCCAGACGTTGGGAGCAAACATCAAGCTTTGGTGCATTTCTTGACCCCGTTGCTGATAAATTAATTGTGGCTGTTGCCCTAATTTTATTGGTTGGTTTTGACCGTACCAGTATGATTTGGGCAATGATTATTATTGGCCGTGAAATCACTATTTCAGCTTTGCGTGAATGGATGGCGCAAATGGGCAAACGAAAAAATGTTGCCGTTGCCTATATTGGTAAATTGAAAACCACCGCGCAAATGGTTGCCATTGTTTTACTGTTAATTAACTCAGAAAATTTTATGGGGTTAAATTTACAGGTTATTGGTAATATTTTAATGATTGTGGCTGCAGTACTGACAATTTGGTCGATGTTTTACTATTTAAAGATCGCCAAAGAAAATTTTACCAGTGAAACCGATAAATAGGGGTTGACAATAAAATCCAATCCTATATAATCACGCTTCTTCAAACGCAATAGCGTCACAAAGCGGGAATAGCTCAGTTGGTAGAGCGCAACCTTGCCAAGGTTGAGGTCGCGAGTTCGAACCTCGTTTCCCGCTCCAGTTCTTAGTGTACAGAACGCTCCATAAGGTGTACTAGCTTCTACAAAACCCAATAAAGCCAGTCATTTGAGCCACATTCTTATCCACTAACGTCTACTCGTTGGTTACCTAAAGCTACAAACTGTATATACAACATTTAAATTTAAACGTATTGACAAAAATAAAATTAATAAAATTAATTGAAAATTAGTTAAATAGATAGGGGATAGAACGTAATTTTGTTGTGATTAAATTGTAAGAAATCTTCTCATTAACTCAAATCTACGACATATTCACAGTTTGTATACATGTAATAATATATATCATGTTACTATTACTACTTATAGCAATAATACCGCTAATAGTAATAAGTCAGAACATAATTCTTTGATCTTCGCTATTTTAGTGAATCCAGCCCCAAGCCATATGAATAACTTAGGACTGGTTTGTTACCTATGCAATAATGGGTAAAATTGTTTACTACTTTAACCTTTTCATTTAAATCTATAGAGCATATCTGTTTAGTATGCTCTATTCTTATTTTGGAAAGATCTGTTTTTTTGGAGTTATTTTGTATGAAAAAATTGGTTTTGCTTTTATTTTTATTAATGAGTGTAAGCACATTTGCAAAAAGCAGTAGTAAATGGCAAAAAATAGCATCAGGGGTAGAAGAATTTGGTACTGTTTACCTAGATACAAATTCGGTATATGCTGAAGGGGGACTAGACTCCTTTATGACAGGATGGCTTAAGTCAACAAATGGAGAATGTACTGACCCATTTGATGGTAATAATTGCTATTACCATTTTCAGGCTAGAGCATCCTGTGGACAAAACTTGATTGAATTTCCAGCTTTTAAAATTTTCCATAAAAAATTAAATATACGTATAGGAAATGAATACCATCCTGGAAAAGAAACAGTAGAACCAGATAGCATAGGTGAAGATGTCTATAAACAGCTTTGCAAAAACTATAAATATGAGGATCCTGATGATAATAACAATGAAAATATGTCTAGTGTGATGAGTCAATCACAGTCCGAGATAGAACAGCAACCCTCAAATAATAACCCAACAGAAACAGTTCAGCCTCAGAAAAAAGATGACAATAAAGGGCTTGAAGTTTTTATGAATGGCTTGGGTAAAATTTTAAATAAACTTTAATAATGAAGACTTAAAGCAGTTTATTTGAATTAACAGTTGAAGAAACTCAATTCACAGTTTCTTCAACTGAACGTTAGAGTACCCAAGTTCAAATCGAATATTATTTACGTAAAGACCTAGAAACTTTATTTTGACTGGTTAAATCATTTAGCAACAATACAAAATTTTGAATATCATCTTCTGTCTAATCTGCTCATGCCTTTACCTTGTGAGAAATTGGAACTGGCAATGGTTCAGATACCTCTTGATAAAAAGGTGTCTATTAAAGATATTGCTAAATTCATGGATATAACACCTAAAGTTATTCAGAAACTTGTTAATAAAGTAGGCATATAATAAGATTAAAGCTGCCTGTCAATTGAGGGCAGCTGTTAATTTTTAAAGCTTTATTACTTCACCATCAGCAGGAATAAATACACGGTTTTGAATACCTTTTTTTTGTACGAACTGATGAAGCTCACTACGAGTCAACTCAGTATGATTAACAGTATCCATATGGACGGCAATAATTTTAGCATTGCACGTTGCATGATATGCTCGCTCAGCATCTTCCTTACCCATGATAATGGAATTTTTAAATCCATCTAGACGAGCATATCCAGTATTCAAGATGATTGCATCGGGATTAAATGTATTAATAGCTCCTGAGACATAATTGTTCCAGATTGTGTCACCAGCAACATAAACCGTTTTTGAGTTAGGGCTTTTGAAGACAACCCCCATGGCTTCACCTAATAATTTGGCTAGTTCCGGAACCGCATACATTTCATCGGTTCCATGTTGACCACCGATTTTAACCAACTCTACATTTTTGAATACAGTATTGTCATTCAAAACTTTTACATTGGTGAAACCTTGAGAACGGATCAACTTTGCATCAGCCTCATTTTGAGTAAATAGTAGAATAGCTTTTGGTAATGCCGACTGCGCTTCATCGTCCCAATGATCGAGATGAGTATGCGTAACAATCACAGCATCTACATCTTTGATCACATCTTCCACCGACATTGGTAACTCAATCATAGGCATACGCATAAAGCTACGATATGTTCCTTCGAATCCTGGGTAAGTGTCTTTTTTAGAAAGCATCGGATCAACTAAAAATATTGTATTACCATAACTAATTTTTATCGTTGCGTTACGTATTTGTTGAACTTGTACCTCTTGTCTTGTTGATTCAGTTATTGAATTAGATACACTCTTGGCTAATGTAATACTGGATGCCAGTGTTAAGGCTAGAACAATTGGCACAATAATATTTTTAAAGTTCATAATGGCTTTCCCAAAATTGTTATTGATGAGGCTGCATTATAAAAAGAGGATAGGCAAAAGATGTATTGACCTAAATGACAATTATCGAAATGTTTGGGCCAAAATGCTAAAATAACATTTTTATGAGTATGAGAAGCTGTATGTCAATACCTTCCGTCGCTTTGGTTCTTCACCCTAATTTTAGCCCGTTCCATTTTTCTGTACCTTATATGGTATTTAGTATCTCTTTATCTGATATTCGCCTGTTTGACCTAAAAATTGTCTCTTCGGATGGCAAATCTCAACAGGCAGAACGAGCGATGACTGTTCAGCCTGATGGCGGGGTAGAGTTACTCGAAACTGCCGATATTGTGATCATTCCAAGCTGGGATGAACTGAACGAACCGCCTGACCCAGTTTTAACCGATGCGATTATCCGCGCTCATAAACGAAACGCGCATATAGTCGGCTTATGTTATGGAGCCTATGCGCTTGCTTACACTGGGTTACTAAATGGTAAAAAAGCGGTTACTCATTGGTTAGCTGAACAAGATTTTTGCCTGCGTTTTCCCGAGGTAAAACTTGATACAAACGCACTTTATGTAGAAGAAGATAGAGTGATTACATCCGCCGGAACGGCTGCCGGGTTAGACTGTTGTTTATATATCGTACGCGAATATTATGGTTCACAGACAGCTAATAAAATTGCCCGTCTTATGGTAGTACCACCGCACCGTGAAGGTGGGCAAGCTCAATTTATTGAACAGCCGATTGCGTCTTCGACAAGAGATGCAAAAATTAACCATTTACTGGATTATTTACGTAAAAATCTGGTAAAACAACACTCAATAGACGAACTTGCCGCCCAGACATTAATGAGCCGTCGCTCTTTTACTCGCCATTTTGCCAAGGCGACTCATATGACAGTTAAAGAGTGGATAATAAATGAGCGTTTGCAGCGCAGCCTTGAACTACTGGAAAGCACTTCGCAATCAATAGAGAATGTTGCTGAAATAGTAGGGTTTCAAACTGCGACATCGTTCAGACAACATTTTACAAAACGTTATAGCGTTAGCCCAAGAGCTTGGCGTAAGACATTTGGAGGAGGCTAAGGTTTTAAATATTGAACGCTATTTATTTTTATAATATTGGCCTATTAACCGAGTAGTAACAATGCCAGCTAACTGAGCAAAGCCTCCGTAATGATCTTGGGTATTTTAAATGTAAATTGTACCATTCATTGCAGTAGTGCAATGATATGATTATTGACCGCTTCTTGACTAAAGTGAAAACCATCCACTATGACAAGATTATCTATGCCACAGCTCAAAGCAATGAGTCGCCAAGCAAGCTCTGATACATTATTTGTTGATATTTTGTTGGTTGCAACTGCCTCGTCAAGAAGTTTTACGATGGCTTTATGCCATTCTTCTGTAGATTGCTGGTATGCTTGTTTGATATCTGGATCTCGCTCAGATAAAAAGGTAGCTTCATTCCAGAGCTTTCTGATCATTAACCCTTCTTTACCTATAATAGGACTAACGATTTTAATTATTTTATCGAGGATAGACTCATCTGGGTGAGTGTGTTCCGCTTGAGTAATTAATTGATCTGTGACTTTAATTAAAGCCTGGGCTTTAAGCTGCCCAATCGATTTAAAATGATGATGGATTTGTCCCACAGCGATATTGGCTTCTTTAGCAACTCTTCTAGCAGTAATAGAAGCGATGCCTTCTTGAACAATGATCGTCATGGCAACTTTTAAAATCTCATCGTATCTTTCGCTTTTTTTTAAATAAGCCACTATTGCAACCTTGATCAACTTTAGATTCTGTCATTATGCAATAAAATGGACATGTGTTCAAATTCTATGTAAAATTGAACATATGTTCAGAATTTTAAAAAAAGGTTAGTGATATGAATCACAAATGGTTGATTTTGATTTTAATCATTTTTATATATTTGCCTGTTTCCATTGATGCTACAGTATTGCATGTTGCCGTTCCAACATTGAGTTTAGAGCTCGGTTCTACTACTAATGAATTATTATGGATCATAGATATCTATTCGTTAATGATGGCGGGGCTGTTGTTACCAATGGGCGCTTTAGGTGACAAAATTGGCTATAAAAAATTGGCCATTATTGGCCTGATTATTTTTGGTATTGCTTCGTTAGGTGCTGCTTTAGCTCCTAACTCTATAATGTTGATTATTTTTAGAGCAGTATTGGCTATAGGTGCAGCAATGATTTTACCTGCTACTTTGGCTGGTATTCGTAAGACATTTTTAGATGAGAGTGAAAGATCCTCAGCATTAGGTGTCTGGGCAACAGTTGGTGTGTGTGGCGCTGCAATTGGCCCGTTAGTAGGAGGCTATTTGTTACAGCATTTTTATTGGGGGGCAGTCTTTTTGATTAACATTCCCATTATATTTATTGCGTTAATCGCTACATTATGGGTTGTTCCTAAGCAACCACAAAATACGCAACAGCAATGGCAGATTAGTAAAGCTTTAGTTTTAATAACAGCACTATTGATGCTGATATATGCAATTAAGTCAGGATTCAGAGCCGATAATTCAATTTTAGTTACTTTTCTTATAGGGGGAGTAGGTGCCGTTATTTTGTATATTTTTGTCAAACAAGAATTGAGCGCTAAAGCTCCAATGATTGATTTTGGCTTGCTTAAGATAAGAGTCCTCACCATGGGTATCATCATGGCAATGACCGCCATGATTAGTATTGTTGGGTTTGAGTTATTAATGGCTCAAGAACTCCAACTGGTACATGGTTTAACTCCCTTGAAGGCAGGGATATTCATGCTTCCGTTAATGCTGGCAAGTGGTTTTGGTGGCCCCTTAGCTGGTTGGCTGGTACCACGATTAGGTTTAAGAATCGTTGCTACTACAGGTATAGGTTTAAGTGCTTTAAGTTTCTTTGGCCTTGCTGTGTGTGATTTTATGGTTCATCCATATTTAGCATGGAGTATGATGGTTTTATTAGGTTTAAGTATTGGTATTGCGTTATTGGCTTCTACTACAGCGATCATGTCTTCTGCACCAGCAGAAAAATCTGCTTCAGCTGGTGCTATAGAAGGAATGGCTTATGAGTTAGGTGCAGGGTTTGGTGTTGTTATTTTTGGCATGATGCTTTCAATTATTTTTAGCCAAAATATAATGATACCCGATGCGATACCAACCCAATTAGCTGTACAAGCGACGCATTCTATTAATGAAGCTTTTTTGGCCGCCAATACATTAGATGACCAAATTTTAAGCAGTCACTTAATTTTAGCTGCTAAAAATGCATTCATTCATTCGCATGTGTTTGTGTTGTTAACAGCAGGGGTATTGTTTTCTATTTTAACTGTTTTTATTTGGAAATTTTTACCTGATAGAAATTAAAAATATTTTGTCAGTAAAATGCTATTGGAACAATAGTGGTGATTACTATTTTTTTAGGGAATTGTGTTTCAGCTAACCTTTAATTAAATTAATTTGTTTGCCAATGATGATGAAACAGGAAGATTATGCATAAACCAGCGATGCCTACAGCAATATAAGCATCGATCTAATTAAATGTAAATTTTGTGAGTTGGTCTATTATTCTACTGGTGTATATTCAATTTTGGCCTCTTGTGTTGTTTGTTCGATTTTAAAAATAACAGGCCTTAGGCCATCATTACAGCTACAAATAGCCACACCAGGTTTGCGTATCCAGTCTCCATAATAAAAGAGCCCATTATCATTACCAACACCATGAGCCAGAGCAAATACGTATTGGTATATTGCTTTCCAAGCTTCATTGCAAAAACCTTCTGGGCAAGCATAATCGGCATGAAATATTTGTCCTTCTTTTAACATGGGGCAGGGTGTAAGGTCTTGTGCACCATATTCTTGTGCCAGTTCTTGATCAAAGGTTTTTTTCAGTACAGTTATTTTACATTTGTTCATGGATGTTCCCTTTTTATATATAATAAATTGATTTTTTAAGGTTTTAGGGCGCGTTTGACCAATGTCTCAAAAACGTTGAGATGTTGTTGAAACTCAAAATTGGTATCGTTGGCTGTTCTAGCAATAAGGCCATCTATTAAGGCGTAAAGCCAGATAGAAACAGAATTAAAATCAAGAGAGTGATCTATTTCGCCTGCATTAGCTGCTTTTTTTAATAGATCAATAAATACTTCTCGCATAGCTTGATCACTTGAAACAAATGTTTGTCGGATTGACTCGTCACGCGCACATACTGCTAAAATTTCAGTCCATAATCGATGGTCAATTGGAAAGCCAACATCTCTGATACAATCGGTCATCAAGGTGATGATGCCTTGTAAAAAATGTGTTGAGTTGGCTGCTTGTTTGGCTTTTTGTGCACCTTGCTGATGTTCTTCTTCAATCATGGCTTGAAATAGGTGTTCTTTGTTTTTAAAGTGAACATAAAGATTACCTTGGCTGACTCCTGCTCGAGTGGCAATATCTGCCACAGAGCAACCAGAATAGCCCTTTTCAGCAAAACAAGTTGCCGCAGCAATTAAAAGTCTTTGTCTGGTATGCTTTTTTTGTTCTTCTCGTTTATTCATTATCTTTATCTTTTTTTGAATGAATGGTCATTCATTTAAATGATAAGCTTATTTTGATTAGGTGTAAACAAACCAGCATCAAATATTATTTATTTTAGAATTTACTTGACTTGGAGTTAACTCCAGACATTATGATGAAAAAAATAGTTAATTGGAGGACAAATGAATATATCAGATGTGGGTAAAAAATATGATCTTTCTCCTGATACTTTACGTTATTACGAGCGAATTGGATTGATTCCTAAGATTTATCGAAATAGTGCAGGGGTGAGGGAGTATAACGAACAGGATTGTCGTTGGGTTGAAGCCATTAAATTTATGCGTAATGCAGGCATGTCGATAGAATTGCTTTTGGAATATGTTGAGATGGTTCATGCTGGGGATCAAATGGCTCAGGCAAGAAAAGAGCTTTTAATGAAACAGCGTGCGCTGCTGATTGCACAAATTGAAGGGTTACAAAGCACATTGGCGCAGTTGACCCATAAGATAGAAAGTTATGAACAAAGTGTTCAACCCAATGAGCAGAAGCTGAAAAATGCTACTGAATAAAGACGAACTTAAGATGATTTTTTTATTAAACTAGAATGAGTATCAATATGAAAACATTAACAAACAAAGGTAATCGTATTTTTGTATGGTCTGCACTGGTCCTTATGTTTTGCTTGGTTCAAGCTCCAGTAATTGCTCAAAATAATGACCAAGCACAAAAACCCATTATTTTAAAAACAATGGGCAGTTTGCTATTTGGTGGTACGGTAACATCAACTGCCTCAGGTGAAACTTTCCACGGGGATCATGGATACGCTCAGTATTATGTGCCACGAAATGCACGAACCTATCCTTTGGTGATGTGGCATGGAATTGGCCAATCGGGTAAGTCTTGGGAAAGCACACCAGATGGTCGCGAAGGTTTTCAGGCTATTTTAACCCGTCAGGATTGGCCTGTGTATATTATTGATCAGCCTCACCGAGGCAGGGCTGGGAGAACACAGGCAACAAGCAGCGATCCAAATGATGTCCCTACAACAGCTATGGAAAGTTCTGTTTGGGATGCTTTTCGTAACGGTGTTTGGGCACCACCACAAAAGCCTTATTTATTTGCCAATGTTCAGTTTCCAAAAGATGCATCAGCTATTGATCAGTTTTTTAGGCAACAGGCCCCGGATACCGGGGAAGAACCTCGTACTGCACAATATAGGGCTTTTTTAGGTAACACTATGGGTAAGCTTTTACAGCAAACGGGCCCAAGTATTTTGATCACGCATTCTAATAGTGGGCAATATGGTTGGGCTACCGCAATGGCTGTACCAGAACGGGTTAAGGCTGTTGTGGCTTATGAACCAGGCGCCTTTGCTTTTCCTGAGGGAGAGCGTCCAGCTGATATTCCGGCAAAAGCTAAATTGGTTGAGCAATTTATGCAGCCACAAATGGTGCCTATAAGTGAATTTAAAAAATTGACGAAGATGCCGATTTTGATTGTTTACGGTGACAATATAGCAAAAGAGCCTAGTGATATTTTTAACGTTGATTTATGGCGAGTTGCCAGCACTCAGGCAAAACAATTTGTTGATACGGTTAATCGTCATGGGGGAGATGCGACATTGGTTTTACTGCCTGAAATTGGTATTAAAGGTAATACTCATGCACCATTTGCAGATTTAAATAATCTTGAAATTGCCCATCATCTTGAGCATTTTTTGCATGAAAAGAGTTTGGATGGTCGCACTAAACCCCATGCAGGCCCAAATTTTAAAACAGTTGATGTAATGACTATATCATTAGAGGTTCAAGACTGAAAAATGAATGTATTGGAGGGTACATAATTTGTGTGTGCCCTTTAGACATTTTGGGTCAAGAAATACAGTGATGTTTATATAAATTGGTTATATGTGAGGGTGATTACTACTAGGGTGAATATAGGTTCGAATATGAGTGATTATTGCCTAATTCGCTCAATTTTTTTTGTCAAAAATAAAAATATGTTATGATCAGGTTAAGACAAATGATTATATTGTTTAAATGTATCGGAATAGGGAGCATATGAAACCAGAAATCAGTTTTGAAGTAGAACATGCTAACGCTTGTCTAAAAGAAAAGCTTTTACAACATCTACCTAAACAAGATCGTATTGATACTGCAATTGAAGGTTTGACGATTTTCCGCCGAGATGAAACGTTTAAACGAGAAAGCTGTTTTTATCAACCTGTTATTGGGGTAGTGGTACAAGGGTCAAAACGATCCATTATTGGTAATGAAGAGTATCAATATGGTGAGTATTATTGTATGGCAGCTGGCGTTGATATGCCCAGTTTAAACCATATTACGGTTGCTTCTGCTGATAAGCCTTTTCTTGCTGTTTCTATTAAATTAGATCGCTATTTGATTACTCAGTTAATGACGGAGGTGCCCAAGTTGGCAGCATCCATACAAAAGCCAATTGACGCTCCAGTAAAAGGCATTGTGGTGACTGAGGTGAGTCACGATATTTTAAATGCTTTTTTGCGTTTGGTTGAGTTGCTTGATCACCCTGAACGAATACCTGTCTTGGCGCCAATGATCATTCGTGAAATCCATTATCTGCTATTAACAGGCCCTAAAGGTGAGTGCTTACGCATGGTGAGTGTTTTAGGTACACAGGCAAATCGTATTGCAAGAGCGATTAGTTGGTTAAGAGACAATTATACAGCACCGCTTGATATTAATACTTTAGCACAACGTGTGAATATGGCGCCTTCTTCGTTTCATCGTCATTTTAGGCGTATGACTACTTTAAGCCCACTTCAGTTTCAAAAGCGTCTTCGCCTATATGAGGCAGAACGATTAATGTTGGCTGAAGGTCATGACACAATTAGTGCGGCACTTAAAGTGGGGTATGAAAGTGCAACACAATTTAATCGAGAATACAAACGCCAATTTGGCGAACCGCCTCATCGAGATGTCACAAAAAAACGTCTTATTGGTATTAATATGGAAGACATTACTTATCCTGTCGTTTAAATAGTTTTTGTACCCCCTTAATGTAATGTATGTGCTTTATTTTATATATATAATTGATATTATTGATGATTTTTAATATCTTCTTCCAATAGTCGTCCTGCCATTTGAGCCTCTGGCGTACCAACCCTATCATTTAAAATGGATGCAAAATGACGCATTTAATAGTTTGTTTAATTTATTTAATAGTTTTTATAGATATAAAACATTAAATAAAAATATGTCATATTGTGCGATTATACCTGGCTCAATCAAATTTAAAATTTTTCTGGGTTAACTTCTGTTTTGAGCAAATATTGAAAAAAATAATTGACCGACCGTCAGTCTATAAGGTATGATTGTTCAAATTAAATGATTTTTAGGTGGGGTAGGAATTCATGAGAATAGTTAAAGCGCCAGATGTTCGTCGGGCAGAAATTATGGCGGTAGCCAATAAGTTATTTCAAATGAAAGGTTACACAAAAACATCTGTAGATGAAATCGTTCGCGAAGCACAGATCGCAAAAGGAACCTTCTATTATTATTTTAAATCCAAGGAAGAAATACTTGATGCACTCACTGAGCAGCTAGTTATCGATATGGCCGAGGGCTCCGAACAAATTGTACATAATGAACATTTAAATGCAATTGACAAAATTTGTGCCATTCTGTCTCAACAAAAGAGCTTAACTACTGAAAAACAAAGCGTGGTTGATGGAATGCATTTACCAGAAAATAAAGCATTGCATGAACGTATTAATATAGAGACTGTACGTGTATTTGGACCAATTTTAGCCAAGGTGGTTGAGCAAGGTAATCAAGAAGGGGTATTTCAAGTTGAAGATCCATTAAGCACGGTTCAATTTATTTTAGCCGGTTCACAGTTTTTATTGGGACAAGGGATATTTAATTGGTCAATTCAAGAAGAACAAGCCAGAACTCAGGCTATGTTTACGCTTATTGAGCGAGCATTTGCGGCAAAACCAGGTTCTATTTTAACCGCTTTATCAGCTGGTTTGGCTTCAGGACAATAAATTATGATGTCATCTAAAATGAATCTTATTTATCGGCCTTTTCTGTTTTATTTTTTAGTCTATTTGCTCAGCTGGTCTTGTTGGTCATTTGCAGCCTATTATAGCTACCGGCCAGATAATAAAGTTGCAATGGTGGTGTGTGCATTATTGGGGTTATTAGGCCCATTTATTGCTGCCATTATGATGATATTTATTTCTGGTGACAAAAGAATTATTCAAGATTATCGTAGGCGTCTTTTTTCTGTCTCAAGCATTACTTGGAAAAGTTTATTATTTATTGTGTCTGCTATATTGCTTACATTAATTGTGGCAACAGTTATCTCTGTGCTATTTGGGTTTTCTGTTGAGCAGTTTAGATTTTCAAGTGGCTTTTTTGCTATGTTGCCAGTGGCAATTGTTGCTGCATTATTGGAGGAGCTAGGTTGGCGAACCTATGGGGTAGACAGCTTGCAATCAAATAAAAGCATGTTGAGTGCTACCTTATTGTTTGCTGTTTTGTGGGGTATTTGGCATATCCCATTGTTTTTTATCAATCAAACCTATCAGCAGGGCTTATATCAATTAGGCTGGCTTTATGTTGTGAATTTCTTTGTCAGTATTTTCCCTGCAGCCATTTTAGCCAACTGGTTTTATTATAAAAGCGCTCGTAGTATTCCAGCTGGTGTGTTTTTTCATTTTATGCTCGTTGCCACTGCCGAACTTTTCCAAACAGATCCACAAACCAAATGGATCATCACCATACTGTTGTTGGCTGTTTGTATCAGATTAATTGTGGTTGAGCGCTCATTTTTTTTGAATAGAATTGATTGATTGTTGTATTTAAAAGTTTAATTTTAACCAATAAGGGAATAAAAAGTATGAAACAAAATAAAAAAGCTTTGTTTTTAAAAGCTATGTGTATGTTAGCTTTTGGTATAATGTCTAGTAAGATCGTTTATGCTGAAGGTTTATCAATAGGGGGAGGGGTTTTATTTGAGGAACCAGCTTATCGTGATTATGATACTCAAATTTACCCTATGCCTGTCATTAATTATGATAGTCGATATTTCTTTTTTAAAGGTGCCAGCGCAGGTGTGTATGCTGTTCACACTGAAACCGACCAACTTTATGCACAAGTTGCTTATTTGCCAACACGCTTTAAAGCATCTAAAACTGATCATCAAGCGTTAAAGCAATTAGATGACCGCAAAGCGTCTGTGATGGCAGGTTTAGGGTACACGCATAAAGCTGGTTGGGGCAATATTCATACTCGAGCATTGGCTGATATTAGTGGCCACAGTAAGGGCGTTATTGCAGATGTTTCCTATGGCTATCCCTTTCAATTCGATAAATTTTATATCGAACCTAGCGTGGGGGTGCAATGGCAGAACAGTAAGCATAATAACTATTATTATGGCGTTAGCGATCAAGAGTCTCAACGTAGTGGCTTGAATCATTACAGTGCAAATAGCGGTTCGACACCTTACTTAGCAGTGAATGCACATTATTCCTTTTATAAAAACTGGCAAGCTTTTGTCACGGGCCGTTATACACGTTTGAGTAATTCAATTAAAGATAGTCCAATGACAGAAGGCTCATCAAGAAACATGATTGGGATTGGTATTCTATATCATTTTGATTAAACAATATGGCCAATTTAACCTCAGGGTTATTTTTGCTGATATTAAAATAACCCATTATTCGCTTTATTTCATTAATAAGGAGTTTAAATACAATGAAAAAAATAAAAGTTGAAAAATACATTAATAATGAATTAGATGAAACATTGACTATTCCTGTTGCTTTTATCAATATTTTGACGAGTATTTTACCAAAATCTGCTATTGAAGAATTGAATCAAGCAGGATTAGATTTTCAGTCAATGATTCAAGCAAGTAAACAAGGACAAAACTATCATGCTTCAACACAAGTTACTGAGAAGGGCATATCCAAACAAATTGTATTGACCTTGATTTAATGAATATTAAATTATTTTTTAGTAAAATAATCATTCAGATAAGATAAAGTCAGGCCTTATATTTAAGGCCTGACTTTATCTTAAAAGATATTGAATGTGATTGAATTCAATTCATTTTACAATATGGGTATTAAATCCAGCTTGTTCTGGCGCAATATCTGCACGTAAAGTTAAATCAGGGATCGTGTACATACCCGTATTTTGTGACCGAAAGGCAATAGGGGGTGTTTGCCAAAGTGTATCAAGACGTTCTCCTAGTTGATCACAAATCGTCAAAAATTTTTCTTCATCAATTTTACTGGTGTGATAAATAACAAATGGCGGTAGAACATCAAAACCTGGGTAATATAAAATACCGTGTTCAATTGGAAATAAAATATCTTCTATAGGACCATTAATTCCTCTGGGGCTGTAATGAGAAGGCCATCCTCCTGTGGTAACAAGCAACATAGCACGTTTACCCGCCATAATACCTTCTCCATAGCGGTCTCCCCAGTGATGATCAGAATGTTCTCCTACACCATAAGCAAAACCATAGGCATAAACACGATCAAACCAACCTTTTAAAATTGCGGGCATTGAAAACCACCATAAAGGGAATTGAAAAATAACCGTATCAGCCCAACGCAATTTATCTTGCTCTAAAGCAATATCTTCACGTTGTGTATTATGTTCAAAAGCATATTGAGAATCCAATGATGGGTTAAAACGAGTATTGGCGGGTCTATCAGGATAATCATCAATATCAAGCGTTGGTTTCCAGTTCATACTATATAAGTCAGATACTTGAACATGATGTCCTTTATTTTCAAGATGGTTGATTAAAAATTTTTTAATTGAGCCATTTAATGATTGTGGCTCAGGGTGAGCATAAACAAGTAATATCTTCATGGTTAATACGCTTTCTAAAGTTTAGGGGTATGTTGTTTGTACATTGCATCATAGCTTTAGAATAGGTATAGTTAAAATGAATTTAAAATATACTAGGTATTGTTATGAGTAATACATTAAGAAAATTAGATCTTAATTTATTGGTCACACTTGATACGCTGTTATTAGAACAAAACGTCACACGTGCGGCTGAACGTTTAAGTCTTTCTCAGCCATCAGTCAGTGTCCAGTTGGCAAAATTAAGGGAGATTTTTCAAGATCCTTTGCTTTTACCAGCAGCTAGAGGAATGCTGCCTACAGCCAGAGCAAGAGAATTGCACACACCATTAAGAGAAGCTTTATCTATGCTTGAGCGCACAATATTACCTGTTAGCTCTTTTGATCCAAGTACAGCGACACAAACATGGCAGGTAATGGCATCTGACTATAGTGAGTTGACCATTTTACTGTCTCTAATAAGTAAACTAAGCACTATTGCGCCAAATACACGTTTAGCAATACATGATTTGGTCCCTACAGATATTGTCAAACAAACAGAACAAGGCATCATTGATCTTGCTTTTCATATTCGTGAAGATGCACCAGATAATTTACATCAACGACTTATGTTTCAAGAAAGATCTGTTTTGGCTGGGCGTATTGGGCACCCGTTTTTGACAGCAAATTTAACCCTGTCACAATTTTGTCAACTTGAGTATGCGATTGTTTCGCCTGATGGCGGTGGTTTTCATGGGGTAGTGGATACGGAACTATCAAAATTGGGGCTAATGCGTCGGGTAGTTTTATCTGTCCCACATTTTCTATTTTTAATGAATGTGTTGGAAAATAGTGATCTTGTGGCTATATTACCTGCTCGTTTAGTACAAAATAACCATACCTTACAAATGATTGAACCACCTATTAACGTATCAGGGTTTGATATGTTGATGCTTTGGCATGAACGTGTGCATCGTGACCCCGCTCATCAGTGGTTACGTGAGCAAATTATTCAGTCATGTGTTCATCAGATGGAGTAAGATTTATTTGTTTATATTATGTTGCTGAGGATATTTAAAACCCAGTCACTACAATTAAGTTTGAGTGGTTGTTATTAGGTAAATAGAGCTAATAGGTAATTTTATTCGAAGCGGAAAAAATATTTTTTTACAATATGATGAAATTAGTATGTTATAAAACAAACACTTTTTAATTGATTTGATAAAAAAGGTGTTATAATTACTGGTTCTGAGCACAATTTATTTACTAGATCATTTGACAAGATACCGTTTTTTGTAGATAATGCCGTACACCAGCTAGAGCGGTAAACAAAAAATATTCATATTATCAAGAAGTTGTGTTTTAATACGAATTTTGTTTTTCGTTACATACGCCAAGAGTGTGGCGGGGTAGCAAAGTGGTTATGCAGCGGCCTGCAAAGCCGTGGACGCCGGTTCGATTCCGGCCTCCGCCTCCAAAGTTTTATTGTTTTTTGAGTAGCCCGGGTGGTGAAATAGGTAGACACAACGGACTTAAAATCCGTCGCTTATTAAAACGGGCGTGCCGGTTCGATTCCGGCTCCGGGCACCAAAAACAACGATGATATTATAGTGTTGTAGAATAAAATATAGCCTTTCATGTTTGAGAGGCTTTTTTTATCTTCATCCGTACACTCCAATCAAAATCAACCTAAATTCTCAGCAGCAATCAACAATATACTTATCTATAAATTTACATAAAAATATAAGGATTATTCATAAATGACAAGAAAGAGATTTGAGCAGCGTAAACTAAAAAAATGTCTAAAAAAAATACAGGGTATGCCTTTAGAAATGCAGCTTGATATGCTACTGGAAAATGGAGCTTGGGATGCTACAGAAGAAATTAATAAGTGTGTCACAGATTTAGAACAAATTATTAAATCAGGTCATGCAACAGGTAAACAGTTATATTTTTGTGGGAGTTGGTCTAGATTTTATAATGAACAAGATAAAGATAGTATCTATGGGAACTATTTAAATAAGGTTTTTCCTGAATATAAAGATGGCTTTGAAATGTTGTTTTGGCCTCCATCACACTTAAAATTCCTTTGTTTAGCCGCTAAAAAAAGATATGCACCAGCAATTTATCTTCTTAGTTGTTTTTACGATGAAACGGCCTATATTGATGGACATAGAGAAATAGCGGATAGACTGGTAAATATTGCGTGTAAAATGAATCACCCAGATGCTTTACGCCAACGGGCTTATATTGACTTCAAAGGAAATGATTTAATAAAAGAGTTACAGCGAGTAGCTGCTTTAGGTTCTTGTGATGCAAGTATGGATCTAGAACTTGCATATAAAAAAGGAAGTCTGTATAAATTAGCGGCTGTTAAAAAAAATCGACGACTTGCAAAATTTTATAACCGCAGGTTTTTTATGAAGTAGCCTTTGGGAGTCAAAATTCACTATACTATCTATCGAATGGCTGACTTTGATTTAAAACCTTAGTCAGTGGAAAGTCTTTGGACTTGTTATCCTTTATAGTCTGAGTATTATAATAAGAAGTTTTTGGTAGTTAACATCAAATCTAATCAGGCCAACTTCTAGCAAAAGAAATAAATATCCGTACAACTGGGGCAAGCAAAAGAACTAAAGCCAAAAAATAATAAATTTTATTTTTTTCTGAAAATAATGCGGATATGTTTATACCAACACCAAGAAACCAAGAGATCAAAAGAGAAATACCGAGCAAATTATTTAATAGCTCATGTAGTTCAATTTTAAAATAATCAAAAATGTTTAAAATTACAAATATAAAATAAGGAATAGCGGCAACCATCAATGGAAGGCTGAGCCTTTTGCTTCTTTCAATGTTTCCACTATTGCAAGGAGGTTTAAAATATTCTTTATCCATTATTAAATATTAGCACAAATTAAGAAGACTACATTAAATCACCTTCTGTAATTTATTTTATTGATGTTAAAGCCTATACAATAGCCTTCTGTGTGTTGTGAGTGAAGTGCTGATGTGAGATATATAAAAATTAAAAATTAAAAAAACCTAAATTGTATTAGTTTAGTTTATGTTTTAAATTATAACATTTGCATAAATATATTAAGCTGAAATGTATAATGATTGATAATAACAATGCATAAGGGATAGAATGAAACATATATCCTGGTATAAGAATCCTTGAATATTTTAGAGTAATACCATTTTTTCCAGATAAGTAAATGGATTCAGAGCGTTCGTCCTCTCCTTGGTATAAGACTTGAATTTCTTGAATACCCTCCATTTTTTCATGTACAGTGTACTTCCATTTTTCTGAGTCTTTTTCTATCTCTCCACTGTTTTTTTGCAAAAATAAACTTATATTTTGATTATTTTTCTGAAATTCTTCTACATTTATTAGAAGAACAGGAAAAATTTTATTTTCATCTGGTGACTCAAATAATATATAGAATTGTGAAAAAGGAGGTGTGTCTGAGTCAATATTTCTTGCGTTTATTATTGAAGTGATATGAGTGCCAATAAAAATCAGAACTAAAAAAGTAAATAGAGCAAACCAACTTGTACCTATTATACGTAGGAAGACATATACTATCTTTTTATAATGAAGATTCATTAAAATCCATGACTAAATATAATGTTTGTAAAACTTGTTATTTTATCTCATCTCAATTTTCTAATATTTTGAGATAAGCATATTGTAGATTACTGTTGAGAATTTGGCTTGATTTTGGTTAATATTTTGAACATGAGCAAAATTTGTGTGGGTAATAAATTGTAAAATTATTTGCTGACTTAACATCTAGCGCTTATTAAAATGGACATGCCAGTTTGATTCCAGCTCTGAATACAACAAACAACAATGGTTTAAATAGTGTTACAAAATAAAATCAGCCTTTCATATTTGAAAGGCTGATTTTATTTTTTTGTGTTTTTTAGTTTCGTCTGTACACATTTTATCAAATGTAAATTTGCGCTATAACACAGTTTTGTCTATCGCTAATATTTCAAAACATAAAACACTATTAATATAAATATATCTATGGTCAGCAGTATCCAAGCCGTGATTAAACCGCGTGCTCATGTTGCCGCTGTAATTGTCAAGAAATAAATCCATAGACAATAGGATTAAATCAACCTAAAATATGCAAATTAATTTATCAGATGGCATATTGTTATGTTCAAAAAAGTTATCCCTCTATTATTAGTATACCTATTAGGTTTGAATCAATTTGTTTTTGCTCAAGAAAAGCAAACCCCTCAATTATCAATCCGTACTATTGGCAACTTACGGTTTGTTTCAGGTACAGATGAGCAAGAAAAGCAGCTGGATGAGTTGATTGAAGAATGTTTCACCTTAATGGGCTATAAACATCGTGTCCTACGCGATTCTAAGCCTAGCTATACACATCCTCTCTATCCACATGTACAGATATGTAGTCGATATGGTCGGACACCTAAAGATAGAATTTGGTTCGATAAGGATATTTTAGGTGATTCCTTTACCAGTCAAAAAATAACAACAACAGAAGAAGTGGATAAACAATTAGAGGAAGTTTATAAAAAACTTTATCTTGTTATTAGACAAGCAGGGCTACTTGATGCTTTACGACCTAAAACACCTTATAGTTTTGCACAAGAATTTAGTAAATCTACAGGATTAATGGACTATTTAAATAAATATCTAAAACAGAATAATTATAACTTTGAACAGATTGAAGAAGAACAGTATAAATTCTTTGGGTCCAAAGAAAAAATGGAACAAGCACAGAGTGCTTTCTATGAAGAAAAAATGCGTGAATATGGGATAGGGGAAAAATAATATGTCTGATTATTTAAAAGAAGTGCTCATTAGACGGACTTATCCAGAGAATCAGCAATATCGCTCAGAAGAAGCCAGTGAAAATGGTATACAAGATGTTCATGGAAATACTCATAAAGTAGAGTTTGAGAAAGGCATTGTTAAAAACCCTCAGTTTAATGGTGACCCAAGAGTAGGGACCAGAAAAGAAATAGAAGAAGCAGGGTTTAAAATTATGGACGGTGCTGTACCTGAAAAAGGACTTAAACGAAGCGATTTGGCGGACTTAGAAAGGAAGTATGAACAGATAGCAGATTCAGGGGAAAACGAAAAGGAAAAAGAAAAAGCATTTAAAGCTGAAAAAGAAGCCTTATATGAAGATTATTATAACGGTAATCAAATAGAAAGCGGTAGAAAAGAGTTTAAGCTCTATATCAATGAATTTGATGTCTATGTATCAGAAGAACAAGAAAAACAGCTTAAACAGCTAGAAAGCATGGCAGAATCAATAGGTGTTGAGATTCACTACTTTGGTGATAAGAGATTGACTGCCACTGATTATGAAACCATTCACTTACCGACAAAAGAACATTTTGTTTCAGCAGATGCTTATATGCAAGTGTTGGCGCATGAGTTAATACATGCCACTAAAGATAAATCACCCCAATTTAATGATGAGACTATTCCAGAATCAAAGAAACAAGGTGATACAAATTATGTTGTTGATGAGTGGCGAGCTGAAGTAGGGTCTGTTTTACTTATGGATAAGCTAGGAATTAACTACAACTTAGACTTGAATGCCTATTATTTGAATAGTTGGTCCTCTGAAATGAAAGAGAATATCCCCGTTCGTAATCTCACAATTGAAGAGCGTTGGGATAAAATAGAACAGGCAGTAGATTCAGTTAATTTTTTATTGAAGAAATCTGGTTTAGAGCCAATGCTGTATACAGATGAAGAAATAGATAAGCTAAAAGAGATCAATAAAGCATATCCTAATTTACCTCGTTCATTATATGAAAAAGAACAAATATTAAATAATCCTGATATCAATAATGAAGTAAAGAATGTATACGATAAATTATATGAAGGATTAGCGCCCCCCATTTTAGAAAAAGCGGGAGATAAATGGGTCACACCGATGGTCACGGAAATAGCATATGCAAGCATCGCCAGAGGTCTGACAGCAGATAAAATCAAGCATCTGGGGATTAATGAAGAAAACGATGTGATTTATACGGTTGCAAAGAATTATTGGCCGTTTGCAACGGTTGATTCTACAAAAGTATCTAACGTGAACGCAGGCGAGCGTTTACAAGAAGCTAGTCAAATATACAGCGATTTAATTCAAGAACTCGAACAAAAACAGCTAGAAAGACAGTTACAATTAGCGCAACAACAAGAACGTAGCGGACGTGGTTTGGGATAAAATTTTGTGGTATGCAAAAATCGTTAGTTTGTGCAATTTTGTAAACTGCAATAATTTATTGGAAGCTGTATTAATAAAAATAGTATAAAAATAATTAAAACCCACCTAGAAAAACGAACCTAGATGGGCTGATATCACGTAAGAATAAGTATCTTAGCATTTAATATTTCAAATAGATAGTTTAGTTTTTTTATCTAATTAATAGCTTTTTAAAAACGAAGATGAAACGAGAATACATTTAATTTATCGAATACAGTTGGTTGCATGAATTTCCTGTTCTTAAATTGACTGAAATTTGCAGGTGAGTTTTTTCTGTTTAAAAGATAAGCCTTTAGCTGTTAATTGAAAATAAAGAGCTATTTTAGGCATCCATTTATAATTTACAGCAGGGCTTATATCTTGTATCTTTTTTATTTTTAACTCATTGACTAATAAATTATATCCTCTACATATCATAATATCTTATTGCCTGAAAAAGTACTAAGAGAATTTTTAATAACAAAAAATAAGCAAAAATTAATGGTGTTTGTCTTTAATGATTAAAATAATTATATAATATCTTGTATTTTTCTAGATTTGTTAAATATATTTAGGATATATCATGATCGCAAATACGCCTAAAGTTCCTTACTATGCTGTTATATTTACCTCTATTAGAACATCCGAAGAAAATGGCTATTCTGCTGAGGCGATAAGGATGTTTGAATTGGTTTCTGAACAAGATGGTTTTTTAGGAGTCGAATCTGCAAGGGAAGGGATTGGCATCACTGTTTCTTATTGGCGTGATTTAGAGTCGATAAAGAAATGGAAAGAAAATTTTGAACATTCACTCATTAGAGATAGGGGAAGAGCTCAATGGTATCAATCATTTAAAGTACGTATTGCTTTAGTTGAACGAGATTATCAGTTTGAGAAGCAATAATAGAATTTTTGGCATTATTTTATGTTAAATTAACCCATTTAACTACCAATTAAAAATCTTTTTAAGGTAAGCATTTTTTGTTTTAACCAATTGTTTCTATTTTTAAAAATAGAATAGATGTCTTGAAAATATTGTGGCAGCTCCTAAAACAATCTCTTTCCTTTTTAATTTTTGCTGCTACATGTATTATTTTTTCATGAGACCTTTTTCCTATTCTATGCCGAGGGCTGGTAAATAAAATAAACACAAGCTCTTAACTTTACGGCATAGATATATTTTATTATTTTATTTCTTTGCTTGGGTATGTAAAGGTCCATGAAACACTAAAAGGCTGCCACCAGATTGGTACGCCTGTATCTTTGTCCGTGTGTCGAATAAAACCATTTACAGATGGTGGTTCTATTGTATAGGTGGCTTTATATTGACCTGGGCCAGCCATAGAGAAATTATTAGCGTAATGTGGTCCGTCAATGGCTTGCATATTTGCTAATGTTTTTAGCTCTTTATAGTTACTACCTAGTTTTTCCATTTTTAGTTTAATGTTTAAATAGGGAATCCAAGCATTCTCAGGATAGCCATGTTTATTATTTTTTGAAGCATGAATATCGAGTTCTATGTGAATAGCGCTGGGGTCTGTGGACATACCTTTTGGATGGCCATCCATTGTTACACCTAATAGATAGGCAGGGGAGATATTCATGCCATTTTTCTCAATATTATTTCCCATATAATATTCTGTTGCGAAAACAAAAGGAGAGAGTATTGTTAATGTGCTGATGAAACAAATATTATTTAGAAATTTCATTACAGGTTCCTTTAATAAAAATGATAATCATTATCGCTTTTATGGTAGCCCTATCTTAAGATAAGTGCAAGCATATTTATTAAAGGTTATTTGATTTCATGGATGAAACAACCATGTTTTCTAAGCTGCTCTTTAGCCTTTGCTATTTGTCCTTGTGTTGGGGATTTTCCTGAATGATACTTGATGATTAAATCAACTAAATTGCGTTTTGTTGTGTATTCAGAGTGATGTAATTGGGTGTAGGCATCATATATTTTTGAAGAAAAAATTAATTTATCGTAGGGTAGATATTCGTCATCTAAGGTAAAGAAAAAGGTAGGAATGAAATTTCCATTGGGTAAAATACAATATGTTAATTCCATATCAGGAGTAAAAATATCTTGTTCTTTTTGTAATGTGGCGTGAATTTCTCCCCAGTTGTTGGTTTGGCAAATAGACATATTTTCCTTACTCAAAACTATTTGAGCCTGAGCTAGGGAGAACAACAGTAGTAGGAGTAGTTTTTTCATGGCGTAATTCTAGCATGTGTTTCTATCCATAGAAAAATAGAATATGCTAGAAAACTCTTGGATATTATATGAAAAACATACTTAGCCTGATGATAAGTCTAGGTGAATTGTATTTTCAGGGTTAAGCAATGATTTTTTTATTTTTCCTTGATGGTAGCTGTAATCGCTGTGCGATAGCAACACCAATCAAGGTCAGTATCCCTCCAATAAGGTGGTAACTGTGTAGTGACTCGTGCAGAAAAAAGATAGAAATAATTGCGGTAAAAATAGGCGTTAGATTCATAAATAATGCTGTTTTACTGGCACCTAATTTGATGACACCTTGAATCCATACAAATGGTGCAATAATAGATGCTGGGATACCTGCATATATTACTAACCAGATATTATGAGTGTTCAGCGATATATTGTGAGTGAATAAAAATTCAGGAAATAATAGTAATACGCCAAAAATAATTTGCATGTACAAAGATTGCCAGTTGGATACGGGAATTGACCAGTGTTTAGTTAAAACACCATAGAGCGCATAAGCTATTGCTGCGATCAGCATCATTAATTCACCTTTGCCAACGCCTGATTGTACTAATATCATTGGGTGCCCACCACTAATTAGCCAGACAATGCCAATAAAGGATAAGATACTACCAATTAAGATTCTGATTGTTGGTGGAGACTTTAAAATAAAGATGCTCAATAATACGGTTAATAATGGAATAATTGAGACAAAAATACCGATGGTTAAAGCACTGATGGTATAAGCTGCATAGTAAGCTAAGCTTTGATAAAGTGCCATACCTAATAAACCAAGGATCAGGAATTTAAACAAATGTGGTTTAACATCGTGCCAATGACTAATAATTCTCGGTAATACAAAAGGTGTTAATACCAATAAAGCCAACAACCAACGGTAAAAAGAAATAGCAGCTGGATCAATAGCGCCAGCTGATAGTTTATTCACAATGGCATTCACTGCCCAGATCAAAACTGCTAATAATGGATACAAAAAAGCCATAATAATATAGATTTCACAAAGAGTTTATTCCAGCGGTGAGTATAATATGTCTTAACTAATGTAAATAACGAATATCAGACAATTTATAGTATAATTCTGACAACTTTCATGTTGTAGGTGTTTATATGGTCAAAGAACAGCGAATTGCTTCTTCAGAGTCATACCCTAATAGCATTCTATTTTTTCGTTGTGAGGAGGTCAATGCGAATACAGAATACCTTGTTCACGCTCATAATTGGGGGCAGATAATTTGTGTGAAATCGGGTGTTTTTGTTTTAAGTATAGATGGGCAACGTTTTGTGGCTCCTTCAGGTTTTGCTTTATGGATACCGCCAGAAGTAGAACATGCCAGCCATAATGATAAGCCTACTTGGTTTCGTTCGATCAATATTAATGCTCATTTTTGTCAAGGAATGCCTAAACTGCCTTGTTTGTTGGGTTTGAGTATGATTACATATGCCATTATTGAGTCTTTTTTTAAACGAAATATCATGGTGCCAAGTACGGAGCAAGATCAACGCCTTTGTCAGGTCTTAATTGATCAGCTGCAAGCTGAGCCACTTCAACATAATTATTTACCTAGTAGTGCCGATAAATATTTGTCACCAATTCTTAGTGCCTTAGAAGAGAACCCGACTGACAATACAACTTTGGCTCAATGGGCTAAAAAAGTGTATACCACTGAGCGTACTCTTGCTCGCCGTTGTCAAAAAGAACTGGGCATGTCATTTCGTGAGTGGCGACAACGTCTGCGTTTTGTTCATAGTGTTTTTTTGTTAGAGCAAGGAAAAACAGTACAAAATATTGCATTTGATTTGGGCTATAGCTCAACTTCAGCTTTTATTACTATGTTTCGGCAAATTGCCGGTGTCACTCCTGAATATTACCGTCATCAGTCAAGTGACAATAGCTTTTGATGTTTTTGTGCAATATTCAATTTGTTTGAAATTTTTCGAAATGGTGTTGCAAGTTCACTGTGATATCATGAAAGTAGGTTAATCAATGTCGTTGTAAAAGCAGGCAATGGTATAAATATAAATTTCTACAGTTGGAGCGCAGAGTTCTTATTATTTAATCTACTATATAGCCATTTTTTCGCATTTGTTCCTTGGCTTCCTCTATTTGTTCAAATGTAGGGTATTGTCCTGAGTATTGATCGAACAAATGTTTGAGTCGGTCATTTTTTGCATACTTAAGTTGATGGGGGTAGTAGTAATTACCATCAGGTAGAACACAAATAGGAAAAGATTCTAGATCGTTATAATATCGAATTTTTCTTTTAACAATTAATTCTGCCCAATTATTGTCTGTGCAAACGGTCGTTGGGGGAGGCATGATCCGATACGCGTTGGCTTGAAAACAGGAAAATATCAAACAAACTAAGAGTATCTTTTTCATTTTTTCACTTTCTATTTTCTCCATTCCCAAGGTGGAATAGGATTAGTATCAGCCCATAGACCACGTTTGGCTTGCTTTGCTTCTTCTTGAGCTTGTTGGTATTCTGGGTTCTCTCCATAAGATTTATCGAACCAAGCATGACCTTGTTGAATCATCGAAAGATTTCGATCAAACTTGCATCCACAATCATCAGATACGTTCATTGGGTCTCCTTCTGGGTAGCAGGAGCACATATTCATCGTATATATTGTTCCAAGTGTTCTTTGATATTTGTCTATGCCATGTGTTTCAATATCTATGTGTCGATTAAGGTAGTGCGAAGTTAAAGAGTGTTTAGCTTCCTGACTAAAAGCTTGCCCTAAATCAGGTGCATCAATTTGATATAACTTAACTTCAACTGGTTCGTTGTTCGCTTTTTTGCAAACAATATTATTACTATCAATAACATTTGTCACTTTACACTGAATCGTTTCAGCCTGAGCAAAAGATAAAAATAGTAGTGAAAATAGGATTCGTTTTTTCATGGTGTCATTCTAGCATAAACCATCAAAATGAACTTATTTGGTCTTTGTTTGTCAATATAATCGTACACTTATATTAAAATACAAAAATGAAACATGCGCCATTAGAACATCCTGAATCTATATTTTTATTAATGAACCTTATCTTTGCTTGTTTAGGCCTTTGGTTATATAAGATCATTTATGGAAAAGATCGTTTTTCTGAACATAATAGATTTTGGATTATATATTCTGCTATTTGGTTGATCGGTACTGTCATTACAGCCTTATTTCTGATTGAACACTTTCATTTGTTTCCACAGATTTTCTATTTTGGTACTCATGCATAGCCAGAGCCAAGATTTCCAAAAACTTTCTTAAATAAAAAACTTAATTAAAGCTTAATTGTCTTTTATTTTCATGCGTGCTCATCTTAATTTGAAGATAAGAAGAAAGCCATTATAATAAGTATCTAATCAAAGTAGATAAAGATGTGATTGAGGTATTTTGATCAAATATCTATTTGAAATTTTATTGATACATTAAAGGTAAAACATGAAAAAAATCTTAGTCACAGTCTTTGTCATTATTTTATTTGCAATCGGGTATATATATGCAACACCTTATTTAGTGATGAAAAATATTAGAGAAGAAGTTGTAGCGCAGAATATCGATGGATTATCTCAATATATTGATTATGATAGTGTGCGGACTCATTTGGGTAAACAGTTAAAAACAGCGATTACGGCTCAGTTTGTTAGTGCCCCAGAAATGCAAAATAATCCTTTTTCTGATTTTGCCATGGTGATGATTCCAGGATTGGTTGATCGATTGACCGAAGTTTTAATTTCTCCAGAGGCAATTGGGGCATTATTTAAAGGTGAAAATGTGAAGAAAATAGCTGAGCATCAGCCAACTATTACACCACCTTCAGCTGAACAGTCTTCTGAAAACAATTACTCTGGTTTTGGTGCTAAATGGAATCAGGCCAAAACAGGTTATGAAAGCTTTAGCTGGTTTGTTGTAGAGATTCCCAATGATGAAGGAAAAGTGGTGAAATTTAGGTTTAGACGTGAAGGGCTTATTGAGTGGAAATTAAATGAAATTGTTCTCCCTTTTGATTTTTTGAATTAGTTTACTGTGAACGTGGGCTTTAAATGCGGTGAGTTGCTGATTTATAAAAGAAAGTGGCTCAGCTATACGACATAACTGAGCCAAGAATTTATAACTACTACAAAAGGAATTTCAGGTAAGGATTATACGAGAAAAGTGTTTTATTGTATATATATTTTTATAAAAGAATTTATAAAAATATATAAAAAAACAAAAAATAAAATAAAATCAATATATTATATTTTTAAAAATCCATATATAGTTATTTTTAATTGAATTATTTTTTTTGATTATTTTTTTATGTTGTTTTGATAGAGTGTTTATAATAAAAAATAGCCTGAAACTTTAGTTTCAGGCTATTTTGATATAAAGCAGAATAATTAATGATTACAACATGCCTTTACTTTTTAAAAGCTCATGCATGGTTGAACCAATTTCAGCTGGGCTACGAGTGTAAGTGACACCTGCTTTTTCAAATGCTTTAAATTTTTCTTCCGCAGTACCTTTACCACCAGAAATAATCGCGCCTGCGTGTCCCATACGTTTACCTTTAGGTGCTGTTACCCCAGCAATATAACCCACAACAGGTTTGGTAACGTTGGATTTAATGTATTCAGCAGCTTCTTCTTCTGCTGTACCACCAATTTCACCAATCATCACAATTGCTTCTGTTTGAGGATCATTTTGGAACAACTCTAACGCATCAATATGGCTTGTACCAGGAATTGGGTCTCCACCAATACCGATACAGGTTGATTGACCTAAGCCTAGTTTGGTTGTTTGAGCAACTGCTTCATAGGTTAGGGTACCAGAACGAGAAACAATACCAATTTTTCCTGGTAAGTGAATATGACCTGGCATAATACCAATTTTACATTCACCAGGGGTAATGATACCTGGGCAGTTAGGACCAATTAAGCGAACATTGCCCACCGTTTCGATATAACGTTTGGCTTTTAGCATGTCTAAGGTAGGAACACCTTCAGTAATCACCACAACCAAACCAATGCCAGCATCTACTGCTTCGACAATTGAGTCCAAAACAAATGGTGCAGGTACATAAATGACCGATGCATCTGCTTGAGTTTCTTTAACCGCTTCTTGCATTGTATTAAATACAGGTAAGTTTAAATGTTTGCTGCCACCTTTACCAGGGGTGACACCACCAACAACCTTAGTACCATATGCAATGGCTTGTTCAGAGTGGAATGTGCCATTTTTTCCAGTAAAACCTTGTACCAATACTTTTGTGTCTTTATTGACTAATACGCTCATTATTTTTCCCCTTTTACAGCAGCAACAATTTTTTGGGCAGCATCTGCTAAACCTTCAGCAGGAATTAATGTCAGACCAGATTCAGCCAATAGTTTTGAACCTAATTCAGCATTATTGCCTTCTAAGCGTACAACAACAGGTACAGTGACCTTAACTTCTTTCACAGCAGCAATAATGGCTTCTGCAATCATATCGCAACGAACAATACCGCCAAAAATGTTGATTAATACGCCTTGTACAGATGTATCAGCTAAAATAAGTTTAAATGCTTCAATTACGCGATCTTTTGTGGCACCACCACCTACATCTAAAAAGTTTGCTGGTTGTCCGCCATAAAGCTTGATGATATCCATTGTTGCCATAGCAAGCCCAGCACCATTGACCATACAACCAATATTGCCTTCTAATGCAACATAGTTTAAGTCAAACTCACTTGCTTTGAGTTCTCTTTCGTTTTCTTGAGATTTATCTCTTTGTGCCAATAGATCAGGGTGGCGATACATAGCATTAGAGTCCAAACCAATTTTTGCATCCACACAAGCTAAAGAGCCATTACCACGGATAGCCAAAGGATTAATTTCAAATAAAGCAAAGTCATTTTCAACAAATGCTGTATAAGCGTTTAGCATTAAATTGGTGAACTCTTTAATTTGACCATCTTTTAAACCCAATGCAAAAGCAACTTCGCGTGCTTGAAAGGGTTGCATCCCAACCAATGGGTCTACAGTTACTTTAATGATTTTTTCAGGTGTTTCTTCTGCAACTTTTTCAATTTCTACACCACCTTCGGTAGAAGCCATAAAAGTTACACGGCGGCTAGAGCGATCAACTACGGCACCCAAATATAATTCACGCTCTACTGGATACATGTCTTCGCAAACCAAAACGCTGTTTACTGGTTGACCATTAGCATCTGTTTGATAGGTAACAAGGTTTGTGCCAATTAGGCTTTTCGTTACTTCTACTGCTTCTTCACTGCTTTTGACAACTTTTACACCGCCTGCTTTACCGCGGCCACCTGCGTGAACTTGTGCTTTGATCACAGCAAATTTACCACCAAGTTCATCAAAGGCTTTGGCTGCTTCTTCGGCAGTTGTTGCTAAAACCCCTTGCTGTACAGGTAAACCGTATTTGGCAAGCAAGGTTTTAGCTTGATATTCATGTAAATTCATAGGGTTTTTCCTCTATTATTGTGGTTGGGAAGGATTCGCTATTTTTTGGTCAATTAATTGGCGAATCTGGTTTTCAAACTCTTGTTGTAACCGTTTTTGGTCTTCAACAGCTTGTTTGTTCTGTGTGTTAAGCGCATCTTGCATTGAACGTCTGGTTTTTTCCTGTTCTGCAATCATGTCATCAAAACGTTTTTGGTATTCTTGTTGGATTTGTAAGTAGCGATCAGGGTCGGGTTTGGTGAGTTTTACCTCCTCTAAAAGAGTAGGAGATATATCAAATTTAGGTTCTTTTGCCGGTAAAAGCATTGTTCCCGTGATATAACACACCAATCCTAATAAACCGAAACTGAGTACAACTAGCCCTTTCATACGAGATTTAGGTACAAAATAGTAAATGGCAAAACCAAAACTAAAGAACATGGCAATGGCAACCCAAAGCATTTTCTTCTCTTTGTATTGATCAAATTGGCCAACACTACTTATAACGGCATATATATGAAAAAGCGTTGTGGCGGCAAAGGCAAAAATACCTGCTGGAAACAGTACCATGCCCATTGCAGCTTGTTGTACGTCAGTAACCATTTTTACTTATCCGTGTAATGCACGTTTATCAACAGCTAATGCTGCTTCATGTGTGACTTCTGATAAAGAAGGATGGGCATGAATAATGCGTGCTAAGTCTTCGCTTGATGCTTTAAACTCAATGGCCACGACTGCTTCACTAATCAGTTCTGAAACCATTGGGCCAATCATATGTACACCTAAAATACGATCGGTTTTGGTACAAGCTAAAATTTTAACTGTGCCTTGAGCTTGTCCTAAACCCAAAGCACGTCCATTAGCAGCAAAGCTGGAAGTGCCTTTTTTGTATTCAATGCCTTCTGCTTTTAATTGTTCTTCTGTTTTACCTACCCATGCAACTTCTGGTGAAGTATAAATGACCCATGGCACAGAATTAAAATCGACATGAGGTTTTTGTCCAGCAATACGTTCTGCTACGGCTACACCTTCTTCACTGGCTTTGTGAGCCAACATTGGGCCACGTACCACATCACCAATTGCCCAAACATTAGGTAGGTTGGTTTGGCAAAGATCATTGACAGTAATAAAGCCTCTTTCATCAACTGCAAGCCCAACTTCTTTGGCACCTAAGCCTTCGGTGTTGGGAGTACGGCCAATTGCCACGATCAATTTATCTACTTCTAAAGTGTGCTCTTTTGCATCTACTTCATAAGTCACTTTAACCGTTTTGCCATTGGTAATTTCTTTTATTTTGGTATTTAACTGAATGATTAAACCTGTGTCTTTGGTTAATGTTTTAAATGCTTCTTTTGCAATTTGTTGGTCTGCTGCTGCCATAAAGGTGGGCATGGCTTCTAAAATAGTCACTTCACTACCTAAGCGTTTCCATACAGAACCCATTTCTAAACCAATGACTCCTGAACCAATCACTCCTAAACGTTTTGGTACTGCAGTTAAATTTAGTGCACCTTCATTGTCTAAAACATTTTTATTGTCAATAGTAACTAATGGTAATGGGCGAGGGCGGCTGCCTGTTGCCACAATGACATGTGTCGCTTCGATTAAGTCTTTTTGTTTGCCTTTGGTTACTTCAATTTGCCATTTACCATTGTTTTGAGCTTTTAAACTACCTTTCCCATGGAGGCTTTCTACTTTATTTTTTTTGAATAAAAAGCCAATACCACCAGTTAGTTTGGTGACAATACCATCTTTCCTGGCGATCATTTGTTTGGCATCAAAAGAAGCTTTGCCTACTTTGATACCATGTTCCGCGAAGTCGTGTTCTAAAGCATGAAGATTTTCACTTGATTGGAGCAATGCTTTGGAGGGAATACAACCTACATTTAAACATGTACCACCTAGAGCAGGCTTACCGTCTTTACCAATAAAATCATCAATACAAGCAGTTTTAAACCCCAATTGTGCTGCGCGAATCGCTGCTATATAACCACCAGGGCCAGCACCTATAACAACTACATCAAAATGTTGACTCATTATATTGTCCTTTGTTATTAGGTACTTGTCAGGAAATAAAATATCCTGACAAGTATAATGAAATGATTAAACGTCTAAAATTAAGCGTGCAGGGTCTTCTAATAAGTCTTTAATGGTTACTAGAGTCAAAACTGCTTCTCGGCCATCAATAATTCTATGGTCATATGATAAAGCCAGATACATCATTGGTCTAATGACAATTTGGCCATTTTCGACAACAGCTCTTTCTTTGGTTGAATGCATACCCAAAATAGCAGATTGTGGTGGATTGATAATAGGTGTGGACATCATAGAGCCAAATGTTCCTCCATTGGTCACAGAGAAAGTGCCACCTGTTAAGTCTTCTAAAGCCAATTTGCCATCTTTTGCTTTTACGGCAAATTCAGCAATTTGACGTTCAATATCAGCAATCGACATTTGATCTGCATTGCGCAAAATAGGCACAACCAAACCGCGAGGACTACCTACAGCGATACCGATATCAAAATAGCCGTGATAGATAATATCGTTGCCATCAACAGATGCATTCACAACAGGGTATTTTTTCAAAGCGGCAACTGCTGCTTTCACAAAGAAAGACATAAAGCCCAGTTTGATACCATGTTCTTTTTCAAATTTTTCTTTATATTTTGCGCGTAAATCCATCACAGGCTTCATATTAACTTCATTAAAGGTTGTTAATATGGCGTTTTCTTGTTGTGATTGAATCAAACGCTCTGCTACACGTTGACGTAAGCGAGACATCGGGACACGTTGTTCAGGTCTTTCACCTAAGGGTAGGGCAACTGCTGCAGAGCTGCTTAATACTTGGTTTTGAGAAACTTGACCAACATGAGTCGGCGCTTGTTTGTTACCTGCCGCTTGTACATCCTGTTTTAAAATACGACCATCGCGACCAGTACCTTGTACGGTATTTAAGTCTACATTATTTTCTGCTGCTAATTTTGCCGCAGCAGGCATGGCTATTGCTTCTTTACTTGTTTGAGTAGGTGCTTTTTCTGCTTCTGGTGCCGCCGCTGGTGTGGCAACATTTTCTGCTTTTGCCGCAGTGTCAATTTTGGCCAATAATTGCCCTGAGGTAACCGTTGCACCATCAGCTTCAATGATTTCAACAATAACGCCTGCCTGAGGTGCAGGTAACTCTAATACAACTTTATCTGTTTCTAGATCAATTAGGCTTTCGTCTCGTTCGACAAATTCACCTATTTTTTTGTTCCATGTCATTAAGGTTGCTTCAGAAACACTTTCAGGTAACTGGGGGACATTTACTTCAATAATCATGTTCTTTCTCCTGTATGGCACATCTTTAAATAAATGTACCTAAAAAATGAGTATATTAATTACTTGTCTAAATTTAAGGCATCATCAACCAGAGCTTTTAATTGAGCAATGTGTTTGCTCATATAACCAACTGCAGGAGAAGCACTAGAAGGACGACCAGCATAGCTTAAAGTTTGCTTTCCTGTGAGTAAACCTTCTAAACGATGGCGTAATTGGTACCACGCTCCTTGGTTTTTAGGCTCTTCTTGCGCCCAGACCAACTCTTTTGCGTTTTTATAACGACTTACTTCAGCTGCAATCATTTCTGTTGGGAATGGGTAAAGCTGCTCAATACGTATAATCGCAATTTGATCATCTAATTTACGTTCTTCACGTTCTTTGGCAATATCATAATAAACTTGACCTGAACATAGGACAATGCGTTTTACATTTTTATCGTTTTTGACGATGCTATCCCCAATGATGGGTTTAAAGCCACCACTGATCAGTTCATTGATATTACTCATAGAGTCTTTATAACGTAATAAGCGTTTAGACATAAATATAACCAATGGTTTGCGGTATGGTCTGAGCATTTGACGGCGCAATACATGGAACATTTGTGCCGCTTCACTCATCATCACAACTTGAATGTTGTGTTCAGCACAAAGTTGCAACCAACGTTCTACACGACCAGAAGAATGCTCCGGTCCTTGCCCATCATAGCCATGTGGTAAAATGGTGGTTAATCCACATAAGCGTCCCCATTTTGTTTCACCAGAAGTTAAAAACTGGTCAATAACGACTTGCGCACCATTGGCAAAGTCACCAAATTGACCTTCCCATATCACCAATTGTTCTGGAGATGAACACGCATAGCCGTATTCAAAAGCATAGACTGCTTCTTCATTTAAAATCGAATCAATCACAGTAAAATCAGCTTGATTTTCAGATAAATTAGCTAAAGGAATATAACTGCCTTGATCCCAACGTTCACGATTTTGATCGTGAAGAACAGCATGACGATGAGAGAATGTGCCACGTCCAGAATCTTCTCCTGAAATGCGTACAGGATGACCATTGGTCACTAAGCTAGCATAAGCCAATGTTTCTGCCATACCCCAGTCAACATCCTGTTCACCAGCAGCCATTGCTTGTCTGGCCGCGAGAATTTTTTGGACAGTAGGGTGCACTTTAAACCCTTCTGGTACAGAGGTTAATCTTTCAGCAAGTCTTTGAATATCATTTAATGGTAAGGTTGTGTCAACAGGTTCTGCCCAGTGGGTGCCTGCATAAACAGACCAATCAGGAGCATATTGACGTTGATAATTGGTGATTGATGTTTGTTCAACATGTTCACCTTTGTCTAGTGCATCGCGGTAGGCTTTGATCATTGATTCTGCTTCGTCTTCAGTAACCACTCCTTCATTGACTAAGCGTTGGGCGTATAATGACCGTGTGCCAGGGTGTTTGGCAATACGTTTATACATCATAGGTTGTGTTAAGAATGGATCATCACCCTCATTATGTCCAAGCTTACGGTAGCATACTAAGTCGATCACCACATCTTTTTTAAACTTCATGCGGTATTCTAAAGCAGCTTGGGTAACATAGCATACTGCTTCTGGATCATCACCATTTACATGGAAAATAGGCGCATTGATCATTTTCGCAATATCGGTACAGTACATACTAGAGCGGGTATCTCGTGTATCGGATGTGGTAAAACCAATTTGATTGTTAATCACGATATGGATGGTGCCGCCTGTTGTGTAACCGCGCGCTTGCGATAGGTTAAATGTTGCTTGGTTGACCCCTAAACCAATAAAAGCTGAATCCCCATGAATCAAAATAGGCATTACTGCTTTTGCTGCATCACCTGTACGGCGTTTTTGACGAGATTTGGTTGAGCCTTCTACAACTGGGTTCACAATTTCTAGATGAGAAGGGTTAAACGCAAGCGATACGTGGATTGCACCTTGATTGGTCATTAAGTCTGAACTAAAACCCATGTGGTATTTAACGTCACCACTTGGCAGTTCAACTAAAGGTTTGCCTTCAAATTCGCTAAATAAGTCACGTGGCAGTTTGCCTAAGGTATTAACCAAGACATTTAAACGACCACGGTGCGCCATCCCAATAACAATTTCTTCTACACCAAGTTCTGAGGCACCATGAATCAGACTGTTTAACGAAGCAATGGTGCTTTCACCACCTTCTAAGGAGAAACGTTTTTGCCCGACATAGCGAGTATGCAAATAACGCTCAAGTGTTTCAGCTGCGGTAATTTGTTTTAAGATATTGCGTTTTTTGTCTTTAGAGTAGCGAGGGGTGGATAAATCATTTTCAAAACGATTTTGTACCCATTCTTTTTCGGCTGGTTGGTTGATATACATATATTCCAAACCAATTGAGCCACAATAAGTTTGTTTGAGTTTGGCTAAAATTTCAGATAAAGGCAAACGAGGAGAATTATCATGATGGCTGGTATTAAAATACATGGCCATATCTGCGTCGGTTAAACCGTAGAAAGATGGATCTAGCTCAGGGCAAACAGTGACATCCATCCGCTCCAATGGGTCTAAATGAGCGTGACGCAAGCCCAAAATACGATAGGCCGTGATCAAGCGCAATACCGCAACTTGTTTTTTCATGGATTCAGCATCAGCACTTTTACTGGCTAAATATTGAACCTGAGGTTTTTTTGCTAATTGAACAAATGATTCTTGTATCGGCGTATGAGGAATATCTAACTCTGCAGCCCCTGGTGAACTAGCTAGATCGTCAAAATATTGTTTCCAATGTTCATCAACCGAATTTGGGTCACTCAGATAAGATTCATAAAGCTCTTCAATATAAGGCGCGTTAGAACCGAACAAATAAGAGAGACCACGTTGTTCATTCATCATGATTAAAGCCCTTTTTGCTTTCTTTAAATGTATGTTACTACATGTTTATACTAAATAAATAACGACTTCTTTGTATTAAAAGGAGGTTAGCCTAACAGCTTGCCTCCTTTTATTTTTAGTCTTAACGTTTATCCACTTGGACAAAATCTCGACGTTTACTGCCAGTATATAATTGGCGAGGACGACCAATTTTTTGTTGTGGATCAGAAATCATTTCTGCCCAGTGACTGATCCAACCAACTGTTCTTGCTAAGGCAAAAATAACGGTAAACATTGAAACAGGAATACCAATTGCAGATAAGACAATACCTGAGTAGAAGTCTACATTAGGGTAGAGTTTACGTTCGGTAAAGTATGGGTCTTGCAAGGCAATTTCTTCTAATTTCATGGCCAGCTTGAATTTAGGGTCATCTTGTAAACCTAGTTCGCTTAATACTTCATAACAGGTTGTACGCATAATGGCTGCACGAGGATCCATATTTTTATATACCCTATGACCAAAGCCCATTAGGCGATGAGTTCTGTTTTTAACTCCTTCGATAAAGGCTTCAATATTAGATTCATCTCCGATTTCATCTAACATTTTTAAAACAGCTTCATTTGCGCCACCGTGGGCCGGTCCCCAAAGACATGCAATACCAGAAGAAATACACGCAAATGGGTTCGCACCAGAAGAACCAGCCAAACGTACTGTAGAAGTAGAAGCGTTTTGTTCGTGGTCCGCATGCAAAATGAAAATACGATCAAGTGCTTTTGCTATAACAGGATTAGGTTTGTATTCTTCACATGGAGAAGCAAACATCATGTGTAAGAAATTTTCGCTATAAGACAGTTTATTTTGAGGAAAATTAAAAGGTGCACCAATAGAGTAGCGGTAACACATTGCTGCAATAGTGGGTACTTTTGCAATCAAGCGATCCATGGCAATTTGTCTGTGTCTTGGATTGGTAATGTCTAAGCTGTCTTGGTAGAAGGCAGACAATGCACCTACAACACCAACCATCATGGCCATTGGGTGGGCATCACGTCTAAAACCTCTGAAGAACCAAGTTAATTGTTCATGAACCATTGAATGATGGCTGATGATATCAACAAATTGATCTTTTTGTTCTTTAGTAGGTAGTTCACCGTTAATCAATAAGTAGCATACTTCCAGATAATCACTGTGTTCTGCTAATTGTTCAATGGGATAGCCTCTATAGTAGAGCAGGCCTTTGTCACCATCAATAAAAGTGATTTTAGACTCACATGATGCTGTAGAAAGGAAGCCAGGATCTAGTGTAAACATACCCGCTTTAGCGTTTAAGGTACGAATATCAATCACATCAGGGCCTAAAGTACCTTGTAATACAGGTAGGTCGATTAATTCTTGGTTGTTTTTGACCAATTTTACGCTATCTGACATATATTTCTCCTATTGTAGATGGGTGCTTCATTATTATATGGATCGAAGACGATTAATTAGAGGAACCCATTCAGGATTTTGTGGTTCTGCTTTACCATTTACTATGTCTAGAAACTCAGTATCTGGTAAATCCAGAATTTGACAATAAATGGTCATATCATGATCATTTAATTGGTCAAAATCCTGATCGAGAAACTTTTGTAAAATTAAATCTAATTCTAAAAGCCCTCTACGGGTACGCCAACGAATGCGTTTTCTTTCCACTTCGTCAAACTTGCTCATACGGCACGCTTTAACATTATCTCTTTGATTTTACCAATTGCACCAGTTGGGTTTAGATGTTTTGGACAAACATCCACACAATTCATAATCGTGTGACAACGGAACAATTTGTATGGATCATTTAAGTAATCTAAACGCTCGTTTGTGATCGTATCACGTGTATCTGCAATGAAGCGGTAAGCATTCAATAAACCAGAAGGCCCAACGAATTTATCTGGATTCCACCAGAACGAAGGGCAGGCGGTAGAGCAGCAGGCACATAAAATACATTCATACAAACCATCAAGTTCTTTACGCTCTGCCTGAGATTGAATACGTTCCCGTTCTGGCGCAGGTGTATCGTTCACCACATAAGGTTTAATTGAGTGATATTGATTAAAGAACTGGGTCATATCCACAATTAAATCTCTAACAACAGGTAAACCGGGCATTGGCTTTAAGACAATGGGCTGTTTTAGAGAACGAATGTCTGTAATACAGGCTAGACCATTTTTGCCATTGATATTCATGCCATCTGAACCACAAATGCCTTCACGGCAAGAGCGGCGGAACGAAATGCTGTCATCTTGTGCTTTTAGTTTGACCAATGCATCCAATAGTTTGACATCAGTAGGCTCAATTTCAAGCTCATAGTCTTTCATATAAGGTTTCGCATCCACTTCAGGATTATAGCGATAGACCTGAAAACGAATTTTTTCCATGTAGTCAGCTCCTTTTAATACACACGTTTTTGTGGTTTGATGTAATCCACAGTCAGTGGCTTAGTATGTACGGGTTTATAGATCAGTTTATTGCCTTCACTATAATAGAAAGTATGCTTCATCCAGTTTGCATCGTCACGATCAGGATGATCATCTGATGCGTGGGCACCACGAGACTCTTTCCTTGCTTGTGCTGATACTAAAGTGGCTTTAGCAACTTCAATTAGATTATCTAATTCTAGCGCTTCTACCCGAGCTGTATTCCATACTGCGCTTTTATCACCGATTTGTGTGTTTTTGACACGTTCAGCTAACGCCATGATTTGTTCAACACCTTCATCCAATACAGAATCTGTACGGAATACACCTGCATGGCGTTGAACTGTTTGTTGCAATTCTCTACGCAGTTCATCAACATTTTCACCCTCTGTTTGAGTATTCAAACGATTTAGGCGAGTTAGGGTTTGTTCCGCTGCATTTTCTGGTAAAGCTTTGTGTTCTTTATGTGAATTGATGTATTCAATCATGCTTTCACCCGCTGATTTCCCGAATACAACCAAATCCAATAAAGAGTTTGTTCCTAAACGGTTTGCACCATGTACAGAGGCACAAGCACATTCACCAGCAGCATAAAAACCATTGACGACTGTTTCCAGATTATCTTCTTTTGGCGCAACAACTTCACCTTTGTAGTTAGTGGGGATACCACCCATCATATAATGGCAAGTTGGTACAACAGGAATAGGGTCTTTAATTGGGTCTACACCAGCGAATTTAATGGCAATTTCACGAATACCAGGTAGTTTTTCGATGATTTTTTCTGAACCTAGATGATCTAGTTTCAGTAGAACATGGTCTTTATTTTTACCACAACCACGGCCTTCATGAATTTCAACGGCCATCGCTCGGCTGACTACGTCTCGTGAAGCTAGGTCTTTGACTGTTGGTGCATAACGTTCCATAAAACGTTCACCGTTGGCGTTTAATAAAATACCACCTTCTCCCCGAACACCTTCGGTAATCAGCACACCAGCACCAGCCACACCTGTTGGGTGGAATTGCCAAAACTCCATATCTTCTAATGGAATACCAGCTCGAGCAGCCATACCTAAGCCATCACCAGTATTGATAAAGGCATTGGTTGATGAGGCATAAATTCTACCTGCACCACCTGTTGCAAAAAGAACGGCTTTGGCATGAAGAATAAAAACATCGCCACTTTCCATATCTAAGGCAGTCACACCAACAACATCACCTTCTGAATTACGAATGAGGTCTAAGGCCATCCATTCTACGAAGAATTGTGTTTTTGCCCGCACATTTTGTTGGTAAAGTGTATGCAACATAGCGTGTCCTGTACGGTCAGCTACCGCACAAGCACGTTCAACTGGGCGTTGACCAAATTCAGCTGTATGCCCACCAAATGGGCGTTGGTAAATTTTACCGCTTTCTACACGGTCAAATGGCATACCCATATGTTCTAACTCAATAACAGCTTCAGGTGCACGACGAACCATAAATTCGATGGCGTCCTGATCTCCTAACCAGTCAGAACCTTTTACGGTATCATACATATGCCATTTCCAATGATCTTCTTGTACATTACCTAAGGAAGCAGAAATACCTCCTTGTGCGGCAACAGTATGCGATCTTGTTGGAAATACTTTTGATAATACAGTGGTGCTTAATCCTGCTTTTGAAAGTTCCAATGCAGCACGTAAGCCTGCACCACCACCACCGACAATAACGGCATCAAATCGACGAACAGGTACAGTCATTACATCCCCCAAATCACTTTAACAGAATAAATTAAACAAGCTATTAACCAAATGGCAGTGCATGTATGCAGTGTTAAGCGTAGGCATGCACATTTGATATAGTCCATCCAAAGGTCACGAATACCTACCCAAACATGTATGGCAACAGCCAAAAAGGTCACTTGGGTAAATAGTCTGACCCAAGTTTGAGCAAAAAATGTTTGCCAAGCAAAGTAGTCGTGGGGGATACAAAATAAGAAAAGGATCATGGCAAAAGTATAAATAGCCATAATCACGGCACTGAGGCGTTGCAATAACCAACTGCCTAAGCCATAGTGTGCGCCAGTGAGTTTACGATCTACCATAATGCTACTCCTAAAATAGCAGTTAGTACTAAACTGATGATAACCACTGCTTTAGCAGTTGTTCTTGCCGTATTTAATTCAAGCCCTTTGTGCATATCTAAAAATAAAAAGCGAATACCCGCACAAAAGTGATGCAAATAAGCCCAAAGTAAGCCCAATAAGATGATTTTGACTAAAGGATTAGCCACAACTTTGGTGTATGCTAAAAAATCGTCAGAATGACTTAATGTGCCTTGAAAAAAATAAAGCAGAAGTGGTAATGAGATAAAGAGAATTACCCCACTGACTCGATGCAAGATGGATACAATACCCGGAATGGGCAAGCGTATACTTGCAACGTCTAGATAGACAGGTCTTTGTTTTTGCATAGATTATCCCTTGTTTCGACCAAATTTAAAATACAGTTATATAGAGTATATAATCTGCATGCTCACACTTATTTTTATACTATTTATTTTTATTATTTTAAAAGTAAAACAGTACTGCTAACCATAAAATGTACACTTTTTTTGAACTGTTGAATAGTTTCTGGTTGTTAACTATTCAAAAATTTTGCTATTTTTTGTTATCTGTTTATCGTATAACAATGGCAAACTCATGGTTTAGTAAAATTCTTTTTCGCCATTCTATTGGTTCAGCGTTCAGGTTTTGAGTCATCCTGATAATTAAAGTGGCAGCATCTGCGGTATCTGCTTGCAATAGAACTGCTTCTTCTTTAGCTAAACGCATCACAAAAAGTTGCTCTTCTTTAACCGCTATATGTGTTGCATGTTTTCTTTGTAAAAATGAATATAATCCTCCTGACTCCTTAATAACTCGAGCGGAAAGATGTTCAAGAAATTCACAAGACAGATAAGCATAGTCAACCGCAATTACTTTTGCATTTAAGCGCCAGAGCGATGTTATTTGCCAAGCTTGTTGAGCACGACGTAAATTGAGGAAATGAGTGGCAGCGTCTGGTATAGTGACTTTGCTTAGGCTTAGGATTTCTTGTTTTGGTTCCTCTTGGATCAGATTTGATTTATCTGAAACATTGAGTGGAAACTTACCCCAATCACTAGGAGGAGGGTTCACAAAAGTTCCTACACCTTGTTGCCTAGACAATATGCCATATTCAACCAATTCAGTGAGCGCTTTTCGAACAGTGCCTTGGCTAACATCCAAAAGTTTTGCTAAATCCCACTCACTTGGTAAAGCCTCATTGATGAGAAAATACCCTTCATTTATCTTACTTAATATGTGCTCTTCTACCTGTCGGTACAAAGGCTGCTTCTGTAGTTTTTGTAGTGTTTTATCTTGCATTTTTACACAGCTTTCGCGCTATTCTTGCATTATTATTTGAGCATGTAAATAATAGTCTTATATAAGATATAGGAGTAAAGGTCTGTTTGTCAAAAGGTAATAGATTATTTCAATATAATTTTTAAATAAGCCTTAACTTTAACATGTTTTTTAGGTAAACTGTATTGGTTATATTTTATTATTTCTTTAACTATGCCAATCATAATTAATAAACTAATGGCATTGATTTTTAAAGACAATATCGATTCTTGTAGCGCATGCAATAACAGTTATTTATATTTTAAATCATTCAGGATATTTGTTTCTATAATAATTGAATGGTTTATTTCATCGTGTTTTAAAAATTAATCACTTCAAAGGAGAAAAAATGAAAACACCTATTCGTGTTGCGGTCACTGGTGCGGCAGGTCAAATTGGTTACAGTCTTTTATTCCGTATTGCCAGTGGTGAAATGCTAGGCAAAGATCAGCCTGTTATTTTGCAGCTATTGGATTTACCTCAAGCACAAACCGCATTAAAAGGCGTGATGATGGAGTTAGAAGATTGTGCTTTTCCATTGTTGGCAGGTATTGTTGCAAGCGATGATCCTGAAGTGGCATTTAAAGATGTGCAGGCAGCTTTGCTTGTTGGTGCTCGTCCTCGTTCTAAAGGCATGGAGCGTAGTGATTTGTTGGCTGCAAACGCTGAAATTTTTACTGTGCAGGGCAGAGCTTTAAATAAAGTAGCTGATCGTAATGTTAAAGTTTTGGTTGTGGGTAATCCTGCTAACACCAATGCTTATATTGCAATGAAGAGTGCACCTGATTTAAATCCTAAAAATTTTACGGCCATGCTTCGTTTAGATCATAATCGTGCGTTAAGTCAAATAGCCGCTAAAATTAACAAACCTGTTGCCAGTATCAAAAAGTTATGTGTTTGGGGAAATCATAGTCCAACCATGTATGCAGATTATCGTTTTGCTATAGCGGGTGGTCAAAATGTTAAGTCATTGATCAATGATGATGTTTGGAATAAAGATGTATTTTTACCTACGGTAGGTAAGCGTGGTGCGGCTATTATTGAAGCACGCGGTTTATCTAGTGCTGCCTCTGCAGCGAATGCAGCAATTGATCATATGCGTGATTGGTTTTTAGGAACAGATGGCGCATGGGTTACTATGGGTATTCCTTCTGATGGCTCTTATGGTATCCCTGAGGGAACTATTTTTGGTTTTCCGGTGACTTGTGCCAATGGCGAGTACGCAATGGTTAAGGGGTTGGAAATTGATGCCTTTAGTCAAGAGCGTATTAATTTAACATTGCAAGAATTGGAAGAAGAAAAAGCAGGTGTAGCACACTTGTTGTGATTTTGTTTTTGTTTAATAAAAAAGCAGCCAGAAGGCTGCTTTTTTATTTTCAGTAGATATTCACGCGTTTTATGGCGTATTGATTGCTTGTTGCTCTTCTGATGCTGATATATTGTTGCTTTGTTCTTCAGCTTCAGTGGTTGGTGTTTCTTTTACTTGCATACAAGGATGCTCTTGTGCAATTTTTTGTTCTTCTTCTGTGACTTCACCTTTAAATTTACCGTCTAGACCAAAACGTTTTCCTCCACGAGCCAGTGCTTTAATGTATCGTGGACGACGACAATGATTCGCTAATACACGAGAAACAAGAGTAGGATCAAATTGAGTCAGAACAGCTAATAAGTCTTTATCAATGCCAATAGCTAGAGGCTTAAAACGGCTAAAAACATCATATTTTTTGTAAATATAATCTGCAATCATTTCTGTTTGCTTTTTTTTGCTCATAGTTTGCACTGCTGCTTTTAGTGCTGCTCCTACAGCGGTTTCTTTCGTCATAAATGAAATTTCCTTGGTGTTCGAAGTTGTGAAAATATCAAAAAAAGTATGAGAAATCCAGCATTTTTCGATATTTACCTACAATATAACATTTTATTCACATTGATGTAATATTTTAGACCACGCTTTTGAGACAGTTGTGCCATTAGCGTACATTTTTGCATCGGTTGAACCATCTTTTTTATGTAAATCAATGCTCACGCCAGTGCTACCCGTAGCTGGGTTAATTAAGCTGATATTGTAATCACCGCGAGGAAATGATTCGGATTGTAAGAATTCTTCTGGAATTCTAAATGTGCTTAAAATAGCTTGCCTTAAACAAGTATTGGCTGCCTCTGGTTGCCCTTTTAGCGTGATATTATAAGTGGGCTCTTCAGTACGGTTGGGTAAAGTTCGTTCTTTCTTAGGTTCTATTGGAGAAGTTTTTTTGGGTGTGTTGTTTTGCGCAAAAGGATCAGTGGTGACACATGCACTGAGGATCATGGTGCTTAAAAGCAATAGGCTAACTTGTTTCATATTCATTGTTTAAAAACCTTTCAAAGCTAAATTTAATGGTAAATTTTCATTGTTCTCTGTAATGAACATTAATAACTAATTTTGGTTATTTGAGTTGTCATGTTTTGAGTTTTTGTTTGTTTCTGTATGGATGTTTTCTTCATTTGTTGTTTGATCATCATCCATTAAAATACGATATGCTGGTCCTTCTAAATCATCAAATTGTCCATTTCTGGTTGACCACCAAAAGGCAAAGCCAATGAAAAAAGCCAAGATAATGCTTAATGGAATGAGAATATATAAACTTTCCATTATATCATTCCTGCCAGATCAATTAATTGCATTGTGATGCCTTCGATGATTAAGTGTTGTGCTTGTATTTTTGCTAAGGGTTGATTATTTTGATCTAAAATAAGGGTATGTTGTCCATCAAATTGCCACAGTAGTTCACCTAAGTTTTGTAGGTGCTCAGTTTTTTTGTATTCTAATGAGTTTATTAAGCCTTCATCTGAAACCATGGCGCGAAATAGGCAAATCCCTGATTGTGGCTCAATATTATCCGAACTCATTAATAAAAACCCAATTTGTTGGTTGTTTTGGCTGTGTAAAGCAAAGTTAATTGTATCCATGTATAAAATGAGGTCATACGGCGTTGATATCAATTAATTATACGTGAACTTTGATATAAAAGAGATGCTTTTTATTTAGGCCGTTCATTATTCATTAATTTGGATAAACCAAGAATTTGCTATAATGATAAATCTTTTATTGGTTATTGGTTGGTATATGTCTTCTGTTGTTTCTCGTCGGCTATCTGTTGCACCCATGTTAGATTGGACTGATCGTCATTATCGGTTTTTTGCCAGACAAATAACCCATCATGCTTTGTTGTATTCTGAAATGGTGACAACAGGTGCACTATTGTTTGGGCAGGCAGATAGATTCTTATCTTTTGATGAAGCAGAGCACCCAGTTGCTTTACAGTTGGGCGGTTCTGATCCAAAAGATTTGGCAAAATGTGCCATTTTGGCTCAAACATATGGTTATGATGAGGTTAATTTAAACTGTGGCTGTCCTAGCCCACGTGTTCAAAAGGGTGCTTTTGGTGCGTGTTTAATGAACGAAGTGTCTTTGGTTGCTGATTGTTTGAAAGCAATGCAAGATGTCACAGATATTGATGTGACAGTGAAACATCGCATAGGTGTAGATCGCGAGGACAGCTATGATATCGTACGTGATTTTGTGGGTGCGCTTGCTCATCAAACATCTTGCAGTACATTTATTGTTCATGCACGCAATGCATGGTTAGAAGGTTTGTCGCCTAAGGAAAACCGTGAAGTCCCGCCATTAAAATATGAATATGTTTATAAGCTCAAACAGGACTTTCCTGATTTGGAAATTATTATTAATGGGGGTGTAAAAACCAATGAAGACATTACGAAGCACTTAGATTTTGTTGATGGTGTGATGGTGGGGCGAGAGGCTTATCATAATCCTTATTTTATGGCACAGTGGGATCAATTATTTTATGATGATAGTCACGCAGTATTAACTCAAGTACAAATCGTCGATTTATTACGGATCTATTGCCAAAAGCAGCTTGATCGAAATCAGGGAACCAACATGCGCCATATGGTGAGACACTATTTAGGCTTGATGCAAGGTAAAAAAGGCGCCAAAGCATGGCGTAGAATGTTATCAGATGCTAAATTATTAAATGGTGCGGATACAACTTTATTAGTTGAAGCTGTTGGGTGTATTGAAAATTAGATTTTTGAATGTTGTACAGAATAAAAAGCCGCCCAATAGGCGGCTTTTTTGTATACAAAACAAATTAACGTTTTGAGAACTGTTTCGCGCGACGTGCTTTGCGAAGACCGAATTTTTTACGTTCAACTTCACGAGCATCACGGGTTACTAGACCTGCTTTGCTTAGTGTTGGTTTTAAAGCAACATCATAGTCAATTAGTGCACGAGTAATACCGTGACGAATCGCACCTGATTGTCCTGTTTCACCACCGCCAGTTACATTTACCTTGATATCAAAAGATTCTAAGTTTTCTGTAAGAACCAGCGGTTGACGTACAACCATGCGACCTGTTTCACGAGAGAAAAACTCGTCTAATGGACGACCATTTACTGTGATTTGGCCTTTGCCTTTTTGTAAAAACACACGAGCTACTGAGCTTTTACGACGGCCTGTGCCATAATAATATTTACCGTTCATTCAGTAATCCTTAAATGTCTAATACTTTAGGTTGTTGTGCAGTATGAGGATGTTCCTCACCAGCATAAACCTTTAGTTTTTTAATCATGGCATAACCAAGAGGGCCTTTTGGTAACATGCCTTTAACAGCAGTTTCCAGAACGCGAGCAGGAAAATGTGTTTGCATTTCTGTAAAGTTGCGTTCATACAGACCACCAGGATAGCCTGAATGGCGATAGTATTTTTTGTCTAATGCTTTATTACCAGTAACACGTAGTTTTTCTACATTTGTTACGACAATATAATCACCAGTGTCAACGTGAGGTGTGTATTCTGGTTTGTGTTTTCCGCGTAAGCGATGTGCGATCTCTGTAGCTAAACGACCGAGCACTTTGTCGGTAGCATCAACTACATACCAGTCACGCTTTACTTCTTGCGGTTTGGCTGAAAAGGTTTTCATGGAAACTCATCCATCTTAAATTCAATAAAGGCGCGATTATATGAGAATATCTGTGCCGTGTCAAATATCCATTGACTAAATTCGTTGTACAAACTGCACGCCTTTTATTTCAAGTAATGAGTTTAAAACCCTTGGTAAATCATTTACTTGTTTTATTTCTACGGTAAATCGCATGGTGGCGACCATATCTTTTGTCAGTGTTTTTACTGCAATGACATTTAATTTATTTCGAGAAAAAGTATCGGAAACATCACGTAAAAGAGCATTTCGATCGGTGGCAATAACTTGAATGTCTATGGGGAATAGGCTGCCATCAGGTTCGTTTTTTGCCCATTTTGCATTCATCACTTTTTCTGGTGTATTTTGCGCCAATTTGGTGAAAGTAGAGCAGTTATCTCGATGAATGGAGATACCCTTGCCTTTGGTTATGAAACCAACAATTGGGTCTGGCGGCGCAGGTTTACAACATTTAGCCAATGTGGTCATTAGGTTGTCTACACCGTCAATGAGGATACTTCCAGGGTTTTTTGCGGCTTTGCTACGCTTGATGATTGCGCTTTCTGGCAGTTGAGCAGGTTGTTCTGCTTCTTGTAATTTATTCACTGCTTTAGCAATTGCTTTGAGAGAGAGCTCGCCATGACCTAAGGCTGCATACACATCATTGATTTGGTTAAAACCCAATGCTTCAATAAGGGTGTGTAAGTTTGGCTGAGCATTTAAACGAGACAATTCTTTATCGAAAATTTGTTTGCCTGTTTCCAGTACAACATCAGCATTTTGTTGGCGTATAAACTGGCGTATTTTGCTGATAGCTTTTGAACTTTTAACCCATCCATCATGAAGCCAGTTTACAGAAGGGGAGCCTTCTTTTACTGTAATGATTTCAACACGCTGGCCGTTTTCTAATGGTGTGGAAAGGGGAACAATTTTTCCTTCTATCTTAGCACCCCGACAACGAGCGCCCAAGTCCGAATGTAAAGCGTAAGCAAAATCAATAGGGGTGGCACCATTAGGTAATGAAATAACTTTTCCTTGTGGTGTTAGTACATAAATGGTGTCGGAAAACAGCTCTGTTTTAAAGGCAGAGGCTAGATCACTTTGATCATTATTTTCTAAACTTTCTCGCCAATCCAGTAGTTGGCGTAACCAAGCAATTTTTTCTTCATAGACTGAATCGCCTTTTCCGCCTTCTTTATAGCGCCAGTGTGCAGCTACACCAAACTCTGCAAATTCATGCATGTCAAAAGTACGAATTTGAACCTCTACTTCTTTATCTTCTGGACCAATGACTGCTGTGTGTAAACTGCGATAGTCATTTGCTTTTGGATGTGAAATATAATCATCAAATTCGCCACGTATCGGTTGCCATATGCTGTGTATTACCCCCAGTGCAGTGTAACATTCAGGAATATTATTAACCAAAACCCGTACAGCACGAATATCATATAAGTCTTTGAAATCTAATTTTTTCTTACACATTTTTTTGTATATGGAGTAAATGTGCTTGGGGCGACCAGCTACTTCTGCATGAATATTCGATTTTTTTAATTCTGTTCGAAGTGTTTCTAGAACACGTTCTATATAATCAATTCGTTCACTTCGTTTACCATCAAGTAGTTTGGCAATTTTTGTATAATTTTCAGGATCCATATAACGGAAGCCTAAATCTTCTAACTCCCATTTGATTTGCCAAACACCTAAGCGATTAGCTAAAGGTGCAAAAATATCCAATGTTTCTTTTGCTATTTTTTTGGCCTGTTCTGGGTCATTTAGGTTTTTAAGGTAATGCATTGTTTCGGTACGAAGTGCCAGTTTGATCAGCACGACCCGAATATCATTAACCATTGATAACAACATTTTACGCATAGTCTCTGCCTGACGGGCAGTTTCTTCTGGTGTGCCGTTATTGTCTAATTTGGCTAACTCAGTTAGACGGGATAGTTGATTCACCCCTTCAATAAGGTTAAGTGTGTTTTCTGTAAAATGGGCACTTAAGTCTTTTTTCCAATCTTTATTAAAATTGGGTAGGCTAAATAATAGTGTTGCTGCAATGGCATCTGTTAACAGGTCTAATTCTGCAACGATTGTTGCTGCTGCAACAGCATGTTCAAAGAGATTTTCACCAATAAGATGGTGTTTGCTTTGCGCATAGGTTGCTTGTGCAATTTCAAATGCTTTATATATTTGTTTGGATTCTGGTTCAGATAGACCTGAGGTAATGGCATCAAGCCATTTTTCTGGTTTTTGTGCGTCTTTTAAGGTATCTGCCACACTTCTAACAACTGAGACCATAAATGGGATTCCCGCTTTATGATTAGCAATGAGGGCATTTTAGCAAATTATCAGCCAATAGGCGTAGTTGTTTAGAAAAATTTGACTTTAAAACAGAGTAAAAAAAACGTTAACTAAGCAGTTAACGTTTTTTTGATGATTTAAAATTCAGTGTGGTTCAGTATTTGATGCACCAATGGGTAAAATATTTTTCCCATATACTTCATTTAAGACTTCTGCCATTGCTAAATAAATGGCACTTGAACCGCAGATAATTCCTTCAAAACCAGCTATAGTTAAAATGGTTGTGTTGCCTGAAATATTACCGATTGCCAATAAAGCAAAAAGAATGGTGAGTGAACCAAATACAAACTGTAAACCTTTATTTGCTTTAAAGGTACCCATAAACATAAAAAAGGTAAAGATACCCCACAAAGCTAGGTAAATACCTAAAAAGGTTTTATCTGTTGGTGCTGTTGCAGCTGAAACAGGCAAATACCATATGCCAACCAAGGTTAACCAAAAAAAACCATAGGAAGTAAATGCAGTCACACCAAAGGTATTGCCTTTTTTGTATTCAAGAATACCTGCGATCACTTGAGCGATACCACCATAGAAGATTCCCATAGCGACGATTGCCGTTGTAACGGGGAAAAAACCTGCATTGTGTATGTTCAGTAATATTGTTGTCATGCCAAAACCCATTAACCCAAGTGGCCCAGGGTTAGCCAGTTTTATACTGTCTGTGTTCATAGTTGATGATTAGCCTTTATGTAATAATTGTTAGAAACATTAATAAAAATTACAGAAGAAAATTAAAAAGGGCTCATAATAAAAGCGCTTTTTAGATATAGGCAATCATTACCATGCTGATGGTTCAAAATGGTATTTTTTTGATATTGATATCGTTACTTTTTTGGAGGTTTTTATGTGAATTTGATGAATATCAATGTTTTTTATGTGATTTTTCTGAGTGTTTAAAATACTTTCTGTTGAGCCAATAGCTTAACCAAAGGTGTAGGAAGTGCTTTATTATTTAAATCAATTTCATTAACCCACTCATAAGGTGCATGAAGATGGATATCCTCTACAGATGTAAACAAGAAGGGGGTGATGAGTAATAGAAAGTGGGTGAGTCGATGTTTTATTTCATCATATTGTTCAAAATCATTCAAATCTAATTGATGTTCTTTTAAAAACTGCTGGGCATCGTTTAATTGTTCAAATGTGGGTAGACAATATAAGCCCCCCCAAATCCCTTTAGATGGTCGCTTAACCAATAGAATTTGTTTGTTTTTGTTGGTTATGATCAGCCAGTACAGTACTTTGGTTGGTACTGCTTTTTTTTCTTTTTTTCGAGGCAAAAGGTGGATAAGGTTTTGTGTTTTCGCTTGACATATATCGTTCATTGGACAAAGTAGGCATTTAGGCTTTGTACGGGTACAGATTGTGGCACCTAAATCCATTAACCCTTGTGTATAACGCCCCATGTTGTTTGATTCGGGCAAAAGAGATTCTGCTTTTTGCCAAAGTGTTTGTTCAAATTTTTTGTCTATAGGGTTTCCATCCAGAGCAAACACACGGCATATAACTCTTTTGACATTGCCATCAAGAATAGCCTCTCGTTTTTGAAATGAAAAAGCACAAATCGCTGCCGCTGTGCTTCTACCAATACCACATAATTTTTCTAAATGTTCCCTTGTGTCTGGAAAAATACCTTGAAATTCGCTCATAACTTGTTTAGCCGCTTTGTGTAAATTTCGGGCTCTGCTGTAGTAACCTAAGCCACTCCAAAGCGCCATAACATCATCTTCTTTGGCATTGGCCAAGCTCTCTATATTAGGAAAAGCGGTAATAAAGCGAGGATAATAATTTAAAACGGTGGCCACTTGTGTTTGTTGCAGCATGATTTCAGACAACCAAACATGATATGGATCTTGTACTTGCCAAGGGAGGTTGTGACGGCCTGATTGTTTTTGCCAAATAACGAGTTTTTGTGCAAATGTGCTTAATGTCATGCTGGTTGCTTTATCTTAAAATTAATTTGGCTGTATTGTAACAGGGGGTAGGGCAAAAGATAAGAATTACATATTCAATAAATAAGGTGCATGTTATCATGTTAGGCTGTTTAGCCGATTTTGTTTGGCTTGTTGCGTTATTTTTATTTCAGGTAAAAGATTTATGTCTGGTCGGTCTTTGACTATATTGTTATCATTTATGTTTATTTTGACTTCTAATAGTTATGCTCAAGAACATTATCCAAAAGATGTCTCTCAGTTTATAGATAAAAGAGATACATGTGATCATTTGCGTGGAGAAGTTGCTGGTGAAGCTGAAATTGATGGGCAAAGAAATATCTATCAGGTAATTGAGCTGGCGTGCACAGGGACTGATAAACAATTGATTAAATTGAAGAAAAAATATCAACGCAATGCTGTGGTGATGTCTGCATTGAATCAATATGAAGTGTGTATAGAGCTTTCTTCCCAGTGTGGTGAGCTTGATGTGTTTGAATAGGTTATAAAAATTTTTGAATGTTAAAGTGAGAAAAAATGAATGCTTTATTAAAGTGTTTTGTACCCTGCCCAAGAGGTTTAGAAGAAGTGTTAATGGCTGAAATTTCAACATTTGGTTGTTCCAGTATGACCAAAACAGATGGCGGCGTCAGCTTTTCGGGTAGTTTGGAAACGGTTTATAAAGTCAATTTAGGATCTCGTATTGCCAGCCGTGTTTTATGGCAGGTAGGGCATGGTAAGGTTCAATCTGAACAAGATGTCTATGCTATTGCGAAAAAAGTTGCTTGGCCTGATTTTTTTGATGTTCATCAAACATTTAAAGTCAAAGTAGATGGCAAAGGTGCTAAAGTGCGCAGCCTTGATTTTATCGGATTAAAAGTAAAAGATGCTTTATGTGATGTTTTTCGTGAGGTACATGGCGAACGTCCTAATGTAGAAAAATTTCAACCTGATGTACGTATTCATGTGTTTATTAATGCAACTGAGGTATTCTTGTTTGTAGATACCAGTGGCGAAGCATTATTTAAACGAGGTTACCGTGTGGATACGGGTTTAGCTCCGTTAAGAGAAAATCTTGCAGCAGGCATTTTAACCATAGCGGGATTTGATGGTTCTCAAAGCTTACTTGACCCTATGTGTGGCAGTGGCACAATAGCCATTGAAGCGGCATTAATTGCTCGAAATATTGCACCAGGGATTAAGAGAAGATTTGGTTTTGAGGCATTGAAAAATTTTAATGCAACCGCTTGGCAAGATATTAAAAACAAAGCCATTAAAATGCAAAAAAAATGTGCTGTTGAAATTTGTGCCAGTGATATAGACAGAAGATTGATTCAAGATGCACTAACAAACGCCCAAGCTGCTGGTGTAGCTGATGATATTGATTTAGGTGTGTGTGATGTCACAAAAACGCGTCCACATACGCCAGAAGGTTTGATTGTGACCAATCCACCTTATGGGGTACGTTTAGATGATGAGGAACGTTTAGCTGCGTTATACCCACAATTAGGTTCATGGTTAAAACAGTATTTTGCAGGTTGGACTGCTTGTTTTTTTAGTGGGGACATGCGTTTGCCCAAATTAATGCGCTTAAGTCCAAAGCGAAAATGGCCATTATTTAATGGGGCTATTGATTGCCGTTTATTTGTGATTGAGATGGTATCAGGTTCCAATAGAAAAAAATAATGTTTTATTATTACTATAAAAAAGCCAATACAATATTGGCTTTTTTCTGTTTATTTTTTATACATCATTATTATATAAAGCATCATAAAGGCAATAATGGCGTATAAACTGTGCCAGCCAAGCATTAGTAATAAGCCAATACACAATAAGCTGCTTACTATGGCCAGTAATTTAGATTTGTCTTCTAAAAGTTTAATGCCAGAGAGCATACAAAATAGATAAATTAATATAAAAATACCGTTGGCGTATATTAATAAACTGTCTAAAGATAAATCAATAATATGTGCCAACAAAGAAGAAAGCAAACAGCAAATCAGCACTACGGATAACGCATTTAATGGCACTTGATTTTGTGACAGCTTAGCCATTTTACTGTCAGTTTTGTTTTCTTGTGCTTGTGACCATACCAAGCGAGCAAAGCTTTGTGTATAGATATTAATACTGGCAAAACAAGCCAAATAGCCAATGATACAAGCAATCCATAAAGATTTTGGCCCAAACAGCTGAATCATAATGGCAGGGATTGAAGAAACCGCTGTTGTTTCTCCTTTAAATGTATGAAAAATAAGGATGGCAACCGTACATGCCCAATAAACACCTCCCGCAATAAGCAGCCCAATCAGTAATGCTCGAGGAAAATCACGTTTGGGGTTTTTAAATTCAGATGCTAGGTGTGCAAATGCTTCTAAACCTACAAAACACCAGAACATAACTGATAAGGCGCTAAATAGCGGTTGTAAAGAAATATCTGTAAGTGGCGTCCATGGTATTTTTGCTGGGGTGATTTTCCCACCCCACCAAATCAATATGATGAGCCCTATAATCAATAGGGCAATAATGGTTTGTAAGTTAGCACTGGCACCAGCACTTCTCATTCCTAAAAGCCAAAGAGCGAAAATGGTGCCTAGTTGAATCCAGAGTAAATGATTTGCACTGAGTCCAAAGGCAACTTGCCAAAAGCCTGATGCAATATGTAACGCTGCGGGTAAGCCAACAGGAATGACTGAAAGAAACAGCCATGCAGTTACTTTTGCCATTCGTGGTCCAAAAGCAAGCTGTACAAAATGAGCTGCACCGCCCGCATGAGGATAGTAACGTCCTAAGGTAGCGAAAGTAATGGCGATTGGAAAGACAAAAATCAATAAAATTGGCCAAGCCCAAAGGCTATCTGAGCCAGCAAACCCAGCTGCTAATGCAGGTACTGCAAATACACCCGTGCCTAAGAGGGACGTGGATAATAAGCCAACTCCTTGCCATAGACCTAATTCTTGTTTTAAGTGATTCATATTATCATTTGGTTCAGTAGGTTTAAGATAATTTAGATTTAAATTGCCAACAACGCTCAGAAAAGCATAAAAAACATCATTCCTTAATTTTAGTCATCATTTTTGAATAAAATAGACCTTTTGAACTATTGCGTTATCACATCAATCATTTGTACAATTTCTTTAGTTTTTACAATAGGCTTGATAAATCAAAACTATTTTTAAATAATTGCCTAAATCATATCTTAATTTTGGTTAAAAAATGAGTATATATACCGCGCCTGAACTGGTTTGTCCAGCAGGTAATTTGCCCGCATTAAAGGTAGCCGTTGATCACGGTGCGGATACCGTCTATATGGGGTTAAAAGACATAACCAATGCACGTAATTTTGCTGGATTGAATTTTGATTTTAAGTCAGCAACTGAAGGCATTGCTTATGCGCATAAAAAAAATTGTAAAGTATTGATGGCCATTAATACTTATGCTCAGGCGGGATTAACCCATCAGTGGCATAAAGCCATCGATACGGCATCTGAGTTGGGTGTGGATGCTGTTATTTTGGCAGATTTGGGCATGCTTGCGTATGCTCATCAAACCCATCCTCACTTGCGTTTGCATTTATCTGTGCAAGGTTCCGCAACCAATTATGAAGCCATTAACTTGGCTTATGAATTATTTGGCATTCAGCGGGTGGTATTGCCCCGAGTGTTGACATTAGAGCAAGTTAAGCAGGTGACCAAGCATACGGATGTAGAAGTAGAGGTGTTTGGTTTTGGTAGCCTGTGTGTCATGGTAGAAGGGCGTTGTTTGTTGTCCAGCTACGTAACGGGTGAATCTCCTAATACCCATGGTGTATGTTCTCCTGCGAAATTTGTTCGTTGGGAACAAACGCCACAATTGATGCGCTCTCGTTTAAATAATATTTTGATTGATCAGTATGGTTCAGAAGAACCAGCAGGTTATCCGACTATTTGTAAGGGACGTTTTATGGTGCAAGACGAAACCTATTATGCTCTTGAAGAACCAACAAGCTTAAATGTAATTGATGTTTTACCTGAACTTATTAAAATGAAGGTCAGTGCCATTAAAGTAGAAGGGCGTCAACGTAGTCCTGCTTATACGGCACAAGTGACTCAAGTATTAAGAGAGGCTATTGATTTGGCAGTGAAAGACCCTGATGGATTTAAAACATCTACCAAATGGCATCAGGTGCTTGCTAAAGTTTCTGAAGGCCAACAAGCAACATTAGGCGCATATAGTCGCCCTTGGAAGTAATCGATGAACACACAATTAAAGCTTTCTCTTGGACCCGTTTTGTTTTTTTGGCCTAAACAAACGATATTGGATTTTTATGAGCAAATGGCACAAACGGCGGTGCATACCATTTATTTAGGTGAGGTTGTTTGTTCACGCCGTCAGGAAATGCGTTTTAATGATTGGATTGATTTGGCAAAGGATCTGGCCAGCTCTGGTAAAGAAATTGTTCTGTCCACACAAGTATTATTGGAAAGTGAATCTGATTTAAAACGGCTCAGAAAGTTAGTAGAGCAAGATACTTTTAAAATTGAAGCGAATGATATAGGCGCCGTTAAACTGGCAAAAGACAAAGGTATGCCTTTTATTGCTGGACAAACATTGAATATCTACAATGAAGAAACCTTGGCTTTATTTCATTCTCTAGGTGCAATACGTTGGGTTCCTCCAGTTGAAATGACCGCACAAAAACTGTCTGAATTAATGGCCTTGTCTTCTGTGCCTGTTTCATGTGAAGTTTTTGCATGGGGGCTTTTGCCACTGGCTTTTTCTGCTCGTTGTTTTACTGCGCGTCACTATAACTTGAAAAAAGATGATTGCCAGTTTAAATGCTTGGCGCATCCTGATGCATTGACTGTTTATACCAGAGAAGAGCAGGCATTTTTAACCATTAATGGCATTCAAACCATGTCCGCTGGTTGCCAGTGTTTGCTGTTTTACAGTCAACAAATGAAAGATATGGGTGTGGAAATGCTTAGGTTGTCACCACAATTAGAACATATGTCTGACATTATTCAACTGCATTTTGATTATATAAATGGGCTGATTAATAGAGAAAATATTTTAGAACAATTACACTCTTTGTCTCATCATACCTTGGTCGATGGTTATTGGAAAGGTATGGCAGGCATTTCATCTATAGGAGAGGCTTCTTATGCGCGTTCCTGATTTTGTATTGCCGAAAATAGTTGCTAAGGCTGGCTCTTTATTGCCAGCAACTCCGCCTCAATATGTTTTAGTGATGATATTAAATCAGCTCTTGAAAAAGGGGATATTACCTGCTGATATGTCTTTGTTGGCAGATCGCTCATTCGAGATCAATGTATTAGATGCGGGGTTAACGTTGAGTTTTGGCGCCAATGAAGAGCGCTTTTTTGTGACGAGTAAAGTTACCGAACCAGATTTACGTTTTAGTGCCAATACTGCTGATTTTGCTCGAATGATGTTACGAGAAGAAGACCCTGATACCTTGTTTTTTAATCGAAAACTACAAATAGAAGGTGATACTGAGCTTGGCTTGATTATTAAAAATTTATTGGACAGCATTGATTGGTCTGGTATACCAATAGCTCATTTTTTTGCTGGCTAAAGATCATTTTTTATGAACTATAAGTCAATAATAAGCCACTATTTTTGAGTGGCTTATTTTTTTGTTTACTTTTGTTTTTTGATCATGCTGTCAAATATAGTGCAAAATTGAGCCACAGTTATGGTTGAAAAGTGTGCCACTTTAGGAACGATTTTTAAACCTAAATGATTCATTACACATTTCAAAAATAGCACTGTGATGGATCAAACGATCAAGCAAAGCAGCGGTCATTTTTTCATCTGCAAATAACTTAACCCATTCAGAGAAAGCTAAATTAGTTGTAATGATAATACTGGTGTGTTCATGTAATTGGCTGATTAAATGGAAATAATAAAGCACCTCCTTTCTGACTAAAGGGAAGATAGCCTAACTCATCTAAAATAATCAGATTATGTTTAGTTATTTGTGGCGTGAGCTTATGTTGCTTTGTTTCATTATCTATTTCTAAACGATTAACCAAATCCAATACATTCCAGAACCGTACTTTAAATCCATCCGTAGCCGCTTTAATCCCTAGTGCTGTTGCTAAATGAGTTTTACCTGTTCCAGGGCCTCCTACAAAGATTAAATTTCGTTTCTGCTTGATATACTCACAATCAATCCAACAACCCGATTGCTGGTTGATGTAAACTACTTTGGCTAAAATCAAAGTCTGCCAATGATTTATGCTGAGGAAATCTGGCTTGGTTGATCTGATATTCAATCCGACGAGTATGTCGATAAGTTTGTTCTGCCGTCAGCAGTCTACCTAAAATATCCATTGTTGAACGTTTACGAGCAACACTATCGGTTACGATTTCATCCCAACACTCGGCCATTGCTGTAAGCTTTAATTGATTTAATAGTTCTATACAGTCATGCTTTTGCATAATTTATTTCCTTTAATAAACTGTTATAACGTTCACAATTACCTTCTGGTGTGTTTAACAGAGGAATATCATGAAGGTTAAATTTAGGGATGGCTGGTTCTGTCAAACGATGAATGATATTGAGTGCGGCTTCTACTGTTGGTAGACCTTCCTCTAATGCAATTGATGCAGCAGTCAGCTCCAGTTCTTCACCATAATCTGCAATTAAGGTTAATAACTGCACCATAGCGCGATCACCTTTAGGTTGCTTTAATAGATGTTGTTGAATTTGTTTGACTGGTTCAGGTAAATTCCAGCGAAGGAACGGTTCACCATTTCTCAATGCGCCAGGTTTTTGCTTTAAGGCAGATAAATAGTGGATAGGATGATAGGTTGTTTGGCCTTTCATGTAGCTACGTTGATGAATAGCCACACATTCATGATTAAAGAGGATCTTTATTTGAGTAGCAGTTGCCTGTAAGGCAATAATTTTACCAACCAAATGACAAGGTACACTGTATTTGTATCCATCATAACGACATAATAAAAGTGAGTTCACTCGCATTAATTCATAGTGATAGCCTTCATAAGGTTTATAAACAGATAACTCCTTTTGGGATATATAATCAGGAAATAAATTAAGGAGAATTGGATGTTCTGCCTCAATTGTAAAGATGTCACTTTAACGATGAGTGAGAGAAAAGGAATTGAAATTGATTATTGTCCGTAATTTAGAGGGGTATGGCTTGATAGGGGAGAATTAGATAAGATTATTCAAAAATCAATTCAGGAGGAAGCAGAAACGCCAGTTAGGCAGAATAACTCAACCTCGTCCCATCAGCATCATTCACATAAACCATAAAAAAAAAGAATTTCTGGTTAGAGTTATTTGATTAAATAGTCTGTATTAACGTAATAATTTTTATCATTCATCAAAAAATCTCATCTAAATAATGAGGTTTTTTTATCAGGAATCTCAAATAAATCAGGCAAATTTCATGCCACTATGCTGTTGTTGGTTCATCTGTATTTGTCTGTCCATCTCTTTTTGCTGATTCTCAATACCCAACTGATCATGCAGCTGATTGGCTGCCAATAAAGTTTGTTCAGGATTGACTTTAGAGGCTTCAATCGCATCAACAGTGGCAAAGTCACGTCTATTGGCTGAGACAGCATAAAGGACGTTCTCTTTTTCGTTAATACCAATATGAGTAATTTTATCCGCACTCATACCTTTTTCAACACAAGCATAAGTGGTTGCAGCAATCATTGGTGCTGCCCATTTACCTGCACCTTTATCTGCCAGTTGGGGGCCTAAGCTAGATTCTAACTTGGCATAAATACTCTTCACATCATTATTCATAATATCGTTTAAATCACCTTTGCCTTCTTTTTGAGCATATAAGGTTGATTTTTCTTGTGAGTGATCGATGTTGTCAGATATTATTTTTTTAAAGATCGATTTAGATGGAAAAAATGCATCTGAAACTTTATCGGCAACCTTTATATTTCTTAGTATGGGCTCTCTATTGGCCTTAATCTCATTACGGTATTCATTAATGGTAGCGGCTTCTTTTTGAGCCAATTCCTTTGCCTTAGGATTGGATAAAATAGAAGGGCCTTTTTCATTAGTGAAATTAGGCATATTATGTGCATTGTGTTTGGAGCCCATAAGATCTTTAGCGGCACGCCACATTTGATTATTACCTGGCTTTCCATCACCATAATAATGGTTTTTTAAAGATTCAATTTCTTTAGGACGAGCATAAATGACATTTCTACCAAAATGATTATTGGCCGCACTAACCACATCACCCGCCATCATATGATTGGTCACTTTACCATTGTTTTGAAAAGGGACTGTTTCTTTATTGCCATATAGATCCGTATATTTTAAACCTGCTGCACCATAAGCATTAAAGGTTTGGGCTTTTAAACCATATTCAAAAGCAGACACTTGTGCTAATGCACCTCCTAGAGAATGACCTGTAACGGTTATTTCAGGAGCTTTACCAAATTCTTTTTCGTGATCTTTTGCGAATTTAAATGCTAACTCAGTTAATTTTAAAGCATGAGGAATTTGAGGGTTGGTAAATTTAGAGGCCATTTCATAATCGGCAGCCACATCACCTTTTTTAGAAGGTTCAGTGCCTCGATGGGCAACAATGATTTCACCAGTATCTACCCTTTGATAGATGGTTCCTTGATAGTCAGTTTTTTTATCTGATGAGTGCGCTAATACTTTGTACTCTGTGCCATTTATCATGTATTTGCTACGAACATTGAAGTTTGCTTGCTCTTTATACGCGAAATCAGCTAGATCAGCATATTGTTGTTGCGTGATGGCCATTATTTTAACTCCTCTAATTCAATATCAAAGGTAAAGTATTCTTCTGGTTTGAATCGTTCTTTTTTAAGCTTTCCTTGGCTTAATGCCCCAGCAAAATCTTCAATTGTTGGATATTTTTCTTTCAAATGATTCAGTTCAATTTTTTTAGTTTGTAAATCTTTTTCGGTGATAGATGCCTCAAACAGAGTATCTTTATCAGATCCTGTGGCAGTAAAGGCCGCGTCAACTCCCCAGAACTCCCATTTGCAGATACCCTGCCCATAGTAGTCTTCATCTTTCATTGCATCTACGTAAAAATCACCTTGATACTTGTTGTCTGCAATTTTTTTAAACTGGAGGGGAATATGTTTATCTGGATGCCCCGAAGCCTCTGGTGTATTGTCTAGAATATAGGAGCAGTTTTGCACACCATAATGGGCAAAGGATTCAAACTTATCCAAAGGACCTGGAGCATTTTTGATGGTAATGGTCATTTGATAATGCTGTTGAGGATTTGGATTCAGTTGGAAACGTTTTTCTTCTGCTTCTTGAGTAGAGACCGGTAAAGTCCGTTCTCCATTATTGACTTCATTTTGATTCATAAGTGTATTCCTATTGTTACAGCCTGTCAGGAGCAATAAAGAGAGAGAGAAACAAAAAAATAATGAACGCACTATATGTCCTTTAAATTTAAGGCATTTTAAATTGATGAAACATGGTAGCTTTTTTTATGCTAAAAAGCAATGCAAAATGAATGAGCGTTTTATGGTAAGATGCGCTCGAATATTTTTTGGGGGGATGTATAAAATATGGAACAATCAACTGCTATGATACTGTCAAATTAATGGTATGAAGTTTATTATTCAGTTATGAAACCACAAAATATTTACCGTTGCCATCGTTTTTTAGCAGTGATCATGAGCCATTGTGTGTGCTTATATTATCGTTTTAGTCTTAGCTTTTTTAGAGATATTGAACTAATGATAGCTGAAAAAGGATGAGTTGATCACTTATGAAAGTATTCGCCTTTGGTATTTGAAATTTGGTAAGGTATTTTCTAAGAAACTAAAAGCTAGGCACTATGGTGATCAATGGTTCCTATATAAAGTTATATAAAGCCCTCTACTGAGCTATTCCCTTCAGCCATCCATACGAAAAATAAAGGGGAAAATAATCGAGCCGAAAATTCGCATCAGGCCACCCGATTGAGAGAAGGTAAAATGAGGAAATTCAAATCTATTAAACAAGTTCAACCGTTTCTAGCAAACTTTGGTACGGTCTATGACTTTTTTAAACTGGATCGCCACTTGGTATCAGCAAAAACCTTCAGAGTTCAAGTCTCACGTCGGCTGAAAATTTGGGAGGAAATCACTCAAGTTGCGACCTCAGGATGATAAAGCTCAAACATGATTTAGCTTTCTTTAATCTGTACTCATTAACTTGACAGTATCCAAAATAAAAATTAATGATAAAAAATATGTGATTTTTATCTATTTATTTGATTTATATATATAGAAAATATTTTATTTTTGGTTTGAAGTAAGCAAAGATATACAGAAAGAAAATAGAGCCTATATAAAATATAGGCTCTATTTTAAAATCTGGCTCCCCGACCTGGGCTCGAACCAGGGACCTGCGGATTAACAGTCCGTCGCTCTACCGACTGAGCTATCAGGGAATGAGGGCGAATTTTATGGGCTAAACGATGCTTTGTCAAGCCCATAAGGTCGTTTTATTTGGTTTATTTACGCGTTTCCACTTGTTGCAATTGAATAGGGGTTTCGTCTTCTGGTTCGATTTGAGTACAATCTTTTCGACGTAATCCTGTTAATTCAATTTGTGTTTCAGTTTGTTCTTGTTGTGCCAACTCTGGACGCGTTTGAACCAACACTAACTCACCTAAATCAATTGATTCAGGATTAAATATAAATGGTTTAGAAGGTTCAATGACAATAGTTTCTGTTTGAGCAATCACAATGGTTTCTTCATGCACAGTAAACGATTCATTTGAACCGTCATGTTGCGCAACTGTTTGAGTTATTGTTTCAGTTACGGTTTGAATTGACTCAACAGCTGCTGTTCTGACAGCAAACACACGATTGGCTGCTTCGCGAACAAGGTCTGCTGCTTTATGAATATCCACAGTTTGGTTATCTGCTTTTTGACTTGGAGTAGCAGCAACTTGTACTGGTTGTTCTTCTTGAATCACTTCTGCTTTGGCTAAAATGCCTGTAACTGGTTTTGCCTCTTGTGGTAGTGCAGTAGCCGAGTTTATAGGTGTTTCAATTGCGTTTTCGGTATGTTGCATTGTAGTCGTATTGTCTTTAACCACATCTTTGCGATCACGACGGTTATTGCGGCGACGACGGTTTTGAGTTGTACCCGTTTCTTTTTCTGTAACGTTTTTATTCTCCGCAACAATGGCATTGGTTTGGTTATTGGCTGTTTCTTTGTTTTCAGCTTCTATATTTTCTTTAATGCGATTGTTTTTTGTCTGGCGGTTATTATTGCGTTGACGCGGTTCGTTGCGCACATTTTTTGTGTCGTCTTTTTCAACTTCATCAGCTTTGCTTTTATTTGGGGCTGTTTGATTGTTGGTACGCGTCTTGTTTTCAGCCTGATTAGGTCTGCGATTGTTGTTGCGATTTTGATTGTTGCGTCGGTTATTTTTGTTTGGAACCGGTTTTTTTTCAGGAACGGGCTCTTCACTTGCAAATAGGTTTTTTAACCAAGCACCTAAGCCACCAAAAAGGGAGGTTCTTTGAGCTTGTTCAATAGGGGCAGGTTGTCTTGGTGTCACCCCTTTAATCGCTGCGTCTTGTTGCTCTGATTTAATTTTATCGGCTGCTTTGCTTTGTGCTTCTTCTTCCTCTGGTTTTTCAACACGTTTATAGCTTGGGGCAGCATGTTCATCTACATCATCAGCACGAACACGATTGACGTTATAGTGCGGTGTTTCTAAATGAATGTTTGGAATCAAAACAACGCTGACGCCTAAACGGTCTTCCATACTGAAAATTTCTGCACGTTTTTCATTTAAGAGGAAGGTTGCGACTTCGACAGGTACTTGAGCATGAATTTCTGCCGTATGTTCTTTCATGGCTTCTTCTTGCACAATACGCAGAATATGTAGAGCAGAAGACTCAATACCACGAATAAAGCCTGTGCCATGGCAACGAGGGCAGGAGATATGGCTGCTTTCACCTAATGAAGGGCGTAGACGTTGGCGTGAAAGTTCTAACAGACCAAAACGGGAAAGTTTATCTACTTGAACACGAGCGCGGTCATAACGTAAAGCAGAACGTAAAGTTTGTTCCACTTCGCGTTGGTTTTTTTGGTGTTCCATATCGATAAAATCGATGACAACCAAACCACCTAAGTCACGTAAACGTAATTGACGGGCAATTTCTTCGGCTGCTTCCACATTGGTTTTAAAAGCGGTATCTTCAATATCTGCCCCACGCGTAGAGCGAGCAGAGTTGACATCAACCGAAACAAGCGCTTCGGTGTGGTCAATCACAATGGCGCCACCAGAAGGTAGGCTGACGCTACGAGAGAAAGCCGATTCAATTTGGTGTTCAATTTGGAAACGGCTAAATAAAGGGGTATGGTCTTTATATAGTTTAATTTTATTTAAGTTTGCCGGCATTACATTGGCAATGAATTCACGTGCATCTTCGAAGACTTCTTCTGTATCAACTAAAATTTCACCAATATCAGGTTGGAAATAGTCACGCAATGCGCGTACAACCAAGCTGCTTTCTTTTAGTAAGAAGGCAGGTGCTTGACGGGCTTTACCTGCCGCATCAATAGCATTCCATAATTGAAGTAAGTAGTTAAAGTCCCAGTCTAATTCTGATACGCTGCGTCCAATACCTGCTGTACGGGCGATTAGGCTCATACCATGAGGGACAGACAATTGTGCCATGGCTTCTTTTAGCTCTTGACGCTCATTGCCTTCAATTCTGCGTGAAACACCGCCTCCACGAGGATTGTTGGGCATTAATACCAAGTAGCGTCCAGCTAAGCTTACAAAAGTGGTCAGAGCGGCGCCTTTGTTACCACGTTCATCTTTTTCAACCTGAACAATAACATCAAGGCCTTCATGTAATACTTCTTGAATTTTGGCTCTGCCGCCAGTGTAATCTTGGAAATAGGTACGAGAAACTTCTTTGAAAGGTAAAAAACCATGACGGTCAGTGCCGTAGTCAACAAAACATGCTTCTAATGAGGGTTCAATACGGGTGATTGTTCCTTTATAGATATTGCCTTTACGTTGTTCTTTTCCGATGGTTTCGATATCAAGATCAATAAGATTTTGACCATCAACAATGGCAACTCTAAGCTCTTCAGCTTGAGTGGCATTAAATAACATTCTTTTCATTTGCTATATAACCTCGTTATTGCACACTCACAAGGTTAGTGTAATCAGTATTTGACCGTCTTTATTTACCTAGCTTAGGCAAAATTATAGAAATACTCAGATAAAATTCTGGCTATGGTTCTATAAAAAGCGCACTAAATGTGCGGCCTTAAATTTACGGTTTTTAAAGGCGTTTTATCCTAAAGAAGTATTTGTTTAAAAAGAACAATTCTGCCAAGGGTACTTATTTTGATTGATTGCTAAATAAGTTAAGCAGCGTATATATAAAGGTTTTTAGCCATCTTCTTTTTTTCTCAAACTTAATCTTATGCCTTGATGCTGCATTAATAAATGTCTTACGACGGGCCAGTTTAAGCTGAGTGGGTCAAACTTAATTACAAATACACAGGCCAATAGGCTTTATATTCGCCTGTGAAAAAATCTCTTTGAGTGCACTTTATGTTTAAATGCGATAACATCTCTATTTTTAGGGCTTTAGCCCTCGTAAAATATGCGCAACTAAAATTTATTGGCGCGTTTTTATTGAGTCATACTCAAACCTGATAAACAGGTGCAAGGATTATAAGCAAGATGACGCTAATTAGCAAAGACTTAGTGAATTTTTTATCAATTACTTCTGAAGATGAAGGGCAGCGGCTGGATAATTTTTTATTCAGAGTATTAAAAGGCGTGCCTAAAAGCCATATTTATCGAATTATTCGTTCTGGGGAAGTCAGGCTAAATAAAAAAAGAGCGAAGGTGACAGATCGATTAAATAATGGTGATGAAATCAGAATTCCGCCTATTCGAATTGCACACAAAACCGATACACAAAAATTTATACCCAATAGACAATTTTCAGTGGTGTATGAAGATGATTTTTTGCTGGTGATTGATAAACCTGCAGGTGTGGCAGTACATGGGGGCAGTGGTGTCAATTTTGGGGTGATTGAACAATTACGAAAAAATAGGCCACAGGCACGTTATTTAGAGTTGGTGCATCGGCTGGATCGAGAAACTTCAGGTTTGTTGATGATTGCAAAAAAGCGATCAACTTTGGTGAAATTACATGAGTATTTACGTCAACATACACCTAAAAAGGAATATATAGCTTTAGGGGTCGGTCAGTGGAATCCATCTGATAAACATGTCAAGTTGCCATTATTTAAGTTTCAAAATACTCAAGGTGAAAAATTTGTTAAGGTTGATCAGAACAAAGGTCAATATGCCCATACTGTGTTTGAACCGATGACATCTTTTGATGATTTTACTTTATTGAATATTACTCTTAAAACAGGACGAACCCATCAAATTAGGGTACATATGCAAGCATTAGGACACCCTATTGCGCATGATGAAAAATATGGTGATTTTGAACTCAACAAGCAATTGGAAAAACAGGGTTTAAAAAGGATGTTTTTACATGCACATTCGTTAACTTTACCCCATCCTGTTTCTGGTGAAGAAGTGGTATTTCATGCGCCTTTACCTCAGGAGCTTTTGGATTTTTTGGAGACATTAAAGAAAAATGAACAATAAACGCTTTGAGCTGATTATTTTTGATTGGGACGGTACATTGATGGATTCTACCCGTACCATAACTCAAGCGATTCAGGCTTCGTGCCGTGAATTAGGGTTTCGTAGCCCTTCTGATAAAGCTGCTCAGGATGTTATTGGGTTGAGTATTACTGAGGCGTTTAAAGTGGCTTGTCCTGAGGCAACTGTTGATGATTACCCAAAATTGATTGCTGCGTATCAGAGGCATTTTGGACAAGACCAAATTCCTTTATTTGATGGTGTTTTTGATGGGTTGAATCAATTACAGCAAATGGGGTTCTTTTTAGCTGTTGCTACAGGTAAAGGGCGAACAGGCTTAAATACGGCTTTAGATAAAAGCAATACACGCACTTTATTTGATACCACCAGAACCGTCACTGAATGTGCGTCTAAACCAAACCCAGAAATGATTTTTTCAATTTGTGATGAATTAAGCATTGCCCCAAATAAAGCTTTAATGGTTGGAGACACAACTTATGATTTACAAATGGCGCATAATGCAGGGGCATATGCTGCCGCTTTAACAACAGGCGCACATAATGAAAGCCAATTGGCTCAGGTGCCTTATCTGAGTTTAAATCATAGTTTTCATGATTTTTTAGGTTGGCTTGTGCAGCAATAAATACATAAAGTGATTTGTTTTGTATTTTGCATAATTTATAATGGTGTTTTCAAATAAATTTAAAGATAGGAGAAATAATAAAAATAATCATCCTGTTATTTTTATTATTTCTGGTGAACTGAAGTTAAGGTTCAAGAAAGGTTCAGATGAGTACAGGAATTACCCTTAAAACAGAAGAAGAAATTGCTTATGCACGTATAGCAGGTAAATTGGCTGCTGATGTATTGAATATGATTAAGCCTCATGTCAAAGCGGGCATCAGCACGGAAGAGCTGGATCAAATATGTCATGACTACATTGTTAATGTACAACAAGCCATTCCTGCCAATATTGGTTACCATGGTTTTCAACACACAATTTGTGCTTCAGTAAACCATGTTATTTGTCATGGTATTCCGTCTAGTAAAGTATTAAAAGATGGTGATATTGTTAATATTGATGTTGCCTTGATTAAAGATGGCTGGTATGGCGATACAAGTCGTATGTATTTTGTGGGCGAACCGAGCATTCTTGCTCGTCGGCTTGTTTATACTACATATGAGGCGATGAGGGCTGGTATCTTACAAGTGAAACCTGGTGCAACATTAGGTGATATTGGTTATGCCATTCAAACCGTTGCTCATGAAGCAGGGTTTAGTGTGGTGCGCGAGTATTGTGGTCATGGTATCGGGCAAATTTATCATGATGAACCTCAGGTTTTACATTATGGTCGCCCAAATGAAGGCTTGAAACTTGAAAAAGGGATGATGTTTACCATTGAACCTATGATTAATGCGGGTAAAAAAGAGGTGAAACATTTACCTGATGGTTGGACAGTGGTGACTAAAGATCGCTCTCTTTCTGCTCAATGGGAGCATATGGTGGTGGTCACAGAAACAGGATTTGAGGTTTTAACCCCTTGGCCTGATGGTGTAGGCGATTATCCAGCAATTTAGCTACAGTATTTTTTGTTATTGTGAGTAAGGATTTCTGATGGGGATGACAAAAACGCGTTGTGGTTGGGTGACAAGCGACCCATTGTATCTGGATTATCATGATCATGAATGGGGGAAGCCTCAATATGATGGCCTTAAGTTATTTGAGAAAATTTGTCTTGAAGGGCAGCAAGCAGGGCTTTCTTGGATCACTGTATTAAAAAAACGTGATGAATATCGCCGTTGTTTTTTTTATTTCGACCCAGTAAAAATTGTCCAAATGACGCAAGCGGATGTTGAGCAACTTTTGCAAAATAAAGGCTTGATTCGTAATCGTTTAAAAATCAACGGTATTGTAAAAAATGCCCAAGCTTATTTAGCAATGCAACAAAACGGAGAGGATTTTTCTCAATTTATTTGGTCTTTTGTTGACGGTAAGCCAATTGTGAACCATTTTCATTCATTAGCAGAAGTGCCTGCAAGTACGCCTATTTCTGATGTGATGTCAAAAGCGCTTAAAAAGCGGGGTTTTACATTTGTGGGTTCGACTATTTGTTATGCGTTTATGCAGTCAATGGGGTTAGTGGATGATCATATAATGGATTGTTATGTAAAGCAGAATAGGGATCAGTAAATAGAGTAGTTAAGTTTCTTTAATGGTTTTATGAGTTATGTGCATATGTTCATTTACCCCCTACAAAAAATTTTGTTTTGTAGGGGGTAAATTTGTTGATCTATATTTTTTTCGCAATCAAATAAAAACCACATAAAATACAAACCGCACATAAAGTCAGTACATAATACGCCATGCCAAACGGATTGGCTTTGACAATCGCAACAAAAAGCAAGGGTGTTGAGCTCCCAAAAATAGCATATGAGAGATTATATGAAAATGAAACCCCTGATAAACGTACATTTGGAGGGAACATCCTGATCATCACGTAAGGAACAACACTGACTGAGCCAACACAAAACCCCATAATAAAATATAAAATGCCAATGGTTGTATAATTGGTATGGTCTAAATGAGCATACAGAATATAGCTGCTAATGGCCAAACATGTACAGCCTAAAATCAATGATAAGCCTGCACCTAACTTATCACATAATTGCCCCCAAAATATACATCCTAGAACTGCGGCCAAAATAGCCAGACAGTTCATGACAAAAACAGTGTGTCTAGGAATATGAAAGCTTTTGTTCATTAAGTCAGGCATTAAAATTAAGCCAACTAAAATACCGCAGGTCAGTAACCAAGTCAGTAACATAGAAACAAAAACACTTTTTGGGTAGCTTTTTAGCGCATCCACCAAAGGAATGCCTTTAGATAAAGCCTTTTTTTCCTGCATTTCTTTAAATACAGGGGTTTCGTGTAACCAGCGACGTAAATACATGGTGACAAATCCTAATACACCGCCCACTAGAAAGGGAATTCTCCACCCCCAATCGTGTAAGTCTTGTTTGTTACCCAGTAAAAAACTGGTGCGTCCACTACTTATTTCAGGAAAGAGTGCTTCCATCAGTAAAGCCATGAGTGCGCCTAATAAAATACCAAATGTTAAACTACAGGTTAAAAAGCCATTGGCTAAACCGATTTTCCTACTGGGTACATGTTCTGAAACGAATACCCAAGCACTGGGCACTTCTCCACCAATAGCAATACCCTGAATAATACGCATGAGCAAAAGAAGAATAGGGGCAAAGAAGCCAATAGTGTCAAATGTTGGTAAAAGACCAATTGCAAAGGTGGGTGCGGCCATCATTAAAATGGAAATGGCAAACATACGTTTTCGACCAATTAAGTCGCCAAAGTGCGCCATAATTACGCCGCCCACTGGTCTCATAATATAAGCAGCAGCAAAAGCGCCGTATGAACCAATGTCTTTCCAAAAAGGAGATAAAGTATCTGGGAAAAAAGCATCGCCCATGTATTTTGCAAAAAGAGCGAAAATGATAAAATCATAAAATTCTAGGGCGCCGCCTAAAGAAGCCAGAGACAATGTTTTTGTATCATTTTTATTAATTGGCCGAGAGGGCTGTATTTCTTGTTCAATAGAGCTGGTTTGCATCATAATTAAGTACTTTTCCAATTGTTATTAATATTTTAGACAAATATTCCAATAATTTTTGTGTTGCTTGTAAAAGACTAACTGTTTTATCTGGGCTTTGGCAAGTTGCTATAGGTTTGTCTATCGATATTTTTTGGTTATGTTGCATTTTATGGCAAATTTATTATGTAAAAATTAGACTTTTTGGCTAAAAATAATTGAAAAAAATAGTGTAAATACTTGAAAAGTAAAAAATGAATGAAATAAAACAACAGCTTAAATTGATAAGAAAAGAGGAACATAATGAAGCAGGTAACTTATGGTACATACCAAGCGCCATTTGGCTTGATTCAGTTGCAGTTTCAAGATGAAATATTGTCGGGTTTAGAACTTAAAACATATGAGCCTTTGTCTTATCAGTTTTCTATGGCAGAACAAAAATATATTCATGCTTTAGATGCCTATTTTTCAGGGAAATTGGAAAAGTTTACCTTACCTTTATTTCTTGATGGGACGACATTTCAAAAAAAAGTATGGACACAAATCGCGCAAATTGATTATGGTTTAACAAAAAACTATGGTCAGCTTGCTGAATTAACGGGTTCTCATGCTCGGGCAATAGGGCAGGCATGTGGTCATAACCCTATCCCTATTTTTATCCCATGTCATCGGGTACTGGGTAAAACAGGTTTAGGTGGGTTTAGTTTGGGGCAGGATAAAGACATGCTGGATATTAAGGTTTTTTTATTACAGCTTGAGGGGGTATTATGCCTATAATGCCACAGGAACAAACTTCTTTAATTGATGCTTTTTTAGATCATTTATGGCTAAGCGAACAACTGGCGAAAAATTCTTTGGAGGCGTATAGACGAGATTTATTAAAAATACAAACCAGATTGGCACAAAATTCTTTAGCATTTTTAGATGCTCAAGCCAACGACTTGGCTTTGGCTATTTTTAATGAAGCAGAACGTCCAGCATCTTGTGCGCGTGCATTGTCTGCGTGTAAGCGTTTTTTTCTTTACCTTAATATTGAAAAAATTCGTTTAGATAACCCTTGTGAACATTTGCATCCTCCTAAAATGGGGTTAAGATTACCTAAAGTGATTTCTGAAGGACAAATAGAGCTTTTGTTAGAAGGGCCAGATACAGGTACCACTCATGGTTTACGTGATAAAGCTATGTTAGAAATTATGTATGCTACAGGTATGCGTGTCAGTGAGGTTGTGGGGATTAAATTAGAACAAGTTGATTTAAAACTTGGGGTGATTCAAACCATTGGTAAAGGAAACAAAGAGCGTATCGTTCCTTTAGGCGAAATTGCGGTAGATTGGGTTACAGACTATATCCATAATGCCCGCAAGCAATTACTGAAAAATAAATGGTGTGATTATCTATTGGTGAGCCAAAAAAAAAGCGGCATGAGCCGACAATTGGCTTGGATGATTGTGAAACATTATGCACAAAGTGCGGGTATTGATCAACTAAGCCCTCATACTTTACGTCATGCTTTTGCAACGCATCTTGTCAATCATGGTGCAGATTTACGTGCGGTGCAAATGCTGTTAGGACATGCTAATTTAGCGACAACTCAGATTTATACACATGTTGCTACTGAGCGCTTGAAGAAAATACATGAACATTTTCATCCAAGAGAAAAATATTGAATATTGCTTTGTTGTGTGTTTAATAGAAATGGTGATCATATGAAGCATGATATTTTGGTTTATTATTCTTTACCCAGTGACTTAAAAAAACAGTTAGAAACGGTTTTTAATGTACATTATACCAAAGATTTATTAGGTGATTTGGCTCAGTTAAAAACAGTATTGCCTAAGATTGTTGGTGCAATTGGGTTTGGCGTGGTTATGACTGACAATTTATTGGCACAAATGCCTAAGTTAAAAGCAATTGCGACCATTTCTGCTGGGTTTGATCATTTTAATTTGACACAGTTAAATCAACGCCAGATTCGATTAATGAATACACCCGATGCTGTAACCAATTCTACTGCGGATATGATTTTTTCTTTAGTGCTTGCCACAGCCAGACAAGTTGCCCAAATGGATCAATTTGTACGGAATAAACAATGGGTAAAAAGCATCGGGGTGGCGCAAATGGGGGTTGATGTATACCAAAAAAATATTGGTATTATTGGTATGGGGCGTATTGGTCGGGCAGTGGCCAAGCGGGCACATTTAGGGTTTGATATGAATGTTTTGTATTACAGTTCACATCAACATTCAGATGTTGAAACTTTATATCAAGCAGATTATTGTTCGTTAGATACTTTGTTGTCAGCATCCGATTTTGTGTGTGTGACTTTACCTTTAAATACACAAACAGAAAAATTAATAAATGCCGAACGGTTAGCAAAAATGAAAAGCTCTGCTATTTTGATTAATGGTGGACGTGGTAAAGTAGTGGATCAAGAGGCGCTTATTACAGCATTAAAAACAAAAGCTATTCGTGCAGCTGGCTTAGATGTTTATGAAGAGGAGCCTTTACCCTTAGATTCAGCGTTATTGACATTAGATAATGTGACTTTGTTGCCTCATATCGGTGGGGCAACCAAACAAACACTTTATAATATGTCAAAAAGTGCGGTAGAAAACTTAATTGAAGCTGTATGTTCAACACCCAAAATAAATTGGGTGAATCCAGAAGTCGGCTAACAATTACTTTAATTCAGTGTGATGAACATAGGCTTAGGGAGTCGTTATGAAAATTGATATTTGGTCAGATTTTGCTTGTCCCTTTTGTTATATTGGTAAACACCACTTAGAGCAAGCCATAAGTCAGGTCCCCAATTTAGATATATCCATTGTTTATCATAGCTTTGAACTTGACCCTCAAGCACCTTTGAGTAATGAGGCAACGCTTTACGAGGTTTTGGCGCAGAAATATCAAATCAGTTTAGATAGAGCCAAAGCAATGACTAAGCAAGTGTTACAAAAAGCCCATGAAGCAGGCTTAAGCTTACAGTTTGACTCTTTAGTGTCAACCCGAACATTCGATGCACATCGGTTAGCCCATTTTGCCACAGACAAGGGGTATCAGGATGTCATGCAAGAGCGGCTATTTAAGGCTTATTTAACCGATTCCATGAATTTAGCAGACAGAGCTGTTTTGTTACAATTGGCAAAAGAGGTTGGTTTAGATGCCAAGCAGACACAACAAATGCTTGAGTCTGACCAATATGCTAAAGCTGTTCGTGCGGATGAAGCTGCTGCTAAAGGATGTAATGTAACAGGTGTGCCTTTTTTTGTTTTTGATGAGCAATATGCTGTATCGGGTGCTCAGCCAGTATCTGTTTTTGTGGATATTTTATCAAAGGCACAACAAGCTGAGCCATTGTCACAAGATGGGCTATCTTGCGACAATGATGGGTGCGCTATTTAGATCACTAATGATTAGCCTATAAGAACACAGCAAACGGTTTGCTTTATAAGCTTTATTGATGATTTTTTCAAAATTGAATTAAAATTTTCTTAATATATGAACAATAATAATTTGTTAACCTTTTGAAAAAAATGGTAATAGATATTTTCTCTTAGTTTTTTAGTTTAAAACTATGAGAGTCTTTACCTTGTTTTATGTCAATAAATTAAACAAATGTTTCATTTAGAATAATCGGGCTGCTTAATTTTATGACAAAGGAGCCTATAAATATGAATCCACGGAAGAACTTTAAAATCCTGTCTATTCTTGCTCTTGGTCTATTGAGCTTTCCAGTTGCACAAGCCAATACACCAGATACACAAGCATTAATGGAACAAGCTCAAGCTTTGTTTAAACCACTGCCTAAAGTGGCTGAAAATAAAGCCAACCCATTAAATGATTATAAGATTGAATTAGGGCAACGTTTGTTTTATGAACCCCGTTTGTCAAAAGGGCATACAGTAAGTTGTAATAGCTGCCATAATTTAGCCAGTTATGGGGTTGATAATTTACCTACTAGCCAAGGTCATAAAGGGCAGTTTGGTGCGCGTAATTCGCCTACCGTTCTGAATGCCGCTTTATTAGGATTTCAATTTTGGGATGGACGTGCGAAAGATGTTGAAGAACAAGCAGGCGGCCCTATTTTAAATCCTGTTGAAATGGCATTGCCCCACAAAAATATTGCAATAGACACCATTGCTTCTATTCCAGAATATCAGGATTTATTTAAAAAAGCCTTCCCTAAAGATAAAAACCCTGTATCAATGGAAAATATTCAGTTTGCCATTGGCGCATTTGAGCGTACTTTATTGACACCAACTCGTTGGGATAATTTCTTGAATGGTGACGCGAATGCTTTAAGTAAACAAGAGCTGATTGGTCTGGATAAATTTATTTCCACAGGATGTATTGCTTGTCACCAAGGTTATAATTTAGGCGGTGATCAATTCCAAAAATTTGGCTTGGTTAAAGAACCATATTGGCAATTTACAGGCAGTAAAGTATACGATGAAGGTCGATTTGAAGTAACTAAAGTTGTGGATGATAAATATATCTTCCGTGTACCTGGTTTACGTAATGTGGTTCGGACTTACCCATATTTTCATGATGGCAGTGTGTGGAGTTTAAATGATGCGGTAGCCATTATGGGTGAAGCACAGCTTGGTCATCAATTCAGCAAAGAAGATGTTGCCGATATTGTGGCGTTCTTTGGTACTTTAACTGGCGATGTGCCTGAAAAAGCACGTACAATGCCTATTTTACCTATGTCCACAGATAAAACCCCTAAACCTAATAACTAATACATGATTTGAATTAAAATTAAGCAGTTAATAGAGCCTGAGTTTTCAGGCTCTATTTTTATTTGAGGTCATGTGTTATTTGAGTTTGATACGATTCAAACTTAAAGAGTTTAATAATACACTGACTGAGCTAAAAGCCATTGCGCCACCTGCAATAATAGGGTTCAATAATCCAAGAGCAGCAAATGGAATACCTATTGTATTGTAAATAAAAGCCCAAAATAGGTTTTGTTTGATTTTACGAATGGTTTTTTGTGAAAGTACAATGGTTTGGCTGATGCTGATTAAATCTCCGCGCATCAATGTAATATCTGCCGCTTCCATTGCAATATCTGTGCCTGTACCCATAGCCATACCAATATCTGCCATTGCTAAAGCTGGTGCATCATTGATGCCATCTCCCGCCATAGCCACTATTAAACCTTGATCTTGCAGTTTTTTGACATACTGGGCTTTGTCTTGAGGTAAGACTTCTGCAAAAATATGTTCAGGGGTAATGCCTACTTGTTTGCCAATGCTTAAAGCTGTTTGTTTGTTGTCTCCAGTTAATAAGTAGACTTGAATATGTTGATTATGCAATTGTTTGATGGCTTCTATTGAGGTAGCTTTAATTTGATCAGCAACAGCAATAAGGCCTGCATAAACAGAATCAATGGCAACCAACATAACGGTTTTACCTTCATTTTCTAGAGCCAATATCTCTGTTTGTACAGCTTCAAAATTGATCTTGTGTTCATTTAATAAACGTTTATTGCCAATTAAGACCAATTGATCATGAATATAGCCAGATACACCAGCGCCTACCATAGCTTTAAAGCCAGCTACTTCTATAGCTTTATCCGTTAAATGGCTTTGAGCATATTGATAAATGGCTTTACCCAGTGGGTGTTCAGAATGCTGTTCTAAAGCTGTAATTGCACTTAAAAAATTCTGTTCATTAATATGCTCAGCAATTGAGATGTTGGTAACCTCGGGTTTACCTTTTGTAATAGTGCCTGTTTTGTCTAAAATAACGGCTTGCGTTTTAGCTGCGTGCTCTAAATGTTCGCCACCTTTGACCAAAATCCCATTTTTGGCACCTACACCTGTACCAACCATAATGGCTGTTGGTGTTGCAAGACCTAAGGCGCAAGGGCAGGCTATCACCAGTACCGCAACAGCGTGCAAAATACCTTTTTCCCATTGGCCTGTCATGAATGCCGTAATCAATAAAGTACATAATGCAATAATTAACACAACAGGAACAAAAACAGCCGATATTTTGTCTGCGATTTTTTGAATTGGGGCACGAGAGCCTTGAGCATCTTCCACCATTTTGATGATTTGTGCCAAAGCAGTTTCTTTACCTACTTTGGTTGCTTCAATGATTATGCTACCACTGGTGTTTAATGTGCCACCAATAACATTTTCCCCAATGTTTTTTTCGACAGGTAGGCTCTCTCCAGTTAACATACTTTCATCTAATGAAGATTGACCTTGAATAATGATGGCATCGACAGGAATTTTTTCCCCAGGGCGCACACGGATGTGGTCTTTTACCTGTACTTGTTCAATAGGTGTGGCAATTTCTTCGCCATTTTTAATGACTTGAGCCGTTTTGGCTTGTAAGGTCATCAATTGTTTAATCGCATTACCTGTTTTCCCTTTTGCTGCTTGTTCCAAGTATTTACCCAATAAAATCAGGGTAATGATCACAGCACTGCTTTCAAAATAAAGATCGTGACTGTTTAAAGAGAAAAAGCCGTTATACACACTTAATGCAAATGCGGCTGTGGTGCCCATAGCCACCAGTACATCCATATTAGGTGCTTTGGTTTTTAAAGCATGGTAGGCATTTTTATAAAAACGACTCCCAATAAAAAATTGTACAGGTGTGGTGAGTAATAATTGCACCCAAGGGTTGTGCAGCAAAATAACAGCTGTATTGTCATGAAAGCCCAATATAGACAACAACATACCCAAAACCAAAGGCAAAGATAAAATGCTGGCAATAATCAAATCACGTTTAAGTTCCCGCACTTCTTCTTGTTTAATGGCTAATGCTTCTTCTTTATGAGCACTGTCATCTAAAATAGCACCATAACCGATATTTTCAACACTTTTGATGATATTGTCGATATTGGTTTGCTCAGGCTCAAAGGTGACCGAGGCTTTTTCTGTGGCCAAATTAACAAAAGCTTGCGTCACACCCATTTGTTTTTTAAGTTCTCTTTCTATTCGGGCAGAGCAATTGGCACAGGTCATGCCTGTAATGGTTAGGCTTTGAGTTTGTGGTGTCATTGGGCTTTCATCTGTTTTCATTTTATATCTGCTCCGCAGCATAACCTTCTTCAGTAATGGCATTGATCAAGGTATTAATGTTTGTTTTATTTGGGTCAAAGCTGATTTTTGCTTCGCTAGGGGTTAGGCTCACTTCAGTGTTTTGTACACCATCAATTTGATCTAATGTTCGTTTGACGGCTGCGACACAATGTCCACAAGTCATGCCGGTAATTTTTAAAGTAGTATTTTCCATAATTATGTTCCTTTTTAACGTATTAACAATGAGTTTTACACTCGCATAAACCGGGTATACAGTTACAGGCAATAGAGTCAACAGCCTGTGTTTTTTTGTTTTTAATGCTTGTTTCAATTAATGCAATGTCTTGGTGGGTGAGTGTGGCATCATCAATTAATTGGGCAATGGTTTTGCCTATTTTTTTGCTGCAAATATGAGCAAATAAGTTTTCTGTTGCACTGATAAAGCTTTCCTGTTCAGAGACCAAAGGAAAATACAAATAACGTTTGCCATCCTTTTGTGTGCCAACCATATTTTTTTTGATCAAACGCCCTAAAAGGGTTTTGATGGTGGTTGGTTGCCAGTCTTTCTTTTGTTGTAGTAAAGCAATAATTTCTTGGCTAGAAGCCTGTGGTTGAGACCAGACAACACGCATAACAGCCCATTCTGCATCGCTGATTCTTGCTTTTTCTTGTTCCATTTTATTTGTTTAAGTGATGAATGTGTTTTTAGATTACATTTGTAGTCGATTTTTGTCAAGACAATAGGTTTATAAAATATAAAAGTAAATTTTATAAACTTAATAGTTAAAAACTGTTTATAACTATCTATGTTGATTTAATGATTGTTTCTACATTTTGATAGCATGACATTATTTTAAGGTTAAGGTTTTTTTGTATTTTTTAATTTTTTTTATGGCCCAATCGTAGTGGCTTGACGTGCTGGAAATAAAATAAGCACCAAGAGAAGTAGAACCTGTCCAAAAGTAGTATTGTTTGGTAAAAAGTTCTTCATTGCTGTGTTGCTGGATTAAATGTGTGATGGTTTGGTGGCTTTGTTTGAAGTTCTTTAGCGTGGTATCTAAATCCATACTTTGGTATTTTTGCCAGATAGTAAAATTAAGTTCAGGTAAGGTTTTCCATGAAAAGCCAATAGCGGGCATTGAAGGTTTATTGCCAGACATACCTACTTCGTACCAGCTAAGGAACATCAAGTGCCATTCGTATAAATGGGCAATAACATCCCTAATATTGTGATCTCGATCGTCAAATGGGAACGTACCCATAAGTGCGTGTGACTCGAAAGAATCAAGTATATTCAATAACAGATTAAATTGATTTTGGCTCAATGTTAATAATGAGTCTTTATCTGTTGGTCTAGGCATGATATATGACCTTTCTTGATGGATTATTTAATTGGTTTTAATCGATACAAAATAAGGGTTTTAAGGTCTTCTGATCTGGTTTTATTTGGGTCGGATAAATAAATTTCTTCATGGCTGTTTTCTTCTATTTGATAGCCTTGTTGTTGGATAAAATGCAGAAGTGTTTGAGTGGTTTGATGCTCTGTTGTGTAAGGGCCAATATGTAAGATCTGTGCTGTTTTGCCATAATGCCATAACTCTAAATGTAGTTTTACACCTTCAATGAGTTTTCCTTTTTTTATTTCAGGTAATTGAATGACTTCATTGGGAATAGGTAAAGCATACATTCCTTGCCATATGTCTTTTGGTTGATCAAGGTTCATTTGGGACCAACGACCTCGTAGTTTTTCTACTTTAAAAGGCCTATTTTGTTCTTTATATATTTTTCGAATAGCGTAGGCCATGGTGTAAAGGGGCGGCATCAGCTTAATTGTTTGCGTATTCGGGTTTCCTTGGATATCAACTCTGATGACTTTTTGAGCTGGCACATCACTAATGATCGGTTGATTGGGTTTTAATCGCATATTTAAACCTTGGCACATATTTAATTCATTCATTTTTTTATCCATTGATTCCTTATAATTTAACGACAGGGTAACAAGCTTCCGTCACCCAATGTTCAGGGTTTGGGTTTTGCGCAACCGAAACATGGTAAATATTGAACATAGGGCCTGATAACCGATAATGATGTTGCTCCATCCATTGAGCAACAGCTTGTTGTACCATTGAAATTTGATCATAACTACCGTTCATCATAACGGTTACTGCTAAACACCCTTGAGTGTTTTTATACATAATGTCATCCTGATTTTCATATAGCTTGGAGACAGTCATTTGAATTTCCACATCAACATCTTGTTCTTGATATTCAGGGTCATGAAAAATAGCCATACTGTCTACTGGGTGGGCAAGCGTAATATTGTGTTGATTTACAGCTTGCATGATTTGTGTCCATAAAATCCCTTCTTGCATATAATTAGGTATGATTTTTCTTAAGCTAATGACCGTTCTTGCTGGAAACTCTTTTAAGTGAGGATGATAGGGAATACTAAAACGATTATTGTTTAATTGATCGTATATTTGCTCTAGTTGCTGTTTTTGGTGCATCAGTAAATTTAATTCCTCTTGTAGCTCGGTTTCTCTAGAGTTAAAAAAAGATTTAATTTTATTAATATCATCAGGAGTAGACAGAATTTCCTTAATGAGTGCAAGCCCAAACCCCATACTTTTAAGGGTACGGATTTGATTGATTTCATGTAATTGACTGGCTGTGTAATAGCGATAACCTGTTAAATTGTCAGTTTTTTGCGGTTTCAACAGTTCAATTTTGTCATAATGCCTAAGCATTCGCACACTGATATTTGCTAATCTTGAAAAATCACCTATTTTAAACATTGTTTTTTCCAATTGAGAGTCATTGTTTCTATTCTAAATACTGACACAGTGTGAGAGTCAAGCGTAAAATAGCCAAACTGATCACAAAATACACCGAGGTGAATAATGCGCTGGAAAGACCGTAGACAAAGTAATAATATTGAAGATCGTAGAGGAAGCTCTGGTGGTGGTTTTCTGTTTGGTGGCGGTAAAGTAAAAATTATTATGTTTATTGTTGTACTGGTTGCTGGCTATTATGGTGTGGATTTATCCCCTTTACTGAATACAAGCCAAACACTCAGCGAACCTACTCAAACACAACCAGTCGTTGCTGATGCACAAGAACAAGAATGGGCGCAGTTAACATCAGTTGTTTTAGCTTCAACAGAAGATACATGGCAACAGCAATTTGCTCAATTAGGCAAACAATATAAAGAACCTAAATTGGTTTTGTATCGGAATGTCACACGTACAGGATGTGGTGCGGGGCAAGCAGTTATGGGGCCTTTTTATTGCCCAGCAGATGAAACCATTTATATTGATTTGTCTTTTTATGATGACATGAAAAATAAACTAGGCGGTGGTGGTGATTTTGCACAAGGTTATGTTGTGGCTCATGAAGTAGGGCATCATGTCCAACATTTGCTGGGTATTGATACAAAAGTTCGTGCGCAACAACAAAGATTAAGCGAAGCAGGTGCCAATAAGTTGTCTGTCAAAATGGAGTTACAAGCAGATTGTTTGGCAGGAATTTGGGGACATGAAATGCAAAAGCAGAATATTTTAGAAATAGGTGATTTAGAGGCAGCATTAAATACAGCACAAGCAATTGGAGACGATAGACTACAACAACAAAGCTCAGGTAGGGTTGTCCCTGATAGTTTCACTCATGGTACTTCTGCGCAGCGGTATGAATGGTTTAAACGTGGTTTTGACAAAGGTAATATCAACAGTTGTGATACTTTTTCCTGATGACAAAATACGGTTGTGAATAAAAAAGGAGGTGAATAGATGGGGAGCTTATTAAAGGATGTCTATTCTTTAGAGTTCTATCATATGTTATCAGAGACATTAGATGGCATATTACCTTCTTTTAATCGGAAACAATTTATTGACAGTATTTTTGTTCAAGACTGGCCTCAAAAAGAGCTTAAACAACGTATGCGTCATACTGCTGAGGTTTTACATCAGTTTTTACCAAAAGACTTTAAATTGGCTGTGCCTTATTTAAAACAAATTGCAAATGAGTCTACTCATCACGAGCGTTCTGATTGGGGTTTGGCTTTTATGTTTTTACCCGATTATATCGAACAGTATGGTATCCATGAATATGAGCATGCTGTTGAAGCAATGGAGTGCGTTACCCAGTTAATCAGTTGTGAGTTTGCTGTGCGTCCTTTTTTGATTAAATACCCTGAAAAGATGCTCAAACAGATGTCTATTTGGTCAGAGCATGAGCATGCTTTTGTGCGTAGGCTTGCCTCAGAAGGTTTACGTCCAAGATTGCCATGGGCAATGGCTTTGCCTATGTTTAAAATGGACCCTACACCAATTTTTCCGGTTTTGGAAAAACTGAAGAATGATCCTCATCCTTCTGTCAGACGCAGTGTTGCCAATAATTTAAATGATATTGCTAAAGATCATCCAGATAAAGTTGTGCACCTTGCCCAATTGTGGCACGGTGCCAATAAAGACGTTGATGCAGTAGTCAAACATGGTTGCCGCACCTTATTGAAAAAAGCTCATCCTGAAATAATGTCTTTATATGGCCTAGATGCTCAGTCAATTGAATTGAGTCAGTTTATGCTAGAAACCCCAATTGTTCCTGTTGGTTCTTCTTTACGATTTTCTTTTTGTATCCATAATTTGTCAGAACAAAATAAAAATATTCGTTTGGAGTATGGTATTTCTTTTTTGCTTAATAATGGTAAATTTTATAAAAAAATATTTAAAATTAGCGAAAAAAACTATTCAAATAATCATAAAAAGTGTATAAATAAGGCGCACAATTTTAAGGTAATAACGACTAGAAAGTTTTATTTAGGGGAACATAAACTGACTATTATCATTAATGGACAAAAGTTTATCGAAGTACCTTTTCAATTGGTTGAAGCATAAACGGCTAATCTGAACCAATAATCGAATCATACTAATTTTAAAGCTTTCTTTTTTCTTACCATAAAATACGACACGATTTATGATGTATTTAGGAAAAAGGAAAAACAATGGAGTGTTTCTCCATCGCTGTATGGGATGGCACAATACAAGAGGGCTCTGGTATATTAATGTCTGAGAGCAAAGCATTAAATAAAACAGCTTTGAGTTTTGCTTCTACATTGAAAGAAGAGATTGCGACTAACCCTGAGGAGCTATTGGCTGCTGCTCATGCTAGCTGCTATTGTATGATGTTAAGTAGTTTACTGACACAATCAGGCTTTAGTGACATAAATTTAAAAGTTATGGCAACGGTTCATTTGGATTCTCAACAAGGTGCCATCACTGAATCATGTATCAATGTAAAAGCATTTATTCCAAATATTGAGCAAGCTCTTTTTGATCAATTAGTGGCAAAAGCTCAAGCAGATTGCCCCATTGGACGTTCTTTAAAGGCCAATTTATCTGTTCAAGCACAATTACTCGAAATTCCTTATACCCACGATGAATATCTGTAAATCCAATCAAATGATACTTCAGTGGGTAATGTACGGGCGGGCTTGTAAAATAATGATTTGATCATTTTTGATTGCCCACTCAATATCTTGCTCTTTACCTTTAAAAATCTGTTTAATTAAATGCCCTGTTTGGGCTAATTGAATAATGTACTGGTCATTTAATACTCGCTGTTTATATTGTATTGGCTGTTCGAGAACCCCACCTTGATCATCTAGTTTTAACTCAGAGTCTTCTTCTGATTGGCTGAGTATTTGAATCGCTCGAGACCAATTTGAGTATAAAATTTGTTCGGCCAATCTTTTGCCCTCAACCACTTTGATACCAATGCCTTTTTTCGCAACAATATAAGTTGCATACGGGTTGCTTGAATTAAATGGGTCTTGTGTAATCATTACCCCAGAATAATCTGAATCAACCGCTTCTTGTATCAGAATACTCATCATCACACTATCGGTAGGTAAGTGTGCCACTCGTCTGGCTTCATATGCTTCATAATTAAATACAGAAGCCCATACTTCTTTTATGGCTTGTTCAAATTGAATATCGGTTTTTACATTAGCAATTGTTGTGTATAAACCAGCACCACTAAAATGAGGCAGATCCTCCGAATTGGAAGAACTACGGATAAAAACCCCCGTTTTATTCAATTGGTTTTGCCATTGTGTTTGCCAAGTGTTTTTTAAATCTTGATCAATAGGCCAAGTGATGATTAATGCTCTTAATTTGGCTAATTCTTGTTGGCGTATTTTGGGATTATTTTGAAAATCTTCTCTTTTTTCTAATTGGGATAAAATCTGTTTTAAGCCATTTTTTTGCATAAATTGGTGGTATTGCGCAAATGGAATACAAAATCCATTAGGAATAATAACTTTAGGCAAATAATGTTTTATTTCGCCCAGGTTGGCTGCTTTACTGCCACAAATAGTGCTGTCTTGTTTTCTGAGTTGGTGTAATGTTTTTAGTTGTGTATGAGATAGGTTAGGGCGTGGCAAATTGATAGGAGGCGAAATGGGTTTTGTCTGCTTTATTTGTTGGTACGGTAGTATCTCATATTGGTTAGAACGTACATTCAGTGTAATGGGTTTGCCTATATAGGTTTGTAGAATCTGCTGCGCATTTTTTAAGTAAATATTAGGCACGCCCCAGTTTTTTGTCAGTAAATTCACGTGAGACAGAATAGTAGAAGGTTGTTCAGTAATGACTGCTGCAACAGGAGGTAAACTAATTGGCACATCTTTTAAGATCACAATATCATTAGGGGTGACTTGATTTAATTCTTCATCAGAATAAATAACTTTTAGAGTGCCTGCTGCTTTCCCTGTATTTAACACCATTAAAGGTTGTTCGCCAATCAGTTTGGCTTGAGTGATGTAGGCTATATTATTTTCTTTGGCCAATTGTTCGTGTTTGGTTGAATTGGTTTTAAAAATAACAGGTGCAAAAAAACTTTGTTGTACCTGTTTTTGTGCTGTGTGCAGTAGTGAGGGCGTAAGCTGATCACCTTCCCAAAATTCATAGGTATACCCCTGATATGCGTTTTGCCAACTTAAGGTACCAAAGATAAAACGGCGTTGGGGCAATTCATAATTTTCGTTTATGGCTCGTCGATCCAATTGTTTATTTAATCGTTTTTGAATAAAGGTTTCATGTAACTGGTATTTAGGTGTATTGATATAATAAATTTGATTATTTTTATGGCGATCAATAACAAATAAAACATGGGGTATTTCAAAAACAGTACCGACCTGATAAACCCTTGCCAATTGATGAAATTGAGTTTCTGTCTTTAATTGGTTCAAAAAATTAAGTTTATTGTTGTGAATAGTCGGCTTTGATTGAGTTGTTCGCTCATTAGGTGCAATTAATCGTTGCTGTTTTCTGTTTTCATAATAAGAAGGCTTACGCGCACTTTGTGCGGTTGTTGTTTGTATAGAAAAAAAACAGATTAATATTATTCCGAATAATTGATTAAAAGATACACTCATTGAGAAAACTCATATAATTAAAAAGGCAGACTTGATAGACTTTATCATATTTATATAAAAGGGAATATATCCATGCAAGAAGAAAATAACCCATATGCCACGCCAGAAGCACCTATTACCCTTGAAAAATCTCAATCAGTTATTGATGGGCCTCAAGGTATTGGTGGTTGGCTGATTTTACCTATTTTGGGTTTGTTTGTAAGTTTGTTTTTGTGGGCAGGACAAGTTTATGAAGTTGTTCAGGTAATTAATTCTGAAACATGGCCAGCATTAACTGAACTAAATTCAGATTCATATCATTACATGTGGCAACCAATTTTACTTTTTGAATTGGTTGGTCAAATATTGTTTATACCCTTTGGGCTGTTTTTGTGTACTCAAGTGTTTCAAAAAAAATCACGTACACCAAAGTTATTCATTTTATTGTATATTGTTTTATGCGTGTTTGTTGCTATCGACACTGGTATGATGGCTATTCTTGCCCGAGATATAGTGGAATTAGAAGACCCTTCGCTTTTTTCAGATCTTATACGCTCAATTGTCACATTAATTGTGTGGGGTAATTATTTTCATCAATCAAAGCGAGTCAAGAATACTTTTGTGAATTAAGCTGTGAATCTAAATAGTCCTTAGTTATTCGTTTAATTATTTTTTAAGGGATAATACTGCGTTTCATCTATGTTATAGAGATACTAATTAATTTAGAATATGCTATTATTTTATATATGCGGTAATTTAAATGATTAATAACAGCTATAATTTTTTTGGAAAGAGAATAGTAAATGAAAAGAGTCTTGTTAAGTTTATTGATTTTGTCTGTGGGTTCAACTGTGGTGTATGCCAAAAGAATGCCTCCTGCTGTAATACAAGATACAGCTATTGTTAATGAACTTTATTTTGGTAAAGGTGTATTAAATAATGAAGATGAGCTGGTTGATATTAACGGTGATGATCTTTCTTTTTCTAGAGAAAAAAAAGAAATCTATTGTTGGGTAGCAGAACTGACCGATCAAGATAACCTAGAGGCAACAGCAAAAATAATTGAACAATTTACATTGCCAGCAAAAGGTGCTTTTGCTTCTAATAATCCCGATGCAAAAATTTCTGCATCAAAAGATGGTAAAATTTGGACAATCAATACAACTGAGCAAATGACTGATAGTAGACAACTAGGTACATGTTGGAGCTTGGATGAAAATGATCCTATTGGTCAATATCTTCTGAATATCGAAATAAATGGTGAAAAACAACCAGAAATAAAATTCAACGTAGTCAAATAAAATTGATTCACAAAAGGGGGCTTAAATGCCCCTTTTTATGAAGTGAATGTAGTGTAAAGGTGTCCAAAAATCAAAATAAACACAATCATTAAAGCACAGCCAATTTTGGCTACAGTGCCTATAATAAAACCGATAAATGTGCCCATGCCTACTTTGCCAGCCTTGAGTAAATCTCTTTTTTCATAGTATTCCCCAACAGCAGCTCCTAATAAAGGGCCCAAAATAATACCGGGAATGCCAAAAAAAATGCCCACAATTGCACCGATAATACTGCCCCAGAGTGCTTTTTTACTGGCGCCAGTCATTTTTGCACCCAGTAGCCCTGCAATAAAATCCATCAACATGCCAATTGCTGTAATCACACCAATAATAATCAGTGATGTGGTGCCAATATAATGGTAATTTCCCACATAAGCGAGCAGCCATGAGCCTGCAAACATTAATGGTAAACCTGGAATGGCCGGATGTATTGTACCGGCTAATCCCCCAATTAATAATATAATAGCCAAAATGGCTAAGAACCATTCCATTTGATTTCCTTTTATTTTGTATATTTTTGCATTAATAATGTTTGAGCGGCACGTTTTTGTCCACGTGCCACCCTTTTTTTGTATGTACCATCTGAATTCATTTCCCATGAGTTACAGTTGTCACTTAAAAATAATCGTAAACCCTCATAAAAAACCCGTCTTTTTACTTTTTTATTGGTTATGGGGGTACAGGTTTCTATACGACGGAAAAAATTCCTACCCATCCAATCAGCACTGGAAATAAATAAATCTTCTTTGGCATCATTATAAAAATAATAGATACGGGGATGTTCTAAAAATCTGCCTACAATAGAACGCACCGAAATATTTTCAGATAGCCCTTTTACACCAGGTCGTAAGCCACAAACACCCCGAATGATCAATTGAATTTTGACACCCGCTTGGCTTGCCTTATATAAGGCCTCAATAACCTGTGTTTCCACTAGAGCATTCATTTTGGCAATAATCAGTCCTTTTTTACCAGACAGTGCATGTTGGGTTTCTCTTTCTATATTCCTGATGACCATATTGTGTAAAGTAAATGGGCTTTGGAAGAGTTTTTTCAAGCCGCCTGCTTTTCCTAAACCTGTAATCTGGATAAAAATATCATTCACATCTGAGGCAATGTCTTCATCACAGGTAAGTAAGCCAAAGTCTGTATACAGTCTGGCCGTTTTTTGATTATAGTTGCCTGTGCCCAAATGAACATAATGTTTTAAAAGGCCATTTTCTCTGCGAACCAGCATCAGCATTTTCGCGTGAACTTTGTAACCAAATACGCCATAAACAACATGCGCACCAGCGTCTTCCAGTAAAGAAGCCCAGTTAATGTTGGCTTCTTCGTCAAAGCGTGCCATCAGTTCAACCACCACTGTCACTTGTTTACCTGCTTGGGCAGCAGCGATAAGCGCTTTCATTAAATCGGAGTCTGTACCCGTTCGATAAACGGTCATTTTAATGGCAATAACACTTGGGTCTATGGCACCTTGTTGTACCAAATCAACGACTGGTTGAAAGGATTGGTAAGGGTGGTGCAATAAAATATCTGAACGAGAAATCGCATCAAAAATAGAGCGGTTCACCAATTCGGCTGGGATACTGGGTGTGAAAGGAGGAAAGACTAAATCTGAACGGTTGACCATATCAGGCACAGACATCATACGCACTAAATTGACTGGGCCATCAACACAATATAAGTCTTGTTCGCTTAAACCAAATTGTTTCAATAAAAATTCTTGCATATAAGCTGGGCAAGTATCTGCTACTTCCAGTCGAACGGCTTGTCCATACTGTCTATCATGCAATTCATCTTCAATAGCAATACGTAAGTTTTTAATGTCCTCTTCATCAACGGCTAAATCGGTATCACGCGTAACCCGAAATTGATAACAACCTTTTACTTCCATTCCTAAAAATAACTCATGTACATGAGCATGTAAAATAGAAGATAAAAAAACAAACGTATTTTGGCTTGTGCTAATGTGTTCAGGTAATCTGACCATTCTGGGTAAAATTCGTGGTGCTTGAACAATTGCGATATTTGATTGGCGCCCAAAAGCATCTTTACCTTCCAGTTCGACCACAAAATTTAAAGATTTATTCAATAACTTAGGAAATGGGTGAGAAGGGTCTAAACCAATAGGTGTCAGAATAGGTAATAGCTCTCTGACAAAATAAGCATGCACCCAAAGTTGTTGTTCCTTTGTCCATTCCCTACGGCGTAGAAACCATATTCCCTCATCTTTCAAGGTAGGCAATAATGTTTCCCGTAAGATTTTATATTGTTTGCTGATCAGTGCTTTGGCTGTTGAAGCAATATCTGCAAGTATTTGTTTGCTTTCTTCTACATTCAATTGCCCACGTTTAACTCTTTGTTCTTTATTTTGTTTTAGCCAGGCAACCCGTACTTCAAAAAATTCATCTAAATTGGACGAGACAATACATAAGAAGCGTAAACGCTCCAGTAAAGGAATGTTTGGGTCTTCTGCTTGTGCCAGAACACGACGATTAAATTCAAGTAAACCAAGTTCTCTGTTTAAAACATTGCTCATTTAAAGCTCCAGTTTTACTGAGTAAAGATTAAGAAAGTAGAGAGGATAAAGCATTATGGCAGTTTGATTTATGTTCGCCAAGTATTCTGTATCAGATCAATGCAAAAAATAACCCATGGTTTTTCTGATAAGAATAGTCAAGATACACGCTTGGTGTTATGATTCAGTGTTCGTTAATCATGGAAAAAAACTCAAGTTATGAATAAGCGGTTGAAGATTATCTTATCTTTAGTGGTTCTTTTTGCTGTCTTTTTGTTGGCGTTACCATACTATATGGGGGTTAAGGCAAAACAAACACTGGATAAGCAGTTTAGCTTAATTCAAAATACTTCTTGGTTAGAAGTCGTTTCTCATGATTATCAACGAGGCTGGTTTTCCTCTACTGAAGTGACAACCGTAAAAATCAAACCTTCAGTTATTGCCGCTTATAAAGATATGTTGCCAGAGCAACTAAAAGCCTTGGTTGATAAATCGGTTACCTATACTAATGTTATCCATCACGGCCCTTTCCCAAGATTAACCAGTTTTGTATTTGAACCAGGTAACGCCTATGTGCGCACACAGTTCAGTTACACAGAAGATACACGAAAAACATTGAGTCGTTTTTTTCAAGATAAAGAACCGATTACCATTACTAACCATTTGAATTTTACTGGTGGTGGGCAATTGCAGTTAACCATACCAAATTTTGATTATTCAGAGCTTTCAGGGATTAAAGTCAATTGGAAGGGGTTGCAATATCAATTAGATTATCAACAAAACTATGAACATTATCAGGTTAAAGCCAATACTGCTGGTTTAGAGGTAATTTTAGCAGATAAAGGTCAGTTGATTTTTAAAGATATGGCTTATGAAAATGAAACCCATACTGGTCAAACAGGAATTAATTTAGGTAAAAATAAATTTAGTTTAGCGACACTTAACCTAGGTTGGAAAGAGGGCATCAATTACCATATTCAATTAAATGAAGTATTAAGCTTATTAACCAAAATTCAAGTTGGTTCGTTTATTAACCCAACCGGTAAAATTGGCCCTGCAGAGTTAACTTTAAACAATTTAAAATATGAAGCAGATATTGGTGAGCAGGATAAATTCATTAACGCAGTAGGGCAGTTTTCTTTTGATAAATTGACTTATGGCAATGAGGTTTATGGACCACTACAAATTAAAATTTCTGGTGAACATCTCGATGGCATAAGTTTGCATGCGTTATCTAATAAATTAGGTGAAATTGCTACTCAAAATTTAGGCCAAGATGAAGCTCGTGAAGCCATTTTGAATGCTGCGAAAAAAGAAGGTTTAGGATTGTGGGAAAATGATCCAGTCATTAATATTGAAACCTTTAAGTTAAAAATGCCAAGTGGTTTATTGGATGTAAAAGGCAAAGTGGCTTTTAATAATATCACTGAAGCTGATTTAGAAGACTTTAATGCATTGGTGGCAAAAATCAATTTAAACATGGAGCTTTATGTGCCACAAAAAGCTTTAGAAAGTTTAGCAGCAGCACAGGCTGATATGATATTTAGTGTGGATGAAAGAGCAGAAGATCAACCTGATATGGAAGAAATAAAAAATTTGGCTTCTGGTATGATTTCCAGTTTTGTGTCTGCATGGGAACAAGAGGGCTATTTAACCTTAGACGGTGGCATCATCCATACAACACTACAACTAAAGAATGATCAATTTACCATCAATGGTAAAAAATTCGAAGTACAAGACGACAGCGAAATTTTAGATAGTTTTGATGAAGAAGATCAAACCGCAACTGCCAGCGAAGTAAAAGAAAGCAGCAGTGCACCATAAAATCATTTAAAAATAAAATAACAGCAGTTTTGTAGGAGAAAAAGAATTCATGTTTCAGTCTGATCTTTTTCAATCATTAATGCAAGAGGTCAACCAAAAAGCACCATTGGTTCATTGTTTAACCAATGATGTAGTGGTCAATTTAACGGCAAATGTTTTGCTTGCCATTGGTGCTTCTCCAGCAATGGTGGTTGCACATGAAGAGGTTGTGGATTTTGCTAAGCTTGCCTCTGCATTATTGGTAAATGTTGGCACTTTAACAACTTATCAAAGCCAAGCTATGCGTTTGGCTGTTAAAACAGCAGAACAGACGAAAACGCCTTGGGTTTTGGACCCAGTAGCTGCAGGTGCTTTGAATTATCGAACGAATTTTTGTTTTGAGTTGTTGACCTATCGACCTAGCGTGGTTCGTGCCAATGCTTCTGAAATAGAAGCATTGGCTGGAAAAAATGGTTTAGCTAAGGGTGCGGACAGTACCTTGTCTAGTGATCAGGCTTTAGAGTCAGCAAAGTTCGTGGCACAAAAATATCAAACAGTGGTTGCACTAACTGGTCAAACTGACTATGTCACAGATGGTAACCAAGTGGTCGCTTTGGATAATGGCTCTGTTCAATTAACAAAAGTCACAGGTACAGGTTGTTCGCTTTCGGCAATGGTGGCTGCTTATTGTGCTGTTGCCCCAACACCTTTTATCGCAGCTTGTGCTGCTTTGTCTCATATGGCCATTGCTGGCGAATTGGCTGCAGCAAAAACTCAGGCAATTGGTAGCTTTGCTGTTGCTTTAATGGATGAACTACAATTGTTGCCCCAAAATAATCAACAAAGGTTATTAAAGTGTCAGACTCTATAGATTTATCTTTATATCTGGTGTTAGATCCTTTAATGTGTGGTGGTTTTGATGGTGCCTTAAAAGTAGCTAAGGCTGCCTTAGAAGGTGGCACCTCAATCATACAATTGCGCGCACCAGATTATAAGAAACGATTTTGGTATGATTTGGCGTTGGCTTTAAAGCCTATATGTAAAGCTTATCATGTGCCGTTGATTATTAATGATCATATTGATATTGCCTTAGCAGTTGATGCAGATGGTGTGCATATTGGTCAAGAAGATTTACCTGCTCATATTGTGCGACAACTGGTCGGTTCAGATAAAATAATTGGTTTGTCTGCCAGCTTTATAGAAGAAGTATCACAAGCCAATAGTTTACCTGTTGATTATGTGGGTATAGGCCCAGTATTTGATACTTCTTCTAAAATAGATGCTAATCCTGCCTTAGGTTTTGAATTATCTACACAGCTGGTACAAGCATGTCGTTTACCTAATATTCTCATTGGTGGATTAAAAGACGAGCATATATTTCAAGCAAAGCAAACAGGAACAAATGGTGTTGCTGTTATTTCCGCAATTTGTGCTGCAGCCAATCCTAAAAAGGCTACACAAATTTTAAAACAGAATTGGATAAACTCATGACTCAATATCATGCTTTAACTATAGCAGGCTCTGATTCAGGCGGTGGAGCAGGAATACAGGCAGATTTAAAAACATTTTCAGCTCTTGGTGCATATGGAATGAGCGTCATCACAGCTTTAACTGCACAAAATACACAAGGGGTAAATGGTGTTTTTCCTGTTTCACCTTTATTTGTGCAAGCGCAAGCTGATGCAGTTTTTTCTGATATAAGAGTAGATGCTGTAAAAATAGGTATGTTGGCTGATGTGGATGTGATTGAAATGGTTGCGCATGTTCTAAAGCAATATACTCCATCTTTTGTGGTATTAGACCCTGTTATGGTGGCAAAAGGAGGGGCTTCTTTATTGCAAGAAACTGCGGTAGAAGCATTAATCGAATCATTGCTGCCTTATGTCAATTTAATTACCCCTAATTTACCTGAAGCGGCAAAAATATTAGGATGTGAAGAGGCTAAAAATTTTGAGGAAATGGAAAAACAAGCTTTGGCTCTTCATCAAATGGGGGTAGAGAATGTTTTGATTAAAGGCGGGCATTTAGCAAGTGAAGAAGCTTCTGATTGCCTTGTTGAACAGAATGGACAGATTACTTGGTTTTCTAACCCACGTGTTCAGACAAAACATACTCATGGAACAGGTTGTACCTTATCTGCTGCTATTTGTGCTTTATATCCACAAGAGCAAGATTTAAAAAGTACCATACAAAAAGCGAAAGAATACTTATATCAAGCTATATTGGCAGGAAAAGACATGCAAATTGGTCAAGGTATTGGCCCTTTGCATCATTTTCATGCAATTTGGTGAATGGTTTTAACCTAAATAGAAAAAGGCTAATATATTACGGAAGTTAGCCTTTTCTATTTTTTAGTATGTTCTGATTTTGGGCTTAACAAAACGAGTGAGTTTTTCAGCAAGCCAAGCTGCATGAGCACGCCAGAATCCTAATATGGCTGTTTGATGCATACGATATAGCATAATGTGAGCAAACATAGCGATGTATCCTTTAAACGTATTGCCTTTTAATATGCCTTTACCACCAAACACCCCAAAAGAAGCATAGCGACCAACAGAAACTAACGCGCCATTGTCTTTATATTGAAAAGAAGGAATATTGGGTTCTTGTTGAATGATTTTTTTGAAGTGGCGACTCAAATATAATGCTTGTTGTCTGGCTACTTGAGCAGTTGGTGCCAGAGGTGCTGCTTGAATTGAACTGCAGTCACCAAGTGCAAAAATTGAAGAATCTTTAAGGCTTTGAAAGTATGGGTTGACAACAATTTGCCCAGAAGCAGATAAATCAATTTCTTCTATAGTTTGAATAAATTCTGGCGCTTTGACCCCTGCGGACCAAACCGTTAAAGTTGCTTGAATAATTTCACCATTTCCTAATAATACATTGTCTTTTTGTACTTCCATTACACGTTCATTTTCAATCACTCTGATGTTGAGTTTTTCTAATGCATATTTGGCTTCTTTGCTGATTTTTTCTGTGAAACTTTTTAAAATTCGAGCATTGCTTTCGATTAACGTAATATGTAAGAACTGATTAATATCGTGGTCTCCATAACTGGATGCTAGTTCAATAAAGTTATGTAATTCTCCCGCCAATTCAACACCCGTTGCACCTGCACCCACAATGCAGACATTACAGACTTCTTGTTTATCTATTGCACGTAGAATTAAGCTTTGAAAAGACTCAAAAAAATGAGAAGCTCGTTTTAAGTCATCAATTGTATAAGCAAATTCTTTAACGCCTTTTGTACCGAAATCATTGGAGCAGCTACCCGTGCTAACGATTAGGTAATCATAATGTAGCGTTCGATCTGGTAAAATTTCAATATATTCGCCATTAAAAAGCGTTTCTAAATGAACCGTTTTATTTAGTTGATCAATTTTATAGACTTTGCCTGGATGATATTGAAAACCGTGTATACTGGCATGAGCTACAAAAGAAACACCTTGTTCTGTCGGTTCTGCAGTGCCCGCGGCAAACATGTGTAACATTGGTTTCCAGACATGTAAGGGGCTTTTATCAATCAATATAATATTGGTCTGAGTATGTTGAAATTGTTTGCTAAGCGAGGTAGCGACCTCCATCCCAGCAATGCCTCCACCAATGATGATAATGTTTTTCTTATTCATGTTCTTTTTCCTTTATTTAAAACAAAAGGTGAAGGAATTTCCCTCACCTTTTATTTTTCAGCATCATTCAGACCTAAAGAGTTAGTCTCCCAATTGTGCTAATAGTTCAGCCTGATGCTCAGTAATAAGTGCGCTGGTTAGTTCACCTAGGTCTCCATCCATGATGAAATCAAGTTTATGTAAGGTAAGATTAATACGATGATCTGTAACACGTCCTTGAGGATAATTATAGGTACGAATACGTTCACTTCTGTCGCCACTACCAATCAAACTTTTGCGTTCAGCTGCTTCTTTTGCTTGTTGTTCTTTACGTTGCATATCATTGATTCGCGCAGCTAAAACAGATAAGGCTTGTGCTTTATTTTTATGTTGCGAGCGATCATCCTGGCATTCTACAACCATCCCTGTTGGTAGATGGGTAATCCGTACAGCAGAATCCGTTTTATTTATATGTTGCCCACCAGCACCACTGGCTCGAAATGTGTCGATACGCAAGTCTGCTGGATTCAAAACTATATCATTAATTGTGTCTGCTTCTGGCATAACAGCAACGGTACACGCTGAGGTATGGATACGGCCTTGAGATTCTGTTGTGGGAACACGTTGTACTCTGTGTCCTCCAGATTCAAATTTTAAACGGCTGTATACACCAAACCCTTCAATTTTAGCAATCACTTCTTTATAACCGCCTAATTCAGATTCATTGGCTGAAACAATTTCCACTTTCCAACGGTTACGTTCTGCATAGCGTGTATACATACGCATTAAGTCTCCAGCAAAAAGAGCGGCTTCATCCCCACCGGTACCTGCTCTGACCTCAATAAAAATATTTTTATCATCATTTTGGTCTTTGGGTAAAAGTAAAGTTTGTAGGGCTTTCTCCAACTCATCTTGTTTTATTTTTGCTTGGCCGATTTCCTCTTGAGCAAAACTTTTCATTTCAGGATCGGACAGCATTTCTTCTGCATCAATCAAATCTTGTTCTGCTTGTTGGTAAGCTTGAAAAGTTTCTATGACAGGGGTCAATTCAGCATGTTCTTGTGTCAGTTTTCGGTACTGATCTAAATCATCCGTTGCTTGCTCAGAGCTCAGTAACTGTGTCACTTCTTCTAAACGATGACTTAATTGTGTTAATTTTTCGAGAATAGATGGTTTCATTTTATTTTTGTGATAATTGATAAATTTTAATAATAGCTTCTGCTAAATCAGGTTGTTCAGAAGCGTGATTTAATGTTTTAGTTGGTAAGTGCAGTAGTTTGTTGGTGAGTTGAACCGACAATTGTTCTAAAACTTCATTGGCATCCATACCTTTTTGCAGTTGTTTTTTAGCATGGTTCAATGCGTCAAGTCGGGTGTGTTCACTTTGCTCTTTAAGAGCCCTGATATAAGGGACATGACGCCTGTTTTGTTGCCATGAAATAAATTCTTCTACTTTTTCTGTAATAATGCTTTCTGCTTGTGCTGCGGCAGTTTGTCTGGCTTCTTTATTTTCTTCCACTAAACTGGCTATATCATCCACAGTGTATAAAAAAGCATCTTCTAATTCTTCAACTTCAGATTCTATATCCCTAGGAACAGCTAGATCCAATAAAAAAATAGGTAAGTATTTTCGTTCTTTTAATGCACGCTCAACCATTCCTTTCCCGACAATAGGTAAGGGGCTGGCTGTAGATGAAACCACCACGTCAAATTGGGATAGAATTTGGGGAAGCTGCGTTAAAGTATAAGCTTCTGTTCGAGTATTCAGTTGACTACATAATTCTTGTGCCCGTGCCAATGTACGGTTAACGACGCCAATTTTTTTAGGATTTTTAGCGGCAAAATGTGTTGCAACCAGTTCAATCATTTCTCCTGCGCCAATTAATAAAATATTCAATTGATTAATGCTTGGGAAAATTTGTTCGGCCATTTTAACGGAGGCTGCAGCCATTGACGTGACATTTTTACCAACAGCAGTGGTCGAACGGACATTTTTTGCGACAGAAAATGTTTTTTGAAAAAGCACATTTAAAAAAGGGCCTAGAGCTTTAGCTTGATCTGCTGTCATTACAGCGTCTTTTATTTGCCCCAAAATTTGAGGTTCACCCAATACCATTGAATCTAAACCACTGGCGACCCTAAAAGCATGCCGTATCGCTTCTTGTGTTTTTAATGTGTACAAAAATGGTTTAATTTCAGTTGTGGGGATATTATGAAAATCTGAGAGCCACTGAATGAGTTCATCAGGTTGTGCAACACAATATATTTCAGTTCGATTACACGTTGACAAGATCACCGCTTCATTGCTGATACCACTGGCTACTAAGTTTTGTAAAGCTTCAGGCAGCATTTGTGCCGTGAACGCTAATCGTTCACGGACGCTGACAGGAGCTGTCTGATGGTTGAGCCCGATGGTAATAAAAGACATAAAAACTAATTATTTTTATAAGGTAAAGGTGCACATTCTAACTGATTTTGAGGGTAAAATAAACGCGCAATCGTTTTGTTTTATATTGTTGCATGTTAAGCTAATAAACAGATTTTACGAAATATTTCTTTGGAGTGTCCATGTCTTTAAATTTACAATCTATTCGTCAGGATTACGCCAAACAAACTCTCTCTATCAAAGAGTGTGCCATATCTCCTTTCAATCAATTTGAATTGTGGTTAAAACAAGCAATTGATGCAAAAGTGAATGAACCAACAGCAATGAATGTTGCTACAGTTGATCAAAATGGCATGCCTACCGCTCGTATTGTTTTGTTAAAAGAAATGAGCCAAGAAGGATTTATATTTTATACCAATTATGAAAGTAGAAAAGGGCTAGCTATAGCCCAAAACCCTCATGCAGCTTTAACATTTTTTTGGCCAGAATTAGAACGACAGGTTCGAATAGAAGGCTCTGTACAAAAAGTAGATACCCAAGTATCAGATGTTTATTTCGCTTCTCGCCCATATACCAGTCGTTTAGGTGCATGGGCAAGTCATCAAAGTCAGGAAATTACTGGGCACGCTCAATTAATAAAAGAAGTCGCAAAATTGGGGATCAAATATCCCTTAAAAGTCCCTCGTCCTGATTATTGGGGGGGGTATATTGTGATACCTGATAGAGTTGAATTTTGGCAAGGAAGACCCAGCCGATTACATGATCGTATTTTATATGAAAAAAATAATGATTCACCAAATTTGTGGACAAAAGTAAGACTATCCCCCTAATTTATAAGCTTAAAAAACAGTCAACATGTATTTTGATGTTGGCTGTTTTTTATGATTTTATGTATACCTGATATTATTTAGGGGCATTATTTTTGTCAGAATACCCTCCTTGATTTTTAGGTGCCTGATTGCTTGTGCCATCTTTGCGTTGTTCATTATTTTTGCGTTTATCGCCATCTTTGCGTTGTTCACTATTTTTGCGTTTATCGCCATCTTTGCGTTGTTCACTATTTTTGCGTTTATCGCCATCTTTGCGTTGTTCACTATTTTTGCGTTTATCACCATCTTTGTGTTGTTCACTATTTTTGCGTTTATCGCCATCTTTGCGTTGTTCACTATTTTTGCGTTTATCGCCATCTTTGCGCTGTTCACTGTTTTTGCGTTTATCACCATCTTTGCGCTGTTCAACATTTTTATGGTTATCATTAGCTTTTTTATCTTGTGGTTGGCTAGATTGAGGCTCTTTATTAGGTTGATAATTATTTGGTGCGGCACTGGCTATATTAGACATGATCAAAGAAGATGCTAATACTATTGATAAAAGAATTGATTTTTTCATGTGTTTCTCCGGTTGTGAAAAAAATTATTTTATAAATTGAATTATAATTATATTAATATTAAATTAAGTTATGAATATGTAAATAATTAAATTTTTTTGTAATGATATGTTAAGGAAAATTAATTGGATATTTTACTTTAATAAAGTGAAATAAAATGAAGTTCATTATAATATGTATTTTCCAAGGACCATCAATAAAAGAAACCATACTATATAAATAGGTTTCTTTTATTGATTTATTTTATCGAGGCTTCGGTTTATAAGTATCTGGTCGATCATTTTTTCCTGAATAGTGGTCTTTATTTTGTTTATGTTGATTTGGGGTAGGGCGATTTTTATTATATTGATGATCATGTTTGTTTGGGGGATTGCGATCATTTCTATTGGGCCCAGCATCTACTACACATGCAGACAAACCTAAAGATAATGCCATGATTGCAGATAAAATTATTGATTTTTTCATGTGACTCTCCAGTAGTAAATAATTTATTTTGTAAGTTGAATTATAATTATATAAATATTGATTTAAGTTTTGATTGTGTAAATATTTAATTTGTTTTGTAATGGTGTGTTAAAAAATAATCGGATGTAATACTTCAATAAGTAAAAGAAACCATCGTAGTGGTTTCTCTTTTAATTGGATTCATCTGGGTCTAGTGTTCTTTTCTGAATAATGATTTTTTCCTTTATTGAATTGATGTTTAGGAGGCGATTTATCTATATTATTTTGAAAGCCATGCTTATTTTTATGAGGTTGATAATAACTCTTGTGCCCAGATTGATGTTGTAGCCTGTAACGATGATCATATCGATCATATTTATAAATATGTGAGTGGCCTTGTGTATAGTTTGGTGCAACATCTACCATACAAGCTGATAGGCTTAAGGAAGCTACTACAGTTATAGGTAATATAAATGCTTTATTCATGCACACTCTCCAATATAAATCGAGTCGAATAGATATGAATAAAGTATAGATATTTTTCTATTAAATTAAGTTAGCGTAATGTAAAGGTTAGAAAGTAAGTGTAATGACAGGTTCAGATGGATGGAATGTTATATTCAAACTTATTCTATTAATCTGAATTTGTTCAAATAGAGAATAAATTAAGTACTTTTATAAGTGTTTAAAATAGTTTTACTTTTAGATTTAAAAAGGCCAATATATATTGGCCTTTTTTCCAGATTTATATTAGCTAATTAAGCCAAAGATGAAACTAAAACCGCTTTAATTGTATGCATTCGGTTTTCAGCTTGGTCAAAAGCAATACAAGCTTCAGATTCAAACACATCTTCAGTCACTTCAATTCCATTAGCTAGATGAGGGTATTGCTGCGCTATTTTTTTACCTACGGCCGTTTCACTATTATGAAAAGCAGGTAAACAATGCATAAATTTAACACGAGAGTTCTGTGCTGCTTGCATTAAAGTTTTATTTACTTGAAAGGGCAGCAACTCTTCAATACGTTCTTTCCATGTTTCAACTGGTTCTCCCATTGATACCCAGACATCAGTATGAATAAAATCGACCCCCATTACTGCTTCTTCTGGTTTTTCTGTAAGCATGATTTTTGCGCCACTTGTCTGTGCAAACTCTTGGCACAGTGTGACTAATTCATCTTGAGGCAACAGGTTCTTAGGTGCGGCAATTCGTACATCCATGCCAAGCTTTGAGCCAATTAGCAACAAAGAGTGTCCCATATTGTTCCGTGCATCACCAACATAAGCAAATTTAATTTCATGAACAGGTTTATTGCAGTGTTCTAACATTGTTAATACATCTGCTAACATTTGTGTGGGATGGTATTCATCAGTTAAACCATTAAACACAGGTACACCAGCAAACTGAGCCAACTCTTCTACGGTTTTTTGTTTAAAACCACGATATTCAATTGCATCGTACATTCTGCCTAATACTCTGGCTGTGTCTTTCATACTTTCTTTATGACCAATTTGTGAGGATTGAGGATCAATATAAGTCACATTGGCTCCTTGATCATATGCCGCTACTTCAAAGGCACAGCGGGTACGGGTCGATGTTTTTTCAAAAATAAGGGCAATATTTTTGCCTTTTAAACGTTGTTGTTCTGTACCTGTATATTTTGCTTGTTTCAGTTGTTTTGATAATTCAAGTAGATAATGCAGCTCTTGAGCTGAGTGATGAATTAGGCTTAGAAGATGTCTATTTTTAAGATTAAAAGCCATAGAAATATTTCCTTTCAAGTCAAAAATACAGGTGTTATTTTACTTTATTCATCAACTTTAAACTGACCATTGATTAAAATTGCGCATAGCGCTCTACAACATCAATAATAGTCAGAATCACAGAAAATAAAGCCGTTAGGCTAATGAATAATATTGCCTGAGAAAAACTCATTTTAATGATTTTTAACTGGTTAAATTTGACATATAACATAATTAAGCACATTAATGTAATTTGTAAGCCAATAATCCATATCGGTTGTAAGAAGTATTGATTTAATGTGTTTAAAACAAAAAGAGATTGTAAGTAATAGGGATAAAACAGATAGATAGCCAACAGTAAAAAGCCAAACCCTAGGTGAATAAAAAGATTACTTAAGGCAAAGCTGCTTAATGTAGATTGTCCTGTAAAATACCACTGTTTTGTCTCTTTTTTATATTGAGTGTTTTTAATAAAATAAATAATACTGCCCAGTAAAAAATATAAAGGGGCAGGGTAAAGGCTAATGGTGCTAAATAAGGTATAGATTCCAGGTAAGAGTTTAGATAGCGCAATTGTTGCTACCAGCCATAAAAAAATTGTCGTCCATAACCATGAAAACTGATTATTTTTAAAACATAAATAGCCAGCAAAAATAATATAAACTGAGAGGCAAAGCAGCGTAATCATCATGCGATGCTGTTCCTTAGACGCATGAGTGTTGTTACAATGGCTTCTACCATCTTTTGAACATAAATTGTATCGTGTTCATTGCTAAAACGTTTAGGGTTTGCACTACCAATAACCATCACACCATCGATTTGTTCTTTTGTGGTCAAATGAATGGGAATTTGGATGAAGCTTTGTAAGCTGGTTTGTGTTGGGAGCCAGTCTAACATTTCTTTGATTAAATAATGATGACATATAGGATGGGTGAGTTGTTCTATTTTATGAATAGCTGGGTGTCCAATTGGTAAATAATACTCTTCTGTTAACCAAGAGCTTGATTTTTCAACATGGGGTAGGAGTTTAATTGTATAAGCTTCCAAATTAAAATATTCATTGAGTGTTTTTGAAATGGCACAAAATAATTCATTTGCTGAGGTTGCTTTGATTAAATCTAGATTCAAAGCAAAGAGTTGTTCAACTAATTTTTCATTGTGTTTTGCGTTTTCAATAAGTGTATGTATATTTTTTTCAAGGCGTTGAATCTTATCTTCAGCAGCGATAAGTTTAACTTCTGAAAAACTGACTACTTTATTATTTTTTGCTTGTAAGCCAAAACGTTCAGCACATTCAGCTAAAAAATCAGGATGGGTACTTAAATAATGAACGATTGCATTTTTATCCATATTAATAGCTAATTTCTCCTTCAAAAACAGTCTGTGCTGGGCCTGTCATTGTGACGGGTTGTTGTTCTTGCCAGTGAATGGTTAACTGCCCTTTTTGGGTAAATACACAAACTGTTTCATTTAATAAACCTAGGCGAATACCTGCTACAACAGCCGCACAGGCACCTGTACCACAGGCAAAAGTTTCACCTACACCTCTTTCAAAAACACGCAATTTTACCTCAGACTTGTTTAGAATTTGTAAAAAGCCAACATTAACGCCTTCGGGGAAAAGGGGGTGCTTTTCAATGGCACTTCCCCATTGTTCAACTGGCGCTTGTTCTACATCTTTCACCAATAGCACGGCATGAGGGTTCCCCATATTAATACAAGTAATCTCAGCTTGATGGCCTTCAAATTCAATAGTGTATTTATTGGCAATCTTATCTACCAAAAAAGGAATTTGTTTTGGTTCAAAACGAGGCTGTCCCATGTTCACAGTAACCAATCCGTGATCATCAAGTGATAAGGTAATTGTTTCTTTAACCGTTTCAACCAAAATAGTTGATTTATTTGTTAATTGTTTTTCGTACACAAACCGCATAAAACAGCGTGCACCATTACCACATTGTTCAACTTCATTACCATCAGCATTGAAAATACGATATTTAAAATCATTTGTTGGATCGTCAGGTTTTTGTACCAATAATAATTGATCAAAACCAATACCAAAGTGCCGATCAGACCATTGTTGTATTTGTTTTATGTCAGGAATGAAAATCTGATCTATGGCATTAATCACCATAAAATCATTTCCTAAACCATGCATTTTGGTAAATTTAAGTTTATTCATTGTTTATTGTGAAGTCATCTAAATTTGGTTCAGATAAAAAGCCAGAAGGCTATCATAGCTTATTATACGATGTTTTGCAGAATTTATTGTAATAAACTTCAATCATCGCGAGTTTTTCTATAAACATGAAAATAGGCTGATGATATAACGCGCTATTTTTCAAAATCATTATCCATTAAATTAAATTTTTAATTGTAATTATGTCATAAAAATCAGCTTGTTAATCCGGTTTTCTGGATTTGTTCTTGCAGAGTTTGTTTTAGTTAATCCGTTATATTAAATTGATAATAGCATTAAAAAAGGCGACCTTAATAAGGCCACCTTTTTTGATATGTGTATAACGATTAACGTTTGAACATATTGCCGTATTTTTGTTGGAATTTATCCACACGACCAGCACTGTCCACAATTTTTTGTTTGCCAGTGTAAAACGGATGACAATTTGAGCAAACCTCAATATGGAACTTGTCCTTAGCCATTGTAGACTTAGTTGTAAATGTGTTGCCACAAGAACATGTAACTTCTAGTGGTGTATATTCTGGATGAATACCTTGTTTCATGATTTTTCCTTTAATTTAGCGGACATAGGGGTTTTGCCTATGCTACATTTTGATGAACTTATTATTATCTAACTTTTTCTTAAAACATTCAAGCACATTTTGTACTTTATCTAGATTTATGCTCTACGCCATGTAGAACCTTGAGGGCCGTCTTCCAATAAAATGCCTTGTTGTAGCAATTCATCACGGATACGATCAGATTCAGCCCAATTTTTTTCAGCTCTAGCTTGTTTACGAGCTTCAATCATAGACAGAATAGTTTCTTCGTTTAAAGTAGTATTATTTTGCCCAGCACCTTGTAAAAATAAAATAGGGTCTCTTTCTAACAGCCCAAGCAAATTTCCTAGCTTTTGTAAACAACCTGCTAATTGTGCATCGGGTGTTTTATTAATTTGAGTCGCTAATTCAAATAAGATCGCTATAGCACCAACAGTATTAAAGTCATCGTTCATCGCTTCAAAAAAACGTTGAGAATAATCATTATTTACCCAATCTTCAGGTAGCACAATTTCTTCAACATTTTTTAAGGCTGTATATAAGCGTGTTAATGCATTTTTTGCATCATTTAAATGAACATCTGAATAGTTCAGTGGGCTACGATAATGAGCACGTAAAATAAAAAAGCGAATCACTTCGGCATCGTATTTTTCAAGTACTTCTCTAATGGTAAAAAAATTACCTAAAGATTTCGACATCTTTTCGTTATCTACACGAATAAAACCATTATGTAGCCAATAATTAACAAATGCATGTTGGTGTTTTGGATCTTGTGCACCACAGCTTTGTGCAATTTCATTTTCATGGTGAGGAAACTGTAAGTCAGCGCCGCCACCATGAATATCAAAATGAGCGCCCAATAATTCTTCGCTCATTGCAGAACATTCAATATGCCAGCCGGGGCGTCCTTTGCCCCATGGGCTTTCCCAACTCGGTTCGTTGGGTTTTGCTGCTTTCCATAAGACAAAATCCATTGGGTCTTTTTTGAAAGCATCAATTCCTACACGTTCTCCTGCACGTAAATCATCCAAACTTTTTCCAGAAAGTTGACCATAAGGAGGAAACTCCCTTACCGAGAAATAAACATCACCATTATCTGCTTTATAGGCTTTATTATTCTCGATTAATCGTTCAATCATATCGATCATTTCTGGGATATGTGCAGTTGCTCGTGGTTCAAAATCAGGGCTTAGCACCCCTAAAGCATTTGCATCTTCATGCATCGCATGAATAAATCTGTTGGTAAGTGCTTCAATACTTTCTTTGTTTTCCAACGCTCTAGCAATAATTTTGTCATCAATATCCGTAATATTACGTACATAAGTTAATGGGAAACCAGTTTGGCGCAACCAGCGAGCAATCATATCGAATACAACCATTACTCGTGCATGACCTAAATGACAGTAATCATATACAGTCATTCCACATACATACATCCTGACATTTTTAGGGTCAATTGGCGTGAACTTTTCTTTCTGGCGAGTTAATGTATTGTATAAGTGCAACATATTTAACCTTAATATTAGTGAATAACATATTTTAGCATATGAATTGAACAATCGTGGTTAATCATTTTTTTCAGAAGCACTCTGTGCTTGATATATGTATGGTGCTTAGCTTTTTATAAAAATATACTTTTTTTGATGTCTATCTGTTTCAAAAAATCTGAATCATGGCTCACAAGAAGCATCATGCCTTTATACCGTTGTAAAGCATTTATCAGCATTTTTTTTGCCATTATATCTAAATGATTATCTGGTTCGTCTAAGAGCAAAATAGGCAAGGAAGGGTAGGAGTAAATGATTAATAAAGCCAGTTTGATTTTTTCTCCTCCGCTAAGAGCATGTATGGGGCTGTAGACTTTATGTTTTTTTAGCCCAATATTAGCCAGTAAAGTACGGTAATTTGTTTCCCCTAAATTAGGCACATAATGCTCGAAGTTTGCCAATACATTTAGGTGTGGTAATAAAAAAGATTGGTGTTGATCTAAATACACAATTTTTCCAGATGTTTGACAGCAGCCACTTTTTGGTTGAAGTCTACCCGATAAAATGTGCAATAAAGTAGACTTACCGCTACCATTTTTGCCCATTAATAAAGCTTGTTCATTATTTTTTAAGAAAAAAGTTATGGGGTCCTGATGTCCGTAAGGCAAGATCAAGTGGTCACAAAATATAAAATGATGATTGGCATGTTGATTTTGGTTTAAGCTTAATTTGAGCTCTGTTGTTGCTTCAATTTGATTTTGAGTGTCAAGACGTTTTTGTTCAGATAACTCAAATAATTTTGTGTATCGTTTTTTTAAAGAAGCTTGATTCAGCGTTGCTTTATCTGCTTTTCTATCCAAAATCAGCTTACTTTGACTACCTGATTTTTTTAGTTTTTTACCTTGAATAGCTCTTTGATTGGTATGTTCTTTATTTCTTTGATAACTATGCGTTAATATTTTCTGCGTTTTTTGTTCGTGTTCTAGCGCTTGTTGTAAAGCCAATTGCTTGGTGAATTTTTGTTGCAAATAATCATGAATATTGCCATGAAAATACAGAATACCTTTTGGTGTGAGTTCATGAGTATTAGGTATGATTTCTAGTAATGATAAATCGTGGCTAATTAACAATAAATTGTTTGGATATTGCTTTATTTGTGTTTTTAACCATTCTCTTGCTTGTATATCTAAATGATTGCTTGGTTCGTCCAGAATGAGCCAATTTGGTTTGTTTTGAAAATGTTTCAATAACCTTAAACGGGTTTGTTCCCCACCACTTAAAGAATGAAAAGGCTGCCATAAATCCGCAAAGATTTCAATTTGTGCCAATATTTCTTGTGTCTTTTGTTCTAAGGCCCAATTATCACCAATTAGGCTCATGTCTTGTTCACAATAGTGACCTGATAAAATACGATGCAAAGCTTTTAAAGGGGCTTCAATGTTTAAAAAAGAGGCTATTGATTGTTCTGGTGAAATAAATTGTTGGGAAAATAATTCGACAATAGATGAATGAATGATTTTCCCATCACTTGGTTTATGATTTCCAGCAAGTAAAGATGCTAAAACCGATTTTCCTACACCATTATGGCCAATAAGGTTGTGTTTTCCTTCTCCAAAAGAGTAGGAAATATTATGAAGTATAAAATCAGAGCTGTTAAATTGAAAAGAAACGTGTTCAAGTACGATATTTGGCATAGTATGTTTTCTCCCAAAGTTTAGAAGAAAAGACATTGCTATTGTTCTATGACAAAGTACAATATTAATTTTAAAAATATGAAATTTCTCAAGAAAAAACAATAACAAAGTCTTATATTTTAAGTTGTAATCAATAAAAATATAAGCGTGTTAATTGTTCATTTTGGTTTTGTCCGAGTTTGTAAGAAAGAAACTACAAGGTTAATGTGACATAAAATTTTCCCTATTTTATTGAAAACATTCAATAAGAGCAATTGAGTATTTGTAAAACTAAGTAAAGTGGCTGATTTAACTAGATAAAATGGCTAGCTTGTATAGACCAATTTAATTTTAATCAAATTTATATTAGATTATTTTAAGCAACTACACTAAAAATGTCAGATAAACAACTTAAAGAATCAATAACATTGATTAATATCAAAAATACAATGTCATGTGATAATCGTTCTCAATTGACTGAAAAATAAGTAAAATATCAAAGTAAATTCAAATTTGATACTTCAAAAAAGGCATCGGAGCGGTTACAATAAGCAATTGCTATTTTGTCACGTAGGGAATTATTTTGCCATGTTAGAGAATTATTTTCCCATATTGATGTTCATTATCATAGGATTTTTGATTGGCGGGGGGTGTATCTTTTTAGGTAAAGTTATGGGCCCAAGTCGACCAGATGCAGAAAAAAACTCCGCTTACGAATGTGGTTTTGAAGCATTTGAAGATTCGCGTATGAAATTTGATGTACGTTATTACCTTGTTGCAATCCTATTTATCTTGTTTGATCTTGAAATTGCCTTTTTATTTCCATGGGCAGTTGTTTTTAAAGAGCTTGGATTGTTTGGATTTGGTGCCATGATGGTTTTCTTAGCTATTTTGGTGGTTGGTTTCGTGTATGAATGGAAAAAAGGCGCTTTAGAATGGGAATAGAGGGCGTTTTAAAAGAAGGGTTTGTCACAACATCGGCTGATAAACTGATTAATTATGTGCGTACAGGCTCTTTATGGCCAGTGACATTTGGTTTGGCTTGCTGTGCGGTTGAAATGATGCAAGCTGGGGCAGCGCGATATGACTTAGACCAGTATGGTATTATTTTTCGTCCTAGCCCTCGCCAGTCAGATTTAATGATTGTCGCTGGTACGCTTTGTAACAAAATGGCACCTGCTTTACGTAAAGTTTATGACCAAATGGCGGAACCTCGTTGGGTTTTATCAATGGGATCTTGTGCAAATGGGGGCGGTTACTACCATTATTCATATTCCGTTGTCAGAGGGTGTGACCGTATTGTGCCTGTTGATGTTTACGTGCCAGGTTGTCCACCTACTGCAGAAGCTTTACTTTACGGTTTAATGCAGCTACAGAATAAAATTAAAAGAACAAGCACTATAGCGCGTTAGGAGAGTGTGTTGTGTCTACAAAAATACAAACGTTAAAAAATCTTATAGAAACACAATTTCCTGGATTACCAACAAAATTGGTCGTGTCTGGAAATGAGTTGACTCTTGAATGTAAAAGTGAACATTACTTCAACTTGGTTAAAGCATTAAAAGAAACAAAAGAGTTGGGTTTTGATCAAGTAACAGACTTATGTGGCGTGGATTACAGTACATATAAAAATCAAGAGTGGCAAGGCCCACGCTTTGCTGTTGTTATTCATCTATTGTCTGTGACCCATAATTGGCGACTCAGAGTAAGAACGTTCGCATCCAATGATGACTTTCCTATTGTGGATTCAATTTACCCATTATTCAATGGTGTCAATTGGTATGAGCGTGAAGCATTTGACCTATTTGGTATCTTGTTTAATAACCACCCTGACTTACGCCGAATTCTGACAGACTATGGTTTTGTTGGTCACCCTTTCAGAAAAGATTTTCCTATTTCAGGTGATATGGAAATGCGTTACGACAGTGCGCAATCAAGAGTCATCTATCAACCTGTCAGTATAGAACCGAGAGAAATCACCCCTCGTATCGTGAGAGAGGAGCAGTACGGTGGCTAATATTCGCAATTATACAATTAACTTTGGCCCGCAGCATCCTGCAGCACACGGGGTATTACGTATGGTGCTGGAACTTGATGGTGAAGTGGTCGTGCGAGCAGATCCACATATTGGCTTATTGCACCGTGGTACAGAAAAATTAGCAGAGCATAGAACATATTTGCAAGCATTACCTTATATGGACAGGCTTGATTATGTTTCTATGATGTGTAATGAACATGCCTATTGTTTATCTCTTGAAAAGATTTTAAACATTCAAGTACCTGAGCGTGCTCAGTACATCCGAGTAATGTTTGCAGAGATTACCAGAATTTTGAATCATTTGATGGGTGTAGGTTCTCATGCATTAGATATCGGGGCAATGACAGTGTTTTTATACGCTTTTCGTGAGCGTGAAGAGCTTATGGATATGTATGAGGCTGTATCTGGAGCCAGAATGCATGCTGCTTATTTTAGACCCGGTGGTGTTTACCGTGATTTACCTGACTCAATGCCACAATATGCACAAAGCAAATTTACCAAAGGTAAAAAATTGCAAGATTTGAATCAGGCTCGTCAAGGTACATTGCTTGATTATATTGAAGACTTTACCAATCGCTTCCCTGCTTGCGTAGATACCTATGAAAACTTGTTAACAGAGAATCGTATTTGGAAGCAACGTACCGTTGGCATCGGTGTTGTGAGTGCAGAACGAGCCAAAGAATTAGGTTTTTCTGGCCCCATGTTACGTGGCTCAGGTGTCGAATGGGATATTCGTAAGAAACAGCCTTATGATGTCTATGCTAAGTTAGATTTTGATATTCCAGTTGGGGTCAATGGCGATTGCTATGATCGTTATTTAGTACGTATTGAAGAAATGCGTCAAGCTAATCGTATTATCAAACAATGTGTGCAGTGGTTAAAAGATAATCCTGGGCCTGTTATTGTTGATAATCATAAAGTTGCGCCACCTAAACGCGAAGCAATGAAAACCAATATGGAAGATTTAATTCATCACTTCAAACTGTTTACAGAAGGCATGCATATGCCAGAAGGTGAAGCTTATGTACCAACTGAACATCCAAAAGGAGAGTTTGGGGTTTATGTGATTTCCGATGGTGCAAATAAACCGTATCGTCTCAAAATCAGAGCACCAGGTTTTCCTCATTTAGCTTCTATGGATGAGTTGGCAAGAGGTCATATGTTAGCAGACGTTGTGGCCATTATAGGAACACAGGATATTGTATTTGGGGAGATTGACCGATAATGTTAACAACAGAATCTCTAAATAAAATCGATATTGAGTTAGCGAAATACCCAACTGACCAACGTCGCTCTGCAATTATGTCTGCCTTACGTATTGCGCAACAGGAAAAAGGTTTTTTATCCAGCGATACGATTGAATATGTTGCTAAATATATTGGTATTGCGCCAGTAGCAGCTTATGAGGTCGCAACGTTTTATAACATGTATGATTTAAAACCAGTAGGTAAATATAAATTAACAGTGTGTACTAATTTACCATGCGCTTTACGTGGTGGTGTGAATACCGCTGAATACTTACAGCAAAAATTGGGTATTGGTTTGGGAGAAACGACAGCAGATGGCAAATTTACCTTATTAGAAGGTGAATGTATGGGGGCTTGTGGCGATGCTCCTGTAATGCTGATTAATAACCATAAAATGTGTAGCTTCATGACTCCTGAGGCCATAGATGAAAAATTGGCGGAGTTAAACTAATGGCAATATATCAATCAGGTATTATTTTTGACGGTGTCAATACAGATGATCCAAATGTTTGGACGATTGATGCTTATATGCAACGAGGGGGCTACCAAGCACTTAAGCGTATTTTGTCTGAGTCTATGTCACAGGACGACGTGATTGCAGAGGTAAAAAATTCTGGTTTAAGAGGTCGTGGAGGGGCAGGTTTTCCCACTGGGCTTAAATGGAGTTTTATGCCCAGATCATTTCCGGGTGAAAAATATGTAGTCTGTAATACAGACGAAGGTGAACCTGGTACATTTAAAGATCGTGACATTATGCGTTTCAATCCTCATGCCTTAATAGAAGGGATGATTATTGCTGGTTATGCGATGGGGGCTGTCGCAGGTTATAACTATGTTCACGGTGAAATCTTTGAAGAGTACCTACGTTTTGAGGAAGCTTTAGAACAAGCTAAAAAAGCAGGTTTTCTAGGTGAAAAAATTTTAGGAACAGATTTTTCTTTTAACTTATATGCACATCATGGTTATGGTGCTTATATTTGTGGGGAAGAAACTGCCCTCTTGGAATCGTTAGAAGGTAAAAAAGGACAACCTCGTTTTAAACCTCCTTTCCCAGCTTCGTTTGGTTTATATGGTAAACCAACAACGATTAACAATACAGAGTCTTTTGCGTCTGTTCCTTTTATCATGCGTGATGGTGCACAAAAATTTTCTTCTTTTGGCCTGCCAAATAATTTTGGTACGAAATTGTTTTCTGTTTCTGGGCATGTAGAACGTCCTGGAAATTACGAAGTTCCTTTGGGAACACCATTTTCACAATTATTGGAAATGGCTGGCGGTATGCGTCATGGCAAAAAATTAAAAGCAGTTATTCCAGGTGGTTCTTCTGCACCTGTTTTACCTGCGGATATTATGATGGATTTGACCATGGATTATGATGCCATCAGTAAAGCAGGTTCCATGTTAGGTTCTGGTGCAGTGATTGTGATGGATGAAGATGTGTGTATGGTCAAGGCTCTAGAGCGATTGTCTTATTTTTATCATGAAGAGTCGTGTGGCCAATGTACACCTTGCCGTGAAGGTACAGGTTGGTTGTATCGAATTGTACATCGTATTGAACATGGACAGGGTAGAACAGAAGATTTAGAACTACTGGCATCTGTTGGTAATAATATGGCTGGTAGAACTATTTGCGCTTTAGCAGATGCAGCTGTTTTCCCTGTGCGTAGTTTTACAAAACATTTTTTACATGAATTTGAACACCATATTGAGCATAAAAAATGCTTAGTAGAACATAAGTGGTTTTAGTGTGCACTAAGTACATAATAAGGAATTGTTGAGTTATGCTACAAATAGAGATTGATGGAAAAGAAGTTGCCGTGCCTCAAGGCAGCACGGTTATGGAAGCTGCTAATACGGCAGGAACATATATTCCACATTTTTGTTACCACAAAAAATTATCGATTGCTGCCAACTGTCGCATGTGTTTGGTTGAAGTGGAAAAAGCACCAAAACCATTACCTGCTTGCGCCACACCTGTAACGGATGGTATGAAAGTCCATACCCATTCGCAGATGGCTCAAAATGCCCAAAAGGGGGTTATGGAGTTTTTGCTGATAAATCATCCTTTAGATTGCCCCATTTGCGATCAAGGTGGTGAGTGTCAATTGCAAGATTTGTCAGTTGGCTATGGTAATAGTACAGGCCGTTATCAAGAAGCAAAAAGAGCGGTTGTGGCCAAAGACATGGGCCCCTTGGTTTCTGCTCAAGAAATGTCTCGTTGTATTCATTGTACGCGCTGTGTCCGTTTTACTGAAGAAATTGCAGGGCAGCAAGAAATTGGCATGGCCAATAGAGGAGAATTCTCCCAAATTATGCCTTTTGTTGGTAAAGTTGTTGAAACAGAGCTGTCAGGTAATGTCATTGACTTATGCCCAGTGGGTGCTTTAACCAGCAAACCATTTCGTTATAGTGCAAGGTCTTGGGAGTTATCACGCCGTAAATCCATTGCGCCACACGATGCATTGGGCTCAAATTTAATTGTTCAGGTTAAAGACCACGAAGTAAAACGAGTTTTACCTTTAGAAAATGATGAAATCAATGAGTGTTGGTTGTCAGATAAAGATCGTTTTTCTTATGAAGGCTTAAACAGTGAGGAGCGTTTACAACGCCCAATGATTAAGCATGGTGGTGTATGGCATGAAGTTGAGTGGCAAACAGCACTTGAGTATGTTGTTAAAGGTCTAAAAGGTGTGGCAAATGATCATGGTAAAGATGCCATTGCTTGCTTGTTGAACCCTACTAGTACATTAGAAGAAGCTTATCTTGCTAAAAAACTGACTAAAGAATTTGGTGTTGAGAACATTGAGTCACGCTTACGTCAGCAAGATTTTAAACTCGATGGACATATAGATGGCGTGTTTTGGCTAGGTCAAAGCATACAATCTTTATTAGAAAATGGTGCAGTGTTTAGCATTGGTGCTACTTGGCGTTCAGAGCAACCTCTATTAACTGCTAGAATCCGAGGTGCGGCACAAAAAGGATTGAAATTAAGTTCTTTGAATGCAGTGTATGAAGAACTGAACATGCCTGTTGTTGAACAAACTGTAGAGCATCCTTTGCAATGGCTTCAATATCTACAACGATTATTGATTGAAGTACGTGCCCAGAAGGCTGGACAAAAACAAGATAATGGTATTGCAAAAGTAGCACAAAGTTTATTAGCTGCAGAAAAGTCCACAGTCTTATTGGGTGGTTTGGCTCAGAATCATCCTGACTTTGCACAATTATCTGCCTTGGCTCAGAATATTGCTCAAGAAACCAATTCAGTTTTTGGTTTCTTACCTCAAGCTGGTAATAGCGTGGGTGTGCAAGCCATGATACAACCACACAAACAAACAAAGTTTAATACTCGTGCCGCCTTAACTGAGCCCAAAAAAGCTTATGTATTGGTTAATATAGAAGTAGATAAAGACTTATGTGATGGTAATTTGGCATTAAAGGCAATGGAACAAGCGGAAACAGTGATTGCCTTTACTGCATACAAAGACAAAAATTTATTGAATTATGCAGATGTTTTATTACCTGTTGCGCCTTTTACGGAAACAGCGGGTAGTTTTGTCAATATGGAAGGTAAGCTTCAAAGCTTTTTTGGTGTCGTGCGTCCTTTAGCACAAACTCGGCCTTTATGGAAAGTTTTACGCGTTTTAGGCAATATGCTTGAACTTTCTGGCTTTGAGTTTGATTCTGTAGAACAGGTGCGCGAAGAAGCTTTGGCTCAGCATGATTTACCTAAGTTATTGAATAATCATATTCAATATACAGTCACTTCATTAGAGTTCAAAGATAACCTTCTTTATAGGGTAGGTAATGTTGGGCTTTATGAATCAGACGCAATAGTACGTCGAGCAATTTCATTACAACAAACCGTACAAGCACAAGTGCCTACTGCAATACTGCATAGCAGAACATTATCTAATCTAGGATTTAGTGTAGGAGAAGCTGTACAAGTTTGTCAGGAAAATGGGCAACCCGTTTGTGTTGTGGTCAGTTGTGATGACAGATTGCCTGAAAATGTGGTTTCTTTAGCCCATCATGCACATACTTGTACCGTTGGTGCATTGTTGGGTGAAATTGAACTGAAGAGAGGGTAATGAGCATGGAGGCTTGGTTACAACAATATTTAGGTTCTGGGATGGCATTAGTTGTCTGGACCTTATTAAAAATTATTGTGCTCATTTTGCCAATAATGATTGTAATGGCGTATTTAACATATGCTGAACGTAAAGTGATTGGTTATATTCAATTGCGTCGTGGTCCCAATAGAGTGGGGCCTTTCGGGTTAATTCAACCTTTAGCAGATGCAGGAAAATTGATTTTTAAAGAAATCATCATGCCAACTTCTGCAAATAGAGCACTGTTTCTCATTGGACCACTGTTGACAATGATGCCAGCTGTAGCAGCATGGGCCGTTATTCCTTTTACAGATACTTTAATTATAGCCAATACCAATGCAGCCCTTTTGTATGTTATGGCGATTACCTCTATGGGGGTCTATGGTGTAATTATTGCTGGTTGGGCATCAAATTCAAAATATGCTTTATTAGGCGCAATGCGTTCTGCGGCACAAATTGTTTCATATGAAATTGCAATGGGAATCGCTTTAGTGGGTGTGTTGATGGTGTCAGGTAGTTTAAGCTTTATTGATATTGTTAATGCCCAAAGTAAAGGTATTGCAGGTGGTTCTGTTTTCTCTTGGAACTGGTTACCTCTATTGCCATTATTTGTTGTTTATCTCATTTCAGGTGTTGCAGAAACCAATAGGGCACCATTTGATGTGGCAGAGGGTGAGTCAGAAATTGTGGCTGGATTCCATGTTGAGTATTCAGGTATGGCATTTGCTGTATTCTTTTTAGGTGAATACATCAATATGATTTTGATTTCAGCTTTAGCTTCTTTGCTGTTTTTAGGTGGTTGGTTGTCTCCATTTCCACAAAGCTGGGGTGTGATTGGGCAAAGTGGCATTTGGTGGATGATTCTAAAAATGTGTACCATTTTGTATATGTATTTATGGTTACGTGCAACATTCCCACGTTTTAGATATGACCAAATTATGCGTTTAGGTTGGAAAGTGTTTATTCCTGTAACGCTTTTGTGGATTGTTGTCGTTGCAGTATGGATGATGACCCCATTAAACCTTTGGCAATAGGAAAAAAACAATGATTTCAAGATTTTTTAAAACATTTTTCCTAGTTGAGTTGCTTCAAGGTATGGCCTTGACCTTTAGGAATATGTTTGCTCGTAAAATTACAGTGATGTATCCCATGGAGAAAACTCCACAATCTGTGCGTTTTCGTGGACTGCATGCTCAACGTCGATATCCAAATGGTGAGGAACGTTGTATTGCCTGTAAATTGTGTGAGGCAGTTTGCCCAGCCATGGCCATATCTATTGAGTCAGAAAAAAGAGATGATGGTACGCGTAGAACAACACGCTACGATATTGATTTAACAAAATGTATTTTCTGTGGTTTTTGTGAAGAAGCATGTCCTGTTGACGCCATTGTTGAAACACATATCCTTGAGTACCATGGTGAAAAAAGAGGGGATTTGTATTATACAAAACCTATGTTGTTGGCCATTGGTGATAAATATGAAGCAGAGATTGCTGAACGAAAATCTGCAGATGCGAAGTATAGATAGGGGAGAAGCATGACTTTTCAAGAAATTTTATTTTATATCTTCTCTACGATTCTGCTTGTGGCCAGTATCAGGGTTGTTATGTCCAAAAACCCAGTACATGCAGTGCTATTCCTTGTGTTGGCTTTTGTGACCAGTGCTGGCCTATGGATGTTAATGCAAGCAGAGTTCTTAGCGATTGTGCTGGTTTTGGTTTATGTCGGTGCAGTAATGGTCTTGTTCCTTTTTGTTGTCATGATGCTTGATGTCAATTTGGAAGAAATACGTAAGGGATTTTGGAAAAACTTACCGATTGCTTTAATCGTTGGTGCTGTTATTGCCATTGAGATCACATTAATTTTAACAAACCCACAAATGAATTTAGTCAGTTTTAATGGTTTAAAACCATTACCCGCTGATTACAATAATATACGTGAACTGGGTTTGCAATTGTATACAACTTATTTAATGCCTTTTGAGTTAGCTTCAGTTTTATTGGTTTTAGGTATGGTTGCGGCTATTGCTTTAACTCATCGCAAACGTACAGATGTTAAGAGAGTGAATCCTGCTGATCAGGTTAAAGCACGACCAAAAGAGCGAGTCAGAGTGGTTCAGATGAGTGCAGAAGTAGAAATTGAAGGCGTCACAGAAGAAGCACAAGATGTTCCTGAATCGCCATCTGATACAACAAAATAAGGAATACAAAAAATGATTACTTTAACTCACTATTTGGTTCTTTCAGGATTATTATTCTCAATCAGTATTTTTGGGATTTTTGCAAATCGTAAGAATGTCATCGTTTTGCTTATGTCAATTGAATTAATGTTGTTGGCTGTAAATTTTAACTTCATTGCTTTCGCCCAATATTTGGGTGATATGGCAGGGCAAATTTTTGTGTTTTTTATTTTAACTGTTGCAGCAGCTGAGTCTGCAATTGGTTTGGCTATTTTAGTCTTATTATTTAGAACACATAACACCATCAATATTGAAGATTTAGATAGCTTAAAAGGCTAATTTAAGTTAACCAGAAGAAAAGCAAACTAATATGGATAAAATGAGTTTATATTTACTAATAGCGCTTTCACCACTAGTGGGGGCGATTATTGCTGGCTTGTTTGGCACTCTTGTTGGCCGTAGAGGAGCACACACTGTTGCTATTTTAGGTGTAGCGGTTTCAGCAGTATTGTCTATATACGTTTTGTACGGCTTTGTAATTGGAGAGTCAGAGGTATTCAATGAGTCTTTATATACATGGTTGACAATGAATGGTATTGATTTTTCTGTTGGCTTCTTAGTTGACAGCTTAACAGCAACCATGTTAGTTGTGGTCACAAGCGTATCGCTAATGGTGCATATTTATACTATTGGTTATATGCATGAAGATCCAGGCTATCAACGTTTTTTCAGTTATATTTCTCTATTTACCTTCTCTATGCTTATGTTGGTCATGAGCAATAACTTTATTCAGCTATTCTTTGGTTGGGAAGCAGTAGGGCTCGTGTCTTATTTATTGATTGGCTTCTGGTTTAAAAAACCTACTGCTATTTTTGCGAATTTAAAAGCATTTTTAGTGAATAGAGTAGGTGACTTTGGTTTTATTCTGGGCATTGCTTTAGTTTTGGCTTATTTTGGTGGCAGCCTAAACTATGATGATGTGTTCGCGTATCTGCCAAATGTTATTGGTGCAACAATCGAGTTAATTCCTGGGCAGCAGTGGTCTTTAATCACAGTAACCTGTTTATTGTTATTTGTTGGTGCAATGGGTAAATCTGCTCAATTTCCATTACATGTTTGGTTACCTGATTCGATGGAAGGCCCAACCCCTATTTCTGCCTTGATTCATGCAGCGACCATGGTTACAGCAGGTATCTTTATGGTTGCCAGAATGTCTCCTATTTTTGAGTTGTCTGATGTGGCTTTAAATACCATTATGGTTATTGGTGCCATTACAGCATTATTTATGGGCTTTTTGGGTATTGTTCAAAATGACATTAAACGTGTTATTGCTTATTCAACTTTATCACAATTAGGTTACATGACTGTTGCATTAGGTGCCTCTGCTTATTCTGTTGCTGTATTCCATGTAATGACTCATGCATTTTTTAAAGCACTATTATTTTTAGCCGCAGGTTCAGTCATCATTGGTATGCACCATGATCAGGATATGCGTAATATGGGTGGTTTGAGAAAGTACATGCCGATTACATGGATTACCTTGTTGCTTGGTTCTCTAGCACTAATTGGTACCCCATTTTTCTCTGGATTTTTCTCAAAAGACACCATTATTGAAGCAGTAGGCATGTCTGAGTTGCCAGCAGCTGGTTTTGCTTACTTTGCTGTTTTAGCTGGCGTGTTTATTACGGCATTTTATTCTTTTCGCCTTTATTTTCTGGTTTTCCACGGGAAAGAACGTTGGAAAGAACAAGCTGCACAGACCCATCATGAGGATGATGATGTGCATGCCCATGAGGAGCATCATGGTTTAGGCCCTAACGATAACCCGAAAGAAAGCCCATGGGTTGTGACTTTACCATTGGTTTTATTGGCTATTCCTTCTGTAATTATTGGCTTCTTTGCTATTGAACCTATGGTATATGGGCAATTCTTTCAAGATGCAATTTATGTTGATTTAGCAAAACACCCTGTTATGTATCAATTAAGTGAAGAATTCCATGGTGCCTTAACCATGGTGACTCATTCACTTTCAACTGCGCCATTATATTTAGCCTTAGCAGGTGTGGTATTAGCATGGTTGTTCTATATTAAGTTTACGGATGTTCCTGCAAAAATTGCCACAGCATTTAAACCAATTTATGTTGTATTAGAAAATAAATATTACCTTGATGAGTTGTATTTTGCTGTATTTGCCAAGGGGTCTCGTGCATTAGGTACATTCTTTTGGAAAGTGGGTGATACTTTCTTGATTGATAATTGCTTGGTTAATGGCGCGGCGAAGGTTGTTGAGGTAATTGCGAGCATCACAAAACGTCTACAAACAGGATTTATTTATACGTATGCGGCGGTGATGGTTATTGGTGTAGTCGGCTTATTGACTGTTTGGTTATGGCCACTACTGATTAAATAACATGACTTTTCACAACGTTAATAATAATTAATTTAGGTTTAAAACATGTACGAAAACTTACTTAGTCTTGCAATTTGGATACCGATTGTCTCGGGTATCATTGTGTTGGCCACAGGTTCAGATAAAAGGGCACCAATAGCTCGGGTATTGGCACTAATTGGTGCTTTGGTAGGGTTTTTGATTACATTACCATTATTTACTGAATTCAATCGTTTAAGTGGTGGAATGCAATTTGAAGAGAACTATCAATGGATTGAGTTACTGAACATCAGATATCATCTTGGAGTAGATGGTATTTCTGTTTTATTTGTGATTTTAAACAGCTTTATTACGCTTTTAGTTGTTTTGGCTGGCTGGCAAGTGATACAGAAAAAAGTAGCACAGTATTTTGCTGCTTTCTTGATTATGTCTGGTTTAATCAATGGTGCTTTTTGTGCATTAGATGCCATTTTATTCTACGTGTTCTTTGAAGCGATGCTGATTCCTATGTACCTAATCATTGGTATATGGGGTGGCCCTAGAAGAGTATATGCATCTATTAAGTTTTTCTTATACACATTGCTTGGCTCATTGTTGATGCTCGTTGCATTAATTTATTTGTCTAGCCAAGCAAATGGAAGTTTTGAAATTTTAGATTTACAGAATATCAAACAAATTGGCTTGAACATGCAATTGGTGTTGTTTGCAGCCTTCTTCTTGTCTTTTGCAGTAAAAGTACCAATGTGGCCAGTGCACACATGGTTACCTGATGCACACGTGGAAGCACCAACAGGCGGTTCAATGGTATTGGCTGCCATTACGTTAAAATTAGGCGCTTATGGTTTTTTACGTTTTGTTTTACCTATACTGCCAGATGCTTCTTTAAAATTAGCGCCCGTTATTATTGTATTGTCACTCATCGCAGTGGTATATATTGGACTGGTTGCTTTGGTTCAAAAAGACATGAAAAAACTGGTGGCTTATTCTTCTATTAGCCATATGGGCTTTGTCACCTTAGGTTTGTTCTTGTTTTTTCAGGCTTCTCCAGATGCACCAATGAGTTTGAATGTTTGGGCATTAAAAGGGGCTATTTTACAAATGATTTCACATGGCTTTGTTTCTGCCGCTATGTTTATGTGTATTGGTGTGATGTATGACCGTATGCATACACGCAATATTGCTGACTATGGTGGGGTTGTGAATACCATGCCTATTTTTGCATCATTTATGATGTTGTTTGCCATGGCAAATGCTGGATTACCAGGTACATCGGGTTTTGTTGGTGAGTTCATGGTGATTATGGGGGCTGTCAATGTAAACTTTTGGGTAGGCGCAATTGCAGCGACGACACTTGTTTTAGGTGCCTCTTATACCTTATGGATGTATAAAAGAGTGATTTTTGGTAGCGTTGTGAATGAGCAAGTGAATAAACTTAAAGATGTTAATAAACGAGAATTTGTTATTTTGGGTATTTTAGCTTTAGCCGTATTGGGTATGGGACTTTATCCTGAACCTTTTATTGCAATCATACACCATGCGGCAAATGATTTAATTATACAAGTGACACAAAGTAAAATTTAAGGAAGAATGAATGAACTGGGCTAGTTTAAATCTTATCCCTGCAATGCCTGAAATTGTGCTTTTGGTAGCACTATGTATTGTATTGTTGGTTGACTTGTTTATCAGCGACAAGAATAGAGGTATTACCGTATTTTTAAGCTTATTGAGTTTAATTATTGTTGCTGTTGTACAGTTTTATACATTACCAGTAGAGCCTACACTGGCTTTTAGTGATATGTTTGTTGCTGATGGACTATCACAAATGGTTAAGTTTGTAATGTATATTGTTGTGTTTTTTGGCTTTGTTTATTCAAGAAATTATTTGAAAGACAGAGATATTTATAAAGGTGAGTTTTATTCCTTAGCATTATTTGCCCTATTAGGGATGAATGTGATGGTAAGTGCCACTCACTTTTTGACATTATATATCGGTTTAGAGCTGCTTTCTTTAGCATTGTATGCGTTAATTGCTATGCAAAGGGATGTTCCTAAAGCCAGTGAAGCTGCTTTGAAATATTTTGTTTTAGGTGCATTGGCTTCTGGCTTATTATTGTATGGCATTTCTATGGTTTACGGCGCAACAGGTTCTTTATACTTAGAAGAAGTGTTATTTTCTTTAAGTGAGCAGCCAAATAGCATGTTAATGAGATTCGGTTTAGTGTTTATTGTGGCTGGGTTGGCATTTAAACTGGGGGCAGTACCTTTTCATATGTGGGTGCCTGATGTGTATCAAGGTGCTCCTACCCCTGTGGCTATGTTTATTGGTGCCGCTCCTAAATTGGCTGCTTTTGTTTTTATGTTTAGAATTTTAGTGGCAGGTTTGGTTCTTTTAATCAAAGATTGGTCTGCAATGTTAATGCTATTGGCCATATTGTCTTTAATTATTGGTAACTTAACTGCTATTGCGCAAACCAATATTAAACGAATGTTGGCTTATTCGACTATTTCACATATGGGCTTTATCTTATTTGGTTTAGCTGGCGGTGCAGAAGGATTAACTGCTGCATTATTTTATACCGTATCCTATGTGTTTATGTCTATGGTGGCTTTTGGTGTTTTAATTGCCTTGTCCAATAAAGATTTTGAGTGTGAACAAATCAGCGATCTAAAAGGATTGAATCAGAAGAGCCCATGGTTGGCATTTTTAATGTTAATGGCCATGTTCTCAATGGCGGGTATTCCCCCGTTATTAGGTTTTTTTGCTAAATTTACGATCATTGAGTTATTGATTCAATTAAATTATCCTTGGTTAGCCGTTTTTGCTGTTGTGATGTCTTTAATTGGTGCATTCTACTATTTAAGAGTAGTTAAAGTAATGTACTTTGATCAGCAAGAACATGATGAAAAGGCAAGTTTTTCTTGGGATGCAAAGGTTTTATTATCTATTAATGCACTCATTTTATTAGTGTTTGGTGTGTATTCTAATAGCCTTATTGCATGGTGTACGGCAGCATTTCAAAATGTATTGGGTGGTTAGTATTTAATCAAAAGAACGGCAATAAAATAGATTGCCGTTCTTTTTTGATGATTAGGAATCATTATATGACAGTAGGAATGGGGATTTTTTTGTTGCTGGCTTTTTTAGCTGCCAATTTACCATTTATGAGCAAGAAAGTATTTTTTGTTATCTCAACTAAAAAAAAGTATTTTTTGTTTGAATTGCTGGAATGGATTTGTTACTACTTTTTAATGGGTATACTGGGTTATGTATTAGAAAAGCAAACGAATGGTACAGCACATAGCCAAGATATTGTTTTTTATGTTGTGACATTGTCTTTATTTATTGTTTTTGCCTTTCCGGGTTTTGTTCTGCGTTATTTCTGGTCTTCTAAACAGTCTGTACGTAAATCTTCAACTGATCTTTCTATTGAACCATAGTTCTTTCTTAGAGAAAAATAATTTAGTGTCTTTTTTTGAGTATTCACGCTGGCTATATCAGTATCACTATGACAATAGAAGCATCAGTTGATTGAACATATAAATCTATAATAAAAAACCATTGAAAACAATGTACTTTGTTATTTTTATAGTGCTTTATTATTTTGTAGATTGACAGACAATGTTTTTTCTTTTAATAATGCGCTCTAATAAATATAGAAATATATTGATGATCTTTTAAATTAAGATAGATTAATATTTGCTCTTTATAAATAAGTCTTTTAATGCATAAGGCGAAAATAATATACATCTAGGAGGATATAATGTCTGATCAGTTCATGCAGTTACTTTTTAATGGCCTTATCGTTGGTAGTATTTATGGGTTGATTGCTTTAGGATATACCATGGTGTATGGCATTATGGGCTTAATTAATTTTGCTCATGGTGAAGTTGTGATGATCGGCGGTATGATTACCATCAGTTTTCTATCTATGTTTATTGGCGCTGGTGTGACTATGCCTGGTGCCGTATTGATTTTATGCTCTTTACTTTTGGCATTACCTATTTGTATGTTTATGGGCTATGCAATTGAAAGAGTTGCATATCGTCCTTTGCGTAATGCACCAAGATTAGCACCATTAATTACGGCAGTTGGTTTATCCATTGTTTTACAGCAAGTTGCAGCAATGGTTTGGGGGACTAATTACATTGCTTTTCCTCATGTTATTAAGAATGCTTCCAGAAACATTGGTGGGGCACAAGTGACAGATTTACAAATTGTCATCATCATTGTTTGTATTGTGTTAATGGGCTCTTTATTACTATTAGTCAATAAAACAAAATTAGGCCGTGCCATGAGGGCTACCAGCCAGCGACCTGATGTGGCTGCTCTTATGGGTGTAAGTGTGAATAAAGTGGTTTCTATGACTTTTATTATTGGTGCAGCTTTAGGCAGTGTCGCAGGTGTGATGCAAGCGGCTAATTATGATCAATTACATTATACTTCAGGCTTCTTAATTGGATTAAAAGCATTTTCTGCTGCTGTGTTAGGCGGTATTGGTAACTTAGGAGGTGCTGTTGCAGGCGGATTAATTTTAGGTATTGCAGAAAGCTTTTTTGCTGGAACAGTTAGCTCATGGTCTTTTGGTGTATTAGGGTCTCACTATCAGGACATTTTTGCCTTTTTAGTGTTGGTTGTTGTGCTGATTTTTCGTCCTAGTGGATTGCTGGGTGAAAAACAAGCAGATCGTGCTTAATTGGGAGAAAAGCCATGACTTTTAGAATAATGAACCCTAGTTTCGTTGCAAAGCATACAGTTTTATTCATAGTGATGTTGATTTTACCCATTATTGTTGGTCAAATGTTTGGTAATGCATGGGTTAGAACGCTTGATTTTGCTTTGTTGTATATCATGTTGGCTTTAGGGCTAAATATAGTCGTAGGTTTTGCAGGGTTACTTGATTTAGGTTTTGTCGCTTTTTATGCTGTGGGTGCTTATACTTATGCATTATTAAGTTCCCCACATTTTGGGCTTCATTTGCCCTTTTATATCACCATTCCATTAGGGGCAGTTTTTGCTGCTTTATTTGGTCTGATGCTGGGTACCCCTGTATTAAAGCTAAAAGGTGATTATCTTGCCATTGTTACATTAGGTTTTGGTGAAATTATTCGTATTTTTATGAATAATTTAAATGCACCAGTTAATATTACGAACGGCCCTCAAGGGATCACAGGAATTGATCCAATTACATTTGGTGGTTTTTCTCTAGGTACCCCAATTAAGCTATTTGGCCAGTCTTTCCCAAAAATGTATGCTTATTATTATCTGTTTTTATTCTTGGTTATTGGCGTCATTATTATGGGGTTCCGATTACAATATTCTCGTATTGGACGAGCTTGGGTTGCGATGCGTGAAGATGATATCGCTGCGGCTGCAATGGGTATCAATGTTCGTAATATGAAACTTTTGGCTTTTGCATTAGGCGCTTTATCAGGAGGTATTGCGGGTGGATTATTCAGCGCCTTACAAGGGTTTGTGTCTCCAGAATCATTTGGTTTAATGGAGTCCATTATGATTTTAGCAATGGTGGTCTTAGGCGGTATGGGGAATATCTGGGGTGTTATTTTAGGCGCAGTGGTTTTAACCTTTTTACCTGAATTATTACGTGAAGTCAGTGACCCTGTGCAACAAATGATTTTTGGTAAAACTTTGTTAGAAAAAGATAACCTAAGGATGTTGCTCTTGGGATTAACACTTGTTGCCATGATGTTATTACGTCCATCTGGTATGTTGCCTAGTCGCCGTCGTAAAGCTGAGTTCCATAATGTGTCACAAGGAGCAAGCTCATGAGTAAAAATTTATTACAAATTGAAGGGATTGTTAAACGTTTTGGCGGCCTAACCGCATTAAGTGATGTTTCCTTGACCATTAATGCTGGTGAGATTTACGGTTTAATTGGGCCAAATGGTGCAGGTAAGACCACTTTGTTTAATGTGTTAACTGGGCTTTATATGCCAGATGAAGGACAATTTACTTTTGATGGGCATGATTTATTTCGGGCAAAACCACATAAAATTGTTTCTGCGGGTATTGCCAGAACATTTCAAAATATCCGATTATTTGGTGAAATGACAGCTTTGGAGAATGTGATGGTAGGACGTCATATTCGTAGTAAAACAGGGGCTTTAGGTGCTGTATTAAGAACGCCTTCATCTAAGAGAGAAGAGCTTCAGATTACTGAAAAAGCGTATAATTTATTAAAATATGTGGGGATTGAAGATATATTGAATGAACAGGCATTTAATTTATCTTATGGGCATCAACGTCGTTTGGAAATTGCCAGAGCTTTAGCATGTGAACCAAAACTTTTGGCTTTGGATGAACCTGCCGCAGGTATGAATCCTTCTGAAACAGAAGAACTAAAAGAATTAATGAGTAAAATTCGTGCAGATGGCGTCACTATTTTATTGATTGAGCATGATGTGAAGCTGATGATGGGGTTGTGCGATCGTATTGCTGTTTTAGATTATGGTAAAAAAATTGCAGAGGGTTTGCCAGAGGAGGTACGGACTAATCCTCAAGTGATTGAAGCTTACTTAGGAGTACCACACGAATGAATTTACTGGAAATAAAAGAGTTAAAAGTTTCATATAATGGTATTCAGGCAGTAAGAGGAATTGACTTATACATCAAATCAGGTGAGTTGGTTACTTTAATTGGTGCTAATGGTGCCGGTAAAACAACAACATTAAAGGCAATTGTCAGCATGGTCAAAAAGGCTGGTGGTAGTATTGCTTATAATGGTAAAGATACCAGCCAAATTTCAGTGCATAATTTTGTGCGCGAAGGCTTGGTTATGGTGCCTGAAGGACGGGGTATATTTCCAAAGTTAACTGTATTTGAAAACCTGCAAATGGGGGCTTTTTATCGAAATGATAAAGCCCAAATTCTAACTGAAATTGACCATGTTTACACGTTATTTCCTCGCTTAAAAGAAAGACATAAGCAGTTAGCGGGTACCCTTTCAGGGGGAGAGCAACAAATGGTTGCAATGGGTAGGGCGATTTTGTCTAAACCCAAACTTTTATTATTAGATGAACCATCAATGGGATTGGCACCCATTATTGTGCAACAAATTTTTGATATCATCAAAACAATTTCAGATGAGGGGGTGACTATTTTGTTGGTGGAGCAAAATGCAAAACTGGCGTTAGAAATCTCTGATCGTGGTTACGTGATGGAGAGTGGGTCGATCTCTATGGCAGGAGAAGCCAGTATTTTATTGAATGATCCAAAAGTACAAAATGCTTATTTAGGTGGTTAGTTTTGAAAAAGTATCATCATGGAGGCAAAAGCCTCCATGATTATTTGGGCGCTGCATAATACTGAATTTGCCCTGATGCAATTTTATTATTTTTTTTTCTTTGTATGGCGCTAACTCTTCCGTTCTCAATTGTGACGATTGTGGTGTAAGGAGTATTGGCGTCAGCATACCATAACATATCTTTGGTATTGTTAATATTATATTCTGTATCTGCAATACGGTCTTTTCTCGTTACTTTGCGAACAGTTTCTGATGTAGTATAATCGGGCGGACCTACTTTTTCGATTAATGCACCTTCTGATAGTCCACTTCGTATATTAATATAGTCGCGAAACTCTATAGGGGCTGCGTATAGATAGCCAGTTATCAAGAAAGAAAAAAGAAAGACATATTTACTCATAGTACAAACCTCAGAAAAATGTATGGACTCACTATAATGAGTATATTCGGATAATTAATATTTTATTTCAACAAGATTTACGTTACTTTACTTTATGATATTTAGGAAATTTTATGAAAAAACTGATTGTTCGGGCATTGTTGCCTTTGTTTTTTGTCCCATTGGTCGCTTGTGGGCAACAAGGTAATAATGTTCAAACAGATAAAAAAACGGTTCAAGCAACTGTGGTGGCTTTATCTGAATCAAAGCAAAATACCATTAAAAAAGCTTTTGAAGCTAAATTTGAAAAGCAAGTGCCCGGTGGGATAAAGGTTGTGAGTGTCAGTGCCACACCGCTTTCTGGTATTTATGAAGTTGTATTGCCTGGAAAACAAATTGTGTATTCTGATGAAAATGCTGATTATGTTTTTGCTGAATCGAACCTTATTGATGTAAAGCAGGGTAAAAATTTAACAGAAGAGAAGTTGGCTCAATTGAATATCGTTGATTTTTCAAGTTTACCATTAGAGCAAGCAATTAAAGAGGTTAAAGGAAATGGTACTTTAAAAATTGCGGTTTTTTCTGATCCAGATTGCCCATATTGCAAAAAGCTAGAAGAAGAGTTTGCTAAACTTGATGACATTACGGTATATACCTTCTTAATGCCAATTACCTCATTACATCCTCAAGCAGATGTTAAAGCCAAAAAAATATGGTGTAGCCAAGACAAAACAGGTGCTTGGACAAGTTGGATGCGTAATGGTGTAGAGCCGACTGCATCAGAAAAGTGTGATAACCCTGTAGAGCAAATTATGGCTTTAGGTAATGAGTTAGGTTTTACTGGTACACCAACGCTTATTTTCCCAAATGGTACTGTGATTCCGGGTTATTTGCCAGCAACCGAACTAATGAAAGTATTGCAAGAGAATCAAAAATAATATTTTATTTTTTATGCGAAAATTCAGGCTGTTGGCCTGAATTTTTTTACATTTAATTTGCTAAATGACGTTTTTTGAAACGTTTTTGTGTATGATTAATCCAGATTATATTCAAAATGCTGTAGCCTATAATGGCTAAAGATAACCCTAATGTAGGAATGCCTACTAGCAGGGGTTTACCATAATGGATAAACCATTCTATCCCTACATCTAAACCATCAGACCAAGATAATTGATCCCAATTAGGTAAAACAAGAGTAGGGTAGTTTGTATCATTTAATATTAAGATGCCTATTTTATAGGCTGCCATATAAAGTGGTACATAAGTAAGTGGGTTTGTATATAAGGTTGTAAAAATAGATACAGCTAAGTTTTTTTTAAAACAGTACGCCAATAATAATGCGCTGAGCATTTGTGTGGGGCCAGGCATCAAGCCAGAAAATAAACCAATAGCGAAAGCAAAACGCACATTTTTGCGAGAAAAAGACCAAAAATAAGGTTTATTAAAAAAAGGTGCAAAAGGTTTGAGCCATCGAGAAGAAAAAATTTTTTCTTTAGATGGCAGTTTCTTTTTAACCTTTTTAAAAAAATGGGCTTTCATGGCATTATTATAGGGGCAGTTTGTTCATTATTTCCATTGATTAACAATAAATTTTTTCGAAAAAATAAATTTATTCCATAATATGTTATGAAATTATTTGCTTTTAAGCCAGTTTTTGCCGCATCCGTTCGAAAACACAAATTGTGGCTGCCATAGCGACATTGAGTGATTCTACATCTGCATTCATTGGAATATGAATACAATGATCTGCTTTGTCTTGTAATGCTAAGCTGACTCCAGAGCCTTCATTACCCAAAATAAAGGCAATATCGCCTGATAAATCATGCTGATATAAAGATGAACTGGACTCTGTTAGCGTTGTGGCAAATGAGAGACCACGATAGTTTTTTAAAAATTCGGGCAAGTCAATATCTGTGTGTATATCCAAAATAAAATGTGCTCCCATTGCTGCACGCAGCACTTTAGGACTAAATACATCAGCACAATTTTTATTGAGAATAATATATTTTATATTGGCTGCAGCAGCACTACGTAAAATAGTACCCAGATTTCCTGTATCTTGGATATTTTCAAGAATGATGCAACTATAGTTTTGAGGAAGAATACTTGGTCTGGGGAGCGTACAGATTGTAAAAAGATCACTACAACTACTAAACGATTTTAATTTATTAAATGCCTTGTCTGTTAATTGATAAATACTGCTGTTTGTAGATTGATTCAGTAAGGTTTGTATTTGAGGATGAGACAGCTTATTTTCATGGATAAAAATACTTTTAGGCATTTGTTTTGCATGCAATAGAGCATCTAATAAATGAATGCCTTCCAGTACCATTAACCCAGAATGTACTCTCTCTTTACTTTGTTTGAGTAATTTTGTTAAAACTTTCAGTTGTTCATTATGAATAGAATCAATTATTTTAGGTAAGGTGTTCATGTGTTTTTTTCCAAAACTGCGGCAATTTCTTGATTTTTTTGTAAAGGACGAATTTCTTCAAACAGTTGTTTTGCTTCTGGATAGGTGTTTTTTAGCATATTTAACCATTGTTTTAGCCGAGCCATTGGGTATTTATTTAGATTATTGTTGTCCATACAAAGCTTGAAAAATTGATGAATATACTCTTTGATCGTAAGCCAAGATTCATTTGGTCGTATTGTGCCTGTTTGTTCATAATGTTGAATTTGTTTGGCTAAATCTGGGCGTCTTAGCACACCTCTACCCAGCATAAAATGCGTACAGCCTGTTTGTTTTTTTATATTGATATAGTCTTGTAATGAAAAGATATCACCATTGGCAATAACGGGTAATTTAATGTGTTCTTTTATTGTCCTAATCCAATCCCAATGGGCAGGGGGTTGATAACCTTCTAGTTTTGTGCGAGCATGTACCGTTAACATACTTGCACCACCGCGCTCAATAGCATGTGCACATTCTAAGGCAAGGTTGGTATCTTCATATCCTAAACGCATTTTTGCGGTTAATCTAACATTATCTGGCAGTTGTTGCTTCACTGCCCATACAATTTGATAAATTGTTTCTGGTTCTTTCAGTAAAATGGCACCTCCTCTGTGTTTGTTTACACTAGGTGCTGGACAGCCAAAATTTAGATCAATCCGATTTGCCCCTAATTGGCATACTTTTAAGGCATTTTCTGGCATGGTGTTTAAGTCAGAGCCTAATAATTGGACGGTACAGGGGGTTCCTGCTAATGTGCGCCCATTATTTGTTAATTCGGGTATTGATTTTAACCAAGTTTGATTTGAATGCACCGTATGAGTAATGCGAATAAATTCGCTGACACATTCATCAAAACCTCCTATTGTGGTTAGGTGTTCTCTCATGATTGCGTCTGCTAAACCGTGCATGGGTGCCAGAATTAAGCTCATTAGTTAAAGGTGACCATTAAATGCATGATTGTAGCAAACTGCTTACCAATTTGGTTTAAAAGAATGAGTTTTTGGCTTTAAGGTTCAAATTTTAGTATATCAGTAAACTGTTTACTTTTAAGGAAGGTTCCTATTGGAACAGGTTTACTGTATAAATAACCTTGTAAAAAATTGACTCCTTTTGATTTAAGGTAGTCTGCTTGAGCTTCGTTTTCAACGCCTTCTGCTACTGATTCCAAGCCAATTTTTTGTGCAAGTTCAATAATGCTGTCTAAAATTTGTTTTGATAGTGCATTGTTCTGAATTTTTGCAACAAAGCTTTTATCTATTTTTAAGTAATCTATTTTTAAATCATGTAAGTAACTTAAGCTAGAATTGCCGATGCCAAAATCATCTAAAGCGACTTTTAAATTAAGTTGATGTAATTGACGAAATAGTTCTTTTGTTTTTTCATTTTGTTCCAGCAATTCTCTTTCTGTTAACTCTACAACGAAAAGAATTTTGGCAGGTTTTAAACTGGCTTTAAAGTCCTTACAATCTTGTATGAGACCAAAATCTTCCCCTTGCTTTGCAGAGATATTAAAGCCTACATGAAAATTGTCTGGAAGTGTAAAACGATAGGCTTGTAAAGCAACAGAGGTTTGTTTCATCAGTGATTTGGTGATTTCTTTAATTAAGCCTGTGCTTTCAGCTAAGGGAATAAACAAATCGGGGGCGATCAACCCTTCTCGGGGGTGCTGCCACCTTGCCAATACTTCAATCCCTATTAATCGATTATCTTGTGCACAAAAAATAGGCTGTACATATGGAATAAATTCTTCTTGAGCGATAGCACGCTTGAGTTCGGAGGAAGGTGAGTAGAGATTGGTGATGATAATACGGCTGATCCACCCTGCACAAAGAGCAAATAATAATAATAAAATAACAGAAGTACTGTTTTTGCGAAGGAAATATGAGGGCGTTATGGGGTTAATCACCCCCATGGTGATTTTGAATGGATAGTATTCTGAGTGGTGTGTTGAGGTATAGTACAAAGCTGGGTGAGTTGTTGCATTGAACATACCTTGTTCATTTATTCTATTTTTACCAATATAAAGTGTAAACTTTAAGTCGGGGTCTTCTGGTCGAAGAAAATTCATTAAATTACGGCCATCAAATACCGTTAATATTTGATGGTGATTAATTGTGTATTGGTAATTTACCAAGGGGGAATCTTTGGTCAGAATAGTGGCTTTAGTCAGATACAATGGATGATCTGTATTTGGGATTGGATCGGTTTCAGGTATTTTATCTATATCAAAAATGGATGAGCAGTAAATTTTATTATGGTGTACAAGATTTAATGAACGTACATTAGGGCTAATCGCCACTTCTTGCTGTAAAATTGACCGTATATCATTGCAGGGTAAAGCTAATTTATCAGAAAGATCAATACCGATTTTTTTTGAAGATATCAATACTTGCTCTAATCTAATGGCCATTAAAGCATTTGTATTGCTGACAAGTATTTGTTGACGTCTAATCATTTGAGTATGAATGAAAGATAAGCCAATCATAATAATGACTAAAAAAATCAGTATTGGAATGATATTTTGATAAATGATGGATTTTAATTTTTTAATAAACATATTGTAAATTTATTCATTTAATATAAATAGATATTTTTCATATTATAAGATTGAAAATTAATAAAATGTTAATAAAATTTGCCATATTTTTTAACAACGTTTATTTGTTTTGTCTATGATGATTGATTTTATTCATTTTTTAATATTTAAAAGCAATGGTTTATTATGCTTTTTGAGTATTTATTCTAATGGTTATTTGAAAAATACAGAGTGTATTATAGGGTATATTTTGATAAATTTATAAATAAAATATTAAAAAAATAAAGCATTCATTTAGAGGTGAATGCTTTATTTTTCAGAAAAACCCAGAATAATCAGTTATTATTCAGTTCTTTCGCAAGATATAGCCATGTTTCAACTACGGTATCTGGGTTTAAAGAAATAGTTTCTATTCCTTCTTCTACCAGCCATTTCGCAAAATCAGGATGATCAGAAGGACCCTGGCCGCAGATACCTATGTATTTATTCAGTTTGCGACAGGCAGAAATAGCAAGACTGAGCATGATTTTAACCGCAGGGTCACGTTCATCAAATGTTGCTGCGATTGGGCCACCACTATCACGATCAACGCCTAAAGTTAATTGAGTCATATCATTTGAACCAATTGAAAAACCATCAAAATACTCAAGGAATTGTTCTGCTAATACTGCATTGGTTGGTAGTTCACACATCATGATTAAACGTAAGCCATTCTTACCACGCTCCAAACCATTTTCTTTAAGCACTTCAATTACAGCCTGTGCTTCTTTTAATGTCCGTACAAATGGAATCATGATTTCAACATTGGTCAGGCCCATTTCATCACGTACATATTTTAATGCTTTACATTCAAGATCAAAACAGTCGCGAAAGCCTTCTGAAACATAACGTGCAGCGCCTCTAAAACCTAACATAGGGTTTTCTTCATGAGGTTCGTACGCATTGCCACCTATCAGGTTTGCATATTCATTTGATTTAAAGTCAGACATGCGGACAATGACTTTTTTGGGATAGAAGGCAGCGGCCAAAGTTGATACACCCTCTGCGATTTTATCAATATAAAAATCTACAGGGGAAGCATAGCCAGAAATTCTATTTGTGATGGTTTCTTTTAAATCAGAATCCAATCGATCAAATTCTAATAGTGCTTTAGGGTGGATACCAATTTGGCGATTGATAATAAATTCCATGCGGGCTAAACCCACACCTTCATTTGGAATACCTGCAAAACCAAAGGCTAATTCTGGATTGCCCACATTCATCATGATTTTGACAGGAGATTTAGGCATGCTGTCTAAAGCCAGATCAATAATTTCAACTTTAAGTAGACCATCGTAAATATTACCTGTATCACCTTCTGCACATGATACAGTCACATCCATACCTTCTTTTAATACTTTTGTTGCATTACCACAACCGACTACTGCTGGAATACCCAATTCTCGAGCAATAATTGCAGCATGACAGGTACGCCCCCCACGGTTGGTAACAATGGCTGAGGCACGCTTCATTACGGGTTCCCAATCTGGGTCGGTCATGTCTGTGACCAAAACATCACCCGCCATAACTTGATCCATTTCAGATGCATCTTTGATTACACGTACTTTACCTTGTCCAACTTTTTGACCAATTGCACGGCCTTCACATAAAATCGTGGATTTATTTTCGATACGGTAACGACGTAAGGTGTCGGTTTTATTTTCCTGAGATTTTACTGTTTCAGGACGGGCTTGCAAAATGTACAGCTTGCCATCTTCACCATCACGACCCCATTCAATATCCATTGGGCGCTCATAGTGTTCTTCAATAATTAATGCATATTTGGCCAGTTCAGTAATTTCTTCATTACTGATGGAAAACTGTTTGCGTAGATTTTCTGGGACGTCAACAACTTGGACTGATTTTCCTGCTTGGGCAGCGTCAGTGAATTCCATTTTGATCAGTTTGGAACCCATTGTTTTACGTAATACCGCAGGGCGGCCAGCTTTAAGTGTTGGTTTGTGTACATAAAATTCATCAGGATTAACCGCACCTTGTACAACTGTTTCTCCTAAACCATAAGCTGCAGTAATAAAAACAACCTGATCAAAGCCAGATTCGGTGTCCATTGTAAACATTACCCCAGCAGCACCGCTATCAGAACGAACCATGCGTTGCACACCAACTGATAATGCAACTTCTGCATGGGTAAAGCCTTTATGAACACGGTAGGAGATTGCTCTATCATTGTATAAAGAAGCAAAAACATGTTTCATGGCTTCTTTAACATTGTCTAAGCCTCGGATATTCAAAAATGTTTCTTGTTGCCCTGCAAAGGATGCATCTGGTAAATCTTCTGCGGTTGCTGAAGAGCGTACTGCTACACAGATATCAGCTCCACCCGAATCAGAAACCATTTTTTCCCATGCTATTTTTACATCTTGTTCAAGTTGATCAGGAAAAGGTGTATCTATAATCCACTGGCGGATTTCTTTTCCAATTTTTGCTAATTCAGTGACATTATCTACATCAAGATGAACCAAAGCTTGATGGATTTTTTCATCTAAGCCATTGTGTGCTAAAAAGGAGCGATAAGCCTCTGCTGTTGTGGCAAATCCTCCTGGAACACGCACACCTTTAGAAGTGAGTTGACTGATCATCTCGCCTAAAGAGGCATTTTTGCCTCCTACGCGCTCTACATCAGTCATTCGTAAGTTTTCAAACCAGATAACGTTATTTTCAGTCATGTCTCATCCAAACTTAGGAAAGGAAAAAATCAATAAAAAATTGATGCCCGATATTTTATCGCTTAGTGCCTAAGCTGTCATTGTTTTTCAAAATTTAATCTCTGTTTTGGTCTGGATTGGTTGTATTTATCTTATTTGAGTTGTTTTAAGGGGCGTTGTGACAGACTTTTTTTACAACGATGATGTTTTTTTCTCTAAAATAACAGCATTTAATTATTTTGGGCTTGTTGCTTTTGTTTTCTAAAGGAAGAATTATGTCTCATCAAAGAACGGCATTTTTTGTATCAGATCGTACAGGGGTTACGGCAGAAAGTTTTGGCGAATCTTTATTAAATCAGTTTACAGAGGTTAAGTTTAAACATTGTACTATTCCCTTTGTAGACACCTTAGAGCGTGCACAAAGTGTGTTACAAAAAGCACAGGAAGCTGCCCAAAGAGACAATGGTAGAGCTTTTATATTTTCCAGTATTGTTTCTCCCCAAATCAGAGCTGTTTTTAATTCAGACCCACAAATTATTCATGTAGATTACTTTGATGCTTTTATTCCTATTATTGAACAAGAGCTAGGTGTTCAAGCCAATATGATCGCAGGGTTAACTCATGGTATTTCAAATGAAGAAAGCTATGATGCCAGAATGGATGCGGTCAATTTTGCCCTGAATAATGATGATGGGATCAGTGAGAAAAATTTTGCGGAAGCAGATGTTATTTTGGTTGGTGTCTCCCGTTCTGGTAAAACACCAACATGCCTATATTTGGCACTTCAATATGGTGTACGTGCTGCTAACTACCCCTTAACACCCGATGACTTAGATAGTCCTAGTTTACCTAATATGATTAAATTGTATAAGGGGAAATTGTTTGGTTTAACCATTGATCCTGCTCGCTTAAATCATATTCGTAATGAGCGTCGTCCAGACTCTAAATATGCCAGCCTAGAAAATTGTCGCTTTGAAGTAAATGAGGCAGAATCTATGTTTCGCCAACATGGTATACCTTTTATGAGTACGACTCATAAATCAGTTGAAGAGTTAGCTGCCAGCATTTTACAGTCAACTAAAATCAAACGCCGATGTTAATTTAAATTAAGTATATTAAAAATAATTTTGTTTAAAGTGCACTATTTTATTGTGTAATCGTTTAAAATAATGCTTAACAAAATTGTTGATGACACAAATAATAAAGGAGTTTTCATGGCACTTGTTTCTATGCGCCAATTACTGGATCATGCAGCAGAACATCAATATGGTTTACCTGCATTTAACGTGAATAATCTTGAACAAATGCGTGCAATTATGGAAGCCGCGAATCAGGTTAATGCACCTGTAATTGTGCAAGCTTCTGCAGGTGCAAGGAAATATGCTGGTGCACCATTTTTGCGCCATTTGATTTTGGCAGCAGTAGAAGAATTCCCACATATTCCAGTTGTGATGCATCAAGATCATGGTACCAGCCCAGATGTGTGTCAGCGTTCTATCCAGTTAGGTTTTAGTTCTGTGATGATGGATGGCAGTTTACGTTCAGATGGTAAAACACCCGCAGATTATGATTATAACGTTGGTGTTACCCGTACAGTTGTCAATTTTTCACATGCGTGTGGTGTGTCTGTAGAAGGTGAAATAGGGTGTTTAGGTAGCTTAGAAACAGGTATGGCAGGTGAAGAAGATGGGGTAGGAGCGGAAGGTGTTCTTGACCATGAGCAACTATTAACAGATCCTGAAGAAGCGGTTCAGTTTGTTAAGGACACAGGGGTTGACGCATTGGCTATTGCTATTGGCACCAGCCATGGTGCTTATAAATTTAGCAAACGCCCAACAGGAGATGTCTTGCGTATTGATCGCATCCAAGAGATCCATGCGCGTATTCCCAATACTCATTTAGTGATGCATGGTTCAAGTTCTGTGCCACAAGAATGGCTTAAAACAATTAATGAGTTTGGGGGAGAAATGCCTGAAACCTATGGTGTTCCTGTGGAAGAAATTGTAGAAGGCATTAAGTATGGCGTGCGCAAAGTGAATATAGATACTGATTTACGTTTGGCCAGTACAGGTGCGATTCGACGCTTTTTAGCAGAACATCCTGCTGAGTTTGACCCACGTAAATATTTAGTCGCCAGTACTGAAGCGATGAAACAAGTTTGTATTGACCGTTATTTAGCCTTTGGTTGCGAAGGAATGGCTTCTAAAATTCAACCGACATCTTTAGAAAAAATGGCAGAGTTATATACAAAAGGCCTATTAAATCAAATTGTGGCTTAAATTGGGTTCCATTAGCTTCATTAAGGTATTTTTGCGTTGATTACCTAAAGAAAATGCAAAAGTACCTTATTGTTTAATTGATTATTATTTGGTTGATTTTGTTGGTTAAGTTTATCATGTCTATTCGCATATCGTTTGTAAAATAATAACAAGATCTAACTGAATTTTGGAATGATTCTTCTACATGGCATATGACATCTTTAATTAAGAAAAAAAAGACAAAATATTTTTTTAAATACCTTTTTATGGGTATTTTTTTAAGTGTTTTGGGTGTAGTGATTTTTTCACTTTGGCTCGCTTGGCAAATTGAACAAACGGCCAAACTGAGTGCTGATCAAACTGCTGATGCAGCTATTGTGTTGGGCGCTGCTGCATGGGGGAAAAACCCTTCTCCTGTTTTTAAGGAGCGCATTCGTCATGCTGTTAACCTGTATCAAGAAGAAAAAGTGCATACCCTTATTTTTACAGGGGGAACCAGAAAAGAAGGGTTTGATACCGAGGCTGAGGTTGGTAAGCGGTATGCCATGAAATTGGGTATACCAGAACGTGATATTATTGTCGAAGAGAAATCTCATAATACCGTTGAAAACCTTATCTTTACCAAAAAGGAAGTAGCTGATCTTGATTTAAACAGCTTCCTTATTGTCAGTGATCCTTATCATATGTATCGGGCAATGCTTATTGCTCAGGATGTTGGATTAAATGCGCTTCCATCACCGACACCATCATCTAAATTTACACAGCCAAAAAGTCAATTAAAGTTTTTATTTAATGAGGTGATCAATAGTTTTGCCTATTGGTTTTCACGTTTTTTCGATAAGTTTGTTTAACACGACCATTTCAGTACATTTTATTCCGTTCTATTTTTAATCATTAATTACAGCTCAATATCAAGCCAGATAAAAATAAATATTATTTATCTGGCTTTTTTGTGTCTTGCTGTTTAGGAGGGAACTTTAGCTTATATATATAAACTAATTAAAACAACATAAAAATAATGAATATCAATATGAGAAAAGGAGTACATGATAATGCGTTTACAAAATAAAGTGGCTGTTATCACAGGAGCAGCAACAGGAATTGGTCGTGCGACAGCTTTATTGTTTGCACAAGAAGGAGCTAAATTGGTTTTAACTGATGTCAATGAGGTAGGCGTTCAAGAAGTTGTGAATGAAATAAAACAGTTACAAGGGCAGGCAATTGCGATTAAACATGATGTCACTAAAGAAGACGATTGGCAAAAAGTTGCTCAAAAAACGGTAGAAGAATTTCAGCGCATCGATATATTATTTAATAATGCAGGGATTTATATTATCAAGCCACTTGTCGATATCGAGCTACAAGAATGGAATAATTTGATGGCTATTAATGTCACAGGGCCATTTTTAGGTATGAAACATATTATTCCCATCATGGCAAATCAAAAAAGCGGGTCTGTTATTAATGCTTCTTCTATTGCTGGCCTTAGGGGGGCAGCAGGACATGCACTATATGGTGCAAGCAAAGGAGCGGTGAGAACCATGACTAAAGACGTGGCTATTGAATATGCCGCAGATAATGTCAGGGTGAATTCTATTCATCCAGGTTACATTAAAACAGAAATGGTCCAGTATGCTGCTCAAAAAAGCCATAAAACACTGGAAGAAATTGGCGCTGCTTATCCATTAAAGAGGTTGGGAGAAGTGGAAGATGTTGCTAAAACTGTATTGTTTTTGGCTTCGGATGATGCGGCTTATACAACAGGATGTGAGTTTATTATAGATGGTGGTGTGACCAGTAAAGCATAATAAACAATTTTAAAATCAAGTCTTTATGGTTTTTTTGTGAAAAGACTTGATTTATTATCATGATTTATTATCGATTAGGTTTACTTTTTTCTGCCTCTTGTTCTCTGAATGCGGCTAAAGCTTTTTCCTCTTCTTCTTTTGCTTTTAGTGTTTCTTGTTCAATTTTATCTTGTACTTCTTTAACAGATTTTTCTGGCATTTGTTTGATCAAGGCAATAATCGTATTTTCCAATATATCATTTTGATACCCCATTTGCTTTGATTGTAAATAGTAGTAGTAAGCCTGTTTTTGGTTCTCAACTGTCACAGGATCCAAATGTTCATATAGTTGTCCTAGGTAAAAAGCAGCTTGACCAAACCCCATAAGTGTTGCTTGAGTCAATAATTCGATGGCTTTTTTCTCATCTTTAGGTATGCCTTTGCCTTCGTAATATAGCGCAGCTAATGCATAAATAGACTCAGCACTACCAAGGTCAGCTCCTTTTTGGAACCAAGAACGAGCGCTGTCAATATCAGCCGTAAGTTCTTCATCAATTCCATTTAAATAAGCAACACCTAAATTATAACAAGCATCTTTATTACCATTATCAGCAGATTTTTTATACCAGTTTATTGATTCTAAAGTATTTTGTGTTAGGTTTAATGCGCCTATACTGTATGCGTATCCCAGTGCAAACTGTGCTTGTGGTTGATTCAGATTGGCAGACTCTTGATAGTAGGCCAAAGCAATTTTGGTGTCAGCAGATAATCCTAATCCATTTTCATACATCCAAGCTAAATAGTACAGAGCATCTGCATCAGGTTCTTTTCCTTGAGTAATAGATTGAAATTCTTGATAGGCTTGTTTGTAATCGCCTATTTCATAAGCCAGTTTTCCATCTAAAAAATCAGCATGTACGAAGCTACAAGCCAGTAATAGAGTCAATCCCCAATATTTTTTTTTCATTGTTCAGCGTACTTTTTTTTAAAGATTATGAATTATTCTAACAAAATTATTTTATTGTTTGAACTTTATTCGACTTTTTGTGCCAAAATAGCACTTTATTTTGATTTTGTTAGCGATAAATGAAGATTTTCAGTGATTTTTTGGCCCTTATATTATTTTTTGCCGTGTATTGGTTCACTTCAAAAACCCATCCAGAGCAAGCTATTTATATTGCAACAGGTGTTGCTGTTACTGTTGCCATTATTCAAGCAGCAGTTATTTTGTATAAACACAAAAAAATGGATGTTTTACAAATCATTAATTTTAGCGTAGTGGTTGTTTTTGGCACAATTGCCATTATATTCCATAATTCGGAATTTATATTGTGGAAACCAACCATTATTGCTTGGGCAATGGCCATTGCTTTAGCCATTTCACAAATAGTCAATAAAAATGGATTGAAGTTGATTTTACAAAAGGAAATTAGCCTTCCTGAGGTTGTTTGGGCACGTTTAACTTATGCATGGCTCAGTTTCTTTATTATTATCGGTGTGGTTAATTTATTGGTTGCCTATAATTTTAGTCAGGATATATGGGTTAAATATAAAACTTTTGGTGCATTGGGGTTAACCGTTGTTTTTGCGATTGCACAAGCAATCTATTTAAGTAAACATGTAGTAGAAAATAAAGAAGCCATTCCAGTAAATGATGGTCAAGAAGAAGGAAAAAACTAATGTATTATATGTTATTAGGTGAAGATGCTCCGAATATGTTACAGATGCGTTTAAAAGTACGTGCAGAGCATTTGACCAGATTACAGGTTTTACAGCAGGAAGGTCGATTATTATTGGCAGGTCCTAACCCTGAAACAGAGGACGAACAGCATTCAGGTGTAACAGGTAGTTTAATTGTGGCCCAGTTCGACTCTTTAGCACAAGCACAAAAATGGATGCAAGAAGATCCATATAGTTTAGAAGGTGTTTTCCAAAAAGTGACCGTTAAACCATTTAAAAAAGTATTTCCGTCATGAAAACTGCCGATCAGATTAAAAAACGATTACAATGCTTTGCGCCACAGTATATTGAGGTAATTGACGACAGTCACTTGCATCAGGGGCATGCGGGTAATCGAGGAGGGGGCCATTATACTGTATTGATTGTGAGTGATCAGTTTCACCATAAAAATAGAGTGCTTAGACAAAGAATGGTCAATGAGGCTTTGGATGACTTGTTTGAACAGGCTATCCATGCCTTAAGTATTAAAGCTTTGACAGCGAAAGAGTATTTTTCTTAAATTAAAGTAGTCACTAATTATCCCTTTTTAGGAGTTTATAGAATGAAAAAAAACGTAATTTATTCTTGCATTGTTGCTGCAATGTTATCTACCAGTGTTATTGCTGCACCAGTTGTAAAAGTAAATGGTCAGGCAATTGATAAATCACAAGTAGATGCCGAAGTAGCTGCAATCAAAGCACGCACAAATGGACAAACTCAAGATTCACCTGCTTTACGTGAAAATATTCAAAATCAATTGATTACTCAAGTTTTGATTGAGCAAGAAGCAAAAAAACGTGGTTTGGATAAAACAAAAGATTATCAAACTGCATTAAATAATCTTCAGTCTCGTTTATTATCAGAAGCATTTGTTGCTGATGTGGCTAAGAAAAACACAGTCAGTGATTCAGATGCCAGAAAAATATACGATCAAATGGAAAGTAATTTGAAAGGCACTCAAGAAGTTAAATTAAGACAAATTGTGACCAATAAAGAAGCTGATGCAAATAAAGCAATTGCAGAGTTAAATAAAGGCAAAGATTTTGCTGCTGTTGCCAAAACATATTCTTTAGATGTCAGTAAAGACAATGGTGGATTAATTGATTCTTATGAAAACCTAAAAGCTTTTGAAATGGGTGCGCCTGAAATTTTTGCTGCAATTAATCCATTGTCAAAAGGACAATATAATAAAACCCCTATCCAAGCCAATGGAAATTTTGTTATATTAAAAGTGGAAGATAAACGTAATGCAGTTGTGCCTAAGTTTGATGATGTAAAAGCACAGATTAAAGATGATTTATTACGTCAAAAAATTGGTCAAACTGTAGAAGAGTTGCGTCAAAAAGCGACTATTTCTAAATAATAAAGATTTTTGCAAGGAAGGTAATCATGGGAAAAAAAACGGTTTGTGTGGCTTTATTGGCTGCTTTAGCAGCGATCAGTTTAGCTGTACCAATGAAAGCAGATGATATTCGCGTCAAAGTTGTGATGGATGAATATTTGAAGCAGACTAAAAATGCAGTTTCACCAGAAGATAAAGCCCAAACTGAAAAATTGATCGCCAGCAATTTATACAAAAATGATATCCTGAAAAGCGAAGCTTTGAAAAAAGGGTTAGATAAAGATCCTGAAGTTCAAGCAGCCTACGCGAATATGGAAGCCAATTTTTATGCACAGGCGTTGGCGGCGGATTATGCCAAAAAGTTGAAAATTACTGATGCAGCTCTTGAAAACACCTATAGACTACTGACTCAAGAATATAAAATCAATCAAATTGAGTTTAAAACAAGACAAGAAGCCAATAAGGCTTTAGATTTGTTGAAAAAAGGTAAGGTTTTTGAAGAGTTGGCAAAAGAAGTTTCAGCAGAGCGGTATATTGCTGTTGATCAATTACCATGGTTACCAATTGGGCAAATTCAATCTAATGAGATGGTAGAGACCATTATTCATGGTACAAAAGGGACAATTTTTGATGAACCAATCATGATTCCAAATGGTTTTGCTTTAGTGAAGTTAGAAGGTATACGTCCAAGCACTAGTGCTGAGAAACCAGATTTTACCGCAATTAAAACCGAGTTAGAGCAAACAACCATTGCTATGGAAACAGGGCTTTATTTGAAAAAAATATTAAAACAAGCTGGTTATAAACCAGAATAATGATACATGGTATCAGAACATTATTTATCAAATCGGGCAGTCTGGATATATTCAGACTGCCTGAAGCTTTATTTGGCTAAAAGTAAACCATTAGTTAGGAGTAGTATTTTATGAAAAAATTATTATTGGCTTCCATTCTTATTTTACCTTTGAATATGGCTATAGCAGAAACATTGGTTACCATTCAAACCAATCAGGGTAATATTGATTTGTCGCTGGATGAAAAAAAAGCGCCTATTACTGTACGTAATTTTGTCAGTTATGCACAAAAAGGATTTTATGATGGAACGATTTTTCATCGAGTGATTGATGGCTTTATGATTCAAGGTGGTGGATTTGATAAAAATATGAAAGAAAAAGCCACGGACAAACCGATTATCAATGAAGCGACCAATGGATTAAAAAATACTGTGGGCACCATTGCTATGGCACGTACTAATGACCCTAATTCAGCTTCTTCCCAGTTTTTTATTAACGTCAATAATAATGATTTTTTAAACCATAAAAATAAAACAATTCCTGGATATGGTTATGCTGTGTTTGGTAAAGTCACAAAAGGCATGGATGTTGTCAATAAAATTGCAAAAGTAAAAACTGCCTCAAAAGGTATGTATGATGATGTACCTGTGGCGCCTGTTATTATTAATAAAGTAGTTGTACGTCCAGTAAAAGGAAAATAAAGATGATTAAACTAAGTACAAATTTTGGTGACATTGTTTTAGAGTTAGACCATGAAAAAGCACCAAAAACAGCCGCAAACTTTGAGTCTTATGTAAAAGAAGGATTTTACGATGGAACGATTTTCCATCGAGTGATTGATGGCTTTATGATTCAAGGTGGTGGATTTGATGAAAAAATGAATCAAAAAGAAACCAAAGAACCTATTGAAAATGAAGCAGCAAACGGTTTAAAAAATGACTGTTATACTGTTGCAATGGCCAGAACAATGGCACCACATTCGGCTTCTTCTCAATTTTTTATTAATGTTAAAGACAATGATTTTCTGAATTTCCGCTCAGCAGATGCAAATGGTTTTGGCTACTGTGTATTTGGAAAAGTGGTAGAGGGGCAAGATATCGTTGATCAAATTAAAGGTGTGGCAACTGGTAGAAGTGGTATGCATCAAGATGTGCCTAAAGAGAATGTGGTGATTACCAAAGCTGAAATAATTTAATGAATTGTTTGTATTTATTTAAACCTCTTAGTGGATAAATCTAAGGGGTTTTTCTTTTATTGTATAAGCAATAAATAAATGTTTTATAATTATTTTTAATGTTTTTAGTATAATATATTTATTGTTTATTTTAATATAAGTAATGGTGTGTAAAATTTCAATGTAATATTGTATAATCATGAAATTAAGAAACCAAATATATACCTATATTAAATTCAATGGAACGGCCAAAGCTAGAAATAGACTTAGAGATATTACAGCAGCAACGACAGCTTCGTGAACAAGAAGAGCAGCAGCGTATTGCTCAAAAGCTACCTGAGGCTACTGAAGAGGTGCAACAAAAGTTACAACAAGATAACCCTCTTAAAGATTATCCCCTTGAACACCAAAAACAACTGACCAATGCTTTAGCTGTAGAAGTTGCTCGTAGTCCAACAGGACAAAAGATAGAAGGTAAGATCACCATCAGCAATGGCAGTTTGCTTGCCCATTTAGATAAAGGCCTTCCCGTTCATATTGATATTCAAAAAGTACTGGCACAACATGAATCAGAATTGCCTGAGGGGAAACAAAAAAATATTAATCCAGAACGACAAAAGCAGATTAATGAACAACTGGCTCTTTTTAAAATAGATGAACAATTAGCCAAATTTAGCCCAAAACAGCAAGAATTACTTAAAGAGATTATGGTACAACTGATTCATGAGCACGCTGGTGATCCACCTAAGCTTAATTTAATCAGAAATCTGGAGAATAAAGATGAATTACAGCTCATTACAGCCAATAATAAAAATTTAAGTTTTCATCCTCAACAATACCTAGAACAATTTAAAGATCAGTTACAAGCAGAACGCCCACCTTTATCCGATGAACGGCAAAAACAAATTAATCACTTAATGCAAACGCATGGTGTTGATATGCAGTTTGAGCAGAAATTTGATCAAAAGCATTTTAATACTTTATATGGTGCCATAGGATACAGTATCCAAAACCATACAGGCACACCACCATTAGTCAATGATATTCGTGTAGATGAAAAACAGATCAACATAGAACTTGCTGATGGTTACCAACTCAAAATAGACACCCAAGCTGTTTTAAATGGCGAGGTAGACCTTGAAAATTGTGCACAACGAGAACGCCTCCCTGTTATCGCACAAAGAGGCGAAACAGGAGAGAGCCTAGGGCGTAAGCTTGATCCAGAGAACCCCAAAGCAGCTTATGGTTATTTACTGGCGACAGAGCAGATAAAACTCATCAGGGGTGATGATGGTCATGCCATTCCCAATATCAGACCCGACAAAGCCTACCATTACGATCCTAATCAATATGATCAAGCCCAAAAACAAGATTTGAGTAAGGTTGCTGGGTTAGCGATAGCCAAAGAGAGTCAATTTAATCAAGCCTTAGATCAGGCTAGAGCAGAGCTGGCTGCACAAAAGAAACAAGAAGAACAACTCAAAGTTCAACAACAAACCGAACAAGCCAACCTCAATAAAGGGCAAATGAGTGAAGACCCTTATTATCAACAGATGCGCAAAGAACAAAAGTTTGATCCGTTCAGTTATGCTCAAAAAAACAGACCCAAAAACACTCAAGAAGTGATTATCGCCACCTTGGGGTTAATGACCCCCAAATTTAGCCCCAGCAGTAGCCCCTATTCACACAGATCCCCCATTCAAGGTGGCAGCAACCTATTAGACAAAGCCAATCACCTAAAAAACGACGTATTACAAAACTACACCCATTTAGAAAACAAACTTGCCCAAGTCTTAAAAGTGGATGCCAATGACCATAGCTGGCTCGCTTACGGCAAACGATACGCTGCTTCCCAAATAGGCGCGAACAAAGGTGCTGCCTTATGGGCAGAAGAGACCGTCACAGGCACAGTAAGCCTTGCTGTTGGGGCAGCCAAAACCGTGGGTGCCACCAAAGTAGAAAGCCTGAATGCTTTAAGCTTTGGATTACTTTCAAAAGTTGCGCCCAACTTAGTTGAAAAGTCCAGAGCCCATAATGCCGAAGTGGCGCAAACCACCTTAAATATTGGTAAAACAGTACTTAATTACAGCAAAGATGCCACTTTAGATAACCTGAATAAATATAGTTTTGGTACATTAGGGAAGAACTTTGAAAGCGTGAATCAAGCCAGCCAAAGACAACAAGAACGAGCGGAGCAAATTTATAACTGGGGGACAAACCAGCTAAAAGAAGGCAAACAAGCGTATTTAACAGGAGACTTTAATACCCAAGCGAAACAGGTTAAAGTAGGTATAGATGTTTTGACCGTTTTTGCACCCATGACTAAAGGTTCTTTAGTCAGCAAAGGCATGAAAGCAGCCGATGGTCTTGCGGATATAAGCAAACTGGAAACAGCGACAGCTAAACTGACGCAAAACGCCTTAAAAACAGGGGAGATTAGCGAGCTTAAATACATCAAGAATGCAGACAATACCCTAGATTTAAGCTTGAAGATGAAGGTAGAACAAAAAGGTGTGTTTGGGCCACAACCCCAGCCGCACAAACCCACTCAAGTCACCCCTAAAATGAGTATTCAGCCATTAGAACAACAAGGCACACAACTGAGTAAACTTAAGTCATCAGAACAGACCTTGGCTCAAATCACCAAAGATGCGTTAGAGAAAGGTGAGATCAGCTTACAGTCAGGTAAAGAGCTGGAATTGGGGATGAAGTTGAAATATGGAGAGCGTGATATAAGTAAAGCTGTTCATGTAGAGAAAAAAATAAATGAAGTAGAAAATATTGTTAAAGTTCCAGATGGCGTGCCTTTAACCCAAAAACAAGTTGATGAAATTGTAGCCATTCCAAAAGGGCAAAGACCAGACCCTTCTGAATACTTACCTAAAGAGTATATTGATCAACATCTAGAGTTGTTTAAAGATGGGGCAGGTCGAATTCAATTACAAGAAAGTTATAATAATTGGGGAATAACTCAGAGGGATGGTACATCGTTTGTATTACCAAAATCAGAATCTGAGGCATTAAAGAATTTAAGTAGTAGAGAAATGGAAATTTACTTAGGTTTGCCTGAGGGGCAATTGAGTCCAAAACTTTTTTCTCAAACACAAGTGTTGCAAATTGATATTCCTCCCCAAAAATCTCTAAATGTAAGAGTTCCTTCTGGAAATGAGGCGGGAGCAAATTCTCAATGGATACCTGGTGGAAAATTACCTACTGGAGGCAATGAAGCAATTATTGATGCAACAGGATTAGTTGAGAATAAAGACTATTTTATTAATGTAATTAAATTTAAGGAATAATTTTATTATGAGTAATACAACTTATTTTGTAGATAAGATAAACAGATTTACTATTGGACAATTTCATGAAATAAATAAATATTACATATCCATTCCTGTTAGAAATATGCTTATCGATTATGATGAGTATTATGAGATAAATAAAGATACATTTGATAAATTTTTAGATGACCCTCAAACAGCATTGCCTTTTGTTGAGCAATGCAGGGAAAGAAAGCTAGATGATTTACTTATTTTAAAACCAGGTAGAGATCGTGGTGATCCTGTTTAGTAGTTTTTTAGTAATCTAACTGTTAAAGAAAAATTTAAAAATTAAATTGTTTTGAATACAAAAAAATTTCGGTTTTCTTTTCTATTAAATAATTTATAGTGAATAAAATCTATAAATAATGTCAATTTTTATGCAAAATTCATCATTGTAAAAGATGATTTTGTAATCAGATTTAAAACAGTAAATATTGAAGCTACAAACATTCCATATGAGTTATCAGTTTCAGTTAATGATTTATTAAAAGAAGGCTATATAAGACAAATTAAATAAAGGACTGAGAAAATTGAAAAATTTGAATATTGGGGTAAAAAAATTATTTGAAGGTATAGAAGAAGTATCTCATAAGACAAAATACAATATTGATTGCGAGGGAATTGTAATAGGTATTAGTGATTTTTATGAAAATAATTTGCGTTATTTAGAAGAAAAAATTGGTGAAAATGAATTTGCTGAACTAATTAGTCATGAGAGTTTTGTAAAAGAGACAGTTTTATTTGATGTTTATAAATCTCAACAAGGGTTGGAAGTTTATTTTTGTATTAAAGATGGATATATTATTTTATTATCTTATGGTGAATTTCAACCTAATCGATATATGCTTTTCTTAGAAAGTATATGGGAAAACTAGTTTGATCATTTAGAAGAAAAAATTACACAAGAAATATTAAATCAAGGAGTAATTAGTTTGCTGCTAAAGTTGGAATAAATTTTGCTACCATTTTGATTTCCATGACTAAAGGTTCTTTAGTCAGCAAAGGCATAAAAGCAGCCGATGGTCTTGCGGATTTAAGCAAGTTAGAAACAGCGACAGCTAAACTGACGCAAAACGCCTTAAAAACAGGAGAGATTAGCGAGCTTAAATACATCAAGAATGCAGACAATACCCTAGATTTAAGCTTGAAAATGAAGGTAGAACAACCCAAAGGCGTATTTGGGCCACAACCCCAGCCGCACACACCAACGCAAATTACCCCTAAAGTGAGTATTCAGCCATTAGAACAACTCTGAGTACTTACCTAAAGAGTATATTGATCAGCATTTAGAGTTGTTTAAAGATGGGGCTGGTCGAATTCAATTACAAGATAGGTATGAAAGGTTTGGTTTAGCTCAAGTTGATGGAACTTCTTCTGTCTTTCCAAAAAGTGATGCAGAAGCTGTGCTTAGGTTAAATCGTTCTGAAATGGAAAGTTATTTAGGTGTACCGAAAGAGCACTTAGATAGAAATAATGTATTACACATTGATATCGAATATAAAGATTCTTTAAGTTTGAGAGTTCCAACTGGAAATGAAATTGGAGCTAACTCACAGTGGATTCCAGATGGTAAGTTACCAGAAGATGGGAGAGCAGCTGTAATTGATGCCAAATCATTAGTCGAAAATCAAGACTATAAAATTTAAGGATTAGTTATGGACTATACAGATTATTTTTTGGACAAAGTAAACAGATTTGCTATTGGAAAATTAAATGATGAGAATAAGTATTATGTGGCAATTCCTGTTTCAAATATGGTTGTTGATTATATGGAATATTATGAAATCAATAAAGAAATGCTTGATAGTTTTTTAGGAGAACCCGCTAAAGCGCTTTCTTTTGTTGAACGATGCCGAAATAGAGAGATGGATGAATTATTAATCTTTAAGCCTGGGCGAGATCGAGGAGAACCAGCATGAAAAAAAGTATTAATAAATCATTTTAAATAGTGCTAGAAAGATGGTCTAAGTAAACAAAATAATTGTGGGAAATGGTTCCTGTAATACCTAGTGGAAAATTAACGAGAATATTTATCACTTATGGCGGCAAAAGCAAAAAGATGATGCTGATACAAGTTATCGCTGTTGGGTTAATGCGGGTGTTTTTTCACTTTTAATTTATGATATGCTTTATTCATATGATGAAATGAAAGAGTATGTATCTCATTGAGGCATGTATGCTACCAATTTTACCTTTTAAAAATAAGGTAGTTTCAGACTGTAAACAGTCTACAAGTTTTTTTTATTTTTTACATTTATCTTTTTGTTGAAATTATCCTTCTATCTTTAAGATAAAAGGATAACTGACCTTGTGGTGATTACCTTTCTTTAAAGTCCATTCCAGTAAATACACGAATGGGGTTGCCTCGTTCTAGCTGATGATGTTGCAAACGTCTTTGTGCTTTGTTATGAGCTTGTTCAAGGTTCTGTTGTTCATTTAATTTAAACTGAATCAGTAATTTTGCTAATTTTTTGTTCGCATATTGGCTGCGTTCATTTTGCACTTTTACTGAAATGCCTGTCGCTAAATGGGTGGCACGCACAGCAGAACAGGTTTTATTGACGTGTTGTCCTCCAGGCCCAGAAGCTTTAATTGCTTCAAAACAGATTTTGTCATCAAAGATGATTTGTTCTGTTGTAAAAGACTGTACGCCAATAAACCAGTTTTTCCGCCCATGGTTTGGGCGGTAAGGGCTTTGACAAACCCATTGAACGGTACCGACCCATTTATTTACGAGTATATTCGCTTGTTCACCATCTAGACTTAATAAAACTGAGCGTACAGTGCCTAATTTACGCCCTTCTTCACATTCTTGAATTTGTGCATCCACATCATATGTTTTTGCTTCTTTTAAAAAAAAGTGAAGTGCTTTATAGGTTGCCAGTGCGCATTCATCAGGGCCTTGAGCAGAAGAAAATTGAATCAGAATCATATTTTCTCCTTTAAGGTTTTATAAGTGAGTACAGGTTTTAAGCGAGCAAGCACTTTGATGATTTTTGCCTGTACCAAACTGTCAATGACCGTTTCAATGGATTTATAAGCTTGAGGCGCTTCTTCATAAATCAGTTCTCGATTATCGCAAATAAATCGGCTGTTAAAGTGAGAACGCGTCAATTGATCAACTGTATAGTGGTTTTTTAACCGCCCTTTACAGTCTGTTCTGATCCATTTGCGACCTGCACCATGAGCTAAAGAGTACAAGCTGTCTTTCGTTGCAATAGGTTGTACCAGATAACTATAATCGCCTCGTGAACCAGGAATAATAGCCAAGCCTTTATCAGCAGGGGCAGCACCTTTTCGATGAAGCCAGCCATTCATGCCCTCAATTTGTTTTTGTTCAATAAAGTTATGAAATAAATCCAATAATGGGACACCAGTGGCTTTGACTTTGCTTAAAATTCGTTGGGCAATTAATTGGCGGTTCAGCGTTGCATACTCTAGTGCCAATTGTTGTTGTGTCAGATATGCTTGAGCATATTCTGTGTCATCATCTAAACCATGATGTCCAAACTGATCGACATGACTTCGGCCAATCGTGCCGCCAAAACCTCTAGAACCGCTATGCACCAAAAGTTGTAAAGCTTTTTTGTTTAGCCCAAGTTGATCCGTTATTTCTGCTTCATATAAAGTATCCACTTGTTGAAATTCAGCAAAATGATTGCCAAGACCTATTGTGCCTAAAGAAGAAACAAATTGATTCTGGCGTAATTGTTCTGGCAAATTTGCTTCAATTATTTCCTCATCAAGTGGCAGATCAATACTGCCTAAACGTTTTTCTAACTTATTTAGGTGTAACTTAGCAATAGTAATATCTGTTTGCCAAAACGCCATGCCACAACCAATATCTCCTCCTATAAGTGCTGGGTAAAAACGTTGTGTAGAAAAGAATGCCGCACCAATTGGGTAACCTGTACCAGGATGCAAATCTGGCATGCCTACGACTTTTGCTATGTTAGGTAATTTTGTGATCGCTTTAAGCTGATCAATGGCTTTACCTTCAATCCATGTGTTATCTGACGCAATATGAGAAATTTAATTTAGATATTTTGTTTGACTTAATTTACTTTAAATACAAATTTACAGCAATCACCTGAAATTATTTATTCATTTTAGTGTGACTAACTTCACAAATTTTATTTCATTATAATTATTTCATTTAAAAATGCAACAATTTTCACTACATTTAAAAATAAAAAGATAAAAAAAATTATTTGGCATTTGTTGTAAATGCAACAATTCCTTTATTTAGCATTGAAATAAAGTGTTTTGAAACTAGATTTAAAAACAGAGGTTAATTATGAGTACTTCAATCGTGGATGATGTTTCTTATGAAGTTCTTTTAAGTAGTCTATTGCAGTATGTAAATATATGCTGGTTATTTCCAAAGAAGTATGTCCTAATAAATCTCTTACAACAATTAAATTAGCACCATGATCAACCATGTGGCTTGCAAATGAATGACGCAACCAATGACTACTGATTAATTCATTCCTATTTTCCATCAAGCCAGCTAATGTCGCATATTTTTTTATTATATAATTAACCATTCTTTGGGTTAAATGAGATCGTATTTTTTTCTTGATGATTTTATTACCACGATTATGTGTTTTGTGCCGATATTTTTGTCCAATAAATAAAAAATCAGTAATTTCTCCTTTCAGTATAGAGGGGCGGGCATTTTTAATATAATCATTCAATGCCTCCGCAGCCTGTTCTCCAAAACAAACTATACGTTCTTTATTACCTTTTCCCACTACCTGAATTACTCTATTTTTTAAATCAACTTTTTCCATAGTTAATGTTACAAGTTCTGTGACCCTGAGGCCTGTAGCGTAAAGTAATTCAAGTATGGCTATATCTCTTATGAAAAGTGGGGAATGAATATCACCAGGTACTTTTAATAAAAGGTTCACCTCGGTTTCAGAAAGAAATTTAGGGAGTTTTTTTTTATGTTCACGGTATTGAGTTGTGTCTATGTTTTTTAAAGGGTTGTTTTCTACAATTCTATTTTGCTTAAGGTAATCATAAAATTTTCGGCATGTACAAAATGCCCTAAAGGAAGTCCTTTTACTTTCAAAAGGAACGATAATGATGTTTAGCAGTTCTTTAAGACTTATAATCAAGAAGTTTTTCTTCTGTTTTTTTAGACGGTTATTGATTTTTTTTAGATCTGCTTGATATGCAATAACTGTATTTTTTGAGCATCCTTCAATAAATTCAGCCTCAAGAAGAAAATCGTCAATAATAGTAGTGATATCTTTAGATTGGGTATTTATATGTCCGTTAGTAGTTGTCGTATGAATATTCATAATAAACTCATTTAGGATGAAAATGAGGTAAATATATATGATATGGAAAATTTAATAAAATATAATATTTAAATTGATTGTGTGTGAATATAAAAACTTGTAGTAAATAGTGTTTTGTTTTTTTATTTGCTAAAAATTTTCTACTGATATAATTTAAGTTAATTACTATTGATGAAAAATATGATGTTTATCCATGGTTTATTTTTTTATTTGTAAAAATAATTCATATAATTTTATGAAATCTTTTATTTATGTTTAAAAAAATATTTTCGGTTTAATTTTTTTTTATGTTTTTGAAATAGAATTTTAGTCACATAAAATAAGTTAATATAATATAATTAGATAATCTGATTATTACTTTATTTTGTTATGGATCGCCCCCAAATAGAAATAGACTTAGAGGTTCAGCAACAGCAACGCTGGTTGCGTGAACAAGAGGAGCAACAGCGCATTGCTGAGAAGCTCCCTCAGGCTATGGAGGAGGTGCAACAACATTTAGAAAAAGACCAAACCCTCAAAGATTATCCTACCGAACAACAAAAACAACTGACCGATGCCTTAGCTGTAGAGGTGGCTCGTAGCCCAACAGGGCAAAAGATAGAAGGTAATATCACCATCAGCAATGGCAGCCTAATGGCTTTTTTGGATAAAGGCATCCCAGTTCATGTCGATATTCAAAAAGTATTGGCACAACATCAGCCAGAATTACCCGATGGACAACAAAAAAGTATTGATCCAGAACGACAAAAGCAGGTTGATGAATTGTTAAACCTATTTAATGTAGATAATCAGCTTAAAGATCACTTTAGTCCGAAGCAACAAGAATTATTAAAAGAGGCAATGGCTAAGCAGCTTGATGAATATGCAGGCGATCCACCTAAATTGATGGCTTTAAGTTACGATGATAAAAAACAAGATTTCTACTTTGTCACCAAACGCAATGAACAGCAACATCTTAATCCCAATCAATACCTAGAGCAGTTTAAAGAAGAACTGCAAGCAGAACGTCCACCCTTATATAAGGGGAGAGAAAATCAGATTATCAACCTATTACGCCAAGATCATGGTATAGATAACAAGATAACCGCTCAATTTTCAGAAAAGGATTTCCTATCTTTAGCCAATGCAGTGGGTAAAAGTGTGCACCAACACACAGGTACGCCACCAACTATCAGTCATTTAGACATCACAGAAAAACACATTAAGATTGATTTAAATGATGGTTATCGATTAACACTGGATCCACAAGCCATATTAGAAGGTAAAAGTATTGACGAGTATTTACAAAAAGAGCGTATTCCCGTTATTGCCCAAAGAGGTGAAACAGGGGAAAGCTTGGGGCGTAAACTGGATCCAGAGAACCCCAAAGCCGCTTATGGTTATTTACTGGCAACTGAGCAAGTCAAATTAATTAAAGGGGACGATGGTCATGCCATACCCAATATCAGACCAGATAAAGCCTATCATTATGATCCAAATGAACACACAGAAGCACAAAAGCAGCAGTACCGCACAATTGCTGGAGAAGGTATTGCGACAGAAACAAAGATTAATCAACAAATAGATAGTGCTCGAGTCGAACAGGCTAGGCGTGAACAAGAAGAAAGACAACTTAAAGCACAACAGCAAACTGAACAAGTAGCTTTAGCCAGAGGATCCATGAGTGAAGATCCCTATTATCAAAAGCTACGTCAAGAACAAAAGCTAGACCCCTATAGCTATTCTAGACAGTACAAAGCCAAAGATAATGAAGTTGTTCTAGGAATGTTGGGTAGTGTGAACCTAAATAAACTACCTCTGCCAGAACCAGTGAAACACTGGGGGGTAGAAGTTTATCGAGCCACAGAACAAAGAGTGCTGAACCAAAAAGCAGCATTCGAAACAGGGTTGAATATGGTTACAGGTATGGGCAGTAGAATGGCCGCTGGTGTAACCTCAATTCCTGCTGCGGCTATTTATGGTACAGAAGCAGCTGTAGCCATCCAAAATGATATCAAAGAACGGTATACCTATACACCAAGTGCCTCTACTCAAGAGATTATTCAAAAGAATATAGGTCAGCCATTAGCTCCTTACTTAAGGCAGCTGGAACAAGGTATAGAATCCGTTAGACAAAGCAATGTGGATACTTATGGTTTAGCTGGTACGGCATTATTATTTGGTTCAGCAGAAGCATTAAGTGAGTTTATTCCTGTTAAAGGCAAACAGCTGGCAAAAGTGTTTAAAATGGGTGGTGGTGATACCCTTTCAGCCATTACTAAACATAAAATTAATATAGGTGATATCAGCAATATCAAGCATGCTGATAGTGGGCTGAGCTTTAATATCAAATACACACAACCCACAAGCAATTTTAGCCAAACACCTGTGATACAAAAGAACATAACCGTTCCTTTATTTACCGAAAAACATATCTCATTGACTAAGGAAGCGACAGGGCAGTTTACAGGAGTCAAAGCTGATCCGAACAGTAGCTTCAGAATCAATGTAGAAAATACCGTCTTACCCAGAGTATCAAAAGAGATTATTTACCCAACTGAAGCTCCAAGCCCTTTAAGCTATAAAGCAACCCAGTTTGTACAAGATTTAAAAACTGTGGGTTTAACCGCAGAAGAATTTAGAAACCTTAATCTGAAGTCAGTGGATACCTGGACAGATATAGAAACACAGAAGATGAAGCAGCTTCGAGAAATGGTTCCTAAAATCACCACAGAAACAGAACTACAAAAAGCCATCCCCTTAGAAAACGTGGACAAATACTTATCTGGAGAATGGGATCCAGTCGTAGCTGGTTATATAGCCAGAGCAGAAGATGTCAAACACTTAAAAAATTATGATGAGGTATATGAGTCATTAAGATTGGATTATTCAGGTACGAGGTTTCCAGAAGATGGGGCAGGTTATGGTATTGTTCGATTTAGAACAAGTGAAGTACAGGATTTAAGTATCCCATATGGTTCAAAATTAGGTGGGACAGATACAAGCTCAGCTCCTGCGACAAGAAATGGGTTTTTATCGTCAAGGAATGGGGAGGTTATTCCAGAGTGGAGGTTTAAAGATGGGTTTGATAAACCACCGAGAGATGGGGCAGAACTATATAAAGTGGTTGATGGTAAAGAAGAACTTGTAGGACGATATATTAAATCAGAAGACGGCGATGGCTATTTTATGAAGATTCCAAAAAAGGCGAATTAATATGATTAGAAATGGCGTATACACATTATATCAAGGAAAAGAGTACATGTTAGGAGAAACTATTCTTGAAAATGAGCCAATAAAATATTGGGTTAAATCAATGGACTCAAATGATTTAGCTAATGGTTTCTATTTATATGAAAGACCCAAAACAATGATAATAAAGGGGGTCGAATATGAATTACCTCCAAGGGAAATAGGAAAGCCAAATGTATATTTAAAAGACATTACTCCATCTGAAGTAGATGAGGTATACGACGTAAGCACATTTGGTTACTATGAAGGCTATCTTGTTGTTATCAACTCTGAAAGAGAAAACACTTATTGTTTAGGTGTTCCAGAGAATCAGGCTCTTGCTAGGAAATTAGGTTTTGAAGAAATTGAACGTGGAGTGCTGAGAAAGTGGGTACCGAAAGAAAAAGTAGAACGGATTTTTGAAGAAAAACGCCCATTACCCCATTTTTTTGGTTTGTAAAAATTAACTATTATGATGAAAACTCTTTATATTGTTCAAAGTTTTACCGCTCAAAAAAAAGGTAAAACAACAGAATTAATTGCTGATACACCGATCCAGTGTGGCAGTGCTGAAGAAGCTAAAAACAGAGCAGAACGCTTTGCTGATAAAAGGGCTGGTGAGGTTCCTAGCGGTATCTTAGAAAGAGACTGATCATTAAAGTATGAAGCATTATTATCAATTAAAAGTTGGCTTAAATGATCTGTATCCTAATATCTGGCGACAAATTATTGTTCCTGCCTCAATTTCGTTAGATAGATTAAGTGATGTGATTCAAATTGTAATTGGTTGGGAGAATATAGCCTCTCATTATTGGGCAACCGCTTCAGGGGAATTTTTTGCCGAATATATTCCACCACGTAAAAATACAGGTGTTTCTTTAGAGAATCAGATGCCTTTATTTGATATTTTGAATAAGAAAGGTCAAGAAATGGAGTATATGTGTGTCATAGAATCAGATGACTTATCCAGATCGGATCGGTGGCGGCATATAATTCTATTGGAAGATGATCATTACAAACTTTCCCTATATGAAAAAGAGGATGATCGTTTACCATTTGTGCGATGTGTTGCTGGTTTTGGCAAATGCCCGCCAGAGAATGTAGGGGGAATAGGTGGGTTTTATGCTTATAGACAAATAATGACAGAACGTAAACAACCACAGTTTGGTAATATGTTTAGAGAACATGGTGGCATCAATTGTCCTAACTGCCATATATATGACCCAAATTATTTTGATATTGATACGGTAAACAGAGAATTGAAGAAATACTGCCGTTGGTCCAGAAACCGTCATTATTTATGGTTAGAAGAAGAGGATTTAGATTCTTCTTGGTAGGTATAAGTGATTACTGTACTCAATTGTTTTTAAAAACATGCTTTAGATAAAAATCAACATCATTATGGCAGAATCTTCATATTATTACTTTAATTGTTTTACGGCTAATCTAGGTAAACCAGCTGAAGAGCTAGATTTCCATGGTTTTGGACCTCCTACTATTGATCAGTATTTTTATGATGCCGAATTTTTTATGATACCTCATGCAGTTTTAAATAAGGTCAAGATTGTTTATATAGTTAAATTTCCTAAAGATAAACGTTCAGAAGAGTTGATAACAAAAGCTCAGCAACTTGGATTAAGTGTCTGTCGAGTATATTTTTCTAAAAAAAATTATGATTCCTGGTTAAATACACCTAAAGGTAAAGAGGATGGGAGTTATAAACGCTGGATGGAATCAGTTGCATCTAAAATACTTTTAGATGATCAAACCTACTACCCATATAAACAAGAAGAGGGATTGTTTCATTAGTAAAGGTTACTCTTTTTTTACAATTTTAGTATAAGTATAATTGCATCGTACGATACATATTTTAAAAACAATATTTTTATATTGAATAATTTAAATTTTGAATTGTTTTTGCTAAAAAATCACATTACAAATATTTCTTCAGGAATTTAGCCTGTAACCAGACCAATAACGCGAATATTGTACATGGAATAATAAGCAATATCGGTGAAATCGTTATTGGCATAGCTAAGTAGATCACGATACTTAGCCAGATAATACCACTTCTCCAGTATTTTGCCCGATGGTAAATACCAGCACTTTCACGACCAGCATTCTTTTGCCTTATGGCTCTGGCTACAAAACCATCAATTACTGCAATCAAAATAATGATCAATGTAAATAAACCAAAAAATGCAAGATAACCCATGCGGATACTAATGAGTTTAATGGTCTGATCAAATTGCTTCAGTAAATCAATATGGGGTACCAGGTATTTTTGTTTAAAAACATAACCTGAGTCACCTTCAGTTTGTGCTTTTAAAGCCTTATTTATTTGAGTCCATTCAAAAAAGACAGTGCTTAATGCAAAATAAGCATATCTACTTGCTATGACATTAATAGGGGGGCTATTTTCTTCATTTTCAGAGTCCAATATAGAAGAGTAGCCTGAAGTCATTTCTAAGGTTCTTACTTCTTGTTCCAGCAAACTTTCTGTACTGAAATAACTTTGCGTAATGATAGAGGTACCAAAGACAATACAAACAATAAATAAGATAATTCCAGCAACTTTAAATGGCTGAATTAAGAACTTTAAAGCAATTGAGTTTAAGAAATAACCACTATCACTGGCCATAATGTTCACCTTCTATAAAAGCATGTTCTTGCACCTCTAGGGTTTCAGATAAGCGTGATTTATCCTTCATCTTTGCAGCAATATCTTGGATATGTTCTGGCACTTCTTCAGTAGGGTCTTTTTCAGGTAAAGGCATTCTGATTTTGTATAATTGACCACCTTCAATCAAAGCAAAAGCCTGTCCTTTTGGTAAAGCTACTAAGTCTGCTGGTTCAAGCATCGGTACTGCTTCTGCGCCAATTCTATCCTCATTTCTTGAACCAAAATCTTCATGTGAATCAGGAAAGGCAACGTCATTTGCGCCAGATACTAGGGTGCTGTTCTGGATTTTGACTTGTGGTAATTGATTCGTGAGCATCTCTGCTGTTTCTGGAGATTTAACTCTTAACATGATCAAAGTGTTTAAGTTACCACCGATCTGTGCTGCTTTAGCAGATGAACCGATTTTCGCTTCAACGTCTGACCATGTTTGTGTATAAACTGTGACTTGATACCCTGCGCCACCAGCCTTATTTAAGAGGGGAATGAACTCATCACCAATCAACTCATTAAACTCATCTGCATGTATGGCCACTTTTCTTTTGTTTGCCTGTACGCTTTGCCCATAACCTGAACCATGCTTGTATATTTGACCAGCCAATGAGGTAAGGTCTGCGAACATAGCATTACCCACGGCTGCTGCAACCTCAAAATCACTTAATGCGTCTAAACCAATATAAACGACTGCATCAGATTCAATGACTTTGCGCCAATCCATTAAAGGACGTTGATCATCTAGGTTATCTGGTCTAGGGCTAATCAGTTCAGATACGTCTCCAGTAGTGAGTTTTTCTAGTAAAGGGTATAAAGAGGATACTAATTTCTCAAAGTAGCTTCTATCGTTGGATAAAATAGTCATTAAAGCGTCTATGATGTCATCACTGTGGTTTTCTGCTTTAATGAAGTTGGCCAACATCATTGTGTCTAAATTACGTCCTGCTTTGTTGGCTTGTTGTTTAATGGATTTTAGGGTAGGTGAATCATCTTCAGCCAAAAATGCTTCATACTTTTCTGCCCAATTAGGATCAGCTTTATTGAGCTTCAATTCAAAGTATTCTTTGGCAATTTCATCAACATTAGAAGCAAAACGATAAATATCTACATAAGTTGGCTTAATGGATAATGCTTCCATTGTTTTGGTCAATACATTTATGTATCGCCAAACGAACTCTTTAAAGGCTGCGGATTGACCTTCTCCTGGTAATTGATTGGCAATACGAGTTGCTACTTCAGTGATACGGCCAAAATCCCCAATAGGGTTATACCGACATGAAAATTCAGGAAACCCCAAGTGAAACATATAAAAGGGGCGATTAGCTTTAGCTGATTCTACATACATGCGAATGAGCATGTCTGCATCCCCTTTAGGGTCAAAAAATATAGTGACATCACCTCTATGTATATCTTGAATCACTAATGTTTCTGCCAAACGAGTTTTACCCACACGAGTGGTACCAATCACAGCGGTATGACCAACTCGTTCACCCAGATCTGACCAGATGTTTCGTTCATGAATTTCGACACCATGGATTTCTGGAGAGCCGCCAACTGGTGGTAAAGGTGCAACTGGATTCCACCACTTACTCGATCTAGTGAGTTTGGTGAGCTGATTTTGCCCTTTATGATTGATTTCATATTCTCTTGCCCATTTATATAATCTTGAAGAGTCCAGTAAATGTCTATTTTCTGGTTGTCTGGCAAAGAATAATCTTTGTGTATGCTCTTGCGTCCATCTAAATCCTAACCCTAAAAACATGGCTTTGTCGGATACTGGCACTTCATTGGCTGTTAAACCATAATAGGGCAGTTTACGTAGACTTTTTCTGAAGCGCATAATACGTATGGCTTGTTTACTACGCCACAGTAGCAATACACCCAATATACTTAAACAGATCATTGTTAAATTGGGTGGCATTGGGAAATACAGTAATGGGTAAATGGCTACCATAATGGTACATACTGAAACCCATTCATAAGGTGGTCTATATACGTTTTCTGGGCTACTCATCTCAATGACTTTCTAAGATAAAAGGTTCAACACAAATAATTTAATAAGAGGGTTATTTGCTGGCCGTGAAGAGGGTTGAATAATTCTGAATAGGTTCTCTTCAGGAATTAAATAAGCATGAAAGACTTGTTTTGCATGTTGGCTGTCATCATTTGCACTGATCACTTTCCAGTGGGCAGTAGTACCTCGTCCACGAGCACTTTTATGATTTTTATGAATACCAAGTGATTCAAACCCTCTTTGTGCTAATGGACCAGGGGAATTACGATCATTTTTATCAAACACACCACCTACAAACTCTTTAAATATCTTTGGTGTAACCAAAAGCATTCCTTCAGGAATAAAATGAATAGCAGAACTGGCATCATTGTATGTAAGTGTTTTATTAGCTAAGCCATCTGCTAAATACTGAAGGAAATTATTACCATGATTCATTAAATTGCTTTTAATTTGCTCTTGTAATGGCTGTTCATCACTTTCAGTATTTTCAGTCGTCATGTGATATGTATGATTAACTTGAACTTGTTGAGCCAATAAATCTAAATCATTTACGGCTTCGTTTGAAGCGACATGAACTGGAGAAGGTGAGCCAATATCTTCAGTAATGTTATTTTGTGATTCAAACAGTGCTTGAACGGATAGAGGTTCATCTGGTTCTATTGTTACCTTGCTCTCTTGATCTTCTTGTGCTGCTTCTTCTTGTCTCTCTGGTTGTGTTTCAGATACATGGTTTATTTGAGCTAATTTGGCTTTAAGATTTTTAAGGCTACCAACTGATGAAGATGCTTTAATAGTCAAATTAGCCTCTTTTTTAGGGGCAATTGCTATACTTTGTTCCATATTCTTAACTTGTGCTTCAGGAACGTCTTCATTATTCTCTTCATCTGAATCTAAACAAGCCAATAAAATATCATCTATTGAGGCATTCTTTTTATTTTGCTTAGAGACTTTAATATCCTTTTTTGGTTCTTTTGAATCATTCTTTTTAGCGATTACTTCTTGTGCGCCATCAATATGTTTTTTGTATTCAACTGATTCAACTAAATCATTTTTTGCTACAGCTGCTTCTGGTTCATTTTCTTGTTTGACTGATGCGCCATGCTCATTGTTATTATCAGTTGCATCATCTGTTTTGATGTATTGTTGATGAACCAACATTTGCCCTTTATATTGTTCTGGCACATCTCCATCTGGATAAAGGTTCTTTGCTTCAAAACATAATGTTGTGAAAGAAACAGCTTGTTTTGTGCCACTGTTTTTGGTCATTTCTATGGTAATTTGTGTAATGGCTTTGTCTGGATCATATGGACTCGGTTGTACCGCAGCGGACTCTAAAAATGTATCAAAAATACGTTCATTATCTTGGGGCAATTTTGTTGCTGGAGAAGTTTCTTTAAGATACTCACGTATTGCTTCAACCATAGGACGACAAACAAAATAAATGTATTCACCCTGAATAAATAGGCTACCCCCACCATTTTTACCAATACTTAAACCATATCGACTGGGTTCTTTCAATATTTCACGTAATGCGCCCATCAGTATTTCAATTAAGGGTTTGCGTTTGGCTGCACTAAAACGCTGTCTTGACCCTTCTTTTAAATCTCGCTTAGTTGATGCTTTATCAGCTTCAGTAATTAATTGAGCAAAAGCAATCTCAGTCATTTCTTCTTTGTTTTGAGCACTTAAATAGGTACGTAAGGCCAGCATTAACTCAGGGTCCATATTGGTTAACCATGCTCTTGTTGATGCTGGTACCAATCGTTGAAAAAACATCCAAGCAATTTGACTATGAACTTTATAATCTGTTTTATGATCTGGAAAAACCAATTGATAATACTTTGCGCCAGTTTCTTGCATTGATGAAGAATCAGGAAACCACCTTTGCTTTTGTCCTTCTTTTGGATCTGAGTATAAATAGACTTCAAAGCCAGTTAATGTCTTACCCACATCATGTAATATTGCGCCAACAAAAATACCGTAACGCCAAACGGCTGTTAATTTTGCAATCGTCTCCGTTTTTGCGCCAGGAGGCCAACTTTTTGCTTTAGATGCATTTAAAGCGTATATGGCCACATCTAATGTATGTCTGATTAAACCACCATCACCAGCGTGATGGTGGTTCTCTGAGGCAGGTAATCTTTGTACAAACTCTATATAAGTATGAACAAAGGGAAGGGCATCTTTAGCCCAAGCCTCATTACTAAATCCTAAATTAATTTGTATATTTTTAAGAACTGGTTCCAACTTAAGACAATCAATTAACTCTTGTGCGCTCAAAATTCTAAATTTATCACCAATAATTAATGGCTCATTTTTATTGGACTCATTTGATACAGATCGTTTACTAGACTCTTCAGTAGTTTGACTATTGAATAAGATAAAAATAATAGCCAATAAAGCTATTAATAAAAGGACTATAACAATTGTGATCATTTTGCATCAGGTTCAATTTTAGTATCATTTGATATTAAAAATTCATGATGAACCAAACCATTTAAAATAATGCCACTCAATGCAGAAATTGAAATACCGAGTGTTTCTGCTTGCGATTCAAGAAAAATATGAGTTTCAGGTTTGACAGCAACAGGGAACCGAAGGGAATTGTGTGCTTGTGAAGCTAAAGATTCTAGCGTTTCTCCATTCATAGCCATCACTTTAGCGTTGTAAATGATTTGTTCTAATGATACGGTCTTTTTCATTTTATTTTCCTTACTCTTTATTTTCTTTTAACAACCAGTTACGTAAAGGTGCTTTGGTCAATCCATAAAAAGCAATCATTGCGCCAATAGTTATGCCGATTAAACTTTCTTCAGGTTTGGTGTTGATGCAATACGACAGATAGGACATACATAAAGCCATAATGATCAATCTTGATGATAAAAACATATTCTTTTTACCCTATAATGTTATAGTTTGTGGAATATGTAACATCAACCACTCATATACTTTTGTTGAGTCAAGATGAGGTTTATCCAGATATTGTAGTGATGGCATGGCTGGAAGATGTTGTTTGAATGACTTATATGACTCAACTGTACAGTTCCATTTTTTCTTGTCTGTTTCTGCATGGAAAAATAACCCTTCAAATTCACAAGAAAACAGTTCACAAAACTCTTCATTAGATGCGTCAAGGGATAATGAATCCAATAACTGAATAGACTTTTCTATCAGATACTTTTCTGATGTGTCTTCACCTGTAAATAAAACTGTATCGAATAAGTAACCGTCACATCTTTTTATCCACTCAATTAATAAAGGTGTGAGAGTGGGTGATAGACAAATATAATTTTTTAGTTTATCTTTTAAATAATCGTAAATTTTATCACTCATTTTTAAATACTCATTTTGTATTGAACTGAGGCGAAGTTTTACATCAAGACAAGATTTGAATCCACAAACAATTAAAAATATGAAATTTGATTAAAAGTGGAATTTTTAATTTATTTGTGATAGCGTAGATGGGTTTTGCTTTTTAGCTTTTTTTTGCCCGCTTTTTACCCTTAAGGCTTTTGATTTTAATACCTTTAAAGCTTTAAAAACCTTTACCCTTATAGCTTTTTGGCTCTTGTTTGCGATTTTTTAGCAAACAAGAGCCAAGCTTTTGGATAAGCCCATTACCATTAATTCTGCTTTTTTCTGCTTTTTTGACCACTAAATTTTCATTTTTGCGACAGTGCAAAAAAGTAGCAGTTTCTGCTCTAATTTTCCAGACAATATTAAATCTATTTAAATGATATATGATAAATAATGCTATTGAAATAAGATGATATTTCGCTGAAAGTATTTCATATAGCTAATGACATGCATGTTTTGAACCAAAAACATGATTTTTTAAGATTTTTCTAACAAATTTGATAAAACCGCTAACTCTATCATATCTAAATTTTAATTTCTACTTTTAATCAAATTTCATATTTTTGATTGTTTAATGAATTTGTGTTGATTTTACTTAACAATGCAGCTCATCTCTATGTTGAACAGGCTATGAGAGAAATGAAAAAGAAAAGTACATATAAGGGTATATGTTTATTTTTAGTTTTGAGTTCTTCAGTACACGCATTTTGTTTTGAAGAGGCAGCACAGAAGTACGGCATCAATGCTCATTTATTGAGAGCAATTGCACAAACAGAATCTTCTATGCGAGCAAATATAGAAAGTCCAACACAAGACATTGGACTGATGGGCATAAATAGAAGTTGGTTGCCTATTTTAAATAAAAGATTTGGTTTAACTGAAGCCCATATTTGGGAGCCTTGTATCAATGTTCATGTAGGTGCATGGATTTTGGCTCATAACTTTAATCAATATGGGCGTAATTGGAATGCTATAGGAGCATATAACGCATCTTGTACCAAATTAAAAGGTAATGCGTGTACGCAAGTGAGAAATCAATACAGTAGAAAAATATGGGACAACTGGCAAAAAATATCTTTACGTTAATCAGCCTAATCACAGTTTTAACTGGTTGCGCTGTATATGAACCACAGTCCGAATCAAAAAAGCGGTTGTGGCGCATAGAACAGAATGGTTTTGGAAAGTTTGTTTACTGCCAAACCGATATTGATTGTCCTGAACGAACACCTAAAACGCTTAATGCTTACAACAGTAAGCCACAAAAAACACAGACAACACAAGATTTTGATGCTTCAAAAGTAGTGGCGAAGGTGTACTTCGCATTTGGTAAGGCAAATTTAAGCCAAGCATCTATTAAAACATTAAAAGGTATTGCCCCACAGTTAAAGGGCAATCAAATCATTGTATTAAGAGGCTGGACTGATCCAGTTTCAGGAAAAAACTCAATAGTGAACCAAAAGTTGGCTCTACAAAGAGCAACGACTGTTCAAAAGTGGTTGAGACAACATGGTGTGCGCTCAGAAATTCAATTAAAGAGCCAACCTCCTTGCTGTAATGACTCAACTGCGACAGCCAGAAGTCCTGATAGTGTTCGCGTAAAAATGCGGATTGTCACCATAGAACTTTTGGCTCAGTAAAGGCTACTCGGACGTAATGCACAACGTTATGTGCTTCAAAAAGGAAATAAGTATGACTTTCAATGATTTAACTAAAAATTTTACTCAAGTTGCTTTGAATAAAAAACAAAAAGTTCAAATGATGATGGTAATGGCTCTAGGTTTAATTGCTTTACCAGCAATGGCAGCAACAACTGGGGCAGAATTCCAGCAAATGGCTGAAATGGTCATTGGTTGGATCGAAGGTTGGTTGGGTGTGATGCTGGCCATTACGTGTTTCAGTATTGGTATTGCTGTTGGGGTGACCAAACAAACCTTAATGCCAGCTATTGTCGGTATTGGTTTTGCACTGGCTTGTGTGATGGGACCATCCATTATTCAAGCGATGTTCACAGCCATCATCTAATCAACTTTTAAGCTGAAAAAAGGTGTGTGATGAAAGAGTCCGAGTTATTGATCCCCAATACCATCGATAAACCTAAGAAGATGTTTCTGTGGGACTTAGATGTATCCCTAATTTGTTTGATTGGGTTCGGTGTAGGGGTGATTACTCGGAATTTCTTTTTGTATCCACCTTTTTTCTTTTTTGCTGCTTGGCGATGGGGCAAATTTAAGGCAGGGAAGCATCCTTGGTTCTTTTTACATGCCATTTTATGGTATTTGCCCATTCCTAAAAACAATGCCTGTATGCCTGATTCAGATAAAAGAGAGTTTATAAAATGAAATTAGATCAACATTTAAAAGAAATTGAGTCACGCACAGGAATACGGAAGATTGTTTGGGTCTTACTCTTTTTATCGATTATCAGCACATTCTTATTGACCTTGGTTTTACTGAGTAAAAAGACGGTGGTACAGACCATATTGGTTCCACCAGAAGTGAACCGTAGCATCACAATGACGAATACAAAAACCTCTAAAGAGTATTTAGAGGAAATGGCGATTTATACAGCACAGTTACTACTAAATGCCACACCCCAAACAGTTGAGAAGCAACATCAGGTTTTATTAAATTATGTTGCGCCTGAATACTATCAGGCTTTATCTCAAGAACTGATTATTACTCAACAGTATCTTAAAAAACGCAATATTAGTACCTGGTTTGTACCACGTAGGGTAACAGGGTATGAAGTGAACAATACAGTCAAACTAGAAGGGCAGTTTATCAGTTCTATTGGGGACAAAATCTTCAAAAAATCCCAAAGAATTCTATTGGTTCAATTTAAAAATCAGGGTGGCAGAATTTCATTATTGAGCATTAAAGAAGAAATACCGACCAAAGGACAACCTAAAAAGGATCAAATTGAGGACTCTTATATTGTTTCCGCGGAAACCGTTCCCACAGAATCCACCGATTTTAGGTTGAATCAGGAAGAAGCCAATCAAGAAGCCTCAGAGCCTAATAACCAAATTGGTGCAGATGTTCAGCCTAATCAATCTGCATCTGGAGCATAAGTATGATTATTTCAACGAAAAAACTGAATCAATTATTTATAAGCGCACTATTTAGTGGTTGTTTTTTGGCTGCTTATGCCGCTCAATATCTACAAGCAGATGAGTCACAACAACTCAATGCTATTGTGTCCACTAAAGCAATGACACGCATCAGTATTGAAGGTGGGCGTATCATCAATGCGCGGTTTTTAGATGGGGAACTGGATCTACAAAAAGATGAGATCACAGGTCAAGTCTATATCAAACCTATTGGTAATAAGAAAAAAATCAATTTATTTGTAACTTCAGACAGCAATAGAACCTATTTGGTTGTATTGAACACTTCAGGTGTTCAAGCTGATTCCATCATTATTCAAGAAAAAACCGCACAGATCAATCAGCTCAAATCCATTGAGCAGCAGCAAGCCAGAATGCCACAACCCATATCCAGCAAACAGGATGCATATGCTCGATCTATTAAGGCGTTTTTAATTGCCATTGCCAATAACAATACCACAGGCTTTGGCGCACAAATTACCCCAAGTTACGCAGAAGTGCCTCTTTGGAAAGAGGTCTTGTTTATCCGTAAAAACCGTTATTCAGGCGCAGATCTTTTTGCTGAAAGTTTTACTTTAACCAATATCACCAAAGAACCTATTGTTTTGGCTGAACAAGAATTTTACAAACCTCGTGTATTGGCCGTTGCCATTCGTAAATTGCAATTGGCTCCTGGTGAGCAAACTGAAGTATTTATCGTACAAAGTGGGGGGAACTGATTATGGCTAAGAAATTCTTTCTCTCCAAAGCCAAAAAGAAACAACTAATTGTAGGGGCCGTGATTATTCTGGTTTTAATTGTGGGGACAGTTATTGCTGCCAGTTATAAAGATCAGATGAAAAAAGACAATGAAGAAAAAAAACAAGAAACGGCAGTTAAAAAAGTCACAGCAACGGATTTTACCCGTATTGATAAGATCACAGACGATTCTGATGCGTGGCAAGTCAATGAGAGTGCCAAAATATCAGCACAGGATCGCAAAATTGATGAATTAGAACGTAAATTCAATAATGTATTAAAGGGTAAAGACACTAAATTACCTCAAGATGATATTTTTGGTAATGGTACAGCCTTACCGCCACCACCACCTACAACTGATTTACCTAAATCAGGTAAAACTGAGATGGTCCAGATGGCACCTAAATCCAGTATTCAATCTGTGGATATTGGTATTCAGTCGCTTCAGGATCAACAAAACCAATTAAATACGCCTTCAGTGAGACGGTCAGATGATTTCAAAAAAACCACCTCAACTGTTCGCTTTAAAGGTATTAGACCTAATTTAGAGGTATATCAAGATGGTGGAGACGTTGCAGTTGCCACCAATTCAGCAAAGTTTCGTGTGCGTGAATCCTATATTCCAGCAGGAACGTTTTTCCGAGTGGTCTTGCTGGGAGGGGTTGATGCACCGACAGGGGGTGATGCACAAAATGCGACCCCCCACCCAATTTTGATGAGAGTCACTGATTTGGCTCAATTACCCAATCTTTTTAAATACAACTTTAAAGAATGCTTCATTACTGCATCTGCTTATGGCGATATCTCTTCAGAACGTGCTTATGCACGTACCGACAGAATGTCTTGTGTCGGTGCTGATGGCAGGGTCTTAGAAGTGCCCATTAAAGGTTATGTCGCTGGTGAAGATGGTAAAACAGGCGTTCGTGGACGTGTAGTCACGAAACAAGGGCAAATTATTGCCAACGCCTTATTAGCTGGGGTGATCTCTGGAGCTGGTAAGGGGGTTGCTGAATCTTATAAAACAACCTCAACAAGTGTATTTGGAACCACATCTTCTACTAAAGCTGGGGACGAATATAAGGCTGGTATCGCTGACGGCATGGGTAATGCACTGGATAAGATTGCGGACTATTACATTAAGTTGGCTGATAAAACCTTCCCAGTGGTTGAAATCAATGCAGGGCGACAACTTGACGTTGTGTTGATGCAAGGTTTTCAGATTGATGACAGCCCAAGCAAACAATAAGTAGTGAGGATAAATACATGAAATTAAGCATAAACAAAAACATCATCATTTCACTTACTTTACTGACAAGTTGTAGTGTTTTTGCAGAAGTTGAGCACAATAGTTCGTTGGGTGACTCTTCTAAAACAATGAATCAAGCAATGATAAAAGAATCATCAAATGTAATTAATAAAGTAGTCAAAGAAATGCACTCATTGGGGCAAGAAAGCATTAAAGGGTGTTCTGTAAATACGGCAAAAAAAAACCCTATGCTGATTGCCTCATTACAAGAAAGCAAGCAAGCACATTTGGTTCCAAGAAAAGCTAAAAAAACATGTGCCTCATCAAACAAACAATAGGATAAATTATGAAACATTCACGCAAATTATTGACCATTTCTATACTTTTGGCTGCATTTTCTACTCATGTGTTTGCAGATGTCGCAACTACTAAAGCGAATTTGTCTAAACGTTATCCCAACACCACTTTTGCTTCAGTAAAAGAAACCGTCATCACTGGTATATATGAAGTGGTGATGGGTAAAAATGTCGCCTACACAGATCAAAGCGCACAGTATTTTATCTTTGGCCATTTGTTTGATATGCCCAATCAAAAAGACTTAACAGCAGGGGTTAAAGAAAGTTTAAACAAGGTTGATTATGCTGCGTTTCCTTTTGATAATGCCATCAAAATAGTGAAGGGCAATGGCGGTAAAGGTGTGCGTGAGTTTGCCTTATTTACTGATCCTGATTGCCCATATTGCCAACGACTTGAAGAAACTTTGGCTGGTATGACTGACTATACAGTTTATGTTTTCTTGTATCCCATTGCCTCTTTACACCCTAATGCAGCTGCTAAAGCTGAATCAGTTTGGTGTGCGAGTAATCAAGGTCAAGCTTGGAATGATTTAATGCTTTCAGGTAAGCAGCCAGCAGTTAAAAAATGCGCCAATCCAGTAGAAGCCAATATCAAGTTGGCTGCTCAAAATAATATCAGAGCCACACCGTCAATGATACACAAGAACGGTTCTACACTTTCTGGCGCAGTACCCAGAGCGACATTAGAAAACTGGTTAGGAGGGCAAAAATGAAACTAAGAGCATGGTGTTTAGTTGCATTGCCTCTTTTACTAACTGGTTGTGTGGGCGGTTTATCAGGTTACGGTGGGTCAAGTTCATTTAAATGTGCTGCCCCTGAAGGAGTAAGTTGTAACTCAATCTCTGGCAACTACGCCAATTCAATTGCTGGCAATGATTTGAGTGGCAATGTTACTGGTGCAAATAACATCAAAACAGAACGTTATTTTCCCAATACACAATCCAGTTCATACCAACCAAATAACCGTTTTACGCCAAGTTCAGGGATGCCTGTGCGTACTCAAAGTGAAGTCATGCGTATTTGGATTGCCCCATATCAAGACAATGATGGTGATCTGGTTGATCAATCGTACACCTATGTCACTTTAAATGAGGGCAGATGGCTGATTGAGCATAACCGTAAGCAAATAATGGATGAGTACCAACCACAAACACGTTTATTGGGTGGTGGCAATACGCCAGTTGAAGCAAATGAACGCAAAACAGAGGAGGTTGATACTGTTCCTAATATTTTGCCATTACCAGGGGACTTTCCTAAAAAATGAAGAAACTATTTCGTCAGTTTAAAGAATGGTTTGCAGGGGCTGAGGATTTAAATGAACCTTATGAAGCTCCTCAGCATGATCAGGTCAATCCACCTTTCGAACATCTATCTGATTTTTTTGCCTACTGTGCCTATGATGACACTACCCAACTGTTTACTTTAGAGACCAGTAACAATAAAAAAAACAAGTCCGAATCTTTGGGTGTAGGCTTTACATTGGAATTAAATCCTTTATTGGGTGCAGATGACGAAATGATGCACCGTTTGTCTACTTTGCTCAATTTTTTGCCTGATGAAACCTACATGCAAATTCAAATGTTTGCGTCCCCAGATATTCGTTCATTTTTAAGAGCTTATGAGAACATCCAAAGCAGACGATCTGATGATGATCCAGCCAAACCCATGTTTGAGGAGCTCGCTCAAAAACGTACTCAGTTTTGGGAAAGATCACTTAAAGGCGTGATGTTTAATGGTTCGGCCATTCGTTTACGCACATTTAGATGCATCATCAGTGTGGTGTTGCCAGAGGTGAGTTTTGAAAATCGCTCCAGTGTTGATTTTGCCGTTAACTTAAAAGAAAAAATTATCTCAAGTCTATCTACTTCTGGTTTGTATGACAAAACTTGGACACCCACTGATTTAATTCGTTGGTGTCGGATGTTGCTCAATCCCATTCGTTTATTTACCAATCAGGATATTGATAGTGATCCTGATTGGAATGAACTGGATTTCTTAAAAGATCAACTCGTTGAGGGCAGAACGGCTCTTAAAGTATTGGACTCAGGTAAATCTTTGCGTTTTGATTGTGCAGGTCAATATGATGGTTCACTTGAAGACGATCATCCGATTATTGCTCGTTGTTTGTCTGTCAGTGAATACCCACGTCAGTTTCATTTAAATATGATGAGTGCCTTAATTGGTGAAGCTCGTGAAGCCAACCTTAATTACAGCTCACCTTTTCTGATCAGCATGAATCTTTATAAGCCCAATTTTGATACCAAGAAAAACAGTCTGAATATTCAAAATATGCGTGCTACTCAATTAATGGATTCACAATTGGCGCGGATTTTACCTGAGGCGAAAGACCGTAAACAGGATTTAGACATATTGGTTCAATCTTATCAGGACGGTGGGGGTGCATTGATGCTCTATCACCAGATTATTGTGTGGGAGAGACCTGAACATATTGAAACAGCCCAAAGTAATGCAGAAGCCATTTGGCGTACTCGGGGTTTTAAATTACATGATGATCAGTTTACCCAATTGTCTTCTTATCTCAGTTCTTTACCTATGGCTTTAAACAAATATATGGTCAAAGAAATTGGTATTCAAAAAAGATGGACCACCAAAACCTTAACCAATGCGGTGTCATTGGCTCCATTGGTTGCTGAATGGGGTGGTAATGGTCCACCTGTAGTGGGGTTCTTTGGTCAACGTGGCCAAGCAATGGGTATTGATGTCTTCACCAATCCAGCTGGTAACTATAACTTTGTTGTGGTTGGCGCATCGGGTTCGGGTAAATCATTTATGGTCAATGATCTTGTACGCAATTATTTAGGTATGGGGGTCCAAGTTCGTATTATTGACGTTGGACGTTCATATGAAAAATTCTGTGAAGCCATTGGAGGACAATACATTGAGTTTACAGCTGACGGAAATATTGTCATCCCACCGTTTCAACTGGTTGAAGAGGCCACAGCAGACACCATTGTCTCTGAAGACAAAGAGGGGGTGAGTGATTTAGAGTTGGTTTCTAAAATCTTTATGGCGATGTGCTCCCCTAGTGGGGAGCTGAATGAATACCAGCAATCAAAACTCAAACGTATTATTCAAAGAATCTGGAAGCAATATCGTAAAGAAGCGACAGTTAATCATGTATACGAAGCTTTACTAACAGAAAAAATCACCAATCAGGATGAGCTGGATATTGAGATCAACCGTTTGGCTGATCAGATGTGGGAATACACCACTGAAGGTCCTTATGGCAAATTCTTTAATGGTCAACTGACACTTAATTTTAATAATGACTTTGTGGTTCTTGAATTGGAAGAACTTAAAGACAAAAAGGGCTTACAACAAGTTGTCATGTTATTGATGATCCAAAAGATCATGCAAGAGATGTATTTGGATCTGGATCGTTCACGTAAGAAGTTGTGTATTGTAGATGAAGCATGGCAGTTATTAACAGATGCGGTTGCCTCATTTTTGGGTGAAGGATATCGCCGTGCGCGTAAATATGGCTGTGGCTTTGGTACAGCAACCCAATCTGTCCAAGATTACTATCAAACACCTGAAGCACTGGCAGCCCTCGTGAATTCAGATATGTTCTTTCATCTACGAAGTACAGAGGGTTCCTTACGCACCCTACAAGAAAAACAACCTTTTCCAGTATCTGAAGGGGTTTTAGCACAAATTCGCTCTCTCAAAAAAAACAATCATTACAGTGAAGTGTATATCCGCTCTCCCATGGGATCAGGTGTGGGTCGTTTGATTTCAGATCCCTTCAGTGCCTTACTTTCATCTTCCCATGCAGATGATATCAATGCGATCAATCGGTATCGATCACAGGGCAAAGGTATTGTTGAGGCGATTGAGCATGTATTGATTGATCGTGGTGTGGTTTGAAAGGAATAAAAAATGGATAAAAAATCAAAAAATGAACAGTTAAATATAGATCAAACAACTTTAGGTGCTAAAGATGAAGACAAAGGTTTCAGCATCACCACCCAAATTATGGTGATTTCTGTTTTGGCCATCTTGATAATTGGCGGTGTGTTGGTGTTTAAACAATTTGGTCGATCTTCTTCATACAAAGTGGTGGATCTAATCAAAATCACAGAAACATTAAAAAATGATGCTCGAGAGATTGCACTGAAGGATGGTGTGACGGAAGAGCAGCAAGGTGCCATTTTAGAACAATTAAAAGTCAAGATGAACCGTATTGATCAGGTAATTGCAGCTGAAGCCAAAAAGTGCCAATGCACCCTTTTTACTCGATCTGCAATCGTGGCTGATGAATCAGGTATTGAAGACATTACCGATTCTGTCTTACTCCAACTTAAAAAGGCTCAATGATGGATAGGGCTAATGATCTTACTTGGCACAATATCAAGGCTTTTTTATGGTTACTGGATATTGAGTTTCGGACAAGATGGTTTTGGAAACTATTTGTGTTTGGGCTGGTGTTGTTGCTGATTAGCATTAAATTCAGCATTTCATTTAATTTGTCTGATTCTTTACCAGGTACAGCTTATTTAATCATTAAAAAACCCAGCCAAATTCAAAAAGGGGATCTAGTCTCATACAAATACTATGGTTTTTTATATCCCAAAAGAACACCGTTTATGAAGATGGTTAAAGGTGTTCATGGCGATATAGTGACTCAAAAAGGGCGCGAGTATTTTATTAATGGTCAAAGTGTGGGTATTGCTAAAGACAAGTCTTTATCAGGTTTTCCACTTGAAGCCAATCATTTCACTGGCAAGATTCCACCAGGGAAAGTTTGGGTTGCGACACCTTCAGTAAACAGTCTTGATAGTCGTTATGAGGACAATGGACTGATTTCCGAAGGGCAGATTGAGGGTAAAGCATATTTGTTATGGTGATAAAAATGAACATTAAATATTTTATGTGCAGTACTTTATTGTTATCGGTGGTGTCCTTTGCTCATTTGCCTTCGGTTGAAAAAATTGGAACCACTTACGCCATTGCAGAACAGGATGCGATTGAGTCTATAAAACAGAAGATGGAACGTATGCAAAAGTCTGGAGAGTTAGCCAAAATGCAAAATGAAGCAGCCAAACGGATCAATCAAAGTGCGCGTCAATTACCTAAAGTTGAAGGGCTTCACCAGGTTCAAAAAAGTACCGTGCGTTATGTAGAGCTCTCTTATACCTTACCTGAGAACGTCTATGATCAGGAGGGCAATATTATTGCTTTAGCTGGGGCGACAGTTAAACCACTCGAAGTCACTAATATACGTCATCAAATGTTCTTCTTTAATGGTAATGATAAAGAGCAAGTGAAGTTGGCCAAAAAATTGGCCAACGAAATTGGCTTTAACTTTATGCCTATTTTAGTGGAGGGGCGTTGGGATCAATTAGCACAAGAGTTGGGGCAAGCAGTTTATTTTGATCAGCAGGGCAAAATGAGCCAGAGCTTTCAACTTACAGAAGTACCTGTTCTTGTTTCTCAAGATGAAAAACGCTTAAAACTTGAAACATTCAAAGTAGGCGAATAAGACATGAAAAAATTACTATTCGTTCTTTTATCACTCTTTCTCGTTAATTTTGCCAGTGCAGCAACAGTAACCTGTCAGGGCAAATTCCTTAACCCTATTACCGATATTTGCTGGTCTTGTATGTTCCCGATGCAAATTGGTGGCGCAATTAAATTAAATCAAAGCGGTCAAGAAGACAATAAGAGCACACCAAAAGATGTGTTCTGTGCCTGTGATGGTCCACCCAGAGCTGGAGTAACTTTGTCCTTTTGGGAGCCAACCCATCTAGTAGAAGTCGTACGTACACCATTTTGTATGGTTTCTCTTGGCGGCATTAATTTAGGGGGTGGCAGTACAGCTTCACCAGGTGAAGCTGGCAATGGCGGTTTGTCTTCATTGTTTGGTGGATCTCATAAAAAAGGATCTGGCGATGAAGGGGATGGCCAACGTTCATTTTGGCAAGTGCATTGGTACAAAAACCCAGTTGTATTCTGGCTTGAAGCTATTTTAGATAGTGACTGCTTGGAAAAAGGCTCGTTAGACATTGGTTGGTTAACAGAACTCGATCCAACATGGAAATATCCTGAGTTGGCCTTTTTACAAGCACCTGATTCAGCCTTATTTGCCAATCCAGTCTCTCAGGCAGCATGTGCAGCGGACTGTGTAAAAGCCAATAATGGATTTCCATTTTCTCAACTATTTTGGTGTGCTGGCTGTCATGGCGATATGTACCCCTTATCGGGATGGGTGAGCTCTCAAGTTAGCCCAGTTCAAGCAAGCAAACTAATGGTCGCGCGGATGCAAGCCAAAATGCACAGAGATTTAGTCGCATGGAGAGCTTCTGGAGAAGATGCAATCTGTGGTTATAAATTAAATCCTGTGATGGACAAACAGAACTACAAAATGGCCATGACTTATCCAGTACCAGCCCGAAAATTCAATGGCAAATGTTGTGAACCGATTGGTCGCACAACATTGGTTCGTGATGTTGGAAAGACCTTTCCATATAAGGGTTCTGATTTTGCATATCAGATGTTCAGAAAACGTGACTGCTGCGGTGCATACAAATTCGAGTAAGGAACAATAAAATGAATGAAAAAACCATATTTTTTCAAAGTAATCGTAAGAAAAAAATCATTGGCAGTCTCTTAGCCTTATTTGTATTAGCGTTTTGTGGTGTGGTTGCGGTGGCAAACACACTCACACCTGAAGAGGCTTCTAAAAGAGCAAAAGAAGTCATTGAGCAGATTGAACCGACAAAAGGGACAAACATACCCAATACAGTGCCACAGAACCCCAATGTTCCTGATCACCGCGCAACTGGTGTGAAGGTTCCTGAGTTAGCGGATTATGGCCAAGATAAAGGCATCAGTGTTGACCCTATGGAAGTAGCAGAACGTTATAAAGCCAGAACCATTGACTCAACACTTAAAAATGAAACAGATTTACTCGTATTTGTATCCTTCTCCATGCCTGAAGCATCACTTATGCGTATTGCTTCAGAAGCCAAAAAAACAGGAGCCATATTGGTGTTAAGAGGCTTTAAAAATGGTTCGATGAAAGAAACTGTTGCAGCAAGTCAAAATATTAACGGTTTAGGTGCTCAAGTGATGATTCATCCTGAGTTATTTACTCAATTCAATGTTGTGGATGTACCTACATTTGCTTTAGCTAAGACTTCTGATGAGTTAAGTGGCTGTGCAAATGATGAACAGGCGACATGTACTGAACATTATGTAATTAAGGGTGATGTCTCTTTACATGCTGTACTTGAGAAATTTGAAGAAAACAAAACAAGTGTGACTTTAAGTGATGCAGCTGCAACACGTTTAGCAAGTTTAGAAGGGCAACAATAATGAATAAGTCAGCATTGATCATCATATTGGGTCTTTCTTTATCATCAGTTGGTTTTGCACAGCAAAATTATAAAGATGTTGCTCGTGAAATGTCAGGACTTGCATCAGGCGCAGCGGATACAATTAATCATACTTCTCCAGATCAGTTCGCACCGCGCTACGAAGGTGTACCAGCCAACTCTGATAGTTTCTATGGTGGGGGTAATATCATCCCAAAGGAACAAGGCAGTGCCAAGATTAATAATTGCCAAAACATTCCTGAAGAAGATTTGTATTTGCGTCAAGAATGTGAAGGTATCAATTTTGTCGGTAAAAATAGAACGGTACGCCCAGATGTCACTATTTCTTCAGATGAGAAACTGGCCACTGGTACTCATGAAATTGTCAGCGATCCGACCGACACATTAACCAAATACGGTTGGGTCATTCCCTTTAATCCTGATGGCTCAATTGGTGAAATCCCACCAGAAGCCTGTAATACAGAAATCATTCAAGTTCCCGAAAAGATTGTTGAGAAAAACTGTTCAATTTACCAAGGTGTTGAACACTTTTTATGCGTTTCTTCATTAGAAGTGAAAGTAGATCCTAACTTTAACTATTCATGCTTAGAAACAAAATTTCAAAATAATACTCATGCTTGTCAAAAGAAATTAGAAGTGCAGTGTGAAACAGCATTAAGCTGTGCTGATCAGGGTGTTGTACCTGGTGGCACACAGGGCGACATGCGTATTACGTACTCTCATGTAGGAGACGGTAACTTTAATATTTTCTTTGGCAATCCAGGCAATGACTATTGGTCTGGCAATACTGCTTATGGTGCATATTTTGAACGTACTATGACAGTTAATATTCGAAACCTTGCACGTTTACAGAATTTTTACCTTTTAAGAACCCAATTTGATGATCATTTACTGATTAAAGTGAATAACCGTACTGTGTTCTTTAATGGCAACGTTTATGGTTATGAACCAAACAATCCTAGAAATTGGTGGTTAGGTGCGCCAGGCAGAAACCCTGGGCAAGCAGCGAATGATTCACGTACATATTGTGGTTGGACATATATGAGCACAATCCATAATGTTTGTGTCAAAGATTTAAACAGCAACAATATGGTTGCAAATGCAGGAAAAGCCGAGCGTTCAACCAGTTGGGATTTTTGGCCATCTTTAAATTTAATTCCCTTTTTACAAGAAGGAGTAAATGAAATTCGCATCTATGTTGCTGTAGGTGGTAAAGGTGAGGTGTTTATCAACTTTAGAACGCAACAAGCATGTGAGCCAGTTTGTCAGGACAGATGGCAAAACAATTGTACTGAATACGAGAATAGGAAATAGTCATGAAATGGTTTAAATCTATTCATCAAAAGCTAATCAGTACACTATTACTTATTATTTTTATAGCCAATCCAATAGGTGCAGCTGCACAAGTTTTAGTAAATACAGACTTGGATAATTCGATTCAAACATATGTCTCTGAAGTACCAGAAACAAGCACAGCCAAATGTAAGGAGCTCTCTAAAGTATGTGTTGAGGGACCTAGCTATAAAACCATTAATGGTGTCTCAGTATATCGTGCATGTTGGAACTATCAATATCAGTTTAACTGCATTGATCCAAATGCAGCTGATTATTGTGAACCATTAAAACGTCCTGATTGTGAAGTACAAGGACAAGAGTGTTTGGAAAAAACGGAAGATGGCGTTTGTATGCGTTATAACCATAAATACTCTTGTGATGTGGATATTGCCAAGGAATTAGGCTCTTTACCTGAAAACATAGAAGAACTCGAACCTACGCACTTAATCACTCAAGAGTGGGTAAGTCCTGAATGTGATGCAGCTACAGCTGGGTTCAGTAAATGCAGCGTACTTTCTGAAAAATGCTTAGATGGTCCTGAAGAGAGGGAAATCAATGGCGTTAAAGTTTACCGTGAATGTTGGCGTAAGGAAGTCCAAAAGCAATGTCTTGCTGAGGTAGATAATCGTTGTACTGAATACGAAAACGACCCTACTTGTACCATCAAAACACGTCAATGTATCAGTGAACTGCCTGATGGGACTTGTCAGATATGGGACAATGTTTATCAATGTGTTGAAGCTGGTTATGAAATAGAGCAAAGCAATTGTAAAGATGGGGATTTTGCTGAAGCAATGACAAGTATGGAAATGCTCAGAGAACTTTCTCGTTACTATGATATTGGCTCACAAACTTTCTTCAAAGGGGATGCATCATTTTGTTCTGTTAAATTAGGTGGAGCATTTGATGGGGTTTTTGGTGGTGACTGCTGTAAAAGCCAAGGAGATCCAGCTGAGTTTAAAGATTGGGCAGTTCAGGCTGGTACAAACATGGCCATCAATTATGGTGTGGCCAGTTTGGGTAGCGCATATACTTATTCAGTTTTAGCTGTTAATGGCCCTGAGTGGATTGCAACAGGTGTACAGGCTGCTGAAGGCTTTGCCAGTATGTTTAGTGCTGGCACTTCTGGAGGTGGCGCACCAGCTATTTCATTTTATGGATTTGGTCTATCTACAACACCAGCAGTAGGGGGTAGTATTGGCGTGGGTAGTATGGCTGCTGGCTCAAATACAGTTTACTTAACATTCAACCCTATGGCCTTTGCTATTGCCATTGCCATTATGGCATTAACTCAATGGCTTGAATGTGGTAATGATGAAGTGATTACGGTATTTAGGCGTGAGGCTGGTCTTTGTCATCATGTAGGTAGCTATTGTGCTAAAGAGGTACTGGGTGCTTGTGTGCAAAAACGTGAGAGCTATTGTTGTTATATTTCTAAGTTGGCCAAAATCATTAATGTTCAGGGTAAAAAACAATTAGGTATGGGTTTTGGTACCCCTGAAGAACCTCAATGTGATGGATTCTTAGCTCAAGATCTGGAGCGATTGGACTTTTCGAAAATGGATTTATCTGAATTTTATGAAGAGATCAGAGCAAGTATGCCCAATACAGCCGATATGATGAATCGTGTTAATGAATCTGCTGAAAAATTAAAAGATGAATATGAAAATAACCAACCTAAAGGATACTATGATGAATAGAAGTATCTTCTTGATCATGACTGTAATGTCACTCTCAGGCTTCAGTATCGGTGCGCCTAAAGTGGATACTCTATCGTTAAGCAAGCAAGTCATTCCACTTGATAAAGGTGATCCACGGCCTTTAATGGCTATAGCTGCCATACATGGAAAAGCAAGAGGACAAATTACTGGAGAAGCAGCCAAAATCATTAAAGAGAGAACTAAATCCGCTGCACCCATTTTTATTGAAGCGGTTAAATTAAGTGATATTGAAGATCAACCAGGATGTGCCAAAGTGAAGCTCACTTATACCACCAGTAAAGAATACTCAGCTCAATTTCCAGCTCAATCAATGGATGTTGCTGTATGCCCAAATAAGGCTAAGTAGGAGTAACAATATGAAAAAATGGTTTATTTTATGTTGCACATTTCTTTTATGTAATACGATTTTTGCTCAAAACTGGTACCAAGATGATATATGGCAGCAAGATAATCGACCTTATCTATACTATCCAGTTGACCAGCAAAAAAAACAAATTGAACAAATGCAAAAGTCAGTGAAGCCATCTGAAATTGAAGCCTTTGAGTCGCTTCAAGTACAACTAGATCAAAGTCGTAAAATTGCGATCATGAATCCTACTCCAGAGAATATTAAAAACTATGTTGCTCTTCAGGAGTTGGCCATGACACAAGCAGCTACATTTACAGAACAATGGCAACGTGTACTTTGGGAAAACCCTAGCTTAGATTATTCATTAAAGGGTAGACCTACCAATACTACCGCCGTACGTCAATATGATCAGCAAAGAGGGATCGATACGGTGAATGCGATCAAACAAATTGCTGGGAGTAATGGTGTAATGTTCTTTTATCGCTCAGATTGCCCCTATTGTCATGCTATGGCTCCAGTTCTACGTAACTTCGCCAATCAATATGGGGTAGAAGTAATGGCTGTGTCACTTGATGGTGGTCCAATAGAAGGGTTTCCTGATGCTCAAGTAGACAATGGTATTGCCACAAAACTACAAGTATCAGTTGTTCCAGCTTTATTTATTATGGACACTAAAACCAAATCATTCAAACCGATCAGTCATGGTGTGATTTCTCAATCTGAACTGGAGAGTAGGTTTTTAGCTGTTTCTAAAGAAGTGGGGACATTATATTGATAGGGGAAGATGTGTGTGAAGAAGTGGGCCCCCTCATTAGGGAAAAATGGGTAGTAGATATAATGAGACGGATCTCCACACACAGAAAATGAAGTGTAAACTAACTCAACCTAGATGAAAAGCTGTTTTAGTAAACAATTTAATGTCATTATTTTAAATAAATATTATAATGAAGCTCTTGCAAGAAAGATAAAGAATATCATGATGAAAAATATAATGACTCCTTTGGTTTTATCAGGACTAATTTTGCTTAGTGGCTGCCAAAGTATTCAATACACCACAACAGGCATAGTAGGTGAACCCGCAGAACCAACAACACCTGAATATGCACTAACATGTGAACAATTTGAAGGGGCACCTAAAAACGCATCTATTTCAGTTGAATTTGAAGCATCTGAGACCTTAACAGAACAAATCAAACGAGATTTATCCCGTCAGAACATTAAAATAGTGGATAAAGATCAGGCAGATCATCAATATTTGATTCAATCACGCTTTTATGCACGCAAAGCGGCAACTGGACGTGTGGCTCAATTTGAACAATTGGGCCCTTATATAGAAGATCCAAAAAGAATAGTCTATACCGAAATCCCCAAAAGAAAATCTGGTCCTAAATTAGACCTGACGTACTTTTGGAATCCTGCTTTACTCATAGGAGCCAATATAGGGGCAAATTTACCGCAAAAACATAAAAACAAACCTTGGGTTCAAGGCGAAGAAGGAAATCCAGATCCAGCGTGTCACATCAAAAAAGGCTATGATTGTAAACAATACTTATTTGAACAAGCTGTAGCAACAACTTTAACAGATCAAACAACAGGCAATAAATGTACCATAGAATCAAAGCTATGGTATTACCAAGCCAAACCTGAATTGTTATTGGATGAGCATTTACCTTTAATTGAACAGGCTATTCTAGGTAAAAAGGCAGAGTAGACTGGTATTAAACGTGCTCTAGTATGCAAAAAACCTCACCCTTTAGATGAGGTTTTTTGATCAAGAATCTCAAATAAATCAGGCAAACTTCATGCCCCCATGCTGTTGCTGATTCATCTGCATTTGTCGATCCAGCTCTTTTTGCTGTGTTTCCATACCCATTTGATCATGCAATTGGTTTGCGGCCAATAAAGTTTGTTCAGGATTGACTTTAGAAGCCTCAATCGCATTAACGGTAGCAAAATCTCGTCTATTGGCTGAGACTGCATAAAGGACGTTTTCTTTTTCGTTAATACCAATATGAGCAATTTTATCCGCACTTAAGCCTTTTTGAACACAAGCATAAGTGGTTGCCGCAATCATAGGTTCTGCCCATTTTCCAGCCCCTTTGTCAGCTAATTGAGGGCCAAGGCTAGATTCTAACTTGGCATAAATACCTTTCACATCATTATTCATGATATCGTTTAAATCACCTTTGCCTTCTCTTTGAGCATATAAGGTTGATTTTTCTTGTGAGTGATCAGTATTGTCAGATAATATTTTTTTTAGGATCATTTTCGATGGAAAAATGGCATCTGAAACTTTATCCGCAGTATTGACCTTTTTAAGTATGGGGCCTCTATTGGCCTTAATATCACTACGGTATTCATGAATAATAGAGGCTTCTTTTTGAGCCAATTCCTTTGCCTTAGGGTCTGATAAAATAGAAGGACCCTTTTCATTGGTAAAATTAGGCATATTATGTGCATTATGTTTGCTCATAAGCTCTTTAGCAGCACGCCACATTTGATTATTACCTGGCTTACCATCACCATATTTATGAGCTTTTAACACTTCAATTTCTTTTTCTCGAGCATAAATGACATTTTTACCAAAATGATTATTAGCGGCACCGACTACATCACCCGCCATGATATGATTGGTCACTTTACCATTGTTCTGAAGAGGAACAGTTTCTTTATTGCCATATAGATCAGTATATTTTAAACCAGCTGCACCATAAGCATTAAAGGTTTCTGCTTTTAAACCATATTCAAAAGCCGACACTTGGGCTAAGGCTCCTCCTAAAGAGTGGCCTGTAACACTGATTTCAGGAGCGTTGCCAAATTCTTTTTCGTGATCTTTTGCGAATTTAAATGCTAACTCAGTTAACTTTAAAGCATGGGGAATCTGAGGATTGGTAAATTTAGAAGCCATTTCGTAATCGGCAGCCACATCACCTTTTTTATTGGGTTCAGTGCCTCTATGGGCAACAATGATTTCGCCTGTGTCTACCCTTTGATAGATGGTTCCCTGATAATCAGTGTTTTTATCTGAGGAGTGCGCTAGTATTTTGTAGTTTGTACCACCTATGTTGTACTCGTTATTAACTGTATATTTTTTATGTTCTTCATATGAAGAACTGGCTAGATCAGCATATTGTTGTTGAGTAATGGCCATTATTTTAACTCCTCTAATTCAATATCAAAGGTAAAGTATTCTTCGGGTTTGAATCTTTCTTTTTTAAGCTTTCCTTGACTTAACGCACCAGTAAAATCTTCAATTGTTGGATATTTTTCTTTTAAATGATTTAGCTCAATTTTTTTAGATTGTAAATCTTCAGGGGTAATTGAGGCACTAAATAGAGTATCTTTGTCAGAATCAGTGGCTGAAAATAAAGCATTTACCCCACCAAACTCCCATTTGCAGATGCCTTGCCCATAGTAGTCTTCATCTTTCATTGCATCTACATAAAAGTCCCCCTGATATTGATTGGGTGCAATTTTTTTAAACTGAAGAAAAATATTTTTATCAGGTTTGCTATAAACCTCTGGTGTGCCCGCTAAGATATAGGAGCAATTTAATGCTCGGTAATAGGCCAATGCTTTAAGCTTATCCAAAGGCCCAGGTGCATTTTTAATGGTAATGGTCATTTGATAATGCTTTTGTGGACTAGGATTCAGTTGGAAACGTTTTTCTTCTATTTCGTAAGTAGATACAAGTGACACATGTTCTTCACTATTGACTTCGTTGTTATTCATCAGAATATTCCTATTGTTACAGCCTGTCAGGAGCAATAAAGAGAGAGAGAAACAAAAAAATAATGAACGCACTATTGGTGTCCTTTAAGCTTAGGGTGTTTTATTAATAAGGCATAATAGCTTTGTTTGTTATAAAAAGCAATAACCAATGTTAGGTGAATATAAATTCAAAAATATATTTTATCATTAAAATTATTTTTGAATGTAGTCATAACTTTCCCAGTTAGATACAAATAGTGTAGTTAAATGTATCAATTTTAGCTATATCTGAGGAATACACAAAAATCTAAATATCTGTTATCATTTTGTACATATAGTAACTTATTAAATTATTTTAATATTTTTCTTATTGAGCAACATTACTTATGTTTGTTTTTTTCATAACATCTCAGGAGGTTGACGATGAAAGCAGCACGTTTCTATGACAGAGGAGATATTCGAATTGAAGATATCCCAGAACCAACAATCGAAGCAGGTACCGTTGGCATTAATGTAGCATGGTGCGGTATTTGTGGTACTGATTTACATGAATTCATGGATGGTCCAATATTCATTCCTCCATGCGGTCATCCACACCCGATTTCAGGTGAGTCTGCACCTATTACTATGGGACATGAGTTTTCAGGTGTTGTTTATGCTGTTGGCGAAGGTGTCGATGATATAAAGGTTGGTCAACATGTTGTTGTTGAACCGTATATTATTGCGGATGATGTTCCCACTGGACCAGGTGAAAATTATCATTTATCAAAAAATATGAACTTTATTGGACTTGGTGGTCGAGGTGGTGGTTTAGCCGAAAAAATAGCAGTAAAACGTCGTTGGGTGCATCCTATTTCGAACAAAATTCCATTAGATCAAGCTGCCTTAATTGAGCCTCTAGCCGTTGGTTACCACGCCTATGTTCGTAGTGGTGCAAAAGCAGGGGATGTTGCTTTAGTAGGAGGGGCTGGTCCAATTGGCCTATTATTATCTGCGGTACTAAAGGCTAAAGGGGTTACGGTCATCATTACGGAGCTGAGTGCAAAACGTAAGGAAAAAGCCAAGGAGTCAGGCGTTGCGGATTATATTTTAGATCCCTCCCAAGTTAATGTGACTGAAGAGGTGATGAAAATTACAGGTGATAAAGGCGCGGATGTTTCCTTTGAATGCACAAGTGTTAACAAAGTATTGGATACTTTAGTTGACTCTACAAAACCCACAGGTGTGATCGTGATCGTTTCCATTTGGAGCCACCCTGCTACAATAAGCGTTCATAGCGTTGTAATGAAAGAGTTAGACGTTCGAGGTACAATTGCTTATGTTAATAACCATGAAGAAACAATTAAACTCGTAGAGGATGGTAAGATTAATTTAGAACCATTTATCACTCAGAGAATTCAATTAGATGATTTAGTTTCTCAGGGATTTGAAACTTTAATTCATAATAATGAGTCCGCAGTAAAAATTATTGTGCAGCCGTAACATGTAATACCTATGCTCTAGATATACTAGGAACTTTTACGTTCCTAGTATATCCAACTAAATAACAATAGATTGAAAATATCCACATCTTTTGATAATATGAAGTCATATTCTTAACCCTTAGAGAATATACCCTGTTCAAGCTTTTTCACTTTTCTCATAGCCATAACTTTTATTCAGTTATGGCTATTGCGCAGTACCCGTAGTAGCCATAACAGCTTTTAACCTTAAGGAGCTGTTATGTTACACAATAAGTTCTGTTTTTTGCCAACCCGAGCGTTGGCTATTTCTGTTTGCCTTTTATTTTATCACTCAACCAGTCAAGCCAATATCCAAAGTGATATGCAAGACATGTTCGATAGTGCTGGCGTTTCTGGAAATTACACTAAGGCAGGATCATTTCACAATCAATCCATGAATATGTACACAGGCGGTTCATTATCCGTACGCGCACCTGTGTCTAATTTAAGCCCAATCAGTATTCAATTGCCTCGAATAGAGGCAGGGTGTGGGGGAATTGATTTTTTTGCTGGCGCATTCTCTTTTGTGAATAAGGAGCAGTTTGTTCAATTTACCCGTAATTTAGGTAATAACGCAGCAGGGGTTGCATTTGAAATTGCATTGGACTCACTGGATCCTTTAGTCGGTGGGGCAATAGACAAAATACGTAAGATTGCTGAAGAGATGAACCGCTTTAATATGAATTCATGTTCTGCTGCTAAACAGATGGTTGGGGGCATTATGGGGGAAGCTGCTGAATCGATACAACAGCAATGTAAGGCCAAAGCCATAGAAGATGGTTCAGCTGCGGATGCATCTGAAGCAGAGTGGTATTGTCGTTCTGCGGATAAGGTGATTGAAAAAGCCAAAAAAGCCCGAGAAAAACCCAATAGTGCCAATAGTGGATTTACTTTTACTGGCGGTAATCTTATGCGTGAGGCACTGGTCAAACATCTAGGTTCTATTGATGAAAAGGATCTGGATATCTTAATGAGCATCAGTGGTACAGTAATTGCTCATCCGATTACAGATAAAAAAGACAATGAAGAAATTGAGTTTGGGATAGAAACCATTCCACCCACAATTAAGGACATACGTACCTTTCTAAATGGTTCTTCTGATTTAGCCCAAACAGGGGAGCCTTCTCAAACACAAACTGTTCAGGTTAATTTGGTTCACTGTACTTCAGGGGATGAAGGACTCTATACCAAGTGTAGTACGGTCAATCAGGCAATGCCTTCTGTTCGTTATTATGTCCGTAATACATTAAAGAAATTGATGGAATCCATTAGAGGCGATGCTGGCTTATCAGAAGCAGAACGACTAGATGCCGTTAATCTGATTGAAACCACTCAATTACCCTTACTTAAAATCATCATCAATGATGCGGTAATTGGCACAAATTTACTGCAACAATACGAAGAAATCATTGTTTATGAGTATATGTTTGGTTACACCCTCCAGCTGGAGAATAAAGTCAGCTCCTCATTAGGTAAATACCAAAAAATAGACAAAGCCATTCAACCTTCAGTTGATCAGATCTATGCCAACTTAAGGGCATTTAGAGCAACCTTAATCACTGAAAAGAATGCAGCCTATTCTCGTGCTTCAGCTGAAAACCAAATTGTGAATTATCTGAAGAACTTTGATAACCATTGGAAAGCCAATTTTCCAGGGTTGGCCAACAATATGGCCTTTGAACTCACCAATCGTATTTAAGGAGCCTTTTATGTACGAATATTACACATTCCCTGGCTCTGGCCAGATTCTGGTTCAAGTATTTAATTCTGTGGCCATGATTTGTGGCAGTGCTGATTTTGCTGGGATTATGCAAGTAGCCAGTTTATTGGGGTTTATTATTATTTTAGGCACAGCTATATATAAAGTAGATCTAAAAGATAATTTTGTTTACCTTTTTATCATCAGTGCCATTTGGATGGTGTTGATGGTTCCAAAAAGTACCGTCAATATCGTGGAAACCTCTGGTTACAATATGAACCCTGTGGCTTATAAGGTAGATAATGTACCGTTTGGTTTAGCGGTCACAGGACATATCTTAAGTAAATTTGGGACATGGATGACCAAAGAAGCAGAAAAGGTCAATTCTTTACCTAATGATCTACAGTATTCACAAACAGGGGTATTATTTGGTAATCGACTGATCAGTCAAATGAGATCAGCCAGTTTAACCAATCAGATATTACAAGATGACTGGACACGGTTTTTAGATCAATGTGCTTTTTATGATGTCAATTTCTATCATAAATACAGTTTGGAAGAACTACAAACCTCCACTAATTTATTGGAAACATTGGGTAACACCAACCAATCTTTATACACTACTGTGACCGATCAGACGACCAAAGAAAGTGAGGCGATGTCATGCAAACAAGCCTATGCCATTTTAGCCAGTTATACCAATCGTGATGTAGGGTACAACACCACTACACGAGTGGCACAAAAAGCTTTTGGTTATTTAGGCTGGACACAAGACAATGTTGGTCCTAACTATGTTGATATGTATCTGGCTATGGGCGATTCTGTTTTACAATATATGTTCAAAAATGCTTCAGAAGACAGTTTAGAAGCAATCAGGCAATCAGCCATGATCAATGTCTTAAAAAGTGGTGAGATCCGTAACGCTATGTCCACCAATAATCAACAAAGATTATCTGTTGCTTTAGCTTCAGCCCAAGCTGAACGACAATGGATTATGTCACAACAAGTAGGGGGCGCACAGGCATCGGAGTTTTTACCGATTATGAGGGCCACTTTAGAGGGCTTTATCATTGGGATGTTTCCCTTTGTGTTGTTTATTGCTTTACTGGCGGGCATTGCCGCGTTTAAAACTATTATGTTTTATGTGATGACCTTATTTTGGATCCAGTTATGGGCACCTTTAGCATCGATACTAAATTTGATTCTTAGCAGTTATTCCCAAAACAATATCTATGCCAATATGTACGGTCAGGGTGGGCATACCTTATCCAACTCCTTCAGTATTATTCAAGCATCGATGCAAGCAGAAGCCATGGCAGGGTATGCGTACTGGTTGATTCCGATGCTCTCATTTGCTTTGGTTTATGGGGGACGTGGGCTAGGTAATGCGATGATAGGTCTTGTGGGCTCTGGTCAAAGTGTTGGCAATGCAGCTGGATCTGAAGTCGCTAAAGGCAACGTCAATATGGGGAACGTCAGCTATAACAATACCAGTGCCAATAAACAAAGCTCAGATGTGGTGTATACAGATCCTTCTATGGTGGGGGTGCGTACATCTACTGGCAGTTATACTTGGGATGCTGGACAGGAAGGCTCTGTTAGAGCCAGTGCTACCCGTCATGATTTACCGATCAGCTCGCAAGCCAGCATAAAAACATCTGATGCGTATAGTCAAAAAGCTGCTCAAAGTATTCAATCTGCTCAAAGTCAGGAAGCCATGGCATCAGCTGCCACCACCCTTGGAAATGCCTATACTATGGCTTATGCGACCAGTGTGGGTAAAGATTCATCTGCGGGTAAAGAGTTGGCCAGCCGTTTAACTGCTGATGAGCAATATGCGGTAGATGAAGCGACTAAGGCTAATCAACAATTAAGCGAAAAATGGGGGATTCAACATAGCTCTTTAGTGTCAAGTGCTTTATCTTTAGGGTTAAGTGTAGGAGGCGGTAGTGGTAAATCACCTTCCAAGGGCAGCTCTTCTGGTAGTGACAGTTCTGCTAAACAATCCTTAAAAGAAACAGTTTCCAAGTTTATTGGTGAGCAACTTGATAAAACTGGCTTACAAGGTAGTTTAGGTGGTCAAGGAAAAGTGGAAAATGTAGATAAGATGGCTAGAGACGTAACGGACCAAGTCCAAGCCTTACAAGAAAAAGGTGTTAAATTTAGTGAAGGTTTGGCGCAAAATATTGCCCAAAGTAATAGCTTTAGAGAAGCCGTACAATCTGGGCAATCTTTAGCGACCAATGCTCAAGCTAATTACAATACAGCACAAACAGCTACATTAAGTGCTCGGCAAAGTTATTCAGAAGCACAAAGCTATGAACAAATGGCGCAAAAAGCGGCAGAATCAAATGCCAGCATTACAATGGACACAAGCTATGCAACAGGTCAAAGCTATTTGGGCTCTGGTGGTCATTTAGGACAAATGTACCAGCAACCCAGTACCCAAACTGGGGCCATACAAGCAAGTGGCCAAAGTGCTTTAGAAGGTAAAGAAGCATTAGAACAAGCCACTGCTGGCAGTAATTACAATCCCCAAAGATCACTCCAGTCTTCAGATACACCAACTAATACTGTTCAATCGACTCATCAAACCCATATAGGGGACTTAAAACGTCAGATTCCTTCAAACTTTAGCCAAGTACAACAAGCAGCGGAAACAGTAGGAATTTCCAAAGCGCAAATTCAAGAGGGTATCAGTACGCAGCAGTCAGGATTATCAGGAGATATGGCTCAAAAACAAGCGAGGTTTAACCAAAACTATGCGGCAACCTCTTCAGCGATTCAGTCTGATGTACAGTCTTTAAAAGGCAGCAATAAAGATGCTTTAGAGGCCACTTCAGGTTTTCAAAAATTAAACTCAGCAACCATCATACCAGGGGCTAAATCTGATGGCAGTAATGGTAATGCGGTAGATATGTACAAAGATATTGGCGCACAAGCGACACAACAAAGTGAGTTCAATACACCTGGTACTTCTGCCCCTAAACCCTTTACAGAGAACCAACAGCGTATTCAACAAGAGAACGCTAACAACGATCCTTTAAATAAAGTATTTGGTAATAAGAGCCCTAATTTTTGGAGCAGCACATTTAAACTACCCAAAGGAGACAGTGACACAAAAAAGGATTAAGCCCAAGTTCAGGATGGGCTAACCCATCATCACAACTTGGGCAGATGGACATTATTCATGCTATTGCCAGCGTACAGCAAAGCGACAAAGGCAGCTTTAGCAGTGGAGTGGGTGGCAGCATGGTTTTAGGTAATATGGCTGTGAATCATGCTAAATATGGTCCCATGAGATATGGTCAATATGATGTAAATGGGCAAAGAACCATGGGCAGAAATAACTTAATTGACTGTTCAGGTCTGGTTACAAAGGTTCTTCAGGACAATAACTATGCCATTCCTACCCAAAATACACTATCTATGGCCAATAGAAATAATCCTTATTTTGAAAGAGTTTCGCCTGAAGAAGTGAGACCAGGTGACATAGTCGTATGGCGCTTTAAACGCAGTAGTAATTCAGCTGAAGAAGGACATACAGGGTTTGTTAAATCATTTAACAAACAAACTGGAGAGATTACTTACTATGGTTCTCAAAGCAGCAATGGACGCAATCAAAAATCTGGCGTGGCCATTGCCAGTAATAGAAGTGGGGTACTAAAGGGTAAAACCCCGATATTTATACGTCCAAGAAGTCAATACAAAAAATCATAAAGGAGCAATAAAATGAACATAGCACATATAGTGATTGCCATCACAGAAGTAGAAGGAGCAGATCCTGTGATTCATTTCTCAGGCAGTGGTCAGAATGATTTAAGTCCAAAAACAAAAGAGGCCTTTATTCAAATTAGCCAACAAATAACCCAAATGATTTATCAGGAGGAAACTAGACTGGAAACAGCTGTTTTAGAGGGGAAGGGATAGTAAGTTTATAAATTAAAAGGCTAAGTTTTTTCTTAGCCTTTTAATTTTAATCCTCATCAAACATGTTGTGATAAGGATTCGATGGTATATGACTATAAGCAGGAGAGTCGTCCTTAAACAGCTCACAATTATATTCATCCCAATCATAATTATTGTTATTTTGGGCTTTAGGAGTATTCAAATACTCAATATTTCGTTGTATATCTTGGTTGGTTTGTCCAAAAAACATACTGACAATCACTGCTCCAGTAAATTGGAAGAATGCATACACTAAAATTGCATAAGCAATAAATGGGAATAAAGACCATAAACTTGCTTGTTTAATCACAAAGTACACACCTAAAGCAATCATTAAAGTAGCCATAAGTTTTGCGAACCGACTAACATAGCAGTGGTACTTTTCAACTTTTTGGTCTTGATGCTTTTTCATGTGATTCACCATTTATTTATGTGTTTTAACACGTACTTTCAATTTATTATACTGCTTTAGGATTAAATAACAATATCTTTATTACATAAAAATAAAATATCGTCAAATAGTGTGGTAGTTTTAAAAATTTAGCCTGTCTCTACTTTCCCATTCTTTTAGAACATCATCTGTGCTAATCCATTTTGCTTGGCCTTTTTGAGGCTGGAAGTAAATTAAACCACCAGGTTTTACTTCAACTACTAGGCCTCGACCATATTTAGTATTTATATCTGCACCTGGTTGAATATCCAGCTGGCTTTTTAATGATTCATTGGCTAATTGGCCAACTTCGTGCACAAATGTGATTTCGTCAAGTTTACCACCTTTATCCTTACGCTCTTCTCTCCAGAGCATATGACCTAAGGGAGTATTGTCTTTAACGCAAAATACTTCACTCTTTAATTTTGTATATGTACCTTGATTATGGTCACAGTATGCTTTAAAGGTTTCAATGGCGGGTTGTTCTATTTTTCTATATGGGTCATAAAATGTGCGAATAATATCTGAACGGCTACCAAACCTAAAACTTAATAAATTGCCTGCTTTACGTAAAGCATCTTCTTTCATCCATATTTTAGCAAAATCCATATAAGTTTTATCAAAGTGAGGGCGTGCCTCTTCTGTAGAAAGTGGCTTCGCAGCTAAATCAGCATACACTAAGCCAGAACATAATAAAGTAAGCATAGGAAATGTTATTTTAAAAGTAGACATTTTGATTCTCAATTTATTTCTTGGTCATTTTTTTGATTATATAAAATATAAAAAATAAATACAATCATTACCTTGGGTTATGCTAGAATTTATTTAATTTAAAAAATTTTAAAAGTAAAAAATCATGATTAAGGTTTATTTTGCTGGTCCAGACATTTTTTATCCTGATTATGAACAACATAAGTTAAAGATAAGGGGACTATGTCTACGTTCAGGTATAGAACCTTTGTTTCCAGATGATAATAATTTAACCGATCCTCATCAAATTTGCTTAAGCAATATTGGTTTAATCAAACAAGCTGATGCAGTTATTGCCAATCTCAATCCTTTTCGGAGTATTCTTGAACCAGACTCAGGAACAGCCTTCGAGTGTGGTTTGGCTTTTGGTATGGCCAAGAACATTATTGGTTATGTAGAGGATCTACGTCCTCAAGTAGAAAAGCTAGGTAAAAAAGTCAGTGCGGATGGCTCTTCAGTAGAAGATTTTGGTTTACCTGTTAATTTAATGTTAGCTTATTGTCTGGATCTAGCCTCTTCCTTAGAAGAGGCTATTTTGCATCTATGCCAAATTAAAAATTTGCCTAAAGCTTAATATCCACATCGAATTTATTGATTTTAATTGCCATAGTTTTTTTGAAAGGCTCATTATGATATAAAAAATGAATGAGTAAACAAAATCCAACCTTTGGTTGACAAATGGCCAAAATAATCGGTTTACAAAAGACTTAAAATGCAATGATTTGGTTTACAAAAACTCATTTTTGCAATAATGAGGCAACCTGTTTTTAATCAACCTCAATAAAATCTGTTTCACAGCTATTACAATGTAGATCAAGAGCAGGGCGACCCCATACTTTTACTTTACAATTGGGACATTGATAGGTTGTTTTTTTCTTTTTATCAACTGGTTTTTCTATTGGTTCAACAATATCATCATCTGAAGGTGTTTCAGGTCTATATTTGGGTTTGGGATCCAAGTCTCTCTCAATTTTTTGTTTTAAACGTATAATTGCTTCAGGTTCATTAACAGCAGTTGGGTCATCCTGATCACTAGGAAAGTCTGGATCACCTTCAGTATTTTTACCCAGTAAACGAGAAACTGAAATATGGTCACCATAATTGACAGGCTCAATGGCAATCTGTTGAATAAAAGATGGGCTGGAGTGGATTTTTTGGTCATACCAGGTAATTTGAAACTGTTTATTAATCAGTTTTTTGCAGGCTAAATCAAAAGGTCCATTCTGAATAATATAATGCGTCATCTGATCGCCAGTTTTACGACCATTTTTTTTACCTGTATTACTGGCCATCAAGCCCACACGTTCCATCCATTCTCCCCATTGTCTATTGTGGTATCGAGCGCGTCCTGGTTCGCCAAAATGAGCCTGTTCTAGGTGGACCATTTCATGAACAAGAGTGGAGAGAACATTTTCTATTCTGGTGTTCACAAAATAGATAGGATTCATGGCTATTTCATCTATTTGCTTGGTTTTTTGATCTTTAGAACCAAAACGTTTATGTGAAAAATAACCATGCACATTTTCGTTTTCACGTTGTACAGTAATCAAGCAATTGGGTAATCTTCCTGCAAACAATACTTGATTGAAATAATCATAAGCCTGTTGCAGCTGTTCATAAAGTTCATGTGCCATATTTTTACTTTTCTGTAACGTACGATACATATCTTAGTTAATCATTTTCTGGTCAATAAACTGTATCGTACGATACACCGCCAGAGCCTTAAAATATATTGAAAATCAAAAGATTATGTTTCTATATTACCTATGTTTTGTATAATTTAAGTATATCTAAAATCGAATCTAAATCCTAAGTACAACAAAGAGGGTATTTGAAATGCCAAAAATCATTAAAACCAAAAAAATCACTATAGATAAAAAAGAAGCGATGAAAAATTTTTTTGATACTTATTCAAATGATATTGCTGGAGAACTATGGCAGATGAATCACTCAGAGAGGGTTGAATATCTAACAGCTGATATCTTTATTGGATGTGCTTCTGCTGCCACGGGAATACCAGAGGAGGATTTTGTGCAATATGCCTATGAGTATTTTGAAACTTATAAAGATATCTGAAATACCTCACTCGCAACATAAAAAGGATATTAATAATGAGTAAAATAGAGTGGACGGAAAAAACTTGGAATCCGATTGTAGGTTGTACAAAAATCTCTCCAGGCTGCAAACATTGCTATGCCGAAAATATGGCCATCCGTCATCGAGCAATGGGAACCGAAGGATACCACAATGGTTTTAAACTCAATCTAAGACCTGAAAAACTGAATGAACCATTGAAGCGAAAGAAACCTACTATGTATTTTGTGAATTCTATGTCTGATCTGTTCCATGAAGATGTGTCGTTCAACTATATTGATCAAGTACTGGAGGTTATCAATCAAGCCAAACAACATACATTTCAAATTTTAACCAAACGTGCTCAGAGAATGTCTGAGTATTTTCAGACACATCAAATACCTAAAAATGTATGGTTGGGCGTAACGGTTGAAGATCAACAATATGGTGTCCCCAGAATTGATTATTTAAGGGCAATTAAAGGGGCTTCTATTCTCTTTTTATCGATAGAACCACTTTTAGAAGACTTAGGAGAAATCAATTTATCTAATATTGATTGGGTTATTGTGGGTGGTGAATCTGGATCCAAAGCACGTCCAATGAAATCTGATTGGGTTGATCGTATTCGACTACAATGCCAAGAGGCTCATGTGGCTTTCTTCTTTAAACAATGGGGTAGTTGGGGAGTAGATGGGGTTAAACGTGCCAAACGCTATAATGGCCGAGAACTACATGGACAAATTTGGCACAATGTACCAAAATTAATCATGTAATGTCATACTTAATTTTGTAATTGTCTTAGCATTTAACAATAGGAATATCGGATAATTTAGTGGTGTAGGCAGGCGAAAGCTTGCCTCTTTTCATTTCCCAGTTCTTTTTCACTCCTTGGCCAGCAAACCAGACTTTTCTTCCTGAAGCATTAATTAAATCTAAAGTCTTCATCAATGGTTCGCTATGTTTACTCTCATGATAGTCATTAAACAGATCATATTGAGGATTTTTAGAATCGTAAAAGTCACCAAGCATGATTCCTGCCTTGTGGTATTGAAAACCCTCACGCCAGATCATGTTTAATGCTTCAGTGGCTGCATGAATAATATCTCGAGTATCTTGGCTTGGAAAAGTAATAGATGAGGTTGCCACATTGCTATAATAAGGGTTGCGCTCATTAAAAGCACTTGTACGGATAAATGCGCTTACTTGTTTGCAGTACCTTTCTTCTGATCTTAGCTTCTCCGCTGCACGTTCTGCATGAGCACATATGGCCTCTTTGACGCTTTGATAGTCGTTTATTTTTTGTCCAAACGATCTTGATACTACTATTTGTTTTTTAGCTGGCGCAATTTCCTCTAAACTTAAACAAGACTCGCCATTGAGCTCTCTAACTGTACGTTCTAAGACAACACTAAAGTGTCTGCGGATAAAGCTGATATCAGCATGAGCCAAATCATAAACGGTTTTAATACCCAACTCATTTAAATGAACACTTATGCGTCTACCTACACCCCATACTTCATCAACTGGCGTAATTTTCATCAGTTTAGCAAGGCGATCTGGATCATTTAACACCACAACACCACCAGTTTTAACCCACTTTTTAGCGGCATAGTTTGCCAGTTTCGCAAGTGTTTTGGTTGGCGCAATGCCAACACCTACGGTTAATTTTGTATATTGTTTAACTTGATTTCTTACATCATGGCCAAACTGCTCAAATGCCTGGTAATGATCAATACCTGTGATGTCTAAAAATGCCTCATCGATGCTGTAAATTTCAATTGATGGCGCATTCTGTTCCAGCACACTCATCACTCTTGAAGACATATCCGCATATAATGCGTAATTACTTGAAAACACCGTTACACGGTTTTGTTCGCAAAAAAACTTCACTTTAAAAAATGGCTCTCCCATTTTAATACCCAACTTTTTAGCTTCAGCTGAACGAGCTATTACACAACCATCATTATTCGATAAAACAATGACAGGTTTACCTTTCAGATCAGGTCTAAATACTGTTTGAGCTGAAGCATAAAAACTGTTTACATCGACAAGCGCAAACATATCAGGGTAGAGTCGAATGAATATTGTGTGTGACGACACCAAAGATTTCAAGAGATGAGTCATCATTAAAAGTAATTGCCTGGTAGTCAGGATTTCTTGCAATGAGTTGTATAGTTGGTTTGAGTTGAAGTTGTTTACAAGTAAACTCACCATCCACAGCGGCAATTACTATTGAGCCATGTACAGGTTCAATAGCACAGTTTACTATCAGTAAATCCCCATCAAAGATACCAGCATCAATCATGGACAAACCACTTGCCCGAACAAAATAAGTCGCAGCAGGGTGAGTCACACAAACATCGTTAAGATCAATACGCGACTCTACATAATCCTGAGCTGGAGAAGGAAAACCAGCTGGCACTTTATCAGCAAACATGGGGATAGCGATTTTTTCTCTAAGCTCTAGAAGAGAATAAATTTTCAATTCAAAAACACCTATACAGTTCAATTCTTGACTATATTAGGCTAAATTTTATAAATTTCAACTTTTGCTTATCTATATATAATGACTTTTAAATATTATATGAATAGTGGTTATGATTAATCATTTTTTACATGATTTGAGGATACTCAAAATAGTTTAATGAGTAAGAGAAATGTCCATAAATAGTTGTTCCCAGAAAGAAATAAAGAAGATAGTATTATGGGCAAAATTATTATCCTACTCGAAAAGAAATTTATGAAAAAAAATACATTACTGACAGTTTTACTTCTGAGTTTTGCTATTTTTCAACCCAGTTTTGCTCAAGGTGTCGCTGTACCCCAAACAGAAAAATATATGGTTGATCCTTTAGTTGCAACTTTAGAAGAAGGAAAAACAATTGCCTATTTTGATGAAGAAGGTAATTTATTACCAAATGAAAACGATGCTTATTATTATAGAAAATATTTAGGGAAAAATGACAAAAATTATTATCTTATACAAGATTTTTATATGAGTAATGATCAAAAACAGGTAAACCCTTTTTATATAAATAATGAGCAAGGGCTATATTCTTTTGATAATGCTTATGCCGAAGGAAAAATGATTTGGTGGCATGAAAATGCTCAAAAATCAGGAGAAGTTAATTTTATTAATGGAAAAGAAGAGGGCTTGTTAACTAATTGGTATGAGAATGGCAAAAAAGAATCTCAAGGAAAGTTTAAAAATGGTAAATTAGATGGAATATGGATTTACTGGTATGACAATGGTCAAAAAAAGTCTCAAGGAAAATATCTAAATGCACTTGGTGAAGGAATTTGGGTCTATTGGTATGAAAATGGGCAAAAGCAAGCACAAGGTAAATTTAAAAAAGATAAGTTAGAGGGGGTGTGGACAAGATGGTATGATAACGGCCAGAAACGAGAAATGGGCAATTATATTAATGATGCCCCTGATGGTTTATGGACAAAATGGTATGAAAATGGCCAGACACTAGAAAGAGTAAAGTATATTAATGGTAATCCTGATGGCCGATGGACTACATGGCACAGTAATGGCAAAAAAGACGCTGAGGGTGTTTTCAATAATGGTCAGCAAACTGGCCTATGGAAATTCTGGGACGAAGATGGTCATTTAACTGATGAGGAAATGTTTGAGAACGGTGAAGTTGTTGATCCGAAATAATCTATACAAAGAAAAAAGATCTGCAACAAAAGCAGATCTTTCTATTTCAACTTAGTTCTTCAAAATATTCATCAGCAGCCCATTTAAGGGCAAACCAATCAGCATCAGTTAGATCATGAGAAACAAATTGATTTAATACCCGAAGAGCATCATCTTCTGAAATATTTGGACAAATGGTTTTTACATCGTCTGTGTGCCAGCTAGTGGTCACGACCGTTTCTTCAAATACTTTAATATGTTGCTGTAAATTGGCTTTTTCAGTACCTTCTGGTAATGTTTGGTATGCAGCAATAGTTGATATTAACAGATTTTTAACATGATAATCTTGATCAAGTAGATCAAATGTTTCTTGAGTTTGAGTGGTTTGCATAATGTATCTCCAATAATTAGGGATACATTACGCCCAGTAGGGATAATATATCCCTTTAGGGTTAAAATTAGTTTTCTATTTCAAAGTATTCATTACAAACCCATTCTAGTGAGAACCAGTCTGAGTCGCTTATCTCAAAATTAGAGGAAAACATGTATAGTATTTTTTGTGCATCTTCATCAGAGACATTTGGAAATAAATTTCTTACATCCTCTATATGCCAGGTAAGCTGCACAACAGTGTTTTCAAAATTTTTAATACTTTCGCCTAGTTTATCCTTTTCAGCTCCGATAGGTAGTAACTTAAAAGCAGCAATTGCAGCATTAAGCAATACTTGAACTGAATCTGCTTGAGGTAAAGTATCAAACTCATCTTTTTCAGATGTATAAGTATTAACTTCCATGGTGTTTCTCCAAAAAAAGGGAATACACCATGCCCAAAGTAGGGATGATGTATCCCTAAAGGGTTTAAAAAATTAGTTTTCCATATGCGATTGTTCATTGACATAATTTTCAAAGCCAATCCAATCAATCTCATACTGACTTTGTAATGCATACCCATACAAAATAGAATGAGCATCATCAATTGAAATTTCTGGAGAAATTTCTTTGATATTGTCAACACTCCAAGTACATGGAACCATTGTGTTTTCAAATACTTTAATATTTTCTGCAAGTTTGTCTTTTTCTGTCCCATTTGGTAATAACTCATATGCAGCGATAGCTGCATTAAGTAGTGATGAAACAGATCTAGCTTGACTCAAAATATTAAATTGTTGATTTATGTTATTTATCATGGTGTTTCTCCAAGAAAGAAGGGAAACACCATATCCAAAATAGGGAAGGTATTTCCCTATGAGGGTTTAAATTTAAAGCAAAGAATCAGCTCTTTGTATCGTTTTGTAGAAAGTCTTTCACTTTTTGGACAATCTCTTGATGAGGAAGATTGGCATCATCAACAAATGAGAAATAACGATTTATTGATTTTAATTGCGATCATGGTTCTACTTAAGAAAGCCCACTACATGAACTGCACCTCTTTGGTTGGTTGAATGTCCAACTTTTGGGGTGCAGTTCATACATGTGGGATTTCCAGATATTATGAAATAGTTAACACATTACCAAATGTTTCACTATCTTTTGTAATATCAATAGCCTTAATTGTTGGAACGAATATATCTTTTGACTCAGAAATAACCACATTATCTTCTTCACGAGTGGTTTTTCTTTGTTGTTTGTATGTTCGACCTTTAATTAATAGCTGTTTGGTACCATCATTACTTTTAACAACACCAGTAACTTGACCAGCTGCAAGAGCTAAAGCTGTGTGCCATTGACCAGGGCTACATAAAGGAGCCTTTTTTTCTTTAAGTGCATTTTTCGGAAAAATACGCTCAAATGCTGGCCATAATGTTTCACCTAAACCTGTTAAAGCAAAATCTTGGCTCAATTTATAAGCAGTTGGTTTCACTGAAATTGGTTTAAAAGCCTTTTTATCGGTTGATGAGGGTACTGTATATATTATTTCGGGATCAAGATCATCACACCATCTAGGTGCAATATCATGAGACAAAATCAACTCTCTTTGTTTTGCTTCAAGTTCACGAGAAATTAACTTTTTCTGGATTCTTCTTCCCATAATAATAACTTGGTTAAACTGACCTTCAGGAGCTTTCCCAATAGTGATATCAATCAACGAAGAGGCAATTTGTGATGCAAATCGCTCGGTAAGTGATTGACTAGGGATCAATAAAACTAAAATCCCATTATATTGTAATTCTGGAAAGGTTTTTCTAAAAAAAATCTCTTCAAGCCTTTCACTTTTATCAAGTGACTCTGAATCTTTATTTTTTAGACCGTAGGGTGGATTCAAAAATAATAACCCAACTGCATTTTGCTGAAAAATCACATCTTCAATATCACTATGAATACATTGATCTAGTAGTTTTTTTGAATGTAATGCTCTTTCTTCATTTAATTCAACCCCAATAGAATGACAACTCGCAGCACATGACTCCAATAAATGTTGCTTGATTTCTGCTAAAGCAGTACCTTCTCCGCAACAAGGATCAAAAACTCTCACTGCACTTAATGGCTCAATGTCCAATCTTTTATGTACTTCTACTTGGCTCAGTTCTCCAGCTGGATAGTACCCATTCTTTGCAAAGTTATGGGCAAGGCGTGAAAACATTAATGACATAATCTATCTCCGAAAATAAAAGGGGATAGAGAACATCCATCAGGGGATTTTCTATCCCCATTGGGTTATAAATACTGCTACTTAATTGAACAGCATGATACTGCTTGTAATGTTTAATTTGAACTTATAGATCATTGAATTATAAATAATCAAATGGACTTCTTTATTAGGTAAAAATTCCAATCGACATAAATCATTGTCTTTTTGTTCCTGATTATATCTACCAACCCACTTAAATTTAGTAGCTGGTATTGTTATGGTTGCTGAAACGTTTGGGTACTTTACCGAATACTTTGGTGTTTGTAATGCAAATCTAAACTCTTCGGTATTCACTGAAACTGATAAAGATTCAAGTTGAATTGTGCTATCCCCAAAACTGAATTCTTTTATAAAATCAGCATCAAAATCTACTGTGCTTACTAAATCATTCATGGTTATGCTCCAAAAAAAGGGGAACATACCATCACCTTTTTTGGGGATAAATATATTCCCCAAAGGGTTAAAAATAATTAATGATCACCAACACGCATAAATGAAATATTCGGTGTGGCCATCATAATTTTAGGTAGATGTGTTTCAAGTCCTGTTATTTGACTGAAAATATCTTTTAAATCCTCAAAATATAGATGATCAATACGATTTATCTCTTTTTGATTTTTATAGAAGACTATTTCAAAATCATCCATTCCTGAACAATAAATAACAGTAACTTGATTTGCCTTTCCTGAACCACTAAAACAAAACGATAAATGTATATCACCATTTTGTGTATTAACAGCATACTGAAAGTTTCTGGCTTCAATCATTACTTTTAATGACTTAAGCGCATAGTTTTCTTTTAGTGTTAGGCACATCAACATATAGTTTACATAATACAAAATTTCTTCATCACTCCACATGATCTTGTCCTTTTGGTAGAAGGGGATTGAAACAATCCCCTTTAAGTGGTTAAGCAGCTTCTTCTGAAAGAAGAATCCAACTCATTTTTTCGCTCTTGTATTGATATTTTTTGGTGTTCTTAACAATATCTTTTAGTCGAACGAATTCCCCTCTACCTAATGAGCTATCAAGTTTAATTATTGAAGCTTTATTTTGAATTGCACTAAGCAATGTTTCTTCATCACAAATGAGATCCTCATCATCAGAAAGTGATTGTTGAGGTTTAGGTTTTTCTTCATTAATGATATTTTCTGGTTGATCATCGAAATGCTCTTCAATATTACCTATGGCTTCTAATGAAGCTTGAGAAGAACTATCCAATTCGCCTTCAGATAACAAAGCCAATGCTTCCCAATCTAAACTGGCACGTAATTCAGTATATGAGGCATTTCTTACTATCTTAGTAGCCATATAGATACTTTCGATAATAAAATCACCTTCATATGAACCAGTTTGAAATTGACTTAATACATTGTGTTTGAGAACAAATTTACCTACAGCAGTTACTAACTCTCCAGTACAAAATGTACCGCCATTTTTCATCGGAACTTCAGCAACATTTAAGGTACCACGAACATTGATTGACATAATAACAGCCTCCAAAAATAAAAAAGAGGCAGTTACTCCCACAAGGGCATAGTAATTGCCCCATAGGGTTTAAAAAATGCTGGCCATAACGATTGCCAGCAACAACTGACTAAAAGCCAGTTAAAGTTAGATCTACAACTAGACTAAAGCTAGTCAAATTAAAAAGTATGGCAAAATAGCCAAATAGGATTCATAAAAAGGCTCGTTCATCTACAAAGATGGTTATCCACACAACGAACTAGATAACAGTTTATTTTTTAATGAAATAAACAAAACATGTAATGTGTTATATCTTAACAAATAGGTTTCCTAAAAGCAATTTACTTTTAAAAATAGCCCTTTAGGAAACCCACTTACGTGGGTTTAGGGTTACTACGCTGCTTTTTTTTCCATCAACTTCCTAGCCAATTCAACCTCAACTGATTCACTTGATTCATTCAATATATCCAAACCACATTCAGGCATATCACCTGAAGTAGACTGAGTAACCGAAATCTTCTGTGCCATTAGTTTTAAGCATGTTTCTTGGGCAGAGTCATCATACCCTCCAAAATACACTCTAACATTTTCAGTTTGGCCAATTCGCCAAGAACGTCTAGCAGCTTGCATTAAGGTGTAAACGTTATAACCTGTAGTCATAAAGTAGATCGATGGAAATTCAAGTAAATCTAAACCTGTTTTTACTAACTCAGGGTTACAAATAACAACTTGAACACCTTTATCTAACTGTTCTGCTACCCAGTCCTCACGTTCCTCTGATTTCACAGAAGCTTTTAATACTGCTGCTTTGATACCAATATTTTTCAACAAGTTTTTTAGTCTTGTTGCTGTATCTTTGATACCTGAGTAAACAGTATAAACAAGCACTTTACGACCTTGTGCCAACTCCTGTTTAATGACATCAATTACATCTGCTTCTTTTGGCGTTGGTGTCAATTCATCAACGATTTTTGCTATTGAATAAATTTCCTTGTCTTTACGTTTCCAAACAAGTGATAGATCTTCATAGCACGTTTCTGGCCATGACAACAATGCGTTAATTACGGTACTGGTTAAACTTGTATCGCCTTTTTTTAACGTACTCCTTAGCAAAGACATCAACCTATTTTCCATTTGACGATATTCATTCTCTTGCTCTTCACTGAGTGAAATGCTTCTGAAAATTTCATCATATTCTGGCAGAATACCTTCACCAAACTCACTGAGTTTGACAAATACTGTTATGGGTAGAATATAACGAATAATCGCTAATGGGCTAAAACCAGGTGCTTTGCTAATTGATACTGTAGAACGTTTGGCTTTGGATGATGTAAAACTACCTGATTCATCACATAAACCTGTTCGTATCGTTTCTTTCAATACGCCATATTCACGCATAAAAGCCATACTAGCGGAACCCAATGAACGGCTTTTGTTATAACTAAAACCATCTTCCATCATCATGCGTGGATTTAAACGCCATAATAAATAAAAGATATCTTCAGCATAACCGCCCATAAGTGTACCTGTTAATGCCAATATTTTATTGACACATCTACAAAGTACCCCCATTGCTTGCCCTTGGGCTGTACCATAGTTTTTATACTCATGAGCTTCATCAACAATTAAAAACCCAAAGTAATTTTTAGGTAAATAACGTTTAATATACTCAGTAGCTTGATATCCACCTTGACCAACAGAAAACTCCACATTACCTAATGCTCTTTCAAGCCTTCTGGCCTGTGCGTCAGTAAATACAAAGTTTCCTTGATGATCGAGTAGGTTAGCAAAAGCCATCACATTTTTTTCAAGAATATCGGCTACAGTTTCGGAGCCAAAAGTATCTATTAATTTATGTGCTGTCTTTTCACCTATGGTTGGTAGCTTGATCAGCTGGTTAAATACAAGTTTTTCTGGAGTAATAACAGCTTCAGAATCTTTGCGACAAAGTGTCCATAAAGGGGTATTACATCTTTTGGCTTCTAACAACTTACCTGAAGCATCTTTTTTCTGAAGAAGTTCTTCTTTACAAAATCTTCTTTCTTCAGATAAAAATGCACGTAATTGAGCCTCACCTATGATTAATTTGCCGTCCTGATCACGAATTTCTTTTCCACAACAAGGGCAAGTAAATCGTGCTTGTTTTTCCAAGACTCTTTGAGCGACACCTTCTTCGTCATATTTTTTTACGTATTGGTATTCATATTTTTTATAATATGAAATACGCCAATGATAGCCCATACGCATTCTAATGCGGCCCATAATAAAATACTCAGGTACATCAGATTCACCACGGTTGTTATTAAATAATTGACGAAACTGGACAAGTTTTAATAAAGTATCTGGCCCATTTAAAATCCACACTCTTGCATTAGGTACAGTGGCTAAAATTTCTCTGCGCCACTTATATACTAAGTGTGGTGGACATAACACCATCGTTCTCTTAAAACCTTCATCGTGCATCAGGCTAGATATCGCAATAGACATCATTGTTTTACCTGTACCCATTTCACCATTGATGATTGCAGCTGGCTGTTTTTCGTTGACAAGCAACTCCATAACCGCACCTACTGCTTTTTCCTGTGGCTCATATAAAGAACGAGTTAAACTTTTTAATCTATCCTGATACTTTGGATTGATTTGTCCTTTATAGACTGGTTGATTTTGAGCGACTGCTGCATCAAATAAACCATGGCCAAATTCATCTAAAAATGTTTTAAGTGAAAACGAGTTTGGATCTGTTATTTCTGGTTGATCAATGATCGCTTGAGAAATAGGGGATTTTACAAATTGCAGTTCATCTGAAGAGTAGTCCAAAGGAACCCAAGTTAAAGTTTGATTAGTTTGAATTTCTGCTAACATTTTATTGCTCCAAAAAAATAGGAGCAATGCTCCCTGTGGAGTTTGCTCCACTAGGGGTAGGAAATTAATTATGATTACACTGTAAGTTGACCTGATTTAACTCGATCAGAAACATCTTGATCAAATGTATCAGGCAATCGTAAATGACATAAACAAATATTACCGACCATATTTTTAGGGTAAGTAATCGTTTCATTAAGCATATCTACAATTGTGTCTTGCCAACTGTCCAGTAAGGGAATATCAGACAATGTTTTAATATTGCTCCACATATACTGATCTAATTCATCTTGTGATTGTCCAACCATCCAAGTTGATTTGGTCCCATAATCTAAATGATTGAGTTTCTTATCGAATAGGAATAGATGCTCCAATACACCAAAGTCACGAGTGGTCACTTTAGTAATTACTTTTTCTAAATGCTCTGACTGACTTCTAAAGTCATGCCAACGACCCACAATTTCACAACGAGGATCATCGGGATCTTCTTCTCTTATTGTTAAGTTTTCCATTTTTTTTAATTGAATGGTTGCAATAAAAGATTGAATATCAGCATTTCTACCTATGATACTGGCAAAAAGTAACCTGTTAGACTCATCCGTTACAAAAGCATCTGTAAACAGATTCCCAAAATTGATTTTATATAATTTGTTCATATATGTTCCCTTAAGAAATAAGGGAACACACCCCAAAAGGGCATGTTTCCCTTTTGGGTTAAAAATTGGTTAAAAATGATTAGCTGTACACAGAAACACAATTTAAGTTTTCTTCATGTACTTTAAATCTATCTGAAAGCTCATTACTACTTAATGTTTGACCTCGAAAAGCAAATTGTTGCGCCAACTCTTTTTCAGTAAAACTAAACTGTTGATCGCCATCAAAGGAAACAAGCCAATAACGGTTCTCTTCTTTTGGAACAACACCAGGTATCAAACCATAAAGATAATATGCCAGATTTTTAACAGGTTCTTGAGTTTGGCAAATATATATAGCTTGCCAACCATTGACCCTATGTTTCAAAACATTCCCAAACTGTAAATTTTTGACGTTCGGAATAGCGTTAAGTACGACCATGATATATCTCCAAAAAAAAGGGATATATCAATCCCATATGAGGATAAATATATCCCCATAGGGTTAAAATAAGCTGGCCATAACGACTACCAGCGACAACTGATCTAACGATCAGTCAAGATTAATAAAAAGGCTCGTTCATCTGCAAAGATGGTTATCCACACAACGAACTGGATAACAGTTTATTTTTTGATGAAATAAACAAAACATATAAAACCAAATAATACGTTTTCTTAAATATTATTACTTAAGAAAACCTACTATAAAGTAGGTTTAATTGTTCATCACAACAATTGATTATTTTGTTTAAGTGTTTTTAGACGAACATCAAGTGGTAATAGATTATCAAACTGCAACGCCGCTGTATTCTGCTCAATTGCAGCCAATGAAATATCATATGATTGCTCTTTTACATACTCTAATGCCATACCATCTTGTTGCACCGCAGCTAAACATATTTGGGGAGTTTGCCTTTGTACATGTTGCAATGCCCAACCTTGAGTTTTAACTGCCACTAAACAGATATCATCTGTTTGCTTATAAACAAGAGTTAACGCTCTAGGGTTATTTTTAACAGCAACAAAGCAAATTGCATCAGTTTGCACTTTTACAAACTCCAAAGATAATCCATTTTGTTTCGCTGCTGCTATACAGATTTCTTCAGTTTGTTTTCGCACATACTGTAATGCCAAACCATATGTTTGCACCGCAGCTGTACAGATTTCTTCAGTTTGTTTAAGCACGAACTCTAATGCCGATCCGTTTTGTCGAACAGCTTTCTCACAGATCTCTTGTGTTTGCTTCTGAACAAATTGCAAGGCATGACCATTTTGTTTCACAGCATACATACAAATTTCATCGGTTTGATGATGTACATATTGTAAGGCAAAGCCATTTTGTTTAACGGCTTCTAAACATAAATCATCAGTTTGAATAGGAACATATACTAAAGCCCATCCATCTTGCTTCACGGCCTCTAAACAAACTTCTTGTGTTCTAAGTTCTGTAGGTACAAAACATAAAGCCATACCATCTTGTTTAACAGCAGCCAAACAGATTTCTTTAGTTTTAAACTCTGGAGAGAGAAAAAATAAAGCTGATCCATTTTGTTTTACTGAAGCTAAAAAGGCTTGATTAGTCATGATATATCTCCAAAAAAGGGGATATATCAATCCCATATGAGGATAAATATATCCCCATAGGGTTAAAGAAGCTGGGCATAACGACTACCAGCAACAACTGATCTAGTGATCAGTCAAGTTTCATAGAAAGGCCCGAATACCCAAAAGGGTAGTTGTTCCTGAGTTCGGACTGAACAACACATATATTTTTGAATGAAACATACAAAACATATAAAACCAATAATAAGCTTTCTTAAATATACCTATTTAAGAAAACCTACTAAGTAGGTTTAAGGGGTTCATACTGTTTTAGAATCAAAGATAATCTTTAAAAAGAATGTTCAAAGATTCAGATACAGTTTTACATATTTCTTCAGTTTGATTATTCACAAACTTAAGAGCATGAACACTACTGTAAATATTACTGTTAACCGCAGCCAAACAGATTTTTTCTGTCTGAGTATGCACAAATTGTAAAGCCTCTCCATCTTGCTTCACAGCAGCCAAACAAATCTCTTCAGACTGCTCTTTAACAAATTGTAAAGCCATTCCTGCATTAGTCACCGCAGCTAAACAAATATCATCTGTTTGTTCTTGAACAAGCTCTAAAACAAGACCTCGTTTATGAACAGCTGCTAAACAAATTTCAGGTGTTTGCCTTTCTACATACCTTAGTAGGTAACCTTCTTTTTGTACCGCAGCTAAACAAATTACATCTGTCTGATTTTGTACAAACTGGAGAGCCTGTCCATTATTGTTAATAGCAGCCAAACATATTTCTTCAGATTGCTCTTTGACAAATTGTATGGCTAGGCCACATTGCTCAACAGCAGCAAGACAAATGTCAAAGGTTTGCTCTTCAACAAATTGTAACGCAATACCATTTTCTTTTACGGCAAGGCTACATATCTCAGGAGTTTGTACTAAAACGTGCTTTAGAGCCATACCATCTTGTCTAACAGCAGTTAAACAAATCTCTTCAGTTTGTTCTTTGACAAATTGTATGGCTAGGCCACATTGTTCAACAGCAGCAAGACACATGTCAAAGGTTTGCTCTTCAACAAACTGTAAAGCAAAACCATTGTTTTTTACAGCAGCCAAACATATTTCTTCAGTTTGTTGATGAACATGTTTCAGAGCATATCCATGCGCTTTAACCATATTCATACAAATTTCAGGTGTTTGAACTTGAATATGAGCCAATACATTAAAGCACAGGTCATATTCAGATTTTTCACCATAAAAAGTATCATGTTCTTCATATGATGAAATTTTAGGTGTAACAATGTTGTTTGAACAAAGTTTAGCAATAGATTTTACGTATTTATGAATTAAATTTTGCATGATTATCTCCAAATTAAATAATTAAAAGGAGATATATCAATCCCAATGAGGATAATATATCCCCAATAGGGTTGTCATAAAATTAAGGGTTTAGTCTTTGAGTAAATAAGTTGTTTTCTAAAGCATACAGTGCAGCATCTTCAGTTTCATAATACTCTACAGATTCACGGCTAACAGGTCCATCTTCATCAAAAGTACCAATATAAAAACCATTTGCAGAATGCAAAATTTCTAAAGGTAATGCTGCTATTGTGCCAAATTGAGTCATAATATATCTCCAATAAAAAAAGGGGATATATATACCCCTGATGGAGATAATATATCCCCATAGGGTTGAAAGAAGCTGGCCATAACGATTACCAGCATCAACTGATCATTGTGATCAATCAAGATTAAAAAAGGGTTCATTCACCTAATGGTGGCTATCCTTAAAACGAACTGGATAACAGTTTATTTTTTGATGAAATAAACAAAACATATAAATTCTTTTAGTTATCCACAAAAACTGTGGATAATTTTGTGAAAATGATCGCTAACATTCAGAATTAAATCATAATCATTACATTGCTTAATTATTAAGCAATTATGTGTTTTTACCCATGACCTCTAAAAAGTCTAAAGGCCATGAATAATCAACATATATTATTGCTTGAAAGCCTGACATTTGCGTGGTTGTCGTACCAAGATTATATTTAATGTCATATTAAATAAGCAATCAATGAATAATTGCTTATTTAATATGACTGAGATAATGAACATAAATGAGGAGTACAAAAAAGGGAACCTTCACACAAGTGCGAAGGTCATGTTCAAACACAGATTTATTTTTGTTTAAAAATAAAAAGATTAATACTAGACGGTTTTATTAGAACCAAGTTTCATAAAAAGGCCCGAATACCCAAAAGGGTAGTTGTTCCTGAGTTCGGACTGAACAACACATTCATTTTTAGCTGAAATGAACAAAACAGTTGTAAAAAAAGAATCTTTTTAAAATTTCCGATATTATATCATAATATTTTAAAAAAACACCTTATATTTGAAAAAAGGAAGCCAAAGGCTTCCTAATTTCGAGGGTTAAAACGGATCATTGTTTTCAGGTGCAGCTGCTTCAGTTGGTTTAGTCTCAGGTTGAACTGGTTCTTTTTCAACTTCAGGTTGTGCTTCTGAAGGTACTTCAACTTTAGGTGTTTCTTCTTCAACTTCAGTGATTTCATCATCTTTTTTGGGAGCGGTATAAAGACGTTCGCCATCAATGTTAATAAAATCAATTTTAAGTAAACGACCTTTGATTGAAGCAATCGTTTTACCGTAACTTTCAAAAGTTTCAGCTCTAGTATCAGATGCAGTAAAACCAATAAAAACAACAGGTTTTTTAACATCTTTATCTTTACTCATTAAGTCTGGGTATTTCTTAACCAAATGCTTAACAAGTTTTAGAGCTTCAGTACCTTTTACATCTAAGTCTAAACGACTTTTTTGTGGATTATCTGATTTGCCACGTAAAGCTTGAACTGTAACGCTAAATCCATGACCATCACTATGAGTACGAGGGTTATTTAAAAAACCCAAACCACTTACAGTTAAGTTAAAGAATTTAGTTTCAGGGTTGTGATTAGTTTGATTCATGATATATCTCCGATTTTAAAAATAAAAAAGGGGATATATCTCCCTTATGAGGATAATATATCCCCAAAAGGGTTAAATAAAAAGCCAGCAATAGCGATTACTGGCAACAACCGACCGATGAGGTCAATTAAGATTAAATGTAGGTCCGTTCATCTAAAAGATGGTTATTCTTGAAACGAACTGAATAACGTGCATATTTTTTAATGAAATATACAAAACATGTGTAATGCTTTTATCTTAAGAAGTTCTACATTAAAAGTCAAGCACTTTTAATTTTCTTCACTGTTAATTTCTTTTGTTACCTCTTCAGCGTAAAGGGATTAAAATTAAAGTTTAATTTAGATTACTGCTTCATTATAGAAAAAGGGGAAATATACCAAGCCCGAGTAGGGATTAATATAATATCCCCACTAGGTTTTAAAATATATCATTAGATTCAGTGATAGCAATGAATTAGACAGCCAAGATTAAAATAGGAGTGACTAGATAAAACGGAAATTATCCCACGGTAGCATAGCCTCTTGTGTTAATTTGCCGAGACTCAAAAGATCGTTTCTTGAATATCAGCATAGCGCTCTCCGTTTGTACAAGCACAAAAGCACAAGCCACCTCTCTAGGTGGCTTGTTTTGCTAGCCGCTGCGGGCTCCAGACATGATGAGTTTTAAAACTAAAAGGACAGAACCATGAACAACATTATGGGGTGCTTATCTCATATCTATTTGTTGATACCAAAATTATCGCCTTTAGTATCAGTTCTAATGATAAGCTGCCACATCTGAAACGCATAGTAAATATTTTTTTGTGCTGTCAATATATGCAGACATTATTTTATCCTTATTGTATATAATAATTGATACAAGAATATGGAGATTAAATAAATTATTTCAAGATAGATACATGAAATTTATTTCACATGGTTGCATGGTTGATATTACATTACTAGGTCTTATGTCAAGATAACAGTAAATGCACTTTATAGTGCGGAAAGGCTAAAAGCATTTTTATGCAATTACAAAAAGATGTCTTATGTTAATCGCAGTCCCTCTCTTCAGGTAAAAAATCCTTTCGATTTCCCATAAAATCTTTTAAGTCCGAATTGTCTTTATTTGTTTCTAATAAATCAAAAAAAAGCCTGCCAATTAGGGTTAGTTTTAATTTCCGTTTCTTTATTATTCATGTTTATTACGCACTAAAAATGCAATAAGTTTAATTTTCCCTGATTGTGCCACTATCTACCTCTTTTTCAAAAGTTATGGATCAATAATAAGTGAGTCTTCTATCTTTTTTGTTCAGAAGCAGGAACCCATCGATATAGAGTTGGAATAGAGACACCGAGATTTTTTGCCACATCTCTAGGAGGCATGCCACTGAGTAAAAGTTTTTTTTGCTGATTCTATCTTACTACGTTTACGTCCTCCAGTACGCCCAAGCTTACGGGCAATGGCCAGCCCTGCTCGAGTACGTTCAACCATTAACTCACGCTCCATTTCAGCTAAACTTGCCATCATATGAAAAAAAATCGACCAGATGGTGTACCTGTATCAATAGTATCTGTGATACTTTTAAATTGAATTCCTTGCATGTGAAGCTGACCTACGAGATCAACTAATTGTTTAACACTACGCTCTAAGCGAAATAGTTTTTATCAACAAACATAGTATTATGCAAAAACACTAAAGAAGGTTTTGGTTCCATTGAACCTCAAACGCGGGCTAGGTCTTAAGCGTAAAAGAGAATACAAAAAGCCTACAAGCATTCATATCCAAGCTTGTAGGCTTTTCCATCATTTTGTGTTTTTACTAGGTTTTAACGCAGGGGTATTTCCAGGGGTGCTTTTATTATCACGACGACGTTGATCAAGTTTTCCTGTCGATTTAGCAGTCGGTTTTGGGCCAGGTTTAAGAGCCATTCTATTAATCCTTATCGATATTTATGAGGGATATTCCTCAATTATAAAGTATGGGCATAATCTAAAGTTTCAATAGCCTACGCTTAGATTTACGTCGTAGTGAATAAAATTAATTAGCTTTGATCATTTAGGGGGCTGATGCTCAGCGGAACAAAAATCCACCATTATGCAAATATGCTAACGTACAATAATTTCCGTTTTATCTAGTCACCCCAAATAGGATTCGTTCATCTGACGATGGTTCTTCCCAAAACGAACTGAATAACATGCTTATTTTTTAATGAAACAAGCAAAACATTAAAGTACATTTATCTTATTTGAATTTTCAAAAAAATCAATATATCTTTAAAAATAAACCCTATTTCAAAAATTGTTATTTATAATACATTTGAATTTCACATAAAAGGACAAATCATGCAAAACAATGAAATAATGAAAGCACTGTTTATTCAACAACGTTTTTTGATTTTAAACTCTATATACACTTCAGATTTTATGCCTGAGGCTTATGTATACGCTTGGGAAGTTGGTGTTTTTCCATATTTAGATGATGAAGATGATGATAATCTATATTTGGCGCATAGTCCTTATAAAAATTTCTTTAATGTAGAAGAAGAAATGGTATTAAAAATCGTTGAATATCTTGATGAAAAATTTATAAATGAAGAACCTATTACTTTTTATGAGCTTGAATCTACATTTGGAGGTAAATCAAATAGAGTTCCGTTAATGCATGTATGTCGTTATGTATTTCTAAAAGGTTTATTTGATGAAGAGTTTTGGAAAAACTTAGTTGAGTCAGAAAAGACTCCTGCCGCTCCAATAGAAGCGAAATCTATTATTAAACCTTATTCAAAACCAAACTATATCTAAAATATTTATAGAAAAATCTTAAATTATATGTTTCGGCAATAAAGTAATATGTACATTAATATACACTATATATTAATGTACATATTTTGAGTAATTATCTATGTTTTTTCAAAAAAACCATTTAAATGCAATTCTTTGATTCTGGTAAAGAGGCGTATAGAAGTAGTTATATCGTCATTACGATCATGTTGGACTGTACAGAAGTAAAATTTTTTGCCTCTTTGGGCATATTCTTCAGCTGCTCCGCCAAAAGAACCATACATTAAAGCTCTTTTGGTAAATTTATAAATACTGCTTTCATCAATTGGTTGGAAGCCACTGACAGCTAGAAGAGCCATAGCGAATGCTTGAGATTTTCTGGGTTCAATATCTAAAATATAAATATAGCGCCCCTCATAAAGACACTGAGCAACAATAAATCCTCTAAGTTGATTTTGGTCATTTAAATGTCTTTTATAACGTTTGCTATTGAAAGGACTGAATCTATTTACGATACATCCATCCATTATTAGGTGGTTATGTACAGGTAGGAGCTCACAAGAGATTTTTGTTAAGTTATCTGAGTGATTATTTTGTAAACTTATAAAAATTTTAATAACATTTAAAACTGATTTTAAACCAAGTGGGGGAGATGATTCTGAAATTATATTATTTTCAATTGGTTGAATATATAAATCATTTTTTTTAGGCTCACCCACACCAACTGAATCAGTGTCAACCTCTCCAGATATTTTATTAACTTTGGCTGACTTATAATATTGTGCTTCTTTTTCTGTTTTTCCTAATTCTTCAAAATCTGTTAACTCGAATTGACAGCCTATTGATTCATTTTCATACGCTGTAATATCATTTGAAGGAGGATGATCTGTTTCAACAATAGTAGGACGGTCACTTTCTTTTTTTGTTCGTTTTTCTTTTGTGCCTTCAAAAGCTAATTTTAACTCATCAGGTTGATTTTCATGCTTATCATTTCGATTTTTACGATCACAAAATAATCCTGTATATTCGGTTTGACTTTCTACAAATAGAATTTTTGTTACATACAAAGCCCATGTTGATGATTTATTTTCCTCATGATAATTCATATATTTTGCATATACTTTTAAATTAACATTGTTACTATAAGGGAATTGACATTTAATTCTGAGCCCATGTGAATCAGAATTTAGATCATGTGCTTTCTGGAAATGATTTTTCATTAGTTTTAATGAATCTGTGGCTTGCTTATCAGCAAGAAGCTTTGCTAATATAGGCCCAAATTTATCTGCTACTTCTTTATGTAGAATTATTCTAAATACAGTCGGATCCTCAACTAAAAAACCACTATTCTCTACATCACAAAGTTTTTCAATATGCCCCATCATCATATGAGTACAAAATTTATTATGTAGAGCAAAAAATGCTTGAAATATTGTCCATGAGCTGATCACAACACGTTCATATTTTGATACGTTATTGAATATAGTAACCCATGCTCCTTTACGAATATTGTTGTCTGAAAAAAACAGAACATCATCTGTAAGAATTTTCTTCCACTCCTTAGACTGTTGCTCATTAGTGATGTTAGCATTACCTTCCCGCGAAAGAGGGTAGATATTCGCTTTGTTCCCATCAACTTTAATTGAAAACTCTTTATGAGCACAATATAAAGATTGACGTTGTCCATTTTTATATACATCTCCAATATTTAAATGAATAGCCCAGCCAAGTTTCATATAAACAATTGCTCTATTTTGAGCAATTTCGCTCCATTCTTCTTTTAAGCTATCAATTTGACTTGTATTTAAATTATCATGCTGGTTTTTTGAGTTATAGTAAGCAGCTATTTGATCTATATCGGAATTAGAGAAGAATTTCACATCTGCTATATTTGTCGTTTGATGAAGATTTGTGCTCAACTTTACTAGATAGACATTAATATAAATATTGTCATCATGTCCAAGGAAAAGATGATCTATATACTCAATTCTCCATAATTGATCATCCTGAGGGAAACTATTTAATAATCTATCTACCATATCAATTTCCCTTTTTGGCTAATCATTTCAGATAGATTTATTTGTTGATTTAATAAATATAAAATAAACAAAGACATAAGCAATCTCCAGCTTATATCAAATAGAGTAAACTATTAATAGAGCTTAGAAAAGCAAAAAACTTGCATCTCTTATCACAAAAAGCTAGAATTAATGTTATAGTAAAAAAGCAAAGAAAATCTGCTATTCCTCTTGGGAATAAATGCTTTAGAATTACTCTGTATATAATTTTGATTTTTATTACTGGTTTAGGTGTTGGCGCACTTAAACCAGTTTGCTTTTGTAGTATGCTTTTTCTCTCAATAAGGTACCTATTTGATTTGGTTGTAAAAAATTAAATTGAGAATAAATGAATATTTTATTCATGTCAAATATCAAGTTATTTATTATTGGTGGTACTTTGTTTTACTTAATTTACTCAAGCAATAATTTTATAACCATTTTGAATAAGCGAGAATATCTATCATAGGAACTGTTCCACAACTTTGTAATCTTGATATTAGTTGGAATAAAAAAGCTGTAACCGCTTTATCTGAGTTTATCAGAGAATATGTAGTATCTTCATTTTTTATAAAATAACCATGAGTAGCGGTGCATCCCATGTCAAGAATGCCTTCTTTTGCTAAAGACTCATGGAGAAAATCACCTAGTGGTGGTTTCCAGTCACTTTCTAATGTTAGTATCCCACCAATAATATTTATTGGTGGTTTAGCTGGATAACACCCCCCTGCATGAGGTATTGGTAGAGAAGTTGGACATAGAGCTCTCACACTATTGATTTTCTCATTAGCATAACTCACCATTTTGGAATTAATGGTTTGTTTTGCTTCAAATACCGCATAAACACTTTCAATAGGTATAATATTTTGCTCTTTGAAAGTAAAGACAAAAGGTGAATACTGACGGTCGAAAATTACAATATCCATTTGCTGGCTAAAATTATTCTTACTATCAACTATATGTGCTTTTATAGCTCGATATCTTTCAGGTAAATAAGTATTAAAAAGATCAATCCATACGTTTTCAGAACAATCACCTTTTGTTCCAGGATGTTCAAAAGACTCTCTTGCAATTTCTAGCTCTCTTGTAAGATTCTTATGAAGATTTTCTAATAATAAAGACAGAGACCATTTACTCATAGGCTATCCTCAAGAAACGGTTTAGTTGGCACAAATGATTTAGCAATTTCAAGTGCTCGCGTAGGTTCTATTTTTTTTGTTGGGTAAGCATCTAAGATAATCGCAGGAGTAAGCCTCTGAACTATATCAGAGAAAGTAAACCCAAATTTTCTTTCTTTTGTGGGGCCAGTGGCTTCTACTAGTTTCATAATATCTTCATCATTAAACTCAAAAGGGGAAAATAATGAAGTAATAACATCTTTTCTTTTATTATCATCTGGACGTTCAAAAGTTAGAACTTCAGCAGCTCTACGCCTAATTGCAGGATCTAAAGCATTTACTCTATTAGTACACATAATCACTGCGACTGGCAATTTGGCATGTGTAATACGATCAATTCCTCTTATAAAAGCATTTACTCCCGCTTTATCTTCATGATGCATCTGACTAGACTCTCTTGATTGTGCTAGCGCATCAGCCTCATCAATTAATAAAATAATGCCACCAGTGACCTTATTTGAGTGTTTCAACTTTTCAGCTTCGGTTATGGTATGTTTAAATGCAGCACTAATTAGTTGAGTCATCTCGCCAACTCGTCCTTGTCCTCTGGAAGATAAGCTTAATGGAAATAAAGTAATATCTATTTTCTCTTGTCTAGCAACAAAATCACCTATAGTTTCTGCCAATTCTGATTTACCAGAGCCAACATCCCCTGCTAATACAACAAGCGATGGTCTAGATAAAACGATACTCATAATATCATCAACATTTGAATAATATTTTTCTGCCCATCTTTTTAATCCATCTTTATTTATTAATAGCCCTAATATTTTAGAGAGATTAGAGATTTTATCATCCAGTCCGATTAACTTAGAGAACCTTTCCTGCGCCTCAGGATCAGGAAAGGAAATAGGGTTGTCAAATAGTTCATTAATACTAGTTTGTGTCATTAATAACTCCTTACAGAAGATCGAGAAAGCGAATGCCCACCAGATGAGTACGTTTTGTCTGACTCTAAATATCCATTAACTTTTGGCTCTTCTGCTCCAGTTCTTTTAAATGGTAATTTATCTTTAAAGTCTGATTTCTCTTGAGCTGAAAGTTGATTCCATTTACTTGTATATGTTAAATAACTTGAAAAGCTAGCATCTTCGACATTTTTCCCTGGTCTAATTTTACCTGGGTCATCATCTACATTTATCCCTTGTAATTCTGAACTGTTATAAATTAGAGTTGGTTCTATCCAATTGCCTTCTTTTTTGAAACCATAAATAACTTTATTTAGATAGCCATATTTGATTAGTTGTATGATTTCCTCTTCATAAGCCAAAATATCATTATCAGAAGGTTTTCCATAAAAACGTTGTATTCTTTTTAAATCTGTGATGACCTTAGAAGCGAGATGCTTAGCATAAGTAATCGTAACAGTATCTGTTGTTGTATAACTTGAACTCATATTTTCTCACCTATACACTAAAAGTCGAACCAAAAACTTTTTGCCAATAGTAAAGTGTTTTTTCTTTTGTAGGAGCTACTAATGCTGCATCAATTGCATCTCCAGCATCTAAAGCGGCCTCTACAATCTTATCTACATTGCTTTGGCTATATAGCTTTGCTGCGTTATTCTTCGAATTAACAGGGTCAATAATCTGTATGATGTCACTAAACTTGCTTGCCTTTGATTTATCATAATAATCAGAGAAAGAGATTTGCTCTTCTAAGTTTGTACGTGCTATATAAGTAAAGAAGCTTTGTAGTGCTTCTGGATAATCAGACAAATCTTGGCCCTTATCTGATAAATGTGCAAGAATAAGCTCAATCATGAAAGACTTAAACCTAAAATCAGGGTCTTCTTTTTTTTGTTTTTTTGCCCAAAATTTGATTAACCTAACAATTTGTGCAAAATGAGGGTCATTTGCTTTCCTCTTGCGAATAAACTCTAAATGTCTTGGGATACAGGTCTCTAATAAGTCACCGTTCTCTTTACTAACCAAACAACCATACCAATCAGGATCACCATCATAAATAATTGGTACAATATCAACATCTAATCCCGTTCCTCTAAATGAGACACAGATACTATAATTTTGTCGTGTTACTTGATCTGGGGTAAAATTTGGAAAAGCTGTTTTTAGTTTATCTTCAAGATAATTCAATAGAGCATCAATGTCTCTAGGTACATCCGAACCCGAAATGTAGCAAGCCAAATCAATATCGTTTATGTCTTTTAATGAAGTTCCTTTGGCTAGGCTACCTGACATGAGAATTTTTTTTAACGAAAATTCTTTATGTTCCTTCAGATAATTTTCTAATTTTTCTTTTAGCCTACCAGCTTGTTCACGATATTTTTTAGCAAAATCAGCTTTTAAATTAACTTTATTTTCAGCAAAATTTTTAATATCTTTGTGATCTACATGAAGCCGACTCATTTTCTCTCCTTTATTTTTAAGTATTTTCTATAAATGAGGCTAGATTTTTTTATTTCAAGATAATATTTTATCTTTTTTAACAAACTTTTTAGCCGCTAAAAAAAATAATAAACCTTATTAACTGTTGAATAAGATTAAATTAATTTCAAAAAAATTTATAATAATGATAATGTTTCTACATCCAATGAATATGTACTTTTTGAATAAAAACTTTGTGCTAAAATAGTCTCAATTAAGCTCATATTAAAACAACCAACATCATGCAATCCGATCCCACAAAAATAGCTATTCTCATTGATGTCGAAAATGTCCCAGTTGAACATATCAAAAAATCATTAGAACAAATTAAAACTTTAGGTTTAATTAAAAGCATTCGTGCGTATGCAGATTGGTCGACTATCTCAGCAACTACTAAAACAAAATGGACCCAATTAGTTAATCACTATGCTATAGAAACAATTCAGCATTTTAAAAATGCACAAAAGAACTCCAGTGATTTTTCTTTAATAATAGATGCAATGGATTTGTTATATAGTAAGGAGTTTGCTTGCTTTTGTATCATTTCCAGTGACTCAGACTTTCAACAATTAGCTATACGAATCAGACAAGATGGAGTTCAGGTTTATGGCTATGGTGAAGAAAAAACACCAAAAATTTATCAAATAGCCTGTAATAAATTCACAGTATTAAAAAGTCAGGTTGCTCCTCAAAAGACAGATCAAACTAAAAAGGCAACACCTAAACAATTAAAAGATAAAAATATCGCTCTTACACTCATCCAAAGTGCATGCACTCAGTGTGAAAGTAAAGATGGTTGGATTTACTTAGGTACATTGGCTAAAACCATTAAAGGCATAGAAGAGAGGTTTTCTACAAAAGACTATGGTCATGCAACTCTATCAAAATTACTCAAAGCATGCCCTACACATTTTGAGCTGGATAACAGAAACTCAAATGTTCGGCTACTGAAGTATTGATGAAAATAAGATATATTTTATTTGTGCATAACCATAAAAATTCATGAGGTATGTGAAATACAACTTATATCAATTTTTTCTTTCCCTGTTTCAATCGCGTAAATAGCTGCTTTGTTTAATAATAAGATCATTTCACCAATTTTTCCTTGAGTTTTGATAAAGATAGATTTTGAGAGTTTAGGTTCTATTAAATGAGATGCTTCTTTTAGTGGCAAAACCATTTCAAAACTGGTCAATAATCTTAAAAATTCATAATTGTATTGCCATCTAGGTAAGAACACTATATTAAATAGACTAGGTAATAGAGCAGTTGTATAGAATATGGATAGAACCTGGCTTGTTCCCAGTGCTACTATAGGAATTGATAATTCTTTTCCTAAAGAATAAAGAGCATCAAGATAACGTTTTTGTTGATCATGGGGTGCAAACCTGATGTATTCAACTTCATCAATGACAATCATCCCTAAATCAATTTTGCGTAACAAGTGAATAAGCCTATTACACTTGTTTTCTATAGACTCATTATGACAATAAGGCTCAAATAATTTATGTAAAATATCACCATATAATTGACCAACATCGGCATTTGATGATGCTTTAAGATAGAGTACAGGTAGTTTTAATTTAGGCTGAAGATCATCTACAGGATGTCTTTGTCTGAATTTATTAATTAACTCAGTTTTGCCGTTATTATTATCCCCAATAATCAACAAATTTGATGGCGTATTTTGTGTAGAAAGGGACAATATAGGTGGTTGCAATAAATGATTCAATTTTTTTAAAATAAGAGCAGCATGAGAATATTCAATCCACTTTTTGGCCTGAATATATCGTATTCTTTGCTCATTTGATTCTTGAGTTTTTTCTGCGGTTTTTTCTAAAAGATGCGCATAAGTCATGAGTATTGCTCCCGTTAGTCATCATCTTGATCATCAGGTTCTTCGATGCAGTCAAATGGTTTGATATGTGTATAACAATGTGGATGGGTTTGGGGTATGGTTGGTGTATCCTGAATTGGTGAGTGTTTTAACTGTTTAAAGAGGAATAGAAACAATTCTTTTGAAACAGGTATTTTTCCCTCTAAAATGAGCTGGTGATTTTCAACCGAAAAACGATAGCTGGTCTGACTACCTCTAAGATTACAATTGGCTTGCTCGAGAAGCTGGCACAGTTTTACCATCTCATCTATAAGTAAGCAGTTATTTTCCTCTAATAACAAATGACAATTGTATGTTGACTCTATAATTTCACTATAAAGGTGAGGGTAGTTATTTTCAGTATTAATATCTTGATATAATCGTTTATCATTCATATATTTTGCCTTCGGGAATCAATAGAACTCTTATTTAACATTTTTTTTCATCACACCCTCATGAAGATGTTCAACCATTGTTTTGGGAAGCGATTCAAGTATTTTTTCATCAAAATCCCTATACACAGGAATTTGATGTTCTAATATATATGCTGGTCCAAATAAAAAAGCTCTACTCAATTTTTTACTGAGTTCTTCAACACCAATATTTTTTTGAAGATCAATTGTTGTAAAATATAAACCAGTTTGACACATATGATTAAAAGCATATTGCAGTAATTCAAAATAATGATTAAAGCCAAATACCTGTGAGTGATGTATGACGGTTGAACTTGGTTTTGGTTGTGTCATCGCTTCACTTAATGAGTGAATCATATTGAGTATTTCATCTTCTAAAAAAATTTGAGCTGTATGGGTTGAATGAATCACAGCATGCTTTTTTAGGGAATAATCATCAGCAAATAATAGAAGCCCCGAAAAGTCTGAAACACTGGACTGATTAGAACAACCCTTTAAACATATATTGATTTTTTCTAAGTGATTAAATATCTGTATCAACGCTTCACAATGTGCTTGAATTTTACTTTTAAAAAGTTGAACTTGTGTTTTATGGTCAAATGTCATGATTTTTTCCAATAATATATGCTGAGTGATCAATTAATTTCATGCTGAGCCAAGAGAATAAACAAGTGCGCCATTGTGGTTTTCAGTGACATTGAATAGTTTATAGGTACAAATAAGATGTTGAACAATACCTATAATATCAATGCCATCTGTGACATCAACTTCCGCTGTGGAAGAATAAATACCCCATTGATTTTTAGAAATAATCCCAAGGTTTATACTGTAATCCTTACCATTCAGACCTTCCAAATCAATAGCAAAACACTGTACTCCTTCAAATCTATAGCTTGACAAATACAAACTTTCTAAACCACCGCCTAATTGGATTCTGATATGATGATCCAATGCATTTAAAAGCTTTATACCTATAGAAGTAGGTTCATCTTGTGCCAATGTTTTATTAAATAAGTATTCTTTATTTATATGTTTTTTAGCCATACGTTTTCCCTAAACAGCGCATCCAGAAGGAGTGCTTACGTTTTTGTAACCACCAAAGCTTCAGCAAACTTTGCTCATAACCTAATAGCTCATGATGATTATGATCAATCCAATTAAGATGAATGCTGTAGTGGTCGGTTTTCCAACCAGCTGTGTCTTCACGTTTGAGTAATTTACGTGTTGGAATAACTCTAATCGGTAACTTTTGTACTGTGATTTCTGTTTGAATTTGCTGGTATAACTGATAAAAAAGCTCATCAATCTGGCAATGATTAATTGTGACTCCATGAAGATGAGTAAGACCTCGTTCATATAAATAAAATCGAGCCAAACAACTACGATGATGACCATCATTACCAATATAAAACTTTAGACCATCCATCGTCTTAAAATACATGGTTGGTTGTTTGATCTCAGTATCTAGGTAGTATTCTGGTTTGAATTCAAGTAATGACATATTTAAACGCATTTTATTGCCATGCTGAAGCAAATCAAACCAAGAACAATTTTGATGATCTGAATTTATTGTTCCTACGATATTGAAAACATTTACTGAACCTTGAGCTGTCCAATAGTCTCGACAAATAAATAGCTGTTTTTGTTCAAAATCTTGTTCTGGCCAAGGCTGTAAAACATCATTAGCCCAACAAGGTACATTTTGTTGAACTGAATCTAATAATGATTGATTCATTTACCCTCTCCAGAAACGAACACGACCAGTATCAATATGTACAAAGCTGGAGTAGGTACCCACACCACCAACATGATAATGTTTGGCCATAGCGACTATTTGATTAATTGTGACCCCTCTCATGGTAATATCCGCTGCTTGCCCTGGTATATGCAATGAATTATGTGCAGCACCTTCAATACTTTGATTTCTACGTGCCGTTCTATGACCTGAGTTGAGCGTAATTAATGGGTTTGACACACCAGCTTGTCTCGCCCATTCCTGCATACCATAGAGAAGATTAAATAACCCTACATCCATACTGACCATACTGTTTTGATCTTTGGCATCACGAAACAGCCAACAAGCAGCTTTATATTGTTCTGCATCATATTGTCCATTACGGTAAAAACAGAGTAATTGTTTTTCTCCAGTATCAGCTCGTCTGATTTCTAAGAACCGATCCTTATACCAAAACGATTGATCAATCGTTTCAGCAATAGCATTACCTGGACACAATATGGCAGCAGTTAGAATACTGCCAGAAGTGGCGACAGCAACAGTACCCACTATTGCTTGTTTTAAAAATGCTCTTCGATTCATGATGCCAGCCCACCTAAATGCTCAACTAATTCATTAAAGAGCAAGTTAAGTTCACGAATCATGATGATTTGTGCAGCTGCTATTAATGTTTCTTTATCTTCACCTTCATCACTTGCTTCTTTTTGAAGAACATCTAAAAACTGGATACGTTTGAAAGCAAAGTCTTCAGTCAACACAAAACGCACTTTATCTGCCCAAATAAGCCCCAGTTGAGAAACTCTTTTGGTTTCCAAATGTGCTTTAATTTCATCAGCAGTTAAGTCATGTTTGGAAGCACGTATGCTTGATGCTCCTTCACCAATACCTTTTAATAAGCAATCACTGTCTAAAACAAAGTAACCATCAGCCTGTTTTTGTGTCAACCAAGAGGTCATCAGATCACTTACAGAAGTATGTGTTTTCGCTAAAGCAGCATCTAAGCCACCCATAATTTGCCGTACTTTACTTAATAACTCTTCAGCTGGAGTAGCTGAAGCACTATCAACGAATAAAATATTAGGTGTAAAGTAACCTCTAGTGACCTTTTTACGAGTAAAAGCCCTTGGTAATAAATCATCTGTTATTTGTTCTTTTAATGCTTGTTTTTCTTTTCTGGCAACGTTACGTACTTCTTCAGCTTCGATGGTCTGTATTTTTTCATTGACCAGATCACTTATAACGGCAGCTGGTAAAATTTTTTCTTCTTTTTGTAGAGCAACTTGCACAATGTCTTGTGTTTTGAATACCAATGAGTCATTAGTGTAAATAGGGGGAATAAACCCTTGGGAGAACCAATCTAAACCATTGGGCGCACTGAATGTACATTCTTGGAACACTTCATTTGTAAGATCATTTATTCTATTTTCATTTAGTATAAATGGAATGGCTTGCTTAATAAATAGTGACATATTTCACCTCATTTTAATCAAAAAGAGTTTCTACTTGAGTAAATTCATCATTTTCTAAAGCCGATTGAGCAGAAGCATAACTACTAAAATATTCTTCAGACTCACGGCTTATTGGTCCTTCAGCATTGAATGTGCCAATATAAAAACCGTTGCTAGATTCAAGCACTTGAAGATGTAGAATATAGCCATGCTTTTCAGCCATCTTTCCAAATTTAATTTTCATATTAATACCTTTACTTATTGCATCCACTGAAAGAACCGACATTCAGGAAAACCACTACAACCTAGATACTTTTTACTGGGTTCTTTTTTAAACTCACGTAAAACCAAAGTACCTTGTTTACATGTTGGACAGGCATTACCAACTTTTTCCTTTTTCTGTAATTTTTCGGTACTTTTAGGTGTTTTTTGAGCAAAATTTTGCGATTTAGTGAGCAATTGAGGATTTTTCTTGACCAATTCCTTTGCTTCTTCGACCAACTGAGTAATAAAGTCTTTTTGAACTTGCATAAAAACATCATAAGTTAATTTACCATTCTCAATACCAGACAATGCTTGTTCCCATTTAGCTGTATTTATTGGATCTGCGACAATGGGTGGAATTTTTTCCAATAAAGAACGTGCTTTATGCGTAGAAATTAGCTGTTTTTTAGAATTAACCTCAATGAAACCAACATCAATTAATCGTTTAATGATATTGGCTCTAGTAGCCTCAGTGCCTAATCCTTGAGTATCTTTAAAGATCTTTTTAAGTTGTGGTTGATCTTCTAGCTGTTTCATAATAGAAGAAAGAGATTTCATCTCATCAAGCAAGGAACCCTCAATAAAACGAGGTGGCGGTGACGTTTTACTTTTTATCAGTTGAGCTTCAGCTGGTGTAACTTGATCACCTTCAGTCAATACTGGTAACTGTGTAGCTTGAGCTTGATCTTTACTTTGACTCACAACATCATCTGTAACTTCCTTCCAACCTATCAGTCGGGGAATATTACCAATTGCTTTAAATAGTTCATTTACACAAGACAACTCAATAATAGTTGAATCATATTCATAATCAGGATAAAACTGAGCCACATAACGTTTGACAATCATATTATAAATTTCAAACTCAATTTTAGTCATTTCGCCTAAACTGGATTTGGCCACTTTAGTTGGAATAATGGCATGATGTGACGCTTTGGCGACTTGATTATCATTCCAAACAGAAGCGTCCTTATTTGGATTTGCTTTGGCGACTATCTCTGACCACTGAGGATTGACTTGTACAATAGCAGCCAGTACTTCAGATACTTCTGATTTTTGACTTAAGGGCAAATATCGACAGGGGGTACGAGGATATGAGGTCACTTTATATTTTTCATATAAAGCTTGAGCCACATCCAATACCTTTGCTACTGATATACCCAGCTTTTTAGAAGCTTCTTTTTGCAGCTCAGAAAGAGAATAGGGTAAAGGTGGAGCAGTTTTTTTACGACTCGTTTGAGCAGATATAACCCGTGCAGTTGTATCAGAGGCGTTTAATTGATTAATCAAGCTCAGTACATAAGAAAGGCCAACACAAAACCCATCTGTATTTTTAAGTGTTTCGGGAATTTGCCAGATTGCTTTAAAATGTTCCTTCTGTGCCGTAATAAAAATAGGGTGCAAAGAATAATGTTCATATGGTACAAAGTTTTCAATTATTAAATCTCTTTGAACCACAAGGGATAAAGTAGGGGTTTGAACTCGGCCAATCGAAAGAACACCTTCAACACCTGAACCATATACTACAGTAAACGCACGACTTAAATTCATACCAGTGAGCCAATCTGCATGAGAACGAGCCAAGCCAGCTTGATATAAACCTTCTTTACTTGAACCAGGTAATATCTTTTTTAATGCAGCTTTGATAGAGGCATCATCTAGTGACTGAAGCCATAATCGTGATATTTTTCCCTTATAATGACAATAATCCAGAATCTCTCTGGCGATCACTTCACCTTCACGATCTGCATCTGTAGAGATCACAACAGAATCAGCTTTAGCCAATAATTTTTTAATTAGATTAACCTGTTTTTCAGTTTTCTTTAACGTTTCCATGAGCCACTGATCAGGTATGATGGGTAAGGCATTAATATTGCCAAAATTAGCCAACTCTTCAGAATATGCAGCTGGAGGACTTAATGATATTAGATGGCCATACCCCCAAGTCACAATGACATCACCTTTTTGGTAATAACCATCATGTTTACCACTTAGCACCCCCAAAATTTTACCGATATCCTTAGCTTGGGAAGGTTTTTCACATAAATATAAAGTAGTCATAAACCACCTTTAATCGTAGAGAGCATCAACAAGAAAAGTTCCTGACAGAAATAAGCCAGAAAGATGAATACACATGCAAATAAACCACCCCAAAATAGAAGGGACTTAAGCTCACACCAAATGGCGCGAACCCAAGAACCCACTTCTTGTTTGAGTGATTTTTTTGTCTTAAAAGGCTTAGAACCCTGGATCATCTGGAAGCTCTTCTGGAATATCTTCAGAAACAGATTCAGATGGTTGTGCAGCACGAAGAGTAATCCCTTCGACCCTTGCGTTAAGATGTACACCCAAAGCATCTACACGTACTCTACGACCCACACGTTTGCCTGATCCATCTTTAGCATCATATTCGCGCACATATTCAGTACCCATAACCATAATTGGCGTACCTTTTTTGAGTACAGAAGCAAAATGTTCCGCATTAGGATGCCAATACTCACAAGAACGCCATTCTTCGGATAAAGTACGATAAGTACCATCTTCTAGTTTTTGATTGATTTCTGTACGAACAGAGAATTCAATAACAGAACTGACTTCACCAGCACGTTTTCCAGAACTAACAGGTACAGCTTTAAAAACAGGTGCAGCACCTAAAGTGCCAGTGATAACCACTTGAGTAGACATATAAGTATCTCCAAAAAATTGAAAGAGACTCTATGTCAAACAGGAATAAGAAAAAGGCATTATGGTGAGACCATAATGAAAAAGTGAAATATTACTTTATAAAGTAATATATAAAAGTACAACTATAAGGGTCTGTTTATTTTAAATGTTTAGGTGTAATTGTCAAGAAAAAAACACGATAAAATACCGTATTTTTTATTAAAAAACTTAATAGAGACGTTTTAGATCAGCCTAAATAAGAAGAGCTTTCCAAGTCACCTCAGAAAGCATTCTTTTGAGCACAAATTTTATATTTTGGTTAATACCGTTTAAATTTTAAATGATTTAAAAGTTTTGTCAAGATCATGCACAGTTAGCTTATTCAACTGATCAGCCTGTACAAGAGAATGTAACTTTTTGGCTATGCGTACAAACCTATGTAGCTTATAGACAGATCGACACAAAAAGAAAGAAGCAAAACCAACAATACTAAATAATAAACAATAAAAGTAGGTAAGGTAAGGAATAGCTTCAATTTGTTTAAAGAAATGAATAAAGAACGCCAATCCAAAAACCAATACTGTTAGAAAGACCAACATTAGATTTTTATCATGTATGTACTCTTGTTCTAGTTCATCTTTATTATTAAAAAGAAATAAGAGCAATTCTTTAGACTGTATGTTCATCGTTCACTCAAGACCTAAAAATATCTGTTTAACTTTAACCTTACAAACTTTCAGAACTTTAATACAAGAAACGTAATTAAATTTGAAAGCTTGTACGTTTAATCAGTATCACGTGAGTAGGCAATATAACAAAAACAATTCAACTTGAATAGATCAAATAATTATTATCATTTAATCTTAGTAAATACTTTGGCAAGCCCCTTGCCAGAATTTTTGCAAATAAATACTCTAATTTTGTTGAGTCATTACAACCAGTAGATATGGAAAATTATTGTAAGTAGTTTTTATGATAAAAAAAGCAAGCCTAAAAATGGCTTGCTTAAAGTCGGTTAAGACTACAGTAGTATTGAGTAAACTAGATAACCTAGTGTTACATAATAATTATAATACTAAATAAAAATAATTATCAATGTTATTTAATAGTTTATTTCATCTTTATATCAACCCATTCTGGAATTGATTCAAATTCAGGTTCTGTTTGTATAATCAATTCCACCATTTCTCCAGCTTGTTTAATGGTGTGTTCAGCAATCCGAATACGTTTATTTAAGTTGATCATAATGAGATGAGCTCTATAATGGCATAACATTTCATCATAATTTAAACCTTGTTGTTTCATTAACTCAAACAGTTCTGACCAAGTAAGCGGTTTTTTATTGCCTCTGGTACGACCTCCATTTTTTTCAGGTAGGTAAACCGTCCAAAACAACTCAGTACGACATAAGTTAATAGAAACGGGTAAAACTTTAGGCCATACAATACGAGAAGTGGTAAACAGACTCACATTCACAACAAAAGGCATCTGAGCTGCTTGTTTATGAAACAACTCAGATTGTAGATTTAATCTTTTTAAATCTTCAACGGCCTTTTCTAAAATTGAGAGCCATTGTTTCTTACCTTGAGCAAATTCACTAAATTCAGGTTGATCATATGGCAATTGAAAATGAGATGTTCCCAATTTAAATTGATCATTATTGATTTCCCTAGCTCGTTTTTTAGGTAAGATATAACGTTCTAGCATTTAGTCCTCCATATTTGTATCAACATACTCTTTATTTTCAGAAGTAATTAACCCTAAAGATAAAGCATTTTGTTCCATAACTTTCAAATTCTGTTCATTATACAAAGGTAAAATCGTACAAAAATCAGACATTTTTTTGAATAACAAAATATCAGAAGGAATAGGGCCAAAACTTTCCGTTAACAACTTAAATAACTCAATAACTTCATTAGTAGGATCTACAATTAATACCTTACGTGAAACTTGTGTAATTGCATCTAGTTTGCGCCACTCCATATTAATCATTTCAGTGATAGAACGAACTTTATGAGAAGCAAAGCCAACTAATTTTTCAGCTTCCGTATTTGTAATTGTCGCTTTAATTTTAAGTGACTGAACAGATCTGATTAAATTATCATACTGAGCCAATAAGTCTACCAGTAAATGCCCATAAGGATGATTAAAATCTAACTCTATAGCCAATGGTTCATCAACAGACATCTTACTCATATTAATGCCCATTTTCTTTTTCTTTTCAAAAATTTCATCTACTTGTTCCTGTTTGCTATTCAACAGAAGCTTTGTTCTTTGGATTCTTTGCTCAATAGCAACCAAAGCCCAGTCTGCATAAGGATTATCAGCCTTTGAAAGATTCATAATATTACGCATATATCGGATAGCGACAATCACACCAGTAAACCCTGTTCTGTCTTTAACACCTTTGCGAAGCTGCCCCTGCCACATTCTTAAAGCATGTGGCGTATGAATATACATACTTTCTACATCATCGTTATGTAATTTACCAATTTGCTGGAAGATACGATCTTCATTAGGAAAGATTTCAATTTTTTCAAAATCGACAGAAGTAATAGGGCGACCTCTCCCTTTTTTTGGCATGTTTTTGATGAACGTTTCAAGTGCTTTTTCATGATTTTTATAGTCATGCCAAATTGGGTAGAACGGATCAGTTAAAGCTAAATCATTTAGCTCACGCATTTCTGGAGAGATAAGATTACGTTGAGCAAAAAAATCGTATCCATCTTTGAATGGTGAATCTTTAGATGTTCTAAAGTTTTTGTCCATATTGATATTATCGCAAACAATAATGCCTGGTTTAATAATATACTTTTTCTTGATTACTTGATTGTTACTCATAAGAGTTTCCTTTCATTAATTGACGCATAAATAACAAGTTAAAATCCAAAATTGGATCAGTATTCGTTCAAAATTCTGGCAACGGGGTTGCCAAAGTATTCGTTCAAAATTCTGGCAACGGGGTTGCCAAAGTATTCGTTCAAAATTCTGGCAACGGGGTTGCCAAAGTATTCGTTCAAAATTCTGGCAACGGGGTTGCCAAAGTATTCGTTCAAAATTCTGGCAACGGGGTTGCCAAAGTATTCGTTCAAAATTCTGGCAACGGGGTTGCCAAAGTATTCGTTCAAAATTCTGGCAACGGGGTTGCCAAAGTATTCGTTCAAAATTCTGGCAACGGGGTTGCCAAAGTATTCGTTCAAAATTCTGGCAACGGGGTTGCCAAAGTATTCGTTCAAAATTCTGGCAACGGGGTTGCCAAAGTATTCGTTCAAAATTCTGGCAACGGGGTTGCCAAAGTATTCGTTCAAAATTCTGGCAACGGGGTTGCCAAAGTATTCGTTCAAAATTCTGGCAACGGGGTTGCTTATAAAATTGACCCACATTTTTGAAATCTCCCCCTTACCCTTAAAAGCTTTTTATGTAGTTAAAAATGTAAATTTCACACTTAATTAAATTTATTTTTTTGTCATTGAATTAAATTTATTTTAATTTTGTTTTTTTACTTTCTAATTTCGTAATTATTTCTCTTTCAATGAAGCTGTTTTTATTGAAGCCAGCATTTCACTTGTGTGCATACTCGCTTTTGCTTTCTCTTCATCAGTACGTTTGCGAGGTTCTTTCGACTCTTTTTCTTTTGGCCCATCCTCATGTTTTTTGAAGTTGGCAGCACGAATTAACCTGACTTGTTGAACTTTTAAGGCAACAGTAGGGAAGAATTTTTGCTCGTTATGTAGGGTTATTAATTTGCGTAGAAGCCCTAATGCATTTCGTACTGAATTATTTCCGCTGATCTCATCAAGCAATAATTGAAAAGTATCTAAACTCTTATCAGCTAAAAGTTGATGGAACATCGTGATTGCTGGTTCACGTTCAACGTTTGTTAATTGTCTGGGCCAATGTAATGAAAGTAGTAAATCAGGTGTTGTGGATACATCTGCTTGTTTATTTGAATTGTTCTGTTCGGTAGGTGAACTTGATGAAGCAATAAAACTTTGCACACCTACAACAACAGAAGGCTGACCATTGAACAACGCTTTGGAGTGATCTGTAATGTAGTAGTTGTAATCTAAGCTTTTCTTGTAATCTAGTTTATATAAGAATTCTCCCTTTTCCCGATTCTTAATTTCACCAAAACCCGATTCCTTATTCTCCCTTTCCCCAAATCCTAATTTAACCTTTTCCTCATTCCTAATTTGACCTTTTCCCGAATCTGGATGACATAAATTATTGTCTTTATTTTCAATTGGTTGATCTAAGTCGTGTTTTGTACATTCTGAGGTCGTAAATTGTACAATCAGTGAATTAATAAGGCTTTGCTGGCTCTTTTTACTATTTTTAGGTTGCTCCTTTAATAATGTTGGTAATGCTTGACTAAAAAAACTCAATAAAGCTTGACCATTTAGTACCCAGAATATTCTTCTGGAGGCTTCTAAATGTTTTTCTTTTAGGAGCTTCAAATCCTTCAATATCATCCGAGCACGATATTGTTCTTTATGAGTCAAACCGATATAACGCTGCCAGTTTTCAATTGTGATTGATATGAGCAACGGTTTTTGGTTGGTATGATTTTCGACAATGTTTCTGAATGCAACTGATAGCATTACTGCCGCATTAATGTCTTTAGTGAGGAATGCTAGGTCTCGGTGATATGCAACACTACGTGCAAAGAATCTTCTTGTGAGAGCAGGGTTATTCCGTAAATTATGAATGTTCAGTGAACCATCAAAATCAACTTGCAAAACTTTGGCCAATTGTTGTCCAAGTTTTTGTAAATTGACTTTAAAACCAAGGGTAGAAAGCATATTGATACGAGTATTTTTAACCTCAATTAACCCTCTATGCACCAATGATTTTTTTATAGTGTCTTGCTCATAAAGACTTAACCCAGTTTCTCTGGTAATATCTTTCGCTTGTTTAAAAATCCAACCATCATTTTCAATGATTTTTGAACCATGCTTAGTCCAGTAGATCAGTTGTGACAAAAATATGGCTGCTTTCAGTGAATTCGTTACCTGAATCACAGATGTAAAAACAGCTATAGGACTTGAGCCTTGGCAAGCTCTCCAAGCTTTAATGAGTATTTGTTCTTTATCAGAAGCAACTGGATACATTAGGAACCTCGCACTTTGTTCCAATGTGTCGCAGTCAAAACTGCTAATTGCTGATAGCTCAATCTATAATATGTCTGTGCTGGAAACCCTTCTTTCTTTATTTCTAAAATATGAGCCTTCAATAGCAGTGATTTAGCAGCCTCTTGATCACGTCTGCTTAAATTAGTGCGTACATTAATATATTGGCTGGTTACTTCTACCCACTTACTAAAGTCCTCCCGATCAGGTAGTTGTTCCACACAAGACAATAATTCCTGTATGGTGGCCATAAATAGAGTGGCTTTAATGGAATCTTTCTTTTTAGCTATTGCTTGAAGCTGTAATTTATTGATACTCAAGGGTGGGGTGGCTAAATCAACACTATTAATGGTATTGGACAGCATTAACTGATCCAGGGCATCATCATCGATACAATATAATGATTGAGAGACAGGTTTAACGCTCCGTTTAAACTTCAACACCTTCTGTTCAAGCAACTTTTTACGTACAGATTGATATTCGGCTTTAGTTAAGCCCAATTCAATACGAATCATATTGGCATTCAAAGGAAACCATTGATTGGGTTCTGTATTGCTGATCAGGTAACTTAAGAAGAACCCAGCATTATTACACCCCAGAGCTTTACTATATTCCTTAACATAGACAATAGGTTGCTGAAATAGGGCAGCAAAAGCATATTCATCTAAGCCAAAACTTTGGTTGATGGTAGGTGTAAACAAGGGGTATTTTTGATCTAAAATAGTCATTAAAACCCTTTCTATGAGACAAACAAACTAAAAAATAACTTACATAAAGAACCTCCCAGAATCATCAAAAACAAGAGTAAGGCATCGACAAATAGGTCTTCATAAAATTCTTTTCGATCTATTGTTTGAAATCTAACCAAATACATTAAAGCAAGGATAAACAAAAGAATCAGACTCAGATGAATCAACATATCGCTTCTAAAATAATTATCTAAATGTTGCATGAATCTATCTCCTCTCTTGGCATATTCAGTCTGATGTAAGCAAAAGGGAGAAACAGCCATAATGAGGTAACGAAAATACCTCTATATAAGATGTCCCACTGAAGATAAGAAAATGAGCCAAGATAAAGACAATTGGCTAAGTACATAACCAGTCCATTACTCGTGGTAACTAGAATCAGAAACCAACGCACTTTATCTATTGGCCTATGTATTCCTGAAAAATATACTGTATTTGCATAGCAGATAAATAGAGCAGTTCCATACACCAAAATCGCGTAGACCGAATGACTGTGAATGAGAGAGACTATGCCCCACATAATGAAACAATTTAGGACTGCTGGAAATTGATAGAACAAATACACTTTTATCTTACTCATGATCTTTCCTTCTCACAGGAATAAACATGAGTAATAAACAGCAAAATGCGCCAATTAAATAAATAATAGATGTACCTGTGAATTCAGCGTCACTGGGTTGAGTAAAAAATAGGTACAAACAAAAAGACATACCTGAGATTGGACCAATTTCTTTTAAAATACTCAATCCAATTATTTTGAATGATTCACTTCTTCCTACATAAATAATGATAAATGCAGCAATACCAACACCTATAATAGTGATCGTGCTTAACATGCTAGGATCACTATTAATTGAGTTAATTAGTTCTTGTAAGGCTTCCATCATTCAGCTCCAGAACATTTAGAACTTTGTTCTTCGCGTTTAAATGTTGAAGCTTCCAAACGAGCTACAGATCTGAGTGTTGGTTGCAAAGTTTGATCAAATTTTGAATAGCCCTTTTTATTAAATAGGGCGTTTTCTCTACGATTGATCAGCTTCAAGTTAGATAGAACACAATTGAGAGGGTTACCATCTAAAAAACACAGCATCAAACCTTCAGGTATAGCTCCATTGACTTTCTCCCAAATCAATTTGTGTTTATGTGCCCATAGATTAGGGTCCGCTATTTTGACTTTTAGATAACCATCGGTTGTGATGGCTTCAGAACCCACTGGCACATAATTATGTGGTTTATGACCTTTGGTGAAACTGGTCTTATTCACACCTGTTAAACCTTTGGTTCCTTTATTTACAGGGACATTCCCTTTGGGAAAACACCCCGTACGTCCAGTTAAAAATTCATGTTTCTTACATATAGAAGAAATGGCACTGACGCTCTGATTGGTGGCAAATCTTTGATTAAATTGTTTTGTAATCTCAGCTCTAGTCAGCTCTTTATTTTTAATCAAAAAATCCAAATGCTCTTGTTTATAGTTCATTTGAACTCCCTCCCAGTAAAGTAGGTAAAGCTAATGGGCGCTTACTATTGTTATTTTCGTGTGTGAACTTATGTGCATCAAAAACCAACTGTGCATTAGCAACTATTGAGTTGCTAATGGCAGAAACAGCCTTACTCCTTTTAATTTCCAGAGCCAACTCATCTTCAGTTAAATCTTCATCATTAATGCGCTCTAATGCCGCGAATAGGTGATCATTTAAATCATTTAATTTATTTTTCATATCTATGCTCCTTATATTTTTTTCATTTAAAATTTTCTAATAAACCAATCTTCATACAAATAATGAGTATGTTGAATCCAATGAAATAAAAGGGAGTTTTTATGACATATAAAAACAGGTCCTTGCGATCATTAAATGACCAATTAGCAGGGTTAATATCCCAATAACTGATGGCATAACCTATGTATAAAATTAGTGATAAGCTGACTAAAACAATGAGAATATTTAAATGGTACTTAGAAGCTTTATGAATTCGATTCATCAGATCAAAATCAAGTTCTTTAAAGTATAACCAAATGATTGATACAAATATTTCCAAGCCAATAATTAACGAAAACAACCACGAAAAGAACGCTCGTGTATTTGCTTGCCAATATGCTGGATTTAGACTCCAGTTAATGAATGCTGAAACTAAATATAAAACCAATAATGGTGTAAGAATCAGGAAGGCATAACATATTGCTATTTTCATTATTATGATTTTGTTATCACATATAATATTTTTCTGTTTTTTATTAACTTTTTTTACTGTTATTAAATAAAATGTAATATCAACAAAATCCAACATTATGAAAGAGAAAAAAACATAGAACGGTGAAATGATAAGAAATGGTAGAAGTATGATGTTCAGGATTACTTCACGTATTTCATATGACCAATGGGCAGCATTAAAATCCCATAGTGCGACCCCATACGCAAAATATGAGCAAGTAAATATAATTAAAACAATGACTGGTATCAGTAATATAATTAAACCAAAAAATATTTGGTCAAAATAATGATTTATTTTTCTATAAATACCACCTTCAAATTTTAATTTGCTCCAAAACATAAAAGTAGCAATAGAACTAATAAATATTATAATTACAGTAATAGCTGCAAAAATTTCTCTACTTGTATGCTCCCACTTAACATTCTCTTGAATCCAATAACTTGGATTAAGATGCCAATTTGCAAACGCAAATAGCCCATAGAACAAGGTTGAATAGGTTATGAATACAAATAACCAAAATCTAACCACATATTTCAGTTTCACCTTATGCTTGATCATTTTTTCACCTTGGCCAATGAGTGAATCTCTGAAATAAGCCAATTTCTATATCCTTTATCTTCAGGAATAGATTTACCTTGCTGCTTGGCATGAGCAACTACAGCTGGAGCAAGGGCATACGTTAACTTATCTAGTAATAATTCTTGCTGCGGAGAGAAACGCGCTAGTTTGCTGGTTTCTACCCAGATATTTAATGCAGCAACCAGTAAATAATTTTGTTCGGTTTGATTAAGCATTGACTTTCTCCTTATTAACTAAAGAGATCCATTGCTCGTAAATGCCTTTCTTTGTATTGCAAGCAGAACAGACACCGATCTGAAGATCATAATTAACAAATATCCAAGAACAATTACCTCGTACTGTATCTATACAGGCGTGGTGGTCATCACAACCACAACCAATACAACGTGAAACTTGAGCAGATACTGGGTTAAAGTCATTATCTGAAGATATTTGAAGATGCTTGATTGCTTCAGGAATAATCTTTAATCCATAAATAATGATGATCAACATTCTTACTGAAGCTGGAATTTCTCTATCACGCTCATACCATGAACCCCTAGATTGAGTCACACCAACTTTTCCCCAAAATTCCCATTGATTCATGTTTAATGACTTCCTGAAGGGTCTAATATTTTCAAAATCAATTTTCATTTCTTTACTCCTAGATATCTTTTGCTTTGATCACAGTATTCAATCGAGCCAAGGTGTATTGAGGGTAGGCTTGTTTGAAGCTTCTTAATTTTTCGATATAAGGCAACTCTTGCAATTGAATTGAGTGCCAGTCGTGTGTTGCTCTCTCAAAATCTGGCTCTGGGATGGCTGCAATACGACCAACCTTAATGGGCTCAATACCATCTTGTTGAACAAAGAAGTACCAATGCGCTAACTCTTGTTCAGTTAATGAAGGAAAAACCTCTAAAATCATGGCTTTTGTTGCTCCATTTTCAATTAGCCAAACGATGTTTTTACCTTCATATTTTTTTTGTTCATTCATTTTTTTCATATACTCAAGTCCTTTACTTAAACTCTCTACATCAATACTGACTTCAACTAGATTCTGGCTAAAATTAAGAATGGCTAAAATTTCACTTACAGTTAGTGACTCCAGCTCATCCAAATTGATGTTTTTGTGTTTAGCCAATTTTTTTAATGTGTCTTTTTTCCTTAAAGAAAGGATGAATAAAAAAACTGCTGGAATACCTAAAATCATCTTTTCAATAAGCTGCTTGGTTACAATGGTTATTTTTGGAGGCTCATTTGACTCCTTTTGCTCAGTTTTTTTTGTTTGAGCCAATTCTTTTGTTTCTTCAATCGTTTTCATACTGTTCCTCATTAAGAAATTAAGTTAAATGCACGAACTGAATTAACAAGATGCTGGAACATATGATTCAGCTGTAGATATTCAGGCAAACATGTCCAGTTAATGATGTGTTTAGATCCAGATGAGTAATCTCCTAACAAGCTGGATTTGACCTCATACTCATATCCTTCATCGGTAACGAATTTTTTAAATAAAGATGCTTCAGGTAATTGATAGACAATAGCGTTCTCATTAATCCAATCGTCCATTTGTCCGCTTAGATCGGCTAAGAACCAATAGATATCTCTTGCTTCTGGATGCAAGCAATCAATTAAAGTAGGGTGCTGAGACAGTTCAAATTTAGTTTTAATGTGATCTTCGTTTGCAAGTCGCTCAAAATCAGGTAACTCAACATAAAAACCGTACTTAAAACTTTCATGAACAACAAAACATTCATTTAAATACACAAAATTTAGTAAAGCAGTTGCGTATTTATGTATGGAATCTCTAGCTTCCGCCAATGTTGCTCTAACAAATGGTTCGTCAACCATATTAGGTTTTAGAGTAGGGCTTAGAAGGGGTGTTTTACTAATAGATTCTGTAGAGGCATCTACATTATCATTAGCTTCAATAGTAGGGGTTTCATCTGAAGAACCTGAATCTATATCAAAAATAAGTGGTTCAGATCCAATTTCATCCAGATTATCAGTATCAAGTGCTTCATCTGATAATTGAATACCAAAATGATCTACTATTGATGTTTCTAAAAACTGAATAAGATTTTCTAAATCAATATCTTCATCATATGGATGTGATTTTGACCAAGCCTCAAGTGTATCTTGCCATATTGATTGAAAATCAGGGTGTTGAACCAGTTCATCAAGCTTGTTATATAGTTTACGTAACTCAATGGCTTTGCCTTTAGATAAAAATTGAGTTAGATAGTCAAGTTCATTGAGTGAATTTAATGCAAAAAACATTAAAGATAAAATAGTTCGAGAAACTGTTAGCCCTCGTTTCAACAACTCTTCAGATAACTCTCTTGAGGATAGTTGTTTGTTCTTTTCTACTTCTATTATCTCTTTTAACTTGTGATAGCCTTCGGCTTTATCCCAAAAACACATATCAGTACGTTGCTCATTTTCAATCATATGAGCAAAATACATATCACCTTCAGATGTATATGAATGGAAAATACAAGGTATGAAAGCGAATTTTGCTTCTTTAGTTTCTGCAAAAAGCTCTTTCATGATCTTTAATCGAGTATTACCTCCAGAAGAAAGTATGTATTTCTTCTCACCAGGTCTTTTAGTGATATGAACTGGCTGCTGAATACCATGATTACGTATAGATTCTTTTGTACTCTGATATTCTTGGGGATCTTGATGTTTTCTGGGATTCCCATCAAATAAATCAATATCATCTATACTCAGATTCATATAAGTATGTTCTTTGAACTCTGTAACCGTGCTTGTAAACTGCTTATCTGTTTGAAGAGGTAAAGTAGACATCAAACTCTCTTTTAAATTAATTGGAGGTGTTGAAGTCTTACGATTTTTCAATTTTTCCATTGGTGTTTGCTCAGACTGATCTCTTAGCTTATCAACAGCCTGATTTAATGGAATGGCGTGAGGAACATTATCTGTATCATTCATCATTAGATATCCTCATCATCAAATTGAAAATTTCTTGCTTTCACTTTCGCTTCAGAAAGTTGAGGAAAAAGTTCATAAACTAAGTCATGCATTACTTTATTGGCAGATTCAGATTTACCTGAATGAGCAATTTCATGAATATGCACTGGAACAGCTTTAGTAGAAGCCTCTTTGTAGGCTTTCGCCGAAGGTATGATGGTATTTAACAACTGAACTTCAGCATTTGACTCAGCAAATGTATTAACAAGCCATTGACCAATATCTCGTGCATCTTTCGTACGATCCATCGCATAAAGCAAGGCTTTTGTAGGGGGGATATCCAAACCGATTTTACGACCAAACGATAAACGTTTAAGCATTGCTTGTGTTCCAGTCAAGAACTCACGAGCACTGAGCATTTCTGGAACAATGGGAGATAATATAAGATCAGAAGCGAATGCTGCTGTTTCTTGTAAGGAACCAACGGCACCTTGTGTATCAATGATTACAACATCGTACTGTTCAGAAATAAGAGGATGATTGATTTTTTCACGTAACAGAATCGGACGATCTGGGCGTGAACTAAGTTCGGTTTGAGTATGAGCTGTACTATCATTAGACAATACAATATCTAAGTTATGAAAAACTGTAGAAGAAAAAACATCTGTTGTTAACTCATCTTCAAGAAGTAATTCAACAAGTCCTTTAGATGCTTGGTGTTTTAACTTATAGTATTTTGATAGAGAACCTTGTGGGTCTGTGTCTATCAAAAGAACTCTAAAGTTTAAATCAGCTAATAAACCGCCTAAATTTGCGGATAAGGTAGTTTTACCAATACCACCTTTTGTGTTGAGTAAGCAGATAACAACCATAGTGACCAAAATCCTTTAAATAAAGCAACGAAAATACAAATATTATGTTGCAGTTAAGTAAAAAATCAGTCACACTACTTGTTGTATTTAAAGTGAAAATATCAATCTAAGCATCTCAATTACGTATAATGACGCAATATAAGAAATTTGCTCAGATATTGAGCGTATGAATGTGCCCATATACCAATCCTATAAAAAAATAATAGATTTAAGATTAAGAATTGGCAGACTAAAGTCAGGGGCAAGTTTTAAAGTGAAACTGTATTCAAACCTGACATTGTCTGCAAAGGGTAGTTGATTGAGTCATAATGGTCTCCTTTGCATATCAATGATTGAAAAATTGGGTAATCGAATAAAACATCAATTTTGAGGCGCGATTGTCGATTAAATTTATTTGTATGTCAAGAATCATTGGCGCAAAAAGCATAATGCTGTATTGAATATGTTGTTTTTTCTTGACAGAATAGTCGTCAATTGGTGTTTTATCTTTAAGCATCATTGCTACCTAAAATAGGTAGAGATTAATCATAAAAAATATTACAATAGCTTCTTTCTAAATTATTATTTTTATTTATGTTCAGATATATCCTAAAACGTTTGGCGCTTATGTTACCCACTTTGTTTGGGATATTAGCCATTACTTTTGTTGTGATTCAATTTGTACCAGGTGGTCCAGTTGAGCAAATGGTACAGCAATTAACAAAAGCAGGGGTCTCTGGTGAAACGGCATCTGTGACAAATTCATTATTGCGTCAGTCAAATCAGTTAAGTCCTGATGAAATGGCAAAGTTGAAAGTATTGTATGGTTTTGACCAGCCACCTTTACAGCGTTTTATCAAAATGGTGAAAAATTTTACAGTTTTTGATTTTGGTGAGAGTTTTTTTCATCATAAAACAGTTGCTCAGCTTATCCAAGAAAAACTGCCTGTTTCTATGAGTTTGGGCTTATGGACATTCATTTTGACTTATTTGATTTGTATACCTTTAGGCATTATAAAAGCGGTAAAGGATGGTTCTAAGTTCGATGGGATCACCAGTTTGTTTATTTTGACAGGTTATGCCATTCCGCCTTTTGTATTGGGGGTGTTGTTCTTGGTTCTTTTTTGTGGGGGAAGTTTTTGGAGTGTTTTTCCATTAAATGGCCTAGTCAGCGACAATTGGGCAACCTTATCTTTTTGGCACAAAATAACCGATTATTTGTGGCATATTACTTTACCTGTAACAGCTTCTGTTATTGGTTCCTTAGCCATTATGACCATATTAACAAAGAATGTTTTTCTTGAAGAAATTCATAAGCAATATGTTTACACTGCTAGGGCCAAAGGTCTTTCTGAGCGTCGTATTTTATTTAAACATGTATTTCGTAATGCTCTAATTCCTCTAATCACAGGGTTTCCTGCTGCTTTTATTGGTGCTTTTTTTACAGGTAGTTTATTAATAGAAACTTTATTTTCCTTGGATGGTTTGGGGCTTTTGTCTTATGAAGCAGTTATGAAAAGGGATTATCCTGTTGTAATGGGCACCTTATATATTTTTACCTTAATGGGCTTGGTGGCTAAGTTATTATCTGATATTTCTTATGCTTGGGTTGACCCTAGAATCAATTTTGATGGAGAACAAAAATGAGTCTTTCTCCTCGAAAGCGAGCATGGCTGAGATTTAAAAGTCATAAACGTGGCTATTATAGTTTAATTATCTTCAGTATTTTATTTGTGTGTTCTTTAATGGTTGAGCTATGGAGTAACGATAAACCACTCGTTATTTCATATGAGCAGCAGTATTATTTTCCGATTTTAAAAAATTATAATGAAACAACATTTGGCGGAGATTTTGATACACCTGCAGACTTTTTGGATCCTTATATTAAAAGCAAAATCACCAGTAATGGCAATTGGGCAATTTATCCTTTAAATCCATATAGCTATAATACCATTAATGAGTTTGATTTATTACCCAATCCTGCTAATCCAAACTCGGCCCATCTTTTAGGCACAGATGATCGTGGTCGAGATGTGTTTGCCAGATTGGTTTATGGTTTTAGGGTTTCTGTTCTATTTGGTTTGGTATTGACCGTGGTCAGTACCTTTGTGGGTATTTTGTTGGGTGCCATGCAAGGGTTTTTTGGTGGCAAATTAGATCTGATTTTACAAAGGATCACTGAAGTGTGGAGTGGTTTGCCAGAATTATATTTATTGATTATTTTTTCCTCTATTTTTAACCCTAGTTTAGGCTTATTACTTTTGTTATTGGTCTTATTTGGCTGGATGGGGCTTGCTGATTATGTTCGGGCAGAGTTTTTAAAAAATAGAAAAATGGATTATGTTTTAGCTGCTCGTTCAATGGGGTTAAATGCCAAACAGATCATGTGGCGGCATTTGTTGCCCAATAGCCTAACACCTGTTATTTCATTTTTACCTTTTCGCATCAGTGGTGCCGTATTGGCTTTAACCAGTTTAGATTTTTTGGGCTTAGGTGTACCTGCCAGTACACCAAGTTTAGGAGAGCTATTAAGCCAGGGTAAAGACAATTTGGATGCTTGGTGGATTGCGTTATCAACTTTTTGTGTGTTAACCATTATGTTATTGCTTTTAAGTTTGATGGGTGAGGGATTACGTGCAGCTTTAGATAATAAAGGTAAAATTCATGAGTGAGCCCTTATTAAGTATAGAAAAATTGAACGCCTATTTTGGAGCGAAACAGGTATTGTTTGATGTCAGTTTTGATCTTTACCCCAATCAAAAAATGGCTTTAGTAGGAGAAAGCGGTAGCGGTAAAACCATTTGTGCACAAAGTATTATTCAATTAAACCCAGATGTTACTTTGTCTGGTGCCATTGGTTTTGAACAACAAGCTCTGATTGGCTTAAAAGAGAAACAGCTCAATCAATTGCGTGGAAAAAAGATTGGCATGGTTTTTCAAGAACCTATGACCGCATTAAACCCAGTGCTTTGCATTGGAGAGCAAATTGTTGAGGTATTACGTTTACACCAGAAAATGAGTAAAAAAGAGGCATGGCAAGAGGCTGTTAGATTATTGGAAGATACAGGTATACAAGAAGCCCAACGGAAGGTGTTTGCTTATCCTTTTGAGTTATCTGGTGGTCAAAGACAAAGAGCTATGATTGCCATGGCCATTGCAGGTAAGCCTAAATTATTAATTGCAGACGAACCCACAACAGCTCTGGATATGGAAGTTCAGGATAAAATCATTGAACTACTTAACGACTTACAAAAAAAATATGGAATGGCTATTTTGTATATTACCCATGACTTAAAGCTGGTGAAACGTTTTGCTGATAAAGTGATGGTCATGAAGGAAGGCAAAATTGTTGAATCAGGTACTGTCTTTGATGTTTTTTCTCAACCACAACATGAATATACAAAAAAACTGTTAGACAGTACACCTGAGCCATTGGTTTACGAAGAAAAGCAAACGGTGCCTGTTCTATTTACAGCCAATGATCTTGGGTTTAGTGTGCCGGTAAAAAAAGGGCTGTTTGTTAAAGATAAACATATTATTTTACAAGCCATAAATTTACAGCTATTTAAAGGGCAAACATTAGGCATTATTGGGGAAAGTGGGAGCGGTAAAACCACTTTAGCACGTTTAATGATGCGACTATTGCAACCGTTTACAGGCGAAATGTTTTTAGAAAACCTGCATTGGAGTGCTTTAAAAGGTAAAGAGCTGACTCATGCCAGAAAACATATTCAAATGGTGTTTCAAGATCCTTTTGGTGCGTTAAGTCCAAGAATGAGTGTTTTGGATATCATCACAGAAGGAGTACAATTACACCAACAACTGAATACTCAAGAGAAAATAGATTTAGCGACAAGTCTATTATGTGAAGTTGGTTTGCCAGAGGATAGTTTATACCGTTACCCTCATGAGTTTTCTGGTGGGCAGCGACAACGTATCGCTATTGCCAGAGCAATTGCCATGAAGCCAGATATTCTGGTGCTGGATGAGCCTACAAGTGCTTTGGATGTTAGTTTGCAAAAGCAAATGATCCACTTATTGTTGCAGTTACAGGAAAAATATCAGTTGACTATGGTGATGATCAGCCATGATTTGGCTGTAATTAGAGCCTTATCTCATCGCGTTATTGTGTTAAAAGAGGGGGCGGTTGTTGAGTCTGGGACAGCTGCTGAGGTTTTTTATAAACCTAATGCTGGCTATACTCAAAAGCTATTACAGCATTTTAATGCTTGAACCTTGTGACCAATAGAAAGTATCATATCGATAAATCGTGAATAATATTTCATTTGCTCATAAATGTTGATGGAGAACATTGTTTTTTTAATTGAAACATTTATGTGATAAGCAAGAAGATGGGTTTTAAAAATTGATAAAAAGGACGAGACAAAATGAGTGATTTAATCATCAATACAACAGATGCTAATTTTGAAACAGATGTTTTAAAAGCAAATGGCCCTGTTTTGGTTGATTTTTGGGCACCTTGGTGTGGGCCTTGTAAAATGATTGCACCAATTTTAGAAGATGTTGCTCAGGAATATCAAGGTAAATTAACCATTGTTAAAGTGAATACTGAGGAGTGTAGTGATACACCTGCAAAGTTTGGTATTCGTGGTATTCCAACTTTGATTTTATTTAATAATGGTGAGCAAGTTGCCATGAAAGTGGGTGCTTTAGCAAAAGGACAACTGGTTTCATTTTTGAATGAAAATATTTAATTGATTATGTTTATAAAAAAAGAAGCAATGAAAATTGCTTCTTTTTTCTTTTAAATAACTGAGTTGTATGGTCTTATACATTAAATAAGAAGTGGATAACATCCCCATCTTTGACTATATAGTCTTTTCCTTCAGCGCGCATTTTCCCCGCTTCTTTTGCTTTTGCTTCCCCACCTAATTGAATAAAATCATCATAGGCGATTACTTGTGCACGGATAAAACCACGCTCAAAGTCGGTATGAATGACACCCGCTGCTTGTGGTGCTGTATCACCTTGATGAATGGTCCATGCACGTACTTCTTTGACACCAGCAGTAAAATAAGTTTGTAGGCCAAGTAGGGTATAGGCACCACGAATTAAACGGTTTAATCCTGGCTCTTCCAAACCCATTTCTTGTAAAAAGGCCAATTTGTCTTCATCTTCTAGGTCGGCAATTTCTGCTTCCATTGCTGCACATAAAGCTACTACAGGTGCATTCTCTTTTACGGCAAACGCTTGTAAACGAGCTAAATGCGGGTTGTTTTCAAAGCCATCTTCTGCAACGTTAGCAACATACATGGCTGGCTTTATGGTCAATAAACATAAAGGTTTGAGTAAAACTAATTCTTCTTTACTTAAATCCATTGATCTGGCAGGTAAGCCTTGGTCTAGGTGAAGTTTCAGTTTTTCTAAAATACTGACTAATTGTTGTGCCTCTTTATCGCCACTTTTAGCCTTTTTACCATCTCTTATAATGGCTTTTTCCACAGAACTTAAATCTGCCAAGGCAAGTTCTGTTTGAATGGTTTCAATATCAGCAAGTGGGTCTACCTTGCCTGCAACATGTGTCACATTTTCGTCATCGAAACAGCGAACGACATTGATAATGGCATCTGTTTCACGAATATTTGCTAAAAATTGATTGCCTAAACCTTCACCTTTACTGGCACCTGCAACCAAACCTGCAATATCAACAAATTCCACAATAGCCGGTTGCATACGTTGTGGGTTAACAATTTCGGCTAACTCAGCCATACGTTGGTCTGGTACTTCAACAATGCCAACATTAGGTTCAATGGTACAAAAAGGGTAGTTGGCCGCTTCAATACCTGCTTTGGTAAGCGCATTAAATAGAGTTGATTTACCCACATTAGGTAAGCCAACGATTCCACACTGTAAGCTCATGATGCTATTTTCCTGACAGCTAATAAATAAAAGTCGTAATTATATCATTTATTGCTTTATTTTGAATAAAGGGTAAAAAACAATTGATATTTAGATAAAATAAACAAAGCTGACAAGTTTATTATTGTATTTTGGGAAAACAAAAGTGCTAATTTAAAATGATTTGTTCACAAAGAGGATGTTATTGAAATGTGGCGGTTTTGACCAATTTAATTTTAAGGTTTTTATCAAATTTAGTTAATTGACAATTTTCTAAAGGAAACAAAAAGGCTTTCTGAATATGAAAGCCTTTTTATAGCTATTGAGCGATGATATACAGTCTCATTTTTTTGATTAATCATCCATTTCTAAAGCATGTGTAGAATAGCCATTTGTTGAAAGTGTCAGTGGTAATTGTGTTGTAAAATTAAAAATACGTGCTACAACTAAGGCTGGAAATTGTTCTAGTAAGATATTATGCATTTGAACGGCTTCATTGTAGAGTTCGCATTCAATGCTCAGTTCGCTTTCTAAATAGTTTAAATTTTCTTTCACTTTCTGAAAAGCGTGATCTGTTTGTAATTGTGGGTATTGATCAGTGATTGCCATTAAGTTACTTTGATTTACCCGTAAGGTGTTTTCTGCGTCAGCTAAAGCGCTAATATTACCAGATTGGCGTGCTTTTGAGACAGCAGTGCGTGCATTGGTGACATCTTCTAAAGTAAGATGTTCTTCAGTTGATAAGTGTTGTGTACATATATCAATCAATTTTGGTAACACATCATGGCGTTGATTCAGTATGGAATCAATGGTGGACCAGCTATTTTGAATATCATGTTTGATTTCGATGAAACGGTTGTATTTTATAATGCAGCATACAATAAATATGGCAATAATAATAACAAAAATGATACCCATGATAAATGTGCTCCTAGCTGAATGAATTATTATCAGGGTAAATTGTACCGTATTTTTCTGAATCACTGAATAATAAATCTAATTTTGGGTATGTAATGAACGGTATCACAAGAGAATCAAGGCCTAGATAAAAGAGAATTCTGTAATCATTTTTTTACAAATTATTTTTCTTTTGAGGGTTTTGGTTCTGAGTAAATCATTTTCGCTAATGAAGTACTTGCAAGAGTGTGAATAAGTCATTAAAATAGCACGTTTTAAAGAAATATTTCTAGGAGACCTACATGGCCAATAGCGCACAAGCTCGTAAGCGTGCACGTCAGGCGCTTAAGCAACGCGCCCATAATGCTGGTTTGCGTACCGCATTCCGTACAGCAGTAAAAAAAGTGGTGAAAGCAGTTGAAGCAGGAGATAAAGCAGCAGCTCAGGCTGTATATGTTGAATCAACAAAAATTATTGATCGCATTGCAGATAAAGGTATCTTCCATAAAAATAAAGCCGCCCGCCATAAGAGCCGTCTGGCAGCACAAATTAAATCTATGGCTTAATTATTAGGTTATAGACAAAGGCTCCGACAAATGCGGAGCCTTTGTTAATTATAAATAGGGATGAAAAGGATAAGGTTTATCTAAAATGATGAAGAGAATCGTACTAAGTGTATTGAGTCTGTTTCCTTTTGTTTCTATGGCTAATACGCATGATGAACCATGGTTAAAATGTACGCAAATTACTGATAATGCAATGCGTTTGGCTTGTTTTGATGGCGTATCAAATAATAAATTAAATGATATGGTGACTCATGAAGAACATGTGTCTTCTGAGTCAGTAAAAGAAGATCATTCAATTGTGAGTTATTCAGCTCATGCTGATGATTATCCCCCTGATGCAACAGATGAGCATAGTGTTCAAGAGCGGCAGGATGTTGAAAATCAAACTTTATTGTCTGAAGCTGGTGTGTCTGATCAGGTCGTTGAGCAGTATACCCCATTGAGTCTGTTGTATGATTTAGATGGTAATGATGAGCGTGGCGTTTTCAGTATTCGTGCGCATAATTCTAATTATATTTTGCCAGTATGGCATAATTTTAAAGTCAATGATGAACCAGGTACGCCTAAATTTGGACGCAATTCATTATATGATGGAAATGTAAAAAAGACTGAGGCTAAATTTCAGATTTCTTTTAAAACCAAAATGTTTGAAGATATTTTTGGTACTCGAGCAGATATTTGGTTTGGATACACTCAGCAATCTCATTGGCAGGTATATAATTCAGAATGGTCTTCTCCTTTTAGAGACACTGATTATCAGCCAGAAATATTCATTACTCAACCAACCAATATGAATCTTCCATGGGGCATGAAATTGCGCATGGTCGGCGCAGGAGCTGTACACCAATCGAATGGACAATCTGACCCATGGTCACGTAGTTGGAATAGGGTCTATGGAATGGCTGGGTTTGAGTGGGGTAAAGTGACCATTTTGCCTCGAGTATGGTGGAGAATACCAGAAAAATCGCGTAAAGATGACAATCCAGATATTACCAAATACATGGGGTATGGTGATTTAAAATTAGCTTATCAGTACCGAGATCACTTATTCAGTACAACATTGCAGTATAATCCGAAACATGGTAAAGGTGGTGCCAGATTGGAGTATGCTTTTCCAATTTCAGGTAAGCTAAAAGGTTATATCCAATATTATGATGGCTATGGTGAAAATTTATTGGATTATAATTTTCACCATCGTAGTTTGGGTATAGGGGTGATGCTTCTTGACTGGGGTGGTGTTTAAAATATATTTTATTGAAATAAATTTTTGGAGTAACAACAGTATGCCTATTTATGAATATATATGTGATGATTGCGGGGTTAAGGAAGAGTTTTTACAAAAACTAGCAGATGCCCCCATTTCTGTTTGCTCTAAATGTGGCAGCACTAATTTTCATAAATGTGTCAGCGCAGCAGGCTTTCAGTTAAAAGGTAGTGGTTGGTATCAATCAGATTTTAAACAAACTGTTCCTAGTTGCCAGAGTACGGGGACATGTGATGGATGTGGAAGCTAATTAATGAGTGATCAGGAAGCAGTAAAAGAGAAAAAAAGTAAAAATAAACTGACATTAAAAGGCTATTTGGTTACAGGTATCTTGGTTTGGATGCCTGTGGCGGTTACTTTTTGGGTTATTAGCCTTGTTGTAGGCACTTTGGATGATACAATCAAATTATTGCCCAGCCATTTACAGCCAAAAGAGCTTTTTGGTATGGATCTTCCTGGCTTTGGTTTGGTTCTTTCCATATTATTACTTTTAGGTACAGGTGTTTTTGCTGCTAATGTTTTGGGACAAAAAATTCTGGATGGGTGGGATCAACTTTTAAGCCGTATCCCTGTGGTTAAATCTATTTATACCAGTGTTAAAAAGGTATCAGATACTTTATTGTCTGACTCAAGCCAGTCTTTTAAAACACCAATATGGGTTCGTTTTCCGCACCAGAATGCTTGGAGTTTGGCTTTTGTTACAGGAAATGTGCCTTCTGTTTTACAACAAGAATTAGCTGGCACACAAGAAGAACAATTTATTTCTGTTTATGTGCCTACTACACCCAATCCAACATCAGGTTATTTTGTTCTGGTTAAATTGACAGATACTAAACCATGCCAATTAACTGTAGATCAGGCATTGAAATATGTCATTTCTTTGGGTATGGTCGTGCCTGATCATATGTTGCCTGAGCAAGAAAAAACAATAAAACAGGACAATAAAATTCAGGCAGTTGTCACAGAGATAAAAGATATAGAAGATAATTCAGATAAATAAAGCAAGAATGATTTTTTAATAAAGGTTAAATAATGATGCGAACCAATTATTGTGGTCTAATTGATCAGACTTATTTAGAACAAACTGTTACCGTTAAAGGATGGGTACATCGCCGTAGAGATCATGGAGGGGTTATTTTTATTGACTTGCGTGATCGTGAAGGTTTGGTGCAGGTTGTGATTGATCCTGACACACCAGAGGCTTTTAAATTAGCAGACAGTTCACGTAATGAATATGTATTGTCTATTACTGGTCTGGTTCGTAATCGTCCAGAAGGCACAACGAATGCTAATTTGATTTCTGGTCAAATTGAGATATTGGCTAAACAGATTGAGATATTAAATGAAGCTGTGACACCACCATTTCAAATTGATGATGAAAATTTGTCTGAAAATGTGCGTTTAACTAATCGCGTGGTTGATTTGCGTCGTCCTTCTATGCAAAAGAATTTACGTTTGCGTTATCAGGTGGCAATGGGTGTTCGTCGTTATTTAGATGATCAAGGGTTTATTGATATTGAAACTCCTATGTTAACACGTTCAACACCAGAAGGTGCTCGTGACTATTTGGTGCCTTCTCGAGTACATCCAGGTGAATTTTTTGCTTTACCGCAATCACCTCAATTATTTAAGCAATTATTGATGGTCTCTGGGTTTGATCGTTATTACCAAATTACTAAATGTTTTCGTGACGAGGATTTACGGGCAGATCGTCAGCCTGAGTTTACTCAAATCGATTTGGAAACCTCTTTTTTATCCGAAAACGACATTATGGATATCACAGAGGGCATGACAACAGCTATTTTTAAAGATGTATTGAATGTCGAGTTGGGTACTTTCCCTCGAATGACTTTTCATGAAGCGATGTACTTATATGGTTCAGATAAACCAGATTTACGGGTAGCACTGAAATTCACTGAGTTAACTGATGTGATGAAAACGGAAGAGTTCAAAGTATTCCGTGGTGCCGCTGATATGAAAAATGGCCGTGTGGTTGGGTTGCGTATACCTAATGGTGCAACTTTAAGTCGTAAAGAAATAGATGATTATACTCAGTTTGTGGGTATTTATGGTGCAAAAGGCTTGGCTTACATTAAAGTAAATGATGTTTCAAAAGCAAATGAAGAGGGCTTACAATCTCCGATTGTCAAATTCTTAAGTGAAGCTGCTTTAACAACAATTTTAGAAAAAACAGGTGCTCAAAATGGTGACCTTATTTTCTTTGGTGCCGATAAAGCTAAAGTTGTTAATGAAGCAATTGGGGCGTTACGTATTAAAATTGGACACGAGCACGGCTTAGACAATGGTTATTTTACGCCTGAGTGGAAGCCTCTGTGGGTAGTTGATTTCCCAATGTTTGAATATGATGATGAAGATGGACGTTACACCGCAATGCATCATCCTTTTACCAGCCCTAAAGTTGGCCATGAAGATTTAATGCAAACAGATCCTGAAAATTGTTTGGCTCGTGCTTATGATATGGTGCTCAATGGTTGGGAAATCGGTGGAGGGTCTATTAGGATTCATCGTGCTGATTTGCAAGAGAAAGTATTTGCTGCACTAAACATCAGCGAAGAAGAGCAACAAAATAAATTTGGGTTCTTATTGGATAATTTAAAATATGGTGCCCCACCTCATGGTGGTTTGGCTTTTGGATTAGATCGCTTAGTGACGTTAATGGCCGGTGCGGATTCTATTCGTGATGTGATTGCTTTCCCGAAAACACAAAGGGCTCAATGTTTATTAACCAATGCGCCTAATGCTGTAGATGAAAAACAGTTACGTGAATTGGGGCTGCGGTTGCGTCAAAAAGTTGAGACACCTAAAGAAGCATCATAATTGGTAGGAAATGGTTTAAGGGTATGCTTATACTAATTGGCATACCCTTTTATTTATTAACCAAGTTAGTTGGATTTTATGATTCAGATAATGTTTATTTGATGTGAATTATAGTAAGATAATAACTTAATGAATAAACATTTAAATAAAGAGAAACAATTGAAATTTTTAGTATGTAATGATGATGGTTATTTGGCAGAAGGCATTCATGTTCTGGCCCAAACACTCAGCCACTTTGGTGAGGTTAGGGTGGTTGCCCCTGAGCGCGATAGAAGTGGTGCCAGTAACTCTTTAACTCTTGATCGACCCTTGAGTTTAAAAAAAGGCCGCAATGGTTTTTTTTATGTAAATGGTACACCAACAGATTGTGTCCATTTAGCATTGAATATTATGGATGATTTTATTCCTGATATGGTGTTTTCTGGTATTAATCATGGTGCCAATATGGGCGATGATACACTTTATTCTGGTACTGTGGCCGCAGCAACAGAAGCTTATTTGCTCGATATTCCTGCGGTTGCTGTATCATTAAATGGTAAAGTAAATAAGCAGTTTGAAACCGCTGCTCATGTTGTGAGGCAATTTGCTCAGTTTTTTGTAGACAGCGATTTAAAAGAACCATTTTTGTGGAACTTAAATGTTCCTAATATCCCTAAAGAAGAATTATCAGGTATTAAAACAGTAAGGCTTGGCAGACGACATCATAGTCAAAATTTGATTCCAATTAAAAGCCCAAGAGGTGAGACCGTTTATTGGATTGGACCAGCTGGTGCGGCAAAAGATGAGGAAAAAGGGACTGATTTTTGGGCGGTTGCAAATAATTTTGTGGCTTTAACACCGTTGTCAATTGATTTAACCGATGCTCAAGCTTTATCTTATTTGTCTCAAAGTGTACAAAGTTTAAATGTAAAATGAAGGTTATATCCACACCTGATACATTTGTTTTGCGGCGCCAGCGTATGGTACATAAGCTGGTTGATATGGGCATTAAAGATGAGCGGGTATTGCAAGCGATGCTCTTGGTGCCACGGCATTTATTTGTAGAAGAGGCCTTGGTTTATAGTGCATATGATCATGTTGCTTTACCTATTGGGCTTGGACAAACTATTTCTCAGCCTTATTCTGTTGCAAGAATGACGGAACTTTTACTGCCAACAACTGGACAAATACCTCATAAAATTTTGGAGATTGGTTCAGGTTGTGGTTATCAAACGGCTGTTTTGGCGGCACTTAAAGTGAAACAGATTATTTCGATTGAGCGTTTAGAGTTGTTATCTGAACAAGCCAAGAAAAATTTGGCGAAAGTTGACCCAAAAAATAATGTTCGATTTTTGTGTGCAGACGGTTATCAGGGACTCAAAAATCAAGCACCGTTTGATGGTATTATTGTCACTGCCGCGCCCAAGGAAGTACCTGCTGCTTTATTGAATCAGTTAGCTGTTGGTGGAAAGTTGGTTATTCCTCTAGGCGAAGAGAATGAACAATACTTATGGGTAATAGAGAAAAGAGAGCAGGGTTTTTTAGAGTCATGTATGGAAAAAGCGTGTTTTGTTCCATTAATCAATAGCACAATTTAATTGACGCGCAGTAGCCGCTGCGGCAAAATGGCTCAGTTTATATAGAAAATAGACCAATCGAGGGTAAAAATGACAGTAGCGAGTTATGTTAAAAAGGGCAGTATATTAATTGTTATGGCGTTAAGTACAGCTTCTTGTTCATGGTTAAAGCAACCAGCTGCACCAGTAGAGCAGACCCAGCCAGATGCTACTGTGCCTTCTTATAATACAGGCGGTAGCCAGCCCAGTGGCTCAACAGATAACGCTTATTCTCCCCCAACTTCAGGCTCCTATACTGGTGGCACATCATCTGGAACCTATATACCTTCGAATGCGCCAGTAGATATTAATGCGAAGGTACATACAGTGGTGGCAGGGGATACTTTATATAATATTTCTAAGCGCTATGGTGTGCCACAAGACAGCATCATTGCGTGGAACAATATGCCTGATATCACAGTCAGACTTGGACAAAATCTTTATGTGAAACCACCACAAGGTGGTAGTAGTGTAACGGCGGCGACTGGTACAGCAAGCTCTACAGCGACAGCAACAAAACCGACAACTGTTGATGATACGCCCAAAGGCACAGGTAACGTGAATTGGGTTGTACCAACACAAGGAACAGTGATTACTCGGTTTACAGATGCCAATAAAGGTGTAGATATTGCAGGAACAAAAGGACAGCCTGTTGTTGCAGCTTCAGCAGGTAAAGTGGTATATAGTGGAAATGGATTACGTGGTTATGGTAATTTGATTATTATTCAACACAATACAACTTATTTATCTGCATACGCACATAACCAGACTTTATTGGTTAAAGAAGGGCAAAATGTAACTAAAGGCCAAAAAATTGCAGAAATGGGCAATTCTGATGCTGATAGAGTGAAATTACATTTTGAAATTCGTAAGCAAGGTAAACCTGTGGATCCTAGCCAATTTGTTAAATTTTAATTTGGTGTGAGTAAGTGATTTGGGCAGCTTTTCTTTGATCAAGATGGCTGCCCAATTTAATTAGGATATGAGATGTTTAATATTAACTCTACTGAGGTGAGGCGGTTTTTTGCTCAAGTTTGGCAATTGCGGTCTAATGGCCAATTGGATGCTTTACAAAAAAAAGCATTGGCCATTATTTTGGAGCATCCTGAATATCAGCATTTTTTAGACAATATTGATGCATATTTGGATACACAATGGTTGCCAGAAAATGGAGAGACGAATCCTTTTTTGCATATGTCTTTACATTTGTCTTTGCAAGAACAATGTGTCATCAACCAACCGCCTGGTATTGCTGACATCGCTCAGCAATTGGCCCAAAAACATGATGGTATTCATGAAGCTGAACATGTGATGATGGATGCATTGGTAGAAATGATTTGGCAGGCACAACGACACAAGACAGGGTTTGATGTTAATTTATATGTGACGCAATTACGCCAAACTTTAAACTTATCAGAAGAAGAACAGCAAAGAGTGAATCCTCATGAAGTTTAGTTGGTAGTGCATATAAAAAAGGCTGAATAAATTTATTCAGCCTTTTTTGTTATAAATAATGGGGTTTTTCTATTTTATGATTTTGTTGCTGCGGCAATTTCTTTGTCTCGTTTACGTTGGGAATGCATCATTAAGTAGTTTGCACCCACAACTAATATACCCACAACCAGCACAATAATGGTTGCTAATGCATTGATTGTTGGATTTAATCCCATCCGTATTTTTGAAAAAATTACTTGGGGCAGAGTAGAAGAACCTGGCCCTGATAAAAATGATGCGATCACTAAATCATCTAAAGATAAGGTGATGGCTAATAAAAAGCCAGAAGCAATGGCAGGTGCAATGATGGGTAAAGTAATTACAAAAAATACTTTGAGGGGTTTTGCGCCTAAATCCATTGCAGCTTCTTCTAACGATCTATCTAATTCAATTAGGCGAGAACGGATAAGAACCGTCACATAAGCCATACATAAGGTGGTGTGTCCTAACCAAATGGTAAACATCCCACGTTCAAAATGCCAGCTAGTGTTTTGTAAGAGTTGTTGTATTTGAATAATCAATAAAAGCATTGAAAGGCCTGTAATAACTTCAGGCATGACCATTGGTGCTGTGACCATTCCTGCAAATAAAGTGCGGCCTTTAAAACGTTTAAATCGAGCCAGAATAAAACCTGCCATGGTGCCTAAAACAGCAGCGGATGCAGCGGATGCAAAAGCCAGTTTTAATGATAGCCATGCTGCATCTAAAATCTGCTCATCTTCTAATAGTATACTGTACCAGTGAGTTGAAAAACCACCCCATACAGTGACGAGTCTAGATGCATTAAAGGAGTAAATAATCAAACTGATAATTGGAATATATAAGAACAGTAGTCCTATTGCCAAAGCAGATTTAGAAAACCAAGATAATTTGCCCGCATTATACATGTTGTGCTCCTTCTAAATCTTTATTAGCTTCATAGCGATGAAATAGAGCAATAGGAATCACCAGCAAGATCACCATAATAACAGCGATAGCAGAAGCCAAAGGCCAGTTGTTTTGATCAAAGAATGATTGCCATAATACTTTACCAATCATTAAATTAGATGGACCGCCGACTAATTCTGGAATCACATATTCACCTACTGCAGGAATAAATACCATCATTGAACCAGCAATAATACCGCCTTTAGATAAAGGCAAGGTAATGGAATAAAACGCTTTAATTGGGCGAGCACCTAAGTCATTAACTGCCTCGAGTAAGCGGTTATCAAATTTTACTAAATGTGCATACAATGGCAAAATCATAAAAGGTAGATAGGTATAGACCATCACAATGTTTAATGAAAAGCTGTTATAAAAAAGTTGTAATGGTTCATTGATGACATTCATTTTTTGTAAAAATTGATTGATTAAACCATTTTGGCTTAATAAACCCATCCAAGCATAGACTCTGAGTAAAAATGAAGTCCAAAAGGGCAACATAATCGCTAAAAGCAAGGCATTGCGAATGGTCGGTTTAGCTCTGGCAATGGCATAGGCTATTGGGTAGCCTAAGAGCAAACAAAGTAAAGTTGTGGTAATGGCTACTTTTATGGATGAAATATAGGTTTGCAAATAGATATTTTGTCCATTTTCGCTATTAAATGGATTAAATTCTGTACGTAAGGTATGCCAGTAATCTTCAAATATATCCGTATAATTATAATAGGTTACGGAAAAGGTCAATTGCCCCATTTCACTATCATGGCTAATTAAAGGGGTATAAGGTGGGATACTGATATTTTGTTCAGCAAAACTGATTTTCAAAATAATAAAGAAAGGAATCAGGAATAAAACCACTAACCACGTAAAAGGGATTGCAATCACTAAATTACGATTGATATAAGACAACAACGCTCTCATTTTACCAACAGAAAAGGTTTTGAAAAAGCCATTAGTGAACATGGTTTGATCCTTTTATCGGGTCAATACAACAGGTAAATTGGAGCGCCAGCTAATATAAACAGTCTCTTCCCATGTGGGCGGTGCTTCATCATTTAAATACCAACGAGAAGAAGGAACTGTCGATTTCACCATTTTGCCACTTTCTAATTTGACATGATAAATAGCAAAGCTGCCTAAGTAAGCGATTTCTTTGACAATGCCTTTGGCGCAGTTATATTCTTGATCTGGTTTCTCTTTATCTAAACGAACATCCTCGGGTCTGATGTTGATCCACAATTCTTGCCCTTCATGACCACTAATGCCATGTTTTAATAAAATATGAACGGGTAAATCAGGGCAAGCAATTTCAACTCTATCGCGTTCATCAACAGCAATTGTGCCATTAAAAATATTGGTTTCTCCAATAAATTCAGCAGTAAAGCGGCTGTTTGGGAAGTCGTAAATTTCAGTAGGTGTACCCACTTGCATTAACTGGCCTTCAGACATAATGGCAATTCGGGTGGACATGGTCATGGCTTCTTCTTGATCATGGGTCACCATAATACAAGTAACGCCTACTTTTTCTAGAGTATTGACCAGTTCTAATTGTGTTTGTTGACGTAGTTTTTTATCTAATGCACCTAAAGGCTCATCCAGCAATAATACTTTGGGACGCTTGGCTAGGCTTCTAGCTAATGCAATACGTTGTTGTTGCCCACCTGATAGCTGGTGTGGTTTGCGTGTCGCGTATTTAGTCATCTGCACCAATTTGAGCATTTCTTCTACACGTGCTTTGATTTCATCTTTGGGCAATTTATCTTGTATGAGACCAAAAGCGATATTTTGTTCTACCGTCATATGGGGGAAAAGGGCATAACTTTGAAACATCATATTGATTGGACGATCGTAAGGAGCCAGTTTGGTGATATCTTGTCCATCAAGAATAATTTTTCCTGATGTCGGCGCTTCCATGCCAGCGAGCATACGCAGCAATGTTGATTTACCACTACCTGAGCTACCTAATAATGCAAAAATTTCATTTTTGTTGATGGTTAAATCAATATGATCAACTGCATAATTATCATCAAATCTTTTTGCGATACCTTGAATTTGTAAATAAGGTATAGGGTTCTCGTTATTTTTGTCATTTTGAGTCATGAGAAAAACTCCATAAAATCGAATATTATTTTGTGTTATAGCAAAAGGATATGATATTTAAAATATTAATAAATATAATATTTATATACTACACGAATACAATTGATTCAGTAATAAAGCCAGAAAGCAGGAAAAACTAAAAGAAAAGTTAGTTTGAGTAGGTGAGTGTGTGCTCATTATGCCTGCCAGTTCAAAAAGAATATTACGCTAAATATGGTGTATTGAAAGTTTGCTATTGTTATGTGTATTTCAAGCAAATTCAGACGAAGGGTAAACCAAGATGCGTGATCTTGCAAGTAATGTTTTAAGAAATGGTAAAAATTAAATATGAAAAAACAGTGATTTTTTTATGTTTATGTTTTTATTGTTTTAGAGTGTTGCTTTTTGTTTATTATGGGTAAGATAGATTTATCTTACCCATAATAAAGTATGATGGATATTATTTTTCCGCAATGATATCCACAAATATTAGAGGTTCTGTGCCTGTATTGGCTAAACCATGTGATTCACCTTGTCTCACCAGAGTCATGTCGCCAGCTTTAACGGGGTATTGTTTTCCGTCTTTATCTGTAAATGTTCCAGTACCAGAAATGATAATATAAGTATCTTCATTTGTTATATGTTTATGATAGCCTATTGAGTCACCTGGATTTAAAGTAAGAATGCTGATTTCTTTAATCGCATCGCTTGCTTTGGCTGTATCACGAGTAAAAGCATATTTACCATACAAAACACCTTGCCCGCCGGCAGCTTTTTCTTTATTTAAAGAAATAATATTTTGCTCATTGTATACTTCAGCATAGCTTAGACTTGATAAAATACTGAGGCATAAACCAGTATAGATGAGTTTTTTTAACATCATGATTCTCCTTTGTATAGAAAAATAAAATGAGGACATTAAGAAGAAATAAATATACCCGCTTGATTTAAACAGGTATAGATCATTTAAATACCACCAACTAATAGATATTTTATTTCAATATAATCTTCGATGCCATATTTTGAGCCTTCTCTGCCTAAGCCCGATTGTTTGACACCGCCAAAAGGAGCTGCCTCATTGGATAGCGCACCTGAATTAATTGCAACCATACCATATTCTAGTTGTTCGGCTACACGGAATATTCTACCTATATCTCTACTATAAAAGTAGCTGGCCAAGCCGAAAATAGTATCATTGGCATAGCCAATGACTTCGTCTTCGGTTTTAAATTTAAATATGGGCGCTAGTGGTGCAAATGTTTCTTCTTTTGCAACTTTCATCTGCTGTGTCACATTTTTGATGATGGTTGGTTCAAAAAATAAGCCCCCTAGCTCACTTTCTTTTCCTCCTAAAACAACTTGTGCTCCTTTAGTGAGGGCATCAGCAATATGATCTTTAATCTTATCAACCGCTGCTTGATCAATAAGTGGACCATGAGTTGTACCTGCTTCCAGCCCATTACCTAATTTGAATTTTTTTACGGCTTGTGTGAGTTTTTCAACAAATTCATCGTATATATTTTCTTGCACATATAGGCGGTTGGCACAAACACAGGTTTGGCCAGAATTACGGAATTTTGAAATTAGAGCGCCTTCAATAGCTGCATCAATATTTGCATCATCAAAGACGATAAAAGGTGCATTGCCTCCTAATTCCATTGAGACTTTTTTGACAGTAGGGGCGCATTGAGCAATCAGTTCTCGTCCAACTTCTGTAGAACCTGTGAAGCTGAATTTTTTTATTGTGTCGTTTCCTGTTAATACTTTCCCTATTTGTGTGGAACTACCAGTAATTACATTGAATACACCAGCAGGGATACCTGCTCTGTGGGCCAGTTCTGCGATGGCAAGAGCAGAAAGGGGGGTTTGTGAAGCAGGGCGGATAATAAAACTACAGCCAGCTGCTAATGCAGGTGCTGCTTTACGGGTAATCATTGCGTTTGGAAAATTCCAAGGGGTAATCGCAGCGCATACGCCAATTGGTTCTTTTTGAACCAAAATACGTGTGTTAGAGGATGCTTGAGGAATGGTGTCACCATAAATACGTTTGGCTTCTTCTGCATACCATTCTATATAAGAGGCTCCATAAGCAGTTTCACCTTTTGCCTCAGCCAAAGCTTTGCCTTGCTCTGAAGTCAAAATAATGGCTAAATCTTCCTGATGTTCCATCATTAAGTTAAACCATTTTCGTAAAATAATAGAGCGCTCTTTTGCGGTTTTTTTCTTCCAAGATTGCATTGCTTTTTGGGCAGCAGTCACTGCCAGCAATGCTTCATCTTGACCCATTTTCGGTACAGTCGCAATAATGTGTCCTGTAGCAGGGTTGGTTACATCGATCGTTTGTTTACTGTGTGCATCTATCCATTGACCATTGATATAACATTGGGTTTTAAGTAACCCCATATCACTAAGTTGCATTTTTCATTCCTTTATCAATTTCATTAAAGTGTATTCAACGATATTGCCAAATAGGTTATTTTTTATTGAACAACTCGTAAAGCAACCTCAAGTTTGTCTAGAGCTTCGTCAAATATGTGTTCTTCTATGGTTAAAGGGTAAAGGAATCTAATAACATTGTAATGTGTGCCGCAAGTGAGTAAAATCAAACCATTCTTTAAAGCGTGTGCTTGTACTTTTGAGGTAAATTCAGCATCAGCTTGATTGGTATTTGGTTTCATGAATTCAACAGCAACCATACTGCCAAGACCACGTATGTCTTTGATTTGAGGTATGTCTTGACGTAAATTTTCTAATCGTGTTTTTAATTTAATGCCTAATTTTTCTGAGCGTTCACATAATTGCTCTTCTTTTATGACATCTAATACAGCATTTACAGCAGCCAATCCTAGTGGGTTACCCGCATACGTCCCACCCAAGCCACCACGACTAGGGGAGTCCATCATTTGCGCTTTGCCAACCAAGGCTGAAATTGGAAAGCCTCCAGCCAATGATTTAGCCATGGTAATTAGGTCAGGTTTGACACTGTAGTGTTCACTGGCAAATAATTTACCTGTACGGGCAAAGCCAGATTGCACTTCATCAAAAATGAGCACAATGCCATGTTCATCACAGATTTTGCGTAGTGCTTGCATAAATATATCAGGGGTAATGTTGAAACCACCTTCACCTTGTATGGGTTCTAAAATAATAGCAGCAACACGTTTGGCTTCAATATCTGCTTTGAATAAATGTTCAATGCTGGTTATAGCCTCCTCTACACTGACACCATGTAGCTCGTTTGGGTAAGAAGCATGATAAATATCTGCTGAAAAAGGGCCAAATCCTAATTTATAGGGGGCAACTTTGCCTGTTAAGGCCATGGTTAAATTGGTGCGTCCATGAAAAGCACCATAAAAGGCGATGACTCCAGGTCTACCCGTATATTGGCGTGCTACTTTAACCGCATTTTCAACTGCTTCTGCACCTGTACTGAAAAAAGCCGTTTTTTTAGCGCCTTCAATGGGAGCCAATTCATTTAGGCGTTCTGCCGCAGTAATATAGCCCTCGTAAGGAACAACCTGATAGCATGGGTGACTAAAAGCTTCTAATTGTGCTTGAACAGCAGCTTTTATTTTTGGGTGTAGATGACCCGTGTTTAAAACACCAATTCCCCCCGCAAAATCAATATAACGGTTGTTTTCTACATCCCATATTTCAGCGTTTTTTGCTTTTGCTGCATAAAATTGACACATGACGCCTACACCTTGTGGTGTGGCATTTATTCTGCGCAGTTCTAGTTCTTTGTTAAGTGACATTGATGATTTCTCCCTTGTGTTTTAGTTATATATGAGTTGATTGGTTCTAATGTATCAAACAATTTGTTATTTTTCGATTAATCTATAGAGAAGTCAAGTATAGAGTTTAAATTTTATTTTAAATAATTGAGAGATTAAAAATGTTCAATTAATTTATGATTTTCTTATGATTGATGTAAATAAAGGCTATGGTTAACATACCATAGCCTTTATTGTCCATAGAAAAATTTTAATATTCAACTTTAAAGCCTATATTAAATGAACGGCCTGTTGCTGTATAAAAATCTTTGATTTTTGAGTCGTTTGTAATGCCTCTTACATCTGACCAATTCCAATATTTTTTATCAAAAATATTATTTATTCCTGCATAGATAGAGGCATATTTATTAATATGATAGCCAGCATTTAAATCCATTACGAATACAGAAGGAGGTAGATAGTAGTTTTTGTTGGATACATTATCTTGTTTTTTTGCTGATTGATACATCATATCTGTACCCACAAACCAAGTATCATTTGGTTCATAGCGTAATCCTAAATTAACGCTTAATGGGTTAATGCTGTCCAGTGCAACTTTTTCATTACTGTCCTTATCTTTTGTTGTACCTTTTGCGTAGGCAACACCTAATTTGGTACTGAAGCCACTATTATGGCGCCAAGAAAAACGTGCTTCTGCGCCTTTAATTGTTGCTTCAGCTTGGTTAACAAATTGATAGGTAATGGGATAAGCCCCACTTTTACTGACAATTTCTCTGGAAATAAAATCATTATATTTCCCATAAAATGAAGCCACTCCATAACGGAATGTACCACTGTTTTGAGTGACAACGTTTCCTTTGAAGCCTATTTCATAAGTATTACTGGTTTCTGGTTTTAAGTCAGGATTAGGAATAGTCGCATAGCCATGTGTCAGGTTGCTAAAATTACTGTTAATTTCATCTGGGGTGGGGGCTCTGAATCCTTTTGCATATTGAACATAAGGCACAAATCCAGGTGTGAATTCATACATGAGTGCTAGGCGAGGAGAAAAAGCATGATCATTTGCCGTGTTTGATTGCGCGCCATACACCAAAGGATCATCTGAGTCTGGCTTGATTTTATAATAATCAAAACGTATTGCTGGAATAATGCTCAGCTTGCTTATTTGAATTTCATCTTGTACAAATGCACCAGCAGTTATATATTTAGAGTCAGGAAAAGCTTTTGCCGGTAAAGGGTCACCAACTGAGGGTAAGTTGCCGTTTCTAAAAGACTTGATTGTTGATTGTTTGCCATCTAAACCATAGCTTAGCCGTTGAGTCACAGAACCTGTTTCAATTTGACCTTGGGCATAAGTGCTTAAGCCAATGGTTTTTTCTTCATAATTGTTAAAGCGCCAACGAGTCATGCTATTACTACGTAATTCATCTAAACTTTGTCTGTTATTCGAATCTTGATAAAACATACTGACAGTTGCATGTTGTAAGAAAGTTTGGGCATCATCATCAAATTGATAACTTAAAATAGCCTTATTGCGTTTAATAGAATCATGCTCGGTTAAATTCACAATTTTAGGTAAGGGCATTGATGCCAAAATTGGTTCACCTTCTGCTGATAGTGCTTCTGAATCAATACGTTGTCTGGTTGCTTCTGCTGTTAGCTTAAGACGATTATTTGGATTAATATGGTACACAAATTTACCCAGTACACCGCCTCTTTGTATATCTTGTGGATTTGGGTCAGTACGTAATGCGCCAATACCGCCTGTACTGCCTTTATTTTTTGTTTCGCTTTCTAAGTTACCAGTGAAAACCAACATACCTTGTAATTTTTCATTTCCTAAAGCACCTGTTGCAGTGACTAAATTGCCATTTGTGGCAGAATCATATGCACTTTGTAAAGAAAGGTAATAGGGCTTATTAAATGTATCCAACAAATCCTGTGGGTCTTTTGTGACGAAGTTAATGGCACCTGTCAAACCATCACTGCCCCATAGTGCAGAAGTTGGCCCTCTAAGTATTTCAACTCGTTTATACAAACTTGTATTGGCATAATCCCCTCGGCCTGAAGTAAAAGAACCAAAATTAAAGGATGCTGGTAGAGAAACACCATCTTCCATAATTAATACACGATTACCTTCTAATCCCCGAATGTTTATGCTCTCATTACCTCCTCTACCGCCGCCCGCTGCAGCACTGGTTGTGCGATAAGCACTTTTTCTGACTGTGATGCCAGGTTCATACCGGAGTGCTTTTTTAATGTCTGAGGTTTGTTTTTCGGTTAATTCTTGATCATGAATAATGGATATATTGGCTGGTGTTTTATCTATACTTGATTTACTGCGTGTGGTTGTGACATATACATCATCAATGGTAGCTTTGTCTTTTTGAGCAACTATTATTTCTTGAGCAAATAAAACAGATGGAAATAACCCAGCAATAATAGCTAAATATAGCTTAGAAGGATTCATGATTTTGCATATTCCTTATGGAGAAGATAACTAAAATATCAATATTTAAATGAGAATATTAATGATAATCATTATCATTAATAAAGTCAATTATTGATATATAAAAGATGTTAAAGAAGATTTATATGGGGAAATAAATGTGTATTTGGATGAAGAGATGTTAAACGATGGTATAAGTTTACTGTTTTTATTGAACTAAATAGTGAGCAAGAATACCAATAAAAACAAAGAAGCCAATATGATTATTATCCAAAAAAGCCTTAAAGCATTTTTCTCTTATATGTGTTTTTATTTCAATATATTGTTTTGCTTGATGTAAAAACACGAGAACAATACTGATCCAAAATGGCCATGAGAAGGGTATCCAAAGTCCTATTGCGATAAGGGTAAATAAGAATAAAATATGAAAAAACATAATCCAAGCAATATCATATTGCCCAAAAGTAATGGCAGAGGTTTGAATACCAATTTTTAAATCGTCTTCTTTGTCTACAAGGGCATAAATAGTATCGTAGGCAATCGTCCATGCTGTATTTGCTAAAAAAATGAGCCAAGCGAGCAAAGGAACAGCATTAACTTGTGCGGCAAAAGCAATAGGAATTCCAAATGAAAATGCCAAACCTAAATAAGCTTGTGGCAGGGGAAAAAAACGTTTTGTAAAAGGATAGGAAACCGCTAAAAAGAAGGCAGGAATGCTTAGTAGCCATGATAATAAATTTAGGGGTAAAAGGCATAAAATAGCCAAAATGGTGAGTATGAACGCAAGGGTAAGTGCCTCTTTTACACAGACAACTCCACGTGCAAAAGGACGATTTTGAGTGCGCTGTACATGTAGATCAATTTTTCTGTCTGCAACATCATTGATAATGCAGCCAACACTACGCATTAAAAAGGTACCCAATACCAACATAGCGCCTACAATCCAGCTTGGATGACCATTACCAGCAATAAGCCAAGCCCATAGGGTTGGCCATAAGAGTAAAAGCGTACCAATTGGTTTTTCAACCCTCATTAATTCGCCATAAATTTTGAGCTTGGCTTTTATTTGGTTCATAAGAATTGCTCAATATCAGGTAAAAAAGCTTCCAACAATAATAAGGGTTGTTGTTCATGCCAAAAGACAGAACGACGAATCCATTGGGGGGAAACTGTTAAATAAGTTTGGGGAAATATGGCGTCAGTTTGAAGTTGTTGATTGTATTCAAAAGCACTGCGATCAAGTTGTTGGTTGGGTTTGAATAATAAGCTGCCAAGAGATGTTGTACCGCAATCTAAATAGCTGGCCCAAATAGAATCAATGAAACATTCACTTCTTGCTAAAACAACAGCTGTATTGTTTAAGTTTAAGAATACTTCTCGAGTTAAAACGGTTGGGCAAGCAAATAAGTTTGGGGCTATTGTTTGATTTTGTTTTAAAGCCAGTAATTGTACGTTAAAAGTATAGGGTAAGCTCGTTAACATAGCTGTTAACGATTGTTCTTGTGCTAAGTGTGCTACTTTTTTGGGAAAAAAAGTAGGTATGTTTTTAGCCCATAATGGTTGATCCATATTCATTAACCTACTTTATTATTTATCCAAACCTTCTTGTACCATATGAGCGGCTCGAATAACTGCTCTGGCTTTATTCTGTGTTTCTTGCCATTCGGCTTGTGGGTCTGAATCGGCAACAATACCTGCACCACTTTGTATGTAAAGCGTATCGTTTTTAATCACCGCCGTTCTGATGGCAATCGCCAGATCCATATCTCCATTAAAGCTTAAATAGCCTACCGCACCACCATAAATTCCACGCTTACTTGGTTCTAGTGATTCAATAATTTCCATTGCTCTGACTTTTGGGGCACCAGATAGTGTACCTGCAGGAAATGCCGATTTTAATACGTCAATATTATGTGTATTTTTTGGTAACTTTCCTTCTACGCTGGACACAATATGCATTACATGAGAATATTTTTCGATGACCATTTTCTCTGTCACTTCAACTTGCCCAATATGGCTGACTTTTCCCACATCATTTCGTCCAAGATCAATCAACATCACATGTTCAGCAATTTCTTTTGGGTCAGCTAAAAGCTCTTTGGCTAAATACGTATCTTCTTCTCTATTTTTCCCACGAGGTCGAGTTCCTGCCAAAGGGCGTACAGTCATTATATCTTGTTCTCTACGAACCAGAATTTCAGGGGATGAGCCAATAATATAAAAATCATCAAAATGGTAATAAAACAAATAAGGAGAAGGGTTTAATGAACGCAGTGAACGGTAAAGCATCAGAGGATGATCAGTAAATGGCATACTCATGCGTTGTGACAGCACTACTTGCATACAATCGCCCGCAAAAATACGTTCTTTTGTCGCTTGTACAGCTTGTCTAAAAGGCTCTTCACCATATTCGCTGATGGCTTGAGTTTGACCACTTCCTAAAGATAATGGTAGGGCAAAGCTTTGACGTAATTGTAATCGAATACTCTCTAGGCGATTTTTGGCTGTGAAATAACCATCATTTGCATTAGGGTCTGCATAAACGATTAAATAAATTTTACCTGATAAATTATCAATAACAGCCAATTCTTCTGATAGCATTAAACAGATATCAGGTGTACCAATAGGGTCAGGCTTATCGGTTTTGCCTAGTTTAGATTCAAAGTGATGGACTGTTTCATAACCAAAATAACCAACTAATCCTCCAGTAAATCGGGGTAAGTTAGGGATTTCTGGTGTTTTGAATGAATCTTGATACTGTTGGATAAAAGATAAAGGGTCATCCATGTGTTCATCTTTAATGCACTGCTTGTTTTCAAAGATTCGAACACGTTTGTCTTCTACTTTAATATAGGTGTGACAAGCTAAACCAATAAAAGAATAACGGCCAAAACGTTCTCCACCTACAACAGATTCCAATAAAAAAGTAAAAGGTTTGTTGGCCAGTTTTAAATACACTGATAAAGGCGTATCAAGGTCAGCAAATAATTCCAATACGAGTGGAATACGATTGTATCCTTGTGCAAAAAGTTCTTTAAATTGGGAAAAGCTTAGCATTTTCATACCTTTAAAATAAGAACACGGATGCAAAGGCATCCGTGTGAACTGTCTTACGGGTTAAGTTATTTTACCTGTAAATTATCTTTTTTTCCCACCTTTTTTTGTGCCAGTGGCTTTTTTCGATTTAGATGCTTCATAAAGAGGCATGACTTCATCTTGGCGTTTTTTAATTTCATTGATGCGAGCACTATTGGTTGGGTGAGTAGAAGTCAACGCTTCTAATGCACTACCTTCACCGCTAACTTTTGCCATTTTTTCCCATAGCGTTACTGCTGCTTGTGGGTTATAACCTGCTCTTGCCATTAACTCTAGGCCAATGACATCTGCTTCTTTTTCCATTGTTCTAGAAAATGGTAATGAGAAACCATATTTGCTCACTAAGTTGGCAAGATCCATTTGGTCGCTATTTAAACCAGCAAGTTTTCCTGCCCATTTTAAGCCTTCACTTTTTGCCATTTCTTGAGACATTTGCTCTCTAGTGTGTTCACGTAATGCATGAGCCATTTCATGACCAATAATTGCAGCCAATTCATCATCTGTTAGATTCAGTTGTTTGATGATACCACTGTAAACAACCATTTTCCCACCAGGGGCACACCATGCATTGACTTCATCAGTATTAATCACATTGATTTCCCAATTGAAACTACTGCCATCTTGACGGAAAGCTGTTGTATGAGGAACAATGCGATTGAATATCGTCTTGACACGTTTAGCATAAGATGCGGGTACATTTAACGCTTTTGCTTGACGAGCTTGGCTAATCAACGTTTTGTATTCTTGTGCTACTTCTGCATTAAGTTGAGCATTAGGAATCAGCAATAATTGTTGGCGGTTATTGCCTGTTGTATTATTAGATGTTGTACTTTGACAGCCAGTCAGTACAGTAGTGCCAATTAGTGCCGTGCACAGAACAACTAATGTTTTGATATTCATAAATTCAAAATCCTTTCTGGTTAAAATTCTAACATTTCAAAATCATCTTTTTTTGCGCCGCAATCTGGGCAAATCCAGGTCGATGGCACATCTTCCCATTTGGTTCCAGGCGCTATATTATCCTCTGGATAACCTGCAGCTTCATCGTAGACAAAACCACATATCAAACAAACCCATGTTTTCATAATTTCTGCTTTATATTTTAAATAACAAGTTAAATTTTTTGTAAGTTATTTTTGTTTAATGCTCTTTTGTAAAATATATATAACATAAATAATTTGAGTTTGTCGCATTTTATTTGAAAATAGCTACAATTGCTTTGTTAGATATGTAACAATGAGACATATGATTTAATTATGGGTACTTAAACTTAGATGAGCAAACAAAGACGTATATTGGTGATTCAGGGAGAAACATTATCACAGTTTAGTGTAAACGAACTATTTGAAAAAATAGGGGTACCATTAAATAGCACATTTACGCTAGGTAATGTTCAACGTATCTCTGTTCCTGACGAATTTTTGATTAGTCCTGAATTACAAATATGGTTTGATGAGCATAAAATTGATGCCAATCTTTTAGAGGATCAAGCTTTTTCCCAAATAAAGTTGATTGTTTCCGACATGGATTCTACGTTAATTACAATAGAATGTATTGATGAAATAGCCCATGAAGTTGGTTTAAAAGAGCAAGTTGCCAAGATAACAGATGCTGCTATGCAGGGTAAAATAGATTTTAATGAATCACTTATTCAAAGAGTTGCCTTATTAGAGGGGGTAACTGTTGAACAGCTGGAACGAGTTTATCAACAGAGAGTCAAATTAACTGAAGGTGCAGAACAATTTATTCAGATGGCGAAACAGGCTGGCATTTATTTTGTGCTTGTCTCTGGTGGCTTTACCTTTTTTACAGAAAAACTCAAACAAAGTTTACATTTAGATGATGCTATTGCTAATGAACTAGAGATATATAATGGTGTTTTAACAGGCAAAGTGGTAGGCCAGATTATCAATGCACAAAGCAAGGCACAAATTTTACAGCAAAAAAAACAAAACTTAGGGTTGGCAGTAGGACAAGTATTGGCGGTGGGAGACGGGGCTAATGATCTATTGATGCTTCAAGCGGCTGATTATGGTGTTGCATTCCATGCCAAACCAAAAGTGAAACAATTCAGTTCACTCAAAATTGATTTTAATGGTTTAGATGCGATTCGGTATTTTTTTCGTTAGAAAAATTTATCTCTTTTTTGAGTAAATTTAAAAGATGTGTTAGAATTCTAACGATCGAAATGACTGAATTTTGAGTATGGATACTGCTTGAAGTACCACAGTAATACATAAACTAAATTGAGGTAATATAATTTTAGTGCATAAGACTCTGGTTTTTGCTAGAATCAATTAATTATGTGATAAGTTGGTATCAACCAATCTGTATTTGAATAATTAAGTATTATGTGGTTATAAACTTAACATCTTTAAATTGTCTTAAGTATATATGTTTGATTTTAAAACTCTAATTGACTCAATGGTGGGGAAGAAAGATAAAACTTCTCCTACTTCTCCCTTGGTGGAATCAGCTACTAAGTTGGTTCAAAAATTACCGCAAGAGGAGTACTTTGGGGCGCATATTGAAGTTATTAAGGCGATTACTCGTTTAAATAACGACAAAAGTATTCCATTAGCAGAAAGATTGCAAACATTACTGTACATAGATGAGCGTACATTTCCCATTCATCAGCGAATTTGTGAAGACCATTTTAATCCAGAAAACAGTAAAAGGAATTTTATTCCGGCGATTTTGGCTTATATCAATGAGCTGGCAGTTGGGTATAGCTTGTGTTTATCCGATTTTCTTGGACAAAATGCACCTAAAGAGCTATTACCCAGTATCACGTTGGCTGCTGTGCGGGGATTAGTGCACCATAATCAACAGATATTATGGTATGCTCAAAGATACACGGAGCCACAAGGAAGCACTTGGAAGCAGGCTTATCAGTTTTTTGAGTTTTTAGAACGAGTGAAATTAGAACGTTATCCTGTTAAAGCTTACCAAAGTATTGTTGGTACAGAAACCATTCCCGAACAAGTATTATTGCATTCAGCCTTTTTAAAAATTGCCAATACAAGCAGTTTAAATACACAAGAAATTCGCCAGTTACATTATATTTTAGGTAAAGCGTGTAAAAATTTACACATACAAACAGATCAGCAAAATTTAACTGAACCTGTTTTTATGTTGGATCTTCGTTCTGAGGAAGCGCCCCATTTTTTTCGTAGAAGTGTTTTCGCTCAATCAAGCCGTTATTGGAGTGGTGGTGCGTTTGTTGCCGCTGTGCAAGATGTGATTCAGAGCATTAATATTCAAGATGGTTCTTTGGGTGAAGAAGCCTTGCCAGAGTATCTGGTTGATGACCCAATGAAGACGGATCCTGCTTCTTGGCAAGCGTTTTTTGAAAAAATTCAAAAATGTTTATTGGAACCTGAGTATCAACCACCACCAGCAGATTTGGTTTTAGCTGCTGAAGAAGTGTTTGTGACAGTAGGATTTAATTTAATAGCCTTTAAAGCAAAGCAAGAACTGACTATTCCTAGTGCGAGAGAAAGGCAAGAATCCCGTTGGGTAATGACCAGTGTGAGTACTGACGAAATAGGGTTAACACATTTTTCTAAAGAAAATAATAGCTTACTGATTGGTGACTTGATTTTGGTTGAGTTCATGGATTCATTACCAATATTGGGGGTTGTTAGACGCTTGATTAAAAATGATGATGGTTCTACTAAAGTAGGTCTTGAAACTATTGGTAGTTCGCCAATGGCTATTACATTGATTGATTTAAGTAATCCGAATAATACCTTCTTTGGTTTGTATGTAACTCATGATAAAAGCAAAAAAGCCAGTAGGGCGTTATTGGTGCCAAATGCTTTGGTGCAAGTTGATAAAGAGGTTGAGTTAAGTACATCAGGTCAATCCTATATGATTAGGCTTAAAACCATTGAATCACGGTATAATGAGTGTTCCAATTGTGGTTTTGAAACCGTTGGGAAAGCTTAAAAATTAAGTGAGTTTAGAATAAAAAGGGTGGCTTAAATAAGCCGCCCTTTTTGTTTAAGATAATAGTTGACTTGTTTACTCGGAAATAGGATAATTATCTCAGAATAATAACTTTTCGGAAGAAATAACATGCGATTGACAACAAAAGGCCGTTTTGCAGTAACTGCTATGTTGGATTTGGCTATTTATCAAAAAGAAAATGTACCTGTTAGCTTAAGCGATATTAGTGAGCGACAAAATATTTCTTTGTCTTATTTGGAACAGTTGTTTGGTAAACTGCGTCGCTGTGGCCTTGTGATCAGCTTTAGAGGTCCTGGTGGTGGGTATTTTTTAAGCAAGCCAGCAAAAGAGATTTCTGTATCTGATATTATTGCAGCTGTAGACGATATGTTAGATGCGACCCAATGCCAAGGAAAAGGTAACTGTCATCACAATAGTCCTTGTATGACGCATCAATTGTGGGAAAATTTGAACGATACAATATTACAGTATTTGTCTGCAGTATCATTAGACACTTTAATTGATATGCAACCTAAACAGACAGAGCAACCTATTACAGTCAAAAAAAATAATATTAAACATCATTTGGAAGTGCAACCATGAATACAATAAAAACCCCAATTTATTTTGATTATGCTGCTACGACACCAGTTGACCCTCGTGTGGCAGAAAAAATGATTCCATATTTAACTGAAATTTATGGTAATCCTGCAAGTTCAAGTCATAGTTTCGGCTGGCAAGCAGAAGAGGCAGTGGAACAGGCTCGTAATGAAATTGCACAGTTAATTGGTGCAGACAGTAAAGAGATTATTTTTACTTCTGGCGCAACCGAGTCAGATAATCTGGCCTTAAAAGGAGCCGCTCATTTTTATCAGAGTAAAGGTAAACATCTGATCACCGTAAAAACAGAACACAAAGCTATTTTGGATACCATGCGTGAGCTTGAGCGTGAAGGTTTTGAGGTTACCTATTTAAATGTTCAGGAAAATGGGCTTATTGATTTTAAAGAATTAGAAAGTGCGATTCGCCCAGATACCATTTTAATTTCTGTCATGTGGGTGAATAATGAAATTGGGGTCGTTCAAGATATAGAAGGTATTGGTGCGTTGTGTCGTGAAAAAGGGATTATTTTTCATGTGGATGCAGCGCAAGCAGCAGGTAAAGTGGACATACAGTTAGATCAGTCTAATATTGATTTGTTGAGTTTATCAGCACATAAAATTTATGGCCCCAAAGGGATTGGGGCATTGTATGTACGTAGAAAACCAAGGGTTAGATTAATGGCGCAAATGCATGGTGGTGGTCATGAGCGCGGTTTTCGCTCTGGTACATTACCTACCCATCAAATTGTAGGGATGGGTGAGGCTTTTCGTTTGGCTCGGTTGGAAATGAAAAATGAAATAAAGTATATTACTGCTTTACGTGATCGTTTTTTAGCTGGCATTAGAGACATTGATGAAGTTTATATCAATGGTGATATGCTTCATCGAGTACCACATAATTTGAATGTTAGTTTTAATTTTGTGGAAGGCGAAAGCTTAATTATGGCAGTAAAAGAATTAGCCGTTTCCAGTGGTTCTGCATGTACTTCAGCAAGTCTTGAGCCTTCTTATGTATTACGGGCATTGGGACGGAATGATGAGTTGGCTCACAGTTCATTGCGTATCAGTTTTGGTCGTTTTACAACAGAGGAGCAGGTTGATTTTGCTACTGAACTGTTATGTTCTAAAATTGGGCGTTTAAGAGAGCTTTCACCTCTATGGGAAATGCACCAAGAAGGTATTGATTTAAATAGTGTACAGTGGGCTGCACACTAAACAGGGAGAATAAAAATGGCTTATAGTGATAAAGTGATTGATCATTATGAAAATCCACGCAATGTAGGTTCCTTTGAAAAAGGAGACAATAGCGTAGGTACGGGTATGGTTGGCGCACCAGCTTGTGGTGACGTGATGAAACTACAAATTAAAGTCAATGAAGCGGGTGTTATTGAGGATGCTCGTTTTAAAACATATGGTTGTGGTTCTGCAATTGCATCCTCTTCTCTTATCACTGAGTGGGTAAAGGGAAAAACATTAGACGAAGCATTAAGCATTAAGAACAGTGATATCGCAGAAGAATTGGCTTTACCACCAGTTAAAATACATTGTTCTATTCTGGCAGAAGATGCCATTAAAGCAGCTATTGATGATTATAAGCAAAAACATGGTAAGTAAATATTAGAACTTAAAATGTTCATGGATTAAAGGGCAGTGGGATATGGCTATTACACTAACACAAAAAGCAGCTGATCATATACGTAATTTTTTAACAAAGCGTGGCAAAGGCGAGGGTATTCGATTGGGGGTAAAAACCAGTGGATGTTCTGGAATGGCTTATGTTTTGGAGTTCGTTGATGTGGTCAATACAGATGATCTGGCATTTGATAGTTTTGGTGTAAAAGTATTTACTGACCCTAAAAGCCTTGTTTATATTGATGGTACAGAGCTCGATTACGTTAAAGAGGGGCTAAATGAAGGATTTAAATTTTATAATCCTAATGTACAGAATGAATGTGGTTGTGGTGAAAGCTTTAATGTGTGATTTAGATTGATTGTTGAAAAAAATGGATTATTTTTCTTTGTTTGGTTTAAATAAAACCTTTGAGTTAGATTTACACGCATTAGAGCAAGTGTACAAACAGTTACTTTCTTTATGTCATCCTGATAAGTATGCAGGTAAGAGTGATTTTGAGCAAAAACAGGCATTAATGATGGCTTCTAATGTCAATGAGGCTTATCGTGTGCTAGGGCATCCTCTCAATAGAGCAGCTTATTTATTGCAACTAGCAGGGATTGATGCCGAATCAGAGCAGCAGACTCATTTTCCAACTGAGTTTTTAATGCAGCAAATGCAATGGCGAGAAGATATAGAAGAAGCCAAGCAAAATAATGATCATGAACAACTATTAAAAATCACTCAAGAAATTCAGAATGATTTTGATTTGTTGATTGCTAAACTTAATCAAGCGATTAATCAAAATGATGATGAAAATGCTGCTGCATTGGTGCGCCAAGGTCGATTTTTAGATAAAATTCTGGCTCAACTTCAAGAACAAACTCATTAAATTAAGGTTAAAGTGTAAGTGCTTAATATTTTTAGTCACTTACTTATTGAGATAGATAGGATCGTTTTATGGCTTTAATGCACATTGCTGAGCCTGGGTTATCAGCTGCACCACATCAACATAAATTGGCTATTGGTATTGATTTAGGTACAACAAATAGTTTGGTGGCCTCTGTTAGAAATGGAAGCGCGTTGTGTCTTACCGATAAGTTAGGTAGAGCAGCGTTACCATCGGTTGTTCGATTTTGTGAAGACAATCGTGTAGAAGTTGGTTTTGATGCGGCTCAGGCTCAGAAGATAGATCCTAACAACACAATCAGTTCTGCAAAAAGATTATTGGGTCGTACCTTTTCAGACTTAACAATTACAAGTCATTTACCTTATCAATTTGAACAAAATGATCAAAGTATTAGTCTCTTAACACGTCAAGGGCCTAAAAGTCCTGTACAAGTGTCTTCTGAAATTTTATTGGCATTAAAAAATAGAGCGGAGCAAACTTTAGGTGGCACATTATCTGGTGCGGTGATTACAGTGCCAGCTTATTTTGATGATGCTCAACGTCAGGCAACAAAAGATGCTGCTAAATTGGCAGGTTTACATGTTTTACGGTTATTGAATGAGCCAACTGCTGCTGCCATTGCTTATGGTTTGGATAATGCTTCGGAAGGTATATTTGCTGTATATGATTTAGGAGGTGGCACATTTGATGTGTCTATTCTTAAATTATCTAAAGGTATTTTTGAGGTTTTAGCCACGAATGGGAATAGTGCTTTAGGTGGAGATGATTTTGATCAAGCTATTTATCAATGGATACTTGATCAAACAGATAGTGGTATATCCATTACAGATGAGGATAAATCTTTACTACTTGGTTTATCCCGTGCGGCAAAAGAAAACCTAACCGAAGAAGACAGCAGTACTTTATGTGCGACTTTAAGCAATGGAGACAAAATTAATTTAACATTGACTGCTCAAAAATTTGTTGAGTTGACTGCTCATTTGGTTAAACAGACTTTAGCGCCTGTTCAAAGAGCGTTATCTGATGCAAGCCTTACTAAAGAAGATATTCAAGGCGTTATTATGGTTGGTGGTGCAACCAGAATGAAGCATATTCAACAAGAAGTTCAGGCGTTTTTTAAGCAGGAGCTTTTGAATAATCTTGACCCTGATCAGGTGGTGGCTTTAGGGGCAGCAATACAAGCAAATATATTGGTTGGTAACAAGAGCGAGCAAGATTGGTTATTGCTAGATGTGACCCCTTTGTCTTTAGGTATTGAAACATATGGTGGGCTCGTAGAAAAAATTATTCCTCGTAATAGCACAATTCCTACTGCCAGAGCGCAAGATTTTACAACTTTTAAAGATGGTCAAAGTGCGATGATGATTCATGTGTTACAAGGAGAACGTGAGTTGGTAGCGGATTGCCGTTCCTTGGCCCAGTTTACTCTGCGTAATATTCCACCCATGGTTGCAGGGGCAGCTCGTATTAGAGTGACTTTTCAAGTAGATGCCGATGGACTGCTTTCTGTGAGTGCTCAGGAACAAACAACGGGCGTATTGAGCAGCATTGAAGTGAAGCCCTCTTATGGTTTAGACGATGCAGCAATTACCAAAATGTTACAGGATTCCTTGGCTAATATCACTGATGATATTCAGGCACGTAAATTACAAGAATCTAAAGTTGAAGCACAGAGTCTATTAGAAGCTGTACAAACAGCATTAAATCAGGATGCTGATTTATTAACACAAGAAGAGAAGCAAATTATTGTTCAGGCAATTGACGCGTTATCAGATGCTGCAAAACAAACTGATACAATGGTGATTAATAATAAAATACATGCCTTAAGTGTCGCGACAGATGCATTTGCTGCTAAACGAATGAATCGAAATATCGCCAGAGCGCTTAAAGGGCAAAATATCCATCAAATGTAGGGTGAAATATGCCAAAAATAACTGTATTACCACATGAAACATTATGCCCGAAAGGGAAAGTGATTGAAAATGCACCGGTAGGTCAGAGCATTTGTGTGACCTTGTTAGAAAACGATATTGAAATAGAACATGCTTGTGAAATGTCCTGTGCTTGTACGACATGTCATGTGGTGGTTCGAAAAGGAATAAATAGTTTAAATGAAGCCAGTGAAATAGAAGAAGATCTATTAGATATGGCTTGGGGATTGGAAGCTGATTCTCGCTTAAGTTGCCAAGCGCTTATTGGAGAAGAGGATTTAACTGTTGAAATTCCAAAATATACAATTAATCATGCTCGTGAAAATCATTAATATATATTTTTATTATTAATCAATATATTAAAGGTGGTATTATATGAAGTGGACAGATGTACAAGAAATCGCAATAGAACTTGCTGAAACCTACCCAAATGTGGATCCTGTGACGATTCGCTTTGTTGATTTACGCACAAAGGTGATGGCTTTATCAGAATTTGATGATGATCCAGATCGTTGTGGGGAGAGAGTGTTGGAGGCAATACAACAAGCATGGATAGATGAAATGGATTAATTATTCATTTACACTAAATATAGTATGATCATTTAAACTATCTGAGTTTTTGAAAATAATTCAGGTAGTTTATTTATTTTTGGTTGAATAATTGAAGGAGCATTTGTGAGTAAATCATTACGTTTATCTGAAAAGTGGTTTCGTTGGGGATTATGGTTAATTGCATTTATATTTGCCAGTTTCCTCATTGGTCTAGGGGGAACCATTGTGGGTGATTTACCTCAGGTTGCTCAACACAAAACATTGGATGATTTTCTGGATACAAAAAAAACGCAACCAATTAAGCAATCTATCGAGCAACTTGAAGAAAAACAAAAAACGGCACAACGTGCGCTTGAGCAAGTGGAAATTCAATTAAATGCTGCGAAACAATCAAATGATAATGCTCGAGAAGCTTTTTCTAATTGGTTGGCGACTCGTCAAGTCACACAATTGGTTGAACAAGATCAAGAGTTGATTAAAAGAACAAAAGAGTTAGATGGTTTCAGCTCGCAACTGGATAAAATTCAAAAACAGTTTCAGCTTCATCAAAAAGAGGTGCTTGATGCACAACAAGAGCAAGAAGTGTTGACAACACAATTAAGTCAATTGGAGCAAGAAGCGTTAATCCTTTTAAACGCTGAGGAAAGGAAAATACAACTACAAGTATTTATTTATCGGTTGCTGCTCACACTGCCTTTATTATTGTTTGCAGGTTGGTTGTTTATTAAAAAACGTAAAGGAACATATTGGCCTTTCGTTTGGGGATTTACCTTTTTTGCCTTATTTACCTTTTTTGTGGAGTTAGTGCCTTATTTACCAAGCTATGGTGGATATGTACGTTATATTGTCGGTATTTTACTGACGGTTGTTGTGGGGCGTTATGCCATAAGAGCTTTGAATCATTATTTGATCAAGCAGCAAGCCATAGAAAAATTGTCCGATCAAGATAAAAGGCAAGAGTTAAGTTATGATTTGGCACTTACAAGGTTTGCTAAAGGAGTTTGCCCTAGTTGTGAGAGGGGTGTTGATGTAAAAAATACGGCTGTGGATTTTTGCCCTCATTGTGGGATCAGCTTATTTGACCATTGTATTCAATGTGGCTCTCGTAAAAATACATTTAGTAAGTTTTGTTATAGTTGTGGCACGAGTTCACGAACTTTAAAAGAGCACACGTAATCTTTTAAATAAAAAAACTTATATTTTGAGTATTTTGATTTTATCTAAGATGGTAGATCAAAAATGACATAACTGATTATTATATAAAATTATTTAATATAATTTGTTTTTTTTTGAGAAGTAAAATTGTGTAAAAGGATCATGATTATCTTTTAATTTTAATCATGATCCTTTATTTTAATCTTTTTGCTTTATACATATCAATGAATAAAGTAATGGTATTTATTTTATTAAACATATTCATTATATTGTTGTAGAAGAGAACGATTATGAAAAAAATATTAAGTACACTCTTTTTTGTTTTTTGTTTGTCTTGTTCTGTTTTGGTTAAAGCTGATACGCCAGACTTTACCAGTCTCGTTGAAACGCAAGGTAAGGCAGTGGTTAATATCAATACAACTCAAACAGTTAAACAAAGGCAAATAGATCCATTTTTTGAGTTTTTTGGACAATTTGCTCCGCCTCAAGTACGAGAATATCAAGCTCGCTCTTTAGGATCAGGATTTATTATTTCCGCTGATGGTTTTGTGATGACCAATGCACATGTTGTGGCAAAAGCAGATGAGATTACTGTGACCTTAACAGATAAACGAGAATACCAAGCCAAATTAATTGGTGCTGATGCCAGAACAGATGTGGCGTTGTTAAAAATAGATGCTAAAGGGTTGCCAACAGTAAAAATTGGCGACCCTGACAATTTAAGAGTAGGTGAATGGGTGATTGCAATTGGTTCACCTTTTGGGTTTGAAAATTCTGTCAGTGCAGGTATTGTTTCGGCCAAGGGGCGGCAATTACCCAGAGAAGATTTTGTGCCATTTATTCAAACTGATGTGGCCGTTAACCCTGGCAACTCAGGGGGGCCTTTATTTAATTTAAAAGGCGAAGTGGTTGGCATGAACTCTCAGATTTATAGCCAATCAGGTGGTTTTATGGGGATTTCTTTTGCCATACCTATTGATGTAGCAACACGTATTTCTGAAGAGTTAAAAACGCAGGGGCATGTTCGCCGTGGTCGTTTAGGTGTGTATATTCAAGAAATGACTAAAGAGTTGGCAGAATCTTTTGGTTTAAGTGGTACCGAAGGTGCTTTGATTTCTCAGGTGGAAAAGGGCGCAGCGGCAGATAAAGCGGGTTTAAAATCTGGTGACATTGTTTTGAAGGTAGGTGAACAAACGATTAAAAGTTCATCAGATTTACCTCGTATTATTGGCAATACTCGCCCAGATACTCAAGTTATATTGCAGGTGTTAAGAGCAGGTAAAACAATTTCAGTGCCTGTTAAAGTTGAAGAAAATAAAGATACTGCAGGTATCTTTGCCAATAGAGCGCCACAGGAAAAACCAGAAACAAAAGAAGCACAATCAAATAAAGTCGGTATGGTATTTCAAAATCTCAATGTCCGTGAGATGAAACAATTAAATGATATGGGTTTCTCATTTGGAGTTTTTGTTGTTAATCCAGGTTCTGCAGGGAAAAATGGGCAAATTAGACGAGGTGATGTAGTGGTTGGTGTGGCAGGTCAACCATTAAAAAATGGTCAACAATTGCTTGATGCCATTAATCGCGCACCCAAAAACAGTAAATTGGCCCTGCAAGTTTTACGGCAAGGCAGTATCCAATTTGTTGTGATACAGGTAGAAGGCCAATGATTTTAACCTTAATGTTTCGTGAGTATTGTCATTTATGCCATCAAATGCGCGCTCAATTACAAGCTTTGCAGCCAGAGCTTAAGTTTGAATTGAATGTGGTTGATGTAGATGCTAACCCAGCATTAGAAGCTTTATACAATGAGTTGGTGCCTGTTTTAATGCATGAACACAACCAGATTTGTCATTGGCATTTAGATGAGTCAGCTTTACGTGCATATTTGGCAAAGTTAGGTTAGAATACGAAACCTTCTTAAACACAAGGGCAGGAAAAGAACCTGCCCTTGTTATTGTTACTTAAAGAGTTTATGAAACATATTCGAAATTTTTCTATTATTGCCCATATTGATCATGGAAAATCCACATTGGCAGACCGTTTTATCCAATTTTGTGGTGGCTTAGATATGCGTGAAATGAGTGCGCAAGTACTTGATTCAATGGATATTGAAAAAGAACGTGGCATTACTATTAAAGCCCAGACAGCTGCATTACAATATAAGGCAAAGGATGGGCAGGTGTATCATTTAAATTTAATTGATACTCCAGGTCACGTGGACTTCTCTTATGAAGTGTCTCGTTCATTGTCAGCTTGTGAAGGTGCTTTATTGGTAGTGGATGCTTCTCAAGGAGTAGAAGCACAAACCGTTGCCAATTGTTATACCGCAATAGACTTGGGTGTTGAAGTGGTGCCTGTTTTAAATAAGATTGATTTACCTGCAGCAGAACCTGAGCGAGTCAGTCAGGAAATAGAAGATATTATTGGTATTGAAGCGATTGATGCGGTACGGGCATCAGCAAAAAGTGGTATTGGTATAGAGGATATCCTAGAGGCTGTTATTGCCAAAATACCCCCGCCAAAAGGTGATGCTCAGGCACCTTTAAAAGCGCTGATTATCGATTCATGGTTTGATAATTATGTCGGTGTGGTGATGTTGATTCGTGTGGTTGATGGCAGTATTTCTTTAAAAGAAAAAATCAAATTTATGGCCACCAACACTGAACATTTGGTTGAGCAAATTGGTATCTTTACACCTAAATCTGTGGCAAAGGAATCATTGCAAGCTGGTGAAGTAGGCTTTTTGATCACAGGATTAAAAGAGCTTGGAGCAGCTAAAGTAGGGGACACCATTACTTCAGTTAAAACGCCTGCTCAAGAAGCGTTACCAGGTTTTAAAGAAGTACAATCACAAGTCTTTGCAGGGCTTTATCCTGTAGAGAGTCATGATTATGATAATTTACGAGATGCTTTAGAAAAGTTACAATTAAATGATGCCTCTTTGAAGTTTGAACCTGAGGTCTCTCAAGCTTTAGGTTTTGGTTTTAGATGCGGCTTTTTAGGGCTTTTGCATTTAGAAATCATACAAGAGCGCTTAGAGCGAGAGTTCGATATGGATTTGATTACAACTGCGCCAACAGTTGTATATCAGGTAGAGTTAAAAGACGGCACAATACAAGAGGTAGAGAATCCTTCTAAGCTCCCAGATTTAGCCAAAGTGAATGTCATTTATGAGCCTATTATTACGGCTACTATTTTGGTGCCACAGGATTATGTTGGAGCAGTAATGACTTTATGCAATCAAAAGCGGGGCATCCAAGTCAATATGCAGTATATGGGGCGGCAAGTTATGCTAACTTATGATCTACCCATGAATGAAGTTGTTATGGACTTTTTTGATAAACTCAAATCAACAAGTCGTGGTTATGCATCTTTAGATTATGATTTTAAAGAGTTTCAAGCTGCGGATTTAGTAAAGTTAGATATTTTGGTTAATAGCGAAAAAGTAGATGCTTTAAGCTTAATTGTGCATAAGCAAAATTCTGTTTATCGTGGTAGAGAACTTGCGGCAAAAATGCGAGAGTTGATTCCTAGACAAATGTTTGATATTGCTATTCAAGCGGCTATAGGTAATCAGATTATTGCTAGAGAAACAGTTAAAGCTTTACGTAAAAATGTGTTGGCAAAATGTTATGGTGGCGATATTACTCGTAAGAAAAAATTATTGGAAAAGCAAAAAGCAGGAAAAAAACGAATGAAACAAGTAGGGAATGTTGAAATTCCACAAAGTGCATTCTTGGCAATTCTACAAGTCGGAGACAAATAAAAGTGAGTCAAACATTATTTATGGCAGCTATAGGTGCTTTAATTGTGGGAGCCATATTATTTTTTATCAGTGATAAATCCAGAAAAGAGGGACAAGAATGGTCAAGCAATCTGCAATGGGGTTATTTGCTGATGATGGTAGGTGTATTTGGTGTTTTATCCAAATTTTTTAGTTTTACTGCGGTTTTATTGATTTTTGTTGTTTTTACAGGTGCGACTTGGGTTTACGATAAAGTGTTGTTCCGCGCCTATAAAAAACAACAGCAGACAGCAGAGCAAACAGCATCTTATTCGGCAGGCCATTTTGTTGATTATATGAGAGGTTTCTTTTCCATCATTTTAATCGTTTTTGTCTTACGTAGTTTCGTTGTAGAGCCATTTCAAATTCCTTCTAGTTCAATGAGGCCGGGACTAATTGTTGGTGATTTTATTTTAGTGAATAAATTTTCATATGGTATTCGAGTGCCTATTTTAAATAAGGTGATGATTCCTACAGGTTCTATTCAACGTGGTGACGTCGTGGTTTTTAATTATCCAGAGCAGCCAAGTTTAAATTATATTAAACGGATAGTGGCATTGCCTGGAGACATTATAGAATATAGAGATAAAGTATTAAAAATAAATGGGCAAACAGTCGTGGATCAACCAATTGGTCAAGCCAGCTATACAGAACAGACACTTAATGGTACGGTTTCTATTGAAAATAAGGTATTTAAAGAAAATTTGGACAAAAAAGAATACGATATTTTTCAGATTCAAGATGCACCTACTTTAAGTTTGGGGCAAGTACGATCAAATTTTCCCTTTAGGGACAATTGTCAGTATGCTTTATCAGGATTTATTTGTAAGGTTCCTGAAGGCAATTATTTTGCGATGGGGGACAATCGTGATAATAGTTTAGACAGTCGCTATTGGGGATTTGTGGATGATCAATTAATTGTGGGAAAAGCATTTTTAGTTTGGATGAATTTTTCAGATTTTGCTAGAATAGGTACAACCATAAAATAATATTGTTGTCTTGAGGAATATGTGCTAATTTTGACAAAACTTAGTTTGATAGATTTTTTAATAATACTATTGTGGATTTTTTATGAATAATCGTAATACTCAAAAAGGCATAACTGCTATTGGCATGGTGTTTGCTTGTTTTATTGGTTTGGTCATTATTGTCTTGGCTGTGAAAATTATCCCAGTTTATTCTTATGCTGGAAATGTTAAACGGGCAATGGTTAAAGCTGCAGATGATAACTATCAAAGTGCTGCTGCGGCAAAAGCTGGTTTGAAAAAAACATTGAAGCTTAGTTCTGTTGATGATTTGCGTGATGAGGATATCAGGGAACTTAAAGTAATTAATGTAAGTGGTAAATATGAATATAGTATGAATTGGTCTCGTAAAGTTCCTTTGGTTTGGAATATCAGCCTTTACTTTGATTTTGAAACAAAGTCTAATTAAAAGGATATAGATGTTTTGAGTATTAAATTACCCAATCATTTGTTGACCCAACTGCAAAAACAGTTGGGTTATCGTTTTGTTCAACCAACTATTTTGATTCAGGCATTAACTCATCGAAGTTATTCCGCTCAAAATAATGAACGTCTAGAGTTTATTGGGGACTCTATTTTAAATTACAGCGTTGCCAAAATGTTATTTGATGCTTTCCCTTCATTAAGTGAAGGGGAGTTGTCTCGGCTTAGGTCTAGCCTGGTTAATCAAGATACCTTAGCGCAAATAGCCATGGGTTTGAAATTGGGTGATGTGTTGCTTTTGGGTGAGGGTGAACTCAAAAGTGGGGGCTTTCGACGCCCTTCTATTTTAGCTGATGCGGTTGAGGCTATTTTTGCTGCGGTTAGTTTTGATAGCGACTTTTTAAAAGCAGAACAAGTCGTTCGGCATCTGTTTTGTGAGCGAATCAAAAATATAGATATTCGTCATCAAGGTAAAGATGACAAAACCTCTTTACAAGAAGCATTACAAGCTAGAAAATTGGCCTTACCAAAGTACCGTATTTTGGCACAAAAAGGTGAAGCACATGAGCAAATTTTTGTTGTTGAGTGTGATTTAGGTGAGCTGGCTTTTATTTCTAAGGGTGAGGGTAGTAGTAGAAGGCAAGCTGAGCAGTTAGCTGCAAAAGATGCGTTAATATACATTGAGCAAAATTTTCCATTAGGTAAAAAAAAGAATGAATGATTCATTAGGATTTCGTTGTGGTTTTGTGGCAATTGTGGGGCGCCCAAATGTAGGAAAGTCTACATTAATGAATCATTTAATTGGTCAAAAAATCAGTATTACTTCTAAAAAAGCACAAACAACACGCCATAAAATTACAGGCATCTATACAGATCATGAGACACAATTCATTTTTGTAGATACGCCTGGTTTTCAAACAAAACATCGTAATGCTTTAAATGACCGTTTGAATCAAAATGTAACGGAAACATTAGCTGGAGTCGATGTTATTTTTTGGGTTGTCGAAGCTTTAAATGTTGGGCATGAAGATGAGCAATTGCTTAAATTTTTTCCGAAACATGTTCCTGTTATTTTGGTTGTCAACAAGCAAGATAAAGTAAAAGATAAATTACATTTACACAATTTTGTGAATGATTTGATGCAACGTCATCATTTTGCTCAAATGGAAGTGGTTAGCGCAAAACATGGACAAAGATTAGGTGAATTATTACAAAAAGCACGCTTATTCTTGCCAGAGGGTATTCCCCTTTATCCAGAAGAAATGATTACAGATAAAAGTGAACGTTTTTTAGCCACAGAAATTGTGAGGGAAAAACTATTTCGTTATATGGGCGAAGAGTTGCCTTATGCCATGAATGTTGAAGTTGAATCATTCACTGTAGAAGAAAGTGGGTTAAAAAGAATTCATATTGCCGTATTGGTTGATAAAGATAGTCAAAAAGGAATGCTGATTGGCAAAAGTGGTGAGAAACTGAAGAAAATATCAACTGAAGCACGTATTGATATGGAAAAGCTATTTGATGCAAAAGTGTTTTTAAAGGTTTGGGTGAAAGTAAAATCTGGTTGGGCTGATGATGTCAGGTTTTTAAAAGAACTAGGGTTATAACTTTAAAGAGAATAAAGGAAAATACATGAGTGAGTTAGATAATCAGTGGGAAAAAGAAGTCATTATTAAATTATTGACTGACTCACAAAAAGAACAACGCACTGCTAGACGTTGGAAAATTGCGTTTAGATTTATTTATATTGGTTTGCTTCTTCTGTTTTTGATTGTATTACCTATTGTGATGAGTATAGGTAAAATTTCTGAAATGACCAGTGATCATGTGGCTGTGGTTAATTTATCAGGTACGATTGATAGTGAGAATGATAATGCCAGTTTTTTACTTGCTGGAATGGAAAATGCCTATAAAAACCCTAGTGTTAAAGCCATTATTTTGAGAGCCAATAGCCCTGGTGGTTCACCTGTGATTTCAGGTATTGCATATGATGAAATTATTGCTTTGAAAAAGAAAAATAGTTCTATTCCTGTTTATGTGGTGGTAGAAGATGTGTGTGCTTCTGGTTGTTATTATATCGCCAGTGCGGCAGATAAAATTTATGCAAATCAAGCAAGTTTAGTTGGCAGTATTGGTGTCATTTCTGGGGGCTTTGGTTTTGATAAAGCAATTGAAAAATTGGGTATTGAAAGACGTTTGAAAACTGCTGGTGCGAATAAAGGTATGGGCGATCCATTCAGTCCAGAAAATCCAGCTCAAGCTGAGATATGGCAGGAATTGTTAAATGAAATTCACCAACAGTTTATTGCTGCTGTCAAAAATGGCAGAGGTGCTGCCTTAAAAGACAAAAACGATCCAGATATTTTTAGTGGGCGAGTCTATACAGGTTCTCAAGGTGTGAAAAATGGCTTGGTGGATGGTTTAGGGAGTGTCAGAAGTGTTGCCAGAGATACTGTGAAGCTGCCAACTGTAAACTACACTCTTGAACCTAAAGGTTTGGCAAAATATTTGGGTAAAGGCATACGTGGAGAGATTAAACAAAGTTTTGATAGTTTAACTCAAGTAGGATGGTGATTTTTTTATAAACTGGTGATCGCATTTTTAATTGATATCTTAAATGAGTAAAGAAAATTATGTATAAGCTAATTCAGCCTTTGTTATTTCGTTTAGATGCAGAAAAAGCCCATACTCGAGGGTTGGCTTTATTTAAAAAGGTTCACCAGTTAGGATTGGCTTCCCTTATTCCCCATGCAATATCTTCATGCCCACTGAAGCTGATGGGATTAGATTTACCTAATCCGATAGGAACTGCAGCAGGGTTAGACAAAAATGGTGCATATATTGATGCATTGGCAAGTTTAGGTTTTGGTTTTCTTGAAGTAGGAACAGTGACACCAAAACCGCAGTCAGGTAATGATAAGCCTAGGTTATTTCGATTGATACGAGAACAAGCCATTATTAATCGTATGGGGTTTAATAATGATGGTATTGATGTTTTAATTGAAAATATTAAAAAAAGCCAATACAAAGGGGTGTTGGGTATTAACATTGGTAAAAATGCAACCACACCAATAGAAAAAGCACTAGATGATTATTTGATTTGTTTGGAAAAGGCATATCCTTTTGCCAGTTATATTGCCATTAATATTTCATCACCTAATACACAGAATTTACGAAGCCTACAAAGTGAGCATCAATTAGAAGCTTTACTGTCTGGCTTAAAAGCAAAACAATTACAGTTAGCTGATCAGTATAATCGTTATGTGCCATTGGTGGTAAAAATTGCGCCTGATATGGACGAAATCCAGATTGCTCAGTTGGCTAATGTGCTCATTCATAATGAAATAGATGGTGTGATTGCAACCAATACAACAATAGATAAAAGCATGATTAGTGCCCAATATGCTCAAGAACAAGGAGGGCTCTCTGGGTATCCTTTAAAAGAAAAAAGTAATCAGGTATTGCAGTTGTTAAGTAAACATTTGCAAAATAAGGTCGCAATAATTGGCGTTGGTGGTATTATGACAGGAAATGATGCAGTAAAAAAACTTGAATTAGGTGCACAAGCTGTGCAACTTTATAGCGGTTTAGTGTTCCAAGGTACAGGATTAGTTGAAAATTGCATTCAAGCAATTTTAAAACAGCAAAACAAAATTTAAGTTTTATTTCTAGGAGAGAATAATATGTTTAAAACATCATTAAAATATCTTTTTGTTGCTTGTTTCTCGGCATCTTTAGTTGCATGCGGTACCAGTTCTGCTGGTTATTACAATACAACAGAAGCACGTACAGCACAAACTGTTCGTTTAGGAACCGTTGTATCTGTTAATGAAATTGCTATTCATAATGATTCTAGTGATTTATTAACCGTCGCTGGTGCGGCTATAGGTGGTGTTGCCGGTAATTCTGTTGGTAAAGGTAATGGACGTATTTTAGGAACTATTGTGGGGGCTGTTATTGGTGGTTATGGCGCACAAAAAGGGCAAGAAGCGATAAATCGTAAGGGTTATGAAATTACAGTGAGATTGGACGACAGTAATCAGTTGATTTCTGTGGTGCAAGCTGCGGATATTAATATCAGTACTGGGCAAAGGGTAAAAATTGTTTCAGGTGGTAAAACAGACCGTGTATTGCCTATTAATAATTAAATAGCCAGTCATATATTCAATAAAAAAGCCACTTTTAAGTGGCTTTTTTATTGTGGTTATCAATATCTTTATACTTTTTCTAGTTCGAATGCTTTGTGTAACACACGAGTGGCCAGTTCAAGATATTTTTCTTCAATAAGTACTGAAATTTTGATTTCAGAAGTACTGATTAAAGAAATATTAATCCCTTCTTCTGCTAAAGCACGGAACATAGTTGATGCGACACCACTGTGTGAGCGCATACCGACTCCAACAATAGATACTTTCGCTACAGCATTGTCTCCATCGATTTGGGTTGCTCCAAGAACAGGTTGTAGTTCTGTCAGAATTTTCATGGCTCTATGATATTCATCTTTAGGTACAGTAAAGGAAAAATCGGTTGTACCATTTTCACCTGCATTTTGGATGATCATATCAATTTCAACATTAGATTCAGCAATAGGACCTAAAATTTGATAGGCAACACCAGGTTTGTCTGGGATACCTTTTACATTAATACGAGCCTGATTTTTGTCAAAGGCTATACCAGAAACTAATGCTTTTTCCATATTACTGTCTTCCTCATAAGTAATTAACGTTCCTTCACCGGTTTCTTCGGTTAGGCTACTGAGTACTCTTAAGCGTACATTATATTTTCCAGCAAATTCAACTGAACGTATTTGTAGTACCTTCGAACCTAAACTGGCTAACTCCAGCATTTCTTCAAATGTAATGGTTTTTAACCGTTTGGCTTCTGGTACAACTCGTGGGTCAGTAGTATACACACCGTCTACATCAGTATAAATCTGACATTCATCCGCTTTTAACGCGGCAGCCAAAGCAACTGCTGAAGTGTCAGAGCCACCACGACCTAAAGTGCTGACATTGCCTTCTTCACTAATGCCTTGAAAACCAGCAACAACAACAACTCTGCCGGCTTTTAAATCAGCACGCATTTTGTTTTCATCAATTGTTTGAATACGGGCTTTTGTATGAGCCGTATCCGTCACAATAGGAATTTGCCAGCCACAGTAGCTTATAGCGTCCAACCCCATGGTTTTTAAGGTCATAGCTAATAAACCAATCGTTACTTGTTCACCTGTAGACACAATCATATCCAGCTCTCTTGGGTCTGGATGTTCCTGTATTTCTTTTGCCAAGGCAATCAAGCGGTTTGTCTCACCGCTCATTGCTGACAATACCACAACAATATCGTGCCCCTGAGCTTTAAATTTAGCGACACGTTTGGCAACATTTTTGATACGTTCTATGCTACCAACAGAGGTACCCCCATATTTTTGTACAATTAGAGCCATTTTGATCTTCTTTTTTAAGTGGATTGAAAATAAAACGATTTAATTATGGACGTATTTGTTTATGAAAAGCAAGTTCCAAACCTTATATTGAGGAGAAAATATGGGAAGAGGTTTGGTAAATCTAACACTATAGAATTTTATGGATAATGTGCATAATTTTTTTCTTTAATCATTATTATCCCTATATTTTATGTATTCTGTATTTTTAATGATATTTGGAAAATATATTGTAGACTGTCCTACAATAATATGATTAAATACTAGTAATAACGGTTTTTTGTTCGCAGTATTTTCCAGAATAAGGACAATGAGATGTTCCACTTTGCTCACACTCAAACCCCATTGCGTCAGCTAATCACTCAAGCCTATCGTCAAGATGAATCTCTTGCCGTACAAGACATACTCTCTCAGGCTAAACTTAATGTTGATTTAGAAAAACAGATACAATCGTTGGCGCGAAAATTAGTGGTTCAAGTGCGTCAAGATAGATCAAAGGCAAGTGGTGTAGATGCTTTGATGCATGAGTTTACCTTGTCCAGCGAAGAAGGGATTGCTTTAATGTGTTTGGCAGAGGCATTGCTGCGTATTCCTGATAAAACCACGCAAGATCAGTTGATTCGCGATAAATTGGCAACAGGTAATTGGAAAAGTCATTTAAATCATAGCCCTTCTTTATTTGTTAATGCTGCTTCTTGGGGATTGTTAATTACAGGTAAACTTACTGCTTCTTATCAGGAAGAGGGCTTGGCTGCAAGTTTAACCCGTATTTTGGCAAAAGGTGGGGAGCCTTTAATTCGTCGTGGCGTTGATTATGCGATGAGGATTCTTGGTAAACAGTTTGTCACTGGGCAAACTATTCAAGAGGCTTTGGCCAATGGCAAAGAGCGTGAAAAGCGCGGTTATCGTTTTTCATTTGATATGCTTGGTGAAGCTGCAATGACCCACGAAGATGCGCTCAGGTATTTTAATGATTATCTTCAGGCTATTCATGCTATTGGACAAGATGCTAAGCAAGCTGGTGTGTATGAAGGTAATGGTATATCGGTAAAACTATCTGCCATTCACCCAAGATATTCTCGCGCACAACACACGAGGGTTATGGATGAGTTATATCCACGTTTAAAAGAGTTATTCGTTTTAGCCAAACAATACGATATTGGATTAAATATTGATGCAGAAGAGGCTGATCGATTAGAGCTGTCTTTAGATTTAATTGAAAAGTTAGCACAAGATAAAGATTTAGCAGGGTTCAATGGTATTGGTATTGTTGTTCAGGCTTATCAAAAGCGTTGTCCTTTTGTGATCGATTACCTTATTGATTTAGCCAAACGTACACATCATCGTTTTATGGTTCGTTTGGTAAAGGGTGCCTATTGGGATGCTGAAATTAAAAGAGCACAAGTAGATGGTTTAGAAGGCTATCCAGTGTATACCCGCAAAGTATATACAGATGTTTCTTATATAGCTTGTGCCAAAAAATTATTGTTTGCCCAAGCAGAAATTTTTCCTCAGTTTGCAACACATAATGCTTATACCTTAGCTGCTGTATATCATTTGGCTCAGGGAAAAGATTTTGAATTCCAATGTTTACATGGAATGGGGGAAACACTTTATGATCAAGTGGTTGGTTCAGAAAATCTAGATAAACGTTGTCGAATTTATGCACCAGTTGGTACACATGAAACTCTGTTGGCATATCTTGTTCGGCGTTTATTAGAAAATGGAGCCAATAGTTCTTTTGTCAACCGTATTGTTGATGAGCAAGTAAGTATTGATGAATTAATTGAAAGCCCTATTGAAGAAGCCAGTAAGTATGGTGGTCAGAGTCATAGTAAATTACCTTTGCCCAGAAATTTATATGGCTCAAAAAGAGCCAATTCTCGAGGTATGGACTTAAGTAATGAAATTCAATTAGCGCTTTTACAAACACAGTTAAATGAAGCAATAGAACAAAAATATCAGGCAAGCTCTTTAATTGCAGATGTAGAGGAAGATATTCAACAATGGCAGAATGTTCATAATCCAGCTAATCATGAAGATATTGTGGGGCAGGTCGCATTTTTAATGGATCATCAACTAGTCATTCAGGCTGTGGAAAAGGCCAAACAATTTCAGTCAGAATGGGCAGATACTGTACCTGAACATAGAGCTAAAGTGATTAGACAATTTGCGGATTTATTGGAAAATAATATGGCCGTCATCATGATGTTGGCTGTCCGAGAAGCAGGTAAAACCTTCAGTAATGCTGTTGCAGAAGTAAGAGAGGCGGTTGACTTTTGCCGTTACTATGCAAATCAAGTGGAGGAGTCTTTCAATAATGACACGCATCAACCTTTAGGTGTGGTGGTGGCAATTAGTCCTTGGAATTTTCCATTGGCTATTTTTGTCGGAGAAGTAGTATCCAGTTTAGCTGCTGGCAATGCTGTATTGGCCAAACCAGCAGAGCAAACCAGTTTAATTGCACATTTTGCCATCAATTTATTGCATCAAGCAGGGGTACCCAAAGCAGCAGTACAGTTATTATTAGGTACAGGAGAAATTGTTGGTGAAGCGTTAACATCTTGTCCTTTAGTAGATGGTGTGATTTTTACTGGGTCAACTTCGGTTGCTAAGAGTATTAACCATAATTTAGCCAAACGATCAGAGCAACCAGTATTAATTGCTGAGACAGGTGGTCAAAATGCCATGATTGTAGACAGCTCTGCCTTACCAGAACAGGTCGTGATTGATGTGTTGCAGTCCGCTTTTGATTCTGCTGGACAACGTTGCTCTGCTTTACGTGTATTGTTTATTCAAGAGGATATTGCCGATAAGCTTTTACATATGATTAAAGGCGCAATGAATGAGTTGGTTGTTGGCAATCCTTCTTTATTCAACACAGATGTTGGCCCTGTTATTGATCAAGAAGCACAAGAAAACCTATTAAATCATATTAAGCAGATGAAATTATATGCAAAGGCATATCATCAGATAGAGTTGCCTCAATATGCTCATCAGGGTACTTATATTGCTCCCATTTTGTTTGAATTATCAGATTTGTCAGAATTAACAAAAGAAGTTTTTGGCCCAGTTTTACATGTGGTGCGTTATCAAGCATCGAATCTAGACAATGTGCTTGAACAGATTAATCAAACAGGTTTTGCTTTGACGCATGGGGTTCATAGTCGAATCAATCAGACTATTGACACAATCTGCCGTAAAGTTGAAGCAGGTAATATTTATATTAATCGTAATATTGTAGGTGCTGTTGTAGGTGTTCAACCTTTTGGTGGGCATGGTTTATCTGGAACAGGCCCAAAAGCAGGTGGAGTTTTTTATTTACAAAGATTAACCAAATTAAAACAATGGGCTTTGTCTAATCAATTTAGTGACGTCTCCACCTTAAATGAAATCCCACAGTTAACGCAATTATTGGCTCATTGTGATGATTATTCATTTCTAAGTATGGAGTCTAAAGAGATATTGAAACAGGAAGTTCATTGTTTTAATCAAAATTTATTACTGACAACATTAAAGTTGGTTGGGCCAACAGGCGAGGATAATTTATTAAAATTACGTAGTCGAAATAATATCTTAATTTATGGACAAGCAGATATAGCAACTTCACTAAAAGTTTTTATTGCTGTATTAGCGGCAGGAAGTTGTGTGTGGGTCGACTCCCAATCCGAACTAGCATCTTTTGCTCATTATTTCCCTAATTGGGTTAAGATATTTCATGACCCTTTAGATAATCCAGCTTATTTTTGGCTAACTGTTAAAGATGTTCCTGTTGAAGTAAAACTTGCTGTGGCAAAAAGGAAAGGGCCGATTACACTTATTGTTGATGCAACAGAAGAAGTCAATTTTTTACAATTATTTGACGAGACCAGTATCAGTATTAATACTACTGCGGCTGGAGGAAATGCCAGCTTGATGGCAATGGCAGAGTAGTGTGTCATTAAAATAAAAAGCAGATGATTAAATCATCTGCTTTTTAATGTCATAAGAACAATTTTATTCTCTGATAAAAGTCACGCCAGTTAAGTGAGAATCTAAAATGGCTTCTTTAACAACCTCTAATGCTTTAGGATGTACAAAGTGTCTTCGTGCTGCTAGCACAACTCGGCGTATTGGCGCTGGGCTCTTAAATGGGATAATAGAGAAAAATAAATGATCATTATCGGTTAGAGAGGTTGCTGGTAAAATACTGATTGCTAAACCACTGGCAACCATGTGACGAATGGTGTTAATCGAGCTGCCTTGTAATGTGCTGCTTAAGCCCATAATACTTTGTCTACTGGCTAATTCTTGGCAGCTTTCCAGCACTTGATCCCGCATACAATTGCCTTCAGTCAATAACAAGACTTTTTCTTTTGAAATTTCTTTTGTGGTCACATAATCGCGATCTTCAAAATGATGGCCTTTGGGGACAATGACAAAAAAAGGTTCATCATAAAGCGGATGGGTCACAATACCTGCTTCATGAAACGGTTCTGCCACAACAATTGCATCCAAATCACCATTTTTTAGGTTTTCAGTTAAGTTTTGTGTATAGCTTTCTTCTAAAGATAAACGCATTTCAGGTGCTTTTTCTTTTAAAGATAAGATCAGTTTAGGTAATAAATAAGGTGCAACAGTAAAAATAAGTCCTAATTTTAATGTGCCGTCTAATTCATCTTGCTCTTCACTAGCCAGTTGTTTGACTAGATCTGCTTCATCTAAAACACGTTGTGCTTGAGCAATAATTCGCTCACCGACACTGGTGGTAATAATTTCAGAGCTGCTTCGGTCAAACAGAGAAACATTGAGCTCCTCTTCTAGTTTTTTTATGGCAATGGATAAGGTTGGCTGGCTAACAAAACAACGTTGTGCCGCTCGTCCAAAGTGTTTTTCCTGCGCTACAGCAATGATATATCTCAGTTCAGTGAGAGTCATGTATTACTCCTTATTTTCGGGTAGAACAATATTCACTTCAAGTACGTCAACACCATCTTGTTTCTCATGAGTCACACGAATGTCTTCTGGAGAAACTTGAACGTATTTAGACAATACTTCCATTAGTTCACGTTGCAAAGTAGGTAAATAGTCTGGTGTGCTTTGAGATTGATTACGTTCTTGTGCAATAATAATTTGCAAACGTTCTCTAGCCAAAGAAGCAGACTTTTGTCTTTTACCAAAAAGTTTTTCAATAATTGACATCAGTTATCCTCCAAATAGGCGTTTTAGAAATCCTTTTTTATCGGCTTCTAAAAAGCGCATAGGACGGTTCTCTCCAAGTAATCGTGCAACCACATCTTGATAAGCCAGTGCCACATCAGACTCTGTCATATGGATAGCAGGAGAGCCCGCATTAGAGGCTTGTAAAACCGTTTGAGATTCGGGAATAACACCAATTAAAGGAATACGTAAAATATCGCAAATATCTTCCACAGAGAGCATTTCTCCTTTATCAACCCTTTCTGGAGAATAGCGGGTAATCAATAAATGCTCTTTTATTTCTTCGCCTTTTTCTGCTTTTTTGCTTTTGCTGGCAAGAATACCTAGAATACGGTCAGAATCACGTACGCTAGAAACTTCAGGGTTAGTTGTAATAATGGCTTCATCCGCAAAATAAAGCGCCATTAGGGCACCTTTTTCGATACCTGCAGGAGAGTCACAAATAACAAATTCAAATCCTAACTCATTCACTAATTCATTTAATACTTTTTCAACGCCTTCTTGACTGAGCGCATCTTTATCACGTGTTTGTGATGCAGGAAGAATATATAAATTATCGCAGTGTTTGTCTTTAATCAGGGCTTGATTCAGTGTTGCTTCACCATTGGCAACATTAATAAGATCATAAACAACTCTTCGTTCACAGCCCATAATTAAGTCAAGGTTTCGTAAACCTACATCAAAATCAATAACGGCAGTTTTATGTCCTTTTAATGCCAAGCCTGAAGCAACGCTGGCACTGCTTGTGGTTTTGCCCACACCACCTTTTCCTGAAGTCACAACGATAATTTTTGCCACAATCTATTCCTTTATTTATTTTACGTTTAACGCTTTAATGACAAGTTTGTCTTGTTCTACAAAAATCTGAGCTGCTTTATTGGCAATATCTTGAGGAAGATTTTGCTCAATTGTTCGATATACACCTGCTACAGAAACCAACTCTGCTTGCATACATTGCACAAAAATGCGTGCTTTTTTATCACCTTTTACACCTGCCAATGCACGGCCACGCAAGGGCGCATAGACATGGATATTGCCATCTGCCAGAATTTCTGCTCCAGCACTGACCATTTCTAAAACAATTAAATCTGCATTTTTTGCATATATTTGTTGCCCAGTCCTTACAGGTTTATCGACAACCATTGTCGTTCTGATTTCAGGCTGTGCACGTTTTTTTTCTGATGGTGTTATTTTATTTTTTTGAATAGAAACCTCTGGAGGCTCCTTGTTTGAAAGCTCTTTAGCAGGGATATTTTCCATTACCGTTTTTTCTGGCTCTATTTTTTGTGCTTCTATTTTCTCGTGTGGTTTAATTTCATCCTTTTTTTGTTCAGCATGTTGTGGTTGCTGCTCTTTCGTGTTGGATGATAAATAGAAAGCCAAACCATATTTTGTTGCTAATGTTTGAAACTGCTGATCAATATGCCGAATACCAATGATATTCAAGTTATATTGTTTGAATATGGGTAGAACATGTTCAAGAGAAATATCTTCTGGTTTTTTAAATCGGGTGAGCTCTAACAATAATGGTACGCTTGATGCGTCTTGCATTTTTCCAAAGCGCTTATACAAAGCAGCATTTAGCAACTCTGTGTTTGCGTCTTTTAGAACCACAACCAATACATCTAATCGGGTTGACTTGATATCAAAAATAGCAGCAGTTTCTCTCATAGTCGGATATTATCACTTTTAACAGTACAGTTTAACGTTTTGAGGGCTGCTAATCAACTATTTCAAGAGAAAAAATTATATTTATTTAGATAAAAGATTTTCATGCTAATTATATATAATAATTTGAAATTTATGAAAAAAAATTTTCATAGTCCTGGTTTTTTTAAAACTAATTGTTTTATCTGTATTTTTTTTCACTTTAAAATGAAAGTTATATGTTTAGCTTTTTTTGTGATTAGGAAGCAAAATATTGTAAAGTTATTTTTGTAAAAATGATTGTTTTTTTTAAAGAAAAAATATGATCTTTTGTTTTTGTTTAGGTAAGATGTAGGAAAGCTTTGTCATTTAAAGTAAGTAATTATTATGTTTTATGTCAGAATTGTTTACAAAAATAAAAGTGAATCATTTGAGTTGGTGAAATGGAATAAATCTTGTGCACTATTTAAGTCAGTATTCTGTGAATGAACCTTCTACTCTAAGAGGATAGCGGGTGGTGGCAATTTGACTAGAAAAATAAAATAATTTTTTAGTGTAATGTTTTCAATGTTTCCAGTAATAAGTTAAGAGCGAACGCTACTGCTTGTTCTCTAACCATGTTTCTATTTCCATTAAAATGACAGGTGTACGTTTGAGTGAATGTGGCGCAGCTTATTCCAAAACAAACAGTGCCAACTGGTTTGGTTTTTGTGGCTCCTGTTGGCCCCGCAATACCTGTTATTGAAAGGGCAATATCTGCAGACGCTTTTTGTTTAGCCCCAAGCGCCATTTCTTTAGCGGTTTCTTCGCTGACGGCTCCATATTGTAATAGTGTATTTTCTTGTACGGATAATAGTAGGTGTTTTGCTTGATTGCTGTATGTGACAAAGCCCATTTCAAACCATTGAGAGCTTCCAGAAACTTCGGTTAATTTTCCTGCCAGTAAGCCACCTGTACATGATTCAGCGCAAGTTATTTTTAGAGAACTTGTTCTAAGCAATTGGAACAAAGAGGGCAGGGAGAGGTTCATGGGTAGGCTTCCTTGAAAAGAGGTTGACTTTAATCAATGCAGTATCAATATCACATGTTATCATTATATACATTGTAAATAATATCTATTAAGTTTTATTTTTTTGTTTAAAATTTTCTAATGTTTGATCTTGCACAATCTGTAAAGTAGAGTATATTTGCAATTATATGGGAAGGTAACGGGAAATTTTTTTCCAATTTTTGTTAACCCATATACGGGGTTTTACACTAACCTATATAAATATAGTGGCTATCAGTATAAGATAGTATTTGAAACTCTTAAGTTAAGAGGGTTGTAAAATGGATAAAGAACGGATCATTCAGGAATTCGTTCCAGGTAAACAAGTTACCTTGGCACATCTGATTGCTCATCCAACTGATGATTTAGGCAAAAAAATAGGTGTGCCTGGAGCAGAAGCAATTGGTATTCTTACTTTGACTCCGGGAGAAACCGCGATGATTGCTGCAGATGTGGCCACTAAAGCAGCTGATGTTCAAATAGGCTTTCTTGATCGTTTTACTGGGGCTGTTGTCCTTTATGGTTCAGTAGGAGCGGTAGAAGAATCTCTTACTCAAGTTGTCAGTACGCTAGAGCGTTTGTTAAATTATTCGCCCTGTGCCATTACTCGGACATAATAAAATGAATAGTAAACCTTCTTTTATGTTAATAGGCCCTATTGAAGCAGGTAAATCTACCTTGTTTAAAGCCCTATTGGATAGAGAGGGTGATGTAAGAAAAACTCAGGCAGTTGAGTACGGTGGAGAGGTTGGTGTGGACACACCAGGTGAGTATTTTAGCCATCCTCGTCTTTATCATGCTTTAATCAATACAGCCAGTGATATAGATACAATTGTTTATGTGCACCCGTGCAATGAATTACAGTGTAGGTTGCCACCAGGATTATTAGATATATATGGAGATAAAAATCTGGTCACAGTAATTACCAAGACAGATTTAGAAAATGTAGATCCAGATCAGATTGAAGAAATGTTGCGTAGCAATGGGGTAAAAGGGAAAATTTTCCGAGTATCAAACACAGACCCTAGTAGTATTGATGAATTACGTAATTATTTACTTAAATGAGCAGTATTGAAAGAATGAAAATTTAAGGAGCCTTGGAATTATGAAACGTCTTATTACAGCAGAATCTGTCCGTCAGGCAGCTCAGGAAGGTAAAAAACAAATTGAAGCAGTGATTCCTGAATGTATTGTGACACCAGAAGCACGTATGGTTGCAGAAGAGCTAGGTGTTGAGTTGACAGAAGTTTTATCTAATGTTGCCGTGTGTGGTAATGCTAAGCCAAGTGCTCCTGCTGCACAGGTGAAAGTGGTGTCTTCTGGTGCTTGTCAAACACAAAGTAATGTGGCTGTCGATGACGATGTTGCAAAAATTCGTGCCGCGGTTATTGCCCAACTGCCTCCTAATTCGGTGCCAAGTGATGTTATTGATCAATTGGTTCGTAAATTAATGGGAGAGAAAAATTTAGGTACAGTATCTGATAACACAGACAATAACCCTATTCATGTGACCAAACAACGCATCAAACGCGTTAAAGGTAATAGTGTACAAATGGGCTTGTTTGAAGAAGCAGGCAAAGAAAACCAAATTGGTTTGGCTGACGTGATTACTGCTGCAGATGGTAGTTCCATGGCAGCAGGTTTTATGAGTTGGAAAAATTGCTTTTTCCCTTGGACCTTAAATTATGATGAAGTAGATATTGTTTTAGAAGGTGAATTGCACATTGTTTGTGGTGGTGAAACCAGTATTGCTAAAGCTGGAGATGTGATTTTTATTCCTAAAAATTCAAGTATTCAGTTTGGTACCCCAAGTTCAGTACGCTTTTTCTTTGTGACTTATCCTGCTAACTATTTAGAACAATAAGTTTAAAGGATCGTATTATGGGTATGGGACCTTACATTACTGAAAACTGGTTAAGAGAGCGTTTTAGCTTGGGGCATGGTACAGAATTGCATTTGCCTTTAGATTCGCGTTTAACGCCAGCTGCACAGGGTTTATTGGATGATAGAAAAATCATCATTAAATATGTTGATGAGGAAGGTAGAACCTTCTTAAAAAATGAAAATGCAGAAAATCAGTTGGTTGCAGCAAAAGATAAAGAAACCGTTGCATTAAAGCAGGTTAATCCATTGACCAGTACTGATGAGTGGGAGTTAGGTAGTTGTTTGCTTTGTCATCAATCGGTACAAAAGAAACCAGAAACATTAACCCATATTGATTTTCATAATCTGGTTTCAAAAAATGACCCTCGCTTAAAGTTTAGAGGTAAACTGGATAGTGTTATTGCTCAGGCAGTGTTGGTGCAAACGGAGCTTGATAGCAAACATGGGTTTTCTGCGCAACTTATGCATTATTTGTCAGATGTGCGTTCAGCATTAGGTAATGTATTAAAAGCAGAAGCAACAGGGGAAGAGATGTTATCCATTTCATTGGGTGACTTAACAGATGAAATGATTCATAAATTATCTCATAACCCGTTAAAATATCTTGGACATGATCATTTGATGCCTGATGTGGCTCAAGGTGTTCAGGTAGCTAGGTTGAATGTGTTACGTGCGCAGATTCGTGAAGCCGAGTTGTATGCGGCAGATATATACATTACTCGTGATTATAAAGTAACACGCCCTGATATTATGCAAGCACTTAATCGTTTAAGCAGTGCTGTCTATGTTTTGATGATTTTGACTTATTTGGCGACACAGGGGAAAACAATTAATTTGGAGAATATACGAACATGAATATTGTAGAAGAAGCTGCCATTTGGGCAAAAGCTCACCCAGGACGTGTTATTTTTCCTGATAGTTTAGACAAACGTTCTGTTTGTGCTGCAATTGAATTAGTAGAAAAAGGGTATGGTTCACCGATCTTATTAGCTAATCCATTTGCTATGAGAGATTTTTGCCAACAACATGGTCTAAAACTAGATGGTGTTTCGGTTATTGATCCAGAACACTCATCTTGGCTAGAAAGCTTTATCGATAGACGTGTCTCTGATAAACCTACCATGTCTCGCGAAGAAGCGAAAAAAGAGTTGCTTGATCCATTATATTTTAGTGCCATGATGTTAAAAATGGGTGAAGCTGACTATTGTATTGGTGGTAATGTTTCTTCTACTGCTTCTGTATTAAGAGCAGCATTAAGAATCATTGGTTTATCGGAAGGTAATAAAACGGTTTCCTCTATTTTCTTTATGGTGCCACCAAACGAAGGGAAAATTTTAGGGTTTGCTGATTGTGCCGTTATTCCAGAACCAACGCCAGAACAATTAGCTGATATTGCTCTAGCTTCTGCAGCAAGTTATCAGAATTTAACAGGCAATCAACCTAAAGTGGCGATGTTGTCGTTTTCAAGTAAAGGCAGTGCCAAACATCCAGCAGCAGAAGCTGTTCAAGCAGCGACGGAGCTGGTTAAATCAAGAGCGCCTTCTTTGTTGGTAGATGGTGAGTTACAGTTTGATGCAGCATTTGTACCAAGTGTTGCAGCACAAAAAGTACCCAATAGCCCTGTGGCGGGAGATGCGAATGTATTTGTCTTCCCGAACTTAGCAGCGGGTAATATTGGTTACAAAATTGCACAACGATTAGGCGGTTATGCAGCGTTAGGACCAATGATACAAGGTTTAAGAGCGCCTATGCACGACTTATCTCGCGGTTGTAGTGCAGAGGATATGGTAGAGACAGCTTTGTTGGCCATGAAAATGAGTCCAATAAAAAGTTGATATTTTTTTGTAGTATTGTGACCCGAGCGACTCGGGGGTTTTTAACTAAGTGGAGAAAAACAATGGAAGCATTGGGCATGATTGAAACTAAAGGCTTGGTAGCATTGATTGAAGCGTCTGACGCAATGGTTAAGGCTGCACGAGTAAAATTAGTTGGTGTGAAACAAATTGGTGGCGGTTTAGTAACTGCGATGGTTCGTGGTGACGTAGCTGCTTGTAAAGCTGCAACTGATGCAGGTGCTGCTGCAGCTCAACGTGTTGGTGGTGAGGTTATTTCTGTACATGTTATTCCTCGTCCACATGCAGATTTGGAAGAGTTGTTTCCAATTAAAATGTCTGGCAACATTGGTGACTAATAATCGCCCACTTCAGCGCTGAGAATTTTATCAGCGCTGAAAAATTTGTGTTGCTAGAGTTTAAATGATGTATGACCCATTTTTTCATAGAGAGCAAGTATGGAACTCGCAGTTGTTATTGGTCAGGTGGTGTCTACTGTCAAACATGCAGGTTTAGAGCATGATAAGTTGTTGGTGGTAGATTTAATTAACTCTGATGGTAAACCAAAAGGTGATGTCCATGTTGCCTCAGACAGCATTGGTGCTGGTAATGGCGAGTGGGTATTAGTCGTACAGGGAAGCTCTGCTCGTAGAGCAGCTGCTAATAATGAAGTTCCTATTGATATGACTATCATTGGCATTGTTGATGAAGTGGTTATCAAGGATAAAGTGGCTTACCACAAGTAAATAAATAACAAATGGTTGGCTATGTATGAGTAATGGCCTGCCCTTTAAGGAGTGGATTGTGGACATTAATACACAGAATATAGAGCAAATTGTTCGTGCAGTATTGACTTCCATGAACAATGCGCCAGATACACAAGTACCTAGCGCTGGTGCACAAGTTGCACCTGGTGTGTTTGAAGAGTTGGATGATGCTGTTGCAGCAGCGTTTCAAGCACAAAAAGCATTACATACTGTCGCAATGCGTAATTGTGTTGTTCAGGCGATTCGTGATGCTGGTGAAAAACACGCAAGAGAGCTTGCTGAGTTGGCTGTCCAAGAAACAGGCATGGGGCGAGTTGATGATAAAATTGCTAAAAACGTTGCTCAGGCACGATTTACTCCCGGAACAGAATGTTTGTCTCCAGAGGCATTATCTGGTGACAACGGTTTGACTTTAATTGAAAATGCAGCATGGGGTGTGATTGCGTCAGTAACACCTTCTACAAATCCTGCGGCAACAATTATTAACAATGCGATCAGTATGGTTGCCGCTGGTAATACTGTTGTGTTTGCCCCTCATCCTGCGGCAAAAAAAGTTTCTCAACGTGCCATTTCGTTGATTAATGAGTCAATTGTTGCTGCTGGCGGTCCTGCGAATGTATTGACTACAGTATTTAAGCCAAATATCGAAACAGCACAACGCCTGTTCCGTTACCCAGGTATTAAATTATTGGTGGTAACAGGTGGTGAGGCAGTTGTGGATTCTGCACGTGAACATACTGATAAGCGCTTGATTGCTGCTGGTGCAGGTAATCCTCCTACAGTTGTGGATGAAACTGCTGATATTCCACGTGCTGCACGTGATATCGTTTATGGTGCTTCATTTGACAATAATATTATTTGTGCAGATGAAAAAGAAATCATTGTTGTTTCTTCAGTTTGCGATCAGTTAAAAGCAGAAATGAAGAAAAATAAAGCTGTTGAATTAACTGCTGAACAAGCCAAACAGTTAGAGTCAATTTTATTAACAAAAATTGATGCTAATGGTAAAGGGTCTGTGAGCCGTGATTGGGTTGGGCGTGATGCAGCTAAGATTGCTGCGGCGATTGGTCTAAATGTACCTGAAGACACACGTTTGTTGTTTGTGGAAACACCCGCAAATCATCCATTTGCAGTAACAGAATTGATGATGCCTGTTCTTCCAGTTATTCGTGCTGATAATGTGGATCATGCAATTGAATTGGCCATTAAATTAGAGGGCGGTTGTTTGCATACAGCTTCTATGCATTCAAGAAACCTTGAAAACTTGAATAAAATGGCAAATTTAATTAATACCACGATTTTTGTGAAAAACGGCCCTTGTATTGCAGGTTTAGGTTTTGGTGGTGAAGGTTGGACAACCATGACTATTTCTACACCAACAGGTGAAGGTGTAAGTTCTGCACGTACTTTTGTTCGTTTACGTCGTTGTGTCGCAGTAGATGCATTACGTATTGTGTAATTTTTGATGTATTAGATAGAAAGGCACGGCAACATATATGGCTACATCCAATCCAGTACCTGAATGGCTCACCAAAAGTTTAAGTACTTCTGCCCGTATTGTAAATACTGATACACCTGTTAAGGTAAAAGGTAAATTAAGCTTGGGTATAGATTTAGGTACCAGCGATGTAGTCAGTATGGTTTTAGATGAAAATAATAAACCTGTTGCCGTTTGTCTTGAATGGGCAGATGTTGTACGAGATGGTGTTGTATTAAACTTTCATGGGGCAATGAGTATTGTTCGTAAACAATTAGCTCAATTGGAAGCAAAATTAGGGGTTCAATTTACTGAGGCAAATACATCTTTCCCTCCAGGAACAGACCCTAGAATTTCGGTTAATGTATTAGAGGCTGCTGGATTAGAGGTTTCAGCTGTCATTGATGAGCCCTCTGCAGTTGCAAATTTACTGGCATTGGATAATGCTGCTGTGGTTGATATTGGTGGCGGTACAACAGGTATTGCTGTGCTGAGTAAAGGGAAAGTTATTTACTCAGGAGATGAACCAACTGGCGGAAGACATGTTACATTAACTATTGCAGGTAGTCAGGATTTATCATTAGAAGATGCGGAAGCACTAAAGCTTTCTAAAGGCAAAGAGGTGTGGCCGATTGTCAGACCTGTATTTCAAAAAATGGCCGATATTGTTCGTGAGCATATCAAAGGTCATAAAGTAAAATCACTTTATCTTTCAGGAGGTTCTTGTGCCTTGCCAGGTGTACGAGAATTATTTGAACAGGAATTTCCAGAACACATAGTTGTTTTACCGGATAATCCTATTTTCCTAACACCATTTGCTATTGCTGCATATAGAAAAAAATAGAATCACTTTTGAAATTTTAGACACTAAACGACTACCTGATAAATTGGAAATTTATTATGTTAAAAGAACAGGATGTTGGACAAGTTGTTTATCGAGCATTAGATTTGATGAATGCTCGTGCTGTAAAAGAATTTAGTTTACCCTCAGATACTTATATGGGCGCGGGTGCTGTTGCCTGTATGGGGGAAGCGCTTGCTGCTAGAGGTATTTCGCGTGTATTTATCGTAATTGATGAAATTGTCGATAAGTTGGCTTTGGCGGAAGCGATGTTCCGCTCTTTAGCAACATATAATATCGGTTATGTGATCTATACACAGCCGCCAGGAGAGCCAGAAAGCATTGTTGTTGAGGATGCTGCACGTAAATTTACCAGTTCCAATTGTAACGGCATGATTGCTATTGGTGGTGGTTCCGCTTTAGATTCTGCAAAAGCTATTGCCATGTTGGCCGCGAATACCCATTTAGATGTGGCAGGACTATTAAATGCAAAAAATATTACCCATAAACGTGCGCCATTAATAGCTGTACCAACAACGGCTGGTACAGGATCAGAAGCAACTAATGTGACTGTGATTACTGATTCAGTTTCTCTGCAAAAAAGAGTGATTGCGCATGCAGATTTGATTCCTGATTTGGCCATTATTGATGCTTGTTTGATGTTGCAGTTGCCATCAGAATTTACCGCTGCAACAGGAGTGGATGCCCTTACTCATGCTATTGAGGCTTATGTTGCAAAAAAAGCGACACCGCTTACTCGCGCTTTAGCCTATCAAGCATTACGTATGATTGGTGAGTCCTTAACGATTGCAACAGGTCAAGGTGATAATATTGAAGCAAGAGAATCTATGGCTTTAGCATCTTATATGGCTGGTGTGGCTTTTTCTAATGCTGGTTTAGGCTTAACTCATGCTATGGCTCATCAAATTGGTGCCAATTATAAAATTCCTCATGGTGTGGCAAATGCAATTATGTTGCCTTCAATCATGGATTTTAATGAATTAGTGTGTAAAAGGGATTTTTCTGATATCGGTCTGTCCTTAACTGGTGAAATAATGTCGTCCAAAGAAGTTATTCAGTTTATACAAGGATTAATTATTGATTTAGGGCTACCAAGAAATCTTGCAGTTGCAGGTGGTAAGGAAGAAGACTTTGAAACAATGGCAAAAGAGGCAATGAAAGATTATTGTTTGCCAACAAATCCAAGAAGTGTTTCTCAGTCGCAAATCGTACAGGTTTACCGACATGCCTTTAATCGTTAAAAAGCAAATAAAGTTTTTTCTTTTATAGTAGTACATAGGGAGACTCAAAATGAGTATTGATGAGGTAATTGTCTGGGTTATGATGATCTTTATGGCAGTCGCTGCATTTGATCGCGTATTGGATCAATTCGGTGGTGCTGAAGCTGTTCTTGGGAAAGTAGGGCTAGGTGTTATTGGTCGTTCTTTTGAAGGTGCAGGAAAGCAGTTTGAAGAAGGTTTTATGGCGATGGGTGCTTTGGGTTTGGCAATGGTTGGGATGATGGCTTTTGCTCCAGTCTTGGCATCTTTGCTTCAAGGAATCTTAGCGCCTATTTATAATGCACTTGGTGCGAATCCTGCCATGTTTGCTGGTACTGTTCTTGCTATTGATATGGGTGGTTATCCATTAGCGGGCAAACTTTCAAATGGTGATATGGCTGCAACAATGTACTCTGGTATTTTGCTTGCATCTATGATGGGTGCAACCATTGTGTTTTCTATTCCAGTTGGTTTGGGTATCATCAGGAAACAAGATCAACGGTTTATGGCAACAGGTATTTTAGCTGGGATGGTTGCTATTCCTCTTGGTTGTATTTTGGGTGGCTTAACCGCAATGGCTTTAGGTGTGACAATAGATGGTCAGCCTGTTGATTTTAGTATCAGTATGTTGTTGAAAAACATGATTCCCGTATTCTTGTTTGCAATTCTAATTGTGGTTGGATTAAAAATTGCACAAGAAGGCATGATTAAAGGTTTCCAAGTATTTGCTAAATGTTTGGTGGCTTTAATTACTCTTGCATTAGCTTCATCAGTAATCGAAGCGTTAACTGGTACAGTGATTATTCCTGGAATGGATCCAATTTTTTCACACGGTAAAGGTGAGTTTACCAGCGCTATTGAAACTATTGGTTCTATTGCCTGTGTTTTATTAGGCGCTTATCCAATGGTGTTTTTATTGACACGTTGGTTCGAAAAACCATTAATGGTGTTTGGTCGTTTGTTGAAAATGAACGAGTCTTCTGTCGCTGGTATGATTGCAACTTTAGCCAATAATATTCCAATGTTTGGCATGATGAGTAAAATGGATGACCGTGGTAAAGTGTTGAATGTTGCATTCTCTGTGTGTGCCGCATTTGCTTTAGGTGATCACTTAGGTTTTGTTGCTGGCGTTGATGGTGGTGCAGCTTCTGCAATGATTACCCCTATGATTGTTGGTAAAATTGGTGGTGGGATTATAGCAATTTTTATTGCCATGTTCTTTGCACCAAAAGCAACTGCAGGTGCTGCTAACGAAGTTACAGCAACTGAAGAAACAGCTGCAGAGTAAAAAGGGGTAACCTAAAATGATTAAGCGATTGATTCATAGTGTTGGTATCGATATAGGTACAACTACAACTCAAGTGATCTTTTCAGAGCTAGAGTTGGTTAACCGTGCACCTGCATCTCAAGTGCCACAGTATGAGTTTTCTCGAAGAGACATCGCTTATGTTAGCCCTGTTATTTTTACCCCAATTGATTCAGAAGGACGAGTCAATCAGGAAGAATTAGGGGCGTTTATTCGTGGTCAATACCAGACGGCAGGACTAGATATCCAAAAAGTTGAATCAGGCGCAATCATTATTACTGGTGAAACTTCTAAAGCCAAAAATGCACGTGACACTATTATGGATTTGGCACGTGTATTAGGTGATTTTGTTGTTGCAACGGCTGGCCCTCATTTGGAATCTATTATTGCTGGTCAAGGCTCTGGGGCTGCTGAGTATTCCAAAGCCAATGCTAGTCGGGTATTGAATATTGATATTGGTGGTGGCACTGCCAATTATGTTGTATTTGAAAATGGTCGCGTAATTGATACAGCTTGTCTTAATGTAGGTGGACATTTAGTAGAAACTTACGAAGATGGTAGAATTAAAGTGATCCGAGAGCCAGCACGTATTATGTGTCGTGCTTGTTTTGGTTCGCAATTTGATCCTATGAGCATGAATCCGGATCAATTAATTACTTTAATGGATTACATGGCCAAATTGGTAATGGAAGTAACTGTTGGAGAACCTTCTGCTGTTGCACAAGAGTTATTGATGACAGATTGCTTAAAAACACATCAATATCAGCAAATTTTTATTTCTGGTGGGGTTGGGGAATGTTACTACTCACCAGAAACCGTATCTAACCCTTTCATGTTTAAAGATACAGGGCCTTTATTGGCTAGGGCACTACATGGGTGTTCTGAGCTAACGGCCTTAACAACAAAAAAACCTAATCAGACTGTTCGGGCAACCGTTATTGGCGCTGGTGCTTATACGCTATCACTTTCTGGTAGCACAATTTGGTTGAATGCTGAACATTTACCTATTCGAAATGTACCTGTTCTTCAATCAGGTTTGTCATGGGATGATTTAGGTAGTAGTGAGAAGCTGGTTGAAGCATGGGCTCTTTCTGCAACACGTATGGATTTGGATCCAACAACAGATTTATACGCTTTGGCTTTACCAGATGACATGAAAGTGATTTATAAAAATGTACTTGAAGTAACCGAAGCTTTGAAGTCATTCAATAGCAAGTATGTTAATCAAAAATATCCTTTGCTTGTGATGGCTAAGCAAGATTTAGGAAAGGTGCTGGGCATGGAGCTACAACCTTTTCTTAATGGGCGAGAGCTCGCAGTGATTGATGAAGTTGAAACCAGAGAAGGCGATTACGTCGATATTGGGAAACCATTGTTTAGTGGCGATGTTGTACCACTGACTGTTAAATCGTTAGCATTTCCATCTTAATTTAGGCAGGGAGGTAATATGAAACTGTCAACCCGTCTGTTCGGGCAAACCTATCAATTTAGAGACGTTAAAGATGTTTTAGCCAAAGCCAGCGATGGCCGTTCTGGAGATGTATTAGCTGGTGTAGCAGCATCTTCTGCGCAAGAACGTGTTGCGGCTAAATATGTTTTGTCTGAATTTTTATTGTCTGATTTACGTATGAATCCAGTTGTACCTTATGAAGAAGACTGTGTGACACGTATTATTCAAGATTCTGTTAATGAAACAGCTTATGAACATATTCGTAACTGGACAGTAAGTGAGTTACGTGAGTTTATTTTGTCTGATGAACGTACCAATGATGATATTGAGTTTGTTCGTAAAGGCTTGACTTCAGAAATGGTGGCAGCTGTTGCGAAGATTTGTTCTAACTCCGACTTGATTTATGGTGCAAAAAGAATGCCTGTGTCTAAAAAAGCCAATACAACTATTGGTTTGCCAGGACGTTTTGCTGCACGTTTACAGCCAAATGATACACGTGATGATATCGATAGTATCGTTGCGCAAATTTATGAAGGTTTAGCTTATGGTTCAGGAGATGCTGTGATTGGTATCAATCCTGTAACTGATAATGTTGAAAACACCAAAAGAATGTTGTTTGCCATTCAGGAAATTATTGATAAGTTCAATATTCCAACACAGCCTTGTGTATTGGCTCATATTTCTACTCAAATTGAAGCCATTCGTCAAGGTGCACCAGGCGGCCTGATTTTCCAAAGTATTTGTGGTAGTGAAAAAGGTCTGAAAGAGTTTGGTGTATCAATTGAATTATTGGATGAAGCGTTAGAAGTAGGTCGAACCTATAATAAGATTGCTGGTGAGCAATTTATGTATTTTGAAACTGGACAAGGTTCTGCTTTGTCTGCTGATGCTAACTTTGGCGCAGACCAAATGACCTTAGAGGCGCGTAACTATGGTTTGGCTCGTCGTTATGATCCATTTATTGTCAATACAGTAGTAGGCTTTATTGGTCCTGAGTATTTATATAACTCTCGTCAAATCATGCGTGCTGGCTTAGAAGATCACTTTATGGGTAAATTAAGTGGTATTTCTATGGGGGTAGACACATGTTATACCAATCATGCTGATGCTGATCAAAGTTCAAGTGAGAATTTAATGGTATTGTTAGCTGCAGCAGGATGTAACTATATTATTGGTATGCCCATGGGCGACGACATTATGTTGAACTATCAAACATCGGCTCATCATGATACAGCAACTATCCGTCAGTTAATGGGACTACGTCCACTCCCAGAATTTGAAGCTTGGTTAGAAAAAATGGGCTTATGGGAAAATGGTCGCTTGACTTCTATCGCTGGTGATCCTTCTGTATTCTTTTAATTTTGGGAGCTTATAAAAATGGACCAAAGACAAATTGAAGATATTGTCCGTGCAGTAATGGGACAAATCGGTAATCCAGCAGCTGCCTCAGTTAGTAATACTGCAGGTGCTACTGGACAAAAAACAGCTCAAACAAGTGTGGTAGAAGAGGGTTGTTTGCCCGACTTGGGTGGCGAAGAGTTTCAACAAAAATGGATTGGTGTACAACATCCTAAAAATAGAGAAGTGCTTGAAGAGTTGCGTAGAACAACAGGGGCTCGTGTGTGCTGTGGCCGTACTGGTCCTCGTCCTCGTACTACTTCTTTATTGCGCTTTTTAGCAGATCATTCTCGCTCTAAAGATACTGTATTAAAAGAAATTCCTCATGAATGGGTACAAAAATCAGGATTGTTGGAAGTTCAAACAGAAGTAACCAACAAAGACATGTATTTAACCCGCCCTGATTTAGGACGTCGTTTATCTGCAGAAGCGATTAGTGCAATCAATAGCCAATGCAAAAAGAATGTCCAAGTTCAGGTTGTTGTATCAGATGGTTTATCTACAGATGCTGTTACTGCTAACTATGATGAGATTTTCCCTCCTTTAATGAAAGGCTTGGAAAATGCTGGTTTGACAGTAGGTACGCCTATTTTTGTGCGCTATGGCCGTGTTAAAGTAGAAGATCAAATTGGTGAAATGCTTAAAGCAGAAGTAGTGATCTTGCTTGTTGGTGAGCGCCCAGGATTAGGTCAATCTGAAAGTTTATCTTGTTACGCAGTTTATAGCCCTACTGTTGCAAATACTGTAGAAGCTGATCGTACCTGTATTTCTAATATTCATAAATCTGGTACGCCACCTGTAGAAGCTGCTGCTGTGATTGTTGATTTAGCAAAAACCATGTTAGCTAAAAAAGCTTCTGGTATTGCACTTAAATAAGAAAGAGGTGAATACAAATGGCAACACTAGATCTTATTAAACCCAGTGTATGTGCGGTGCGTTTAATCGCTTCTTTACATCCTGATATGAAAAAGCAATTAAAATTACCTAAGGGAATGAATAGCTTAGGTTTGTTAACTGCAGATTCTGATGATGTGACTTACATTGCTGCTGATGAAGCAACCAAACAAGCACAAGTTGAAGTGGTATATGGTCGCTCACTTTATGCTGGTGCTGCACATGGTCCTTCTCCTACTGCTGGTGAAGTGATTATTATGCTTGCAGGTCCTAATCCTGCAGAGGTTCGTTCTGGTTTAGACGCAATGATATCAACCATTGAAGATGGTCCTGCTTTCCGCTGGGCTAATGATAGGGAAGATACTGCTTTTTTAGCTTATGTTGTGTCTCGAACAGGTAGCTATTTATCTAAGTTAGCAGGTATTAAAGAAGGTGACCCATTGGCATATATGATTGCACCTCCATTAGAGGCTGCACTCGGTGTTGATGCGGCAATTAAAGCAGCTGAAGTTGAATTGGCTACTTTCATTGAAGCGCCTTCAGAAACCAACTACAGTGGTGCATTTTTAACAGGTTCACAAGCTGCTTGTCGATCTGCATGTGATGCGTTTACTGAAGCTGTTTTGGATGTGGCACGCTGTCCTATTAAACCTTAAAACTGGAGAGACAGATGAAAGTAATCGACTCCCTTGGCTTTATTGAAGTACTTGGTTTTGTTGCTGGTATTGAAGCAGCAGATGCCATGCTTAAAAGTGCCAGTGTTCGCTTGATACGTCAACATGAGGTTCATCCAGGTTTGGTTACTTTAGTTATTGAAGGTGACCTCGCAGCTTGCCGTGCAGCCGTAAATGCTGGTTCTGCTGCAGCCTCCCGTGTTGGTGTTGTTTTGGGAAGCCATGTTATTGGTCGTCCAGATGGTGATACAGAGTCGATGATTTTAAATCTGATTCCACAGTCTTTAGCCGATTATAAAGGCAAAGGCTCATTAAATAATGATGCATCATCAATAAAAGATGATGCATCAAATAATGAGCCTCAAAAAGTAGTATCTGTAGCTGAACAAAAAAAGACACAAGCTACGCCCAAAATAAACGTGGGCAGTAGCCCAAAAGTAGTGACCAGTGTTGCCGTACCTGTCAAAAAAGATACATCAATTAAACAAACGGCACCATTAAAACAAGCAACAACAAAATCTGAAGGCAAAGTGGTTGAAACTAAAAAGGCAGAACTTATTACTAAGCCTATAACGAAATCTGTTGAGGCAAAAACACCTATACAAAAAATACCAACAGATCAAAAATCTGTTGAGCAAAAAACTGAAGAAGCCAAGTCACAAATTGTGGCAGATAATGAGAAAAAAATAGTTTCTACTGTTGCCCAAGTAAAAACAGCTTCATCAATAGAACCAAACAAACCAACTTCCCAAAACGATAAAAAAGCACCTTCCATTGCCTTAAAAAACCAATTGGAACAAGCAGCTGCTATTGTTAAACAAAAAAGTGACACTACTGGTAAAAAAACAGTGGAAACAGTAGCTCCAGTTCGTTCAGAGTTAGATCAGGCCATTGAGTATATTCTTTTGGCACAAAGAGGATATACTTGGAGTGAGATCAGTAAACATTTTCCAAAACATTCTAAACAATTGCAACAGAAATTGGATCGTGCTGTAGTATCCGGAAAAATAATTAAAGTTGGTGCACGTTATTGTAAACCCAACAAGGAGTAAACTCCATGAGTGAAGTACAACAAATACAGGAAAAAGTTCGCGCTGCAGGTATTGTCGGTGCAGGGGGAGCAGGGTTTCCAACCCATGTTAAGCTTGCAGCAAAAGCAGAAATTTATCTTGTCAATGGTGCTGAATGTGAACCTTTATTGAAGGTTGACCAGCAGTTAGCAGAAAAATATGCCAAATTATTAGTCAGAGGACTAGAGTTGGGCATGAAAGCAACTGGTGCAACTGAGGGAATTATTGCTTTAAAGGCAAAATATGGTCCAGCGATTGAAGCTTTGACACCATTACTGCATAAAAATATGCGTATACATATTTTAAAAGATGTATATCCTGCAGGGGACGAAGTGATTACTATTTGGATGGCAACTGGTCGTCGTGTTCCTCCTGCTGCACTTCCTCTTGAGGTAGGTGTTGTGGTCAATAATGTGCAAACATTGATTAATGTTGCATTAGCCGTTGATGAAGACAAACCAGTCACTTTGCGTACATTGACAGTAACGGGTGCTGTAAAAAACCCAATTACGGTGACAGTCCCATTAGGTATTACTTTTAAAGAGTTAATTGATTTAGCTGGCGGTACCACTATTTCAAATGCAGCCTATATTGATGGCGGCCCAATGATGGGGCGTTTAGTCGGTGATTTATCTGAAACAGTGACAAAAGCAACTGGTGGTATTATTGCTTTACCTGAAGATCATATTTTAATTAAGCGTCGTAGGGAGCCAAAACAAGTTTCTTTAAGAATTGCTCGCTCTACTTGTGAACAATGTTGTTTGTGTACAGAGCTATGTCCAAGACACATGATTGGGCATGAGTTACCTCCTCATTTAATTGTGCGCTCTGTTAATTATAATGATATTGGTCATCCATCAGTATTATTGTCTGCGCTCACTTGTTCTGAATGTGCAATATGTGAAGCTTGGTCTTGTCCTGTAGACATTTCTCCAATGAAACTGAATCAAATGTTAAAAGCCAAATTCCGTCCAGAAGGTGCACGTTATACTGGTGCATTACGTGATGCAGATCCTATGGCTGAGCATAGAATGGTACCCGTTTCTCGTTTGATTCAACGCTTGAATATTAAAGAATATAATCGTAAAGCACCATTAGATGAAACAGCTTATCACCCTGAAGGCGTCTCTTTAAAATTAAGACAGCATATAGGTGCACCTGCTGTTCCAGTAGTAAAAGTAGGGGATAAAGTCACAGTAGGACAGTTGGTTGCAGATATTCCAGAAGGTGCATTGGGCGCGCGTATACATGCCAGTATTGCTGGGGTTGTAGAAGCTATTGATAACGATGCCGTTTACCTTAGAGCGAAATAAAGGAGCAAAATTGTGCATGCTATAGGATTAATCGAATCAAACAGTATCGCAAAAGGAGTTGAGTTTGCAGATACTATGGTAAAAACAGCAGAAGTGGATATTTTGGTTGCTAAAAGTATTTGCCCTGGAAAATATATTGTTTTAGTTGGTGGTGATGTTTCAGCGGTGACGCAAGCGGTTAATGCTGGTTTAGAAGTGGCTCCGTCCGTTGTGGTTGACCATTTTATTATTCCTAATATCCATCCATCTATTTTGCCGGCAATCAGTGGTGGCACTGCTGTAGATGAAGTTCGCGCTGTAGGGGTATTAGAAACATATAGTGTGGCTGCAACTATTGAGGCTGCAGATTTAGCTGTTAAAGCGGCTTCTGTGACACCAATTAGAATGCATTTGGCTTTTGGTATTGGTGGTAAGAGCTATGTTGTTTTTACTGGAGATGTGGCTGATATTAATGCTGCTATTGCCGTGGGTGCAGAGTCTGCATCTGATAAAGGTTTCTTAGTTAATAAAGTGGTTATTCCACGCCCTCATCAACAGGTGATTAACAGCTTGTTGTAGAGGAACCTAAGAATATAGCGAATATAAAGGCTAAAGAGTAAATTGTCATGAAATAACTCTTTGGCTTTTTTATTTGCTTCGGGTATTTTTAAAATGTTATTCAAAGAAAAATAAGGAGTAGTTTGATGAAATTATTACGCCCTAGTGTTTTGGCTGTTGCATTGTGTTTTGGTTTGGGTGCTTGTGCTTCAGATCAAAGTGTTCAAAATAATCAGTCAGCAGTTGCAGTGAAACCTGCAAAATCAGAGAAACTACAATCATTAAACTGGGATTCATTTAATAAAGCGCAATTAGATCAAATGATCACTCAATATGGTAAAGATAGCCCAAATTATGATCCTGCCCATCCGCCTTATGTAGTGTTTGATTGGGATAATACTTCTATTTTCTTAGATATCCAAGAAGCTGTTTTATCTTATCAGTTGATTAATTTAGAGTTTGGTGCTACTCCTGCTCAATTAAATCAAGCTATTCGTATGAATATCAGTAGCCAAAATTTTGATGCAGGTCATAACAATGCTGCAGGACAACCAGTGAATATTGATAAAATTGCACCGGATATTATTCAAAGTTACACATGGTTATACAATAATTACGAAGGTTTCAAAGGTAAAAAATCTTTAGCTGAAGTACAAAAGAGCCCACATTATATGGCATTTGTCAGCAAAATGCGTTACTTGTATGAAGCTATTGGTGATACTTTCGATCATGCCACTTCATATCCTTGGGTCACCTATATGTTTACAGGTATGACTGAAAAACAAGTTCGAGATGTTACTGCCAGAACAGTTAAATGGCAAATGAATCAACCTGTAGAGGGGGTTACTTGGACGACACCAGCCTCTTTGCCAGGTAAGGCTGGGGTGGTTTCCATGACATGGAATAATGGTGTACGTGTCGTTCCTGAGATGCAGAATTTATACAAAACATTGCGTGACAATGGTTTTGATGTATGGGTATGTTCTGCTTCATTTGTGGATGTGATTAAAGAGTTTTCTTCAAATCCTGAGTTTGGTTACAATAATCCAGAAAATAGAGTATTGGCAATGGAGTTGGAGCGTGATAAACAAGGTCGTATTCAACCAAGATTCCGTGCTGGCTATGATCAAACTCAAGGTAAAGGTAAAACCAAAACGATTGAGCGTTTCTTAGTATCAAAATATGGGTATGGACCTATTTTCATCGCTGGTGATAGTGAAGGCGACCAAAATATGATGCAAGACTTTACTGATACTAAAAAAGTGCTGATCATTAATCGTTTACGTTCTCCTAGTAATGATATTGGTAAATTATCTAAAATTGCTGTTGAAACCTATGGTAAAGCGGATGCTAAATATTTACTACAAGGCAGAAATGACAATACTGGTGACTATGTTAAATCTCAAAAGTCTTATAAATTCGGTTCAAAAGAAGCCAGAGCATTAAAATAATTTTAAGATTGTTTATAAAGCCTTCCCTAAATGGAAGGCTTTTTTTGTGAGTAGATTATATTAAGATTAATTGTTATTATATTGAGAAACGCTAATTGATATTAGATTCGATTAATTAAATTAATTTTAAAAATGAAAAAATACCCCCATTTATTAACCAATAAATAAAATGACAATTATTTAAAGTTTTAATTTTTGTTACTTTTTGTTTTTGTTTTGTTGTATTTTTTATATGTATTGTTTAAAATTAAATGTAATATAGTACTGACTTGAGAATGAAAGCTTAATGCTGATTATATTGATACTAATCAATTAAGATAATGGGTAAAGCTCATAAAATCATGCTCATCCTGAATTTAAATCCATATATTGAATGGAAATAAAAATGACCCAATCTCATATCAATATACATAAGCTTAATACTGATTTTGATACCCATTTGGTTTTGGATAATCAACCTTTACAAAAAGCTTATGCTTTGGACACCAAAAAGGTGATCACTAATGATGTTTATGAACAAGCATGCAATATTACTGCTTGGCAGCAATTATATGATCAGTTATATCCTGGTCAGTTTAAAGGAACATTATTTGAAGTATGGTTAGATGGAGTGCAGTTCTTTAAGGAAACAACCAATTTGCCATTGCGTCAATCATGTATGGTATGGCCTGGTGCAGTCTGGTTTGGTATCCCTAAAATGAAGAGCAAGGACAGTTTTGTTTGTTCTTCTCGTGTGGAGGAGAGCAACATTGCCACGCGTTTGGGTGGACAAGAATTCGAGTTGTTGACACCAGATGCTTTAGAGTTAATGGGGTTTGTGATTTCAGAAACAGAATTAGAGCAGTTTTTTGAAATCAGCACAGAAAAAGAGCTAACCAATCTTTTAAATGTAAATGCAGCATTGCATGTTAATCAGGCTAAAAAAAATGCATTCTGGAATTTTATGAATGAAGCCTTAACTACAATTGAAAAACACCCAGAACGAGTGCAAAACGTTAATGCTCAAAAAATGATGAAGGATACATTGGTTTCTGGCATGATCAGTTTATTAACGGATGCAGTGGAACCTAAAAAAGTTCGTTATAGTCAAATGAGTTATCGTCGAGTGATCACTCAAGCACGTGAGTATATTTTATCTCATACTGGGGAGCCAACAAGTATTTTGGAGCTTTGTAATCATTTGCATGTGAGTCGTCGCACTTTACAAAATGCATTTCAGAATATTTTAGGTATTTGTCCTTTAGGTTATTTAAAGGCTATTCGTTTAAATGCGGTAAGAAGAGAATTATTAAGCCCTTATTCTCCTTATCAAACGATTCAAGATGCAGCGACTACATGGGGTTTTTGGCATTTAAGTCAGTTTGCAGCAGATTACCATAAATTATTTAATGAGTTGCCTTCTGAAACACTGGCAAATCGCGGGTTTGCATATCAAAGAGTATTAAGTTCTTAATTTGATAAAAACAGTAAAAAAACACCTTAATTATTTAAGGTGTTTTTTGTTATTATTGGTTAAGTGAAAGTGGTTTTATTCAACATTTTTGTTTATATTGGTAAGTGTTTTTTTATCTTGTAGCATTATCATCATCAATTTTAATCAAATGAAACATACATCAAGGAGAAGTGATGAGTAAAAAGACAGTTGTATCAAAAGATGTGTTAAAAGAAATTCATGAGTACAGTACCATTGAACATCCAAACTGTGAAATAAAAGATAAAACTCAGAAGATAAAAAATAAGGCCTATCAGAAAGAGCTCAAGAAACTGCAAGGAGAGTTGGTTGCTCTACAAGAGTGGGTAAAAGCAACAGGTCAAAAAGTTTGCATTATCTTTGAGGGACGTGATGGTGCGGGTAAAGGAGGGACGATTAAAGTATTGACTGAAAGAGTCAGTCCTAGAGTTTTTCATACGGTTGCATTACCTGTACCTACGGAGCGTGAAAAAACACAGATGTATTTGCAACGTTATATTAAACATTTACCTGCGGCAGGAGAAATTACTATTTTTGATCGCAGTTGGTATAACCGTGCAGTTGTAGAACCTGTAATGGGGTATTGTACTGAGGAAGAGAGTAAAACATTTTTAGATCAGGTTTCTTTGCTTGAAAAAGTGATTGTGAATTCAGGTATTATTTTATTAAAATATTGGCTTGAGATTAATATGGATGAGCAAAAGAGACGAATGTTGTCACGAATGAATGATCCACGTAAAACATGGAAGCTTTCGCCAAATGATATTAAATCTTATAGTAAGTGGTACGATTACTCTAGAGCCAGAGATAAAATGATTGCTGCTTCGGATTCATCTTGGGCACCATGGTTTATTGCCGATGCGAATGATAAAAAACGAGCACGTTTAAATATATTAAGCCATATTTTAAGTGAAATACCTTACGAAAAAATACCTACTAAAACAGTTAAATTACCACATAGACAAAAAAAGGGAGACTATACTGAACCTAATTATTATTATCGTTGGGTTCCAGAAAAATTTTAATAAAAAACGGCCAAAAAGGCTGTTTTTTATTATTTTTTATAATGACTGCGAAAATATTGGATCAAACCATTTGTGGAAGAGTCTCGTTGCAGTACGGAATCTGTTGTTAACTCAGGTTGAATTTGTTTTGCTAAGACTTTTCCATATTCAACACCCCACTGATCGAAAGAATTAATCCCCCAAATAATGCCTTGTACAAATACTTTGTGTTCATACATGGCTAATAATTGACCCATATTAAAAGGAGTAAGTTTTTCGATTAAAATGCTGTTTGATGGTTGGTTCCCAGGAAAGCATTTTTGTGGCATCAACTGATCTCGTTCTATACCTGGTAAATCTGATAATTCAGTTAATACCTCTGCGGCTGTTTTTCCCTTCATTAAGGCTTCTGTTTGTGCAAAGGCATTTGACACCAATGTTTCCTGATGTTCGGCAAACTGGTAATGGCTATTGATTGGAATGATAAAATCACTGGGGATTAAGCGGCTACCTTGGTGTAATAACTGGAAAAAAGCATGTTGGCAATTTACACCTTCTTCTCCCCATATGATTGGACCAGTATCAAAATCTAAGTGTTCCCCATAACGTCCTGTTTGTTTACCATTGGACTCCATATCAAGTTGTTGAATATGTGCAGGTAAACGACGCAGAGCATGCGCATAAGGAATAATGGCATAACTGTGTGCGCCATAAAAAGTGTTATACCAAATGCCAATAAGTGCCATTAAAACGGGGATGTTTTGTTTGAAAGGAGCATTAAAAAAATGCTCATCCATTGCTAACCCACCCGATAAAAAAGCACGAAAATGTTGTTCACCAATGGCACACATTAAGGATAGGCCAATAGTAGACCAGCTAGAATAGCGCCCGCCAACCCAGTCAAATAAAGCAAAAATATTATTGGAGTCAATGCCAAACTCAATCGCTGCATTGCTATTACTGGATACCGCAACAAAGTGCTTGGCAATATCAGATTTTTGCCCTTGTTGTAAAAACCACTTTCTGGCTGTTTGTGCATTAAGCAAAGTTTCAGGTGTACTAAAAGATTTACTGGCGATAATAAATAGAGTCGTTTGAGGGTTAAGCTGAGTTAATTTTTCCAATAAGTCGGTGCTGTCTACATTGGCCACAAAGTGGACATTGGCTTTTCCATGATAAGGGGTTAATGCCTGAGTCAACATTTGTGGGCCTAAATCAGAACCACCAATACCCAGATTGACAACGTCAGTAATAGGTTGTCCTGAAAACCCTAAATGTGTTTGTTCATAAAGCGTATTGGCAAAAGCCAATGCTTTTTTGAGTTCTCTATGGATATCAGGAATAACATTATGACCATTCACCTGTACATTGGCTGTTTCAGGTTGTCTTAGTGCGATATGCAGCGCTGCACGTTTCTCGCTCAGGTTAATAATGGCACCTGAACGCATTTTATCCATCCAACCCTGTAGATTAGCCTCTTGGGCCAGTTCAGTCAGTAGGTCAATTGTGTCTTGAGTGATACGATTTTTACTGTAGTCTAATAATATGCCATCAATTGCAATATGCATTTTTTTAAAGCGCAGGGGGTCTGCATCAAACAGGCCCCGCATATGCATATAACGGGTTGCTCTTTGATGTTGGTGCAGTTGAGCCCAAATGGGGGTATGGTTAATTTCAATATGAGATGACGAATTCATTACGATATTATGTACTCAATATTTTCTTTAAGTTAATGGCCCAAAGTATGTAGAAGCGTTGTGTAAATTATGCATATTTAATCAGAATGCGATAAATTCAAAAAATGTTCTCGATAATATTTCATTTCCTCAATAGACTCAATAATATCATCTAAAGCTTGATGTGCCCCTTTTTTTGAAATACCTTTACAGATTTCTGGTTTCCAACGTTTGGCCAGTTCTTTTAAAGTTGATACATCGATATTACGATAATGAAAGTATTGCTCAAGTTTAGGCATCCAACGCACCATAAAACGGCGATCTTGATGAATAGTGTTGCCACACATTGGTGCCATGCGCTCAGGAACCCATTGTTGCATAAATTCAATTAAAGCAGTTTCAACGTCATTTTCGGAATATGTTGATGCTTTTACTTTCTCAACTAAACCTGTACGTGTATGGGTTGCTGTATTCCAAGCATCCATATTATTGAGAATGTCATCACTTTGGTGAACGACATAAACAGGTGATTGTGCAAGGATATTTAAATCCTTATCTGTTATAATCATGGCAACTTCAATAATTTTATCCGTATCAGGATTGAGGCCAGTCATTTCCATATCCAGCCAAACTAAGTTATTTTGGTCTTGCATCCTTGTTTCCATCTTGTCAAAATAGCACTATTGTCCGCAATCTCTAGCATAAGAGCAACTAAAAAAATAGGAAAATAATGAGTACACATACGGTTAACCTTCTTTTTATTGTATTTTTATTGATCAGCACAGGGTTAAGGTTATATTTATCTGTTAGACAGACACTTTATGTAGGCAAACATCGGCAAATTGTACCAAAAGATTTTGTTCAAAGTATTTCTTTAGTGGAACACCAAAAAGCAGCTGATTATACTTTGGCTAAGCAGAAGCTTGGGCGTTATGAAGTGTTATATGAAGCTTTTTTATTATTGATTTTTACCTTAGGTGGTGGGTTAGATGCATTAGCTGTATTGAGTGCTCAATTAAGTAATCATGCCTTATTTCAAGGTGTGATCTTGATGTTTTTATTTATTATTGTGAATGCGATTTTATCTTTACCTTTTGATTTATATCGTACATTTAAATTGGAAGAGCGTTTTGGTTTTAATCATACAACACTCAAGACTTTTATTGGGGACTTACTAAAAGCAGGCGTGCTCATGGTTGTTCTTGGTATTCCTTTACTCAGTGCCGTATTATATTTAATGGGCGCTATGGGTAAAGTGTGGTGGTTATATGTTTGGGTTTTGTGGTTAGGTTTTTCTTTATTCATGTTATGGGCTTTTCCTGCATTTATTGCACCATTATTCAATAAATTTGAACCTGTTGAAGATGAGGCTTTAAAAACAACGATTGAGCGTTTATTGGCACGTACTGGTTTTACCAGTAATGGTATTTTTGTGATGGATGGTTCCAAACGTTCTGGTCATGGTAATGCTTATTTTACGGGATTGGGTAACAATAAACGGATTGTGTTTTTTGATACTTTGTTAAAAGATTTAAGTACCAGTGAGGTAGAGGCTGTATTGGCTCATGAATTAGGGCACTTTAAGCATAAACATATTGTTAAGGGCATGATTTTTAGTTTTGTATTAAGTTTGATTGTCTTGTTTTTATTAGGGCAAGTAATGCTTTATCCTGCTTTTTTTGAAGGGCTAGGTGTTCATTATGCAAGTGATGCTATGGCATTGTTATTATTTTTAACTGTATTGCCTGTTTTTACTTTTCCATTTTCACCATTGGGCAGTATTTTTTCTAGAAAAAATGAATACGAAGCAGATCGCTTTGCTAAAGACAATGCCAGTGGTGAAGCTTTGATTAGTGCCTTAACCAAATTGTATCAAAGTAATGCTGCGACATTGACTCCTGATCCATTATTTTCACGTTTTTATGATAGTCATCCTAATGCAAAAGACCGCATCTATGCTTTGAAAGAACAACATTGAATCAGCTAATAGGGCAAATTGTCACCAGTTTTGGGCGTTTATTTATTGTTGAAGATTGTCACGGTAAAACATTTGAAGCCACTACCCGAAAAAAAAGAGTTGATTTTGCTTGTGGTGATCAGGTTGAGTTTACGCCTATCAATGAACGACAGGTTGTTATAGAAAGGTCATTGCCAAGAAAAAGCTTACTGTATCGGCAAGATCATTTTAAGACAAAGGTTTTTGCCGCAAATGTGACCCAACTGGTCATTGTTTTAGCACCTGTACCCAGTCCTAATGAAGAGTTGCTCCAACGAGCATTGGTTGCCGCAGAAGAAGCGCAGATTACCCCCCTGATTGTGTTGAATAAATCTGATTTGCCAGAAGTAATACAGTGGCAGGAGAAATTATCTTTCTATCAAACCTTGGGGTATCCTTTTATCACTTTAAGTGCCTTAAGTGATATTACGCCGTTAAAAATATCACTTGAGGGGCAGTGTAGTATTTTATTAGGGCAATCTGGTATGGGCAAATCTACCTTAACCAATGCATTATTAGGAGAAGAAAAAGCCAGAATAGGGACCATTTCTACCGCTCTTGATTCGGGCAAACATACGACAACACATACTCAATTGTTTCATTTAAATCAGCAAACTCAATTAATTGATTCCCCAGGTTTACAGGAGTTTGGTTTAAAACACATTATTCCTGCTGATTTAATTCATTACTTCCCTGATTTTAGAGCTTTTATCGGTCAGTGTCGTTTCCATAATTGTACACATAGGCAAGAGCCTAATTGTGCCATTAAACAAGCTGCAGAAAACGGGCTAATTGAGCCACAACGTTTGGTTTTCTTTCAACGTTTAATGGATGAGTTATTACGGTAATGACAATAAACCAGTCATACAATATTCCTACTCAGTCGGTTTTATTTGAAGAGGAAATCAAAAAAAGCCGATTCATCACTTATCTTGCACATGTTCAGGATGTCGCTCAGGCTAAGCACTATATTCAAGAAATAAAACAATTACATCCACAGGCTAGGCATCATTGCTGGGCTTATATTGCTGGTGCACCAACTGATTCACAGGTATTAGGCTGTTCTGATGATGGTGAACCAGCAGGTACGGCCGGTAAACCGATTTTAGCCCAGATAATGGGTAGTGGTTTAGGGCAGGTTATTGCTGTGGTTGTTCGTTATTATGGTGGCGTTTTGTTGGGGACTGGTGGCTTGGTAAAAGCCTATGGCCATGGCGTACAACAAGCATTAAAGCTGTTGCAAACTAAATTGTACACCCCACAAATCGCTTACCAATTAGTATGTGAATATGCTCAGATAAAAACCGTAGAGTCAATTATTGCGCAAAATTTGGGCACAATTGAGCAGGTTGATTATGGTCAATTGATTTTAATGCATATTATGCTTCCTCAGGAAGCCGTTGAACAAGTACAAAAACAATTACAAAACTGCAGTAAGGGGCAATTGACATTGATTAAAACGGATTCACTATAAACTTTGAATACATTGTTATCTTTTACCATGAAAAAATGGTACATGCATTTTGAGTGGTGCTATTGGCGATATCTTCGAGAGAGCAATGGCGGATATGTGCCATTTTTTGAGCGACTAAGATAATATTTTTGGGCGTGTTAATCGTGTAAGGGACTGGAGGCATATCTGGTGAGTCGGTTTCTAAGACAAATGAAGACTCAGGTAATTGTTGTGCCAATAAACTGAGTTTAGGTGTGTTTGGACGACACAACATGGTACCTAAACCTAATTTAAACCCCAATTTAATGAATTCCTGCGCTTCTTGCAAGCTACCCGAAAAGGCATGTGCAATGCCTCCTTTTACGGGATATTTCTTCAATAACTCAATACATTTAAAAACAGATTTACGGTTATGTAAAAGAACAGGTAAGTCAAATTTTCTAGCAAGCTGTAATTGAGCAATGAAGGCATTGATTTGCTGATCTTTGTCTGGTGTACTTAATTTTTGATCATAAAAATCCAAGCCAATTTCACCCAAAGCAATAACCCTTGATGCCGATAAAAGTTCCGTCAGTATGGATAACTCGTACTGCCAGTTTGAACTGACACAATAAGGATGTAATCCAATTGCAGGGTAGACTGTATCAGGGTATTTTTTTGCCAAGTTTAATGTGTTTATATAGTCTTTTGATGAGGTGGCAGGGGATATAAAGCGAGTAACTGCAACTGCCTTTGCTTCTTGTAGATGAAGATCAAGGTTGAGTAATAAATTTGGATTGCTTAGGTGGCAATGAGTATCAATAAACATCTAGATTCTGTATATCCATTTTATGATAACTATTTGTTCAATTATACCATGCGACTGTAAGATGGCATAAATACTTATAGGTGAAATATCATAAACTTAATTAAATTTTATTGAAAATTAATTTAATTAAAATTGATTATAGGTTATATGAATTGTATACTAACACTATAAAAATAATATTAATAGATCTTAATAAAAAATATTGAAAAAGTAGTGTTCTGTTTATAAGGATTAAAAAATGTATACGTTCACACACGCAAAGCCTATTCCGTCTGCCATAGCCATTGCAATCGGGCTAATCATTTGGTTTGTTATTCCAGTTCCTGATGGTGTTTCTATTCATGCGTGGCACTTATTAGCACTTTTTGTGGGCACAATTGTGGCTATTATAGGTAAAGCATTACCTATTGGTGCTGTTTCCATTATTGCCATTTGTTTGGTTGCGTTAACAAGAGTAACCAGCCCTGGTAATCCAACTCAAGCAATTACCGATGCGTTAAGTGGTTTTTCCAATTCATTGATCTGGTTAATTGGTGTGTCTGTTCTTATTTCAAAAGGTTTGAGTAAAACAGGGTTGGGTGCACGTATTGGTTATTATTTTATTTCTGTGTTTGGTAAACGTACCTTGGGGATCGCTTATTCACTGGTTTTAGCCGAGTTAACTTTGGCGCCTGTAACCCCCAGTAATACAGCAAGGGGAGGAGGAATCATCCACCCCATTATGAAATCCATTGCCAATGCGTTTGGGTCTAAGCCAGAGGATGGTTCAACTGGTAAAATAGGCCGTTATTTGGCTTTGGTCAATTACAATACCAATCCAATTACTTCTGCAATGTTCATTACTGCAACGGCACCTAATCCACTTATTGTCACTTTGATTGCCAAAGGTACAGAGCCTCATTTTGAGTTCACTTGGACAATGTGGGCTGTTGCTGCTATTGTTCCAGGTTTGATATCGTTGGCTTTAATGCCATTGATTATTTATTTAATTGATCCGCCAGAAACAAAAAGTACCCCAAATGCCACTCATTTTGCTAAAGAGAAACTGGCAGGATTAGGAAAAATGCAATTGCCTGAAAAAATCATGATTGCAGTTTTTGGTCTGTTGCTGATCTTATGGGCAGGGCTACCTGCATTCATCTTTGGTGATGCCTTTAAAGTTGATCCAGCGACTGCTGCCTTTTTAGGGTTGAGTATTTTATTGTGTACAGGTGTTTTAAGCTGGGATGATTTATTGGGTGAAAAAGGTGCATGGGATACCGTTGTTTGGTTTGCTGCTTTGGTTATGATGGCGACCTTTTTAGGTAAATTAGGTTTAATTGCTTGGCTCTCTGGTAGTATCCAAGGCATATTGACAGTGATGAATTTTGGCTGGATCAGTGCGGTATTATTATTGGTGGCTTTTTATGTTTATTCTCATTACTTTTTTGCCAGCACAACCGCACATATTACCGCCATGTTCGGTGCTTTTTTTGCCGCAGGTATTGCTTTAGGAGCTCCTCCTATATTGTTTGCGCTGATGTTGGCTTTTTCTTCTTCTCTCATGATGTCTTTAACACATTATGCAACAGGTACCTCCCCAATTATTTTTGGCTCAGGTTACACCACATTAGGACAATGGTGGAAGATAGGCTTTATTATGAGCGTGGTTAATTTGGTCATTTGGTTAGGCATTGGCTCAGTATGGTGGAAAATCTTAGGTTATTGGTAAAAGTCACCATAAAAAACACCCCTTATTTAAGGGGTGTTTTTTTGTCAATAAATCAGCTTCTAATTAAATCTTCACCATAACCAATCCATTTATAAGTTGTCAATGCTTCTAGTCCCATAGGTCCTCGAGCATGTAGTTTTTGTGTGCTTACGGCAACTTCTGCACCTAATCCAAATTGAGCACCATCAGTAAAACGTGTGCTGGCATTGACATAAACAGCAGCAGAGTCGACAACTTGAACAAATTTTTCAGCATGTTGTACATTTTTGGTCAAAATAGCATCTGAATGCTTACTGCTGTATGTTCTGATGTGTTCAAGGGCTGCATTTAAGTCAGTCACAACCATAACGTTTAAATCTAAAGAGAGCCATTCTTCATATAATTCATTTTCTTTTAAAGGCTCAACTTTTGCATGAACCTTTTGTAATAGAGCCAATGCTGCATCTTTTGCATGTAGCGAGACCTTACACTCAGCCATTCTTTGGCTCAGTAGAGGCAAAAATGTATGGGCAATATTTTCATGTACCAATAAAGTTTCTAAGGTGTTGCAAGTACTTGGGCGTTGCGTTTTGGCATTTTGGATGATATCCAGTGCTTTAGAAAAATCAGCACTTTCATCTACAAAGGTATGGCAAATACCAATGCCACCAACAATCACTGGGATCGTCGAGTTCTCTTTACAAAGCTGATGTAGTTTTGCCCCACCACGAGGAATCAGCATATCAACATATTGATCCAATTTTAATAAGGCATTAATCCATTGCCTATCTGGATTTTCGATAGATTGAATGGCTTTTTCAGGTAAGCTTGCTGCGCGCAAAGCTTGTTGAACAATCAATGTCATTTCTTTATTGGTGTGTATGGTTTCTTTCCCACCACGTAAAATAACCGCATTGCCTGTTTTTAAACAAAGGGACGCAACATCGATTGTCACATTAGGTCTAGCTTCATAAATAACCCCAATAACGCCCAGCGGGACACGTTTGCGCTGTATGTTTAAGCCACTTTCCAGAACACAACCATCCATAACTGATCCAATAGGGTCAGATAATAAGCAGACTTTACGTACGTCGTGTGCTATGGCAGCAATACGCTCTTTCGTTAATAACAAACGGTCTTGCATTGCATCACTGATGCCATTTTCTTGAGCAAATTGAATATCCAATCGATTGGCTTGTAGAATTTGCTCGCTATTGGCTTCCAGTGAATCAGCAATCATGCGCAAAGCAGTATTTTTTTGAGCAGTCGTACATTGTGCCAGTTGATAAGCCGCTTCTTTAGCTGCTTTACCCATTTGTTCTAACATGTAGATTTACCTTCTGTAAAAAGTATGAATCAGTGTTAATTTACAATCATATCATCACGGTGTACAGCAACAGAACCATATTCATAGCCCAATAATTCGCTGATTTGCTGAGAATGTTTGCCAGCAATAATTTTGAGCGCATCACTGTTATAACGAGCAACACCACGGGCAATACATTTACCTGTGGGATCACATAACTTCAATACTTCACCACGAGAGAAGTCCCCACTAATGGCAATAATGCCTTTAGGTAAAAGTGAACTGCCTTTGGTTAAAATGGCTTCCGTTGCTCCTTGATCTAAGCCAAGCTCACCCGCAGGTGGGGCACCGAATATCCAGCGTTTACGGTTTTCTAACGGTGTTTCCTGAGCCAAAAAGCGCGTACCTACAGGTCGGTTTTCTATAACATCTTCAATGATATTGGGGCGAGAACCTGAGCCAATAATCACTTCAATGCCTGCTCGACAAGCAATATCGGCAGCTTGTAGCTTAGTAGACATACCACCTGTTCCTAAACCAGTCACACTGTCACCAGCTATATTACGTAATGTGTCGTCAATCACACTGACTTCTTCAATGAGCTTTGCATTTGCATCTGTACGGGGGTCTGCCGTATAAAGGCCATTTTGATCTGTTAATAACAGCAGCTTATCTGCCTGTGCCAAAATAGCCGCCAATGCTGATAAATTGTCATTATCGCCAACTTTAATTTCAGCTGTCACAACAGCATCATTTTCATTAATAACAGGCACAATGCGATTGTCTAATAATGCTTTAAGTGTGTCTTGTGCATTTAAAAAACGTTCATGATCCTCAAGATCTGCACGGGTTAATAACATTTGCCCAATATGGATATTGTATATTGAGAACAATTGTTCCCATAGTTGAATCAGCCTTGATTGACCTACTGCTGCCAATAATTGTTTGGAGGCAATCGTTGCAGGCAAATCTGGAAAGTTTAGGTATTCACGACCAGCTGCAATCGCACCAGAAGTCACAATAATGATTCTATGCCCAGCCTCATACTGCTTGGCACATTGCGTAATTAATTGCACCATATGGGCTTTATTTAATTGGCGTGTTCCGCCGGTTAGTACACTGGTTCCTAATTTAACAACTAATGTTTGCTGCTTGGCCATATTTTTATTCTCAAAAGTGAAACCACATTAAACAACATCGTTTAATATCCAATCTAAGCGATTTTCGGCGTATGAACCGACACATCCATGCACTGTGCGCGGTGTCTTAGTGCATGGTCCATTAATACCAAGGCCATCATGGCTTCTGCAATAGGTGCTGCGCGCAAACCAACACAAGGATCGTGGCGTCCATGTGTAGCTACTTCAACAGCTTTTCCTTCAATATCAATTGAACGTCTTACTGTGGCAATGCTAGAGGTTGGTTTTATGGCAATAGTGGCCTCAATATTTTGACCTGTACTGATTCCACCCAGTATGCCACCTGCGTGATTGCTTAAAAAACCTTGCGGTGTCAACTCATCTCCATGTTCAGAGCCTTTTTGGGTAATACTGTCAAAACCTGAGCCAATTTCTATGCCTTTAACAGCGTTTATGCTCATTAAAGCATGGGCTATATCCGCATCAAGGCGGTCAAATATAGGCTCTCCCCAACCAACAGGAATTCCCTTCGCAATGACTTTTAAGCGAGCACCAACAGAATCTAAGCTTTTTCTTGTTGCATCCATATACTCTTCTAGTTCTGCAACCATGCCCATATTGGCGACAAAAAAAGGATTTTTTGCAATATCGTCATAACTGACAAAGGGAATTTCTTTTATCCCCACTTGATTGACGTAGGCGATAATTTGCGTGCCAAATTGCTCTGATAGCCATTTTTTAGCAATCGCACCAGCAGCAACCCTTGCCGCTGTTTCACGAGCTGAACTGCGTCCACCACCACGGTAGTCACGAATACCATATTTGTGCCAGTAGGTATAGTCAGCATGGCCAGGGCGGAAAGTTTGGGCAATATTGCCGTAATCCTTACTACGCTGATCCGTATTGCGAATTAATAAAGCAATAGGTGTACCGGTTGTTTTGCCTTCAAAGATGCCTGATAAAATTTCAACTTCATCTGCTTCTTTTCTTTGCGTGACATGGCGACTGGTGCCAGGCTTACGTTTATCCAGTTCTTGTTGAATATCATCTTTACTGATAGCAAGGTTAGGAGGGCAGCCGTCAATAATACAGCCTAAAGCTTCGCCATGGCTTTCTCCAAAAGTCGTGACGCAAAACAACTGTCCAAAAGTATTTCCTGCCATAATAAGCCTTTAAGTAAATTGAAGAATGTAAATTTGTATTAAAGCCATAAATGTCTGTCTTTGACCTTTGATTTTAACATAGATGCCCGTAATGCCCATACCCTAGATTGTTAGATGTGTGCCGTCTGATTTTTAAGCTTAAATTTGGGGTAGTTAAAGGGCACTAAATGTAAACCTTTTATTTGAAAATTTAACTAGCTCATTATGCTAAGCTATATGTAAATCTAAGTGTTTTTTTACAATATCTGGTATTTTACGCTTACATAGTCACCCTTAGTACCTCATTTTTTGTGTTCTTATCAAGGCGAATACAAGCAAGTTTAGCGTATAAAGCAAAATCTACAGCACCCAATGCTTGCGGTATGTTATTTGTTTAACTTCCTGTCATCCCATACTATTCATGTTGCAAAGCCTATTACAGCGATGAAAGGGGGTTTTTATTAGGCATCCGTTTTTGAGATTGATTAATATATTTAATCTTTTGTCATTGTGCGTTATTTTTAATATGAATAAAATCATATTGTTGACCTAAGAAGGATAAGAGATTATATAGATTTTTAATGTACTCATAAAAAAACAGTATGAAGTTATTTGGTTTTTTAGGCATATAATTAAATACTTAATTTAGGTTAATATTGAAAGTAGAGAAATGTCTAAAGTATTGATTATTGATGCGGGAAAAAACTTTTTTCATTCAAAAGGTGAGTTAAATAAGTACCTAACTGAAGTGGCACAAAAAACTTTGGTGAAAATGGGGCATGAAGTGCAAGTCACGACTTTGGAAGATGGGTATCAAATATCTGATGAAGTGGCTAAATATGTGTGGGCAGATGTGGTGATTTATCAACAGCCTGGTTGGTGGATGGGTATGCCATGGACACTGAAAAAATATATTGATGATGTGTTTACCGAAGGTTATGGCAGTTTGTATGCCAGCGATGGTAGAACCAGAAGTGATGCTTCTAAAAAATATGGTTCAGGTGGGTTGTTACAAGGTAAGAAATACATGATTTCAGCCACTTGGAATGCACCATTAGAAGCTTTTAATGATCCAGAGCAGTTTTTTGAGGGGGTTGGGGTAGATGGTGTGTATTTGCCTCTACATAAAGCCAATCAGTTTTTAGGTATGGAACCTTTACCTTCGTTTATATGCAATGATGTGATTAAAGATCCTCATATTGCAGAAGATGTGGTGAGATATGAAGCACATTTAAAGCATAATATTGTTTAAATTTGCTATTGTTAATGAGTAAAAAAGCCATTCATTTTTGAATGGCTTTTTTACTCATATGTTAAAACTTAATGATTATTTAATATTTTTTTGTTTTAATAATAAAAATAATGAGTAATGGACTAAAAAAATGCGCATTTTATTGGTTGAAGATAATCAGTTAATTGGTGATGGTATTAAAACAGGGTTAACTAAATTGGGGTTTACTGTTGATTGGTTTGAGGATGGCGCATTAGGGCAAGACGCTTTGTCATCTGCTGCATATGATGCAGTTGTTTTAGATTTAAGTTTACCTAAAATAGATGGATTGGATGTTTTAGCCTATTGGCGCCAAAATAAATTGAATACACCTGTTTTGATATTAACGGCTCGTGATTCAATTGATCAAAGGGTAGAGGGGCTGCAAGCAGGAGCAGATGATTATTTATGTAAGCCTTTTGCCTTAGTAGAACTTGCCGCCAGATTACAGGCTTTAATTCGAAGGGATCATAAACAGGTGGAACCAGAATTAAGTCATGCTGATGTATGTTTGGTTCCTTCTACTAAGGTTGTAACAAAGGCTGGGCAAGTGGTTACTTTAACAGCAAAAGAGACTGCATTATTGGAGTTCTTTTTACTGAGTAAAGGTAAAGTGCTCTCAAGAGAGTTAATCCAAGACAAACTCTATTCTTGGAGTGATGATGTCGCCAGCAATACTGTAGATGTATATATCCATAATTTAAGGCGTAAGTTGGGTAATCATTTCATTAAAACGGTGTATGGGTTAGGTTATAAATTAGAGGAAAATGAATGAGAAAACTCAGTTTACGCTTAAGGCTGATTGTTTTAATCAGTACCATGATCCTGTTTACTTGGTTAGTTGCTTCATCCATTGCTTTTTTTCAAACAAGGCAATCATTAAGAGAAGTGTTCGATGGAGAACAGCTATTATTTGCCAAACATTTGGCATCGCCTAATTTACACAAATTATTAGACAACCAAGATACTTATCAATTACCTAAAATAAAATCAAAATACATTAAATCGCTTGAGCTAGACGATGATGCACTCAGTTATGCTGTTTTTTCAACAGAAGGCAAAATGTTATTAAATGATGGGGATAATGGTCGAAAAATAAATTTTTCTGATCAGGTCTTATCTTTAAAAGGCCATTCCTATTTAGAAGATACAAAAAAGTGGCGGGTATTGTGGCTATTAAGTGAAGATAGGCAATTTATTGTCGCTGTAGCTCAGAAACGAGATTATCGTGATGAAATTGCATGGGATATATTGGTTGATCAAATGATTCCATGGGTAGTCATGTTACCCATCCTAATTTTGATTATTATTATGATGATCAGTTATGAATTTTTACCCTTTAAAAAACTAGCCAATACTTTAAAAGATCGCAGGCCTGATGAGGACAGTTTAATTACTGAACTGAAAACCCCAAAAGAAGTGGAACCATTTGTACAGGCTTTAAATGCCCTATTTATTCGTATTCATGAAATGTTGGTTCGAGAAAGGCGTTTTATTTCCGATGCGGCTCATGAGTTACGTACACCATTGGCCGCATTAAAAATTCAGGCTGAAGTGGCATTGTTGGCGCATGATGATCAGAATATGCGTGAAAAAGCGCTGAATAACTTAATTTTGGGGGTTGATCGAGCCACGAGGTTAGTGGATCAAATGTTGATTTTATCAAGGTTAGATTCTTTATCAGATTTAGCAGAGATACAAGAGGTGAATTGGTCTGATTTAATCGAAATGGGTATACATGATGTTGCGCATAGTGCCGAACAAAAGCAGGTTCAAATTGTGGTGAATAAAATCGTCGAACCCATGAAAATAAAGGGGCATACTTTATTATTGTCCATTTTGGTTCGAAATTTGTTAGAAAATGCCATTAAGTATAATCAAAACCCAGAGGCGAAAATCACCATTACATTGGATCAAACAAGTTTAATCATTGAGGATAATGGTGTAGGGGTGAGTCAAGAGATACTCAATCGATTAGGTGAACGTTTTTTTCGCCCGACAGGGCAAAATCAGAATGAATCAGGTAGTGGCTTAGGTTTATCCATTGTTAAGCAGATTGCGCAATTACATGGTTTTCAAATTACCTTTTTAAGTAATCAGCCTATTGGTTTTAAGGTTATTTTAAATTGGTCTTAAAATAAAATGAAATGAAACTTGGGTTTAACTGGTTGAAGCAGTCAGTTTCTTGTTGAAAAACTGACTGCTTTTTATTTATTAAAGTTTTCTAATAGCATTTACTTTAATTTGAAGAGAGTTCCAGATTCTTATGACGTCCCCTTGAATTTCAACATGTTCTTTAGGGGAAAAAGTAAAGCCTGGCCATTTATCTGTATCTATTTCAATGTTTACAATACCTGTTTTGTCTTTGAACAAATAGTTTTTACCTGTTAAATGTTCAATGATATTGCCTTGTAGGGTTGCGTTACTTGCATCTTGCCATTGTTCAACTTGAGCAACTGTTGCAGCTTGTGTAGATGCAGAAGCAGAATAATTGTTTTGCGCGAATAAACTGCCAGATGCAAGTGCTAGGCTGGTTAGTATGATTATTTTTTTCATATTGATCTACTCCCTTGTTTGGTTATGTAACAGAAAGACAAACCTTGTTTTAATAAGTAGATTAAAACAGCTTTATATTATCAAAATAAGAAGATGATGCAATATATTAAATAAAAAAAATTTAAAATAATTTATATTATTGTAAATAAAAAATTTATTTATGGTATTCATGTATTAAAAAAAACAGTCAAAATACACAATATAACGATATGGATTAGGCAAAGCCATTCAATGAATTTAAGTAGATTAAATTTGTATAATGAGTATACCGTTTTTTAATAAGTAGAGACGTTTTAAGCTATGTTAAAATAACAACAAATTAGAAATGGAAAAGGCTGATTATTCGATAGATAATATATATTGATGTCTTATATAAGACTCGTTAGCAATATATACTATTTCGTACTAAAATAGCATGTTAGTGCATTTAGAATAATCATAATCCATATAAAAGGCAGAACGTGATGACAATCATCAAACAGGAAGACTTTATACAAAGTATTGCAGACGCTTTTCAATATATCAGTTATTTTCACCCTAAAGATTTTATTGATGCCATGACAGAAGCTTGGGAAAAAGAAGAAAACCCAGCTGCAAAAGATGCGATGGCTCAAATCCTTGTCAATAGCCGTATGTGCGCGCAAGGTCATCGACCCATTTGTCAGGATACGGGTATTGCTGTTGTTTTTTTAAAAGTGGGGATGAATGTACAGTGGGATGCTCAATTGTCTATCCAAGATATGGTAGATGAAGGTGTTCGCCGTGCCTATTTAAATTCAGATAATAAATTAAGAGCATCTGTTTTGCGTGATCCAGCAGGTAAGCGCCAAAACACCAAAGACAACACACCAGCCGTTGTGCATATGCAATTGGTGCCGGGGAATAAAGTAGAAGTGACCTGTGCTGCTAAAGGCGGCGGTTCTGAGAATAAATCAAAATTAGCCATGTTAAACCCATCAGATTCAATTGTGGATTGGGTATTAAAAACCATTCCAACTATGGGGGCAGGTTGGTGCCCACCAGGTATTTTAGGAATTGGTATTGGTGGTACGCCAGAAAAAGCCATGTTAATGGCCAAAGAATCTTTGATGGGGCATGTTGATATTCATGATTTGCAAGCAAAAGCCAAATCAGCACAAGAGTTAACAGCTATAGAGTCCTTGCGCTTAGAACTATATGAAAAAGTCAATGCATTAGGTATTGGTGCCCAAGGATTAGGTGGTTTATCTACAGTATTAGATGTCAAAATTCTGGATTATCCAACTCATGCTGCAAGTTTACCTATTGCCATGATTCCTAACTGTGCGGCAACACGCCACATTGAGTTTGAATTAGATGGTTCAGGCCCTGTGCAATTAGAAGCACCTAAAATGAGTGATTGGCCCGATATCGCCTATGATGGTGGTAGTGGTAAAAAAGTCAATTTGAATACCCTCACAAAAGAAGAAGCCAATACATGGAAACATGGAGATGTATTATTGCTTTCAGGAAAAATGCTGACAGGTCGTGATGCTGCTCATAAACGCTTGGTTGATATGCTTAATAAAGGTGAACAATTACCCATTGACTTAACCAATAGAGTCATTTATTACGTGGGGCCTGTTGACCCTGTTCGTGAGGAAGTTGTTGGCCCTGCAGGCCCTACTACAGCAACACGTATGGATAAATTTACCCGTCAATTACTTGAACAAACTGGTTTGTTGGGTATGGTGGGTAAAGCTGAACGTGGGCAAGTGGCCATTGATGCGATTAAAGACAATAAAGCCGTTTATTTAATGGCTGTTGGTGGTGCAGCCTATTTGGTTTCAAAAGCCATTAAAAAAGCCACTGTACTGGCTTTCCCAGAGTTGGGTATGGAAGCTATTTATGAGTTTGAAGTTGAAGATATGCCTGTTACTGTTGCTGTAGATGCACAAGGTATTTCGGTTCATCAGATTGCCCCTAAACAATGGCAGGCAAAAATTGGCATTATCCCTGTTGCAGCCGATTAAGTGGTTGCCAATGTATGTGTTGGCACATTTTTATGGTGTGCCAACTGATAAAATGTATAAATAATAACTAAAGGAGAACACTCATGTTAGAAGCATATAAACAGCATGAAGCTGAACGAGCTGCGCAAGGTATTCCACCATTACCATTATCAGCTGAAGAGACGGCTGCTGTAATCGAATTACTAAAAAATCCTTCTGCAGAAGATCCTGCATTTTTGGTTGATTTAATCACCAACCGTGTCCCACCTGGAGTAGATGATGCCGCAAAAGTAAAAGCCTCATTTTTGGCTGCTGTTGCAGAAGAAACTGTAAAAAGCCCTTTAATTAGCCCAGAAAAAGCAACTGAGTTATTAGGTACCATGCTGGGTGGTTACAATATTCAACCATTAATTGACTTATTAGATAGCCCAAAACTAGGCCCTATTGCTGCCAATGGTTTAAAACATACGCTGTTAATGTTTGATGCATTTCATGATGTACAAGAAAAAATGCAAGCAGGTAATGCTTTAGCAAAAGAAGTGATCAATTCTTGGGCAGAAGCAGAATGGTTTACCAGTCGTGAAGCGGTTCCAGAAAAAATCACAGTAACTGTATTCAAAGTAACAGGTGAAACCAATACAGATGATTTATCTCCTGCACCAGATGCATGGAGCAGACCTGATATTCCATTACATGCTTTAGCCATGCTTAAAAATCCACGTGAAGGAATTGAGCCTGATGAGGTAGGCAGCATTGGTCCAATCAGACAAATTGAAAAATTAAAAGTTAAAGGCCACATGCTTGCATATGTAGGTGACGTTGTGGGTACTGGCTCTAGTCGCAAATCTGCAACTAATTCTGTTATTTGGCATACGGGTCATGATATTCCTTTTGTTCCAAATAAACGCTTTGGTGGAGTATGTTTGGGCGGCAAAATTGCACCTATTTTCTTCAATACCCAAGAGGACTCTGGCGCATTGCCTATCGAGGTTGATGTATCAAAGATGAATATGGGCGATGTCATTGATATTTTCCCGTACGAAGGTGTGATTAAAAAAGATGGACAGCAAATTGCCCAGTTTGAACTAAAGTCAGATGTGATTTTAGATGAAGTGCAAGCAGGTGGGCGTATTAACTTGATTATTGGTAGAGGATTAACTGCTAAAGCCAGAGAAGCATTAGGTTTAACCGCTTCTACTATTTTCCGCTTACCAACAGTCCCCGCTCAATCTAATGCTGGGTTTACTTTGGCTCAAAAAATGGTTGGACGTGCTTGTGGCTTGCCAGAAGGGCAAGGTATTCGTCCAGGTACCTATTGTGAACCACGTATGACGACAGTCGGTTCTCAAGACACAACAGGGCCAATGACACGTGATGAATTAAAAGATTTGGCTTGTTTAGGGTTTAGTGCCGATTTAGTGATGCAGTCATTCTGTCATACTGCCGCTTATCCAAAGCCAGTTGATGTCAAAACACATAAAGAATTGCCAGAATTTATTTCTTCACGCGGTGGCGTGTCTTTACGTCCAGGTGATGGCATTATTCACTCTTGGTTAAACCGTTTATTGTTACCTGATACAGTTGGAACTGGAGGGGACAGCCATACGCGTTTCCCTATTGGTATTTCATTTCCAGCCGGTTCTGGTTTGGTTGCATTTGCCGCCGCGACTGGGGTCATGCCATTGGATATGCCTGAATCTGTGTTGGTTCGCTTTAAAGGTGAATTACAGCCAGGTGTGACTTTACGTGATTTAGTCAATGCCATTCCTTTGTATGCTATTAAACAAGGCTTGTTAACGGTTGCCAAAGCAGGTAAGAAAAATATTTTCTCAGGCCGTATTGTGGAAATAGAAGGTTTACCTAAATTGAAAGTGGAACAAGCGTTTGAATTGTCTGATGCTTCGGCTGAACGTTCTGCAGCAGCTTGTACGGTTCATTTAGATAAAGAGCCAATTATTGAGTATTTAAATTCCAATATTACCTTGATGAAATACATGATTGCTCAAGGCTACCAAGATGCTCGTACGCTAGAGCGTCGTATCAAAAAAATGGAAGAATGGTTGGCAAACCCTCAATTACTTCAAGCGGACGCAGATGCAGAGTATGCAGCGGTTATTGAGATTGATATGAATGAAATTAAAGAGCCAGTCGTTGCTTGTCCAAATGATCCAGATGATGTGAAATTGATGTCAGAAGTGTCAGGGACAAAAATTGATGAAGTCTTTATTGGTTCTTGTATGACCAATATTGGCCACTTTAGAGCAACAGGTAAACTACTGGAAGGTAAAACAGATTTACCTGTACGTTTATGGTTGGCACCACCAACCAAAATGGATGCCGAAGAGTTAACAGAAGAGGGCTATTATGGGGTGTTTGGTAAAGCAGGTGCCCGTATGGAAATGCCTGGTTGTTCCTTGTGTATGGGGAACCAAGCACAAGTTAGGGAAGGTGCAACCGTTATGTCGACTTCAACGCGTAACTTCCCAAATAGATTGGGTAAAAACGCTAATGTGTTCTTAGGTTCAGCTGAGTTGGCTGCTATTTGTGCGAAGTTGGGTAAAATACCAACTCCACAAGAGTACCATGATAATATGGCTTTGATTCAAGATAAAGGACTGGAAGTCTACCGGTATATGAATTTTGATCAAATTGAGGATTATCAAAAAACAGCTCAAACTTTAACAGTGTAATAAAATAAAACAAAAACCCTGCTTTTTTAAGCAGGGTTTTTTTATTTACAGCACAAAAAGAGGTACAATAGACAACTTATTTTGTTTTGAAGGTTTTCTCTTTATGTTGTGGTTTTTATTGTTACTCATTGTGGCAATTATTGCTGCTATGGCTTTTTACAGCACAAAAAGCAGACAAGAATGGGAACAGGAGCTTTTGTATCTGACTCGTCATGAGGGAACAGAAAGCTTGGAGAAAGAGTTGGTGTTAACTGAAGAAGTTTCACCTTTACTTCAAAGTGCTAGGCAACATAAAAAAGACGTAACAGATTTTGCAGAAGAAATCGTTGATGATGATTTTGCTGAACATCAGGCGCAACAGTTAGAAGAAGACCTAAAGGATTTACCAATTTTTGCTGCAGAGGAAGAAGAAACCGTTCCTACTCAAGAAGAGCAAAAAAATGAACAGCCTCAGTACTATTTTCCTGAAGTTTTAGAAATGCCATTTGAAGAGCAGTTTAAGCCTGTTGATGAACCAGAGGTGCAAGAACCAGAAGTTATTGTGTTAGATAAACCTGTTTATGTGAAACCACAACAGACAAAAGAAGCACCACCGGTTATTGATTTGGAAGATGTAAAACGGGAACTTTTACGGCAAAAATTGGCTAAAAAATGGACAGCAAAACAAGAAGTGCCAGTTCAAGTGCCCTTGCCAATTATTGATACAAATGAAGTGCTTGAGAATTTGGCAAAAACGGATTCACCCGTTAATCGAAAGTATCGTCGCAAACAATATACAAAAAGTGTGATTCCATCTGAAGCATTGGAACATAACCATAACGTTTACTCCCCTCGAAAAAAGGCAAAAGCACCTCCTGCTAAAGAGGCTTTGTATTCTCAATTTACCCCCTTTAATGCACCTAAAAAAGAGTTTGCAAATCATCAAGAAATCGAACCTGAGTCAGAACCCAATAAACTGGTTTTGCCTCATGTTATCCAAGTGCCTGAATTGGTGGATGTTGTGCAAAATGAGACAGAAACAGATGTCAGCATTAACTGGCAACCTGAGGCAGACTACAATTTATTTTTATCTTCAGAAGATACAGAGCAAGATATAAATGTCTTGCCAGAAGTCAGTTGGTCATTGTCTGATATTGATGTGTCAGAAGAAGCTGAAACAGAAAATGAAGATCAATCATTTACTGTTTCAGAGCAAGAAGCCAATAAACCATCGTGGGCACCTAAAGCCATTAATCAGCCCACATTGATTCAAGCAGAAAAACCAGTTTCTCAAGTGACAACTGTTCAAAGAGCCGTTTTTCACGAAACTCATTTACCTGGTTTGAATTTATTACAAGCGCCAGAAGAAAAAGTACAAAATGCGTTAAGCGATGAGATCTTGCTAGAAAAAGGCATTGTGATAGAAGAAAAGCTGGCAGAGTTTAAAGTAAAGGTGAACGTATTAGATGCGTATGCAGGTCCAGTGATTACCCGATATGAAATTGAACCTGCTGTTGGTGTGCGTGGCGCACAAGTAATGAATCTTGTTAAAGATTTGTCTCGAGCGTTAGGGCTGGTTTCCATTCGTGTTGTTGAAACCATTCCGGGAAAAACCTGTATGGGTTTGGAGCTGCCCAATCCAACTCGACAAATGATCAGATTATCAGAAATTTTTGCTTCTTCTGCTTTTATTGATTCGCGTTCTAAGCTAACTTTAGCCTTAGGGCAAGATATTACTGGTGAACCTATTGTGACTGATTTGGCTAAAGCGCCTCATTTATTGGTTGCTGGTACAACAGGTTCGGGTAAATCCGTTGGTGTGAATGCCATGATTTTATCAATGTTGTTTAAAGCAACACCAGAAGAAGTACGCCTAATCATGATTGACCCAAAAATGTTGGAGTTGAGTATCTATGAGGGGATTCCTCATTTGTTGGCACCTGTGGTCACAGATATGAAATTGGCAGCTAATGCCTTGACGTGGTGTGTGAATGAAATGGAAAAACGTTATCGCCTGATGAGTCATATGGGGGTACGTAATGTTGCTGGATTTAATCAAAAAATTAAAGAAGCAGCACAACGAGGGCAAAAATTGGCGAATCCTTTTAGCTTAAATCCACAAGAGCCTGAACCATTAGAACATTTACCTTATATCGTTGTGGTAGTGGATGAGTTTGCTGATTTGATGATGGTTGCTGGTAAAAAAATAGAAGAGTTGATTGCTCGGTTGGCCCAAAAAGCACGTGCAGCAGGTATTCATCTTATTTTGGCAACCCAAAGGCCTTCTGTTGATGTGATTACAGGTTTAATTAAAGCCAATATTCCTACTCGTATTGCCTTTCAAGTGTCCAGTAAAATTGACAGTCGCACCATTTTAGATCAAATGGGGGCAGAAAGTTTATTAGGGCAAGGTGATATGCTTTTCTTACCACCGGGAACAGGTTACCCACAGCGGGTGCATGGTGCGTTTGTGGCAGATGAGGAGGTTCATCGAGTAGTGGCTTATCTGAAACAGTTTGGTGAACCAAATTATGTGGATGATATCTTAACTGCTGGTGTTGATGAGGGCGATTTATTCAGTAATGCCAATTCTAATGGAAATGGCAAAGGTGCAGAAGATGATCCTTTATATGATGAAGCTGTTTCTATTGTTTTAAGAACCCGCAAAGCTTCTATTTCTTCAGTGCAAAGACAATTAAGAATAGGTTATAACCGTGCAGCCCGATTGATTGAACAAATGGAAGCTACTGGGATTGTGTCGCCAATGGAAAGTAATGGCAATCGAACTGTATTGGTGCCTGATAGAGCAATAGATTAAATTTAAAACCTGACGCTAAAAGTGTGTGTTCAGGTTTTTTTATCCATTTATTTTTAATAATTATTAATAACATTTATTTTGTTTTTTGGGGTGTTATGGAAAAATATCTTTTTGTTTTAGTCGCAAGTTTATTGAGTTTATATGCTGTTGCACAGACCAATCTTAATATCGTCAAATCAGCCAGAAGTCAAATTGGTAAAACAGTTTCCTATGATCCAGCTTATGTGAAATTATCTTATCCAAATGGTGATGTGCCATTGTCTAAAGGTGTGTGTACTGATGTGGTGATTCGTGCGTTACGAGGCAATAAACAAGATTTACAAAAACTGGTGCATGAAGATATGAAAGCCAATTTTGGCCAATATCCAAAAACTTGGGGTTTAACATCAACAGACAGTAATATTGATCATAGACGCGTTCCTAATCTGGAAACTTTTTTTAAACGTAAAAATAAAGCCTTGACTGTAACGCAAGAGGGTAAAAATTATAAAGCAGGTGATATTGTTTCTTGGCGTTTAGATAATGGTTTGCCACACATCGGTATTGTGTCAGATAGAGTGTCTGCAGATAAAAAGAGACCCCTTATCATCCATAATATTGGGCAAGGTGCAAAAGAAGAAGATGTTTTATTTGTGTGGAAAATAGTTGGACATTATCGTTATTTTAAATCTTAATTGTGTGAATCTGTTGGGCAGTGTTGTGTAGATGTATACGACAATTTAGCATTCTTAACAGCTTATTAAGGATTAAGGATACTTTTATTTTTAACTGAGTATTTTGATGAAAATAAATTAAGTTGCTGATTTTTGAATTTTATCTTTTTGATTTCTTAAGCTAAAATAATTGTTTTGAAATATTTTTTATCTATTATTATTTATTTTTGCGCTTAATTGCCATCTTGGGTTATATAAAATTCTAGGTAATCATTGAAAATAAGCATGCAGAAATATCCGGTTTTTATTAAACTTGTTCAAGAAGGGTGATAGAATTTGATTTCATCACATTTTAATGTCTATTTTTTACCGTAAGCAAAAATGTTTAGGAGATACTAAATGAAAGTAGGTTTTGTTGGTTGGCGTGGCATGGTTGGTTCAGTGCTTATGCAAAGAATGCAGGAAGAAAATGATTTTCAATTCATTACTGAGCCAGTATTTTTTACCACCTCAAATGTAGGAGGTGACGCACCAACGGTAAACAATAAAACCACTAAGCTTAAAGATGCCAACGACTTAAATGAATTGGCGCAAATGGATATTATCGTGACTTGCCAAGGTGGAGATTATACCAAATCTGTTTTTAAACCTTTGCGTGCTAAAGGATGGCAAGGCTATTGGATTGATGCTGCTTCTGCTTTAAGAATGGAAGATGACACCATTATTGTATTGGATCCTGTCAATCGAAATGTGATTAATCAGGGATTAGAAAAAGGCATTAAAAACTATGTAGGTGGTAATTGTACAGTATCACTCATGTTAATGGCATTGGGTGGCCTATTTCAAAATAATTTGGTTGAATGGGCAAATAGCATGACTTACCAAGCTGCATCAGGTGCAGGTGCGCAAAATATGCGTGAATTAATTGCTGGAATGGGTGCTATTTGCACACAGGTAAAAGATGAATTGGCTAATCCTGCCAGTGCTATTTTAGATATAGATCGAAAAGTTTCCGATTTTTTACGAAGTGAACAATTTCCTAAAGCCAATTTTGGTGTACCTTTGGCTGGTAGTTTGATTCCATGGATTGATAGTGACTTAGGCAATGGACAATCAAAAGAAGAGTGGAAAGGCCCAGCAGAGACCAATAAAATTCTTGGTTTAACCGAGCAGCCTATTCCAATTGATGGGTTATGTGTGCGTATTGGTGCGATGCGTTGTCATAGTCAGGCTTTGACCATTAAATTGAAAAAAGATTTACCAGTTGCTGAAATTGAAGCGTTATTGGCACAGGCTAATGATTGGGTAAAAGTTGTACCTAATACAAAAGAACAAAGCATTCAGGAGTTAACACCTGCAAAAGTAACGGGCACTTTAAGTGTACCTGTAGGACGTATTCGTAAAATGAGTATGGGTCCAGAATATATTACTGCTTTTACAGTAGGTGACCAATTGTTGTGGGGTGCTGCAGAGCCATTACGTAGAATGTTACGCATTGTATTGGGTCAAGAAAATTAATATTTTTTTGTTAAAGGCAACATAAATCATGTTGCCTTTAACTGTTTATCAATTCATTATAAAGTTGAGAAAGTTGTAAATGATGCCAAGTGTTAGTGAAACTCAGGGAATTTTAAACGGTGCAGATTTGTTATTTGATGAGGCAGCTTGCCAACAAGCACTCGATAAAATGGCCGAAGAGATCACAGAAGTATTAGGTAATGAATACCCTTTAATCTTATCTGTAATGGGGGGAGCTGTTGTATTTACAGGTCAATTGCTGCCTAGATTATTGTTCCCTCTGGATTTTGATTACGTTCATGTTTCGCGTTATGGTGATAAATTAGCAGGAGGCGAGTTTAACTGGTCTCGAGCGCCACAAGAAGCAGTAGAAAATAGATCCGTATTGATCTTGGATGATATCTTAGATGAAGGTCATACAATGGCTGCAATTAAAGATAAAGTCATGCAGTTAGGGGCGAAGTCTTGCCATTGTGCTGTTTTTACCAATAAATTAATTGATAAGCCTAAACCCATGCAAGCTGATTTTGTTGGTTTGGATTTACCCAATCGTTATGTGTTTGGTTTTGGTATGGATGTGCGTGGAGCATGGCGGAATTTACCCGCAATTTATGCATTAAAATAAAACAGGAAGTCATCTTATGAGGCTTTATGAACAGCTTCTGCAGACAGCTAGAGACAAAATAGAGTACCGCATTAAACATGCAAAAGTTTACGTACAAGAATACGTGACTTTTCAGGAACTCATGCTTGCCGAAGGCAAAACTCAAGCCGATTTTAGTGAAAAAGCATGGCAACTTATGGAACAGGTTATTCAGTACCCGTTTGATGAGTTTGCCTATTTTTCTAAAGAACCTTTACCACAGGTTCCCGCTGAAATTGAAGATGAAGAGCTGTTGTCTGCATTTTTATTGGCTTTAGGTGAGGTGTTAGAGGAAGAAGCGTTAAGTTTAGATGAAATTAACGCCTTACCTCTGGGTTTTAGAATCGCTTATTATTTGCTTCAATGGGAAGATAATGCTGCATTTCGTGGTTGGTTATTGTTTGAAGAGAATCAACGTGATTTGACTTATGTAAATGAAGTCATCAGGCATTACACAGTTATTGGATTAAAAACAGAAGCAAAAGCGATACAAAAGGCCTTGCGTTATTGTGATAAAAATACCGCTCGTTATGATAAAGAAAAAGCATTGATCGCTTATGTTTCAGTAAAAGGTAATATCGATTACGAACAGGATGCCGCACAAAGGGATACTTTTATATTTAAGTATCTATATCAATACCCTAATATATTTTTTCCCGAATAATGAATTATTTTCCTCTTTTTTTAAATTTAAAAAAAGCACCTGTGTTGGTGGTGGGTGGAGGGAAAATTGCTTTTCGTAAAGTGGAATTATTATTGCAAGCTGGTGCAGATGTATTGGTATTGTCTCCTGAGCTTGATCCATCATTGCAAACACTGTTAAGCCAAAATAAAATTCGGTATTTGAATAAAGTTTTTGAAGACACAGATATCCAGATTCAATCAACCAAATTAGTGATTACTGCTACTGATGAGCCTGCTGTGAATCATCAGGTAAGTCAACGAGCAACGCAGTGTAATATATGGGTTAATGCGGTTGATTCCATTGAGGACAGTACGGCAGTGGTTCCCGCGATTGTTGATAGAAGCCCTATTCAAATTGCCATTAGCTCTTCAGCAACCTCGCCAACATTGGCTCGCTTGATTCGATTAAAAATTGAAAGTTTATTTTCGGCACAGCTGGGCTTGTTGGCACAGTTTGCTCAAAAAAACCGAAGCTTGGTCAAAGACCATTGCGCACAAAATGAAAGAAGAACTTTTTGGGAATCTGTGCTAACGGGACAAATTGCTCAATTGGTTTTAGGTGGGCAAGAGGAAAAAGCACAGGAGCAGTTAGAAAGCGCTTTACAGAATAAACAAAAAAAATCAATTGGAATGGTGTTTATTGTGGGGGCTGGGCCAGGGCATCCTGATTTATTGACATTAAGAGCATTACAATTGATGCAAAGTGCGGATATTGTTTTATATGATCATTTAGTTTCCGATGAAGTATTGTCTTTAGTCAGACGAGATGCTCAAAGAATCAGCGTGGCAAAAATAAAGACTCAAACTGTTTATTCACAAGAACAAATAAACCAAATGATGGTGCAGTTGGCACAAGAAGGGAAGAAAGTTGTTCGTTTAAAAGGGGGAGATCCTGCTATTTTTGGACGCTTAACTGAAGAGCTAAAAGCATTAACACAGGCACATATTCCTTTTGAAATTGTACCGGGGATATCAGCTGCTAATGGTGCTGCAGCTTATGCTGGTGTTCCTTTAACTGATTCAAATATGAGCCAGAGTATTTTGTTTATTAGCGCGCATGAAAAAAATAGTCACTTGAATTTAGATTTTTCATACTTATCTAAACAAAACCAAACATTAGTGATCTATATGGGGTTATCATCTGCAACTGAACTGGCACAAGGTTTAATTACACACCATATGCCAGTTCAAACACCATGTGCTGTAATTAGCCGTGCTACTTGTACAAATCAACAAGTATTGGTCAGTACACTGGCACAATTAGAGCAGGATTTAGTAAAAACACAAATGGTTTCTCCAGTATTGATTATTGTGGGAAATGTAGCGGCATTGGCTCAAGAGTTTCAATGGTTCAATGTGAACACTATTTGATAATAAGGTAAAGTTGTTTAAAGATGATTGGTATATTTATTATTACCCATGAAACGTTTGGGATTGCATGTGAAGAGCTTTCTTGTCATTTTTTTGGTGAAGGTACCCAACATGTTCGTCATCTCAGCGTGCATACAGTCGATGATATTGATGCTTTAAAGATCAAAGCCAAAAAAATGCGGGATGAAATTGATTTTGGCCATGGTGTTCTTGTTTTGAATGATATTTTTGGCGCGTCTCCTTATAATATTGCCAGAACACTGATTACTGATGAAAAGACCGCATTATTAACTGGTGCAAATGCAGCTATGATTGTTCGCGCAATTAATTTTGGTCGGCAAACAGAAAATTTAAATGAATTATTATTGAGCGCGCAAAATGCTGCTCATGAAAGTATTATTAATATAACCATAGATAATGTAGAACAATATGATTAAACAAAACATAGAAATTATTAATAAATTAGGCTTACATGCCAGAGCTTCCAGCAAATTTACCCAAATTGCCAGCCATTTTAAAAGTGAAATTTGGGTAAGCCGTAATGGGCGTAGGGTTAATGGTAAAAGTATTATGGGGCTGATGATGTTGGCAGCAGGTAAAGGTGCAACAATTGAATTAGAAGTGTCTGGTGAAGATGAACAAGATGCGAATGTTGCGTTAATTGAATTAATCAATAATAGATTTGATGAAGATGAGTAAATAATATGAGTCTTGTTCTACAAGGGTTTTCAGTTGGTGGGGGCATTGCCATTGGTAGGGCACATCTTGTGCGCCAAAGCATGGATGATGTGGTTCATTTACAGTTAGAAGACGATGCAATAGAACAAGAAATCAAACGGTTTGAAGAAGCCATAAAACTGACACGCAAACAATTAGAAAAATTGCGTATCAGCATCCCAGAAAATGCGCCGACTGAATTAGGGGCATTCATCTCATTGCATTTAATGCTTTTAACCGATGTCACCATATCGCGAGAGCCAATTGACTTAATTGAAGAAGAGCATTGTAATGCCGAATGGGCATTAAAAATACAAGTAGAAAACTTGTCTCAACAATTTGATGATATTGAAGACGAGTATTTACGCGAACGTAAGCAGGATATGTTACAGGTTGTTGAGCGGATTTTTAAAAATCTGGCGGGGCAAAACCCAGAAGTAGGGATGTCAGTTGATTTATTTGATGAAACTATTTTGGTTGCACATGATTTATCTCCTGCTGACATGGTATATTTTAAAGACAATCGTATTGCTGCATTCACAACTGATGTAGGCGGTTTAACCAGCCACACTGCTATTTTAGGAAAAAGCCTCGACTTACCTTCTGTTATTGCATTAAATAATGGGCGAGATTTGATTCGTGAAGACGATTGGCTGATTATTGATGGTATTGATGGTGTGGTGATTGTTCAACCAGATGATATTGTTTTAACTGAATATCGGCAAAGAGCGCGTGAGTATAAGGCAGGTTTAAAAAAATTAGAAAAAATTAAAAAAGTTGCGGCACAAACATTAGAGGGTATTCCTGTTGATCTGTTGGCCAATATTGAATCACCTGATGATATAGAAGATGTACTAAAAACGGGTGCAGATGGTGTGGGGTTGTTTAGAAGTGAGTTTTTATTTTTAAATAGAGACACATTTCCTACCGAAGAAGAACAATACCAGGTTTATACACAAACAATTAAGTCCTTAAAAACCAAACAGCTTACGGTTAGAACCATTGATTTAGGGGTAGATAAAAACCCTCGTTGGTTTCATCATGATCAGGGTTTAAATCCTGCTTTGGGGTTGACGGGTATTCGACTATGTTTAGCTGAGCCAATTTTGTTTCGAACACAGCTTCGAGCATTACTCAGAGCCAGTGTACATGGTGACATACAAATTATGTTTCCAATGATCTCTTCTATTGTTGAGTTGAATCAGGCATTGAGCCATCTTGAAATAGTGAAGGATCAATTAAAAGAAGAAAAAATCCCTTTTAATGTAAAAATCAAAATTGGTACCATGATTGAAATCCCTTCTGCTGCTTTAACCGTGACCAGTATTTTAAAGAAAGTAGATTTTATTTCTATTGGCACGAATGATTTAATTCAGTATACCTTAGCTGTAGATAGAGCCAATACTGCGGTAGCACACCTTTACCAATCTACTCATCCTGCTATTTTAAAACTGGTTAGTCATATCATTAAATCTGCAAATAAGCTGGAAAAGCCTGTGGCCATTTGTGGTGAGATGGCAGGGGATATTAAATTAACTCGCTTATTATTGGCAATGGGTTTACGCCGTTTTTCCATGCATCCTGCTAATTTATTGGCGATTAAACAACGTATTTGCGAAACCAAACTGATTGATATTGAACCAATTAGTGTCAAAGTATTTCGTACAGAAGACCCTGATAGAGTAGAAGAGTTAGTGACTAAAATGAATAGTTTGTAAAAACAGATTAATTTATTCTATTGAGTCGGTTATTTTATTACTTACTTGTTCAAGCCCACCTTGTACAAACAACTTAAAGTAAGTTGCGAGTTCCTCACAAGATTGTTTAGGGGCAACTCCTTTAAAGATACCATTGAGTATGTCTTTTCTGGCAACAAGCATCACAATAAATGGTGCGCCAATACTAAATAAACAACGTGATACAGTAGGATTATCAGCAGGTAAGTTAATTCTGTCGCCAATAATTTGTTTGACGATATTCATTTTCGGTAACACTTCTTTATTGACTACTTGTGACATTGCTTGTTCAAAATGAGGTGTAGGGGAAAAAATTTCGCGTATAAATATTTTAATATGCCATTCATTATTTAACACATTAGCAGTTAATTGTTCGATAATTAAATCTAATTTTTTTTCTGCACTGATGGTTTGATTTTGGATGCGTAATAAAAAATCAATACTTAATAGATTACTGTGTGCTTGAATAAGCACTGCTTGATAAAGTTCAATTTTTCCACCAAAATGATAATTAACCGCTGCTTGATTAGCATGGGCAAGGGTACAAATTTCTTTGCTTGTTGTACCATTAAAGCCTTTTTCGGCAAATAACCTGCCAGCAACTTCTAATATCAGTTCCTTTGTCACAGCTCCGTCTGAACGTATGGTCTTTTGTATCTTCATTTTAAGTTAGTTATACATAATAATTTCATATTATATTATATCTGTAATTTTGTTCAAATTAAAATTTGAATTTGAATTGAAATTTAAATTTTATCTATGCTAGAATAAAAATAAGTTAACCATCTGAATTTATCTGAATATGAAAAATATACTGGTTCAAAATAAAAAGATTATTTTGATTGTTTTTTTGATTCTTGTTGTGATTACGGTAACAACACATTTTTATAGGGGTCACTCTGTTCCTTCTAATGAAATTACCTTATATGGTAATGTTGATATTCGCCAAACATCACTTGCTTTTAACAGTACAGGTAGGATTGTTCATTTACAGGTTCAAGAGGGAGATATCGTTAAAAAAGGAGATATTTTAGGGCAGCTAGATACAGAAGAATTAGAACTCACCATAAATCAGACTAAAGCACAAATTGAAAGTCAAAAACAAGCCTATTTACGGTTGAAAAATGGCTCTCGTCCAGAAGAGATTGCGCAAGGACGTGCGGCAGTAGCGGAAGCTCAAGCAGAAGTAGAACGAGTAGGTAAACAGTTAAATAGAATAGAAGCCATTAATGAGCAAGCTACTGGTGCAGTGAGTCAGCAAGAAGTTGATACACAACGAGCCAATAAGAAAAAAGCAGTTGCAAACCTTAATACTCAGAAAAAAGCTTTGGCCTTATTAGAAATTGGCCCTCGTCAGGAAGACATCGCTCAGGCACAAGCAAATTTGCAAAGTGTAGAAGCTTCGTTAGCATTAATGGAATATAAATTAAAAGAAAGTCAGTTAAAGTCTCCCATTGATGCTGTGGTTCGTGCGCGTTTGGTTGAAGTTGGTGATATGGTTTCTTCTCAAAATCCAGTATATACCCTAGCCATTAACTCACCTAAATGGATCAAAGCGTATATTAATGAAGTTGAGCTAGGTAAAGTTCAGCAAGGGATGAATGTTCAAGTCTTTATTGATAGCCAACCCAATCAGGCAATTCAAGGAAAAATTGGTTATATTGCTTCGGTTGCTGAATTTACACCCAAAAATGTACAAACTGAAGAGTTAAGAACCAGTTTGGTCTATGAAGTCAGAGTTTATGTTGAAGACAAACAGGATGTCTTACGTTTAGGCATGCCCGCAACGGTAAAAATCAGCGTTAATATGGCTAAATAACATGAAGAGTTATGATTGATGAGCTCAAACAATATTATAGAAGCAAAAAACTTAACTCGTTATTTTGATAATAAAAAAGCAAAGTCACGTGTCATTGCTTTAGATAACTTATCTTTTTCATTTCCTTCAGGTTGTATCACAGCATTGGCAGGCCCAGACGGGGCAGGAAAAACTACCTTGATGCGTATGGTTTGTGGTCTTATTGCACCAAATAATGGTTCCTTAACAGTACTGGGTTTAGATTCAGTAAAAAATGCTCAGCAAATACAAAATAAAATCAGCTACATGCCTCAACGATTTGGTTTATATGAAGATTTGAGTATATTGGAAAATTTTGAGTTATATGCTCATTTACATGGTGTGACCAAAGATCAACAACAAGAACGTTTTGAGCAGCTTATGCGAATAACAGGTTTAAGTGATTTTATTCAAAGGCCTGCTGGCAAACTCTCTGGGGGTATGAAACAAAAACTTGGGGTTGCTTGCACGCTGGTTCGTTCACCCGAATTATTGTTATTGGATGAGCCTTCTGTTGGTGTAGACCCTTTATCAAGGTTGGAATTATGGGAAATTATTCAACAATTGGTGGATCAAGAGCATTTATCTGTTGTGCTTAGTACGACCTATTTAGATGAAGCCGCACGTTGTACTCAAGTTTGTGTGCTCAATCAGGGCAAAATTCTGGCTCAAGATAAGCCAGAGAACATCGCTCAATTGGCGCAGGGCCGCTGTTTTGATATTGCTTTTAAAAAAGAAGGTAATATTCGCACATTACAAACACAATTGTTTGATCAAACTGATTGTATAGTGGATTCTGTGCCACGTGGGGGCAAAGTACACACAATCTTTCAAGAAAATATTAAGCAAGAAGTGCTGACGCCTATTTTATTAGAAACCCAATCTGAGGTTGTTTCTCCCACTTTAGAAGATGGGTTTATGGTCTTGCTTTCTGAGCAAAATCAGGTGAATAGGAGGACTTTTGGTTATCAGCCACATTCAAATGCTATTCAATGTAATAACAAAGAATTACCTATTATCCAAGTTAAAAATTTATTACGTACCTTCGGTGATTTTATTGCCGTTAATAAAACATCCTTTGATGTGAAACGCGGGGAAATATTTGGATTGCTTGGGCCAAATGGGGCAGGGAAAACCACTACATTTCGTATGCTTTGTGGCTTGTTACCTGCAAGCGAAGGTTTTTTAGAAGTAGCTGGGGTTAATTTACGTACTGCACGAGATAGTGCGCGTAAAAAGATTGGGTATGTGGCACAAAAATTTTCTCTTTATGGCACATTGACTGTTCATGAGAACTTAACCTTTTTTGGTAATGTTTATGGTTTATATGGTAAACAATTAAATAAGCGCATTGATGAAGTGTTAGAAGAGTTTCACTTAAAAGAGTTCTTAACAGTTCCCTGCGAGCAAATTCCAGGTGGTTTCAAGCAGCGAATGTCTATGGCAACTGCTTTATTACATCAGCCAGAAATTTTATTTTTGGATGAACCTACCAGTGGTGCAGATACCATGGCCAGAAGAACGTTTTGGCGGCAAATTGCTGCTTTAGCTGATCAAGGTACCACTATCATCATTACTACCCATTTTATGGAAGAGGCAGAGTATTGTGATCGAGTGATGATTCAGGATGCAGGTAAAACATTAGCTTTAGGTACACCAATGGATATTCGATTACAAGCTGATCCAAAACAAGGGCAAAATATGACTATGGAGCAGGCTTTTATTGACATAATTACTCAGGCAAGAGAAGAGAAGCCATATGCAGCCATTTAATTTATTTTGGCAAAGGCTGTATGCACTGATCAAAAAAGAAGTGTATCAATTACTTCGAGACAAGAGTTCCTTATCTATAGGCCTATTTTTGCCCATTGTATTGATTTTTATTTTTGGGAATGGATTATCTTTAGATGTAAAAAATGTGCCTGTTGCAGTGGTATTGGAAGAGGCTTCTCCTACAACCAATGATATTGCCAGTACTTTTACTTTATCTTCTTACTTTAACGTCACTACTGTTATGTCTATGCAAGAAGCTAAGCAGTTGATGCAAGAGCGGCAAGTAGAGGCTATTATTCGTTTTCCCAATCATTTTTCTGAACATCTTGCTCAGAATAAAGGCAAGATTCAGCTAATTTTAAGAGGAACAGATGTCAATACAGCCAATACTATTCGTCAATATGTGATCAATAGTATTGGTATTTGGCAACAAAAACAACTGGATCGTAGTAAAGCAACAATAAATACACATCAAAAAGGCATGATTACTATAGAGCCACGTATGTGGTTTAATGCTGCAAATACCAGTACATGGTATTTGGTGCCCGGTTTGATTGTACTGATTATTACTTTAGTGGGTACATTTTTAACCTCTTTAGTTGTGGCTAAAGAGTGGGAGCGAGGTACGTTGGAATCCTTATTTGTGACACCTGTCAGACCCATTGAAATATTGATGGCTAAGATTATTCCTTATTTTTTAACGGGTGTATTTGGGCTGGTATTTTGTTTGTTGGCAGCTAAGTTTTTATTTGAAGTACCTATTTATGGCTCAATGATTATTTTGGTTTGCTCTTCTTTATTATATTTAATTGTTTGCCTTGGTATTGGTTTATTGATTTCTTCCGTCACAAAAAATCAATTTCTTGCTAGTCAAATTGCTATTATTTTCAGTACATTACCTTCTATGATGTTGTCAGGGTTTATTTTTGATTTACGCAATGCTCCTGCCATTATTCGGTTTGTTGGGGAGTTGTTGCCTGCTACCTATTTTATGGAGTTAATTAAAACATTGTTTTTAGCGGGTAATGTTTGGCCTATTGTGATTAAAAATGTTCTTGTTTTATTAATTTATGCGATTGTGTTTGTTGGATTAGCCAGAGTGGTTACTAAAAAGAAACTTTATTAAAGTTAAGTGAATAATATGGATTTTATTCGTAATATACTGGTGTTGTGTCGAAAAGAGTTTTTATCTATTTTAAAAGACCCTCGTAGCCGAGTGGTTTTGTTTATGCCTGTGTTGATTCAAAGCCTGATTTTTGGTTATGCGGCAACATTTGATTTGAATAATGTGCCTTATGCTTTATTGGATCAAAGCCAAAGTCATACTTCAAGAAAATTGATTGATCATATTAACGGCACAGGTATTTTTCATCAAGCTGTACGTCTGGATAGTCTACAACAAATGAAAGAAGTTATTGATCAGCAAAAAGCATTATTGGTGATTCATATTCCAGTAGATTTTGAACAAAAATTACACTCAGGCCAAATGTCACCTATTCAAATTATTTTAGATGCTAGAAACACGACAACGGCAAGTGCCGCAGCAGGGTATATTGCTTCAATTACTGATGGGCTTAATCAACAAATAGGAGAGCAATCTTCTGCTATTACAATAGAGTCACGTGTATGGTTTAACCCCAATGTTCAGACTCGTTGGCAAATTATGTCCGCAATGACAGCTACCTTAACCATGCTCCAGATTTTGATTTTAAGTGCTTTATCTGTTGCAAGAGAGCGTGAACAAGGGACTTTTGATCAACTATTGGTCACGCCTTTAAATTCTACTCAGATTATGTTTGGTAAAGGGATTCCACCTATTATCATTGGCTTGGTTCAAGCCAGCATTATTTTGATGGTCACTCTTTTTTGGTTTAAGATTCCTATGGCAGGCTCTATCATTAACCTTTATCTGGGGTTAGGTATTTTTACGATTGCTATTGTAGGTGTAGGGTTAACCATTTCTTCAATTGCTAAAAATATGCAACAAGCAATGTTTTATGCTTTTGTATTGATTATGCCTATGATATTGCTTTCAGGGTTGATTACACCAATTCGTAATATGCCAGAATTTTTACAATATTGTACTTTAATTAATCCACTACGTTTTGCGGTTGATTTTGTCCATCAAGTATATTTAGAAGGTGCCGCAATAAGTCAATTGGGTTATGACCTGCTTCCCCTAATGATTATGGGTATGATTACTTTGCCTATTGCCCGATATTATTTTAAAAATAAACTGATTTAATCAGGTAGTATGACTTTATCGCCTAAAAATTTGGGTTGGACGCTCCATATTAAATCCCAATACGCTTTGTCTCGGGCAAATATCTCGCGGATCAATGTTTTGATACTGCGTGATTTACTGACATCTCGTGCATTATAAGCATAAGCTTGAATATCCATTTGTCGGGCCAAAAATACAGCACGTTCATTGTGAAATTTTTGAGAGACAATAATAAAAGAATTTTGCCCAAAAATTTCTTTTGCCCTAACAACCGAATCCAGCGTTCTAAAGCCAGCATGATCTAAGAAAATATGTTCACTTGGAATCCCTTGAGCAATAAGTGCTTTTTGCATATCCCTAGGTTCATTGTATTTGATATGACTGTTGTCTCCACTGACAATAAAATATTTTACTTTTCCTTCATGGTATAACTTTGCTGCTGCTTGTATACGAAAGGTAAAAAAAGGATTGTCATGACCACTTTTGAGTCTTTTGCTGGTGCCTAAAATCAATGCTGTATGTGTTTGTGGTAAAGCACCCATATTATTTTGAACAAATGATTTACTTGAATGAACAATAGAATAATTTGCCCAGATGGTAAATGAAATAAAGCCAATAATGAGTAACAAAAGAGCCTGTTTTATTCTTTTTTTTGTGGAACGAATGTGCATGAAAGTAAATCAGTTTAATTGATGAAAGATCTTCTATTTTAACCGATTTTCAAAGGAAATACCGATTTTTTCACTATGTTACTAAGTTGTTTTAAGTGCGTTATTGTTCATAATCGAACTTGAGTGGTTCAGTTAAGTAACTTGAAAAATAATGTTTTAGAGTCTATAGAATAATGCTTTAAATAGATAAGTTTATAATAATCTTAATTTATATCATATATTTCTTGGTGATTTTAAAAAATTTCTTATATTAAAATGTTTTTTTATGATGCTTTTGGTTATTTCTAAAAAGAACGTAATATTTTTTCATATTCAATCAAAAAAAGTAAAAATATATTTTTTTACTTTCATATTAGAATTTTTTTCTCTATTTTAATAAAAAATACTTTACGAAATACCCAGTTTTTGGGTATTTTAATGGTCTACCTATAAAGAATGCATTGAACTGAATCAGAAAGGTTATTACTTATGCTTTATAATCCTGATCTTATCAAGGAGAACTGCGGATTCGGACTGATTGTCCATATTGAGGGAGAACCCAGTCATAAAGTAGTCAGAACCGCTATTTTGGGTTTATCCAGAATGCAGCATAGGGGGGCAATTTTATCTGATGGCAAAACGGGCGATGGGTGTGGTTTATTAATGCAAATGCCCACCCGTTTTTTTCGTGCGGTAGCAGAAGAACAAGGGTTCAGTTTAGGGCAAAATTTTGCGGTGGGCATGTTATTTTTCCCTCAAGATGACACACAAGAACAAAATATTAAAACCATTATTGAAGAAGAGTTTACCAAAGAGACATTGAGCATTGCTGCATGGCGTGATGTACCTGTTAATGAAGAAGTGTTGGGTGAAATTGCTTTGTCCAGTTTACCCAGAATTCGTCAAATTTTTATCAATGCGCCAACAGGCTGGCGTGCACGTGATTTAGAGCGTCGTTTATTTGTCACACGTAGAAGAATTGAAAAACGAGTAGAACATCCAGATTTTTATGTTTGTAGTTTATCGAATTTGGTGACTATTTATAAAGGTCTTTGTATGCCAAAAGACTTACCTAAGTTTTATTTAGATTTAGCCGACCTACGTATGGAAAGCACGATTTGTTTATTTCATCAACGCTTTTCAACCAACACCGTACCACGTTGGCCTCTAGCACAACCATTTCGTTATTTGGCACATAATGGTGAAATCAATACCATTTCTGGTAACCGTGCATGGGCAAGAGCACGTACTTATAAATACCACACACCACTGATTCCAGACTTACAAAGCGCTGCACCATTTGTGAACGAAACAGGTTCTGATTCAAGTTCCTTGGATAATATGCTTGAATTATTTTTAAGTGGTGGCATGGATTTGTTTAGAGCAATGCGTTTACTTATTCCACCAGCATGGCAACACAATCCTGATATGGATGAAGATTTGCGTGCCTTTTATGATTTTAATTCCATGCATATGGAGCCATGGGATGGCCCTGCAGGTATTGTGTTAAGTGATGGGCGTTATGCTGCATGTAATTTAGACCGTAATGGTTTACGACCAGCTCGTTATGTTTTAACAAAAGACAAACTCATGACCATTGCTTCAGAAGTGGGTATTTGGGATTATGCACCAGATGAAGTGCTAGAAAAAGGCAGAGTTGGTCCAGGTGAGTTATTGGTAATTGATACTCGCACAGGTAAAATCATGCAATCTTCCCAAATTGATGGAGAGTTAAAAGCACGCCATCCTTATCGGTCATGGTTGGATAAAAATGTTCGTCCTCTTATTCCTTTTGATTTATTGCCTGAAGATGAAGTAGGTGAGCGTAGTTACAATAATGATCAACTAAGTACTTTCCAAAAACAGTTTGACTATTCTCAAGAGGAGTTAGAACAAAGCATCAGGATTTTGGGCGAAAATGGACAAGAGGCTGTGGGGTCAATGGGGGATGACACTCCTTTTGCCGTATTGTCAGAGCGCCCTCGCTTAATTTACGATTATTTCAGACAACTGTTTGCTCAAGTCACCAACCCACCAATTGACCCATTACGCGAAGCTCATGTAATGAGTTTAAATACCAGTATCGGGCGGGAAATGAGCGTGTTTTTTGAAGCAGAAGGCATGTCGAACCGGGTCAATTTTAAATCCCCCGTGTTGGTTTATTCTGATTTTCAACAGTTGCTTCGGTTACCTGAAAATCATTATAAACATCAGGTTCTAGATGCTACATTTGCACCAGAAAAAAGTACCTTACAAGAAGCTATTGTTGCCTTAACAGATCAAGCTATTCAAGCTGCACAAAACGGGGTTGTGCTTTTGGTTGTGTCAGATCGAAATATCGCTCCTGATCGTTTGCCTATTCCCGCTATTATGGCTGTTGGTGCGATTCAAGAGCAATTGGTTCATCACAATTTACGATGTGATGCCAATATTATTGTGGAAACGGCCAGCGTCCGAGACCCACATCATTTTGCCGTACTGATTGGTTTTGGTGCAACAGCAGTTTACCCGTATTTGGCCTATGAAAGTTTGGCTAAAATGGTTGATGATGGTGCAATTAAAAAACCGTTAAGAGTGGTGATGGCTAATTATCGCAATGGAATCAATAAAGGTTTATATAAAATTATGTCCAAAATGGGCATTTCTACCATTTCTTCTTATCGTTGTGCTCAATTATTTGAAGTGGTCGGTTTAAGTAAACAAATCACCAATATTTGTTTTCCAAAAGTGAGAAGTCGCATTGAAGGCGCTAATTTTGTGGATTTTACCATTGATCTACAACAGTTAGCTAAAAAAGCATGGGCAAAACGTATCCCTTTAAGTCAGGGCGGTTTGTTAAAATATAACCCTAATGGTGAATACCATGCTTATAACCCTGATGTGGTTCAGACATTACAAAAAGCAGTCAATTCAGGTAAGTATGAGTATTATAAAATTTATGCGGATATAGTGAATCATCGGCCAGTGAGCATGTTGCGCGACTTGATGAAACTCAATACCGAGCAAGTAAAACCTATTGCTATTGAACAGGTAGAACCTGCTCAAAATCTATATAAACGTTTTGATGGCGCAGCAATGAGTATTGGTGCTTTAAGCCCAGAAGCTCATGAAGCTTTAGCAATTGGTATGAATCGACTAGGTGGTTTTTCAAACTCAGGAGAAGGAGGAGAAGACCCACGCCGTTATGGTACAGAGAAAGTATCTAGAATCAAACAAGTCGCATCAGGACGTTTTGGGGTGACGCCTGCTTATTTAATGAGTGCAGATGTGATTCAAATTAAAGTGGCACAAGGCGCCAAACCTGGGGAAGGTGGGCAATTACCAGGAGATAAAGTCACTCCTTATATTGCACAATTGCGTTACGCTGTGGCTGGTTCCACATTGATTTCACCTCCACCACATCATGATATTTACTCTATTGAAGATTTGGCACAACTGATTTTTGATTTAAAACAAGTTAATCCAAAAGCCTTAATCTCAGTTAAATTGGTTTCTTCTCCAGGAGTGGGCACTATTGCAACTGGTGTGGCGAAAGCTTATGCTGATTTAATCACTATATCTGGTTACGATGGCGGAACAGGAGCCAGCCCCATGAGTTCGGTTAAGAATGTTGGTTGTCCTTGGGAGTTAGGTTTAGCTGAAACTCAACAAGCTTTGGTTGCCAATAATCTGCGTCATAAAATTCGCTTACAAGTTGATGGTGGTTTAAAAACAGGGTTAGACATTGTAAAAGCCGCTATTTTAGGTGCCGAAAGCTTTGGGTTTGGTACGGGGCCTATGGTGGCATTAGGCTGTAAATATCTACGTATTTGCCATTTAAATAATTGTGCAACTGGTGTGGCAACTCAAGATCAAACGTTAAGGGATGCCCATTTTCATGGATTGCCAGAAAAGGTCATGAATTATTTTCAATTTATTGCTCAAGATGTACGCGAAATAATGGCTAGTTTAGGTGTCACCCAATTGACCGATTTAATAGGGCGCACAGAGTTGTTAACCCTCATCCAAGGACAAACAGACAAGCAAAAAGGTTTGGATTTATCAGCTATTTTGGCAAAACCTGTTTCACCAAATGGCCTTCCTGTTTATTGTACTCAGCCTAATCCACCATTTGATCAAGGATTGTTAAATCAAACATTGGTACATGATTTTGAACAGGCCATACAAACAGGTAAAAGTGCTAAGGTTGTTTTAGATGTGAATAATACCGATCGCTCAGTAGGGGCAACGTTATCTGGCAAAATCGCTCAGCTTTTTGGTAATACAGGCAAAGCTGGGCAAAATTTTGATGTTTATTTAAATGGTACCGCGGGTCAAAGTTTAGGTGTATGGTTGTCAGGAGGTGTGAATCTCTACTTAACGGGAGACGCCAACGATTATGTTGGTAAAGGTATGGCTGGAGGCAAAATTGTGATCAAACCACATGTGGGTACAGCATTTGCTGCAGAAGAGGCAACCATTGCTGGAAACACCTGCTTATATGGTGCCACAGGAGGTAAATTATTTGCATCAGGACGAGTGGGAGAGCGTTTTGCTGTACGTAATTCTGGTGCCAGTGCTGTGGTCGAAGGTATTGGGGATAATGGTTGCGAATACATGACAGGCGGTGTGGTCTGCGTGTTGGGTAAAACAGGTATTAATTTTGGTGCGGGGATGACTGGTGGTTTTGCTTATGTCCATAATGTTGACGGTGCTTTTACTGGACGTATCAATAAAGAGTTGGTTGAAGCTTTACCATTAGATTCTTTACCTAACCATCAAGAGTATTTGCGTAGTTTAATTGAACAACATGTTCAAGAAACCCATAGTGCTTTAGGTGAGCGTATGTTAGCTCATTGGGATGAATATATGGCTCGTTTTATTTTGGTTAAACCAAAAGCCAATGATGTCGATGCTTTACTGGGGCATAAACGCCGTAGTCGTGCAGATTTAAACGCGATTGTACAATAACAGCCAGTATTATAGTATTGGCATATCCATCAATTGAAGAGACAACAGGAATAAATATGAGTCAGAATGTTTATCAGTTTATTGACTTACCAAGGGTTGAGCCTCCTAAAAAAGCATTGCATATCCGTAAAGAAAATTTTGTTGAAATTTACCAAGATTTTTCTCAATCTCAAGCGGAAGCGCAGGCAGATCGTTGTTTAAGCTGTGGTAACCCTTATTGCCAGTGGAAGTGCCCTTTACATAACAGCATTCCAAATTGGTTAAAGCTAGTGAATGAAGGACGATTGTTTGAAGCAGTTGAGCTGGCACATCAAACCAATAGCTTACCAGAAGTATGTGGTAGGGTTTGTCCACAAGATCGTTTATGTGAAGGTAGTTGCACTTTAAATGAAGAGTTTGGGGCGGTCACAATAGGCAATGTTGAGAAGTATTTGACAGAAACAGCTTTGGCACAAGGTTGGCGACCTAATTTAGATGGTGTCATTAAAACAGGAAAGCGGGTTGCCGTAGTAGGTGCTGGGCCTGCTGGTTTAGCATGTGCTGACGTGTTGATTCGTCATGGCGTGGATGTTACCGTTTATGAGCGACAACAAGAAATAGGGGGATTGCTGACTTTCGGTATACCTTCTTTTAAGCTTGAAAAAAGTGTGATGCAAAGACGTCGAGACATTTTTGCCCAAATGGGGATAGAATTTAAATTAGGCATAGAAATTGGCTTGGACATTACTTTAGGGCAACTAGAAAAAGAATATGATGCAGTATTTTTAGGTGTAGGTACCTACAAAGGCATGAGTGCAGGGATTCCTAATGAAAATGCACAAGGTGTGTATTTGGCTTTACCTTATTTAATTGGTAACACCCAGCAATTAATGGGGCTACCCAGTACAGATTTTGTTGATTTAAAAAATAAAAATGTGGTGGTGTTAGGTGGTGGTGATACTGCGATGGATTGTGTTCGCACGGCAATCCGTCAGGGTGCAAGCAGTGCCATTTGTGCGTATCGTCGTGATGAGGCCAATATGCCTGGCAGTAAAAAAGAAGTACAAAATGCAAAAGAAGAAGGTGCCCAGTTTAATTTTAATACTCAACCTGTGGCAGTAGAAGTAGATAAACAAGGACAGGTTACGGGGGTGAAGTTGGTACAAACCAAAATGGGCGAACCAGATGCTTTGGGTAGAAGGCAAGCTATGGTTATAGAAGGCAGTGAGCATGTATTGGCATGTGATGCACTAATCATTGCTTTTGGTTTTGCACCTCACAGCATGCCATGGCTAGCTGATGTAGATGTGTTAATTGATCAAAAAGGACGAATTAAAACCTCAGGGAACCATTTACAGCAAACCACCAACCCCAAATTTTTTGCCGGTGGCGATATTGTCAGAGGTTCAGATTTAGTGGTTACAGCAGTAGCAGAAGGGCGAGATGCTGCAACAGGTATGATGGATTTTCTGAATATTTGATTCAAAACCTATAAAATCAATTAAACCAGCTTAAAAATAATTTTAGGCTGGTTGTTCACCACGCTCAATCATTACCCCTACGTGTTTTACTTTAGGTAAAATCCCCAGTTTGGTGACTTTTACTCTAATCCAAGGGGTGCTAAATTCATCCATCACCAATTGAGCAATATGTTCTGCCAATGCTTCAATAAGTAAAAAGTGTTGGTTTTTTAAGCTTTCTTCAATCGTTTCAGCAACCAATCCATAATGAATGGTATCGGTTATATCATCGCTTTTAAAAGCATTGGATGAGGTAATGGCAATGTCTAGATCTAACTGGACAGTTTGCATTTGTGTACGTTCCCAGTCATAAACACCAATAAGCGTGTCGACTTTAAAATCATGAAGAAAGATGATATCCATTTAGTTTTGATTTACTTTAGCGTAAAATTGAAAAATGACTATTCTAGTGAAAAAGAAATGACTTATACAGGATTATTTTTAATTATTGTCGCTTATTTGATTGGTTCGTTGTCTTTTGCCGTCATCATTTCTAAATTATTTAAGCTACAAGACCCAAGAACATATGGTTCAGGTAACCCAGGTGCAACCAATGTATTGCGTAGTGGTAAAAAGAAAGCAGCTGCTTTGACCCTGTTGGGTGATGCATTAAAAGGGTTTATCCCTGTTTTGTTGGCATCTGTTTTTGCTCGACAACTGGATTTAACTGGGTGGGATTTAGCGGGTATTTCTCTAGCTGTTTTAATTGGACATATGTGGCCTATTTACTTTAAGTTTCAGGGGGGTAAAGGGGTTGCAACAGCAATAGGGGTATTGTTTGCTGTTTCATGGCCAACTGCTTTAGGGTGTTTACTGGTTTGGCTGATTATTGTAGGCATATTTAAAATATCTTCGCTAGCTGCGTTGATTGCTGCACTCTCTAGCCCTATATTTGCTTGGTTTTTTGTGGTATCAGATGAGTTAAAATATGCAATTGTTGTGATTGCCTTATTGGTTTTGATTCGGCATCATAGTAATATCAAAAAATTATTGTCTGGCCAAGAACATGTTTTTAAAAAAGAAAATAAAAAGCCAGAATAAATTTTTATTATGAGCTAAATACAGTGTTGACAGTATGATTGGATGATTCTATTTTGCTAAGAAATAGAATCATTTGTTCTTTAGGAAAAAAAGTGTATCTTGCCATCAAACATCTTCATATCGCCACGGCTTATTTAACCATTTTCTTGTTTGTTTTTCGGTTTTGTTTAGCCCAATTTCGCCCTTCAGCATTACAGCAAAAATGGCTTAAATATTTACCGCACTTAAATGATACTGTGTTGTTTGCTTGCGGGATTACCCTAGTATTACTCAGTGGTTTTTATCCATTTTCAACACAAGGAATGTGGTTAACCGAGAAACTATTTTTAGTGTTGATTTATATTTTGCTTGGGGTTATCGCTTTAGGTAAACGATTTAAATGCAAAAAAATATATGTCTATTTGGCATTTTGTATGGCTTTATTATGTTTATATTTTATTGTGTTCTTAGCCAAAACTAAAATTCCCTTTTTTTTAAAGTAAAGTAGGTGTATCTTTTAAATAATTAAGCTATTATTCAAAAAATAATATAAATAAGTAGCTTGGCACAAACACACATAGGGAGAAGCTCATGACAGAGCATCATTTAGAAAAAGCCACATTTGCAGGTGGTTGTTTTTGGTGCATGGTTAAACCTTTTGATCGTTATGATGGTGTCAAAAAGGTTATTTCTGGTTACACCGGTGGCCATGTAGAAAACCCAACCTATCAAGAAGTTTGTCGCGAAAACACGGGGCATGTTGAAGCCGTTGAAATTACATTTGATCCAGAAGTGATTTCTTATGAAGCGTTACTTCAGATATATTGGCAGCAAATTGACCCAACTGATGGTGGCGGACAATTTGCCGATAGAGGAGAGTCTTATAGACCAGTCATTTTTTATCATTCTGAAGAACAAAAACAAGAAGCATTTGAGTCAAAAAGACAATTAGAGCAAAGTCATCGATTTTCTGAACCTATTGAGGTAGAGATTTTACCTGCAAAACCTTTTTATCCTGCTGAAGACTACCATCAAGATTTTTATCAAAAAGAGCCGGAACATTATCAACGCTATAGGGTAGGTTCAGGTAGAGCCAAATTTATTCAAAAACATTGGGGAGAAAAATAAACATGAATGCAGAAGAAAAACAAAAAAAATTACAGACATTAAGCAAGTTACAGTACCGTGTAACACAAGAAAATGCAACAGAGTCTCCTTTCCAAAATGAGTTTTTTGATCATACTGAACCTGGTATTTATGTTGATATTGTATCAGGAGAGCCTTTGTTTTCATCATTAGATAAATTTGATTCAGGGTGTGGTTGGCCTAGCTTTAGTCATCCACTTAAATCAGAGTCAGTAGTCGAAAAAATGGATTATACCCATGGTATGACCCGTACAGAAGTGCGCTCACAAGAGGCAGATTCACATTTAGGTCATGTATTTAATGATGGCCCAACAGATATGGGGGGCTTGCGCTATTGCATTAATTCAGCTGCTTTAAGGTTTATTCCTAAAGAAGAGTTGGCGCAATCAGGTTATGCAGAGTATCTGAATTTATTTGAGTAAATTTTACATTAAGATAAAAGCCATTCAATAGTAAGTTGAATGGCTTTTATCTTAATATTCTTAAAAGAGTTTTTTTTATGATATTAGTTTTTTTATATTTTCCAAGGCAATTTTTAGTTCAACTAAATTTTTCGCTGCCGTTAAGCTTATTCTGATTGCATTGAGATGTTGTTTACCAACAGAAAACACTTCTGCTGGTACGACACTGATTTTTTCTTGTTGGCAAAGGTCAGATAATTTAGGCGACGCAAACGGTACAGCCAGCCATATGTGAGGACTTGGTTGTTGTGCTTTCAGTAAGTTTTTGCCCAAAATTTTACGAGCGAGATGCCATCTGCTTTCTACTTGTTTATATTGCCAATCTAAACGATTTTTTGCTGTACCATTCTCTATCCAGTGGCTGATTATTTTGAGGTCAAGAGGAGATACCGCCCAATGGCTTAAATGTGCTTCTGGGTCAATATGCTGTAATAGATTCGTTGAAGCAACGATATAACCTACTCGTAAGCCTGCGGCAACTGTTTTAGAAAAACTGCTGATCAAAATACTGTGTTCAGGTAATAAAGCACAAAGAGGGGGTTGCTGTGTGAGTGCACCATAAACATCGTCTTCGATCAGCACTATATGATGCTTTAAAATAACTTGGGCAATTTCTTGTTGTCTTTGTTTATTCATTGTATTGGCTGTAGGATTTTGTAGTGATGGGGTTAAGACGATAATTTTGGCTGAAGTGGTACGAATTAAACGGTCTAAATCTGTTGGTATGATGCCATCTTGATCCATGGCAATGCCATATAAGGGTAAATGTAGCTGATGGGCTGCAGCTTTAATACCAGGAGCCGTAAAAGATTCAACCAAAATGGGGTCGCCCATTTTACATAGAGATGATAAAGTAATAAATAATCCTTGTTGTGCACCAGCACAAAGTTTAATCTGACTTGGTTGACATTGAATTGATCGTAGGCCTAACCATTTGGCAATCATAATTTGACCTAAAGTGCAATTTTGGGTTGTTAAGTAACCTTGTGTATCGTTTAATTGTTCTGCTTGAATTAAATAGGCTAAAGTTTGCTGGATATCCTGATTATTGATATCAATTGCAGGGATATTGGTTGAAAGGTCAAAGTATTGATTCGATTGCTTAGGCTGTTTAATTAAAAATAAAGAAGCTTCTTTGCTGCCATCTAATACATATGTTCCTCGCCCAGTTTCCCCGCCAATTAAATGGCGACGAGTTGCTTCTCTGTAGGCGAGCATTGTGGTACTTGGGTTTATCCCCAATTTCCAAGCCAATTGCCTTTGTGGTGGAAGGCGATCTCCAGCTTTAAGTTCACCCGTTTCAATAGCATATGCAATGGCATCTGCAAGTGCCAAGTATTTTGGTTTTGTACTGGGTTTTAATTGAGGAATCCACATTATTGTCTGCCATGCAATATATTAATTTACCCATACAATAACCCTTGTTATCATCAAGGTCAAGATGATGTTTATTTACGAGGGATACTGAATATGTTTAGTTTAAATGAGTTAAAACAAGCAACTGAGTTGGTTCATCGTTTTATCCCTGAAACACCTCAATATCAATGGCCGCTGTTAGCAAACCGTTTAAGGTGCCAAGTTTGGGTCAAACATGAAAACCATACCCCTGTTGGTGCTTTTAAAGTACGAGGAGGTTTGGTGTTTATTCAGCATTTAATGCAAAGTCAGCATGATCTTAAAGGAATTGTGAGTGCTACTCGGGGCAACCATGGGCAAAGTTTGGCTTTTGCTGCTGCTAAAGTAGGTCTGCCAGTTTATATCGTGGTACCAGAAGGTAACTGCTCTGAAAAAAATGCTGCTATGCGTGCTTTGGGTGCTCATGTTATAGAATCAGGTGTTGATTTTGATGAAGCCAGAGCAAAGGCTAAAGATTTGGCTGAGCAAAATAATTGGTTAAGCGTACCACCGTTTCACCCTGATTTAATATTGGGTGTGGCGACTTATGCTTTTGAATTGTTTAATGCTGTGTCTGATATTGATACAGTATATGTGCCTATTGGTATGGGTTCTGGTATCTGTGCTTTGATTCAAGTACGTAATCTTTTAGGATTGAAGACCAAAATTGTTGGTGTGGTTGCACAAAATGCAGATGCTTTTGCTCAAAGTTTTGAAAAAGGGGAGATTGTGACCACAGCAACAGCCAATACCATAGCCGATGGTCTGGCTTGTCGTATGCCATTACCTGAAGCATTTGCAGTGATTAAAGCAGGTGCTGAGCGTATTGTACGAGTTGATGAAGAGTGTATCCGTCAAGCTATTTGTGCCTATCATGAAGATACACATAACATCGCAGAAGGTGCCGGCGCGGCGGCACTTGCAGCTTTAATAAAAGAGCAAGAGCAGCAACAAGGGAAAAAAATAGGGGTTATTTTAAGTGGTGGTAATATTGATCGAGCACTATATTCACAGTTGTTGAGTCAAGAATAATGTTTAAGTTGTTGAGACAAAGTGAAGGTTTTTTATTTGTTGTAGAAAGAGGAAAGTACGATTACTTTCCTCTAGATCATAGAGTTCTTGTAGCTTTATTGCGATATCTTGAGCAACTGTGTGAAAAAGGGAGCAGGTTTCAAACAGGGCTTGCCATATAGCCTCTATCGTAGCTTTAGGATAGGTTTTTAATAGGCGTTGCCATGTTTCATTTGGTAGGTAATATTGGAGGTTTTGAGCATTTTTTCCAAGGTTGACAGAAAAACACGTGTCTATGCCTACAAACCAGTTTAATACACGAATCAGCATGGCTCTAATAGGATCATTTAGATATTGTAAGGCGGATAAAACATCATTTCGAGCCAAAGCTTTTGCTACATAAGTTGAAACCCACCAAAATTCATTACATGTACCAAGAAATTCCTTTGAAGAGGGTTTTTTCACCCAATATCCTTTGTCTGATGGAGGAGCAATATCAGGTAAAATATGATCCTTATCCAGTAATGGCAAGGTGAGGGTGTCAGACAGAAAATGGTGTTTTGTATATTCAATGGTTTGCAGGGTCAAATCAATTCTTGTGCCATCCGTAAATTGCATTAAAAACGCATATTGTTCATCTAGGGGGCGAACATCATCGAATAAAGTAGGGTCGTCTGGCTGTTGCATGATGACTAAATCCCCAAAATACTGAAGCCATTGCTGGTCAGAGACAAAAGGGGCAATATGGTGAACCACATACACAATATCATAGTCCTGCCAGATATCTTTTTGTATATTAGGGTTTACTCTTGAACCATTCATATAAACAGCACGAATAAGTACATTTTGCTTGGCTAAGTTGAGGATTAGATCGAACATTGTTTGTTCAGAACGCATGGTTTTATTCTTATTTGGTGGTTAGCGGAACATAAATTCAAATTTATTCATGATTCTTCGGCCAAAAATGTTCACAACAAGTCCTAGCATTACCAATAATGCACCAGCAATTTCCACAATAGTCAGTTTTTCATTTAAGAAATAAGCAGATGATGTGATGCCAATAATTGGTACCAATAAGGAAAATGGTGCAACTTGGCTGGCTTTATATTTAGCCATCAGTTTGCCCCATATACTGTAACCAAGTAAAGTCGCAATAAAGGCCAGATAAAATAACACAAATACAGTTGTTAGGTTTAAATGAGTTAGGCTATGAGTAATGGTTTTAGGGCCTTCAAAAATATAAGAGGCAACAAAAAAAGGAATAATGGGCACTAACCCCCCCCACACAGTTAGGCTCACCATATCGATGTTACTGAGTTTTTTCATCACGATATTGCCTATCGCCCAAGCAAAAGCAGCGGCTAAAGTCAGGCTAAGACCAAGTAATGGTACAGAGGCTCCACCTTGTAAGCCAATAATGCCTAAGCCAGCGGCAGAAATCAGTAGCCCTAAAATATTTTGGGCATAAAATTTTTCGCCTAAAAAAAGAACCGCTAAAAATAGAGTGAAAAAAGCCTGAGATTGTAAAACCATAGAAGCTAAACCCGCAGGCATGCCAAAAGATATTGCTGAAAATAAAAAAGCAAATTGCCCAAAAGAAATGGTCAAACCATATAAAAGCAACCAACCAAAGGCCACTTTAGGTCTTTTGATAAAGAAAGCAGGGATGGCCAGCACACAAAAACGCAAAGCACCTAATAAAAGTGGCGGAACATCATTTAACCCAACTTTAATGACAACAAAATTTAGACCCCAAGAAATGATCACAACAGAAATAAGTAATAAATCCTTAGGGCTCATAGACAATTTTCCAAATAGTGAAGTGTGTATTTAAAACGTATAGGTCTTTTGTGTAAGTATAGGACTTTTATATTTGAATGTGAATGTTCTTTTGGACAATAAAATAAAAAACCCACTATTTAGTGGGTTTTTAAGAAAAATGGTTCCTTTTTTATGCTTTATTTTTTCTTGCTGCAGCAATACGTAAACGCAGTGCATTTAAGCGAATAAAGCCATGAGCATCGGCTTGATTGTATGCGCCACCATCTTCATCAAAAGAAGCAATCATTGGGTCAAATAATGAGTCAGTACTTGATTCACGACCCACGACCATAACATTACCTTTATAGAGTTTTAGTCGAACCATACCGTTTACTGTGCTTTGGCTATGGTCAATTAATGCTTGAAGCATTTCTCTTTCCATGCTCCACCAATAACCATTGTAAATTAATTCGGCATATTTAGGCATGATTTCGTCTTTTAGATGAGCCGCACCTTTATCAATAGTAATTGATTCAATGGCACGATGCGCTTTTAGCATAATGGTGCCACCAGGGGTTTCATAGCAACCACGCGATTTCATACCTACATAGCGGTTTTCAACAATGTCTAAGCGACCAATCCCATGTTTGCCACCAACTTTATTTAAATAGGTTAATACTTCAGCAGGGCTCATATTTTTGCCATCAATAGCAACAATATCACCTTTAGCATAGGTCAGTTCAATGTACTCTGGTTGATCTGGTGCATCTTCTGGTTTTACACTCCATAACCACATGCTGTCTTCTGGCTCTTGTGCTGGGTTTTCCAGCATTAAACCTTCATATGAGATATGCAGTAAGTTTGCATCCATTGAATATGGGCTTTTACCTGTTTTACTCATGGTAATATCAATGCCATTTTTTTGAGCATAAGCCAATAATTTTTCACGGCTGAGTAAATCCCATTCACGCCATGGTGCAATTACTTTAACATCTGGTTTGAGTGCGTAATAACCTAGTTCAAAACGCACTTGGTCATTCCCTTTTCCTGTGGCTCCATGCGACACAGCATCGGCACCTGTTTGATTGGCAATTTCAATTTGGCGTTTGGCAATTAAAGGGCGTGCAATAGACGTACCTAAAAGGTATTCTCCTTCATAAATAGTATTTGCACGGAACATTGGGAATACATAATCACGAACGAATTCTTCGCGTAAATCTTCAATAAAGATATTCTCAGGCTTAATGCCCAATGCCAATGCTTTTTTACGGGCAGGTTCTACTTCTTCACCTTGGCCTAAATCAGCAGTAAAAGTAACTACTTCACATTGGTATACATCTTGTAACCATTTTAGAATAACAGAGGTATCTAAGCCACCAGAGTAGGCCAGCACTACTTTTTTAACATCAGACATAATCATTCTTTCTTATTCAATAACTAAATGAGCAAATAACAAGGTAAATACAGCAAGTTTAAGGCAATACTTATGAATTCGGATAAAAGCTTATCGTCGCTCAAATGGTAGAGCGTACTGTCTGATTGGACTAAAGTAAATGAATAAACTTAAAGCAGACATGAAAAACCTTTTTAGATGAAAATACGCTAAAGACGATATTGTATAGTTTTATCGCAAATTTTAGGTCGTTGCAAGTGGTTTTCTGAAAAAATAGCAAATACCATACAAATTTTTTACTTAAATTAAATATAAGCTGGTTTAACGTAGCTTAAACACCCAAATAATCCTGTTTATGACTTAAATAACGCATTAAATGTTTTTGTACCGATTCGGGTTCTTTTGCAATCAGTTTAGGGGCAAGGTCTCTTGCTTGCTCTAGTAGTTCTAAATCATCTTCTAAATTGGCAAAACGAAATAGTGGGATACCGCTTTGTTTGGCGCCTAGAAACTCACCTGGGCCTCTAATATGTAAATCTTGTCTGGCAATTTCAAAGCCATCTGTGTGCTCATAAATGACTTTTAAGCGTGCTTTTGCTAACTCAGATAAAGGCTCATGAAAAATAAGAATACACATGCTTTTGGCTTGCCCGCGCCCAACTCGGCCACGTAGTTGATGTAATTGAGAAAGCCCCATTCTTTCTGCGTGTTCAATCACCATTAAGCTGGCATTTGGAACATCTACACCGACTTCAATAACCGTTGTGGCAACCAATACCTGAATTTCATTTTTGACGAATTTTTCCATGATATCCGCTTTTTGTGCGGGTTTAAGCTTGCCATGAATTAAACCAACATTTAAACCCGCAAACACTTCGCTTAAGTATTCATGGGTTTGTACGGCTGTTTGTAATTGAAGTGTTTCACTTTCTTCAATTAAAGGGCATACCCAATAGGCTTGTTGACCTTGAGCGCAGGTTTTTAGTACCCATGCCTCTATTTCGCTACGACGATATTCGTTGACCATTTTTGTTTTGATTGGTGTGCGATTAGGGGGCAACTCATCAATGACTGATACGTCTAAATCTGCAAAAAAACTCATGGCCAAAGTACGTGGAATAGGGGTTGCTGAAAGCATCAGCTGATGGACGAACTGTCCCTTGTTTTTTAAGGCCAAACGTTGTGCGACACCAAAGCGATGTTGTTCATCTACAATGACCAAACCTAAATTTGGGAAAAGCACATCATCTTGAAACAGGGCATGTGTACCAATAGCAATATGTATTTCATTGCGTTCGATTTGCTCTTTAACTGTTTGTTTGGCTTTTTTGGTTAAACTACCCGATAGCCAAGCAACCTTTAAATTTAAAGGCTCTAGCCATTTTTTGAATTTATTATAGTGCTGTTCTGCTAAAATTTCGGTAGGCGCCATTAAACTGACCTGAAAACCTGATTCAATTGCCGTTAAGGCACTTAATGCAGCAATAATGGTTTTTCCACTCCCCACATCACCTTGTAGCAAACGATGCATAGGGTATTGCTGGGCTAAGTCTTGTGTGATTTCATGCCGCACTTTTTTTTGCGCATTGGTTAATTCAAAGCCAATAGTATCCAGCAAAGGAGCGGTATATTGTCCTGTGCCTTGCATAATATGTGCTGTGCCATTTTTTCTTTTTTTATAGGCCAGTTGCATTGATAGTTGTTGTGCTAAAAGTTCATCAAATTTTAGCCTTTGCCATGCAGGTAGACCTGCATGGTTTAATTGATGTGCACTGAATTGTGCCGGAGGGTTATGTAATAAATGTATTGTATCGGTAAAAGAGGGTAAGTTTAGCTTGTTTAAAACCGCATCAGACAAAGTGTCATCTAACGAAACTTGATTCAGTGCTTGCCCAATAATGCGGCGTAAAGTCTGTTGATTCAGACCTTTTACTGTAGAATAAACAGGCGTTAAATTTTGTGCAAGGGCATCTTCTTTTTGTACGGTTTTTACTTTAGGATGCACCATCTCATCCCCAAAAAAACCATGTCTGATTTCACCTAGTGCTCGAATACGTGTACCAATAGCCATTTGTTTCTGTTGGCTTGGATAAAAGTGGATAAAACGTAAAACCAAGGCACCAGACGGATCTTCTACTCGAACGATAAGCTGTTTTTTTGGGCGAAATTGTACCTCTTGGGCAATCACTTCTGCTTCAATAAAACAAGGCTGTCCAACAGGTGCTATGCCAATAGGGGTAAGGTGAGTTTCATCTTCATACCTTAACGGCATGTGTAACACCAAATCCCATAAATTATGAATACCCAGCGTATTGAGCTTTTTTAAAGTCGTATCGTTTAAACGAAGCGAAGAAAGATCTTTGTCATTCATAATGGTTGGTTGAATTTGTATTCTTTATATTATAAAGCGAAAAAAGTATAAGTTGTTGCCTAAAAAACGGTTAATATATTTGGCTATTTTATTATGGTTCAGTATAAACACAAATTTTTGAAGGTCAGATATAGTAAAAATAATAAAGGGTCATAGAAAAAAGTAAGTAGATCAAATAAAAAAATCAAGTACAGTATGAAGAAATGATTAATGTAGGTTTGAAGACAACAGGAATTTAAAATAAAAAAATATTAATTAACACAGATAGTTAAGGAGTGCCGTATTATGAGCGAAGCAGAGTTTGCTGATCTTTCTTTAAAAATTTTGGTTCCAGGTTTAATTATTTTTATTTGTTTCATTATTTGGGATCTGGGTAAAAGATCAAAGGCTGGAAAATTTGGTATGTTTGTATTGTTTCTAGGTTTAGGTTTGAGTATGGTAGGGTTTATTTTTAAAGAGATTCTCATTAGTTTTTTGAGTTCAGGTCATTAGATTGAATGGCTTGTACATTAGACGAAAGACAAATAAAAAAACCGAGCCAAACTAATGCGCTCGGTTTTTTTATTGATTGAATGACTAAAAATTATAATTGTATTGAACACCAAAAATTTGGGCATTATTTTTATAATCAGCAGAGCCTTGTGTTTGGCTTGATACACAAGCAACTTCACCAGGTGAACCGCCACCGCAATAACCATTTACATTAGCATGCGCTGATTTAATGTGAATATAGCTGTAAGCTACATTGATTGAGCTATGGTCATTTAAACTGTATTTTCCACCAAGAGAAAACCAAATACGATCATTGTCAGGTAAAGTGCTCAACCGGGTATCGGCATCTCTTACGGGTGTTTGATCATAAGCAACACCAAAACGTAATTGTAATGGTTTGGTTACTTGATAAGATGCACCTAAAGAATATTTAAAACTGTTTTTCCAATTTGGGTTAAATGTAGAAACGTCTGATATTTGTCCACCAGCAACCATTTTTTTATTTTTGTAGTCAATGTTCACAACATTAAAGCGGGAATGTTTGGTCCAAGTAACATCGCCAAAAACATTCCATTTATCAGTTGCCTTGTACATGCCATGGATGGAAAGTGACTCGGGTGTTTCAATTTCTGCTTTTGCTCCTTCGTATGAAGCATAGCCAAATTTTTCAATTAAAGGGTTGGGCGTAGTCCATTTAGCAGAACCCTCTAATGTATGTTTGATTTTTGAGCGATAGTTGGCACCAACTCGTATTTGATCATTCGCATCCCATAGCCATGCAAGATTATATCCCATACCCCAGTCGTGCCCTTTAAAGTCAGCATAACCGTCGGCTTTTCCATTGGCGCCTAATAACCCCCCAAAGTTGGCATATTGGCGTAGTTCAGCTTTGGTGTACTGTGCAATTAAACCTACTGCAAAGGCGTGCTTGGGTGTTGCTTGAATAGCAATAGTTGGATTTAAATCGACAGACATTAAATTGGTTTGGTTGATGTTATAACGTAATACAGAATGATCGTCGTAACCTGATTCAGAGCCAAATGGCACATAGACACCAAAACCTAAAGTCACTTTGTCATTCATTTGGTGCGAAATATAACCATGGGGCGCTGCAACAACATCTTTGGTGATTTTGCCACTGGTTTGACCTGATACACTTTGAGGGTTACCACTAGGGTAATACGCTTGGGCATTAGAATACTTAATAGAGGGCATAACCAAATTGAGGTTCGCGCTGATATGTGTTCCTTTTAATTTGGTTAGACCTGCAGCGTTATAAAATAAAGTTGAAGCATCAGCAGCTTCCGCAGAAGAAGAGTTCGCTGTTGCTTGTGAGCTGACTGATTGTGTTCCAAAATGATAACCAGAAGCCAAAGTAATTTGACTGCCTAATGTTAAGCCAATGATAATGCTCAGGCGAGATAAATGGTGATTTCGCACGTTTATATCCTAATTAAATTCAATAAGTTAAATTATTTTTTGTGACGGAATGCTATATTGTCATTTTTAAAGTAAAAACTTTAAATGGCGAACAATAACAGATTACTTTAAGTTTGAAAAGTAATTACTCTAAAAAGGCTTAGAATCGTTTATTTTATTGGGATAGAGATAATAAATAATGGTCATAATAATAAAATCAGGCACACAAGACAGAATAAGAAAAATCGCGTAAAATTGACCCTCCTTAAATTATAAATGATGTTTGTAAAATCATGATAGAAACAGAATTAGTAAATCAATTAAATAACACTCTTGATGACTTGGCTGAACGCAGCAAGGACATCAGGGGGTATCTTTGACTATGATGGTAAAAAAGACCGTTTAGAAGAAGTGGTCGGTTTATCGGAAGACCCAACACTTTGGGATGATCCTAAAAAAGCACAAGAAATAGGTAAAGAGCGCAAACTGCTTGAAGGCGTGGTTTTGACCTTAGACGAACTGTCTGCTGGGATTGATGATTCTCGTGAATTACTGCAAATGATTGTCGAAGAAAACGATGAAGATGCTTTTGTTGGTATTCAAACAGATATTGAAGCCTTAGAACAAAAATTGGCTGCTTTAGAGTTTAAACGAATGTTCAATCAACCAATGGATGCGAATAACTGCTTTTTGGATATTACCGCTGGAGCAGGGGGTACAGAAGCTGAAGATTGGGCGGGTATGTTGTTGCGTATGTACACACGTTATGCTGAACGTAAAGGTTTTAAAATTGACGTGCTTGAAGAAAGTGAAGGCGATATTGCTGGTGTGAACCATGCCACTATTAAAATAGAGGGGGAGTATGCTTTTGGATTATTGCGTACAGAAACGGGTGTACACCGTTTAGTCCGCGTATCACCATTTGATGCCAATGCCAAAAGACATACTTCGTTTTCATCGGTGTTTGTGTACCCTGAGGTAGACGATTCATTTGAAGTTGAGATTAATCCAGCTGATCTGAGAGTAGATACCTATCGTGCCAGTGGTGCAGGTGGGCAACATATCAATAAAACAGATTCGGCAGTACGTATTACCCATAACCCAACTGGGATAGTGGTTCAATGTCAAAATGACCGCTCTCAACATCGTAACCGTGATGAAGCCATGAGTATGCTTCGGGCAAAATTGTATGAGCTAGAGTTACGTAAACGCAATGAAGCCAAACAAAACTTAGAAGACAGTAAATCAGATGTAGGTTGGGGGCATCAAATTCGTTCATATGTATTTGATCAGTCTCGTATTAAAGACCTTCGCACCAGCCATGAAGTCGGTAACATTAAAGCTGTTATGGATGGTGATTTAGATGGTTTTATTGAAGCGAGTTTAAAACAAGGTGTCTAAAAAACAGTACGAATAAATAGTCATCATGAATGACTATTTATTATTTGACAAAAGATAAAGAGGTGGCTGTTATGTTGAACCCATTATTGGCAATTTCTCCTTTAGATGGTCGTTACAGTAAACAAGTATCTGCATTACAGAATATTTTTTCTGAATATGGATTGATGAAGTTTCGGGTGCAAGTTGAATTATGTTGGTTGAAGTCTTTAGCATCTGAACCGAGAATTGGTGAAATTCCTGCTTTCTCTGAACATACTGTCGCACAGATCGATGAAGTAATTGCCGGTTTTTCTGTTGAGGATGCAGAGGCTGTAAAGGCGATTGAAGCAACAACCAACCATGATGTTAAAGCAATTGAGTATTGGTTAAAAGAGCGTTTTAGTATGACGCCTGAAATTTTAGCAGCCAGTGAATTTATTCATTTTGCTTGTACCAGTGAAGATATTAATAATTTAAGTCATGCGCTCATGTTAAAAACAGCCAGCGACACAGTTTTTATCCCCTTTTTAAATAAAGTGGTGGAAAAAATTTCTACCTTGGCGCGTGAGTTTGCTGCTGTTCCCATGATGAGTCGTACCCATGGGCAGCCAGCAACGCCTACTACTTTAGGTAAAGAGTTAGCTAATATTGTCTATCGGTTACAACGTCAGCTTAAACAGTTAGGTGAGCAGGAGTTTCTAGGAAAAATTAATGGGGCAGTTGGTAATTATAATGCTCATATAACGGCTTTTCCTGAAATTGATTGGGAAGTGCATAGCAAAAAATTTGTGGAAAGTTTAGGGCTTGATTTTAATCCGTATACCACGCAAATTGAACCGCATGATTATATGGCTGAGTTTTTCCAAAATATCAGTCGCATTAATACCATATTAATCGATTTTAATCGTGACGTATGGGGTTATATTTCTTTAGGTTATTTTAAGCAAAAGGTTAAAGCAGGTGAGGTAGGCAGCTCTACTATGCCACATAAAGTTAACCCTATTGATTTTGAAAATTCTGAAGGTAATTTAGGGTTGGCCAATTCAGTATTAACGCATTTATCTGAAAAGTTGCCTATTTCGCGTTGGCAACGTGATTTAACTGATTCAACGGTTTTAAGAAACATGGGCGTTGGTTTAGGTTATACTTTATTGGGATTAAGTGCTCATTTAAGAGGTTTGGATAAGTTAGAGCTAAATCAAAATAATTTAAATGCTGATTTAGATGCAACTTGGGAGTTGTTAGCAGAGCCTATTCAAACCGTGATGCGCCGCTATGCCGTACCTAATCCATATGAACAATTAAAAGAGTTAACTCGAGGCAAAGCAGGCATTACTCAAGAAACGTTAAAAATCTTTATTCAAAATCTGGCGATTCCAGAAGAAGAAAAAGAAAAATTATTAAAATTACGCCCAGATAATTATTTGGGTAAGGCTGAAGAGTTGGCTAAACGGATTTAATCATGACAATAAAAAAGCAGGTATCAAATACCTGCTTTTTTTATGAATAGCTTTATTGAGTTGTCAATGTCTGCTTGTCTGTTTCTTCATCTCCACCTAAAAATCCCCCACTTTGATGTGTCCATAAATAAGCATATAAACCACCTTTAGCCAATAAGCTTTGATGATCGCCTTCTTCAACAATTTTGCCTTTATCCAATACAATTAACCGATCCATCGCAGCAATAGTGGATAGACGATGGGCAATGGCAATAACCGTTTTGCCTTCCATCAGTTTATATAAACTGGTTTGAATGGCATTTTCTACTTCTGAATCCAATGCACTAGTGGCTTCATCTAATAACAATATAGGTGCATTTTTTAACATCACACGAGCAATAGCAATTCGTTGTCGTTGACCACCAGAAAGTTTGATTCCGCGCTCACCAACATGAACGTCATAATCTGTACGACCCACAGGATCCGTTAAGCCTTGAATAAACTCATCTGCTTCAGCCTGTTTGGCCGCAAGATACATTTCTTCATCAGTCGCATCTGGTTTGCCATATAAAATATTTTCTCGAATAGAGCGATGCAATAAAGAAGTATCTTGAGTGACCATCCCAATTTGACTACGCAAACTGTCTTGTGTGACTTCAGCAATATTTTGTCCATCAATTAATATTTGACCCGATTTGATGTCATAAAACCGCAGTAATAAATTTACTAAAGTAGATTTGCCTGCACCAGAGCGACCAACCAAACCAATCTTTTCTCCTGGACGAATAATCAAATTAAGTTGGTCAATAATCGGGGCAGGTTTATTGCTCTCATAATAAAAACCCACTTGGTCAAATCGAATCTCACCTTGTGTTACTATTAACTTTTTCGCGTTTGGTACATCTGTTACAGTAGTCGGATTGGTCAATGTGTTGATACCATCTTGTACTGTACCCACGTTTTCAAATAAAGAAGTCATTTCCCACATAACCCAGTGAGACATCCCGTTTAAACGCAAAGCCATTGCGGTGGCTGCGGCTAAGGCACCCACACCAACTTGACCTTGCATCCATAACCATAAAGCACAACCTGTACTGCCTAAAATCAGGAAGACACTTAAACTTTGATTCACAATTTCAATACCGCTGACTAAACGCATTTGTGCGTTTACCTTTTGCAAAAACTCCTGCATAGCAGAGCGGGCATAAGAAGCTTCTCGTCCTGCGTGGGAAAATAATTTTACTGTTGTTATGTTGGTGTAGGCATCGGTAATGCGCCCAGTCATTAATGAGCGAGCATCTGCTTGCGCACGTGCTACTTGTGATAAGCGTGGCACAAACCAACGCAGCGCAATTAAGTAAGCAAATAACCAGCCCAAAAAGGGTAAGAGCATCCAAGTATCAAAGCTGCCCACAATACTGAGCATGGTGGTAAAGTAAATGACTACATAAACCAAAATATCGGTCATGATCAGGCAAGTATCCCGTACAGCTAAAGCCGTTTGCATCACTTTTGCTGATACTCTTCCAGCGAATTCATCCTGAAAAAAATCCATACTTTGGTTCAGCATTAAACGATGAAAATTCCAGCGTAAACGCATAGGAAAATTACCCGCCAAAGTTTGGTGTTTAATGGTGGTTTGCAGTGTGACCAATACAATACTGCCAATAATAATTGCAGCCAAAAGCAATAATGTCATCCCTTCTTCTTGTATTAACTGAGAGGGTTCTACTTTACTTAGCCAATCGACTAATTTGCCCATCATGGCAAATAACATGGCCTCAAACACACCAAAAATAGCAGTTAGAATGGTCATTACGAACATGTATACACGAGTACCTTCTGTACTTTGCCAGATAAAGGCAAAAAAACCTTTAGGAGGAGTCGTTAATGGTGTATCTGGATAAGGATTAACCAGCTTTTCAAAAAATTTAAACAAAACATGCTCCAAGAAATTGATACAAATAATTTATAGTTGATTATACAGGATATATTTAATTAGGTTTGTTCAAGAGTTTACAGTAAAAATTTGTGGATTATTTACCTACATATTCAATAGTAAATATTATTTGTAATGAAAATTAATTTTAATTTCAATATACTAAGATAAAAATATCCACTTATAATATTAATTTTTATGTTTTCATTATATAATGATGCTTATTTTCAGGTCACCTGTCGTTATCTAATGAATGAACAATTAAATTCTTCACAAAAATCAAATCAAATTCAATCTCCTCAAAAAGACAAAGATACTGGCCATCAAGATACAGGCTTATTAGGTTTGGTTTTATTGGCTCAATTTCATGGTGTTCCTGCTGATATAGCACAACTGAAACACCAATTTGGTCAGGGTGCCGCTCCTTTTGGTGAAACAGAATTATTACTGGCCGCAAAATCCCTAGAGCTAAAAGCCAGAATCATCAAACAACCCATAGAACGCATTGCCATGGCCAATATGCCCGCTTTAGTGTTAAACCCTACTGGGAAACATTTTATTTTAGCCAGAGTGGATACGGATAAAGTGCTGATTCATGATCTGATACAAGGCCGGCCTGTTACACTTACTTTAGCTGAGTTTACAGAACAATACGATGGCCGTTTGTTGGTTATTTCATCCCGAGCATCGGCTGCCAATGCGTTAAGTAAATTTGATTTTACTTGGTTTATTCCAGCAGTCATTAAATATCGTAAGTTGTTACTTGAAGTGCTGGCCGTATCTTTTGTTTTACAGCTTTTTGCCCTAATTACTCCTTTATTTTTTCAAGTGGTGATGGATAAAGTGCTGGTACATAGAAGTTTTACCACTTTAGATGTCATTGCTGTGGGATTGTTAGTTGTTTCTGTTTTTGATGTGGGCTTGTCTGCATTACGTAATTACGTATTTTCTCATACCACCAGCCGCATTGATGTAGAGTTAGGTGCACGTTTATTTCGGCATTTACTCAGCTTACCCTTAGCCTATTTTGAAGCCAGACGTGTAGGGGATACCATTGCCCGAGTCAGAGAGTTAGAAAACATCCGTAACTTTCTAACAGGGCAAGCATTAACATCCGTTTTAGATTTATTTTTCTCCTTTGTGTTCATTATTGTTATGCTATTTTATAGCGGTTGGTTGACACTGGTTGTAATTATTTCGTTACCCTGTTATGCCATCTGGTCTGCTTGTATCACCCCCGTATTACGTAAACGCTTAGATGAAAAATTTGCTAGAGGCGCAGATAACCAATCCTTTTTAGTTGAGTCTGTAGGTGGGGTCGGCACAATCAAAGCCATGGCAGTCGAACCACATATGACAAGGCGTTGGGATAATCAATTAGCCGCCTATGTGAATGCCAGTTTTAAAGTCACCCGTTTAGCCAATATTGGTCAACATGGGGTACAACTGATACAAAAACTGGTCACAGTGTGTACCTTATGGATTGGGGCACAATTGGTGATTAGTGGCAAATTATCAGTAGGTCAATTAATTGCTTTTAATATGCTTGCTGGGCAAGTGGCGGCACCTGTTATTCGTTTGGCACAATTATGGCAAGATTTTCAACAAGTGGGCATTTCCGTTGAACGCTTAGGGGATGTCCTAAACACCAAAACAGAAAACCCAGCCAGTAGAGCCGCGTTACCACCGATTCAAGGCAATATTGCATTTGAAGATGTGGTGTTCAGATACAGACCAGATGGAGCAGAAATACTCAAACACCTAAGTTTACAGATTAAAGCTGGCGAAGTGATTGGTATTGTAGGGCGTTCAGGCTCAGGTAAAAGTACCTTAACCAAATTAGTACAACGTTTATATGTACCAGAAAGTGGGCGAGTACTTGTAGATGGAAACGATTTAGCCTTAGCTGATCCCGCATGGTTACGCCGGCAAATTGGCGTTGTTTTACAAGAGAACCTGCTATTTAACAGCAGTATTCGCGATAATATTGCCTTATCAGACCCAGGCATGTCTTTAGAAAAAGTCATACATGCAGCCAAGTTGGCAGGTGCACATGATTTTATCATGGAGCTTTCAGAAGGCTATGACACCATAGTGGGAGAGCACGGTTCTAACCTATCTGGTGGGCAAAGACAAAGAGTCGCCATTGCCAGAGCCTTAGTCACCAACCCCCGTATTTTAATTTTTGATGAAGCTACCAGTGCTTTAGATTATGAGTCAGAACAAGCCATTATGAAAAATATGCGTGCTATTTGTCATAACCGAACCGTATTGATTATTGCCCATCGTTTATCCACTGTGCGAGGAGCCCATCGCATTGTTGCCATGGATAAAGGCATGATTGTTGAAATAGGCACGCATCAGGAGTTATTGGCCAAGCCCAATGGTTATTATGCACACCTTCATAGCTTACAACAGGGGTAAACATAATGAAACATTGGTTATCAGCACTTAAAGCATTTTTTCAACATTATGCCTATGTATTTAAACAAGTCTGGCATATTCGAGATCAACTGGATCCACCGAATCGCAGCAAAGATGAGCTGGCTTTTTTGCCTGCCCATTTAGAGCTGGTTGAAACACCTGTTTCACCCGTGCCTCGATGGAGTATGCGTGCCATTATTTTATTTGCCGCTATTGCCTTATTATGGGCAATTTTTGGACATATGGATATTGTGGCGGTTGCTACAGGAAAAACCGTGACGGGCGGGCGAACCAAAGTCATTCAACCGTTAGAGCCTGCTGTGGTTGATGCCATTTATGTCAAAGATGGGCAACATGTGAAAGAAGGGCAATTACTGGTTAAACTAGACACCACTTCAGCTAATGCCGAATATCAAAAAGCCAAAGAAGCACTCATCACGTCACAACTGACTTTTGCGCGTTTTAGTGCTTTATTAGACGCTATTGAAGCCAATAAAACACCTAAGTTATCGTCAATTGAGGGCGTTCCAGAAGAACAGCTTTATGCAGAAGATACCATTACAGTTGGACAATACCACGCCTATATCACAAGAGTGGAAACCCAAAAGTCACTGATTAATCAAAAAGAAGCAGAGCTGCATACTGTACAACAACAAATTCAAAAACTAGCCAATACGTCAAAAATGGTGGCTACTCAAGCGTCTGATTACAAAAAACTTTATGATGAAAATTTTATATCCAAACATGCCTGGATGCAAAAAGAACAAGAAAGAGTCGAACAACAAAGTGATTTAGCCGCACAGCGCAGCAGGCTCAATGAACTTCAAGCTGCCTTAAAAAGCCAACAGCAAGAATTAGCTGCCATCACTGCTGAATTTAAACGAGATGCTTTAGAAAAACAAAAACAAGCGCAGGACAATATCACCCAATATAAACAAGAGGCAAAAAAAACCAAACAACGAGAAGAGATTATGACCCTTAAAGCCCCTGTCAGCGGCATGGTACAACAATTGGCCATTCATACTGTAGGAGGTGTTGTGACTGAAGCACAACCCTTAATGGCCATTGTCCCTGATGATGAAACCATCGAAATTGAAGCCATGATTGAAAACAAAGATATTGGTTTTGTCAAAAATGGGCAAGAAGCGGTGGTGAAAATTGAATCGTTTCCTTATACCCGTTACGGATTTATCGAAGGCATAGTCGAAAGCGTTTCCCATGATGCCGTACAAGATGAACAAAGAGGATTGATCTTTCCCGTTAGAGTACGCTTAAGTCAAAACTTTTTGATGATTGATGGCGTTAAAGTCAACCTGACCTCTGGTATGTCTGTGAGTGCCGAGATCAAAACAGGTAAACGAAGAGTCATCGATTATTTCTTAAGCCCATTGCGTGAATACAGCGAAGAAAGCTTAAGGGAGAGATAATGGTTTACCTAAATAGACCCATTAAACATAAATTTTTGACTAAAATTATACTCACTTACGCATTGATCGGCATATTAAATACATCAGCCTATGCATTTGATTTATTGGATGCATGGCATGCGGCTAAACAATACAATGCCAACCTTTTAGCAGCAGATTATCAAAGAAAAGCTGGACAAGAAAAATTCAATCAAGGGGTTGCCCAACTTTTACCCCAAGTATCAGCAAGTGCCGATTACAGCAGTAATGAAACAACCAAACCCAAAACATCCAAACAGTTTGAAACCCATGGTTGGACAGTTAAAGCAGTCCAACCCTTATTTGATGTAGGCAAATATGCCGCTTTTAAACAAGGACAAACCAACGCACAATTGGCACAAGTACAGTTTAATCAGACAGAGCAAACATTTATGGTCGAAGTGGCTCAAGCTTATTTTGAGTTACTCTTGGTACATGATACCTTAGAAGCAACCCGTTCAGCCAAAAATGCCTATGCCAAACAACTTCAAAGAGCCAAAGCCGCTTTTAATGCAGGTGCCGCAACCATAGTGGACACACATGAAGCGCAAGCCAATTATGATGCAGCTGTGGCAAAAGAAATCACCGCTCAAAGTGATTTAGACATAAAAGCCAATCAATTGCAGATGCTCACAGGCTTAAACCCAGCACAAATTCAAAAAGTAGATGGTCAAAAAGTACTACAAGGTACCACAGAATACCCATTAGAAAAATTACAGGATCTGGCCATCGACAACAACCCAGAAGTCAAAGCCAAAGAGCATCAAGTCACCTTAGTCAGACAAGAGTTATTGGCAAGAAGAGGAGATCGTTTCCCCAAGATTCAACTGACCAGTAGCTATAATAATCGGGTCAATAATACCCCATCATCATTCTGGAACCCCACCACCCATTTATCCCAAGGTTATGCGGTTGGTGTAGAAGCGTCTATCCCCCTTTTTACCGGAGGGGCCATTCATTCACAGGTAAAAGAAAGCAAATATAAGCGTAGCCAAGCCTTAGAAGAGCTGGAAGCGGCTAAACGCCTCATCAAAGAAAAAGTGCGCCAAGCTTATTTAGGGATCACTAATGGAGAAGCCGAAGTTAAAGCAATGGAAAGGCTATTAAGTTCACGAAAAACCAAACTAGATTCTACCCGAAAAGGACAAGAATTTGGTGTACGAACCAGCCTCGATTTACTGGATGCGGAAAGTGAGTACTATGAAACCATACGTTCGCTTGCCGAGGTTCGTTATCGTTATTTACTGTCACAATTGCAATTGGCACAGGCAGTAGGAGTGTTAAATGAAGGGATATTAGCGAAGACCAATAGTGCAATTCGTGAGGTTGAATGAAAATCATATAGAGTTTTTTTAAAAAATAGTTTGAAATATTTGATTTGATATTTAATAAGTATTTTTTATGTGGCAACTAAAGTAGAAGGAAAAAAAATGGCATTTGTTAAAGAAGAATTGACCAAAGAGGATCAACAGAAAATTTTAAGACGATGTACAGTATGATGAAAAAAAATTTGGAATATTATGGTAGGCCGAATTTTCCGCATGATTGGGTAACCCAAAGTATTAACTTAATAGGAGAAGAAACAATGGTATTTGTTGAAGAAGAATTAACAAAAGAAGATCAACAAAAAATTTTAAGAGATGTACAGTGTGATGAAAAAAAATATGCGTTATTGAAAAAAAATTTGGAATATTACACTAGACCAAATTTCGCACATTATTGGGTAATAGATCATCAATCTGGTTTTTATTTAATATATGTAAGCAAAAATGCACATTATTCTGAATCTGATAAGTATTTTTATTTTTATTTTTATAATAAGACTTATGAAGTACTGGCTAAACGTGGATTTATAGATATTCTTTATTTAAAAGATTTACCTGAACCAACTATATTAGATGAGTTTAAAGAGAATTTAAGAAAAGCTTTTGCAGTATATAAAAACTTTGATGAAAAACAATATTTTCCAGATTTTGAAATAGAGCTAGAAAATAAAGGAGAGTGTTAATGAGTGATTTTAAATTTGATAAACTACCTGATGATTTAGCAGAAATATTAGATGAAAGAACAGTTAGAAATCTAATGCATATAGGAACAATGTCGTTGTATTGAAATATGTTAAAACTGATTAAATTAAAAAATCAATAAATGAATATAGTTTGAGTCTAAATATATTGATTTATTGCTTTTTAACCTAATCCAAATTATTCACCAAATAGGAGGAGAAAAAATGGCATTTGTTGAGGAAGAGTTGACAAAAGAAGATCAACAGAAAATTTTAAGAGATGTACAGTATGATGAAAAAAAATACGCACTATTGAAAAAAAATTTGGAATATTACACTAGGCCAAATTTCGCAAGTCATTGGATAATAGATCATCAGTCTGGTTTTTATTTACTCTATGTAAACAAGAATGCATTTGAAACTGTGCTTGATGATTATTTTTATTTTTATTGTTATGGTAAAGCTTATGAAGTAATAAGAAAAGCATATGGTGAGGGTTATTTTCTAAAAGATGTCCCAGAAGAAGCCAAATTAGAAGAATTTAAGGAAATTTTAACAAAAGTTTTGGCTATGTATTATCGTTACGATGAAGAAGGATTTTCTATTCAGTTTAAAGTCGAACAAGAAGAAAAAGGGGAACTTTAATGAGTGATTTTAAATTTGATAGGTTCCCCGAAAAATTAGAAGTCTAAAGCATATAGGAATAATGTCGTTGTGTTTAAAATATATTAAAACTGATTAAATTAAAAAATCAATAAATGAATATAGTTTGAGTTTAAATATATTGATTTATTGGTTTTATATATAGCACGAAGTATCAATTAAATAGGAGGAAAAAAACATGGCATTTGTCAATGAATATATACCAGCAGAAGATTTTAAAAAATATGATTTTGATGTAATCAATAAAAGATGGAATGGGGTAGGAAACCCAGCGAGACAATGGGCAATTAATAGGGAAAAAGATATATGGTTGAGAAAATTTTATACAGTTAATGATCACACCGCACCAGATGGAGGATATACAGGAGAAATATTTTGGGACTTTTACTGGAAAGGGACTTTAATGTCTCTTAAGACAAAAAAAACTAATGTTAAAGGGGGGGGGATTGGAGAGTTTCTGACATATGACTTAAAAGTATTAGAAATTAATATTCCTTCTGAATTGTCTCCTCAAAAAGAAGAAATATTTCAGGGTATAAAGGATGCCTTTGTTGCTTATGCAGGGGGTGGTATTTTCTCAGAATCGATAGGTTGTGAGATTAATTTTGATTTCACAGAGGTATAACAACGTTTCCGTATTTAAATTATGTCAAAAATGATTAAATTAAAAAATCAATAAATGAATATAGTTTGAGTTTAAATATATTGATTTATTGGTTTTATATATAGCATGAAGTATCAATTAAATAGGAGGAAAAAAACATGGCATTTGTAAATGAATATATATCAGAAGAAGATATTCAAAAATATCAATTGGATGACGTAATGAATGAGGTAAAAATTTCTAGGGAGTTAATAACTGCAGAAGAACGACAAAAACGTGGTCTTAAATATGATTGGTGTATTGATAGAGAAAATAATATGTGGCTAAAACCTTGTGGTATGACTTATAGCCCAGATCCAAAATATAGTCGTAGTGGTAGACCAGAGCCAACAGGGATTTATGTCTTTATATTTTATTACAGAGGTAATTATACAAAAGTTTCTCTTGAACGATCTTCCTCTAGCTCAAAAACAATTCATGAAAGTCCATTTGTAATAATTTGGGAGTTGATTTCCATTCAATATTTAACAAAATTTAACGAAAACAAAAAATATAATGAAGAAAATGTTACTAAATTTATTAAATATGCTTTACAAGTATATGGTAGAGCTGGAGTAGATGAGAATATTATTAAAGAGATAAAGATTGAATTTAAGATTTAATTATTAAGGGGATAAAAGATTATGAGCTATTTTACAGCAACAGAAGTCTTTAAATTATTAGATACAATTACAACAGAAAAAGAATTATGTGAATTAATTGAATTATTGGATGTTGATGCCAAAGGAACAACAACATTAAAAAGCAATAAATGAATATGATTTAAGCTTAAATATATTGATTTATTGATTTTTAATGTAGCCGATAGTATTAACTAAATAGGAGAAAAAACAACATGGCATTTGTCAATGAATATATACCAGCAGAATATTTTAAAAAATATGATTTTGATATAATCAATAAAAGATGGAATGGGGTAGGAAACCCAGCGAGACAATGGGCAATCAATAGGGAAAAAGATATATGGTTGAGAAAATTTTATACAGTTAATGATCACACTGCACCAGATGGAGGATATACAGGAGAAATATTTTGGGATTTTTACTGGAAAGGGGCTTTAATGTCTCTTAAGACAATGGAGAGTAATATTAAAGGGGGGGGGATTGGAGAATTTCTAACATATGACTTAAAGATATTAGAAATTAATATTCCTTATGAATTATCTCCTCAAAAAGAAGAAATATTTCAGGGTATAAAGGATGCCTTTGTTGCTTATGCAGGAGGCGGTATTTTTTCAGAAGCGACAGGTTGTGAAATTAATTTTGATTTCACAGAGGTATAGCAACGTTTCCGTATTTAAATTATGTCAAAAATGATTAAATTAAAAAATCAATAAATGAATATAGTTTGAGTCTAAATATATTGATTTATTGCTTTTTAACCTAATCCAAATTATTCACCAAATAGGAGGAGAAAAAATGGCATTTGTTGAGGAAGAGTTGACAAAAGAAGATCAACAGAAAATTTTAAGAGATGTACAGTATGATGAAAAAAAATATGCGCTATTGAAAAAAAATTTGGAATATTACACTAGATCAAATTTCGCGCATGATTGGGTAATAGATTATCAGTCAGGTTTTTATTTGCTTTATGTAAGTAAAAATGCCTTTGAATTTGAAAGGGATCAGTATTTTTATTTTTATTTTTATGGTAAAGCTTATGAAGTAATGAAAGAGGGATTTAGTGGTATTCTTTTTTTAAGAGAGGTTCCAGAAGAGGCTAAATTAGAAGAGTTTAAGGAATTTTTAAGAAAAGCTTTTGCCATACATGATCGTTGTGATGAAAGAAAATACACTGCTCAGTTTGAAATCAAACTAGAACAAAAAGAGGCGTTTTGATGAGTGATTTTAAATTTGATAAGCTACCTGAAGATTTAGCAGAAATATTAGATGAAAGAACAGTTAGAAATTTAGTGCGTACCCATACGTATTCACTTGATGATTTAACTACACTATTTAACCGTGTAACAGGCAGTATTCCAGCAGACCTTAGTAAAGGCGATACATATTTATTTTATAGTAGAGGAACATTGCCAGATGGTTCGAATATCTTAGATGTTGTTGATGAGCTTGCTACGACAACAAATAATATTCGTGATTGTGATATTGGCTATCTGTTGGTTGATAAAGTTTTTAAGACATCACTTGAGCGAACAATTAAACAAGAATTATTTGGTGATTCGAATATTGAAAATATCAATTTAACTCTCGAACAAAAGGCTCAACTTGATAATAGAATAAGTTTTCTTGTAGATGGAAAAGATGAATTTGGTAATCGAGTCAATACAAATAGTTTTTGGGATATTGCGTCTAGAAAATTCGTAGAAGAGATACCTAATAATAGTAAGATTCGTTTTTTATGTCCTCCTGATATTAATACCGCCAATATTTTTGCTCAAACAGAATTACCTGCTCTGTTAAAAAGAGTAAACGATAATCTAACTATTGAAGGAATACCGATTAAAGAGTTGGCTAAGTTGGATTTTAATACAGCATTACATAACATCATAGTTGAAGCAACGGGCAATGCGGTGATAAGTAATATTGGGGTAGGTAAGAATACTCAATCTTTTCTTGATATAGATGGACTCAATCAAGCCAAACAAACAGAAGAGGGTGCCGCAAAGCTGCTTAAGTATTCAAATAATCAACCTAAATTGAGCAAACTGCTTAAAGTATTAAAACCTTTAGGGACAGCAGGTACATTATTTGCCGTTTTCATTTATGCAAATGAGGCACAAGCAGCTATTGATGCGGGGGATCAAGCAAAAGCGGATGAAATCATGGCTGAGTGGGCCTCAAGTGCAACAGGTAGTGCCATAGCTGGTGCTGCTGGTGTGGCTATAACAAGCGCAGCTTTAGCCGCTTTAGCTGCAGCAGGTATTACTCTTTCAGCTACAGTAACCATTCCTTTATTATTGGTCGTTGGTGTTGTCTCAAGTATTTTTGGAGAAGATATCGCTTTAGATCTATATCATTCACTAGAAGATAATGATGAAAACGGACGTCGAGATATTCTTGACCGTTTTTGGAATGCAGTAGCAGGTACAGATTTTATTGCAGCAGAAGTATTTGATGAAATGAAGAAGGGTAACTTCTGGCATATAGAAAAAGACTTTTCTTTTGATAACATTCAAAAAATAATTGATGGAGCACTAAGCTCAGACAGACAAACTCGTATGGCATGGCGTTATGCTTTGTTACATTTTAATCCTTTTGTTGTAACTGGAATTGAATACGATAAACATAACATAGATGGCATTCTTGATGGGGAAATGACTTTAGAATATATAACAGATAGAGCAAAAATGTTGTTATGGAAGCTTGAATATGAGCGTACAGGACTTGATTATAGTAGAGATTTGGTAACAGATAAAGTTGATGGGAATTGGGATTTTATCGATAAAACTATTCAACATCAAGGTTCACAAGACCTACATTTGGGAATTGATGGTAATGGTTTGAGTTTAGATGATCATCAAATTGTATTTGGTGGTAAAGGCGATGATGAAATAAAAGGCTCTAATAGTTCAGATCGCTTATATGGTGGAGCAGGTAATGATAGGCTTGATGCAAAAGATGGTGACGATTATTTAGAAGGTGGTACAGGGTCAGATAATTATATAGTTGGTAAGGGGCAGAAGGTTATTTATGACTCAGATCATATAGGCCGAATTACCTATATAGGTAAGCAGATTGAGTTTTATGATGAAAAATTATGGAAACTTTCAGGCAATATCTATAGTTATGAAGACTATCAAATGCAAATTTACACCTATGTGAATGGTCAAGTAGATTTAAAGTTATGGCAAAAAGATACGCCTGTAGATTACATCATAATAAAAGATTTTCATAATGATGGAAAAATGGGGATTTTTATTCCAGATTTAGTCAAACCTGATGAACCAAAACCAATAGAAACCAGTACGACTATTATTGGTGATAAACAATACTGGGATGCTGACCCAAATAAAGCTGGGGTTCAAGTACAAAAAGATCAATGGGGTAATGTACTTGTGATTGATAAAGCTGAAATCAATAAAAATGATGTGTTATTTGATACAGACCAGAATGATTTTATTTCAGGCTTAGGCGGGGATGATACGATTACCAGTAAACACGGAGGTTCTGACCTTATTTATGGTGGAGAAGGTAACGATAAAATTTATGTTTGGACCAATGGAAGCACGGCATGGGGGGGGCAAGATAACGATTATTTAATCTCCTATGGCGACAATAACCATTTGTTTGGAGAAGAAGGAAATGATGCGTTATCGTCCTTTGGCAAGAACGCTTATTTAAATGGTGGCAATGGGCATGATGTAATTTATGCTAATGTTGACATTAACCAAGCAGAAAAACTAGGAGATAAAAATACTACCAGCAAACTGATTGGTGGTTCAGGTTCTGATGCATTGATTAGTGGCAATACAAGTGACAAATTATATGCTGATCAAGAAATGACTGAAATTACCACTGATTGGATCGAGGGTGAAACTGGGACAGCAAAAGGTCGTGGGGATTTACTGGTCGGTAATGGTGGAGATGACCTATTTGTTGGCTCTGATCAAAATGATTTTATCATTACAGGTAGTGGTAATAATATTGTTTATGCTGGTGATGGGGACGATACTCTGATAGTGGGTAACTACTATATTGATAATGTTAGCATGAGTACGTCAGACGGTTATGCACCCTTATGGGAATTAGAACGAAAAGTAACAGGTTCAGGGATTTGGAGCGTATATAGTGTTGTACATAAATTGTTGTCAGGTAAAACGGTTGATGCCGCACATGGTCATAACACTATTTATCTTGGTGCAGGTAATGACTGGGGCTTTGGTGGACGAGGTCAAGATTCTATATACGGCGGTTTAGGAGATGATGTCATTTTTGGTGACCACGGTAATGATTATTTAGATGGTGGAGAAGGTGATGATTTACTTTGGGGTGAAGAAGGTGACGATTATATAAAAGGTGGAGAGGGTGATGATGTTTTATCTGGTGATGGTAAGTATGATGAAAGCGATGGTAATGATTATTTAGATGGTGGTAATGGGAATGATATATTAATAGGAGGAGGTGGCAGCGATCGCTTGTTTGGTGGAGCAGGTAATGATCAATTGTTTGGTGATGTATTTGGAAGCCATTCTGAATTTAATATAATAGCAGGCAATGATTATTTAGATGGCGGCGATGGAAATGACATTCTTGTGGGCAATGCTGGCGACGATATTCTATATGGCGGTACTGGTGATGATGTGTTATATGGCGATAATATCAATGTATATACGAATATACACGGAGAAACTATTATCGTATCCACTTTAGATAATAATGGTGGAAATGACCAACTTTATGGAGGAGAAGGTAATGATAGGCTCTATTCTTATGGTGGAAATGACCAACTTTACGGTGGTTTAGGACAGGATGGCTATTTTATTGATTTAGCTAATAATAATACAGTTTTTGTGACAGAAACTGATCTATATAATCAAGTCACTATTAATGCTACCTTAGATTCGGTCAGTTTTAAATTGACAGATAGAGGTTATGAACTACATACACCTAATGGTACTGTCATTTTTAATGATGTACGCTATTTTGAATCATTTAATTTATTGGGCGCTAAATTTGATGCTCAATATTTTATGGCCAGAACTTCAGTTGAGAATGGAGAAGTTTATACTCAATCAGGGAACCAAGATATTATCTTAGCGATTGATTCTTCTACAACAATTCACTTTGGAACAGGGAGTGGGTCGGACTCAGTATTTTTTGTTCAAGCTGTTCATCCAAGTACAGGTGAACCAATATCTACACAGGGGAAAAATACCATCCGTTTTGGTGAAGGCATTATTGCATCAATGTTGACTTTTATACAGTCTGATGATGATTTGATTATCAAAATCGGCAAGAGTGATCAGTTAAAGATTAATGATTATTTTTCAGAAGGTATTGTTCATGAAATAATGAGTCGAATTGAATTTGCTGATGGAACAGTCTGGGATGATATTCGTCAAATGGCTTTGACGATTTATTCTTATGGTACGAACAATGATGATAATATTCATTCATACGATCATTCGACAGTATGGAATCACTATATTATAGGTGGAGCAGGCAATGACTATTTAAGCCATAGTGGTGATGGTTCTTATACTTTTGATGGAGGAGAAGGAGATGATTATCTGTTTGGTAAGGGGGTATTGATTGGTGGAAAAGGTAATGACACTTACAAGATAACAGGTGAGAGCACAATTCATTTTAATCTTGGAGATGGCCACGATCTTTTTTCTTCAGATTATCTTATTACTGAGGATATTCCCATTCAAATTAAATTAGGAGAGGGGATTACTCCTGATATGATTCAATTTGATCGGGAATTTATATCCAATATTATACAAATCGGTTCTGATAGTATTTCATTCGTGCCTAATCATGCAAAAATCATTTTTGCTGATGGAACAGTTTGGGAACGTTTAGATGAAGAAATGAAACTTCAAGGTATAGACTTTAATAAACTTTATGGTACCAATGGGAATGATGACATTATTTTAGGTGGTTGGGGAGGCTTGCAGGTAAAAGTGCCCTATGTAGATGGAAAAGATGGTGATGATCGTATTCAAGTACTGAGTAATACAACATGTAAAGGTGGAAAGGGCGAAGACAGCATTATTTTTTATCTTTCTGAAGAATCCTTAATGCAACAAGGTAAAAATAAGGTTTTATACGATCTAGGAGACGGTATAGATCATATTCATCATGATACAAGTTATTATTCTGCAGGTATTATTCATGATTTAACAGAAATTCATTTTGGAGAGGGCATTACAGCAGATATGATTCAAGCACAGTTGCTGGATGAAGGTCCTTTTAGCTGGGTGCGTTTAAGTATAGCTGGAGGTGGGGAAATTACATTACATTTGACTACTCGGTATGAGTGGATGGATGAGATGGATATTTTGGACGAAATTTTTAGTCTACATTTTACTGATGGAAGCAGTAAAAAATTGACTGAAATTTTTGGCTATCCAGGCTTCCAAAGTAATTCTTCTCCTGAAGCAATTGGCGTATTAGATGCGCAACAGGTGTATAAAAATGACTTATGGCAATATGTGATTCCAATAGATGCATTTAAGGATATAGATGGTGATGTGTTAAGTTATAGGGTTACTTTAGCCGATGGCTCTACCTTACCCAGTTGGCTTAAGTTTGATGTTCACACCCGAACTTTATCAGGTACGCCAGATAATTTGGCAGTAGGTTCATTGCAATTCAAAGTGATTGCAACAGATCCTAGTGGCTTATCTGCTTCACACGATTTATCTTTAGAAGTGCTGAATATAAATAATGCACCAGAATTTGTTGGGCAGATTGACCCCTTGATTGAAGGTTCCTTAATTATTGGTATTGATAATAAATATGCGCTGCTTCAAAAAGGAGAATTTATTGATCGAGATTCAGATGTATTAACCTATACAGTGACATTAGCGGATGGAAAAGCCTTGCCTTCTTTCATTAAATTTGATCCATCAGATTTAAGCTTAAATATAGATCGAACTTCCACAGTCATTTTTGGTGAGTGGAATATAGTCATTACAGCTACAGATCCGAGTGGGTTAAGTGTATCGAAGGAGACACTATTTAAGTTGTCCATGGCTTCATCTGGAGGGGGAACAATACTAGAGCCTGAATTGCCTCCAAAAATCACTGGTCCAGATGTTGATCCTATTGGTCCGATAATGCCTTTTGTAATGAATACAAACATTTATTCAACTGCCGAAGTAGACATTAATAGGCAAGTAGATAATTTAGTTCAAGCCATGGCTGGTTTTGCTCCAGTAGGAGGAGAAAGTACATTGTTGCCGCAGGCAAATGATCCTACGACAACGATGTTGGTTTCTAGCGTGGTGTAATTTTTGTCATTTTAAAAGCCCATACAAAGTTGTATGGGCTTTTTCGATGTTTCTTTTATTTCTATGTATGTAAGAAGGTAAAACTACCTCATATTTTTATGGCGTAAGTGCAATGCTTAACGCAATTCTTTTGGTAAAACAAAGGCTATATTTTCTTCTTCTCCTGCTAATTCTTGTATATCATTGTGTCCCATTGCTTCTATGGTTTTGATGACTTCCTGTACCAGTATTTCTGGCGCAGAAGCACCTGCTGTGACACCGACTTTATTTTTATTTTCAAACCATTTTTCTTCTAATAAAGAGGCATTATCAACCATATAGGCATCGATTCCACGTTGGGCTGCTACTTCTCGTAAACGATTGCTATTCGAACTATTGGGCGAGCCAACGACAATCACGATATCACAACTTTGTGCCAGTTTTTTTACAGCGTCTTGGCGATTTTGTGTGGCATAGCAAATATCGTCTTTTTTCGGGCCTTCTATATTAGGGAAGTGTTTTTTTAATGCAGCAATAATACTACTGGTTTCATCTACAGATAATGTTGTTTGACTAACATAAGCCAGTTTTTCTTGTGGGTGAACAGGTAGATTTGGAATATCATTTTCTGTCTCTACCAGATAAACTTTGCTGTCTACTTGACCCATGGTTCCCTCTACCTCAGGGTGACCTTTGTGGCCAATCATGATAATGGTGAAACCACTATCATGTAGACGTTTAATTTCACTGTGTACTTTTGTCACTAAAGGGCAGGTTGCATCGAAAATTCTAAACCCTCGGCGTTTGGCTTCTTCTTGTATGGCCAGTGAAACACCATGGGCAGAATAAATCAAAGTTGCCCCTTCTGGTACTTCGTTTAGTTCTTCTATGAAAATAGCACCTTTTGCCCTTAAATTATCCACAACATATTTATTATGGACAACTTCATGGCGCACATAAATGGGGGCACCATAATTTTCTAATGCTCTTTCAACAATACTGATTGCTCGGTCAACACCTGCACAAAAACCACGTGGGTTCGCTAAAATGATGTGTTTGTTCATTTTGAGTTTCTTTAAACTTAAGATATCTTTTTCTTGGATTGAATACTATCCCATATTAGCAAGACTGCGCCAATACAAATAAAACTATCAGCTATATTAAAGGCAGGGTATGCCCAGTTTTGGTAATAAAATAGCAAAAAGTCAACCACACCATGGTAAGGGTCTTGTGTGTGAATCAAGCGATCAAAAGCATTGCCTAATGCGCCCCCCATAATAAAGGAGGCAGCAATTTTCCCGAGTTTGGCAAACTTATTCTTACTGATTTCATAGCTAAAAAACACACATACAGCAATAGCTAACGTTAAAAATAGGTATTTTTGCCAGCCACCAGCATCCGCTAAAAAGCTGAATGCGGCGCCAGAATTAAACCTTAACGTCAGATCAAAAAAATGAGGAATGATATTGATTTGATCATGTAAGGTTATATAGTGTAAAACAAGCCATTTTACCAGTTGATCCAGTCCAAAAACGAAGACAACTAAAAATACGTACTTGATGTTGCGCTCAGCTGGGTTAGGCATAATGACGGGTTTCTCCTGTGCCTTCTATATTGCTGATACAGCGGCTACATAAACAAGGATGTTTGGTGTCATTTCCTACATCCGTTGTATAGTGCCAGCAACGTTCACATTTTTTGTAGTTCAGTGGTTTGGCTTCAATTGTTAAGGAGTCTGCTTTACTTAAGGTACACTCTGATACTAAGAAAATAAAGCGTAGCTCTTCGCCAATACTATTTAAATGTAAATAGATTGCTTCTGGTGCGTGAATATGGATGCTGGCTTGTAAGGACGAACCTAATTGATCATCCACACGTAATCGTTCTAATTCCTTATTGATCGCTAAACGTACTTCGCGAATAGCTTCCCATTTTGTAATTAACTCTTGCTCTGTTGCTGGTGCAATATGTGGAAACTCATGTAGTGTATGGTAAAGAACGCTGTCTTCTTCTGAACCACTGAGCACTTCCCATGCTTCTTCTGCTGTAAAACATAAAATAGGGCTGATCAGAAGCAATAGGCTACGAGTAATGTGATATAAAGCTGTTTGAGCGCTGCGTCTGGCATGGCTGTTGGCTTGAGTGGTGTATAGTCTATCTTTGATAATATCCAGATAAAATGCGCCTAAGTCTTCAGAGCAGAAATTGACAATTTCTTGTGTAGCATGATGGAATGCATAACGCGGATATAAATCGCCTGCCAATTTTTCTTGTAACTGGCGTGTCATGATTAAAGCATAACGATCAAGTTGCAACATGTTTTCTTGTGGCACAACATGATCCATTAGATCAAAGTCAGAAAGATTGGCTAATAAAAAGCGCAAGGTATTGCGTAAACGGCGGTAGCTTTCTGTTACGCGTTTTAAAATTTCATCTGAAAGTGCCAATTCACCTGAATAGTCAGTTGAGGCAATCCATAAACGTAAGATATCGGCACCTAGTGAATCAAAGATTTTTTGAGGGGCAATAACATTGCCTAAAGACTTAGACATTTTATTGCCTTTGCCATCTACCACAAAACCATGGGTCAATAACTGTTTATAAGGTGCTCGATCATAGACAGCACACGCTGTTAACATAGAAGATTGGAACCAACCGCGATGTTGGTCTGAGCCTTCTAAGTATAAATCAGCTGGCCAATCAAGCTCAGGTCGCTGTTTTAAAACAGCGTAATGAGTAGAGCCAGAATCAAACCAAACATCTAAGGTATCGGTTAATTTTTTATATTCTTGAGCTTCATTGCCTAACAGTTCTTCTGCTTCTAAACTAAACCAAGCTTCAATACCATTTTGTTCAATTTTTTGGGCAATTTGTTCAAGTAATTCAAAACTATTAGGATGCAATTCGCCACTTTCTTTATGGATAAAGAAAGTCATGGGCACACCCCAGCTACGTTGACGTGACACACACCAATCAGGGCGACCGCTGATCATGGATTCTAAACGCGCTTGACCCCAAGCAGGGAAAAACTCAGTATTATCAACTGCTTTTAACGCAATATCACGTAGTGACTGGCCTTGATGGCCTGGTTGATCCATCGTGATAAACCATTGCGCTGTTGCCCTAAAAATAATAGGGGTTTTATGGCGCCAACAGTGTGGGTAGCTATGTAGCAATTTAACATGTGCAAACAAATGGCCTGAGCTATTTAATGTATCTGTAATAATCGGGTTGGCTTCCCATACCGTTTTACCTGCAAGAAAAGGTACTTCTGCGGTGAATTTACCATCATCTGTCAATAGATTGCTAATGGTCAGTTTGTATTTTTGACCAATAATATAGTCATCTAAACCATGTGCTGGCGCTGTGTGTACAAGACCTGTACCTGCGTCAGTGGTCACATGATTACCTAAAATTAGTGGTACTTCCCGATCAATAAAAGGGTGTTTAAGCTGTAGAAACTCTAAATTTACGCCTTCAGTTTCACCTAAGATACTGCTTTCTGGTAATTGGTAACGCTCAAGTGCTGCCATTGCCAGATCTTTTGCTAAGATTAAATTACCTTTAGCCGTATTGATTAATTGGTAGGTGACTTCTGGGTGAATACTGACTGCTTGATTTGCAGGTAAAGTCCAAGGTGTGGTTGTCCAAATAACGGCGTAGCTATTGCCATCAACTTGCGCTAAATTAAATGCTTTAGCAAGCGCTTGATTATTGACTACTCTAAAACCAACATCAATTGCAGGGGAGTTTTTGTCTTTGTATTCTACTTCGGCCTCGGCTAAAGATGAACCACATTCAATACAAAAATGAACGGGTTTTGCCCCTTTTTGTAGGAAACCTTGTTTATAGATATGACCCAGATTTCGGACTATATCTGCTTCTGTTTTAAAATTCATGGTGAGGTAAGGGTTGTCCCAATCACCGATTACGCCTAAACGAATAAAGTCTTTTTTCTGACGGGCAATTTGTTCTGTTGCATACTCTCGACATAATTCTCTAAATTTAGGCTTGGGTGTTTCTTTTCCATACAGTTTTTCAACCATTAATTCGATTGGCAAACCATGACAATCCCAACCAGGCACATAAGGCGCATCAAACCCAGCTAGGGTTTTACTGCGTACAATGATGTCTTTGAGCGTTTTATTAATCGCATGACCAACATGAAGGTCACCATTGGCATAGGGAGGGCCATCATGCAAAATAAACTTTGGTCGACCTTTTGCTATATTACGTAGTTTTTCATAACGTTTTTGTTCTTGCCAACGTTTTACCCACGCACCCTCACGTTTTGCCAAATCTCCACGCATAGGAAATGGTGTATCCAAAAGATTTACTGTTTTGCGATAATCTGTCATATTGCTCTCGTATTAGTTTTCTCGTTTTAAAGTGGATAAGTAATGGCGTGCTTCTAATTCATCTTGTTCTATTTGTGCTTTTAAGCTTTCTAAACTGTCAAATTTTACTTCGTCTCTGAGTTTTTTTAGAAAGTGTACCGTTATATTTTGACCATATAGATCTTCGTGCAAGTCAAATATAAATACTTCTAGTTTTTGCTCTTTCGTGTTACTTACTGTTGGGTTAAGTCCTAAACTGGCTGCACCACCACGTTTACCGAATGAACCTGTTACTTCAACAACAAATACCCCACCTAGTGGGTACAAGGCCTTTTGTAGGTGAATATTGGCTGTCGGGTATCCTAAGGTACGACCTCTTTTGGCACCATGTTTCACTTTGCCAGATATAAAAAAATCATGTCCTAATGTGCGTGCGGCGTTATCCAATTGCCCATCAGTTAGTGTATCACGTATATAGGTACTTGAAGCTCTTTGGCTTTGCACCAGTATACTTGGTGTTACATCGGTGACAAACTGGGTTTGTTGCTTTAATAAATTAATGTCACCTTGTCGTTCAGCACCAAATTTAAAATCATCTCCGATGAGTAGGTAGCGCGTTTTAAGTGTACTTAATAATACTTTATCAATAAATGATGTTGCACTCAAGTTTGCCAATTGCTGATTAAAACGAAGCACCCATACTGCATCTAGGCAATGTGTATCTTCTAAGAGTTGTAGTTTGTCTCGTAAGGAGCTTAAGCGGGCAGGGGGCTGATGTCCTGCTTTTTTTGCAAAATACGCTTTTGGGTGGGGTTCAAATGTCAATAAAACAGCAGGCAATTGGCGAGTAATTGCTTCGTCTTTTAAACGTCTTAAAATGTGCTTATGGCCTAAGTGTACGCCATCAAAGTTACCTATGGTTAAAGCACAACCTTGTTCAAAACAGGGTATGTTTTTGGGACCGAGCCATATTTGCATATTGATTCACGAAATTCAAAATTGTTTATTGTAAACACAAAAGGCTGCAAATGCACTATATCAGGTTATTTTTAAGTCATTTACTTCAAAATAGGGAAAATTTTATGTGAAATCAATGTGAAAATTGGCACAAAATTGTGGTCATAAATGAAAAAAGAGGCTGCTATTAATCTAACAGCCTCTTTTTAAGGAGCTATAGTCGACTGATTTCTTTTTGAATTGCGTCTATATTTTTTTGTCTGTCGCTGACAGCATTTTGCAATTGTTGAACACGTTCTTGGTATTTAGCATAGTTTTTTTCATTACCATTTCTGACTGCTTGCCCCTCTGTTAACGCTTTTTGGGCATCAGCTAAAGCTTTTTGCTCATTGGCCAGTTCTGCTTCCAAAATTTGACGACGCCCTTGATTTCGTGTGGCATTTTCTGCTGCAGATTCTTTGGGGTAATTATTGTTTGCTGTGTTATTCGCATTTTTAGTGGTTCTGGAAGGGCTTTTCTCTGTACCAATGACGCTAATTGGACCAAGATTGACCGCTTTACAGCCATTGCCTGGTTTATTGGTAAAGGTGACTTCTTTACCAACGATGCATCGATAAACGGGTGCTGCATAAATATGGCTGATTAAACCAATTGATACAAGTAAAGTAAACACAACTTTCTTCATAATAATCTCGGTATTTATTTTATATGGAGGTAAAATATTATTTTTACAATACGCGACTGAGTTCTTTTTGTATTGCTTCAACATTTTTTTGTCGGTCTGTTACAGCGTTTTGTAGTTGTTTTACTTGATCTGGTGTTTTAGAACCATTTTGAGCACTTAATGCCTGTTGTGCTTTTGATAAGGCATTACGTTCGTTGGCTAATTCTGCTTCTAAAATTTGGCGACGTCCTTGATTGCGTGAACTATTTTCTGCCGCGCTTTCTGTTGGGTAAGCAGTATTTTTCGCTGTCTTAGGTGTCGTTGTATTGCGTTTTTTCGCTGTTCTGGTCGCTGTATTACTGTTATTGAATTTTTTTGTACCAATGACGCTTATAGGCCCTAAGTCTACTTTTTGACAGCCAGAGGTAGGCTTATTGGTAAAGGTTACTTCAGTGCTGGTCATACAACGATAAATCGGTGCTGCTACCACAGCACTGGTGCTAAACGCTAAAAAAATACCTGTAAAAACAAACTTTTTCATATACTTTCTTTTTCCAAACTGTTGTTTTACAGTTTACCATATTTTAAAAAAAATAAAGTTTGCAAAGGCGGTTTCTCTCAGTTTTTGTGAGTGAGGGTGCAAAAAGTGTACCCTATTTACAATAACTTAAGGCCCAACTGTTGGTTATAAATTTTCACGTTTATACAACTCTTTTATCTCATTTTCTCGTGTGCTGATTTCTTCTTGTAATAATAGCCATTCTTCTTCCGTTTTTTCTAGCAGTATTTTTACTTCTGTTAAACGGGCAAGGTTGGTTTGTAGAATCTGTTTTTGTTCCTCTTGATAAGCATTTTCATCATTTAAAAAAGATTCTAGTTTGTTTTTTTCTTCGTGTAATTGATCCAAAAGTATTTCTGCTTTTTTTAATTTTTGTTGGAATGGTTTGGTTTGTTGTGAAATTTCTTGCCTTATTTGTGCTTCCAATTTTTTATTTTCTTTACGATTGGTACTTTCTTTGCTGGGGTTGAGATCCTTTTGGGTGTTTGTATTTTGTAAACGCAATTGTCGGTAAGCATGTAAGTCACCATCAAAGGTGGTTACTTGCCCATTTTGAACCAATAAAAAGGCGTCAGTTGTTGCTTCTAATAAGCTTCGATCATGTGACACCAAAATAAGTGCACCTGTATAACTTTGTAAGGCAATCGTAAGCGCATGCCTTAAATTTAGGTCTAGGTGGTTTGTTGGTTCATCAAGTAGCAGTAGATTAGGTTTTTGCCAAACCAACATTGCTAAAGCTAAACGGGCTTTTTCTCCACCAGAAAAAGGGGCAATTGGCGCCAAGGCCATTTCCCCCATAAAATTGAACCCCCCTAAAAAATTACGGATTTCTTGTTCTCTAACATCGGGGGAGAGTGTTTGAATATGCCAAATAGGGCTTTGATCGTCTCGTAATGTATCAAGTTGATGTTGGGCAAAGTAGCCAATATTGAGTTTTTCGGATGTGATGATTTGCCCTGATAATGGTTTTAATGAACCAGATAATGCTTTAATTAATGTGGATTTACCACTGCCATTGACACCAAGCAAGCCAAGTCTGGCACCAGATTCAATAGATAAATTAATATTATTTAAAATTTGGGTATGTTCATAACCCAAATTAACCTGTTCCATTTTTAATAAAGGATTAGGTAAATGAGTAGGCAAAGCAAATTCAAATGTAAATTCGGCATCTAAATGTGCTGGTGCAATACGTTGCAATTTTTCTAATACCTTCATTCTGCTTTGTGCTTGTGTCGCTTTAGTGGCTTTTGCTTTAAAACGATTAATAAAGCTTTCTAGGTGGGCAATTTGTTGTTGTTGCTTTTGATAGGCATTTTGTTGTTGGCTCAGTTTTAATGCGCGTGCTTCCTCAAAACGCTCATAATTACCTGTATATAAAGCCAGTTTTTGATTAGATAATTCAGCAATATGAGTGGTGGTGATGTTCAGAAAATCTTTATCGTGGGAGATAATAATTTGTGTGGTTGGCACATTTTTTAAGTATTCTTCTAACCAAAGAACGGTTTCTAAATCCAAATGGTTGGTTGGTTCATCCAGTAACAGTAAATCTGCACGACACATTAATGCTTGTGCCAAATTTAAACGCATGCGCCAGCCACCAGAAAAAGATTTAACACTTTGCTGGTGTTCATTTTGGCTAAAACCTAAACCATCAAGTAGTTTGGCTGCTCTGGAAGGTGCCGTATAGGCATCAATATGGGCTAATTCTTGATGAAAATAAGCAATTTGTTCACCATCTTCAGTTTCTTCTGCTTTTTTTAAGGCTTGTTCGTATTCTCGTAGTTTTTGATCACCATCTAATACATATTCTAGGGCGCTTTTGTCTAAAGCTGGGGTTTCCTGTGCTACACTGGCAATGAGCCAATGTTTGGGTAAGTTGATGTCTCCTTTATCTGCATTAATTTCACCTTTAATTAATGAGAATAAACTGGATTTTCCACTACCATTGGCACCAATAAGCCCAATTCGGGTATGGGGTTTGATGGTTAAGCTTGCATCATCTAATAAAACTTTGGTTCCACGCTGTAGCGCTAAATTTTTAATTTCAATCATATCTTTTCCATCTTGTTACCAAATAATATGCGCAGGTGCATTGATTTAATGTTGGTATTGAGAAATTGGGTTATTTTATTTGAATGGGTTCATTCTTTAGTGTTGGTTAATGCCCATCTGGGTTTGACACTAAACTGTCCGACAGGGTGAGCATGTTTTAAATGCATGGCGCCAGCAAATGCAATCATTGCGCCGTTATCTGTACATAGAGCAAGCTCAGGGAAATAGACTTTTGCATTTATTTTAGACAAGCTTTGACGTAGCGCTTGATTGGCACCAACGCCACCGGCAACGACCAGCTCTGTAAATCCTGTTTGTTTTAAAGCTTGTTTTGCTTTGTGTGTTAAAACATCTACTACAGCATTTTCAAATGCCAAGCAAATGTCTTTAATGGTTTGTGTATCTAGTTGCTGCTCTTCTTTGAGTTGATTGACTAAGGTTAATACCGCTGTTTTTAAGCCAGAAAAACTTAAGTTTAAGTCACCAGAGTGTTTCATTGGACGAGGGAACTCAAATCTGTTTGGGGTGCCTTCTTGAGCCAATGCTGCAAGTTTAGCGCCACCAGGATAGTCTAAACCTAAGAGTTTAGCTGTTTTATCAAATGCTTCTCCTGCTGCATCATCTACGCTTTGTCCTAATAATTCATACTCACCAATATCGGTAACAGACATAAATTGGGTATGTCCACCTGAAACCAATAAAGCGACAAAGGGAAATTGTGGTTTGTTTTTTGAAAGCAAAGGCGAAAGTAAATGACCTTCTAAATGATGCACTTCGATAATAGGTTTATCCAATGCAAAAGCTAGCGCATTGGCAAAGCTTGCTCCAGCCAATAATGCACCACCAAGACCTGGACCTTGTGTATAGGCAATTGCATCTATATGGTTTAAGCTTAAATTAACTTCTTGTAAGCAATTTTGGGTCAGAGGAACCAAACGACGAATATGGTCGCGGCTGGCCAATTCAGGCACAACTCCGCCATATTGGGCATGCATGGCCATTTGAGTATGTAATTGTTGTGCTATGAGTCCTTTTTCTGTATCAAAAAGAGCCACACCTGTTTCATCACAAGAAGATTCAATTCCTAAAACCAACATAATTTAAAGAGACAATCTGTTAAAAATAGCGTATTTTACGCTGTATTGCGATTTAAGCCAAAACCAATTACATATAAACAGGAGACATACATGCAAGTAACCGCACAATGGGTCAATGGTGTTTGTTTTTTAGGACAAACTGAAAGCGGACATTCAATCGTGTTAGATGGTGCTATAGAAGGAGGCGGACAAAATAGAGGCGCTCGTCCGTTGGAACTTTTATTATTGGGGACGCTGGGTTGTTCCAGTTATGATGTGGTGACTATTTTGCAAAAACAACGTCAAAAAATAGTAGACTGTTATGCAACAGCTACAGCAAAAAGAGCAGATACCATCCCAAAAGTGTTTACCGATATTCATTTACATTTCGTGGTGATTGGGCAAGATTTGTCTGAAACATCTGTTGCAAAGGCAGTTGAGCTATCTGCCCAAAAATATTGTTCCGCTTCAATTATGTTGAGTAAGGCCGTAAACATTACTCATTCTTTTGAAGTGAAAGAGCCTGAGAACAATAAATAATTCACGATTAAACTTAAAAAACGTAAAGTATAGATATGTATTTTCCACGTGTTTATGTAGGGAAAGTTTGTTCTTATCAGGATATTGATGAGAGCGCAATAAAAAAACGGGAAGTAAACACACGTATATTTTTGAATGAATTAGGCTTAACTGGCGATGAACAAGCAGAACAACGCTTTCATGGTGGTCCTGATCGAGCGCTTTGTCATTATCCGGAAGAACATTATATATATTGGCAAAAATGTTTTCCCCAAATTAAGGAACATTTTTGTGCTTCTGCTTTTGGTGAAAATATTGCTACTGTTGGCTTAACAGAACAGAATGTTTGTATAGGTGATGTGTTTCGTTGGGCCGATGCGATGATTCAGGTTACTCAGCCCCGTTCACCTTGCTATAAGTTAAATGATCATTTTTGTGTTGATGATTTATCTGTTCGTATGCAACAAACAGGTTTGTGCGGTTGGTTGTATCGAGTGATTTGTGTTGGAGAGGTCAGTAGTAATGAGCCATTAGAATTGGTTAACCGTTATAGTGATGTTTCAGTAGAAGAGGCAATTACCATTGCTTTCCATCTTGATTTTGACCCTGCACAGTATCAACGATTGTCATCAGCAACAGGGCTATCAAGTAGTTGGCAAAATAATATGCGTAAGCGTATTACCGAAGGAAAAATTGAAGATTTTAATCGCCGTTTATTAGGAAATCATGATAGATGATCTAAAATTAAGTTGTTTATTTTAGATCATCTTAAAAGTCATTAAAACTTATAACTTAAGGTTGTCATGGCTTTTGCGCTTAGTTTCATCATGGCTTTAACTGGAAAAGGTAAAGCAGCTGCACCAAAGTCTCGTGCCATATGTTCATGTTTGAGTTCATCTTCTTGCATTTGAGTAACAATTGCACGGCTTTTGGCATCTTGTTCTGGCAGCTCTTTTAAATGGCTGCCTAAATGTGCACCGACTTGATTTTCAGTTTCTTCTAAAAACCCTAAGTTCCATTTATCACCTAATAAGCCAGCACTCACACCAATAGCCAAAGAGCCCATATACCATAAGGGATTGAATAAACTGGTATTGCCCCCAAGATCACGAATACGTTTTTCTGTCCAAGCTAAGTGTTCTACTTCTTCTTGAGCTGCATGTTTAAAGGCTTCTTTGTTTTCCTGAGTGCGAGCAGTTAAAGCTTGCCCTTGATAAAGTGCTTGTGCGCAAACTTCCCCACAATGGTTTACTCGCATAAGCCCTAGAGCATGTTTTTTTTCTTTTTCTGTCATTTGAGCTTCTGGTACATTTTGATCAGGATAAGGGCGAATAGTATGGGCTGGCGCAAATAATGTCCGTAGTACCACATCAACATTTTCGATTACTTTATCTAACATAATCTTACTCCTTAACCTGATCATCATGAATTTTATTATATGATTATAACCTGTTAATGTATGAGATTCATTACTTACTGCTATAATAGTACGTTTTTTGAACAAATAGATGTCAAACAAGGAGACATAAATGAATTTAAGTGCTATAGGCCCAGGAAAAAGCATGCCTGATGACTTTAATGTTGTGATTGAAATTTCTGCTCATTCAGATCCTGTTAAATATGAATTTGATAAAGACAGTGGTGCTTTGTTTGTAGACCGTTTTATGGGTACTTCAATGATGTATCCTGCTAACTATGGCTTTGTTCCTCAAACATTATCTGGAGATGGTGATCCTGTTGATGTGTTGGTTGTGACCCCTTTCCCTTTGCCTCCTGGTGTCGTCGTTCGTTGTCGCGCTTTAGGGATGTTGAAAATGGAAGACGATGGTGGTGTCGATGCTAAACTTGTGGCTGTTCCTGTAGAAAAATTATGCCCTATGTATGGCACGATTAAATCTTTAGAAGATTTACCACAGTTGTTGCGTGATCAAATGATTCATTTCTTTGAACATTATAAAGATTTAGAAAAAGGTAAATGGGTTAAAATTCAAGGTTGGGACGGTATTGAAGCGGCCACAAAAGAGCTTGAAGATGGTGTGAAAAACTATAAATAAACACAAGTTTTATGATAAAAAGCTTTGGTATAATTAAAATTACCAAAGCTTTTTTTATTGTGTGATTCATTCAATGATAAAATATGCCTTTATTTTTGTAACTGGTCAGAATGATTCTGATTTATCATATAAAATTTATTCTATACTTTGTAAAACTATACTCTGGGGGTTATTTGCTTGAAAACTGATTTTTCGTTTTTTTATAAACGTCGTTTTTTCCCATTATTTGGTTCTCAGTTATTAAGTGTTTTTAATGATAATCTGGTTAGAGTGTCCATTTTTGTTTTGATTACTTACCATGGTTTGGGTGTTTTGGGGATAGAGCCAGCTTTATTAAATAATGTAGCCGCAGGTTTATTTATGTTGCCTTATTTTCTGTTTTCAGCCACAGCCAGCCACGTATGTGAGCGTTTTGATGAAGCAAAAGTAGCTAAAGCTGTGAAAATAAGCGAAATTTGTATTGTGACTTTATCTGGTGTGGGTTTTTATCTGCATTCTGCTGTTTTATTACTCATTGCGCTATTTTTAATGGGTATTCATTCTACATTTTTTGGTATTGTGAAATATTCTATTTTGCCTAAGTATTTATCTCAACAAGAGCTGGTTGGGGGGAATGGCCTAGTAGAAATGGGCACTTTTATTGCCATCTTATCAGGGCAAATTGTAGGCACTCAAATGGTTAAAGGGGGGGCAGAAATGATGATCGCCTTAACATTAACAACAGCCATTGTGGGTTATGCTTTTGCTTATTTTATGCCCAAATTGGAGCCTGTAAATCCACAGCAAAAAGTCAGTTTCAATATCGCAAAAGATACCAAGTCTATTATTGTTGCCGTTTGGCGCCATAAAGATTTGCGGGCTGCCATTTTAGGCTTATCTTGGTTTTGGTTGTTAGGCTCTGTTTATACAACACAATTGATTAGTTTTACAAAGTTAAATTTAGGTGGCTCTGAAGACGTTTTTACTTTATTGTTGGCATTATTTTCAATTGGTATCGCTATTGGTTCAGTAACCTGTGCCAAGCTATCAAAAGGTAATTTAGAATTAGGATTGGTTTTGGTCGGTGCTTTTGGCATGACGATTGCTGGATCTGCTTTGGCTTTTCCTTTTATTAAACCATATGAGGGCGCAGAAATTGGTATTGGATTGTTTTTACAAACACCGCAATACTGGATATCAATGATCAGTATTTTGTGTTTAGGGTTCTTTGGTGGCTTTTTTACCGTACCCCTCTATACATGGTTACAGTATGCCAGTGCCAATAGTTCTTTGTCTCAAGCCGTTGCGGTTAATAATATTGTTAATGCTATTTACATGGTTTTTGCCGCAGGGGCAAGTACCTTATTATTGCTTTGGTTGGACAATGTGGCTATTTTATTTGTTTTGATTGCTATTGGTAATGTTTTCGCTATGGCACATTTGGTCAAAGTAGCGCCCGTTATTTGGGAAACGAAATTTTCTTGGTTAAAAAGGCATTGAAGGGTTATTCATCATTTTAAATAAAACTGATTGATGATTATGCTACAAAAGTTGTTGCATTATATATTGTTATCCATTGGGCATTCTGTGTTATTTGTCTTAACATGTTTTGCTCGATTACTAGGTTCAATTAATGATTTTTACGATTCAAAATAGTTTGTATCAATAACTTAAATATACTGGTTCATAGGGGTGAGAAATGATAAAGAAAAGTTTGTATTATTTGTTTTTGTTACTTAGTTTAATTGGTTTAACTAGTTGTGGCTCGCCTCAGGAAAAACCTGCAAGGATTGAGGTTGAAAGGTCTGATTCAGTCAATGAAACGGCAAAACAGTCACTTGCACCTAATTTAAATGCTCAAGAGCGTTTAGGTACACAATGGGGCGAAGGAATTGAGTCAAAAGTTTCTACTGTGGATTTAAAAAGACTTTCTAGCCAACCAGTAGATGTGTCTATGATTTATTATTCTGCAGGAAATGCTAAAGGTACTCCCATTAAGGAAATGATGATTGCCAACGGTAAAATTGGTGTATCCATTTTAAATGAGCGTGATCAAAAGTGGACATTAATGAATGGGGCGAATAATAGGGTTTTATTAAAGGGGCAAGATAAAGCACAATATAAAATACGTTATCACAATTTATCTAATCGTATCTATGAAGTTGTGACAACAGTAGATGGTTTAGATGTCATTAATGGTTCAGCAGGTAGCTTGAGTAATAGTGGTTATGTACTTTACCCCAATCAAGAATTAATTATTGAGGGATTTAGAAAAAGCCAAGATGAAGTAGCGGCATTTCGTTTCTCTTCTGTTCAAGATGCTTATGCTGCTAATACACCAGCTGGTTCTGCAAGTAATACAGGTGTTATTGGTACTGCTATTTTTGAATTGTATGATCCTTCAAAAGTGCGTACGGAACCTTCTGCATTTCCTGCTGACCAAAGTAATGGGCAGTATGCACCGCCACCGCAATATCGCTGATCCGTTTATGGTTTAAAATAAAAACACACCTGTAAAGGTGTGTTTTTATTTTGAGAGTTTTAAGGCAATAGTCGCTAAACGTTTTCCTTGATTAAAGGCTAATTGGCTTTCGTGATCACTTAAAATAGGGGTATGCTCAGAACCTTCAACGTGCGATACGCCATAAGGTGTTCCCCCAGTTGTTGTTTGGCTTAAGTTCTCTTCACTAAAGGGTACGCCGACAATCAGCATGCCGTGGTGCATCAATGGTAACATCATGCTCAGTAAGGTGCTTTCTTGTCCGCCATGTTGGGTGTTGGTACTGGTGAATACGGTTGCAGGCTTACCAATAAGGCTGCCATTAAGCCATAGCCCGCTGGTACCATCTAAAAAATATTTTATAGGGGCTGACATATTGCCAAAACGTGTACCGCTGCCTAATGCTAAACCAGCGCAATGCTCTAGCTCTTCGAGTGTGATATAGGGTGCACCTTGTTCAGGAATATCGGCTTCGGTGGCTTCACATACAGTGGAGACTTTTGGTACTGTGCGTAAGAGTGCCTCACAGCCTTCTACACTATTGATTCCTTGGGCAATTTTTTTTGCCAGATTCAGTGTGGAACCATGTAAACTATAGTATAAAACAATCAATTGAATCATCTGGTTTTCCTTTTGAAATAGGCTTGATGCCTAATGTGTTATACTTTTGCTTTTATTAATGATTAAATACCGATAAATTTAATGATTAAATACCGATAAATAATTGGTCATGTATTTTTAAATAGCGATGAATGGCTCAATGATACCACAAAGTAAATTTCGTAAACTCATGCATAATGTGATTAATCGTATTACACAAAAACGATTAATAGGGTTCTCTATATTTTTTCTACAGCGCTCTAGTGAATTACGTTTAAATCAGGTCGCTGCTAGTTTAAGTTTTACAACCTTATTAGCCTTAGTGCCATTTTTTACTGTGACATTTATTGTGATTTCTGCTTTCCCAATGTTTTCAGAAATAACAACAAAATTTCATAACTTTTTAACAGATACGTTAATGCCTGAATATGCCAGTAAGGTTATTTCAACTTATATGCAGGAATTTACAGCTAAAGCTGGTAATTTAACGGCTTTGGGGGTAACTGTTTTGGTGTGTTCATCCGTTTTGTTGGTGATGACAATAGAGCGCACTTTTAATCAAATCTGGCGAACCAAACAAAGAAGGGCATGGGTGACCAGAATATTGGTATATTGGAGTATTTTGACATTAGGTCCTTTGATTTTAGGAACGGGACTTTCTATTTGGGGGTGGTTGTTTAGGGAAACCAATTTTCCAACAGAGTACCCAATTTTTGGTTATGTGGTTCGAATTGCAGGTTCTGTTTCTTTAAGTACTTTTTTACTGTGGGCTTTATATCGGTTTGTACCACATCGCTATGTACCCAATTCTCATGCCATTATTGGCGCTTTAACAACAGCAATTTTATTGGAAATAGTCAGACGAGTTTTTGGTTTATACATCAGTAATTTTGCTAATTATCAGTTAATTTATGGCGCTTTTGCTGTCTTACCTGTATTTTTATTTTGGCTTTTTTGCTTATGGTATGTTTTATTGGGCGGTGCTGTATTAACGGCTTCTTTTTCTTATTGGAAAGGAAATGCATTTTTAAATGCAACAGACTCAAGAGGGCGCTTTGATGATGTTTTGAAGGTAATGATTTTACTTTATCATGCACAACACAAGGGACGTGCTGTGAGCATTAGAGAGTTTAGGCGTAGGGTCAATATGGGTTATGATGAATTGGGTGATCTATTAGATTTACTTGCACGTGAAAATTATATTGCATTGGAAAAAAAAGGTTGGATTTTGAAAACCAGTGCCCAAGAAATTATGTTGTCTACTTTATTTAAAATGTTTGTATATGAGCCGCGCACAGAAGAAAGCAGCGCCGTCTCACAAGGTATATGTACATTATTATCTGATAGCATCAACTCACTTGATATTTCTTTAGATGCTTTTGCGAAAAGGTGTGATTAGTTTTATTCAGCTTTTTTTCTGAAATAGTGCCTATTCGCATAAAATGCTTCATCTTGTGGTGTATGCCAGCCAGGGATGCCTAGCACAGGTAAAGGGAATAAAGACTTCGTGTTGCTCAGAAATTCAGATTGAACCAATTTTTTTGCCAGTAAGTTATCTAAATATTGGTTTTTATTTTCTCGAGATAATTGGAAAAAATGTACATCAACTTTAATCGGTAAAGCCTTGCCGCACCAACCAATATATGGGGCTAATCCTTTTTCTAAAGTAGCATGTCCAATGACCCATGCATCAATAGTGTGTCCCCAATTTTGTTTTTGATGAACAAATAAGTTTTGCCATTCGTGGTTTTGTAAAAAGTCAATGTTCGCTTGTTCTGTATAAGGGATTAAAATACCCGATTCATCCAATAAAGTCAGCGAGTCTCTTATTGGGCCTCTTTTTTTTTCTCCTTGATTGATGGCCAAATTGTGCCTATTGGTAATAGCCGTTTTTGTTTTTGGAAACGCACACCAAATTAAGGCATTAAACCAATCATGCCAGTTATTGCTTCTGGTTGGCACAATGCCTGTTTGTTGAATACATTCTTCATAATATAAGGTGCTATTATTGTGGTCTAATCCAAATTTAAGCCATGTTGGTATATCAGGATTTATTTTTCTTGCACTATTGAGTAGTTGATCGCAATCGTTTTGTGTTTGGAATGGTTTTAGGCCAAGAGTATCAATGAATAGTTGAACAGAAGAAAATAGAGGGGAAAAGTTGTTATTCATCTTGTTTTAAGTTAAATATAAAAGGCAAGGTTTTTTTCCTTGCCTTTTATGGATTGATGACTAAATGATCAGTTTTTTTGTTGTTGTGCGTCAACAGCAGCAACAGCAACCATATTCACAATTCTGCGTACAGATGCAATAGGCGTTAGAATATGAGCAGGTTTGGCTAAGCCCATTAAAATCGGACCAATTGTCACACCATCAGAAGCAGAAACACGTAATAAGTTGTAGCTGATATTAGCAGCTTCAACATTCGGCATCACCAATAAATTGGCTTGTCCTTTTAGTGTTGTATCAGGGAAAGCTTGATGTCGAATGCTTTCTAATAAAGCAGCATCTCCTTGCATCTCACCGTCTATTTCCAATTCTGGATCAGCTTGTTGAATTAAAGACAGTGCTTCTTGCATTTTACTGCCAGAGGTTGTTTTAATAGAACCAAAATTTGAGTTAGACAGCAATGCAGCTTTTGGCACCAAACCAAAACGGCGCATTTCTTCACTGGCCATTAAAGTGATTTTTGCCAGTTGTTCTGCATTTGGGTTAGCATTAACGTAGGTGTCGGTGATAAAAATATTACCTGACTGTAAGATCAATGCATTTACTGCGCCAGCAATTTTTTCTGGGTTATTGTAGCCTAATATTTGCTCTAAAATTTCGAAGTGTTGTCTATAGTTGCCAAATGTACCGCAAATTAGCGAATCAGCATCGCCTCGTCTAACCATCATGGCACCAATAAGTGTTGTATTGGCAATCATACGACGGCGTGCCATTTCTTGAGTGACACCTTGGCGTTTGGTTAAATTATAATAATCTTCCCAGTACTCACGATAGCGAGGATCAGATTGGTTATTAACCAATTCAAAATCTTGACCCGCTTTAATTTTAAGGCCTAATTTTTCAATACGTTGTTCAATAACAGAAGCTCGACCAATTAAAATAGGGAAGGCTAAGCCTTGAGTCACAATTTGTTGGGTCGCATGTAAAACTCGCTCATCTTCTCCTTCGCACAATACAACGCGTTTTTTATCTTGTTTGGCTTGGGCAAAAACAGGGCGCATAAATAGTTTTGATTTATATACAAATTCAGATAAACGCTCAATATACGCATCAAAGTCTTCAATTGGGCGAGTGGCAACACCCGAATCCATTGCTGCTTTGGCAACAGCAGGTGCAATGTTCACAATAAGGCGAGGGTCAAATGGTTTTGGAATAAGGTATTCTGGTCCAAAACTTAAATCTTGCCCTCCATAAGCTAAAGAAACTGTATCACTTTGTTCTGCTAAAGCAAGGTCAGCAATTGCTCTGACACAAGCTAATTTCATTTCTTCATTGATGGTTGTAGCACCAACATCTAATGCGCCTCTAAAAATGAAGGGGAAGCATAAAACATTATTGACTTGATTTGGAAAATCAGAACGTCCTGTACAAATAATTGAGTCAGGGCGTGCTTCTTTCGCTAAAGGTGGTAAAATTTCTGGTTCAGGATTAGCCAAAGCAAGAATCAATGGGTGATCATTCATTGATTTGACCATATCTTGATCAACTAATTTAGGGCCAGATAAGCCTAAGAAAATATCTTTGTTTTTGATTGCGTCACGTAGATTACGTTGGCCATTGTCAGCAATAGCATAACGTTTTTTTGTTGCGTCCATTTTGTCATCGCGATCTATGTAAACAACGCCTTTTGAATCGCACATGACAATATTTTCGCGTTTCATCCCTAGTGCAACAAGTAAATCCAAGCAAGCAATGGCAGCAGCGCCTGCTCCTGAGCACACTAAGGTAACATCTTCAATTTTTTTATTAACAACGCGTAAGCCGTTTAATACAGCAGCTGAAGTAATAATGGCTGTGCCATGTTGGTCATCATGAAATACGGGGATATTCATGCGTTCACGTAATTTGCTTTCAATATAAAAGCATTCTGGTGCTTTTATATCTTCTAGGTTGATGCCACCAAAAGTAGGCTCAAGAGATGCAATAATATCAACCAATTTGTCTGCATCTGTTTCATTGACTTCTATATCAAATACATCAATGCCTGCAAATTTTTTAAATAAAACGCCTTTGCCTTCCATTACGGGCTTACCTGCTAAAGCACCAATATTGCCTAGGCCTAATACTGCTGTACCATTAGAAATAACAGCAACTAAGTTACCTTTTGCAGTGTATTTATAAGCATCCATTGGTTCTTGCTCAATTGCCAGACAAGGTGCTGCTACCCCTGGAGAATAGGCCAAGGCTAAATCATACTGTGTGGTTAGTGGTTTTGTTGGTGCCACCTGAATTTTTCCTGGAACAGGAAACTCATGAAATTGTAAGGCTGCTTTTTTTAATTCTTCATCCATTTTAAAACGATCTCCAGTGTAAAAAATAATCTATGCTTGAGTAATAAGCATAGATACATAGTTTAAAAGTCTCATGTTACGATGTTGATTGTGTTGTCTCGGGTACTTTATTTAGTGAGGGCTCTAAAATGGCTTCATTGCCACTAGCAGAATACCAGCGCCCTTGTATTTTCCACTTTTTATCAGTGTCTTCTAATGCTAAATACCAGTAATTTGCATGTGCCAGTTGTTTTAACTCAACTTGATATAAATTATTACTGATTGGTTTTAATGTCACTGACTGATCTTGTTTTGCAAGAGTAGGGTGTTGAATACTCAAAATAATGGGTTCATCCTTTGCAAAATCGCCTTCTAAAAATATACGGGCAGAATTTTTATTGCTATTGAATAAAATTTTAGCATGTAGATTTCTTTTTGCTGCTTCTTCATCCTTATGAATTTGTAAAATGATGTTTTTTCCATCTTTATAATAGTCATCAGTTACAAGGGTATCATCCGTATTGACTGCGATGTAAAAAGTAACAAAACCCGCAATCACAACAATAAATGGGCCTAACATTAAAAGCCATGGCCAAGGCTCTTTATACCAAGGGTTGGCCATTTTGGGTTCGGTATTATTTGTCATCATTATTCATCTTCTCCAATGAAACTTGAGGACTGCTCCAGAATAACTGGTTCAGCTTGATCGAGTAATTTAAACGTAAATTTAATTGGGTGTTTACCTGCTGGTGCATTTTCTCTAGGAGTAGATACACGCACAGGCAATGATAAACTACTTTCTGGTTCCAATTGAATGATTTCTGGTGCGCCATCCAAATTGATTTGTTTAAAACCATTTACAGAAACACTGAATTTTTGTGGTGCTTCTGTCGTATTCATGATTTTGAAGGTATAGGTGTTTTCTAACCATCCTTGGTTATTTTCTCGAACCACAACAGAAGGGTCTTTAATCACATTTACCTTAAAGGGTAAACGCGTTGCTAAAGAATACAAGACGACAGATAGAACAACAAAAAGCACAATTCCATAACCTAAAACTCTAGGACGTTTCAAACGAGTGAGTATTTTTGATTCCGGGTATTTTTTTTCTAAAGCTGCTTCTGTCGTATAACGAATAAGGCCACGAGGGTAGTTCATTTTATCCATTACTTCGTCACAAACATCAATACATGCTGCACAGCCAATACATTCGTATTGTAGACCATTACGAATATCAATACCTACGGGGCAAACTTGAACGCACATAGTACAATCAATACATTCACCTTTTCCTTCCGCTTTATAATCAACACCTTTTTTCCGTTTTCCTCTAGGTTCACCTCTTTCCGTATCGTAAGAAATAATTAAGGTGTCTATATCAAACATAGCACTTTGGAAACGAGCATAAGGGCACATATATTTACATACTTGTTCACGTAGAATATGACCAAGCATAAATGTGAATACAGCATAAAGAGTCAATGCGATAATGGCATAAGAGCTTAGATTTAAGTGTATTAAATCAACCCAAAGTGATTTAATCGGAGTGAAGTAACCAACGAAGGTGAAACCTGTCCAAAAACAAAATAAAATAATGGCACAGTATTTGCTTATTTTGATTAATATTTTTCTGGAGCTAATAGGCGACTTATCCAGCTTGATTCGTTGGGGACGATCCCCTTCAAATAAGCGATCAAACCAGATCATAATTTCAGAATAAACTGTTTGTGGGCAAGCGTAACCACACCATAATCGTCCCGCTATTGTTGTCCACCAAAATAGACCCAAAGCACAACAAATTAACAAACCTGATAAGTAGAATAGATCTTGTGGCCAAATAGTCAGTCCAAAAATATAAAATTTTCGTGTTGCAATTTCGAGTAAGAATGCTTGACGATTGTTCCAATTGAGCCAAGGTAAACCAAAATAAACCAGTTGTGTAATCAGAACAGTCAATATACGTAAATTAGCAAAGCGTCCTTTGACCCATTTAGGGTGAATTTTTTTATGCGTAGCATAAAGTTCAATGACTTTTTCTTCTTTTTTTATAGAGTCTGTTTGTTCTTCCGACATAGATATATCCTCATTACGCTATGATCTTGGTGATTTAAAATCAAGTTCATTATCATTGTTGAAGCTCAGCGATTGTGCGAGTGTTGTATCTTGTATCATCATTGTAATTTTATATAGATACTTATTATTGTTTTATAAGTAAAACTTATATTTATTTGGGTAAATTAAATATCTTATAATTATATAACAAATTAATCTTTAAATCTTGCCTTGTGCCATAATAAAAGTAAATCGGCCTGTTTTGAAAAAAACAGGCCGATCTCATCTATGGCAACATTATTTCGTTGCTTCTTTCTTTGTGTTATTGGATAAGCCCCAAACATAAGCAGTCAATAAATGAACTTTACTTTCATCAAGGAATTCACCCCAAGCAGGCATTTCATTTTCATGACCATTGGTAATGGTATCAATAATCGCTTTTTTACTGCTGCCCCATAACCAGATATTATCTGTTAAGTTAGGACCTTGAGTTAAGATGCCTTTGCCATCTGCACCATGACAGGTTGCACAGTTAGCTGGAGGGTTATGAAACACATCATTTCCTCTCATTGCACTGGTTGTATTATGAGGTTTTCCTGACAAAGACAGAACATAATTTGCAGCATCTTCAATTTGATCAGAGGTTAATTGTTCACCCCAAGCTGCCATAATACCCATACGACCATCGCGAATAGACTCGTGAATTTGTTCTGGTTCTCCCCCCCATAACCAGTCACTGTCAGTCAGATTAGGGAATCCACGTGAGCCACGAGCATCTGCTCCATGACACTGCATACAATAAGTATTGTATAGGTTTTGTGCAGTTTTCATGGCTTGAGGGTCGGTTGCCAGCATTTTAACATCTGTTTGTAGATATTTATCATATTGGGATTTGTATGCTTTATTTGCTTCAGCAACTTCACCTTCATATTGATTATGACTGGTCCATTTGAAGTAACCTTTATAGTCTCCCATACCAGGGTAAACAATTAAGTAACCGACACTGAATACCAAGGTTAATAAGAACATAATCATCCACCAACGAGGTAGGGGATTATTATATTCTTCTAAGTCTTCATCCCAGACATGTCCGACAGTTTTTACTTCTTCGCCTTTTTTTACAGTTGACTTGGATTGAGAAAGCAGCAACCAAAAAACTGCAATAATACTTACAATAACAATTACGCAAATATAGATATTCCAGAAATTGCTTGTAAAGTCAGTTGTTGTGTTCATTATTATTCACTCCGTTGCTATGAGCTGTTTGGCTGATATTTTCCTGACTATTGTTGCTTTGTGATTGGTGTATTGAATCATCATCTTCAAACATATGCTCAGCTGCAGGGGTATAGTGCTTTTTCGCCCCTTTGCGAAATACAAAGAAGATAATCAGTGCAAAAAAACTAAAATAAAACACTGTCGACAACATTCGAATAATATCAGCGTTACTCATATTTTTTACCTTACGTTTTTCAAAGCAAGACCTAAACCTTGCAAATAAGCAATCAAGGCATCCATTTCTGTTTTGCCATCAACTTCGCCACCTTCGTCAGCAGACAGGGTTGCTTGTTTGATATCATCGTCAGTGTATGGTACGCCAACTTTACGTAATGCTTTCATGCTTGCCACAACGTCTTCAGGATTAAGTTTGTTTTTTTCCAACCAAGGGAATGCTGGCATATTGGAGCCAGGAGTTGTTTGGCGTGGATCAATTAAATGCATACGGTGCCATGTATCAGAGCGTAAACCGCCTTCACGTGCTAAGTCTGGGCCTGTACGTTTTGAACCCCATTGAAATGGGTGATCATAAACAGACTCACCTGCAACAGAATAATGACCATAACGTTCTGTCTCTGCTCTAAACGGACGAATCATTTGAGAATGGCAGTTGTAACAACCTTCTTTAATATAGACATCACGTCCGGCCAACTGTAATGGTGTATAAGGTTCTACACCAGGAGCTGGCTCAGTTACTGTTTTAGAGAACATTAAGGGGATCACTTCCACTAATAAGCCCACACTGATTACTAGGAAAGTAAATACAATCAAAAAGCCTACGTGTTCTTCAACAAGTTTTTGTATTTTATTCATGTTATTTTTCCTTCCCTGTTAAGCATTATGATGTTGAGAAACAACAGGGATCTTGGCATCAACAGCTTTACCTTGTGCAACTGTACGGAACACGTTGTAAGCCATGATTAACATACCCACAAGATATAATGCTCCACCTAATACCCTAACGATGTAGTAAGGATAACGTTGCATAACTTCTTGAATGAAAGAGTAGGTTAAGGTGCCGTCTGTAGGGTTAATATCTCTCCACATTAAGCCTTGCATCACACCTGAAATCCACATAGAAGCAATGTATAAAACAATACCAATTGTTGCAATCCAAAAGTGGCTTTCCATCAGCTTTGTACTGTACATGCTTTCACGTCCAAATAGACGTGGAATGAGATAGTAAATTGAGCCAATGGTAATGAAGCCAACCCAGCCTAATGCGCCAGAATGTACGTGACCTACAGTCCAGTCAGTGTAATGACTTAAAGCATTGACTGATTTAATGGACATCATTGGGCCTTCAAATGTAGACATACCGTAGAAAGATAAAGCAACAACCATAAATTTTAAGATTGGGTCGGTACGAAGTTTATGCCAAGCACCTGATAAGGTCATAATACCGTTGATCATCCCACCCCAGCTAGGTGCAAAAAGAATCAAAGAAAATACCATTCCTAAAGACTGAGTCCAATCTGGTAAGGCAGTGTAGTGTAAATGATGAGGGCCTGCCCACATGTAGGTGAAGATCAATGCCCAAAAGTGTACGACTGATAAGCGGTATGAATAGATTGGGCGGCCAGCTTGTTTAGGGACAAAGTAGTACATCATGCCTAAGAATGCAGCTGTTAAGAAAAAGCCTACAGCATTGTGCCCATACCACCATTGTACCATTGCATCAACTGCACCAGCATAGATTGGGAATGACTTAAATGCGCTAACAGGTACTTCTAAGCTATTGACAATGTGTAAAAGGGCAACAGCTAAAATAAACGCGGCATAGAACCAGTTTGCAACATAAATATGTTTGACTTTACGTTTGGCAATGGTACCAAAAAACACAATTGCGTAAGCAACCCAGACAACAGTAATAAGAATATCGATTGGCCATTCTAGTTCGGCATACTCTTTACCTGTAGTGATACCTAAAGGCAGTGTGATTGCCGCTAAAAGAATAACCAGTTGCCATCCCCAGAAGGTGAAAGCCGCTAGCTTGTCTGAAATCAAACGTACATTACATGTTCTTTGTACAACATAGTAGCTTGTAGCAAATAAGCCACAACCACCAAAGGCAAAGATGACTGCATTTGTATGTAAAGGACGCAGACGGGCAAAGTGGAACCATGGCCCAACTTCACTTAGGTTTAAAACTGGCCAAGCTAGTTGTGCAGCAATAAGCACACCAACTAACATGCCAACAATACCCCAAACTACAGTCATGATGGCAAATTGCCTCACAACTTTATAGTTGTATGTGGATTGCGTTTCCATTAGTGTTTCTCCAAATGTTAAAACAAGTTAAATAACTATTTTTTATGGAATTAGTATGTTATTTATACTAAAACATGTATAAATTGCAACTGCTCTGATTGTTGCTTGGCGCGTATTGTAAATGAATTTAACCAAACCAGCCAGTTTATATCTTTAAAGACATGTGCCAGTTTGCAATTGTAACAATTACAACTCACCCCAGTTTATAGTATAAATACATTGAAAAATTTTTATTTGATTTTTATCAAGACAAACTACTTATTGTGGACTAGTTCTTTGTGTGTAATTTTTGAAGTTATTGGTTTTTATGCCAAATTTTGTTATTTAACGAAATTTTACTAATTCTAACATAATCTCGAAAAATTATTTATATCGACTTCATTGTTTTAGACTATCAATTTTTGTTTTCTTTGTTTATTATTTTGATTTTTAAAAACAAAAATAATTTTTTACTGTTTTATTCAATTCAATAATCTTGTTTCCTATCTTTACACTTTAATCTGTACTACAATTTAATCCTTATTAATCCCTAATTTTACCTAGAATAAATAAGTTTAAAATTCCATTATGTTGACATATAAAATTTGGCCTGCATCTGTTCATGCTCATCTTTTTCATATTCGTTTATCTGTTCCTGTAAAAGGGCAGGAAACAATATTGTTTCGTTTACCAGCTTGGATTCCTGGCAGTTATATGATTCGAGATTTTGCCAAGAACATCGTGACAATGAAGGCTTTCTCTAACCAAAAAGAATACCCTATTGAGCAAATTGATAAACATTCTTGGCAAGTAGCAACAAAAGATTTAGATGTTGTTGAGATCCATTATGAAGTATATGCATTTGATTTATCTGTTAGGGGGGCTTTTTTAGATAAAGACAGGGCCTTTTTTAATCATACTTCTTTGTGTTTATATGTTGAGGGTCAAAGGGATCAGCCTTGCCAGCTATTGTTATCGAAACCAGAATTGCCAGAGTTAAAACATTGGCAATTAGCAACGGCATTGCCCGCAATCGAGATTGATCAATATGGCTTTGGTTTGTACCAAGCAGATAGTTATGATTGCTTAATTGATTGCCCTGTTGAAATGGGCTGTTTTTCACGCTTATGTTTCGACGTTTTAGGTATCCCCCATGAATTCATTATTTCTGGCATATTTAATGGTGATTTAGAACGTTTGGTTCATGATACTCAAAAAATTTGTGCCGCACAAATAAAGCTGTTTTCAGGCCAGGCACCTTTTGAACGTTATGTTTTTCTTTTGCATGTTTCCGATGATGTGTATGGCGGTTTGGAACATTTATCCAGTACAGCCTTATTGGCCAGTCGAGATTGTTTGCCGATGAAGGGGGCGCAAGCTTTAACTGATGAGTATATTCAATTATTAGGGCTGATTAGCCATGAGTATTTTCATGCTTGGAATGTGAAGTCTATTAAACCTCAAGCTTTTGAGGAATATGATTTAAATCAGGAAGTTTATACAAAACAATTATGGGCGTTTGAAGGAATAACATCATATTACGATGATTTAATGTTATTGCGTTCAGGAGTCATTGATGCCCGAATTTATTTGGATTTGTTGGCAAAAAATATTACCCGTGTACAAAGAGGCAATGGGCGAACAAAACAAACATTAACGCAATCAAGTTTTAATGCTTGGACTAAGTATTATAAACAAGATGAAAATAGTATTAATGCAATAGTCAGCTATTACCAAAAAGGTGCTTTGTTTGCTTTAGCATTGGATTTATATATTCGTGAGCAAACAGGTCAACAGCATTCCTTAGATGATGTTATGCGCGCTTTATATCAGTATTATAAAAATGAACAATTAGGGGTTAAGGAGGAGGGACAGTGGCAAAGCATTGCAGAACAAACTGTTGGCGTATCCTTAGCAGCATTTTTTAAACAAGGTTTAAATGATGTGCAAGATTTACCCTTATCTAAACTTTTAAAATACGTTGGTATCGATTTTTATTGGCTTGTTCGACCTTATGCTCAATTAGGTGGTTTTGTTGATGCGGTTCCTGATAATCAGCCAGAATGTATTGACTTAGGGTTTAAGTATCAGAATATAGCTAGTGGGTTAAAAGTATCACAAGTATTGGATTGTAGTATTGCGCAACAAGCGGGTATCTATGTTGCAGATGAATTGATTGCCTTAAATGGTTATAAAATTACGGATTTTTACAAGCAGCTGGAGCGCTTCAAAGAGGAAGGGTTTGTTCATGTCCATTTGTTTAGGCATGGAGTATTGCAGAAAGTCAGGCTTGAATTAACGCCTCTTCAAGAAAATACCTGTTATTTAATGGCTTCGCAAATTGATCAAATACAATGGCTTAATATATTTTGAATAAGAATAGGTAGGAAAATAATGACAAAACAGTTACACACACAGTATCTAAAAGATTATCAAGCACCTGAATTTACAATAGATCAAGTAGATTTACATTTTGACATTGAAAAAGAGTATGTGAATTTACGTTCAAGGCTATTAATGCATCCTATTGGTCATACACGAACCTTACAATTAATGGGCTCAGCATTATTAAAGGCTGTTTTATTGGATGGGCAAGAATTAAAGCCAGAACATTATAAATTAGATGTGGACAATGAAGTATTGACGGTATTTTCTGTGCCAGAGAGTATTTTTGTTTTAGAAATTGTGACGCAACTTGAGCCAAAAAATAATAAAAGTTTAATGGGGTTGTATCAGTCTAACGGAAATCTGTTTACTCAATGTGAACCCGAAGGTTTTCGAAAGATGACATATTATCTGGATCGCCCAGATGTGATGGCTAAATTTTCAACAACAATTGTTGCAGATAAACATGATTACCCTGTGTTATTGTCTAACGGTAATTTAGTGGCACAAGGCATTCAGGATAAAAATAGACATTGGGTCAAGTGGGTTGATCCTTTTCGGAAGCCAAGTTATTTATTCGCTTTAGTTGCAGGTAATTTGGCTTTAAGTGCTGATGAATTTATTACTCGATCTGGTAAAAAAGTAGCGTTGCATTTTTATACTGAAAAGCAAGATCAACATAAAGTAGACTTTGCAATTGAGTCGTTAAAAAATGCCATGAAATGGGACGAGGAGCGTTTTGGTCTGGAATATGATTTAGATATTTATATGGTAGTTGCTGTTGGTGATTTTAATATGGGTGCAATGGAGAATAAAGGTTTGAATATTTTCAATACTAAATATGTTCTTGCCAGCACACAAACAGCAACGGATGCAGATTTTGAGGGGATTGAGAGTGTCATTGGACATGAATATTTTCACAATTATACAGGTAATAGGGTCACTTGCCGTGATTGGTTTCAGTTGTCTTTAAAAGAAGGACTGACGGTTTTTAGAGATCAGGAATTCTCTGCTGATAGGGCAAGTAGAGCAGTTAGACGCATAGAAAATGTTCGTCTATTACGTGCAATGCAATTTGCCGAAGATGCAGGCCCAATGGCGCATCCTGTCAGACCCGCTTCTTTTGTTGAAATCAATAATTTTTATACATTGACTATTTATGAAAAAGGTGCAGAAGTTGTACGCATGATGCATACTATTTTGGGAGAAGTAGGTTTTCAAAAAGGGATGCAACTTTATTTTGAGCGTTTTGATGGTAAAGCAGTAACATGTGATGATTTTAGAAATGCTATGGCTGATGCCAATCAAATTAATTTGGATCAGTTTGCTTTATGGTATAGCCAAGCAGGTACACCTATAATCAATGCTTCAGGAAAATTGGATTCAGACAATCACACATACACTTTGACCTTGTCCCAACAAATACCCAGTACACCAGATGGTTTGGATAAGAAACCAATGATGATTCCTGTTTTGGTTGGATTGTTAAATGAACAAGGGCAGGAAGTATTAACTAAAATAGATGAAACAGAAGCATTCACTCAATTATTATTGTTAACAGAAGAAATACAAAGTTTTGTGTTTGAAAATATTACTGAGTCGGTTGTGCCTTCTTTATTAAGAGAGTTTAGCGCGCCAGTACGTTTGTTTTATCCTTATTCTGAACAGGAATTGGCTATTTTAATGGCACATGATGTTAACTCGTTTACTCGTTGGGAAGCGGCACAAACATTATTTAAGAGAGCCATTCAAGCCAATTATGAAGCTTTAAGCACACAGGCCATTTTACCAGAACATTGTATGTTAATTGAGAGCTATAAACAGGCGTTAGTGGATGATGGTATTGATTCGGCATTCAAAGCTTTATTGTTAACTTTACCAAGTGTTTCTGAACTGCTTGAAGAATATGAAAGTGTGCAACCAAGATTATTGGTTCAGGCTCATGAGGTATTATTAGATAAATTGGCTGTATCTTGTGTACATGAGTTTAGCCGTATAGAAAAAGCATGTTTGATAAAAGAGAGCACATCTGATTATAAGCAACCATATGATTACCATCCTGATCTGGCTGGTGTACGCAGCTTATTGAATGTTGTACGTGCTTATTTAGTTAGAGCCTTGCCTGATAGTGTGGCCATGTTGGCAAAAAACTTACCAAAACAAAGCCCAAATATGACTCATTATATGGGAGCTTTGCAGGCTGTGAATAATAGTGCTCATCCTCAAAGAATGCTTGCATTAAATGAATTCGCTGAGCATTTTAAAGAAGATGCCTTGGTACTTGATAAATACTTTATGTTGATTGGCAGCAGCAAAAATCCTGAAGCATTAAAAGAAGTGCAAGAGGCACTTCAGCATCCAGCTTTTAGTATTGAAAACCCAAATAAGGTTCGCTCTTTGTTGGGTAGTTTCAGTAGAAATATTGAACATTTTCACCATGAAAGCGGCTCAGGTTACGCTCTTTTAGTTGATAAAATTATTCAGTTAGATCAATTCAACCCACAGATTGCTGCTCGTTTATTACAGGCTTTTAATATTTTGAATAAACTAGACAGTAAATTGCAGGTTATTATGCGTGGGCAATTGGCTAGATTAGTAGATCAACCAGAATTATCCAAAGACACAGCTGAAGTATTGGGTAAAATATTGGGGTAAAAACAATTAAACTGCTGTCTTTCGCTATTAATGAGTAGGAAAGGCAGCATACACATTTTTATTTAAGTCTTATTGTTTTAGCAGGTTTGATGTTTTAGGACGGTTAACCAATGTTGATTGTATTTTTTGTTTGCTAATACAAAGGAGAAGTTAAATGAATCATTCTGATGGTGTTGTACATGATGAAAGTCGACAACGTTTTGAGTTAGAGATTAATGGTGTGTTGGCTTATTTGACATATCGTAAACCTGACCATTCTACTATTGATATTAATTATACCTATGTTCCTGATGCCTTAAGGGGAAAAGGGATTGCAGCATGTTTAGCAAAAGCTGCTTTAGCTTATGCCCAAGAACAAAATTTACATATTATTCCTAGTTGCTCATATATTGCTCAATATATAGCTAAACATAAAATATAGGTTATTAATTTTTGCTTACTTGTATAAAAATCAGTCAAATGATTTTTATGGATTTATATTGGTTTAAGAATATTTTATTAATATTATGTGGGAAATATATAAAATATTGATGTGTTTTCTTTAAATTGATTCATACACAAAGTAATGGTTTTTTCTAAGGGGATTTTAAATAAGTGACCAAATATTTTTTTGAGAAAAGTGGTATTTGCGTGTTTTTGACATGACAGTTTGTGTTTAAATCGTTACCATAATGTCTTGGATGAAAAAAAAGAGTATGAACATGTCTAATAAAGGCGTTTTAGCAACGGTAGACCTAGGTTCCAATAGTTTCCGACTACAAATATGTAAAGTAGACGGGGAGCAAATACAGGTTCTGGATTCATTAAAAGAAATGGTGCGTCTAGGAGCTGGTTTAAACGAAGAAAAAATATTATCTAAATCAGCACAGGAGCGGGCTTTTGTTTGCTTATCTAAATTTTCAGAACGATTAAGAGGATTTGAGCCAGAACAAGTAAGGGTGGTTGCAACCAATACCTTTAGGGTGGCTAAAAATGCAGAAGAATTTACCAAAAAGGCACAAAAAGCACTGGGTTTCCCTATTGAAATTATTGCGGGTAGAGAAGAAGCTCGTTTGATTTATTTAGGTGTTGCGCATACTTTACCAAAGACAGGTGACAGACGTTTGGTCGTTGATATCGGTGGTGGATCAACAGAGTTTATTGTCGGTGAGGACCTTAATGCCATGGTCACAGAAAGTTTACCTTTAGGCTGCGTGTCTTATTCTATGCGTTATTTTCCTAATGGAAAAATAACGCATAAAGGTTTTCAGGCAGCAGTTTTGGCTGCTCGTAATGAAATTCAACGTATTGCACCTTTGTTAAAACAATATGGCTGGAAATTAGCTGTTGGTTCTTCAGGTTCTGCTCGTGCGTTAAGAGATGTTGTTGTCGCCACTCATACAGATAGTACAGATATTTCTTTGCCTTTATTAACAGAAATAGCCCAAAAAATTATTGAAGCTGAAAGTGTGAAAAAAGCACGTTTAGCAGGTATGAAATCAGAAAGAATGGAAGTGTTTGCCGGTGGCCTTGCGGTTATGATGGCGATTTTTGAAGAACTAGATATTACGCAAATGTCTGTGGTTGATGTGGCGTTACGAGAGGGGGTGCTTTATGATTTAATTGGTCGAAAATTAAGTCAAGATATGCGCGATGTAACGGTCCATCATTTTGAAAAACAGTATTCAGTTGATATAGAGCAAGCCAAAAGAGTACTTCAAGTTGTACAAAAATTATTGGCTGTTTTAAATATAAAAGAAAGTGATTTTGAAGAGGACGATTTAAAGCACATACAGTGGGCAGCTCGTTTGCATGAGGTTGGCCTAACGATAGCCCATACAGCTTATCACAAACATTCCGCTTATATTACAGCCAACGCTGATATGCCGGGGTTTTCAAGGCAAGAACAACAATGGATTGCGTTATTGATTTTAGGGCATAGAGGCGACTTAAAAAAAATGGGTTCTCAAGTAAAATCAAGACGAATGTGGATGTCTGTGTTGATTTTGCGTTTAGCTGCCTTATTTTGCCGAGGGCGCAAGGAAATTCGTTTACCTGAACATTTACAGTTGGTGCAAACACCAAAAAAAACAACGCTTTATGTGGATGAGTCATGGTTGCATCAAAATCCTTTAACCGCTAGTGCCTTGGCGCAAGAACAAATGCAATGGCGTAAATTAAAAAAAGTCTTTTCTGTAAAAGGTGTCCATTGATATGCAAGCTATTGACGAACATGATCTAACTGAAAATACTGAAAATGATGCTTCTGTGCCTCATTTAGATTCAGTTTGTACACCTTTTGTTGAGCAAGTTGTATTCCAGCATTTGGCTGTACATACTCGTCATTTTTCGTTATCAGATTTTGAGTGTATTTCTCCTGAACCAAATGAAATTATTTGGTTGCATTGTGTTGGGGTGAGGGAAGAAGCACAGTTGCGTCGAATTATTGATACATTTCATATTCATCCTTTGGTTATTGAAGATATTTTAAGTATTCATCAACGCCCTAAAGTAGAGGATTATGGTCATTATGTTTTTTTCGTTGGGCGTGTTTTTGGTTATAAAAAAACAGGATTGGTTTCTGAACCAGTGAGCATGATTATTGGCAAGAATTTTTTCCTGAGCTTTCAAAATCATGGATGGGATGGGTTTGCTACAGTTAGGAATGCTTTAATTGCCAATAAAGATGATATACGCTCAAGAGGTGCCGATTTTTTAGCTTATAGTTTTATTGACCATTTAGTAGATGACTATTTTAATATCTTAGATAAATTCAATATGAGGGTAGAGAAAATAGACCGTTCAATCCTTGATTTGGAAAAAAAGGATACTTTACAACGGGTTCATCGTTTGAAACGTGATGGTATTTTATTCAGAAGTACTTTATTGCCCATACAAGAGAGCCTGAATTTAATGATGCAAGGCAAAATACTTTTGTTTAAAGAAGATACAAGGCTCTTTTTAAGGGATGTGGTAGATCATGTTGATCACCTTGTAGCATTGCTTAATTCAACCCGAGAGCTGATTACAAGCATGATGGATGTTTATTTATCCTATCAGTCCAATAAATTAAATGAACAGATGCGTGTGTTAACAGCGATTACCATTATATTTATGCCTCTAACTTTAGTTGCGGGTATTTATGGGATGAATTTTACCAATATGCCTGAATTAGATTGGCGTTATGGTTATTTTTTTATTTTGTTGGTGATGCTGGTTATTGCCGCAGCACTGGTGATGTTTTTTCGAAAAAGAAGGTGGTTCTAATGCAAAATGATACCCAACGACAAAGAGAGTTGACCATGTCTTTGTTAATGACTCCTGAAATGAAGAATTTTTCGGGTAATGTACATGGTGGCGAGATTTTAAAATTATTGGATCAAGTTGCTTATGCTTGTGCCAGTCGTTACGCAGGTACATATGTGGTGACTTTGTCTGTTGATCAGGTGTTATTTAAAGAACCTATTTATGTGGGGGAGCTGGTGACTTTTTTGGCCAGTGTCAACTATGTTGGTAATACATCTATGGAAATAGGCATTAGAGTTGAAGCTGAAAATATCCAAACACGTCAGGTGCGGCACACCAATAGTTGTTACTTAACGATGGTGGCCATGGATGACCAGAAAAAGCCTACACAAGTTGCGCCTTTGCACGTAACAACAGATACAGAAAAAAAACGTTTTGAAGCAGCAAAAATTCGCAAACATTTGCGTATGGAAATAGAAAAATATCTGCATTCAGACCATATTACACAGTAAAGGGATCGTTATGTTTACCGGTATCATTCAAGGGCGAGGGCAAATTAAACATATTGAGGAAAAAGACCAGTTTCGCACACATATTGTACAGTTTCCCAGCCATATGCTCAGTGATTTAACCATAGGTGCCTCAGTGGCACATAATGGTTGTTGTTTGACCATTACCCAAGTCAATGAAGATTTGGTTGCATTTGACTTAATGCAAGAAACATTAAAGTTAACCAATCTAGGACAGCTAAAAGTAGGTGATTGGATTAATTTAGAAAGAGCCGCCCGCTTTGGGGACGAAATTGGTGGGCATACAATGAGTGGGCATATTATGTCGACAGCCCAAATTGATCATATCACCAGTACTCCTACCAATAAAACGGTATGGTTTACCGTACCTGAACCTTTAAAAAAATATATATTTACCAAAGGGTTTATTGGGATTGATGGGATCAGTTTAACCATTGGACAAGTTCAGGATAATCGATTTAATGTCCATTTGATTCCAGAAACACTGAATCGAACCAATATGGGGTCTTGTCAAATACAAGACAAGGTCAATATTGAAATAGATGTACAAACACAAGCTGTTGTTGATACGTTAGAACGTATGCTAACAAGTTATATTGAGAATAACAATAAAGGAGTATAAGGTCATGTCAGTAGCCAGTACATTAGAAATTATTCAGGATATTAAAGCCGGTAAAATGGTCATTTTAACGGATGCAGAAGACAGAGAAAATGAAGGGGACTTGCTGGTTGCGGCTCAGTTTATTACCCCAGAAATGATTAATTTCATGGTAACTCATGCCAGAGGTTTGGTTTGTGTGACTTTAACCGCAGACATGGTCAATAAATTTAATTTGCCTTTTATGGCGCCTAATAATGGCACAAAATTTGGGACAAATTTTACCGTATCGGTAGAAGCGGCAGAAGGCGTGACCACAGGTATTTCCGCGTATGATCGGGCGCATACCATTCAAACATTAGTCTCTCCCACTTCAAAAGCTGAAGACATTGTCCAGCCTGGTCATATTTTCCCCGTACGTGCGGAAAAAGGCGGGGTCTTAGTGCGTGCAGGGCATACAGAGGCAGGTTGTGATTTGACAACTTTGGCCGGTCTCACACCATCAGCAGTCATATGTGAAGTATTAAAAGAAGATGGTACCATGGCACATATGCTAGATTTGATCGAGTTTGGTCAAAAACACGGGATTAAAATTGGCACGATTGCCGATTTAATTGCCTATCGTAGCCAGAATGAAAGTTTGATCGAAAAATTAGATGAAAGCTTGATTCAAACCACGTGGGGAGAGTTTACTCAGGTAGTTTTTGCCGATAAATTGACCGATGAAACCCATATTGCTTTAGTAAAAGGAAAGCCAGATCCTAATCAAGAAGTGCTGGTACGCGTGCATGAACCATTTAGTGCCATGGATTTTTTAAGCCAACATCAAGCACATTCTTGGTCATTGCCTGAAGCATTAAGCCATATTAATACACAAGGTTGTGGCATAGTCATTTTATTGCATCGTGAAGAAGATGGCTTAAGCTTAAGAGAAAAAGCATTGGCTCATCATAATCCAGGTGCCATAAAATGGGACAGTAAAACTTATGGTATAGGGGCTCAGATGTTATCAAGCCTTAATGCTGGCAGAGTCCGCATTATGGGTAAACCTTCTGCTTTAACTGGTTTAACAGGGTTTGGGTTAGAAGTGGTTGGCTTTGAACAAGCGCCACATTAATAAAAGGCTGTGAGTAGTCGAGTAAAATCGGGTACAATGCGCTCCCTTAAGGAAAAAGAAATGAATCATATTTATAACAGCCATTTGGATGGCTCAACATTAAAAATTGGGATTGTACAATCTTGTTTTAGCCGTGAAATTTGTGATCAGTTGCTACTGTCTTGTACCAAAAAATTACAATTATTGGGTGTGAAGCAAGAAAATATCCATATTGCCTTTGTCCCCGGTGCTTTAGAGATTCCTGTCGCACTGCAAGCAATGACCAAAACCAAAAAATTTGATGCATTGGTTGCGTTAGGTGTGGTTATTAGAGGGGAAACCTATCATTTTGAATTGGTTTCTAATGAGTCAGGAGCAGGTGTGTCAAGAGTAGCACTTGATAGTGGTATCCCGATAGCCAATGCCATTTTAACCACTGAAAACGAAGCGCAAGCTTTAGTTCGAATGAATATTAAGGCAGAAGAAGCCGCCGTTGTGGCGGTACAAATGGCCCATTTATTAAAAGACATTGAGAAGGAATAATTTATGAAAACGCCACGTCGTCGTGCACGTGAGTTTGTGGTGCAAGGTTTGTACCAGTGGCAGTTAAACCCAGAATTAAGTGCCACAACAATCGAAAAAAACCTACAGGAAAATGAATATTTTGCTAAAGCCAATTTAGAATTATTCCGTGCCATTTTTTTCGGTGTATTAAAAGATAAAGACGTTTACGCTACTCAGGTTTTACCTTTATTAGATAGAGCTGTAGAAGAGGTAAATCCAGTTGAGCGGGCTATTTTATGGATGGCTTGTTTTGAATTGATGAATATGCCAGAAACCCCTTACCCTGTGATTATTAACGAAGCCATAGAAACAACCAAAACATATGGTGGGACAGATGGCTATAAATTTGTGAATGGTATTTTAGATAAGCTGGCTTTGAGTTTACGACCAGATGAAGTACGCATGAAAGAAAACGAGTAAAATAAAAACCACCTGATTAAAAGGTGGTTTTTGTGATCAAATGATAAAGTTATATAAGATAATGGTTACGGATTTTATCTAAGTCAATACCCATTGTTTTGGTTAGATACGTTTCTAATCCACCAAATTCCTGTTTGATTAATTTGATTGAAGCATATAAATAGTCTTCTTTTACCGATTGAAATAATTGATAAATATCTGGGCTGATGCCTAACTGTGCCGCATGTTCTGTATTTTGTTCAAAAATAGGCCCAGTGTATAAATTAGATTCTAAAAAATTAGCCATAATTGTGTCTTGATCCACGCCAAGCGCACTTAACAGCAATAAAGAAGCAAAGCCCGTTCTGTCTTTGCCTGCTGTACAATGAAAAAGAATATTACCGCCATCTTGCTCCGCTAGCTTTAAAAATGCCTGAAATTTTTGTTTGTATTGGGTTGGAAATTCGCTGTAAAGTGAACGAATAAATTGCTCAGCACCTTCTTTATCAATTGTTTTGAATCGATTCAACATCTCATTACTTGAAAAATCCCCCAGTTCTATTGCTTGGCTCACTCTAGGGAACAATTGGTTAAATGAACTTTCTTTTTCTGGTGATTTTTCTAATGCAGAACGGAAGTCAACAATGTGACTTAAATTCAATGATTTTAAATAATCCACATCCGTTTCGCTTGCCAAGCTTGGGTTAGCACTACGAAAGAGCATGCCTTTTTTTATTTGAGCATGATCTTGCGTTTGGATGCCATATAGATCACGTAGATTGTGAATGCTGTTTAAAGGTATATGCGTATCTTGGTTGTTCATTATGAATGTATTGGTAACTTTCTGAGTTTGAGTTGAAAAATTAAAGTTTCAGCCTGACAGCAAAAATTAAATGAAACCGAGAGCTCATGCCTTTCGGCAACTTCGTGTATATTACTGATGATCTCACAAGGGTCAGATGCTACTTGTTTGGCTAATTCAGTCAATGTGCTGAGCATCTGTTCTGCTTCATCTTTAGTGGCAAATACATCATTTAATGTGACAGAGCAATGTTCATTGTCAATGACTGTACCCATATCAAGACAGCAACAAGCAGGGGTTTCTTGAGCGTTATTATTGATTGAATCAACCATATGATCACCTTTAAGTTTATCGAAGTTGAGTAGGAAATTTAATTGCTTCCATTTTACACGTTTTTTTGTGTAGGATTTAATTAAAACCGAAAAACAATCTCATATCTAATATATGAGATTGTTTTGTTTTTAGTTTGTTTTCTGCGGATCTAATTTCCTAAAAAATTAATGAACCAAGTAATATTGGGAATAGCAACCAAATCAATCAAAACCGCACCTGATAAAGGCACAATTAAAAATGCTTTATGTGAAACCATTTTGTATTTTTCACATACAGCGCCCATATTGGCAACTGCATTGGGGGTAGCACCTAACCCATGGCCAATAAAGCCAGCACACATCACTGCTGCATCGTAGTCTTTGCCCAAAAAGCGGAATAAAATAAACCAAGCAATTAAAATAACCGCAATGGTTTGTAGGGCAAGAATGACTAAAAGTGGCCCCGCCAGATCATATAATTCCCAAATTTTTAGGGTCATCATTGCCATTGTTAAAAATATACCAATGGAAATATCGGCCATCAAATCAATTGCACGATCATTTATTTTTATGAGGTGAAAATAATCATTTAAATTGCGGAAAATAACCGCAATAAACATGGCTCCAACATAGCCAGGTAAGACAAACCCGCTAAGCGCTTTTATTTGTGCAGAAACAACGCCACCTAAGACCATAATCACCAAGACTAAAGCCAGCATATTCAAAAACTCTTTACTGGTAAATAATTTTTCGGCTGCTGTCTCTTGTGCTGTATGTTTATATAGGTCATCTTCACTGGCTTTGATTTCTAATTTGTGTTTTTTGATGAGTGAAAAGGCAATGGGGCCACCTAAAAAGCCACCAGCAATTAAGCCAAAAGTGGCAGAAGCAATAGCCACTGTTGTGGCACCAGTAACCCCAAACTCTTCTGCAATAGGGCCAAATGCTGCGGCTGCGCCATGTCCTCCTTCTAATGATGCAGCTCCTGCCATGACACCAAACATTGGATGAATGCCTAGAATAGAGGCTAAACCTGAACCAAAAGCATTTTGAAAAATGGCCAATCCCCAGCAGCAAATTAGGTAAACAAATAGTGCTTGTCCGCCGCGTTTTAATGAGTTGAAGCTGCCGCCAATACCAACCGTTGTGAAAAATGCAATCATGAGTGGGGCTTGTAGTGAGTTGGTAAATCGAACACTAGCGCCACCATTACTGCCATGATGAAGCATCAGCAAAACGATGGCCATAAGCACACCGCCAATAACAGGGGCTGGGATACAATATTGGTCTAAAAAGCGAATTTTTTTACGAAGAGCATAACCAGTTAACAGCAATAATAAAGCAATTGCTGTTGTCCATAGCGCATCAAATTCAATGAGTTTTTCGGTAAGGTTCCATTCCATAAACAACCTCCTTGAGTTTAGGAAAATATAACTAAAAAAGACATGGCTTAAGATTTATTGGATTGTTTTTATGATAGTTCTTGAAGTGATTGGTGATACCTTAGCATAAAATTAGGCGATGATTTAAATGAAAAAAAGTTAATTGGTGGTTTGTTGCATTAAATCAAATGACTAAATTTTGATAGAACATAATCAGTTTTTGTTTTTTTGAAATTTAGACAGCTTGTTAAGATAAAGCCAGCTAGAGCAAGAAAATATGCGTTAATAAAAAATAACACGCATTTGATTCAAGCCAAAATAATCATAGAAAGTATATTTTTCTGGTTGATCTTCTTTGTATTAAAACATAAGCTAAAAAAGCATCAAATAAAATCATGCATAAAAATGATATTCTCACACAAATGTAAAGGTTAAATGTTATGGTATTTCGTTTATCTAAAATCATCACCAAAACTGGTGACCAAGGAAAAACCCATATTGGTAAGGGGGTTCAGGTGAGTAAGGACTCTAGTAGAGTCATGGCAATTGGTGATATTGATGAGCTTAACTCTACAATTGGTTTGCTCAGAGTATACGTAGAAGATCAAGCAATTAAAGACAATTTGATTAGAATTCAGCATCATTTGCTTATTTCTGGCTCTTATTTGGCTGGTTCTGGGCGCTCGGAATTAACGCCAGCACATGTGGTTTTTTTAGAAAGCTGGGCTGCAGATTTAATGCAGTTATTAGAGCCTGTTCAGGACTTTGTTTTACCGGGAGGTTCTATTGCTGGGGCGCATTGTCATATTTGTCGAGTCACTTGTCGACGAGCAGAGCGTCATGTGGTTGCTTGTGCTAACGAAACCGAATTGGCAACTTTAGTGATGCAGTATTTAAATCGTTTATCTGATGTATTGTTTGTGTTGGCTAGGGTCTTGAATAAACAAGCCAATGTTGATGAAATTGTTTTACAACGCGATATGGTGTAAGGAATTTTAAAATGTTGTACCCATTAATGTTAAAATTAAACAATAAACAAGTTGTTGTCGTTGGTGGAGGTAAGGTTGCGTTACGTAAGGTAAAAGGCTTACTTGGTACAGGGGCAAAAATTAAGGCAGTTAGTCCAGAGTTTTTGCCAGAGTTTTATTCGTTAGCAGAAGTTGAGTTAGTGAATCGAGTGTTTGAAGCGCAAGATGTCTCTGAAGCCCATATTGTTTATGCTGCAACCAATGTTCCAGAGGTAAATCGAGCTGTAGGAAATGTGATTGAACATTGGCAATGGTTTGATGACACCAGCTTTGCTGAAGCTTCGAATTTTTATACCCCAGCGGTAGTGCGTCAGGATGGATTAATTTTGGCTATATCAACTGGGGGGGAGTATCCAGAAAAAGCAAAAAAACTCAAGCAACAATTGAGCGAATATTTACATAGATCAAACAATGATATAATTGATTGATTAATGTTCAAGTAGCACTTTACGAAAAATTGATTATTAAATAGACTCTAAACCATGAATTAAATTGTTGTTAGGTATAAATGGTGTATGCCATTTTGGGAAGCAGGTGTAAGTCCTGCGCAGCCCCCGCTGCTGTAAGGTGGACGAGCTCACAAAACCACTAAACATTGATTGTTTGGGAAGGGTGAGTAAGGTTGAAGCCAAGCCAGAAGACCGATCTAATAACAAAAAACTGTACTCCTTCGGTGGGAAGTGAGCGGTCATTTGTGTATTTTACATGTTTTACAAACAGTGAAATTACATTTGTACATGCTGAACATCCTACCAAAAATGAAGGTAGGATTTTTTATGTGCTGTACATTGTGAAGACTGTTTTGTTATGAAAAAAATACTGTTCGGTGCAACCAATAGTGGGGCGGGGAAAACCACCATTACTTTAGGTATTATGCATGCCTTAACCCTAAGAGGGTTAAGTGTGCAACCATTTAAAGTTGGGCCAGACTATCTTGATACTCTTTGGCATGCTCAAGCAGCAAAAAAGCCATCATGTAATTTAGATGCTTTTATGTCGTCTTCACAAACCCTTAATTTTTTATTTAACAAACATGCTGCTCATGCCGACATCAGTATTATTGAAGGTGTGATGGGTTTATACGATGGTTATGGCACAGACCCGTACTTTTGTGGTAGTGCTGGTTTAGCCAAACAATTATCTTGCCCTGTTATATTGGTGGTAGATGGTAAAGCGGTATCAACCTCCATTGCAGCAACTGTTATGGGGTTTCAAAAGTTTGATCCCAATACACCTATAGCAGGTGTTATTGTGAATCGTGTTAATTCAGACAGTCATTTTGAGTTATTAAAAACAGCGATTGAAAAGTATTGTGGTATCCCCGTTATTGGTCGCTTGCCAGCCATAACTGAATTAATGTTGCCTTCTCGGCATTTGGGTTTGGTGCCTACTTCAGAAATGGAGCAAATGGATGATTACTGGCAAAAGTTGGCTCATGCAGTAGAAACTTATATTGATTTAGATGCCTTGCTAAAAATCAGCCAGACACCAGATGTTACTGCTCAAGCCCCTGTATTGCCTGTTGCCAAACCTTATCAGGGTTTGAAAATGGCTATTGCACAGGATGAAGCATTCAATTTTTATTACCAAGATAATCTAGATTTATTGGAAGAGTTGGGCATTACCTTAGTGCCATTTAGCCCTTTAAAAGATTCTGTTTTGCCTGATCATCATCTTATTTATATTGGTGGTGGTTTCCCTGAAGTATTTGCTACAGAACTCTCTCAAAATAAAAACATGTTAACAGCCTTACTCAATGCACATCAAAAAGGTACGCCCATTTATGCAGAGTGCGGTGGTTTAATGTATTTGGGACAAGAACTTATTGATGAGGGAGGGCAAAAGTATGAAATGGTGGGCATATTGCCCGGTTACAGCCAAATGAGCAAAGGTTTAAAACGTTTTGGCTATTGTGAAGCAAAAGCCAAAGAAGATACTTTATTGGCGGCTAAAGGTGACGTGTTAAAAGGGCATGAGTTTCATCATTCGGAGTTTATAACAGATTATCCTACTGCTTTTGATTTATACAAAATACGAGATGGAGAAGTCATTAAATCTTGGCAAGGAGGTTATCAGTTGAACAATACTTTAGCTGCTTATTTACATATACATTTTTATCAAAAACCAGCATTACTTTGTCATTGGTTGAACCGAGCATTACAACAATCAGAAGAAGCAAAAACAGAAAAGGAATAAAGGCATGAGCTACATTAAAGAACCAACAAATATTGAAGAAAAAAGCTTTGAAATTATTCAATCCATCATTGAACAAGAATACCCTGAATATCGTTTCACGGATCCATTACATGAAAAAATCATCAAACGGGCCATTCATACCAGTGCTGATTTTGACTGGTTGGATATCCTAAAATTCTCTGAAGGGGTAACAGATCATATTATTCAAGCGTTGAATAATGGTGCAACATTGTATACCGATACCAATATGGTTTTATCTGGTATGAATAAAACACGTTTGGATAAATTAGGATGCCAATATAAATGTTATGTGGCCGACTCTATTACCCGTGATATTGCACAAGAAAAGGGTATTACGCGTTCTATGGCTGCGGTAGAACAAGCTGCAACTGAGTCTGGGGATAAAATTTTTATTTTTGGCAATGCGCCTACTGCATTGTTTCGTTTGTTGGAGCTGTATCAAGAAGGTAAGTTGCAGACTTGTGCCGTCGTTGGTGTACCTGTTGGCTTTGTGGGTGCACAAGAGTCCAAAGATGCGCTAATGCAAAGTGATTTGCCTTATATTGCGGCCAAAGGGCGTAAAGGGGGCAGTAATATCGCGGCGGCTATTATGAATGCCATTCTTTACAATATGTGAGTGTTTTTACATGGAAGAATTTATCTGGATTGACAATAAAAAATATCGCAGGGGCTATACAACGGGTTCTTGCGCCACTGCTGCGGCTAAAGTAGCGGCAATGATGGTGTTAAGTCAACAGGTAATTGAACATGTCAGTATTGTGACGCCTTCGGCTGTAAAGCTTGATTTAGAAGTGCTAGAGGGTTGTGTATTGGATAAACACAGTGCAACAGCTGCGATTCGTAAAGATGGTGGAGACGATATTGATGTGACCCATGGCATGTTGATTTATGCCAAAGTGACACTGAATGATTCAACAGAAATTATTGTTGATGGTGGCCAAGGGGTTGGTAGAGCAACCAGAAAAGGTGTGCGTTTACCCATTGGTGCTGCCGCAATTAACGACACACCTATGCGAACCATTAAAGAAGCTGTTCGTGAAGTGATTGGTGCGGCTAAAGGTGCGCAAGTATTAATTTATGCGCCAGAAGGCGAAGAGCGTGCACAACAAACTTATAACCCTCGTTTGGGCATCATGGGCGGTATTTCTATTTTAGGCACAACAGGCATAGTGACCCCAATGTCTGATGAAAGTTGGAAAAAGTCTATTTCACTTGAATTGGAAATGAAATTTGCCCAAGGGATGAGAAAAGTAGTGCTGGTGCCAGGGAATCATGGTGAACGTTTTGCTAAAGATGTTTTGGGGATGGATGAAAAATATGTCGTCATTATGAGTAATTTTGTGCGTTATGTTTTAAAAGAGGCTGAACGTTTGGGGTATGAGCGGGTTGTATTGATTGGTCATTTTGGCAAATTGATTAAAGTTGCCTCTGGTATTTTTCATACACACAGTCACGTGGCCGATGGACGTATTGATACCTTGGTTGCTAATTTGGCCTTGTTGGGTGCCCCGCAAGCATTTCTATTGCAAATAGATGAGTGCAAAACCACTGAAGAGGCGATGGAATTGGTTGAGCAGGCTGGTTGGCAAAACGTGTATGAGCAAATTGCCAAAAGGATTAAAGAGAGAGTCGAGCTTTTATCTCGATTTACCAAAAACCCTATGAGTACAGACGCTGTATTGTTTTCTTTAGATAACCAGCTTTTAGCCAGTAGTTGCCCTATTGAGCTTCTGACAGAGGAGTTTCGAACATGATCAGTATCGTTGGGTTAGGGCCAGGACAGGCAGATTATTTAACCCCATTGGCAAGCAAATTAATACAAGACTCTGACTGGCTGGTTGGTGCTGAACGGCAAATTAAAGCAATTGGTGCTTACTCTGGGCAAATACATTTGTTAGACAAAAAATTGATGGATTTAGTGACATGGTTGCAGGCACATCAAACAGAACATGTTGTGGTATTAGCCTCTGGAGACCCAATGCTTTATGGTATTGGTAAATTTTTGAGTCATCAGTTGGGGCGGCACAACATACAAATAGTCTCTGGTATCAGTGCTATTCAGTATTTATTTGCGAGGGTTGGGCTGGATATGAATGATGTGTATTTAACCAGCTCACATGGTAAACAGCCAGATTTTGATTTTGTATTGCAGCATGAAAAGGCAGCATTGGTGACAGACCAAATAATTGGTCCTTATGAAATTGCTCAGGAAGTATTAAAAAGAGGTTTAGAGCGCACCATTATTATTGGTGAAAACCTTTCTTATGAAAACGAACACATACAGGTATTAAACGCCCAAGATGTGCCCAAACAAATTTATCAACTTAATGTGGTGATTATTGTAAATGAGAGATGAAGCATTTATTCGGGGAAAAGTCCCCATGACAAAAGAAGAAGTCAGAGTATTGACGATAGACAGATTAAATTTAGCTAACGCCAAAACATTGATTGATGTGGGGGCCGGTACGGGCAGCATTTGTATTGAAGCCAGTATGAAATATCCACAATTACAAACCATAGCAATCGAGAAAAATCCAGAGGCGGTTGAGTTAATTAAATTAAATTGTGAAAAATTTAATGTGAATAATATCCGCATTATTGAAGCGTTTGCGCCCATTGTGCCGCCAGTTAAGGAAGCCGATGCTATTTTTATTGGTGGCAGCGGTGGTTCGTTATCAGAGATTATTGATTGGTCTTATGATTTATTAATCCAAGGTGGGCGTTTGGCTTTAAATTTTATTTTACTTAATAACCTGATGGAAGCGTTAGAACTTTTAAGAGCAAAGGGTTTTACCGATTTAGATGTAAGCCAATTACAAGTATCTCGCTTAACAGCATTAGGTAAAGGTGACTATTTCAAACCAAATAATCCAACTTATATTATTTCTTGTTTAAAAGGAAGTGAGCTTTAAATGACTCAAAATGTGATTGATACCAGCAAAGTGTATTTTATTGGTGCAGGCCCAGGCGATTGTGAATTGATTACCTTAAAAGGATACAGAATTTTATCTCAAGCTGATATTGTGATTTATGCAGGTTCCTTGATCAATCACGATCTTTTGCAATACTGTAAAGAAGATGCTGCTTGTTATGACAGTGCCAGTTTGAATCTAGAAGAAATCATTGAATTGATGAAAGATGGCATCAGTGCTGGTAAATTGGTTGTGCGTTTACAAACAGGTGATTTATCTTTATATGGTTCTATTCGTGAGCAAGGCGAAGAGCTGGGTAAATTAGGTATTGGTTTTGCTTCTGTTCCCGGTGTGAGTTCATTTTTAGGGGCGGCAGCACAATTAGGGGTGGAGTATACCGTACCCGAAGTCTCTCAAAGCTTAATTATTACCCGCATGGCAGGCCGTACCCCCACACCAGCAGGAGAGTCTCTAGAAGCCTTTGCAGCACATCAAACCTCAATGGCTATTTTTCTGTCCGTTCAGGAAATTGAAGAAGTGGTTAAACGCTTAAATGAAGGTGGTTACCCATTAGATACCCCAGTTGCAGTTATTTATAAAGCCACATGGCCTGATGAACGTAAAGTAGAAGGTACTTTGGCGGATATTGCAGCAAAAGTGCGCGATGGTGATATTCGTAAGACGGCCTTAATTTTAGTCGGTAAATTTTTAGGCGAAGAGTACCACTACTCTAAACTTTATGATGCAAGCTTTAGCCATGAATACCGAACAGCCTAAACATCTTGCTGTTTTAACGGTTACCCCTGGAGCAAAAGCACAGGCTATTCGTTTAGCTCAGGTGATGCAATGCGATTGTTACACCAGTGATAAATTGCTCTCAGAAGGTTTTTTGCCTTTTGACGGTTCTATGGCAGATTGTGTAAAACGTTTGTTTGGGCAGTATCAAGCGTTGCTGTTTATCTGTGCAACAGGTATTACCGTGCGCATGATTGCGCCATTGGTTGTGGATAAATTAGCAGACCCCGCCATTTTGGTGATGGATGAGCAAGCCAAACATGTGATCAGTTTATTGTCTGGGCATGTAGGTGGAGCCAATCGTTTGGCAGAAGAAATTGCTCATAAGTTAAACGCAACAGCTGTTATCACAACAGCAACCGATGTCAACCAAGTGGCGGCTTTAGATACCTTGGCAGTGGCTGTAGGCGCTGATGTGACTCAATATAGGGCACAGATTAAAGACATCAATCAGATGTTGGTCAGTGGTAAAAAGGTTGGGTTGTATCTGGATCAAATTGAGGTAAAGGACAAACGGGGTTTTATTGAGGTTCATGATTTAGAGAATTGTGCACAACTGGATGCTTTGGTGGTGGTCTCTTATCATCGTTTGTCTATTCAAAGCCAATGTCCTGTAGTCAAAATTGTTCCTAGACAGATTGTTGTGGGTATAGGGTGTCGACGTGATACAGATTCAGAATTAATTGAACAAACCTTACTGAAGCATTTAGAGGTAAATAATATAGACCCAAAAGCGATCAGTGCCATAGGTTCTGTGGTGATTAAAGCTGATGAAAAAGGATTAATACAGTTAGCAAAACGTTATGGCGTACCTTTTCACGTTTTTGAAATAGAAGCATTAAAAGAGCATGAGCATCGTTTTGAAGCATCAGAATTTGTACGTAAAACCATAGGCGTAGGCAGTGTTTCGCAGCCAGCGGCGTGGTTAATGAGTAATGGACATTTAATTGGTCATACATTGAAACAAGACGGAATCACAATTACTTTAGGAGTAAATTCATGTTATACATCGTAGGTATTGGTCCTGGGGATGAAGGGACAATGACACAAGACGCATTAAAAGCCATATCTGAGGCGGATGTGATTGTTGGTTATAAAACATACACTAATTTAATTAAGCCTTTAATTGAAGGTAAAGAATTAATCAGAACAGGTATGTGTAAAGAAATTGAGCGTTGCCAAGCTGCTATTGATGCTGCTTTAACAGGTAAAACTGTTGCTTTAGTGAGCAGTGGCGATGCGGGCGTTTATGGTATGGCTGGCCCAATTTACGAAATTGTGGCGAAGCAAAATTTGGACTTAAAAGTAGAAGTGATTCCTGGTGTTACTTCAAGTGTGGCCTCTGCCGCATTATTGGGTTCTCCACTGATGCATGATTTTTGTCACATCAGCTTAAGCGATTTATTAACTCCTTGGGAGTTGATTGAAAAACGTGTTCGGTTAGCGGCTGAGGCGGATTTTGTGATTTGTTTTTATAATCCTCGCAGTAAAGGCAGACCAGATCATTTACACCGAGCGTTTGAATTAATGGCACCTTTTAAAGCACCCAAAACACCTGTGGGCATTGTTAAAGCAGCAGGCAGATCAAAAGAAAATGTGTGTTTGACGACTTTTGATAATATTGATTATGAAATTGTTGGTATGACCAGTATGGTGATTGTCGGCAATAAATCAACGTACCAACATAAAGATCTGATGATTACACCAAGAGGTTATGTTTTGTGAGTGTTCAAAATGGTGTTTTTTCAGGCAAAATTCATGTGTTTGGCGGCACTTCTGATGCAGTTTTGTTGTGTCAGGCACTTGAGGCCCTAAATTTAGCCTATAGCCTATCAGTTGCTACAGAAGTAGGGAGCGAATTGGCTACAGGGTTAAAAGGTAAAATAGTGGTTGCCCGTTTGAATCCTGAACAAATGCAAACTTATTTTCAAGAATATGCCATTGACCTTGTGATTGATGCGACTCATCCGTTTGCTGCAGAAGTCTCTCGTAATATCGCTCAGGCAACTGATGCCTTAGGTTTGGCGCTTATTCGTTATGAGCGCCAAGAACAAATCGATTTGGTCGACAATCCTTTACTGATTAAAGTCACTGATGTAGAGTCAGCCTGCGAAGCAGCTAAAGCGTTTGGTTCAGTTGTTTTTTTGACCACAGGCAGTAAACAGTTGGCTGATTATGTTCGATTATTACCTGAAAAAACATTGATTGCCCGTGTTTTGCCAACAGTTGATGTATTACGATCTTGTGCAGAGCTGGGTTTAGGGGTTGGGCAAATTGTGGCCATGAAAGGGCCCTTTAGCCAGCAGATGAATGAAGCCATGTATCAGTTTTATCAACCTGATGTTGTGATTACTAAAGAGTCTGGTGTAGAAGGTGGTTATACTGAAAAAATACTGCCTGCTATAGAGCAAAATATTCCATGTATTGTGATTCGGCGACCCAAACAACATTATCAACATCTGGTTTCAAGTATTGAGGCATTAACCAGCCAATTATTGGCTTGGAAAAAGTAAATAATAAAAGGGAAACAAAAATGAGTAAAGGTAAAGTATGGTTGGTAGGTGCAGGTCCAGGTGATGTGTCTTTAATTACTGTTAAAGGCATGGACTGTATTAAATATGCTGATGTGCTTGTATATGATCGTTTGGTTAATCCAGAATTGCTGACTTTTAGGTCAGAGACATGTGAATTGATTAATGTTGGTAAACAATGCGATCATCATCCTATTCCACAAAGTGAAATCAATCAAATTTTGGTCAGAGAAGCCAAACTGGGCAAAAAAGTCACTCGTTTAAAAAGTGGGGATCCTTACGTTTTTGGGCGTGGAGGTGAAGAGGCAGAAGAGCTTGCAAAAGAAAATATTCCTTTTGAAGTGGTGCCAGGGGTGACTTCTGCAATTGGTGGTTTGGCTTATGCAGGTATTCCTGTGACTCATCGAGACCATGCTTCTTCTTTTCATGTTGTGACCGGGCATTTGCGTGATGGAAAAGACCCCTTAAATTGGCAGGCGTTGGCCGCATTGGATGGCACTTTAGTGATCTTAATGGGAGTCAGTAATCTAGATTATATTTGTGAACAGTTGATTAAATACGGCCGCCCAGCCAATACCCCTGTTGGCATTGTGATGTGGGCCAGCCGTGCTAATCAACGCACTGTAACAGGTACTTTGGCTACTATGGCACAAATTGCTAAAGAGCAAGAAGTGAAACCACCTGCTCTGATTGTTGTGGGGGATGTGGTCACATTACACGAAACATTGGATTTTTCTGCTTTTTTAAGCAATCCTCAAGATTAGGAGGTTTTGTGATGAAAAAAGCTTTATTAGTGGTTAGTTTTGGCACAAGTTACCCTGAGGCCAGAATAAAAAATATAGAAGCCTGTGAACAAGCTTTGGCGCAGGCGTGTCCAGATCGTGATTTCTTCCGTGCATTTACTTCTGGCATGATTATGAAGAAAATTGCCAAGCGAGATGGCTTGATTGTCGATAATCCCGAAGAAGCGCTCACTCGTTTACGTGACATGGGTTATCAAGATATTGCCATTCAGTCTTTGCATGTGATCAATGGCGATGAGTTTGAAAAAATTGTCCATCAAGTAGACGCATTTAAAAATGACTTTGAACGTATCTCAATGGGTAAGCCCTTACTCAGTAGCTTTGAGGATTATGAGGCATTGATTCATGCTTTACAGGCACAAATGCCAGATTTACAAGAAAATGAGCAAGTGGTGTTTATGGGGCATGGTGCCACTCATCATGCTTTTGCTGCTTATGCGTGTTTGGATCATATGCTTATTGCTAAGAATTTACCCATTATTGTAGGGGCGGTGGAAAGTTACCCAGAATTAGATTGGGTTTTAACACGTTTAGATCAGGCAAAAGCAAGCAAAGCGCATTTAATGCCGTTGATGATTGTGGCAGGGGATCATGCCATAAATGATATGGCATCTGATGATGAGGATTCATGGAACAGTCAAATCAGACAAGCAGGTATTCAGACAGAATGCTACTTGCAAGGTCTGGGTGAAAACCCATTAATCAGAGCATTGTTTGCTCAGCACCTATTGGCTGCTATTAATGAGGAAGAACAAGTATGAGCGGAAAACTTTTTGCAATTGGTACAGGGCCAGGTAGCCCTGATTTGATTACCGTGCGTGGGGCACGCATCTTAGGACAAGTTGACATACTTTATGCTCCAGCAGGAAAAAAAGGTGGTGACAGTTTAGCCTTGTCTATTGTGCGTGAGTATTTAACCGAGAACGTTCAAATTAAAGAGCGTCATTTTCCTATGAGTAGCAATACTGCTGAAAAAGTACAAGTATGGGATGAAGTCACTCAAGAAATTGTCGCTGATGTTGCTGCTGGAAAAAAAGTAGCCTTTGTGTCACTTGGGGATGTCATGCTTTATAGTACTTGGGTCAGTATTTTAGAGCGTTTACCTAAGATTGATATGGAAATTATTCCTGGTATTACCTCTTTTGCGCTGATTGCCGCTCGCTGTGCTAGGCCCTTGGCAATGGATCAACAATCTTTAGCTGTTTTGCCATGTACGGCACCAGAAGAAGAGTTAGATAATGCGTTAAAACAACATTCTGCATTGGTTTTAATGAAAGCTGCATCTAAGTTTGTTCAGGTGCGGGAGTTGTTGGCAAAAAATAACTTACTTGAACATGCTGTTTTAGTGTCGGATGCTTCACTAGAAAGTGAAAAACAGTTTAGGGATTTACGAGAAGTAGGTGAGGATGAAAAATTGCCTTATTTTACGACGATTATTGTCAATAAAGAATGGCAATAAAGGTCTATGAATGATTCATTAAAAAACACCATATTGATTATGGTGTTTTTTAATCGTATATTTGTCTTAACAGCAAAAAAAGGCAATTGAATAAGTCATATTCTTAAAGAACTTTACCTAGATCAAATTAATGACCTTTTCCTCTTTACCTTAAGTAGATAGAAGACTAGACTCAACTTTAATATAAGTAATCGGATGCAATGGTTTGAATACCATTAGGGAAGCAGGTGTGAATCCTGCGCAGCCCCCGCTGCTGTAATGTGGACGAACCCAGTAGAAACCACTGAACAATTATGTTTGGGAAGGAATGGGTAAGGATGAAGCTAAGCCAGAATACCAGTCTTATTACTTTTGCTGTTGACTTCTTCGGTGGGAAGAGAGCAATTGTTGTGTGTGCTATGCGTTTTATATAGTGTCATATTGCAATCGTTACGAGTCCTGCCAAAGAGTGGCAGGATTTTTTGTTTATTACGAAACAATTAAAGTGAGGTTGTTCTATGAAAAATACGAAGTCAAAGTCACTAATAGTATCAGGCGGGTTGGCCTTATTATTAGTGCTTATCCCTCAGCAAGTTTTTGCCATGCATATTATGGAAGGGTTCTTACCTAAAGAATGGGCTTTTGCATGGTGGCTTGTTTATATTCCTTTTTTGATTTTCGGCCTTGTTCAAATGAAAAAAATTGTTCAAGAAGAAGGCGATCGGAAAATTCTACTTGCTTTATGTGGTGCTTTTGTTTTTGTCTTGTCTGCCTTAAAAATGCCTTCGGTTACCGGTAGTTGTTCGCATCCCACTGGTGTTGGTTTAGGGGTGGTGATGTTTGGACCGTGGGTGATGTCTATTTTGGGTGGTATTGTTTTGTTATTTCAATCACTGTTTTTAGCTCATGGTGGATTAACCACTTTAGGTGCCAATGGGGTTTCAATGGCTGTAGTAGGACCAATCGTAGGATATTTGGTTTGGAAAACAGCTTGTTCTATGAATGTCAGAAAAGATGTGGCTGTGTTTTTATGTGCATTTGCTGCGGATATTTCTACTTATTTTGTGACTTCTGTTCAATTAGGTGCAGCTTTTCCTGATCCTCAATTGGGTATGATGGCGGCTACGACTAAATTTTTGGCGATTTTTTGTGTGACACAACTACCGATTGCTATTGCTGAAGGTTTGTTAACCGTGATTATTTATAATGTGATTACTGCGCGTAAATTAGTCCCAGCACAAGGATTGGCAAAATGAAAAAAAATCTGATTTTATTCTTACTGGTTGTAGCTTTGGTATTGGTTCCATTTTTTATGCCGCAAAATAAAGAGGCAGAGTTTGGCGGTGCTGATGGACAAGCAGAAGAAATGATTACGCAAATTCACCCTGATTATGAGCCATGGTTTAGTTCGCTTTATGAACCGGCAAGTGGTGAAATAGAAAGTTTATTGTTTACCTTACAAGGTTCAATTGGTGCAGGGGTCATTTGTTATATCTTGGGATATTACCGAGGACGGGGCAGAAACGTTCATGCTGGAAATTGATCATTTAGCCTATCAGAATCGTTGGCGTACAATTGATCCACTCATTAAATTTGGGTTGTTTATTACATTGCTGCTTTTCGTGTTATGGACAACCCCAATGGTACAAATAGTGATCTTTTGTATTTTGGTTCCTTTTACTTGTTTTAGCGCACGTATTAGTCTCAAACGATATGGGAAATGGTTATTGGTGCCTTTTTCTTTTTTATTGGTCAGTATGTTGGGTATTTTGTTGTCCGTATCATGGGATGGCAATCATATGTGGCTTAAGTTGACTATGGGCTCTGTTTATATTGGGATTGATGCTCAATCGCGTGTGATTGCATATGAGACATTTTGGCGTAGTATATCTGCATTGGTGGTGACTTTTGCTTTTGTGTTGAGCACGCCTTTTGACCAAATGATCATTATTGGTAAACGGTGTAAAGTTCCTTTGTTGCTTATGGAAATTACGTTATTAACTTATCGTTTTATCTTTATCTTTTTAGATGAAGTGGGGGCAATATATCGTGCTCAAACATTGCGTTTTGGTTATGTTTCTCTTAGAACAAGTTATCATTCTTTGAGTATGTTGGTTGCCATGTTGTTGGAAAGAGTAATAGATCGTTATAAAAAAATGTCTATTGCATTAAAGATGAAGTTGTATGATGGGCATTTTCACCTGTGATAAGAAAGTTGTGTGTCTATGTTAGCCACTAAAGATCTGTGTTTTGGTTATGAAGAAGGTGAAGAGGTATTAACAAGGATTAATTTAGATTTTTCTTTAGGAAAAGTGACAGGGATTGTTGGCGCAAATGGTTCAGGTAAATCGACCTTATTTATGAATTTGCTCGGTTTATTGAAACCAACATCAGGTGAAGTGCTTTGGCAGCATCAGGGTATTCATTATGATAAAGCTGGGTTATACCAGTTACGAAAAAATGTGGCGATGGTCTTTCAGGACCCAGATCAACAAATTTTTTATACAGACATTAAAAGTGACATTGCTTTTAGCTTACGTAATTTAGGTGTGTCCGAAACGTTGATTGAAGAGCGTTTGAATACAGTATTAACTTTAGTTGATGCAAAAAGTTTTTGTCATAAGCCGATACAGTATTTAAGTTATGGACAAAAAAAACGGGTTGCTATTGCTGGCGCTTTGATGCTTGATGCGCCCTGTATCTTATTGGATGAACCAACGGCAGGTTTGGATCCTAAAGGGCGTGAACATATTATTCAAATCATCAATAAGATTGTGGCAGAAGGGAAGCATGTGGTTATATCTAGCCATGATATTGATTTGATTTATCAAATATGCGATACAGTCTATGTGTTGGATAAAGGACAAATTGCCTTGTCCGGGCAACCTGAAGACGTTTTTTTACATACTGAGCGAATAAAAGAAGCTCAGTTAACTCAGCCTTGGTTGGTGAAGTTGCATGTGCAAATGGGCATCCCTTTATATCGAACAGAGGAGGCATTATTTGCTTCAGCGGCTTTTTTAAAGTCAGAAAGCGTTGAAAAATCATGATTCATGGACATGGGGATGACGGGTATCGTTATGGGCGTCCGATCAGCATTAACTTTAGTTCAAATGTTTATGGTCGGTTTGATTGGGGAGCTTTGCACCAGCATTTAAGCCAATCTTTAGCATTAATTCATTCTTATCCTGAACCTGCCGCAGAATCTTTGGTGGCATTACTGGCACAAAAAGAGTGTATTTCGCCAGAATCAATTTGTGTCACTAATGGTGCCACAGAAGCAATTTATTTAATTGCGCAAGCATTTGCAGGTAAAAAAAGCAGTATCATCATCCCAACCTTCAGTGAATATGCAGATGCCTGTGTTTTGCATCAACATCAAATGAAATATGCGTTTTCATTGCATGAGGCGGTATCTGAACAGACGGATTTATTATGGTTGTGTCACCCAAACAATCCAACAGGTTTAGCATATGATCAAGATGAGCTGGAACACGCGATTAAAAGGCATCCAAATACATTATTTGTTATTGACCAATCATATGAGCATTTTACCCAACATCCCCTTTTTTCTGTTTCTGGGGCACTTACATACCCGAATGTAATGGTTTTACATTCTATGACCAAACATTATGCGATTCCAGGCTTGCGTTTGGGATATATGACGGCCAGTGCTGATTTACTCCGCAAAGTGACCTGTTATTGTATGCCTTGGGCAGTGAATCAATTGGCAATAGAAGCTGGGAAGTATTTATTAAATCATCACCATGACTATACGATTGATTTAGACACCTTACTGATTGAAACAAAACAGTTACAAAAGCAGCTAGAAACCATTGAGGGGATAACAGTATATCCTACAGATACCCACTTTTTTTTGGTGTGTTTGGCTAAATATAAAGCGGCACATCTTAAAAATTATTTAGCAAATGAATTTGGTTTTTTGATTCGAGATGCGGCGAATTTTGCTGGTTTAAATGAATACTATTTACGCATTGCAACTCAAAACAAACATGAAAATAATCAACTGATACAGGCAATCAAACAATGGCAATCCTCACACTCATGATATTGCCTTTGGCTATAGGCTTTTTGTTGGATAAATTACTGGGAGACCCAGCTTATTTACCTCACCCAATAGTGGGGTTTGGCAAAATGATTTCATTTGGAGAAAAACGATTAAACAAGGGGCGTCATCGTATGGCTAAAGGTGCCTTCTTAACTGTTGGTCTTATTATGTTTGTGTATATAGTCAGTTTAAGTTTTTTGATCGTCTTATATCAACGCAATCATTATTTAGCAATGGTATTGAGTGTTATATTGGTATTTTTTTGTTTGGCAGGAACCACTTTGGCTCAAGAAGTGCGTCAGGTGTTTGAAGCAACAGATCGCTCTTTGGAAGAGGGACGTATACAAGTGGCTAGAATTGTGGGGCGAGACACATCACAATTAAACGAACAGCAAATTCGTACAGCAGCTTTAGAAACATTAGCTGAAAATTTAAGCGATGGCGTGATTGCACCATTATTTTGGTTTTTGGTTTTAGGACTACCAGGTATGTTAGCTTATAAAATGATCAATACACTTGATTCTATGATCGGTTATAAAAATGAACGGTATAAAGAATTTGGCTGTTTTGCTGCGAGAATAGATGATATTGCTAATTATATTCCAGCCAGATTGACGGCATTACTGATGCTGGCTGTGAGTAATAAGTTCTCTAAATACTCTTTTTTACGTCAGTATGGTACACAGCATGCAAGCCCTAATTCGGGTTACCCAGAAGCTGCATTAGCTGGTATATTAGATTGTCGTTTTGGTGGACCGAATGTGTATTTTGGTCAATTAATTGATAAACCTTATATTGGTCATAATAACAGAGCATTGAATACAACAGATATGCAAAAAGCCATTCAGGTGAATCAACGGGTTGAATGGCTTATGGTTCTGGTCATGATTCTTATTTATATAATGGGCTTTTTATGATGAAAAAAATTACTTTAGTAACAGGTGGACAACGTTCAGGCAAAAGCTCATATGCACAAAATATGGCCTTGTCTTTGAGTGACAATCCTGTTTATTTGGCCACATCACGTATATGGGATGAAGAGCATAAACAACGTATTGAGCGGCATCAAGCTGATCGGGATGATCATTGGCTTAATATTGAAGAAGAAAAGCAATTAAGTAAGCATGATATTAATGGCAAGGTGGTGATTATTGATTGTGTGACACTGTGGGCCACAAATTTCTTTTTTGACTTAGATTCTGATGTTGAGCAAGCATTAAAAGAATTAAAAGCGGAATTTGACCGTTTTACTGAACAAGATGCTCATTTTATCTTTGTCACCAATGAAATTGGTTTAGGAGGTATGTCAGATAATCTGATTCAGCGTCGTTTTTCTGATTTGCAAGGTTGGTTAAATCAATATATCGCAGGCAATGCCGATGAGGTTTTTTTTATGGTTTCTGGTATTGCTATGCCAGTAAAAGGCGATAAAAACTGGTTTCCAGCATTGCTTTATAAATAAAAGGAAGTCAATATGAAATTATTTAATATAAATAAACCTGATGATGATATTTTGCCCTTATTAGAAGACAAAATTAATAATTTAACTAAGCCTAAGGGCTCTTTAGGTGCATTAGAAGATTTAGCCACACAAATTGGTTGGATTCAACAAACTTTAAGTCCTCAGTTGAATTACCCTCATCACATTGTATTTGCCGCAGACCATGGCATTGCTCATGAAAAAGTGAGCTTATCTCCTCAAGAAATCACTTATCAAATGATTTTGAATTTTTTATCGGGTGGTGCAGGGGTTAATTTTTTAGCCAAACAACACGGTTTTACCATGAAAATTGTCGATGCAGGGGTCAATTATCAGTTTAAACCAGATACTGGTATCATTGATTTGAAAATCCGCAATGAAACCAGAAATTTCTTATATGAGGCGGCCATGACTCATGAAGAACTGGAGTTTGCTATTGAACAAGGCGCAAAAATAGTGGATGGCTGTGCAGATGAGGGATGCAATGTTTTATGCATAGGCGAGATGGGCATTGCCAATACATCTGCTTCTTCTATGTGGATGACTTGTTTGACAGATATCCCGTTAGAGCAATGTGTAGGGGCTGGTTCTGGTTTAAATAGCCAAGGGGTCTCACACAAATATAATGTCCTCAAGCAGGCTTTAGAAAACTATCAGGGTGATTATTCAACTTGGGATATTATTCGTTATTTTGGCGGGTTTGAAATGGTCATGACAGTTGGCGCTATGTTGAGGGCTGCTGAATTAAAAATGGTGATTTTAATTGATGGGTTTATTATGACTTGTTGTTTATTGGCTGCGTCAAAATTATACCCAGAAGTTTTGTCTTATGCCGTCTTTGGTCATCAAGGGGATGAGGCAGGGCATAAACAAGTATTGGATTATTTAGGGGCGAAACCTTTACTTAATTTAGGTTTAAGATTGGGAGAAGGAACAGGGGCATTATGTGCTTATCCATTGGTTGAGTCTGCAGTCAAAATGATTAATGAAATGAGCTCTTTTAAAAAAGTTCAAGTGACCAAGTATTTTTAATTATGTTACTACGTATTGCAGCGGCTTTTATGTTTTTTACACGGTTACCACTATATAAAGTGGTCACCGTGCCGAGCGATTATTTTAAAGATTTAACCCATTATTGGGCGTTAACGGGTTGGTTAACAGCCAGTGTGATGGCCATTACCTTATATATTAGCGCACAGTTTTTACCTTTATCCATTGCTGTGATATTGGCAATTGTCAGCAGGTTACTTCTGACACGTGCTTTACATGAAGATGGATTAGCTGATTTTTTTGATGGTTTTGGTGGCGGCGGCACAAAAGAGCGTATTTTGGTGATTATGAAAGATTCCCATTCAGGTAGTTTTGGGGTGATTGCGTTAATTATTTATTTCTTGTTGTTTCACCAAACCATTTATGCATTACCTTTAAAATTAGCCTGCTTTGCTTTATTGGCAGGTGATCCACTGGCTAAGTTTATAGCGTCTTTAATCACATTCAGATTGCCGTATGCCCGCAAAGAAGAAGAAAGTAAAATCAAAATCATTTATAACAAAATGAGTGTTGGAATTGTTATTTTTTCTGCTGTGACTGGTTTGTTGCCCCTTGTTTTATTATTCCCCCCACCTTATTGGTTTGCCTGTATTTTACCAATATTAATGTTTATTGGATTAACTGCTTTAATGCAAAAGAGGATACAAGGTTACACTGGGGACTGTTGCGGTGCTTTGTGTTTATTGATTGAGTTGAGTTTTTATTTATCTATTGCAGGCCTTTATACATATTATGGACCTTTATTTTATTCGCCATACTTCAGTTGATGTTGCTGCAGGTGTTTGTTATGGGCAATTTGATGTTGGGTTGAAAGATAGTTTTGAACAAGAGGCTGAGGCAGTATGTCAGCAAATCAAAGACATTCGTTTTGATCAAGTGTTTACCAGCCCATTGTCGCGTTGTACCCGATTGGCTCATTTTTGTGGGTTTCATGATGCAAACCAAGACAGTAGATTAAAAGAAATGGATTTTGGCTCATGGGAAATGCAAGTGTGGGATCACATACAAGATCAACAATATTTGCACGCTTGGTATGAGGATTGGACTCATTTACCAGCCCAAAATGGTGAATCACTGCATGATTTATATCAACGTGTTGCCTTGTTTTTAGACGAGTTAAAACAAAATGCCTATCAAAAAGTGGGTATTTTTACTCATGGTGGGGTGATTGCATGTGCCAGTGTATATACTGAGCAAGTTACCTTTGAAAAAATGTTTGAGAACAAAGCTGCTTATGGGCAAGTGATCCCGATAACACTTGTATAGCCGTTTAATATAAAAATCAATTTAGAGAAAGACAGAACATGAAAAAATTGTCTCCCTTAATGTTAGCGGGTACAGGTAGTGATGTGGGTAAAAGTGTGATTGCGGCTGCCTTTTGCCGTATCTTTTTACAAGATGGCTATCAACCTGCACCTTTTAAAGCTCAAAATATGGCATTAAATTCATACGCAACCCCAGAAGGGCTTGAAATAGGTAGAGCTCAAGCGGTGCAAGCAGAGGCCGCAAAAGTAGATTGCCATACAGATATGAACCCTTTGTTATTAAAGCCTTCTTCTGACCAAATTTGCCAAGTGATACTAAATGGTAAACCTGTTGGTAACCAAAGTGCTTACCAGTATTTTCGAAAAGAAGGCAGGCAAGAGTTGCGAGATGCGGTCAATGCTGCTTTTGATCGACTGCAAAATCGGTTTAACCCCATTGTGATGGAAGGCGCTGGCAGTATTTCTGAAATTAATTTACGTGATGTTGATTTGGTGAATCTACCTATGGCGGCGCATGCTAAAGCATCAGTTATTCTGGTCGCTGATATTGATAGAGGGGGTGTGTTTGCCAGTGTTTATGGCTCTATTATGCTGCTTAATGAAGAAGAGCGAAAATTAATCAAGGGTGTGTTGATTAATAAGTTTCGCGGTGATATTCGCCTGTTTGAATCTGGGGTAACCATGTTAGAAGAGTTATGTGGTGTCCCAGTTGTGGGAGTGGTGCCTTATTATAAAGACATTCATATTGAAGAAGAAGATTCGGTTATGTTGGAAACCAAAAACCTTCAGGCTTCCCACGGTAAAGTGAATGTCGCTGTAATTTTATTGCGGCATTTATCAAATTTTACCGATTTTAATGCGCTGGAGAGAGACCCTAGAGTGCATCTATATTACACAAATAATACAGATGAGGTAGAAAAGGCCGATATTATTTTGATTCCTGGTAGTAAAAATACTTTATCTGATTTATATGAATTAAGACGTAATGGTGTGGCACAAAGCATTATTCGTGCCCATAAAAGTGGTGCAACTGTTATGGGGATTTGTGGTGGGTATCAGATTATGGGTGAAGAGGTTTGTGACCCTGATCATGTGGAAGGAGATATTGAGCGTTTACCAGGTTTAGGACTATTGCCTATTACCACCAAAATGCAGGGCGAAAAAATTACCCGTCAGGTCAAATTTAATTTCTTGAATTCGCCAGTTATGTGCGAAGGTTATGAAATTCATATGGGGACGACATTGCCTGTTCATGGTCAAAGTTTGTCAACGATGAATAAATTACAAGATGGCCGGGAAGATGGTTATTATAAAGATCGAACCTGTTTTGGTACCTATATCCATGGTATTTTAGATAATGGTGCTTTTATCGAGTTTTTATTAGAACCTTTTGCTGATAAAATTACGGATGAACCTTTTGATTTTAAAGCCTTTAAAGAAGAACAATACAATAAATTAGCTGATCATGTCCGTAGCCATGTCAACATGGATTTAATTTATCAAATCATGAAAGATTAAAAAAATGATGTAAATGAATTCATTGAGTTTTAAATAATAAAATAGGGAGAAGAGTGTAAGATTATACTCTTCTCCCTATTTCTACTTTATGTGGGGGAGATATAATTAACTATATCAGCGGTTATGATAATTACTAAAATAGTCTGATTTTAATTTTATTTTGTTGTTTCAGTTCTATGGTGTATCCATCAATTTTTTATAATCATATGAAAAATATATGAAGTTGGATTGCATCATATATTTTTAGACGTAATCTTTAATGTCAAAAATATCAATTTCTAACAATATTTTTTTTACTAAAATGTTCTCATATGTTCATATGAGAATTTTTTTATCAAAAAAAGTAAGTAAAAATAGATAATAATGATTTTTTTGATCATAATCGAAGGGGTTTTTATAAAAAACTTAGTATAAATCAATAAAAGAATAGACGAAGAAGCGTAAAAAAGATTATTCTGTTGATTGGCAACTTCAATTGATTAATAGGTTTATTTTATTCTCACTTTAAATTGATTAGGAAAGGGGTGAAATCATTATGCATGTTTCTATGCAAGATTTTCTAGGCAGTGTCAAACAAAAGGATCCAGAACAATTAGAATTTTATCAGGCTGTAGAAGAGGTGATTAGCAGTGTATGGCCTTTTTTAGAAAAAAATCAACAATATTGTTCACAAGCATTACTCGAAAGAATGGTTGAACCTGAGCGTGTCATTATGTTTCGAGTGCCTTGGATAGATGATCAAGGACAAGTGCAGGTTAATCGTGGTTACCGTATCCAAATGAGTAGTGCTATTGGCCCATATAAAGGGGGTTTACGTTTTCACCCAACTGTAAAATTAGGGACATTGAAGTTTTTGGCATTTGAACAAGTTTTCAAAAATGCGTTAACGACATTGCCTATGGGCGGTGGTAAAGGCGGTTCTGATTTTGACCCTAAGGGGAAAAGTGACAATGAAGTGATGAAATTTTGCCAGTCTTTCATGACAGAGCTTTATCGTCATGTAGGTGCCGATGTAGATGTTCCTGCTGGCGATATTGGCGTTGGTGGTCGCGAAATTGGTTATTTATTTGGCCAGTATAAACGTATCACCAATTCCTTTACCAGCGTGTTAACTGGTAAGCCTTTGGAGTATGGTGGCAGTTTAATTCGCCCAGAAGCAACTGGTTATGGAACAGTTTATTTTGTACAGCATATGCTTAAAACTCAAAAAGACTCTATTGAAGGTAAGGTTGTGACGATTTCTGGCTCTGGTAATGTTGCCCAGTATGCTGCTGAAAAACTCATTCAATTAAATGCAAAAGTGGTCAGCTTGTCTGATTCTCAAGGCAGTGTGTATATCCCTCATGGGTTAACGCATGAGCAATTAGTTGCCTTAATGGATATCAAAAATAATCGGCGAGAGCGTTTATCCGTATTTGCTCAGGAACAAAACTTAGAGTTTTTTGCAGGGCAAAGACCATGGCAGTTTAAATGTGATATTGCTTTACCTTGTGCCACTCAAAATGAGTTGGACGGAGACGATGCAGAAAAATTGTTGTCTCAAGGGTGCATATGTGTTGCAGAAGGAGCCAATATGCCTTCTACACCAGAGGCTGTTCATAAATTTTTAAAAGCCAATATCTTGTATGCGCCGGGCAAAGCCTCAAATGCTGGAGGTGTGTCTGTTTCAGGGTTGGAAATGACACAAAATGCAATTCGCTTGTCGTGGAAGACCGAAGAAGTGGATAAGAAATTACATGAAATTATGGAAGCGATTCATGAGTCTTGTGTTTATTATGGCACACAAGCTGGTGGGCGGATTAATTATGTTGATGGCGCGAATATTGCTGGGTTTAAAAAGGTGGCTGATGCCATGCTTAGCCAAGGGATTGTATAGCGATATAACGATATCATTTGTGTTAAGGGCATATGATTTAAATCATATGCCCTTTTTTGATTGAAAAAATTTACATTAATTATTGATTTTTACTATTAATTGTTGTTTTTATACATATTTTTTTGATCCGATTATCTGGTAAATTGAGGCGTTTGTCTTGAGTCGTCTTAAATTTGCCTAATTTTGATAGACAGTTAATATTAAAAATAGTTAAATAGATTGAGTTAAAATTAAATTTTTTATTTGAAAAGAGTAAAGTCTTGGCTCACCCTGAGTTACTTAAATACCAACATACTTTTGCCAGCGTTGCTGAAGACCTGTCTTATTGGCATAAAAATAGAAAAAAGTATGCTGTTTGGGCTATAGACATCAGTAATGATGTCCTTGAAGAAAGGATTCTAAAAGCCAAGAAGCATTTAAGCCCATATTTGGTGCAGGATTATTTTCGAAAGACCCATTTTACTGTAGCACCAAGTGGTTTTATGTGTAAAGAAAAACAGTATGAGGATGATTATTCAGAAGAGCTGTTTTGGGCTGATGTTGAGCAATTAAAAAGTAGGGAGAAGAAAAGTCTTCATTTAAATATAGAAGGTTTTTTAACCAGTTTCGCCATTGCTGCGTTTTTTCCTGTGAGGGATGAGGAGCGAGTATTTTTGTCTTTAAACCAAATGCTGTTGCGACCTGAAATTTCAACGGCTGTGTTTACTCCTCATGTGACTGTTGGTTTATATAGTGAGGCTTGGCCAACTCAGGAAATATTTGCACGGTTAAATACTTTTGAAGTATACCCTTTATTAGAGGAAGAGATCACAGAAATTAAATTATTGTCTTATGACCCTAATAATATTAGTGGTCCTTTGTTGGAAGAAGCAAGTTTTAATTTAATCACACATGAATTGTCTATTTATTCAAATTTATTTGAATAAATACATAGTACTAAATTGAAATTGGTTAATAGAGAAAAAATTAATATTGTTTTGTAATTATTTTAAATTGAATGTTGAAAGTGAATAAATATGAAATTGTCTAATAAGAAAATAATTGCCATCGCTTTGGCTACTTTATTCTCTTGTAATGTTGTGGTCGCGGCAGATTCAGCCACAACCCCTCAAAATTTTGCCCTACCTTTTGGTATTGAAGGATTGCAAAATATCAATAGCAAAGCCATACCCAATTTGGTTTTTTTAATTGATAACTCAAAAAGAACAGGCGAGCTGTTGCCCTCTGGTGAAACCAAGTTAGATTCATATATAGGGGCAGTCAAACAATTTATTTCCTCTCATCAAGGGCAATATCGTTTCGGTATTGCAACTTTATATGATATTGATAATGATCCTGCTTCTGTAGCCAATGTGATGCTTGTTCAACCTGAAGATGGTAATGGGGCAGCAGTATTGGCTGCTTTAAATAGTATTACCGTACAACCATATGAGCATGCCCCTATTATCACATCGTTAACTCAAGTGTATAAAGATGTGGCTAAAAGTGCCATTATTTATCGTTGTCAACAAAGCCACGTTTTTGTGGTGTCTGATGGTGATTCTACAGGAGATGCTGACAAAGCCAGATTATCTTTTCCTCATGGTGATGATGTTATTTACCCTGAAACTGCAGCTTATACAAAAATGGTCGGTACATTTGATCCTTATAAGCCTGTTGTGGCAAAAAATGCTGTTGATTATAGCTATGCGTGGCCTCAATTTGGTTATAATGTGGGTGAGGTCATGCCAAAAACTTGGCCTTCAGTATCGGGTAGAGTTTCTCCATGTGGATTAGGAAATTTGAGTGGGGTACTTTATCAAACATTCTATTCTGCAGATCAATGTTTTATTCAACCGTCTCCAGATGGTTACAGTACATATGCTCATTTTGATGATCAGGATACTTACTGGAATAATAAAGCCATTTCTCATAAATTTGATGACCCTGAATACCCTGTTCAAAGTATCTATACCTCTTGGTTCAGCAGTAGTGATACAAAAATTGATGCCAATACTGTTTTAAAAAATAATGCTTACCGGAGTGAATTATTAGTCAGCCCAAAAACAATGGCAGTAAGGGGTAAAGGGTATTATCGAGATATTTCTTCACAAGCACAATTGGCCAGCTCTATTTCAGAAGTTGCGGGCAAAATAAAAAGTAATCCCGCTTATGCAATGGGGCGCTATTATGAAAATATCTTAATTGCGGGTTATCCTAAACCCGTTAAATCTTATAATATAAACAAAGGTGAAGATGATATTATTTATCTGGATTATGGGCAAAACTCAGATGCAGAAAAATTGATTAAAAATATTCCGATATTAAGGGTCGCAAATTATCCAAATAAATGGGCATCTACTTTTGTACTTTCTGTTTTTGATGAAAAAGGGTCACTAAAAAAATACCCAGATATAATTAACCCAAATTTCAAACATAATGAATCTTTTGCTGGGCGGCCCATTGAGATGCAAATTCCAAGTTTTGCAATGGTTAACCGCTCGGCAACACCGACCATTGTGAATACCCAAAAAGGGATAAAATTAATTGCCGATGGGCAAAATGGTACCAGACAATTTGGATATGAAGATATTTCTAGTTTGAGCAATGAAGATTTTGGATTTAGCAGTACCGATGCTGGTTACCTTAAAAGAGTATGGCCAACTTTATTTACATTAGGTGATAATGTGCATGTGCCTCAAGCGCCAAATTCCAAACATCTTATGTTTAGACGAGATCATATTAGGCCAAATACATTAACTTCATATAGTAGTATCGGTGGTACATTAAACAGTAATACTTCAATATATAAAGCCATTACAGGGTTTGATGAAAGTTATGAGCCTACTACTGGTGCAATGGATTCAGGTGTTATGTTTGGTAACCAGTTTTTAGCCATGGGTAATAAATATCGTTATCGTTTATTTTATTATCAAAATGATATTTCCAGTGAGTATGGTGGTGGTACCGTTGGGATGTCCATTGGGGTGACTGCTGCAGCTCTTGGCACGGGTTATATACAAGCGCAGTGGACAGATAAGCATTATCCTGTTATCGGAGGGGCAGATAAAACCAGTACAGATCCTATTCGCCCTTATTTTCAAGGTGATATGATTGTTGGTAGCAATAATGGACAAGTCATTGTGTTTGGTGATGCAGGTGGTTGGGGGCTAGGAGCACAATTTGTCTATGTTCCTGGTGCGACTCAAAGAGAGCAAAACGAAACCATCTTACAAGCTTTAGGTAAATCAAAACACATTAATTATGGTGATGAAGATCATCCCTTTAATTATGTGTTAAATGGACAATTCGCTGCCATAGAAACCAAATCATATAATGACAGGAAAGAAATAAGCCCTGGATATTTTAGAGACAACGAAAAATATCAAATTATTGCTGTTGGTACAACAGGACAAGGCGGTAAGGGTGTTTATTCCTTGAATGGTTCAGGTTATCTTGCGCGTACAGGTTATGAGCAATATGCTGCAACTGGCAATGATAATTACTCTTTCAATGCAGAGTATGGAAATGATCCAGCTAAACGAGATACTTTAATCAAATCTTCTGTTAACTGGGACTCTGCCATGAATCCTCATACGGGTGCACCTATGGTAGGGTTAGAAAAAATAGGTTATACCATTGGTAAACCGATACTGGGGCAAATGGCGATGACCAGAAAAAATGGCCTGCCTAATGTGGAGAAGGATGTAAGGGTTCTGGCGTTTGTGGCCAATGGTTACAATGGTACAGAAAGTAAACCTTCTTTATATGTGATTGATGCATTGGGTGCAGATGTCGGTACAGCTCATGAAAAACCTGTATCAACCAATGAAATGGGTAAATTACTCAGAAAAATAGAAATGCCTGTGCCTGATAGCAATAATAAAAATAATGCGTTAACAGGTATTTCCTTGGTGGATTTGGATTTTAATGGTGTATATGATTTAGGCTATGCAGCCGACTATAATGGTAATGTGTATCGGATTGATTTTAGAGGTAATACCATAGACGATTGGCAAACAACACTGATTTATGAGGGTAACCCAAGTCAACCGATTACAACGGCTCCAACTGTTTCTTTAAATAAAGATCAATCGGTGACTGTTGTCTTTGGTACAGGTAGCCAAATTTATAAAAAGGATGCAACAGACAAAAGTGTTCAAGCTTTGTATGGGATTATTGATCGCTATAGTTCTTCTATGGCGATGGAAGTGCCTTCCTATTTAACGAGAAAAGATGTTTTGGTTGAACAAACTCTTTCTGAAGCTAAAGATATTTCTGGACAAACAGTGAGGATTGCAACAACCAATAAACCAAATGATAAACAAAATCGAGGTTGGTTTATTGATCTTCAAAGCCAAGGTAAAAGTGCGCTTGGAGAAAGGGTACTTGTAGAACCTACGATTAGTGATGGATCACTGTTTTTGACAACGTATTTTATTAAACCAGAGTATTTGAATGGCAGTAGTAATGGCGCTGTTTGTTCTGTACCTATGGGGTATTCTGGTACGTGGCAAATGATTTTAGATGCGTCTACTGGTGGCAATATTACCGTGAAAAATAGTAATATCGGTAAAACACAGTTATCTTCTGGTGGCAGTATCTTTACAGCTGGTACTCAATATACCGATCGTGTTGCCCCATTTTATTTAATTACTTCAAATAACTTGCCTTATAATGCAAACGGTCAGGCATCTCAATCGGGTAAACTGTTTACACCTGGTAAAGTGATTAAACCTAAAGAATGTGATGGTACCGATATTCTGGTTTACATTGATCCTACTTCTCAGGACAGAAACACAGTAGTTGGTACAACAGTGACTTGTGCTGATACACCTAAAGGAACAGCCAGACGTGTCGCTTGGAGGCTTTTAAGTTAACAAGAAGCCATTTAATAAATTAAAGCCCCTGTATGGGGCTTTAATTTTATCTTAACGTTTCAGCTGTAATGGTTGTAAAACCAGTTCAACTCGCCTATTTTGTGCTCTACCTTCTGCTGTATCATTGCTGGCAATTGGATTTTTTGAGCCTGCACCAACAGCATTTAATCTAAAAGCACCAACCCCTTTATCCTGAAGTATTTTTGAAACATTTTGTGCGCGTTGTAATGATAATTTATCATTAATTGCGTCAGTGCCTGTTGAGTCCGTGTAACCAATCACATGAATGGTTGACTGATTGTATTTTGAAAATACTGTTGCCATTTGTGTTAGTGATGATATGGCTTGTGGTTTGAGTGTGGCACTTCCTGTAGCAAAAGTAATGGCTTCTGGTAAGCGAATCACTAAATTGATGCCTTCACGCACATAAGGGATACCCTGTTGGGTTAAAAATTCACTAAGTTCCTTTTCTTGGGCATCAATGTCATTGCCAGGATAGGTGACTACGGGTTGATCTGGTTTAGGTTGATAAGTAGGTTTTGTGCTATGGCAGCCAGATATTGCTAAAACAGAAGCAACACTCAAAGCCGTTGCCATGTGTAATTTAGATGGATGGATTTTCATAAAAACATCTCCTTTGTAATGAAAAATACAGTTGTTTTATTATTCAGTATCTAATATGAACACATGACAAACATCTTGACTCGTAAAAATGAGTGATATTGCCCATATGATAGACCTTGAGAGAAGTATACCTATATTAAATTTTAAATAAAATATAAATATTTTATGGGTTGTTTAGGTATTTTTTATTAATAAATAATAAAGAGGGGAGAAAAGTTTAGAATCTTATCTTAATTCAAATAGCGTATTTTTTATTTCAGATTTGAATTGCTTATATATAAAAACAGCTCCTTGATAGGAGCTGTTTTTATGCGGTTATGATTTATAAATCATGTAACACAGTTTCAACACTTTCTTTAGCATCGCCAAAGAGCATGTAGCTGTTTTCTTTAAAGAATAAAGGATTTTGTACGCCTGCATAACCTGTATTCATCGAACGTTTAGAAATAATCACATTTTGTGCTTTCCATACCTCTAAAACGGGCATGCCTGCAATCGGGCTATTTGGATCGTCTTCTGCTGAAGGGTTGACAATGTCATTGGCACCAATAACCCAGACTGTATCGGTATCAGGGAAATCTTCATTAATTTCATCCATTTCCAATACGATATCGTAAGGTACTTTCGCTTCAGCTAATAATACATTCATATGACCTGGTAAACGTCCAGCAACAGGATGGATTGCAAAACGAACAGTGATTCCTAAGCCTTGGAGTTTTTGGACAATATTGCTTACTGCCGCTTGTGCTTGAGCAACTGCCATACCGTAACCAGGGACAATCACCACAGAGCGAGACTCTTTTAACAGTTGAGCCACTTCATTAGGTTTCATCTCACGGTACTCGCCCATTTCGCCTGCTTCTACCGCAACACCTTCTGTGCCGAAACCCCCTGCAATAACGCTGATAAATGAACGATTCATGGCTTTACACATAATGTACGATAAAATCGCACCAGAGGAGCCAACTAAAGCACCTGTGACAATCAATAAATCATTAGACAACATAAAACCTGCGGCAGCCGCAGCCCAACCAGAATAAGAATTCAGCATAGACACGACAACTGGCATATCAGCACCGCCAATGGACGCAACCAAATGCCAACCAAATGCAAAGGCAATTAGGGTCATGATAAACAAGGCCATAAAGCCAATTGCTTCACTTTGGGTATGAATAAAACCGATAAGCAACAACACTGATACGGCAACGGCAATTAAATTGATATAGTGTTTTTTCGGTAAAGACAAAGGCTTAGAGGATAAAACACCATTTAATTTACCAAACGCTACAATGGAACCGGTAAAGGTTACTGCACCAATAAAGACGCCCACAAAAATTTCAATTAAATGAATCGTTACTTCATCAGGAGCCAGAGGAGGATGTTCTAAAAAGCTATTGTAGCCGACCAATACTGCTGCTAAACCAACAAAACTATGTAAAACGGCAACCAGTTCTGGCATTTGGGTCATTTCGACTTTACGTGCAAGGAAAATACCAATGCCCGCACCAATAATCATGGCAATGAAAATCCAGTGAAGGCCGCCACTGTGGCTGCTGCCAGCAATAGTAGCAATTAAAGCTATGCTCATTCCTAAAATGCCTAGAGCATTGCCAGTTTTTGCTGTTTCGTGTTTGGATAATCCCGCCAAACTAAAAATAAATAATAGCGCGGCAATGATATAAGCTGCTTGAACCAAGCTATTGGATAATAGAGGGTTTCCCATGCTTATTCTCCTTTACCACGTTGAAACATTTTTAACATTCGTTGTGTCACCACAAATCCCCCAAAAATATTAATACTGGCAATCAGTACGGCAATAAAAGCAATTGCTGTAATTAAACTATTGCCATCACCAATTTGTAATAGAGCACCTACAATGATAATGCCAGAAATCGCATTGGTTACTGACATTAGTGGGGTATGTAGTGAATGGCTGACATTCCAGACAACGTAATAACCTACGACACAAGCCAAAGCAAATACTGTAAAGTGTGACAAAAAGCTATCTGGTACCAAAGAAGCGATCCAGCAAAATAGTGCCGCTGCTGCAACAACAATGCCTATTTTTTTTGCAGGGCTCATTGGCGCTTTTTCTTCTTTTACTGGGGTAAGTGTTGCGTTTTGTACTGCAGGTTGAGCGGACACTTGAATAGGGGGCGCAGGCCAGGTAATTTCCCCTTCTTTGACAACTGTAACACCTCGAATAATGACGTCTTCAAAATTAATGTCTAAAGTACCGTTTTTTTCTTGGCACAATAATTTAAGCAAATTAACAATGTTTGTGCCGTATAATTGAGATGCTTGGGCAGATAAGCGACTGGCTAAATCTGTGTAACCAATGACTTTAACACCATTATCTGTTTTGAATAATGAACCAGGTTGAGTATATTCACAGTTTCCCCCAGTTGCTGCAGCCAAATCCACAATCACGCTACCTGGTTTCATTGAATCAACCATTTCTTTTGAAATTAAGCGTGGTGCGGGTTTGCCTGGTATTAACGCTGTGGTGATAATAATGTCTACTTCTTTGGCTTGTGCCGCAAAAAGTGCCATTTCTGCTTCAATAAAAGCCGCAGACATTTGTTTGGCGTAACCATCGCCGCTACCTGCTTCTTCTTCAAAATCCAGCTCCAAAAATTCAGCACCCATACTGTGAATTTGCTCTTTTACTTCTGGTCGAGTATCAAAGGCGCGGACGATCGCACCCAAGCTACTGGCCGCTCCAATGGCAGCTAAACCAGCAACACCCGCACCAATGACCAATACTTTTGCTGGGGGCACTTTACCTGCAGCTGTAATTTGACCTGTAAAAAAACGACCAAATTCATGAGCTGCTTCCACTACTGCACGGTAACCTGCAATATTGGCCATCGAGCTTAAGGCATCCATTGATTGTGCTCGAGAAATACGTGGTACGGCATCCATTGCCATGACAGTAATTTTTCTTTGAGCCAGTTCATTAAGTAAGGCTTCATTTTGAGCCGGGTAAATGAAACTGATTAATGAAGCACCTTCCTTCATTTGTGTTATTTCTGCTTGTGTGGGTGCATCAACTTTTAAGATTAAATCACTTTGCCAAGTTGAGTTTGCAGCAGCAATGGTGGCGCCAGCATCAATAAATGCTTGATCATCAAAGCTTGATGCTTTGCCTGCATTTTCTTCTACTACAACAGAGAATCCCAGTTTAAGAAGCTGTTCGACTGTGTGAGGTGTTGCTGCAACACGTGTTGCGTCACCTTGGGACTCTTTGGGGATGCCTATTTGCATGTTACCTCCGTAAGTTCAATAATAACTAAAAAGCTTGAATAAAAATTTCAGCAATTGTTTGATACAGTATTAAGGCTCAATATACTGTGTCAGTGCAATAATATCTAGCGTTTTTCTTTTTTGAAATATCTTAAAGTCACTATTTTTAATGTTTATGGCATTGTTAAGTGATGTTAACTGCCCAGTAAAATACCTTTAATTACTTGATTGATGTCTTGTTGAATATCAAAAAAATTTAAAAAATACAATTTTTATTTTTGAAACATCATTAAAAAAATAGTATTGTAGCAAGTGTTGTGTCAGAGACAGCAAAGGCTTTTATCGTTTAATTTTCTTCTTTTTCTGCTTGCTGCATGGCCCACATTTGTGCATAACGTCCTTGTTGTGCCAATAAAGTTTTGTGGTTCCCTGACTCAATAACTTGTCCGTGTTCCATCACAATAATATTATCTGCATCTACAATGGTTGACAGCCTGTGGGCAATGATTAAGGTGGTTCGGCTTTTGGCTATTTGTAATAACTCTTCTTGAATGGCTCGTTCTGTTCGGGTGTCTAAAGCGCTGGTTGCTTCATCTAAAATAAGAATAGGGGGGTTTTTGAGTAAGGTGCGGGCAATGGCTACCCGTTGTTTTTCTCCACCAGAAAGTTTTAAGCCTCGCTCACCAACCTGAGTTTGATAACCTTCAGGTAAGCTTTCAATAAATTGATGAATACTGGCAGCTTTTGCTGCCGCGATAATCTCTTGATCTGTGGCTTTTGGATGACCATAGGCGATGTTGTAAGCTATCGTGTCATTAAATAAGACCGTATCTTGAGGCACAATGCCAATATGTTGCCTTAAACTTTTTTGGGTCATCTGTTGGATATTTACACCATTGATTTCAATTGCACCGGATTGAACATCATAAAACCGAAATAATAGACGTGATAAAGTGGATTTACCTGCACCAGATGAACCCACAACGGCCAGTGTTTGTCCTGCTGGAATAGAAAAACTGACATCGAATAAAATTTGTCGATTATCATTATAACCAAAGTTCACTTGTTTAAAGGCCACTTGTGCATATTGTGTGTCTAATGTTTGTGCATCTGGGGCATCTTTAATTTCAGCTCCCTCATGTAGTAAGCCAAACATTCTTTCTAAGTCTGCCAAGGAATGTTTTATTTCACGGTAAATAAACCCGAGAAAATTTAAGGGAGCATAAAGTTGGGTTAAGTAAGCAGAAACCAATACCACATCACCTACAGTCAGTTTGCCATCAACAACACCTTGTGCAGATAACCATAACAGTAAGGTGACACCTGTTGTGATAATAGCCGCTTGACCAATATTCAGAAAATTCAAAGAAACTTGATTTTTGACTGCTGAATCAACCCATTTTTGTAAATTAGTGTCATAGCGGTTGACTTCATATTGTTCATTGCCAAAATACTTAACCGTTTCATAGTTCAGTAAAGCATCAATCGCTTTACTGTTTGCTTGGCTGTCTAAGTTGTTCATGCTGCGGCGGAAAACCATTCGTTTCTCAGTGACAATAAGCGTAAATAGAATATAAAAGGCAATGGTACTCAGTGTAATAATGGCGAACCAAAAATCATAACGCCACAATAAAATAGCGGCTACTAGGGAAATTTCTAATAACGTGGGGATAATATTAAACACCATAAAGTTTAATAAAAAGCCGATACCACGAGTGCCGCGTTCAATGTCTCGACTTAAGCCACCTGTTTGCCTATTTAAGTGAAAGCGCATGGACAAGGCAAATAAATGCTCAAAGACTTCTTTAGCCGCTTTTTGTACCGCTCCTTGGGTGACTCGGGCAAATAAAGCATCACGTAATTCACCAAATACACTGGATGATAAACGTGCTAAGCCATAACCTAATAATGCCATTACGGGCAAAACAATTAAGTTTTGTGCTGTATTTTTAATGCTAAGCCCATCAACGATGTCTTTAAGATAAATGGGTAAAAGCACTGTTGCCACTTTAGCTAAGATTAGGCAAATGATTGCCAGAACAACACGTTTTTTAAACTGCCAAACATAAGGCAATAAGTTTTTTATTGTATGCCAATCATGTCTATTTTGAGGCGCTGGAGCAGGTGTGTATCTCATGGGTTTATTATTGTGTCTTTAAAAAGTTTTATTATATTGTTTTGTCAGAGTATAACTTAAATTAATTGCTGATTATGTTTATTTATACAGATGATATCATTTACTTATTTAAAATGAGAGAAGTGCTTAAAGGTAAATGGTCAGATAGGTTTGTCCATGGAATACCAGTATGAACATTTGCATGGATAGGCAACAAATAACGGGTATAGATTCTGTCTAAAGTAAAAAATGGCATACGGGAAGGGAAGCTCTTTGCTGGTGCGCCATGACGGTGGATAAATACATCCTGTAAATTCAGTTCATTTTGTAAAATATCCGAAGCTTTATTTTGCCAGTCATTAAAGTCTCCAGCTAAAATCAAAGGCACTTTAGGGTCAATTTTTTCTTGAATATAATGAATGAGGTATTGATATTGTTTTTTTCTGTCGTGGTGCAATAAATTTAGGTGGGCACATAATGCAACGACTTCTGTTGGCCAGCCTTCAGGCTTGAATGTACAGTGTAAAATGCCGCGGTTTTCCATAGCATTGACGCTGATATCTAAATTATGGCTGTCTATTAAAGGTAAATTACTCAATATTGCATTGCCATGATGTTTATGCTCATATAAGGCATTTTTGCCATAGGTGGCTTTTAAACCTAAAGATTGGGCTAAAAAATCATGCTGACCTTTTTCTGGAAAGTATAAATACTTACGTGCTCTTTTTTTGTGTTCACCTTGAACTTCTTGTAAAAAAATAATATTAGCATCCAGCTTTTGTAAAGCCATAGCAATACTGTACAACCGAACATATCTGTTTAGTGCAGACATGCCTTTATGGATGTTATAAGTTACTATTTTAAGAGGCGGCAGTAGTATGGACATTACATATGCCTTTTTGAGGAAGCAATAAAATGGCTTCTTGATTGCTTGGAGAAAATACTTTATCTGCCGCTTCTTTTATGGGTAGCCAAATATATTGAATATGTTCTCTAGGTTGAATATGAATAACTGTATCGTGTGGAATACACAAAGAAAATACATGTTCTGTATTGTATGTGGTGCCTGGTGCGTAACGGTGACGCCAGCGCTCATAAATTTCAAAATCATGGCTCATATGCCAATTATGGGGGCAGTAATATTGTGTATCAATACCTGTTTCTTCATATACTTCTCTTTGTGCTGTGTACAGTAAAGGTTCATTTTGCTCCATACTGCCAGTGACTGATTGCCAAAAATTAGGTGCATCTGCACGTTCTAAAAGTAAAATATTAAAGTCAGGGTCATGAATAATGACCAAAACAGAAACAGGTTGTTTATAGTTTAATTGTGACATTATTTTTTATTCTAAAGTTTATCATTACTGTCCGATTGGACAGAATCGGTAATTAAATGTTCATTATTTGGGGTGTTAAGAATACGAATTTCTCTTTGAGGAAATGGCATTTCAATATCGTTTTCTTTAAAAATATGCCAAATATTCATTAAAATGGCAGATTTTAACCCAAGTGTTCCTTGTTTAGCGTCCGCGACCCAAAAACCGATCGATAAATTGATGCCAGAGTCTCCAAAGCTGATTAAATAAGGGGTTGGGGCTGGGTTAGAGATAATACGATTGTGTTTTGCTGCTTCAACTAATAAAAGCATTGCTTTATCCAAATCAGTGCCATATGCCACTTGAACATCCACTTTGGTCCAAGCTAAATCATCAGATAAAGATTGATTAATCACATTATTTGAAATGATCGTATCATTTGGAATCAAACAATCAGATCCATCACTTGCTTTTAACACAACATAACGTGAAGTGATTTTTGAGACAGTACCCGTATAGTTACTGATGGTTACTACATCGCCTAAGCGCAATGAACGTTCTAATAAAATAATAAAACCAGATACATAACTGCTGGCAATTTTTTGTAGCCCAAACCCTAAACCAACACCCAATGCACCACCAAAAACAGACAACACCGTTAGATCTATTCCCACCATAGGTAAGGCAATAAGTACAGCCAAAATAATGAGCACACTTGACAGTAATTTATTGATGACAATTCGTACATTAATGTCAATACGATTAAGCTGCATAATTCTTGCTTCTAATAATCGAGCCAGCCATAGGGCAAAGATTAAAATCACACCGACCCAGATAATGGCAGAAAATATATTAAGTAAGCTGATGTTGCTTTTGCCAATAGGTAGTTTTACGTGTTCTAGCCAGTTTAGAATAATCGTATCTAAACCACTTAACCATACAATAAAAATGACCCAGAGTGTCCCAGATATAAAATATTCAGCACTGGCTTCAAAAAAACCATTTGGTAAAGTGTAACGAATAATGGCCATGATGGTACGAATAAGTGCCATCCATAAAAATGCCCTGACCATAAATTGAAACCATAAGATTTCATGACCTGTTAGATGCCATAAAAATGCACCAATAACCAACAGAATGATCAGTACAATAGGCCAAATTAAACGAGCGCCTAAATGTCGCCAGAAATGATGATTAGGTTGTGCATGGTAACGTTCTACAGATTTTTTAAAACAAGTTTGTCTGAGGACATAGGTCATCAATATCAACATGCAGGTGAGCAAAAGCTCAATTTGTCCAGATGAGCTGGCTAAACTGTGTGATAACTTTAATAAAGAAAAGTGATTTAAATCAAGCTCAGCCAGCATAAAAAACCCCTTAATCATATAAATTTATATTTTAGTTTAACATTTTTGTTTAAAGTTGTATTGTATTTGATTTGATGGAAAATAATAGGATGAACGAAGTTGTTATTGTATTGTGTTTCTAACTGAAGTATAATCGAACGTTTTGCAACCTTTCCTTTTACACAACGCATGGTAAAAGGATTCTATCCAAAAGGAGTGAGCATGCGTCATTACGAAATCGTATTTATCGTGCACCCTGATCAAAGTGAACAAGTGCCAGCAATGATTGAGCGCTATAAAACTTTGATTACTGAGGCTCAAGGTAAAATTCATCGCTTAGAAGATTGGGGCCGTCGCCAATTGGCTTATCCAATTAACAAAATTCATAAAGCACATTATGTGTTAATGAATGTTGAAACTTCTCCAGAAGTTGTGGCTGAAATTGAAAATGCATTCAAATTCAACGATGCAGTTTTACGTCATTTGACAATTAAAATGAAACATGCTGTTTCTGAAGCATCGCCAATGATGAAAGAAGAAAAGTCTAAAAATGTATTGGATCCAAATGCAGCAGTAGAAGAAGAGGCTGCTGAATAATATTGGATAACAAGCTGACTCTGAGCGCTCGGGTTGTTTCAGTTTCTTCACTTCGTTATACCCCCGCTGGTGTACCTGTTTTGAGCATGATGCTTAAGCATCAATCTGAACAGATAGAAAGTGGAAAAAGTCGAATAGTTGAGTGCGAGTTAGCCGCCAAGTTTTTAGGACAAGAAGCATTAAATTGGCAGTATGTACAAGATAAGGCTGTTTTAGTATCAGGTTTTTTAAGCCAAAAAAGCCTTAGAAGTACTCAAGTAATACTGCATATTCAAACAATTGAACTGATATAAAAGGTTAAACGACATGGCTCGTCAAACATTTAAACGTAAAAAATTCTGCCGTTTCTCAGCAGAAGGCATTAAAGAAGTAGATTATAAAGCAGTGGATATCTTAAAAGATTTTATTGCTGAAAATGGCAAAATTATTCCTGCTCGTATTACAGGTACAAAAGCTGGTTATCAACGTCAGCTTTCTTGTGCGGTTAAACGTGCTCGTTTCTTGGCTTTGTTGCCTTATACCGACCAACATAAGTAAAAAGAGGGAGCAAAAGATATGCAAGTTATTCTTTTAGAAAAAATTGGTAATCTAGGCGCCTTAGGTGATGTGGTTACTGTGAAAAATGGTTACGCTCGTAACTTCTTGATTCCTTCTGGGAAAGCTCGTCGTGCAACCGCTGCTAATTTAGCAGAATTTGAAGCACGCCGTGCAGAGCTAGAAGCAAAACAAGCTGCCGTATTGGCAGATGCGCAAGCACGTAAAGCGAAGCTAGATAATGCTGTTATTACCATTGCTCAAAAAGCAGGTGTAGACGGTCGTTTATTTGGTTCTGTTACCAATGCTGATATTGCTGCTGCAATTGTTGCAACAGGTGTTCAGGCAGCTCGTTCTGATATTCGTTTGCCAAATGGCCCATTAAAAGCTACTGGTGAGTATGAGTTAGAAGTTGCTTTGCATCATGATGCTGTGGCTGCGATTAAAGTCGTTGTCGTTGCTGCTGCTGAATAAATTTTCGATTTAAGTTTGAAACCCTGTCTATAAAATTTATAGGCAGGGTTTTATTTCATTAAAAATGTGTTTTTTGGTAAAAAGCATTTATATTATGGCAAGTTGGTTTGATGTCTTGGTAGATTTTGTTACACTTATAAAAACTTAACTTAAGGTGATTAAAGAATGAAAAAGAAAGTAATGGTTTTATTAATGGGTTTGATGAGTTCTTTTGTTTTTGCCGATGCTGAGCTCTTAAATCGTTCAGATGTACAAAACTACATTAATGAACAAGTAAAATCAGGTAGTATGAATCGCCCAGAGTTAGAAGCATTTTTTGCCAATGCAGTGAATAAACCTAATATCATTAGTGTGATGGACAGACCAAGTACTTCCCGCCCATGGTATCAGTTTAAAACAAATGCCGTGAGTACAAAAAGCATGAATGATGGTGTTGCTTTTTGGAAGAAAAATAGAGCGGCTTTAGAGATGGCCTCTAAGAAATATGGTGTACCTGCTCATGTTATTGTTGCCATTATTGGCATTGAGACCAACTATGGACGTAATACTGGTTCTTTTCGTTTGGCAGACTCATTAAGCACTTTAGCATTTAATTATCCTCGTCGAGCTGAGTTTTTTAGAAAAGAATTAACTGAATTATTATTATTGGCAAAAGAAGAACGAAAAGACCCATTAACCTTTAAAGGTAGTTATGCAGGAGCAATGGGTATGCCACAATTTATGCCATCAAGCTTTAGAAAATGGGCTGTTGATTTAGATGGTGATGGACAAAGAGATATTTGGAATAATCCATATGATGTTGTCGGTTCAGTAGCCAATTATTTTAAACAACATGATTGGCAAACTGGCGGCCCAATCTTGGTGCCAGCTGCAGTCAGTTTAAATGCTCAAACAGAAGCTGCTTTGGCTGAAAACACTCAGTTAAAATATACAATCAAGCAATTAAAACAAATGGGTGTGACACCATTGGAAAATGTATCAGATAATCAAAAAGCCTTTGTGTTTTCTTTGGAAACCGCACCTGGTGTGTATGATTATTATTTAGGTTTAAATAATTTTTATACCATTTGGCAATATAACCATAGCCGTTTATATGTGAAAGCAGTACAAGAGCTATCCGATGGTATTAAAAGTAAAATGAATTAGAAAGTTTTTTTATGGTTTATCAAGCTTTAGCCAGAAAATGGCGCCCAAGAAAATTTGCTGACTTAGTTGGGCAAGAACATGTTGTTAAGGCATTGCAAAATGCGCTTGCTCAAGGGCGTTTGCACCATGCTTATCTATTGACGGGTACACGCGGTGTAGGGAAAACAACCATTGCGCGTATTCTGGCTAAAAGTTTAAATTGTGAATCTGGTATAGGTGGTGAGCCATGTGGTGTATGTTCTGCCTGTACACAAATAGATGCTGGGCGTTTTGTTGATTTATTAGAAATAGATGCTGCTTCCAATACTGGTATTGATAATATCAGAGAGGTTTTAGAAAATGCGCAATATGCACCAACAGTTGGGCGTTATAAAGTTTATATTATTGATGAAGTGCATATGTTGTCCAAAAGTGCATTTAATGCCATGCTCAAAACCTTGGAAGAGCCTCCTGAACATGTAAAATTTATTCTGGCAACAACAGATCCGCATAAAGTGCCTGTCACGGTTTTATCTAGGTGCTTGCAGTTTGTATTGCGTAACATGACTCCTCAGCAAATCAGCAAACATTTGGCCTATATTTTAGAGCAAGAAAATGTTCCTGCTGAAGAAGCTGCATTGGTTATCTTAGGGCGCTTTGCCATGGGATCAATGAGAGATGCTTTAAGTTTATTGGATCAAGCGATTGCTTTAGGTTCTGGAAAAGTAGCTGAGGCTGATGTGCGGCATATGTTGGGTGCTGTAGATAAACGTTATTTGTTTATGTTATTGCAAGAGCTGATTAACCAAAATGGGCAATCTTTAATTGATCAAGCCGAACAGATGAATACTAGAGCGGTTAGTTTTGATTCTGCGTTAGGGGAGTTGGCTGCGTTGCTGCAACAAATAGCAATCATACAGGCTGTGCCAACGTCACTAGCAGCTGATGACCCAGAAAAAGAGACACTTAGCCTGTTTGCTCAAGCATTGTCAGCCGAACAAATTCAACTTTATTATCAATGTGCCTTACAGGGTAAACAGGATTTACCACTAGCGCCTGATGAATATGCTGGGTTTGTCATGACGTTATTGCGTATGTTGGCCTTTGCACCTTTGGCTGCCAAATCAGATCAACTAAATTGGCAGGTAACAGGTACCAATTTATCTTCTGAGTTAAACACGCAAACATTGTCTCCTCCAACAGTTCAAAAGGTGGCTATTGTCCAAGAACCAGAAACAGTTAAACAAGATAATCACGATACAGTAGCCAAGGTGGTACACTATACAGAGCCACAAAATCATGATGTAGAGTCAGAAGAACAAGTGACTGATTTACCTTGGGAAGATCAAGTATCGACTGCCCGAGAAACACCAAAAGAGCAAACCGATACAGCACCAGATCCTTCTTCTGAAGTGATGCCAGAATCAGTGGATACTATTGAAAATAAGGCGACATTATTAGAAAAAAATGATGATTCAGTACAACAAGAGTCTACTATTAAAGATGAATCAGAAAATTTAATAGCTCAGACATTATCAGAAACTTCATTAAAAGAGGTAGCACAGCCATCTGGCTTTGTTACAGCTATAGAGCAAGAGACAGAGACGTTTGATGCTAACGAGTATCATGAACAGGAAATACAAGAAGTTGAGCAAAGTAACATTGTTTTGCCTGAGTTGACGCCAAATACTTGGTCTGAAGTTGTGGCTTTATTAAGCAGTAAATTAGGTGCAGCGCAGATGCTGGCTAAGAATGCTGCTTTAATTGATATCTCAGACAACATACTACAATTAGCCATTAGTGACTATGCAGTCAGCAGTAAAGAAATGCTCGATAAAATGGCTAAAGTATTGTCTGAGGCGTATTCAATGAATTGGCATATTCAGACAGAACAGTTGCAAACAGATCATCTAACCCCTAATATGTTGCACACAAAAGACCTTGAGGCAAAAAAAGCGCAAGCTTTCTCAGCTTTAGAGGCAGACCCCGTTGCACAAGAATTCATGGATCTATTTGAAGCCAAATGGGTTCCTGAGAGTGTGAAATTAAATTCATAAACAAAAAAGGATCAATAATGTTTGGAAAAGCAGGTATCGCAGGCTTAATGAAACAAGCACAACAAATGCAAGAAAAAATGAAGGAAGCTCAAGCCAATTTAGCTAATGTTGAAGTTGATGGAGAGTCTGGCGCAGGTTTGGTTAAAGTCACCATGAATTGCCATTATGCAGTTAAACGCATTGCTATTGATGATGCGTTAATCGCTGATGCTAAAGATGATAAAGAAATGCTTGAAGATTTGGTTGCTGCTGCCATTAATGATGCTGTACGTAAAGCTGAAGCAAAAACTCAGGAAACCATGGGACAGTTTACATCAGGCATGAATCTACCTGCTGGTATGGGTGATTTGTTTAAATAATCATTATGGGGTCACCTAGAATTTTAGATGCGTTGACTAAGGCACTGCGGGTGTTACCTGCAGTAGGGCCTAAATCAGCTCAACGCATCGCGTACCATTTATTGCAAAATGATCGAAAAGGTGCGGCTCAATTAGCCCAAGCGATTAACCATGCTCTAGAGCATGTACAACATTGTCGTTATTGCAATACATTTTGTGAAACTGAAGTATGTGAAATTTGTTCTGATCAAGGACGAAGACACAATGTATTAATGATTGTACAAATGCCTATAGATGTTGAAAGTATGGAAGATGCGCGTTGTCATGATGGCGTGTACTTTGTGCTTATGGGGCAAGTCAATCCAGCCCAAAATATGGATTTATCTGCTATTGCATTGGATAAATTGGTTAAGCGTTTAGAAAATGGGCAAATAGAAGAAATCATTATTGCAACGAATTTTACGGCAGAAGGCGATGCAACTGCTTATGTTTTGTCTGAGTTATTTAAAAATCAGCATTATAAAATCAGCCGTTTGGCTAGAGGCATGCCATTAGGTGGTGAAATTGAATATGTGGATGCAGGTACATTAGCTCAATCAGTTCATGACAGACGTAAATTAAAATAATTTAAACAATTACTTTTCTTGATATTGTACATTAGAAAATGAGATAAAAATGATCAAAACACGTTTTGCGCCTAGTCCAACTGGGTTTTTGCATATTGGTGGTGTAAGAACTGCTTTGTTTTCTTGGGCATATGCTCGTAAAAATAAAGGGCAATTTGTTTTAAGAATTGAAGATACTGATTTAGAACGTTCAACACCTGAATCTGTTCAGGCTATTTTAGATGGTATGCACTGGGTAGGGTTGGATTATGATGAAGGACCATTTTATCAAACACAGCGTTTTGATCGTTATGCCGCGGTTGTGCAACAGCTTTTAGATGCTGGGCATGCTTATTATTGTTATTGTAGTAAAGAAGAGTTAGAAGAATTGCGCCAAGAGCAAGAAGCTAGAGGTGAGCATACTCATTATGATCGTCGTTGGCGTCCAGAAGCAGGGAAAACATTGCCACAAATTCCAGAAGATGTGCAACCTGTTGTTCGTTTTAAGAATCCATTAGACGGTAGTGTAAAATGGCATGACTTGGTTAAGGGTGACATTGAATTTGCCAATACTGAGCTAGATGACATTATTATCGCCAGAGCTGATGGCAGCCCAACTTATAATTTTTGTGTGGTTGTTGATGATTGGGATATGGGTATTACTCAGGTAATTCGTGGGGATGATCATGTAAATAATACGCCTAAACAAATCAATATTTTAAAAGCGTTAGGCGCACCTTTACCAGAATATGCTCATTTGCCTATGATTTTAAATGAAAACGGGCAGAAAATGTCTAAGCGTCGTGATGCAGTGAGTGTTGTTGACTATGAGACGCAGGGTATTTTGCCTGAGGCTTTATTAAATTATTTAGCCCGTTTAGGTTGGGGACATGGGGATGACGAGTTTTTCTCCATAGAACAGTTTATCCAATGGTTTGACCTAAAAGATGTGAGCCCTTCAGCCAGTCGATTTAACCACGAGAAATTTTTATGGTTAAATGCTCAACATATAAAGGCTGCAGACAATAAACGCTTGGCTTCATTGGTTGCGCCAAAATTGCAGGCAAAGGGAATTGAACATATTGATCAGCCTGTTTTGGAAGAGGTTATTGCTTTAGTCAAAGAGCGTGTGCAAGACTTGAATCAATTGGCTTTAGAGTGTGATTATTTTTATCAAAAGCGGGTACCCTTAGAAGCTGATGTACAAAAGCATATTCAAGAGGGTACAAAAGAAAGAATGCAGCGCTTTGCACAAGAGCTTTTACAGATTTCTGATTGGCAAACCGAACATATTCATGCTTTGTTTAAACCTTTTTGTGAAAAAGAAGGAATTAAAATGGGGCAGTTAGGCATGCCTTTACGTGTCTTGGTTTGTGGGACAACACAAACGCCTTCTGTCGATGCTGTTTTGGCATTATTGGGTAAAGATGAAGTGTTAAAACGTCTGAATGAGGCGACAATTTAATAAAAAGAAATTGGGCAATAAAAAAGGGAAACTCAGTTTCCCTTTTTTATGATTAAAAAATTAATCTAACTTCTTAAAGTGTTTTCTGCGTTCGCTTTCTTGTAAATAGCGTTTACGTAGACGAATATTTTTTGGTGTGATTTCCACTAACTCGTCATCATCAATAAATTCAACAGCACTTTCTAATGTTAATTTTATTGGTGTCGTTAGACGTACCGCTTCATCAGTACCACTGGCACGGACATTAGTGAGTTTTTTACCTTTTAGTGGGTTAACGACTAAATCATTTTCGCGGCTGTGGATACCAATAATCATGCCTTCATATATTTTATCATTAGGTACCACAAACATACGACCTCGGTCTTCCAAGTTCCATAAAGCGTAAGCAACCGCTTCACCATTTTCTTGAGAAACCAGCACACCATTATGTCGACCAGGCATATCTGCTTTTACTGGTGCATAGTCATCAAATACATGAGACATAAGTCCTACACCTTTGGTCAAGGTCATGAACTCACCTTGAAAACCAATTAAGCCACGAGCAGGGATATGATACTCTAAGCGAGTACGACCTTTTCCGTCAGATTCCATATTGGTTAACTCACCACGACGGCGACCCAACTCTTCCATTACAGCACCTTGGGTATTGTCTTCTACATCCACTGTTAGGTTTTCATAGGGTTCGCATTTTTCACCATTGATGTCACGGTAAACAACACGTGGTTTGGCAACAGCTAACTCATAACCTTCGCGACGCATGTTTTCCAGTAAAATGGTTAAATGTAATTCTCCACGACCAGATACACGGAAGATATCAGCGTCTTCTGTATCTTCAACGCGTAATGCGACATTGGTTAATAATTCTTTTTGTAAACGGTCACGAATTTGACGGCTGGTGACAAATTTACCTTCTGTTCCAGCTAAAGGTGACGTGTTCACCATAAAGTCCATTGTTAATGTTGGCTCATCTACACCAAGAACAGGTAAACCTTGAGGATTGTCTCGATCACAAATAGTCACACCAATACCAATTTCATCAAGACCATTAATCATGATGATTTCACCCGCACTGGCTTGTTCAACAGGTTCTCTCTCCAAGCCTTTAAAACCCAATACTTGATTGATTCTGCCTGTGGCCACTTGTTCTTCATGGTTCATGATACATACAGGTTGTCCTGCTTTGATCGTACCATTTAAAATGCGGCCTATGCCTAGTCTGCCCGTATAAGTAGAGTAATCTAAGGCTGAAATTTGTAACTGCAAAGGTGCTGCAGGATCCCCGCTAGGTGCAGGTACATGGTTTAAAATAGCGTCGAATAATGGACGCATATTGTCTGACTCTTCTTCTAATTCTAGTTTGGCAAAACCATTTAGACCAGAAGCGTAAATAATTGGAAAATCTAATTGTTCGTCTGTTGCGCCAAGCTTATCAAACAATTCGAATGTTTGGTCAATAACCCAGTTAGGGCGAGCGCCAGGACGATCAATTTTATTGATCACAACAATAGGATGTAATCCTAAGCCAAGGGCTTTTTTTGTCACAAAACGAGTTTGTGGCATAGGGCCTTCTTGAGCATCAACCAATAACACAACACCATCAACCATACCTAATACACGTTCAACTTCACCACCAAAGTCAGCATGCCCAGGAGTATCAACAATGTTAATATGCGTGCCTTCATATTCTACGGCTGTATTTTTAGATAAAATGGTAATGCCACGTTCTTTTTCTATGTCACCACTGTCCATAACCCGTTCGGCTACTTGTTGGTTGTCTCGGAAGGTACCGGCTTGGCGTAGCAACTGATCGACTAATGTGGTTTTACCATGGTCAACGTGTGCAATAATGGCAATGTTGCGGATATTTTTATTCATTTGTATTTGATTCTGATAGGTTAATTTAGGAAGAAAACTCTCAATTATAGCATAAAAAATAGTAGTTTTTTGGGTTTTCTTCTATTGATTTCATTTATGTTTTGCTTTATTAATAGAGACAAACAATAATATTTTAGGAGTGGGGGAATGCAATCTGATTTTGAGCAACGCATTGATGCAATAGATTGGTGTTTATTTGAAACTGCTTATGGGACTGCTGATGATGTTCCAAAAGAATTGAAATTGTTATTTTCAAAAGATGAAAGTGAAGCAAAATATGCATCTCATAAACTGTGCTTTGGTTTGTGTTTTTGGCTCACTTAATTTTAGAGAATAGAGTTTATTTTGATGGAATTGATGTATATAAAAATGCTGATGATTTAAATTGGATAGGCAGATAAAATTTGGATTGATCGGTTAAAAGAAAGATAGAATTGATAATGACAAGAATGTATTTTAAAGAAGGCGAGCAGATATCAGGTTGCTACAAAGGGAATAAAATAACATTAGAAAAATTTGATTATTTAATTATCGATTCAGTATTTCAATATAAATATATCATATCAACAAATAGAGAAGATAGCCGTTGGGTTTTATCAGCATTTGTTAAGTTATTAAAAACTTTAGTTTCTCATCCTATTAGGCTGATTGTTTTTATTTTATTTTTTCCTCTGTTCTTCATTTTGTTTTTTCTTATGATTATATTATCAGTATCGTTTTTCTTTCGACCCAAAAAATTTAAATATACCCTTATTGTTAAAGACGATATACATTATCAAGGTTTTTATTTACCAAATTTTATGGTGTTTTCTGATTCAGATAATATAGGGGATAGCCACTATAATTATTATATTGCGAAAATTGATCAGAAGCTTTATTTAAAAAAGTTACCTAATGAACATATTGACTGGGCGGATAGAGCAGAACGTTATCTTGATGTGACAGATAATGCAACAATAAAAAAAATAGAACAGACATTCTCAAGCGTGTTTGAGAGTGCTGTGCAAAGAAAGAATGAACGCACTAAGAAAGAACAAGCTCAATCAAATCACAATGAGCAAAGGCAACTTAGTGATCAAGAGAAACAGAATTTTATGTCTTTAGCAAAGTATTGTTTGAGTGAAGAAGGTCAAGGTTTATTCCAAGAAAAATTGGATACTTATATGACTGATGCTGCTGTTGAGGAAACCCCTTGGATGGTACTTTATGATTTAATGATTCCTTATAATGAAGACAATTTTCATTTTGCGACACAACTAGATTGGAAAGAAGGTGTTGATGAGTTAGAGTATGGTTTAGAGCGTGTCGTACGGTTTAATTTTGGGTTGAATCTAACATTGCCGACGCAAGGATACTATAATGAAATGGATTCTATTTCCTCTAATGAGAATATCTTTAAGGATTTTAATGCCGTTCTTAATCCTTATGGATTAAAATTAGGCAATATTGATACTGGGGCAGATGAATACATGATCATTGTTTATAAAATTGCTGATGAAAATAAGGTTAAAAAAGCAGTTGAAAATATTGCTTATGAACTGGTCACCTTTTAATTCTAACTAATTGAATAAATATAATGTTTTGGAAAAATGACTTTTTTAAATGAGCAAAATGGCGCTTTAGCCTACGTTTTTGGTCAGCCTGTTTTAGAGGTGCCTCAAGACTTATTCATACCACCAGATGCTTTACAAATTGTGTTAGAGCGGTTTGAAGGGCCTTTGGATTTACTGCTGTATTTAATTAGAAAACAAAATTTGGATGTACTTGATATCCCTATGGCGGTGATTACTGAGCAGTATTTAGGGTATATCAAAATACTGAATGAAAATCGCTTAGACTTGGCTGCTGAGTATTTATTAATGGCTGCTGTACTGATTGAAATTAAGTCTCGTTTGTTGTTGCCTAAACCACCAGTAGAAGTAGATGAAGAAGCCGATCCAAGGGCAGAGTTGGCTAAAAGATTATTGGCGTATGAACAAATGAAGCTTGCTGCAGTTGGGTTAGATGCTTTGCCTTTAGCAGGTAGGGATTTTGCGTGGGTGTATGTACACTTTGAGCAGGAAGTTGAACCATTATTACCAGAAGTGGATGTGAGTGATTTAAAACAGGTGTGGTTGAGTTTGTTGTCTCGAGTGAAACAAACTCAAAGCCATCAAGTGCAAACCGAAACATTGTCTGTTCGTGCACAAATGAGTGCAATTTTACGGTATGTCTCAGAAGTTGGGTCCTGTACCTTTGAGGCACTATTTGAAAAGGAACATACGGTCATGTATTTGGTGGTCAATTTTATTGCTGTACTGGAGCTTGTAAAAGAGGGGTTGGTGGATGTTCGGCAGGAAGAAAGTTTTATGCCTATTTATGTAAGTGTTTTAAGAGCTGTTTAATGAATTATTTTGTGTGTCATTATCAGGAAAAACATTATTGGTTGAATTTAAATTATTTGTTATTTAATGAAAAGTTTTTCCCTTAAAGAATATCTGTTACAGTTTGTTTTGTTCCTAATTCTTTTAATCTGTTGCCATCAATACGAAATACTGTCCAATCAGACATAGGCTGAGCACCAAGAGATAGATAAAACTCAATGCTTGGTTTATTGTGATTAAGGCACCACCATTCTAATCTACCACAACCTCTTGAGGTGGCAATATGGGCTAATTCCTGTATAAACGATCTGCCAAATCCCATCCCTCGGTATTGTGGTTGGACATATAAGTCTTCTAAATAAATACCGCTACGGCCTAAAAAAGTAGAAAAATTATGAAAAAACAGAGCGAATCCAACGGGTATTTGATTGTGCATACCAATGATGACTTCTGCTTTTTTTTGAATGAATAGCCATTCTTTTAATAAGGATTCAGTTGCAACCACTTCATTTAATAAACCTTCGTATTCAGCTAACTCTTTAATAAATTGAAGAATTAATGGGATATCTGTTTGTGTTGCATGTCGAAAAATAAGTTGATTATTATTCATGACCACGTTTTTCTTTGCCCAAATATTGAGTTTAAAGTTTAACATGTTTTTTATTTGGTTTAAAATTGGTGAAGTTTTTATAAGAAATAAGACGGGCTCGTGTGATTTGATTTTTTGAGTATTTTTGCTTCTGAATATCATCAAGATCAAGTTTCCTTTATTAAAAAAGAAGATGTATGATTGACAATTTTATATACATTTGATTTAAGTTTATGGAGAAATAGATGAAAATAATGGGGAGTAGGTTAAATGCCTCAAAATGAAAAAATATATCAAACAGCAATTGGTTATTTAAATACACTGCCTCATAATCAAGCATTAGGATTAAAATTTGAATATGCTCATGGCCGCAAGCAGGTATTAAGTGTTGCTTGGCGTGAAGATTTAGTGGGTAATCCAAAAACAGGTGTGATTCATGGAGGCGTCATTACTGCCTTAGTCGATGTTGCTGGTGGTGCATCAGTTGCAGCACACTTAGATGATTTTGAATTGTTGGTTACCTTGGATCTACGAATTGATTATCTGCATCCAGCCACACCGCAAGAAAAGATATATGCTCAATCTGAATGTTATAAATTAACTGATCAGGTTGCTTTTGTCAGGACGACTTGTTTTCATCAGGATAGGGAAGAAGATCCTATTGCGTTTGCAATGGCTACCTATATGAGAACACCTATTTCTGATGAAATAAAGGAGCAGTTGAAATGACAGAACAACAAAATACAGTGATTTTTTTTCCAGAACAAAAGATTACAGATAAAGTGCATCAAATGGTTCCTTATGCCAAAATGATTCATTTTCAGGTGGGGTTTGATCAAAATAAACAATATTTATTTCAGCTGCCTTTTTCACCAAAAAATATTGGTAATACGATTGTTCCAGCTTTACATGGTGGTTTAATTGGTGGTTTTTTAGAGAATGCATCAGTGGTGCTGTATTGTTTGAATAATCAGGATAGTCCTATTCCAAAAGTGATTGATTTTTCTCTGGATTATTTGCGTGCTGGCACACCAGAGCATTTATATGCATCTTGTGAGCTTGTCAGACAAGGCAGAAGAGTGGCTAATGTCACAGCAAAAGCATGGCAAGTATCACCAGAAAAACCAGTTGCTGTGGCTAGGGTACATTTATTATTGAATGAAAATGCATCATAAAAATTAAGCGGCCATTTTACGAAAAATCTACAGAATTTTTTTAGAACTGGTACAATTATCGTTTACTTTAAATATGATGAAAAATAACTGGGAAGGCGCGCGCATGCAAGTAGCAAAAAATACCGTGGTCACACTTCATTATGAAATGTACGATGCTAATAATGAATTAATTGATAAAACAGAAGAACCAATCAGCTATTTGCATGGTGGTTATGATGCAATTTTTCCTTTGGTTGAAGAGGCTTTAGAAGGCAAAAATACAGGTGATGTTGTTGAGGTTACTTTAGAGCCTGATGATGCTTTTGGTGAACCAGAAGAAGAGCTTGTCCGTATTGAAGACATTAAAGCGTTTCCTGTTGAAGTAGAAATAGGCATGATGTTTGAGGCAGATGATCCAGAAACAGGGGAAACCATGATTTTTCGTGTGACAGATATTGCTGATGGTAAAGCTGTTGTCGATGGTAATCATCCTTTAGCAGGTATTAAAATTCGCTTTAAAGCTACCGTAAATGACGTGCGTGAAGCTTCTCAAGAAGAAATTCAACATGGTCATGCGCATGGTGAACATGGACATCACCACTAAAATTTAAGTATTGACAAAAAACACCTGAATAATTTTGATTATTCAGGTGTTTTTTATTGAAATAATGATGTTTTAAGACAAAATACAGCCAACCAGATTATCGATATTATTTTTTAAACCATTAAAGTTTTTTTCATTATATTGCATAAAATAAGCTTCAATGCCCCTGCGTATAGCGATATTAACGGTAGGGTGAAAATCTTCATCCATCATGGCATTGACTAAAAATTGACAAAACTCAGTAGCTTGTTGTGCACCATATTGAAACAAAGTCATTAAATAATAAACAGTTGCTGTTTCCGTTTCTTTTAAATCATTTTGTTCACCTTGGTTTTCTGCGGTGTACCCATTGATTAGTCCAAAAGCAAATGCTGCATATATTTGCCTTTTGGTTTCTTCATCTGCATTAATTTTAATATTTGTTTGCGTAATAAAGGTAGAAATCATTTTTGATGAATCTTCTAAAAACGCTTGTCCATGTGCCATTTTAATTGTGCTTTCTCAACCTAAATTTGAATATGTTTAATATAATTTGTTAGATTAACTAAATTTAATATTAAATATTACTTACTATATTAAGTTATTGAAATCTTAAAATCAAATTTTATGAATATTATTATTCGATTAACGAAAAAATAGTGTTAAAAAACATCAATAGTCATTGAGTAACTTTATCATTTTTGGGAGAATTTTGATGTTAAAATAAGATAAATATAAGTTAAATATAGAAAGGTGCATATAATGCTTTTTTTGCTTTCTCCAGCAAAAACTTTGGATGAAACAACCGTTGCGCCAACAAAAACATATACAGAGCCTATGTTGCTTGAATTTTCTGAGCAATTAATGCCAACATTACAACAACTTTCTCCGCAGCAAATTGCTCAATTGATGAGTATTTCTGATAAGTTGGCCATACTGAATATGGAGCGCTTTGCACAATTTAAGCCTCCTTTTACTCTATACAATGCAAAGCAGGCTATTTTTCTATTTAAAGGCGATGTATATGAGGGCTTGGATGCTTACCATCTAAAGAATAAAGAAATCGATTATATACAAGATCATGTGGCTCTTTTGTCTGGGTTATATGGTGTGCTGAGACCTTTGGATTTAATGCAACCTTATCGGTTAGAAATGGGGACTAAATTACAAAACCCAAAAGGCAAAAATTTATATGAATTTTGGGGGGCGCATATTACCCATACGATTAATGAGCTTTTACTTCTAACAAAAAACCATACTGTGATTAATTTAGCCTCTACTGAATATTTTAAATCTGTTCAACCTAAATTATTACAGGTGCCTGTGATTACTCCTGTTTTTAAAGATAAAAAAAATGGCCAATATAAAATCATCAGCTTTTATGCAAAACGTGCTCGAGGGTTAATGGTCAAATATGCAGCACAACATCAGCTTAAAACACCAGAAGAGCTAAAACAATTTGATTTAGAAGGTTATTACTATAGTGAAGAGCATTCAAAACAAAATGAATGGGTTTTTCTGAGGGAACATCAATAAAAAAAGAGTTGGTTGAGCTATGTATGAAAAAGCAGGCTATTGATAAATAGCCTGCTTTTTTTGTATCACGTGAGTAAAATTTAATTATTAACAATCCATGTGCCTGTTTTCCTTTCCAAAGCTTCTTTGATTACATCTGGTGAAGTAATTAGCCCTTGTGCATCAGGTACTTCAGACACAAAGTCAATCACTGCATTAATTTTAGGTCCCATACTGCCTTCTCCAAACTCTCCTTTTTCACTAAAGTGGCGAGCATCTTGTACTGTTAATGTATCTAACCACTGTTGCTCAGGTGTACCAAAGTTAATGGCAACCTGTTCTACGCCAGTAGGAATGAGTAATAAGTCCGCTTTTAATTCTTTAGCCAAAAGTGCCGATGCTAAATCTTTATCAATAACTGCTTCAACGCCAATTAATTCTTCTTGATCATCAAATGCAACAGGAATGCCACCACCTCCACAGGCAATCACCAAAATATCTTGGTCAAGTAAGGAGCGAATAGTTGATAGTTCCTGAATGGCAATAGGTTGCGGAGAGGCAACCGTGCGTCGCCATCCACGGCCAGAATCTTCCATGATGTTCCAGCCCAGTGTATTTTGTCTTTCTTTTGCCGTTTTTTCATCCATAAAGGCCCCAATAGGTTTAGTGGGTTTTGAAAATGCAGGATCATTCTTCGACACAATCGTTTGGGTCACAATACTGGCAATAGGTTTGTGAATGTTTCGGCGTTTTAATACATTGTTTAACGCATTTTGGAAATGGTAACCAATAGAACCTTGAGTGTCCGCTACCGCACAATCTAAAGGCTCAGTAGGTACTTCTAAGCTTGCCAGTTCTGATCTACGTAAGATAAAACCAACTTGGGGGCCGTTACCATGTGTGAGCACAACTCTCCAACCTGCTTCAATCATGTCTGCAACAGATTCTGCATTTTTTAAAATGGCATTATATTGATCTTGATAAGAACAATGTTGATCATCTGGGATTAAAGCATTTCCACCAACTGCAATAACAGCTAATTTTTTTGACATGGCACATTCCTTCTTCAGTTTTGTCTATCAAAATTTTCTAAAAAAATAAAACAGTGAGTCACATAATCATTCTTTCGTGATGCGCGTTTTCATTTTTATGTTTTGATGAAAAATTATTGATAATTTTTCATGTTTGCTTTTCTTGTTTGTTTCTTAATAAAATTAAGCAACTTTTTGATAAAAAAGTTAAATTGATAAATTTTTCTTGTTTTATTATAAGGATATTTACTAAAATGGGAATGTGCTTAAAAAAATATCATCAATTTGAAAATTATTAGTGATATTTTTTCATTAATTTGATGTGACATAATTTTTAGGTGGGTAATATTATGAAATCGGTGTTTAGTGAAGATAATTTATACATTTTTGCCCAAGTGGCAAAACATAAAAATTTGAGTCGGGCTGCTGATGAGCTTGGATTGACATCATCGGCCATAAGCTATGCCATTAAAAGAATGGAAACCTATTTAGGTATGGATCTTTTACAGCGTAATACCCGTAATGTTGAATTGACTGAAGCGGGTAATTATTTTTATCAAAAGGCGGTACATCTTTTAAATGACTTTAATTCGATACAGCGTAGTTTGAATAGTATTAATCAAGGCATTGAATTTAAGTTAAGAATTTGTATTAATAATTTGATGCATACGCCTTATCATACATCAAAATTATTAAGTTATATTAAGCAACGTTTTCCTTTGTGTCAGGTCATTATTACCACCGAAGTTTATAATGGTGTTTGGGATGCGATATTAAATAAAAACATTGATATTGCTATTGGTGCACCAGGTAAATTGGTAGAGGGGGGCGGGCTGGATTATATCGAATTAGGCCGCGTTCATTGGAAGTTTGTTATTGCCCCTAATCACCCTTTAGCCAATGCAGTCGAACCTATTCCTGAAAGTGTTCTGCGTCTTTATCCTTCCGCCTTTATTGAGGATACTGCATTAAACATTACCAAAAAAGTTGGCTGGCTTTTACATGGTCAAGAAATCATTAAAGTGCCAGATTTGGAAACAAAATATCAGGTGCAACGCTTGGGGGTGGGTATTGGTTTTTTACCAGATTATATGGTCAGAAAAGATATTGAAGAGAAAAAATTGATTGAAAAAGAAATTAAAAATCCTCGTCAACCTTCACGTATGTTATTGGCGATTAAACATGAGTTAAAAGGAGAGGTTGCACAGTGGATAGAACATTCTTTTTCTGAAGGTCAAGTTCTTAGAGTCATTTATGATGATTTAATCCATCGTTGAAAAAATTGTGGCAATAATGTTTTTAAGTCTTTTTTGGGCAAGAATATTTTTTTGTCCTTTTTTTTGTCGAAATTTTTTTTAGATAAATCAATAATATTTTGAGTTTTTTATCTCATTATCTTTGTTTGTATCCATCCTTATAGAGAGTGCTTTTTCTTTGAAAAATTTTCATCAATTAAGGCAGTATTGCCAATAAAATTTTAAGAACATCGTTTACATCTATCCTTTTGCTCATAAATCTCCTACTATGGTTTTAAATTAATTAAGACCAAATTTCTCTTAATAACATCCTGTTACTGTTGCTGTCTGATTTTTTTTAAATCAGGAAAAGCAAAGATGTAGATTAGTGAATAATAATTGATTATTTTGTTCAACCAGGAGGGTGTATGTTGTACTCTGTCATTAAAAATGGTGTGTTTCAAGATTCAGTCAGTTTGATGCTTTTGAGTAAAAAGCTGGCTGATATGCCTAAGGTATCTAAAATTTCTATCATGATGGGCACCAATGCCAACAAGGAGATTTTTGAAAACACAGGGCTTTTGACTCAAGAAATCAGCGCTGCTAAAGCCAGCGATTTATGTATTGCTATTGAAGGGGATGATGAATCGGTAGTGCCCGCTGTTATTGAAGCGGTGAATGCTTTTTTAGAAGATCAGTCTGTTCAAAGAAAAAGCTCTTCTTATGCACAAGTGAAGTCACTTAAAGGTGCACTTAATCATATGAATAATGCTAATTTGGCGTTGATTTCAATTGCAGGTAAATATGCTGCAAGGGAAGCTAAAAAGGCATTAGACAATCATTTAAATGTTTTTATTTTCAGTGACAATGTTTCAGTTAAAGATGAGTTGGCATTAAAACAATATGCTCATCAGAATAAACTGATCGTTATGGGACCTGATTGTGGGACAGGTACCATTAAAAATATTCCTTTGGCTTTTTCGAACTTAAATCGAAAAGGCAGTATTGGTGTGATTGGTGCTTCTGGTACAGGTATTCAGGCCGTTTTGTCTGGTGTTGATTATTTGGGTGAAGGTATTTCGCATGCAATTGGTTTAGGTGGGCGAGATTTGTCCAGTCAAATTGGTGGGATCAGTGCTTTAGATGCAATTGAAATGCTTGCTCATGATAACAACACCGATATGATTGTTTTTGTTTCTAAACCTCCTGCAAAAGAAGTGAAAGAAAAGGTTATTGCAAAATTAAAAAGCCAAGAGAAACCTGTTGTGGCCATTTTCCTTGGTGAAAATAATACACATTCAGATGGTAATATAGAATTTGCAGCGACCTTAGATCAAGCAGCACAAAAAGCCGTTGCGCGTCAGCAGCGTATTAATGAAGCAAAAGCCAAAGCAAAAATGAGTACTGAACAAACACAAATCAGAGGCTTATTTTGTGGTGGTACCTTAGCATCAGAAGCGGCAATGTTGTTGGCAAATGCATTAGATGTTCCATTTTCTGGTGATCACCCTGAAGGTGTGATGTTTGCACACAATGGTCATTCTGTAATCGACTTAGGGGATGATGTTTATACTGTTAATCGTGCTCACCCCATGATTGATCCTTCTGTGCGCAATGAGTTGATTCTTAAAGCGGGCACAGACCCAAAAACAGCCGTGGTTGTTATGGATATGGTCATTGGTTTTGGCGCTCATGAAAACCCAGCCGAACAGGCTGCGCAAACAATAGAAGCCGCACGCGCTCAGCGCAAAGCAGAAGATGGACAAGTGACTTATATTGCCGCCATTTGTGGGACAGATGAAGATTATCAGGATATCAGACTTCAGAAAAAAATCCTTAAAGATGCAGGTGTGATGCTGTTATCCAATAATCGTGAAGCCATTGAAGCTGCGGTCAGAATTACCCAACAAACAGAACCTTATAAACAATTAACTTCATCAACTGAACAAACATCAACATTGATTCAGGATGGACCAAAAGTCATCAACATTGGCTTGCGTTCATTTGCAGACGATTTATTGAAATCAAAAGCAAATGTTGTTCAAGTCAATTGGGCGCCACCTGCTGGAGGTGATGAACAGTTAATTAAAGCTTTAGACCAATTACAGTAATGTTTTTATTGATTGAATTTAAGTAAATGAAAGGCTGCATCATGAATAATACGATTGCTTTAGCAAATGAAAAAGTTATTGAAATGATTAAATCGGCTCGCCCATTTTGGCAAGATGTTGTTCCAGCAGGAGAAGCGATTCCAGAATTAAGAGAAAAGAAAATACTGTTACATGCTGGCCCGCCTATTGCCTATGCTGATATGACAGGCCCGATGAAAGGCGCATGTATTGGTGCGTTATTATTTGAAGGATGGGCTGCGACAGAACAAGAAGCAGTAAACATGCTGCAAAGCGACCAAATAGCATTTAAACCTTGCCATTATGTTGGTGCTGTGGGACCAATGGGAGGTATTACTTCACAAAGCATGCCTGTATTGAAAGTGAAAAATACCACGCATGGTAATTTTGCTTATTGCAATATGAATGAGGGTATTGGTAAGGTTATGCGTTTTGGCGCTTATGGGGAAGAAGTACAAACCAGATTGCATTGGATGAAAGATGTACTGGCACCTGCATTATCTAAAGCATTAAAACGTTTTGAAGAAGGTATTGATTTAACAGCATTAATGGCTCAAGCTATTACCATGGGGGATGAGTTTCATCAACGCAATATTGCTGCATCTGCTTTGTTGTTAAGGACATTGAGCCCAGAAATTGCGGCCATTGATATTACGGATCAAGAACGTGTCGAAATTTTGTCTTTTTTGGGTAAAACAGATCAGTTTTTCTTAAATGTTGCGATGGCTTATTGTAAAGCAGCTATGGATGCCGCACATACTGTGGGGGAAGGCACTATTGTGACTGCAATGACACGTAATGGTAAAGAGTTCGCTATTCGAGTCAGTGGGTTAGGTGATCAATGGTTTACGGCACCAGTTAATACGCCACAAGGTTTATTTTTTACTGGATATAGCCAAGAAGATGCTAACCCAGATATTGGAGACAGTGCGATTACAGAAACTTTTGGTGTGGGCGGGATGACCATGATTGCGGCACCCGGCGTGACTCGTTTTGTTGGTGCAGGTGGTTTTGATGATGCATTAGAAATCAGTAATGAAATGGCTGAAATTTGTTTATCGCAAAACCCAGCTTTATCTATTCCTACTTGGAATTTTAGAGGTGCTTGTGTTGGGATTGATGTTCGTTTGGTTGTTGAAACAGGTATCACACCATTAATCAACACAGGTATTGCCCATAAAGAGCCAGGTATTGGTCAAGTCGGTGCTGGTACGGTGAGAGCACCATTACCTTGTTTTGAAAAAGCTTTATTGGCTTTGGCCCAAAAATATCCAGCGTAAATGGATTATTGGAGTTAAAAAATGCTTTGTTTTCGACCACTTGCTGTTAGCCAACATTTAGAACTAACTGACTTTAATACCATAAAGTTAGTTGTTCAGGCACGGTTTGCTCATGGCTTAGTGGTTGAAATACAAGAAATGCCAAATTCAAAAACAATCTTTATTTCAGATCGTACAAAAGGACTTTTACCTGAACAGATTATTCTGAGTGAGCATGATTTTGAGCAAGCTTTTCATCAAAATTACTTTTTAATTGAACTAAGTAAAGTCAAACAGTTTAGCTTAAAAGCATCTTTAATCCCACCATCCTATCAACTGTTGGCTCAAAAAATGAGTGTCTTATCAGATTTTTTAAATCAACAGAAGATATTGGGGTTGGGGGAAATGAAATGCTTAATAAACGACCCTATTATTAAAACAGCATTAACACAGCCAGAACACAATGCGTCAAATGCGTTAGGTTGGGAAGATGCTGTTAAATGGCTTATTGGTAGAGGGCCTGGCAGTACACCAAGTGGGGACGATATGCTTATTGGGGCAATGTGTGTTCAGTATATACGGTTACAACATGTATCTGCTTTATGGTGTTATTTTCATCTTCATCGTGAAACTTATGCAATATTAACCACGCCACTGAGTATTGCGTACTTTGATTGTGCTATACAGGGTTTGTTTTCATCCAGATTGTTACAGGTAGTCAAATCACTGTTTTTGCCTACTCCAGTTACTTCTTTATTGCGGTATTTAGAGAATATGACACAGGTTGGTGCACATTCAGGAATAGATGGTTTATTTGGTGTTTATATGGCATTACAAACTGATTCTAAAGAAATTAAATAGTTGTAATAAGGAGCATTATTATGCAAAACGAATCAAAAAAAATCGACTCTTATTGGATAAAAGTCGTCATAGTCTTTTTCTTGGGTTGGGTGGTGATTTACGCTGGTCGAAGTGTCTTAAGTCCCGTTATATCTGAAATCCAATCAGAATTTGGCTTATCTAAAGCACAAACCGGTGGGGTGATGAGTTTGTTTTTCTTAACCTACACCTTCTTACAAGTGCCATCAGGTATTTTAGGCGATAAAATAGGGCGCAAAAAAGTATTGGTGACAGGTTTTTTCCTTTATGCTGTATTTATTGCATCCATTGCAGTGTCACCAACATTTATGATTTTCATTGCATTATGGATGATTACAGGTGCTGCACAAGGCGCGTATTATGGACCACAATATGCCTTGTCATCTGAAGCCATTCCAAAAAAATGGATCACCTTAGGCAGTGCGGTTATTGGTAGTGGTATGTCTTTTGGTATTGCCTTTGGTTACTACTTATCCAGTATTATGGTGACAAACTACCATACCTCATGGAAAATGCCTTTTGTAGTTGTTGCTGTGCCTATTTTGATCGTGACACTCATGATGTTATTTTGGATCAGAGAAAAAGCTGATCCAAAAGCTGCCGAGCAAAATGCTGTACAAGCACAATCTAAAGAAGCTTTTAAATTCAGTGACTTGTTTAAAAACCGTAATCTGGTTTTGGCCTATATCACCATTTTCTGTTCTATTTATGGGTTCTTTGTGATCATTACTTGGTTACCTAATTATTTAGAAGCAGAGCGAGGAATGGATAAAGTTCAAGCTTCACAAATTGCTTCTATTGTGCCTTGGATTTCTATTGTGGGCACATTATTATGTAGCTATGTATCCGACAAATTAGGTAAAAGAAAACCCGTGGTATTGTTTATGATGCCATTATCTTTAGTGGCGATTTTTGGGATTGTGTATTCAAACTCTTACGCTGTTTTAATTGCCGTGTTGGTACTTTATGGGTTTATTGGTAAGATCAGTTTAAACCCTGTATTGGTTGCCTTAGTTGCCGATAATGCACCTAAAGCTGCTTTAAGTACTGCATTTAGTTTATATAATTTCTTTGGTATGTGTGCTTCCATTTGTGCACCCTATGTCACAGGCTTTTTGGCGGATCGTACAGGTAGTTTGAATAGTGGTTTTTATTTTGCAGCAGTTGTTACCGTAGTGGGCATTATTGCCATGCTGTTTGTAAAAGAAAATCAAAATAATGATGTACAAGTAAATTAAGTTGTCAATGTCTTGTTAGGGGAGAAATCAATTTATTTTCTCCCCAGCTCATTTCAGTTATAGAACTGATTCATTTAAAAAAATAATAAATCACCATTTGTCGTGCCTAATCAATTAGGCTTTGTGTATGAGCAGTTTTTCTTTATTTTAAAAAGTGGATTTGACATGATAGAAAATAACGTTATCTGGTTTGAACATTTGCGTATGACCGATGTTGAACGCGTTGGTGGAAAAAATGCTTCTTTAGGGGAGATGATCAGCCAATTATCCTCTCAAGGCATTAGAGTACCTGGGGGCTTTGCCACAACTGCTGCTGCATATCGAACCTTTTTGGCTCAGGATGGTTTAGATAAACGTATTGATCAGCTTTTGCAGCAATTGGATGTAGACAATATAACGCAATTAACCCAAACAGGTGCACAAATTCGTCAATGGATCATGCAAACGTCTTTTCCTCAAGATCTAGAGCAAGAAATTGATGCTGCATGGGCTAAGATGGTTGCTGATGCTGGGGGGGCAGAGATTTGCGTTGCGGTACGCTCTTCTGCTACAGCAGAAGATTTACCCGATGCTTCTTTTGCTGGCCAGCAGGAAACTTTTTTAAATATTAGTGGGCTAGACAATGTTAAACAGGCGGCAAAACAAGTATTTGCTTCTTTGTATAATGATCGTGCTATTTCTTATCGTGTGCATAAAGACTTTTCTCATCAAGACGTTGCTTTGTCTGTTGGTGTACAAAGAATGGTTCGATCTGATGATGGTTGTGCGGGCGTCATGTTTACAATGGATACAGAATCAGGTTTTGACCAAGTTGTGTTTATTACCGCTGCGTATGGTTTGGGGGAAACTGTTGTGCAAGGTTCGGTCAATCCAGATGAGTTTTATGTCCATAAGCCAACACTAAAAGCACAGCGACCCGCAATTTTACGTAAAAATTTAGGTTCTAAAGCAATCAAAATGGTGTTTGCTCAAGCCGCTCAGGCAGGAGAATCAGTTCAGGTTGTTGATGTGCCAGAGCACTTAAGAAAGCAGTTTGCCCTGACTGATGAAGAAGTCGCACAATTGGCCCGATACGCTTTAATTATTGAAGAGCATTATGCTCGACCAATGGACATTGAATGGGGTAAGGATGGGATAGATGGCCAATTGTACATTTTACAAGCCAGACCAGAAACCGTTAAGTCTCAGGAAACAGGTAATGAGCTGCGTCGCTATCAATTAAAAAATCACTCACCCATATTGTGTGAAGGGCGATCAATTGGTCAAAAAATTGGTCAAGGTGTGGTTAAAGTCATTAAAAGCATTGAACAAATGGACAGCATTCAACCAGGGGATGTCTTGGTGACCGATATGACCGATCCAGATTGGGAACCCGTTATGAAACGGGCTTCCGCTATAGTGACCAATCGAGGTGGGCGAACTTGTCACGCAGCCATTATTGCTCGGGAGTTGGGTATTGCTGCTGTGGTTGGTTGTGGTCATGCAACGGAAGTTTTATCCGATGGTATGAATGTAACCGTTTCTTGTGCTCAAGGGGATACGGGTTATATTTATGAAGGACTATTGGACATAGAAACCATCGATCTTTCTTTAGATAAAATGCCTCAAAGCCCCGTCAAAGTGATGATGAATGTGGGCAATCCAGAGCTGGCTTTTGGTTTCACTAAGCTACCCAATGAAGGTGTTGGCTTGGCTCGGATGGAGTTTATCATTAACCGTCAAATTGGTATTCACCCAAAGGCAGTATTAGAGTTTGATCAATTAGAGAGCACATTAAAACAAACCATTCAAGATAAAACAGCAGGGTATCGTTCGCCAGTAGATTTTTATGTAGATAAAATTGTAGAAGGTGTTGCAACAATTGCTGCTGCTTTTTATCCTAAGAAGGTTATTTTAAGAACATCAGACTTTAAATCAAATGAATACGCTAATTTAATTGGTGGAAATCTGTATGAACCCCACGAAGAAAACCCAATGCTTGGATTCAGAGGGGCTGCTCGTTATATTTCTCCACAATTTAAAGCCTGTTTTGAACTGGAATGTCGTGCCATAAAAAAAGTCCGTGATGAAATGGGGTTGACCAACCTTGAAGTGATGATTCCATTTGTGCGCACATTAAAAGAGGCTGCTCAGACGGTTGAATTATTAAAACAAAATGGCTTAGAGCGTGGCAAAAATGGTTTGCGTTTGATTATGATGTGTGAGCTACCAACCAATGCCGTTTTAGCAGATTATTTTTTAGAGTACTTTGATGGTTTTTCCATTGGTTCTAATGATATGACGCAGTTAACCCTAGGGACAGATAGAGACAGTGGTGGGCCTATTGCCAGTACATTTGATGAACGTGACCCTGCTGTAAAAGCAATGTTGGATATGGCTATTTCAGCTTGTTTGCGTCACAATAAATATATTGGTATTTGTGGTCAAGGCCCATCTGATCATCCTGATTTTGCCAAATGGTTGGTGGAAAAAGGCATTGAAACCATTTCTCTGAACCCCGATACAGTAGTTGAAACTTGGGTGTATTTAGCAAAAGAAGCGAAACGGGTGTTATTTAACGATTAAAACTGATAAAATTAATCATAAAGTTAAATTTGAGGCAAAGTAATCGTATACTTTGCCTCAAATTAATTAACATAGAGACAACCCCACATTTAAAGTACACACACCTTATATTATGAAAACACCTGAACTTCTTTTACCTGCTGGTGGCTTAGAAAGAATGAGAGCCGCCTTTGATTATGGCGCCGATGCCGTTTATGCGGGGCAGCCTCGTTATTCACTGCGTGCCAGAAACAATGAATTTAAACTTGAAGAGTTACGAGTTGGTATAGAAGAAGCGCATGCCCGGGGCAAACAGTTTTATGTTGCCAGTAACTTATTGCCTCATAACGCCAAAGTACGTACCTATTTAAAAGATATGGAACCTGTGATTGCCATGAAGCCAGATGCACTGATTATGGCTGATCCTGGTTTGATTATGATGGTGCGCGAAAAATGGCCAGAAGTTCCTGTTCATTTATCTGTACAAGCCAATACAGTCAATTATATGGGGGTTAAATTCTGGGAGAAACTAGGCATTACACGTATTATTTTGTCTAGAGAACTTTCTTTAGATGAAATCGCAGAAATTCGTCAAGAATGTCCCGATATGGAGCTGGAAGTTTTCGTGCATGGTGCTTTATGTATTGCCTATTCAGGGCGTTGTTTATTATCAGGTTATTTTAATCATCGTGATCCTAATCAAGGTACCTGTACCAATGCTTGTCGTTGGGAATACAAAATTCAAGATTCAACACAAGACGATGCAGGTGCAGCTCAAAAAATAGATTTTAATTTTCAAGCAGCACAAGAAGCAGCTGACAACCAATTTGCCTCATGTGGTGGGGCAGAACGCCATCCATTAGCGGATAAAACCTATTTAATTGAAGAAGCAAATAGACCAGGTGAGCTTATCCCCATAATGGAAGATGAGCATGGAACCTATATCATGAACTCTAAAGATTTAAGAGCCATTGAACAGGTTGAAAAATTGGTTGAAATTGGTGTGGATTCCTTAAAAATCGAGGGGCGAACCAAATCTATTTATTATGTTGCCCGTGCAGCGCAATCTTACCGTAAAGCCATTGATGATGCTGTGGCAAAACGTCCATTTGATTTAAATTTGCTTGCTGATTTAGAAGGGCTAGCGAACCGTGGTTATACCCCAGGCTTTTTAGAGCGTCATCAGACACAAGATTACCAAAATTACTTAAGTGGTCACTCAACATCGAAAAAAAGCCAATTTGTTGGCTTGGTTTTGGATGTCGATGAACAAGGCTGGGCTGAAATTGAAGTGAAAAACCGTTTTGCTGTTGGCGATCAGTTGGAAATTATTCATCCAAGTGGCAACCAAGTGGTGACTTTAGAAGCCATTATTTTAAAAGACAAACCTGCTCAAGTAGCTAATGGTAATGGCATTACAGTAAAAATCCCCAATATGGCAGGCAAAGAAAAAGCCATTTTGGCAAAAATATTATAAGGGAAGATAATGAGTTTATTGCAGGAGCTTGAAGCGCATGTTAGGGCAGCATTTGATGCGTGTGGTTTACAAGATGAGCCTATTTTATTACAAGCTGCATCAAAAGCAGGGTTTGGTGATTACCAGATTAATGGCGTTATGGGGGCTGCTAAAAAACAAAAAACAAACCCAAGATCTTTGGCTGAACAAGTTGTATCCGCACTAAAACTAGAAGGTATTGCTCAAAAAACAGAAATAGCCGGTCCAGGTTTCATTAATATACATTTAGCGCCAGAATTTATTATCCAAAAAGCACAGATGGCGCTGCAAAGTGACCGTTTGGCTGTAAGTGAACATACACCCAAAAACATTGTTGTTGATTATTCTTCCCCCAATTTGGCAAAAGAAATGCATGTGGGGCATTTGCGTTCCAGTATTATTGGTGATGCTTTAAATCGAGTATTACGTTTTTTTGGTCACAATGTCATTGCACAGAATCATGTCGGTGACTGGGGGACGCAATTTGGTATGTTAACAGCGTATTTGCTGGAAACAGAGCAACAAGGTGATGCTTCTCTTGCTTTAGCAGATTTAGAAGATTTTTACCGTAGAGCAAAAATACGTTTTGACGAAGACCCAGCCTTTGCTCAAAAAGCAAGAGAATATGTGGTCAAATTACAAAGTGGTGATCAAGAAATTTTGGCTTTATGGAAACAATTTGTCTCTATTTCTTTAGCACATTGTCAGGCTGTCTATAATAAATTAGGTTTATTATTGTCTCAAAAAGATGTGATGGGTGAGTCGGCCTATAATAATGACTTACAAGCAACAGTGGATGAACTGGTGCAAATGGGTTTGGCAGTAGATGATAATGGCTCTAAAGTCATCTTTTTGGATGAGTTTAAAGATCAAGACGGCAAGCCTGCTGCATTTATCATCCAAAAAACAGGTGGTGGATTTTTATATGCCACAACCGATTTAGCGTGTATCCGTTACCGTACCAGAGAACTTAAAGCACAACGCACATTATATGTCGTCGATGCACGTCAGAGTTTGCATTTTCAAGAACTTTTTTGTACAGCTCGTAAAGCAAAATTTGTGTCTGATGATGCTCGGTTAGAGCATATCGCTTTTGGTACCATGATGGGTGAAGACAATAAACCATTTAAAACCCGTGATGGTGGCACAGTTAAGTTAGTAGACTTATTAAATGAAGCCATACAAAGAGCAGGTGCTTTGGTGCAGGCTAAAAACCCTGATTTAACCTCCGAGCAAGTAGCTAAAATTGCCCAAGTAGTTGGGATTGGTGCGGTCAAATATGCCGACCTTTCTAAAAGCAGAACCAGTGATTACGTTTTTAAATGGGACAGCATGTTGTCTTTTGAAGGCAATACCGCACCTTATTTACAATATGCTTATACCCGTACTCAAAGCGTATTTCGTAAAGTGGCGCAATTTGACCAAAATGCCCCAATAGCTGTAGAGGATGTTGCTGAAAAACAATTGGCTGTTGCATTATTACAGTTTGAAGATGTATTAAATACAGTGGCTCAAAGTTGTTACCCACATCACTTAGCGACCTATTTATATCAAATTGCCACTTTATTTTCACGTTTTTATGAAGCGTGTCCAATTTTAAAAGTAGAAGGCAGTTTAAAAGACAGCCGATTACAACTAACGCAGCTAACTGCCCGTACTTTAAAACAAGGCTTAGATTTGTTGGGTATTGAAGTATTGGATGTCATGTAATATTTGATCTGTATTCTTTAGTTTTCTGTGGCAATAGGGCTTTTTTAAAGTGGTTATTGCCATTTTTATTTGTTTTTAATCAGTTTTAAAAAGATGATGAATAATTTACTTAAGCAATTGAAGTGGTATGAGTGGGGCTGGCTAGTACTCTTTTTCTTTATTGCAGTGCTGACATCTTGGTCGGCAAATGATTCGCTACTTATGCTCACCGTATTAATGTCTGGTGTGTTGTTCCTTGTTTTTGCCGCGAAGGGGAGTATTTATACCTATTATTTTGGTTTTTATAATGCAGTCGGTTATGCTTATATTGCCTATATGAATGGTTTGTTTGGCGAGTTTGCACTGAACCTATTTTTTTATGTGCCAGTGAACATTATTGGTTTTTTTCTGTGGAAAAAAAATGCAATAAACACTATCGTGTTGATGAGAAAAATGTCATGTTTGCATTTGCTTTTGGCTTTTGTACTTTGTAGTCTCATCACTTTAATTCTAGGCCATATCCTCTCACAAATACAGGGACAAAATAGCCCTTACTTAGATAGTGTAACCAATGTGTTGGCTGTTTTAGCCGCAATGATGATGTTATATCGTTTAAGAGAGCAATGGTTGGTTTATATTATATTGAATATTTTTCTGATCATCATGTGGACGATACGATATCAAAATGGCAGTACAGAGGCTTTATCAATGGTCGTTTTGAGTATTGCTTATATGGTCAATACATTATTTGGGTTTTATAATTGGTATTTTGGCAAGCAAGAGCAAGAGATACTGCATCAAATTGAATCGAATCAATCAGTTAATATGGCAGATTCATTGGATTAATTTGTTTAAGTTATCTATATTGAATTTGTTTTATGAGGCATGAAAAAGGACGAGTCTATTGTGTTTTTTTCTTAAAAAGCATCACATTATAGGAAAGCTGCATATTGCTCTTGAAATATATTGTATGAGACCTCATATAAAAAGATAATTTTAATCGATCAATGTTCTGAAAATTTAAGGATCAAATAATGAGTGAAGAGTTAGAAAAAGAAAATTTGGCACAAGAACAAACCTCAGAAGTTGATGAGGCGATAAAATCAGCAGAACCTCAGCAAGCAGAGGTAGGTGATGAATCTGTTCAAGAAGAAGTTAGTCTTGAACAAAAAATTGCTGATTTAGAAGCTCAACTGGCAGAACAAAAAGACCTAGTCTTGCGTACCAGAGCCGAGTCAGAAAACACTCGTCGTCGTGCTCAGGAGGATGTGCAAGCGGCTCATAAATTTGCCATTAATAAATTTGTTTCAGAGCTTTTGCCTGTAAAAGATAGCTTAGAGATGGCTTTGGCAGACCAAAGTGGGCAATTTGACGCACTTAAGTTTGGTGTGGATTTGACATTGAAACAGTTACAAAGTGCATTTGATAAAGTCAATATCCAAGAAATTAACCCTATGGGTGAAAAACTGGACCCTCATTTACATCAAGCATTAAATACAGAAGAAACCAATGAAGTAGAGCCGAACACTGTCGTTAAAGTCATGCAAAAAGGCTATAAAGTTGCAGAACGTGTTGTTCGCCCAGCTTTGGTGGTCGTTTCAAAAGAGAAAAGTGAATAAAAAAATAAAAATAGGGCTTGAAAAACAACTTTTGCACACCATCTTGCTTGCATACGAAATGAAGCAGGATGCTTCAAGAACAGAATAAAGTAAAAAGGACAAAGAACTATGGCAAAAATTATTGGTATTGACTTAGGTACAACAAACTCATGTTTGTCTGTGTTTGAAAATGGACAATCAAAAGTTATTGAAAATGCTGAAGGCGCACGTACAACTCCTTCAATCATTGCGTATTTGGATAATGATGAAATTTTGGTCGGTGCACCAGCGAAACGTCAAGCTGTGACCAATCCTAAAAACACCATTTATGCAGTAAAACGTTTGATCGGCCGTCGTTTTGAAGATAAAGAAGTACAAAAAGACATCGACTTAATGCCTTTTGATATTGTTAAAGCAGCAAATGGTGATGCTTGGGTTAAAGTAAGAGATAAAGAGTTGGCTCCGCCACAAATTTCTGCTGAAATTTTACGTAAGTTAAAAAAATCAGCTGAAGACTATTTAGGTGAAACAGTTACTGAAGCAGTGATTACTGTGCCTGCTTATTTTAATGACTCACAACGTCAAGCCACTAAAGATGCAGGACGTATTGCAGGCTTAGATGTAAAACGTATCATCAATGAGCCGACTGCAGCAGCCTTGGCTTTTGGTATGGATAAAAACCAAAAAGGCGACAGAAAAATTGCTGTTTACGACTTAGGTGGTGGTACCTTTGATATTTCAATCATTGAAATTGCTGATGTTGATGGGGACAAACAATTTGAAGTATTGGCGACCAATGGGGACACCTTCTTAGGTGGTGAAGATTTTGACCAACGCTTGATTGAATACATTGTTGATGAATTCAAAAAAGAACAAGGCATTGATTTGAAAAAAGATGTAATGGCCTTGCAACGTTTGAAAGAAGCAGCTGAAAAAGCAAAAATCGAATTATCAAGCGGTCAGCAAACAGAAGTGAATTTACCTTATATCACTATGGATGCAACTGGCCCTAAACATTTAGCGTTAAAAATTACCCGTGCTAAATTTGAAAGTTTGGTAGAAGACTTGGTTAAACGCAGTATCGAACCTTGTAAAGTTGCTATTAAAGACGCAGGTTTATCTGTTAATGATATTGATGATGTGATTTTGGTGGGTGGTCAAACACGTATGCCAAAAGTACAAGAACAGGTAAAAGAATTTTTTGGTAAAGAACCACGTAAAGATGTGAACCCTGATGAAGCAGTATCAGTGGGTGCAGCTATTCAAGGTTCAGTGTTGTCAGGTGATCGTACCGATGTATTGTTGTTGGATGTGACACCATTGTCGTTAGGTATTGAAACAATGGGTGGTGTGATGACCAAATTGATCAATAAAAACACAACGATTCCGACAAAAGCAAACCAAACCTTCTCTACCGCAGAAGACAACCAAAGTGCTGTAACCATTCATGTATTACAAGGTGAGCGTGAATTGGCCTCTGCTAATAAGAGTTTAGGACAGTTTAATTTAAGTGATATTCCACCAGCACCACGTGGTATGCCACAAATTGAAGTGACATTTGATATTGATGCTAATGGTATTTTGCATGTGTCTGCAAAAGACAAAGGCACAGGAAAACAATCAAATATCACCATTCAGGCATCATCAGGTTTGGATGAGGCAGAAATTGAACGTATGGTTAAAGACGCAGAAGCCAATGCAGAAGAAGACCGTAAGTTGATGGAGTTGGTGCAAAGCCGTAATCAGGCAGAAGCCATGGTGCATTCAGTGAAAAAATCGTTAACAGACTATGGCGATAAATTGGGTGCTGATGAGAAAACATCCATTGAAAATGCCCTAAAAGAAGTAGAAGAGGCATTAAAAGGTGATGATAAAGCAGCTATTGATGCAAAAGTAGAAGTTTTAGCAACCACCAGCCAAAAATTGGGTGAGATGATGTATGCTCAAGCTCAGGCTGAGGCCAATGCTGCGGCACCAGGCGGTGAGTCTGCCAATAATGCTGCAGAAGGTGATGTTGTGGATGCAGAGTTTGAAGAAGTAAAAGATAAAAAGGACTAATATTTAATTAGGTCTGCAATAAAAGAAGGGTGTCCCCCTTCTTTTATTGCGTAAATAATAGACCTATTTAGATATGAATAGCGTCAAAAAAGGTAAACTAAATGAGTCAAAAAGATTTTTACGAAATATTAGGCGTGGCTCGAAGTGCGTCTGAAGATGAAATCAAAAAAGCCTATCGTAAACTGGCGATGAAGTATCACCCAGATCGAAACCCAGACAATAAAGAAGCTGAAGATAAGTTTAAAGAAATTCAAAAAGCGTATGATATCCTTTCGGATGCACAAAAAAGAGCCGCCTACGATCAATATGGTCATGCAGGCGTAGACCCAAATATGGGTGGTGGCGGCGGTTTTGGTGGTGGTTTTGGCGGTGCCAGCTTTGATTTTGGTGGCTTTGGTGATATTTTTAGTGAAATGTTTGGTGGTGGGCGCTCAGGTGCACGTCAACCAGATTATAGTGGCGCAGATGTGCGTTACGATATAGAAATTACACTAGAAGAAGCAGCACACGGCGTGAAAAAGAAAATCACCATTCCAACACATGATGTGTGTGATGTGTGTAATGGTTCAGGTGCAAAAGCAGGTTCCAAACCACAAACCTGTTCAACCTGTCATGGCTCAGGTCAGGTTGTGATGCGTCAAGGTATCTTCCAAATGCAACAAACCTGTCCAACTTGTCATGGTTCAGGTCAGGAAATAAAAGACCCTTGCGTTAAATGTCATGGCGATGGTTTATTAAAAACCAGCAAAACCCTTGAAATCAGTATTCCAGCTGGGGTTGATACAGGCAGCCGTATCAGAGTCAGCGACAAAGGAGAACCTGGTCGCAATGGTGCGCCAAATGGTGACTTATATGTGATTGTACATGTTAAGCAAAACGCTGTTTTTCAACGCGATGGCATGGATTTGCACTGTGAGTTTCCAATTAGTTTTGTGACTGCTGCTTTAGGTGGCGAAGTGGAAGTGCCAACCTTAGATGGCCTTGCTAAAATGAAAATTCCAGCAGGTACTCAGTCTGGTAAAAGTTTTAGATTGGCATCAAAAGGGATTAAATCATTGCGTTCTAGCTCAAAAGGCGATTTGTACTGTCATGTTGTGGTAGAGACGCCTGTTCATTTGACTGAGCGACAAAAAGAGTTGTTGACCGAGTTTGAAACCATTTCATCTGGGCAAACTAAAGCACAAAACCCTCGTTCTAAGTCTTTTATGGACAAATTAAAAGGTTTTTTTGATTAACATCATATAGAAAAACACTGATCAAAAAGTCACTTGCTGTATGCGGGTGACTTTTTTTGTTATACTCAAGCTTATCAGATAAGCTAAATGTATCTGTTTTCAAATAAATGATGTATTTAGATAGATACGACTCTAGGGTGAATGATTATGTATGAAGTAAATCGCAGTATTGTTTTGGTTATTCCTCGTGAACCATTTTGGTTATGGTTAAAAACCTTACAGGAACCGGGTTTTTCTGAGTACACGTTAGAGGATCTGCAAGTAGATGCCAATGCATACCTAATTGAACCTTGTGAAGACATTGATGAAGCATGGGATCAAATAGAAGAACAATTGGAAAAAGTATTTAGCGCAGAGTTAGCCGATTGGAGTGAAGACAGAAGTACATGGCCAGATTTGCATCCTGATATTTTTGCAGAATGGTTTGATTTACAATTGTCGAGTATTGTGACTGATTTAAGCGGCAATAAGTTGGATCGAGAAGCATTTGTACCATTTGTCCTAGATTAAATCGATGTCTGTGCATCAAACTGATATAAGAGTTAGAGGATTTCATCTGGATTTATACCAGCATGTCAATAATGCCCGTTACCTAGAGTTTTTAGAGGAGGCGCGTTGGGATTATTTCGAACAGCTTGGTATTTTATCTGAATCGTTACATAAAAATCTTGCTTTTATGGTCATCAATATCAACATTGATTACCGACATGGTGCCGTTATGGATGACCTGTTGGTCATCCATACCCAGTTTCAGGAAATCAATAGTCGTAAATTTATCCTAAAACAAACAATTTACCTTAAAGATACAGAGCAATTAGTGGTCAGTGCACAAGTTACCTTTATTGTGCTTGACCAAAATACAGGAAAAATAGTATCCATTCAAAAAAGTTTGGGTAATTTTTTACCTAAGACGTAAGGTCTTAAAAATATAAAAAGGATGTTTGATGAAAACAGCTTCCTTACTATTTTATTGTTTTTCTTAATTTTAATTTAATAAATTTTATCGTTTGAGAACTGCTATATTTTGGTCAATACCAGTATTAGTATGGTTGTTGGTAAAATTTCAGTCTGTTGCATCGTATTGGATCAGGACGTACTTGATAACAGATGAAGTTTATTTGATTTAATTCAAATATCAAAAAATAGATCAAGATATACTTCTATATGTATTGAGTTAATAATATATTTGGAAAAGAGAAAAGCATGATTATTTGGGGAAGCAAAAATAGAGAAAAAGTTAAAGTTGGTGGACATTTTAATTGTCCAGATTGTGGTTCAGAGCAGCCCTATAAACAGATTACAGTTGCACGTTACTTCACACTTTATTTTATTCCATTATTCCCAACCCAAACCTTGGGTACCTATATTAAATGTGCCACTTGTCATGCTGAGTATAATGAAAGCGTTTTAACCTATGTGCCTCCAACAGAAGATGAAAAATTACGTTATAGTGTGTATGAAGATTTAGCATCAGGTATGCCTGTTCAAATGGTTATTCAAAAAAAACAAAATCAAGGATTCAGTGAGTTCGACGCAAAAAGTGCAGTTAATGATGTATTAGAGGGAAACAAAAACAGTTGCGTAAGTTGCCAATTAGATTTCTTATCAAATATTGAAAATTGTTCAAATTGTGGTGAAAATATCGTCAGAGCGTAAATATTTCTACTTTTTTAAAGACGATTGATATGGTTGGATCATGCCTATAGGGGGAATGTTGTTAAAAAAGGTCAGGGCTCTGGTTCAAAAGCATACTTAGTACTATAATCACACAATAAAAATCACTCGACCAATTGGATAAAACGCACATGAGAAACAAAAAATGGCTGTTCCCCTTAATTTTGCTGGTTATTGTCTGTTTTGGTGCCGCAGCCTTATTTTTTAATCAAAAAAAAGCCCCTGATTTTGCCTTAACTTCATTAGAGGGGCAAAACATTACACAAAGCCAATTACAAGGTAAAGTAACCTTGGTTAATTTTTGGGCAACAACCTGTTCAGGTTGTATCAAAGAAATGCCTATGCTTAAAGCAACCCATCAAAAATTTGCACCTCAAGGATACCAAACTTTAGCCGTTGCCATGAGCTACGACCCAGAAAATCAAGTGCGCAATTTTACCCAGCAAAACCAATTACCTTTTTTAGTGGCTATTGATAAAGACAATTCTGTTGCAGATGCATTTGGTGGTATTCAATTAACACCAACATCCATTTTAGTGGGTAAAAATGGCAATATTATTAAAACCTTTGTGGGGGAGCCCGATGAGCAGTTGTTACATCAACTGATTGAAAGTGCCATTAAAGCTTCCTAGTGCGTTAATAAGTTTAAAAATTAAAAATAGCCAATATCATTGTATATTGGCTATTTTTTTACCAAAATGCATATTGATTTGCTATAATTTTAAGATTATCTTGATGATGAAAGTATATACAAATGCAACGCTCACAAGGTGGGCCAGATCTGGCTTTGCAACAACAGTTACAACAACAAAAAGAACAGGAAGTTGAACAACGCCTACCCAAAGCCTTAGAACAGGTTCAGCAAAATATTGGGGAGACTTTACGAAACTATACCCCTGAACAACAAAAAACCTTGACTGAAGCTTTAGCAAGAGATGTGGCTAAAAAAGGTAATCCGCCTAATGTAGGCTATATTTACTTGTCAAAAGAAGGCCATTTGATGGCTCAGGTTAATCGCAGTTATGCCCATATTGATGTGAATCAGGTCTTGGCTAAAAGCACGCCTGTACAAAGCCAAGAGCCTTCAAACTTGGCTATTGCGCCGGATCGTTTACAAAATATACAACAAAGTCAAAATATACTGAAAGTGCAAGAAACGCTTCAAGGTTTTAGCCCAGAGCAACGAAAACAACTCATCGATGCGTTAACCGCACAAATGGATGAAAAAGGTGGTGCCAAACCACAACTACAATATTTTGGTTTAACCGAAGACAAACGATTAATGGCCGTTTTAGGCAACCGAACAATCGTCAAAATTGACCCACAAACTGTGTTAACTCAGCAAAAAGAACAGCAAGCCTCCTTAGCTGAGCCCATACTTGAAAAAGACAATACCTTACAAACCACAATCGCCAAACAAGGCGATGCGGCCATTGATGTGGCTAAACGATTAGATCCCGATAACCCTGAGGCGGCATTAGGGCATTTATTGTATAGCAAACAAGTAAAATACATCAAAGGCGATAATGGGCACATTATTCCAAATATACGCCCAGGCAAAGAGTACAGTTATGACCCTGAACAATATAGCGAAGAAGCCAAACAAAGTTTAAATAAAAAAGCCCGAGAAGGTATAGGTCAAGAAAGCAGCATTAATGCGAACATAGACAGACAACAAGCGCAATTGGCTCAAGCAAAAGCAGCAGAACAGGCAAGGCTGGCACAGGAACAAAAACAACAAACCTCTGTTTCTCAGCAAGGAGGCATGAGTTATGACCCTTATATGCAGCGTATGCAAGAAGAACAAAAATTTAGCCCCTTGCGTCGTAGTTTCCCATACGATAGCCCAAGTAATTTGGCTGTTTTAGGTACATTAGGCATAGGTCATGCTCAATTTGGTGCCGTTAGACAGTCAACTTTTTACTCAGAATTGCCTGTCGTAACACAACCAAAGGAAAAGAGCTTTGTCGATAGAGCCATCGATACCATAAGCCAACCGCTAAATTACGTAGCATCATTTAAAGACACAGTCGTTAATGATGTGTCTAAAAGGTATCAAAATGCTGAAAATATAGTATCAAATGCCTTAAAAGTAGATGCCGATGACCATACTTTTACTGCCCATTTTAAAAGACGAGCTGCCTCAAATATTGCAACCATTAGAGGAGCAGGATTGTGGGTAGGTGAAACTGTTTCGGGAACAGTGGACCTTGCTGTAGGTGTCGGTAAGTTTGGCATGACCAGCCAGCTTCAAAGTTTGGATAATATCACTTTTGGCTCGTTATCAAAATTAGCGCCTGATACCATGAAAAGTGTACGAGCCAATAATGAACAGGCTATTCAAACTGTGACCAATGTAGCAAAAAGTGGCGCAAGTTTGGTGGTGGATTCACAATTAAACCAATTGAATATGATGAGTTTTGGCACTTTAGGCAAAAATTTTGACACTTTTAAAGAAGCAACCGAGAGGCATAATCAGCGTGCTGAACAAGTACTCAGTTGGGGTGAGAAAAAAATAAGGGATCACAATCAAGCTTATCTAACGGGAGACTTTAAGGTTCAGTCGGAAACAGTAAAAACCACAATAGATGTCGGCACATTTTTTCTACCAATGGCGAAAGGAAAAACGTTAAGCCAATTAGGGAAGGCAGGTGATGTACTTGCTGATACGCAAAAAGTGGTGAATACTTTAGACAATGTTGCTGATGGGCAAAAATTAGTCAGAACAATAGATGAGGCTCAAGAGTTAAGCCGAGCCGCCAGAAGGCAAACAGAATTATTAGAAGCGACTAAAGAGGTTTTGCAAACCAATGCGGAAGCTAATGCTGCTTTAAAAAGATTGCAGTCAACCCAAGTATTAGAGCAAACGGCACAGGCTGAGCGAGTTGCGGCAGAATCAGCGTATAAAACAGCACAAGAAACATTGGTTCAGGCAGAAAAGCAATTAGTCAATGCAAGCAATAAAACCCCCGAGCTTTCTTTAAGCATGCACCAAACTAACTTAAATAAAGCCGCAGAAGCGTTAGAGCAGGCAAAGGACGCGGAGCGAGTTGCTTTATTAAATAGAACACGGGCTTTTGAAGAGGCACAAGAGGCAGAAAAAATAGTCGAGCAGGCCATCAATCGAAGTGCAGATTTGGATATTTTCAATCCTTCTCGTCCAATTGTGTTTGTTAAAGAAGCACCTAACCCAAATAGTTTTAGGGCACAAATAGACGATATATTAAAAGAAAGCAATTTAACGATAGATCAGTTTCAGGATTTAAAACTAAAAAGAGTACAGGATTTAACCGATGCAGAAGCTATGCAGTTAAAACAGATTAGAGACAGAGTGCCTGCCATTACAAGAGAGACTACCTTACAAAAGGTGATTCCGGAAGAAAATATTGAAAAAATTCTAAGTGGACAATTTAACTCAGAAGTGGGTGGTTATATAGCTAAAGTAGATGATGTAAGCCATATTAAAAGTTATGATGAAATATTAGAATCAATACGGTTAGATTATAAAGATACACCATTTATAGAAGGTAAAAATAGTTATGGAGTCATTAGATTTAAAGCAGAAAAACCAGAGCAAATTGGTATTCCATATGGAGAAAGGTTTGGTGGTACAGCAAAAGATGCCGCACCAGCTACGCAAAATGGTTTTTTAGCCAGTCGAAACGGTGAAATTATTCCAGAGTGGGTGGCCCCAAGGAGTTTACCCGAAAATGGTGCCGAGCTATATAGAGTCGTGGATGGGAAAGAAGAGTTAGTTGGTATTTATATGAAAAAAAATGGTGAACGAGTAGGACGTTTTGAACGTGTGAATGGAGATTAATAATGGTGAGAAATGATATATATACTACTTATAATAACCGTGAGTATGTAATTGCTAGAATAGATGGGCATTATGAACTCTTATCTACAGATAAAGAAGATCTAGAAAATAATGGTTTTAGTGTGTATGTTTTACCAGAATACACTATTGTTAATGGAAAAAAGTATAAATTTGTAAATGCAGATAGAGTATCAGATAATTTTTATAAAATAGTTTCTCCTACAGAAGTAGGAGAAGTTTATTCAATTGATACATATGGTATTTATAAGAATTATAAATTCTCTCTAAGTGAACATGGCGAGCAATATACACTTTGGACAAGTGATTGTGAAATTGCAGAAAAATTAGGTTTTGATATGCTTGGACGGGGTGATTATGAGAAGCTTGTGCCTAAATCAGATATAGAACATATCTATGAAGTAAAAGAGATTATTCCAGATTATTTTGAATAGTTGGCTATGTTGAAAATTGGTCACTATACTTATTTTAATGGTAAAGAATATCGAATTACTAAGGTCGATAATCATTATGAGCTAATTTCTCATGACTCTGAAGATTTACAGAGAGGTTTTATTATTGATGATGATTTATATATAACAGAAGTAAGTAAAGATGATATAGAAGAGGTTTTTTTAATAAAAACTTTTGGTATATATGAAAATTATAAATTTAGAATATCAATGGAAAAAGATGAGCAATATTTACTTTGGACAAGTGAGTATGATCTTGTCGAAAAATTTGATTTAGATATTCGTAGTCAAGGAGACTATGAAAAATGGGTTAATAAAGAAGATGTGGAACATATATATGAAATAAAAAAGCCAATGCCAGATTACTTCGATTGACTGTAATCAGTATATTTTTTAAAAATATAATATAAAAATCCAAGTGTAAAGAGCTTGGTTTTTTTTCTTAATTATACATAATATTAAATTTAAAGAGTATAAATCAGAGAAAAATCAATAGTATTCTATGTATGGAAAGGTTTTAGGTGGTACAGCAAGAGATATCTCGCCAGCCATGCAAAATAGTTTTTTAGCCAGTCGAAACGGTGAAATTATTCCAGAGTGGGTGGCACCAAAAGCGTTTCCACAGGATGGAGCAGAATTATATAGAGTCGTAGATGGAAAAGAAAAATTACTTGCAACATTTAGTAAATCTAAAGGCAAATTCGTTTTAGAGTGATGAAAGGATAGAGAGATTTATGGTAAGGAATGATATTTATACAAACTATGCTGGAAAAGAGTATAGAATTTTTCGAGATAGATATGATAAATACCTTTTAGTTTCAAATGATAAAAGTGATATAGTTAAAGGATTTATAAAAGAGGATGATGAAGATGAAATCTATTTAAAAGAAATATTTTTATCAGAAGGTTTAGAAGTTTATTCAATTGACACATATGGTATTTATAAGAATTATAAATTCTCTTTAAGTGAACATGGAGAACAATATGTTCTCTGGACAAGTGATTGTGAAATTGCAGAAAAATTAGGGTTCGAGATGCTTGGACGGGGTGATTATGAGAAGCTTGTGCCTAAATCAGATATAGAACATATCTATGAAGTAAAAGAAGTTATTTCCGATTATTTTTCTGGTTAAGTGTGACAATTGAATATCTTATTTGGTTTTTTTGTGTGTTTCTAATATTCATTTATTCTTATGTTTTACATAAATCACATATTCTAAAATTTAAAAATTTCAAAAAATAAAAAAATTTATATTTTTTAACATAACTTAACACTTTGTAAGTACAATATTTTTTTTGATTTTTTATTTTAATTGAGTATTTTTTGCATATTTTATCTTCTTTTTCGGGAACTATTTTAAACCTTAAGCATCAATCAATAGCTTTATTTGTTGAGTAAAGTATGACATTTTTATTGATTTTTAAGTAGCAACAAACAATAGACTAGGAGATCTTTTATGAAAAAAACATCATTGACTTTATGTGTGGCCGCTTTTTTACTTTCTACTCATGCGATGGCACAAGTCGCATCTGAAGCAGGTACCAACAGTGAATCTTCTGCACCACAAGAGCAAAGAATGGTTTCTTCTGTTATGCAGTTGGCTCAAGCACAGGCAAGTGATGTTTCCAGTGACGTGGTGAGTGAGCCAAAGGGCGAAAGAATGTCTTTTGAAACAATGCAATTGGTACAAGCTGCAAGCGATGTTTCTAGTGAAGTGGCGAGTGAGCCAAAAGGCGAAAGAATGTCTCGTGACACTATGCAGTTGGCTCAGGCAGATATGAATCATGTACATGACTCAATGATGGCTGAACCTAAAAGTGCATATCAAGAAGATATGGATAAAATGCATCAAAATATGATGATTCAACCTTCAGGTAATGCTGATATTGATTTTGTTCGTGGTATGATTCCCCATCATCAAGGTGCTATTGATATGGCCAGAACTGAATTAAAACATGGGGTTGATCCTGAGTTACGCAAGCTTTCTGAAGACATTATCAAAGCGCAAGAAAAAGAAATTAAGTTTATGCAAGAATGGTTACGTAAAAACGACAAATCTAAAAAATAAATTGTTTGTTTGAATAATAAAAAAGAAGCCTATTGTAGGCTTCTTTTTTATTGATGTTGATTATTCTTCTGTTTTGATCTTCAGTATAGGTACGCTGGCTTTAGGCAATAGCCTTTGTGTAAAAGCAGGGTCTTTATAGTAACGAATCTTGTCACACATTACAGGTCGCTCTAAGCCTTCAAATAAAAAGATTTCTTTATCTGCGCTCATGGCTTTTAATTCTTGTGGCAACATTAACGCGCGACGCTCTTCATTTTCTGTTCGGCTGACTTCTCGCCCACGAGAAACGCTGCTTTTCTTAATACTGGTGTAACCAAGCATTTCCGAGTAGTCATTGGCGTCTTGCTGTTCACGAGGGGTATACAAAATTTGTAATGCATGGTTGGTGACTAAAGTACGGCTGGTTTCTTTACCATAGGTTGCATCTAGCTGAGCCAAAGATTGAATAATGGGTAGCAGGCGAATATTATAACCTGCCATATAACTGACCGCCTTGGCAATAATATCCACTCGACCAATAGAGGTAAACTCATCCATAAGCAACAAACATTGGTATTTTAAATCAGGGTTGTTTTGCGGTAACTCACGGGTATTTTGGTTAATCAGTTGTGAGAAAAACAGGTTAATAATCAAACGCGATTCAGCCAATTTATTCGGTTGAATGGCAATATAGATAGTCATTTTTTTCTTACGAACATCTGTCAGTAAAAAATCATCCCCTGAAGTTGCTGCATCGGTAATAGGGTTTAGCCAAGGCAATAAAGGCTCTTTAAAGGTGGCGATAATATTCGAAAAGGTTTCTTCCGCTTGTGACAATACGCCAGCAAAAGCTGTTTTACATTGGGGGCTTAAAAAGGGCAGACTGGCTAAGTCCTGTAGATGCTCTTTTAATTCTTTTGAACCATCACCTGTACTTTGACGATAGAGCTCTCCTAGCGTAACAGGTGTTCGAAACTCTTCTGGAAGCCCTGAAGCTTTTTGGCTTGCCCTTGCATCAAGCATATACAAACAAATCGCTAAGAAGACGTTTTGGGCTTGGTTCATCCAAAAACGGTCTTTGCTGTCATCGCCCACAGGGTATAGCATATTGGCAATACTTTGTAGGTCAGATACCCTGAAATCAGGGTCATCAGAAATATAGGTAAGTGGGTTCCAACGATGGGAGCGACGGTCTTCAGCAAATGGGTTGAATACGTAGATTTCTTGCCCATGTTTTTTACGAAAACCACTGGTTAGCTCATAGTTTTCTTGTTTAATGTCCAACACAACCATAGAGCCTTGGTAGGATAAAAGGTTGGGGATCACAATACCCACACCTTTACCCGAACGAGTAGGTGCGGCTAATAAAGGAAACTGCTGTCCACTAAAATAAAGATATTGATTGTTTAAACGACCCACAATAACAGCTGTTTCTGTTGGTTTTAAAAAGCCCACTTTTTTCAGTTCTGGCATGGTAGCAAAGCGTGCATCACCGTAGAGGCTTTTATCATCTTTAAATATTTTAAAGGCTAAAAACAATAAGCCTAAAATAGGCACACCAAAGCCAAATAAGGCGGCTTTAGGTAGGTTAGGCCCAACTTTGGGGTGGTTATGATAGTCCTGATACCATTGAATAAAGCTGGTCAGTTGGACTGTTTGAGAACGTAAAGGGATTTTGCTCAATAAGAGGAAAATATAGCTAGAAGCATAAAGTCCAAAAATAATGGCTAAAACCACACAAATACACAAAAAAACAATTTTAACGGTTTTGTTGGAAGACATATTATTCAATGTATGTAATTAATAAATAGGATGGGCGTCATCATATCAATCCATGTGCATATGTGCAATATAAATTTATATGTTGATGTTCTATTTTTTTTGATTTTTATTAATAAAACCTAAATTTTCTGATAGATAATATCCCACACACCATGGCCTAATTTAATGCCACGCGCTTCAAATTTTGTTAAAGGGCGATATGCTGGTTTAGGGGCATATTGTTCTGCCGTATTGTGTAATTGTGGGTGTTGATTTAAAACTTCGAGCATTTGTTCGGCGTAGTTTTCCCAATCTGTGGCCAAATGAATGTAGCCGCCTGTTTTTAATTTAGGAACCAACATTTCTATAAACGGTAATTGAATCAAACGGCGTTTATGGTGACGTTTTTTGTGCCATGGATCAGGAAAATAAATATGAATGCCAGTTAATGAATCATCAGCAAGCATATGTTGTACCACTTCAACAGCATCGTGTTGAATGATTTTTAAATTGCTTATCTGGCTTTCTTCAATCAGTTTTAATATGTTGCCTACGCCAGGGCTGTGTACTTCTATGCCTAAAAAATCAGTTTGAGGGATTGTTTGGGCAATTTGTACAGTTGCTGTCCCCATACCAAAGCCAATTTCGAGTACCTTAGGAGCAGAACGATTAAATGTTTGCTCTAAATCCAGAAGATGATCTTGATAAGCGACACCCCATTTAGGCATCAATTGTTCAATAGCCTTTGCTTGGCTCGTGGATAAATGGCCTTGTCGTAAGACAAAACTTTTAATTGTGCGTTGATGGTTGTCGTGTTCAGCTAAAGTCATATCAATAATAATTTTTTAATGTCATCAATAAAGGGGGCTATTTTACGCATCAATTCGAATAAAAGCGAGAAAAGAGAAAATATGGTATCCTTTACTATTATCTTAAACGTTTATTGTATTGGTTGATCTTATGGCTTATCAAGTGACATTAAAACCCAGTAATATTTGCTTTTCCGTGGAAGAAAATGAACCTATTTTAGCAGCAGCAAAACGACAAAATTTAAATTTACCTCATGCGTGTCAAAATGGCGTATGTGGGGCATGTAAAGCACATGTTGTACAAGGTTCCGTTGAGCAAGCAGAACATGATGAGTTGGCATTGACACCACAAGAGGAGTCTGAAGGCAATATATTAACTTGTTGCGCAATAGCTAAAAGTGATTTAGAAATCGATTTACCTGGCTTTGATGTGGCCACGCCTGTCGTTAAAACTTTTCCTGCCAGAGTTGAGACTGTTGAGAAAATTCATAATGTTGCCATTATTCGTTTAAGTTTGCCTAAAGGGCAAGAGTTTGTGTTTAATCCAGGGCAGTATTTGGATATTTTATTAAAAGATAATCAACATCGCAGTTATTCAATGGCCAATAGTCCTCTAGAAAAAGGTATAATTGAATTGCATATTCGTTCGCAAAAAGGGGGGCTGTTTTCTGAGCATGTGTTTGATGCGATGAAAGAGCAGGAAATACTGCGTATTAAAGCGCCATTAGGTAGCTTTACTTTACAATACCATAAACCAAAACCATTGTTGTTTATTGCCAGTGGGACAGGATTTGCACCAATAAAAAGTATTTTAGAGACTATGGTTGCAAACAAAGATTCTCGCTCGGTTCATTTTTATTGGGGTGCACGCAATAAAAATGAACTTTATATGCAACAAATGGCGGAAGCATTTGCTCAAAAACTGCCTAATTATCAATTTATCCCTGTATTATCTGAGCCATTGGCAGAAGATCAGTGGCAAGGTAGAGTGGGGTTAGTACATGAAGCAGTTCTAGCTGATTTTGATGATTTAAGTTTGTATGAAGTATATGCTTGTGGTGCGCCTGTTATGGTAGAAGCTGCAGCAACCAGCTTTATTGAACAGAAAAAATTGGCAAAAGATGCTTTTTATTCAGATGCTTTTACCCCATCTGCAGTAAAGTAACAAGCTTGTTTTGAATAAATAAGGTAGAAAAAACATGATTGATCATTTAAGTACTTATGCAACAGATTATGTGGCAACCAAGCATTTTTATGAAAAGGCATTTGCTGCTTTAGGATACACTATTCAGGCAGAGTTCGTGGCAAAGTGGAATGAACATTTTCCAACTCAGCGTATGTGCGCATTTGGCAAAGAAGGCAAAATGGCATTTTGGATAATTGAAGTGAAAGAAGCCTATACACCTCGTCATACAGCATTTGCTGCTGAAAATAGAGCACAAGTTGATGCTTTTTATCAAGCAGCAATGCATTCTGGTGGGCAAGATAATGGTGGGCCAGGCTTAAGGCCTCATTATCATGAACATTACTATGGTGCTTTTGTCATTGATCCAGACGGTAATAATGTGGAAGCCGTTTGTCACACACCGCAATAAATTTTTAGTGTTTATATGACTGCATAAGTGTATATTAAAGCTCAATAGGCTTAAAGTTAGAAGATAATATAGGTAAGAGTACGCGCACATTTTGTTTAAGAGAACAATAAATGAATAAAATAAAAATGCAGCCATTGGTGAATCATTTTCTTATTGCTATGCCTGATATGCAAGATCCTTTTTTTCAAGAAGGGGTTGTGTATTTATGTGAGCATAATGAAGAAGGTGCCATGGGGTTTTTAGTCAATAAACCTTCCAGTATTTTCTTCGGGCAGCTATTTGATCAAGTCAGGGAGCGAATCCCCAAAAAGCATGATGATGATATTGTGTTTTTTGGTGGGCCAGTGCAATCAGATAGAGGGTTTTTATTGCATGCACCTGTAGGGCAGTGGCAGTCAAGTTTGGTTATTGACAGTGATATTGCCATTACCACATCTAAAGATATTTTAACGGGCATTGCCAAAGATAATGGACCAGAAGATTTATTGGTCGCATTAGGTTATTCTGCTTGGGACAAAGGCCAATTAGAAGATGAGTTGGCACGTAATGATTGGTTAACTGTCCCCGCATCAAAAGAAGTTATTTTTCATACCCCGCCAAAAGAGCGTTATCAAAAAGCACTTTCTTTATTGGGTATTACGCCTGATATGTTGGTATCAAAGGCTGGCCATGCTTAAAAAAGGAGCTGAAGGGACAACTTTAGGGTTTGACTTTGGCTTAGCGCGCATTGGTATTGCTCAAGGGGATCTGTTATTGAATATCGCCCACCCATTATTGACTATTCATGCAGAAGATAACCATACTCGATTTACTCAAATTGATGATTTAATTAAAGAATGGCAACCTGTTCAATTGGTTGTTGGCTTACCTACCCATATGGATGGGCAAGAGCATGAAATGAGTGCTCGTTGTCAGCGTTTTGCCAGACAATTAACTGGGCGTTTTCATCTACCTGTATTTTTAGTCGATGAGCGTTTGTCATCCGTGATTGCTGAAAGCTTATTAGAAGAAGCGCAAGTATTTGGTAAAAAGCAAAAGGCTGTCTTGGATCAAGTTGCAGCTCAAGCCATTTTGTATACCTTCTTTGATTCTGGCGGCGTGATATTGGATGAACATTAAGCGATATTGATTGGTGGGTAAGCATATATTTTGCTTAATAGCTTATGATACAAAAAAGCAGAAAGCTTATCAGCTGGTTTTTTTGTGTAACTACAATAGCTGAAGCTGTAATATGGTTAAATAATCAGACTGTTTTGCCCAGTGCTGTTAAGCCAGAATCATGTATACAATATCTTAATTAAGCTGTTTGATTTTAAAAAACAGCAATATACGGATTATTCTTTTACTCAGGTAGAGCAAATGAAGGAATCTTATTTTTATGAAAACCTGTGTAGAAAAGGGATTCTTTTACGGCCGCAATGAAGGAGAGGAGTTAAAATAAAATATCCCATCCAATTGAAAAAACAGCAATATCAGCAAAAATATGGCAGATATACGCAGGCCAAATACTACGATAATGTGCATAGAGCCAAGACCATATAATACTGGCAATAAAAACCCCAGTTGAAGCGAGTATGTTTTGCCAAAGTGGCACATATGCTGCTAAAGCCAAAGTATGGTGTATGGTAAAAAAGAGCGCAGTCATGATCAGGGCTATTTTGGCTGACCAAATTTGTTCTGACTGGCGAAAAATAAAAAAACGAAACACATATTCTTCAAGTAATGAGTTAATAAATGTCCAGTAAATACTAATGGTTAAATAATACCCAATACTCGTTAGTCCTACGACTGAGAGTTTTGTGTAAAAGTTGCCTACATCCACGTTTCCTCTGGCAAATAATAAATAAGCAAGCCATATAATCAACATCATGCCGATCCCAATTAGGGTACCAACAAGTAACCCTCCTTTTTTAACAGGAGATAAACTTAAGCGGCTTTTTTCTATAAACAATAGCCAAAGTAAAGGGCCAAAAAACAACCATATTTTGGCTAATGCCCATAAAATGGCACCTAGTGTGCCTTGCCCCATATGTAAGGCCAGCAAAACCCCAACACTTGGGGCTGGAACAAATAAGATCAGTGCCCACTTGGCATGATTGTTTCGTCTGTTATTTTGGTTTATATCATTAAGCATTTAAAGCCAACTTTATTTTTATTGTGTTTGTGAAGCGAGTATTCATTATTTGCTTTTACTCTTCTGCTTTTTTGTTTTGTTTTTTGGGTGGTAAGGGTGAAATATAACCAATGATCAATACTAAAATTGCCACACCAATAAAAGTGATGGCTCTTTCAATGCCGTTTGTTTTTGCTGCATCAATAAAAAACAGCTTAACAATCACAATCGTTAATAAAAAGGCGCCAATAATCCAGATATTTCGTTCTTTATTTTTATTTGAAGCTCTCATCAGTATTAAAGACAGCATTGCCCAAATCAATGAGAAGGTCATTTGGACAATTCGTGAACCCCAAAGCTGTTCGAATTGCCAAGGTAAATCTAACAAATGGGATAATGTTCTTAAAATCATGCCATTGAGTAACCAAAAACTCAATAATCCAACAAAGACAAATACGCCTGTTTTATTGATTTGTTTTTCTGAAATCAAGCCTTTTTGTATACAGGTTATAAACCATGTCCACAGAATCCATAGTGCTAAAATGGCGGGTAGTTCAAATACGTTAAATACTGGCAAATAATAGCCCGAGCTCATTAACCCATTTGTTATATTGGTTTTGATCAGCAATAAAATAATCAAAGTAATAACAGGTATCAGAGCAGTTAGCCAATAAGTATTGAAATTCTTTTCAGTAAATGGCCATTTATTGGCTTTAAATGCACAATAAATAAGTAGACATACCAGATCAAAGAAAATTAAAAATGCTGAGTAATAAGTTGTTTCTGTGTCATTGTGAGAGAACACATGGTGTATTTGTAAGGCTATAAGGCTTAATGTGACCCAAAATAAAGATAAATGAAGTGTTTTAATATTTGAGAAGAAAACAGGGTAGTTTTCCATTTTGGCTAATAAACATAAAGCAGTAATAATGGCTATAGGCCAGCATAGGCTCCAAGTGCCCATGGCTAAAGGACTATTGTGTTCCAGTGTCAATATCTGAATGAAAAACGCAATAAGGAGAACAAGCCAAAGTAAGACTGTTTTTTCTAAAAGGGCTTTCCATTTTAAGTGAATACTTAATAAATAAAGCACGACTGTTGAACAGGTAAATATGATTAAAGCCAAAGCAGAGCTTGAAGCATAAAGTTCAGTCAAATATTGTTGTACGGCAAAACGGTAACTGCCTTCGGCTAGTAGCCAAGACCAGAAAATAAGCCCCAAATAAAGAAAAATATGGCTTATATTAGTGGTTTCAAACTGAATAAATTTGTAATGAAATAAGATATTATTTTTTGACTCTTTAAACCACAACCATGCTGAAATAAAGTAACATATTGAGAGTATAGATAATATAGAATAAAAGCTATTGTCTGTCATTGTCTCTAAATAAGAGACATAAGATAAAATAACAGACACAAATAATAAAACGACACTGCCAAAAGCCATTTGTTTATTATTCTGATCTAAACCTAACCAGAGTAAAGCAACAGCTTGTAGTGCCCAAACAATAGAGGTCACATCAGCATCAAAAGCCAATGGTGTGGCTAAGGTGGTTAAGGAAACCCCAATAATTAAATACGACAAAGTAATGCGTTTACCTATTTGAGGCAGAGCCTTAGAGAGAATATAAGCCAGAAGAATATAGAAAACACCAAATAACAAAGCTGAAATTGCAGGCCCATATTCCCAGTGTTTCGTTAGGTAATACTGCATTAAAAAGCCAATAATGGCGGAACCAAAAACCAAGGAGCCATCGACAATACCTTGATGTTTTATTTGATGCTTTGAAGCAAGGGTAATGGATAAAATACCAAATAAAATAAGGTTAAATAGCAAGAATAATTGGCTGCTTATATAAATACTGCTTTGATAGTATTTTAGTCCCCATATCAAACCAACGACAAATGTAAAAATAAAACCGATTAAGTTCAGTTCTCGCCAAGATTTTTTGATGTTGGTGATGAAAAGCCCTGATGAAATTAGTGAATAATATGAGAAAAGAATAAGGTAATTATTGCTGCCAGTTGATAAAAGTAATGGCGCAGCATAACCGCCTAATGCAGCTAAAATGGCTAAACTTTTGGCCGATTGTTTATAAGCAAAGCCAACACAAATGATGCAAAATAAAACCATCAATAAAAAAGCCAGCGGTACAGATAAAAGTTGATACAAAGTCACTGAGGCAAATACAGTAATATACAAGCCGCCAATACCGCCACCTTCTAAAATAAGCCCATAAAGCTCATTCTTTTTACGTAAATACCAACCACTACCAAAAACAGTCACACATAGTGACATGGCTAAAATAAAGCGAATAGAAACAGGTATTAGATCCCGCTCAATAGAAAACTTCATAAAATAACCAATGCCAAAGAACAGTAAAATCACCCCAATTTTGGCAACAGGATTTCCTTGAACAAACCACTGTAATAGGCTTCTGTATGAACTATAAATTTGGTAATTTTTAGTGGTTTTTTCCTTATCTGTGTCTGTATGGGCAGTATTGTTTGTAGATAAAGGATTATGAACCAGAAAAGAAGGTTGTTCGGTTGGTGTTGGAGCAGATTGTTTTATGGTCTTTGGGTTCAGTGCTTTTTCTATGATTAAATGATCTGTATCACGAATGTTGTCTTGTGGTATTGGTTGCGGTTGTTCCTCTTGTTTAGAAGATAAATGAGTTGAATGAGTTGTAGGTTGACTATTGAGCTGTTGATTTAATTGGGTCAGTTCAGTCAAAGTAAACTCTGCTAGAAGCGCATCTTCTTTTTGGGTGTCAGGTATTATTGCTTGTGTTGGTTCTTTGATTTCATTTATAGACGAGCTAGGGGACGCAAAGGCAGAAGACGTTTTGGCCATATGGTTTGGTTCAGCTTGAACCAAATCGGGTTTTCTATTCAGTTGTGAAGGTTGCGGTTCAGGTTGAGTGTGATTAATATTTTGGGCATGAGTCAAGTCAGTAGCTGACTTTATTGTCTCTTGTTGATCAGATAAAGGTGGCACAGATTTTTTTGTAAGCTCATTTGCCAGAGTATTTAAACGTTCATTCAGTTTATTCATTTTGTTTGTCAGTGAATGCAAAACAAAAATGAGATAAACAATGCCCACAATCATTAATGTATTAAACATTTATATGTTTTCGTTCTTAAAATAATATATCGTTCAATGATGTTAGCAAATAAAAATGGCTTAGACAATTAAATTTAGGTGATCTAAAGATTTAGTCTTAGTTTAAGGGGGAAAGCGAAAAAAAAGCCTGTTATGATACAGGCTTTTTTTTCTGTTGTTTTTGTGTATTAAAATGGAATATCGTCATCAAAATCGTCCACTACAGGCGCAGCAGGTTTAGGTTCCATTTTTCTTGGTGCAGGAGGAGGTGAGGCAGGTTGGGCTGCTTGTTGTTGAGCAGGCGCATAATCATTGTCCATCATTGGTGCACTGCCGCTGTCGTTTCTGCCCCCAACCATTTTCATTTCGTTGCCAACAATTTCGTAAGCCGTGCGTTCAATACCGTCTTTACCTTGGTATTTACGTGATTGGATTCTGCCCTCAATATAAATAGAGCTGCCTTTTTTTAGGTATTGGCCCGCAATTTCAGCAAGACGACGATAAAGAACAATATTATGCCATTCTGTTCTGGTAACACGTTCCCCGTTTTTATCTTTCCAGTTTTCACTGGTGGCAATGGAGAAGTTGGCAACAGCTTCTCCATTTGGCATATAGCGCACCTCTGGGTCGCGGCCAAGGTTTCCTAGTAAAATGACTTTATTGACGCTCATTTAGGCTCTCCTGAAAGTATTTGCTCGATCTGATCTGTGATTAAGTCAGCATCTTCTTGCGTAATTTTTAAATATAAGGTCTGATTGTCTTCACTAAAAGCAATTTCTAAAATCCCGCTTTGTTGGGTTAGTAAGGCAGTTAATGATTGGGAGTGATTTTGCCATATTTTACTTAAACTGAACATGATATTTTTAGCCGCAGGTGGTTTTGCTGCTGTTATGGCAAGAATCAGCCAAATAATCATTAAAATGCTACAAAAAGTAAAAATACCTAAAAAACTGAAATGAGCAAAAATAAGCCCACCACCAGCACCTCCAGCAAATAGCCCTAAGGATTGAGCGGTATTGTATACCCCCATAGCGGTTCCTTTGGCTTGAGTCGGGGCAATTTTGGAAATGAGTGAGGGCAAAGTGGCCTCTAATATATTGAAGGCTATAAAATAGATCACAAGGCTGCTACACACCAAAACAAAATGATCAAGACTAAAAGCCAGACAAAGTTGGGCGATGACCATTAAGGCAATGGAGAAAACAAAAACTTGTTTGAGCTTTTGTTTTTTTTCTCCATAAATAATAGCAGGGATCATAAACACGAATCCAGCAATAACAATGGGTAGATATAAATGGGCGTGTTCTGTTTTGGGTAGTCCTAATTTAACCAAGGCAATTGGCAGAACCATAAATAAAGACATTTGAGCCGTATGTAAGGCAAAAATACCAAAGTTTAAACGTAAAAGTTGAGCATCTTTTAATACGATTGGTAAAAAACTGGTTTTGGCTTGGGTATCATCGTGGATTTTTAATTCTTGTGGATTGGGTACCAAAAAATGAATGGCCACAATAGCAACTAAACTGAGTATACCTGTTAACGTAAAAATACCTTTTACGCCGATTATATGATCTAAAACAGGGCCAAGAACCAAACTTGCTGCGAAAGTAATGCCTATGCTTATGCCAATCATGGCCATAGCACGAGTACGTACTTGTTCTCGGGTTAAGTCTGCCAGTAAAGCTGTGATGGCAGCAGAAACAGCTCCTGCTCCTTGTACTGCACGGGCAAAGGCTAATAGATAAATATTGTCTGCATAACTGGCCAAAAAACTGCCTAACGCAAAGATTAATAGTCCTATGTAAATGATTTTTTTTCGACCCCATTTATCTGAAGCCATACCCAAAGGTAATTGGAGTATGGCTTGTGTGAGGCCATAAGCACCACCCATAGCAAAACCTACCCAAGCTTTATTGTCTCCGCCTACCAGTGTGGGTGCATACAAAGCAAAAACAGGGATAATTAAAAACATACCGAGCATTCTTAAAGCATAAACTGCTGCTAAAGCAATGCTGGTTTGAAGCTCCTTTGCATTCATGTTGGCATGGTGTGTGGACATTGTAGACCTGTTGTTTTTATGAGGTTAATTAAAATCAAAAAATAATAAAAATCACATTATGATTTGTTTCTTATTTGTTGATGCTTAGATGAATTTGTTTATGATTGTTTTTTTACCTAAATTCAATAGAGCAAATTTTGCCTGCTTTTTTGCCATAATTGTTAAAAATCCCAATTGGTAATGTATAAGCCATATCTAAAAGATTATACCAGAAATTAATTAATACTAATGATGTCCAACAAGATAACCTATCTTAAAATACACTAAATATATTTTAATTTAATCAAAAGATAATAGTATGGTTTATTGAAATAATTTGAAATATAGGTTGATTGCTTACAGTTCTTTAATATAATATAATTGGCATGTATTTATTAATTAATCATAAAATGATTATGATATAATGGATCGTCCCCAAATAGAAGTAGACTTAGAGATATTGCAGCAGCAACGACAGCTTCGTGAACAAGAAGAGCTGCAACGTATTGCTCAGGAGCTGCCTGAGGCTACTGAAGACGTTCAACAAAAGTTACAACAAGATAACCCTCTTAAAAATTATCATCCCGAACAACAAAAACAGCTTACCGAAGCATTGGCTATAGAAATCGCTCGTTCTCCTACAGGGCAAAAGATAGAAGGCAATATCACCATCAGCAATGGCAGCCTAATAGCTTTTTTGGATAAAGGCACTCCAGCTCATGTCGATATTCAAAAAGTATTGGCACAACATCAGCCAGAATTGCCAGATGGACAACAAAAAACCATTAACCCAGAGCGACAAAAGCAGATTGATGAATTACTGAACCTATTTAACGTTGATAACCAGCTTAAAGATCACTTTAGCCCCAAACAACAAGCACTATTAAAAGAAGCGATGGTCAAACAGCTTGATGAGCATGCAGGCGATCCGCCTAAATTAATGGCTTTAAGTTACGATCCTAAAAAACAAGATTTATACTTTGTTACTGCACGTAATGAGCAGCAGCATATTAATCCGAGCCAATACCTAGAACAATTTAAAGAAGAACTGCAAGCAGAACGTCCCCCTTTATATAAAGAACGAGAAAATCAGATTACCCAGTTATTACGCCAAGATCATGGCATAGATAATCAGTTGCTCACAGGTTTTACTCGAGAGGATTATCCACCTTTAGCCAAAGCGATTGCTCGAAGTGTACACCAACATACAGGCACCCCACCTTCTATTGAACATTTAGACATCACAGCAAAACACATTAAAATAGAATTAAATGATGGTTATCGATTAACACTAGATCCACAAGCCATATTGGATGGTAAAAGTGCTGAAGAATATCTTCAAAAAGAACGCATTCCCGTTATCGCGCAAAGAGGCGAAACAGGAGAAAGTTTAGCCAAAAAACTTGACCCAACAGATCATCAAGCCGCATACGGTTATTTGTTGGCGTCAAAACAGGTTCATTTAATTAAGGGAGATGATGGTCATGTCATTCCCAATATCAGACCTGATAAGGCCTATCATTACGACCCTCATGAATACACAGAAGCACAAAAGCAGCAGTACCGAAAAGTCGCTGGAGAGGGTATCGCTACAGAAGCAAAAATGAATCAACAAATAGATATGGCTAGAGCAGAACAGGCCAGACGAGAAAAAGAAGAGCAGCAGTTAAACGTTCAAAAACAAACTGAACAAAATAATTTGGCCAGAGGATCCATGAGTGAAGATCCCTATTATCAAAAGCTACGTCAAGAACAAAAGCTAGACCCCTTTAGCTATTCCAGACACTATAAAGCCAAAGATAATGAAGTCGTTTTAGGGATGTTAGGGAGTGTGAACCTAAATAAACTACCTCTTCCAGAACCAGTGAAACACTGGGGGGTAGAACTTTATCAAGCTACAGAACAAAAAATACTGAAGCAAAAAGCAGCATTTGAAACAGGGCTGAATATGCTCACAGGTATGGGCAGTAGAATGGCCGCTGGTGTGACTTCCATTCCTGCTGCGGCTGTTTATGGTACAGAAGGCGCAGTAGCCATACAAAAAGACATACAAGAGCGTTATACCTATACCCCAAGTGCCAGCACCCAAGAAATCATCCAGAAGAACATAGGTCAGCCATTAGCACCGTATTTAAGACAATTAGAACAGGGTATAGAATCCGTCAGACAAAGCAATATTGATACTTATGGTTTAGCTGGTACAGCACTGTTGTTTGGTTCAGCAGAAGCCTTAAGTGAGTTTGTGCCCATAAAAGGTGGTAAGCAGCTGACAAAACTGTTTAAAGTAGGTGGTGATGATACCCTCACAGCCATCACAAAGAATGCGATCAAAGTAGGAGAGATCAGCAACATCAAGCATGCTGATAGTGGGCTGAGTTTTAATATAAAGGGGTATGCACCACAAAGTGGATATGCAAAACAACCGCAGCTTAAGATATCTGCTATTGAATCAAAAGTTGATGATATGGTGTTGCAGAAGGGGGTGAATGGGAAGATTGAGGTTGAGAAACATAGAGGACTTAATTCTATAATTACACCAGAAATGGAAAAGAAAATTCTTTGGGGGCAGAGAAAAAATCCTAATAAAAATGATGTTGTTGGAGGACATTCGTCTAGTATAAATAACAGACATCCTAACTATGCTGTAGAAGAAGCACAGATTAATTTTGATGGTACAAAAAATATTAAATTTACTACACAATTTTCTGATGGTAATTTATCTAGAATTAAATCGAGCACACTATTTCCTGATGGTTGGACTGATGCCGAGATTATTGATTCTATCTATATAGTTGGTAATTCGGAACCTATTGGACAACGAATTGTAGAGGGGCTAACGCTCCATAGAGGTAAAGTAAATGGTGTGGAAATTGATGTTATAAAAAAAGAAAATGAAATAATCGCAGGCTATCCAGTGGGAGGAAGACCAACACCGGGATTTGAACCTATTAAATAAACTTAGAAGAAAGAATACACTTATATGTTTGAAAAATTTGATAGTTATTTGTTTGATTTTCTTGATGAAAATTCGTCAGAGGATTTTTGGTATGATTATGCTTTTATGCAAGCTCAAGAATTGTTAGCTAATTTTACCGATGAAGACTGGGAAAAATTAGCTTATAACTTAAAAGATAAAAGCGATGTCTATAAAATCAGATTGGTATATTGTATAGATGAAGATAATGGGATGAATGGGTTTAATTTATTATTAGATTTACTTAATGAGAATAATAAGGTGGTTGAATATGTAATAGATTCTCTACGTTCTTTTAATAGTGAAAGGTATAAAAAATTGATTAACTCTAATAAGCAAATCAAAGATAAAGTAGAGGCGTTACTAAAAAATGCTAGTTTACCTATTAAAATGATTTTAGAAGCATTTTTAAAACAAAATAAATAATAATATAATATTACTTGGCGTTTAATTTATTAAATAAAGTGAGCAAAATAAAAGACGTTTATTTTTAAAATAAACGTCTTTTTATTTAAGAAGGTGATTTAAATAAATCCAATATCTTCTTGAGTGATCTAATGTTGGTTACAGTTGTTCTGGGTAGGGTAACACTTCTAGGCCAAATAAAGTACGTGCAGTATTCAACATTTGACAGCTAAAGCCCCATTCATTGTCATACCATGATAAAACTTTAACCATATTGCCATTTGATACTTTAGTAATGGTTGCGTCAAAAATAGAAGCAGTGGTGGTATGATTAAAGTCCATTGAGACTAATGGTAGGGTATTGAAACCCAACACACCTTTTAACTCACCTTCTGATGCAGTTTTAAGGATTTGGTTGACCTCTTCTACAGAAGTATTTCTGCCTGCTTCAAATGTTAAATCAACTAAAGAGACATTAATTGTAGGTACACGAACGGAAAAGCCATCTAATTTACCATTTAATTCAGGTAAAACCAGACCAATTGCTTTGGCGGCTCCTGTTTTGGTTGGAATCAGGTTTTCAACAGCACTTCTAGCACGACGCAGGTCTTTATGACGAACATCAGTTAATACTTGATCATTGGTGAAAGCATGAATGGTGGTCATTAATCCTTTTACTAAACCAAGTTGTTCGTGCAAAGGTTTGACAACGGGTGCAAGACAGTTGGTTGTGCAAGAGGCATTGGAAATAACGGTCATCTCTTGGGTTAAAATATGATGGTTTACGCCGTAAACAATGGTTGCGTCTACATCTTCTTGCCCTGGGGCTGAAATCAGTACTTTTTTTGCGCCAGCTTTTATGTGTGCCTGACATTTTTCTTTACTGGTAAAAGCACCTGTGCATTCAAAGACTAAATCTACATCTAACTCTTTCCAAGGCAACTCTTCTGGGTTGCGTGTTGAAAAGAAGGGAATGCTATTACCATTGATGATTAAATTCTTTTCATCATGTTCTACTTGAGCGTTAAAACGACCATGTACGGTATCAAATTTGGTTAGGTGGGCATTAGTGGCTAAATCCCCTGATGCATTAACGGCAACCACATCAAATTGATGGGTGAGGTTGTATTCGTAAATGGCGCGTAATACTTGGCGACCAATACGACCATATCCATTAATGGCAACTTTAATACTCATGACTATTTCCTCTTTATAAGTAATGAATGGTGTTAAGTTAATAAGGCTACCTGTTTAGATAGCCTTTGTATTATGTTTATAAAACAGCTTTTACTGCCGAAACGATATTTTGCGTTGTTAAGCCGAATTCTTTAAACAGCTGGTCAGCAGGCGCTGATTCACCAAAATGATCCAGCCCAATAACCATACCTTCTAAACCAACGTATTTGCGCCAAAAGTCAGTCACACCAGCCTCAACAGCAACACGAGGCAAGCCTTTAGGTAAGACACTTTGTTGATAGTTTTTATCTTGGCGATCAAATAGATTGGTTGAAGGCATAGACACAACATTCACATCAATGTTTTCTTCAGCTAATAATTTTTGTGCTTCTAGTGCAAGATGTATTTCAGAACCTGTTGCTAAAATAACTGCTTTAGGTGCTTTTGTTGCAACTAGGGTATAGCCACCTTTTTGAATGTTATTGACTTGTTCCTTTGTTCTGGTCACAAAAGGAAGGTTTTGGCGGCTAAACAGTAAGCAGCTTGGATGATCCGTTGCTTTTATTGCACTGCTCCATGAAACAAGAGACTCTACCGTGTCACATGGTCGCCATACTGCCATATTGGGGATCATTCTTAAAGTAGCAGTTTGTTCTATAGGTTGATGGGTTGGCCCATCTTCACCCACACCGATTGAATCATGTGTGAATACAAAAATGGCATTTGTTTTCATTAACGCTGCCATACGTAAGGCATTACGTGCATATTCACTAAACATTAAAAAGGTAGAGCCAAATGGGCGTACACCGCCATGTACAGTCATGCCATTAACAATGGCACACATGGCAAATTCACGTACGCCATAATGGATGTAATTGCCACCTTCGCCAGCGGTGACTGAAACGGCGTTTTTCCAGTCAGTTAAGTTAGATGGTGTTAAATCAGCAGAGCCACCAACTAATTCTGGTAAAATTTCAGCAAGTATTTCAATTGCATTTTGACTGGCTTTTCGGGTGGCAATATTTTCTGCTTTTCCTTCAAATGCAGTTAGCGCTGCTTCGATGTGCTGGTCAAAATGTTCAGGTAATTGGTTTTGTGTACGGCGTAAAAATTCAGCCGCTTTTTCAGGATAAGCTGTTTGGTAAGCCGCAAATTGCTCATTCCACTTTGCTTCTAATGCTTCTCCTGCTTCTTTAGCATCAAATGCCTGATAAATCTCTGCTGGAATAGAAAAAGGAGGGTAGGACCAACCACAAGCTGCTCGAGAAGCTTCTATTTCATCATTGCCTAGTGGGCTACCGTGGGTTTTGTGGCTACCAGCTTTATTGGCAGAACCTTGCCCAATAATAGTTTTACAGCAGATAATGGTTGGCTTGGTTGTTTGGCTTTTCGCCTCAGCAATGGCTTGGCTAATGGCGCTTGTATCATGCCCATTAACATTGGACACAACGTGCCAGCCATATGCTTCAAAACGTTCAGGGATGTTTTCTGTAAACCAACCGTCTACTTTTCCGTCAATAGAAATACCATTGTCGTCGTATAAAACAATCAGTTTTCCTAGGCCTAATGTGCCTGCTAAAGAAGCTGCTTCATGAGAAATACCTTCCATTAGGCAACCATCACCTAAAAATACATAAGTATGGTGATCGACAATATTATATTGTTCTTGGTTAAATTCTTTTGCTAAAAGTTGTTCGGCTAATGCAAAACCAACAGCATTGGCTAATCCTTGCCCTAATGGGCCTGTTGTGGTTTCCACACCATCAGTGTAACCATATTCTGGATGACCAGGTGTTTTGCTGTGTAATTGTCTAAATTGTTTTAAGTCATCTATGCTTAAGTTGTAACCAGTTAAATGCAGCATGCTGTATAACAACATGGAGGCGTGTCCATTTGATAAGACAAAACGATCACGATTGACAAATTTTGGATTATTGGGGTTATGTTTTAAAAACTGAGTCCAAAGAACTTCTGCCATTTCGGCCATGCCCATTGGGGCACCAGGATGACCAGAGTTTGCTTGTTGAACTGCGTCCATGGAAAGAAAACGAATGGCGTTTGCCAATTGAGAAGCCATAATGTGCCTTATAATTTACCTGAAAAAAACGCAAAAACCCTTTAGTCGAGTCTGCTTATCATTAAAGACCTAAATTATGCCTTTTTATGCATGTTTCTTCAAGGAGGGAAATGGGAAAATGGTCTTTTTCTGTTACCTTTGCCTATACTATTTTTTAGGGTGTTGCTTTAATGTGTTTGTTTGGCTAAATTGGTTTTTAAATGATTAAAAGCTGTCATATAGCTGTTTTAAATAGCCCCTTGAGGATGGTTAAGGGGCTTTATTGATTTTACTGTGGACTAACCGATAAATGTTTTTGGTGGGCTTTTAAAGTAGTTAAACGTTTTAATAAGTATTTAAGGATGACACCATATAAGGGTAAGAAAAACAAAGCACAAATTAAAATTTTGAACAGGTAATCCACCAGTGCAATTTCAGGCCAATGTCCCGCCATAAATTCATCAGAACTTTTATAAAAGGCGATACTGAAAAAAGCCAACGTATCAACAGCATTACCAAAAATAGCGGCGGTGGCAGGTGCAATCCACCAGGTTTTTAGTTGGCGTAAATAATTGAACACATAAATATCCATCAATTGCCCAATTAAGTAAGCGGTAAAGCTGGCTAAAGCAATTCGACCAACAAATAAATTGAATTGTTGCATGCTCTCTAGACCTGCCCAATGGCCATTAAAAAATAAGACTGAAATATAATAAGAGATCAAAAGAGCTGGCATCATCACCACAAAAATAATTTTTCTGGCTAAAGATGCACCGAATACTCTAATGGTTAAATCAGTGGTCAGAAAAATAAAAGGAAAAGTAAAGGCACCCCATGTGGTATGGAAACCAAAAATAGTGAAGGGAATTTGCACCAGATAGTTGCTTGATGCAATCACTAAAATATGAAAAAAAGAGAGCCAAAGTAAAGCTTTGCGTTTTTGTTGAGAACTAAATTCAAACATAATAATAAAATCCTTTTTCTTTTAGGGGTTAGGGAACCCAATAGATTAAAACGATGAAGCAGAAGCCAAATATTCTTGTAAACCTTTGTCTCTGAGTAGACAACTAGGGCATTCGTGACAACCGCCTACTACACCAAGGTAACAAGTATGAGTCTTTTGTTTGATGTACTCTAAATAACCTAACTTGTCAGCCAATTGCCATGTTTGGGCTTTGGTTAGGTACATTAAAGGGGTTTTAATCTGGAAATTGTAATCCATCGCCAGATTCATGGTGACATTCATAGATTTAATGAAAATATCACGACAATCTGGGTAGCCACTAAAATCGGTTTCACACACCCCTATAATGATGTCTTGTATGCCTTGTCGTTTGGCATAACTGCCCGCTAATAATAAAAATAAGGCATTGCGTCCATCTACAAAAGTGTTTGGGTATGCACCGTTTTGTATAATAGCCGCTTGATCATCCATTAAAGCATTTTGGGTCACATCCTTGATCATGCTGGTATCTAATATGGTGTGTTTGATTTTAAAGTCTTGTGCGATTAAAGAAGCTTGTTGTAATTCAATATGATGACGTTGCCCATAATGAAAACTAATGGCTTCTACATTTGCTTGCCCATATGTTTTGATGGCTTGAATCAGGCAAGTTGTCGAATCTTGCCCACCAGAAAAAATAACGAGTGCTTTTGAGGAGGTATTCATTTTATATTGATTAACGATTATCTATTTTTTCGGGATATAAGTCGTGGTTTGCTAGCCTATTGCATGCAATGTTTTCCCACGGCGTATTTTTTTGTCCATAATTGGCATATGGGTCAATAGAAATACCGCCTCTAGGGGTAAATTTACCCCAAACTTCTATATATTTCGGATCCATAAGGTGAATTAAGTCTTTCATGATGATGTTGATGCAGTCTTCATGAAAGTCCCCATGGTTTCTAAAACTAAATAGATACAGTTTGAGTGATTTACTCTCAACCATTTTTATATTGGGTACATAAGCAATATAAATGCTGGCAAAGTCAGGTTGACCTGTAATGGGACAGAGGCTGGTAAATTCAGGACAATTAAATTTAACAAAATAGTCGTTATCAGGGTGTTTGTTTTGAAATGTTTCCAGAATATGTGGAGCATAATCAGTGGGGTATTGAGTCGCCTGATTACCCAATTGGGTAATACCAGCTAACTGGTCGTTTGACATATAAAGTTCCTTAGTTTTTTTGCGTGGGAGGATTACGAACCACGTAATAATAGAAATGAAACAGCGTATTATACGGACTATTTCAATAAATAACAAAAATGTATTTCTTACGAGAATACAATGGTATGTCATTTGTTTGTTCAGAAGAAACTTAGGTGAATAAACAATTCAAGAGTAGATAGTCGGTTTTTTGTTATTGGTTTTAATGAAGCATTTAATCTGCATTGTTTTAAGTAAGATGTGGCTTAATTTTCATTAAAAAATAGAGTATAGTACTTTGGTACATACCATTTTTAATCATAATAACATTAGAAAATACTCAAACTCAGTAGGAGCACATAATGACTCAAGTTCAATTTACTTTACCTTCAACCAGTGATTTATCTTTTACATTAACAGAACATTTGCCTTGTGTGGTTTATTTTTATCCTAAAGATAACACACCAGGTTGCACAAACGAATCCATTGCCTTTAGAGATCATTTTCAAGCCTTTTCTGACTTGGGCGTGACAATCGTTGGTATTTCCCGTGATGGTCTTAAATCACATGAAAATTTTAAAGCAAAATTTAATTTACCATTTGAATTATTATCTGATACAGATGAAACGGTTTGTAAACAATTTGATGTCATGAAAATGAAAAATTTATACGGTAAACAGGTGATGGGGGTAGAACGCAGTACCTTTTTTATTGATGCTTCTGCTCAAATTGCTTTACAGTGGAGAAAAGTTAAGGTTGATGGTCATGTTGAAGAGGTGTTTAAAGCAGTTTCAGATTTGTTGAAAACATCTTAAAAATACGTTTAAATTAAATGAATAAAGGGCATTGCGATAAGTTAAATATGGGGTTATATTTATTTTTAATAAACGTACTTGTCAAATGTTTATAACCCTGTATTATACTGTTATTAAAGAATAATAATAAAAAATAGCTTTTTGGTTTAATAAAAAATAAAAAATGGTTTACACATTAATTGAGGAACATTTATGTCAAAACGTCCTGTTATTGGGATTCCTTGTGATGTAAGACGAATAGGGCTATTCAATTTTCATGCAGTAGCAGATAAGTACATTCATGCGGTACAACAAAGTGTTGGGGATGTAGTGCTGTTGCCTTCTTTGGGAAGTTTAGATACTTTAAAACGGTTAATGCAAAATATAGATGGTGTTTTTTTAACGGGCTCGCCTTCAAATGTCGAGCCTGAGCATTATCTAGGGGTACAAAGTAGAGAGGGTACTTGGCATGATCCACTACGTGATGCAACAACCTTACCATTGATTCCTTTTTTGATTGAACAAGGTATGCCTTTGTTTGGTGTATGCAGAGGGTTTCAGGAAATGAATGTCGCTTTAGGTGGAAGCTTACATCAGCACGTTCAAGAAATCGATGGCATGATGGATCACCGTGATGCAGATGTAGATGATGTTTCTATCAATTATCAAGATGTTCATGAGGTGTTTCTTCCATCAGATAGCCTGCTTTATTCTTGGTTAAAAACAGAGCGAATTATGGTGAATTCTTTGCATCAGCAAGGAATTAAAGACTTGGCTTCGGGATTGGCTATTGAAGCGAAAGCACCCGATGGTTTAATTGAAGCTTTTCGGGTAACAGCAGCAAAAACATTTGCTTATGCTGTGCAATGGCATCCAGAATGGCTATTTAATGAAAAACCCGCCTCTATTGCATTATTTAAAGCTTTTAAAGAAGCTTGTGAGGCGCGTATGTGTAGTAGGCAGTAAATTAAATCATAATAAAACAGAGACTAGAGGTGATCATGTACACACAAATTTTTGATTGGATGAGGGAACATCGTATTACTGAGGTTGAATGTATCGTGCCTGATATTACAGGTGTAGCTAGGGGAAAAATTATCCCACGGGATAAGTTTGAGTCTGAACCCGAAATGCGTTTGCCAGAGGTCGTACTGATTCAAACAGTAACAGGAGATTACCCAGATGACTCTATTTTGGATTTAACTGATCCAGATATGGAGTTAAAGCCAGATGTGAATTCTTTACGTTTTGTTCCTTGGGCAGTGGATCCAACAGCACAACTGATTTTTGATTGTTTCACGCCAGATGGCGCAACGGTCGAGACCGCACCCAGAACAGTATTGAGAAAAGTATTGGCATTGTATGAAGAATTAGGTTGGGAGCCTATTGTTGCGCCAGAAATGGAATTTTATCTGATTTCGCCTAATCCCGACCCCGATGTACCATTACAGCCCCCAATCGGTCGAACAGGGCGAGCAGAGTTTGGCCCTAGATCTTATGCCATTGATGCTGTCAATGAGTTTGATCCTTTATTTGAAGATATTTATGATTATTCTCATGCACAGAACTTAGAAGTTGATACCTTGATTCATGAAATTGGTACCGCGCAAATGGAGATCAATTTTTTACATGGTAACGCTATGGATTTAGCTGATCAGGTGTTTTTGTTTAAAAGAACGGTAAGGGAAGCTGCTTTTAGACACAATATGTATGCTACTTTTATGGCTAAACCTATTGAAGGGCAACCTGGTAGTGCCATGCACATACATCAGAGCATCGTTGATAAGGAAACCCGAAAAAATTTATTCAGTAATGAAGATGGTTCTGCTTCTGAGTTATTTTTTCATTTTATTGCAGGGTTACAAAAATACTTACCTCAAACCATGCCCTTTTTTGCCCCTTATGTAAATTCATATCGCCGTTTATCTCGTTACACTGCCGCGCCAACTAATGTAGAGTGGGGTTATGATAATCGAACAGTTGGTTTGCGTGTTCCACGTTCTAGTGCAGCAGGGCGGCGAGTAGAAAATCGTTTGGCAGGAGTAGATGCCAATCCATACATTGCATTGGCTTGTTCTCTAGCTTGTGGTTATTTAGGAATAAAAGAAAAATTACAACCAACAGCCCCCCTTGCCACCAATGCATATGAATTGCCCTATCAGTTCCCAACGACCAGTGAACAAGCAATAGATTTACTAAAAAATTGTGAAGAGATTCATGAAATATTAGGCAAACGTTTTGTTGAAATGTATATTGGGGTAAAAGAAAAAGAAATTGCCGAATATTTTAGGGTGATTAGCCCATGGGAACGTAAATTTTTGCTGTTACATGTTTAACTAAAATAAAGTAAATATCTACATGATCAAAGGAGTCCATTATGGCAAAAAAAGAAACAATGAAACAAATTGATGCAAAGCACCATTTACATCCTTTTTCGAATAATCAGGCTCTGGCAAAAGAGGGTGTGAGGGTGATTGTTAAAGGTAAAGGTATTTACCTTTGGGATGCAGATGGCAATAAAATTATTGATGCAATGGCAGGGTTATGGTGTGTGAATGTTGGTTATGGGCAAAAGAAACTGGCTAAAGTTGCTCAAAAACAAATGGAAACACTGCCTTATTACAATACTTTTTTTAAAACCACTCACCCTGCAGTCATTAAATTAACACAAACACTCTTTGATGGCATTTTGCCAAAAGGGTTTAATCATGTTTTTTATACCAATTCAGGATCAGAATCAATTGATACAATGATTCGTATGGTTCGTCATTATTGGGCCAGTGTGGGCAAGCCAGAAAAACAAGTATTGATTGGTCGTTGGAACGGTTATCATGGTTCAACTTTAGCTGGTGCCAGTATGGGCGGCATGAAGGGGATGCATAAACAAGGCGGTTTGGTGCCAAATATTGCTCATATCGATCAGCCATGGTGGTATGGTTTGGGGGGCAGTTTATCGGCTGATGAGTTTGGTTTAAAAGCAGCTTCATGGCTTGAAGAAAAAATTCTTGAAATTGGTGCTGATAAAGTTGCTGCTTTTGTGGGTGAGCCTATTCAAGGTGCTGGTGGCGTTATTATTCCACCTAAAACCTATTGGCCGAAAATTCAGGAAATATGTAAAAAATACAATATATTATTGGTCGCAGATGAAGTCATTTGCGGATTTGGGCGGACAGGTAAGTGGTTTGGCCATCAGACAATGGGTTTTACGCCTGATGTTTTTACCACAGCAAAAGGCCTTTCTTCTGGTTATCAACCGATTGGTGCCGTGTTTTTTAACGATAAAGTAGCAAAAGGCATTTTAAAAGGTGGGGAGTTGGAACATGGCTTTACTTACTCTGGCCACCCAGTTGCCGCTGCCGTTGCTCAGGCAAATTTGGAAATGATTCGTGATGGTATTTTAGATAAAGTACAAGCTAAAACTGCGGCTTATTTCCAAAAACGTTGGCGCGATGTTTTTTCTCAATTTAGCTTTGTTGATGATGTGCGTGGTGTGGGTATGGTGGCTGGTTTTACTTTAGTTAAAGATAAAAGAACCAGAACCTTGTTTGAAAATACGGGCGAAGTAGGGTTAATGTGTCGAGATATTTTCTTCCGTAATAATTTGATTATGCGTGCATGTGGTGATCATATTGTGTGTTCGCCTCCTTTGGTGATTACACGATCTGAAATCGACAAATTATTGGCTGTAGCAGAAAAAAGTTTATTTGAGTTAGAAGAAAAACTGCAAACTAAACTTGCGTTAGAGAAAAAAAATTCAACTGTTAAAAAAGCGCCGGCAAAACGGGTTTCTGCTGCCACTAAAATTGCCGCAACCAAGGCAAGCACTGTAGCTAAAAAACCAATTACACGTAAAGCGACAACAACTGCTGCAGTGAAGTCAACTGCTTCTACAAGGGGACGCGCCTTAGCAAAAACAACGACTGCCGCTAAGTCAACGACACCAACAGCTCGGCGTACACCAGCAAAATCAGCTGCAACAGCGACTAAATCAGCAACAGCCACAACTCGGCGTACGGCAACAAAAACAGTTGCTGCCAAAGTAGGGGCACAAAAAAAGGTTGATTCGACAACGACGCAGGCAGACAATAGCTAAACTTTGTTTGATTTCATAAAAAGCACATCTTAATCAGGTGTGCTTTTTTATTTAATGGTGTTGATGTTGCTGCGAAACAAGCACTGTATATAAATAAGTAGCCTTTATCCTACTAATGGCTTAGTTTCAAAATGCTAGGATTGGCATACAATGTGATTCATAACTTATTAATCATGAAAAAGAAAATGTTAATAGATAACTTTGGGCGAACAATAGATTATGTAAGGGTATCGGTAACAGACCGATGTGATTTACGGTGTAGTTATTGTATTCCTAAAGGATTCAAAGGTTTTGAAGAACCTAAAAACTGGCTAACGTTTGATGAAATTGAACGGGTCGTTGCTGCCTTTGCTCGTTTGGGTACGCATCATTTTCGGTTAACAGGTGGTGAACCATTATTGCGTAGAAATTTGCCGCAATTGGTTCAACGTTTATCTGATTTACCCAATGTACAAGATTTGTCTTTAACAACGAATGCAACACAATTGGCGCGCCATGCTAAAGCTTTGAGAGAAGCAGGATTAAATCGGTTAAATGTCAGTTTAGATTCTTTACGCAAAGAATGTGTGGAACAAATTACAGGTAGTGATAATCTTGAACAAGTACTCAAAGGTTTGTCTTCAGCAAAAGAAGCTGGGTTTAATAAAATCAAAATCAATATGGTGCCTTTAGCTGGTGTGAATCAAAGCGATATTGAACAAATGGTACAATTTTGTATTGAACATGATTTTGTCTTACGCTTGATTGAAGTTATGCCAATGGGTGTTACGGGGCAAAGCAATCAATATGTTAACTTACAAGGTATTATTGATGATTTGCAACAGAAATTTGCTTTAATTGAGTCAGATGTGGTTTTGGGTAATGGCCCTGCGCGATATTGGCAAACGGATAATGGTGGATTTTCTTTAGGGCTGATTACACCTATGTCTCAACATTTTTGTGCCACATGTAACCGTGTTCGGCTTTCTGTCGATGGCACTTTATACATGTGTTTGGGGCAAGATAACAGCTTTTCTTTACGTCCATTGCTAAGAGATCAATGCTCAGATCAAGAGTTGGAAGAGGCCATTCGTTATGCCATGACTTTAAAACCAGAAGCGCATAACTTTTTAGAGCAGCCTAAGAAAATTATGCGCATCATGTCTATGACGGGGGGTTAGTGCTGTTTGGGTCTGAAGCTTTCTGAAATGCCATTATGGGTTTCGATATAAGGCCCTCCTATTGCATCAATACATAAAGGCACTGCTGCAAAAATACCATGTACAACAACTTTGTTGTTTTCATCCCGTACACCACCTAATGTTTCTTTAATGGCATTTGGGCGTCCTGGTAAATTCAAAATCAAACAACTGTTTCTTGTGACACCGACTTGGCGAGATAAAATCGCGGTTGGCACATAATGTAAACTGATTTGACGCATTTGTTCACCAAAACCAGGAATCACCCTGTGTGCAACGGCTAATGTGGCCTCAGGAGTGACATCTCTTGGGTAAGGTCCTGTTCCGCCAGTTGTGAGGATTAAGGTACAATGCTTGTTATCTGCTAGGTCTATTAGGGTTTGTTCAATTAAATCCTGTTCATCAGGAATTAAGTGCTCATATAATTCTATAGGGTTAACTAAGGCACTTTGTAGCCATTCTTTAAGAGCAGGTAACCCTTTATCTGGATAAACACCTGTACTTGCTCGATCACTAATTGACACAATACCAATTTTTATTGTTTCCATCTTGAGGACACCTCATCAGTTAAAGGGTAAACAGTTAGTGTGTCACCAGATTTAACCAATTGTTCTGGTGGCACATCAATTAATACGTTGGCCTTTACACACGCTGAAAGCATTGCTGAGCCTTGGTTAGGTAATGCCTCAACACAAAATTCATTATTTTGAATACTGAGTATTCCTCGTAGAAAAACTCTTCTATTTTGCGTTTTTTGAACATCAAATAATGCTTTTGCCTGTATGGCTTGTGGATAAGCCTGTTGTCTATTATAACCTGATATTTTGCGTAAAGCAGGCAGAACCAGTTGATGAAAAGTGACAAAAGTTGCCACAGGATTGCCAGGCAACATAAATACTTTGGTTTGCTCAATATTGCCCCAGGCAAAGGGTTTACCAGGCTTTATAGCTAATTTCCACAAAGTCAGTTCCCCTATGCTCAGTAAAGCTGCTTTTAGATGGTCTTCTTCTCCAACAGAAACGCCACCAGAGGTGATGATAACATCAGCGTTTTGAGAGGCATTTTTTAACGCCAGAGCAATACTTTGTTGATTATCAGGCAAAATACCACCATCTGCGACTTGAAAACCCAATTGCTGTAGCCATGCTAAGACTAGATAACGATTGGCATCATATATTTTTCCATCGCTAAGAGCTTGTGTTGGGTTCAATAACTCATTGCCACTGGAAAATACGGTAATGCGTAAAGGGCTATAAATGGGTAAAGTAGCATAACCTTGACTGGCTGCTAAAGCAATTGCCGCTGGCACTAAAGCTTGTCCCGCTTCAAGTAAAACAGAGCCCTTTGATAATTCTTCTGCACAATAGCGGATATTTTGTCCCGCTTTGATGGTTGGGGTTTGGCAAAATAATTGGGTTTCTTCTTGATGTGTGTCTTCTTGAGCCAGAACGGCTGTTGCACCTTTAGGTAAAGGTGCCCCTGTAAAAATACGGACGGCCTGACCATTTTTTAATTCAATTTTTTGTGCACTATCGCCTGCGGCAATACGATCAATAATTTGCCAGTTTTTATTTTCTTCACCACAAATAGCATAACCATCCATGGCACTATTGTCGAATAAAGGTGTGTTGTGTTGCACATAAATATCTTGTGCCAATAATAGGCCATGCGCTTTTTCTATTGGTATTTGTGTTATGTCTGTATGAGGCAATTGATCGATTAAATTGTCTAAAGCTTGATAATAATCTAGCATAATTTAACACCTATTCGTTATTGAGCTGAGCTAATGTTTTATTGTGATTGATATTCATAAATTCAGCTTCGTTTTCAAAAAAAACGGCTGTATACGGTTTACTATGTAACCATGATTTTAAGCTACGTTGTCCACTACATAAGTGATCATATAAGCTGTTGTAAACAGATTTTTTGAATAAAAAAATACTGGGATGAATCATTTGTTCGGTCTTTGCATAAGCAAAACAGGTCTCATCTTGAGTATAAAGTGCCTGATGTAATTTAGGAATCAAATTTTCAGGTAAAAACGGGGTATCACAAGGAACAACAACAATGGTTTTTAGCTCATCTGGGAAGTGTTTAATGCTGCTTTGTATCCCCGCCAAAGGGCCTTGTTTGGCCCAAGTTAAGTCATCAGAAAAAATAGGGAAACCAAACTGCTGATATTGGTTGATATCTTGATTGGCACTGATGGCAATATAGGTACTATACGGCTTTACTTTAGCCAAAACATGAGCAATTAAAGGCTCTCCTTGCAATAGGGTTAAGCCTTTATTTTGATAATTCATTCGGCTACCTAAACCGCCCGATAAAATGAGGGTGCCGATAGTATCTTTGTTCACGGTGTGTCCCAGCGTTTTTTTGCTTGTGTATCACTTGCCTTTGCTTCAACCCATTTATCTTGACCATTAACAAAGCATTCTTTTTTCCAAAAAGGGGCTTCTGTTTTAAGAAAGTCCATAATAAATTCATTTGCGGCAAAGGCATCTTTACGATGTGCTGCTGCTGTGATGATTAAGACAATTGGCTCTCCTACCGATAAATGGCCAACACGATGGATGATATGGCATAATTTAATGGCCCAACGCTCTTTTGCTAAATTAATGATACGTTGTATTTCTTTTTCGGTGACTTCGGGGTAATGCTCTAGATATAACTGGCTTAAATCCTTTTGCCCATCTTTACCTCGAACCATACCTTGAAAAATCACCAGTGCGCCACAGTCTTGCTCTTGTGTGTTTAGTTTTTGTTCTTCTTGTGCTAAAGAAAATGGCTCAGTTTGAATGATTACATTAAACATTATTAGCCTCCTGTGACAGGAGGCAAAATGGCAACGGTTGCTCCACTTTTTAATTCAATTGGTTCAATGATGATTTCGTGATCGACTGCGATTCTAAAAATATTGTTTTCTGATAAAACAGAAGCCCATTCAGGGCTTCTGTTTCGTAGTAAAACAAGTAAATCGTCAGTATTGCCATGATGCCATTGTATCTCTTCTTGGGAGAGGCCTAGAGCTTCTTTTAACATACCAAAATAGATTAAATGAATCATATCAAAACTTTCTTTTGTATAGGTCAGGTGAATCATAAACAAAATCTTGTTGAAAACGTATCCCCCATTTGGTTGATTGTATATAATCAATTCAGGTGTTATGGTTTGATTATGTATCATTATTCTATTGAAAAAGGTTTTAAATCATGAGTCATTCACCTTTGACCCATTTTAATGAGGCAGGTCAGGCACATATGGTCGATGTCTCTGCAAAATCAGAAACAAAACGGCTGGCAACTGCAATTGGCTCAATCAGTATGTCTTCTGAGGCATTTGAATCGTTGGGGTTTAATGCCAGTAAAAAAGGTGATGTCTTAGGCATTGCACGTATTGCTGCTATTCAGGGAACGAAACAAACTGCTGCTATTATCCCTTTATGCCATCCTTTGGCCTTAACCCATGTTGATGTTGTTTTTCAGTTAGACGAAGTATTGCATCAGGTACATATAGAGGTGACAACAGAAACAGTTGGCCGAACAGGTGTCGAAATGGAGGCTTTATCTGGTGTAATGGCTGGTTTGTTAACAGTATACGATATGCTAAAAGCCGTGGATAAGGGAATGTGTATTCATGGTGTGACCTTATTGAAAAAAGAAGGTGGTAAAAGTGGCTTATGGGAAAAACCCAATTATTAAACAGGTTAAATGTTTATGTCTTTTGATTTAAAAGAAAAAAAACACAGCTTATCAAGTAAGCTGTTGGTGTCGGTTTCTGGTTGGTTAATTTGTGCTGTGCTTTTTACAGGGCTGACATTGAATTTATCATGGGAACTTGAACAAGGTGGGGTGGCCATTAATGATGCAGGTAGTTTGCGTATGCGTGTATATCATATGGTTTCTTTATTAAATCAGCCAAATGCTGCTGGCGCTGTGCAAGAAGAGCAGCGAAATTTTGAGAAAATTTTGGGGCGTTTATCGGAAAGCAACCCGTATAGTTGGCTGTTTTCAAGATCAAGTTCTGTTCCAGAGCAAGTCAATAAAACACAATCACATTGGCAAACACAAATTAAACCTTGGGTAAATGAATTGATGCAAACGGGGCGGCCAGTTTCTGCGGCACAATTGCATCAAGCCGATTTATTCGTTCAGGAACTCAATGTTTTGGTGAAATTGATCGAAGTCCAAAATACTCGACATATCGAATTGTTAAGATTTTTCCAAGTATTGCTGATTGTGATGATTTTGTTTACTGCTTTTTCAGCAATTTATTTATTGTTTAAATTTGTGATACGGCCTTTAGATCGTTTAAAAGAGGGTATTGATCAAGTTGGGCGAGGTCAGCTACATAATAGAATTGATGTATTAAGCAAAGATGAGTTTGGTATTGTTTCTGCTGGATTTAATCAAATGACTGAGAGTTTAGAAGACCTTTATGGTAATTTGGAAAAAAAGGTCAAAGAAAAAACTCAGGCTTTAGAAGAAAAAAATCATGAGTTATCTTTATTATATGAAATCACTGCTTTTTTACATGAAACACATACTAAAGAGAACATGGCTCAAGGGTTTTTAAAATATATTATGCCTCTTTGTCAGGCAGATGCGGGTAGTGTTAGATTGTTGGATGCTGACAGACGAAAATTTGATTATATTAGTCATATCGGTTTGTCTGATGAGTTTTTATCTGCTGAAACTTGTGCTGCTTTAGATGGGTGTTATTGTGGTGATTCAGTTAAACACAGTAAGGCAGTTGTATTTGATATACACGATTTAGATAAAAAAGAGTTACAGTGTATTAAAGCACAATTTCAAAAATTCGTGGTATTTCATATTCGTAACCATGATCATGAAATTGGGATTGTGACATTATATTTTCATAAAAATCATTCTTTAAATTTACAGGATTTACGTTTATTAGAGGCCTTGAGTAATCAGCTTGGTGTGTCTATTGAAAACCAGCGTTTGGTGTTACGAGACAAACAGTTTGCTGTGGTAGAAGAGCGCAATTTAATGGCACAAGGATTACATGACAGTATTGCCCAATCTCTTTCTTTTTTGAATATGCAAGTGCAAATGCTTGAAAGTGCGATTAAAAATGGGGAAAATGAACAAGCACAAGAGAACTTAACGTTTATTCGTGAAGGGGTGCAAGAGTCATATGAAGATGTCCGTGAGTTATTATTAAATTTTAGGGTACGCATCAATAAAGAAGAGTTTCCAGAGGCAGTACACTCATTGGTGAAACGTTTCCAACAACAAACTGATGTTGATGTGGAGTTGGCTATTCAGGGTAATGGCCCATCATTGAACCCACAACAACAGTTACAAGTCGTGTTTATTTTGCAAGAAGCATTATCTAACATACGTAAACATGCACAAGCCAGTAAAGTAACGATTAACATCAATAATGATGCAGCCTTTTCAATGACCATTCAAGATAATGGTGTAGGGTTTGACTCTGATAAAATTCAAAGTAAAAAATCCAGCCATGTTGGCTTGTCTATTATGAAAGAGCGAGCAACACAAATAGCCGCACATATTGAAGTACAGTCAGTTAAAACAAAAGGTACATGCGTAACTTTATGCATACCAGAGGAGAAAAGAGTCATATTATGAGCGAACAAAAAATCAAAATATTGCTGATTGATGACCATACTTTGTTTCGTAGTGGTTTAAGGTTTTTATTGCAAAGACAAAACGACTTTGAGGTGGTTGGTGAAGCATCTGATGGTCTAGAAGGGGTTAAACTTGCTGAACAATTACAACCAGATGTTGTTTTGTTAGATTTGGATATGCCTGTCATGCATGGACGTGAAGCTTTACCGCAATTACTCAGCTCTCACCCAGATTTAGCTGTTTTAATGTTAACTGTTTCAGAAGATGGTTCTGACTTGGCCGAATGTATGCGAGCAGGTGCCAGAGGTTATTTACTCAAAAACATTAATACAGATTTTTTGCTGGAAAGTATTCGTAAAGCAGTAGATGGCGATAGTGTGTTGTCGCCAGAAATGACAACTAAATTAATTGCTAGGTTGCGCACGCCAGAAGTTGTGGTGGAAAATACGCAGTTAGAAAGTTTGACTCCAAGAGAGCGAGAAACATTAATTTGGCTGGCTCGTGGTGTGAGTAATAAAGCAATAGCCAGACAGTTGGATTTGGCTGAAAGCACAGTAAAGGTGCATGTGCAAAATGTATTACGTAAATTGAATTTACATAGCCGAGTTCAAGCAGCAGTTTATGCTGTTGAACATGGACTAGATAAGGAATGATTAAGTATTAACGCATTTGATTATTAAGACAGGCAGGGTGGTTATACTCTGCCTTAATTATGTTGTTGTTGCCGTTTAGGTTGTTGACCTGATTTAGGTTTGTTTTGAAAACGCTGTTTCCATTGAATTGGTTGTTCCCCCAAGAATTTAGGCCATCCATGTGTACCAATGCGCATAAAATCTTCCTGCATGGCTTGCTGTACTGTTGTGATTGATTCGTTTCTTTCTTCTGTTAAATAAGTAAACATGAACGCAAATAAGCGATCAAGTGCAATGCTATGGGTTTGCCCTGTTCGTTTGTGTAACCACTCAGAAAAATGCCATATTTTATCAAAAGGATCATCGGCAAGAAAAAGAGGTAAGATGGTTCGAAAACGTCCAGAATTAGCAATCAAATCCCAATATTTGGCAACACGTTTCATTTTATTGAGTGTGTCAAAACTCATGTCATTGTTTTCGAGTACCGTATAAGGCGGGTCTAAGCTATATTTGTAGCCAAAAGCTTCCGTATGTCGAATAATAGGGGTACCTTTAAGGCGTTTTAAAATACCCAGTTGGATTTCTTGCGGTTGCCACGACCAAAGCTCATTAAAGCCTTTTGCAAAGTCTGTTAAGGTCTCAGCTGGTAAACCTGCGATTAAATCAACATGTAGATGGACGGTACTGTGTGTTGATAGCCAAGAAATATTTTCTTTTGCTTTTCTAAGGTCTGTTTTTCGTGAGATTAAAGTTTGAGTGGGCGTGTGTAAAGTTTGAATACCAATTTCAAATTGTAGTGAGCCATGTGGAAATTTAAGAATCAGGGCTTTGAGTTCATCTGATAAATAATCAGGAACCAGTTCAAAATGCAAAAATAAAGCTTCTTCTGGAAAAGCAGCAATTTTATCTAAAAAGAAATTGAGGATACGAGAAGTAAATTCTTTTTTCAAATTAAAGGTTCGGTCAACAAATTTAAATTGTCTTAATCCACGTTGATAGAGTTTATCCATCTCATGTAAAAAAGCATCTAAGGGAAAGCTCCAAGCAGTTTTATCCAAACTGGAGAGGCAGAACTCGCATTTGAATGGGCAACCTCTGGATGCTTCAATATATATAATTCTGTTTTTAATATCCTCATCTGTATAATAATCATAAGGCATGGTTATTTGATCAAGATTGGGTTGAATACCGTTAATGGCCTTATTTAGAATAGGTTTTTTATTAAGGATGTTATGACATAACTCATAAAAGCTGATGTCTCCCCAGCCTGATATTAAGTAGTCACTAAGTTTATATATTTCTGTTTGTTCATATTCGAAAGATACTTCAGGGCCACCAATAATAATGATGATTTCTGGTCTAAGTGCTTTTATTTCTTTTATTAAACGAGTTGTTTCAAGTATGTTCCAAATATAAACAGCAAACCCGATAATTTGGGGTTGTTTATTGATAATTTGTTCCAATATATCGGCCACGTTTTGTTGTATGGTAAATTCGACAATATCAGTTTGTGCTTGATATTGTTTCATATTGGCATATAAATAGCGTAAGCCTAAAGAAGTATGGGTAAAACGAGCATTAAGGGTAGACAGTAAAATGGTCATAAGACAGTCATGAAAAATTGATGGATAAAATAGTAACCTATTTTAATTGGTTATAAGTGATTTGTTGGTGATTTTATTTAAGTTAAGATGTTTTAAAATGAATCAGAATCTTCTACAAACCCCAAATACCATATGCTGAGTAAAAGAAAATCAAATACCAGTATAAGATTAAGTGGATGATAAATAAGTTCGATTATTAAGTTAAATGTATACATTGCGTTGGCTATTTAAACGAAAATGATCAAAGAGCTTATTATTGTTCAAATAAGCTCTTTGATGATTGATAATCATACTATACCTAATTTTATCCCGCTTTACCATCAATACGTGGCTGGATCAGAATCATTGTATAGTGAATAATGAATAATCCAAAAGACAGTAGCCAACACAGGACAGATAAGTCTAGAAGCAGTAAATAATGGTTGGTCAGTTGAGCAATAACCCTGAAAAGGGTGCCAAATATGATCAAGGAAAAACCATATTTCATTAACTTCGGTGTTACTAAGTTTCTACCTGTATGCCCTAAAGATACCCTACACATCATACTTAAAATCATGCCGCCAATTGTGCCTACCGTAATACAATGTAATGCACTGGAAAGAGGGTAATTGGTAGCAATTAATAATAAGCCTATGGGTAAACATAAGTAGCTAAAGTGCAAAGACCATAACAATGGGTTTTTAAATGAAGCTTGCCATCCCCATGAAAACCAACGACATAAGAGTGTAGTGCCTGCTATAGCGGCAACTATTTGAATAAGTAAACCATTGTTTAGAAAAATAAGTGGAATCAAAAAAGCTAAGCTAGCATTAGCTATAATACTCAGATAAGGATTGCTTTTTTTTCGTTGCCAATTGGTTGCTTTTTCTGTGAAAAAAGGGACAACTCTGGAAGCAATAAGAGCCACAATCAAAGAAATAGCGATAACTGAAGCTTCAAAAGCATATAAACTTAAGGGGAAGTTATCGTTTACAATGCCGATATAGCTCATTAAGTTTAATAAAAATAGCACAAATAAAACAAGAGAAAACGGAAGGTTGCGCCATTGTTTTGTTTTGATCACACGATGAGCCATAATGAAGCTGACCATAGGCAAGAAAGCCAAATCCAGTAGCATAATCATCCAAAAAGAAGCCCATTGATCATTTAAGAGTAAAATTCTTGGTATGAGCCAAAGCATAACAAGTGCTGTTAAAGCATGACCTTTAATGCTTGGGATTCCTGTCCAGTTTTGGACCGCGGTGAGCAGAAAACCTGCAACAATAGCAATAGTGAAACCAAAAAGCATTTCATGTGCGTGCCACCAAATAATATTACCATGAGGTGTGAATTCGGAAGAGCCATTTAGCAATAAAGCCCAGAAAGTTAAAGCAATCATGCTAAAAAGTGCACCGAATAGAAAAAACGGCCTAAACCCCAGTTCAAATAAAGCAAACCGTTTGTTTGGTTTTGGTGTGTTGATTTGGTATAAAACGGAAGTTTTCATGTTTTTCTTCTTGATGTGTGTGTTGTTTTTTTAGTGAATATGACCACATACCGTACATTGTGGGTTACGCTTAAACGTTAAACGATGATTATTCAAATTCAAGGCATCATATTGAAATAATGTGCCTATTGCTGTTGTACCAATAGACATGATTATTTTTAGTGCTTCAGCTGCTTGTTGAGCACCAATGACACCAACTAACGGGGCAAATACACCAAAAGTGGCACAAGGGCCATCAGTGGCATCTTCACCATTAAATAAACAAGCATAACAAGGGCTATCAGCTTGTCTAGGGTCAAATACAGTTAATTGTCCTTCAAAGCGGACTGCCGCTCCCGAAATCAGTGGCGTTTTTGTTTTGACTGATGCTTTGTTAATGGCCTGGCGTGTCGCAAAATTATCAGAACAATCCAAGACAATGTCACAAGTTCGCATTAAATCGATTAAGTCTGTTTCTGTTAAGTATTTGACTAAGGACGTCACTTTAATATCAGGATTTTGTTGTCTGACAACATGGGCCATCGTCTCAGCTTTAGATAGACTTAAATCGATTTCTTTAAAATGAATCTGTCTTTGCAGATTAGATAGTTCAACCGTATCTGAATCAGCAATAATTAAATTACCTATTCCAGCTGAAGCTAAAAAGGCTATGGCACTGTTGCCTAAACCACCACAGCCAACCACAAGAGCAGTTGCTGAGAGTAGTTTTTCTTGCCCTGATAGATCAATATCCTTTAGGAGTATGTGTCTGCTGTATCTAAGTAATTGTTTGTCATGCATGTTTTTACTCTTTATATAAGGATTATACAAATGATAGTCTGGCTTTATTTTAAGCGTAACTGGTCAAAAGATGAACCATGACTACACCAAAAGGCGTATTTGCAATGAGCCAAATCAACTAGAGGATGGTTCAGCTTTTGGGCAATTGGTTCTTTCCCTTACTCAGAGTAGGGTATTACCTATTCATTAGCGTTTGAAATAGGAAGACAAATATGTCTGATTCTAAAAAATCTTATCTTGTGCTGTTTTCGAGTACAGTGTCGTTTACTGTATGTTTCATGATCTGGATGATGTTTGCTGTATTGGGGCTACCCATTAAAGAACATTTAGGGTTAAGTGAAACGCAGTTTGGTATTTTGGCTGCAATGCCTGTTTTGTCTGGTTCCTTGGTTCGGGTTCCTTTAGGTATTTGGACCGACCGTTATGGTGGCCGAATTGTCTTTTTTCTTTTGATGTTAAGTGCAGTTGTACCCATTTTTTTAACCCGTTATGCAGATCAATACTGGCAGTTTTTAGTAATCGGTTTATTTGTTGGTTTGGTCGGTGGTTCTTTTTCCGTAGGAACACCCTATGTAGCGCGCTGGTTTAATCGCGATAAACAAGGGCTGGCTATGGGGATTTTTGGTGCAGGTAATGCTGGCGCTGCGGTAAATAAATTAATTGCGCCTTCTATTATTGTGGCTTTTGGTTGGCAAATGGTGCCCACTGTTTATGCCATTATTTTGTTGGTAACGGCTATTTTATTCTGGTTTTTTAGTTACAGTGATCCTAAACATTTGGTTTCTTCTCAGGTGAGTATCAAACAGCAACTGGCTTTAATGAAAAACCCAGCTGTTTTGCGTTATTGCCAATACTATTCTGTTGTGTTTGGCGGTTATGTTGCATTGGCTCTATGGATGGTGCACTACTATGTGGATGAATACTATTTTGATATTCGCCATGCAGCCTTTTTAGCTGCCTGTTTTTCTTTGCCTGGTGGTGTGTTACGAGCATTAGGTGGTTGGTTGTCTGATAAATATGGTGCATATAAAGTGACTTGGGGTGTGATGTGGGTGTGTTGGGTGGCATTTTTTATCTTGTCTTATCCACAAACCCAGATGGTGATCAGCACAGTGACAGGCCCATTAAATTTGAATATTGGTTTAAATGCGACTATTTTCACTATTTTACTGTTTGTTGTCGGCATTGCCATGGCAATTGGTAAAGCGTCTGTATTTAAGTTTATTTCTGATGAATTTCCTGAAGATATTGGAACCGTATCTGGTGTAGTTGGCTTAGCAGGTGGGTTGGGCGGCTTTTTATTGCCTATTTTATTTGGCTTTTTGGTTGATTTAACCGGTGTTCGTTCCAGTTCGTTCATGCTGCTTTACGGTACAGTATGTGTCAGTTTAGTTTGGATGCATTTTTCATTTAAATCATTACGCCCCAATAACAACTCTAATTAAATTTCTTAAGGTCAAGATTATGGCAAAATTATTAACTCAATGGGATCCAGAAGATCCTCAGTTCTGGAAAAGTACAGGGCACAGTATTGCTCGTCGTAATTTATGGATTTCTATTCCAGCATTACTTTTAGCATTTGCTATTTGGCAGGTATGGAGTGTGGCGGTTGTTAATTTGCCCAGTATCGGGTTTCAATATACGCCTAACCAATTATTCTGGTTAGCCGCTTTACCTGCACTTTCTGGTGCAACATTACGTATATTTTATTCCTTTATGGTGCCAATTTTTGGTGGGCGTCGCTGGACGGCATTATCAACAGCCAGTTTATTGATTCCCGCTATTGGTCTAGGAGTTTGTGTGCAAGATCCGCAAACCAGTTATACAACCATGGCTATTTTGGCTTTGTTGTGTGGTTTCGGTGGTGGTAATTTTAGCTCTTCTATGTCTAATATCAGTTTCTTTTTTCCAAAATCAGAAAAAGGCAGTGCACTTGGTTTAAATGCTGGTTTAGGGAATATTGGTGTTTCGGTTGTTCAATTTGTGGTGCCTTTGGTCATTACTATGGGACTGTTTGGTGCTTTAGCAGGAGAGCCACAAACATTAACGCAAGCGTCAGGAACCAAACAAATTTGGTTGCAAAATGCAGGGTTTATTTGGGTGCCGTTTATTGCTCTGTCTGCTGTATGTGCTTGGTTTGGTATGAATGATATTGCTTCTGCCAAAGCCTCTTTTAAAGATCAAGCCATTATTTTTAAACGCAAACATAATTGGATTATGTGTTGGTTGTATGTGGGAACATTTGGTTCTTTTATTGGTTTTTCAGCTGGATTCCCTTTATTAATGAAAGGGCAGTTTCCTCAAATAGATCCCGTTCATTATGCTTTTTTAGGCCCTTTAGTAGGTGCATTGTTCCGGGTGTTTGGTGGTTGGCTATCTGATAAAGTAGGTGCAGGCAAAGTAACACAATATAGTTTTATTGTGATGATTATTGCTGTATTTGGGGTAATTGCTTGTTTACCTCATCAAGGAGTAGGAGGCAGCTTTGTTGGTTTCTTTATTAGCTTTTTGGCATTGTTTGCTTTAAGTGGTGTTGGGAATGGTTCTACTTTTGCTCAAGTACCGCTTATTTTTTCGTTTTTACACACTAAGTGGAGCCAAAACAAAACAGAGCAAGAAAAACAACAGGCTCAGCATGATGCCACAAAAGAGTCTGCCGCAGTTTTAGGCTTTATTGGTGCGATTGGTGCTTTTGGTGGTTTCTTAATTCCAAAAAGTTATGGTACATCCATTGAATTAACTGGGGGTGTTCAAATGGCTTTATATGGATTTGTTATCTTTTATGTGACATGTGTGATCATTAACTGGTGGTTCTATGCCCGTAAAAATGCAGAAGTGCCTTGTTAAAGGATAAGTAAGAAAAGTAAAAAAGGTTTTTCCCAACAGGGTGAAACCTTTTTTGTTATAATAAGCAATTCGAATAAAGCAATAGTACTATATTATTTAGCTTACATACAGTTTCATTCATTTCATTATCAAAGGCCAATATGTCTGATCAAAATAATGTGTTGGAACTAAGGAACATTACCTTTAAAGCCAATGATCAGCTTATCCTAGATCAAATTTCTGTCACCTTAGCAAAAAATGAGTTTAAGGTTATTACAGGACCTTCAGGTTGTGGGAAGAGTACATTGCTAAAAATTGCCTCTTCATTATTGGCGCCTACAAGTGGGGATATTTTGTTTAAAGGACAAAATATTCAGATCCTTGATCCACAAGCATATCGTAAAGCTGTCTCTTATTGTTTTCAAACACCAATGCTTTTTGGTGAAACAGTTATGGATAATTTAAGTTTTCCTTATCAGATACGCAAGCAACAAGTAGATCAAGATAAAATTTTACATGAGTTGACCCAGTTTAATTTAGATGAAGGTGTTTTGACTCAAAAGATAGATGAGTTATCTGGCGGGGAAAAGCAACGTATTGCTTTGTTACGTAACCTACAGTTTCTGCCCGAAGTGTTATTGCTTGATGAGATCACCAGTGCTTTGGATGAAACCAATAAAAAAATTATTCATGATGTCATTTTTAAGTTAGTTGATGAAAAAGAACTATGTGTGATGTGGGTAACGCATGATGCAAATGAAATCAAACATTCAAATAATGTATTGCATTTGAATAAGAAATAAACAAAGTTAGGAATATCGCATGAATGAACATAATATTACAGATCAGTCTTTGATTTTATCCATGATTTTGGTTCTTATTGCATTATTCATTAGCAATAAAGAAAAGCTTGGTATTGGGAAAGACATTATTTGGAGTGTCATTCGCGCCATAGTTCAACTGATTATTGTGGGTTATGTTCTTAAGTTTATTTTCAATGTAGATCATATTGTTTTGACTCTTGTTATGGTTTTGTTTATTTGCACAAATGCTGCTTTTAATGCAAAAAAACGAAGCCGTAATTTGGATCAGGGATTCATTATTTCTTTTACTGCCATTATTGTTGGCACAAGCCTGACCTTATTTGTTTTATTGGTGACTCAATCCATTCAATTTATTCCCATGCAAGTGATTCCAATTACAGGCATGATTGCAGGTAATGCAATGGTGGCAGTAGGGCTTTGTTACAATAATTTACATACTCGTTTTGCTGATGAAGGCCAAAGAGTACAGGAAATGTTGAGTCTTGGTGCAACACCAAAGCAATCATCTGTAGCGATTATTCGGCAAAGTATTAAAGCTTCGTTAATTCCTACTGTAGATTCAGCTAAAACGGTAGGATTGGTCAGTTTGCCCGGTATGATGTCTGGGTTGATTTTTGCTGGTGTTGACCCAGTCAAAGCCATTCGTTATCAAATTATGGTGACATTTATGTTGTTGTCAACAGCAAGTTTGTCTACGATTATTGCTGCTTACCTAGCATATCGCAAATTTTACAATAAGCAAGACCAGCTTTTGAGTAAGTAATTCAATATTTCCAGTTCTTTTTTGTGTGTTTGGTGTTCACTGAATTTTTTATAATCACATTCCTGTGGTTTTCTCAACTAAAATAATTTAATAACTACTCCTTTTGGGTGAGGGAGGGTTAGTTCTTTTGTTTGTCCTGTGTTGATGCTTAGTGCGAATAGTTTTTTGCCCTATAACGGCTAAAATAACCTTCATTATAAAAGGGATATTTTACGTAAATAGGAATAACAATACAGGAGGCTATATGAGCCACATATTGGATCGATTGAATTTTTTTAATAAGGTCAAAAGCAATTTTGCAGGTGGCCATGGGGCAGTGGTTAATGAAGACAGAAAATGGGAAGATGGTTATCGTTCCCGTTGGCAACACGATAAAATTGTACGTTCTACCCATGGGGTAAACTGTACAGGTTCTTGCAGCTGGAAAGTCTATGTTAAAAATGGTTTGATTACTTGGGAAACACAACAAACCGATTACCCTCGTACTCGCCCTGATCTACCTAATCACGAACCTCGCGGTTGTCCTCGTGGTGCTTCTTATAGTTGGTATGTGTATTCTGCTCAACGTGTAAAATATCCCATGATTCGCGGACATTTGGCCAAACTTTGGCGTAATGCCAGAAAAACCATGGATCCAATTGCAGCTTGGGAATACATCAGCCAAGATCCAACCATGTCTAAAGCGTATAAAGCAAAACGTGGACAAGGTGGTTTTGTTCGTTCTACTTGGGATGAGTCTAACGAAATGATCGCGGCGGCCAATGCTTACACAATTAAAACTTTTGGCCCAGATCGAGTAATTGGTTTTTCTCCTATCCCTGCTATGTCAATGGTCAGCTATGCAGCAGGTTCGCGTTATCTTTCTTTAATTGGTGGTGTGCCATTATCCTTTTATGACTGGTATTGTGATTTACCACCTGCAAGCCCTCAAACATGGGGTGAACAAACTGATGTGGCAGAGTCTGCTGATTGGTATAACTCAACTTATTTAATGGTTTGGGGGTCTAATGTACCCATGACTCGTACGCCAGATGCCCATTTTTATACAGAAGTACGTTATAAAGGTACCAAAACAGTTGCTGTATCTTCTGACTTTGGTGAAATGGCGAAGTTCGGCGATATTTGGCTTGCGCCAAAACAAGGTACCGATGCTGCGTTAGCTATGGCAATGGGACATGTGATTTTAAAAGAGTTCCATTTAGAAAACCCTTCTGAATATTTTACCGATTATTGCCGTCGTTTAACTGATATGCCTATGCTTGTTACATTAAAGCAAGAAGGTGATCGTTTAGTTCCCGATTATTTTTTACGTGCTAGCCATTTAGACAATAACCTACAAGAAAACAATAACCCTGAATGGAAAACATTGGTGATCAATGAAAATAATGGTCATATTGTTGCTCCTAAAGGGTCAATTGGGTTCCGCTGGGGCGAGTCTGGGAAATGGAATTTACAGCCACAAGACGCTCAAAGTGCTGAAATTAAAGCACAGTTAAGTTTGTTGGGTAGTCATGACCAAGTCAGTGGTGTTGCTTTCAGTTACTTTGGCGGTAAAGATGCTGATGATGTGTTGGTGCGCAATGTACCAACCAAAACAGTTAAATTAGCTGATGGCAGTGAGGTGTTGGTTGCCACAGTATTTGACTTAAGTATTGCGAACTATGGTATTGATCGTGGTTTAGGTGGTGAAAATGTCGCTAAGGATTATTTTGAAGACATTCCTTATACACCTTTATGGCAACAAAAACATACAGGTGTAAAACCTGAACTGGTGATTCAGGTTGCGCGTGAGTTTGCTCAAAATGCTCATCAGACACAAGGTAAGAGCATGGTGATTGTGGGGGCAGCATTGAACCATTGGTACCATATGGACATGACATACCGCGGCATTATCAATATGTTGATGATGTGTGGTTGTATTGGACAAAGTGGTGGTGGTTGGTGCCATTATGTTGGGCAAGAAAAATTACGTCCTCAAACAGGTTGGGCGCCTTTGGCCTTTGCTTTAGACTGGAATAGACCTGCTCGTCAAATGAATGGTACATCATTCTTTTATGCACATACTAGCCAATGGCGTCATGAAAAATTGGGTGTCAATGAAATACTGGCACCAACTGCGGATGGTTCATTAGCCAACATGGCTTTGATAGACTATAACGCTAAAGCTGAACGTATGGGCTGGTTACCTTCTGCACCGCAATTATCAGCAAACCCATTAGAAGTAACCAAATTGGCTCAAGAACTGGGTAAAGATGCAGTAGAGTTTACTGTTGAAGGACTAAAAAATGGTCAGTTGGATATGGCCTGTAATGATCCAGATAATCCAGCCAACTTCCCAAGAAATATGTTTGTTTGGCGTTCTAATATCTTAGGTTCTTCAGGTAAAGGTCATGAGTATTTCCTAAAATATTTATTGGGTACACAAAATGCAGTAATGTGTAATGAAGACGATTGTATTAAACCTCAAGAAATCAATGTGCGTCCTGCGGCAGAAGGTAAATTAGATTTATTGGTTGTACTGGATTTTCGTATGTCTACTACCTGTTTATATGCGGATATTGTGTTACCAACAGCGACATGGTACGAAAAGGACGATTTAAATACCTCCGATATGCACCCGTTCATTCACCCATTAAGTGAAGCAGTTCAACCTTTATGGCAAAGTAAAACAGACTGGGAAATTTATAAAGGCATTGCCCAAAAATTTTCAGAACTCTCCCAAGATTACTTAGGTGTACAAAAGGATATCGTGTTAACTCCTTTAATGCATGATACTCCACAAGAGCTTGGGCAAGCTTTTGATGTTAAAGATTGGAAAAAAGGTGAGTGTGAACCTATTCCTGGCAAAACGATGCCTGCTATGACCGTTGTTGAACGCGATTATGGTGCTGTATATGACAAATTTACATCAATTGGCCCATTACTTGAAAATGTGGGTAATGGTGGTAAAGGCATTAGCTGGAAAACAGGACATGAAGTAGATTTACTTCGTGGGTTGAATAAGGTAGTTGGTGATGGTGTGGCAAAAGGACAACCAAAATTAAATACGGCTATTGATGCTGCTGAAATGATTTTGACTTTGGCTCCAGAAACCAATGGCCATGTTGCAGTCAAAGCATGGGAAGCTTTATCTAAAGTGACAGGGTTGGATCACACACATTTAGCTAAACCACGTGAACATGACAGTATTCGCTTCCGTGATGTACAGGCACAACCTCGTAAAATCATTTCTTCACCAACTTGGTCGGGTTTAGAAAGTGAAGAAGTCAGCTATAACGCAGGTTACACCAATGTTCATGAAATGATTCCTTGGCGTACGATTACAGGTCGTCAGCAGTTTTATCAAGATCATCAATGGATGCGTGCATTTGGTGAAGGTTTAT